>JADKJL010000001.1 GCA_016721015.1 Lysobacterales bacterium
CACTCAGCGGCGCCGTGAAATTGAGGTCGCCGCTGTCCTCCCCATTGGATCCACTGGCGAGCCGCGTCAACATATAGTTGCCGGCAGGAAGCCGGATATGTGTCGCGATGGGACCGATCAAGTGATTGGCCTGCATGATTGCGGCGCGCAGCGAGCATTGCCCGCTGGCGGTCAGGCAGACGCCGTCGCCGGTGTCCTGATCGAGCAGATCCGCCGTCGTGTTGACGTTGAAGGTGACGTCGGCGTGTGCGTAGGAAACGCCAACGAGGCAGATCAGCAACGCCGACATCGGTGGCGCAAGGTGGCGTCGCTTTCGCCGCAAGGTCATGGGTGAAGTCCAGATCAATACCGAGGAAGAAATCGGCGTTCGGCTGATAAACAGGAAACGGTACGGAAACCGGCCACGGTGATTCGATCCGCGTCGCGGCGAGGGGGTCAGAACAAACTGATCCCTGCTCATTCTTTGCCTGAAGCGAGGGACCGGCTAGTAAGCGCGCGTTCCCTGTTCCGTGCCGCAGGCCATCATCATCAAATCGCCGGTGGCATTGAGTATGCGTACGCTGATCGTCCCGTTCAACTCATCCGCGTCGGCATTGATCGACAGTGCGCGGGTCACCTGGTTGACGCCCTGAAACGAGCCATCCGGCGCATATCGATTGAGGCGCATCGCCGCGCCGAAATTACGACCGTAGGCATACCACCACGTTCCAAACCCCGGTCCGCGTGAGGCGGGCGGTTGCGTGCTGGTATCGGTCAGCGCGCCGCCGGTGATGAACATGTCCGTCGCCTGAAATTCGGCCATCGTGGCACCCGTGCTGCAATTGGTGATTTTTATTTGTTCGACCCACACGCCTTCGATGCGGCGTTGGGGAAACCACCACCATGATGTTCTTTCATCGTTTTGATGTTGCGCCGACATCGTTGCGGTGTGGGTTGTGGAAGGACTTTCCGAGGCCGTGGCGAAGGGCGCGGAGTTCAATGCGATGGCGATGGCAAGTAGATGTTTCATGGTGACTCCCTTGGGTTTCGAGAAATGTGACGACGCGCAAGCGCGAAGGCTGCGTGTAACCACACAATCAACCTCAGGGACCTAAAAGTCCTTAGACTGGGCGTGAAGAATCCTGAATTTTTCTGAGAGCAACATGCAGATCGCGGATTCACCCGTCTATGCCTTCGGCGAATTCCGGCTCGATGCGGTCAAGCGCCAACTGCTGCGTCTTGATGGCACGGCGGTAGCACTGCAGCCCAAGGCATTCGAAACGCTGCTGTACCTGGTGCAACGCGGCGAACGGGTGCTTGGCAAGGATGAAATGATCTCGGCGATATGGCCTGGTCGGGTCGTGGAAGAGAACAACCTCAACCAGAATATTTCTGCGTTGCGGCGCGTGCTTGGTGAAAACAGCACGGATCAACGCTACATCGTTACCGAACCAGCGCGCGGCTATCGCTTCGTCGCGCATGTGACCCTGCCACGTGACGAAACCCCTGAAGTTCGCGCCGCGACGAGTGCGCACTCACACAACCAATGCCGATGCGTATCGCCTGTACCTGTTCGCTCGTCATCGCGCCGAAAAGGTCAAATCCGACGACCTCTATGCGGCGATCGGATTTTATCGTCAGTCGCTCGATCTGGATCCCGCCAACGCGCTGGCCTACGCAGGCATGGGTGAGGCTTACCGACGCTTGCCGATGGCCGGTGATGCCGCGCCAAACGACACCTTTCCGCTCGCCAAGGCGGCGGCGCGCAAGGCGATCGAAATCGACGATGACCTGGCGGAGGCGCATTCCGTGCTGGGCTGGGTCGCATTCTGGTACGACTGGAACTGGCCGGATTCCGAACGGGAGTTTCGTCGCGCGATCGCGCTTGATCCGAACCTCGCCGAGGCGCGTCTGGGCTATGCGCATCTGCTTTCCAACATGGAGCGCAACGCAGAAGCGCTCGAGCAGGGAAAGAAGGCTGTCGAGTTGAATCCGCTGTCGCCGTTGATCAATACGATTGTTGCCGGCTTTGCCAGCAGTGCCGGCCATCACGATGAGTACCGTCGACTGCTTGCGCAAGCCCTGCACCTGGATCCCGATTTCTGGATCGCGCACCTGTTTCTTGGCACGGCTGCGCTGGGCCAGCAACGCCATGACGACGCCGTTGTCGAGTTGAACAAGGCCAGAAAAAGTTCAGGAGGCAGCCTGCAGGTCATGCCGATCCTGGCCGTTGCGCTGGCGCGAGCGGGGCATGACGCCGATGCCAGGACAATACTCGACGACATGCTGCAGCGCTCGCAGCAGGGCTACGTGCCACCGATCAGCATCTCGAAGGTTTACCTGGTCCTGGGTGACCGCGATCAGGCGCTGCTGTGGCTCGCCCGCGGCTACGAAGCGCGCGATGTCGGCATCTCGTTTCTACAGCGAGACCACAGTTGGGACGTGCTGCGTGCCGATCCACGCTTTGTCGCAATCGCCGATCAATTGGGTCTGCGCTAACGCCGCAGCAGGGTGCGTGCGGTAGACGCCCCGCGCAACGATCAGGAGTCGAACCCGCTCATGAAAATGCGATCAGTAGTCGAGATCACCTGTCGGCAGGCGGAAAACTCCGAGACGATCAGGGCGGGAGGCGACATGCTCGCGAAGGTGCGCGTTAGCGCGGTCAGCACGATGTTTGCCGGAACGCCAGAGGTTTGCCGAACGAACGATGCGTTGCCAGACGCATCCGTGGTTACAACGAGGCCGCTGGGCGGTGGGTCGAATGAGAGCAGCGTTTGGCCTCCGCCATAGCCGCTGGCGTCGCACGCGGTGTTCCGGAAAAACAGTATCGTATAGGTGGCATTGGGAACAGCGGCGAGACTGCCGGTGATCGTGGTGATCGAGGTTGCGGCGTCGAATATGGCCGACGCGATCACCGGCTTGTTGAGCAGTTCATTCGGGCCATTGTCGGCGTCCAGCGGATCGTTGGGGGTGACGCCCAGCGATCCTAGATCGATCGCCAAACCACCGTTGCCGCTGATCGACGCGTTGCCCACGTCAGCCTGGGCGAAGTCGTCGACGAAGACACCGGCACCCGCATTGTTCGCGATGCTTGCGGTGAACGGCGGCGCGAATCTGAAACGCGCTCCGACCGTTACTGCACGAGCACCGCCAGCGACGATGACGCCGTGCCCTGCATTTCCCATCGCGACCGCACCGACGCCGATTCCGATGCCGTTCGCGATGACGGCCGTGCCCAGTGTCGGGCTGTCGAGTATGGCGACACCATCGCTGCCATTGTTGCTGATGAGATTGTCATAGATCGCGATATTGGAAGCGTTCGCATCAACCGTGATGCCGCGTCCTCCATTGCCCAGGGCAGCGTTGCCGTTGGCGTTGGTGCCGATATAGTTGTTGCGAATGCGGTGAGCTTGCGACATCGAATTGGACTGAGACGATCCGATGTAGATCGCGTCAGCCGCGCCGGCGGAAATGACGTTTCGATCCATTGGCAGGGTATCCATCGGACCGCCGGCTGACGCCAGTTCGTCGCCAACAATGTTGCTGGTGCTGCCTAGCCCAAAGACGAGGGTGGCTCGCGACAAGCCGAATCCGTTGCCAAGGCCAACACTTCCGGTTGCATCCGTGCCGAAGTAGTTGCCCTGGATGACGACACCACCAACCGAGCAAAATGCATTGACCGCACAGAATGCCTCGCCCATCGAAATCGCCGCACCGGCAAACCGGTTGATGACCAGTCCACGGATCTCGCTGTTACTGCCGGGGCATAACGGAGAGCCCGAAACATTGGAACCAATCACGATGGCGTCGGCGGGCCCGGCGAGACTGCCGTCGAGCTCGATCGTGATCACGGCATTGCTGCCCTGGAATTGAGTGTTCTGGAGCGATCCCGGCTGGGTATAGCCATTGATATTGATGGGGATATGGAGCGGCGGCAGCGCCGAAAGCGGCTGTATCGTGTGCACGCCACTACCGGGAATGTTGAATGCGATAGAATGCCCCGCGCAGTGGCTGCTGCCGGTTGTCTGCATGGCGTTCGCGTCGAGGATGGCCTGGCGCAGGCTTCCGGCGCCGGAATCCAGCGTATTGGTCACGATGAACGTGTTCGCATGCGCCGAGGTTGCGAAGGCGATCATCAACACCGAGAAGATCCGACTGATCCATAGAGACTTGTTGCCCTGCTCGGCGCATGGACAAAACGGCCGAACGGCTAACGCACTGGGCTTCACGTACATTCAATTTCTCCGAAATCGCTTCAAGAAACAGCAATCGGCACTCGATCCGGCCATGTTTGGCACCTTGTCGCCAGGCTCATCCATTCTCAGAGAATCAATGCAGGCAAAGTTTTCGATAGCCGTAGCCACCACGAATGGTGACGCGCGCAATCGTTGCGCGCCGGTCCTGCGCGATGTTGAAGACCGCGTCGATCTGGTTGCTGTCGATGTTCGTATTGGCGGTGGACTCACCGTTGATGACGATTCGTTGACCCGAAATCAGTGCCTTCCTCAGATTCAAATTTCCCGTTGCTTCTCCGTTGTCGGGATCGGCGGGTGGAATCGACAGCAGGTGGTGCCCCGCTGGGAGGTTGATGATGGCGTCCTCGGGGTGGCACAAGTGAATGGCCTGCATGATCGCCACCCGCAGCGAACAGTTATTCGCGCTGGTATGGCATACACCATCATTGGTGTTGTCATCGATCAGATCGACAACGGAATTGACGTTGAACGTGACATCAGCACGTGCCCGTCACGGCCAAGAGAATCCTCGCGGCTGCCTCGAGTCCGAGAAGGGACCGGTCGTTCACGCGATTGACTCCAGGCCCATCGTTCAGGTTCTCGATTGCAAGCACTGTTGGTGCGGGAGTGGCCAGGCAGCCGTGGGTTCTTCGATCCAATTGCCTAACAGGAAGCGGTGCCTGATCCGGCCATCGCCAGCGTTATGATGTGCACATGAGCAATCCGTACCGTGATTTGCCAACTGATCCGACTGCGGCCTGGGATGACCTCGCACCCGCATCGGTGCGCAGTCTGGCTGACCAGTTGATGCCGCTGTTCCATGACGATCTTCGTCGACTGGCTCACCGTGAACGCAGCCGGGTCAGTGCTGGCGAAACGCTGCAGACGACCGCCCTGGTCAATGAGGCCTACCTCAAATTGCGCGGTTCGAACGGCTGGAACACGGACGAGCACTTCCTTCGCGCTGCCGCGCTCGCCATGCGTCACGCGCTGGTCAATCACGCCGTGGCTCGTCTGGCCAGCAAGCGTGGCGATGGCGCGACGCATGTTTCAATTACCTCCGCTCTTGATGTGGCGATCGAGGACGACGCATCCATCGTCGCCCTGAACGAAGCGCTCGGCAGACTCGCGCGGGATTCACTGCGCCTCGCCCAGGTTGTGGAATGTCGCTATTTTGCCGGCTACGATGATGCCGAGACGGCACTTGCACTGGGAATCTCGGAACGAACGGTACGCCGCGACTGGACTCTTGCGCGGGCGTGGTTGCATCGTGAGTTGGCACAGTCGACGCCTTGAAGCGATCGCCGCAACGTCGGCATCTGCGCATCCATTCACTGACGGGAATTTAAGTCCATGACTTCGGCTCTGTGGATGCATGCGGTGGTGCAACGCGCCTGCACGTCGTCAGCCCTGGTCGAACTCCGTGCGCGCACGCAGCAGGCTGGCACGCTGCCGGCTGATATCGCCTTGGGTGTTGGTCAGCGCGTGCTCAGCATTCTCAAGCAAGCGTCCCGCCTCCTCACGCTTCCCCTGTCCAAGCAGACAGTGAACAAGTTCGGCCGCGCTCTCGATTGCGCGTCGATCGTTCGCACCAAATTCGCTGGACAGGCGGGCCAACGCCGCTCTCAACGGCGGCTCCGCCTCTGCAAAGCGATGCTGTGCGGAAAGCGCCTTGCCCAGACCAAGGTGAGCGGCCTCAGCATAGATGTGCCGACCGTCTCCGATCTGCGCGAACGTCGCAAGCGCTGCACGATAATCGTGCTCGGAACCTTTGCATCGCCGGCGGCCAGTTGCACGTCGGCGAGGGCAGTAATGCTGACAGCCGTGTAGACATGCTGGAGTCGAGGGTTTTTTCGTAAATCTCTTTTTGCTTGTCGGAGTGCCGCGATCGCTGCCTGAGGATCCCCGGAAGCTCCGAGGGTCTGCCCGAGACCGGTCAGCGCGACTGCTACATAGCTGTGGTCGCGCCCATAGTTTTGTTCATAGAGTTCGACACACTCGCGGAAGACCGGAATCGCCGCCTTGAAATCACCACTTTGGCGCAACGCGGACGCCAACTGATGCAGTGCGTTGGCAAGGTTAGGATGATGGTCGCCGTAAAGTTGTCGGACGGACTGCGCATTCTTCCTCAGCAGGGGCACCACCTCGTCAAAGCGCCCGAGCGAGGTCAGGATCGTGCCGAGTCGTTCGCGCAGAGTCAGTAACGTGCTGGAGCTTTCCTGGGCTTGCGATCCGAGCAGGGCCAGCGCTTCGCGCAAGGGCTGCTCCGCTTCCGCGATATGTCCGTCCTCATACACATAGTAGCCACGTGTCGAAAGCGCTTCGGCAAGCTCGGCAACATTCGGCGACGGGAGCCGACGCAAGGCTGCAATGCACTGGTCGATCCAGATGATGGCCAGCGCATAATTGCCGCGTTCGCTTTCGAGGGCTGAGCGAGTGCTCAACAAGACCGCCCGGAGTTCGAGCGCATCATTCGGATGCATCGCCATGGCGGCCGACGCTTCGTCAAGCAGCGCTTGCGCGGCATCGAAGCGTTGCGCGGAAATATCCGCGCGTGCCATGTCGACTTGCGCCTCGATGCGGCGCACGTCATCGCGAGCATAGGCGAGATCGGCCTGGGCCAGACGCAGCTTGAGCAACTCCTCACCTCGCGGGTTCTCGCCGAGCGCGCGATAGAGTTTTCCGCTCACGCCGAGCAACTCGATGCGTGTGTCGGTGTCGTCCGCGAAGCCGAGCTCGATCCGGCGAGCGCCGACATCAACAAGTTCCCGCGCAGTCATTTGGTGGCTGTTGCCAGCCTCGGGATCATTCTGGCGAAACAGGTCGATGACGAAGTTGCGCACGACGTCGGCACGCGCGAGCGCCTTGCCGGTCTCGATTCTCGCCTTGTTTGCGTAGAGCACGGCAGCGCTGAGCGCCAGAACAAGCACACCCAGGCCGGTTATCGGCAGCCAGTGTCGGCGCAGAAAGCGCTCGGCCACGTAGATCCGCACACCGCTTCGCGCAAGCACGGGCTGATAGTGCAGATGCCGATCAATATCGCGCTTCAGGCCGACCACCGTATCGTAGCGATGCGTCGGTTCCCGGCGCAGGCATCGCCCAACAATGGCATCAAGATCGCCCTTGAGCCGTCGCGTGGCGACCGGTGCGGAGGGATTCGATGCGGCAACGCGACTCGGCGAAGGAGGGTCGCGTTCGACGACACGCTTGAGCATCTGCGCAGTCGGCAAACCGCGGGTGCGCACCGGTCGATCGCCGGTCAACAGCTCGAACAGGAGTATGCCCAGCGCATAGATATCGGTGCTGGTCGTCACCGGCTCGCCGCTGAATTGCTCAGGCGCCGCATAGTCCGGCGTGAACGGTGCGACCGTATGCTCGACTTCGCCTGGCAAGGCTGCCATGTCGATCAACTTGGCGATGCCGAAATCGAGCAGCTTCACGCTTCCATCTGCCGTGACGAGGATGTTGTCCGGCTTGAGATCGCGGTGAATGATCAGGTTGCGATGGGCAAAGGCCACCGCATCGCATACCTGCATGAACAAGGCGAGTCGTTCGTGCAGGTTGGCGCGACGCTCGCGGCAGAATCGGGTAAGACTGACGCCCTCGACGTACTCCATGACCGTGTAGGGGCGACCGTCGGCGGTCGTGCCGCCATCCAGCAAGCGCGCGATCCCGGGATGTTCAAGGCGAGCAAGGAACTGTCGCTCCGCGTGAAAGCGCTCGATCTGGGTAGCCGCCTCCTGGCGCAGCAGCTTGAGCGCCGCCCGTTGCTCGAACGCCGCGTCGACACGGGAAGCCTCACAGACCTCACCCATGCCGCCGCGACCGATCAGTCGATCGACTTTCCAGACACCGAGGCAAGTACCGGCGGCGAGCGAAGGCGGCATTTCCGGGGCGGCAACGGGCGCCGGTGCCTTGTCGAGCGGACCCAGCGATTCGTGGGCGTCCAACAGCGACTCGATCTCGACGCGGAGGTCAGAGTCATCCGCACAATGTCGTGCGAGAAACGCGCCACGCTCTGCCGGCGGCCGCGATAGCGTCTCGGAAAAAGGCTTTCAAGCCGTACCCAACGTTCCGACTGCATCGACCAGACCCTGTTCCCCCAGCAGAATGAATTGTGCGCCCGAATGGGCCACCGGCAAACTGGAAAGTGACAAAGGAAACCCGGCAAATCGGCTGGTCCGCCGATTGGCGAATCAGGGTTTCAATGGAGCCTCCTCGGGAAAGCATTGCGAGAACATTCCATTTCCCGCAGCAGTTGCTTTGCGGGGGGATTACCGATGCCTGGGAGCTCGTGTACTCTGAGTATTGAACCGGTTCCGGATTTCCCGTCCTTTGACGAAGGCAACTTCGAGCGATACGCAAGTGTCCGTATCCGGCCTATCCGGATCGGCTGCCGCATCTGACGAGCAGGTCGATCATTTGTTCGCCGCGGTTTACGCCGAGTTGCGCCAATCCGCGCATCGAATGCGTCGCCTGCAACGCGGCGACACGCTCAACACCACATTGTTGGTGCATGAGCTGTATCTGCGCTTCAAGAAGAGTGACAGCGCGCGATTCGAATCGACCCCGCAGTTTTTCGCCTATGCCGCGCGTGCCCTTCGATCCATCATGGTCGATCATGCGCGCAGCAGGATCGCCGAACGCGAACGCATCTCCGATATGACCATGCTTGCCATTCTGGATGCAGAAACACCGGCGCTGTCGCCGAACCAGGCTCTGGCCTTGAACGATGCCCTGCAGCAACTCGAACGGGACGACGCGCGTGCGGCAAAAGTGGTGGAGCTGCACTTTTTTGCCGGACTGAGTTTGCCCGAGGTGGCCAGGCATCTCGAGCTCACCACGCGTACGATTGATCGTGACTGGCGCTATGCCCGTGCGTTTCTGCAAAGCGTGTTGGGAGACAGCTCGCACTGACCGTTCAGTCGGGCTGGCCGCTCCATGTCGTGTTTTTCCGCTACGGGCCGTTGGTTGCATTGAATTCCACCTGCGCGATTGCGCAACGACAACGATCTTTCAGGCATTGATGGATGACCGCAAACACCCCGGGCTCGAAAGTACGCGAACTGTTTGATGGCGCGCTTGAGATCGATGCGGCAGATCGTGCCGCATGGTTGATCAGGCAAACGGATGATTCAGTGCTACGTGCGCGAGTGCAGGCCCTGCTGGATGCCCAGCGCACCCCGAGCCATTTGCTTGATCAACCGTTTGCGGAAAAACTGTCCGGCATCCTGTCGACACCTGCCTACGATTTGTCCACTCATGCGAAAACCGCAAGTTCCATGATTGGACAGCGCATCGGTGCCTACGTCATCACACGGTTGATTGGTCAGGGCGGCATGGCGAGCGTGTTCGAGGCCCAGCGCAGCGACGGCAGCTACAGTCAATCGGTCGCCATAAAACTGCTGCGTCGAACCTTGCATACTGAATTGGAGCTGCGATTGTTCCAGCGCGAGCAACAGGCGCTGGCAGCGCTCGAACATCCGAATATCGCCAGACTACTCGACGGTGGAATCACTGATTCGGGTGCGCCTTACCTGGTCATGGAACGAGTACACGGCACGGATCTGTTGCGTTTCGTGCAGGGCAGGAATCTGCCGTTGCGGGAACGCTTGAGCCTGTTTGTCCAGATCTGTGATGCGGTAAACGCCGCCCATCGCGCCTTGATCGTGCACCGGGACATCAAACCCGCCAATATCCTTGTTACCGATGAGGGCGTGGTCAAGCTGTTGGATTTCGGTATCGCCAAGATCCTGAATGAGGATGCCGCCGCTGCGCCGACGACCTACGCGCCGATGACGCCCGAGTATGCAGCGCCCGAGCAGTTCGATGGCCGCACCATCACTACCGCAACCGATGTGTATGGATTGGGCGTCGTGCTGCATGAAGCGCTCACCGGCTCCCGGCCCAAGCGCGGCGATACCCGCCGTGCCTCGGATGCAATCACACCACATGCCACTCAAACGCCGCCCACTACGGCAAGAAACACCGGTGAGCTCAAACGCTTCCTGCGCGGCGATATCGACAATATCCTGCGCCAGGCACTGGCCATCGAACCCAACCAGCGCTACTCCTCCGCTGGCGATCTGGCCGCCGATCTGCGTCGATTTCTCGACGGCCAACCTGTCCAGGCGCATCCGCCGAGCGGTTGGTATCGGACCCGAAAGTTTGTCGGCAGAAACCGCCTGGCTGTTGCCCTCTGTGGTGCCTTGCTTCTGGGCCTGCTCGCCAGCTTGAGCGTTGCGCTGCAGCAGGCTCGGGAAGCCAGGCGTCAGACTGCCGTTGCGCTCAGCGCGGAAGCTGATAGCAGGGCTGAGCTGGCCCACGCGACCAGCATGCGCGATTTTCTGGAAGCGCTGTTTGAGCCGGTGCGCATCGGCATTGCAGAGGGTAAAGCCCCTACCGTCAGGGAGCTGGTTCTTGCGGGTGAAACGCAGCTTCGTGAAAACAGCCGGTTGGGTGCGGAGGCGCGCGTTGAAATGCTGTCGTTCTTCGCCTTTCTGCACGAGAGTATCGGCGAGCTTTCCAGCGCCAGACGATTGGCGACAGAATCCGTCGAGTTGGCACAAAGGACGCTGGGCAGCGAAGACCCGCGCTATGCAGCGGCACTCGCGATGCGCGGTTTCACTGCGGTGCGCATGGAAGACTACCTGGCGGCTGAAGCCGACATGCGCATAGCCTTGCCACTGATGGAAAAAACAGGACAGCGCGGCTGGGCACTCGCCAATGCGATGCAGACGATGAGTTCGATTGAAAACATCAACGGGCACGCGGAAAAATCACTGGAATATGCCAAGGGCGATCTTGCCGAGCGCATTTTCGCCTTTGGCGCCGGCGACCGACGTGTTGGTGTGGGCTACAACAACATCGCCGATGCCCTGGAGGCGATGGGGCAGTATCGGCAGTCCATTCTCGCGTATGAATCCGCTTACGCAATCCAGTTGGCGAGACTCGGACCGGACAGTACCGAAACCACCCTCACGCTGGCTGGGCTGGCATCCAGCTATTGGCGTGCAGGTCAATGGCGGCGTGCGCGCGGCTTGTTCCAGCAGGCCATGGATCGCTTCGATCATGTTGGTGGAAAAGCACAACTTGTTCAAATATATGCTGTTGTCAAGCTTTGCATGCTTGAGCATTGGCTGGCGCATGCTGCCGAAGCCGAGCAGACATGCACCAAAGCACGTACGCTGACGGCGGCATCGCTGGGTCGCAACAGCGCGTCCTGGGGCGATATTGAAAGCGCGGAATTCGAGGGCGATCTTGAGCTTGGCGATTTGACCAAGGCCCATGCCGCTTACCTGCTTGCCAACTCGTTGTATCCGCCCACTGTTGCGAATCGACTGCGTCGTGGGCGATTGCAATCGTCGTATGCGGAATGGCTGATGCGTCAGGGGCGCTGGGACGAGGCCAGGAAACTGTTGCCTGAAGCGATCAGCGATATTTCCACGCGGCCACACAAGATCCCCCTGCTGCTGGCCCAGGCGCGCTTGTTGTTTGCCTGCGATAAATCGCCCGGACCTGAGTGTTCGACGGGTCTGCGTGGTGACTATGAAGCAACCCTGGCTGCGGTTGCCGATCTCGATCATCCGCAAACTCTCATTGCGGAAACACTGATCGCGCAAATCGACCTGCCCGTCGATAGTGCGAGAGCAATGGAACGGTTGCGCGCGGTGATCGCCAAAGTCGAAACGGAGCTTGGGGTGACGCATCCGCGCATGCTCGCTGCTCGCGAGGTGTTGGCGCGTTCTCCCGGGCAAGCCGAATAGCGTGTAGTCCGCTGCATCTCGGCGCAGATGTCGTGGTTTTAGGCTCAGCAACGTTTGTTCACGCACCAGCCCTGAACAGCGAGTGTGTCCTCATGCGTATTGCTTGCCTTTTCGCCCTCCTGATCTGCCATAGCCAGGCCATGGCCGCGATTTTCACGGTGGGCGGCGCGGTCAATTGCACCCACACCACGATTCAAGCCGCGCTTGCCAGCGCCTCGGCCAATGCAGAAGCGGATTTGATTCGCGTCTCAAATCAACTGACTTACACCGCGCAGGCGATCACCATCGGTGGCGGTGATTTCACCCTTGAGGGCGGATATAGCGACTGCAGTACCACAACGCCGACAGGTTCGACCACGATCAGTGGCCTCGGCGGGGCGACGGACTCGGTCATCAAGATAACCAGTGACGGGGTCCGCTACTTCAAGCGCTTGTTGATTACGCGTGGCGACGCGATCGGCACCGGTGGCCGCGGTGGTGGCATACGCTTTGACGGCACCGGCGATCTGATTCTGGAAGATGTCAGCGTCGATCAGAACGCAGCCCTGAGTGGTGGCGGCATCTATTTTCGCAGCACCGGCGGCGCAGCTACCCTGCTGATCAACAGCAACAGTGCGATTTCGCGCAATACCGCAATCGAAGCAGACGGCCATGGCGGCGGCATCACAATCACCGGTAACGCGCGGTTGATCATGGCTGCGAACAACACCTCGATCTACAGCAACACCACAACCGGCGCCAATTCTCGCGGCGGTGGTGTGGCGATTTTTGGCCCGGCGCGTGCCGATATTGGCTCGCCGGGACTGGGGCCCTTTGGCGCCGTTTTCGATAACGAAGCCGAATTTGGTGGTGGTATCGCTATCTATGCGAGCACTGGATCGCCTCAGGATAATGCCTATGCCAGGGTCTTTTCGACCGACCCCGATCGCCCGGTTCGCATTCACGGCAATCGCGCGCGCAGTTTGGGCGGTGCTGTTTTCGCGCGCTCGGAGAGCTTTGGCGGGGAGACGCTAGCGGGGCTGTGTTTGCTAGATGCTCGCGTTGACGGCAATACAGCGCCCGAAGGTGCGGCGTTCTACTCAGACTCCACCACCAATGCACTCGGGCTGTATCCCTCCAGCAGCCGCTTGTCCATCAACGCAGGTGACGCATCGGCGTGCAGTGCCCCAGAACAAGCAGCCACGTTGGGCGCGCTGCGCTGCACGCCGAATGTGGCGGGTTGCAACGTGATCGAGAACAACCGCGCCATCAATATCGGCAGCGGCACGCCAACCACCGGCGCGATCATTTTGGGCCAGACCTCGTCGGAATCGATCATTCGCCGGGTGAGTTTTCTCAACAATAGCGGTGGCAGCGTGATTGACCTGCGCGAGGCACGCCATTTCGAGCTCGGCTTGAGCCTGCTGGCAGGCAACACCCTCTCGAGCAACTTGCTGAAGGCCAACGCCGGCACGGAATCGTTCCGCGTGTTGAACGCGACCATCAGCAACAACACCATTGGCGATGCACGCGTTATCTCGCGCGCTGGCAGCGGCTTGATCGAAATTAAAAACAACCTGATCAACCAGCCCGGGAAATTCACCCTGAGCTACGGCGGCAACGTCGGCAGCGCCAGCGCCGATATCGCCTACAACGTCAGCACCGACATCAGTACGCTGCCGCCGAATTCATTCAACGTCACCGGCCCGATTCGTCTGACCGATCCTGCACGCGGAGACTACCGCCAGCGCATTGCCTCGCGTGGCGTGGACACGTTGCCGATCATCGCCGGCAATGATATGGATCTGGATGGCCGCCCGTTCGATGTGCTGAATCCGATCTATGCCGCGACGGTCGCCGCCGCGAATAGCCGCGATGCCGGCGCTTTCGAGCGACAGGTGAGCGATCCCTGGTTGGTCAATGGCGAATTTGATGGGGATTTGAACCTGTGGACCAGCTCAACGCCGACCCTGACCAGCTACAGCACCCTGAATGGCCCTGGCAGCAGCGGTGGGTCGGTGGCATTCAGTCGAGCCGCAACCACGGGTGATCCAAGCCCGCTCGCCTTCAACGTGCTGCGTCAATGCTTCAACGTGCCTGCCGCCGGGGTCTATCGCCTGAGCGCTCAGGGCCGCGCCCCCGGATCGGTCCTGGTCAGCCACGACAAGCCTTTCGTGCAATTGTTCGTACGCTGCAACTCGGCCAACTGCACGGGCGGCATCGATCAGATTGCGAGCGAATACCTGCCCAACCAGGCGAGCTTCGCAACGATGCCCAATCCACTTGAGGTATCGATTACGCCGGCCCAATTCACTGATGGCACGACGCTGGAAGTGCTATTGAACGTGGAACAGGATATTTCCGGAACCGCCATCAATGCGGGCTTCGATAGAATCCAGTTGACCGATGGCAGCCTGTTCGATTTGATTTTCGCGAATGGATTCGAGAATTGAATTGCCAGGCTTGGGGGTGCATCGCACGGAAGGCGGGATCAAGCGGACTTGGGCCGGGGTCGGTAGCGCCACAGCGCGATTCCTGACCGATACGACGCAGACACGCACGAACGCACATTCGGTCAGGGCTATTGAATCGCGCGCAGGTTTGCGGGCAACGACAACGAATTCGCCCTGAATTGCCCTAGTTTCTCCGACACATCGAAACGGCGAAGGGTGCCCATGAAAGTCAGGGGCAGCGAGCGCCAGGGGCGCGTTTCGGCGCGGCGTGATCGATAAATCCGGAAACAGGGAAAAGTCTGTCACGATCAACCCAGCTATCGGCGGCAGCGGCAATGTTTCGGCGAACCGAATTTCAATCGGCTCTGGCATTTTTACCGCACCGATCACCCCTATCGGATCCGATCGGATTCTGCGTCCGGAATGTCTGGCCGGCAAACAAGAGACGCCGCCCGGAGGCGGCGTTTTCACCTTGATCTCAGACTTGTTCAGCGCATCACTTGACCTGGGTGATCATCCAGTCGACGGTGGCCTTGACCTGTTCATCGCTGAGTGCCGGATTGCCGCCCTTGGCGGGCATCATGCCGGCAGTTCCGGTGTAACCTTCGATGGCATGTTTGACCAGGGTCTCTTCGCCTTGCGCCAGACGTGATGCCCAATGGGGCTTGTCAGTCAGCATCGGCGCGCCACCGGCGCCGGTCTCATGGCACGCATGACAGAGGTTGCCGAAGATGGTCTTGCCATCGGTGGTGCCGCCGTAGGCCACTTCTGCCGTGGCAGCCGACTTGGCCGCTGCTTCGGCGGCGGCGATCGCGGCGCGGCCCGTGTCGCCGGCATATACCCCACCGACCGGCAATAGACGCTGATCCGTCACGCGGGCCTTGGCCGGATTTTCCTCGGCCGGATGGTGGCTGTAAATGTATGCGCCCAGCGCGATCAGCGCTATGCAGAGGCAGACCAAAAAGGTGATCAGCTGGACGAAATGCTTGAGAAAGACCGCGTCGGTCTTGGATACGGGATTGGTCACGAAGCCACCTCTTGCGGGCGTCCGGAACGGCTGCCGGCGCGCCAAAATTGACGGGCAAGTATAGCCAGCCGCGACAACTCACGGAAGTCCACCGGCAATCCGGCTTCGGAAAAGTGCGGCATGCAGTCGCGTTGAGGGTTCTCATCGGGCCTGGCTTGATGCCGGTCAAGCAATTGGCGCGCGAACACGCAACTTCCGGGTCATCCCGGCACAACGCCGAAAACTTGAGGAAGCTGTCATGAATACCCGCCCGATTCGTCCCTGGCCACGAATCCTGTGTACCGCCATGGGCTTTGCCCTGTTCGGCTCGATCACCCTGGCTCATGCCGCCGACGCGGTTACCTCGGGGCCGGTCGTCGAGGCCCGTTATCGGCATGAGAGCGTCGACGATGCCGGCTTCGCCCGCAATGCCAGTGCGGATACGCTGCGCCTGCGTCTCGGCTATCGCTGGGTGTTCGCGCCGGGCTGGCAGTTGTATGCCGACGGCGAGCACGTCGAAGCCCTGTTTGGCGAGAGCTACAACAGCACGGCCAATGGCGAGACGCAGTACCCGGTGGTGCCCGATCCCGAGAGCGACGAAATCAATCAGGCCTGGGTCGGCTACGGCAACGAGTCATTCAATGCCACGCTCGGCCGCCAGCGGGTCATGCTCGACAACCAGCGCTTCTTCGGTAATGTCGGTTGGCGCCAGAACGAACAGACCTTCGACGCCCTGGCCACCAGCTACGCTTTTGGCGACGGTGGCCCGAGCGTGCGCTACACCTATCTCGATCGCGCCCTGCGCGTGTTCGGACACGAAAACCCCAACCCGCTGCTGCGCGAATGGTCGCTCGACGGGCACCTGCTCAACATCAGCCAGGCGCTGCCGCTCGGCGCACTGTCGGCCTACGCCTACTTCGTTGAAAACAACGACATCGCAACGATGTCGACGCGCACGCTGGGTGCGCGCTGGACCGGCAAACAGGCGTGGGGCGAGACACAGTTCGGCTGGACTGTCGAATGGGCCGACCAATCCGACTATGCCAACAACCCACTGTCACAGAGCGCGCAATATCATTTTGTGGAACCGAGCGTGACGCTTTCTGGAATCACGATCAAGGCTGGCTGGGAAGTCCTTGGCGGCGACGGTCACTATGGCTTCAGCACGCCGTTCGCGACCCTGCACGCCTTCAACGGCTGGGCCGATCGTTTCCTGTCCACCCCAGCCAACGGTCTCGATGACCGCTACATCGGCGTCGGCGGCAAGATCGGCAAGGCGGCCTGGGCAACCAGCTACCATGATTTCCGTGCCGATCATGGCAGCCAGGATTACGGTCGCGAGTTGGATGCCTCGATCGGCTATCCGTTCAACGCGCATTTCAGCGGCTTGCTCAAACTCGCCGATTATCGCAGCGACGGCTTTGGTGCCGATGTGCGCAAGTTGTGGGCGAGCGTCGAATACAAGTATTGACCGATCGGTCGCGCGCGCACGCTCAGTGAATGAATTCGCCGAGGAATCCCCATGGGGCATGCGCGCGCCACGCTGACGATAAACAGGAACACGAGCAGGGCGGCAACATAGAACCCCAATCGCGCCGCCCGCGTGCGCCCGCGTTTGAGCGCGAACACGCCCAAGCACGATATACACGACGAGCATCACCACCTTGACCGTCAGCCACGCCTGCACAAATGGATATTGGTGCATGATCATGATCAGCATCAGGGCCGCGACCAGCAGGGTCGTGTCAATCGTCCACGACAGCCGACGCAGGACGATGTGGTTCGTCCACGGCGAGTCCGCAAGCATCATCAAGCCGCGCGCGGCGAACAGGCTCCCTGAAAGGATCACGCAGAGAATGTGGACGAACTTGATTTGCGGATAAAACTCGATCATTGCAGAGTGGGGAGTGGGGAGTGGGGAGTGGGGATTTTTTGCAGAGTCGGAATTAACCCGGTTTGCCATCAATCCTGGGCGTAGTGAAAATCCAGATTGAGCGGATCACCCACGGCAGGAACGCAATCAGCCAGGCAAACGCCGCGATCACCAGCCAGAGTGCCATGTTCTGGGCCAGTTCGGCGAACAGGCGGATCAAGACGACGCCCTGCAAAAGAATGAAGGTCAGCCAGGGAATACGGCCCATTTCCAGTGGACGGCCCGAATGCCCCTGGGTAACCCGGGTAACCATCGCCACCAGCATCGAACCGAAGAAGCCGACGGTCAGGGCATGTACCGGCGCGCGACCGATCGAGAGGCTGGAGTCGGCGAACAGCAACAGGCTCTGCAGCGCGTACAGTCCAAGCGCGATCGGCAACCACGCGGCCGCGATATGGAGCACCGCAAGCAAGCCGGGGCGCATGCATTTCCACGGCTGCCAGCGCAGCCAGTGGATCAGGAAGAACACTGCCAGCGGCGCATCCGCCAGCCACAGCCATTGCGGGCGATGGGCCAGCTCAAGGCCGAGATGGGTCATCGCCAGCAGCCAGAAAGCGGGCAGGCTCCAGGTCGGCTTGACCATCTTGTAGCTTGGGCCAATGGCACTCGCGCTGAAAAACGGCAGCATGCGGTGGATGACCGTGAAATAGATCGGCAGCAGCAAGCCAAAGGTGCCGATCTTGATTGCCGCCAGGGCCAGTTCAGCCGATTCGCCAAACACGAACGCGGTGAATGCGGCAAGGCCACAGAAGCCCAGGCTGAGCGCGCTGAAGCAGGACAAGGCGGTGCGATCCTTCACGCCGTTGCGAACCAGGATGCGGCCGAGCACGGTCAATGCATAGGCCCAGCCGGCGAGCATCATCATCAGTCCGGCCAGCAACAGCGGCTTCATGTCGAGCAGACCGATGTGGGATAGCAGGTAGCCACCGAACACGCCGATGAAGACTGGCACGTAGTGACGCTGGCTCAAGGCCGACTGCGCCATCCAGCGCGGAAATACGGTCAGCAGGAAACCAAAGATGAAAAACGGCAGCATGCCGAACTGGGTGAAGACCGCGTGCGCCCAACCCGGCGGCACCGGCGCGGCAGGAAAGGCAAAGCCGAAGTAGCCGCCGGCCAGGGTGCAAGCCCACCACAACATCGAGACGATGATCGCGGAAGCCCCCGCAAAGAACATCATCCGGTGCGGTGCACTCGCCAGCAGGGCCGGCAAATCGGCAAAACGCGAGGTCGCGTCGTCCGAGGTCGAAAATTCGAGGATGAAGCCGAGATTGAGGCTCTCCGCGTGGATCGTGCGCGCGTTGGGGAATCGGGGCGAGAGGGGTTCTGCAATCATCGGGGCGCTCCGCTGGACTTGGGTTGTCGCGGATGCATCGTCTGACCGAAGTACCGCTGCTCGATATTATCGCGAACGATTCGCATCTGCAGCTTGATCCGGATCAGGCGAAACGCACAACCCCATAGCCCGTAGATTCTTGGCCAGCCCTGCGACTTTTTGCCCGCCCCGACAGACGCCAGGGGCGGAAGTTACCGCGGCGTGGGGCCGCAGTAAATTCCATACAGCGTCGCGATCACGCCCTCGGCCGGGCCTTCGACGAGGCGGTACCAGATTGTTTGCGACTCCCGGCGCGTGCCGACCATGCCCTCGTCACGCAACTTGGCCAGATGTTGCGAGAGCGCCGACTGGCTCAAGTCGGGCAATTCCTCGTTGATCTGGCCAACCGTCATTTCCTTGCCGACGAGCAGGCACAGAACGCGCAGGCGCTGTGCATTGGCCAGGGTCTTGAGCAGGCGCGAGGCTTCCTCGGCACGCTCCTGCATGGCGCCAAGGGCTAGCGGATCAATGATTGACATCAGCACTCCATCCGGGGACTTGGCAACCTGAGAGGGCGCCATAGGGTAATTCTAATTAAGATGCTTGTATATTAGCAAGTACTTAATTAGAATCGACTTGATTCAAGTCACTGCGCCGATGTCGACCCCGGCGCAGCCTCGATCCAAACAACGGCGGAGTAGCGATCATGGCGAAGATTCTTGTTCTGGGTGCAGGCCTCGGTGGCATGGCAGCGGCCTACGAGATTCGCGCGGCAGTGGGCAAGGATCATGCGATTACGGTCGTCGGTGACAGCCCACAGTTCAATTTCACGCCATCCAATCCCTGGGTCGCGGTGGGTTGGCGCAAGCCGGCCGATATTCGCATCGATGCCGCGCCAGCCTTGGCGAAGCATGCGATCGAGTTCATCCATTGCACGGCGGAAAAGGTTCTGCCCAAGGAAAACCAGGTGCGCCTGGCCGACGGCCGCGTCCTTGATTACGACTATCTCGTCATCACCACCGGGCCGCGCCTGGCCTTCGACGAAGTCCCCGGCCTCGGCCCGGAAAACGGCTACACCCAATCGGTCTGCACTGGCGGACATTCGGAAAAAGCCTGGCACGCCTATGAGGAATTCCTCAAGAATCCCGGCCCGATCGTGGTGGGTGCGGTGCAGGGCGCGAGCTGTTATGGCCCGGCCTACGAGTTCGCCATGATCGTCGATGCCGACCTGCGCAAGCGCAAGCTGCGTGATCGCGTGCCGATGACCTATGTGACGGCGGAACCCTACATCGGACACATGGGTCTCGGCGGTGTCGGCGATTCCAAGACCCTGCTCGAATCCGAATTGCGCCAGCGCCATATCAAATGGATCACAAACGCCCGCGTCACCAGCGTCGAGGGCGGCAAGGTCAAGGTCGACGAAGTCGATGGCAAGGGTGTGGTCATCCAGTCGCACGAGTTGCCGTTCGCCTATTCGATGCTGCTGCCGGCCTTCACAGGGGTCGATGCCGTGCGCGGCATCGAGGGCCTGACCAATCCGCGCGGCTTCATCATCATTGATGATCACCAGCGCAATCCGACCTTCCGCAACGTCTTTTCCGCCGGCGTCTGCGTGGCCATCCCGCCGGTCGAGGTGACCCCGGTACCGACCGGCGCACCGAAGACCGGCTTCATGATCGAATCCATGGTCACCGCCATCGCCCACAATCTGCGCGATGAGCTGGCCGGGCGTGAAGGCAAGGCACGCGCAACCTGGAACGCGGTCTGCCTGGCCGACATGGGCGATACCGGCGCGGCCTTTGTCGCCCTGCCGCAGATTCCACCGCGCAACGTCACTTGGGCCAAGGTCGGCAAGTGGGTGCATCTGGCAAAAGTCGCTTTCGAGAAGTATTACCTGCGCAAGATGCGCACCGGCAACACTGATCCGGTCTACGAGAAGTATGTGATGAAGGCACTCGGCATCGCGCGGCTGAAATCCGATCCGAAAAACCCCTGATCGCGCAATCTGCAAAGCAATTTCACTCCGGAGTAAACGCTCGATGCCCATGAAAAACACCCTGGATCGCTATGGCAGCCTTTCGATCGCCATGCATTGGCTGATGCTGGCCCTGCTGGTGGCGGTCTATTCGACCATCCTGCTGCGTGAGGTCTACCCGAAAGGCAGTGATCCGCGCGACGCGCTGAAGATGTGGCATTTCATGCTCGGTTTGAGCGTGTTTGCCCTGGTCTTCGTGCGCATTGGCTTGCGTTTCTTCGGCACCACGCCGCGCATCGTGCCGCCGCCACCGAAGTGGCAACACCTGCTCAGCATCGGCATGAACCTGGCTCTGTACGTGTTCCTGATCGCCATGCCCCTGCTCGGCTGGCTGACCCTGAGTGCGGCCGGCAAGCCGATCCCCTTCTTCGGACTCGAGCTGCCGGCACTGTTGCCGCAAGACAAGGAGTTTTCGCACACGCTTGAGGATGTGCACACGACCATTGGCGAAATCGGCTACTACCTGATCGGCGCGCATGCGCTGGCCGGGCTTTTCCACCACTACATCGTTCACGACAATGCCCTGCTGCGCATGTTGCCGGATCGATCTGTCTGAGTTCGATCGCTGCCGCCCGGTCGACCAGCGGCAGCGACTGATTCCCCGGTCGACACATCTTCTGATGAGGTGCCCCATGAATATCGATCGCCTGGTTCTTGCATTCGCCGGCAGCGTCATCCTGCTCAGCGTGGCCCTGGCCCATTTCGTGTCTCCGTACTGGTTGTTGGTTACCCTCTTCGTCGGCGCCAACCTGCTGCAGTCCGCGTTCACCGGCTTCTGCCCGTTGGCAAAGATCCTGCGCGCGTTCGGCGTCAAGCCGGGCCACGCGTTTCCCAACTGAAACCGATCCAGGCGCGCATAGCGCCTGCGGAAAATGACTGGAGGTCATCCATGTACTACATCGTCAAATCCAGCAAATCTTTCGACAAGGCAGTCGAGGATCTTGATGCCGCGGTCAAGGCGCATCAGTTCGGCGTCATGCATGTGCATGACATCGGCAATACCCTGCGCAGCAAGGGTGTCGAGTTCGCCGAGCAATGCAAGGTGTTCGAGGTCTGCAATCCGCACCAGGCAGCCAAGGTAATGGCGACCGACATGAGCATGAACATGGCCCTGCCGTGCCGGATTTCGGTCTACACCGAAAAAGGCAAAACCCTGATCGGCATGATCCGTCCGCAAGCGATGCTCGGCATGCTGTCGAAGGATCCCACGCTCGGCGCGATCGCGACCGAAGTCGAGTCGGCCACCATCCAGATGATCGACGAGGCGGCCTGATGAACTTCACGCGCTCGCTGCTGTTGGTTGTCGGCAGCATCGGCCTGCTCGCGGGCTGTGGCCACTCCGCTCCTGAAGGCAAGGTGTCCTCTGCGGCGCCCACCTTCGCAACCGTCATCGCCACCACCGAAGACGGGCACAGCGAGCAGGTCTGGGATGGCGTGGTCGAGGCGGTCAACCAGGCGACGATTTCGGCGCAGACCAGCGGCCGCGTGATCGAACTGCCGTATGACGTCAACGACACCGTGGCCGAGGGCGCCGTGATCGTGCGCTTCACCGATGTCGAACAGAAATCGGCGAAGAGTCGCGCGCAATCCCAGATCGCTTCCGCACAGGCCGCCTATGACGAGGCGCAGGCCTCTTTCCAGCGCATTTCCGAAGTGTATGCACGCAAACTTGTGGCCAAGGCACAACTCGATCAGGAGCGTGCGCGTCGCGATGCGGCGAAGGCCGCGCTCAACGCCGCACGCGCCCAACTCAGCGAAGTTGGCCAGCAGATGGATTACACCGTCGTGCGAGCGCCGTATTCGGGCATCGTCACCGAGCGCTTCGTGCAGATCGGCGAATCGGTGCAACCAGGTCAGCCGCTGATCGCCGGCGTATCGCTGAAGGATCTGCGCGTTTCGGTGCAGGTGCCGCAGAGCGCGATCGCGTCAATCCGCAACATGCAGGCCGCCGACGTGTTGCTCACGGGCAATGGCGGTCAGCGTGTCGCCGCGAGCAAGGTCACCGTATTTCCCTACGCCGATCCGGCCACGCATACCTTTACCGTGCGCCTCGAACTTCCGGGCGACGATACCGCGTTGTTTCCAGGCATGACGGTCAAGGCCGCATTCGCCACTGGCGAGACCAAGCGCTTGCTCGTTCCGTTGACCGCGCTGGTCGAGCGCGGCGAGCTGCAGGGCATCTACGTGGTCGATGGATCAAACGTGCGCCTGCGCCAGATCCGCAGCGGGCATCGTTTCGGAGAATCGGTCGAAATACTCGCCGGGCTTGTGGCCGGCGAACGCTACGCCACCGAACCGGCTGCGGCTGCGCAATGGCTTGCTCGCCGCAATGAGGGAGGCTCGCAGTGAGTCAGGCGCTGGGGTTTTCCGGACGCATTGCGCGCGCGTTCCAGGCCTCGCCACTGACCCCGGTGCTGGCGATCGCGGCGATCCTGCTTGGTATCGCCGCAACCGTGATCACGCCGCGCGAGGAAGAACCGCAGATCGACGTGACCATGGCCAACGTGATCGTGCCGTTCGCCGGTGCCGATGTGCACGACGTCGAAAACCTGGTCGCCTATCCGCTTGAGCAGAAACTGTCCGAGATCGATGGCGTCAAGCATGTTTACTCGATCAGTCGGCCCGGTGTGGCCATCCTCACCGTCGAGTACCAGGTCGGCGTGCCGCGGCAGACCGCGATTGTCCGCCTGTACAACCAGGTCTTCCAGAATCAGGATTTCGTGCCGCCCGGACTCGGTGTTGGCCAGCCTCTGATCCGGCCGATGGGTATCGATGATGTGCCGGTCATGGCGGTGACCTTGTGGAGCGACGCGCCGGAGCAGAATCCCACCGCGCTGGCCGAAGTCGCCCACACCCTGGAAACCGAACTCAAGCACATTCCGGGCACGCGTGATGTCTACACGATCGGCGCGCCCGAGCGTGCCGTGATCGTCGAACTTGATGCGCCCAAACTTGCGGCCTACGGCCTCTCGATCCAGGAGCTGTCCGGCGCACTGCGCGCAGCCAATACGGTCAGCCAGGCCGGCGATCGCATTGTCGACAACACCACGTTACCGGTAACCGCCGGCAGCTTTCTTGCCAGTGCAGCCGATGTTGCCGCACTCGTCATCGGCCTCAACAAGGGCCAGCCGGTGTTTCTCTCCGATGTCGCGCAGATTCGTCCCGGCGCCGACCTGCCCTCCAGCTACGTCTGGTTTGGCGCACCTGCCGGCAAGGCCGGACCGGTCAGTGGCAACGCACCGGCGGTGACCCTGGCCATTGCCAAGAAGCCCGGCAGCAATGCCGCCGACATCACCGCAGCCGTCGCCTCGCGCCTGCAGGCACTGGCCGGAATAGTAATTCCGTCCAATGTACATTTTGTGGTTACACGGGACTATGGCCGAACCGCCAGCGACAAGGCCAACAAGCTGATCCAGAAGCTCGTGTTCGCGACGCTTTCAGTGATCCTGCTGGTGCTGTTCACGCTGGGCTGGCGCGAAGCGATCGTGGTCGGCACCGCCGTCATCATCACCCTGATGCTGACCCTGTTCGCCTCGTGGGCGATGGGCTTCACGATCAACCGCGTTTCGCTGTTCGCGCTGATCTTCTCGATCGGCATCCTCGTCGACGATGCCATCGTCGTCGTCGAGAACATCCACCGCCACCAGCGCCTGGGTGGCCCGACTGCGCGAGATCATCCCGGCGGCGGTCAGCGAAGTCGGCGGCCCGACCATCCTTGCCACCTTCACGGTGATCGCCGCACTGCTGCCGATGGCCTTCGTTTCCGGCCTGATGGGGCCGTACATGCGACCGATCCCGATCAATGCCTCGGTTGGCATGCTGCTGTCGCTGGCGGTGGCGCTGGTGGTGACGCCGTGGCTGGCGCTGCGTCTGTTCTCCCATCACGAGCCGGCAACCGGGCATGCAGAGTCGGATGACGAGAGTCGTGGCGGTTGGCTCAACCGTACCTCGCACAAGCTGATGTCGCCCTTCCTCGAATCGGATCGCGCGCCGCGCCGACGCCGCCTGCTGTTCGCCGCGATGGGCGTGCTGGTGATGGCCGCGGTCGGTCTGGTCGTGATCCAGGCGGTCATCCTCAAGATGCTGCCGTTCGACAACAAGTCCGAATTCCAGATCGTGGTCGACATGCCGGAAGGCAGCACGCTCGAACGCACCAACGCGTTGCTCGGCAAGCTTGCCGACAGTCTGGCCGGTGTGGCTGAAGTCAGGGACTGGCAAGGCTATGCCGGCACCGCCGCGCCAATCACCTTCAACGGACTCGTGCGCCAGTACTACCTGCGCGGCGGCCCACTGGTCGGCGACCTGCAGGTCAACCTGGTCGACAAGCACGAGCGCAGCCGCCAGAGTCATGCGATCGCGCAGGGAGTGCGTGCGCAACTGAGTGCGATCGGCAAGGAGTTCGGGGCGTCGGTCAAGCTGGTCGAAGTGCCGCCCGGCCCGCCGGTTCTCGCGCCGATCGTGGCCGAAGTCTACGGCCCGGATTACGCCACCGTGCGCAAGACCGCGCTGGCGATGGAGAAGAAGTTTCGCGCTGATTCCGACATCGTCGACATCGATACCAGCGTCGAGGCCGATGCGCCGCGCGAGATCATCGTTGTCGATCGCGTGCGTGCCGCGCGCCTCGGCCTCGATCAGGCCAGCATCGCGCAGGTGTTGCACACAGCGCTGTCCGGCGACGATGCGACCTGGCTGATGGATGGCCACGCGCGCTATGCGGTACCGGTGCGCCTGCGCTTGCCGGCCGGCGACCAGGCCGCGATCGACCAGCTGCTGGCGGTGCGCGTGCGCGCATCGAACGGTTCCCTGGTGCCACTCTCGGAAGTTGTCGAGGTGCGCCAGGCGAACTGGGAAAAGGCGGTCTACCACAAGGATCTGCTGCCCTATGCGACAGTCACCGGTGATGATGCCGGACATACCGACAGCCCGTTGTACGGCATGTTTTCGCTGGTTGGCGAGCTCAACCGCGCCGAGGGAACCGACTCCGCCATCAACCAGACCTTCATCGACCAGCCCACCAACATCAACGCGCCGGCGGTGAAATGGGATGGCGAATGGCAAATCACCTACGAGACGTTCCGCGACATGGGCCTGGCCTATTCGGTTGGCCTGGTGCTGATCTACCTGCTCGTCGTCGGCCAGTTCAAGAGCTATGTCGTCCCGCTGATCATCATGGCGCCGATTCCGCTGACCGTGATCGGCGTGATGCCCGGCCACGCCCTGGTCGGCGCGCAATACACGGCCACCTCGATGATCGGCATGATCGCGCTGGCCGGCATCATCGTGCGCAATTCGATATTGCTGATCGATTTCATCAACCATGAAATCGCCCGCGGCCAGCCGCTGCGCAACGCCGTGATCGATGCCGCCGCGGTGCGCGCCAAGCCGATCGTGCTGACCGGTGTCGCGGCCATGGTCGGCGGCTTCTTCATCATCGACGACCCGATCTTCCAGGGCCTCGCCGTGTCGCTCATCTTCGGCATCCTCGTTTCGACCGCGCTGACCCTGCTGGTCATTCCGTTGCTCTACTACGGCTGGCTGGCACGCAAGCGCGGGCATGTTCCAGAAGGTAGCCCGTGAGTGACACCCAGGAAATCCGACTGACTCCTGACCCAGGAGTAGGACTATGCGTTTCGCATCGCCTTCGATGAAACCTCACTCGAAGATCTGCACTCCGACGCGCCATCTCCGCTCGGCGGCGACAGCGCGGGCCAGACGCTCAGGGTTGCCGAGCAGGATTGAACCAGGCGCGGCCGCCCGAACCCCGCGACAACCAGGCAACCGGAGCGACTTCAGCCACGAGCGCGACCATGGCGACCCGGTGGACGGGCCAGAGGCGTGCAGGCGACATCATGCGCCTACGTGCCAAGGGGGATGTTCCCGTGCTGCTCGCGCAAGCCCTGGTTCGGCTCAAGGGTTTTGGGTAGATATCGGCGAACCGCCCAGCGGACTTTTCCGGTTGAGCGCGCGCACCGGCGCATCATGATCAGCGAACCGACACGACCTGATCGATTCGTCGGCTGAAGCAATCACGCGGCTGCCCAGAGCGGCCTCCGGCCCATAGCGAACGGTTCCGCCTGAACTGTCGGCACATGCGAAGCGAGGTTCGGCCCGATCGGCCTGCTTCCATTTCGGCTCAGGAAACATTCAACCCGGCCCCGCCACTGCAACGGCCAGGTCAGTCCAACAGGCTATAGTGCAGGAAAGCTTGCGTTGCGCGGCTCGTTGCCGGGCGTGCTCCGTCCCAAGGAATTGATTCGGGAGAATTCCTCTGTGTTGACCTACCTGATCTTGCTGCTCCTGGCTGTAATAGCGGTTGCAGTCGTCGTCCTTCTTAATCGGCGTGCACGTCTGCGGAATTTTGACGTGTTCGCAGCGACGGCAGGCCGCACTCTGCAGCTTGAAACGTGTGCCGGTATCAAGGCTACCAACCTGTATGAGTATCTGTGTGCGCTTGCATCGACGCTGCGCACGCAGGCGATGCTTCGAGGTCTCGAGCTGCGTCCCGGCGAGTTCAAACAGGTGGTGACCGACGCGATCGAGTCGGCCTACTTGCTCAAGAGAGATGAATCGAACAAGGAAGTTGCAAGAGGAGCGCTTCTGCTTTTTGCATTCTGCCTGGATCCCATCATGAGCAAGATGCTGTCGGGCGACGCCACCCAGGGAGACGAGGGGAACTTTGCTGGCACCGCAGCTGCAGTGACCTTGCTCGCAAGCGTTGGCTGGCATCCCGAATCGAACGCGGATCTTGTTACGTGCGCTCTGTCGGAAATCTCTCTGACTGACGACATGGCTGAATACTGGCGCACGGAAACTCCAGTCCATCGCGACCAGGCAGAGTCTGCGTTCGAACGCGTTGTCCGTACGGCATTGGATCCAGCGACAGCTGCATACGTCAGACACAAGGTGTTCTCTGACTTGCAAGAAAAGGCTCGAACGGGAGTTTGACAGCGAGCACCGATTGGATCGGCAGCCACTGTTCTCCCGCGTCGACGGCTTCACGTGCGCGAGCCAGCGGGTTCAATCAGCGCGGCCGGGTGGCGTCGCTCAATCGACGGATATCGCCTGCCGGCCCGAAGGCAAAGTCGGGCCGCAATTTGAGTTATTCATCGTCGTCTTCAAGGAGCTGTTCCAGCCGGCGAGCATAGTTGTTCATGAAATCTCGGGTAACTACGAAGTGTTCTGTGTCTTCGTAGCCGACTTCGCGGATGCCGGTGCCGTCAAATTGAATGATCCTTGCGTTGGGGTATGCAAGAAGGATGGGCGAATGTGTGGCGATGACGAACTGCGATGAATCCTCGACCAGCTGATGAATGGCACTCAGCGCGGCCAGTTGCCGCGATGGAGAAAGTGCGGCCTCCGGCTCATCCAGAAGGTAGATGCCATTTCCCTTGAACTTGTCGAGCAGCACGGCCATGAACGACTCGCCGTGTGAGCGTGCGTGAAGTGACTTTCCACCGTATCCCCCAAGGTATCCAACGTCATCCATGTAGGTGGCTACATTGAAGAAACTTTCCGCCCTGAAAAAGTAGCCATCGGTCGGTTTGGGGGTACCGCGGGCCAAGCGCAATACCTCGTGCAGCCGGGAAATCGAGTCGGCGGTTCGAAACTGGACGTTTCTTGTTCCGCCTTCGGATCCAAAACCCAAAGCAACTGCCACAGCCTCCAGAACAGTCGACTTGCCCGATCCATTTTCACCTACAAGAAAAGTGACGTTGGGATGGAAGTCGATGTCTCCGATCTCACGAACACTCGGAATGTTAAATGGATACACGCTGCTGTTGAATTCCGCGTCTGGACGTATTGAAGCACGTATCAAGAATGGCTGAGCACGTTTTGGCATAGCGGTCTTGGGGCCTGAAAATCGAATGCAAACGATCGCACTTCGGCGACTTGTGTGCGTCCCGGTTGTCGTGTCGTACTCCGATTGTATGCGCGCACGTGTATGCACACGCCATGACGAGCCACCCTACACAGCCATCCTTCCAATTCACCCGAAGCCCGCCGCAACGGGGCCGGACGAGAGCGTCACGTTCGATGGTTCGATGATCGACCAGAACCCAATACGCCCTGTGTCATACACGACCTGAACATCGGGTCTCGCATCGTGTGTCCATTCAGGTTTGTCGGGTAGACCGGACAGTTGCCTGCCCGGCCCCCCACAGATCCGGACGTGCGCAACTAGCGCATCCGGCTCCTCACAGGTGAATCGCTAAGGGATGCAAGGTCGAGGGCGTATCCGGGGTCGCGGTAGAACGAAAGCGGCAAGCAGATGATTAGCCCGATTCCACGACAAGCGCCCTCGTTGTGAGCGACGCCCCAGCCACTTGACCCAGAGTCGCTGCGCGTGAAAATGCAACGAAGCCAGAGCACGATAATTGCCGCTCAGGCCGAAGTAGGCCCAGTGACCCTGCAGCGTCTGCCGCAGAACGCGGTGTTGTTCAGCCAGCCGCCAGTGCCGATGATGCCGACACCAGTCGTTGAGCCGTGTCAGTGTCCGCCGAAAGCGGTCCTTCGCCGTCTTGCGCTGGATGATCCAGCGACCTCGACGCGACTTGCCCCAGTAGTGGGTAAAGCCCAGCAAGTCGAAACTCCCACCCCCCGATCCATCGCGCGGTGGCCGGAAGGCCACCAGGCGAGTCTTGTCAGGATGTAGCGTGAGTCCGAACCGGGCGAACCGCTGGCCAATACCGCCAGCACACGGCGTGCATCGGATTCGTTGGCGAAGACCAAGACCGCATCGTCGGCATAGCGCAGCATAGAGCTGACTCCGACCAAACGCGGCTGAACCTCATCTCGGAACCATTCGTCGAGCACGTAGTGCAGGTAGATGTTGGCCAGCAACGGGGAGATCACACCCCCCTTGCGGCGATCCGCTTTCAGGGCGATACCACTGACCCTCTTCCATCACGCCGGCCTTGAGCCATTTGCCAAGCAACCGGGTGATCACACCATCCCTTACCCGACGCTGCACGAACTCGCGCAACAGGGTGTGATCGATCGTGTCAAAGTACGATCGAATGTCCAACTCCAAGACCCATCCACCACCCATCCCACTCAAGCGATCGTGCAGCGTCGCCAGCATCTGGTGTGCCGAGCGGCCCGGCCGGAATCCATAGGAGTCCGGATGGAAGTCCTGCTCGTACACCGCTTCAAGCGCCATCGCGACCGCGCGCTGCAGCACCTTGTCTGCAAACGTCGGTATGCCGATGGGCCGAGTCTGCCGACCGTCACCCTTGGGGATGTGAACCCGCCGTACAGGCGGGCCCGGTACTGACCGCTCTTGGCCTCTTCCAGCAACGCCCGCAATCGGTCGTCAAGGTGTTCGGCGAACGCCGCAGCGTCCTCTCCGTCCACCCCGACCGCGCCGGATTTGCGGGTGCGTCGGTAGGCCGCGTACAGCCAGTCCAGATCAATGTGATGAGCCAACGAGACGAACGCCCTGTCCGGGTGAATCCGCGCCAGCGCAGCGATCCGCTGGAGTGTCGTTGACACGTTATCGGGTTCCTGTGTACCCGGCATGTTGCCCTCCAACAGTTTCCACTTGTGGCTGCCCCTTCCCTCCACCGGATCCCGTGGGTCGGTTCCCCGGCTTCAGCGGTACTACGAACAGCTCCGACTTCCGCCATCTCTTCAGCCGGTGCTTCTTTCTCGTCGCACCCGCCTTGCCACCGTGTGCTTGTGATTCGCTCCCGTCACCGCCAAGCACACCGACGAAGGGCCAAGGGATTTGTGTAATCCGGACTCCCTCAAACGACCGGAATCATCGGTGGAAAATAGCGGACCTCCCAGGTTCCTGGGGAGCCCTCTTGTGTGCGTGCCCTGCTCTCAGACCCCGGCGGGACAGCGACGGACTAGCCACAGCGTCAGTCTCTGTATTGCCTTCCGTTGTCTTGAAAACGTCGGCTCCCGCAAAGCGGTCATTTCGGGGCTCCATCACACGGCCCACACACTCGCTGTCTACGCTTCGCAGTGACGGTTACCCGACCACCACGCAAGACTCGCTACCGGCTGCTGGCCAAGCATTACCGGGCGGGGTTCTCACCCGCTGAGCTCCTTGCGCAATTTCAAGCCACTCTTCCTGAGTGACCATCCCACGCGCCCAAGCTTCGCCTGGCGCACCAAGACTTGACCCCCAAACTATTTACCAAGGGTCGAACCAGGTTCTGCGCTCTCTGCCCCGGATGACGGCGAATCATCCATCGAAACCGTCCTGGAACAAGATCTCGAAAATCGCGCCGTATTCGAACGCGCCGACATCACACCGCAGGCCTGCCGGGCGCCGTGCGCCACGTTGGTCGATCGACAGCGGGGCGATGTTCTGGTCGTAACACCCGACGCTGTCGAAGGTGCTGTCGATCGCCTGGCTGCCGGACAGCAAGGCATGGGTCCACACCGGCCCGCCATTGTCTTGCAGCGGACCGATAGTAGCCGGAGAAACCAGGCCCACGCTGGCGGTGCCGTTGCCGCCGAACGCGCAGCCGGCCGTCTCCCCGAACAGGTTCCATCCGAACGCGACAAGAAAACCATGGCAGTTGTCGTCAATCGGCGCGTCGAGGGTGGTGTTTTGCACAATTAGCGTGTTGTTGATGATGAAGGATCCTGAAGCGACATACACGCCGCCGCCAATACCTCCGTTCTCGTCCCGATCATGATCGGAATCATTGTTGATCACAGAGGAATTAAAAAAATCGGTCATGCCCGAACTGAAGATTCCGCCGCCATTGGTGTTGGCATAATTCGAACTCAATGTGCTGTTGACCGCATAGAGCGGCTGGCCGGTGGAGTAGATGCCACCGCCGTCGTCGGCTCCGTTGTTGTATACGCTGCTGCCGCGAAGCGTGCTCGCGCCGGTCAGGTACAGGCCGCCGCCCTTGGTGGCGATGTTTGAGCGGATCGTACTGCGCACGACGTTCAATGTTCCGCCGCTGTATATCCCGCCACCGTTCAATGCTTCATTGCCTTCAATGACGCTGTCGGTCACGGTCAACGACGCGTTGAAGCTTTCGATACCGGCGCCGGACAATGTCGCTCCATTGCGAATCGTCACGCCCGCAATCGTCGCTCTCGCTCCTTGGGCGACGTTGACGACGCGTTCCGTGTGGTTAGCGTCGATAATCGTATTTGCCGAACCTGCGCCGCTGAGGAAGACATTCTGATTGCCGTTGAGCGGTGCAATGTTCAGGTCGCCGGTGTCCTCGGCGTCAAAATTCATGCCCCCGCGCGGAATGGTGATCATGAAGATCCCGGCAGGGACCTCGATGTGAATCGCAGGAACGTCCATGTGATTGGCCTGCATGATCGCCGCGCGCAACGAACAGGTGTTGGCACTCGTATGGCAAATGCCATCGGCCGTGTTGTCATCGACGAGGTCGACAACGCTGTTGACCAGGAATGTGACCGCCGCGTGCGCGCAGCGCCCGGGTAGCAGGCTCGCGAGCAGGGCGCCAAGGATCGTATGGAGTATCAAACGGCTGATCATGCTGGCTCGAATACCTGTCGGGTGGATCCGTGTACGTGGCACGACTGAACAGCGCAACCAGCCGCGTGGTGTCAATGAGGGTGATCGGTCCGGACGCGATAGAGGGCGAACGTGCGGTCGACATCACCATCGGCGCTCAAACCTGTGCAGCACGCCAGCCCCACACGCGCGAGTCCCTGGCGTTGTCTGGATAGGTGAACAGGAAACGGCGCGCAATCCGGTCAGGCACGCGTTGCGGGGCGAGTCGTGAGTCGAAACCTGGGGCCAGCAAGATCGGGACATCCAAGAACGGGGCCAAGATCGGGAGGGACAAGATAGGGGCAAGATCGCGAACAAGATCGGGACATCCGCAATTCCCATTTGAACCTGCTCGGACGCGGTTTCGTCGTCATTTCCTTTTGAAAACCGTCGGCGTGGATCATCGAGAGCGACGCTTTCCTGGTGGACTCGGACGAGATCAAGATTATGGGTGTCCCCGTTGTTGCTCTCTCGCAACCCGGAACCTCAAGATTCAATGCGCTGTATCAGCGCTCAACTCAAAAGATACTCGGCCATATCATCGAGCCGAAGCTTGATTGACGACCACTCGGGCAACTGCCTATCCAGTAGCTGGTAGAACTGTTTGCCGTGATTGTGATGCTTGAGGTGACACAGCTCGTGTGTCAACACGTAGTCGATGCAAGCCGGTGGAGCCTTGATCAAGTGCGGATTAAGACTAAGCACACCGGTCGGTGAACAACTGCCCCATTGTCGTTTCATGCTGAGCAACCGCCAACGAGGCACTGCAGTCAGCCAGGGCATGCCTGCAACAACAAGGTCGAGCCGCTGCGCAAAAACCAATCCTGCCTTGGCGCGATACCAGGCAGAAAACAGCGAGTGCACTTCGTGCGGATCCTGCTGAGCAACGACGATTTCAAAGCGTCCTTGGCGCAGCTTCACGCTCGGCTCTTCGCTTTGAGAAGTGCGCACCTTGAGAACATGACGACGGCCCAAATAGAGGTGACTCTCGCCGCTGACATACTCTCTGGTCAGGATATGCACACCACGTTCGTGGATCTTGCTCAGGTGCCCGCTTATCCATTTGGCACGCTTGCCCACACCCTGTTTGATTTCCGCCAGCGACGTGCTAGTTGGCGCATCCACGCGCACCATTCCGGTTGGCAGCACATGAATTGCAATCTTTCCGGAAATCGTTGACTGGAAGGTTACCTGGTAGGGAATTTTCAAGGCGCCGTATTGGAGACTTTGCGCGATCATCCGTTGTTCCTGCGGCTCAAACCCACGCGGGTGATTTGCATCACCAAATCAATAATCTCCTTGGCCTTGTCCATGCCAACGTGCTTGAACAAGCGCGGCAGCAGATCCTTGCGAATGCTCGCCTCGATATCGTGCGTGTTCAACGAGTGCTCGGCAATCGCCTTATCGACAATGGTTTCGATCGCCAGCGATTCCGCAACCCAATCCTGCGCATCACCTGCCGCTGATGGCGCCGAGTCTGAGTCCGTCAAGGCCAGCTTGAAAACCCCGTAGTAGGCACGCGCATGCGGCCGATCCATCAATGCTGCGGGGATGCCATCGACCTCGCGCTTGGCCAGGCGATTCTCGAACGCATGGAACAAGGCGTACTGCTTGACCGGATGGTCGAACAGCGCGTCGGCCTCGGCGATCGCGCGCTTGAGCATGTCCGAGAAGAACTGCTGCGCATAGGGATCGTCGGCGAGTGCTTGCTCGATCGTCTTTTTCACCCGCGTGCGAATGATGTCGGTCTCATTGCGGGTCTTTTCCTCGGACCAGGCATTCGGCGTTTGCTCCACCCCCAGTTGGCCAACGGCGTACACCCCGGGCGGCTCTTGGATCGCATTGCCCACCACATGTTTGTCGACGAGTCGCCGGATCTGCTGCTCGTAGGCACTGTAGTCGATGGTTTCCTGCGCATCCTGCCTGGCCATCAGGCGCAGACTGACAAAGAAGCGCAGATCACTTTTGTAGGTGAGAATCATCGGCTCCGTGACACTGGCATCTTCAAAAAACGAGCGCGATGACAAGGCCAGCTTCAGGCACAAGCCAAATTCGGTGAGCGCCTGATAGAACTCATCGCGGACCTTCTGCTTCTTGTCGTAGCTGTGGCCATCAGCATCTTCGGCGTAGTCGGGGATCAGGATCTGTCGATACTGCTCGCGATCCTGCTTGTTCTTCACGGCAGAAAAAAGTCCGAGCAAACGATCATGCAGTGTAGGCAGTCGTTTGTATTGCGTGTCCACCGACTGGTAGAGCCCCTCAATATCATCCAGGTCATAGCCTGCCTGGGTGCGGCTGGCGAGATCCTGATAGTTGCGAATCGAGGTATCGAGTTCATCGAGGATGCCGCGGTAATCGATCAGCAATCCGAATTCCTTTTCCTCGTGCAGCCGATTTACCCGCGCGATGGCCTGGATGAGGTTGTGCTCCTTCAAGGGCTTGTCGATATACAGCACGCCATTGCGCGGCTCATCGAAGCCGGTCAGCAACTTGTCGACGACAATCAACAGATCCGGCGCGCCGTCGCTGGCAAAGTCCTCGATCACTTTGCGCTCATAGGCTTCTGCATTGCCGACGACATTCAGGCGCCACCACTGCTGCACTTCGGGCAGGGCAGATTCATCGACATCGTCGTGGCCTTCGCGGGTGTCGGGCGGGGAGATCACCACGGCAGCGCTCACCAAACCGGTAGCGTTCAGATACTTGTGGTAGCGGACTGCGGAAAGCTTGCTGTCGGCAGCCACTTGTCCCTTCAAGCCCATATCGAGCGATTTGATATTGGCGTTGAAGTGCGCGGCGATATCCCAGGCGATCAGCTCGATTCGGTTTTCCGAGCCATACACCGCACCCTTGCTTTTGTACTTCTGTTTGAGGTCGGATTTCTGTTTGTCGGTGAGTACGCTCGTGATGCGTTCGAACCAGTTGTCGATGGCCGTTTCGTTGACTGCCAGCTCGGGGCGTCGTTCTTCGTACAGCAGCGGTGCGACGGTCTTGTCCTCGACCGCGCGCTGCATCGTGTAGGCATGCACGATCGGGCCGAACTTGTTGGTGGTCTTGTCCTGCTTGAGCAGTGGCGTGCCGGTGAAGGCGACGTAGGCCGCGTTCGGCAAGGCCTTGCGCATGCGCTGGTGATCTTCGCCGCCCTGGCTGCGGTGGCCTTCGTCGATCAGTACGATCAAATCGTCCGATGGATTGAAGCAATCCGGCTGCTTTGAAGCGGTATTGAACTTGTCGAGGATGGTGAACAGGATGCGTTCCGTACCCTTGCCGATGCGCCGGGCGAGATCCTTGCCAGATTTTGCCTTGGAACGTTCGCCATCCTTTTTGGTAGCGATGGCCGAGCCAAACGCGCCGCTGTCGACAAAGGTGTCCGAGAGTTGCTTCTCCAGATCCACCCGGTCGGTCACCACAATGATGCGGCATTGCTTCAACAGCGGGTGCAGCAGCATCGCCTTGCACAGAAAAACCATGGTCAGCGATTTGCCCGACCCGGTCGTATGCCAAAGCACGCCACCCTGGCGGCTGCCATCGGATCGTCGGGTGTTGATGCGCTCGATCAGCGCCTTGATGCCAAACACCTGCGGATAGCGCGCGGCAATCTTGCCGAGCTTGCGATCGTAGAGGATGAAAAAGCGCACGAATTCCAGCAATCGTTCAGGTGTCAGCAAGCCGATCAACAGCCGATCCTGATCGGTGCACAGTTCGGGTTGTGACCAGAGCATTTCGAAATAGGCGCGCATGGCGCTCGACTTGTCGGCAAACAGCGCTTCGTGCTGATCGACGGACAATGCCGAGCCCTTGATCCGTCCGAACTCGGACTCGGCAATCAATTCCTCGCGCCAGCTCGACCAGAATTTCTTCGCCGTGCGTGTGGTCGCATAGCGGCCATCGCTGCCGCTGATCGCCAGCAGCAATTGCGCATACACGTACAGCGCGGGAATCTCGTCGTTCCGCTGGTTGCGCAGTTGCTGGCTGATGCCTTCGGCCAGACGATCCTTGCCCGGGTTGCTGGGATCCGGGCGCTTGGCCTCGATCACGACCAGCGGCAGACCATTGACGTAGCCGACCAGATCCGGGCGTCGTGTATGCGTGCCATCGGTGCTGGCGACCTCAAGTTCCTCGGTGATCTGGAAACGGTTCTGGCTTGGATCGTCCCAATCGATCACGGCAATCGTCGCCGAGTGGCGCTTGCCGTCGATAAACTCGGTCACGGTGATGCCGAGACAGAGTTTTTCGTACAGCCTTTCGCTGGCACTCAGCAGACCTTCGTTGAGCCCCGGCGTGGACAGTTCGCGCACGACCTGTTCAATCGCATTCGGCGAAAGCGGATACGACTCGCCCTTGAACTCGAAGCGCCGCCGTTGCAATACGGCAATCAATTCATCGCGCAGGATCACCTCGCGCGTGCTGCCACGCTTGGCCAGACAATCCGCCGCCGACAGAAACTCCCAACCGAGCGCCATCAGAGTTTTCAGCGCTGGGATATGGCTGCTGTATTGCTCGCGGGGCTCCGGGGTCATGGGCTGATCCTCACGTTGCGGGATCGAGTTTTACGCGGCGTTTGCCAGCAAGTAGTTGTTGCGCTAACCCACGTCGTTCGATCACCAGTTGTGCGCGCGTGACCAAGAGCCGATCAATCGCAGACGAATCTTTCGAGATGATCTCGATGATTGAACGCTGCTCTTCAATTGTGGGCACATGAAACGGTGTGCTTGAAACGATTTGCCAATCGGCCCTTGGCATTTTTGATCCGGACGTAACATTGCACGCCGATAGGAACCGATCAGTCTGACAAATCAAGTGAAGGAATTCTGGAAGACAACGACGTCCAATTGCTCTCAACACCCAGAACTCAGTTGAACAATAGCCCGACGAGTCCGCAAGCCAGCACTTCTTTAGATACGGCCGTAGCTTCCCGAAGAGAACGTCCCCAGGCTTGAACGTCGCTTTCAAGCTGGATTGGTAGTCGGTTGTCGTCGATCCCAAGATTCGCCCGGTCTTTGACTCGACATGCTCAAGCTCGATGCAGCGTAGCTGTGAATCGGCACGGCTCGGTTCAATTCTTTTCTTGATTAGATTAGAAATTGAGGCTAACTCCAGGCTCTTAACCGGATTCTCGAATCCCCTCAGCCTTTCTCGCCCAGTCATAAGTTTCTGCAAAAGCGCTTTCTTGCGTGCGTTGTGGTTGTCGAGAAGCTGCTGAACCGCCCTGATCGCCTCGTCCCATGTAGTCAAGATGTTTGCGATCCGATTTTGCTCTGCTCGCGAGGGCATCGGGAATGCCAGCTTTGCAAAATCGTTCTGGCCCAACGTCTTATTCCTACCGGCACCTCCAGGTGATGCCAGCTCCAGTAGGTGCTTCCCTCTTTTCGACTTAAAGAAGCACACTAAGTAGTCGATATCACAGGCGCCGCTCTTAGGCCGATACATCGGGAACCTGTGCGACGCGATCATTCCGACTTCGGCATCCGTAGTTCTGGCTACTGCCTGCTCCCATGCGAATACGATGTTGAGAACCAGGCAATCAGGCACCACCTCAAAAACACGCTTGTCGCCGAGACTTTCACCCAAGACTGGAGATTTGTGGAAGATTCCTTTGCCGTGCGAGCGAATGCCGATTTCTCGATAGAGAGCAGCTGGACTTGGCGTCACTGGCTTTACGACGCGCTCAAGAACCGAACCCAACGATCTAGCACTCCATCCTTCAGGAAGCATAACCAAGCTCCGCCAGATACTTAGCCATCTGCCCCTCCAACTCCGCCAGCTCCGCCTTCAGCTTTTTGCGTTCCTCGATCACCGCAGCAAGATCGATCTCCTCTTCTTCCTCGAACGTATCCACATAGCGCGGGATATTGAGGTTGTAGTCGTTCTGCTGGATTTCCTCAGGTGTCGCCAGGTAGGCGTACTTGTCGATGCTCTCGCGCGCCATAAAGGTTGCGACAATTTTTTCGATATGTTCGGCGCCCAGCTTGTTCTGGTTTTTTGCATCCTCGAAGTCGCGACTGGCGTCGATGAACAATACGTTTGTGTCCGCTTTCTTCTTGCGGAAGATCAGGATCGCGGCGGGAATACCGGTGCCGAAAAAGAGTTTCTCGGGCAGGCCGATCACCGTATCGAGCAGGTTTTCATCGATCAGTTGTTGGCGGATCTTGCCTTCGGCGGCGCCACGGAACAGCACGCCGTGCGGCACAACCACGGCCATGCGTCCGCTGCGTGGCTTGAGGGTTTCGATCATGTGCAGGATAAAGGCGTAGTCGCCCTTGGTTTTCGGCGGCAAGCCACGACGGAAGCGGCCGAACTTGTCCTTGGCGGCGGAATCGTAGCCCCAGGTTTTCAGCGAGAACGGCGGATTCGCCACCACGATATCGAAGTGCAGCAGGTTGTCATCGCCATCGAGCAGGCGTGGATTGCGCAGCGTATCGCCCCACTTGATGAGGTGGTTGTCCTCGCCATGCAGAAACATGTTCATCTTGGCCAGGGCCCAGGTGCTGCCGATCGCCTCCTGCCCGTATAACTGATATTTCTTCGAGCCCTGGCGCTTGATCTGTTGCGCGCATTTCATCAGCAGCGAGGCCGACCCGCAGGCTGGATCGCAAATGCTGTCGCCTTCCTTTGGTTGCACGAGTTCGGCCATCAGTTCCGAGACTTCAGGCGGCGTGTAGAACTCGCCGGCTTTCTTGCCGGCGCTGGCGGCGAAACGTTCGATCAGATATTCGTAAGCATTACCGATGATATCGAGTTTGCCGACGCGGCTCGGGCGCAGATCGAGCTCGGGCTTGGCGAAATCTTCCATCAGGTGACGCAGGATGTCGTTCTTCTGCGCCTCGTCGCCGAGGCGATTGTTGTTGAAGGTGATGTCCTGGAACACGCCATGGTCGCCATCGCGCAGCTTGCTGCCGTTGCCATCCTCGATGGCGTGCAGGGCCTTGTCGATGCGCTCGCCATTGCCCGGCTCGAAGCGCTGCTGGTAGAGCGCATAGAAGTTGGCGGATTTCGGCAGCAGGAAACGCTCGTTCTTGAGCATCTCCTCGATCAGCTCGGGGTGGTCGCCGTGCTGCTTCTGGTATTGCTCGTAGTGATCCTGCCACACATCGGACAGGTACTTCAAAAACAACATGGTCAGCACGTAATCCTTGTAGACGCTGGCATCGATGGTGCCGCGAAACGTATCGCAGGCCGCCCATACGGCGTTGTTGATGTCTTTCTGGGTAATGTTTGCCATGAGTTGCGGATTTCCAGTGGATTCGATTGCGCTGCCGCGCGATGCGCTACTTGAGGACGAGTTTGTTGAAGATGCCATCCAGAATTTGCTGACGATTGGCCAGCAATTGCATGGTCACCGCTTGCTCGCGAGTCCAAAGCTCGTTGAGTTCAATGATCTTGTGTTGCACATTCAATGGCGGCACAGGGACGGACAAATCGCCAAGCACCGATCGGTTCAAGCTGGGAATTCCGGTGCCCGCACGATTTTTCAGGATGTAGTTACTCGCCTCGGCCTGATTGAGAAACCAGCATAGATAGTCCGAGGTCAAACCGGCATTGCGCGGATGCAGTATGTACAACTGACCACTGGCAATCATCGGCTCAGGACTTCCGAATCAAGCCGGCATCGTAGCGATCTCCTCGTGCAGGCATCACGACGTCGCCTGATTTGAGCAGGGGCGGCATGTCTGACCCCTGCCACGTCATCCGTGGCAGGGAATCGGTGCGGATTTCATCGCTGCCCTTGATGTCGCGAATTTGCAGAACTCGAATGTCACCGGCTGGCTCGTTTTCTATTCTGGTTCGGAAGCTATGGCCGACGCGAATATCGACCAGGCTCCTCAGTGGTTTGCGCATGGGGTGATTCCGGTAACGATGGGAGTGGCGCCGTCCCTGGCACCTGCCGCGTCATGCCGCCTTGCGTTCGAGCTGTTGCTTGAGCCAGTTGCTGATTTCACTACCCAATCCGATCCAGGCCGCCTCCCCAGCCATCAGGGTCACAAGCAAGCCGTCATCCTTGTCCATGGCTGCGGCGAGGTGGTCGCGGATCTGAACCGCGGTCTGGTGAGTATTGATGATCCAGGTGGATTCAAGGGCGCGGCAATAGGTGCCGTAGCTCCGAATACGCTCATACAGCGAAGCGTAGTCACGTTTTTTTCGCAAGTCGTAGTCGATTTGATACAGTTTCATTGGCTTGAGTCTCGTTGATTGAAGTCTGGGGGGAATTGAGCCAGTGCGGCAGGCTGTCACCTGCCGCACATCTCACCAAACCAAGTTGAACGCAGTAGCTCTTCTACGGCTTGGTGAGCGCATAGTCGAACAAAATGGTTGGCCCGTCAACTGAATGGCGCGCAATAGAGCGTCTACTGCAACGATTGACGCTTAGGGTCTGCGGCCATAATCTTCCATTTTCCGGAAGTTTCTGGAATTTCTTGGTCAAGCCGCAGAATGCAGACTCTCACCAAAACGCTTATCGATACCGGCCTAGGCAATCGAGTGGTTAGCGAGGGCCAATTGGAGCGCGTGCTGGGCGGCAGCCCTCAGCGACGCTACCAGCTCGTGAATCGGGCTATGGCTGCGGCAGAGCTCCTGCGGCTGCGCCGCGGAAAGTACTTGCTGGCCCGTCGCTTTAGAGACTTCCCCGCTCACCCGTTTGCACTCGCCCAGAGTTTCGACGCTGGCAGCTATGTCTCATTTGAAACGGCGCTTTCCCACCACGGCTGGATTCCGGAAGGGGTGCGCACCGTCGCCAGCGTTACTCTAGGCCGCAAGTCATCGGTCTATGAACACGCCGACTTTGGCAGCTTTTCCTTTCACCCTGTTGCCATCCTCCCCGGATACTTTCTCTCATTGGTTGAGCGCCTGGAATTGAGTGGGCAGGTGGCGTTAGTGGCGCAACCGGCCCGCGCACTCATGGACCTGGTCTATTTGCGCAAGCAGGAATGGCAGGGCATGGCATGGCTGACCGACAGTTTGCGTATCGATCAAGAGCAGATTCACTGCATCACGAGTGCGCAGATCCGGGCGCTTTGGCAGATCTATCGCAACAAGCGCGTGCATTCGTTCCTGACCGGGCTTTCAAAGGCGCTAGGCAATGATTGAAATCATCCAACAACGATTGGCCACCTATCGCGCCGCCAACCCATTGGAGGAAGAGCAAGCGCTCAAGGAGATCTTGCAGGAGGTTGCCCTTTTTGCCCTATGGCGGGCAGCTTTCTTCGAGGTTGCGGCGTTTCAGGGTGGCACCAGTTTGCGCATTCTGCACAAGCTACCGCGCTTCTCCGAAGATCTGGATTTCATCTTAAAGGAGTCGAACCGGGATTTTCAGTGGGACCGCTATTTGGGTCCGCTGGCGGAAGGACTTCAGGAGTTCGGATTGAAATCAGAAGTACTGGACAAGAGCAGAATGGACCAGGTTATTCGCAAGGCCATTCTGAAGGACAACTCCATCAGTCAGCAGCTCAACTTGAGTTTCGTCCATGGATCAGCGGATCGAGCGCTGAAAATCAAACTCGAGATTGATGTAGATCCCCCCGCCGGTTCAGGCTTCGAATACACCTATCTCGACTTTCCGCTTGACTTCGAAGTGTGCCATCAGGATTTGAGCAGCAACTTTGCGCTCAAGATCCATGCGCTGTTGTGCCGATCATTCCTGAAAGGCCGCGATTGGTACGACTTTGTCTGGTATCTCAAGCAGGAAGTCACGCCAAACTATCCACTGCTGCTATCCGCGATCAATCAAGCTGGCCCATGGAAGGGTCAACATATCCCAGTTAATCGGGACTGGCTCCAGGCCGAGTTGCGCAGCAAGGTCGAATCAATTGACTGGGCAGCGGCTGCCGAAGATGTATCAAGATTTCTCGATCAATTGCAGAGGGAAAGCCTGCGCATGTGGAGCATCAGGTTTTTCCTAAGCAAGGTGGAGCAGCTCAATCGCGACTGATCTCCGGGAGAGAGGAGGCGAGTATATTTTCAGCCAAAAAAAGAGACGGGGTCGCGTCTTGTATTGACACATTGATTGGCGAACACCCGTCAACCGCTAGTGGTTGCAGATCGAATGACAGCTTTGGGTCGAGTTGCGACTGTCGCCATCCGGCCCAGAGCGGCTGGTCAGAAGCTGCAAGGGCACGCCGCTAAGCGGCCATTGGACGGAGTTGCCACTCGACCTGTTTCTTGTTGAAACGGGTCCGGCTCTGATCACGCTATGTACGGTAGGCAGCAGACAGTTCGCGTCAGTCATGCTCGAACGAGAGTTGAAAAAGAGACGGGGTCGCGTCTTGTATTGACACATTGATTAGCGAACACCACTCAATCGCTGTTAATTGCAGGTCGAACGGCAGCTTTGGGTCGAAACCCACCATCGGGTTAAGCCTATCGATTCTTCGGCGTGCTGATCATGACTGCGTGCGGGGGGAACCGGCTTCACGGCTTTCGCCCTACGCCAGCCAGATTCGGCAAACGGCGTCTAGTCGATCTTGATCGACTCGCCCATGCCGGGAAGCTGGCAACTGAAACCTCGCGATTGCAGCACTTCCTGCAGCTTGACCATGCCGCGATCGTATTCGCCGTGGACGAGGAACACCTTCCGCCTCGTCGCATCACCGAGCCAATCGAGTAGCGCCGGCTGATCGGCGTGTGCGGAGAAGCCGTTGATCGTCCAGACCTGGGCGCGCACCGGAATATCATCGCTGAAGATCTTTACCGACTCGGCGCCATCGACGATTCGTCGTGCCAGCGTTCCTTCCGCCGCGTAGCCGACAAAGACGACGCTGCTGCGCTCGCGCCACAGGTTGTGCTTGAGATGGTGGCGCACGCGCCCGCCGTTGCACATGCCGGAACCCGCCATGATCACGGCACCGTTTTCGATGCTGTTGATCGCCATCGATTCACTGGTTTCGCGGGTGAAATGCCGACGAGACCGGGAAAGCATCTATTCCATCAATTCCCTGCCCTTCTGCAGGCCGAGTCCAGCGTGGCTGGCATAGGCGCCATCACCGCGCGAGCCAGTAGCGTTCGCCAAAATGCGCGATCTCGTTGGCATCCAGAACGTGCACCTGGTTGCGGATCTACGGCGTCTGCGAGCCATCCGCGGTAGCAAGCCGGCCGAGTGCAATACCCGCCCGGTCGAACCCGAGCACGGCGTAACAAGCTCAGCCGAAGCCCGGCAAGAAAGATGCTGTGGCTTGCATTTGCCGGATCGTGGCGTAACATAGTGAGTACTTACTTACTTCTGGTGCCGACGTGAACCTTCGAGCCAAAAACCTGCCAGCCGACGAGCGCCGTGCGCATCACCGTGGAAGCTGTGGTCGAGCTGGCTGGTACGCAGAATCCCAATGAAATCACCACCTTGGCGATCGCCAGGCACATGAATCTGACCGAGGGTGCGCTGTTTCGGCATTTCCCGACCAAGCAGGCAATCTGGGAGTCGGTCATGGAATGGGTCGCCGAAACCCTGCTTGGACGCATCGATCGCGCTGCGAAAGATCTCGATTCACCGCTGGCGGCTTTGCGCGCGATGTTCATGAGCCACGTCGATTTCGTCGCCGAGCACCCGGGCGTGCCGCGCATGCTGTTCGGCGAATTGCAGAAGGCCGGTTCCACCGCGCCGAAGCGCATCGCGCAAACCCTGATTCAGCACTATGGGCAACGCCTGCAGCGAACCATCGAGGCGGGCAAATCCTGCGGCGAGCTCGATGCAGGGCTGGATACCAGCGCCGCCGCAAGCCTGTTCATCGGCACGATCCAGGGACTGGTCATGCAGTCGCTACTGCAGGGCGATATGGCACGCATGCGCGAAGACGCACCGAAGGTGTTCGCGATCTATTGCCGCGGAATAAGGAAGCTGCCATGAAGCTGCCGCAGGTACGCCGCCGCACCCTCGCCCTGATCGCCGCGATCATTCCGTTGCTGGCCTTGTTTGTCTATGTCGTGCTCCGCTCCGGACCGCTGGCACCGGTAGCGGTCGTCGCCACCACCGTGCAGACGCGGGCGATCTCGCCGGCCCTGTTCGGCGTCGGCACGGTCGAGGCGCGCTACCTCTACAAGATCGGCCCGACCAGCGCCGGGCGTCTGCAACGGCTCGACGTCGAGGTTGGCGACCGAGTCAGTGCCGGCCAGGTGCTCGGCGAAATGGATCCGGTCGACCTCGACGATCGCGTGCGCATGCAGGAAGCGGTGATCAAGCGTGGTGCCGCCGCCGTGCGCGAAGCATCAGCGCGCCAGACCTATGCGCGTGCACAGGAAAAGCGCTACGAAAAATTGCTGGTGACGCACGCAGTCAGTGCCGAAGCGGTCGCCGGCCGCCAGCAGGAGCGGCAGATTGCCGATGCGGTCTATTCGGCCGCCGGTGAAGAGCTATCGCGTGCCCGCGCCGATCGTGAGGCCGCGGTTGCCCAGCGCGGCAACCTGCGCCTGCTCGCACCTGTTGACGGCCTCGTCGTCTCACGCGACATCGAACCCGGCACCACCGTGGTCGCCGGCCAGGCCGTGATCGAGATCATCGACACCAGCAGCCTGTGGATCAATGCGCGCTTCGACCAGATCAGCGCCGCCGGCCTGGCGACCGGCTTGCCGGCACGCATCACCCTGCGCTCACGCCGCGACGCCAGCTTCGACGGCCAGGTTGCGCGGGTCGAGCCGCTGGCCGATGCGGTGACCGAGGAAACCCTGGCCAAGATCGCATTCGCGCTGCCGGCCGGCTCCCTGCCGCCGGTCGGCGAGCTGGCCGAAGTCACCCTGGCCCTGCCGGCGCTGCCCGCCACCACGGTTATTCCGAATGCCGCGATCCGACGCATCGACGGTCGCATCGGCGCATGGCTCATCACGGATGGCGGGCTCGAATTCCGGCCCATCCGCCTTGGCGTCGCCGACCTCGACGGCAACGTGCAGGTCCAGGAAGGTCTGCGGCCCGGCGAACGGATTGTCCTGTTCAGCGAGAAGGCACTCGCTGCGCGCAGCCGCATCCATGTCGTCGATCATCTTGCCGGATCCGCGCAGTGATCAGCCTCGCAGGCCGCGACATCCTGCATGCCTGGGGCAAGTTCCTGTTCACCGGCATCGGCCTCGGTCTGCTAATTGGCGTGACCCTGACCATGGCCGGCGTCTATCGCGGCATGGTCGATGACGGCAAGGCCCTGCTCGACAACAGTGGTGCGGATCTGTGGATTGTGCAGAAAGATACCCTCGGTCCCTACGCCGAGGCATCCAGCGTCCACGATGATCTGTACCGCGGCATCCTGGTCATGCCCGGTGTCGCCATGGCGGCCAACGTGACCTACCTGACCATGCAGATACGCAAGGGCGAGGCCGATGTGCGCGCAATGGTGGTCGGCATCTCGCCGGGCGCCGCCGGCACGCCAGGTTGGCCGCCGCACCTGATTGACGGACGCCAGATCACGCGCAGCCACTACGAAGCCGTTGCCGACGTCGCCAGCGGGTTTCACATCGGCGAACGCATCCGCATCCGTCGCAACGAATACACCGTGGTCGGGCTGACCCGGCGCATGGTCTCCTCCAGCGGCGATCCAATGGTCTTCATCCCGCTCAAGGATGCCCAGGAGGCGCAGTTCCTCAAGGACAACGACGCCATCCTGCAGAGTCGCCGGCGCAACGCGGAAAACCCCGGCCTTCAACCGCCCCGGCGTGCCCGGCCTGCTCGATTCGGTGATCGCCTCGCAAAGCAGCAACCCTTACGTGAATGCCGTCCTCGTCACCCTCAAGCAGGGTCACCAGGCCGATGACGTGGCTGCTTCGATCCGGCGCTGGAGGCGTGTCACCGCCTACACGCGCCCGCAGATGGAGGGCATCCTGATCGGCAAGCTGATCGCCACTTCGGCGCGCCAGATCGGCATGTTCCTGGTCATTCTCGCCGTGGTCAGCGCGACCATCGTCGCCTTCATCATCTACTCGCTGACCATGGACAAGATCCGCGAGATCGCCGTGCTCAAGCTGATCGGCACGCGCAACCGCACGATCGCCGCGATGATCATGCAGCAGGCCGTGGTGCTCGGCGTGATCGGCTTCGTCGTCGGCAAGATCACGGCCACGTTTGCCGCACCGCTGTTTCCCAAGTACGTGTTGCTCATCCCGGCCGATTCGATCGCCGGCTTCTTCGCCGTGCTCGGCATCTGCGTGCTGGCCAGCCTGGTTGCAATCCGCATGGCACTCAAGGTCGATCCGGCCGAGGCGATCGGCTGAGCGCATGAACCAGAAAGGCATCCGCATCGAAGGCTTGAGCAAGCGCTATGGCGAGGCCGACACCGCCGTGCATGCGCTCAAGGACGTCAATATGGAGGTCGGGCCGGGCGAGGTGGTCGGCCTGATCGGACCGTCGGGTTCGGGCAAGAGCACCTTGCTCAAATGCCTCGGCGCGGTGATCGATCCGACCGCCGGGCGCATGCTGCTCGGCGACGAGGTGATCTACGACAACGGCTGGAAGGTGCGCGACCTGCGCGCCCTGCGCCGCGACAAGATCGGCTTCGTGTTCCAGGCGCCGTATCTGATTCCGTTTCTCGATGCGACCGACAACGTCGCCCTGCTGCCGATGCTGGCCGGCATGCCGAATGCCGCCGCGCGTGCACGCGCGCTGGAACTGCTGACCGCGCTCGACGTCCAGCACCGGGCCACGGCAATGCCATCGCAATTGTCCGGCGGCGAACAGCAGCGCGTCTCGATCGCGCGCGGTCTGGTCAACCAGCCACCGGTGATCCTTGCCGATGAACCCACCGCTCCGCTCGACAGTGAACGCGCGATGGCGGTCGTGCGTATCCTCAATGACATGGCGCGCAAGTACGAGACCGCGATCATCGTCGTCACCCACGATGAGAAGATCATTCCAACATTCAAGCGCATCTACCATATCCGCGACGGCGTCACCCACGAGGAGGCCGGCGAAGGCCGCTCGTTCGACTGAACATCACCCGCGAAACCTTTGCCCACTTCACCGGAGAAGCACCCATGTCCAGCGTCGGCTACCACGAACCCTATGAAACGCTTTCCAGCGAAACCCGCGACATGCACCGTGCCATCGTTTCGCTGATGGAAGAGCTTGAGGCGATCGACTGGTACAACCAGCGCTGCGATGCCTGCGGCGATGAAACGCTGAAGAAAATCCTTGAACACAACCGCGACGAGGAGAAGGAGCATGCCTCGATGCTGCTCGAATGGATCCGCCGCCGCGATCCGACGTTCTCGAAGGAACTCAAGGACTACCTGTTCACCGACAAGCCGCTCACCCACGATTGAATCCGCGCCCGGGAGACATCCGCATGAATACGCAGCAAACCCGTGACGTCTGGATCATGGCGATTTCCATCCTTGCCATCGCCTTCGGCCTGCTCACGCTCAAGGAAGGCGGCAGCGTGTTGTTCGGTGGGGAGGCCGCTCGCGCGGCGGCCGGACACTACGTGCCGTTCGTGCTCTGGTTCAATTTCCTCGCCGGCTTCGCCTATGTCGTCGCCGGTGCGGGGCTCTGGTGGCGGCAACGCTGGGCGGCTTGGTTGGCCATCGCAATCGCGATAGCAACCGTATTCGTGTTTGCCGCATTCGCCATCCACATCGTCGGCGGCGGCGCCTGGGAACAACGTACGCTGATCGCGATGAGCCTGCGCAGCGGGGTCTGGATCGCGATTGCCGCCATCGGCGTGCGCCGCCTGCTGCGCCGAGGTTGACATCGCAGGCGCATCCAGGCCCACGATGCGTGTTGGCGAAGGCAAACCAGCATCGATCCCGATGCGTCGTGGCAAGCCGACAGCGCGCTTCCATCACGCCCATGAATCGGACATGCTGCCTCGAAAACCATGCCGCCGCAGGAGAGCCATGATCGACCCCGCCGAACTCGAAGCGATGCAACAGGCGATCATGCACAGTGCGGCCTACCGGCTGGCCCAGAACGACGCCGAGTTCCTCAATAGCGATGACGCGCGCGCACTGCGTCTGCAACTCGAGCTGCTCAAGCCGGAACACGACCTGCGTGAGCAAGGCATCGCCTCGACGGTTGTCGTGTTCGGCAGCGCCCGCGTATTGCCACGGGCGCAGGCGCAGGCCGAGCTTGCCGCCGCGGAGTTGGGCCTGGCGGCGGCCGGGGCTTCCGACCCGACGCCAGCGACCCGCATCGCCGAGGCCAGACGCCAGTTGGCTCAGGCACATTACTATGAAGAGGCGCGGCGATTCAGTCATCTCGTCTCGGCCCGTTTCCAGCGCGAAGGACGTCGCGATTTCGTCGTCGTCACCGGCGGTGGCCCGGGCATCATGGAGGCAGCCAATCGCGGCGCATATGAAGCCGGAGCGCGCTCAATCGGGCTCAACATCATCCTGCCGCACGAACAGCGGCCAAATCCCTACATCAGCCCCGAACTGGCCTTCCGTTTCCACTATTTTGCATTGCGCAAGATGCACTTTCTAATGCGTGCACACGGCCTGGTCGCGTTCCCGGGCGGCTTCGGTACACTCGATGAGCTGTTCGATGTGCTGACCCTGGTGCAGACCGGCAAGATGCCGCGCATTCCGATCGTGCTGGTCGGCCGCGAGTTCTGGCATCGCGTGGTCGATTTCGACTATCTCGTCGAGCAGGGATTCATCAGCGTGAGCGATGTCGGCCTGTTCACGCGCGTGGACACGGCGGAGGAAATCGTCGCCGTGCTGGCATCCTTCGATCGCGAAACAGCACGCGGCGTTGACCGCTCATAGCAGCCCGGCCGACCAAGGTCCGCCAGGCCGGTGTTCAATCGATCTTGATCGACTCAGCCATGCCGGGCAATTGGCAATCGAATCCCCTGGCTTGGAGGACCTCCTGCAGCTTGGCCATGCCGCGTTCGTATTCGCCGTGGACGAGGAAAACCCTGCGCCTCGGCGCGGCGCCGAGCCAATCAAGCAGGGCCGGCTGGTCGGCGTGGGCGGAGAATCCGTTGATCGTCCAGATCTGGGCATGCACCGCGATGTCGTGATTGAAGATCTGTACCGAAGCGGCGCCGTCGACGATGCGTCGCGCCAGCGTGCCTTCCGCGGCGTAGCCGACAAAGACGACGCTGCTGCGCTCGCGCCAGAGGTTGTGCTTGAGATGATGGCGCACGCGTCCGCCGTTGCACATGCCCGAACCGGCCAGGATCACGGCACCGCTTTCGATGCTGTTGATTGCCATTGATTCGCTGGTTTCACGGGTGAAATGCAGCCCTGGCATGTCGAACGGATCGCCATGTTCCAGCTCGGCGATGAAATCAAGGTCGAAGCATTCGGGATGTCTGCGGAAGATCTCGGTCGCCGAAATCGCCATCGGCGAATCGAGGAACACGCGCAGGTGCGTCGGCAACTGCCCGCTGCGGATGCCCTGATGCAGGTAGTAGAGGATCTCCTGGGTACGCTCGAGGGCAAACGTTGGAATGATGACGTTGCCGCGCCTTGCATTCGTTTCGCGGATGGCCTGATAGAGCTCCTCGACCGAATCGGGCACCGAGCGGTGCGGGCGATCGCCATAGGTGCTTTCCATGATGACGTAGTCGGCCGCCGGCGCCGGCATCGGATCGCGCACGATTGGCCGACCGGAATTGCCGAGATCGCCGGAAAACAACATGCGCCGCTGGATGTGTCCATCATCAAGTTCGAGCAGGATCGATGCCGAGCCGAGGATATGTCCGGCATCGAGAAAGCGCGCGTGAATGCCGTCGGTGATCCGCACCGTGTCGCCATAGGTCACATCGGGGGCGAAGAAATCGAGCGCATGCAGGGCATCGTCGATCGTGTACAGCGGATCCTCGGCGGGTTCGTCCTTGCGCTGTCGAGTCGCCGCGCGACGCGCATCCTGCTCTTGCAGGCTGGCGGCATCGAGCATGACCACGCGGGCCAGTTCGCGGGTGGCCGCGGTGGTGTAGATGCGTCCGCGAAAGCCACGCTTGACCAGCAGCGGAATGCGCCCGCAGTGATCGAGATGGGCATGGGTCAGCAGCAGGGCGTCGATCGAAGCCGGGTCGAAATCAAACGGCTCGGCATTCGTCTTCTCGGTCTCGCGGCTGCCCTGGAACATGCCGCAGTCGATCAACACACGGTGACGATTGCAGATCACCAGATGACACGATCCGGTCACTTGTTTGGCAGCGCCGTGGCAGGCATAGATGATCATGGGGCCTCGCTTGCAGGGAATGAGGAGTTGGGACCGCCGAACACACGAAGCGCGAGACGCAGTCCTTCCAGCCACAGGAAGGTCAGCACGAGCAGGATGGCCGCGCCGGCCAGACTCGGCATCGTCGGCAACGCAAGGCCCATCACGTCGCGCAGATAAGGCACGCTGATGGCCAGGGTCAGCACCAGCACGATGCCGACAAACATCGGCCGCAGCCAGCGATTGCGCAACGCGCTGTGTGCCATCAGCGAATGATCCGGATGGCGATTGGCCAGGATCAGGGCGAACAGTCCCAGAATGAGGGTGATGAAGACCGCCGTGCGGCTCTGCGTGGCATCGATGCCAAGGCTGAGCATGCTGCCATAGCCGGCCAGCAGGACGACGGCCGCGCCGATGCCCTGGACGACGGCGATGCCGATATTGCCGGCGGCAAACGGCGAGGCGGCCAGCGCACGCGGCGGGCGCTGCATGATGTCGTCGGCTTCCGGCTCGGCCTCGAACACGATTGAGCAGGAGGGATCGATCAGCAATTCCAGCAGCACGATATGCACCGGCATCAGCAGCACCGGCCAGTGCAGCAGCGAGGGAATCAGGGTCAGCGCGATGATCGGCATGTGCACGGCAAACACGAAGCGCGTCGCCTTGGTGATGTTGTCGTAGATGCGCCGGCCCTGGCGAATTGCCGCGACAATGCTGGCGAAGCTGTCATCCAGCAGGACCAGCGCCGCCGATTCGCGGGCGACATCGGTGCCGCGCTTGCCCATGGCGATGCCGACATCGGCGGCCTTCAGCGCAGGCGCATCGTTGACACCGTCGCCGGTCATCGCGACCACCTCGCCATCCTCGCGCAGCAGGCGCACGAGGCGCAATTTCTGTACAGGTTGCAAACGCGCGCAGACGTCGACATGGCGCAGACGTTCACGCAGGGTCTGATCATCGAGGGTATCGATCTCGACGCCGGTGATGACGTCCGGCCGCTCGCTGAGTCCGACTTCAGCGGCGATGGCCATGGCCGTCGCCGGATGATCACCGGTCAACATGATGATGCGGATGCCGGCGCCGCGACATTCGGCGATCGCCGCCGGTACGTCAGGCCGCGGTGGATCGACGAACCCGAGCAGACCGAGAAACTGGAAATCAAAATCATGCTGGCTGCGCGGCGGCGTCTTGCCCTGCCAGCGCCCACGCGCGACACCAAGCACGCGCAAGCCGCGCGCGGCCATGCGCTCGACCTGGGCAAGGATTTTTTCCTCACGAGCGCGATCCAGGTGGCACAGATCGACGACTGCCTCGGGGGCGCCCTTGGTCGCCAGCATGTGCTGCGTGGTCGCACCGATCGGAAACACCCGCGTCATCGCCAGGATGTCCGGCGACAACCCGTATTCGAAATCTGGCGACCATTCCGCGTGCACATGCTCGGTGCCGGTCAGCCAATGCAGACCAAACTGCTGGATCGCCTTCTCCATCGGATCGAAGGGATCGGCCGGCGTCGCCAGCATGGCGAACTCGACCATCTCGTGGAACGTCTCGGCGAGATCATCCGCGCCTTCGTGGACGAAAGCTGCATCCTCCAGTTGCAGCTCGGCAATCTGCATGCGGTTTTCGGTCAGTGTTCCGGTCTTGTCCACCGCCAGCACCGAAATCGCACCGAGCGCCTCGACCGCCGGCACGCGCCGGGTCAGCACCTTGCGTTGCGAGATTCGCCACGCACCAATGGCGAGGAACACGGTCAGGATGACCGGAATTTCCTCGGGCAGGATGGCCATGGTCAGGGCGATGCTGGCCAGCAGACTTTCCAGCAGGCCTTGCACATTCCACAACCAGTTGATGAGGAAATACAGTGTCGCCAGGGCCAGTCCGCCGATGGTCAGGTTGCGCACCAGCCTGCGCGAAGCCTGCTGCAATCCTGAAGGCGGCTCCTCGGTCGCAGCCAGCGCCTCGCCGATCTTGCCAACCGCCGTCGCGGTCGCTGTCGCGGTGACTTCAGCCAGACCGATGCCACGCGTCACCAGGGTGCTCGCGAATAACAGGTTTCCCCCGGTTCCCGGCAACTTGGTCACCGGCACCGCTTCGCCGGTCAGCAACGACTCGTTGGCATCAAGCTGGCCATCGATCAGCGTCGCATCGGCGGCGATGCGATCGCCTTCATGCAATACGAGCAGATCACCGACGACCACATCGCGGCCGGGGATGCGCACTTCCTCGCCATCGCGCATGACCAGCGCACGCGGGGCGGACAGATCGCGCAGCGATTCCAGCGCGCGCTGGGTCTTGCGCTCCTGGGCCAGGGTGATGCCAATGACGACAAACACAAAGGTCAGCAGGAAGCTCGCCTCGGCAGTATCGCCCAGGGCCAGATAGAGACCGCCGGCGACCAGCAGCATGAGGAACATCGGTTCGAGCAGAACGCCGGCCACGATCTTGATCAGGGATTTGGGGCTGCTCCCAGGCAGCATGTTCGGACCGTTCGCGGCCAGCCGTCGGGCGGCTTCGTCCGCGCTCAGGCCGCGCAGATCGCCGATTGAAGGAGGGCGCGTCACGTTCATCCGCAATTTCTTCCGGCAGCTTGAACCAGGGCGTTCGAATCACCATCGTGCCTGTACCCATGCGTCATTTCCGCGTGGATGCGCAAGCACGTGGACAAGCTTCGCACAGAGCGGAGTGCGTATGTGTTGATCTGAATCAGCGGCCTACTCGAAACCATCCATTAGCATGCCCCGAACCCCCGCAGTTATCCGGAGCCCCCATGAAAATCAAGCGATTGGCGACCTTGCCACTGGCCATTCTGCTGGCTTCCGCACTTCCAGCGCTCGCCCAGCACGAGCATGAGCACGAAGGACATGAAGCCCACGCCGCGCCCAGCGCCCCCGCTGGCATACCCGAGGTGCGCTACGCCACCGATGCACCCTTGCGCGAAGGCATGGCGCGGATCAACGCCGCCCTTGGTGAGCTGGCGCACTACGAGATGGGTCACATGCCACAGTCCATTGCCATCGAGCGTGTCGATGCGATCAAGGACGCCATCGACTACCTTTTTGCCAATTGCAAACTCGATGCCCAGGCCGATGCAGCCTTGCACGGCATGCTCGTACCCCTGATCAACGGCGTCCAGGCGTTCAAGAAGAATCCGCAGGATCTTGCCAGCGTCGCGCAGATGCGCCAGGCCGTCGCCGACTATCCGCGCACGTTCGACGATCCGGCCTTTCCGCTGAAGGCACAGGACGACGCGCAGCACACGAACTGATCCGATGAGTGATCCGATCCCCGCCTGGCAATGCATCGGCTGCGGTCGCATCGAAGCGCCACAGACCTGCATCGGCGTGTGCCAGGACAAGAAGATCTTCCTGGTGACCATGCAGGATCACCAGGAAGCTCTCGACGCGATCCAGCAACTGATCGGCGAGATCGACAGCATGCAACGGCTGCTCTCGCGCATTGCCCACACCACGCCGCGTGCCGGCCAATTCGAAGCCACCTGGCGCGCCTTCCAGGTCGACGCCAAGGCGTTGCTCGCGGACAAGTGATTCGGCGCGCGCACAGACGGGCATGGAACCTGCAGCCCTCGTGGGAGCGGCCTCAGCCGCGACGCGATCCGCAGCTCTCGTGCGAGCGGCTTCAGCCGCGACGCGATCCGCAGCTCTCGTGCGAGCGACTTCAGCCGCGATGCGATCCGTAGCTCTCGTGCGAGCGACTTCAGCCGCGATGCGATCTGCCGCTCTCGTGGGAGCGGCGTGCCGGGGCGGCTCAGCCGGCTTCGGGCTCTCGTGGGAGCGGCTTCAGCCGCGATGCGATCTGCAGCTCTCGTGGGAGCGGCTTCAGCCGCGATGCGATCCACAGCTCTCGTGGGAGCGGCTTCAGCCGCGATGCGATCTGCAGCTCTCGTGGGAGCGGCTTCAGCCGCGATGCATTGCTGCAAGCCGCCACCGGCCCACTGCCGGATCGCGCCTCCAGCAAAACGCCACTTCTCTTGGCAATCAAATGATGTCAAAAGATAATGGCGTCCTCGCCTTCCGGCTGGATCACGGACGAAACGCTGATGCGCCATGTCGGACGCATTGCTGATTGGAACGACGAAAAGGGCTTCGGCTTTGTCACGCCAAACGGCGGCGGCGAACGCGCCTTCGTCCACATCAAGGCATTCGAAAAGCGCGGTCGACGCCCTGTCGATGGCGACCTGATTTCCTACGAGCCCATCGTCGATGAGCGGCGGCGTCTGAATGCAACGCGCATCAGGGCCGTGCTGATCCCTGCAAAATCGCCTTCGCTCCAGCGAACATGGTTGCCGCGCAGGATCATCGGAATCCTCGCCCTGCTGGCGTTCGCCATTGCCGCGTATCTGGGTCGGATTCCGCCCTTGGTGGCGTTGCTCTACGCGGGAATGAGCCTGATTGCCTTCGTTGCCTACGGCCTCGACAAATCCGCCGCAAGAACCCACCGCTGGCGAACTCAGGAAAGTACCCTGCATCTCTTTGAATTTCTGGGTGGCTGGCCTGGCGCATTGATCGCGCAAGGCAGCTTCCGCCACAAGACCCGCAAGCTGTCGTTCCAGATTGCGTTCTGGCTGGTCGTCGCACTCAATCTCGGTGGTCTTGCCTGGTTGATCGACAGCGGCCAGATCGAACTCATTCGTTGGCCACGGGATACGTTCTGACGGGCCGCTGTCAGGAGTCCGTTCGCTCCAGCGCAGCGCCCTTGTGCATGGCGATGTGATTGGTCTTGTCGCTTTCGATTTCGTACTGCGGATCGTCTTCGCTGCAATGGCGCGTGTAGCCTTTCCAGTCGAAATCGTGTTTGTGGATTTTCCTGATCGTGCCGCTGACGTGGCCGGCCTCTGAATTCCAGCGCACGTGGTCACCGACCTTGAATGAGTTGCTCATGATGATCTCCTCGTCAGTTGTCGCGGGCATCGGCGACTTCAAGCGAATCCGCCGCGGGATAGATGACTTGGCCGTCGTTGATCAGCGCGCCGCGTGTCAGTGTCGCCTTATCGACCTTGCCTGGGCCCATGATGTGGAAAACGCTGACGCCCAGCGCGAGCAGATGATCGGTGATGATGCGTCGGTGGCAACGCCACCAGACCGCCTCCGAACACATCACTGCGCAACGCTGCGCGCGCGCACGCAGCAACAAGGCCTGCAATCCTTCGGCGAATGCAGCGCTGTGTGCATACGCCGCGTAACGGGCAAAGCTCGCGTTGGTCCAGAAATCCTCGGGCGGGATGCCGTCCAGTTCGCGCTTGCTTCGACGGCCACACAGCGGTGGCAGATACCAGTAGTCGATGCCGTGTTCGGCCAGGCTCAGGGTGAGCGCGTCGGCGTCGTACTGGGGGAAACTGCGTGATCCCGGCAGGCGACGCACATCGACCACACACTCGATCCGCGATTCCCCGAGCAGGCCAAGGAATTCCTCCAGCGGCCGGTTGGAATGGCCGATGGTGAATACCGGTGATGCAGGGCGATTCATGCGCCCAGCATAGAACCATGCACCCGGCTATCCGATGAACCAGATCGATGCGACGCGAACATCAGGATCCGACTCGACCGACCCTGGACAACGCGGTTGTGAAAGGCGGCGTCACAAGCGACGGCCCTGACATCTTGGGTATTGCGAAATTCGCAAGCCGATCAAGATGCAGAAATTGGTCGAGGCTTGAGGCTGAAATAGGGAATGACGCCAATCGCAACGCCACGCGCGTGGGTCATGACACCCCCTTGCGATCCGGCGGTGCGCTTCGGTGCTGCCGACAACAGCCTTGAAATAGCCATATTCCAGTCATGCCGTCGCCTTGGGCATCCATGAGAATTGAAATCGTCGCGAACACCCGAGGGTTCGCGAACGTCCATTCCCACCCCGAAGTAAACCGAGAGCTCCCATGAAATCCCTGTTGATGCTTGCCCTGATCTTTCCTGTTGCCGCCAACGCACAGAGCCCCTCCGTCCGCAAATCCTGCGATGCCTTGAAAAGCGAAATCGCCACGAAGATCGAGAGGAATGGCGTCACTGCCTACACGCTCGAGATCGTGGCGAAAGACGCTTCCATGGATGCGAAGATCGTGGGCAGCTGCAATGGCGGCGAGCAGCGTATCGTCTACCGCCGGAGCAACACGAGCAGCGACACACCCGGCGAACGCCGCGTGGCTGCCGCGTCGCGCTAGAACCTTGATGCGTGATCCGGTATTTCGGCTGAGCGCAGTTCAGAGCGACCGGGGTCGTGTTCATTCCATCCGGGCACTGCCCTGACTGTCCGCCAGATCAGCAAAGATGTGATGGAACAACGCGCAGCTCTTCAGGGCCGAGAAGAGCGCGGACAATTCTTCGGCTTGCCTTGCAACTTCTGCCGCGCCGTAGTGTTGGCGGAATTCGGCGAGGATGTCATCCAGACTCGCGCCACGGAACATGTGGGCCAGCATGTGCAGTTCGGTAGTGTTGAAATCGAGGCCGATCATGTTCTCGAAGCCGGCGGTATTGCCGGTCATTTCCGCGATCCAGCGCATGACTTGATCGACTGCATCGCCGGCGGAGAATTCGCGCGCAACCAGGCCCAGCAGCTCCTGCCTGTCGAAAACATTGAGCAACAGGGCGAGCAGGAAGCGGTGGCCGGGGTCGTGCAGCTTTTGCCGCAAATCGACGACAGCACGGCTCAGCAGGTCATTGTGCGTCGCCTCATGCAGCAGCTTGCGCTCATCAGCGGACAACGCAGTGCACAAGTCGGACAGAACACGCGCCTGATCGGGCTGTGCCGAGATGCGTGTTTGCTCCGACACCAGCAGATAGGCGAGATGAAGATCGGCGTCAGCCAGAACCCGCTGCAAATGCGCATATGCGGTATCCGCATCAAGCCGGCGCAACATGCGCAGATACTGCAGCTTGCGAATGGCCGGTGCATGCCGCTGAAACGGGTTGTAGGCAAGCCCTGGCCAGCGATAGTCGTATTGCACCTCGCCGTTGGGGTCGTCGGTGATCGTACGGATCACGATCGTCAGCGAAGGGCGGATCATGTGAAACAGCGAATGGATCAGGCCGCTGCCGCGGGCAATGACGCGGGTGTCACCGGCGTGCAGTACTTCGAGGTCGAGCAGTTGCAAGCGACCAGCGATGGCGCGCTGCCTGTGTGCAGGCGGCTGCCAGGCATCGAATTGGTAGCGGCTGTGAATGCTGGAACCGGCCAGCACGTGAAAGGCACCGCAAAAAGCGTGCTGATGGATGCTGGTGGTGCCATCCAGCCAGGTGAGTGCCGAGATGTCGAAATCGCCACCGTGATAGAGCGATAGCGGCGGCTCGGCGAACTTGCCGTCCAGATCTGCCTGCTTGCACAAGGTTTCGGCGCCAAGCACGTAATCGATGAGATCGCTTTGCGTGATATGCGCGGAGGGATTGAACGCGGCCAGGTGCTTTGCCGCGACGCGCTCGAGATTGGCATAGACCGCCTCGCGGCCCTCGCCGAGTTCGGCCGCGATGGTATCGCCCAGACTCTGGAAGAACGACTGGACGCGATGCGCGGAGGCTATCGGCGAGGAGGTTTCAATGGGCGGTGCGCGTCCCATGTCCATCACTGTTTCAGGCGCACGGTGCGCGCTGTGACAAGGCAGCAATCGTCGCGCGTCGAGCTCAAGCGATCTCCCCGTCATACTCCTCGTTGACGAAATGAAACAACAGGGACGCCGAGCGATGGCCGTCCGGTAGCACATCACGACCGTGTGTCAACTCCCGCCCCCTGAAGATCAAGGCCTCGCCCACGCGTTGATGCAGTGTATGGATCGTTCCATCGCGGCCCTTTACCTTGAGCGCCCAGGAGGATCTCCCATCGGCGGCGAGGGGCGCGTAATCGAGCAGCAGGGTAATCGTGTATTCGCAAGGAGGGCGGTCTGTATGCCAGCACAGATCCCCACCCGCTATATACAATGAAACAAACGAATACGATGGCTTTGTTCGCCGGCCTGCCAGTTGTGACACGCGTTCGTTCAACTGAGCGTGCCAGAAATTCGCGACAGGATGATTGTGCGCGAAGTGGCGGCGAGCACCGCGAACTTCATCGCTGGACAGAAAACCTTGCTCTGCCAGCGCCTGAAAATATCGATCCAATTCCTCGACGTGCTCGGTCGGAAGCAGGTTCTCGAGGATCGCAAAACCTTCGCGCTCGAAATGTGTTCGGGTCGTCTCTGTATCCAGAGACATTTCCGGCTGACGTGTTTCATCGCACACATCGTAGCCGCAACCGTCAAATTCGGCGCCATTGGCAACTCGAACGGGGGCCCATACGCTACCGTGATGATGCAGTTCATAGCGGAGCGCTTGATCCTGCCATTCAGCAGGAAGGTATGGTGCATCCAAGTGCGCAGGCCGGCCTCGCGTACAGTCCATTCCAGGGCGCGAGAGCAACTTGTCCCAAGCTTCAGGGTCGCGCAGTGGAAACCGATAGGTCACCGCTTGCGGCATCTCATCCGCCCGTGCGAACAAGCCGATCTGACGCAGTTCGGCCGCAGCCTGCTCACCAATTTGCGCATCTTTTTCTCCGTCGATCAGCACCGAGCAGAGAAAGGCATGCGCGCCAGGCAAGTTCCCGGCGGATACCTTGACGGAGGAAAACGTAGCCCCTCTCATGGGTGCCTCGACCAGAAACGATGGAGGCTGTTCGTGATCCTGGATCGAGACGCTCGCACTCGGGTTGAGCTCGAGGTTCAGACGACTTGAACTCATATGGGCAGGTCTCGACCGAAAATGGGCCGCCGACTGGTGACCCATTCAACAAACGCTGCAGAGAAGTTGCAGAGCACTACTTTGAGTGTCGACCGAAAGCACGGTATTAACGCAAATCGAAGCAGATCTAACGAGGCGCGAAAACGGAACCCTTCGTCGCCAGCAGTACCCTGGAGCCAGTCGGACACTACTCCGCGGGGCGACGAATCCGCCTGTATGGTCCATATTCCCGCCGCTTCTTGACCCATAGCACCCCTATGGATCCACAAACCGTCAAGAACCTGTCCTCACACAATCGAATCCTCGCCTCCACCGGCAACGTTCCGACAGGCTGCTAGTCTTCAGAATCCTGAAAGTCATTGTTGAGCGTCGGGCTAGGCGTTGGTCCCGGTGTACGCGGAGCCTGATTGGAGCCGGCAGCTGCTGAGCTGTTGCGTACCATGGCATTGAGCTGCGCCACAACATCCCTTGACACTTCCAGATTTCCCTTCGTTTCGTGGTTCATCGTGATGCCTCGCTAGTGGATAGATCGGAGCAGGATTTGGCGTCGTGAGCGCCGCGTCACGCTAGAACCACAGTAACGCCAAGTCAAGCTCGGATCTGGCGCATTGCCTTGGACTGCCCGCGCTGGCACCCTTGGCCGCTGCGCGACCAAGATGGAGTCAACCAAATCAATGCGACCCCTCTTATTGCGGTAGGTTTGCTGCTGGCATCTGCGGCGGCGCTTGGGCAGTCGCCGACACCGCAATCGAAAACCTGGAACTTCAAGGAGATCATCGCCGGCGATCAATATGCCGCACCGCCGTTTCGAAGCATTGTCCAAGGCAAGGACGGCTTGGTTTATGTGGCGGATGGCGTCGGCGTCCTGGAGTTCGATGGCATCAAGTGGGCTCGCCTGCCCTTGCCCTATGCGCGAGTGGTGACTGCGCTGGGCATCACCGATAACGCCGAGATCATTGTGGGCGGGTCCGAGTCGCTGCTTTCCGTTTCCAGCAAAGGTCATGAGGTCCGCGTCACGAATCTGGCGGGTGAAGTGCCTGGCGGACTGGTCGGACTCGGCCATATCTGGGAATTCGCATCAGGCAAGGGTTATTGGTGCGTGCGCTCCGAGCCCAAGTTGCTGTGCAAAGACTCCAGGGGAATGTTCGTGCTGCCGGCGGCGAATGGTTTTGGCCGACTGTTTTCAATACGTGGCGACCTCTATGTGCGTGATGAGCACGTGGGCCTCATGCGGGTGTCCGGGCGCAGTCTGCAGCTAGTTGAGGGCGGCGCCTACTTTTCAGAGAGGCGACTGGGGGCGCTGATACCGTTCGGCCCAGGAGGGCTGGCCGGGATCTCACAGGATTCATTTGAAACAGCGACATGGGTCGATCTTGACCACGCTCCAATCTCTGCAATGGCTCGGGACCCCGGGACATTGAGTGGATATATGGGTGCCGCAAACGTCTTGGTCGACGGCGCGGTCGGATTGCCCTTCGTAAACGGAGACCTGGCAATACTGGACGAAAACTGGCACGAGATCGCGCGGTTCCGGGCCAGCCAGTTTGGCGCATTGCCGGGCGCTCAAGCGATTCATGTCGATGATGAGGGTGGTATCTGGGTTGCCTGGAGCAACGCGATTACACGCATTGATTGGCCCTCACGTGTATCGCTGTTCCAGGAAGCGCAGGGAATCCACGAGTCACCTTTCGGGGTGATCGAAGACAAGCTCGGAATCATTGCCTACTCCAGCAAGAGCCTCTCGCTGTTCAAGAATTACGAACACGCAACGTCCTTCGAACCGATATCGCCGAACTATTCATGGATTCATCGCGTCGTGAGCCATGGCAGCGATGTTCTGGTGCTGACAGACGAGGGGATACAAAGTATTGATGGCCGGCCCCTCGTTTTCCCAAAACGAAACGTCTACTCGGACTTCGTCAGCCCTGCGCGCCCGAACGACGCGTTAGTTGGCCTGCGATTCGGCTTGGCCCGCATGCAAAAGATCAACTCGAACTGGGTGGAAAGCGAAGTACGCAACGATGTGAGTTTCGACGTGTTTGGAGTCGTACAGGATTCAGATGGCAGCATTTGGCTGTCGTCGAATCTGGGTCGTATGACGCGCATCATTCCCAAGGCCGGCAGCAATGTTCTGTCGGACGCCCCGATGATCGAATTCAATGAAGGCGATGGTGTGCCTCCCGGCGAGCTCGAACTGAATCTCATCGGCGGCGAGGTGCATGTCGGCAGCCTCCGCGGCTTTTATCACTTCTTCCACGGACGCTTCGAACCCAGTCCCAAACTTCCGTTCGAACAAACCGGGCCGGTTACCCAATTCCTCCCGTTGAATGCGAACGAATTGCTGGTCGCTGGCTCATCGGGACGACTCCGACTCCTATCCAGAGGCGTGTCTGGGGTCTACGTGCGCCAGCAAAGCGTATTCGACGGCATCGCAGGGTTCGGCAATATCCACGACATCATGATGGACAAGAGCGGGATCGTTTGGCTCGCGACCGACTCCGGTGTTGTGCGCGTCGATCCCTCGGTCAATTTGCCCACCTCGAAGACACCCCAGGTCCTCATCCGCGAGGTTTCCAATGGCGAGCGCACGCTCTTTTCAGGTTACGGCGTACTGCCGGAATTGAACCTTGCCGAAGGTGACAGCATTCGATTCAGCTTCGCCCTGCCGAGCTACCGTGCCCCGGAGATCAACAGCTACCGCTCACGGATTCGCCATGAGGGCGGCGATGAGGAGTGGAGCAAGTGGAGCAACGAAGTCCGCCGGGATTTCACCAACCTGCCTGCCGGAAACCTGCTCTTCGAAGTGGAGGCACGCGATGCGGCTGGCGCGTCGGGCGGTATCGCCTCGGCTCCGATCACCGTAATCGCACCGTGGTACCGGCGCACATCGACCGTCGTCGCATTCTGGCTGGCGGGCTTGGCCTTGCTCGTCGTCGGCGTTCAATGGCGGGTTCGCGCACTCCGCGCAAGGAGCGTGGAGCTGGAGCGTCTGGTTGCATCCAAGACCGAGGCCCTGCAGCTTGCCGCAGCGACCGACCCGTTGACCGGGCTTTGGAACCGGCACCGCTTCGGTCAATGGGTTCACGACGAGGTTCCAGCGATCACCAAGAAAGCAACGCGCGTTCGAGATTGTGACCCGGTCGACGTCATTGTCTGTGCAATCGACCTCGATCATTTCAAGCGCATCAATGATCGGCACGGACATGCTGCCGGTGATATGGCCCTCAGAGCAGTTGCACAACGACTGCAGGGAATCAAACGCGACGATGATCTGATCTTCCGTTTTGGCGGGGAGGAGTTCATTTATCTGGGCTTGAATCGGCATCGCGACGAGGGCGAGCAACTCGCCAGGCGGATCGTGGAGGAGATCAATCAGACGACGGTCGAGCTGGATAACGGTGTGCTGATCGATCCGACCGCTTCGGTCGGTTGGTCGGTCTACCCCTTCTATCGCGAGCGCGTCGAATTGTTCAGTATGGATTTCGTGCTCGGCGTCGCCGACCGCGCGCTGTATCTGGCCAAGGGAAACGGGCGCAATTGCGCAGTGGGCTATTTGCCCAATCTCGGCGTCGACGAGATCGACCGCAACCAGGCGGACTGGCGCATCCAGGTCTTCGACCGTCACCCGGATCTGCTGAAACGGGTGTGAATTGCGGCCTCGAAAGCAATTTCTCCATCAAGGGCCGATCCGCCAGCGCTGAAAGCGAGCAGCTCGTTGTAGCTGCCGCCGCGACGACAAACCGTATCACCCGCAACCGCATGATCGGCCGCGGTTTGCAAATGCCGCCACCGCGATTGCGCGCTGTCAGCATTCGCATCATTGCCGGTTGGCGCAACATAGCGAAACGTTCCCGCGCGGATTTCGAAAGGCGACCGGCGGATCATATCGGCCGGGATCGGACACGCGCGGCAAATGCTGGGCATGGCGGCCAATGAGATGAAGATCAGTGCGCCACGAACCCTCGAACCCTCGAACCCTCGCGTGATTGACCTCGTAGTGAATGCCATCTTGCCGGCCATGGCATTGCTGCCTCCAGCCCGACCATGCCGCTCACCGCCAGTTTGCCACCCGGGTGACCCATTCCCAAAGAATCCCCGAGCCGGCTACGGATTCTCAAAGGAATTGGCGAAGATGACGTCAGTCAGATTCAGGCGAAAGCGGTACAAGGCCGCTTCCGTTCCGCTGGCAATCGTCCACGATGATGTCGAGTTAGCGGCAACCGCAATCCGGCTGCCTTGTGCTGGAAACGGGCCCAGATAGTCGGTGGCGGCAAGAATGCTCCCGCTTTCCCCATCCACGAGGGTCAAGGCATCCGCGCTGGCGGCAACCAGGGTGTGCAGGTCTCCACCCAATGCCGACATGGCGCGCAACGGCGCCGGCATTGAATAGCTCCTGATCAAGGCCTGTGTCGATGCACTGTAGAAAGTCACCTCGCCGGCGTCCTGAAACACCCCGATCTCCGCACCGTTCTCGCCATTCGGCACGAGAAAGGCGCCATTGTTCGGAATGGCGATCGTCCACGAGAGCAGACCGGTTGAACTGTCGTACGCGCGCAAGCTGTCAGGCAGCACGGCGATCAGTTGCTTGCCGGACGAGCCGCCGGCGACCAGGACTCCATTCATTCCGGAATTCACGCTGCCCATCGAAACGGACGTCCACAACGTACCCCCGGTGTCGCCTGAGAACACCTGAAGTAGAGCGCCATTCGCCATCACGCTCACTGGCTCGGTAGCGGCAACGTAGTCCAAGATCCCGTCACTGTCGAAGTCAACTAGTGCCAGATCTTTCAAGCTACGCCATAGCATCGGCCCAGAACTGAAGCCCCCGATCTGCAGTCGGATCGAATGCGTCATTCCGTCCAGGACGGTGATCCTGCCCGCATACTCCGTTCCTCCTGCGAGAACGATATCCATGCCTTGGGTTTCGGCATGTGGAACCAGTTCGATTTTCGTTACGGCGAGATAGAGCGGATCATTGACGTCGAGCACTTTGGTCGGCGAGCGCCATTCCTCCGCGCCCGTTTCGGCATCGAATATGGAAATGGTTCCGTCTCCATTGCCTACGCCGCCAGCGGCGACCAGTTCCATGTGGCCATCGCCGTCCACGTCGCCCAGGGCCGTCGCAATGAAGGGGCCATCAATCGGAAAGAACTGCCACCCAACCGATCCACTCTGACCACCGGCGATCGTCAACAGTGGCTTGCCTTCGGGTGCCTGGTTGCTTGCGAAGGCGATCTCGTCCTTGCCGTCCCCGTCGAGATCTGCACCAACAACAGCGCCGATTCCATAGCCTTCGTTCGGAATCTGGAACCGCTCATTGTGGGTATCCGGATCGATGACGTGCACCTGGCCCCACTGCCCGTCGCCTTGGAGGATGGCATCGCGACCATTGTTGTCCAGGTTGGCCGTGGCAATTCCACCGATGTCCTGTGACGTGGACCCGCTCCAAATTGGTGACCATGGCGATGCACGAAACACTGTGAATAGATTCCAATCGGACGCGGCGACCCATTGTGTGCCTCCGCCCGACAGCAGTGAACCCGTCGCCAACTGCGTGCCAAATCCATCAATGTATTGCCAATCGGTTGAGCCGATCGCACCATCGATTACGATTCCGGGCACGGGTCCCGCCAGAATGATTTCGAGTGCGGGGTCGGCATCGAGCTGAGCGGCCGCCACATCACGAATTCCTGAAATCGGATAGTTCCATTCAGGCTGGCCATTCGTGAGGGAGTAGGCGAACAAGAAGCCGGCGCTACCAACCAGCAGATCATCGGAGCCGTTGTTGTCGATATCGCCGACCGCCGCGGCAACGGCGTTAATAGCGAGGTCGAAATGGCGCTGCTCGACGAGCGGCCAGCCGCTGTAGTCGCGCACCATTCCATTGGCCGAGACCGTGAGGATGTGATTCACACCGGCCGCATTCCAGGCGAGGACGCGCGCAAGGTTGCCATCGTCCGCCACAACCTTCGCCATCTTGATTCCGACGGAGCCATCGGCGCGTCTGCCCACGGCCAACAAGACCGGACTCCCGGAGGTACCGGCAAACACCAGATCCTGCAGGCCATCGCCATCGATGTCGATTTTGGCAAACCGGCTGTCGGCTGCAGCTTGGAGATAGTCGACCGAATGTCCGATCTCGACGAAAGCAGGCGTTGCCATTGTGGACGCGCTTGTCATCGACACCGCCAAAGCAATCAGCTTTGCCTTCTGCAAGCGCCATTGCGTCAGCTTCATGATCTTTCCTTGAATAAAGGTGGAATAGTCAATGAGATTTTGTCATCCATTGGTATTCTTGGCAATTCTCTGCAGTGACAGAGAGCCATACCCCGCACCGTCCTGCCCGCTGAATGTCCGCCAAATCCTGGCAGCCGTGAATGCCTCACTTCATGATTCGCCTTCTGCAGGGGCTGGACGTTGCCATTACCTGCTTGCCCCGACCCGACAGACAAGCGCAGAAGCAGCGTTGATTTGGAGCGACCTTTTGTACCCGGCGTCTTGCCGCTTGTGCAGACAAACAAGAATCTTGCTGGCGCTCAAGAGGCTCTGTCCAAACTGTGAAACGACCTCGGCTGGATGCGTCAGCCAATTCCAACACCGAAGAAAAACCGATAGGGCTCGGAATCTCGAACATTGAGACCTTCGAGATCATGGTTGCTCAATGCGAAAGCAGGATGCCAACGATCTGACCCACCCAACCCGCATCAAGGGCCGTGGTGCGGGCAGCAATCGCGAGGGTCGATTCGAAGCGTTGGCGAAGACGATCGGGGATGACAGCTGGTATCTCGAACAGGTGGGAGCACCACGACCGCCGACACGCGTTTCAATCGAAACAGTGCTATCGAACATCAGCCGCAAGGGATCACATCAGGCCAATCGCTCCGGATCGACATGCGCCATCGCAGCGGGGCATTAACCTGCTGCGATGGCGCGACACGGTGGAGGGTAATACCCGAAGTTCGACTTCACGTGTCATTGGACTTCCATCCTTCTGACGCAGCCACCGCTTGGTCGAAGCCGTCCGCGAAGATCGGCAGTTCGGCCACTTCGACTGCACCGATGTCGCAGGCCGGGTTTCCAGCACCGCGACGCTTGCCTCCGAGCGCATCGACGAAGACACCGTAACCGCCCGAATCGTCACAAGCGGATCTCGGCACGGCATCCACTGCGGGCCCATTTGCAGCTGGCGCATGGAACGGCATGCCGGCGGATAGCTGGCGCGGACCAAGTAGCGGATCGACATTGAGCAGATTGGTGCTGGTGTCGCCGGAGATGGCGCAACTGTCGCCGGGAGATTCGATCAGGTTGTAGCCGAGGCTGACCAGGCTGGAGTCGAATTCATAGGTTTCACAATCGGACGGTTCGGTTCCGGCCAAGTTGTCGGCAAGCAGAAGATTGCTCATGATGTTGGACTGCCCGCCGAGAGTCAGGCCGCCCGCATACTGGGTGAAGCCCGGGGGATTCAGTGGCCCCGAGCTGTTGCCGATGATGCTGACGAAGCTGGCCGAGTACACGCCGAACAACATCGCCCCGCCGCCATACAGTTGGCTGATGTTGCCGGCAATGGTGCCATTGACCATGCTGAAGCCGTCGCTGGCTTCGTCGAACGGGGATGGTCCGTTGGCGAAGACGCCCCCGGCAAATACGTTGTATCCGCCCGGGTAGACCACGGTGTTGTCAACGACGGCAAAGCGCTCGAACCGGCTTTCCGAAGCATACGGCAGGTTGCTGTTGCTGAAGTTCCTCGAACGCGTATCCACGAAGACCCCACCGGCATAGGCGTTGTCTCCAGGCGGTTCCGCCGCAACGATGTTGTCCTTGACGACCACGTTGTAGAACAGAGTGGCGCCGCCGGTCACCTTGACGCCCCCACCCACCAGATTTCCGTTGGGATCCAGCTCAAACGGATCGGCGACCAGTTCACCCCCGCTCAAGGTGGCATTCAGCAATGCAAAGGCCAGCGGATAGTGGACGAAATCAAACCCCGGTCCCACCCCATTGCGCCCGCGGACTTCCAGCACACGGTCGGCCACGCCGCTGACAATTCGGGTGTCGTCCGCATCGCCCGCCCCCATCAGGGTCATCTGCAGTGGATTGTCGTGTTCGTTTCGCTTGACGTCGATATCGCCGCCGTCGAAATCGTTGTTGGGATTCACATCGCGATTCAAGGTGTAGGTGCCTGCCGGCAAATTGACGAACCAGCGCCCCCCGCTAGCGCTGGCTTCCATGGTCACGGCGCGCAGAGTGCAGACGTTGCCGAGCGCCTGGCATACGCCGTCACCTGGATTCAGGTCGGGAAAATCGTTGAAGGAGTTGACCGTTACATCGATCCGATGTTCGTAGGCTCCGAGATCACACGCGGTGGTGCGCGAGACACCGCGCGCGTCGCTGGACAGGCAGGCCGAGAGCGGATTGGAGTTGCTCGGATTTCCGGCACCGAGCGCGGCACTGCCGGCAAGCAAGGCGTGTGTCGGTCGGCCCGACCCGAAATCGAACAGCGGCGACAGGCGTGCGTCGCTGCTGGTCGGGATACCGGCAAACGAGGCAAACGTGCAATTGACCACGGCGCCGATCATCGTGTAGCTGCGTGCGCCGAGTTGGTTGTTGCCGACCGTCCCGCCGCAATTGAGATCGGAAGGATTGCCATCTCCGTCGAGATTGTTGATCAGGATGCTGTTGGCGAAATTCACGCCCGTCGTGTTTCCCTGAACGGCATAGCGAATGCCGCCGGCGAGCGCCGCACGATTGTTGGCAATGGTCGAATTGCGCAGACGGAACCAACTGGTGGCGTAAATGCCGCCGGCTAGCGAACCCGCCGTATTGCCGCTTACCGTGACGTTGTTCAGCGCCGCTTCGACGCCCGCTGACTGCGCGAGTGCGACGCCGCCACCATACGTGGCGTAGTTGTCGAAGATGGTGACCTTGTCAAGGACGAGCACGCCGCTACCCGACGCATACACGCCGCCGCCACGGTCAGCCGTGCCTCCACGAAGCACGCTGCGATTGATCGTGAGCGTGGCCCCTGAGTTCTTGCGCACGACACCGCCATCATTGGCGCTGCCACCCACGACACTGCCGCCGATCACGGTGACATCGTTCAAGGTGAGCGACCCCGACGGACGCACGTCGAAGGTGCGATCGAAATCGTGGCCGACGACGATGCTTTGCTCGGGATTGGCACCCTGGATGACGATCGCGCTGCTCACGTCCAGATCGCCCGTGAAATTCTCGTCCTCATCGGCCGTGGCCGCCTGCCCCGCCGAAAAAACCGGGTAGTTGTCGTACTGCGAGAGCACCAGGGTGTCGGTACCCGAGCCGGCCGCACACCCGCCGTAGGCCGTGTCCGTGTTGGCCGCCCGGATGGCATCACGAATCTTGCAGCCGCCGACGCCATCCGGAGCGACGTTGAGGGTCGCCGCGGCCAGGGAGCCCGTGCCGAACGCGAATGCGATCGTGAGCACGGAGGCCAATCCAAATTCAATCTTCCTCACCATCGCTATTGCTCCGCAGTCGGGCCCGGGAGGTCCGGGTCTTTCCCTCTCAGCACTTATCAATGCGAAGAGACGCCGCAATCCAACAACGTCATTGCCCAAGGTGGGCTCAAAGCTGCAACTCGAAATTGTCCGCAAAGATTCGGTCGCCGTTTTCGTAGGCTCCGATATCGACATGGTTTTCGTTGACGCGCGGTTGACCCGCCAGATCGATCGGTTCCATGACAAACTGTTCGGTGCCGGCGTTGCGCAACGGCGAACTCAGCGTGGGGCGAAAATCATCGTTGAGCAGGTCGACGAATTGCGGGTTGGCGTAGGCGATATTGCCAACCATGGTGGTCGGCGCGGTTCCGGTTCTCGTCACGAGGTTGTTGTAGTAGAGATCGAACGTGGCGCCGGAAAGGCTGAGCAGATCAAGATCGCCATTGCTGTTGGCGGCGAAGACGTTGTTGTAGAAAAGCGCACTGGCGGAGCCACCCAAACGTGCGCCGGTGGCGGTGCACGACGAGCCCGAGGTGCATTGGTTGCCAACGATCGTGTTGTTGCCGAAGAACGCGCGCGTGGTTGCCGGAGAGGTCGCATTGACCGTGGCGGTGATGGCACAGTTGCTCATGCCGCAACGGTTGAGCAGGAACATGCTGTTGCGGATGTTTGCAAACCCTTCGGTGTAGAGTCTCATGCCGCCGCCAAACGTAGTGCTGATGTTGCGTTCGATGATGACGCTACGGACCAGCACGTTGCCGGTGAAGCCACCGGCGCCGCCGATGGACAGGCCTGCGCCGGACTGTGATGTGGCGTAGCCGTCGCGAATGGTCAGGTTGGACAGGCTCTGGCCGCCGATCGTGCCCGGGCTACCATAGAGTTGCAGGACCTGTTTCGTGTTTGATCCACTCAAGACGGTGGCTTCGGGCTGATCCAGCTGCTGGTCGCACATCTGCGGTGGATGCGACACGTAGCCACCCGCGACGATCAACGTGAAGTTCTGCGCGGTGGAGTAGGCAAACGCGATCGGCGCGCCGCCAGTTTGTGTATAAGTTCCCACCTCGATCTTGATCGTGTCGGCTTCGTTGTTGGCCGACGCCGTCATCAGCGCTATTCGCAATTGGTCGCCGGTGCTGACGCAGAATGTCGCGGCCCGCGTTTCGTTGGCGAGCCCCGCCAAGCCGAGCATCAGGACGCATACTTGAAAGGTCTTCATTGTCGATCTCCAGGGTTTCGCGCGAAGATGGTGTTTGTTTGCGTACGCAACTGCGTGCCAAGTACACGCGGTAGAGCTCACGGCTCGAAGCCATCTTCGAAGATGACATCGGGTATCGCGGCGACGAATTCGTCCTGGACCAACAGGCCATTGATGCCGCCGGTGCCGGTGGTGAAGCTCGTGACCACGCTGCCACTATCGAGGTTGGCGCGGACAACGCGCCCGCTGACTACACCGCCGGTCCAGAACGTCTCGCCATCTGGATCGAGCTGGATCGCATACAAACCGTCCTTGTCGGTCTCGCCGAGGCTCTCGCGGGTGTACTCGCGGACAAATAGGCCGTTCTGTTCGTAGCGGTAGATCCTGTTTCTGCAGGTGACCATCAGGTCGTGATTGGGCAGTTGTCGCAACGCGTAGCAGGGCTCCTCCAGACCGGTCGCGAAATGCGACAGCACCTGCCCGCTGCAAACGTCGAATCGGCGCACGTCGGAATCTTCCGAGGTGTAGTACAGCGTGCATTGATTGCTGTCGAGCTCGATCCAGTCGGTGCCGCGCTCGCCGACCGGAATCTCGTAGGTTTCGAGAGTGAGTCCGTCCGCAGAGACGTATCGGAGCAACGCCACATCAGCCGGGGTCGGCGCGGCTTCTCCCACCCAGACATTGCCGAGTGCGTCGAACGCGCAAGATTCGTCGTAGCCGATCAGTCCGCCGAAATCGGGATCGAGGACGGCACCTGCAGGCGACATCAGCACGGGCCCCTGGCTGACACTGAAACGTGTACTGAGCACATCCCCGTTTGGCGCCCGACAGAAGCCCGTGGCGTTCGCGCCGAAGTTGCTCGGCATCAGGGTGGCCCACCCGTCGACGGCAACACCGGATGTCGTATAGCGACGGACGTAGCTGATCTGGCCGGTAGGCGTCGCCTGGTTAGTGCTTTTGCCTATCAGCAGATAGCGCGTGTCGGGCGCGCTGTCATCGTCTCGAATCAATCCCTCGGCACGCGTAGAGAAGCGCCTGTTGTTGCCGAAGCTCGCGTTCTGCAACGTGCTGGAGTTGGAAGCATCATCCGTGACAAGGGCAAACGCTTCGTCGGCTTCGACAGACACATCGCCCTTGATCGTCACCGGGATATGCCGGGAGACCACGCCGGGCGCAAAACTCACGCTGCCCAACGCGTTGGTGTAGTCGGCTGGGTTGCCGCCACCGCCACTGGAGACTGCCGTACCCGGAGACGTGGTGTAACCGAAACTGACGGTTTCCGTTGTCGGTGCCGACAGTGTTGCTGCTATCTGCATGGTCTGGGAACCACTGTTGCCTTCAATGATTGCCGTGTCTGCCAGGGTCAGTGTCGGGACGACACGCAAGTCGGTCTGGGTCGGCGTGGGGCGAAGCGCGAGACTGAGCGGGTAGTCGCTGAGCACGCGGTCGTGCACGGGTAACTCCGGCGATATCCGGCTCGCATGCGTGGCAATCGCGATGCCGGTATCGATGCCGGGTGCGTATCCACCGAGCATGCGCACCCTTGGGTTGGCGCGATTCCATTGCACGGACCCGCTGATGCTGAAGCGATCATGTTGCGTTGCCCCCGTACCGCCCACGTCGAACACGATGTCTCCATTTTGGAATTGGGCGTTGCCGAGCACGTTGAGCACGCCGAACGGTCCGCCATCGGAAGCTTCGAGATCGAGCAACCCGGAACTCCGGAACGGACCGATGACGGTTCCGTTGCCATTGAAGAACTTGCCCGGGGTGATGACCAGTCCGGTGACACCCCCGTCGAAGATGCCATCGCGCAGGCGTATCGAGGAGTTGAAACCGGCCTGAAAATCCGCCGGAGGGTTCAGCAGCTTGAAGGTGCCGCCATGAATTTCGAACAGTCCCGTCGAAAAGAACTGTCCACCACTGGCACCGCTGCGTTCGATTTTCACCAGGCCCGGACCTTGGTTGACCCAGGTGCCCTGGTTGTCGACTGCGCCGGAAGTGGTGTAGCCGAACACGTAGCCGCCAAGCACGGTAGTCACTCCGCTGGCGGCATTGACGAACTGGCCGTTGAGGTCGAAGTCCAGGCGCACGCCCGAGCCGCCGTTGAAAGTTGCGGTGCCTGCATTGGTTACGCTGGCGCGACGAAAGGTATTCGTTCCGTTGACGGAAAACGACGAGCCTGCCGGGAGTTGCACGGAAAGCAGTGCAGGGCTCGGCCCTCCCGGCGGCGGCAAGGCGCCCGACAAGATTGCATTGGAGATTGACAGGCTGCTGGTGACGGTCAATTGCCGAAGGTCGATCTGGGTCTCGACCACGCCCAGTTCGGCACCTGCGGCGATCTGGAGTTGTGCGACGGTCGTGAACTGACTGTCGAGCAGCGCCTTACCCGTGCCCGAAGGCAGGATGACGAGGTCCGCAGGACCCGGCGTTCCGGCCGGAACACCATTGCCTCCGGCGCACCCGCTCCAATGCGAAGGCGTATGCCACGAGGCCGGCGCCGGCTCACTCCTCGTGCATGTTGCAGCCCACAGATTGGTGACGTACAGCCCGGACCAAACGCCCAGCAACAGGCCCATGAAGGTTCGCGAGAAAGACGCTGGAGAACGAAGGGACATGGTGGAAACTCGATCAGGGTTCCCTGTCTCAATGCCGACGCATGCCGAAATCCAACACGCGACATCGGTTCAGGGGAATTCCGGATGCGGCAGCATCAGAATCTGGCGTTGGATTTCGGCGCCCATCGGCATTGATCCGGGCACTCGATCAAGGCGTTATCGGCATCGTTGCTCGAAGCGCAACAGATCTAAGCCGGTATGGGATCGCACCATGGGCCGGGTTGGCGGCCACGGCGACGCTGTCACTCGCTCAGGTTGCGACGATTACGTGGCAATCCGTCGTGAAAAGGAACTTGCGTGACACCGTCAACGGTGGCGGCTATGCGAAGCAGAATGCTGCGCCAGTCGTAACGCCAAGTGTCGCCGATTTCGCGATCACGCCATCAGGGGTTGCTGGCGTGGCGCGCGAGTCGCTCGGTTTGATCGGCGTTTGCAATCAAGCCAGGCCGAGCCAGGGTACTGGCCGCAAGCGTACGTGCCGAGACAAGATCATGCTCAAAAGCGTAAAGATCGCAGCGAAGCAGCATCAACAAGGCAAAATCCTGATCGATGTCGGGATTCTTGCTCCAGCGTCCAATCAATTCATCGACCATGTGCGCTGCTTCGTTGCGTCCGTCGATTGTGCGAGACAATACCTGTGCAAGCGACAGGTTCCACGAAAAGTGCAGATAGTGCTCGGGGCCATAGAATTTTTCCTCGATGCGAATCGCCTCGCGAAACGACGCCGCTGCATTTTTCCAGTCCTGCTGCAGTTCGTAGGCTGTCCCGCGACGCACGCTGATCAGGGCATTCTGGTAGGCCTCGGGCCCAAGCAGCGATCGCAATTCGCGTTGTGCTTCGCCCAACAGCTCCTGCGCCTCAGCGAATCGCCCTTGCAAAGCCAGCGCCCAGCCCAGCTCGGCCTGCGAAAACCAGGCGATACCCGTGCGCAAGCCTCCGGTCTCCCGGCGCAACTTCAAGGCGGCGCGCAAGTCGGGCTCGGCACGCTTGCCATCCTTGGCTTCGATCCAGATCTTGCCTCGACTGGCCAACAATTGCGCCAGCGTATTGAGTTCCTTCTCCGGCAACGCGCGCTCGGCAGCGTCAAGCGCGGCAATGGCTGTCGAGGAGTCGCCGGCTTCACTTTCCAGCCTTGCGCGGGTGATCAGGATATCGGCCAGCTGCACGTTGCGCTCACCGAATTGTTGCCTCGAGAGCGCAAGGCCGCGATCGAGCACCAATCGACCCTCATCAAATTGTCTCTGCCGGCGCAGGACTTCACCGAGTAGCAGCAGCGGCCGGATCAGACGCGCGTCGCCCGGACCAAACTTTCTATCAATTTGTTCAATGGCACCGCGCAGGCTAGTCAGCGCGGCTTCGTCTTCGCGCAATTGTTCCTGCACGATTCCCAGCGAGACCCGCGCGTTGATCGTTTCCGGATGGTCCGCGCCGAGTTGTTTCGACAACAACGCGTACGCGCTTTCGGCCACATCCCGCGCTTCCTTGAAACGGGACAGGGCCAGCAGGGTCGAGGCCGAGAGTGCCTTGATTCGGCCAACCGCGATGCTGTCGCTGCCCGCGGCCGCACTGGCCTGCCGTAATGCCTGGTCGAACAGGCGCTCGGCATCTTCGTTGCGCAACTCGTTTCGTGCGAGGGCACCGCGAACGGCGTCGATTTCTGCACTCAACAAAGCATTGCCCGTATCGGCAGATTTGCTTGCCGCCAAATCCAGGGTTTCACGTGCCGCGGCCAGTTGCGAGAGGTTCAACTGGGCTTCGCCAAGGACACGAAGCAAGCGCGCCTGGCTGGGCGGATCATCGGCCAATTCGAGCTTTACGCGTCCGACTGCTTCGGCGACCAGGGCCGATGGCTCGCGGGAAGACTCCGCATTGCGACTCAACGGATCCTGTTCGCGGTACAAAGTCGCGAGAAAGTCCGAAACGCGTTCGGCATGTTGCAACTGGATCTGTTCCCGACGCAGCCCTATCGTCGTTGCGACCACGATGCCAACCAGGCCGACCACCACGGACGCCAGCAGCCAGCGCCGCACGCGCCGCTTCGGCAGGTCGATCAACTGCTGCAGTCCGTTGCGCAACGCACTGGTTCGAGGTCGCTGCTCGGGATCGGTGGCGAGTGAGTGCGCGATCAACCTGCGCAAACCGCGCGGCCCGAAGGCGAATCCTCCGGAAGCAGAATCCGGGTAGCGACCGGTCGCCAGTAAATGCGCGAGCACGCCGAACGCATAAATGTCCACAGCCGTCGTTCCGGCACCGCCGGTCACGATTTCAGGAGCCAGGTATCGGGGGGTACCCGCGTTGATCGCGGACCCTTCCTCACTGGATTCGAATCCTGCGCCGAAATCCATCAGGATCACGCGGCCTTCCCGGTCCAGCATCACGTTACTGGCCTTGACATCACCATGCACCAGCCCGGCGCGGTGGACCGCGTCCAGTGCGTCAACAAGTTCACGCAATACGCGCAACAATTCCTCACCACGCAGGGGTCCGTCGCGGCTCAGCCGCGCGGAAAGCGTTTCGCCATCGATCCAGTCAGTCCACAGCCCGGCCCGGCCATCGTGATAACTGGCGCCGTGCACGGCCAGCACATTGGGATGACGCACGCGCGCCAGGCGCCGCGCTTCGGCGACAAAATCGACGCCGCTGGGCAAAAGTGCAGCACCGCTTTCGTGTCGCAACTTGAGCGCGACGCTGCGATCGAGGGTCGGATCGTAGGCGTGGTAGACCGCACCAAACCCGCCTTGGCCAGCCAGTTTCAACTGCTGGAGGTGGCCCCAGCTGGTGCCGGCATCCGCACCGATGTTCATGGCCTTGGCCAGCGATTGCAATTTGGCCAGGCGACGTGCCAAGTCGGGATCCTCGGCTTCAAGCGCGGCCAGATCCACCACCTCGCCATCAGCGATACGCCGCGCTATATCCAGGGCAGAATCGGAGTCGGGAGTCATCTCAGGTGCCGGGCGAGTTCGATCAATGCACGCGACACCATCATGCTGGCCGCCGCTTCGCTGGGTCGATCGAGAGCCGACGCGATTTCTGCATAGCTCATTCCGAATTCCAATCTGAGCAGGACCGCTTCGCGCTTGCTCTCGGAAATCTTGCCGAGCGCATTCTCATAGTCCAGCCATTGATCCTGATCGAGACGAGGCACCAGCGAATTCATACCGAGTGCTTCCGAATTTTCCGGCAATGACTCGACTACGCCGGCACGACCGACGCGACGCAGTTCACCGCGAATTGCGTTCATCAAAGCGGTGCGCAAGTAAGCGAGCAAGGCGCCCTCGTGGCGTGATTCGAACTGGTCCAGGTTCTTCAATGCCGAAAGGAGGGTGATTTGAACAAGATCGTTGGTGTCGTTCAGATCCCTCGCGCGAGCGGGCAATCGACCGTGGGCCCAACGTCGCAGTAACGGCAGATAGCGGGCAAGCAACCGTTCACGCGCCGAGTCGTCTCCCTGGCGCAGGAGTGAAAGCAGGGTTGCTGTGGATTCCGTGCTGACGGAGTCGGTCATGCGCGGATGGTATGCCAAACCCTGTTTCAGCGCGCAGGGGGTCTGAGCAGGTGCGAAAACCTGGGACACAACGCACATTGCTGAGCCATTGACCAGGATGTTGATGCATCACCGGCCTCGGTTCGGAGGCAGGTCCCTTCATTGCAAAGTCAGCAGACACCGGCTGCGATTGACCGCGCCACAACAGCGCACGATTCTCCGCCGTTGAGACTGGGCAGCCCATAATCCGCGCATGGCCACGCACGACCCCAATGATCTGACCCGCCCAACCCGCATCAAGGGGCGGGGTGCGGGCAGCAATCGCGAAGGACGCTTCGAGGCACTGGCGAAGACGATCGAGGATGACGGTTGGTTCCGGGACGAGGAAGGAAAGCCGCGGCCGCCGACGCGGGTGTCGATCGAGACCGCGCGGTCGATCATCAGCCGCAACGCATCGCCGGATATTCCGTTCACGCAATCGATCAATCCGTATCGCGGTTGCGAGCACGGCTGCAATTACTGCTACGCGCGGCCGTCGCATTCGTATCTGAATCTTTCGCCCGGTCTCGATTTCGAGACGCAGTTGTTCGCCAAGACGAATGCTGCCGAGCGCCTGCGTGCCGAACTCGCGAAACCTGGCTATGTCTGCGAACCGATCACCCTCGGTGCCAACACGGACGCCTACCAGCCGATCGAACGCGAGTACCGCATCACCCGCGAGATCATCGAAGTGCTGCAGGCCTGCGATCATCCGCTGACGATCATCACCAAGAATGCCCTGGTCGAGCGCGATCTCGACTTGCTCGCGCCGATGGCGGCAAGAAATCTCGTGCAGGTTTTTGTCTCGGTCAATGCGCTCGACAATCGTCTGGCGAGCACGCTGGAGCCGCGCGCGACCGCACCGCATCGACGCCTGCAGGTGATCGGCAATCTGCACGCGGCGGGCGTGCCTTGTGGTGTGCTGGTGGCGCCGATCATTCCGGCGGTCACCGACATGCATCTCGAACACGTCCTCGAACAAGCCGCCGCGCTGGGCGCGCGCTATGCGGGCTACACCGTGCTGCGCCTGCCGCATGAGTTGAAGGAATTGTTCCGCGAGTGGCTCGACCTGCATGTGCCGGATCGGGCCGAACATGTCATGAGCCTGATCCGGCAGATGCGTGGCGGCAAGGACAACGATGCGCGCTTCGGCTCGCGCATGCGCGGCGAAGGGGCCTACGCCGACATGATCCGTCAACGCTTTGCCCTCGCCTGCCGCCGGCATGGCCTGACCCGTTCGGGCCAGATCCATCTCGACACTCGGCGCTTCACTGCGCCGCGGCCCGACAACGCGCAAGGCCAGCTGTTCTGAAGCCTTGCGGGAATGCGCTCGCCGCGCACACGCTCGGCATTCGTTTGGCCACCACTTGTTATAGTTGAGGCCACGCGCCCTGAGGATCCCACTTGCATCACACTCCCCTGATCGCGATGCTCGTCGGCGGCATCTGCCTGGCCTTCGTGTTCGGCATGATCGCGCAGAAGTTGCGCCTGTCGCCGTTGTTCGGCTATCTCGTCGCCGGCATCGTCGCCGGACCGTTCACGCCGGGCTTCGTTGCCGATGCCGGCATCGCCCAGCAGCTTTCCGAGATCGGCGTGATCCTGATCATGTTTGGCGTGGGCCTGCATTTCTCGATTGGCGATCTCTGGTCGGTGCGCAAGATCGTCATCCCCGGCGCACTCTTCCAGGTGCTGATCGCCTCCAGTCTCGGCCTGCTGCTGGGCTGGCTGATGGGCTGGAACTGGGGCTCTTCGCTGATCTTCGGCATCTGTCTGTCGGTGGCGAGCACCGTGGTGTTGTTGCGCGCCCTCGAGGAACGCCGGCTGCTGGAAACCCGGCGCGGACGCATCGCCATCGGCTGGCTGATCGTCGAGGATCTGCTGATGGTGCTGGTGCTGGTCATGCTGCCACCGCTGGCCGGCCTGCTCGGCGGCGATTCGCCGGATTCCGCCTCGGCCAGCAGTGGCGACATCCTGCGCGCACTGGGCTGGACGCTGGGCAAGGTCACCGTGTTCATCGTGTTGATGCTGGCGATCGGGCGGCGGGTGATTCCGTGGATCCTCGAACGGACGGCGGGTGTCGGTTCGCGCGAGTTGTTCACCCTGGCCGTGCTCGCCATCGCGCTGGGCGTGGCCTATGTGGCGACCGCCGTGTTTTCGGTCTCCTTCGCGCTCGGCGCCTTCCTCGCCGGGGTCATGCTCAACGAATCCAAGCTCAGCCATCAGGCGGCCAGTGATTCGCTGCCAATGCGCGATGCCTTTGCGGTGCTGTTCTTTGTTTCGGTCGGCATGTTGTTTGACCCGCGCATCCTGCTCGAACAACCACTGGCGATTCTGGCGACTTTCCTGATCATCGTGCTCGGCAACTCGTTCTGCGGATTCATCGTCACGCGCATCTTCCGAGAGCCGCTGCAAACCCAGTTGACCCTGGCCACCGGCCTCGCCCAGATCGGCGAGTTCTCCTTCATCCTTGCCGCGCTGGCGGTCAGCCTGGGGTTGCTCAGCGAAGATGCGCGCAACCTGATCCTCGCTGCCGCCCTGCTCTCGATCATCGTCAACCCGATGCTGTTTGTGATCCTGGATCGCTGGAGTGCACGCCATGGGGTGGAAAACCGTCTTGCCGCCGAGAGCAGCCTGAAGGTCGACGAAGACGACCCGCTGCCGGATCGGGCGACCATCCCGCCCGCCAACCACATCATCGTGGTCGGCTTTGGACGCGTCGGTTCGCGAGTCGGCCGTTCATTGCAGGAACATGGCCTGCCGTTGGTGGTGATCGAATCCAGTCGCGATCAATGCCGGGAAGCGCGCGAGATCGGTCTGCCATGCATCCTTGGCAACGCGGTGAGCAGTGACGTGCTCAAGGATGCCCATCTGGACACGGCCCGGGCGCTGCTGCTGACCACGCCCCATTCGATGGAATCCGCGGCGATCATCCGCCTGGCACGCGAAGCCAATGCCGATATTGCGATCCTCGCCCGCGCCCATTCCGATGATGAGGTCGCCTATCTGCACAAGGCCGGGGCAGACGCGACGATCATGGGCGAGAGCGAAATCGCACGCAGCATGTGCGATTCGGTCGAGTCTCTCGTGCGTCTCGCGCAGCGTCTGGAAAAAGCGAACAAGCCGCCGGATGCGGATGCGGTGCCGGCTGAAATTCTCCCTGTCTGAAGCCACGCGTCGTTAGTCGAAAGGGTGGCCACATGTCGTTGGTTCTGATCGAACCACTGCGACCGACACGACTCGATCGGCCTGCTTCCCGACGGTCATGCCCAATGCCTCAACATGGCGTCAAGCATGCCCGGCTTGCGTAGCGCGTGTTGCCACCATGCGCGCGCTGCACCGCCTTCTTCGGAGCGCCAGGCAAGATGGAAGGTTTCGGCCGGCTTCGGCTCTTCGACCTCCTTTTCGACCAGGGTGCCCGCCGCAATGTCAGCCTCGGCGCAGGGTCGCGGAAGAAAACCGAAACCCAATCCGGCACGCTGGAAATCGATCTTGCTGCGCATGTCGGGCACGCTGAGCGTGTCCTGGCCAAACAGCACGCCCACCGTTCGCGGCGGGAGTCGGCGCGCGGAATCCGCGACGACGATGGCTCGGAACGGTTGCAGGTCACTCTTGCCAAGCGCGTGCTGCACCGATGCCAGCGGATGGCCAGGCGCCACCGCAAAAACGAAATCGACCTTTCCCATCGGCTCCGCTGCATAGCCGCCCCCTGACGGCCCGTCACCGGCCGCGCCGACGATCAGATCCACGCGATTGTCGAGCAGGGCCTCCCAGGTGCCGGAAAGCGTATCGTGCGCGATGCGCAAGCGGGTTTGATCGGCGATGCCGCAGAAATCGGCGATATGCGTTTGCAGGCAGATCGCCGGAAACAGCGAATCCATGCCGATTGAAAATTCGGTTTCCCAGCCGGTGGCGACCCGACGCACCCGATTCTCCAGATCCTCGGCGGCCTTGAGCAGATGGCGCCCCTCGCGCAAAAGCTCCCGCCCGGCCGCCGTCAGGACAACGCGCGGGCCATGCCGGTCGAACAAGGCCACGCCGAGATCTTCCTCGAGTTCCGCAATCGTGTATGACACGGTTGAAGGCACGCGGAAGAGTTCACGCGCTGCCGCGGAGAACGAGCCACGGCGGTCGATCGCATCGACGGCCTGCAGCGCATCGAGACTCAGACGCAGCATTCGAAAAATTTGATGATAGCCATGCAGATTACTCGCTTTTCAGAGATTCCTGACCCGTCGATAATATCCGACATCAGGAAATGACGAGGTTTCCGCCACTTCATGGCAACGGATCATTCCATCGATCAATGCCATACAAAAGGAGAGCATCATGTTGCAGATTCGCAAGAGCGAGGATCGCGGCCCGGCCGAGCACGGCTGGTTGTCATCGCGCCACAGTTTTTCGTTCGCCAACTATCACGACCCGGATCACATGGGTTTCGGCCCCTTGCGCGTGATCAACGAGGATCGCGTGCAGCCGGGCCAGGGGTTTGGCACGCACGCTCACCAGAACATGGAAATCATCTCCTATGTCCTCGATGGCGCGCTCGAACACAAGGACAGCATCGGCACCGGTTCGGTCATTCGTTATGGCGACGTGCAGCGCATGAGTGCGGGCACCGGCGTGCGCCACAGCGAGTTCAACCATTCAACCAGCGAGCCCGTGCATTTCTTGCAGATCTGGATCCTTCCCGACAAGCAGGGCATTCAACCCAGCTACGAGGAGAAGCACTTCAGCGTGGAATCCAAGCGCGGACGCCTGCGCCTGATCGCCTCCCGGGATGGCCGCGAAGGCTCGGTGCTCGTGCATCAGGATGTCGCCGTGTTCGCCTCGATCGTCGACGGCGAAGACCGCTTGGTACATGCGTTGGCAAACGACCGCATCGCTTACCTCCACGTCATCCGCGGAGAGCTGTCGGCCAACGGAATTGCGCTCAATGGCGGAGATGCACTGAAGCTCAGCGACGAGAGCGAAGTCGTCATCGACAACGCGCGTGATGCAGAATTCCTGTTGTTCGACCTGCCGCGCTAGCGGCTTCTAACCCGGCAGCAACATTGCCGGGTGTCGGTGACTGACGAGGCCGCTCATCTGCACAAGACTGGTGCGGATGCGACGATCATGAGAGAAAGCGAGATCGCCCGCAGCAGGTGCGACTCGGTCGAGTCATTGGCGCGACTCGCGCAGCGCCTTGAGGCACCCAAGCATCCCTCGCCGGAAGATGTAGATGAGGTGACCGAGCCAGCGGGAATGCCGACGGCGTCTGCCCATGGATGCGGCCAGCGATCCCGCTTCCCACTGAGCAATCCATCGCGTTATACAGAGATAGCCGACCCCACGGGTAGCGACACTCCACTACTGCTTCTGCTCAAGATCGTTGATCAAGGCCTTCATCTCGCCAATCTCCCGAACCTGAGCTTCGATGATTCCATCAGCCAGTTCGCGAACGCGCGGATCGGAAATGTGAGCGCGTTTGCTGGTGAGAATGGCGATCGAGTGATGCGGGATCATGGCTTTCATGTAGGAAACATCGTCGACTGTCTCCTGGCCGCGAACCAGCCACAGCGAGGCCGCGAAGACGGCCACGCTGCCGATCAGGATGCCTGTATTGATCTTCTTGTTCTCGTACATGCCGAGCATGAAAAGCAGCATGACGACGGCCATCGTCGCACCCATGACCAAAGCCATCCACGCACGTGTCTGGCTGAAGAACACATGGTCCAAGGCATACGTATTGAGGTACATCAAACCAAACATGACGAGAGTCGATGTGGCAATCATTGCGCCGAATCTCAGATATTTGGACATTTCCCGTTTCCCCTGAAATTTATTGAGTCTGCGTGGCCGATCCGAAAAACCGTTTTGCGCCGGCCCTTGATGATGCAGAACTCAGATGTACGGCAAATGAGCCGACGGCACATAGCGTCGTGTGCGCAACCGGCAAGCATCAGGACTTGAGCTGCGATGACCAGTGGATATGCACGATTCGCCAGTCGTCGCCGACCTTCTTCAGCACCATCGTTTCGGTGCTGAGCAGAGTCTGTGGCTTGTCACCGCCCTTCGTATGGATTTCGCTTTCGCTGCCAATCCACACGAGATCGCCGCCGCGCTTTCCTGTTCGGCTTATCAGTTGAATCTGAGCATCCTTCAAGAACTTCGCGTCAGCAGCGGCGTGGTGGCCGAGGTATTCCTGGCGACTACGCTCGGCCCCACCGCTCTCAAAAATCAACACCTCAGGATCGAGCAGCGTTTCGACGGCCTTCATGTCTCCCGATTGCAGAGCTTTGCTGAAGCGGTCGACGGTTGCTGAAGCCGCTTCCGCGTCGGCTGGCACATCAATCGATGACACGCTTTCGGCAAGCGCCTTCTCGTGCGTGTGCGCCTTGACTGTCGACCCGGATTGCGTGGCTTCATCGTGAAGTTCGTCAGCTTCGCCTGAGTCGTGCGAATGTGCTTCTTCGCCGTCGTCGTGTGCATGCTCCGTTTCACCAACACCCATCGCTTCTTCGTGATGATGGTGGTGACCGCTCTCGCCGCTCCCGTGCGAATGACCGCCACTGCGCGCAACCATGTCGTCATACTTCGCGTCATCAAGCGTCGGCAGCACCTGCAAAAATGCCGCCATGTTCCAGATGTATTCGTCGCTCATGCTCTTGCCCCAGGCCGGCATGCCGGAAGCCTTGATGCCGTGCTTGATCACCCAGAATGCATGGGCGACAGCGACCGGTTCCCTGGTCAGGTTGGGCGGTGCCGGATAGAGCCCCTTGCTCAGTTCAGACTCCTCCATGCCGGGCGCAAGGTGGCAACCGACGCACATCGCGTTGTAGTTTCCGGCGCCCTGGATCGCCTTGGCGAGATCGGACAGATCAGGCACGGTCAGTTTCGAAGCACGGCTCTCGATGGAACGCTCGCGCAGGGTTTCAAGGAGTGCGTGGGTCGCTCGCATGTGCGGTTCGTCGGCACCAATGTTGTAGAGCCCCGACCAGGCAAACACGCTTGCGCCAAGCCCCAACACAAAGAGAATGACGATTGCGGATGTCAGATGTCGTGTATGGGCTTTCATGATTGTTCCTCCTGATCAGAACCACAGACGCACGCCGGTCACCAACTGGGTGTGGTCAACGTCACCACTTTCCTCGCGCGCATAGTCGGCCGTCTTGCCGAATTTGCGCGACCACGCCACGCCGACATACGGCGCGAACTTGCGTGTGAACTCGTAGCGCAAGCGCAAGCCGACATCGATGTCGGAGAGCCCGCTGCCGATCTCGCGCGCCGGATCGTTCTTGCCGTAAAAATTGACCTCGACATCGGGCTGCAGGATTAGTCGCTGGGTGAGCAGCAGCTCGTACTCGGCTTCAAGACGCAAGGCGGTTCGTCCCGATTCGCCGACATAAGCAGTCGCCTCGACATCGAACCAGTACGGCGCCAAACCCTGGATTCCGAACGCAGCCCAGTTGCGTGACGGGCCTTCGCCGAAATCATGGCGTGCACCGGCTTGAACATCCCAATAGGCCGAGATTGCCCGGTTCCACAACAGCTCGGCCCGGCTCGCGCCGAGGTGCCCGTCGCTGCGCTCGCCCTCAAACTTGAGCCAGAGTTTGCTCAAGTCTGATCCGTACCAGGCCTGGGCATAAATTGCCTGTCCGTTGGCGCTATCACCATGGAACTGTTCCAAGCGGTCAACCAGAACCATGCCGATGCTCGACTCACCATGCATGCCCTGCATGCCGGTCATCGGACCGGGGCTCACACCATCGGAATAGTCCGGATCGCGCGCATCAGGCGGCGCCGATCCGCCTTGCATGTTCATGCTGCCCATATCCATGCCCTCCGTCTGGCTGTGGTTCATGCCCTCCATCTTGCTTTGGTCCATGTCCCCGATCTTGCTGTGGTCCATGCCCTCCATCTTGCTGTGGTCCATGCCTTCCATTCCGTCTGAGGCGCTGGATGTGGATTTCACCTTTTGCGCAGACTTCCCCTTGACCTCGTTCTTTGCCTTCACAGTTGCGTGCGCTGGAGGAGAAGATTGCGAATCAGCACTGGATTCGATGCCCGTTTGCGCAAGGCTGATTCCGGGCAGCATCAGCATTGCGACCATCGCTGCGCAGCACACACGCAGCGACGGGGACCACACCGTTCGATCGAGGTTTTCGATTCCTGGCAACTTCATGACACCACCACCTGGCGCATCATCCCCGCTTCCATGTGATAGAGCAGATGGCAGTGATAGGCCCAGCGTCCGAGTGCATCGGCACTGACGCCGTACGTAACGCGTTGGGCAGGCTGCACCATGATCGTGTGCTTGCGTACCTGAAATTCACCGTTTGGATTTTCGAGTTCGCTCCACAAGCCGTGCAGATGGATCGGATGCGGCATCATGGTGTCGTTGACAAGGACGACGCGCAGACGCTCGCCATGGCGAAAATGGACAGGTTTTGAATCGTTAAATTTCTCGGCATCGAACGACCACATGTAGCGTTCCATGTTGCCGGTCAGGTGAAGTTCTATCTCGCGGCCCGGCGCGCGCGGGTCGATGGAGCCGCCAATCGTGTGCAGGTCGGCGTAAGTGAGCACCTTGCGCCCGTTGTTGCGAAGGCCGATGCCCGGGTCATCGAGATTGGTTCTCGGCATGTCCACGCGCATGTCGATACCGGGCCCGTATTCGGTTCGTGCGTGATTGGCCGTGATCATCGGAGCCATTGGCTGCGCACCCGCTCCGTGCTGCATGCCCTTCATGTCCATCCCGGACATGTCGCCTTGGCCGTGTTCCATGCCGGCGCCCATCGCCATCGCGCCCATCATGTCCTTCATGGTCAACCACTGTGGCGGATCCACCGCGGGAACGTCAGCCGACATACCTGCGCTCGGCGCCAGCGTGCCGCGCACATAGCCAGTGCGATCGATCGACTGCGCGAAGACGGTGTAGGCCGCGTCATCGGAGGGCTCGACAATCACGTCGTAGGTTTCAGCCACGGCGATGCGGAACTCGTCGACACTGACCGGCTCGACATCCTGACCGTCGGCAGCAATGACCGTCATCTTCAAGCCCGGGATACGCACATCGAAGATGCTCATGGCCGAGCCATTAATAAAGCGCAGCCGAACCTTTTCACCACGCGCGAACAAGCCGGTCCAGTTGTCGACCGCTGTCGCGCCGTTGATCAGATACGTGTAGGTATGCGCCGTCACATCGCCGAGATCGGCCGGACTCATTCGCATCTCGTTCCACATCTTTCGCTTGGCCAAGGCCTGCTTGAAGCCGATCTTCAGCGCATCATTGGCGAATTCGACGGCTGTGGGTTCATTGAAGTTGTAGTAGTCGCTCATTTTCTTGAGATTCGCGAACAACACCTCTGGATCTTCGTCGGACCAGTCCGAGAGCATCACCACGTAATCTCGATCGCTCGGAAAACGCTCCCCAGCGCGCGGGGCGACGACGATCGGGCCGTAGAGGCCGGTCTGCTCCTGGAATCGCGAATGACTGTGGTACCAGTAGGTTCCCGATTGCTTTAGTTCAAACTGGTACTCGAACGTTTCACCGGGGGCGATGCCATCGAAACTCAAGCCCGGGACGCCATCCATGCCAGTAGGCAGCAGGATGCCATGCCAGTGGATCGAGCTCGGTACCTTGAGGTGATTGGTCACGCGCAGGGTTACCGTGTCGCCCTCGCGCCAGTGCAATGTCGGCGCCGGCACGGAGCCATTGACCGTGGTCGCCGTGCGTCGTGTCCCACTGAAATTGACCGGCGTCTCGCCGATACCCAGGTCAAATTGCGTCCCGGACAGCGTTTGTTGCTTGCTCGGTGCATCGATCGCCCACGTGAACGGGCTGTCAAAGCCGAAACTGGCGACAGCACCTCCAGCCAGCAGGCCTTGCAGAAATCGACGGCGCGAAGCCGTCAACGGCGGACTCGTTGTGAATCGGGAAAAACGGAAAGACATGACTTGCTCCCTATGAACGTCTGACCGCACTGCGCCGGAACGGCAGAGCGGGATTGCGCATCGCCACGAATGCGTCGACAGGCTCACGAATGCATGTGCCTGGCCGCACCGCGAGACGATCAGACGATGGGGGGGCGACTCAGATGGGGCAGCAGCGGCGAGGGACAGCCACGCTCGGCAACACGGACCGCCGAACTGCGAAACTTGGCAATTGCCAGCATGGCGATGCTCGGAATCGTTGCGAGCGCGTGTGAACAGGCGCACGAGCACTTTCCATGCTCGCAACAATCCGGTGTGGCGCCTTTCAATGAATCGACGAGCCGGGTCGATGCCTCGGAATCGGTTTCATTGGCGGCCGCCGCAATGGGCATTTCGTGACAGGACGGCTGCGATTCGGCTTCGTCATGCAGAGTGGCAGCGGGATAAGTACTCGTTACGTGGCTCATTCCGCCATGCATCGAGGGCATGGCGAAGGCTGACCCATTAAGGATCAAAGCCAGACTCAGGAGAACACGCAGCCATGTCGAGCGAAGAAACATCTCCTAACCATACACCGTAATGCTCGTTTCGGGATGACTGAGGGCAAACGACCAGTTTCCGAATGCAAACCGCTGCAGACGGCGAGATCGAGGCAAAGCCGCTTCTGAATCGGCGCAGCCGTGGAGCCCTGAGCGGTTCAGCTATACAATCGGCGGCCGTTTCCGCTGGCGCCGTGCCCGGATCGATGCCCGGGTCTCGCCATGTTGTTGATGATCGACAATTACGACAGCTTCACCTTCAATCTCGTGCAGTACTTTGGCGAGCTGGGGCAAGAGGTGAAGGTCGTGCGCAATGATGAACTGTCGGCCGAGGAAATCGGCGCGCTGAATGCATCGTCGATCGTGATCTCGCCGGGGCCGTGTACGCCGAACGAGGCCGGCGTTTCGCTGGAAGTGCTGGAGAAGCTCTCGGCGAAGGTGCCGATCTTCGGCGTTTGCCTCGGCCATCAGTCAATCGGCCAGGCGTTTGGCGGAAAGGTCGTGCGGGCCAGGCAGATCATGCACGGCAAGACCTCGATGATTCACCACACCGGCGTGGGCGTTTTCCGCGGTCTGCCGGATCCGTTCGAAGCGACGCGCTACCACTCTCTGGTCGTCGAACAGGCGTCGCTGCCGGATTGTCTTGAAGTGACCGCCTGGACCGAGAACGCGGATGGCAGTCGCGACGAGATCATGGGCCTGCGCCATCGCACGTTGCGCGTGGAAGGCGTCCAGTTTCATCCCGAATCGATCCTGACCCAACACGGGCATGACCTGTTGCGTAATTTTCTTGAGCCATGAGTGAGATCAGCGTGGGAGCGACTTCAGTCGCGATGCTTTGCGAAAACAGCTTGTCTCGCGACCGGAGGGAGTCCCTTTTCGGGACGCCTGAAGGCGCTCCTACGGAAACCACAGAGCCGGAATACGCATGACCTTCACCCCCCAACAGGCCCTGCAACGCACGATCGAGCATCGCGAGATCTTCCATGACGAGATGATCGAGCTGATGCGCCAGATCATGCGCGGCGAAGTCTCCGACTCGATGATCGCGGCGATCCTGACCGGATTGCGCGTGAAGAAGGAGAGCATTGACGAGATCAGCGCCGCAGCGGAAGTGATGCGAGAGCTTGCCGCGCCGGTTGTGGTCGCCGACCATGCGAACTTTGTGGATATTGTCGGCACTGGCGGCGATTGTGGCAACAGCTTCAATATCTCGACCGCCTCGATGTTTGTGGTTGCCGCGGCCGGCGCGCGAGTGGCCAAGCATGGCAACCGCAGCGTGTCCTCGAAATCCGGCAGCGCCGATGTGCTGGAGGCGCTCGGTGCGTCGATCCAGTTGCAACCCGCCCAGGTTGCCGCCTGCATCGGGGAAGTCGGCATCGGCTTCATGTTTGCGCCGATCCATCATCCGGCCATGAAGGCGGTGGCGCCCGTGCGCAAGGAAATGGGCGTGCGCACGATCTTCAACATCCTCGGGCCACTGACCAATCCGGCCGGGGCACCGAATATCCTGCTCGGTGTGTTCCACCCGGATCTGGTCGGCATCCTCGTGCGTGTGCTCAAGCAGCTTGGCGCCAAGCGTGCGCTGGTGGTCTGGGGCAAGGACGGCATGGACGAAATTTCGCTCGGCGCCTCGACCCTGGTCGGCGAGCTGCGCGATGGTGTCGTCCGCGAGTACGAACTCCATCCCGAGGAACTCGGTTTCGCGATGGCTTCGGGCCGTCAGTTGCGCGTCGAGAATGCCGAGGAATCGCGCGCCAAGGTTCTTCAAGCGCTCGACAACACCGATGGCGTGGCACGCGACATCGTCATGCTCAACGCCGGCGCGGCGCTCTACGTGGCGAATGCGGCAACCTCGATTGAAGCCGGCATCGCCAGGGCACGCGAAGCGCTGGCCAGCGGTGCCGCACGGGCAAAGCTGGATGAATTCGTACGTGCTACGCAACGCCTGGGCGCCAGCTCTTCATCGTAGGAAGCGGCTTCAGCCGCGATGCACTTCATTGGGCATCTGCAGCAGGAGCATCGCGGCTGAAGCCGCTTCCTACATGGATTAATTTAGAGAGATGGAAATCGATGAGTGACATTCTGGATCGCATCCTTGCGCGCAAGGTCGAAGAGATCGCCGAGCGCAATGCGCAGCTTCCGCTGGCGGCGCTGGTTGCGCGCATCGCCGATCTGCCCGACACGCGCGGCTTTGCGGCAGCTATCGAGGCGAAGGTCGAAGCCGGTTTGCCGGCGGTGATCGCCGAGGTCAAGAAGGCCAGTCCGAGCAAGGGCGTGATCCGTGCCGACTTCGATCCGGCGTTGATCGCGCAGAGCTACGAGCGCGGCGGCGCGACATGCCTGTCGGTACTCACCGACGCGGATTTCTTCCAGGGCAGCGAGGATTTCCTGCGCCAGGCGCGTGCGGCCTGTTCGCTGCCGGTGCTACGCAAGGATTTCACCATCGATGCGTACCAGGTCTACGAGGCGCGTGCGATTGGCGCCGACTGCATCCTTCTGATCGTCGCCGCGTTGGACGACGACACCCTGCTTGAACTGAGCCTGCTCGCGGCCGAGCTCGATCTCGATGTACTTATCGAGGTGCATGACGAGGACGAGCTTGCGCGTGCGCTCGAGATTCCGGCACCGCTGATCGGCGTCAACAACCGCAACCTGCGCACGTTCGGGGTGTCGCTCGATACCAGCCTGAACCTGCGCAAGCGCGCGCCGGCGGATCGTCTGCTGGTCAGCGAAAGCGGGATCGCCACCATCGACGATGTCACGCGTTTGCGGGATGCCGGCATCGATGCCTTCCTGGTCGGCGAAACCTTCATGCGGGCGGACGATCCCGGTAGCGCGCTCAAAGCGCTGTTTTTTCCGGGCTGATGGATACGATCACCGTCGCGACCGCGAGCGCGGAGCTGGCGGGTACAAGTCAGCGCGTGGTGCTGTTTGATTTCGACGGCGTGCTGATGCGTGGTGATGCGTTTTCCCGCTTCGTGCTTTCGCGTTTGCGGAACTCATGGTGGCGGGCATTGCTGGTCGTGATCGTGTTGCCGCTACTGCTGCCGTTCTATGCGATCCGATCACTGCGCATGCCGATCATCGGCCTCTTGGTGCGGATCAGTCTGCTCGGCATCTCCCAACCGCGTTTCGAGATCCTGATTCGCGAATTCGCAAGCGCGCTGGTCGGCAAACCACGCATCTTCATCCGCGATGGCATCAGTGCAATGCGTCGACATATCGTGGAGGGTGACCGGGTCGTCATCGTCACCGGCTGCGAGGAGAATCTTGTCCGTGCGATTTTCGATGAGGTCGGCCTGCCCGATCTCGAGATCATCGCTTCACGCTTGCGTGCGGGGCGGCTTGGCATGCGCAAGCGTGTGCACAATTTCGGCAAAGCCAAACCAGGGCAGATTGCGCTGCGTGGCATCGACGAACCCTGGGATCTGGCCTACAGCGATTCCGCGCACGATATCCCGATGCTCAAGGGGGCGACTGAGGCGGTGCTGGTCAACGCCGACGCGCGCACGAGCTTGCGCGTGCGCCGCGCACTCGGGCGCGAGGTGCGCCAGATCAACTGGTTCTGACTCGCTGCGTCGCCGCGCTCAAAGTGGCTCGGCGCGACGACCGAGTACCACAATCGTCTTGCCCGACACGTTGATCATGCCCTGCTCTTCCAACTGTTTGAGCACACGCCCGACCATTTCGCGCGAGCAACCGACGATGCGGCTGATTTCCTGGCGCGAAATGCGGATCTGGGTGCCATCGGGGTGGGTCATCGCATCAGGCTCGGTGGTCAGGTCGATCAGGGTCTTGCCAACCCGGCCGGTGACATCCATGAAGGCCAGGCGGCTGACCTTGCGACTCGTATGCAGCAGGCGGTTGGTCAACTGCGAGCCGATCGCGAACAGGATCTTCGGGCACTCGTCGCGCAGCGGACCCTCGAAAAGATTGAACATGCGCTCATAGCCGATCTCGGCAAGTTCGCAGGGTGTGCGCGTGCGCACCATGACCTCGCGACGCGGAGTCTCGACGAACAGGCCCATCTCGCCGATGAACTCGCCGCGGTTGAGGTAGGCGAGAATCAATTCGCGGCCTTCCTCATCCTCGGAGGACACGGTCAGCGAACCGTCGATCACGTAGTAGAGAATGTTGGCGGAATCGCCGGGCCGGATAATCGCGGTCTTGTTCGGATAACGACGGCGGTGACACATGCCGAGGAATTTTTCCATCGCCTCCCGATCCGGGATCAGCGAAGCCGGAGCCTGCACTTTGGAAACATTGCGCTGCAGTGTGTATCGAAAATCAGCCATTTTCACGCGAGCATCTCCCATTTCGCCACGATTGCGGCGTCACAAACGCAGCAGAAGTTCCACCGACTGCGCCCCTGTATCGCAGCTGTTCACCAATCTTATTGCAATTCGAGCGTCACATGTCGTCATGGCCGGTCGCACGGATCCAGCCGCCGGGGCCTTCGGCGCCGCGATTGTTCCGGTTTCATGCAACCCTTCGGGATCGGGTCCGTCCGGATTTCGCCGAGGCTGAACATGGCAGAGGTTTCGTCGACCGCGTGATTGGCCCATAATGCGCGCCGTTTCCCCGGGGTCCGGGCTGGAGAGTAAAGACGTGGTCAAACCCATTCCCCGCTTGCGCTTGCAAGGTTTCAACAACCTCACCAAGGCGCTCAGTTTCAACATCTACGACATCTGCTACGCGGTGTCGGAAGACCAGCGCCAGCGTTACATCGAGTACATCGACGAGGCCTACAACGCCGAGCGCCTGACCACGATCCTGACCGACGTGGCCGATATCATCGGCGCCAACATCCTCAACGTCGCGCGCCAGGATTACGATCCGCAGGGCGCCAGCGTGACGATCCTGATCTCCGAGGAGCCGGTGGTCGAGAAACTCGGCCGCGACACGATTTCGGGCGCGGTCGTCGCGCACATGGACAAGAGCCACATCACCGTCCACACCTATCCCGAAACGCATCCGCACAACGGTATCGCGACCTTTCGCGCGGATATCGACGTAGCCACCTGCGGCGTGATCTCGCCGCTTAAAGCGCTGAACTTCCTGATCGACAGCTTCGAGTCGGATATCGTCATCGCCGACTACCGCGTGCGTGGTTTCACCCGCGACGTGAAGGGCCGCAAGCACTACATGGATCACCGCATCAACTCGGTGCAGGAATACCTGGCCAAGCACATCCGCCAGAAATACGAGATGTTCGACGTCAACGTGTATCAGGAAAACATGTTCCACACGAAGATGCACATCAAGGACTTTGACCTCGACACCTACCTGTTCGAAGCGCATTCCGACGATCTCTCGTTCAAGGAACGCCAGCGCATCGAGGTACTGGTGCGCCGCGAGATCGAGGAGCTGTTCCACGGCCGCAATTTGTCTTGAGGGCCGGGAGTGGGGAGTCGGGAATAGGGAGTGGGAAGAGCCGGCTGAATTAGCGCCTGGGGCTTTGGCGACAGTTCAGCGGAAATGCTCCTCACCGTCATCCCGACAAAAGCCGGAGGCGCTCTTCAACAGCCGTAGGGCTGGTCATTCATTTTTGAGGTGTACAAAATCAAGACGAGTGCCGGCTCACGCCGGCATGAAGAGCAAAACAGGCGTGTCGGTTTTTCCGACTCCCCACTCCCTACTCCCCACTCCCTAGATCTTGTAAGCGACAGCGCGCATCACATTGGCGGCAAGTCGCATCATTCCCTTGACCGGTCCGGGCAGGTCGATGCCGCCTGCCGCCAGCGCCTGATCGGCGTGGCGGGCCTCGTCTTCCTTCATTTGCCGGACGATCGCGCGGCTGCGCTGATCAGATGGCGGCAGCTTGCCCAGATGGCCTTCAAGATGGGCTTCAACCTGGCGCTCGGTCTCGACCACGAAGCCGAGACTCAGGCGGTCACTGACCAGGCCGGCGACGGCCCCAATCGCATAGGCGCCGCCGTACCAGAGCGGATTGAGCAGGCTCGGTCGGTCGCAGAGCTCGTGCAGGCGCTCGCCGCACCAGGCCAGATGGTCGGTTTCCTCGGCCGCCGCTTCGAGCATCTGGTCACGAACCCTTGCATCGCGGGCGACCGCGGCCTGGCCCGAATAAAGCGCCTGCGCGCACACCTCACCGACATGGTTGACCCGCATCAGCCCAGCCGCATGACGGCGATCGGCTTCGTCCAGCGCAGTTTCGAGGACGCCGACTGAAGGCGAGGGCCGATTCGATGCCGGCTGTGGATCGAATGCCGTGCCAAGGGCGCGTTCAATTTCGACGAGGACGCGATCGAGGCGGGAAAGTGGTCGGAGGGTCATGGATTTGTTTCCAGTTGGCGAGCCAGCAAGGCCAGCGGATGCAGGACCGGAACCCTCGAATCGCGCTGGCGCAAGCCATTGCCGAGAAAGATCCGGCAACCGACGTTGGTCGTCAACAGGAAGTCGGGCGATTGCACGGCGACCTGATCGAGCTTTTCCGCGCGCAAGCGATCAGCGCGTTCGGGCTGTTCAATGAAATAGTTGCCCGCCGCGCCGCAGCAGCCCGGCTGATCAGGCAGCTCAAGCAACTGCAAGCCGGGAATGCGTCCAAGCAGCGCACGTATGGGCCGGCTGCCACTGGCGACATTCTTTTGCGTGCACGGCACATGCAGGGCCGCACGTGCCTGCAGCGGACGAAAACGCAGCCGGTTCAAGCCTTTATCGGCAACGACAAAGCCGAGGATATCGGCCACTTGCAAGGCATTGGCGGGCGCGCAGGCATCACGCAAGCTGCCGAGGCAACCCGATGCGCTGACAAGCACCATAGGCGCGGCACAAGCGAGCAAGGCTTCCCGCGTGGCTTGCGCGGTGCGCACGGCGCTTTCGCGTTCGCCCGCATGCCGGGCCAAGGCACCACAGCAGACGGCTTCCGGGGGGACAACTACCTCGTAACCGAGGGCCGCGAGCAGTCTTTGGCCGGCCACCAGCGTATCGCGATCGAAAACGCTGGCGACACAGCCCGGAAAAAGGATGATGCGCCCCCGATCCATCGGGCCGGACGCGACGCGGGAAGGAACGGGCGAGGCCGGCGGCACTCGCGGCATTTCACGCAGCAAGCGACGCAGCAGGGTGTGCTTTGGCAGCAAACCGGCAAGACGCGGTAGCCACCATGCGCCACGCACGGCCGCGCCGAGCTTGGCAAGCCTGACCAGCATGACCGGATCGGCAAGCCAGCGTTCAAGCCAACCGCGTGGCGGACGCAAGGGCTGCAGCAGCGCCCGGGTCTGTACGAGGATCATTTCGTATTGGACCCCGGACGGACAAACCGCCTCGCAGGCCAGGCAGCCAAGGCAGTGATCGAGGTGGGCGACCGCCGTGGCTGAAACAGCCAATTGACCATTGGCGAGGCGTCGGGCCAGGGCAATGCGCCCACGCGGCGACTCGGCCTCATGCTGATCGAGGCGATAGGTCGGGCAGTGCGGCAGGCACAAGCCACACATCACGCACTGATCGGTGAGGGCGGCGAGATCGTTGTCCGGCTGCCGGTGGGTCGTATCGGCCATGACTTGATGCTATCATTCACGGCTCGCTGCGCGCCGTCGGTTTCTGGTGCGCAGACTTGCGTGGCGCCGGGCGTTCCTATATTCTCCCGCGCCTTTCGCCGCATCCAGCCCGTCACGGGCATTCAAGGTTTTGATATGAAGACGATCAGCGCCAAGCCAGAAAGCGTAAAGCGCGACTGGTACATTGTCGACGCAACCAACAAGACGCTTGGCCGCCTGTCGACCGAACTTGCTCGCCGCCTGAAGGGCAAGCACAAGCCGATCTACACCACGCACGTCGACACTGGCGATTTCCTCGTCGTCGTCAATGCGGAAAAGATCGCTGTCACCGGCAACAAGCTGAATGACAAGAACTACCACCGCTTCACCGGCCACATCGGCAATCTGAAGACGACCTCGCTCAAGGACATGCTGGCATCGCATCCTGAGCGCGTCATCGAAATCGCCGTCAAGGGCATGCTGCCGAAGAACCCGCTGGGCCGCGCGATGTATCGCAAGCTCAAGGTCTACGCCGGCCCGAACCACCCGCACACCGCCCAGCAGCCGCAAGTGCTGGATATTTAATCTCAGGTATCGACAGTCATGGCAGCGATCCAACAGAACTACGGCACCGGCCGTCGCAAATCCTCCGCCGCACGCGTGTACCTGCGCAAAGGCAGCGGTGCGATCACGGTCAACGGCAAGGCCCTCGACGAATTCTTCGGCCGCGAGACCGCACGCATGATCGTGCGTCAGCCGCTGCAACTGGTTGATGCCACTGAGAAGTTCGACATCCTCGTCAGCGTCGCTGGCGGCGGCACGACTGGTCAGGCCGGCGCGATCCGGCTCGGCATCGCCCGTGCGCTGGTCGAGTACGACGAGAGCCTCAAGTCGCCGCTGCGCAAGGCCGGATTCATGACCCGTGACGCCCGCGAAGTCGAGCGCAAGAAGGTCGGTCTGCACAAGGCACGTCGCGCTACCCAGTACTCGAAGCGTTAATCCGTCTACAGCCCCGTCGCCAAGCGGTAAGGCATCTGCCTCTGACGCAGACATTCGGTGGTTCGAATCCATCCGGGGCTGCCATTTCAGGTCAAGGGAACCGACCGCACACCGGACAAGGACTCGAAGCAGTCCACCCCGGATGCCGACGGATCAGGCACAGCATCAAGAAACCCCGCCATGCGCGGGGTTTTTTGTGGGCGGAATTCCGCTGCAGCCAAAAGGCGCGACGCGCATTCCACTGTGACGTCCTACCGCGCAGCAAGTGCGAATGATCGCGCTAGACTCAGCGGCGAGGTGTTCTGATGTCTGCTGCGCACACATCCAAGACTCGATCCTGGTTCCGCGGTCGCGGTGGGCGACGGTTTGCCTGGGAATTCGCGTTGATCATCGTGATCAAGCTGATCGTTCTGACCTTGCTCTGGATTTTCGTCATTCGGCCTCTGCCGCGTGCGGATACCTCGCCCGCTGCAATCGAGCGGCATTTCTCAACGCCTGCTGCATCGGAGGCGCCGCGATGATCGATCACACGGTGGTCGACCTGTCGCGCCTGCAGTTCGCGCTCACTGCGATGTATCACTTCCTGTTCGTGCCACTGACGCTGGGCTTGGTCTTCATGCTCACGATCATGGAGTCGGTCTACGTGATGACCGGGCGCGAAATCTGGAAGCGCATGACCCAGTTCTGGGGAATCCTGTTCGGCATCAATTTCGCCATGGGTGTGGCCACCGGGGTCACCCTGGAATTCCAGTTCGGCACCAACTGGGCCTATTACTCGCATTACGTCGGCGATGTATTCGGCACGCCACTGGCTATCGAAGGCCTGATGGCCTTCTTCCTCGAGGCGACCTTCGTCGGCCTGTTCTTTTTCGGCTGGGACAAGCTCAGTCGCATCAAGCATCTGATCGTGACCTGGCTGCTCGCCTTCGGCACGAGCATGTCGGCGCTTTGGATCCTTGCAGCCAATGCGTGGATGCAGAATCCGGTCGGTGCCGAATTCAACATCGAGACCATGCGTATGGAGGTGACCTCTTTCAGCGCCGTCTTCTTCAATCCGGTGGCGCAGTCGAAATTCGTGCATACGGTGAGTGCCGGGTATGTGCTCGGCGCGATGTTCGTGCTCTCGATCAGTGCCTGGTTTCTGCTCAAGGGCCGCAACGTCGAATTCGCCAAGCGCTCGATGACCGTGGCGGCCAGCTTTGGACTGGCTGCGGCACTGAGCGTTGTCGTGCTCGGTGATGAATCGGGATACACGATCACCGAGCATCAGAAAATGAAGCTCGCGGCGATCGAGGCGATGTGGGAGACCGAGCCCGCACCGGCGTCGTTCACGCTGTTCGGTTTTCCCGATATCGCCGAGCGCACGACGCATTACGCCGTGCACATACCGTGGGTCATGGGCCTGATCGGGACGCGATCCCTGGATGGCGTGCTTCCCGGCATTCGTCAGCTCGTCGAGGAAATGAAAGGCAAGATCGAGAACGGCCAGATCGCCTATGCGGCGATGCAGAAACTGCGTGAAAATCGTGAGGATGCCACCGCGCGAGCCGTGTTTGAAGCGCACAAGAGGGATCTTGGCTACGCCTTGCTGCTGACCCGCCTCAATGTCGACCCACTCGCGGCGACACCCTCGGATGTGGCGCGTGCTGCCGAAAGCACGATCCCGAATGTGCCCGTGCTGTTCTGGTCGTTCCGCATCATGGTTGCCTGCGGTTTGTACTTCATCGCCCTGTTCGCGTTTTCTTTCTGGCTGGCATCCAAACGCCAGCTCGACAAGCATCGCTGGTATTTGCGCATGGCCCTTTGGAGCTTGCCGCTGCCGTGGGTCGCGGCTGAACTCGGCTGGATCGTCGCCGAGCATGGCCGCCAGCCCTGGGCCATCGAAGGCATCCTGCCGACCGCGCTCGGCGTTTCCTCGGTATCGGCGGCACAAGTCTGGACCAGCCTGATCGGCTTCGTCATCTTCTACACCGCGCTGGCCGTGGTCGATGCGTACCTGATGGTGCGCTACGTGCGCAAGGGGCCCGACGGCCTCGGCATGTGGCCGGAGCCAAAATCATGATCGATTACGAGACCCTGCGCATCATCTGGTGGCTTTTGCTTGGCGTGTTGCTGGCGGGCTTTGCCATCATGGACGGCTTCGACCTCGGCATCGTCACCCTGGTCCGCGTACTGGCCCGCGACGACGACGAACGCCGCGCCCTGCTCGAAACCATCGAGCCGACCTGGGAAGGCAACCAGGTCTGGCTGGTGCTCGGCGCAGGAGCCATCTTCGCCGCCTGGCCGCTGCTTTATGCAGCGGCATTCTCCGGTTTCTACTTCGCCATGCTGCTGGTGCTGTTTGCCCTGATCCTGCGTCCCGGCGGCTTCAGTTTCCGCAACAAGGTCGCCGATCCGCGCTGGCGCAATGCCTGGGACTGGATCATCACGGTGTCCGGGGTCGTGCCGACACTGATCTTCGGTGTCGCCATCGGAAATCTGTTCCTCGGCGTGCCGTTCCGTTTCGACGACGCGCTGCGCATGACCTATGAAGGCGGCCTGATCGAGCTGCTGCGGCCATTTCCCTTGCTGGTCGGCGGGGTTTCCCTGGCCATGCTTCTGCTGCACGGATGCGCCTGGGCCGCGCTGAAATCCGAGGCACCGATCGCGCCCCGCGCCGAGCGCTTGATGAACTGGCTTTCGCCCGTCTTCATCGCACTGTATGCCGCGGCGGGTGCCTGTCTGGCGTTTGCAGTGGACGGCTATTCAATTTCCACTGCCGTCAATGGCGCCGCCTCTTCGAACCCGCTGTCCAAGCAAGTGGTGACAGGCGGCCGCTGGCTGGCCGATGGCGCACTGGGCGGCTGGGCCTGCGCGCTGGCGACCGCCGCCATCGTACTGGCCGCTTTCGTGCCGTGGCTGGCACGCCACCAGCACCACCGCACGGCATTCATGGCCAGTGCAACGATGGTCTTCGCCACCCTGTTCTCGGCCGGCTTCGCGCTGTTTCCATTCCTCATGCCATCCAGCCTCGATCCGCGCAGCAGCCTGACCGTCTGGGATGCATCCTCCAGCCAGCACACTCTCGGCCTGATGCTGATCGCCGTGATCATCTTCATGCCGTTGATTCTTGGTTATACGGCCTGGGTCTACCGTGTATTGCGCGGGCGCATCAGCCTGCAGCACATCCGCGATTCACATTCTTTGTACTGAGGCGAGGAACCGCACATGTGGTATTTCAGCTGGATTCTGGGCGTCGGCCTCGCCTGCAGCTTCGCCATCCTCAACGCGATGTGGTTCGAGCTCAATGCCGACGCATCAGCCGGGCAAAAGGCCGACAAGGAGACACCGACGAACTGAGGCGCTCAGGGTTCGTCGTCGTTGCTGGTGGAACTTTGTTCCCGGTCGCGCGCTCGATACGCGGCGCGTCGGCCCATGCCGGGATGCTGATGTCGCACAATGCGGGTCGAGGGCAGCAGCGGTGACGCACGGTTCCGAACAAGCGAGGCCAACCTGGCGTAGCGCGCTGCGCTGGTGTGTGCCGATTGGCTTTCTCGCCCTTGTGGCATGGCTGGTCGTGCGTGAAATCGACAGCCTCGACCTGCTTTCGATGCAGCGCACCTTGATGCAGGTGCCGTTGCTGCCAACTTTGGCTATCGGCGTATTCGCCCTCGCCGCCGTGGCGTTCACCGGCCTGATCGATGTCATCCTCTCGCGCTGGCTGAAAATTGCCGTGCGCAGGCGTGAGGTGTTCCGCCTGGCCTTCGTCGCGAACACCCTGTCCAACACCCTCAACCTTTCTGGTGCGATTGGATCCGCGGTGCGCTTGCTCGGCTTTTCCTCGCTGGGCATCGAGACCCCGCGCAGCGCGGCCCTGGTCGGCATCCAGGTGCTGGCCTTGCCGCTGGGTTTGTCGGTACTGATTGGCTGGACACTGCTCCACGGCGAGATTCCGACCATCACCGACGCCGGCGCGCAATGGCTGGTGGTGGTCGCAATGATTGCCGCGGTCACCTATCTGCCACTGTTCTTCGTTCTCACCTCACGCCGCACGCTGATGCGCTGGCTGCCGGAAAGCCAGCCTCTGCCCTCGCTGTCGCTGAAACTCGGGCTGAGCCTGGTTTCACTGCTCGACTGGCTATTGGCCGCCGCGGTGCTGTATGCCTGCCTCGAGATTTCCGGCGTGCATATTCGTCCGGGCGATCTGATCGCCAGCTTCGCGGCGGCTTCCGTGCTGGGCCTGCTCAGTCTGGTACCCGGCGGTCTCGGCGTGTTTGACAGCGTGCTCTTACTGGCACTGACCACCGCCGGCTACGAGCAGGCCCCATCGATGGCCGGCTTGTTCCTGTTTCGCATCTGTTACTACGTGTTTCCGCTGTTCGCCGGGCTGGGCTTCGGCTCAGGCATGCTTGCCCGGCGCATGCCGCTCCTCGTGCGTGCCGGCGAACGCCTGCGCACGCATCCACTGTTTGCGGTGCTCGGACTGCCGGCCGGCCTGCTCGCCGGGTTCGGCATGCGCCTTCTGGCCGTGCTCACGTTTGCCGCCGGCCTGCTCCTGCTTGGCTCAGCCGCGATTCCGGCGGTGCGCGAACACGTCGAAGTGGTTCGCGATGTGCTGCCGGTGGCCGCCATCGAAAGTTCATATTGGCTGTCGATCCTCGCCGGCGTGGTGCTGCTCGGTCTCGGCCGCGGCATCGACGGGCGTCTGCGCCTGGCCTATCGGCTGACCATGCCCCTGCTTCTGCTCAGTGCGGTGCTTGCGCTGACCAAGGGCCTGCACTACGCCGAGGCCTCGTTCCTGCTTGGCGTTGCCGGTCTGCTGCGGCTGCGCAAACGGGAGTTCAGCCATGCCGCGATGAGCCTCAGCTCGGCGGTGACCTTCGGCTGGTACGCCGGATTGCTCGTCGTGGTCTGTGTTTTCTTCGCCGTCGGCATTGGTTCGGTGTTCGGCGATGACAGTTTCGACCTGATGTATTTCGGTGCCGACGGACACAGTTCGCGACTCGCGCGCGGCCTCGTCGCTGCGCTGATCGGCCTGGTCGCTTACCTGACCTGGCAATCGTTCGCCGTGCGTCGCCCGCTGCTCAAGCTGCCCGACCGCGATGAACTCCTGCGTGCTCGCGGCCTGTTCGAGGAATTCGGCGGTGGCGAATTTGCCCATCTGAGCTTCATGCGCGACAAGCACCTGTTCTGGTCGGCCGATGGCCACGCCGTGATGGCCTACGGTTCAGTGCGCGACCGCCTCGTGGCACTCGGTTCGCCGTGCGGATCGGATGCCGCACGGCGGCGCGCGATCCTTGATTTCCGGCGCTTCGCCGATACCCAGGATCGCGTGCCGGTCTTCTATGAAGTATTCGAGCGTGACCTTTCGCTCTACCACGACCTCGGCTTTGACCTGTTCAAGCTGGGCGAACTTGCCATCATCCCGTTGGCCGAATTCAGTCTCGCCGGCAAGCGCTGGGAAGATCTGCGCCAGGCGGTCAACCGCTCGACCAAGGAACAGCTCAGCTTTGAATTGCTCGAGCCGCCGTTCGATACCGTGTTGATGAGCGAACTCGAGCAGGTTTCCGATCAGTGGCTGGCCGAAAAATCGGCGCGCGAGAAGGGTTTTTCGCTCGGGCGCTTCGACCGCGATTATCTCGAATGGGGCCAGATCGCGATCGTGCGCCGGGCTGGCGAGATCATCGCCTTTGCCAATGTGCTGCCACCGTACGGGCCGGGGGGCGTACTCAGTGTCGATCTGATGCGGCATGTCACCGACGCGCCACGCGGCACGATGGATTTCCTGTTTGCGCGGATCATGCAGTGGGGCAAGGATCGCGGCGACACGCATTTCAGCCTCGGCATGGCACCGCTGTCACGGGTCGGCGACAACCCGTATGCGCGGATCAACGAACGCCTGGCGGCGCTGGCTTTCCAATATGGCGGCCGCTTCTACAACTATCAGGGCCTGCGCAGCTACAAGGACAAGTTCGCGCCGCAGTGGGTCGGTTCGTATCTGGCCTATCCTCGCGGACTCTGGGTGCCGGGATTGCTCATCGACATTGCGGCACTGGTCGAGGGTGGCTACCGGCGCTTTCTGTTCGGCGGTCGTCACGGTTCCTGAAATCCATGGCCGGGTTTAACGGCGTCTAAACACCTTCGACCGGGCGGACTGGTATTTTGCCCCGGCCTCGCGGAAACCCGTTGCGGGCGTCAGTCCGAGTCAGGGGAGTTCCGCGCATGTCGATCCGTCGAGCGTTTCCGCATCGCCTGCGAGCCTGCGCGCTGGCACTTGGCTTCGGTGTCATTGCCGGGATCGCACACGCGGAGCAGGAGCCGCCTTGGCTGCTCGACAGTGGAATAGGAGCCTTTGCATCCGTGCCGGAAAGCACCTACCCACAACCGGTTCCAGCACCGTCTGTGCTGCCAGACGCGCCACAGCGCAGCGCATTTTCCCCAATCCAGCTCGTCCTCGATCTGGCCAATCACCTGCGCGACATCCGCTACAAGCGGGGCGGTCGGGAGCCATCAACCGGCTTCGATTGCAGCGGGTTCGTACGCTACGTGTTTCACAAGGGCATCGGCGCGGACCTGCCCAACACCTCGGCCGCCCAGTTCAGGGCCGGACAGAAAATCAACCGCAGCGACCTGCGCCGCGGCGATCTGGTGTTCTTCCGGACCGCCGGCAAGCGCATCTCGCATGTCGGCATCTATGTCGGTGATGGCGAATTCATCCATGCGCCGTCGACTGGCAAGCGGGTCAGCGTCAGTCGCCTGGCCGAACCCTACTGGTCACGCCGGTTTGCCGGTGCCAAGCGCCTCGATGCGCTCGCCGAACATGCCCCGGCGCATCCACACGATCAGGGCTGAACAGCTCGATCCTGCTTCAGCGCAGCGACGATCAAGCCACCAAGTGCCGCGTAGTTTCCGTTGAAGTGATGCCCACCGGGCAGACTGAGCACGCCGAGCTGTGGATCCAGGCCGGGTTTGCAGAAACTGTCGGCCTCGTCGATACCATGGATGCAGGTGATCGGCACGCGTGATGCGGCCACCGCCGGGAGCACCGGCAGCGTACCGTCGTGATGGCCGTTGCCAAACCAGTCGCCGATGCGGATCTCGAACACGGCGTCGGGATCGGGCGAGATCATGATGCCGCGGTCGATCCTTGCCTGCAGGGTCGCGGGCAGCCGATCGATCAGCACCGGCACGAGACTGGCTCCGAACGAGTAACCGACGATCACGAAACGTGTCGTCGGCGAGGATTTCGCATAGTGCGCAAGCGTTCGCGAAAGCGCATCGGCGGCGACCTCGGGGCTGCGCTTCTGCCAGAAAAACTTGAGCGTCGAGAAGCCGACGACACGCATGCCGTCGCTGGCCAGGGCTTCGGCTACTCCCTTGTCGAGACCGGCCCAGCCACCGTCTCCCGTCAGCAGGATCACGATGCGCCCACTGTCCGGCCCGTGCGCTGCGATTTCGATCAGGGGCAGATCGGCGATATCGTCGGGCAAGGCGACCTGCTCGGTATCCTGCTGCTCGCGCCAGCGCGCATAGGTGACGCCGACATCCGCGGCCACCTGCGACTGCAGGAATTGCGGTGGCGGCAGACCCAGCTCTCGCCACAAGTGATCGAGCTCGCTGGCCGGGCCCGGCAGGTGCGCTCCCGGCAACGGCAGCCATTCAATCGGCAAAACGGTTGTCGCGACGACGTGGTAGCGGGCGTCCGGCCCGGCCACCGTCACCACGCCCGCATCGCCGGGGCAGATCGACTTGGACAGGCGGAAATCCCAGTCCCAGCCCAGCGTGAGCAATGCGGAAAAGGTTCCTGCAGGCGCCTGGGCCACCATCGCGTAGGCGAAGACCGCGCCACTGCCGCTGCCGATGACCAGCGGCGCGCGGTAATCGGCATCGCCCTCATGGCGCTCGATCCAGTGCGCGAGCTCCTCGAAGTGGCCGGCCGGATACGAGCACTTGTCGTCGATCGCGGCCAGTCGCTTGAGATAGACCGGCAGATCGATTCCCACCACGCGCGCTCCATGTGCGGCCAGCGCACGTGCCAGCGAGTCTTCGCGCTGCGACCAGCCACCCCGATCGGACAGCAGCAGGATCGTATCGCCTGCGCTGGCCGGCGGCCGCTGCACATGCAACTGGCCGAACATGCCGTAACGCGGCTGATCATCGGCCGCCTGGACAGTCCGCGACACAAGCAGGATCAGGATCGCGAATCCCGTTGAAATCCATCGGCATCGAGTGTGCATCAGCCCTGCCCGGTCGGAAGGCGCTATTGACCGTGACAACGGGATCGGAAGTTCCGTGGCGCGATTCAGCGCGACGCCATCAAGGTTTCGATCTCGTCCGCATCCTTCGGCACACCCGCGGAAATCACCTCGGGATCGCCATTGGTGACGACGACATCATCCTCGATGCGGATGCCAATGCCACGGTAGCGTGCGGGTACGCCCTTCATGTCCGGGCTGATGTAGATGCCGGGCTCGACGGTCACCACCATGCCCGGCTCGAGCTCGCGGAACTCGCCATCGACGCGATAGTCGCCGACATCATGTACGTCGAGGCCCAGCCAATGACCCGTCTTGTGCATGTAGAACCTGCGATAGGCATGCGCTTCCAGGTTGGACTTGAGGCTGCCCTTGAGCAGGCCGAGCTTGATCAGGCCCGCCGTGATCGTGCGCACCGCCGCCTCGTGGTAGGCATCGAAGGATTTGCCCGGGCGCACCTGCTCGATCGCCGCCAGCTGGGCGGCCAGCACGATGTCATACAACGCGCGTTGCTCGGGCGTGTAGCGTCCATTGACGGGAAACGTGCGCGTGATGTCCGAGGCGTAGCAGGAATATTCGGCGCCGGCATCGATCAGCAGCAGATCGCCGTCACGAAGCGGCGCATTGTTGGCGCGGTAGTGCAGCACGCAGCCGTTCGCGCCGCCGCCGACGATTGGCTCATAGCTTGCGACGGCACCGTGCTTGCGGAAGGTATGCAGCAGTTCGGCTTCGACTTCGTGCTCGTTCATTCCCGCACGCGTCGCCCGCATCGCACGCACATGCGCCTCGGCGGCGATCTGCGCGGACTTGCGCATCAGGCGCAACTCGGCGCGCGATTTGTACAGGCGCAGATCGTGCAACAAGTGGGACAAGGCGACGAATTCGTGCGGCGGCTTGGCGCCCTGGCGGATGTTCGAGCGAACCCGATTGACCCAGCCCATCAACACCAGGTCGAAATCCGTGTCGCGGCCGAAATGGTAGTAGACGCGGCTGCGGCCCTCGATCAGGCCGGGCAGGATGTCATCGATATCCTCGATCGGAAACGCGTCATCCATGCCGTGGTCGGCCACCGCACCTTCCTGGCCGGCGCGATGACCATCCCACTGTTCGCGGGCGCGATCGCGCTCACGGCAAAACAGGATGACTTCACCCTGCGCGCGCCCAGGCACAAGCGCCAGCACCGCATCGGGTTCGCCGAAGCCGGTCAGGTAGTGGAAATCGCTGTCCTGGCGAAACGCATAGTGGGCATCGTTGTTGCGCAGGCGTTCGGCGGCGGACGGCACGATCACGATCGCATCGCGACCGGCCATGCGCATCAACTGCTTGCGGCGACGGATGAATTCCTTTTGTTCGATCATCAGTGCAAACGCCGACTGGCGGGGGCGGCGGCGGTCTTCAGCGACGGCCCGGGATCGAGCTCGCCGTACAACAGAAGGACACCGACACGAACGAATTCAAGCACCTCGGCCAGCGCCGCCTCATCCTCCTCGCTGCCGGTGTATTCGAGGTTGGAAGCCGCGATATTGCCGAAATCCTGCACGATCTCACGGGCGTCTGCGGACATCTCCTTGCCCGGGCGACCCGCTCCGGCGAGGCCAACGCCACCCAGAAAGCCCCGGCACCAGTCGACCAGCGCATCGGCTCGAACCGACAAGGGAACGTCATCGCTGGGCAGCAACGGCTCGAACGCGAGCTCGACATCATCGAGCTGCTCCCGACAGAAATGGTAGACCTGCGCGAATACCGCATCGCCGCGGGCCGCCTCGAGATCGAAGGCGAGCGCCTCGGTCCAGTCCTCGGCGGTGGTCTTGCCTCCGCCACACAGGTAACCGGTCAACGAGCCATGCAAGTCGCTGGCATTGATACCGATCTGCAGTCGAGCCAAGGTTTCGGAGAGTTCCCGGTAGCTGATCGAGGTTGCGGACATTCAGGGCAGGTGATTCGGTCGAATGCGCAATTGTAGCGCGCATCCACCCGATCCTGGCTTGCGCGAGGGACGTCGATGGCGCCGATTCACCTGTCGTCCTGCACATGGCAAGCCCGGGCATGATTGCCTACACTGGGTTCCGGGCGCGACTGCGTCGAAAGGGAGATCCGCGCAGCATCATGTGGGCGCAACCGCCATCGCGACGATACCGGGCCCTGCTCGCCGCGGGCTGGCTGGTTGCCATGGCGATGCTGGCAACCTGCTTTTCATGCGCCGCGGTCGAGCGCGAGTTCTACTTCGACCGGCTTGATGACGAAAGCGGACTGCTGCAGAACTCGGTGCTCTCGCTGCTGCAAACTGCTGACGGCACGATCTGGGTCGGGACGCAGGGTGCATTGCACCAATACGATGGTTATCGGTTCCGCATCTTCGAGCACAATGCCGATGATCCGGCCAGCCTGCCGGACAGCGCCATCACGGCGCTCGCCGAAACGGTGGATCGGCGCCTGTGGGTCGGTAGCAGTGCCGCCGGAGTCAGCCGATTCGATCCAGCGACAGGGCGCTTCGATTCCTTTTCACTGCCTGCCGATGCGGCCAATCGCAATGCCCGTGAAACCATCACGTCGCTGCGCCTGGATCCTGCGCGGGGTTTGTGGATCGGCAGTCGCGGCGGCCTCGATCTGCTCAGTGCCGAGAACGATGGACGCGAGCACTATGCGCCCGCGTTGGGGGATACGACCGTGGGCGTCGTGCGCAATCTCGTGCTCGGCAGCAACGGTGACCTTTGGGTGGCCAGCAGTGCGGGGCTCTGGCGCGTCGAGCGCGATGCCAGCCAGATCCGGCGCGTTGGCGCAAACACATTGGATGATGTTTCCAGCGTATTCGAGGGTCGGGACACTCACGTGTATGTCGGCACGTCCGCCGGCTTGTCACAGGTTGAGGCGAGCGGCGAGACCCGCTTGTTGTGGCCGAGCGAGCGCAACGCAACCGTCAATGCCATTGTCGAAGACGATTCCGGCATGCTTTGGCTCGCGGTCAGTGGCCAGGGGCTGGTCATGCTTTCACCCACCAACGGCGAATTTCGCTGGATCCGGCCAGAGAGCGATCTCGCTGGCGGGCTGCCGCAGGGCGCGATCACGCAAATGATGGTCGATCGATCCGGCCTGCTCTGGGTCGGCGGGGATGCGACGGGTCTGAGCAAGGTCGATACCGGCGGTTCGACATTCCGCTTCATCGCCGATTTCAACCCGCAGCGCAATCAAGACACGACCAACAACATCCGCTCGATCCTCGAAGACCGTCATGATCGCCTCTGGCTCGGCACTGATGGCGACGGCCTCAAAGCCTATGATCGACGCAGCCGCCAATTCACCTATTACGACCAGGTAATCGCCCAGGCATTCTCCGCATCATTTCCGACCGTGATCCAGGTCGAGGCACTTGCTGAAGACGCCGCCGGACGGATCTGGTTGGCGAGCAATTTCGGCGTCGCAACGCTGGATCCGGATACCGGCAAGGTCACTGCGTTGCCGGTCGGCCCGGTCATCCAGAGCGAGGAAGCCAACCCGAGTCGTCGCGCGCTCATCGTCAGCCATGACGGTGCAATCTGGTTTGCCGGCCGCAATGTCGGTGTCGTGCGCTACGATCCAGTCAGCGCTGAGAGACGAACCTGGCAACATCACGATGGCGACCCAGCGAGTCTGAGCCACAACCAGGTGCTCGCCCTGCACGAGGATCGCTTGGGACGCATCTGGGCCGGCACGGCCGATGGGCTCAACCTGATCGATCCCGCCAGCGACAAGATCCGCGTTTTCCGGCATGAACGCGACAATCCGCGCTCGCTTTCGAGTGACGTTGTCCGCGTCATCCATGAAAGCAACGATGGCAGTATCTGGATCGGCACCCACAGTGGGCTCAACCACCTTGCCGAACCTGGGGCCGAGCCGACGCAATTCGAGCGCATTCTCAAGCGCGATGGACTGATAGATGCGACTGTCTATGCAATCCTTGAAGACTCCTCGCGGCGCGTGTGGATCAGTTCCAATCGCGGCATAGCCACGCTTGATCTGGATACGCGCGCGATCCATGGCTTTTCAGTCAAGGACGGGCTGCAGGGCCAGGAATTCAATGGCGGCGCATTCAGCAGCCTGCGCGACGGTCGTTTGGCGTTCGGTGGCATCAAGGGCCTCAATCTGGTCGTACCGGGCGCGGTTTCGGCCAGCCGTTTCGCCGCACCGGTCGTGGTCAGTGATGTGCGCGTCGGCAACAGCCCGTTGCACAACTACCAATCGGGACAGCCCGTGCAAATGGCGCAGGCGGACCGGGTCGTGCATTTCATGTTCGCCGCGCTCGATTTCACCGCCCCGGAGCGCAACCAGTTTCGCTACCGGCTGGAGGGATTCGATGAAGATTGGGTCAATGCCGGCACACGCCATGAGGCGACCTACACCAACCTCGATCCAGGCCACTACATTTTTCGCGTCCTGGCCAGCAATCACGATGGGTTCTGGAGTGAAACCGGTGCAACCGTTCCACTGACGGTCTCGCCGGCCTGGTGGAACAGCGGTTTGATGAAAGCCATCTACGCCGCTTGCGCGTTGCTCGCGACCTTGGCGCTGTGGCTGTCGATGCGGCGCAAACGTCGCCAGCAGCGCCTGCATGCGGTCGAATTGCAGGATCGCGAGGGCCGTCTGCGCCTTGCCCTTTGGGGTTCCAGCGACGAGTTCTGGGATCTCGACATGGACAGCGGTGTATTGATTCGCCTCAGCGCGAGCCGGGCGCAGGGCAACCAGCGCGAGGAGATCCACTCGGTCTACGACTGGGTCAGGGAAAACATCCATCCGGATGACCAGCGCGTCATCGCGCAGAAGCTGGACGACCACATCAACAACCGCTCACCCCAGTTCGAATCCGAACAGCGCGTCCGCGTCGGCAATGGCCGATGGATCTGGGTTCTGGTGCGCGGCAAGATCGTCGAACGCAGCGATGAGGGCCGCCCGCTGCGCATTTGCGGCACCGCCCGCAACATCACTGCCAGACGCGACGCCGACCGCGAGCGCCGTATCGTCCAGGAAGTGATCAGCAGCATGCGCGAGGCCGTCACCGTGTGCGACCTCGAGTTCAATTTCGTCTCGGTCAATCCCGCCTTCACGCGCATCACGGGCTGGCAGGAGCACGAGGTGATCGGTCGCAACGTATCCCTGCTCAATTGCGCCCAGCATTCGGCCGAGCACTATCAGGACATGCGTGATTCGATCATGCGTGAGGGCCTGTGGCGCGGCGAACTCTGGCAGCGGCGCAAGGATGGCGAGGAGTTCCTTTCCTGGCTGCAAAGCTCGGAAGTCCGCGATGCCCAGGGTCAGCGCACCCATTTCATCGGCGTGCTTACCGACATCACCGATCGCAAGCGCAACGAGCAGGAACTGCGCTACCTGGCCAACTACGACACCCTGACCGGCCTGCCCAATCGCACTCTGCTGGCCGAGCGGCTCGGTCATGCGGTGATCCGTGCACGTCGTGGCGGACACAAGGTGGCCGTCTTGTTCCTCGACCTCGATCGCTTCAAGCACGTCAATGATTCAATGGGCCATGCCGCGGGCGACCGCATGCTCAAGGCCGCCGGCAGCCGACTGCGTGACAACATCCGCGATGGTGATACGGTCGCCCGCATCGGTGGTGACGAATTCACCGTGATCCTCGAAGAACTGACTGACGGTATCGAGGCCGAGCGCGTCGCGCAAAAGTTGATCAGCGCCTTCGAAAAGCCGCTTGAACTCAACGATGGCCAGGACGTCGTGATCTCGCCGTCGATCGGCATCAGCCTGTATCCGGATCACGCGCAGACGCCGACCGATCTGCTCAAATTCGCCGACACCGCGATGTATCAGGCCAAGGATCGCGGCCGCAAGACCTACATGGTCTACACCGAAACGATGGATGCTGCGGCGCGCCTGCGCGCAACCCTGGTCGGCGCCCTGCGCAAGGCCATTGAGCGCGACGAACTGAGCCTGGTCTATCAACCCAAGCTGTCCCTGCTCGATGAACACATCACCGGCGTCGAAGCCTTGTTGCGCTGGCGCAGCGAGGAACTCGGCGACATACCGCCCTCGACGTTCATTCCGGTGGCCGAGGAATCCGGTCTGATCATCGAGATCGGCGACTGGGTGCTGGTGCGCGCCTGCCAACAACTCGCATCCTGGCAGCGCGACGGCCTGCGCGACATTTCAATGTCGGTGAACCTCTCGGTTCTGCAACTGCAGCGTGGCGACCTGATCCAGCGACTGTGCGACATCCTCGCCGAAAACGACATTGCCCCGAACCAACTCGAGTTGGAGTTGACCGAGAGCGTGATCATGGCCAATGCCGAACAATCCATCAGTACCCTGCGCCAACTCAAGGCGGTCGGGGTGACCCTGTCGATCGACGATTTCGGTACCGGCTATTCGTCGCTGAGCTATCTGCGCCGGCTTCCGATTGACACGCTGAAGATCGACAAGGAGTTCGTCGGCGACATCACCACCGATCCGGACGACGAGGCGATCACCGCGACCGTGATCAACATGGCCCATTCGCTGGGGCTCAACGTGATCGCCGAAGGCGTCGAAACGGCTGAACAGGCGGAATACCTGCGTGAGCAGGGCTGTGACGAGATCCAGGGCCATTGGTTGTCCAGACCGATCCCGGCCGCACAATGCTTCCTGTTCCTGCGTGACCGCGACCGCCGCCGCCGCGCGACCCTGCGCAGCTCGTAATGGCGATCTGCCGTGCGCAGCGGGCCTCGTTTTCCGGTGTATAGTTCCGCCCATGTCCGAGAAACAACCGACCCTGGCGGCCATCACTGAAATCAGCGCGCACGTCGATCGACTGGTCGAGACCTGCCGTCGGCTCAGCGAGGAGAATCGCAGCCTGCGCCAAAGCCAGGAGCAACTGGCCAACGAAAGGGCCGGCCTGATCGCCCGCAATGAGCAGGCACGCTCGCGGGTAGAGGCGATGATCAGTCGGCTCAAGTCACTGGAGCAGAACCAGGCATGAGCGACGCGGTGACCGTGCACATCCTCGATCGGGACTACCTGATCGGTTGCAAACCCGAAGAACGTGACGGACTGATCAGTGCGGCGGCCTATCTCGACGGCAAGCTGCGCGAATTGCGCGAGCACAACCGCAGCGGCGGGCTTGAGCGCATCGCGGTACTCGCCGGCCTCAACGTCGCCCACGAGCTGCTCGACCTCAAGCAGCAACAGGCCGCCAGCGGCAACCAGTTGGCACAGCATCTGCAAGCACTCAAATCAAAGCTTGAAGCGGGTTTGCCCTCGTCCCTACAATAGACGCCGGTGTCCTCGGCAGTGTTTGACAGCACGTTCAACATTTTGCCTTGTTCCTGTATCGAACCCGGGACAGTTGCGCGACCGTCGGTGTGCAAGTCCGCCCTGAGCGGAAAGCCTGATGACGACGCAAAGCTCTCCCACCTGAACCATTTGGTTCAAGGTCGTTCGATGTGCATCGGCACAGCGGAGGACGCCTCTTTTTTTTCCACCCCTGCGACAAACATGACGGTCGAAGACAAGCGCAAGATCCTGCGCGCCGGATTGCGCGCGCGGCGCAAGGCGCTGGTTGCCAGCGACCGCATCGCGGCAGCCAATGGTGTCGCGGGGACTCTCGAACAACTCGCCGACTTCCTCGTCGATCCGAGCATCGCCGGCTATTGGGCGATCGATGGCGAACTGCCGCTGCATGTCGTGGTCGCCAATCTCGGCCGGCGTGGCCAGAAATACTGTCTGCCACGGATCACCGGATTGCGTCAGCTCTCGTTTGTCGAATGGCGCACCGGGGCCGACCTCGAGGCCAATCGCTATGGCATTCCGGAGCCGGTCTGCACCGAAAGCGACCTGATCGCGGCGCAGGATGTCGACATCGTCCTGGTGCCCCTGCTCGGCTTCGATCGTCAGGGGCATCGCATTGGCTATGGTGGTGGCTACTACGATGCCAGCTTCGCGTTCCTGCGCGGGCGCGATGAAGCGCGGCGTCCCCTGCTGGTCGGCATCGGTTACGCGGCTCAGGAGGTCGAGGCGATCGAAGCGGCCGAGTGGGATGTGAATCTCGACTACGTCGCCACGGAATCGGAGTTGATCGATTGCCGGGCGGAGACGCCATGAGCAAGCGTTACTGGTTGCTGAAGAGCGAGCCGGAGGAGTTTTCCATCGACGCCCTGGCCAAGGTCAAATCCGAGCCGTGGAGTGGCGTGCGCAACTACCAGGCGCGCAACTTCATTCGCGATGGCATGCAAATCGGTGATGGCGTCCTGTTCTATCACTCCAATTGTGCCGAGCCCGGCGTGGTCGGCATTGCCGAAGTGGCTAGCCAAGCCCATCCCGATCCGACCCAGTTCGACAAACGCAGTGACTATTTCGATCCCGCCGCCAGCCGCGAAGAACCACGCTGGCTGCTTGTCGACGTGCGCTTCAAGCGCAAGCTCAAGCGCACGATCACGCTGAACGAACTCAAGGGGCGCGAACAACTCGAGGAGTTCGCGCTGATCCGGCGCGGCAATCGCCTTTCGGTGATGCCGGTAACGCGCGCGCAATGGGATTTCATACTCGGTCTCGAATAACGGAGTGGCTACGATGGCAAACGAAGGGGGCAAGCGCCGCGCCGCGCGCGCGGCCATGCGCTATGTCGAACCGGGGATGATCGTGGGTGTCGGCACCGGTTCGACCGTGGCCTACTTCATCGATGCGCTGGCCGAGCGTCGCGGCGACATCGAGGCGGCCGTGTCCAGCTCGGAACAATCGACCCGCTTGCTCAAGGCGCGCGGCATTGATGTCATCGACCTCAACGCGAGCGGCGAACTCGCCCTGTATGTCGATGGCGCCGACGAGTGCGATCCGCAGCGCTGCCTGATCAAGGGCGGCGGTGCCGCGCTGACCCGCGAGAAGATCATCGCGGCGGCATCCAGGCAGTTCGTCTGCATCATCGATCCGAGCAAGCGCGTCGACGTACTCGGCAAGTTCCCGCTGCCGGTCGAGGTGATTCCGATGGCGCGCAGCCATGTCGCGCGGCAGCTCGTCCTGCTCGGTGGCCAGCCAGTCTGGCGCGACGGCGTCACTACCGACAACGGCAACTGGATCCTCGACGTGCACAACCTGCGCATCACCGATCCGGTTACGCTTGAAAGCGCGATCAACCAGATCGTCGGGGTGGTCACGGTCGGCCTGTTTGCCGCGCGCCGCGCCGATGTCGTGCTGACCGGCGAAGAGCCATAGAACCGTGAAGCTTCCGATCTGAAGATGCCACTTCCTCAGTCGGATTGCTGTCAACCTTGCCTGATTGGCTGAAGGCGCAGTTGATCTATGGCGGCGACAAACGCATCGGCGCCGGGCCATTCGGTGATACGGCCCAGTTTTCTCCCTTTTCGGAAAACGAAGAAGGTCGGCACACCGTGCAGGCCAAAGCGTGTCGCCATGTCCGGATCGTTGTACACATTGGTGTGCAGCCAGCGCACATCGGGCCATCGGAATCGACTGCTGGCGGCCAGCATGGCGGCCTTGGCCACGTCGCAGTTCACGCAGTCGCGCCCCCAGAGAAAGAGGATGTCCAGGCTGGCCGATGATGCCGCGAGCTCGCTGTCGAGCGCAGCCGACGAGGTTCGCCGCATCGGAAAGGCGAGGACGAATTCAGTGAATGTGGCTTCGTTCATGGGCCGCCGACTCGCTCGATGCTGCGGATTCACCCTGACCGCGGAAAACCAGCGCGTGTTGCCACTCTGCCGGAACCGCTGCGTCGCTGCCATCGAGACGAACCGCCTTGCCGCCGGTCAGGGCAGCGACTGCGATGCCGTCGATATGCAGGATGCGTGAACCGACGATCGCCGGCGCGCGCGCGCCGGGTGTCAAAATGCCGACCAGATTCAGCGGATCGCTGGCTGCGATCACGACCTTGCTGCCATCGCGCTCGCGCGAACGCGCCTTGCGCAACAGCGGAATCGCTTCGGGCAACGCAAACTGCTCACCGGACAGACCGGCAATGAAGCGGCCGCCACGAATCTCGCCACGTGCTTCGAGCTGACGATAGACGCGCAGCAACTCGCGCCACGGCGGCAGCCATGCCGATTCACGCGCCAACAGACGCCAGCAGATCACGCCGTAGCGACGCAGCAAGGTGCGCGCAACATGTTCGATCGATTCCTGTTGCGCTTCCCGCGCGAGATCCGACGATGACTCCGGCGTCAGCAAGCGCGTCAATGCCCAGCGACCGGCATCTTCGATCCCCATCAGATTGGACCGGCGTGTGCGGCGCGCATGCTTCGAGCGCCTGGCCGCAGGCACCAGCAAGGCGCGCAGGCCGGCAAAGCTGTCGGCATTGATCAAGCCGCGACTGACCAGTTCGCCGAGCGCCTCTTCGAGTTCGACCTTGAGCAGTCGTGTGCCTTGCGCAATCTCGTCAAAGAACGAGGCACCCTGCGCGCGCAGATGATCGAGCACGGCCTGGGCGCGAGATGAGGTTGCCGTTTCGCCTTGCGTGGAACCCAGCGCCAATTGCGACCAAAGACGCAGACTGCGCCGTGGCAGGATCAGGATTGGCGTGCTCCGAACAGGTCCGGCGGCACGTTCCCGATTCGCTGATGCGACGCTCGCGAAGCGCGTCCAGATGATGCGTCCACTGCGGCATTGCTCATCGAGCCAATGGATCGAATAGTCGGCAATGCGCGCAGGCAGCAGCTCGGTTTCCCATGCGCCGGCGGCCGATTCAAACCCTTCGAGCTGCCCCAACACGCTGGCCAGGGCATCCGGCCCACGCGCCTGCGCATTGGCCGCGATGCGATGCCAATCGAACAGGAAGCGCATGTAGTCGCGCGCCTCAACCGGCTCGATCTCGCGACGCAGACGCTTGAGCGTATAGCGATGAATGCGCGCAAGCAGATGGCGCTCGCACCATTCCTCAACCTCGCTGGCCGGCGTGAACCGCCCGCGCATGACAAAGCCCTGGGTTTCCAGTGCGACCAGCGCCCGCTCAATTTCCGTCAGCGCGACTGCCATCGATTCGGCCAACCGGATGGCCGTGACCGGGCCGAGCGCCGTCATGCGCGCCCGCAGCAGATCGATCAGCGCATCCTCGCGCGTCCATTCGATGGCGGCATATTCGGCCGGCGCTTCGATGGCAGGTTGCATGGTCGCCAGCGGATGGATGGCCTGGATCTGCGGCAGTTTCTCGGCAGCCACCCAAATGGCGCCGTCTTCTTTCATAGGAAGCGGCTTCAGCCGCGATGCTTCTGCGTGCGAACTGGGCATCGCGACCGCAGGGAGTCCCTTTTTGGGGCGGCTGAAGCCGCTTCCCACGAAAAGCCGCGTGGCGCGCATCTGCCTGGCGAGTTGCATCAGCCAGTCTGCCCATTGCGGCTGGCTCGCTGCTTCGTCGGTGCTCACATGGCCTATGCCAAGCAAGGTTTCGTGCATTTCGTCAGCGTCGCGCGGATCCGGCCAGGCTTCCTCACGCACAGCCTCGATCGCCGACAGATCGAGCGCGCCGAGATCATCACCCGATTCGGGATCACTCCAGCGACGCATCTGCACGGCCTGGGTGCGCCGCTCTTCCAATGGTGCGTCATCGAGGAAGGCGTAAGGTCGGGCGCCGAGAATCTCGGCAGCCAGCGGCGAAGGTTCGGGCAGGTCACGAGCGACGATGCCGATGGTTCCGTTTTCCAGCCCGCGCAGCACATCGAGCCAGCCGTCGACATCCATCGCCTCGTGCAGGCAATCGTTGAGAGTCTGCGCGACCAGCGGATGATCGGGAATCTGGCGCTCGCCCACGATGTTTTCGAGACACGCGACCTGATCCGGAAATACCGTGGCGAGCAGATCCTCGGACTTCATGCGCTGCAGTTGCGGTGCAATTTTCTGGCCGCCGGCAAAGCGCGGCAAGGCCAGCGCCGTGGTTGCCGCCCAGCGCCAGCGCACGCCAAACAACGGTGCATCGAGCAGCGCCTGGACGAGGATGTCCTGCGCGCTGGCCGAATGCAGATAGCGCGACACCTCAATCAACGGAAAGCTGTGACTGGTCGACAACGACAGGATGATCGCATCTTCGGTGGCCGCCGCCTGCAGCTCGAAATTGAACGAGCGACAGAAGCGCTTGCGCAACGCGAGGCCCCAGGCCTTGTTGATGCGGCTGCCGAACGGCGAATGGATGATCAGCTGGGTGCCACCGGATTCGTCGAAGAAGCGTTCCATGACGATCTGCTCGCGCGTCGGCAACACACCCAGCGCATTGCGCACGCGGGCCAGATAGTCGACCAGTTGCTGCGCGGCGACGGCGTTGATGCCGACCTCATCGACCAGCCAGCGGCAGGCCAATGCGATCCGTTCTCCGATCTGCGTGGGAGCGACTTCAGTCGCGATGCCTGTTCCATCACCCTGGGCGATCAGACGCGCCTCGATTTCTTCGCGCAAACGCGACACGCCAATCGACAGTTCATCGCTGCGACCGGGCGCTTCAGCGATCCAGAACGGGATGCTCGGCGGCAATCCATGCGCATCCTCGACGCGCAACTTGCTGCGTTCGACGCGCAGCACGCGATAGCTCGTATTGCCGAGCTGAAATATGTCACCGGCCATGCTCTCGATGGCGAAATCTTCGTGCACGCTGCCGACCGTGATCGTCTCGGGTTCGACCACGACCGCATAATCGGCGGTATCGGGAATCGTGCCGCCCGAAGTCAAGGCGGTCAGGCGTGCATTGCGCCGGCCCTTGACCTTGCCATGCACGGCATCGCGATGCAGATAGCCCGCGCGCGTACCGCGCCGCGTCGTGAAACCCTCGGCGAGCATGCGCACGACATCATCGAAATCCTTGCGCGCGAGATTTCGGTACGGCCATGCGCGGCGCATCCAGTCGTACAACGCCCCTTCGTCCCATTCGCCGCAGGCGACTTCGGCAACAATTTGCTGGGCCAGCACATCAATCGGTGCGATTGGTATCTTCAGCGCGTCGAGTTCACCGCGGCGGATGCAATCAAGCAGGGCCGCGCATTCCACCAGATCATCACGCGATTGTGGAAACAGGCGTCCCTTCGGCGTCGCCCCGACCGCATGACCGGAGCGACCCACCCGCTGCAGCAAGGCCGCGATCGCATGCGGCGAGCCGAGCTGGCAGACCAGATCGACATCGCCGATATCGATGCCGAGTTCGAGCGAAGCGGTGGCAACCAATACCTTGAGCTCACCACGCTTGAGGCGCTGCTCGGCATCGAGGCGCAATTCCTTGGCCAGACTGCCGTGATGCGCGGCGACGTGCTGCTTGCCGAGGCGCTCGCCCAGATGGCGTGCCGCGCGCTCCGCCATGCGCCGCGTATTGACGAAGACCAGGGTCGTGCGATGCGACTCGACCAGTTCGGCGAGGCAGTTGTAGACCGTCTCCCAAACCTCGTTCGACATCACCGCTTCAAGCGGCACCAGCGGCATCTCGATGGCCAGATCGCGCGTGCGCACATGGCCCGAGTCGATGATGGCGCAATCGGGAACTCCGCCCGCATCCACGTGGCTGGTGCCGACGAGGAAGCGCGCAATCTCTTCGATCGGCTTCTGCGTCGCCGACAAGCCAATGCGGACCAGACGGCGCTGGCACAGCGATTCGAGGCGCTCAAGGGTCAACGCCAGATGGCTGCCGCGCTTGTCGCCGGCAATCGCGTGGATTTCATCGATGATCACCGACCGTGTGCCGGCCAGCATCAATCGACCCGACTCCGAGCCGAGCAACACATACAGCGATTCGGGCGTGGTGACGAGGATATGCGGCGGTGATTTGAGCATGCGCTGACGATCGGCGGTCGGTGTATCGCCGGTGCGCACGCCGGCGCGGATATCGATATTGATGTGGCCGCGTCTTTCGAGTTCTGCACGGATGCCGGCGAGCGGTGCCTCGAGATTGATCGCAATGTCGTTGGACAGCGCTTTCAACGGAGACACGTAGACAACCGAGGTCCCTTCAGTCAGCCCGAAATCGATGCCTTCCCGAACCAGGCCATCGATCGCGGCAAGAAACGCGGCCAGGGTCTTGCCCGATCCGGTCGGCGCAGCAATCAGGGTGTGCCGGCCTTCGCGGATCGCCGGCCAGGCATCGACTTGAGCGGGTGTCGGCGCATCGAACGTGCGCGCAAACCAGGCCGCGACGGCCGGATGGAACGAATCGAGAACGGTGCTGGCGGACATCGGCAAGTGCATGCGACAACGGGCTGGAAGCCTACACCTACACGGGTCTCAAAGCATGAGACGCGGGCCGTTCAGCCGTGTCGCTGCAATCGCGGTCTTGCTAGTTGGATGCTTGCACCGGGATCGGGTCGAACCCGTCAACGAACAACACATCGGTCATGATCGTGATCGGGCCATTCATCGCTGAATGGTTGCCACAGTTGTAATGCAGGCTGTCGGGCGCATCATTCGGCACGACAAAGGTCAGTGTCTGCGTGCCGGTTGCGCCGTTGTTGGTCACGCCATTGTTGTACTGGTTGCCTGAGCCGGTCGTATCGATCGTGTTGATATTGAACGGATGCGCAGCGCTGACATTCTGCATGACGAAATTGTAGGTCTGGCCGCGCAAAAGGGTCAGCGCCGGATTGGTCTGGCCGGCAATCGTCCAGGAGCTCATGCCGTTGTTGACCACGGTCATCGAGTTGGCCGTGCCAGCGTTGGCTGCCGAGGCGCCGGTGAAGAGAGCCAGGCCAAACGCAAGGCGAGCGCTGCTGCGCAGCAACGAAATGGAAAGATGGGTCATTGTCCGGATCTCCTGGAAGGATCGCATATGCCGAGGCGGATACGGTATCAGCAATGCAGAGCATGGTTGTGAAAAATGCGGTAGATTATGGCTTGCCAGTTTTCCTTTACTCCCACATTCCATTGATCGTCGTGCATGACGAACCCAGGTGGGGACAGTCGCCACCGGCCACGCATTCGGCGGCGACATCCCCGCGCTCCCGGCAGGGGTTTGCTCAAGGCAACGTTCGATGTCGTTGACCGCCACCCGCCGTGACAATGTCGCGGCTGAGCCAGCCCGGTCAGCGATGCGCCCATGCAATGGCTTCGTTCTGATTTCGGCAGTTCAACCGGCCTGTGCGGCGACCGACCTGCGCACCATGCGTTGAACGAGATGTTCGAGTGCGTGCAGCGGATCCTCGCAGCTTCCGCCATGCACACTCGAGGTCTGGATCACGGCACTGCGCGGCGCAGTCAGCCAGTGGAAGCGTTCGCGCTGACTCAACTTGCCGAGCGCGCCTGCCGCTGCGCCACCCGCGCAAATCAGCGGAATCGCCGCCAGGTGTGCGCGAATCTGTTCAATGTCAGCGGTCGGATCAAGTGTGCGCAGGCGGGCTTCGTCGAGCTCGATTCGGGCTTCGAGGATGCGCGCCTTCACGCTCGAAAGAATCACCCCGACATTGATGAACTCCTCGCGCTCGGGGCGAGGCACGACACGCACGATCGCGTAGTCATACCAGATCGGCGCGGGCACGAATGGCCTCCTCGACAAAGGCGCGCGGCGCTTCGTTGCGCCGCAGCAGATAGTCGACATAGGCTTGGCGATGCGCGGCGACATCGGTAAAAGCAGCTTCCGCAGACAACCAGGATTCGGGAATCTGCGCGACGATTTCACCGATCAGGACTGGCGTGATTCTTTCGGCCAGCGGCGCATCCACCTCGGCGAGACGGCTGGCCAGGGGCAACAGGACATGATCCTTGATCTGCACGAACGGCTTGCGGCTGCGATCGGAAATACCATCCCAGCCATGATGGAAGTACAGCGCCGCGCCATGATCGATCAGCCAGAGCTTGCGATGCCAGGTCATCATGTTGGCGTTGCGCGGCGTTCGGTCGACATTGCTGACATAGGCGTCGAGCCAGACGATGCGCGAAGCGAGGTCGGCATCGGGCACCATCGCCAGCGGATCGAAGGTCACGGCGCCGGGCAGGTAGTCGAGGGCGAGATTGAGGCCCTTGCTGGCACGAATCAGATCCTGAATCTCGGGATCCGGCTCGGTGCGCGCAAGCTCGTCATCGACCTCGACAAAAACCACTTCAGGCATCGGCAGATCAAGCGCCCGCGCCAGTTCGCCGGCAACCAGCTCGGCAATCAGCGCTTTCGGGCCCTGACCGGCACCGCGGAACTTGAGCACATACATGCCCGCATCGTCGGCCTCGATGATCGCCGGCAACGAACCGCCCTCGCGCAGCGGGGTGACATAGCGTGTCGCGGTGACGGTTCTGAGTTTCATCGTCGGCGATGCTCGCATTGATCCGGCCACTTGCAAAGCATGGCTTGGGCCGTCCGCCCGCACGACAGGTAGCCGCGGAAGTCATTGCCGAAGGCGGGCTGCCCAACCTCAGCGGCATGCGCAACGCGTCAATGAAGATGGCGTCACACCAACGATGTCTGGCCCAAGCCGGGGCAACCCGGCTTGCCGAGGCGGATCATTGTTTCGGCGGCGGCGCTGGTTTGACCGGCGCCGGCACTGTCCCGCCATTGGCTGCACGCCCCGCAGTGGCCTGTTTCGACCACTCCTCGATCAGTTGGGCGCGGGCCGCGCGGCGGCTGCCGGACTCCTTCGGCTCGTCGACGGCTGGTTCGTCCGCTTTGCCGGTATCGATGTAGCGCAGCAGCCGATCGATTTGTAGCGCAAGCATCGCGTCGACCGTTGGGGCGAGCTGATCGAGGCCGCTCGCACTCGATCCGTTGACGCGATAATCGACATCGAGTTCGGTGGTGTCGTCGTCGGTCGGCTTCAGGCTGAAGGTCAACACGCCGTTCACGGCGTTTTCCTGGAGCGGGCCGAGCGCTGCATTGAGGCGCAGCAGTTCATTCTTGACGGCCAGGATGACGCGACCATGCTCGGCGCTGCCGCTGGCCCAACGCTCGCAGAAGCAGCCGCCCGCCTCGGCTTTCAGGCTCAGGTTTGCCGACTCGCCCGACCAGGTGTGCTCGGCGCTCCACCAGCGCGCGACTTCGCTCAGTGCAACGTAGACCTTGGCGGGTGGTGCCTCGAGGTGGGCCGAGAATCCGATCAGGAAATGATCGGCGGCTGCTTCGCTGACCTCGGCTCGCGCATTGCACGCCATGAGGCCGCCAAGGGCACACAGCAGGAGCATGGCTTTCATCGATGGGATCCTTGCCCGGGCGGCACGCGGCGATGCGCCCTTGTGGCAGACCGAACCAGTCACGTCAAGCACTCTCTCGACGCCCATTGATTCGGTTCATCAACGGGTATCCTGATCATCATTTCATCAAACATTTGCCTATTAATGCAATTAATAGTATTTTCAATGAAAATACAGACCCGCCTCAAGGTCTATCATATGGAGAAAGGAAATGTACCTCATGAAGACGAGACTCATATTTTTATTGATTTTTCTGACTGCCATTCCATTGACAACAAATGCGCAGACGCTTTCGTCATCGACATCGAAACCTGATACGAAAGCGATTTCTGGCGTGATCGTGATGCAAGGAAAATTTGAGCGCGACGGAAAGACTGTCGAGTTCACTGAAACCACTCCCATTACCGATTTGGTCGAGTTCTACGCCGAGCGCGGGATTGCGTACGTCGAAAGCACCTCAAGCGGAAATACAACCCAAGGCGGCTTTGGAGATCCTCCTCCAACAATACCACCGCCTGGCCCGGGCACAGTTCCGACCTACGTGACATATGTCGCAATGCGAGCCTTGGGAGGGGGATATATTCGACAAACATCGTACAATCGTACTATTATCCAAACTCCTGGCGGAATGACGAATACTCCTTGGGTAATAAACAGGGATAGCATCAGCCCTGCTGGTCCTGGTTGCAACATAGGAAATCTGGATCAGTGTTCGCTGATGCTTGAATAGTTCACGAGAAACAAGGAACTCGAAATGCGACCTCGACGACCACCAGCCAAGGCTGGTGGGATGAGGCTGCCGCTACGCCGACTGAGAGTCGGTCAAGCGCGGAACCTCTTGCCAAGAACCGGTTCTGCGCAACCTTGCAACCATGGAGCAGCAATTGCCGCGGCTATAGCTGAGGCCAAATCCGGGGGCCTACCTAATGAAAAGGAATGGCGCAAGGTCCTGCCAACTGCGGGTTGATGTACAAACTCAGGCGTCGGCGTCGGTAGCCCAGCCTTCGCCGCTGCCGCGATGGAACAGCGTGTCCGTTTCGAGCACCGCAGCGGCCGCGTACGCCGGCTGCGCGGCGAGTTCGGCATAGATCGGCACGAAATCCGGGCGCGTCGCCTCCATCAACTGTTCGAAGCTGTCGATCACGAAATAGGTTTTCTGAAAGGTGTCGATGCGGTAGCGCGTGCGCATGATGCGCTTGATGTCAAAGCCAATCCGGTTGGGGGCAGCCGATTCGAGGCAATGAATTGATTCTCCTTTCGAGGAGACGATTCCGGAGCCGTAGATGCGCAACGCGCCGTTCTGCCGGATCAGGCCAAACTCGACCGTGTACCAGTAGAGCCGGGTCAGATTGACCAGGGCCTCGGCACTGACGCCGTGCGCCTTGACGCCACCGCGGCCGTAGGCGGCCATGTAGTCGGCAAATACGGGATTGAGGAGCAGGGGCACATGGCCGAACAGGTCATGGAACATGTCCGGCTCGGCGATGTAGTCGATCTGGTCGGGACGACGGATCCACCAGGTCACCGGGAAGCGCCGATTGGCCAGATGTTCGAAGAAATCAAACTCGGGCAGCAGGCCCTCGACGCCGATCAATTTCCAGCCGGTGGTCTTGGCCAGCAGTTCATTGATTTCTTCGAAGCGCGGAATCTGCTCGGCCGACATGCCGAACAGATTCTGGTTCTCGATGAACTCCGCGCAGGCGCGGCCCTTGAGCACCTCACGCTGGCGCTTGAACAAGGTTGCCCAGGTGGCGTGGTCATCGGCGGTGTAGCTGTCCCAGGGCTGATCGACAATGGCCGTCGTGTAGGCCGGCACATAGCCCTTGTCGGTCAGCTGGTTTTCGACGCGGCGCGGTTCGGTGGACATGCTGGCAACCCATTCGATTCGACCATCCATGCTAACGGCTCAGGCGCGCAACAGGCTTGCGAACTTGCCATAGAACGCCCTTTCAGCGCATATTTATTGCGTGAAATTGATATTCCACACATGAATCGAGCGAATTCGCCGTCTTGACTCTGGATCGCACCGATTTGCGCATCCTCGCCCTGCTGCAGGCGAACGGGCGCGCGACGAATGCCGAAATCGCCGAATCGGTCAGCCTGTCGGCCTCGGCCTGCCTGCGCCGCGTGCAGAAACTGGAGGCCGACGGCGTCATCTCCGGCTATGCCGCCCTGATCGATCCGCAGGCCGTGGGTCTCGGCCTGCAGGCGTTTGTGCGCGTGCAGCTGGAGAAGCATGGCAGCGTCGCCGTGCAGCACTTCGTCGAAAGTGTGCAGCGCTGGGATGAAGTCATCGCCTGTCACGCGCTGACCGGCGAGATGGACTACCTGCTGCATGTCGTGGTCAGCGATCTCGATGACTTCTCGCGGTTCCTGCTCGACAAGCTGCTCAATGAGACCGGTGTCGGCGATGTCAATTCGAGTTTCGTCCTGCGCACGGTCAAGCAGACCCGCGCACTGCCGATTGCAGCGACCTGAAGCGGATCAGTGCAGGGTGTGGCGGCGACCATCCTTGTCATCGACACGGGTCGGGAAGTGCAGGATGCGCGCGCCTTCGGACGACTCCGGTTCACGTTTCCACAACACCGGCACGTCATCCGGCCGCGGCAGGTCGAGTTCCGAATCGGCGAACGCTTGCTCGTCTTCCTCGTCCTCCCAACTGTAGCGTTTGCGCGGCGGCTTCGGATCGAGGCGGAACAACAACAGCGCCGCGATGATTCCGGCCACGGCACCGCCCAGGTGATACTCGAACGACACATGCTCCTCGCGCGGCAGCACGGTCAGCAACATGCCGCCGTAGAAGAAGAACACGACCAGCGAAATGGCGATGCCGAGTCGATCGCGGCGTAGCAGGCCGGTCAGAAACAGAAAGAACATGAGCCCGTGGTTGATCCCGCTCATGCCGACATGCACCGAATCCCGCGCAAACAGCCAGACGCCCAGACCCGACAGCAGCCAGATCATCGGCAAGGCCCAGCGCGTCGCCAGCGGGTACGCGTACAGGGTCAAGGTCGCGAGCAAGGCCAGTGGCAATGTATTTGACATCAGGTGCTCGAATGACGCGTGCGCGAGTGGTGCACTGAGGATGCCGAGCAAGCTGCCAACGCGGCGAGGCTCGATGCCAAGGTCGTTCACCGACCAGCCGAGCAGCCAGCCGCCCAACCAGACCAGCCAGATACCGGCCAACAGGATGGCCGCGCTGAACACCGCGTAGTGAATGCGCTGACGATCGGATTTGACCGCGACGCTGCCAGGTTCGGGAGTGGGGGAGGCGATATCCATCGTTTCCAGTTTGGGTCGGCTTGAGCGCGCTCAAGCCCTGCCTGGCCGGCATTCGGCGTGCCGGGCAGGCAGGGCGAATCCAGCGACTGCCGGCGTTGGCTCGAATGTTGCTAACAAAGGTCATCCAAGCAATTGAACTGACATGAATTTTCATATTCCCACCGCCATGCAATTGACAGCCACGATGACGATGCTCATCGGACTGGCACTGGCGTTTGCAGTGACCGGCTACCCGCGATCACTGCAACAGCCGATGCGCCTGTGGGTGCGCGGCTTGCTGATCCAGCCGTTCTCGTATGCCTTGTTTTCGGTTCGCGGGGCGATTCCGGACTGGTTGTCGATCGTCGTCGGCAACGTCTTGCTAATTGTCGCATTTGCCCACTTGATCCATGCCCTGCGTGTCTACAACGGGCGCCCGGATCGCAGCCAATGGCTGATCGGACTGGTCGGACTGACCATTCTTGGCGAATGTACATTTACCTATGTATGGCCGAGCTTGACGAGCAGAGTCGTCTTCATATCCCTCATCATCGCGGCGCTTTCCCTGCTTGGGGTCGCCGCGCTTTACTACCGCCACAAACGTGTCACCCGTCCCGAACATATCGTTGCGACAATGTTGATCGCGAGCATCGTGATCATGATGGTGCGCGTCGTCGCGGCGCCTTTTGCCGGCGTCGACGACCTGACCACGTCTTCCATCCTGCAAGGGGTCGTCTTCACCTTTGCCTCGCTGATGCCGGTCATCGCCACTTCGGGCTTCCTGTTGATGTGCGGAGAACGCCTGAACGAGGACCTGACCCGGCTGGCGACCATCGATCCGCTGACCGGCGTATTCAATCGGCGCACCATGACCGAACTCGCCAACAAGGAAATCGCGGCAAGCAAGCGTCACGGCCGCGCGTTGTCCCTGCTGATCCTCGATATCGATCATTTCAAGCGCATCAATGACCAGTTTGGGCACGAGGTGGGTGATCTTGCGCTTTGTCGCTTCGTCGGACTGGTGCGCGAGGTGATGCGCGAAACCGATACCCTGGCCCGCATCGGCGGCGAGGAGTTTGTGCTGATCCTGCCGGATACCAACGCCAGCGCCGCTTACACGATGGCCGAACGCATCCGAAAGCGGCTGGATGAAACGGACTTCCCGGTCAGCGGCTGGCCGGTTTCGCTGCGCGCATCAATTGGCGTTGGCACGCTCGGCCCGCAAATCAATCACCTCGAATCGCTGCTGCGTGCCACCGATCACGCGATGTACGACGCCAAGCGCGGTGGCCGCAACCGCGTGGTTGCGGCGACGAGTCAGCATGTCGCCCCGCTGGAAAACGAGGATTCGGCGCCCCAAACCTGATTTCATTCCGGCTTGGCAATCAAGCGGCTGGCTACCAGGGAACTGCCGATCAGCAAGGCAACCATGCCCAGCGAAATGCTGATGGGAACCTTGTAGACATCGACGATCAGCATCTTCACACCGATGAACGTCAACACGCCGGCGAGGCCATAATTGAGCAGGTGGAAGCGATCGGCCATGCCGGCGACGAGGAAGAACAAGGCGCGCAGCCCAAGTACCGCGAACACATTCGAAGTGAGCACGATGAAGGGATCCTCGGTGATCGCGAAGATCGCCGGGATCGAGTCGACGGCAAAGATCACGTCGGTCACGGCGAGCAGGACAATGACCATGAACATGGGCGTAAACCAACGTACGCCGTCCTTGACCACGCTCAGCTTCGCCCCGCTGTACTCCTTGCTCAGGCGCAGATGGCCGCGCATCCAGCGCATCAGCGGGTTGCTCTCGAAATCGGATTCGTCGTTGGGTGTGCGCACCATCTGGATGCCGGTGTAGACGAGAAAGGCACCAAACAGATAGAGAATCCAGTGATAGCGCTGGATCAAGGCCGCACCGACGAAGATCAGAATGGCGCGCAACAGGATCGCGCCCAAAATGCCGATCATCAACGCGTGCTTCTGCAACTCAGCACTGACGCCGAAGCGCGAGAAAATCAGCATGAACACAAAGACGTTGTCGATGGCCAGCGCTTTTTCGACCACGTAGCCGGTAAGGAACTGCAAGGCGGTCTCATCGGCCGCTTCGGCACTGACGTGCCCGCGCAGCCACCACCACAAGCCGAGATTGAAGAGCATCGCCAGGGCGATCCAGGCGATGCTCCACAAGGCAGCCTCCTTGAACGCCACCTTGTGTGTACCGCCGGCGCGCAGCACCACGAAATCGATGATCAGGGCGACAACAACCACAAGGCCGAAGGCGACCCAGAGACCCGGTGTAGCGATGGTGTGCATTGCCTGAACTCCGCAAACGAGATGCCCCGCGCCGGGAAAGGGCGAATCGGGCCGCGGTGGATTCCGGGCACAGCTTCGCCGTCGTTCGGCGAAGGTCTTGCTCGCAAATACCGGAAACGCATCGGTACTCACCTGCCGGACCGGGACCGGCGGGGCGGTCCGTGCTGACGATCACGGCAACGGGAGAGCTACTCCCCTTCGTTTACACCAGCGACTGTAACGGAATGCCTGCCGAAAGTCATGGTGGGGAAAGCGGGAGTGGGGAGTGGAGAATCGGGAGTGGGGGAAAAGCGAAACGATTTTCGCCCCAGGCCCGTAGGAGCGCCTTCAGGCGCGAGGCTTGCGCCGGAAATCAACAACATCGCGCCTGAAGGCGCTCCTACGAATCGTGGGGAGCGGTGGCTAGGAAGTGGTGAGTGGAACCGCGGTAAGCAGTGAGCGGGCAAGGCAGTCCAGGAGGGCCTGACAATCTCGCAAGACATGGTCAGACGTGTTGACAGCGTGTTGAAAGCCGCAATGCTCCTCCCGCTCACCGCTCACCGCTCACCGCTCACCGCTCACCGCTCACCGCTCACCGCTCACCGCTCACCGCTCATCGCTCATCGCTCATCGCTAACCGCTAACCTGCTCAACCGGCATCGCTTATCATTCCGCGATGAGCAACCATCCTCCCGGGCCGCTGCCCGTCGTACAGCTGAAGATCGAACGCCGCTCGAACCATCCCTGGATCTACCAGAAGATGGTCGAACGCCCCGAGCCGAAACCCAAACCCGGCAGCATTGTCGAGATCGTCGACCGCAACGGCGAATACGCCGGGCGCGGCTTCTACAACGGCCATTCGCGGATCACCCTGCGCGTGCTCACGGCCGACGTCGAGGAACAGGTCGACGAGGGATTCTTCGAGCGCAAGATCGCCGCGGCGGTCAGCCTGCGCCGTGATCTGCTCAAACTCGATGCAGTCACCGATGCCTACCGTCTGATCCATTCCGAAGGTGACGGACTCTCGGGACTGGTTGTCGATCGCTTCGCCAATACCGTGGTCATCGAATTCTTTTCGGCCGGCATGTACAAGCAGCGCGACGTGATTCGCCGCTGCCTGCTCGAACACTTTCCCGATGCTGCGATCTACGCCTACGCCGAATCGCATGTGCAGAAGCAGGAGAGTTTCGACTGCGCGGTGCCGCCGACGCCGGAGCCGACCGTCATCCACGAACACGGTGTCCAGTTCCACGCCGCGCCGGGCAGCAAACACAAGACCGGCTTCTTCGTCGATCAGCGCGACAACCGCAAGACCCTCGCCGAATTCTGCGCAGGCAAACGCGTCCTCGATCTGTGCTGCAACTCGGGCGGTTTCGGCATCACCGCGAAAACCATCGGTGGCGCCAGCGAAGTCGTCGGCGTCGATCTCGATGAGGGCATCCTCGAAATCGCCGAGAAAAATGCGTATCTGAACAAGGCCAAGATCCGCTTCGTGCAAGCCGACATCTTCCACTGGCTGCGCGATTTCCCGAACGACCGTACCGAGAAATTCGACGTGGTCATCCTCGATCCGGCCAAGATGACCCGCGATCGCGAGCAGGTGATCCCGGCGCTGAAGAAATACCTCGACATGAACAAGCTCGCGATGGGTGCGCTCAAGTCCGGCGGAATCCTGCTGACCTGTTCATGCACGGGCCTGGTCAGCGAAGAGCAGTTCCTCGACATGCTGCGCCGCGCGGCTTTCTACGCCGGGCGCACCGTGCAGGTACTCAAGATCACCGGTGCCGGAGCCGACCATCCGTGGCTCGCACACGTGCCGGAAAGCCGTTACCTCAAGGCGGTGTTCTGCCGGGTGGAATGAAGCGCGGGACGATGCCCGTTCGCACAAAGCAGGAACATGTGCCTGCTAAACTCCGCCCTTGCTTGAACCCAGAAATCAGACCGCCATGGCCAGCCCGCGCAAGTCTCCCGCCAAAACCAAGTCGCCCAAATCGCCCAAGGTTACTCGCGATCAGGCTGAAGACGCCGTCCGCATCCTGCTGCGCTGGGCAGGCGAGGATCCGGCGCGCGAAGGTTTGCTCGATACGCCGAAGCGCGTGGTCAACGCGTATGGCGACTGGTTTTCCGGCTACGCCATCGATCCGGCCGACTATCTGCGCCGCACGTTCGAAGAGGTCGCCGGTTACGACGAGATGATCGTGCTGCGCGACATCGAATTCGAGTCGTACTGCGAACACCACATGGCGCCGATCATTGGTCGCGCGCATATCGGTTACCTGCCGACCGACAAGGTGGTCGGCATCAGCAAGCTTGCACGCGTTGTCGATGCATTCTCCCGGCGCTTCCAGGTGCAGGAGAAGCTCACTGCACAGATCGCCCATTGCATCGAGGATGTACTCAAGCCACGCGGTGTCGGCGTCGTCATCGATGCCGTGCACCAGTGCATGACCACACGCGGTGTGCACAAGCGTGGCGTGTCGATGATCACCAGCCAGATGCTGGGTGATTTCCGCGAGGATGCGCGCACGCGCGCCGAGTTCCTGCGCTTCATCAACATCCATTCGAAGTCGTGACGGAACTTTCGCGTGCGCCGATGGCTCCGAGCAGACTTGCATCTGCCGGCGAGGACTCGCGGGCGTGATATGCCTTTCCCCCATCATGTCGTCGCTCGGCGGGTAACGATTCACGCGCCATGACCCCTGAAGCCACCCACACTCCGGTGCGTCGCGCCGCTGTCATCTTCGTGTTCATCACGGTGATGCTCGACATGCTTGCCTTCGGCATCATCATCCCGGTGTTTCCGCACCTCGTGCAGCACATGACGGGTGGCGACATCGCCACGGCGGTGCGCTGGACCGGCATCATGGGCGCCTTGTTCGGCCTCATGCAATTCGTCTTTTCGCCGGTGCAAGGTGCGTTGTCGGATCGCTTCGGACGGCGCCCGGTCATCCTTGCCTCGAACCTCGCCCTCGGCCTCGACTTCATCCTGATGGCCTTGGCGCAGACCCTGCCGATCCTGTTCATCGGCCGCGTCATCTCGGGCATCGCCAGCGCCAGCATTTCGACTGCGAACGCCTATATCGCGGATGTCACGCCGAAGGAGAAGCGCGCCGGCGCCTACGGCTTGCTCGGCGCGGCCTTCGGCATCGGCTTCATCATCGGCCCGGCCCTTGGCGGATTCCTCGGCGGAATTTCAGTGCGTGCGCCGTTCTGGGTTGCTGCCGGCCTCGCCTTGCTTAACTTTACTTATGGAATGTTTATACTTCCGGAATCGCTGCCCGAGGAACGGCGCAGCGCCCGCTTCGATCTGAAGAACGCCAACCCGCTCGGCGCGCTGCGCATGCTGCGTCGCTATCCGCAGGTATTGGCACTTGCTGTGGTGTTTTTCCTGGTTGCGTTCGCCCAGTACTCGCTCAACTCGACCTTCGTGCTGTACACCGACTATCGCTACAACTGGGGCCCGCGGGAAGTCGGCTATGCGCTGGCCCTGGTCGGCGTGTGCAGTGGCATCGTGCAGGCCGGGCTGGTGCGCCGGCTGGTGCCGAAATTCGGTGAGCGACCCGTCATGCTGGCCGGCCTGCTGTTCGGCATGGCTGGATTTCTGACTCTGGGGTTCGCCGCCAACAGCACGATTTTTCTGCTCGGCATTCCGCTGCTCGCGCTGGCCGGTCTCGGCGGACCGACCACGCAATCGATCATCACGCGCCAGGTCGATCCAAGCGAACAAGGACGACTGCAGGGAGCGATCACAAGTCTGTCGAGTCTGGCGACGATTTTCGGACCGATCGTGTTCAGTCAGACCTTCGCCTATTTCATCAGCGAATCAGTACCGCTGCACCTGCCGGGGGCCGCCTTCCTGCTTTCGTCGATGCTCATCATGCTCGGTTTTGTGCTGGGTTGGCGCGCGACGATCGGACTGAAACCGCTTGCGCCAGAAGCACCGGCGCTGGCCGAGCCCGATCCACCCGACGGCGCAGAATTGCCCACCTTGATTGAAGCCGAATTCAAGTCGTGAGCGATTCCATTGAAAAGCCATTTTCACCTTCCTGCGAACGCAATCGCGAGCCGATTCTTGCAGCCCTGCGTGACGTGTTCGCCGATCGCCGACGTGTGCTCGAAATCGGCAGCGGCACCGGCCAGCATGCGGTCCACTTCGCCGCCGCCATGCCACATCTCACCTGGCAGACCTCCGAGCGCAACGAATATCTGGGTGGCGTGCAGAGCTGGCTCGACGACGCGGCACTGGCCAACACGCCGCCACCGATCGTGTTCGATGTCGGCCAGGATGACTGGCCGAAAACAAAGTTCGACGCCGTGTTCACGGCCAATACGCTGCACATCATGGCTTGGGTAGAAGTCGAGCGCCTGTTTGCGCGACTGCCCGAGATCATGAACGATGATTGCGTGGTTGCCGTGTATGGCCCATTCAATATCAATGGCAAGTACACCAGCGAGAGCAATGCCGCATTCGATTGCGCGCTGCACGAGCGCGGAGCACATATGGGCATCCGCGACCTGGCTGCGGTGGATTCACTGGCTGCGGCCGCCGGCCTGACGCGCATTGCCTTGCAGCCGATGCCGGCCAACAACTTTTGTGTGATCTGGAAGCGACACGGCGCATAGCCATCGCTCCATCGTTCATTGCCGCGGCAGATTCTCGCTGATGCATGCGGCCATCGCCTGACCGAATTCGATGTAGCTCGACTCGGAGGGATGAAAGCCGTCCGCGCAGAAGCTGCCCTCGCGCAAATCAAAGCTGACCGTTGCATGGAAGACGCCGGGATGCCCACGCAGCAATTCACGGCTGACCGCATCCAGGGTTTCGCCACGAAGGCCAATCACGCGGCGCAAGGGTTCGGGGATCAGCGGAAACACGCGCAACGGCGGCAAGCCAGCCACGACGATGACCGCGCCAGGCGAATGCCGATGCAAGGCGGCGACCAGGGCGCGCAGGTTTGCCCGCCAGGCGCGAATTGTCGACAACGCGGTAACGTCGTTGACGCCGACCGAGACGACGATCGCATCGGCGGGACGCGGATCGATCGCCGGAATCAGCTCAGTCAGCACCTCGGCCGAAGTCGCTCCGCTGCGGCCATGCGCCTCCCACTCGACCGCAACATCCAGCGCATCGGCAAGCGCGCGTGCCGTGCATCCGACCAGGGCACGCTCGAGTGTCCCGGCACCCACACCGGCGATGATCGAGTCGCCAATCGCGAGCAGCCGCAGCGTCCGACCCGAACCCACCCGACCGGTCGTATCACCCAGCGCCCCCGCGAGACGCGGCCCCGTTCGGCGCAGGCGCAAGCCCTGCACGGCAACGAAGGGTAGCAGCGACCAGAACATGGCACTTCGCGCAGCCGTCATGATCCTTGTCATCGCGTTGCAGCCTGTCGTCCGGCGCAGCCGCCACGGCTGAGTTCGCCGTCCGCGGGGAATTTGCGCGCCACGGCGCGGTGATGATTCATGCGAGCGGTCATGGGTTACGGATCATTCTGGTTGACGCTGGCGTCACGCCGGTTTTTGACTTGGCGCGAATGTCCGTCATGCACGGGCAGTCATTCGATCGGGGCTCAACCCGTTGAATCCGCACATGCCGAGGACATCCACGCGATGGCAGCGTTGCATTGAATCACGAAAGTTCGACACGCCGCGCGCAAGAATTCGGCGCATCTCCACAGCGGCAAGCATTGAATGCACGAGGATCAGGACGCCCCGGCCAGCAAGGTGCCTGAAGTGACCGTGATGTTCTGGGTCATCAAGATCCTGGCGACCACGCTGGGCGAGACGGCGGGCGATGCCGTGTCGATGTCGCTCGATCTCGGCTATCTGATCGGCAGCGCGATCTTCGCCGCCGCGTTTGCGATGGCGGTGCTGGCGCAGATTTCGGCACGCGAGTTCCGACCCTGGCTTTACTGGCTGACGATCATCGCCACGACCACGGTCGGCACGACGCTCGCCGACTACGCCACGCGCTCGCTTGGCATCGGCTATGCCGGTGGTTCGACCATCCTGCTGAGCTTGTTGCTCGCCTCGTTGTGGACCTGGTATCGCAACACGGGTTCGCTTGCGGTGGGTTCAGTCAGTTCACCGCGTACCGAGATCTTCTACTGGGTGACGATCATGTTCTCGCAAACGCTCGGCACCGCGCTCGGCGACTGGACGGCCGATACCGCCGGGCTCGGTTTCGACGGAGGTGCCTTGATCTTCGGCGCGATGCTGGTTGCGATCGCGGCTACCCATCGATGGGCGCGCATCTCGCCGACGGCGCTGTTCTGGGCGGCTTTCATCCTGACCCGCCCGCTCGGCGCCGTGCTCGGCGACCTGCTCGACAAACCCGTCAGCGAAGGCGGTCTGGCGCTCAGCCGCTATTCGGCATCCCTGTCGATCCTGGTCGTGATTGTCCTGTTTGTCTTGTTCGTGCCGCAGCGTCCGGCGCGACTGGCGCATTGAGGCGATCTGCGGTGCGATGCCTCACCATGGAACCGGATCACCGCTGTTGGCGAAGAACTGGCCAACGCGTTTTTCATCGAAGCGCAATGCGTCAATCACCTTGAGCATGTTGGCCACGGATTGTTCGACTTCGAGTTCGGCACCGGTGCCGCCCATATCGGTTTTGACCCAGCCCGGACTCAACGCAAGCACCGCAATGCGGCGCTCGGCGAGGGCGAAACCGAGCATGCGCACGGCCATGTTCAAGGCCGCCTTGCTGATGTTGTAGCTCGGCGTGCCAAAGCGCGTCGCGCGTCCGATCGAGCCGAGTCCGGAACTGATCGCGACCACCTTGGCGTCGTCGGCCAATCGCGGTGCAAGCGCCTGGGTCAGCAGGAATGGGCCCTCGGCATTGGTCGCAAATGCCTGCGTCAATGCCTTGGCTTCGACTTCGCCGAACACCTCGCCCGGACTCAACACGCCGGCGTTGTTGATCAATGCGTCGATTCGCAGATCGAGCATGTCGATCTCACGCACGAGTTCTGCAATCGAGCGTGGCTCGGCAACATCGAGCGGCAGCACCTTGAGATGGCCCGGAAACTTGCCGCTGAAGCGGTTCAATTCGGATGCGCGCGCCGTATGCCGGCAGCAGGCGATGACGCGATCGCCGCGGCCGAGCAACTGGCGGACGAATTCGAGACCCAGGCCGCGATTCGCGCCGGTCACCAGATATTGGCCCATGCCACCCTCCCAATTGCTGAAAAGCAGAACTTCTTGCACTAAGGCCAGTCTACTCCGCGCAGCCCATCAAGGCCCTGACCATTGGCCGTTGCGTCATGCACACGCCGCAGTTAGCCTGCCCCGCTCATTCAGCCATCCCGAGGAAGATCCATGCGCAAGCTTTACCTGGTCGCCCTGCTGTCGATTGAACTGATCGCCGCGTCCGCGCTGGCCGCTGAAGGTGTAACCGCCTTCAGCGTCGATGGCGCGTCTGCCAAGTCGGCCGCTGCAACGGCCCCGGCGCCTGCGCGTCGAACCGCTACCTCGGAGGATGGCATCGACATTCCGTTCACCCGCTTCACCCTGCCGAACGGCCTGACCGCCGTCGTCCACGAGGATCACAAGGCGCCGGTCGTCGCGGTGAGCATCTGGTACCACGTCGGTTCGGCCGATGAGCCGGCCGGCAAGACCGGTTTCGCCCATTTGTTCGAGCACCTGATGTTCTCGGGTTCGGAGAATCGCAAGGGTACGTATTTCGAGCCATTCGAACAGGTCGGCGCCACCGACATGAATGGCACGACCTGGTTCGATCGCACCAATTACTTCGAGACCGTGCCGACCACGGCGCTCGACATGGCCTTGTGGATGGAATCGGATCGCATGGGTCACCTGCTCGGTGCGATTGGCCAGAAGGAGCTCGATACCCAGCGTGGAGTCGTACAGAACGAGAAGCGCCAAGGGGAAAACCGACCCTATGGCCGCACCGACGAGAACATCCTGGCCAACGCATTCCCGGCCAACCACACCTACCAGCACGACACGATCGGCTCGATGGCCGATCTCGACGCGGCCTCGCTGGCCGACGTCAAGAAGTGGTTCAACGACTACTACGGCGCGGCCAATACAACCATCGTGCTGGCCGGCGACATCACCCCGGAAACGGCTCGCGCGAAACTGCAGAAATACTTTGGCGACATCCCGGGCGGCCCGCCGGTGCCGCGCCAGCAACCCTGGGTTGCCGCTCGCGATACCTCGACACGCGGCGTGCAGAAGGATCATGTCGCGCAGACCCGCATCATCCGCGAGTGGAACGTGGCCCAGCTCGGCCATGCCGATGAGCCCTTGCTTGAACTCGCCGCGAATGCGCTCGGCGGCGGCAAGACCTCGCGGCTTTATCAGCGCCTCGTCTACAAGGACAAGCTGGTCGACAGCGTTTCGGTCGAGGTGCAGCCGTTCGCGCTGGCCAGCCAGTTCGTCCTGACCGCCGACGTCAAGCAAGGCGTGGATCCGGCCAAAGTGGAGAAAGCCATTGCCGATGAATGGGCCAGCTTCCTCAAGAATGGACCCACCGACGAGGAACTCGAGCGCTCGCGCATGTCGAGTCGCGCCGGTTTCATCCGGGGCCTCGAGAAGGTCGGCGGCTTCAGCGGCAAGGCCACCGTGCTCGCCGAATCGCAGGTCTATCGTGGCGATCCGGCGGCCTACAAGCTCGATCTCGCGCGCATCCAGGATGCGACTCCCGAGACAGTCAAGGCCGCCGCCAATCGCTGGATCGCCAAGGGCGACTACACCTTGACCGTCGTCCCGGCCGCGGAGGGCGAAGCGATCGACGAAGCCGCGCCGAAGGGCTTGCTGGCCGCCAAGGGCAAGCCCGCCGCCGTGATGCCAGCCAAGGCCGAGTACGTCACAAGCAAGAGCGATCTCGATCGCGGCACCGGCGTCCCGAAGGTCACTGATTTCCCCGACCTGAGCTTCCCGAAGATCCAGCGCGGCGTGCTCAAGAACGGCATCGAAATCGCCCTCGCGGAACGGCATACGATTCCGGTCGTGCAGATGCAGCTCCAGTTCGACGCGGGCTATGCCAGCGACCAGGGCCACAAGCTGGGCACTGCATCGTTCGCGATGGCCATGCTCGACGAGGGCACGCTGAATCTTGATTCGGTCGAGATCGCGCGACGCAGCGAACTGCTGGGCGCGCGCATCAGCGCGGGCTCCGGAATCGATAGCTCCTCGGTCAGCCTGAATGCACTGAACTCGCGGCTTGAACCATCACTTGCACTGTATGCCGATATCGTGCGCAACCCGGCCTTTCGCGAGAACGATGTCCAGCGTATTCGCGGACAGTGGCTGGCCGACATCGCCCAGGAAAAGACCGAGCCAACCGCCATCGCCTTGCGCGTCCTGCCTCCGCTGCTCTACGGCGACACGCACGCCTATGGCATCCCGTTCACTGGCAGCGGCACTGAAGCCGCAATCAAATCGCTCGAGGTCGCCGATCTTCGTCGCTTCCACCGCGATTTCATCCGCCCCGACAACGTCAAGATCCTGATCGCCGGCGACACCACCCTGGCCGAAATCACGCGCCAGCTCGACAAGGTCTTCGGTGACTGGCAGGCCACGGAAACTCCGGTGCCAGTCAAGGCAATCGGCACGGTCGAGGCAGCGAAGCAGGTGCGCGTGTTCCTGATCGATCGTCCGGATTCGCCGCAGTCGCTGATCCTGACCGGTTCGCTGGCACCATCGACCAAGGTCGCCAACAATATCGAGATCCAGACCATGAACGGAGCGTTTGGCGGCACCTTCACGTCGCGCCTGAACATGAACCTGCGTGAGGACAAGCGTTGGGCCTATGGCGCATCAAGCTTCCTGCAGGATGCGATCGGCCAACGCCCGTTCATGACCTATGCCTCGGTGCAAACCGACAAGACCGCCGAATCGGCCGCCGAAGTATTGAAGGAAGCGCGCGCCGTGATCGGCGACAGGCCGATCACCGACGAGGAGATTGCCAAGATCAAGGCGCAACGTATCCGTGCCCTGCCCGGCAGTTTCGAGACGACCGGCTCGGTGCTCGGCGTCCTTTCCGGCAATGCGCTGTACGGTCGACCGGACGACTACGTGCAATCGCTCAAGGCGCGCATGCAGGGACAAAAGAAAGCCGACATCGAAGCGGCCGCAAGCGAGGTGATCAAGCCGGATTCCCTGACCTGGGTCATCGTCGGTGACCTGAAGAAGATCGAAGCCCCCGTGCGCGCGCTCAAGCTTGGCGACGTCAAGGTCATGGATGCCGATGGCAAGGTGATCCGCTGACGCTGATCACCAATGGGGATCAGGGGCCCGCAACGGGCCCGCTCCATTAGGCCGCCGCCCGCCGGGCGGGAAGGAGCCAGAGCCGGCACCAGTCGGCGCTGGCTTCGCAATACCGGCGACGCATGGTTCTTTGCCAACACGGCTAGTCGTGCAATTCGCATATCTGGCGGTTTGGGTGTTTGCAACTTCCTGATATGCGCGCTTTGGAACTTCTGGTTCTTGCGGCGCGGGATGCTATGGACGATAGTTGTGCCTCCGCGATCTCCTGACCCGGTATCTAAGACCAGTTGATCGGCAGACACGTCCCTGGAGCAAGGCATGCGCGCACTTTTCGTTTCATCATTGTTGCTGATTCCGTTGCTTTGCAGTTGCGCATCGATGGATACAGCGGATGTCCAGGCAAAGAGACTGGGCGCGCCAAGCATTCCGACGGCCGAAGAATGCCCTGGCGGGATTGATTCGCAGAGCCTTCCTCGCTATCCGCGAGAGGCGCTTGGTTCACGCACCGAAGGCTGGGTGGTCGTGGAAGTCGAGTTGTCCAGCGACGGACAGGTTCTCTCACGCCGGATTGAATCCGAGAAACCAAGCGGTGTTTTCAGTCAGGCTGCCTTGGATTCCATTGACTCGAATACCTTCAGCCGGTCGGCAAGCACGCGCAAGTGCAAGATGTTGTATACGTTTGGCCTCGATCAATGAGGGGCATACTTGTCACCGCCTTGTTGCTGTTCGTTGCCGTGCTTTGCAGCGGCGCCGAAGCGAATGAAAAGGGCGATGCCGATGCCAAACGGCTCTCCGCCCCGTCAATTTCGGATGCAGATGAATGTCGCGACAGGATCGAGTTTCCTTCTGCGCCCACATATCCGAGTGACGCGCTTCTTTCGAGCACCGAAGGCTGGGTAGTTGTGGCTTTCACCTTGTCGAGTGACGGAAAAGTCCTTTCGCCCCGCGTGGAATCCGAAAAGCCCAGCAGGGTCTTCGGCCAAAGCGCCTTGAATGCCATTGAGAAGGTCGGCTTCAAAAAGGCCACCGGTGATCGAAAATGTCGGATACTTTCCACATTCACATTGTCACAACCGGCTGCTCACGCACCGGTTTCCCTGTATTGCGACGGGCATATAATGCGCGATTCCGATAACCTACTGGCGGGTGTGGCCGGGGCGCTCCTGCGGATTTCCGCCAACGATTTCAGTCTCGATATTGAAGGCTTGGGTCATGGTGAGGCGAAAGGCAAGTTCAAGCGCGCCAATGCCTTTGAGCTGAGTGGCCCCGTCCTGTTCACACCGTCCGAGGCTGGAACCGCTCCCTTCGAAGCCCTGGTTGTCTTGCAGAAGTATTCCGGCCAATTGGCGTTGCGCATTCCGGGGGATAAGTCGATGTCGGGTGTTCGCTATTCCGGCGAGTGCACCGAAAGACGGCCGCTGGTTGACAGCATGGATTGACGTACGCACTACTGTAGCGGCGTTACGGCTGGCCGAATACGGCCCCGCATTCATCATCTATCGCCTAAACTCGCCTGCACTTTCGTCCATCAATATCGAGTCCGCGATGAAACATGTCCTTGTCGTTTCAACCCTTCTTTTGCTTGGCGCGTGCAGTTGGGGCATCAAGCTGGATTCCGCCGGGCGCGATGTGCGCGTCGCCTGGAACGACGATGTCAGCCAATGCCGACTGGTCGGTGCGATCTCGGTCTCGGTGCTCGACAAAGTCGGGCCGGTTCGACGCGGCGGGCTCAAGGTCAGCGACGAACTGGAAGTGATGGCGCGCAACCAGGCCGGCTCGATGCCTGCCGACACGATCAAGCCGGTCGGCGAGCCGCGCAATGGCGAGCAGAACTGGAATGCGTATATTTGCGGCCGCGATGGCGCAAGGACAGCACCGCGATCGGAGCGGGCGCCGGCAAAGGATGGCGTGGAAACCTATCCAATCAAGGATCACTGAGCGCGCACCCGAATCGCCGCGCCGACCCTGGCGACAGGCAACCCTCAGCCGGCAAAGTCCGTCGAAACCCTCGATATTGCCGATCCGCTGCGGCACACTCGGGATCAGGGGATGCCGCGTTGCGGCAACATCGAGAGTGTTAGGCAGACATGCAGATCCTGCTGACCGGTGCGACCGGATTTCTCGGTCAGGCCGTCGCCACCGCGCTCAAGGAGCACGGCCATCGAATCCGGGCGCTCGTTCGCCGCGAAAGCCGTGAACTTGCCGCGCTCGGCATCGAGCAACGCCACGGCCAGATCACCGCCTTCGAAGATGTCTGCGCGGCGGCGGATGGGTGTGAAGCAATCGTCCACGCGGCCGGTTGCAGCAATCCGCTGGCAAGTATCGAGCATCTGCATGACGCCAACCTGCGCTCGACCGACTGCATGCTCGGCGCCTGCGAACTGGTCGGCGTGCCACGCCTGTTGCTGACCTCCTGCGCGAATGTGGTGATCGGCCCGGCCGATATCGAGAATGCCGATGAGCGCCAGCCCTATCCGCCACAGTGGAGTTCGGCCCACGCGCATACCAAGGCGTTGGCCGAACAGCGTGTGCTGGCGGCCAACAGCGAGCGGCTGGCGACCTGCGTGCTGCGGCCCCATCTGCTCTGGGGTGCGGGTGAATCACGCCTGCTGCCTGGCCTGCTTGACCTGGCCCGCCGCGGCAAGCTGCGATTGTTCGGTGAACCCGATCGCAAGATCGATCCCTGCCATATCGACAACGCGGCGCATGCCCATGCGTTGGCGCTGGCCAGGCTCGAACCCGGCGCGACGATTGCCGGCAAGGCTTATTTCATCAGCGAGGGCGAGCCGATGACGATCGAGGCTTTCCTCAATGCCCTGCTGCGTGCCGGCGGCTTTCCGCCCGAACAGCGGCGTATGAATTCGCTCACGGCCCGCGCTCTGGCCGCTGCCGCGCGTCAGGACAGTGACGGCTCATCGCCGATGCTGACGTCCTATCTGCTCGATCTGTTCAGCCATGCAAGCTGGTTCAATCTCACCGCAGCCAAACGCGATCTTGGTTACACGCCCAAGCTCAGCACGGCCGAGGGCATGAGCCGCCTGTTCACCGCGCTGACCCGCGTGCGCATGCAGTCGCGGACACCGTAATCCCGATTGCATCGTCGAGCATCGATCAGAACTTGACCATTTCCTTGAAGCCGCCGAAGAACATGCGCGTGCCGTCGAACGGCATGGCTTTCGGATCCATCATGTCCTTGAGGCGCGGATCGGCCATGACCAGCTTGTTGATGCGATCGCGATCGCGACGCGATTTGAAGATGATCCAGGCGAACACGACCACTTCACCTTCCTTCAATTTCACGCTTTGCGGAAACGAAGTGCGCTTGCCGAGGGGCACGTCGTCACCGACGCATTCGGTATAGGCCAGGGCACCGTGAGACATCCAGACCTTGCCGGCCTTGCGTGCCATCTTCTTGTAGTCGCCCAGCTTGTCCTTGGGTAACGGAATGACGAATCCGTCGACGTAACTCATGGCATTCTCCGCAAGGTGATTGGGACGTGAATTCAAACACATCGGCTTGGGTTGCACATCGATCGAGCCGCTGCTTGAATCGCGACCATTGGCCACCAGTATCCTCCAGTTGCGACTTTGCCCCGGAACCCGCATGACCTCGATCCCCTCTGACCCCGCCGCACCGACGACTCGCGCGGACGCCATCGTCTCGGTCCGCGGCGTCGGCAAGACCTACAAAGGTGGCTTCGAGGCGCTCAAATCGATCAACCTCGATATCCGCCGTGGCGAGATCCTCGCCTTGCTCGGTCCGAACGGCGCCGGCAAGACCACCCTGATCAGCATCATCTGCGGCATCGTCAATGCGACCGAGGGAAGCGTGGTCGCCGATGGCCATGACATCGTCCGCGACTATCGCGCTGCCCGTTCGACCATTGGCCTGGTGCCACAGGAGTTGCACACCGATGCGTTCGAATCGGTGCTGTCCACGCTGCGCTTCAGTCGCGGCCTGTTTGGCAAGCCGCCCAACCCCGCACATCTGGAAAAGATCCTGCGCGAGCTGTCGCTGTGGGACAAGCGCAACAACAAGATCATGACCCTGTCTGGCGGCATGAAGCGTCGGGTGATGATTGCCAAGGCACTCTCGCACGAACCCAAGGTGCTTTTCCTCGACGAGCCCAGCGCGGGAGTCGATGTCGAATTGCGCCACGACATGTGGCAGATGGTGCGGCGACTGCGCGAAAGCGGCACGACGATCATCCTGACCACGCACTACATCGAGGAGGCCGAGGAAATGGCCGACCGCATCGGCGTCATCAACAAGGGCGAGCTGATCCTCGTTGAAGACAAGCACACCCTGATGCGCAAGCTCGGCAAGAAGCAATTGACCCTGACCCTGCAGCAACCCATGCAAGCCATCCCGCCGGGACTCGTCGGCCTGCCGCTCGAACTCTCCGGGGACGGCCTGACCCTGGTCTACACCTTCGATACGCAGTCGGACGAAACCGGCATCGCCGGCTTGTTGCGCCGACTCGGCGAGCACGGCATCGACTTCAAGGATCTGCAATCGAGTGAAAGCTCGCTCGAGGAGATTTTCGTCAGCCTCGTGCGCAAGCCCAGGGAGGAGCGCGCATGAACATCCATGGCATCCGCGCGATCTATCGTTTCGAGATGGCGCGCACCTTCCGCACCCTGATGCAGTCGATCGCCGCACCGGTGCTGTCGACCTCGCTCTACTTCATCGTTTTTGGTGCCGCGATCGGCTCGCGTATGGGTGACATCGACGGCACCAGCTACGGCGCCTTCATCATCCCGGGCCTGATCATGCTGTCCCTGCTCGGCGAGAGCGTCTCGAACGCGTCGTTCGGCATCTACATGCCGAAGTGGGCAGGTACGATCTACGAACTGCTCTCCGCGCCGGTATCGTGGATCGAGGTGGTGATTGGCTACGTCGGTGCGGCGGCAACGAAGTCGGTCATCCTTGGCCTGCTGATCCTGGTCACCGCGCGCTTCTTCGTCGACTACGAAATCGCCCATCCGTTCTGGATGTTCGGCTTTCTCGTGTTGACTGCGATCACTTTCAGCCTGTTCGGATTCATCATCGGTCTGTGGGCCGACGATTTCCAGAAACTCCAGGTGGTGCCGCTGATGGTCGTCACTCCATTGACCTTTCTCGGCGGCGCGTTCTACTCGATCAGCATGCTGCCGCCGTTTTGGCAGAAGGTCACCTTGTTCAACCCGGTCGTGTACCTGATCAGCGGCTTCCGCTGGAGCTTCACCGGGCGAGCCGATGTGCACATCGCGGTCAGTACCGGCATGACCCTGGGCTTCCTCGTGATCTGTCTCGGCATTGTCTGGTGGATCTTCCGCAGCGGCTGGAAGCTCAGGACCTGAGCAGCCACACCCGTCGCATCGCAAGCGGCTGACGCAGGAGTTTTTCGTAGGAAGCGGCTTCAGCCGCGATGCCTTGCGGTACGAAACAACAAGGGCATCGCGGCTGAAGCCTGCTCCTCATAGCCTCTACAGCGGCGCGAACAACTCGGCCAGATCGTCTTCGTCGAAGCGCAAGGATTGCGTGCTGCCGCCTTCGAGTACGGCGGCGGCGAGTTCGGCCTTGCGCAGTTGCAGGGCCTGGATCTTCTCCTCGACCGTGCCGGTGCAAATCAGCTTGTAGACAAACACCGGCTTGTCCTGGCCGATCCGATGGGCACGGTCGGTGGCCTGTGCTTCGACCGCCGGATTCCACCATGGATCGTAGTGGATCACGGTATCCGCAGCGGTCAGGTTCAAGCCGACACCACCGGCCTTGAGGCTGATCAGGAAGATCGGCACTTCCTCGGCCTGGAAGCGTGCCACCAGATCGGCGCGCTGCGTGCTCGGGGTCTGCCCGGTCAGCATCTGATACTTCTGCTTGCGCGCGGTCAACGCCTTGGCGATCAGATCGAGCATCTCCGCGAACTGGCTGAAGACGAGGATGCGCCGGCCTTCGGCAACCAGGCTGTCGGTCAACTCGAGCAGCAGTTCGAGCTTGGCCGACTCCTTGATGCGCCTGGCACCCTCGAGCTTGACCAGGCGTGGATCGCAGCAGACCTGGCGCAACTTGAGCAAGGCATCGAGGACGATGATGCCGCTCTGGGCAAGACCGCGCTTCTGCACCTCGGCCAGCACGCGCTCGTGCTGGGCCAGGCGCAGGGTTTCGTAGAGTTCGCGTTGCGCGCCATCGAGTTCGATATTGCGCGGAATGAAGGTCTTCGCGGGCAGGTCGGCAAGCACGTCTTCCTTGCGTCGACGCAGCAGCAAGGGCGCGATGCGTCGGCTCAGGCGTTCGCGGCGCTCGACATCGTTGTGCTTCTCGATCGGCGTGCGGTAGAAGCGCGTGAAGTGTCGCTCGGTACCCAGCAGTCCCGGCTCGACCGCATCAAACTGCGCCCACAGTTCGCCGAGGTGATTTTCCAGCGGCGTGCCGGTCATGGCGAGGCGGCGCTGGGCGGAAATCTCGCGCACGATCTTGGCGGCCTGACTCTTCGAGTTCTTGACCACCTGCGATTCATCGAGCACCAGCAACGCATATTCGTGCGCAAGCAATTCGTCTCGATCGCGGGCGAGCAAGGGATAGGTGGTGATGACCAGATCGTGATGCGGAATCGCCTCGTGCAGGCCGCCGCGTGCGGGCCCATGCAGCACCAGCACGGACAGCTCGGGTGCAAAGCGATGGGCTTCATCGCGCCAGTTCGAGACCAGGCTGGTCGGCGCGACAATCAAGGCCGGTCGCTGCAGCCGGCCGCGCTGCTTTTCGGCCAGCAAATGCGCAAGCACCTGCACGGTCTTGCCGAGACCCATGTCATCGGCGAGCACGCCACCGAGTCCGGCATCGGCAAGAAAACCGAGCCAGGCCAGTCCGTCGCGCTGGTACGCGCGCAGGGTGGTCTTGAATCCCGCCGGTTCGATGGCCGGCTCACGCGCATCACGCAATCGTGCGAGTTGCTGACGCAGGTTCTCGCCACCGCGCCAGGGCATTGAATTCCTGGCCGACAGCTCATCGAGCACGCTGGCTTGCGAGCGGCGCAGGCGCAAGGCACCCTGCTCCGCATCGCGCTCAGGCATGTCCTGCAACCATTCGAGCAGGGGCGCCATCAGTGCGCGCAGTCGGGCCAACGGCAGCGGCACGCGGCGGCGATCATCGATCGGCACCAGCCACAATGCGTCGACATCCTCTCCCTTGCGCGGACTCAACGGAAAATTCGGGTCACCGAGCAGGCGGCGCAGGATCGGCAGCAGGTCGACGCGCTCGCCACCGATCTCGATGCCGAGGCTGAGATCGAACCAGGCATTGCCGGATTCCTCGATCTCGGCGTACCAGTCATCCGGCTCGTCGAGCAGTTCGAACGGAAAGCCGGCATCGGTTTCGAGATGGAAACCGTGATCGCGCAGACGTGGCGCGAGCGCGAACAGGTGTTCCGCCGCGATCAACAAACCCCGCCTGGGTTCGAGCACGAAATCACCATCGGCAAATACGTCGCGCGGCAGGTTCGGCATGCGCGGCAGCAGATCGATGTCGAGCAGGCCAAGCTCTTCAAGCTGCTCGCAGGCGGCGATCTCGGCCGAGCGGTCGCGCACGATGTCGAGCAGGCGACCTTCATGCATGCGCCGCTCACGCGGCTTGATCGGCGCAAACGGCAGGCGTGGGCCGTCGTAATCGAAGCTCAGGCGCACGCAGCCGGCCTGATAGCGGTTGGCCACGCCGTTGACATAGGTCAGCACAGGAAACGCACGCAAGGTCAGCACCGGCGTCGGCACCACCTGATGGGTCTGCGGCGCCGCCGCCTTCGCCGGTTTCGGCAGGCCTTCGAGCTGGCGCGTCTTGTGCCAGTGCTCGACGACGAAGTCGGCATGTTCGGGCAACAGGGCCGGCGCGCGCAGGGCCGCTTCGATCACCTGGGCATCGCCCTCGACGCGTCCGATCGCCGGTTTGGCCGGATCGAAGTACCAGATCTGCGCGATGCGCAGCAAACGCGTACCTGCCCCGGTTTCCGTGAGTTGCGGAACGAGTTTCTGGTTGCCGTCGTCGGACAGTTGCCAGCCCCAGTCGAGCGTACGCTTGTCGCCGAGGCTGACTTGTCCGCGCGAAGGCTTTTCGACGAAGCACGGATATTCCCTGATCAGGATCTCGAGCAGGGCCTCGTCGCGCTCGCCGCTGAGCGGATACCACGCACTCGACGCGTAATGCGGACTGGCCATGCGCAGACGCGCAACATGCTCGAATTGGTGGGTGCTCAGGCGCTGCCAGGGATCGGCGCCAAACTGGAACTGGCCGACCGGTTGCGGTGAACCAAGGCCGCCGCGCTTGGTCGGCTTGAGCCAGACCGGCTGCGCCTGCATGCCCGGCAAGGTGCCGTCGCCGATGCGCAGCAGGATGCCGAAGACCAGGCCCTGATCGATCGGCGGCTTGCGCAAGACGGGCTTGGGATCGGCGCTGATCGCATCGAACCAGGGTTTCCAGGCACCCGGGCCGGCGCCTGCCGCTGAAGGCGGCTTGCCGGGATCAAACGCGGAGCCGCGCGCGCCGAGCATTTTCAGGGCGACCGCCGCGACATGCTTGCATTCACCTTCGAGCGGACAGGTGCACTGGGTATCGAACTTCGGTTTGCCACCGTTGAGGCCGATCAGGATCGCCGCGGTGTACGGTTCGTGCTCGCGCCCCTGCACGGCCCCAAACAAGGTGCCGGAATCGCCGGCACTCTCGTACCAGATCTCGCGCACGCGGCTGCGGCGCAGGTAATCCGCACCTTTGGCGAGCGTCGGCTGATCGAGCACCGAGTGGGTGCTGCGTGACAGCAACTGGCGAAACAGCGACTCATCCATGCGCTTGCGGAGATCCGGTCGGCAAAATCGAACAGACAATCGTGCCTGCGCCGGCCCGCTTCGTCCAGCGTTGGACGCGTTCCTGCTGCCGATGGCGTTTCAGGAAATCCGTTGGGGCTTTATCCCGATGAGGCACTATCAGCCTAAACCGACATGGGCCTCGGCTACATCTGGCGTGCCAATGACCGCGTGAAGCTGAGTTCGAATATCAGTGACCGAGTACGATCGCTGCGCAGGCACCTGCAATAAGGGCAGGTTGATTGCCCGGCAGACATTGACCACAAAGACATCGCGAGCTTGCGCGCTCTTGGAGGTGTGGGACCTGTCGTTGAGCTCAACTGCGCACAACACAGATAAATCGCTGGCACGACACACGACGAAATCGAAATGCTTGGACGCCACGCGATTAAGAGCCCCCTGACGCGCTGATACGCTCAAGTCCGGCTTGACTGTCGCGATATCCGCGACGCGAACCTTACCAAACACCCGATATTCGGCACCTGCGGCCTGATCCAGCACTCCGAGAAACGAACGCTCCGCTGCGGAAAACAGCGCTTTGGCACGCTGATACGGAAACCCAACAGCCGAGCCGCTACTAACTTTTCCCTTGCCAGTGACGATTGCAACCAACGCTACAACTGCTAAAACGACGACCATCAGAATCCACAGCATGCAATATCCTTCCCTTTACACATACTGCCAGAAGTGATCCAGCTTGAAGTCTGCCTCGACATGAGCGGCATGACTCGACTCACTTTGCCACTGACCGAAATTTCTGATCGTTAAAGTCAGATACATCAAATTCAAAAACAGGCGCCCCTTCCTGATAGATATTGGTCGAGATGCGAACGCGTTTGGCTTTCTTTAGGCTAGCAATAAATTGAGAATAATTGCGGATGAACACGCTCTCTGAGCTGTTGTCAGCTGGGCCAATGCCGGAGTACGTGGTTGGCTTCTGGTCATCGAAGCGGACGAGAACATTGCAGTCTGCATATGAGCGACAGAGTATTTGGCCTCGCTCAATTGACATGACAATATTTTTGCCATGGCGAGGATGTTCCCGGATCAGCAAAGTTCCGTGTTGCGGCCCCGAATAGGGGCTTTGGAAGTTCACGGTATTGGTGCTACTTACCAGCGCAAAGCGAGTCACGGCGCTGGTCATTGGGTCAGTTTCTTGCTGGTAGATCCATTGAGAGCCTGCCTGTGGGGGCTGAGGCGGCGTGACTGCTGGAGCGGGGCCACTGGATGAGGCCTTGGATGATGTTGAAGATCTATTTGCGGGCGAAGGAGAAGACGAGTATTGCCCAACCACCGCCAAGATCACGACGATGACAATGAACCATAGAGCAACCTTCGCACAACCAGACGTTCGAACCTGCTTTGCCCCACACTTTGGACATGCGTCTGCTTTACTGCTTATGGCCGTCTGGCATTCTTTGCACGTCGTCATTGCCATTGCTATTTCTCGCTCTACTCAATGATTTTCCTGATTAGCCTCGAAGCTCAGCTGAGCTTAGCCTTCTCCCGTCGGGAGAAGGTGGCGCGGAGCGCCGGATGAGGGTACGGCGCTTGCGTGGAATCACAGTTTCGATCGCTGCTTCAGTTCGTTCCGCCCGAACCCTCACCCCAACCCCTCTCCCGGTGGGAGCGGGGCTTTTGACAGCTGAGCTTCAGGGCTAATCAGAATGATTTTTGATATTGAGCGCAACGTTTTATTCGCCTCACTAACCAATCAGCTCTTCGGCGTGGGCGCTGAATTCGGCCACGCGGCCGGCATCGAGGCTCTTCCTGAGCAGGCGGCGAAATTCCGGCAACAGCTCGCGCAGCGCTTCGGCCGAATCGCTCTTGTCGACCTTCTGGGTGAACAGGAAGGCACGCAGGCCGACCTTCGCACTGAGCACGCGGCTCATGTATTCACGCGCCTGGACATAGCCATCGCCCTTTGCGGCGTGGACTTGCGCCACAGGCTTGACGATCGGCTTGGCCACCGGCTTGGCGACGGGCTGCACGGCCGGTTGGCCGGGCGGGGAGAAATCCGGCATCGCGGCGGCGGCACCCGTTTCCAGAGCCAGTGCAGACTCGGCAATCTCGATCAGGCCCAGGCTCATCAATTCATCAAGCAAGACACTGATGTCGTTGATCGCAACGAACTGCTTGCGGATGCTTTCAATCGTGCGCTCGCCGTTGATCGAGATCAGCACCATGCGCTGACGCGCTCCGACCTTCAGCTTGCGTTCGTCGATTTCGAGCCTGCCGGCCGCGGTCTTGACCAGAATGGTGTTGTCGAGCATGTGTTGTCCCTCGTTTCCCCGATCCGCATGCTAGGCAATGGATCGGCCAATGAAAAGCGTTTTGACAGCCAGTGGCCGATTTGTACACCGGCACGAACACTCAACGGCGGGGCCGTTCGCCCTCGTCGTCAGGCAGTTCGAACCGGTAACCGACGCCATACACGGCCGAGATCGGGTCGATTCCCGCTTCGATCAGCTTGCGCCTGAGGTTTTTGACATGGCTGTCGACCGTGCGATCACTGACGACGCGGTGATCTGCATAAAGCGCGCCAATCAATTGCTCACGCGAGAAGACCCGGCCTGGCTGGCTGGCCAGTTTGCCGAGCAGGCGGAATTCGACCGGGGTCAGAGTCAGCGGCTTGCCGTTGATGCGAGCCTCGAACCGCTCCTCATCGAGCGTGACCGGGGCTTCCGCGGTCGTATCTGCTGGCCGGGTTCGACGCAGGACGGCACGAATCCGCGCGACAACCTCGCGCGGACTGAACGGCTTGCAAATGTAGTCATCCGCGCCGAGTTCGAGACCGAGCAGGCGGTCGATCTCCTCGACCCGTGCAGTCAGCATGAGGATCGGCACCTCGGAAAACGCGCGGACCTGGCGGCACAGGGTCAAGCCATCGATCCCCGGCAGGTTGATGTCGAGCAGGATCGCATCGGGCCGGTGCTGCTGGATCCAATCCACCGCCGTACTGCCATTATCGAGAATGCTCGCGCGAAATCCGGCGGCGATCAGATAGTCGCTCATCAGTGCCGACAGCTTCGGCTCGTCTTCGATGATCAGTACATGGGCCGATTCGTTCATGCACTGGCCTCCAGAACCGGTAGACGAACTTCGATGCGCACGCCGCCGAGTGCGGATGCCGTCGCGTCGATCCGACCTTCGTGGGCGAGCACGATCGCGCGACAGATGGCGAGCCCGAGACCGGCTCCACCGGCGGCGCGATTGCGTGAGGCATCAACCCGGTACAGGCGCTCGAACAGCAGACCCAGCGATTCCTCGGGTACGCCGGGGGCGCTGTCTTCGACCACCAGGATGACCTCGTTGGCGCAGCGGCTGAGCTCGACGCGCACGCGACCCGGCGCATCGGTGTAACGCCGTGTATTGGTCAGCAGATTGTCAATGAGTTGGCCGAGACGCCGCGCATCGCCGCGTATTGGCGGCACCGCGCCAATGATCGGTTCGAGCATCAGTCCGGCCTCGCCGAGCAGCGCTGTTTGCGCTTCCAGCGATTCGGCAACAAGTTCGGCCATGTCGATCGCTTCAAAACGGTATTCGAGTGCACCTGCATCGGCCAGCGACAACAGGTACAAATCCTCGATCAGGCTGCCCATGCGATCGCATTCCGCATGCAGGGAACTCAGCGCCGCCGGGGTCGCACTGCGAACGCCATCCTGCAGGGCCTGGATCTCGCCGCGCAGGATGCTCAATGGCGTGCGTAATTCATGGGCGATATCGGCGCCCCAACGCCGGCGCGCCTCGCGGTGCTGCTCGAGGGTGCGAGCCAGATGGTTGAAGTCTGCCGCCAATGCGCCGAGCTCGTCGCGACGTCGGTCGCCGATGCGGCGTCCGTAGTCACCCGCCGCGAGCGCCTGCGTGCCCGCGGCGAGCTCACGAACCGGCGTCAGCAACCAGCGGGCGAGGGCAAAGGCCAGCAACAGGGCAAGGGCGAGGATCGCGACACCGGCAATCAAGGCGTTGCGCAACTGCTCGCGGGCGAAGGCCAGATCGGCGTCGCCGCGGATTCTGGGCAATGGCGCCAGCAGGAGGCTGCCGATGCGCTCGCCATCGAGCACGATCGGCACGCCGGCCGAACTGCGTGCAATCGCCGGATCGCCGACCACCGGCGCTCCCTGCGCGTCGACCAGCAACAAGCGTGATGACAGGTTGTTCTCGATCCTGCGTCGGCGCGATTCACGATCATGCTCGTGCCATTCAGGAGGTGGTGGCCGATGTTGATCGGCATCGCCAGCCTGATCCTCCGCCTCCGCACCGGGTGGCGCGCGCATGCGCTCAGGTCGAATGGGCGGGCGCCGGCCGCGCCGGAGATCAGGTGCGATCAAGTCGGTGAACTGACTGGGATTATTGTGCAGGAAGTCCCAACTGCCATTGTCGGCATAAGCATCGGCAAGACGATCGCTGACCGGTTGCAGGCGCTCCAGCGCGGCCTGGTCGAGATAGGCCAGAAATCCGCGCCGGAATGCCTGCTGTTGCCAGATCACAAACCCGGCCAGGGCGATACCGGCCAGGGCGGCAAAGGTCAGGAACAGGCGCTGCCACAATCGCAGGTTCATTGCGGCGGATCTTCATGCCGGAAAGTCATGCGGCACGATAGCGCGAGCCGGGCTCGCCGGCGCAATCTGCGCAGAATTTCCATGATTCCTCTGCGCTGCCTGCGCATTCGCGGAGCAAGCTTTCATCACGAGATGATCCGGCAGGCAACGATGCGAGCTCCATTCACAACACCACCGACCAGCCTGACCTTTCGCGCGAACAGCGCTTCGACTCCCCAGTCCCCGAGCCTGCCGGAATCGTCTCGTACTACCCAACCCACTGGAGTTACGTCCATGAACACATTCAAAACCAAGACCCTGGCAGCCTCGTTGCTGGTCACCCTGCTGGCGACTGCCGCTTACGCGGGGCCACCGGAACCACGCTCCGCCCCCGATCCGCAAGCCCGCGCGGAAAAGCTCGCCACGGTTCCGGGCCTGACCCAGGCCCAGCGCGATGACATCATCCGCATCGAGGACGAGAGTCGCGAAGCACAACGTGCGTTGATGGAAAAAGCCCGCAGCGATCACCAGAAACTGCGCGACGAGACAACCCGGAAACTGCGCGTCGCGCTGGGCGACAAGGCCTACGCGGACTATGCGACCTGGAAACTCGAGCAGCGCGGCGAACACCGCCGTGACCACCGCCACGATCGCATGGGCCATCGCTCGCCACCCGGTGCCGATGGCGAACCGCAAGCGCCTGCGGGCGAGTGATGCCTGGTTAGGTATCAGGATGGAGGATCGGGAACCGCTGCGACAACGAAACGCAGCGGTCCTCCCGCCTGCAACGCATCGAAGGGATAGCAGGTGACCAGCAGAAGCACGTCGGTATCCGCTGTCGTTTCGATGCGCTGCAACCTCGAGTCGACGACGCGCATGCTGGCAATGCGCAACGGGTGCGGGCCTTTGCCGCCGTCGAGCTCGATGCGATCGCCCACCTCAAGCTCGCGCAGGAAGGCAAAGTGCGTATCACGGTGCGCGCTGACTACACTCACGCCAGGCATTCCCGGCAAGGCGCTCGACGGCGCCCAACCCGGCCCGAAAGCCAGGGTGCGGCCGGAATCACCGCTGAGGATGATCTCGTCGATGTCGAGCCGGGCGACGCGCAGACGCGCCACCGCCGTGGTGTCGGCCCAAGGCCAGGGTTTCCCCGCCATGCCGGTATCAAGACGCTGCTGCCAGGTACGTTGCAGCAGGATCTGGGCGAGTCCGGCTTTCGCGTTCATGTAGCTCGCGTGACCCAGCGGCACGCAGGCACACAGGGCAATCAGCAGGGCCATGCGGCGCAAACTTGCCGGCTGGATGAAGCGGCGCATCATGGCCTAAAGCGGGACCCAGTCATTCGCCGGATCGACCTTGCGCGTCGCGTCGATCACGCCGAATCCCTCGGTGCCGAAGGGTTGCGGAGTCACCCAGGCATCACCACCCAGCCATTCGTCGGCATCATCGTCGCGCATGGCGCCGAGTGGAAATGTAAACAGGGAAAAATTCATGGCGATTCTCCAGGATCAGGCAGGCAAGGACGTTACGTTGCGGCGACGACCGCACCAGGCGAATAGTCCGGCGATCAGCAGCAGGGCCAGGCCAATCAGCATTTGCAGCGGTGCCGAGGTCGCAGTCGCGGCATAGGCAAGACTGCCGGCCGGCTCGCCGTTGGCGATGCGTTTGGAAACCAGATCGTCCGCAACATCCCGCGCCGGCTTTTGTTCGACCGCGATCAGGCTCGTGTAGGGACTGACCAGGTGATGATCGATCGCCAGTTGCAGCACCTGATCGCGTACATCGTCAGGCATAGCCCCGCGATCGATCGATTGTTCGAGATTCTCGATCTTGCGTTGCGCCCACAGGCGCGCAATCCCCTTCACGGTGGCCGCCTGTTCCAGCGGCAGTGATTTCGCCCAGGTCGTTTCGCTGTTTGCCGCGCGTGCTTCGAGCGTGCCGCGCAGATTCGACAGCTTGGCGACGACAACCAGGGGCTCGCCGGCGTAGAGATCCGGCAGGCGCTGCGGATAGCTGTCGGCCACGCCGGGCCAGCTCAAGGAAAGGTCACGCAAGGCCGGCCGGTCGAGCTTGCCGAACAGTTCACGCATGCGTTCACCCACCTCGGCCGGGCCACGGATCACGATCGACGAACCGCGACCCGATGTCGCCGCACGTTCGATGAACTGCGCATTCGGTGCGCTGCCGATGCCGATCGGAAACAGCCGCGACTGGCCGAGATCGTGATCGATCAATTGATACAGTCCCGCTGCGTCATCCACCGCACCATCGGTGGCGAAAACGACCTGGCGCACATAGCCGGCGGGTGGTTGGCCACGCAAGGCGATGCGCAGGGCTTCGACCATTTCGGTACCACCATTGGCGCGCAAGCCGGCCACCCACTCGTGCGCCAGCGCAACATCGGCAGGCGTCGCCATGACGGCATCGGGAAACAGGGCTTCGGTCACCGAGTTGAACTGGATGACATTGAAGCGATCGCTGGGACGCAGCGTGGACAAGGCCAGATCGAGGGCCGCGCGTGCTTGGCGGATCGATTCGCCCTCCATCGACCCCGAGGTGTCGATGACCAGGATCAATTCGCGGGGCAGTGGATGGGCCAGCTCGCTGTTCGGCAACATCATGACCATCGCGTAGGTGTCGCCATCGACGGTCTCGGTCAACATCGCCGAGGCGGGTGCGGCGCCGAGCACGGGTGCCCACTCGAGGACGAAATCGCGATCGGCCGGGACGCTGCCTGCGGCCAGCACAATCGAGTAGGCGGTTCCGTGACGGCTCACTTTCAGTGCGTGGGTCGAACTCTCGACACGACTCAGCGGCAGGCCCGGATCGAGATCGATGCTGACCGCGACACGGGGTGCATCCGCGCTGTGCAGGTCGTCCGGTGTCGTCGAAGTTTGGGACGACCCAGGCTTGCCCTCGACGTGGACGTCTTGAGTTCCGCCAGGGGAGACGAAGCGTGGCGTGTAGGTCAGCGGCAGAGTCAGCGAGAAGCGATCATCGCGATAGCTGACCGGTTGCCACCAGCGCACCTCGACCTCGATCGTTTCGCCGGGGCCGACATTGGCCACCGCGGTACGGAACAGGTTGACCCGATCCGCTTCAACCAGTGCCGCATGCTTGCCGCTGGCGGCCGCTTCGACGTATTCACGCTGCGCCTGCTCCTTCTCGCGGATCTCGCCGACGATCACGCGCTCGCCGATGCGCAGGGTCATGTCGTGCACGGCGGCACCTTGCGGCAGCGGCAACAGGTACTGCGCCTCGACCCAATCGCTGCTCGAGTTGGTGAAGCGTTGATGGATGCTGGCTTCGGCGACGAGTCCGCCGATTTGGTAGTGGACATCGCTGGCCAGCGCAACGAGTTCGAACGGTTGGCCGTCCCTGGCCGTTGCCTTGATCGTGCCGAAACCGGTTTCCGCGCGTGCTCCCGCAGCAAAGCCGAGCAGCAGGACGAGGATGGCGAAGATCGTGCGCAGCGGCTCGAAGCCGCGCTGGAGATCGGTATTGGTTTCGTCTTTGCCCGGCTTCATCGCACGCTCCTGTTGGGTTCGACGTCATTCCAGCGGGTGGCGCTGGCAGGGTCGCGTCAACTCGCTGACACGACCGCGATCAGTTGTGGCGGTTTGCGGGCAATCGTGTTTCGCGCATTGCGGTGCGGGCACGACGCTGAGTAAGCTCATCGCAACGCAACGGGAGACAAGTCATGCCGCGCAGCATCGCCATCGTCGAAGACGAACCACTGATCCGGGCCAACTATGTCGAGGCACTGACCCGCGCCGGTTACGAAGTGCGCGGCTATGCCGGTCGTTTCGAAGCCGAAAGCGCGTTCGCCCAGCGCATGCCCGAGCTGGTCATCATCGATGTCGGTCTGGGCGACGAACCGGAAGGCGGTTTCGATCTGTGCAGAAACCTGCGCGCCAAGGCAGCAACCTTGCCGATCATTTTCCTGACCGCACGCGATTCGGATTTCGATGTGATCTCGGGCTTGCGTCTTGGTGCCGATGACTACCTGGCCAAGGATGTCTCGTTCCATCAGCTTGCCGCACGCATCAGCGCCCTGTTCCGGCGCATGGAAGCCTTGCGCAAACCAACGGCCGCCGACAGTATCCACGAGGAAGGCCCGCTGCGCATCGAATCCGAACGCATGCGCGTGAGCTGGAACGGCGAAGAAGTGCCGCTCACCGTCACCGAATTCTGGATGGTGCACACCCTCGTGCGCTTCCCCGGTCACGTGAAAAGCCGCGAACAATTGATGCGCGACGCCCAGGTCGTCGTCGACGACGCCACCATCACCTCCCACATCAAACGCATCCGCCGCAAGTTCATCGCCATCGATCCCGCATTCGATGCGATCGATACGGTGCATGGCGCGGGGTATAGGTGGATGGTTAGAGGACCGGGAGTAGGGAGTGGGGAGTAGGGAGTAGAGAGTGGGTTGGAGCTGGAAATGGGGAGTCGGGAATGGGGAATGGGGAATGGGAAAAGCCAATGCCCTACCACCTCGTCATCCCAGCGCGGGCTGAGATCCATTTTCGAGGTGAGTAAGATCAAGATGGATTACATGCTGCTCCTGCAGCATGCCCTTCGGGCCATTCGCTCCACGAATGTTCGTGCCGGCATCCTGCCTCCACAGTCCGGCTTTCACCGAGATAATGGTAAAGACTTTCATATTTATCGGCAAATTCGGTATCGCTCGAAGTCCGCTTTTCCCGCGAACTGCTCACCGTTCTTCCGCTAACCTGTACCAGGCTACCCCTCAAACTCCCAGCGCCAACCCACTCCCCACTCCCGACTCCCCACTCCCGCCCCTCCAATGTCCCTGCGCCTCAAACTCCTGCTTGTCGCCCTGTCCACGCTGACCTTGCCGTGGGCGGGCTGGCAGTTCGTGCGGCAGACCGAGGCGGTGCTGCGCCAGGGCCAGGAACAAACCCTGCTGGCTTCGGCGAGCACCCTCGCACGGGCGCTCGATGTACTCGGTGTCGAGGCGCCGTTGCCCGATGCGGCGCTCTATGTGCACGAGCGTGCGGCGGTCATGCGCATCGATGGCTATGCCGATGACTGGCAGACCTTTCGGCCCTACGCGCAGACCTTCGCCGCCGACGGTGACAACGCCAAGTTGCAGGTCATGCTGGCCGAGGATGTGCAGTGGCTGTATCTCTTTGCACAAGTGCGCGACGCCACCCGGCAACGCGTCGATGCCCGCGACTTCACGGCGTCACAGAGTGATCATCTTGATCTGAGCCTGATCCGTGCCGGGCAATCGCGCCGCTACCGGATCGCCAGTGCGGCGCCTGGCAGCTTCGATGCGCCGGCCATCGAAGGGAATGGACCGTTTCCGGATCGCCTGACCGGCGAATGGCAGGAGGATGGCTCCGGCTACAGCATCGAGCTGCGCATCGCGCGCTCCGATGCACCCGACCACATGGCGTTTGACGTGCATGATTCGGCCGTGGCGGATACGCCTGAGCCTGCGCCGCTGGCCTTGCTCGGCTACAACCAGGTCAGCGCGCGCACGCTGGCGAAGCTGGCGCCTGATCATGTCCGCGTGCGCATGGTTTCGGCTGATGGCTGGCTGGTTGCTGCCGGTGGCTCGCTTGACCTCGATACACAGGCCACGCAAGACCAGGGTTGGCTGGCCGATTTTATCTATCGCCATCTGCTCGCGCCCGATTCGACCGACGGCACGTCATCGCCGCGCTACATAACCGCGTTCGGCGCGATCGACCCGCGTCTGCAAGGGGATGATCTCTGGCAAGCCTTGTCCGGTGTACCGGCAACCGGCTGGCGGGCCACCGACAATGGCGGCGTGCTGCTGGTTGCCGCCGTGCCCTTGCGCAGCCATGACGCCTTGCGTGGCGCACTGGTGCTTGAGCAAGCCAACCCCGCACTGCCGATTCTGGCCAATCGCGCACTCTCGAGCCTGCTCGGCGCCAGCCTTTTGGCCCTGCTGGTCACCGCCGCATTGTTGCTGTTGTTTGGTGGTTTGCTGAGTTGGCGCATCCGCCGCTTGCGCAATGCCACCGAACGCGCAACACGGGCCGGCGGCCGGCTTTCCGGCCCGCTGCCGCTGGTCGATTCAAACGACGAGCTCGGCGATCTTGCCCGCAGCTTCGGACGCCTGTTCGATGAGGTCGGCAGTTACACCGATTACCTGCAGACGCTGGCCTCGAAGCTTTCGCACGAACTCAACACGCCGCTGGCGATCGTCAAATCCTCGCTCGACAATCTCGATCACCAGGATCTGCCGGCCGATGCACAACCGTATCTCGACCGCGCCCGCGATGGTGCGGGTCGACTCGGCGGCATCGTCCGTGCGATGAGCGAGTCGAGCCGCGTGGAGCGCGCGATTGCCTCAGCCGAGGCTGAGGATTTCGATCTGCGCGACCTTGTCGCCGGTTGTGCGGAGGGTTACCGCGCGCTGGCCGGGTCACGCGCGATCCGCACCGAGTTGCCAGATACAGCGCTGCCATTCCACGGCGCACCCGACCTGATCGCGCAAGCGCTGGACAAGCTGTTCGACAACGCGCGCTCGTTCAGTAGCGAAGACGGCTGGATCCGGATCACGCTCGACAGCAACGACTCCGGCGTCAACCTGCGCATGGCCAACAGCGGCCCCCTGTTGCCGCCGACGATGCAGGATCGATTGTTCGATTCGCTGGTCAGTCTGCGCGAACGCAACACGCGTGGCGCCGGAGAAACACCGCATCTCGGCCTCGGTTTGCATGTCGTGCGTCTCGTCGCCGAATTGCACAACGGCCACGCGAGCGCACACAACCTTGCCGATGGAAGCGGGGTCGAGTTCAGTCTGCGCCTCGCCGGCATGAGCCGGCGGCGTCTCGCGTAAGTCGGTCTAGCAAGGTCACGCGTGAAATTGCGAAGCGCCTTGAGGCGCGATGCACTGCCACAAGCCGAGCAAGAGCATCGTGGCTGAAGCCACTCCCACGACCGCATGGCGCCACGCTCGAATCTTCACGGGAGAGGATGGGTCATCCCCCGGCACATATTTCCGTGGGAGCGATTTCAATCGCGATGCCCTTGCTTTGATTCAAGCAAGAGCATCGTGGCTGAAGCCACTCCCACGACAGCATGGCGCCACGCTCGAGTCTTCACGGGAGAGGATGGGTCATCCCCCGGCACATATTTCCGTGGGAGCGATTTCAATCGCGATGCCCTTGCTTTGATTCAAGCAAGAGCATCGTGGCGGGAGATCCTGCTGGGGACGACGAGAGCGCATTCAATTGCGGTGTCAGCAAGAAGCAGGCGGAAGGCCCGCTGTCGCCACTCGCTTCGCCCTGCTATCTTCGCGGGCCGTTTAGTCGCCGATGGCCGCAACCGTGATCACGCAGCAACAATTCGATGCCTACGCCGCCGAGGGCTACAACCGCATTCCGGTCGCGCGCGAGGTGCTGTCGGATCTGGATACGCCGCTGTCGGTGTACCTGAAACTCGCCGATGGGCCGTTTGCCTATCTGTTTGAATCGGTGCAGGGCGGCGAGAACTGGGGACGCCACTCGATCATCGGCCTGCCGTGCCGACGCGTGTACTCGTTGCGTGGACACACTCTCAGCATCGAGGAGCTCGGCGAAGTCGTCGAGACCCGCGAACTGGCCGACCCGCTCGCTGAAATCGATGCATTGCGCCGGCAATACCGCGTTCCCAGCTTGCCCGACATGCCGGCATTTTCGGGCGGACTGGTCGGCTATTTCGGCTTCGAGACAATCGGCTGGATCGAACCGCGCTTCGCCATGGACGCCAAGACGGATCAGCTCGGCACGCCCGATGCCTTGCTCATGCTCAGCGAGGAAGTCGCCGTTTTCGACAACCTCAAGGGTCGGCTATACCTGATCGTGCATGCCGATCCGTCGCAAGCGCAGGCCTATGCGCAAGCCTGTCGCCGGCTCGACCAATTGGCCTTTCGTCTGCGCCACTCGGGATCGAGCTATCCCGAGACACTCGATCCGAAGCCGGTGGACGAGGCCGATTTCGTCTCGGGTTTCACGCGCGAGGGGTTCGAGGATGCGGTACGCCGGGCGCAGGAATACATCCGTGCCGGCGACATTTTCCAGGTCGTGCTTTCACAACGCCTGAGCGTGCCATTCCGCGCACGACCGGTCGATGTCTATCGCGCCCTGCGCTCGCTGAATCCCTCGCCCTACATGTATTTCATCGATCTCGGCACAAGCCAGATCGTCGGCTCATCACCCGAAATCCTGGTCCGCCAGCAACACGGCAAGGTCACCCTGCGCCCGCTCGCCGGAACACGACCGCGCGGTGAAACACCCGAACAGGATCTCGCCCTCGAAGCCGAATTGCTGGCTGATCCAAAGGAGCGCGCCGAACACCTGATGCTGATTGATCTCGGCCGCAACGATGTCGGCCGGGTCAGCAAGACCGGCAGCGTCAAGCTGACCGACAGTTTCGCGATCGAGCGCTATTCGCATGTCATGCACATTGTCAGTCAGGTTGAAGGCGATCTCGCCGACGGACTGACCAGCATGGACGTGCTGCGCGCGTCGTTTCCGGCCGGCACGGTCAGCGGCGCGCCGAAGATCCGCGCGCTCGAAGTGATCCGCGAACTCGAACCGATCAAGCGCAACATCTACGCCGGATCGATCGGCTACATCGGTTGGTCCGGCGACACCGACATGGCCATCGCCATCCGCACCGCGGTGATCCAGGACGGCCGCCTGCACGTGCAAGCCGGCGCCGGCATCGTCTACGACTCGGACCCCGCCACCGAATGGGCCGAGACGATGAACAAGGGCCGCGCGCTGTTTCGCGCGGTGGCGCGGGCGGCGAGTGGGCTTTGAAGCGGGGAGTGGGGAGTGGGGAGTGGGGAGTGGGGAGTGGGGAGTGGGAAAAGCGACAAGCGGTTTTCCGCAAACCTGTAGGAGCGCCTTCAGGCGCGAGGCTTTTCAGTAACATGAGGTTATCGCTCGCCCGTAAACGGGCACCTACAAACGTAGTGAGCGGGAGAGCGGTGAGCGGTGAGCGGAAAAAGCACTTCGCGCAATTGAATCCTTTGTCGCACTCCACGCCTCGCTGTGGGAGCGACTTCAGTCGCGATGCTTTGGCTCTATTCGCTCAAACAGCATCGCGACTGAAGTCGCTCCCACGAAAGCTTGGCGGATCGCGTGAACTGCGTTTCCCGCTCACCGCTTACCGCTCCCCCGCTCACTGCGCACCCAACATCAAGTCGAAATCGCCAGCCTCTCGCCCTTGTAGATATGCGCGGTGATGAAATAGACGATCACCGCGGCCAGGGACGTGCAGGCAAAGCACAGCGCGATCTCGGCGCTGGTGACGACTTCGCCGCGCATCAGGCGGGTGATCGTGACTTGCTGGCCAACCAGCGGCACGGCGTACATCCAGGTTTCCACCTTGAATGGGAAGATCGACATCATCATGGTCGGCAGGGCGGGCACGAACATCAGCAATGACAGGTAGGTCTGCGCCTCGCGGAAGCTCTTGGCGAAGGCGGCGGCGAGGGTTTGCAGGGTGGCGATCAGGAACACCAGCGGCAGCATCGCGATCAGGGTCAGAACGGCGAAGTGGGTGCCGATCGAGAGGGTCATACCGAGCTTCTCGGTCGGCATGAACTGCCCGGCGAATGAAAACGCGACGATGCTGAGCAACAACGTGGTCAGCGCAAATGCGCCGGTGGCACCGAGCTTGCCGAGCAGGATCTTCGTGCGCGCGACCGGGTTGGCAAACAGCGGTTCGAGCGATTGCCTTTCACGCTCGCCGGCGGTGGTATCGATGGCCAGCGCCATGCCGCCAATGAAAGCGCCGAGGATGAAGAAATACGGCAGCATCGAGAACATCATGCCGCCGCGCGCCTGCGCGGTGGATTGGTCGCGATCGGCGACCACCAGCGGTCGGGCGATGATCGGCGAAATGCCACGGGCAACCAGGCGCAAGGTGCTCGTGCGCTGGGCGTATTCGTCAATAATCCCGCGCAGGCGCTCGACCGAACCTTTTGCGTCGCGCTGCGATTCATCGAAGATCAATTCAATCTGGGCCGGCTCGCCCTTGTTCCATGCTTCGCCATAGCTGGGCGGAATGCGCAGGACCAGATCGGCATCCTGGTCGCGTACGGCCTGCTCGGGCTCGGCAATCGGATCCTTGATGATGACGCCGCGCTGCTTCAGCGCGTCTATCAGATTGGGTGCGTTTTCGGCGCCGATAACGGGCACGGGCAAGGGCTTCTCGGCCTTGTCGAGCTCACGCGAAACGATGCCATTGATCAACAGCACAAAGATCAACGGTGCCATCAGCGGTCCGGTCAGCAAGGTATTGATGACGGTGCGCCGGTCGCGAATGTTCTCGCGCACCTCTTTGAGAAAAACGGTGATGATGGTCTTCATGCGGCGAGTCCTTCTGCGGATCCGATGACCTGGACGAATGCATCTTCGAGATTGGAGGTGCCGGCCTGCTCACGCAACTGGTCCGGCGAGGCATCGGCGACGACATGGCCATGGGCAATGACGACGATGCGGTCACACAGCGCACCGACCTCCTGCATGATGTGGCTGGAAAACAGCACGCAACGGCCTTCTGCCTTGAGATGACGCAGGAAGTCGCGCATCGCCCGCGTAGCCATGACGTCAAGGCCGTTGGTGGGCTCATCGAGGATGCAATTTCCCGGATCGTGGATCAGCGCGCGCGCGATCGCGGTTTTCACGCGCTGGCCCTGGGAGAAGCCATCGGTGCGGCGATCGATGATCTCGGCCATGTCGAGTGCCTTGGACAAACCATCGATGCGCTTGGCGATGGTCGCCTCATCCATGCCTTGCAGGCGACCGAAGTATTCGATGTTCTCGCGCGAGGTCAGGCGCTTGTACAGGCCGCGCGCATCGGGCAACACGCCGAGACGCTTGCGCACGGCAATCGGATCGAGCGCGGCATCGATGCCATCGACGAGAACCTGGCCGCTGTCGGGCTTCATCAAGGTGTAGAGCATGCGCAGCGTGGTCGTCTTGCCGGCGCCATTGGGCCCAAGCAGGCCGGTGATTTCACCATCGCGTGCGGTGAACGAAACACCGTCGACTGCCTTGACTGCGCCGAACGCCTTGTTCAGATTTTTCAGTTCGATCATGGCGCGGCTCCGTTGAAGTCGATGAAGTAGGGGATGGGTCCGAGCGCATCCGCGCAGCCCACGTCGAGCGTCTTTGGCGCCAGCGTATCCATGAATTGACTGACCAGTTTCGGCATGCAACCGCGGCCGATGATGTTGTGACCCTGGCCCTTGGCGACAATCAGTTTGGCGTTGTCGAGATGCTGCATGACCTGTTCGCCATAGCGCGGCGGCGTGACCGGATCGAGCTCGCCTTCAAGGACCAGAATCGGCGTATCACCCTTGACCGGCTCGTTGAAGTCGGTCGGTCGCTGGCCACGCGGCCAGATTTCGCATTGCGCTTTCAGCACCTCGACCATGCGCTTGCCGAGCAGGGTGTCGGCATCGGCCTCGCCCGATGTCAGTCGATCGGCATCCTCCGAGCAGATCACCGACAGTTGCAGACCACTGCCGACCAGCGCTTCGACGCCCTGTTCGAGGATGCCGATCTGGCCCAGCAACGGGACGTCATTGCCGGCCAGCGATTGCTCGATCGTGTGCGGAAGCAGGGCGGCGGTTTCCGGCGCATAGGCAAACATGCGCACCAGACCGACCATCGAATCACCGTTGAGGGTTTCGGTCTTCTGCTCGAAGCTGACCGGATCGGCATGGCTGATCTTGCGCGGCGTGTCGGTCAGGGTTTTGCGCAGCGTGACCAGACTCGCATACGGATCCGGAAAGGCCTTGGCGCAAGCGGCCTGTTTTGCGCAATTGGCAAACTGCGCCTTGAGCGCATCGTCGAGATTCCTTGCGAATTCACCGCCGAGCGCGAGCTCGTTCGGGGCGACGCTGTCGAGGACGATGCTGCGCACGCCTTCGGGATGGCGCTTGAGATATTGCTGGGCCAGGCGCGTGCCGTAGGAGACGCCGACCAGATCAAGCTTCGGCGCACCCAGGGCCTGGCGCAAGGCCTCGAGATCCTCGACCGCATCGGTGGTCGTGTAGAAGCGCGGATCGGCGATTTTTGAAACCTCGTCGATACAGCTCTGGGTTGATGCCGCCGTGCGTTCCAGATCAAACGGCAATGAATCCTCATCCTGGCCATCGTCGCGCTTGCACGTGAGCGGATTCGAGGCGCCGGTGCCGCGCTGATCCAGCAGCAGCACATGACGGTGCTTGCGCGCGGGGCCCAGCGGATCGGCCATCTGCGGCCAGGTATCGATCGCCGACTGGCCGGGCCCGCCGGCCAGATAGACGATGAAGTCATCGTCAGCCGCTTGCGTGCTCGCAATCAGGGCGAATTTCAAATCGAGTTTGCGACTGTTGGGGTCGGCCCGGTTCTCGGCCACCTGGAAGGGTGAACACCACGCCTTGGTGGTTGCCGCGGAATGCTCGCGCTTCAGTTCGCAGGCACTGAAATCAAGCGTGCCAAACCGGAAGGAGTCGGCATTGCTGGCAATCCGGTATTGCCCGCGCGTGGTTTGCGCGGAATCCGTGCTGGCAGGCTTGTCGCGGAATCTGGAATAGCCAAACGCAAGCACAGCGAGCAGCGCCGCGATGCCTATCTTCATGTTCTTTTTCATGGAAACCTCGTTGGTCTGAATCCCTGTCCCAATGTTTTCTTATCGGCCGTCTCAAGCCCAGTAGCGATAGCGCAAGCGCACCCAGATCTGGGCGGCCAGCCAGCACACGGCCATGATCAGCCCGGCCACCGGCAGCGATGTCTTCAGCGCGCCAAACAAATCAAGAAAGGTCAGCATGACGATCACGCAGAACGAAACCGCGAAAGCAATCGTCATCGCCTCGACCTCGACACGCTGGCGCAATTCGTCGCGTCGGCGCAGCCGGCGCATTTCGGCATAGGCCATCCAGGCGATCGATGGCAACGGAATCAGCGCGACGAGAATGCGCAAGGCACCCGGTTCCATGCGCTTGCTCACCACGCCGGCGACAAACACGCTGGCGATGTAGAACAAGGTCACCAGACCCATGTCCCTGAGGTAACGTCGTGTTTGTGCAAATGCCATGGTCAGTTGCTTATTTCCCTGGGATGAAGATCGCTTCGATCGACTCGCCAAACAGGCGCGCGATGGCGAAGGCGAGCGGAAGGCTCGGATCATATTTGCCGGTCTCGATCGCGTTGACGGTCTGCCGCGACACGTCCAGGCGATCGGCCAGCTCGGCTTGTGACCAGCCGCTGCTGCTGCGAAGTTCGCGGACGCGGTTGTTCATCGGTAGCGGCGCTGCGCCCAGATCCGGGCCAGTCCGTAGGCGATCCATTGCGCCGGAAATATCCAGAGCAGGGCTTCGCGGGCGCTTAAATCGAGCACATGGGCGAGCAACAGGAAACTCAAGGTCAGGCAACCCAGTCCAATGACGACGGCGGCAATGGCGAGAGCCTCAAGATCAATACGGCGCTGCAACTCGTCGCCGCCACGAACCAGGCTTACGACGGCGCCGATGGCGAAGCCAATCGGAATGACGGGCATCAAGCTGACCAGCGCCCGCACAACGACCGGCGCATCGAGCAGGCGGTGCTTGAGCAACCAGACGCAAACCCAGGTTGTCGCCAGATAGGCCAGCGCGGACACCAGGCAATTGGCCAGACTCGTCTTGCGATTCACGTGCTTCAAGGGAATCTCCGTGGTGCGATGCAATCCGTATTGGACGGCGCCTAGTCAGCGCCGTAGCGGCGTGTCGCCACGCTACGCACCAGACCGAAGCTCCCGGCCAGCGCCGGAAATACCCAGAGCAGGATCGAACCATCGAGCGTGATGACCTCGGCAGCCGCAAGAAAACCGCCAATCAGGCTGGCGACGCCGACAATGCCCGCTGAAATCGCCAAGGATTCAAGATGCAGGCGCTGCATCATTTCGTCAGCGGCGAGGATGTGGCGAATGATGGCGCGAATGGCGAACCCGATCGGAATCACCGGAGTCATCACGATCAGCGCACGTAACGTGTGGTCGTCGGTTGTTCGCACCAGCGGCCAGACCGTCAGCATGACGACCGTATAAGCGGCCATCGCAGGCGGGAATTCGCGCAGATAGCGTTTGTCGATGGCGCGCATGGGAAATCCCGTGTCAAGTAAGCTTGACATAGCCTAAGCGCGCCCACGGCACCGTGTCAAGCGTCCTTTACACGCGCCCGGAGCGAACTTGCACCCGAGGTGAGCCGCGCCACAACCGTCAACGCGCCGAAATATACTTTTCCCGGCGAAGCTGCGAGACGGCAAACCCGGCGTCCTTGAGCAGGGCGAAACTCTGATCAACCATGTCCGGATTGCCGCACAGGTAAAACACGTCACTGGCCGGATCCGGCTTGAGTGCCTCAATGGCAACCTGCACGCGACCGGTGTAGTCGCCGGCACGCGGCACGGCGCGGGGTTCGCGGCTGAAACACGCATGGAAACCGAACCCCGGCGTCGCTTCGGCGAACGCGGCAAATTCGTCGCCATAGAGCAGATCCGCCTCGTTGCGGGCGCCCTGGATCAACTCGAATGTGCAGCCACGCGTCTGGATCAGTTTCGTGATCAGCGGCAGCATCGCGCGGTACGGCGTGATGCCGGTGCCGGTGCCGACCAGCAGGTAGCGCGCGTTGGTATCGGCATTGAGCAGGCAGAAGCGCCCGTACGGACCGCTCGCATCGACGACGGCACCCAGCGCGAGTCCGCCGAGCAGTTCCGTCGCCGCGCCCCCATCCACATAGGAAACCGCAATCTCGATTTGCCCGACCGGTGTCGCATCGCCCGCGCCCAGCGTGGCGACCGAATAGCTGCGTTTGGTCGCCTGGCCGTCGCCATAGCTGAAATGGATCTGGATGAACTGGCCCGGGATAAAGGCAAAGGCCTCGCCATCGGCATGCTCGAAAACCATGTGGCGCACGGCCGGAGCGATCATGCGCGCGGAAACAAGACGAAGTGGGAACTGGATGATGGCCACGGCGGGAATGATCGTTGCAGATAGCCCGCTATACTATCAGCCTCCCCGCAGCCGCCTCGTTGCCCATGCCCATGAGCCAGACTCCCGCGCTCGAAATCCGTGACCTGCGCAAGGTCTACGCCGGCGGCGTGGAGGCGCTCAAGGGCGTCTCACTGGATGTCCATCCCGGTGATTTCTTCGCTTTGCTCGGACCGAACGGTGCCGGCAAATCGACCTTGATCGGCATCGTCAGCTCGCTGGTCAACGCCAGTTCGGGTTCGGTCAAGGTGTTTGGCGTGGATATCGAACAGGATCGCGAGGCGGCGATGCGCCTGCTTGGCCTGGTCCCGCAGGAAGTCAATTTCAACTTCTTCGAGAAGCCGTTCGAGATCCTCTGCAACTACGCCGGCTTTTATGGCATTCCGCGTGCCGAGGCCAAGCTGCGGGCCGAGCAGGAGTTGCGCCGGGCGCAGCTTTGGGACAAGGCGCAGACGACAGCACGCACGCTGTCGGGGGGTATGAAGCGCCGCCTGATGATCGCGCGCGCGATGATGACGAGGCCGCGCCTGCTGATCCTCGACGAGCCGACTGCTGGCGTCGACATCGAGATCCGGCGCGGGATGTGGCGAACGCTCAAGGAGGTCAACGCCGCCGGAACCACGGTGATTCTCACCACGCACTATCTGGAAGAGGCCGAGAGCCTGTGCCGCAATCTCGCGATCATCGATGGCGGACACATCATCGAGAACGGCCCGATGAAAACCTTGCTGGCGAAACTCGATGTCGAGGGCTTTCTGCTCGACATCGACGGCGACCTGCCGACTGAATTGCCGCATATCGAGGGCGTGATCATCCACGCCGAAGACAGCCACACGCTTGATCTGGAAATGCCGCGCGCGATGGTTCTCAACAGCGTTTTCGCCAGCCTCGATGGCGCCGGCATCCGCGTGCGCTCGATGCGCACCAAGACCAATCGCCTCGAAGAACTCTTCGTGCGCCTGACCGGCGCCAAGGAGGTGGCCGCATGAGCACGACATCCAGCCATCCGAACCTCGTCGCACTGCTGACGATCGCGCGCCGCGAAGTCATGCGCATCCTGCGCATCTGGGCACAGACCCTGGTGCCTCCGGCGATCACGATGACCCTGTACTTCCTGATCTTCGGCAGTCTGATCGGTAGCCGCATCGGTGACATGGGCGGCTACAACTACATGGATTTCATCGTGCCCGGACTGGTCATGATGTCGATCATCCAGAACAGCTACGGCAATATTTCCTCGAGCTTCTTCGGCGCCAAGTTCGGTCGGCATATCGAGGAGATGCTGGTCAGCCCGATGCCAAACTGGGTCATCCTCGGCGGCTACGTGGCAGGTGCCGTGCTGCGGGGCGTCCTCGTCGGCGTGATTGTGCTCGGCATCGCGATGCTGTTCACCCATGTGCGCATCCCGCATCCCGTGGTCACGATCACGACCGTCTTGCTGGGTGCAACGATCTTCTCGCTGGCCGGCTTCGTCAATGCGGTCTACGCGAAGAAGTTCGACGACGTCGCCATCGTGCCGACCTTCATCCTGACCCCGCTGACCTACCTCGGCGGCGTGTTCTATTCAGTCAAGATGTTGCCTGACTGGGCGCAGACGATGACCCATGCCAACCCGGTCTTCTACATGGTCAATGCGTTCCGCTATGGCCTGCTCGGCAGCAGCGACATCCCGGTCGGCATCGCCTACGCGCTGATGATCGGATTCGTCATCGTGCTCGGTGCGCTGAGCTTGTGGTTACTCAAGCGCGGCATTGGTTTGCGCAGCTAGCAGTCGGTCGGATTGTTTGTATTGGATGACCCTGGGTCTCGCTGACACACCTGTCTGCATGTAGCCGAGACCAAGTTCCCCTCGCCGCCGTCCCCGCGAAGGCATGGACCCGGTTCTCTTTGTCAGCTGGCGCACGCACCTTCGTCGCGCGGCATCCCTGCCGGGGTATCACTCGCCTCCCGGCGAGCGAGTCACTTTCTCTTGCGTGGCCAAGAGAAAGTAACCAAAGAGAAGGCCACCCCGATACAGCGGTCTCCGGGCTCCTGCCCTCCGACTACGCAACGCGACTCCGGGGCAGCAGCCTCGCGCACCCGAAGCACAGGGACTGTGCGTAGGGCGCGATAGCGGGGTGGCCTTTCTCTTGGTGCCGGAGGCGAGTGAAAAAAGGCAGGATGCCGCGCGACGAAGGAGCGTGCATCAAAGATTCAATGCCACTTGGCTCTGCGCGCGCGGAGTCCAAGACAAAATGTTTCGTACTGTCCCTTGCAGGAAATATGACTAGATCCCGAAAAACGCCCGAGTCGTCGCCGTCGCATTCGCTGCTGTTGCCTCGACGTCCTCGCCGCGATCGCGTGCGAGTTCCTCGACGATATGCCGTAGATACATCGGTTCGTTGCGCCGGTGCGAGGGTTTCGGACTGACCGTGCGCGGCAGCAGGTAGGGTGAGTCGGTTTCGACCATCAGGCGGTTTGACGGGATGTCGCGCACGAGTTCACGCAAATGCGTACCGCGGCGCTCGTCGCAGAGCCAACCGGTGATGCCGATATGCCAGCCGGCGTCGAGATAATCGATCATTTCCTCGCGCGTGCCGGTGAAACAATGGACGACAACCTTGCCGATCCGCCCGGCGAAGTTTCGCATCACCGCCATGAAATCCGCATGCGCATCGCGCTGGTGCAGGAACAGCGGCTTGGCGCAGTCGACGGCGATCTGCAACTGGCGTTCGAAGGCCTCGATCTGCGCGGCTTGCGGGGAATAATTGCGGTGATAGTCGAGTCCGGTTTCGCCGACTGCCCTGACCTCGTCTGTCATGGCATGTTCGCGTAGTTCGGCATCGGTCGCGTCGTCGTAGTCGATGGCGTGATGCGGATGCACCCCGGCCGTGGCGAACAGCAGGCCGGGATGGGCACGCGCCAGAGACAAAGCCATGCGACTGCCGGCTGCGCTGGCGCCGGTCACGACCATCTGCGCCACGCCGTGCGCCAGCGCACGTTCGAGCACCTGGTCGAAGTCGGGACGAAACGACTCGTGGGTCAGGTTGGCGCCGATATCAATAAGTTGCATGGACGACAGCCCCGCAGAGGAACCGGCGATTATGCGGCGACCGTGACTGAGTGCACAGGATGGAGTGGGCAACGGCACTTTCCCTCAAAAGTTCACAGCTGATTCACCCCGCGGCTGCGAGTATCCTAGCGCTCGGCCACCCTCTGGAGTTGATCATGTTCGCCCACACCCGAATACTTTTTGGCGCAGTGCTTGCGTTTGCGGCCTGTGCCGCCACGGCGGCCACGGCGGCCCAGGTTGGCGTTGATGCAAGCCGCGCCCCGCGTGTCACTGCGGAACAAATCAGCCATCGCAAGCTGCTGATGGAACGTGGCGCCATGACGAGACCGAAATCCGCGGACAGCGTGGCATCGGCCACGCCAGCGTTGCCGCGGATCAACACGCTGGCCGTGTATCCGCCCAGTTGCATGGCCGATCCCCTGCCCGACCAGGTCAGCGGTCCAAGCTACAGTCGCAATGTCTCCCTGGCTGCATACAACGGAAACTCCGGCCAGGTCGATTCGACCGAGATCGTGACGATCACGATCTGGCGGGTGGCCTGCAGCAGTTCGGAGTTTTTCAATTCGGCGACCCTGATGCGGATCCACCGCAACAGCAACAGCCAGACCACCTATCCGCTGTTCCCGGCGATTCGCGTCAGCCAGGGCTCGGTCAGCTTCAATGACAGCGACTATCCGGAAAACATCGCGCGCGTCACGATCGAGCCGAACACGATCCTCTCCGACACCCTGGTCGATACCCCGATCCTCAATGACATGACCTTCGTGCTGGAAAACTACGACAGCACGCAGACCAGCGTCTTCGATTTCAACCTGCCCTTCAGCCTGCGCTTCGACAACCTGTTTGCCAGCAACAACCTGTTCTACATCGACGTGCCGTTGTACGACCCGAACAGCGGCACCTATCCGGATGCCTTCCGGGACATTCCGATTTCCGGGCATCTGAGCACCTCATGGTTCACGCCGAACAGTGGCGAGGGCATTGTCATGCAGGTCTACGAGCGCCTCAACCAGCCCAACACGTTAGTGGTTGCCTTTACCTGGTCGGCCTATGCGCCGAATGGCTATCCGGTGTTCCTGGTGGGTCAGGTCGATATCCCACGCGGCGCACGAACAGCCACCGCCCCGCTTTACTACACAACCGGCGGCAGCCTCGGCGGAAGTGGACCGATCGATCCGGCGCATCCATGGGGAACAACCACGGTCAGCTTCCCGGACTGCAACCATATGACCTTGAGCTATGCTTCGAACCCGGGCATTCCCTCGTATATCCCGCAGGGCAGCGGATCGCGCAACTGGATCCGCCTCGGTCGCCTGAATGGCCTCAATTGCGAATGATCTGATCCACCTGGTGATTGCGAAAACGGCGCGATTCATTCGCGCCGTTTTCTTTTGCGCAGGGGTCAATCGGCGACAATCCGAAAGTGGCAGCCAGGATTGATCCGATTGAACGCCCCCACTTTTCCGATCCAGCAGATATTGCCCGAACTTCGCGACCTGCTCGCGCTGAAGACAAGGCTGGTGCTCGAAGCGCCTCCCGGCGCCGGCAAGACCACCCAGGTGCCGCCCGCCCTGCTGGATGAGCCGTGGCTGCAGGGTCGACGCATCCTCATGCTCGAACCGCGCCGCATCGCCGCGCGCGCAGCAGCCGAGTTCATGGCTTCAACCCGCAGCGAACGCGTCGGCGAAACCGTCGGCTACCGGATTCGCCACGAATCGAAAGTCTCGGCGGCGACGCGCATCGAAGTCATCACCGAAGGAATCCTGACGCGCCTGCTGCAGGACGATCCGGAATTGCCCGGCGTTGGCGCGATCCTGTTCGACGAGTTCCACGAGCGCCACCTGCACGGTGACCTTGGCGCGGCACTGGCGCGGGATGTGCAAGCCACCCTGCGGCCCGATCTGCGCCTGGTCATCATGTCGGCCACGCTCGATGGCGAGCGCATCGCGCGCTGGTTTGATGCGCCACGCCTGAGCAGTGTCGGACGCAGCTATCCGGTGCGCATCGAGCATCCGCCTGCGCGCCAGGGTGAGAGTTGGCCCGAGCGCGGCTGGACTGCCCAGCTCGGTCGCGTTGTCGCCCAGGCATTGAACGAAGCCGACGGCGACATTCTCGTGTTCCTGCCCGGACGGCGCGAGATCGAAACCGCTCGCCGAGTGATTGAAGGTCTCGACGCCGACGTGTTGTCCCTGCATGGCGAGCTGTCACTGAACGAGCAACACGCCGCCCTGGCGCCCTCGGCCACGGGTCGACGTCGGATCGTGCTGGCGACCAATGTCGCCGAGTCGAGCCTGACCTTGCCGGGCATCCGCGCCGTGGTCGACGCGGGTCTCGCCCGCGAACCGCGCTTTGATGCGAACTCGGGTTTCTCGCGCCTGCAGACGGTGAATATCTCCCAGGCATCGGCCGACCAGCGCGCCGGGCGCGCTGGGCGCCTCGGTCCCGGCATCGCGTATCGGCTTTGGCCGCAAAGCCGCCGCCTGGATTCCGCACGCACGCCTGAAATTGCCCAGGTGGAGTTGTCCCAACTTGCACTCGAACTGAAGGCCTGGGGTTCGGAAGCCCTGGACTGGCTCGATGCGCCGCCCGCCGGCGCGTACGCCCAGGCGCATGAATTGCTGATCGCGCTCGGTGCGCTCGATGCGAATGGCTCAATCAATCCATTCGGACGCAAGCTGCTCGCGTTCGGCGCGCATCCGCGCCTGGCCGCGGCCGTGTTGCGTGCCAGCGCGAACAATCAAGCGATGGCTTGTGACCTGGTCGCCCTGATCGAGGCGCGCAATCCGCTGCGTGGCTTGCCGGCACGTGACGATGATTTTCGCCAGCGCGCGAACGCCCTGGCCGCGTGGCGCTCGCGCGATTCACGCACCTTCGCCGAGCTCGGCGCGGATCGCGGTGCCTTGGCAACGATCCAGCAATCAGCCGACGCCTGGCGACGGCGCGCGCGCCTTTCAGTTGACGATGTCGCGCCGACGGGGCCGACCACCGCAGGCGACATCCTGATCCACGCCTTCCCCGATCGCATCGCGAAACAGGACAGCGGAAATCCCCGTCGCTACCAGCTGGCCAACGGCCGCGGTGCCCGCTTGCTCGATGAAAGTTCGTTGTTTGGCGAACCGTGGCTGGTCGTCATCGATCTGCGTTTCGACGAACGTGACAGCCTGATCCTGGCCGCCGCGCCATTCGACGACAGCTTGCTGACTCGCGACGTTCCGCAGGCATTCGCCACGGTGCGCACGGTGCGCTGGAATCGCGACAACCGCGCCGTCGAGGTGTTCGAGGAGCGCCGATTTGCCTCGATCGTGCTCGAACGGCGCAGCGTCCCGACCCGCGCCGAGGACGCCGTTCCGGCCCTGATCGCCGCGGTGCGCGAACTGGGCCTTGACGTGCTGCCGTGGAGCGAATCCGCCATTGAACTGCGCCAACGGGTTGAATTCCTGCGCCGGCATGCGCCTGAATCCGCAATGCCCGATTTTTCCGACGCCTGCCTGCTGGCCACCCTCGAAACCTGGCTCGCGCCGGCACTCCAGGACAAGCGTCGTCTCGATGCCTTGCGCGCCGAGGAGTTGTCGAACGCACTGGCGACCCAACTCGACTATCCGAAGCGTCACCGGCTCGACGAGCAAGTGCCGACCACGATCAAGGTGCCGAGCGGAATGGATCGCCGGGTAAGCTATCCAATCGACGGGGCGCCCGTGCTTGCGGTCAAGCTGCAGGAATTGTTCGGCCTGAGCGACTCACCCCGCGTGGCCAACGGTCGCGTGCCGATCACCCTGCACCTGCTCTCGCCAGCGGGTCGACCGATTCAGGTCACCCAGGATCTGCGCGGATTCTGGGAGCGCACCTACCCGGAAGTCAGAAAGGAACTCAAGGGCCGCTACCCGAAACACCCGTGGCCGGAAGACCCATGGACAGCGGTTGCGACCCATCGGGCCAAGCCACGACGCTGAACCAAACTTCAACGGCAGGAGTCGAAAGCACGAATTCACGCCAGGCTTGCGGCATACGCGTGGCATGGTAGTTGTCGCGGCCGCGTTCAACAGGTTTCGTCGTTGGCGCATCCAGACACCAGATTCCTTTCGCATTCCGAGGCCAGCATGACCCGATTCAATCGCGCACTCGTCTGGATGACGGCTTTTCTCATCCTCGTCGCCGCCCTCGGCACTTTGGTCGGTTCGCGCCTGGTCGAGATTTTCCAGGCCAACCCATTCTTCAACGGCGTGATCCTGACCGTGCTGGTGGCCGGCATCGTCGTCAATGTGCGTCAGGTCATGTTGCTCTCGAACGAGTCGCGCTGGATCGAATCGTTTCGCCGCTCGAATCCGGAGCGCGCCGCCGAAGGCAAGCCGCGCCTGCTCGCGCCGATGGCGCGCATGCTCGGCAACCGCGAGCGCGGCAAGGCGGCGCTGTCGGCGCCGTCGATGCGCACGATCCTCGACAGCGTGCAGTCACGCCTTGAGGAGTCCCGTGATCTCTCGCGCTATCTGATCGGTCTGGCCATTTTCCTCGGCCTGCTCGGCACGTTCTGGGGCTTGCTGGTGACGATCCGATCGGTGTCGGAAACGATCAGCACGCTGAATGTCGGCAACGATGCGCTGACCATGTTCAGTGCGCTCAAGGAAAACCTGAAGGAACCACTCGGCGGCATGTCCACGAGTTTCTCGACGTCGCTGTTCGGCCTCGCCAGTTCGCTGGTGATCGGCTTTCTCGATCTGCAGGCCGGACATGCGCAGAACCGCTTCTACAACGATCTTGAAGAGTGGCTGTCGGGCATGACCCATCTGTCCTCGGGCAGCGCACTCGACGGCGATGCCTCGGTGCCGGCCTATGTGCAGGCCTTGTTGGAACAAACCGCCGACGGCCTTGAGCGCATGCAGCGGGCGATTGTCGAAAACGAGCGTGAACGGCGCGGCAGCAACGAGCAGTTCGCCGAGATCGCGAATCAGCTCGGCCGCCTCAACGAGCTGCTCAGCCGCGATGCGCGCGAGCGCCAGGGTGCCGCCCAGGTGCAGGATGAACTGAAAACCGTGTTGCGCCAGATCGCCAGTCATCCGCCGTCCGAATCGCGATTGTCCGACGAGTTGCGTGCCGAATTGCGCCTGCTCTCGCGCACGATTGCGGTCGCGGTCGGTGGCGCGCGTGAGCCGCGCGCATGAGTTCGCTGGCTCGCCGGCGGCGGCGCGCATTCGACATCTGGCCGGGATTCGTCGATGCGCTGACCTCGCTGATCATGGTCATGATCTTCGTCCTGCTGATTTTCGCGATCGGCCAGTTCGTTCTCTCCGACACTCTGGCCGGCAAGAACAAGGCCCTCGATGCACTCAATGCGCAAGTCGCCGAACTCGCCCGCACACTGTCGCTGAGCGAGGAGCAGAAGCACACGCTGGATGCGCGCGTGGCGGAATTGAGTGCGTCCCTCGGATCCACGCAAGCCGAACGCGACAAGCTCGGCAGCGATCTCGCCCTGGCGAACGCGCAAGCGGCCAGCCTGACGGCCGACATTGCCGCATTGAACGAACTCAAGATCCAGCTCGAAGCTGAAGTCGCCAGCCTCGCCACCGCTCTGGATACGACCCGTGGCGATCTGGTCAAGCAGACCGAACTCGGCAATTCCGCCACGGCGCAAGTCGAACTGCTGAACCGGCAGATGGCCGCAATCCGCGAGCAACTGGCCAAACTCGAAGCCGCACTCGGCGTGGCCAAGCAGGATCTCGCTGGCAAGGATGCCAAGCTTGCCGATCTTGGTCAGCGTCTCAACATTGCCCTGGCGAATCGGGTCGGCGAGCTCGAACGCTATCGTTCGGAGTTCTTCGGCAAACTGCGCGAGGCGCTCGGCAACCGCAGCGACGTGCAGGTGGTCGGCGACCGCTTCATCGTGCCGACCGACATCCTGTTCGAATCCGGCTCCGCTGAACTTGGAGCCCCCGCGCAGGCGCGGCTGGAGTCGCTGGCCGACACGGTGCGTGAGGTCTCCGCCGAAATCCCGTCATCCATCGACTGGGTGCTGCGTATTGATGGGCATACCGACAAGCGCCCGATCCATACCGATCGCTTTCCATCGAACTGGGAGTTGTCGACCGCGCGCGCCGTGGCCATCGTCAAGTATCTGGTCGTGCAGGGCATTCCTGCGCACCGTCTGTCGGCGAACGGCTTCGGCCAGTTCCAGCCGATCGATCCGGCCGACACGCCGGATGCCTACGCCAGGAACCGGCGTATTGAATTGCAGTTGACCAATCGGTGAGTTGAGGCACTTGCGCTTACGCATTCCTGCGGGGCAGGGAATGGACGCAGCCATGCTTCTTTATCCCGTTTTACACGATGTTATATTTCAGCGATCTACGAATTCACGTACTGCGGACTCAGGCTCTTCGAGGTTCGGTGATATTGTCTTCGAGGCGACACTTCGGCGGGATCAGGACAGGATTCAGTCGCGACTGCAGCTTTTCGTGGGAGCGACTTCAGTCGCGATGCTTGGGTTTTTACGTGTCTTCGTTGCGCGGCATCCCTTCCTTGTTTTACTCGCCTGCCACCTCTCGTCATCCCCACGATTTTCGACAGCCGAATGGTTGGTCAGACAGGGGTACAGTTCCTTTTTCGACTAGAGCACGCTCCTTCGTCGAGCGGCATCCATGCCGGGTTTTCACTCGCCTCCGGGCGAGCGAGTCATTTTCTCTTGAGTGGCCAAGAGAAAGTAACCAAAGAGAAGGCCACCCCAATGCGGCGGTCTCCGGGCATCCTGCCCTCCGACTTCGCGAAGCGGCTCCGGGGTTGGCTGACAGTCCATCCATGTACTGGCAGCCAACTGGCTCGCATCCTTGCGAGCCACCCTTCGGGCAATTCCTGCGCCACTTCGCCGCTGCATAGGGGCCCCGGTCACTGCGCATCCTGCGCAGCAAAGATGGAGCGGTTTCCCGCACACGCGCTTCTTTGCTTTCGCTTTCGCTTTTGCTTTTGCTTTTGCTTTTCCTTTCGCTTTGGCTTTGGCTTTCGCTTTCGCTTTGGCTTTCGCTTTCGCTTTGGCTTTGGCTTTGGCGCGAACGATGCGCGCTCAACGGGGCCCCTCGATCGCGGCGAGGCTGCGCAGGGAATGTCCGAAGGATGGCCCACACGATGTGGGCCAGTTCGACGCCAGTCCATGGATGGACTGTCGGCGAACCCCGCAGCAGCCTCGTGCACCCGAAGCACAGGGACTGTGCGTAGGGCGCGAGCGTGGGGTGCTCTTTCTTTTGGTTACTTTTCTTTACGTCGGGCTCCTGCCCTCCGCCCTTCGGGCCAGCTGCGCTGTTCGCGCCGCTCCTGCGGCGCAGTGAGCAAGCAAAGAAAAGTGACTCGCTCGCCCGGAGGCGAGTGAAAACCCGGCATGGATGCCGCGCGACGAAGGAGCGTAAAAAATCAATGCATCGCGACTGAAGTCGCTCCCACAAGAAATTCGGCTACGAGGCGAGTGAAAACCCGGCTTTGATGCCGTGCGACGAAGGAGTGTAAAAAATCAATGCATCGCGACTGAAGTCGCTCCCACAGGAAATTCGGCTACAAGGCGAGTGAAAACTCAGCAGGATGCCGCGCGACGAAGGAGTGTAAAAGAATCAATGCATCGCGACTGAAGTCGCTCCCACAAGAAATTCGGCTACGAGGCGAGTGAAAACTCAGCAGGATGCCGCGCGACGAAGGAGCGTAAAAAATCAACGCATCGCGACTGAAGTCTGCCAAGAGCTTGGTGAAGTTCCGGCACGCCGAGTTCGTTTCTGCTGCAGCAAATTTGCTAGCGAATAGTTCGAAACCGTAAACCGATGACGAGACCGGTGATCAAAAGACAACCGTCGGCGGAACTCAATCCTTGTGCGTGATATCGGGCAGACCACTGGTCAGCAGCCAGACCTTGGTCTTGCGGTTGTATTTCCAGACCTGACGATCGATGAAGCTGCGCGCTTCCTGGGTGTGGATGTTGACGATACCGATCTCGACGGTCTGGTTCACCTCGTTGTCGTTGACTGGCGCCGGCGCGGAGTCGTTGTAGTTGGTGAAACGAACCTGCTTGTAGCGATCGAGATCGAGCTGGGTCAGCGGATGCGCGGCGCGATATTCGGGATCGACAAACGACTCGGCCTGCTCGATCGAACCCCAGCGGATTGTCGCGGCATACGTACGCAGGGTTTCGGTGAGGATCTTCTCGCGTGACTTGGCCATGACCGGCACGCTGAGCAAGAGGGAGAGCACGGCAATCAGCAGGACCGACAGGCAGCGATGCGAACAGGGACGTGCATTCATCGGGCAATTCCTCGGCGTGGGCTTGCAGTCACCGATTGTGCCGCATCGGTGGCCTGCACAGTAGCGCCACGTCGAATTGCGACGAATCGCGCTTCGAGGGTGCTCGCGATGACACCATCAGCGAGGCGGATCTCGCATACCGCAGTCAGGCGCGACTTGCCGCGCGCATTCAGGGTCGTGAAGAAGCCTTGCCAGGATTGTGCGGGAGCCAGGCGTGCGTCGGCGCTGAAGTCGCTCCAGACCGGAGCCAGGTAACGCACCGTGCTGTCCTGTACATAGATGTCACAGTCTTCGCCTGCGTGTTCGGCAGCGAGGCGTATCAACGACCAGCACGCCAATGTCATAACGCTGACCAGACTGCCGCCGAAGGCACAACCCTTGTCGTTGACATTGGCGGCCAGTGGCGCGGTCATGCGCAACGAATCGCCATCCCACGCAGCGATGCGAAGCTGAATCGCGCGAGCCAGTGGAATATCCTCGAGCAGTTGCCGCTCAACGCTTTCGCGCAATGGATCGCGATTTTGCGCAACGATGATCGCTGCGGTGCGACTTGAATTCATGCGTGTGTCTGCCGGCAAAGGGGCGCGAGTGTGCGCATGGTGCACGGATCGATTCAAGCGGCCTATGATCTGTACGTCACCGTATTGAATCCCCCCATGCCTGAATCGCAACGTCACCACGCCCGCACGCTGGCTGGAGCCAGCGTCATCGTCACGCGTCCGGCGGCCGACGCGGCGGCGCTGATCCGCGCGGCGAATTCGCGCGGCGCCGTTGCAGTGCGCCTGCCCGGCACGCGAATCAGGATCATTGACGATACGGTTGCCGCGCGGCGGGCTTTGATCGCCGCGAAGTCCGCCAGTTTCTGGATCTTCACGAGTCCGAATGCGGTGCGCTATTGCAGACAACTGCTGGGCGAGGTGCCCGCCGCAAAGTGGCCGCGCGCGCTCGCGGTTGGCGCCGGCACTCGACAGGCTTTGGCGCGATACGGGATCGATGCCCTCACGCCGCTTGGCGCGCAGAACAGTGAAGGCCTGCTCGCCGAGCCCGCACTGGCTGATCTGCAGGGGAAATTCATCGCCATCGTGGATGCACCGGGGGGCCGCGACCTGCTCGCGCCGGCTTTGCGCGAACGCGGCGCGCGGGTCGAGCGGATCGCCGTTTACCAGCGCCTGCCGCCACGCCTGAACACCCGCCACTTCTCGAACCTGGCTGCCGCCCCGCGACCCTGGATCAGCCTCGTTTCAAGCAGCGTCATCCTCAACCACCTTTGCGCGGCCTTGCCGACGGATCTGCAGGCGCGCTGGCGGCGCGAGGCGCTCATCGTCAGCAGCGCGAGACTCGCTGCCGAGGCCGAGGCACTCGGATTCACCGATGTGCATGAGGCAAGGTCGGCGCTCGGTGCGGATCTGCTCGATGCGGCCGAGCGCGCCTTGTCGAGACACCGAATCTAGGAATCCTCTGCCGCGCGTGCCGCAGTTCCGCTAGCATGCACGTCATGGAAACCGAAACTCCCGCGAAGCTGCCCGCCCCGGCCACCCGCGACAAGGACAAGTTGGGCGCCAGCACGTCCCGCCGCCGCGGTTCGGGAACCTTCGTTGTCGTCCTCGTGCTGGTGGTTCTGGCCGTGCTGGCCTGGTGGTATCTAGAGCGCCAGATGCGCGAGCGCGACATCGATCGCAACGCGGCGCTGAGCGCGCAGATCAGCGATCTCGCCCAGGCCAACGAACAGTTGCGCCGCGACGTCGACAGCCTGCGTTCGCGCACCAACGATGCCGAAACAATGAATCGCGGCATCCGCGAGGAAGTGCTGTCGTTTGCCGAGCGCTCGCGCACGCTCGAGGATGCGGTTGCCAACCTGGCCGAACAGCGCCTCAACAATCGGGATGCGATGGCGCTCAACGAGGCCGAGTTCATCCTGCAGCTGGCCGGCGAGCGACTCGCCCTGTTCCGCGATGCCAGCGGCGCCATGGCCGCCTACCGGCTCGCCGACAGCGCCCTCGCCGCCGCCGAGGATCCGCTGTTCGCCAGTGTTCGACAGACCATCAGCGCCGAGATGCAGGCGCTCGACGCAGCCAAGCCGATGCAGACCCGGGCCACGCTGAAAACCCTGGCCGACCTGCGTGCTGGCCTGCTCGAGTTGCCGATGAAGACATCGGCCGAAAGGGTCGCCGCACCCTCCGGTGGCGAACGCTCACGGCTGCGTGAAATCCTCGATCAGTTCGTGCGCATCCGTCATGACGATGGCGCTCCGACATTGGCGGCGCGCGACGAGAAATTGACCCGCTCGCTGATTGCGATCGATCTTCGCGCCGCCGAGGCCGCCTTGTTCGCGCGCGACCAGGAGGCTTTCGATGACGCCTTGAAGCGCGCCCACGCCGGCGTCGAGGCGATCTTCGATCCGGCCGCCCCTGCGGTGCGCGAGACCTTGGCTTCGCTCGATCAGCTTGCGACCACGCCGCTGGCGCCGGCATTGCCCGAGCTCGGTACCGCGCTGAACGAGTTGCGCAACCTGCGCACGACCCGCGCGCTGTCGCAGCCGATGAAGGCCCCGTCAGCAAAGCCCGCGTCGCCACCGGGCCAGGAGCCGGCGGCGTGAGGATCTGGATCGCCGTCTTGTTCGTGTTGCTGCTCGCCGTGGCCGCCGCATTCGGCTGGCAATGGGTGGTCGAGGATCCCGGGTATGTGCTGGTTCGCCTGCGCGGCACCTCGATCGAAACCAGCCTCGTATTCAGCGTGGTCGCCGTGTTGCTGGTGTGGGCAATCCTCAGCATCCTCTGGCGCCTGCTGCGCTGGCCGGCACGTGCCTGGGTGCGTTCGCAGCGCAAGCGTGCGCGCGAGAATCTCGCCAATGGCCTGGCCGCGTTTGCCGAAGGTCGTTACCTGCAAGCCGAGCGGCAACTGGCCAAGGCGGCCCGACAACCCGCCGTGCGCGGTCCGGCCCTGCTCGTGATCGCACGCGCCGCCCATTCGCGTGGCGATGATGCGGCCGCCGCAAAAGCCCTCGACGAGGCCGCCAACGACGTCGAAGCCGCTGCCTTCGCGCAACGAGCACGCTTCCTCAATGAACGTTCGCGGCATGCCGAGGCACTGGCCTTGCTCAAGCCCAGGGTCGCGCTCGGCAAGTTGTCGCCGGTCGGCTGGCAGGTGCTGATCGAGGCCGCCCTGGCCGAGAAGGATGCGCAAACCGCGCTCGATGCACTGCCGGCATTGGCGAAGACCCAATCCCTGGCGGCGCCGGCCATGGCAGCGCTGGAAACGAGCGTGCTGGTCGCGGCGCTTGCTTCGGCGCCATCGCAGGCGCGCCTAAACAGCCTGTGGAATGATGTCAGCCGCCATCACCGCAAGCAGCCCGAGATCATCGCCGCATTTGCCCGACGCGCTGCACATTTCGGCCAGACCCTGGCGGCGATGGATGAGATCGAATCGGCCCTGCGCCGCGAATGGAACGATGCGCTTGCCCTGGCCTACAGCGACATCGGCCCGGCCGAACTCGCGGTGCGTACCAGGCACGCCGAAGCCTGGCTCTCGATTGCGCCGAACAGCACCTCGCTGCTGACCACGCTGGGGCGCTTGTGCCGCGAGCAGAAACTATGGGGCAAGGCGATCCAGTATCTCGACCGCGCGGTCGGCATCACTGATTCACCGATCGCCTGGGAAACTCTCGGTGATTGTCATGCCGGCGCGGGTGACGAGGGGCTGGCCAATCGCTGCTACCGCAACGCCCTGCTCAACCAGCGCGGCCAGCCGGCGATCCCGCTTGGCGGGCGCGCTTCGACTCGCGTCGATACACAAGCACTGGTCGTCGAGGAACGCGACCAGCATGGGGTTCCGCGGTTGCCGAAGACGGGTTGAGTCAATGGCCACGGGCACCCCGTGGAATGGGTGGCACGACGGCATCATTGATGATCAGCCGTGCTGGCCATCTGGCGGTCTTTAGTCGGCCAGGCTGCGATTCCGTCCTCTCCTGGCCGAATTCCTAGCCTCAAGCGGCAAAGTCCCGCAGTTTGCTGACTCGCGGTTCGGACTTTGCGATCGCGCCTGTTCCGCAGTAATCTCGGCGGCTTTGTGGAAAGTGCCGAAGGCTTTTGGCGGCAGCCATGCCTCCGCCACCCGCCTTCGCGGCAGACGCGCAGCCTCACCATTACTCAGGAAATCCCCGTGACGCGAATCCATCCAATCAAGCAGGCCGGTGTGCTTTTGCTCGTCGCATTGTCGCTGGCCATTTCGCTCCGTGCGTTTGCCGTCGAGAACGAATCCGAAGAAGGCGAAGGCCGCGACGAAAGCTGGCAGATCGAGCAACGCCAGCTTTGGTTTGTCGAGTCGCGTGGGCTGCTGGACCATCCTGATGCAGCGAAACTGCGCGCCTCGGCGGTGCAGGAACTGAAGCTGCAGCGCCTGCTTGTCGATGCCACGCGCGCATCGGTCGGCGAAGTCTGGCAGGAGGCCGGCCCGTCATCGATGAACATGATCGACTGGATCATGGGTCGCGTCGCCGGCCGTGTGAATGCGATCACGCCACGGCCGGGCGACGACAACACGGTCTATCTCGGCAGTGCCGCCGGTGGCGTCTGGAAGACGACCAATGCCGGCATCAGCTGGACGCCGATCTTCGATCAGGTCGGCACGCTGCCGATTGGGGCGATCACGATCGATTCCGCTGCGCCAGACACGATCTGGGTCGGCACCGGCGACAAGAACAGCTCCTGCGGCGGTTACTTCGGCCAGGGTGTGTACCTTAGCGAGGATGGCGGTTCAACCTGGCAAGCGCGCAACGGCAGCGGGCTGGGCAGCATGCCGCTGTCGATCATCAACGCGGTGGCGATCCAGCCGACCGACCCGAATGTGCTCCTGGTCGGCGGCAGCGGAAGCTGCAGCAACGGCAGCCTGTCCGGTGCCGGCATCTATCGCTCGGTCGACAAGGGTCTGAGCTGGACCAAGGTGCGCAGCAACAATGTCGAGGACATCGTTTTCGTGCCGGGAACATCGACCGTTTACGCCGGGCTGATCGGGCTCGGTGTACAGAAATCCACCGACGGCGGTGCGACCTGGACTGCGGCCAATAGCGGAATCACGCTCAGCGGATCACGCATGCGCCTGGCCATGGCGCCAAGCAACAGCGACATCCTCTATGTGCTGATGGGCTCAACCCTCTATCGCACGACCAACGGCGGCGCGAGTTGGGCCCAGCAAGCCTCCGGCGCCGGCGTCTGCGAAGGCCAGTGCAGCTACAACCAGGCCATCAGCGTACATCCGACCAATCCGGATACGCTGCTGATCGGCAGCATACGCGTTGCGCGTTCAACCAACGCGGGGGTCAGTTTCACGCCCTTGGTCAGCACCTGGGGCACGGGCCAGAAGGTGCATCAGGACACCCATGTCGTGCGCTATTCGCTGATCGACCCGAACCGTTTCTGGGTCGGTAGTGATGGCGGCATCTGGCGCAGCGACGACAACGCCGCGACCTTCCGCAACATGAATGCCAATATCAACATCACCCAGTTCTACGACGTGGCGGTGAATCCGAACGATGCCAACATCATATTCGGCGGTGCGCAAGACAACAGCTCGTCGGGTCGGCGCACCAACCTCCTGTGGAGCCTGACCTACGCCAGCGGCGACGGCTTCATGAATGCATTCGACCAGAACAATCCATCGATCGTGTTCCAGACCAGCTACCCGAGCAGCAGTTTGCCGAGCATTGTCCGTTCAACCGTCGGAGGGTCGCCTGGGAGCTTTCTCAGCATGCCGCGAACCGGCCTGGTCGCCGGCAGTTTTGATTGGGTGACGCCGCTGGCCACCGCAGGCAGCCAGTTGTTCGTCGCCTCCGACGTGCTCTATCGCGCCAGCACCACCGGCAACAGCTGGACGCCGATCAGCGGCAACCTAGGCAGCTCGGTCGTCGTGATCAGCCCACAGACTCTCGGCACTCTGACGCCGACCTATGTCGGCACCTCGGGCGGCAAGATATGGAGAAGTCCCGACGCCGGGATTCCTGCGCCCGTGTTTACCGATGTCACCGGCAACTACCCCGGAGGCCGGGTTTCCGACGTTGCGCTGGATCGCGTCGACCCGCAGCGCGTCTTCATCACGCGGGCCGGCTTTGGCGCAGCGCGCCTCTATCGTTCGACCAGCGGCGGTACAACTTGGGCCGCGGTTGGCGCCGGCTTGCCGAATGTGCCCGCCAACGCGGTGGCAATCGATCCGTTGAACAGCTTGCGCATCTTCGTCGCCACCGACATCGGCGTCTATGAAAGCATCGACAGCGGCGACAACTTCCTGGCGTTCTCGGCCGGTCTGCCACTCGGAATCGTCGTCTCCGATCTCGAGATCGACGACTACCCGCATGTACTGACGGCCGGCAGCTACAGTCGCGGCGCCTGGCGCGTCGTGCTCGATGGCAGTGTCGGCAACTCGCCGCCGACAGCCGATTTCGAGGTCACCCGCAACGGCCTCGATGCCAGCTTCACCGACAGTTCGATCGACCTCGACGGCAGCATCGTCAGCCATCTCTGGAATTTTGGCGATGGCAGTCCCAGCTCGACCGATGCCAATCCGCTGCACAGCTACCCCGGCCCGGGCAGCTATACGGTCAGCCTGAGCGTGACCGACGACGGCGGCTTGACCGGCAGCTACGGCAAAATCGTTCGCATCGCTGCTGCACCGATTGCGCTCGTCAACGGCGTCGCCATGACCAATCAGCATGCCGCCCAGGGCGAGCAGATTTACTACACCCTCGAAGTACCCTCGAATGCCGTCAACCTGCACTTTGAAACGAGCAGTGCGGTGGGCGGCGCAGATGCCGATCTGACCATCCTGTTCGGGGACGATCAGCTCTGCCAGTCTGCAGGTGCGAGCTCCGCCGAGCACTGCGATTTCGCCGCGCCGGCACCCGGCACCTACACCGCGATCGTCGACGCCTACACCGCGCTGACCAACTTCACGATCCTTGGCAGCTTCTCCGCACCCGCCGACCAGATCTTCGCCAACGGATTCGACTGAGCCGGGTAACGCGACACGCATGTCACGACGAATCGAGCGACACATCCCCGGATGTGTCGACGTGGCCTCGATTCGCGTGCGCCTCGACTTGCATCGCCGCAATCAGCACCCCATGTTGGGGGCCGGGCATCCGCTGCTTGCGTCGACCCGGGATGCGAGCTCACGGGAGCGCTCCAGCCGTCTGACCCATTTGGAGACTGATCACGATGCGCGCACTTTTCGTTCTGCTGCTCTGGGCCATCCTGCTCGTACTTGCCTGGCCGGTTGCCCTGGTCCTGCTGATCCTGTGGCCAATCCTGTGGCTGCTGTCGATTCCGTTCCGCATCGTCGGCGCACTGATGGATGGCATCGTCGCCCTGATCAAGGCGATCTTCCTGCTACCCGCCCGCATCCTCGGCTATCGCCCGCCGGCACCCAGCAAGTGAATGTGCGGGATCCCCGCTACGTTGATTCGACCAGATTGGGCCAGCTTGCGCGATCGATGTCCTTGCGCTGTCGAGTCGCGAGAACTCCGTATTGAGCATTTCGATGACATCCCCGGGCATCTATCTTGCGTATCCAACGACGCCGGAATTGAAGCCTATCTACCCTTGCTACAAAACGCTCGTGAATGGTGAGCACACCAAGCTCGGTATCGCTCGTCGGAGCTTTCAGGACAGGGAGCGGCAGTACATTCGCACGTTTCAGGGGGAGGTTTTATTCCATCCCGTTCTGCAGATGGCCCCGGCTCACCTGTCCGAATTTGAGGCCCGGGTTCTCGCCCAGTTGACTCCGCGCTACCCAAAATCTGGCCGCGCTCGCGAGTGGTTTCATACCGCCGAGAGGCAGGCAATCGCGGAACTTGTCATGCTGGTTTGCAAAGAGTTCCAGCCTGGACAAACGGGTTGAGCCATGAGATCTCGGGCGAGTTCGCCAACATTGTAGTTACTTCTACTTATCATATTTCGTTGCGAACGGGCCCATGGGACTGTAGGATTTCCGCTGCCGACGTGAATGCCGCAAAGTGCGGAACATGTGGGGCTTGGTCGAAATCACTGCCTCAGTTAATTGGGAATGGAGAGCCGTCATGATGAGTCCGCTATCAATACTCCTGCTCGAAGTGTCGATTGCCGTTTTGGCTCCGATTGTCTATCTGTACGCTCGGTCGCGCTTCCTGGTAACGAGTAGCCGCACTTTCCTGGCAGTAGTCGTGTGCCTTGTTTGTATTGGGCTGGAAAGTTTGGCGTTTCAAATTAGCTCCGAGATCTTTAATTTAAACGCTGTTGAAATGGAATCGTTGCGGCTCCGACTAGGGCTGACGCTCGTTGCCAGCTCCTTTTTGGTCGTTGTAGCTGGCGAATTTTTGCTGGCGTGGTTCGCCAGGATATCCAGACCGCATCAAGCCCAGTGAGGAAGGGTTGATCTGGCGCCATGCGGATCGAAGCACAGTAGGTCGACTCGCGACTCGCGCCCGATTCCGCTGCACTGAAGATCGGGTCGGGACATGTCGCGGCACAGCGCCACATGAGCACGCGCAACCTCAAGAGCTACATTCTCGCGCGGTCGGCGCAATCACCAGTGCTGTCCCAACCTAGCAGCCTGTCGGACTTGACTCTGCCGGGAAGCCGAGATCGACATGAGGTCCTCATCGATTTGCCACTTCGTTGGCACTCGTCAATCCTGTTCATCAGCCCTGAGCACTTGCTCGGGATCGCCATTCTCCTGTGACCCCGACCCGCGCAAGCCGCAGCCGAATTCAGCCCAGATGAATCAATTTGGACAGGCAGTTCGCAACTTTGACATCATTGAAAATTGCACTGGGGATTTGATCGTATTCAGGCAAAAAAAAGGGCCGCACAAGGCGGCCCAAATATTCTTTCAGATGAAAACTCGCAATCAGAACTTGATGCTGGCCTCGACGTAGCTGTAGCGGCCCGGCAGATCATAGGTCGATGCGTCATAGCCATTGAGCGAGCAGCTCTGGCAGATCGGCGGAGATTTGCTGGTGATGTTGTTGATGCCGCCAGCGATGACGAAGTTCATGTCGGTTGGCAACTTCCAGCTTGCGCGCAAATCGTGGAAGGTCGTTGCGCCAAGGTGGTTGGTGCCGGCTGCCGCATTGCTGCAATTGTCGAACGTGCCGACCGTATCGCAGGATTCGGTCAGGTCGGAAATGTAGCGTGCCGACCAGCTTAGGTTGACGTCACCAATGTTCCAGTTCAAACGTGCGGTTGCGCGCCAATCCGGAATTGCACTGTCATTGACTTCGACGCCAACCACGCGTGGCTCGGACAGGCCCGAATCGATGGCGATCGCCTCATAGCTGGTCACCTTGGTCGCTGACAGGCTGGCGCCAAACGTACCTATGCCGGTTGCGTTGCCTAGCCAGCTGATGCCGAAGTCGATGCCCTTGGTGTTGATCTTGCCGAGGTTGAACAAGGTGTTGTCGAAGCCGTTGATATTGCCGCCCGACGAACGACTGATGCCGCCGCAGAAGATCGGATCAAGGGTCGCCACGCAACGGTTGAGTTGGGTCTGCGCATCGGATGCCTGGATCGCATCTTCGATCTTGATGCGGTACCAGGTTACTTCCAGATCGAGTTTCTGCGACCAGCTCGTGTTGGTACCCCAGTTCGGGCTATAGACGCCACCAACGGTCAGACTCGTCGAGGTTTCCGGATTGAGGTTGGCATTGCCGCCGGTGACCACCGAAATCTGTGAATTGGCCTGCTCGAAGGTGGCCGGATTGGGTACACCGAGCGTTGCACAGTTGGCTCCTTGCTGGCCGGTCGCACCGTTGCAGGGATCCTGGATCTGCGCGTCGAAGCGCGCAAACGTGCCATACAGTTCGCCGATCGACGGCGCGCGGAAACCTTCCGCCCAGGTGCTGCGCAGGGTCAGGTCATCGTTCAACTGCCAACGCAGGCCAACCTTGTTGTTGGTCGTGTTGCCGAAGTTTGAATAATCCGAGAAGCGCGAAGCCACACTCAGATCCAGATGCTTGGCGAAGCTCATGTCCGCGAGCAGCGGGGCATTCAGTTCGAGGTAGTACTCGTTGACCGTGTACTCACCACTGGTCGGGCCGGACGGTACACCGTTCGACTCGCCGGCGGTGACGATCGAATCGGGTGTGTAGGAGCCGCTCTGCTTGCGGTGTTCGTAACCACCGGCGAAGGCCAGCGGACCGGCCGGCATGTCGAACATGTCGCCCGAGATGTTCGCCGTCCAGGTGCTCAGCTTCTGGCGGCTGCGGTCATTCTCGATGAACTGGATGTAGTCGAGCATATCCTGGGTGATCGAGCCCGGGCCGCCAAACATGTCGAGCGGAACACACGGCGCCGTGCAGTCGGCGATCGGTCCGAGCGCGCGCTGGATGTGGGCGATGTTGTAGGTACCGTTGACGGTCTGGGTCGCTTTGTTTTCCGCGTTGACGTAGTTCACGTCCCAGAAGAACTGGCGATCACCGGCACTGAAATCGCCATTGAGGCCGGTCGAGAAATAGCTGGTGTCGACATTCTGGCGGAAAATGCGCGGACCGCCTTCGACCGGCCGGCGTGTGATGAACGAGCCTTCCGGCGCGATCGTTCCGAACGGGTTGTACGGATTGCTCGCGTCGATACCGACAAAATCGGCAAGACCGCCGCTGCCGGCTTCGGAACCGAGGAAGATCGGCTCCGGCGCAGCCTGGTTGACCGATTCGCGCTTGGTGTACGTGCCCTTGAGGTTCCAGCTCACGTGATCGCTGATGCGGTAGGTGCCCTGGGCGAACAAACCGGTGCGCTTGGACGGCGTCAGCAGCAGGTTGTACGGCGAGAAGTTGAAGCGCTCGGCATTCGACCACGGACGGAAACCGCCCGCACCATCACCGGAAAGGTTGCAGAACGAGGCGCCGCCATCGACTGGACAAAGACCGCCGTATGTCTCGTTCGGATCGGCCGGCGCGAACACCTGACGGCCGTTCGGCGTGGCCGAACTCCAACTGCCCGGATTGACCGCGCCGCCGATGCCCGGCGTTGGATAGCGTGACTGTTCCCAGTCGTTCGAGCTGATGCCCTTCTGGTCGTAGTAGCTCAGGTCGACGAAGAAATCGAATTTGTCGTTGCTGCCACCGAGCGAAATGTTGCCTTGCTGGGTCTTGCCATCGCCGGTCGAATAATCGCCGTAGTAGAGACGCGCGGCGCCGCCGTCCTGCTTCTTCTTGGTGATGATGTTGACCACGCCGGCAATCGCATCCGAGCCGTACAGCGCAGAAGCGCCATCGGTCAGGATCTCGATGCGATCGACCGCACTGGCCGGGATCGTGTTGAGATCGACCGCAGCGGAGACGCCAGACGCCGAGGATTCGCTTACCCAACGCAGGCCGTCGACGAGAATGAGGGTGCGCTTGGCGCCGAGGTTGCGCAGCGAAACCGTGGTCGAACCCGAACCCACGCCCGAGCCATCCGGGCTGAAGCCGAAGTTGCCGGCTGAATTGAATTTGGTGTTGAGCGAGGAGCCACTGACGGAGAGACGCTGGATCACATCACCGATCGAGCCAAGACCGGTCGCCTCGATGTCGGCCGCAGTGATCACCTGGACGGGACTCTGGCCTTCGACATCGGCCTTCTTGATGCGTGAGCCGGTGACCTGGATCGCTTCAAGCTGCTGGGCGTCATCGCCGCGATCCTGCTGTGCGAATGCGGCGGCGCCGGGAACGGCAATCAAGCCGGCAGCGAGCGCCAGATGAATGGCACCACTGAGGCCACGAATACGGATATTCATAAACAAGTCTCCATTGGGATGGGCGAGCAAACCACGAAAGAAGCGCCGCATTCGGGGGTGAGAGGCGCCTTGGCCCGCGCAATGTAAGTAAATCGTTAGAAAAGCGCCAGAGCCGATTGTCACATTGCCGAAAAAACTCTCGCTTCAGTCTTGTGGGTGAATACAATCAATGACTTATGAAAATGCAACTGTGTGGTCAACGGTGTGCGCGACTTTGCCAGCCCCGATCGGCAACTCCGCCGGCACCCGGATAGGGTCGTCAAGACGGGCACGATACACTGCTCGCATGCCCATCAAGAATCGCGTGTCCCTGATCCCGGCGATCGCCTTTGGCATCGCCATCGCCAGCCTCCCTGCCCTTGCCGCACCCAAGGTCGACCGCAGCGTCCAGCGTCAGCATTACCGCAACGTCATCCAGTCCATCGAGCACGGCCCGGCGGATGCCTGGAAACGAGAAGTAGCCGATCTTGCCGACTACCCGTTGTTGCCGTATGTCGAGTTGGCCGTGCTCAAGCGCGGCAACGCCAAGCTCTCGCTGGCCCAGGTCGAAGCCTTCATCAAGCGTTGGCCGGATAGCCTGATCGCACGCGACCTGCGCGAATCAATGCTTCGCCAACTGACGACAAGCCAGGACTGGCCCGCCTTCCTCAAGCTGTGGAGCGCCAGCAGCGCGGATGATCTGCAATGCGCCTGGCAGCGCGCGCGCATCGCCAGCGGCGAAACGCCCGACTACAACAGGGACATTGCCCGATTGTGGATGCAGCCGCGGCCGACCCCGCCAAGCTGCGATCCCCTGTTTGCCTGGTCGCGGCAAAAGGGCAGTCTTACCGATGCCGAGGTCTGGAAACGCATCGAGGGGGCGGCCGCAGCGGCCAATCCTGGGACGGTTTCGAGCGTTGCCAACCTGCTCGATGCCGCTGACAAGGATGCCGCCAACCGCATCGCCGCAAGCGTGCGCGATCCGGCCACGACCCTGGCCAAGGCGGCGCAATGGGTGGACAGCCCACGCAATCGTGACGCCGTGTCGTTCGGCATGATGCGCTATGCGCGCAAGAACAGCGGCGCAGCGGAAACGCTGTGGGCCGATCTGGGTGACCGTTTCAAATGGGACGCGGCGCAGAAGAATCGGGTGCTCAACGCGATTGCGGTCTATCGCGCCACAAGCTTTGAAGCCGATGCCCTGGCCCGGCTTAAGGCGCTGCCCAGCGAAGCCGAGGATGACAGTTCGCGCGAGTGGCGTGTGCGCGTGGCCCTGGCGAACCTCGACTGGAACGAAACGCTGGCCGCGCTCGATGGCATGAGCGAGGCCCAGAAGGCCGATGCGCACTGGCGCTACCTGCGTGCACGCGTGCTCGGCAAGCTCGATCGAAAGCCTGAAGCCGAAACCATTTTTCTGGATGTGGCAAAAGAGGCCAATTTCCACGGATTTCTCGCCGCCGACTGGATCAATACGCCGTACACGATCTGCCCGACCCGCATTGCATCCGATACGACCGCCGAGCAGGCCATCGCCGACCAGCCCGATCTGGCCCGCGCCCTGGAGTTCTACGCGCTCGGCGATCTGGTCAAGGCGCGCCGTGAATGGAATTTCGCCTTGCAGAAATTCGATCCCGGACAGCGTCAGCTTGCCGCCGACTTCGCCTATCGCAACGAGTGGTTTGACCGCGCGGTCTTCCTGCTGTCGTCGTCACCCGAGACCATGAGCTTCTACGAGCAACGCTTTCCGCTCGGGCAGCGGGCCCGCGTGGTGCGCAACTCCCACGAAGCCGGCATCGATCCGGCCTGGTCCTACGCGATCATCCGCGCCGAGAGCGCCTGGATGACCGATGCCCACTCGCATGCCGACGCCTATGGCCTGATGCAACTGCTGCCAGCGGTCGCGAAGAAGGTCGCCAATGCAGCCAAGCTCAACTACAGCCGGCCCGATGATTTGTTTGATCCTGCCCTCAACATCCAGCTCGGCACCCTGTTCCTTGGCCAGATGGCCAATCAGTACTCCGGCAGTCCGTGGCTGGCCAGCGCCGCCTACAACGCAGGTGGCGCGCCGGTCGGCCGCTGGCTCGATGCGCGCGGCACCATGGAGCCCGATTTCTTCATCGAGACCATCCCGTACAAGGAAACCCGCGAATACGTCGCCCGCGTGCTCGCCTTCAGCGTCATCTACGACTGGCGCCTGAACCAGAAAGTCATTCCGCTCGCCACGCGCATGCCAAAAGTCGGCCAGGCGTACAAGGCGCCGAAGGATGACGCGCAGCGCAAGGCCGTGGTGTGCAAGCCAGCCACGCCCCACCCTGACCCGGCTCCTGCAGACGAGGAGCGGGAAGCAAGCACCCAAAGTCCCTGATCGAGACAGACTGTTCAACGTGGCGCACGATACACTCGCCAACTCCAAGATAGCATTCGGCAATCCACGTTGTTCTATCCAAAGGCGCAAAGGAAGCCTAATTGACATGAAAACATACTCGCGTTTCGCATCTGCAATGGCTTTGGCGGCCGCTGGCCTTTTGTCGATCAATGCATCTCATGCTTCCGGCGTCGGCGCAGGTGCTCCAGGAGCATCAGGCCCCTCGCTGCATGAATTGAGTCGTTTCGTTCCAGGATTCCGAGCCAATCTTGGCGAATTGCCGACTGCGGATTTCGACGGTGATGGAATCAGCGACCTTGTGATGATGGGTCAGGGTGAGAACAGCACGATCGTTCAAGTAGTTGGGCAAGATCCAGTCCTCGGATGGGGAATCAAGCAGACTCTCGTGCTACCCACCGACGACACCTTCCAGACTGAGCCCGTGGCCACGGCCGTCAATGCGCCCGATGGCGGTCATGTCATCGTGGCTCGAGGCAACCGGATATATGTGTACTCCGGTTGGCCACTAAGCCTTGCGAGGACGATAGACACACCGGGCTGGAATCAGATCAATTCAATCCGCGCCGCCGATCTTGACGCCAATGGCAGCATCGAGATTGTCTCGATTCTCAATAGCTATCCCGACACCCTTGATGTCCGTTCGCTGGCCACTGGCGCCTTGCTTTGGAACCGCCCGTTGGGGAGCTTCGGCGGACAAGGATTGGCGCTCGCCCAACTTGACAGTGATCCCGCGCTGGAGATTATCTCCGGGGAGACGGATGGCTATGTCGTTGATGGAGCTACTCACGCTGGCGAGTGGCGCTACAAGGATGGATTCGGACGCATTCTGGTCGCCGGAAAATTCAGTCCGTCAGGCAAGCGATTTGCCGGCATCGGCCAGCGCATGACCATGTTCCAAGGGTCGCCCTGGTCGCCTGTCTGGGACGAGCCGGTCAACACCTATGTTGCGACAGCTTTCGATCTTGATGGAGACGGCATCGACGAAATCCTGACGCAAAATCACTGGGGCGGAACGGAAGGTGCTGCGATTTTCGATGTGCAGACAAGAACCTACCGACAAGCGGTCGGCGGCATTGACGCGGCCGGCATTGGCGCCGGAAAGTTCACTTCCTCTGGCGTTCCTCTGATTGCGCTTGCTTCCCGCGCGCTCACGTCATATCCGAAGAATCTTCAGATACTCGAGGCAAGCACTGGAGTTGAGCAGTTTTCAATTCCAAGCCGGGCACCTGGATCCTATAGCACCGCTCTGGCCAAGGCCGCGGCTCCTGGCGAAGTCACACTCATTTCCGCCTCGACATCCAACTATGGCGACGATATGGCAGCGCGCTTGATTGGCATCGACGCCATGTCTGGCGACCTTCGTTGGCAAAGTCCGTTTTTCCCGTATGGCCATCCCTTGTACGGCGCCACCATCTCCCGTCTCCACACGGTAAAACTGGATGGCGAGCCGGGATACTCTGTGTTGTTTGCAGCCAGATCCCCTTATACGAACGCGTCCACCATTGCCATGGACGCGGATACCGGCAACATCCAGTGGTCATTTCCGTTGGTTGATCCGGAAAACGGTTTTTCCTACACCGCCATCAACACCACGCTTCCACTGGATCGCAACGGTGACGGCAATGCTGATTCGATCCTGCTTTGCACTTCCGAAACCCGCTTGTACGAATACAGCCTGAGCAGTCACCAGCAACTCTGGAAGTCGGTCGCCATGCCCAGTGGCACATGCAATGGTCTTGTCCTTGCCGAGTCGTCCGGTGCGCGTCTCGTGATCGTGGCCCTACCGCAGTCGCTACGTGCCTATGATCTCGATACACGGCTTCTCAGTTGGTCTCTGCCGATGGTCAATCGTGGCATCTCATTGATCCCGCAAGGTCTTGACGGTCCCGAGATCGCAGTTTTCGAAGGCAACCAAATCCACTTCATCAACGTGGCGACCCAGGAAATCCTGCGGACGATCGTGGTTTCGGTTCCGGATCAAATCCTTGCGTTGGCCCAGCCGGACGGCGCCTCGATTCATCAGTTGCTGCTCACATCAAATGATCGCCTGTTCGTCGTCGATGGGCTCGATGGCGCGATTCAGGGCGAGTCCAACGTGATGGGATACCAGGAAGGTATCGGCAACCAGTTGCCTGTCCTCCGAATCGGTCCAGACCACTACTTGGCGGGAACTGGCGGCGGAGCCGGGATCTTCGTCAACCAATTGGTGACGCATACGGATGAGATATTCATTGGCAGCTTTGACTGACGACGACCGAATCAGCGGATCAAATGAACGCCCGGTTGTCAGTCTGAATCCGGCGACAGGGATGCCGCTGCAAGCCGCGTCGGGAAAGGCGTAAACAGTCAATGGAAGGATGATTTCCCGCCGCTACGCTCAGCGTACCGAAAGCGGCTCGGCCCGAAGGGCGAGAACGTTTTCAGGAAACTCGTCCATCGACCCCGGTTTCGCGTCAACGAATTCGCCTCGGCAGGTCCCACAATAGCCTGCCCGGGTCGCGGCTCTGAGCTCAGCGATGGCGCAATGCTTGCGAAGGGCGCATTCATGTGGCATGCCTTCCTTGTCCGAAAAGGAAGGTACTCTCGCTCAGCACGGAAAACATTCGATGGGGAAGCGGTCGCTGCAGGTTTGTTGCAACTGCGTGGAGCGTTCAAACAAGCGGAGGGCTACATCGCCAAGCATCTCGACTAGACTGCTGATCCAGAATTCCTTTCGCTGATTCTCGGGAAAGAATTTGTCGCCAGGTCCAAGTCGGGAGTTTACGGATGAAACCACACAAAATCGTCATCCTCGGAGGTACCGGGTTTGTCGGCCGGCACATGGTTCCGCGTCTGCATGCGGATGGGCATCGCATCAGCGTGCTATCGCGCAACCGGGATCTGAATCTGGAGCTGGGCGTGCTGCCGCAGGTGATGGTCGAGAATTGCGATGTGCATGATCGCGCTGCATTGACGCGACAATTCGAAGGTGCTGATGCGGTCATCAACCTGGTCGGCATTCTCAACGAGTCCGGGTCGGACGGAAGCGGCTTTCGCAGGGCGCATGTCGAGCTGACCGAAACCGTGATCGCCGCGTGCAAGGCGGCGCAGGTTCCACGACTTTTGCAGATGAGCGCACTGCGCGCCGGTGAAGGGGCGAGCCACTATCTGCGTACGCGCGCAGATGCCGAGAGCCGCATCCGCGATTCGCGACTGGCGTGGACGATTTTCCGGCCCTCGGTGATTTTCGGTCGTGGCGATGGGCTGTTTTTCCGCTTTGCCTCGCTGCTGCGAATCGCGCCTGTGATGCCGATCGCGCGTGCGGATGCGCGATTTGCACCGGTGTTTGTTGGCGATGTCGCCGAAGCCTTTGCGCGCGCACTCGCGCACCCGCACTCGATCGGCCACACCTATGAACTGTTCGGCCCGCGCGTGGTCAGCCTGCGCGAAATCGTCGAATGGACGGCGACCCTGATCGGCAAGCGGCGCTGGGTCATCGGCCTGCCGGACGCACTTGGCTACCTGCAGGCGATGATCGGCGAGTGGCTGCCGGGCAAGCCGATTTCGCGCGACAATTTCCGTTCGCTGCTGCTTGATTCGGTGGGCGAAAAGGATGGCCTCGGCGAACTGGGCATCATCGCGATGCCGATGGAGATGATCGTGCCGGCGATGCTCGGCGTCGATGCGCGCCAGCGACGCTTCGATCGATTCCGCGAGATGCCTTGGCCCGACTGATTGATCGCGATCGGTATCGTCGCGCTCTGGCACAATCGTGCCATGAACATCTATCGGGTTGGCGGTGCAGTTCGCGACAGGTTGCTCGGCAGGCCATCGAGCGATGTCGATTACGTCGTGGTCGGCGCTACGCCTGAACAAATGGTGGCCTCCGGTTATCGCCCGGTCGGCAAGGATTTCCCGGTGTTCCTGCACCCGCACACCAACGCGGAGTACGCGCTGGCGCGGACCGAGCGCAAGACCGCGCCGGGCTACCACGGCTTTGCCTTCAATGCCGATCCGTCGGTGACCCTCGAAGAGGATCTGGAGCGCCGTGATCTGACCATCAACGCGATGGCCGAAGATGTCGCTGGCGGACTCGTCGACCCTTACGGCGGTGCGCGCGATCTGGAGGCGCGCGTGCTGCGGCATGTCTCTCCGGCGTTCGCCGAGGATCCGGTACGCATCTTGCGCGTGGCGCGGTTCCTGGCGCGATTTGCCTCGCTCGGGTTCTCGATCGCCGATGAGACGATGCAACTGATGCGCGGCATGGTCGTGGCTGGCGAGGTCGATCATCTGGTGCCCGAGCGCGTCTGGGCCGAGACGCGCAAGGCGCTGACTGAAGCCACCCCTTCGGCGTATTTGCGCAGCTTGCGCGAATGCGGCGCACTGAAGGTGCTTTTCCCCGAAATCGACGCACTGTACGGGGTGCCGCAACGCGCCGAATATCATCCCGAGATCGACACCGGCATCCACAATGAAATGGTCATCGACATGGCCGCGCGGCTTGCACCCGGCGACGACCTGATCGGCTTCTGCGCGATGACCCACGATCTCGGCAAGGCGTTGACGCCGGCCGGGGAATTGCCGAAACACATCATGCATGAGGAGCGTGGGGTTGCGCCGTTGCAGGCACTGGCCGCACGCCTGCGCGTTCCGAATGAACATGCCGAGCTGGGCGTGCTCTGTTGCCGCCTGCATCTGCTCGCCCATCGCATCTTCGAGTTGCGGCCGCAGACCCTGCTTGGCCTGATCGAAAAGCTCGATGCATTTCGCAAGCCGCAGCGACTCGAACAGTTCATCACGGTCTGCGAAGCCGACAAGCGCGGCCGACTCGGCATGACCGAATCGGGCTACGCGCAAGGCGATTTCCTGCGCGCCGCTTTCGCGGCAGCGGTCGCGGTCAAGGCCAGTGAATTCGTCGCTGCAGGGCTGCTGGGGCCGGCGATTGCCGAGGCCATGCGCGAGCAACGCATTCGCGTCCTCGCCACCCTGAAGGCAACGACCACGTTGAGCGCCTCGGATCAGTGAACGGCGTCCGTGTGCTGCACGGATAAACCGGAAAGTCTCCAGCGCCACCCCCCATTCGCGGGGTGCCGTTGTTGAACGGGTCTGCCTAGGATGTCGCCAATCGACGCGCACCCCGCGTCATGACGACCACTTCCAGGGGATCTCCATGTTTACCTCGCACCGCGAATCTTTCCGCGCGCTCAAGCGCATCCCGAATCGGCGCATCCTTCCCGGCGTGTTGGCACTCGGCCTTGTCCTGGCGTCCGCCCCGGCATTCGCCATCTTCAGCAACGGCGGGTTTGAACAGAATGACTTCTCCGGATGGACTGTCGCCGGCGGCACCAACCCGGGCCTGCTCGGCGTCGAGCCGTTCACCAGCGCCAGCATCCAGATTGCTCCGGGTGCGCCTGGACCCAGCGCCATCGTTGGTCAGATTGCCGATCCGCTGGCACCGACCATCGTGCTGCCGCGCGTCGGTCAGCTCACCGCCAAGCTCAACGACGAGAACGGCGGTGCCCTGGTCACCACCCTCGTGCAGACCGATACCGTGACCAACGCCGATATCGATGCGGGTGACGGCATGCCGCATATCCGCTTTGCGTTTGCCCCGGTGATGGATGACCCCAGCCACGCGCCGAACGAGCAACCGTATTTCTACGTATCAGTGAAAAATCTTGCCGACAACAGCATCCTGTTCGAGCAGTTTGCGTATTCCGGCCAGGCCGGGGTCAATTTCCTGAATGGCGCCGGTAGCTGGAAATATCTTGAATTCCAGAATGTCGATGTCGTGCTGCCGCTCAGCGCGATTGGCCAGCAAGTCGAACTGACCATCGTCGCGGCCGATTGCGCGCTCGGCGGCCACGGCGGCTATGTCTATGTCGACGGCTTCGGCTCGGCCAACGTTCCACCGCCGGCGGGTGCGCCGGGTATCGTTGAAGTTCCGGTCAACAAGCCGCTCATGCTTGCCGTGCTCGCCGGCATGCTCGGCTTGTTCGGCTGGCGCGCCAGGCACGCGCGCGCCTGATTTCTACCCTGCAACGCCCCATTCAACAGACGGCCATCAAAGAGTCGCCAACGCCCTGGGGGATCAGGAGCTTGCCTTCATGGATGAATCGGCCGCCCCGGAGGGATCCGGAGCGGCCTTTTTCTTGTCGGCGACAGCAGATCTCACGGATCGAGAGCGCACAACCACGCCGATGGCGCCGATCCGACACGATACCTGCTGAGGTGATCATGCACAGTCACGTCACGCCCGCATGCGCCTGCATCGCCAACTCGAACGAATGCACTCGCAAAGCATGATCGAAGATGTTCGCAGTCAGCATCAGCTCGTCGGGGCGGTGTTGGTCGATGAAGGCCTGCAGGCCACGACGCACGGTATCGGTTGAACCGACCACGGCACAGGCCAGCGCCTGATTGACGCCGGCCTTCTCGATCGGCGTACACCAGTCATCGAACGCCGATGCCGATTCCAGCGGCGGCGGAACCAGTCCGGGTTGTCCGCGCCGCAGCCTGACGAAGGCCTGTTGCTGGGTCGTGAACAGGTGTCGCGCCTCGTCATCCGTTTCCGCGGCAACCACGTTCACGGCCAGCATGGCGTGGGGCTTTTGCAGACGCGCAGACGGACGGAAGTTGCGCCGATAAACGTCCAGCGCTTCGCCGAGCAGAGCAGGGGCGAAGTGCGATGCAAATGCATATGGCAGCCCGAGCATGGCCGCGAGACTCGCCCCAAACAGGCTGGATCCCAGGATCCATACCGGCACGTCGATACCCGCACCGGGCACGGCACGCACGGCCTGTCCCGTGACGGCTGGCTCGAAATAGCCGAGCAGCTCGACCACGTCGGCCGGAAATTCCTCGGCATTTTCATAACTGCGCCGCAGCGCGCGCGCGGCGGCCTGATCGGTGCCTGGCGCGCGGCCGAGACCGAGATCGATGCGCCCCGGATAGAGTGAGGCCAGCGTGCCGAACTGTTCGGCCACCTGCAGCGGCGCGTGGTTCGGCAGCATGATGCCACCGGCGCCGACGCGGATCGTCGAAGTACCGCCGGCGACATGACCGATCAGCACGGCGGTCGCCGCGCTGGCGATGCCGGGCATGTTGTGGTGCTCGGCGAGCCAGTAGCGCCGAAAGCCCAGCCGCTCGGCGTGACGGGCAAGATCCAGTGTATTGGCGAAGGTCTGCCGTGCGTCGCTGCCTTCGGTGACTGGCGCCAGATCAAGAATGGAAAGGGGAATCATCAAACACTCCTCGTGGCGTGCGGTTGTGCTGTGTCGTTCATGAACTGCGTCGCGCTCGGATCGGGTCAGCGCGCAGGCCTTACACTGCACGCCTTCATCCTGTCGAATACCGTGCCCATGTCCGAACCCATCCGCCTGAGCAAGCGCGTCGCCGAACTCCGTGGTTGTTCACGCGCCGATGCCGAACGCTATGTCGAAGGTGGCTGGGTCAGCGTCGATGGCGCCGTGATCGATCGACCCCAGCACAAGGTCACCACCGAGGTGGTGACGATCGATGCCGAAGCAAGTCTCGCCCCGCCTGAACCGGCGACGATCCTGCTGCACAAGCCGGCCGGATTCGATGCGATCACCGGCACCAACGTCGCCGCCAGCCTGGTGAATCCGGCCACGCGCTGGTCCGATGACGCGAGCGGCGTTCGTCTGCTCAAGCGCCACTTTGCCAATCTGACGCCCATGGTGCCGCTTGACCGCGACGCCAGCGGCCTGATCGTGCTGACCCAGGATGGCCGCGTCTGGCGACGGCTGAGCGAGGATGGTGACGAGATCGAACACGAATACATCGTCGAAATCAGCGGTGAGATCGCGCCGTGGGGACTGCGCCGGCTCAATCACGGGCTCAGTTACGAAGGTCGCGAACTGCCACCGTGCAAGGTCAGCTGGCAGAACGAAGTGCGCCTGCGCTTTGCCATCAAGGGAGTCCAGGGTGGACAACTGCGCGACATGTGCCGCCAGGTCAATCTCGATGTCGTCTCCATTCGCCGTCTGCGCATCGGCCGCATTCCACTCGGCAAGATGCCTGAGGGAAGCTGGCGCTATCTGCCGAGCGGTGAGCGGTTCTGAATCCCATGACGTGCATCAAGGCAAGCGATAAGCGGGGCACGAAATGAAAATCTCGGCAGACATGGCTCCGGAACTGGAAGTGGGCCGATGGTTCAACACGCCGACGCCGATCACCCTGGCCGGCTTGCGCGGCCGCGTCGTCGCCTTGCACACGTTCCAGATGCTTTGCCCCGGTTGCATCGCACACGGTTTGCCGCAGGCGACGCGGCTGCACACGATGTTTACGGAAAAGGATGTTGCCGTAATCGGCTTGCACACGGTCTTCGAGCATCACGCGGTGATGACCGACGAGGCCCTTGGCGTATTCATCCATGAATACCGGCTCGGTTTTCCAATTGGTGTGGATCTGGCCGGCTCCGGCGATCCGGTGCCGCGCACGATGCAGAAATACGCTTTGCGTGGGACGCCGAGTGTGGTCCTGATCGATCGGGCGGGCCGGCTGCGTCTGAGCCAGTTTGGTCCGATCGAAGACTTGCAACTGGGCGCCGTGATCGGGCAATTGCTGGCGGAACGTGGTCTCGCCAGCGACGGCCGGCAAAGCGACTGACGGCGCTCGTCCGCCGGGCAGGCAAATGGCCGACCCGCCGCCGAAGCGGGTCAGCTGATCAAGTCACTCCCCGCTTATTTTGCCGGCATCGTCACCTTCGGCGCATCGGCAAACGGCTTGATGCCGAAGTACGGATAGACCTCGGACGGATAATAGACAACGCCGTCCTTGACCACCATGCGGATGTGCTTGATCGCCTTGAGGTCTTTTGTCGGATCACCTGGAACGAGGAAGAAATCGGCGAGCTTGCCTTTCTCGATCGATCCGAGTGACTGGTCGCGACCGAGATACCTGGCCATGTCCCAGCTGGCCAGCTTGAGCACCTCGGGTGCGCTGTAGCCAGTCTTTTCGAACAGTTCGAGTTCGCGATGATAGGTGAACGAGCCGCCGGTGTCGGTGCCCGGGATCAGCAGGATGCCGCGCTTGTGCATGATGCGCAGGGTATCGAGAATCTTGTCCCAGGCACCGGCATAGGCTTCGGCATCACCCGGCGCAGACATGTCCGACCAGGCTTTCTTGGCATCGCGCTGCGCGCCAATCGGCATGTGCTCAATCGTATCCACCTGACCGGCCGGGATCTCGCCATCACGCGACAGCAGCAACGACTCGTGGATGCCGATGGTCGGCTCCAGCGATGCCTTGCGATCGACGATGTGCTGGATCGTGTGCTGCACCTTTTCCGATTGCAGATCGAGTGCGGGCAGGCGCTTCAACGCGGTCAGGCGCAACAGCGTGCGCGTGTCCTCATCGGGCGTGAGTACCCAGCCGAGCATGGTCTGGTTGATGTGGGTCAGTTCGTCGTATCCCGCATCGAGCATCGCATCGGCATTCGAGAATGCCGGGATGTGCCCGGCCACGCGCATGCCGAGACGGTGCGCTTCGGCGATCGTCAGCTTGGCCCAGGCCGGGTTCATGCTGTTGTAAAGCTTGACCTGCCAGTAGCCGCGCGCGCCGTACCAGCGCACCGCATCGATCGCGGCCTGTTGACTGTCGACAAGAATGCCGTTGTTGGCGTTGAACGGACTCTTGCCTTCGATGAAGCCGCTGCGCGTGACACGTGGACCGGCGATCGTGCCGGCATCGATGCGCTCGATCAGTTTGTCGAGGACGGCATTGTCGTTGCCCATGTCGCGCATCGAGGTCACGCCGGCGACGACGTTGAGCAGGGCGCTGCCTTGCGAAACATGGGCGTGCATGTCGTTGAGGCCGGCAACCAGGCTGCCGCCGTCACCGTCGATGAGTACCTCGCCCGGCGTCGAGGGGCTGTCCAGTGGTTCGACAGCGGCGATGTGCTGGCCCATGACGAGAACCGAAACCGGTTCGGTCATCGCCATCGTCCGCGGATCGAACACGCGTACGTTGCGGATGCGCACCGGCGCCTCGTAGTGGTGCGCGGCTTTCTTCTGGATCGTCTCGAAACGCTGTGTCGACAGCTGTTCGGCAATGCCGCGCAGGCGCTTTTCTTCACCCTCGAAACCTTCGCGGACGACGACGAAACTCGGTGTGATGTAGGCGAACATCGCCCGCTTGGCATCCAGCAACACATATTCGGGATTGAGATCGAGTCCACTCAGCGTGTAGCTGCGGACCTTTTCGCTGCCGCCCTTGCCGCCGACCTCGAGCTCGTCGCCCGCATCAAGACGGATATCGCCGGCCGGCAGCGTCGGCAAGGAATGATCGATATCGGCGAGCAGGGCACGCGCATACATGCCCGCCGCCCAGGGACTCGCACTCTGGCCAACGTAAAGGCGATGCCCGGGCGCATCGAGACTGCCGCTGCCGACCGAGTCGGTCCAGCTTGCCTTGTCGCCGATCTGCTCAAAATGCTCGTCAACCTTGCTGCCGAATGTGGTCGCGCCGCTGATCTTCCAGAACGTCGGCAGGCCCTTGTCATCGAGCTTGAGCGTCTCGGCCATGGTCGGCCCGCGACCGTTGTTCTTGTAGTCAAAGACGATACGGGTTTCGCCATCGCCGGTGCTCGTGGTCAGATGGCCGACCACTTTCTCGCCAAAGATGACGCTGAAGCGTTCATCGGCCTGTGCCAATTGCGGCAGCAACAGGCATGCTGCCAACAAGACTGCATTGCGCACCATCGACATCGCGGACTCCGTGGATTCGAAGGCCCGGCGGGCCAGCCTCCGACTCTGCCGTCTATGCGATCGTCACGCAACCATTGCAGCTTGGCCTGGCAGCCGGGGACTCGTCCATGAAGCTGTCAGGTGCCGTCGCTCGCGTTCAGGGTCAGCTCTTCACGTTGAATTGGGTCGGCCGCATTCCACTTGCGCAGGTAGTCATTCTTTTTCTCGCGAACGCTGCTGGCATTTTCCCGGAACCACTGCTCACTCTCGGCAGTGTTGCTGACCCAGGCCGTGGCTTGCATCCATTCGCGGAAATCGGCGGATTGGATGTTGTACTTGGCTGAGGCGTCACTATGGATCGGCAGCAGCGAGAAGCGCGCTTTCCAGACGCCCATGCGCGGGCTGACCAGCGCGTAGTAGGTCTTGCCGGCATCGAGATGGGCAATCATGAAATCGGCATTTTCGCCGATCACCATGAACAGATGGTCACCCGGAGCGGCCTGCCAGGCGATCTTGGTCTTGCTGGAAATGATGCCGATGAACTGATCAGACTCCGCGCCCGTATCGTAAACCGACGCCTGAATCGCGCCACCACGTGAGGCGGCACGAAGGAAAACCACCATCGCCTTGCCAGGTGCCGGAACCGGCGCGTGATCCATCGCCTCGGAGCGGATCATTTTCGAGGACTGGCAGCCTGCCAGCCCTGCCAGCATTACGATTGCCAGCATCCAACGCATTGTGCGGCCCATGAGAACTCTCCGTATTGGAATACCAAGATATACCTATTGGATTATGCCTATTTCGGCATGGTGCTGTCAGCCTCGATGATCCTGTGCGGCACACCGCGTCGGCATCAAGCGCGAGCCATCGCGCAACCTCGGGATTCTTTCAGACCAGGCCTCAGGTCATGGTCGGCCGCGCTGTCTCCGGATCTGAGACGAGGTCCAAAGAGAATCGCCTCGCGGCCTTGGCCGCATTTTCCCTCCGCTGGATCAAGCTTTCGGCGCGGCTCGTGGTCAGTGAGTCGCGCCATTTTTTCTACTGATCGGTTTTGCTCGGTCGCGAGAAATCGGCGCCCGCCTTCCACTTCGGAAAAATCGATTCGTCGGCAAGTTTGCGCCCGACGGCATAGAGCAAATCGAGATCCTCGATGACGCCACGGTAGTCCCAGTTCGGGTCGTAGTTGTCGCTGGGCTTGTGGTAGCGGTTTGCGGTGTAGTCATCGGCCGCCTTGCGTCCGGCGGCTTCACCGCCATCGACCAGATCAAGCCCGCTCATCGCGTAAAGGGCAGGAATGCCCGCGCGCGCGAAATTGACGTGGTCGGAACGGAAGAAGTGTCCTTTCTCGGGCGACTCGTCCGCGCTGATTACGCGCCCCTGGGCTTTGGCGGCGGCTTCGGCGTACTCATCCAGTTCCGACTGACCGAGACCGATCACGGTCAGGTTCTTCGTCGGCCCCAGAATCGGCAACGCATCGATATTGATGTCGGCGACGGTCTTGTCCAGCGCGAACGGCGAATGCGCGACGTAGTGCTGCGCGCCGAGCAGACCCGACTCTTCCAGGGTCACTGCGGCAAACACGACCGAGCGCTTCGGCGGTGACGGTTGATGCGTGAACGCTTCGGCGATCTCGATGATGCCGGCGACACCGGTCGCGTTGTCGATTGCGCCATTGTAGATCTGGTCACCTTCGAGCTTGTCATCCTTGCCGAGATGATCCCAGTGCGCGGTATAGACGATCGCCTCATCGGTGCGCTCGCTGCCAGGCAGCATGCCAATCACGTTTTCCGAGCTGATCGTCTCGATCTTGTTGCGATACTCGACCGAGAGTTTCGCATCGAGCTCAATCGGTCTGAATCCGCGCAGGTCAGCACTTTTCTTCAATGCGGCAAAATCCAGTCCGGCGGAGGCGAACAGGCGCGTGGCCGCCGCTTCGCTGAACCAGCCGGCGGTTTCCAGCCGTGGCGCCGGATCCTCGCTCGCTGGCAGGGCCATCTGCGGGCCGCTCCAGCCACTTTCGACGACTTCCCACGGATAGCCCGCACCAGCCGTCTCATGCACGATGAAGAGCGCCGCCGCACCCTGGCGCGCGGCTTCTTCATACTTGTAGGTCCAACGCCCGTAATAGGTCAGCGTCTTGCCCTTGAACAACTCGGGATCGTGGTTGCCCCAACCGGGATCATTGACCAGCACGATCACGGTCTTGCCCTTGACGTCGATGCCGGCGTAGTCGTTCCAGTCCGGTGCGTTGACGCCGTAACCGGCGAAGATGATCGGCGAGTCGACCAGATTCACGTCCAGGCTGCCATTCAAGCTGTTGATGACACTGTCCTTGCCGACATCGAACACCGACTCGGCGCTCGCACCCTTGACCTTGATCTTGACATTGGCCGGATCCTGCAAGGTGGTCTGCACCATCGGCACGGTCTGGAACCAGCTGCCCTTGTTGCCGGGCTTGAGACCAATGCGCTCGAACTGGTCCTTGATGTAGGCGGTGGTCACGCGCTCACCGATCGTGCCCGGTTGACGACCCTCGAACTGGTCGGAAGAAAGTTTCTGCAGGCGCGCGGCGAAGTCTTCGGCCTTGATGTCGGCTGAGAAGTTGCCTTCGCTGGTCGGCTCCACGGGGCCGGGTTTGCTGCTGGCAACCGCTGTGCCGGAAGTTGATGGCGGAGCCGGGGCCGACTCCTGCTGGCCACAGGCGACAAGGGCAAGGGCAAGGGCACTTGCGATCAGGCAACGATTCATCGGCAATCTCCGTGATCAGATGACGGCCATTCTAGACGGCACGCCACTGATCCTGGCACCGCCGGATTTTCGGCCGTCGCCGGCAAGGGCTTCGCGGCTTGCACGGAAAACAAAAACCCCGCCCTGGTCGGGGCGGGGTCGAAAAACCCGCGTGATGGATCAGCGGGCGACGCTGGAGTTGACGATCACCTCGACGCGCCGATTCTGCTGGCGCCCCGATTCCGTGGCATTGCTCGCAACCGGATAATCCGGGCCGAGGCCGCGCCCGGTGATCTTGTTCGCATCGACACCGTGGGTCACAAGGTAGGCACGCACCGATTCCATGCGTCGGGTCGACAAATCCATATTGTGCTCGCGCGATCCGGTCGAATCCGTATGACCTTCGATGGTGATGCTGGCATGGGCATCGTTGCGCAGCGCTTCGGCGAGCTGATCGAGCGAGCGAGTGGCGCCGGGCTTGATCGCCGCACGATCGACCTCAAACAACACGTCGCCGAGGGTCACGACCAGGCCGCGTTCGGTCTGCTTGGTTTGCAACTCGGTCAACTGGGCGCGCATCGCTTCGAGTTCGTTGCGCGCGGCGTCGGCGTCGGCGCGGGCAATCTCGGCATTGCGCCGCTCGTCGGTGGCGGTTGTCAGTGCGGCATCGGCATCGGCACGCGCGAGTTCGGCGCTGCGGCGTTCATCGCTGGCGCTGGCAAGTGCGGCATTGGCGACCCGTCGCGCATCTTCGGCCTGGCGACTGCGCACATCGACCAACAGGCGATCACGCTCAACGCCCAACTCCTTGCCGCGTTGTTCGGCGTAGCGGGCCAGACCGACCGATTCTGCGGTCTGCACGAGCCGATCCGCGATGTAGATACCGTGGCGGAACATCGGCTCCTTGAGGCGACGGCCATCATTGGCCATCACGTTGACGGCGGCCTGCGCCTTGCTGATCTCGTCGACCGCGTTCGGTGCGATGCGCGGATCAGCGCGCATGCGGCTCAATTCGCCGTCGAGACGAACGACCTCGGGCGGCGGACCTTTGGGTGCACTGGCGCAGGCGGCAAGCAGGAGCACGCCGAGGATCGGTGTCATTCGGATCATGGTCGTGTTCATGGCTCAGCCCCCGGTCGGTTGATTTCACGGCGCAGCGTTTCGACGCTGGCTTCGATTTCGGCCGTCGCCGCCGTGGCGCGCTTCTCGCGAGCGCGAGCTGCCGCGAGTTCCGCATCGGCCTTGGCCTTTTCCGAGCTCATTGCGCTCGCTTCCCACTGGCGCCGATCCATCGCACCGCTGGCGGCGGCGAGATTGCTTTGCGCGGAATGAAACTCGACCGCGGCATAGGTGGCTGCATCCGAAGCTTCGGCTGCCTGCACGGCCGTCTGCGCCTGGGCGAACAGGATGTTGGATTTGTCGCGATCGGACGCGAATGCGCTGCCGCACCATAGCGCAGCCAGCAACAGCAGGATGAGACGATTTCTCATGATGGGATCTCCCTCGGTTTCCGGAATGGTCGAAGCGCGCCGCGCCCGACCCGAATTCAACGCAACGGTCAAACCAGTTGCAGCGATGAAGATGCGCGCCGCCACGTGAACCTGAACCGAACTCAGGGAAGATTGAAGTTGCTGAATCCGATATTCATAAATGTTTATACCCATCTATCACGCACGCCTCGCCGCAGAGGACGCGGCTATCCGGTCAAAATCCACGTCGGCCGCGCGCGGATGGCACGAACGCGGACTGGCCCGGGATCCATGCCTGGCTCCGGCGCCGTTTCCACAAGCGGACTGATCGCCGGCTTCAAGCGCATCGATGCGTGGCGCCAATGCCCGGCGAACAAATTCGTGGCGGCATGTCCCGATTGGCCGCCGGGTTGCGTACTCCTGTTCAAACCCACCCTCGGAGCGTTGCATGTCATCCTTTCTCAAGCCGCTGTTCGCAACTATTGTGTTGACCGCCTCGGCTGCGCCGCTGGTCCACGCCGAACAGTTCGACAGTTCCTACAGTGACGACGGTCGCTATATCGAGTCCGTGGGATCGGCGCATCGAACTGCGTTGGCGATGTTGGAAACCCCGACCGGTCAAATCGTTCAGGTGTCGGCGGTCAGTGGTGGCTGCGGTGGCAGTCCAGTTTGCCCGAGGTTGACGTTGCTGACGGCGAATGGCGCGTATATCACCTCTTTCGGCGTCAGCTTGACGTCATCGAATGGCATGGAATCGGCTAGCGGGGCGGCCATTGATAGTCGCGGCAGGATCATCGTCGTCGGTACCTCAACCCCATCCGTTGGGGCACGCAATTTTCGCATCTTGCGCTTTCTCCCCAACGGCGATCTCGATACGAGCTTCGCCGGTGACGGCAATACCGACGTGGACTTCTTCGGCGTGGACGACTACGCGACGGCGGTCGCCGTTGATGCGAACGACAATGTCATCGTTGTCGGCCAGGCGGGCCGCTCGGCAACGGATACGGATTTCGGCGTGGCGCGGCTGCGTGGAACCGATGGAACGCCGGATACCAGTTTTTCCGGAGATGGCAAGGCCACCGTCTACTTCGACCTGGGGGCGACCCAGAAATTCGATGCGCCGAGGGCCGTGGCGATTGCTGCCAGCGGCGGCCGGATCAGTGTTGCCGGGATAGCCTATGACAACGCCATCAGCCGCTATCGCGTCGCCTTGGCCAGATTGAACGGCGATGGGACGCCGGATACGTCCTTCTGTGCCACCACGTGCACCGTGCAGGGAAGCTACACCAGCATAAACAATGGTCGCCGCGTCTATTACTTCGGATCCAACACCGTCCACAGTGACACCGCAGCGGGAATTGCCCTGGCCGGCAACGGTGATTTCTTCATTGTCGGTGAAACCTACGCCACGGATGGCTCGGGCAAGCGGGCCGCCATCGCACGTTTCGCGGCCAATGGCGACTACGTCGCCGAAGCGCTCAATGACGGTCTCGGCAACAATGCCGCCTATCGCAGCGTGCAGCTCTCGGACGCGAATGGCCAACGCGTTCTGGTGGGTGGTGACAGCGGTCCTGAAGGCAACTATTTGCTACTGCAGGCGTTTTCGTTCGGCCTGACTCCGCTGGCGGGCTACGGCGATTGCTTGAACACGACCGGATTCTGCTTTATTGGCGGCACGGGCCTGGGCGACAACGGACCGGATCAAGCGGCGGCGCTGACCCTGGATCGTAACGGCCGGCCGCTGTTCGCCGGCTCCTTCGTTGCGGCCAGTGGAGATTTCGACAAGAGCGTGTTCGCCCGCTTCACCAACGCCACCGGCCCCAGGCCCGACCTGATCTTCCGCAACGGGTTTTAGCAATGATCCGCGGAACGATTGCAGCAATGAGCGCCGGGAATCGTTGGCGGTGAGAGATGCCACGCCAGCACCCATCGTCATTCCCTGATAGGCGTCGGCGTCGGCATTGGGCACAATCCTCGCATGCGCTCACAGGGAAAACGCCTTCAATGGGTTTGACCGATCAGCGGCCGACGCCTGCACGCATCTCTTTTTTGGAAGAGCGCCATGAACGATGAACTCGATAGTGGCCTCGAGCGCAAGCGCCGCGCGTTTGCACTGTTGCGCGATGTGCTGGATTTGCCGAATGCCGAACAAGCACACGCCATCGCCGAGCGATGCGGCGGCGATCTGCTACTGGCTGCCGAAGCATCACGATTGCTTGCCGCAGAACGGGCCAATTTGCTCGATGGCGCCGCCAGTGACCTCGTTGCCCGCCTTGCCGAAGACGACACAACCCTCGCCGGACTGGAACGCGGCGCACAGTTGGGCGGCTGGACCATCGTCCGGCCACTTGGCAGCGGCGGCATGGGCATGGTGTATCTGGCCGAACGCGCCGGCGACGGCTACGTACAACAGGGCGCGTTGAAGCAGATCAAGCGCGGCATGGATTCCGCCGCCGTGCTCGCTCGCTTCCGCCAGGAGCGGCAGATCTTGTCGCGCCTGGTTCACCCGCATATCGCGCACCTGCTCGATGGCGGGCTCGGTGCCGACGGTCGACCCTACTTCGTCATGGAATACATCGATGGTGAGCCATTGCCGAAATGGATCGCTCGTGCGCAGCCTGATCTGGATGCGCGCATCAAGGTTTTCCTGACCGTCTGCGAAGCGATTGCGCATGCGCACCACATCCTGATCATCCACCGTGACATCAAGCCGGACAATGTACAGATCGATAGCAGGGGCCAGGCGCGCCTGCTCGATTTTGGTATTGCCAAGTTGCTGGAGAACGATTCGCCCGATGACCGCACCGGCGCGGCCAGCCAATTCGTTTCGCGTGCCTATGCCGCGCCCGAACAGTTGAACGGCGAAGCGGCGACAACGTCTACCGATATCTTTCAGCTCGGCGAACTGTTGTTCGAGCTGCTTACGGATGCCCGTTTTGCGCCGGCACCCGGCGGCGCGCTGTCAAACTGGCTGGTGCGCGCCCGCTCGAGCGCAGTCGGGACTGACCGCAGCCGCATACCGTCGCGCGCCCTGCAAGGTGATGTCGCCATCATCGTGGCTCGCGCAACCGATGCCGAACCGCTGCGGCGCTATGCGACGGTCGAAGCGCTGGCTAGTGATGTTCGTGCTTGGCGCAAGGGGCAGCCGATTGCGGCACGTCCGGATAGTGCAACCTATCGGCTGCGCCGTTTCGTCGGTCGTCATCGTTTCGCCAGTGCGGCTGCTGTGTTTGCCCTTGTTGCGATCATTGGCGGCGCCCTCGTCGCTGGCTGGCAGGCGCGCGAAGCCGCCGCCGAAGCGCGACTGGCGCGCGCCTCGCAAGCTTTTCTCAGCAGCGTTTTCGACGCGGCAGGGCCCGATGCTGCGGCAGGTGATCGGGTGACCGCGCGCGAGCTGCTTGACCGCGGCAGCGAACGCATCCAACACGACCTCGCCGACCAGCCCCGCCTGCGCGGCGAGATGCTGCTGACGCTCGGCTCGCTATATCGGCAGTTGGGGCAATTGCCGCAGGCGGAAAAGCTGCTCGCCGAAGCGCGCACCACATTCGGCGAAGTGGCGGCGGATTCCGACAGCGCCATCCGCGCTCAGATCGCCTATGGCACAACCATGCGTGAGCGCGGTGATCTCGAAAAATCCGAACAGGCGATTGACTCGGCATTCGGTCTGAGGCCCCAGCCAGAGTTGCTCTCCCTTGCGCTCGCCGAGCGCGCATTGCTGCGCGAAAAGCAGGGTCGCTTTGACGATACCGTGGCCGACGCGCGTGCCGCACTGGCAATCGATAGCGAACGCGGAGACCCCGCTCGCGCTGACCAGGCACGCGACCTCCAGATCGAAGCCCTGGCCTTGGGACGACAGGCAAGATTCGACGAAGCCGCCGAGACATTTGAGCAAGCGCTCACGATCGCGCGTGCCGTTTACGGGCGCGAAGACACACGCGTCGCCTTGATGCTCAACGACTACGGCGTGGCACTCATGGAAAAGGGCCGGTCGAAAGAGGCCGAAGCGGTGGTTCGCGAGGCGTTGGTCATCCGCCGCAAGCGGCTCGGCAACGATCATCCGGCGGTCGCCGAAACCTTGCAGGTGATGGGCGCTATGCTCCGTGCGCAGGGCCGGTTCGATGAAAGCCAGGCTGCCCAGGTTGAGGCCCTGAAGATCCAGCGCGCCGCCTTCGGCGACCACCATGTATTGGTCGCCAACACGTTGAACTCGCTCGGCATGCTTGATTTTTCCCGTCGCAAACCAGCCACTGCCGAACCCTACTTTCGCGAAGCACTGGCCATCTATCAGGAGCGGGGCGAGAGCGACAGTGCACCCGCCATGGCGACGGCCAACAACGAAGCCGCCGTGTTGATCCAGCTGGGTCGCTACGCCGAGGCCGAGCCACTGGCTCGGCATTCTCTGGAGGTTCATTTGAAACTGGTGGGCGAGCAACATCCGTTCGTGATGAGCGACCTCAACACCTTGGCCCAGCTGGAAATGCGGCGTGACAACTTCGACAGTGCGATAGGCTACGCACGGCGTGCGACGCGCATCGCCGATTCGCCCTCCAGTCCGCCGCGCGAAGGTGCCTATGTGCACCTGTCGTTCGCCAATGTGCTCAACCGTGCTGGCAAGTTCGACGAAGCACTCCGTGAAGTCGATGGCGCGATTGCCGCACTGACCGGCATTGATGCGAACGAGCCACGCCTCGTGGTTGCGCAGGCTGTTCGTGCGGACGCGCTGTTGGGCCTGGGTCGAGGAGACGAAGCACGCACGATCGCCGAGGGCGTGCTCGCGCAACGTGAAGCGCAGACACCCAACGATGCCGCCGGACTGGTTGCGACGCATGCGCTACTCGGGCGTATCGCCAGGGCGCGGCACAGCAATGCCGAAGCAGAGCGCCATCATGCGGCGGCGCAGGGCCTGCTGACTTCACTGCCCAGTGTCGATCCCGATCTGTTGCGCCAGATCGAAAGGCGCTAGAAATATTCTGATCCAATTGGGGTGTGCCTCAATCGATTGACGCGACGCGGGCGCGCCGCCATGCTTTGCGACAGCGAACTGATAGCCCGCCGGGATCGCATGACCGATGACCTTTCCGAACTTGTCGATGCGGCCGGCAGCGGCGACGCAACCGCATCGGACCGCATTTTCACGTTGCTCTATGAAGAATTGCGTCGTTGTGCGCATCGACAACTGGATGGTGCAAACCGAACCCTGTCGACCACTGCGCTGGTCCACGAAACCTGGCTGAAGCTGAGTGGTGCGAACCACTTGCGACTGGAAAGTCGCCAGCACTTCATGGCGCTCGCTGCTCGCGCGATGCGCCAGTTGCTGGTCGACCATGCACGCCGCGTCAATGCCGACAAACGCGGTGGCGATGCGCTGTTCGTGACCCTTGACGAGCGCCACGTCGATGGCGCCGGTGAGGCGAGCGAAGTGCTCGCTCTGGATCACGCCCTGAAGGTGCTTGAGGACATCGACGCACGTGCCTGTCGGGTCGTCCAATTGCACTTCTTCGCCGGCATGACCTTCGCCGAAATCGGCGCCCTCGAAGGGCTCAACGAGCGCACCATCAAGCGCGACTGGGAAGCCGCGCGGCGCTTGCTGGGCGCGGAAATGAGCGGCAGCGGGAATTGGCTGCGCTGAGACAACAACAGCGGCGGCTTGGCTGGCCATCCGGCGGCATCACCGGCCACTCATCATGATCGGATGGGATCATCGCGTTAAGGCAACGCTGATTAAGTGGCGCAGCCGTCACGACACCTGTCTGCGTGCAGATCGCGGCGCGCTGACGCTGATGGACTGGCCGTCCTTCAAGGCAGCGCAACAAAGAAATGCGCGCAGACAGGTATCGCCTAACCGATTGTTTTTACTAAAACAGGTGGCATCCAGAAGGTCCGCCAGCCGCACTGCGCGGCTCGTCAAGGCAACCAGCCTTCACTTCGCCACGCAGCACGGCTGGCGAACCTTCTGAATGCCATGACGGTTGTGCCACTTAATCAGCGTTGCCTTAAGCTGTTCGACCTTTCGGGCCTTATCGGCCTGCCGTCCCGCCTGCCCAGGGAGTCGCAATGACCGCAAGCACGCCACTGATCGTCACCTTCGCCATCTACCTCACCGCGACGATCGCCATCGGGTTTTATGCCTGGTATTCGACGCGCACGTTCGATGACTACATTCTCGGTGGCCGCTCGCTGGGCAGCTATGTGACGGCGATGTCTGCCGGTGCATCGGACATGAGCGGCTGGCTGTTGATGGGCTTGCCGGGTGCGCTCTATCTCAGCGGTGCTTCCGAGGCCTGGATCGCGATTGGCCTGATCATCGGCGCCTGGGCGAATTGGCGCTTTGTCGCCGGCCCGCTGCGCCTGTACACCGAACGCACCCACAACGCGTTGACCCTGCCCGATTATTTCACCCATCGCTTCGCCGACGACAAACGCATCCTGCGCGTGTTCTCCGCGCTGGTGATCCTGCTGTTCTTCGCGATCTATTGCGCCTCGGGCATTGTCGCCGGTGCGCGCCTGTTTGAAAGCGTGTTCGGTGTTCCCTACGCGCAGGCGCTTTGGTATGGCGCGGCGGCAACCATCCTCTACACCTTGATCGGCGGCTTCCTCGCGGTCAGCTGGACGGATACCGTGCAGGCCACCCTGATGCTGTTTGCGCTGCTGCTCACGCCAATCATGGTGATCGTTGGCAACGGCGGTTTCGATGCAAGCCTGGAGGTGATCCGGCAAGTGGATCCAACGCGGCTGGAGTGGGTTGGCAAGGGTGGCATGATCGCGATCGTGTCGTCGATGGCCTGGGGACTGGGCTACATGGGGCAGCCGCATATCCTGGCGCGCTTCATGGCCGCCGACAGCGTGGCCACGATTCCCAGGGCACGCCGCATCGGCATGACCTGGATGATCCTGTGCCTGCTGGGCGCGGTGGCGGTCGGCTTTTTCGGCATCGCCTGGTTCGGTGCCCACCCGGCGGTTGCCGGCGATGTCGAGGCCAATTCCGAACGCGTCTTCATCCTGCTTGCCGAGCAACTGTTCAACCCGTGGATCGCCGGCATCCTGTTGTCGGCGATCCTCGCCGCGGTGATGAGTACCTTGTCGTGCCAGTTGCTGGTCTGCTCAAGTGCGCTGACCGAGGATTTCTATCGCGGTTTCCTGCGCAAGAACGCGAGCAGCCGCGAACTGGTCTGGGTGGGCCGCAGCAGCGTTTTGCTGGTCGCCCTGATCGCGATCGCGATCGCCTCGAATCCGGAAAGCCGTGTGCTCGGCCTGGTCAGCTATGCCTGGGCCGGTTTTGGGGCATCGTTCGGACCGGTCATCCTGCTCTCGCTGTACTGGAAGCGCATCAATCGCAACGGCGCGCTCGCCGGCATGATTGTCGGTGCAGCGACGGTGATCCTGTGGAAGCAGACCGGCAGCGCGCTCTACGAGATCATTCCGGGTTTCATCGCGGCCACCCTCGCGATTGTCGTGGTCAGTCTGCTCACCCGTGAACCGCCGGCCGAAGTTCAAGCCACTTACGACGCGGTCAGCAAGGAACTGCGCACAACCGGCTATTGATCCGGCACGGTTGCATCTGTCAAAGCCTCGCCCTGGGCAATTTCAACGCAGGGCGAGCGACGGCAGAACGACCGGGTTACGGATGATCGCCGCTGAAGCGGACCGGCTTGGCACCCGTCACTTCACCGATCTGCGCGCTGTCGCTGACCAGCAGCTCGACCTTGCGTTCGAACACGAGCGCGCCCTTGACCACGGCGCGCGGGCCGATGACGACATGCACGGGCTTGTCCTCGCCCCAGCTGAACCAGCTGTTCGATTTCTCGACGTGAATGCCATGATCGACGCTTGAATCGGCCCCGATTTCGATATCGCCGGCGACGGTCTTGATGCCGCCGCCGACATGCGCCTTGCGCAAGCGGATGCTGCCGTTGACATTCGAGACGTCGCCGCTGACATCGCTGTCTTCATCCAGGGTGAGCGAACCGTTGACGGTGTCGATCCCCTCGCTCACGCGCGAGCGCTTGCCAAGGGCGATACGGCCATTGACCGTGCCGGCGGAATGGATGCTGGCATCGTCACCGATGTCAATCGAGCCATTGACGGTCGAGATCTCGTCGGCCTGGCCGTGCTCGCCGAGGCTGATCGAACCATTGACCGTATCGAGGTCGCCAACCGTCTTGCCGTCGTCAATGCGGATCGAGCCATTCACCTTGCTGGTGTCGTCGCTGGCGCAAGCCGGCGATAGCGGGCCCAGCGCCAGTGTGGCCAGGACCAGTGAAATCAGGAGGGGTCGCAACATGGGAAGCTCCGAGGGTTGGTAACCCGGGAGTAGATGCGTCGGGACTGCGCATGGTTTAACGCGAAGCTTGCCGTCGTCGGAGTGGCTTCAGCCACGATGCCTTGGGGAAATCACAGCAAGGGCATCGCGATTGAAATCGCTCCCACGAAAGTCGGCGCCTGGCGCAGGCTCGGGATCGGAGATACTTTCGCTGGCATGAAGATCCAAGCATGCCTGTCGTGGGAGTGGCTTCAGCCACGATGCCTTGGGGGAATCACAGCAAGGGCATCGCGATTGAAATCGCTCCCACCAACCTCAGCGCCTGGCGCAGGCTCGGGATCGGGATCGGAGATACTTTCGCTGGCGTGAAGGTCCAGGCAGCAAGCCTGTCGGGCGAACCTGTCGTGGGAGTGGCTTCAGCCACGATGCCTTGGGGGAATCACAGCAAGGGCATCGCGATTGAAATCGCTCCCACCAACCTCAGCGCCTGGCGCAGGCTCGGGATCGGAGATACTTTCGCTGGCATGAAGATCCAAGCATGCCTGTCGTGGGAGTGGCTTCAGCCACGATGCCTCGGGGGAATCACAGCAAGGGCATCGCGATTGAAATCGCTCCCACGAAAGTCGGCGCCTGGCGCAGGCTCGGGATCGGGATCGGGATCGGAGATACTTTCGCTGGCGTGAAGGTTCAGGCAGCAAGCCTGTCGTGGGAACCTGTCGTGGGAGTGGCTTCAGCCACGATGCCTTGCTGGAATCATGGCAAGGGCATCGCGATTGAAATCGCTCCCACCAACTTCAGCGCCTGGCGCAGGCTTGGGATCGGAGATACTTTCGCTGGCGTGAAGATCCAGGCAGCAAGCCGGTCGTGGGAACCTGTCGTGGGAGTGGCTTCAGCCACGATGCTCTGATTGGAATCATGGCAAGGGCATCGCGATTGAAATCGCTCCCACAAAACTCTCACGCCGCACGAATCCGGGCATCGCGGCCCGCATCCGTTACCATTTGACGGCAATTCATTCGCACTTCCTGTTCCTGCCTCGCCGAGCTTGTCCATGTCCCGACCGAAACCCGTGCTCCTGCTCATCCTCGATGGATGGGGCCACCGCGAGGAAACCGCGCACAACGCGATCGCCCTGGCCCATTGTCCGAACTGGCGACGCCTGCTCGCCGAATGCCCACACAGCCTGGTCGATACGCACGGCCTGAGTGTCGGTTTGCCGGATGGGCAGATGGGGAACTCCGAAGTCGGCCACATGAACATCGGCTCCGGTCGTGTCGTCTATCAGGATCTGACCCGCATCGACGCGGCGATTGCCGACGGTACGCTGGCGCAGAACCCGGCTTTGATCTCGGCCTGTGCGGCGGTCAAGGCGAATACCGGATGCCTGCACCTGTTTGGCCTGCTGTCGCCGGGGGGCGTGCACAGCCACGAGAACCACATCCTCGCGATGATCGATATCGCCGCCCGCGCCGGCGTGACACGGATCGCCGTGCACGCCTTCCTCGATGGTCGCGACACGCCGCCACGCAGCGCACGCGAATCCCTGCTCAAGCTCGAAGCGAAATGCGCGGAATACCCGGCGGCGGTCATCGCCAGCATCAGCGGCCGCTACTTTGCCATGGATCGCGACCAGCGCTGGGATCGGGTCAAGCTCGCCTGGGATGCGATCGTCGACGCACGGGCCGGGTTTCATGCCGACTCCAGTCTGGCGGCGCTCGGTGCGGCCTACGCCCGCGACGAGAACGACGAGTTCGTCAAACCAACCGTGATCGGCACCGGCGTGCCAGTGGCGGATGGCGACGCGATCCTGTTCATGAATTTCCGCGCCGACCGTGCACGCCAGTTGAGTCGCGCCTTTGTCGAAGCGGATTTCGCCGGATTCGACCGTGCGCGGGTGCCGAAGCTCGCCGCGTTCGTGACCCTGACCGAGTACGCCGCCGACCTGCCGGTCAGCGCGATTGCGTTCCCGGCACAGTCGATGAAAAACACGCTTGGCGAGGTACTCGAAGCGCAGCACCTGACCCAGTTGCGCATCGCAGAAACCGAGAAATATGCACATGTGACGTTTTTCTTTTCGGGCGGACGCGAGGAACCGTTTGCCGGCGAGCAGCGCATCCTCGTGCCGAGTCCGAAAGTGGCGACCTACGACCTGCAACCACAGATGAGCCTGCCCGAACTGACCGATCGGCTGGTGGTGGAAATCCACGCGCGTCACTTCGACTTCATCGTCTGTAACGTCGCCAATGCCGACATGGTCGGCCATAGCGGCATCGAAAGTGCGGCGATCAAGGCTGCCGAGGCGATCGACGTCGCGCTCGGCCGGATCACGGCGGCCATTCGCGAAAGTGGCGGCGAGATGCTGGTCACCGCCGATCACGGCAATCTCGAACAGATGCTCGACGACAATGGCATCGCGCACACCCAGCACACGGTTGGCCCGGTACCGCTGGTCTACGTCGGCCGTCAGGCCCGCCTCCACGCCGGCGCCTTGCGCGATCTGGCACCGACTGTGCTGGCCTTGATGGACATTGCGCAACCGGCCGAGATGAGCGGGCGCAACCTCGTCGAATTTGCCACTTGAGCGTGGCGCGCCGTCTCGTCCTCTGCACCGTGCTGGTCATGGCCATGCTGGCGCGCGCCGAAGCGGACGACCCTGCCCGCGATGCCGGCGAAAAGGAGGCCCAGCAGAAACTTGAGCAGGTTCGCACCCTTATCCGCGCGCTCACTGACGAACTGCGCGCGACGCGTGGCGAGCGCGACGAGGCCACGGCCGCCTTGCGCAAGCAGGAAATCGCGATTGCCGCGGCGGCCGGCGAAGTGCAGACGATCGACGCGCAACTGATCGCGCAAAACAGCGAACTCCATTCACTCGGCCAGCAACGCGATGCGCTGGCCGGGAAATTGCGCAAGCAGCGCGAGGCGCTGGCCGTGCTGCTGCGCTCGGCCTATGCGCTGGGCCGCAGCGAGGAGCTCAAACTGCTGTTGCAACAGGAGGATGTCGGCTCGATCGCCCGCGTGCTCGCCTATCACCGCTATTTCCAGCGTGCCCGCGTCGATCGCATCGATACGCTGATGGTCGATCTCGGCCAGCTCGCCACTGTGCAGGAACAGATCGAGGCCAAGCGCGTCGCGCTGACCGCCACGCGCAAGCAACGCGAGGTCGACGTGGCCGCCTTGCAGACCCAGCGTGACGAGCGCGCCAGGCTGCTCGACGGACTCGACGGACAACTGAAGGATCAGCAAGTGCGCCTCGCGGTGATGGCACGCGACGAGAAAGGTCTCATCGACCTGCTCGAAAAACTGCGCGACGTGTTCGCCGACATTCCCGACAAACCGGACGGCGCGGAACCGTTTGCGAGCCTGCGCGGGCGCTTGCCGAAGCCCGTCAGCGGTCGCATCCTGACCGGTTTCGGTGCTGCCGACGACAGCGGGCGGGCGCTTTCGGGCGTGCTCATCGGATCACCCAGCGGCAGCCCGGTGCATGCGATCGCGCGCGGTCGCGTGGCCTATGCGGACTGGCTCAAGGGCTACGGCATGCTGCTCATTCTCGATCACGGCGATGGCTACATGAGCCTGTACGGCTACAACGAAACGCTGCGCAAGGAAGTCGGCGACTGGGTTTCGGCCGGCGAGACGATCGCCACCAGCGGCAACAGCGGTGGCCAGAAGGCGGCGGCCCTTTATTTCGAGCTGCGCCTGCAGGGCAAGCCGCTCAATCCGAAATCCTGGCTTCGCTGATACGGCACTCGCGCTATGATCGGCGCGCTCCCCTGAGGTTTTCCCCGATGGCTTTCCGATTCCGTTTGCACTTGATCCTCGTTGCCGTTTTCGCCGTGTGCGCGCATGCCTGGGCGGCGGATCCACCGGCCAGCACCGAACCCGTCGATGAAACCGACAGCACGATCGATGTGCAAGATGGCGTCCCGCCGCCGGCGGCGGCGGCGCCAAAAGCGGGCGCGGAGATCAACCTCGATGACGTGCGCCGCTTCACCGCCGTGATGAGCCTGGTCAAGCAGGCCTATGTCGAGCCGGTTGACGACCACCAACTGATGCTGGCCGCGATCAAGGGCATGCTGGTCGGACTGGATCCGCACAGCGAGTACCTCGAAGCCGACGAACTCGATCAGCTCAACGAAGACACCTCGGGCAGCTACGCCGGCCTCGGTCTCGAAGTGACCACGGTGGATGGTTTCCTGCGCGTGATCGCGCCGATCGACGAGACGCCCGCCGAGCGCGCCGGGATCAAGGCCGGCGATACCATCCTGCGTATCGACAACGTGCTGGTGCAGGCCGACAACCTCGGCGACGCGGTCGACATGTTGCGCGGCGTTGCCGGCTCCGATGTGACGCTGTCGATTCTGCGCGAAGGCTCGCGCGAGCCCCAGGATTTCAAGCTCAAGCGCGAGATCATCCGCGTCGCCAGCGTGCGCGGCCGCCTGCTCGAGCCGGGTTATGCGTATCTGCGCGTGTCCCAGTTCCAGGCCGAGACCGGCAGCGACCTGCGCAAGCGCATCGCCTATCTGCAGAAGGAAAATGGCAAGCCCCTGATCGGCGCCGTGCTCGATCTGCGCAGCAATCCGGGTGGCCTGCTCAATGCCGCCGTCGAAGTCAGCGACCTGCTCCTCGATGCCGGTGGCATCGTCACCACGCGCGGTCGTATCCGCGAAGCCGGGATGGCGTTCCAGGCGACTCCTGGCGATGCCCTTGAGGGGGCCTCCCTGGTCGTCCTGATCGATCGCGGCAGCGCGTCGGCGGCCGAAATCGTTGCCGGCGCGCTTAAGGACAACCACCGCGCCCTGCTCATGGGCCGACGCAGTTTCGGCAAGGGCTCGGTGCAGACCGTGCTCAATCTCGATGATCGGCACGCGCTCAAGCTGACCACCGCCCGTTACTACACGCCGAGTGGCGTTTCGATCCAGGCCGCAGGCATCCAGCCGGACATCGAGCTGGCTGATCTGGCCCTGAGCGAAAACGAAGGCGATGCATTCGGGCGGATCAGCGAGCGCGACCTGCGCAATCACCTGAAGGGTGATGCGGAAACGCCGGCCGGCAAGTCCGCCGGGGACGCGAAGTCAAAGCCCAGCGCGCCCACCGACTACGCCCTCAATGAAGCGCTCAATGCACTGAAGGCGATGGCTTTGCAGCAGCGCCGAGCGGCTCCACCGGTTCCGACCGCGAAGGAAAACAAGGGCTGAGTTGGCGACGTCGGCAGCGGCGCGGAAGTCCGTGTCTGGCAGCCGCTTCGATCTTGCCGGCAGAACAACGGGCAACAGGCTGCCAAGGCGCCAGGCGCGTTAAAAGTTCGTGATGGTGAAGCACGGGGCTCCGCAAACGGCGTCCACGCGCTAAACTTGGAGTTTGACCCACCGCGCTTGAACGCTGCGGAGGGTTGCCTGACCCGGCCCCCTGGACGCGTCAGCAAGCGATCGAACAAAGGAACCCCCTGCATGAAGAGTCAAAGTCTCGCCGCCCTGTTGTGTTGCCTTGCTGGATCCCTGATCGCCTCGGCGGCCTGCGCCACCCAGCTGTACAGCAATGGCCCCCTCGTCACCAATCCGGGTGCGCATCTGCCGAGCGGCGATGTCAGCCTGGTCCAGGATGTGACCTATCCAGGTGCGACCGCGTTCGGCATAACGGCGGGACCGGATTATCGCCTCACCGACGACTTCAGCGTGCCGGCCGGCCACTTCTGGACGATCGACAGTGCGACGTTGTTCGGTTATCAGACCGGTTCTGGCGATGCCGCATTCACCGATGCGCGGGTCATCATCTGGCAGGGATTCCCGGATTCCTTCAACAGCACCAAGCTGTTCGATGGCACGGTCAGCAACAACCTGGTCTCCTCGACCCCCGGTGTCTGGCGCACGGCGGAATCGTTCGACGCGACGACCTTCAGCAATTCCGAGCGCCGGGTCAAGGATCTGCTCGTGGCGATTCCGCCCCTGGTTCTCAGCGGCGGGACGTACTGGATCGACTGGCAATTGAAGGGGCCGGTAGCGACCGATCGCGTGTTCACGCCGCCGGTGACAATCCTCGGCCAGCCCTCTACCGCGGCCAATGGATTTGCCCGTCGCAAGTGTCCGTCACCGGCGCCCGAAGGTGACGCCGAGTGCGTGAATACGCCCGGAGGTTGGATATTCTTTCGCAATGGCATCGCGCCTTACCTGGTCGATCTGCCATTTCTGCTGCATGGCAGCGACGTGGTCGATCTGCTCTTCAAGGATGGTTTCGACACGGTACCGGCTACGCCCTGAGGCGAAATCGGGAGGCCCGCATTGCTGACCCGAACGGCAGGCCTGGAGAATTCCGGCCTGCCGTTTTCATTTCTACCGGAACGCTTTCGATGGTTTCGGACTCGCCGGCCCGCGCTCGGGCCGGGGCATCGGAGGACTGATGAAAAGCGCAATGACCGCATCCGTTTTGTTCGGCCTGATCCTCGCCGGTTCTAGCGCCTGCGCAAACCATCCCGCGAACCCCGCGTGGCTCGATCAAATGGTCGCCAAGTTCGCGGCGGCCCCGGTTGCCAATCCTCCGCGGCGCATCCTGCGCTATCGCTATCGAGGGCAGAACGTCTACTACGTTCCACCCAGTTGCTGCGATCAGCCGAGTTCCCTGTACGACGAAGGCGGGGAACTCCTGTGCGCACCCGATGGTGGCATGACGGGACGCGGCGATGGGCGCTGCGCTGATTTCCATCGATTGAAGTCCGACGAATCGGTGCTGTGGAGCGATGCGCGCAGCCGCTGAGCAAAGGGTCAGCGAGCGCCGGGGCGTGCCGGGCGGTTGGCGGAATCGCCGATAGAGGCGAGAATGCCCGTTCGAGATCCGCATCATTTTCAGCCCGGAGCAGTTTGATGGCCAGCCATGAAGTGAAAGTCCCCGACATCGGCAACTACACCGGCATCCCGGTCATCGAAGTGCTGGTCAAACCGGGCGACACGGTGCGCAAGGATCAAGGCCTGGTCACGCTGGAGTCGGACAAGGCGACGATGGAAGTGCCTTCGTCGGTGGCCGGCGTGGTCAAGGAGGTCAAGGTCAAGCTGGGCGATGAGATTGGTGAAGGCACGGTGGTCGCGATCATCGACGCCGAAGAGACCGCGGAATCGCCCAAGAAGACCAAGAACCCGGACAAGTCGGCTGCGGAGCCGGCCAAGGCGGAGTCGACCCCGCCACCCGCGAAACAACAAGACGCACCCGTAAAGGCGACGATCGACACCAGCAAGCCGATGCGCTTGACCGAGCTCGAAACCGCCGCGCTGGCGCCGGACATCGATCCGGAGGTGGCCGGCCCGCAATCACCGCCGATTTCCTTCGGCGCCGATACGGTCATGCCGGACAAGGTGCCGTACGCGAGTCCTGCGGTACGCCTGTTCGCCCGCGAACTTGGCGTCGACCTGTTCAAGGTCAGCGGCAGCGAACGCAAGGGTCGCATCTCGCGCGAGGATGTGCAGAACTTCGTCAAGCAGGCGCTGGCCGGGGATGGCGCGGCACGCGCAGGTCCGGGTGGCGTTGGCGGGCTCGGGATCTGCTGCCATGGCCGCAGATCGATTTTGCCAAGTTTGGCGAGGTCGAGTCGAAGCCGCGCTCGAAGATCAAGAAGATTTCTGGAGCCAACCTCGCCCGCAACTGGGTCATGATCCCGCACGTCACCCAGTTCGATGATGCCGACATCAGCGAGCTCGAAGCCCTGCGCGTCAATCTCAACAAGGAGAACGAGAAGGCCGGCATCAAGCTGACCATGCTCGCCTTCCTGATCAAGGCGGTGGTCGCCGCCCTGAAGAAATTCCCCGATTTCAATGCCTCGCTGGATGCCAGCGGCGAGAACCTGATCCTGAAGAAATATTTCCATATCGGCTTCGCCGCCGACACGCCGAATGGACTCGTCGTGCCGGTCATCCGCGACGCTGACAAGAAGGGCGTCATCGAACTTGCCCAGGAATCCGGCGACCTCGCGAAGAAGGCGCGTGATGGCAAACTCGGCCCGGCCGACATGTCCGGCGGCTGCTTCTCGATCTCCAGCCTCGGCGGCATCGGCGGCACGGCATTCACGCCGATCGTCAATGCACCGGAAGTGGCCATCCTCGGCGTATCGAAATCCGCGATGAAGCCGGTCTGGAATGGCGAGAAGTTCAAGCCGCGCCTGATCCTGCCACTAAGCCTGAGCTACGACCACCGCGTCATCGACGGGGCCTCGGCGGCGCGCTTCACCGCCTATCTCGGCCAGGTGCTGGCCGACATGCGCCGCGTGCTGCTTTGAACCGGAGAAACTGAGATGGCAAATTCGATCGAGATCAAGGTTCCGGACATTGGCGGCAGCGGTGATATTCCGGTCATTGAAGTGCTCGTGAAAGCGGGCGACACGGTGCGCAAGAACCAGGGCATCGTCACCCTCGAATCGGACAAGGCGACGATGGAAGTGCCCTCGCCGGATGACGGCGTAATCAAGGAGTTGAAGGTCAAGCTCGGCGACACCGCGAGTGAAAGCACGGTGGTGGCGATTCTGAAACCGCTGGCGCTTCGGCGGTACGGACAAGGCCGCCAAGCCCGAAGCAGCAGCGCCGAAAACCGCACCTCGGCAAGTCGAACCCTGGACTGCTGGCTTGCTCACCTCCTCTCCATGGAGTCGACACCCACCCTGCGGGGCAGCCACTCTCCCGGGAGAGAAGAGGGAAAGCTGCGCCGAAAGCGGCGGCAGCGAGCGGACGCAAGGCCGATATCGAGTGCCAGGTGGTCGTGTTGGGTTCGGGTCCGGGTGGCTACACGGCCGCCTTTCGTGCGGCCGATCTCGGCCAGGACACGGTGCTGATCGAACGCTACGCAACGCTCGGCGGCGTCTGCCTCAATGTCGGCTGCATTCCGTCCAAGGCGCTGCTGCATGCCGGGCGCGTGATCGAGGAAGCCGCGCATGCCGAAGTCATCGGCATCAGCTTTGGCAAGCCGAAGATCGATCTCGACAAGCTGCGTGCGAGCAAGGACAAGGTCGTCACCCAACTGACCGGCGGCCTGGCCAGCATGGCCAAGCAGCGCAAGGTCACCACGCTCCAGGGCACCGGCAAGTTTGTCTCGGCCAACGAGATCGAAGTGGAAGACGAGGATGGCACGAAGCTCGTGCGCTTCGACAAGGCCATCATCGCCGCCGGTTCGCAGGCGGTGAAGTTGCCGGGCTTCCCGTGGGACGACAAGCGCATGATGGATTCGACCGACGCGCTCGATCTGACCGACATTCCAAAGAAACTGCTGGTCGTCGGCGGCGGCATCATCGGTCTCGAGATGGCCTGCGTGTATGACGCGCTCGGCAGCGAAGTGACCGTGGTCGAACTGCTTGACCAGCTCATGCCCGGTGCGGACCCTGATCTCGTGCGCCCGCTGCAGCAGCGCCTGTCCAAGCGCTATGCCGGCATCCATTTGAAGGTGAAGGTGGCGAAAATCGAGGCGGGCAAGAAGGGCCTCACGGCAACTTTCGAAGGCGACAAGGCGCCCGAACCGCAAACCTACGATCGCGTCCTCGTCGCCGTCGGTCGCTCGGCCAACGGCGGCAAGATCAATGCCGAGGCGGCCGGCGTCAATGTCACCGATCGCGGCTTCATTCCGGTCGACAAGCAGATGCGCACCAACGTGCCGCATATCTTCGCCATCGGCGATCTGGTCGGCCAGCCGATGCTGGCGCACAAAGCCACCCATGAAGGCAAGGTTGCCGCCGAAGTCGCTGCCGGCCAGAAGAGCGAATTCGTCGCTCGCGTGATTCCGTCAGTGGCCTACACCGATCCCGAAATCGCCTGGGTCGGCCTGACCGAGACCGAGGCGAAGAAGGCCGGCATCGCCTATGGCGTCGGCAAGTTCCCACACGCGGCTTCCGGACGCGCCATCGGCATTGGTCGCACCGAAGGCTTCACCAAGCTGTTGTTTGATGAAGCCAGTCACCGCGTCATCGGTGCCGGCATCGTCGCCCCGAATGCAGGTGACCTGATCGCCGAAGTCGGCCTCGCCATCGAAATGGGGTGCGAAGCCGCCGACATCGGCCTGACCATCCATCCGCATCCAACCCTGAGCGAATCGGTCGGCATGGCCGCTGAGGTTTACGAAGGCACGATTACGGATTTGTATATTCCGAAGAAGAAATAGCAGCGGCGATCCCCCCGTTACAAGCAGTCCTGGAATCGCCTGCCGCAGCCGGCAGAAAGGCGGGGCTACAGAACAGGCGCCAACCGAACTCGCAATGGATTGCCGGTTGCCTTGAACCACGATCTACGGGCGGTGCAAGCGCTGGGTCGCGTTGCCGGCGACCGGTAGCGTAGCGACCTTTGGCACGATCTCGTAGCGAATCCGCATGCCAGTTCAACCAGTTCAGCAACGGTGTCCAATCGGCGCGGTGGGCGAGGATCGCCTTGCTGTCGAGGTCGAAGACGCTTTGCCCGTGCTCGGCGAGTCCGACATAGGTCTGCGAATCACGGATGCGGATCATCGCCGCCGAAGTCACCCGGCCGAGGGTCGCATCAAGCTGTCTCAGCGAAAGTGTGCGTTCGCGCACGCGGTTGGCGATCATGGCCAGGCGCATGCGTCCCGAACGCACTTCGTCGCGCTTGCGCACCATGTCGATGAAGCCGAGGGTGGCGCGCAGATCAATCGACGAAGGCACGATCGGAACGATCAACGCATCGGCATGGCGGGCGAACTGATCGAACTCGTGACCGCGCAGACCAGCCGGGTATCGATCAGCAAGATTTCGGTGGGCGCTGGAATGCGCAGCATCCAGCCCGGGGTCAATCCACGCGCCGGATCATTGCCGGCGACGGCGGTGACCGCAGCCAGATGCGCGGGTCGTTGCTGGCACCAGGCCAGTGACGAGCCCTGCGGATCGCAGTCAAACAAGGTCGTCTGCTTGCCCGCATTGGCAAAGTAGGCAGCGAGGTTTGTGGTCAGCGTGGTCTTGCCACATCCACCCTTGCTGTTGGCGATCAGGATCCTGAACATTGCGCTCATGAATTGCCGACTCAACCTGCCCTCGTAGATGCCACCATACGCCAATCGACGACGAATCCGGAACTCCTCCGCAACGATGCGTGCTCAATCAATACTCCGTGCCTGCATCAGTCGACTGCGGCCTCTGCGATCACCCGCAACTGACGGGCCGGGTCACCCCGGCCGCCGTGGTTTCACTGTTGTACGTGGATCGTTGTGGAGATCTGCGCGCTCGTGCTGTCGATGGCGAGTTGCAGATCCGCGGCGGCACCGACCAGCAACACCGACTGATCGGCCAGGCCGACCGCCAACTGGCGGGTGCCGGCGTCAATCGTCGTCCATTCACTGACCGCATTTGATCCGAGCAAGCGAACGAGCAGCTGCCCGCTCGTGCGCAGGGTCTGGATGCGGATCACCTTGCCGGTGTCGCCCCCGCACGCGGGCCAGTTCGGTGATGCGGCCATCCGCGTTCCATGCCGTGCCCAGATCGAGCATCTGCAGGTTGTCCGCCGTCAGCGGATTGACCTGATCGGGGCTGCTGATCGCATCGACATCCTCGGCCCCGTCACCGCCGACCTCGAAACCATCGCGCAACAGCACCGCCTGGGTGTTGTCAGTGGCGCTGTCGTTGGTGGGCTGGATGTCACCTGCGGCACTGACCGTGGCCGTCGTGCTGATCACGTCGGTCGGCAGACTCGCATCGTCCTTGACCCAGGCATTGAACAGGTAGACCACGCCACCGCCGGCCGGGATGTTGACCGCCGTGTCGCTGAGGTTGCCGGTTCCGCTCGGGGTACAGCTCGCGCCCGGCTGACCTGGACACACTGCCAGCTCGGTGTCGCATTGAGCAGGGTCACCGGCAGGTTGCTGGTGACGGTGGCGCCGGTCATGTTCGTGTTGCCCGGATTGTTGACCACGATCGTGTAGGTCAGCAGCTTGCCGAACTGCACGAAATGGCGGTTGTCGGTGATGCTGATGCCAAGATCCGGCGCATCGGCTTGGACGATGTGCAGCACATTGCTGGCCTGCGGGCCGGTGTAGTTCGGATCGGTGATCGTCGCCACCACCGCGTAGTCGCCGATGGCACTCGGAGCGGTCGGGTTGCCGTTGTAGGTCACGCTGAAGCTGACACCAGGCGGTGTCGAGGTGACCGTGGCCGGCTTCGGTGATCCGTCAAAGGTCTGGGTCAGGTTGCTCAGAGCGAGCGTGGCACTGGCCGGGGTGATGCTGGCCGTGTTGGTGCCGCTGGCGGCGTAGGTGGTGCCGTTGCAGCTGGCCGTGACCGCGTAGTTACCAACATCCGGGCCGACCGCCGGGGTCACCGTGCAGGTCGTTGCCGGTTCCTCGGTGATGTGCGCGGTGGCGAGGTGGGTATTGCCGTCGTAGACAAAGCTCAAGCTATCCCAGCTGACTGTACCGATGATCGGATTGTTGGTCAGGGCGAAGCTCGCCTCCGGCGTCAGGCTGCCGCTGTTGGCGGTCACTGCATAGCTGCCGGCCAGGTTGTTGGCCGTGGCACTGATCGAGACAACACCGTTGAAGTTGGTCAAACCGCTCACTGGGCCAAGCGTTGCCGTGGCGCCACTGGCCGGTGCGGCGAAGCTCACGCTCTCGCCCATCACCGCGCCGCCCAACGCATCGACCACGCGTGCATCGAGCGTCGATGCAAAGGCCGTGTTGACCAGCGTGCTCTGCGGCGTGCCCGCATAGGCGAGGATTGCGGTGGCGGCGTTGGCCGTGGCCGGATTAGGTGCCGTGCAGATGGCGCTGCCAATCGGAGTGGCACTGAGTGGATCGGCGATCTGCGCGCCAGCTGCGTTTGTGCCTGCGATGCTCGCAGGACTGCCGCCGTACCAGTTTGAACCAATGTTGATCGCCTGCGCCAGGTTGTGACTGACGCTGCTGGTGACCAGCAGGGCGTTGTCGAACACGCGGATAGCACTGAACGGATCGGGGATGCCGGCCGAGGTGCTGAAACCGTTGTTGCCGCCGCCATTGACCGTGTTGCAAAGCATGTCGACATTGCTGCTGCCGCCATACAGGGTCAGTCCCGCCGAATCGGAATCGTTGCTTGTATTGGCATCGGTGATCAGGTTTCCGGCCACGATGATACTTTGCGATTCGGCGACATTGACGCCATTGCCCGCAGTATTGGTGATGATATTGGCGGTGATCGAAATGGTGTTCGAGTTGTTCAGCTGGATGCCGCCATGACCCGAGTTTTCGATGTGGTTGCCGCTGATCGTACCGCCCGTGGCCTTCCACAGATTGACGCCCGAGCCGATCGCCGAATCGATATTGCGGAACAGATTGTTGCTGACCGTCCAGTCGTAGACGCGTCCGCTGACGATATCGCCATTGGTGTAGATGCCTGAGCCGCTGTGCACATCGATCACACGGTTGTTCGCAATCTGCACATGCGTCGAGCTGCCGCCGTAGTTTCCGCCCGAGGAGATGGCCGTGTCGGCGACGTTGGCGATCGTGAAGCCATCAAAGACCACGTTGTCGGCGTTGACACGCACGGCCCGACCGCTTGCCGGAGAAATCACCGCCTCACCGCTGCCGCTGCGCGATCCATCATGTCCGGCAGTGCCGGCAAACGGACCCTGCAAGGTCAGGCCCTTGCTGATGACGATGTTCTCGCCGTACGCGCCCGCAGCCACAGTGATGACGTCGCCATTGAGCGTGGCCGCATCGTTGATGGCCGCCTGGATCGAACAGAACGAGGTGCCCCGGGTCGTGTTGTGTACGCTCATGGCCAGGTTCTGTCCGGCCGGCAGGCTCACGCTTCGATTGTCGATGGCGTTGCCGCTGAAACTGTTGCTGCCGAGATCGATGCAGGTCGACGGTGAATTGCCGCGCGAGAAGAAGTCATTGGTCAAATTCTGATTGCTGTCGCCCGGATAGCCATCGTTGCCGGCCTGCAACTGCACGCCAATCTGGTTGCCGCTCAAGGTGTTGCCAAAGACGCGTGACTTGATGCCTTCCGCAACAATGCCGAAGCCATCGTTCGGACTGCCGTTCGCAGGAACCCAGCCGCTGACCGTGTTGCCAGTGACGATGACGCCCGAGGTGATATCGGTCTCGCCGCTGGTCGGGCTGTAACCGCGCCGGATCACGGCAATGCCGCTGACATCACGTTGGTCAAGCGAAGTCGGCATGGCCGGTCGGGTGACCATGTTGTTGCTGACGACAATCGAACCATCACCGCTCAGCGCACCGGTGCCGTTCGGAATCTTGATCTCGATTCCGTAGCGACCGGTGTTGATGATCGTGTTGTTGCTGATCAGGTTCGCGCCGGCACCGGCACCAAGACCGATAAAGGCCATGCCCGAATCACCCACGTTTTCGATCGTGTTACCGGTCGCCGTGACAGCCGAAGCGGTGCCATCCTGCAGCTCGATACCGCAGCAGCCAACCATGTCATGCACGTGGTTGTTGGTGAAGCGGATGTTCGACTTGTAGCCATTCCAGATGACCAGGCCGCGTGCCGCCGAGGCGGTGACCTCGTTGTTGTCGAAAGTAACGTCATCAACCGGGCCATTCATGTAGGCGCCGCCACCGTTGAAGCCACCGATGTCCGCTCGACATGCACTGAGCAAGGTGTTGCGGACTGTTGTGCCGCTGTTGCCCAGCGAACCATGGATGCACGAGTTATGGACGTTACGAACCGTGAGATCGGTGATCGTGCTGCCGATGCGACCGTTCGGCAACGTGATGCCGGGCTGGTTGCCGTTGCCACCATCGATGATCGTGGCGGCACCGTCACCACTGAGAGTCATGTTGTCGTGGGTGAAGGTCACGGTTTCGGCGTAAAGGCCGGCAGGTGCGTGCAACTCGTCACCCGTCGTCGTGTCGACATCGTTCATGCCTGCGCCAATGCTCGCGAACTTGGCGCCGTCGCGCACGCGCACGACCAGGCCATTGATGTACTCGGTATTGGTGATGCTGCCGCCCGTGATGATGACGGCAGGCTGGGTGCCGTAGAGGTTGAACTGTTCAAGTCCGCTGACGCTGTGGCCGAGACCCGTGAAGGTATTGCTCGCGCAGACGGTAATCGGCTGATAAGCCGCATTGGCTGAATCGTCGACCACATTGATTCCGGTCAACTGCGTGCCAAGTGTGCCGGCGTTATCGATAAAGGTATTGTTGCAGATGGATACTTTCTGCATCGTTGTGCCGGATCGCGCACGAACCGTGATGCCGACGCGATTGAGGGTATTCGCGCTGCCGTTGTCAGCGAATGTCGAGCCAGTCACGCTGACGCCATCGATGACGCTGCCAGGGCCGGCGGTCTTGATCCAGATACCGCCGCCGAAAACATTCAGGTTGGTATTCTCGTTGGACAGGAACTGGCTGTCGGTGATCGTCCAGTTGCTGATCTGGCCGTTGCCCGTGTTGCCTGAGCCGAAAAGCAGGATGCCGGTCGAGTTGTTGCTGAAGGTGCTGTTGTCGATGGCGACATGGCTGACCTGTGCCGTCGACGCCGTGCGGATGCCGTGGCCGACATTGCCATCAAATGCGCTGCCGACAATGACAATATCGTCGGAGACTGCAGCGAAATCGAGTCCGCTTGAGCCGTTGCCACTGAACTCGACATGGTCAAAAGCGAGATACGACGCCGTGTTGACGCGCACCGCATTACCCGCCGCATTGGTCACGCGAAGATTTTTCATCAACAGCGGCGCAGCATGCGACGCACCGCCAGCATTGATGATCACCGCGTTGCCGATAACCGTATCGACGCCGCTGCTTCCATCGCCGATCAGTTGGACATGCTTGGTCAGTGTCAGGCTGTCGTTGTAGTTGCCCTTGGCCACATAGACCGGGCCGCCGACATCGACATTCGCCACGCCCACTGGAATCGTCGCAAATGCGTTGATGCCGAAATAGACCGTGCCGGGGGTGACGGCTCCGTGCGAGAAAACCAGTGGGTCGCCATAACTGCGACCGGCGTAATTGTCATCGACATACACCACTGGCTTGGTCGCGGTGATGCCGTAATCGACGATACCCAGCTGTGCGTCGGCCATCTTGTCAAACGTGTGGCCGAGCAGACCCGATTTCTGTGCCGGCGTCATCGCCGCTGGCAGCGCGCCATCGAACAGATTCTGGCTGGCGCTGACGTTGCCGGTGAACGGGCGAACCTGGGTATTTGTCGCGGCTGCATTGCCGATCGCGCCGGCGTAGTCGAGGAAGCTGCAGGTCGGTGCATTGACCGTATTGCAGTTGTGATTGTCGAGGCGGAAATACCAGCGCAGATTGACGTCGAACTGGTTCGCTTCGCCCGGACCGGCGCCGCCAAACAAAAGACTGCCGAAGCTGGCCGCGCCGCCGGCATCGTTGTCGTCGAAGAATTCCACGGCACGTCCCGCACCCGCTACGCCACTGCCGTTGAAGTGGTTGCCCATCGCCGTGATCGACATCGCCAACGGTGCCGCGGCGGTGCCGGAATTGAGCTCCTTGTTGCCGATCACAAGAGAGACGAAATCACTGGCGCCAGGCGCCGGGGAGAAAGTATTGCCGGTGAAATTCGCGCCGGGAAAATTCTGTATGAGCACGCCGCGATACTTGCCTTGATAGCCGGCAAAAATATTGCCGCTGACAGCGAGCGCGACAGATTGGCTGTTGCCAATCAATCGCATGATCGAGTAGTCGGCCGGGTAATTCGTGCTGTCGTCGATTCCGCCGATCGCGTTGAGCTGGTTGTTGCTGATCGTGATCGGGCCGGAACTGGCATTCGGCACCGCCAGCTCAAGTCCCCGCCCGTTCAACGTATTGCCGTCAACCAATGTATTGAACGCTGAGGACGAGGGGGTCGTGGTCGGGAAACGCACGCGGACATCATGGACGCCTGCCGCAATCGTGTTGTTGGTGACATGGGCGACACTGCCATCGATGTCGATGCCGATGCGCAAGAGCACGCCATTGATCAGATCGACGCCATTGATCGTGTTGCCATCGATGGTCACCAGCGATCCATCGGCCCGCCCTAGTCCCCGCGAGTTCTGCGTGTCGTTGATCGAGATCGCGTTGCGGTAGCCGTAGGTCGAGGTGTTTGCACCCGAGCGGCTATAGTTGAAGTCGTTGCCGGAGAGCTTCAGACCATCGACAAATCCGCTGGCGAGAATGCCTTCGGCAACGAAAGTCTGATCCATGCGAAATTCAAGATCGCGAACTTCGACATTCTTGACTCCGATGATCACCAGCAGGGCCTGGTTGGCCAGTCCGGAGTAACGCGTGATCACGGGTTTGTTGGCCGGATTCTGTCCGACCAGCTTTAATCCCTGCTTGGTGATCGTCAGCGGATCCACATAAGTGCCTGCCGCGATATGGATCGTGTCGTCATTGGCGGTCTGGGTGATCGCATAGGCAATACTCAGGCACGGACTGGCCGGGACGCTGCAACTGCCGCTGTCGATGCCGCCTACCGCGTTGACGTAGCGATCGACTCCTGCGGCTTCGGCGCTTGCGGACGATGCCGCCATCGCGAAGACAAGCATGACCAGTGCGACGCGTGCACGATCCCGTATCGAATACGACCTTTCCATGATGTTCCCCTGAGTTTGACGATCTCCGCGATGGAAATCGTGTTTTTCCCGTCGGCGTGATGACCGACACCGCCAACGACCCTCTGTTCAGGATCGTGTCGCAATGCGTCTTTTCTTCATCGGCAATGAAGCCCCGGTCAAACGGATCGCGATCGCCATGAAAGGTCAGCGCGCAAAAAATGTCAACTCCGTCACAAAAATGACCGAATACGCAATCTCGTGTTCAGTTAGCTGAACCCGCAACGGACGGCGGCCGGGTCACCCCGGCCGCCGTGGTTTCACTGTTGTACGTGAATCGTTGTGGAGATCTGCGCTCGTGCTGTCGATGGCGAGTTGCAGGTCCGCAGTCGCACCGACCAGCAACACCGACTGATCGGCCAGGCCGACCACCAGCTGGCGGGTGCCGGCATTGATCGTCGTCCATTCACTGACCGCATTTGATCCGAGCAAGCGAACGAGCAGCTGCCCGCTCGTGCGCAGGGTCTGGATGCGGATCACCTTGCCGGTGTCGCCCTGCACGCGGGCCAGTTCGGTGATGCGGCCATCCGCGTTCCATGCCGTGCCCAGATCGAGCATCTGCAGGTTGTCCGCCGTCAGCGGATTGACCTGATCGGGGCTGCTGATCGCATCGACATCCTCGGCCCCGTCACCGCCGACCTCGAAACCATCGCGCAACAGCACCGCCTGGGTGTTGTCAGTGGCGCTGTCGTTGGTGGGCTGGATGTCACCTGCGGCACTGACCGTGGCCGTCGTGCTGATCACGTCGGTCGGCAGACTCGCATCGTCCTTGACCCAGGCATTGAACAGGTAGACCACGCCACCGCCGGCCGGGATGTTGACCGCCGTGTCGCTGAGGTTGCCGGTTCCGCTCGGGGTACAGCTCGCGCCCGGGCTGACCTGGACACACTGCCAGCTCGGTGTCGCATTGAGCAGGGTCACCGGCAGGTTGCTGGTGACGGTGGCGCCGGTCATGTTCGTGTTGCCCGGATTGTTGACCACGATCGTGTAGGTCAGCAGCTTGCCGAACTGCACGAAATGGCGGTTGTCGGTGATGCTGATGCCAAGATCCGGCGCATCGGCTTGGACGATGTGCAGCACATTGCTGGCCTGCGGGCCGGTGTAGTTCGGATCGGTGATCGTGGCGACCACCGCGTAGTCGCCGATGGCACTCGGAGCGGTCGGGTTGCCGTTGTAGGTCACGCTGAAGCTGACACCAGGCGGTGTCGAGGTGACCGTGGCCGGCTTCGGTGATCCGTCAAAGGTCTGGGTCAGGTTGCTCAGAGCGAGCGTGGCACTGGCCGGGGTGATGCTGGCCGTGTTGGTGCCGCTGGCGGCGTAGGTGGTGCCGTTGCAGCTGGCCGTGACCGCGTAGTTACCAACATCCGGGCCGACCGCCGGGGTCACCGTGCAGGTCGTTGCCGGTTCCTCGGTGATGTGCGCGGTGGCGAGGTGGGTATTGCCGTCGTAGACAAAGCTCAAACTATCCCAGCTGACTGTACCGATGATCGGATTATTGGTCAGGGCGAAGCTCGCCTCCGGCGTCAGGCTGCCGCTGCTGGCGGTCACTGCATAGCTGCCGGCCAGGTTGTTGGACGTGGCACTGATCGAGACAACACCGTTGAAGTTGGTCAAACCGCTCACTGGGCCAAGCGTTGCCGTGGCGCCACTGGCCGGTGCGGCGAAGCTCACGCTCTCGCCCATCACCGCGCCACCCAACGCATCGACCACGCGTGCATCGAGCGTCGATGCAAAGGCCGTGTTGACCAGCGTGCTCTGCGGCGTGCCCGCATAGGCGAGGATTGCGGTGGCGGCGTTGACGCCGCAGGCGGCTTGGCCGATTGGCGTCGCCGGCAGTGCATCAGCGACGAAGACGTTGCTGCCCGTCACCAATGCCGGGGTACCGCCGTACCAGTTCGAGCCGACCACCAATGGCTGGGTCTGTCCGTTGTTGATGTCGGCGGTGGCGCCGCCGAGAACCGCATTGTCGAAGATACGAATGGCGGTGTTCCGGAACATTGCCAAAGATGTTCGAAGTCGAGATGCCTCGCGTGACCGCATCGATGCTGTTGCACAGCACATCGAGGTTGCTGACCTTGTCCGAGAAATACAAGCCGGTCAGCACATCGGTAACGGTATTGTCGCGGAGTTGCATGCCGTCGACGTTGGTCGCGAGAAAGGCGTCATAGGTGCCCAGCGCCAGCGAATCACTGATCACGTTGCCGGTGATGGTCGTATTCAATACCGAGCCGTTGCCGCCATTGACCTGGATCGCATAGGTTCGCGCGCTGTCGATGTGGTTGTTGCTGACGACCGCGTTGCGGGTGCCCTTGTAGAGCTGGATCGCCGAGCCGTTGACGCCGGAACCATTGATATTGGCGAACAGGTTTCCGGTGATCGTCAGGCCGCTTGCCGGCGTTCCTTCACCCGGCTCGAAGCGGATGCCGACGCCATCGGCGATGTCGACGATGCGATTATTGATGAACTGCATGTTGTCACGGCTTGCACCACCGGGGCCCACGGCGACACCATTGGCGACTGTGAGCGTGAAGCCATCGACCGCGGCATTGCTGGCGGCCAGCGTGAATGCCGAACCGGAGACCGGCGCAATCACCGTTTCGCCGCTACCGCCACGCAAAGGATCGAAGCCGGTGGTGCCGGCAAAGGCGCCCTTCACGCTGACCGATTTGTTGACGTTGACGCTCTCGTTGAAAGATCCCGCCTCGACACTGACCGTTCCGCCCACCTGCACATAGCCGATGGCCGGATTGATTGCCGCATTGGATACATTGTAGGGCGCTGCCGCCGGACGGTAGTAGTAGCCACGCGCCGAGCGCACGAACACGCTCGCGACATCATTCTGGCTGTCAACAAATCCAGCCGCCGGCGCGCTGCCGGACAAGGCCAGCACGTGCGCGACGCTTGTGTAGGTGTTGCCATCACCAATGCTGAGCTTGGCCGATCCGGCCTGTTCGGTCGTATCTTCGACATAGAACGCCGCGATGCCGATATCGGAAAAGGCAATATTGCGCACGACAAAATCGTTGACCGGCCCGGTGTAGCGAGTGGCGTCGGTGGCGAGGACGCCGACTCCGATGTTGCTCGCGCTGCCACCATTTATCACGGTCGATGCACTGGCCGTGCTGGTGATGTTGTTGAGCAGGTAGCCAACGCTTGGGCGACTGCCGGCAACGGCCAGGCCGTCAACCGTATTTCCGTTGATTGTCACGGTCTGTGCAGCGCCCATCGACTCGATCCACAGGCCCATCCATTGTCCGGCTTCGCCCGCATTGGCCACCGCAATGAAGTCGTTTCCATTGATCGAGTAAGAGGAGGCGGACGAGTAGAACAAGTTGTGGAAGACGCCGATCCGGGTGGCATGAATCTCGTTGCCGCTGATACTCGGCAGAAATCCGTTCGGCGCGACACGATGATTGTTGTTGGTCTGCACACCAACGCGGACCTCGTTGAACAGGTTGTCATTCACCTGCGCGTAGAAATTGTCCTGCAGGATGACGGCAACTCCCCAGGCAGAAGGCGAAGTGATGTTGGCAAAGCGGTTGTGGCGGATGATGTTGCCGCCGCTGGCACTGTTGCCGACGTGGTAGCCATCGATACCGGAATAGAGGATGTTGCGGAAAATGCTGTTTTCGAAGCGGGTGTTGTTGCCCTGGACAAAAATGCCTGTCGCAACATCGGGATCCGCACCGTTGTAGGCAAGACCCGAGGTCAACGCCGGGTTGTCGGCATCGATGATGACGCCGTCGAGAGCCACATCACTGCTGTAGATGTCGATGACCGGAATTTCATACGAACTCAAGGTGAGTCCGGGCTGTGCGATACCGGGAACAATGATGGTTTCGTCAGCATCGACCGTGCTGCGCGTGCGTGCATCGACACCGGCCTGTTCACCGACGATGCTGACCGGGCGACTGATCGCGAGGAAATCCTCGGCATAGCGGCCCTTGGCCACATACACGGTGCCGCCGACCTGAACCTGGGCGAGGGCATCGGCAATCGTCGCAAAGGCGTCCTGGCCGAAGACGACCGGAATCGCGGCGCCGCCATTGACTTGCGGGTGAACGAAGCTCTTGGGAGCGCCGGGCATGGAGCCGGCAAAACCGTCGTCGACGTAAACGGAACCCGGTCGCTGGGTGATCGAGGCATAGGCTTCCAGTGTTTCGCCCTGATTCTCGACCGATCCTTGCGCCTGCGGGGGCGCCGTTGTAGCCAAGAAATTCTCCGGACGGGTCATGCAGGCTCGAAATGTAGGCAAAACCATTCTGGATTTGCGCCGCGTAGCCCACGGCATCGACCGCATCAAGCGCCTGCATCGCGAACGCGGTGGTTTGAGTGTCTGCGTTGCCGTCAATGACGCCACCGGACAAGGTGGTGCTGCCGACAAAACCGCCGGATGGCGTCTGGTAGGCAAGCAGCTGGGTCACCAGCGCGGCCGTGCTGTTGGCGGTAGTCCATTTGCCCGTAGTCGGATCGAGATCAACGCCGGTCACTGCCGAGGCCCAGATCGCGCCAGTCAGGCCGACCACGTCGAAGGTCGTGTGCGCCGTCGGAAGCGTTCAGGCTGGCGAGGATTCCTTGCATCATGGCGTCGCGGGCGACAGTTTCGCCGGCCAGCTGCGCCGCAATGGCGGTCTTCGACAGATCCCAGGCGGCAAGCTCGGGATAGTTCTGTCCGGTGCGATTGGCAACAACGGCGTTCGCGTAACCGGCTGCATTGAGATTGGCCGACGCGCCATACACGGAGCCACTCAGACGGCCCCAGAATTCGCTATCGACAAAGTTCGCATATTGCGGATCGCCACTGTCGATCGAGAGCTGCTCCAGAAACAGCGGATCGTGCGTCGCGAAGCGGTGATGCATGTCGGGATAGGTCGATCCGGGAATACAGTCGTTGACCTGGCAATCGCCATTGGCCACAGCTGCGGCGAGATCGGCGGCACTGGCCGCTGCGCTCCCACGCACGAAGCAGGCCGAGAGCCGATGCACCCTGCGTATTCGCTGTCGCAACGTCGCCCGGAGTCCAGGGAAACGCCCCGGCGGTCGGACCCGCTGCTATCTGCTGGCCTCTGAGCCAGCTTGCCGCGTTGTCACTGACGCTGTCAGCGCTTGCCGAACTGGCCAGAAAAATGCTGACTACGGCCAGCAAGAATGAAATTGCGCACTGCGACGCAAGACGCTGTTTGATCTTCATGATTATCCCTTCCTGATTGGATTTGATGCGATCGACGGCTTTGCTTGCGAGCGCAACTGCCAAGGCATGATTCGTAAGGCAAGATTCATGCCGGGACGCGTTCAGGAAACCTCTGCCGGCGCGGATCAACGCCGGCAGAGTCATTCAATCAGGCGGCTCCCTGTCATTTGAGGGATCTCGGCCCGGATCCCGAATGCTTGCTCAAGGCGACCATGATGAGCAGCAGCACGAGCAGTCCCAATGACCACGACGAAGTTGCCGGGATGGCGGTAATCGAACCAGCCCCGCCACCAAGATCGCTTTCAAGGATCGTCAACGTCGCGACCGATGGCGCACCGAGCGTCGCCCCACCGGTGGGTGCGGCAAGCGTCAGCATAACGGTCTCGCTTGCTTCCGGCGTGGGGTCATCGGTGACCGCGATCGTGACCGAGCGGTCGCTGCTGTCGCCATCAGCCCAGTTCAGGATCAGGGTCGAGGATGTGTAATCGCTGCCCAATGTTGCCGTTCCGCCAAGTGCAACGGTCGTGCTGACCGCGCCGGTGCTGCCACCGCTGCGGGTCACGGTGAAGGTCGCCGTGCCGACATTTTCCATGACCGACTGATCGGCCGGGTTCGGGCTGAACTGCAAGGAACCCGCTGCGGCATCGTTGGCGACGATCGTCAGTGTGGCCATCGATGGCACGCCGAGCGTGGCACTGCCGCTGGGCGCACCGAGGGTCAGGCTGACCGTTTCATCGCCCTCTGGTATGGCATCGTCGTTGACCGTGATCGTGACGGTGCGATCGGTTGCATCGCCATCCGCCCAGGTCAACACCAGATTCGAAGCGGTGTAATCGTTGCCTGCGCCGATCGTGGCATTGCCGCCGAGGGCGACCGTCGTGCTGACCGCGCCGGTGCTGCCGCCGCTGCGCGTCACGGTGAAGGTCGCCGTGCCGACATTTTCCATGACCGACTGATCGGCCGGGTTCGGGCTGAACTGCAAGGAACCCGCTGCGGCATCGTTGGCGACGATCGTCAGTGTGGCCACCGACGGCACGCCGAGCGTGGCACTGCCGCTGGGTGCGCCGAGGGTCAGGCTGACCGTTTCATCGGCTTCCGGCAGGGCATCGTCGTTGACGGTGATCGTGACGGCGCGATCGGTTGCATCGCCATCCGCCCAGGTCAACACCAGATTCGAAGCGGTGTAATCGTTGCCTGCGCCGATCGTGGCGTTGCCGCCCAGGGCGACGGGGGGGCCGCGCGCCGGTGCCGCCGCCGCTGCGCGTCACGGTGAAGGTCGCCGTGCCGACCCTCGGCCACGCTTTGATCGGCCGGGTTCGGCGGACGCAGGGAACCCGCGCGGCGCAGGCGGCGGCGCGGCGGGCCCGGGGACGGGGGGCCACCAGGCGGGCGGAGGGTCAGCACGGGCCGCGACGGAACGGCGGGGCGCCCACGCGCCAGGTCGACCGGGGGACCGCCCCCCATCGTCGTGACGGTGATCGTGACGGCGCGATCGGTTGCATCGCCATCCGCCCAGGTCAACACCAGATTCGAAGCGGTGTAATCGTTGCCTGCGCCGATCGTGGCATTGCCGCCGAGGGCGACCGTCGTGCTGACCGCGCCGGTGCTGCCGCCGCTGCGCGTCACGGTGAAGGTCGCCGTGCCGACATTTTCCATGACCGACTGATCGGCCGGGTTCGGGCTGAACTGCAAGGTGCCTGGCGCGCCGTCGTCGTTGGTGATGGTGCCGATGCCGAGCGCGTCGGCGAGGTTGGCGTTCAGTGGTCCGCCGGGATGGGCGGCGAGCTTGAGGCTGAAGCTCTCGGTCGGCAGCGGCTCGAAAGTCGTGTCGCCGACCACATCGACGGTAACCGGCATCGAAATCATGCCGGCGGGAATCGCCACGACCTGGTCGATGCTCGCGTAGTCGTCTGGCGCGAGCGCGGTGTCGCCGGGATCGCCACTGACCACCCGCACATTGACCGGGCGTCCGCTTGGCGCATCCAGCGACAGGGTGAAAATGAAGGGCGTCGGTGCGGGCCCGTTGCCTTCGTCGAGCGGACTGACATCGTTGATCGAGAGTTGCGGCAGCGGGTCGTTGTCGATGATCGTGCCAAGCGCCTGCAAATCGCTGCCGGCGACGGTCGTGTTGCTCGCGCTGATATTCAGCAGCAGGGTCTCGTCATCCTCATTGAGCACATCACCAATGATGTCTACGGGAACGCTCACGCCAGGTGTTCCGCCGGAATCGTGATGTTCTGGCCGATCTGGGCGACATAATCCGATCCGGCGGTTGCGCTGCCATCGGCCGTGGACCAGGTGACCACGACATCAAGTCCGCTGATCGCCGAAAGCGTGATCGCGAACGGCATCGTCACCGTGGCATCACCCTCGGCGATGCTGGTGTCGGCGATGCCGATGGTCGGCGTTGCGTCGTCGTCGGTGATCGTCAGCACCGTGGTGTTCGGGCTGCCGGCGACCGCGCCGCTCACATTCTGCAATTCGAAATTGACAGTCTCGTCATTTTCGTCAAGGTTATCGTTGCTGATGGCGATCGTGAACTCCTTGTCGACATTGTCGCCATCGGCCCAGGTAATTGGATTGGTGCTGATCAGCGTGTAATCGATGCCGCCACCGGTGGCGGTTCCGGGCGCAGCCGAGACGACCACATCCACACTGACTGCACCGGTCGGATTGCCAAGCCTTTGCACGACAAGGGTGGTGGTGCCGTCGGCCTCGGCGACCGTGTAACTCGATGCGCCGAACGCGACCTCTTGCGGGATACCGGCTGGCGCCGAAAATTCCGAAGTGTTGTTGGCCGGATCGGTCAGGACGAGTCCGTCCACCGGCGGCACATCACTCGGAAACAGATCGGTGGCGGTCATCACGATGCTCTGTCCGCGCGAATCCCCGCCGCTCGACGGTATCGCGGATGCCGTGCAGACGCCGGCGACACAAGTGCTGACCGTGCCGCTGAGCGGCAGACCGGCGGCATCGGTGGTGACCATTTCGTCGAACAGGAAACTCATCCCGTCCGGGCGCTGGGAAAAATATTCAATACGAAGTTGTGTATTCGGTCGCGTGACGATGCTCCAGGTTGCACTGGTCGCCCCACTGCCGGCGTTGAAGCCCGGCGCCGTGCAAGCCGGCAAGGGCACGCCATTGCCCGTGCACAGCGTTGGCTGGTTCTGGCCGAAATTGGCGTAGTTCGTGTTCGGATCTTCGCCAGCTGGGTCAGGCTGTATGTCAGGTACATCGTTATCGTGTGCGAGATCGATGCCGATACCGACCCCCGGCGTGGTCACGCCATTGGCATAGATCTGGTTGCGCTGGATCAGGTTGGCCCAGCCGTTGTCTGGATTGCCATCGCGCAAGGCGACGCCGTTGATCCCGTTGGCGGCGATCACGTTGTCATCGAGATCTCCCGGCCCACCGATGATCGTGCCGCTGGCCGACTGCACGACAATGCCATTGCCACGATTGCCAAGAGTGAAAATGTCGAGCCCGGTCGGCGGCGCGACGCCGATGAAATTGCCGCGGATGATGTTGCCGACCGTGTCGCTGCCGCGCACAAGGATGCCGTGGCGATCGTTGTGCAGAATGAAATTGGCCTCGAATACCTCGCTGCCGCCGACCTGATTTCCGCCGGTCGTGATGACGATGCCATTGCCGGAATTGCCGACATCGAGCAACTGATCGGCCAGGCCAAACGAGGCACCGGCAGGGAACGCGAACAGGCCGATGCCATTGCCGAAGATGCACACCCTCACCCGAAACCAGGATGCCGCCGCTGGTATCGCCGCCGTACTGGTCAAGCGCACCAGCGCCGTTGTCGCTCTTGTTGTCACTGATGACATTGGCTGGCCCGATGAAGGTGGTATAGCGGGTCGGCTTGTCCGGCGCGGTGCCGTCATCTTCGATGGTGGCCGTGATGTCGATACCATTGTCGCCATTGCCGAGCTCGAGCCCCGGCAGGCCGCCAGGCCCGATCACGTTGCCGGCGATGAAATTCGGCAGCAGCACGCTGCCGCTGATCGAGATGCCATCGTTGATGTTGCCGCTGATGACATTGCCCGGACCGATGAAATTGCCATAGGCGCCATTGCTGAGCACGACCGCATCGGGCGAACCACCGCCGGTGCCGTTCGGGATCGCCGACAGCGAATCGGCACTGAGACCAATGATGTTGCCGGCGACAAACGTGTTGACTGTCATCGCATTGTTCAGCGTGATCGCCGTCTGCAGATTGCCGGAAATATGGTTGCCGGTGATCGCGTTGGGCATGGCGATGACCGTCAATGCGGCCTTCAGCGCGAGCGAGTAGGCCACGATTCCGGCGAAGTCGGTCGGCGGATTGTCGATCAGATTCTGGATATCGGGAATCGACGGCGGCGGAATCGTGCCGGAAAGGTTGATGCCATCGCCATCGTTCGGCGCGGCAGAGGTTCCAGCCGGATTGGTGCCGATGCGATTGTTGGCAAATGTGTAGCCGTGCCCACTCGCGTCGATGCCGTTGCCAGCGCAGTTGCGGATGACCAGATTGCTGATCGTCGAACCCTGGCCGCCATCGGGGTTGTGGATCGGCGGCGTGGTCGTGTCCGTGCCAGTCGCATTCAATTGGAAGCAATTGAAACCGCCAGCGCCGTTGACGGCGGCCGCGTTGATGTCGACGCGCCCGCCGACGGCGGTCGCATTCGTTCCATCGATGCTGACCTTGGCGATGATCGGAGGCAGGTCGGCACTCAGGGTAATTGTCTTGATCGCCGTGGCGAAGGTGATCATGTGCGGGCCGGTCTGCTCGTTGGCCTCCTCGATCGCGGCCCGCAGGGAGCAGGTGCCGGCGGCGGTCTTGCACAGGGCATCGTTGGGTGGTTCGTCGTCCGGATCACTGGTCGCATCGTTGACGACGAAGTTCAGGGCTTGTGCGGGCGGTGCCAGCGCGAATGCACAGACAATTGCGAAGATCATGGAGCGAATCACTGACATGGGTGCTCTCCCGGCAAGCCAGACTGGACGGAATCGGCGGCCTCGACAGGAGTCCGTCCCTATTCCAAATGAAAAACGGAAACTGAAGCGAACGGGGGCCATCAAGTTTTCTGCGTTAGAAAGGCGGGCTCGCCGGGCATGACCAATCGGCCACGACCTGACCTCGGCCGGCGGGCACAATGTGCGCTGGTCCCGGGAGGAATCGCCGATGAAATCGGTTTTCGCTGCACTGCTGCTTCTGATGGCTTGTCCATACGGCGCTCGCGCCGAGTCGATCTATGCGCGTGGCCCTTCGCTGCATGGGGACACCCTCGTGTTCACCGCCGAGGGCGATCTATGGCGGGTGCCATTGGCCGGAGGCACGGCCCAGCGCCTGACCAGCAATGCAGGTGAGGAGAGCCAGGCATCGATCTCGCCCGATGGCCGTCGCATCGCCTTTGTCGGCAGCTACGATGCCAGCCCCGAGGTCTATGTCATGCCGATCGACGGTGGCGCACCGAAGCGTTTGAGTTTCGACGGGGCTGGCGTACGCGTGGTCGGCTGGACGCCGGCTAACGAGGTTCTGTTTGCGAGCACGGCGGTAACCGGGCCTGGCAGCAGCATGATCTTGCGTGCGGTGAATCCGGATACGCTGATCCAGCGCAGCCTGCCATTTGCCGATGCCAACCAGGCCAGCTTCGATGCGAAGAGCGGTTCGATCTTTTTCACCCGCTTCGGCCTGCATATCACCGGCGACCACGCACGCGGCTACAAGGGTGGCGCAATGGCGCAACTTTGGCGCGCGCCAGCTGACGGCAGTGCCGAGGCGACCCGACTCGACGCCGATGTGAATGCCTCGCTGCGACGGCCGATGTGGTGGAAGGGTCGTCTCTATCACCTCAGCGACGAGACCGGCAGCGACAATCTCTGGAGCATGGGCGCCGACGGCAGCGACCGTCGCGCGCTGACCTCATTCAACGCTTTCGAAGTACGCGATCCACAACTGCAGGATGGCCACATCGTCTACCAATACGGGGCCGACATTCGCGACATCGATCTGGCCACCGGCACCGATCGCGTCGTTCCGATCGACCTGGTCAGCGATTTCGAGCAGCGCCGCACGCGCTGGCTGGAGAAGCCGCTCGACTATCTCGATGATGTCGCGCTCAACGCGGATGGCTCGCGCGCTGTTCTCGTTGCCCGCGGCTCTGCCACGTATGCCGCCACCGATGCGCGCCGGCGCATCGACATCGCGGTGCCGAAGGATGCGCGGATTCGCGCCGCGGTGCCGAGCAGCGACGGCAAATCCATCTATGCGATCAGCGATATCGGCGGACACGAGGAAATCTGGCGCTTTCCCGCCGATGGATCCGGTCCGGGCGAAGCACTGACGCGCGACTCGAACATACGCCGCTGGCATCTGTACCTGTCACCGGATGGCAAGTCGCTGGCCTTCGACGACAAGCGTGCGCGCCTGTCGGTCCTCGATCTCGGCACGCGCAAGATCCGCGTGGTCGACGAATCCCATTTCGGCGGGGACGATGTCTACGCCTCGGTGAACTGGTCGGCTGACAGCAAGACACTGGCCGTGGCCCGTCCGGACAGCCGCGAAGGTCGTCCCCAGATCGTGCTGGTTGCGCTCGATGGCTCGCAAAAAGCCGTCGTCAGCAGCGATCGTTACGAAAGTGGATGGGGCGTGTTCTCGCGTGATGGCAAGTGGCTCTATTTCCTTTCCAATCGCGAGTTCGCAACCATCCCGCAGGCGCCTTGGGGCGATCGCAACATGGGTCCGACCTTCGATCGGCGCACGAAGATCTACGCGCTCGCACTGCAACCCGGCAACCGTTTTGCCTTCCAGCCCGCCGATGAGTTGAACAAGGATGACAAGGATTCAGGCAAGGACAAGGACGAAGACAAGAAGGACGACAAGAAGAAATCCGATGCGAAAACCCCCCCGCTTCCTGCCATTGCCTGGAATGGCTTGTCCCAGCGGCTCTACGAGGTGCCAGCCGATGCCGGCAACTACCGCTCACTGACCATCGACGACAAGCGCCTGTACTTCCTCGACGAAGGCGTCGCCGATGCGCATCCGCAACTCAAGACGCTCGTGCTTGGCAATGACGGCGACGAGGCCAAGACCTTTGCCGAGGACATCGGCCGCTACCAGCTGTCAGCCGACGCCAAGAAATTGTTGCTGGTGAAATGGAGCGAGCATGGCGCCGGCGCGATGTTCATCGTCGATGCCGGAGACAAGGCACCTGACAAGATGGACAAGAGCAAATTGCGCGTTTCCGATTGGCGCCTTGCCATTGATCCGCGCGCCGAATGGAAGCAGATGTTCAACGATGCCTGGCGCATGCACCGCGAGTTCTCATTCGATCCGGGCATGCGCGGGGTCGACTGGGATGCCGTCTACGCACGCTATGAGCCCCTGCTCGCCCGCGTCGCGGATCGCAACGAGCTCGAAGACCTGACCGGCCAGATGACGGCCGAGCTCGGCATCCTCCATTCGCAGGTTCGCGGAGGCGATAAGCGCCGCGATGACGAGGTCGCCAAACCAGCTGCGCTCGGCGCCGATCTGGTCGCCGTCGGCGACGGCCTCAAGATTGCCCACATCTATCGCAGCGATCCCGAATTGCCGAATGAACGCGCGCCGCTGGCCCGACCCGGCGTCGATGCCCGCGAAGGCGATGTATTGACGGCGATCAATGGTCGGCCAGTGCGGACTCTTGCAGACGTCGCTGACGCATTGGCCAACCAGGCGGGCAAGCAGGTGCTGCTCGCACTGAGCCGCGCCGGCGATGCACGCAAGACAGTGGCCACGGCGATCGACAGTCGCGGCGAGTCCGATTTGCGCTACGGTGATTGGGAACAGAGCCGCCGCGATCGCGTACTCGACAGTGGCAAGGGACGCATCGGTTACCTGCACCTGCGCGCCATGGGTTCCGGCGACATTGCCGATTTCGCCCGTGAGTTCTACACCAACATCCACCGTGACGGCCTGATCATCGATGTGCGCCGCAACAATGGCGGCAACATCGACAGCTGGATCATCGAAAAGCTGTTGCGTCGGTCCTGGGCATTCTGGGTCTACCCGGACAGCCCCCCTGAATTCAACATGCAGCAGACATTCCGTGGTCACCTCGCCGTGTTGATCGACGAGCGCACCTATTCAGACGGCGAAACCTTCGCCGCCGGCATCAAGGCCTTGAACCTGGCACCACTGATCGGCCAACGCACATCCGGTGCCGGCATCTGGCTATCCGGGCGCAACCCGCTGATCGACGGCGGCATGGCGCGCGTCGCCGAGTTTCCACAGTTCAGCGCCGAAAATGGACGCTGGCTTATCGAGGGGCGCGGCGTATCTCCGGATATGGCCGTGGTCAATCCACCGCAAGCGACGTTCAACGGTGGTGACGCGCAACTCGATGCCGCACTCAAATATCTCGAAGACAAGATGGCCGCCGAACCGATCAAGTCGGTCACGCCGCAAGCGATTCCTCCGCGCGGTGAACCCGCCTGGGATCTGCACCCGTAACAGAGGGATCGCTGACCGGATCGGCAGCCGTGGCCGATCCGGTTCGTGGCCCCGCCCAGCCCGGCTCGAACCTCACTCAGCGGCACGGCCGTTGCGCGGAATCAGATGGATCCGAGTCTGGCGGCCATCGAGGTAGCGGAATGTTCGGCCGTCGAAGCCGCCATCCTGCTCAAGCATGATCCGGATTTCTCTTTTCCACTCGGGGATATCCGAGGCGGCGTTGAGCTCGATCGAATAGACCGTGTTGGCGTGCATCGGAAAATCACCGCTGCCCGGCACGCCATCCTGCTGATCCCACATGCCGATGGTCGGGCCGGCTGCATGGCCGTGGCTGCCAAGCGGGTGGGTGTAGATCGTCGCCTTGATGTCTTCCTTTTCGCCTGGGCCAGGGCGCCGGCAAGGATCTGGTTGCCGCTGCGACCAACGGCGAACTGGCTGGTCAGGATGTCCTGCAGGCGATTGGCCTTTAGCATGGCTTTGGCGATTCCGGCCGGCACAGCGGATTCACCCGGGCGCAGGACATACGCGTGCTCCTGCACATCAGTATTCAGGCGCAGATAGGTGATGCCGAAATCGACATGCAGCAGATCACCTTCGCGGATGATCTCTCCGGCCGGATGATCGATGAAGCTCTTGAGGTGATCGAAGCTCTCGCCATCATCGCGCTGGATCGACACGGTCGGATGGAACCAGGTGTCGAGGCCGAGATCGCTGACCCGCTGGCGCAACCACCAGACCACATCGTCACTGGTCGTGATGCCGGGCGTGATGACGCGCTCGGAAAACGCCTCGTCGATGATCGCGTGGGTGATGCGCACGAGTTGCGGATAGATTTGCATCTCGCGGGCGGTGCGCGTTTCGAGCCAGCCGACGGCCAGATCCTGGGCCGAAACAACACGTGACCTGAATCGCTCGGGCAGCGCCCGCATGAGCTCGTCGTGGTCTGTCTTGACGAGGCCATCGGCGTGGGCAAAATCCGTCGAGATATCGAGCGCGATCTTGCTCGGGTCTCGCGTCGTCACAATGTCGGCGAGTGCATCCCATTGCTGCGGGAAGCGCTGCATGTCCCAGGCGGCGGTGATTCGATCGCCGACGTTGTAGCGGGCCACGGCGAGCTTTTCGTACTTGTCGTTGGCGCTGCGCGCGAACACGAGGATGGTGCGCCTTCGCGCATTGAGCCAGGTTGCCGGCAGCATCGTGCGCAATAGCGGATCCTCATTGTATTCGCGCGAAATGACGATCCACATGTCGATGCCGTTGCGTTGCATCAGATCGGGCAGCACGGTATCAAGACGTTCGGCGAGGATCTCGTCGATCACGCGCCTGCTCACGCACGGGCAGGATTTCGCTGGCTGCAAAGGTCGGACCTGGAGATCACAAGGGCGCAGCAAAGCAGCAGGCTTTTCATCGGTCGTTTTCGCGGGCGGGTTCGAGCCATCCTGTCATCGGCCCGCGCCGCTGACAACCCGAACAATCCGCGGGATGCGACGGCCACGGATTTCCCGCGGCCGTCGGCTTGATGCGGCCTAAGGCACGCCGAGCACCTTTTCGACTGACGCCTGGGTCAGCGGGTGATAGCCGGGTTTCGCCTTGACGTAGATGGCGCGGGCGAACGTCTTGCCCTCGGCGGTCTTGGCCAGCTCGGCATAGATCGGCACGACCAGCTTGCGCCGACCGATGCGTTCGATGAAGGCGGCCATCGCCGGACGCGCCTCGGTATAGCCCGCGCGCACGCTGGCGACATACCAGCGGAAGGCGACTTCCGCGTTGCCCTTGCCGGTCAGTTTCCAGGCCTTGTCGAGCGCCTTCATCTGGGCGACGGTCGGCTTCGCCGGCAGTGCATTGAGGAAGCGCAGCCACTCGTAGGTCACCCAGTGGCTGGCCGGAAGCTCCTTGGCGGCCAGCTTGCCGGCGAAGAATTCGGCTGCAGCCTTGTCGACGGCATCGAAGCGCGCCGAATGCGCGATCGGCGCGTACTCCGGAATTCCGGGTTGATGCAGCCACTCGTCGATTTCCGCCGAACTGACCTTGCCTGGATATTTACTTTCGAGGTTTTCGCTGTAGTAGCGGAGGAAATCCGGGGTGGTGATGCTGTGGAACGCGAAATGGTCGAAGTACGCACGCAGGAACGGATCGAACACATCGCGGCCATAGCGCGATTCGAGAAAACGCAGAAACCAGCGGCCCTTGTCATAGGGCACACCGGAAAGTCCTTCGTCGGGATCGATGCCCTCGAGGTTGGTGACCAGCAATTGTTCGCGCGCCTTCATGCCCTGCATTTCGACCCGCAATTCCTGCGCATCGACGACCAGTTGCATGGTCGCTTCCTCCTTTCCATAGACGGCCTCGACGATGCGATTCTCCACATAGCTCGTGAAGCCTTCGTTGAGCCACATGTGCTGTGCATTGGCATTGGTGACCAGGTTTCCCGACCAGGAATGCGCGAGTTCGTGGGCGATCAAGCCGACCAGGCTCTTGTCGCCGGCAATCACGGTCGGCGTGGCAAAGGTCACCCGCGGGTTCTCCATGCCGCCGAACGGAAAACTCGCCGGCAGCACGAGGATGTCGTAGCGATCCCAGCGATAGGGGCCATAGAGCTTTTCGGCCGCCTCGATCATGGCCTCGGTGTCTTCGAACTCCTTCGCCGCCTTGGCGACGACACTCGGTTCGGCAAACACCGCCGTGCGCGGTCCGGTTGCGCGCACGGCGAGTTCACCGACACTGATCGCGAGCAAGTAGGACGGAATGGGCTGCTTCATGCTGAACCGGTAGTCGCCATCGAGCGCATGGCTGATGTCGTTGTCGGCACTCATGACCACGCGCAGGGGTTTGGGCGCTCGGATATGCGCGCTGTAGGTGAAGCGCACCGAGGGCGTGTCCTGCAGCGGCACCCAGCTGCGGGCATGGATCGCCTGCGATTGCGAGAACATGAAAGGCTGCTTGCCGCTGGCGGTCTGTGCCGGCGTCATCCACTGCAGACCTGATGCCTGTGGTGAGGTGCGATAGCGGATGCGCACGCGCGGCACCGGCGATTTCGTGTCGATGCGCAGGGCCGAGCCAAAAATCGGATCGCGTTTGTCCAGCGTGTAGGCGAGATCGTCGGTCGAGCCATCGGCGGCGATGCCCTGGATCGATTCGATGGCCAGGTCACGCGTATCGAGGACGAGGCTGTGTGCCTGCGCATCGCGCCAGTCCAGCGCGAGCTCGGCCATTCCGACCAGCTGCTGCCGTTCGAAATCGACATCGAGATCGAGATCAAGCGCGTTCACCACCACCGTGCCGGGCTCGGCATAACTGTGGGGGTCTTGTTCCGCCTTGGCGTCGACGGCCCCAAAGCCTAACGCGAATGCAACCAGCAACAGGCAACCGCTTTTCATGAATCCTCCAGTGTTTGAATCGATTCGCACGCAGGCGCTCGCGGCCATTTGCCGCAATGACAATCATGCGGGCCCACATCAAGATTCGGGCAATTCGATTGGTGCAGACTTCGTAATCCGGCGCAGGCCTTGCAACCTTCAAGTATGCCATCGTCAATCCGGTCTGCGGCCCGGCCCACAGACGGAAGACAGCGGGTCGATGCCTGCGTATATTGGCCGGCAAGGGGGATGAATGCTCAAACAGTGGGACAACCTGCAACACCTGCTGGAATGCACATCGGCGCCGCATCTGCGCACGGTGGCGTCTCGGCACGTGCAGCAACTCGGTTTTGACAACTGGATCTACAGCAGCGGCGCCGAACCACGCGATGTTGGCGACGGTCTCGTCACCTATCCACCGGAATGGCTGAGCCTGTACCGACGCCGCGGTTATTTTGCGGTCGATCCGGTGGTCGACCATTGCCGCCAGCACATCACGCCGTGCCTGTGGGCTGCCGATCCGGCCGCTCGCGGCGCCGGCTATCAGACCCGCTTTTTCGCTGAAGCGATTGATTTCGGCCTCCGCGCGGGCATCGGACTGCCGATTCATGGGCCGCTGGGGCATTCCGGCATGTTGTCGGTGGCGATGGCCGATTCAGCGGATGCCGGCACGCACTTGCATCAACTTGGCGAGCTGCAGCTGCTTGCCACGTTCATCCACGAGGCTCAGATACGTTTGAGCAGCCAGAACCGCCAATGCCCAGGTTCACCTGACCGCGCGCGAACTCGATTGCCTGCGCTGGGCCGCGGAGGGCAAGACCAGCTGGGCGATCGGCCAGCAGCTTGGCATCTCCGAACGGACCGCCATCTTTCACCTGAGCAACAGCGCGCGCAAGCTTGGTGTGATCGGTCGTCGGCAGGCCATTGCGCGAGCAATGAGCCTGAACCTGATCGCCATCTAACCGCTTGTCGGACTCTGCGGGTTGAGCCCGGAGGTCGGCAGGGCGAACCCAGCTTGGCAACGATTTGCAGACCCATCGTGTTTCCGGGGAAAGGAAAGCAGGCGGCGGCTGTCCTCCATCCACACAGACGGATTCGGATACCAGCCGGGCAAAAGCCGACAAGCCACTAATCGCGCCTAACACACTCACGATCGACAAACAAGCTGTAAGAACTGACAGCTATGGCGAGGCGGCCGTAACAGGCATGCTTGGAACACTGATTGGCGATGCCATCAAGCCTTCCCCCTGGTCGGGCGAGGAGACAACGGTTCGCAGGATGTGCTCCGCTTCTCGTCCGCCCTTTTATCTTGCCACCCGGATCACCCCGCTCACGCAGCGAAGTCAGATCCGGTAGCCCCGATGGATCGCGACAATACCAGCCGAAAGGTTGCGCACATCGACCCGGGCCAGACCCGCTTCCTCCATCATTGCCTTCAAGCTTGCCTGGTCGGGGTGTTTGCGAATCGACTCGGCCAGATAGCGATAACTGGCCTCATCGCCAGCAATCCACTTGCCGATGCGCGGCAAGACCGAAAACGAGTGGAAATCATAGAGCGGCTTGAGCAGCGGTTCGCGAACCGCTGAGAACTCGAGCACCAACGCACGACCGCCCACTTTGAGCACACGATGGATCTCGGCCAGGGCTTTTTCCTTGCGCGTCACATTGCGCAGACCGAAGGCCATGGTCACGCAATCGAAGCTCTGATCCGGGAACGGCAGCGCCTCGGCATCGACCTGGCTGTAATCCAGACCACGCAGCAGACCACGATCAATCAGCCGATCGCGGCCGACCCGCAACATGTCGCCATTGATGTCGGCGATGACGATACGTCCATCCTTGCCGACCCGCGGCAGCAACAGCGCCGCGATGTCACCCGTGCCGCCGGCCAGATCAAGCACGTGATCGCCCGCACGCACGCCGCTGGTGGCGACGAAGTGACGCTTCCACAAGCGATGCACGCCGAACGACATGAGGTCATTCATGATGTCGTAGTTGCGCGCAACCGAGGTGAAGACTTCGCCGACCAGACGCGCCTTGTCGCCCTCGGCGACGTCTCGATAACCGAAATGGGTGGTGTCTGTGCTGTTCATGACTGACATCCTAGCGGATTCGGGGCGCGGGATGACCAGCCGTTCGACTGTTGAAAACCGAAAGCCGAAATTCGGGTTTCGGGTTTCGGGTTTCGGGTTTCGGGTTTCGGGTTTCGGGTTTCGGGTTTCGGGTTTCGGGTTTCGGGTTTCGGGTTTTTCGGGTTTCGGGTTTCGGGATTCGGGATTCGAGGTTCGAGGTTCGAGGTTCAAGGTTGGAGAAGTAGATTCGTGGGAGCGGCTTCAGCCGCGATGCTTGTCATCACAGGCACGAGCATCGCGGCTGAAGCCGCTCCTCACCCCACTCACCCTCACCCTCCTCCTCACCACTCACCACTCACCGCTCACCACTCACCACTCACCACTCCTCACTCCCCACTCCCCACTCCCCACTCCCGATTCCCGATTCCCGATTCCCAGCTCCAACGCACGCCGCACTCTCAATCCGTAACGCGCTTGCGCAAGGTCAGGCGTGCGCTGGGCGCGGCGCTGCGGATGACGCCGAGTTCGCTGGCGACATCGACGTACCCGAGCAGGGAGGCGACTTCGCCAGCCGTGCGACCCAGCGTGTCGGTTTGCGTGATGGGTGCGTCGTGCGATTTCAGCAACCGGGCCACGCCGAGCAGCCCGTGCAGGGCACAGGCATGCAGCGGGCTGATGCCACGCTGATCGGCGCCGGAAACGCTCGCACCCTTGTGAATCAGCAGTTTCGCGAGCTGGCCGAGATGCTGGGCATCGCAGGCGCTGCCCGGCTCGGCGCGCGCGCCGAGCAGCATCAGCAGCGCATCCTGGCCGGCCTGGTTGCGCATGTCGATGCGCGCGCCGTGGCGCAACAGGAGTTCGAGCAACTCGCCGGCCAAGGCGGTATCGCGACTATCGAAGGCAAACTGGGCGGCGGCCTGCAGGGCGGTGTTGCCACGATCATCCGCACAATTCGGGTCGGCACGATGTTCCAGCAATGGCTCGGCCAGGCGCGGCAGACCGAGTGCGGCGGCGATCATCAGGGGTGTGCCGCCGCCGGGCAGAGCCTGGTCGGCGTCGACTTCATGCTGGAGCAAGGTGCGCACGACCGCTTCACGGCGGGCCGAAACGGCTGCCGAGAGACAGGTGGCGCCCGAGTACGATGTCTGCCGCGGATTCGCGCCGGCATCGAGCAGACGCACGACCAGGGCCGCATAGCCCGAGCCCGCCGCACGAATCAACGCGCTGGCACCCTGGCTGTCGATGCTGTCAACCGGAATGCTGAGGCCGAGCAGCTTGTCGATCGCATCGATGTCGCCGCTGGCCGCGGCGGCCGGAAGATCCGGGCCGCGCAAGGCACGTCCAGGCAAGCGCCAGCGTGGCCAGTTGAGCCAGTAGACCAGGTCGCGGTCAGCCCGGGCCAGGGCCAGGCCGAGCGGGGTCTCGCCGCTTTCCGTTGGACGCTCGGGATCGGCACCTGCGGCAATCAGGGCCCGAACGACCGCAATGGCAGGCGCGCCGCTGGCCTTGAGCGCATGGTGCAAGGGCATGCGGCCGCGCGCATCGCGTCCATTCGGATCGGCACCACGCGCGAGCAGAATCTCGACCAGATGCGTTTCACCGAGGGCGGCGGCGAGATGCAGGGCCGAGGCGTCGAGCGGGCCGCGTCCGCAGCAATCGGCTCCGCGCTCGACCAGATCGACGACCAGATCGACCAGCGTCCGGTTGTCCGCACCGACCGGCGCGCGCGCGAGCAAGCTGGCCACCACTCCGGCACCACCGATGGGCACTCCATGGCTGGCCAGTTGGCGCAGCGCAGCGCAACTGGCGGGCAGGCTTGCGATCAGCGAATCGCTCAACAATTTACCGTTTTCCAATTCGGCACCCGCAGCCAGGCCCAGATTGCAGACCCAGTTGCGCGCACGATCATGTTCATCATCGAGCAAGCCGAAATACAATCGGGCCAGGTCGGTCGACGATCTTTTTGTGATGTTCGCACGCATGCTTTCGGCGACATCCCAGTGGCCGAAGCGAAGCGCATCAAGCAGGTGCGGGATGTCCTCGGCGTCACCGTCGCTGGCGGCTTCAGCGGCCAGGTTGCTGGGCAGGGAAAATGTGGGATCGAGCAGGGCGACTATCGGCCAGCGCCCACTGGCCAGCGCATGGTCGAGCGCGCGACGACCGTCGTTGGCGGCAATGCCAGGATTGGCGCCGAGCGCGAGCAAGGCACGCACGACTTCTTCGTTGGCCGTGCGCGATCCGCACGCGATGATCAGCGCGCTGCGACCGAGCGCGTCGACGCCGTTCGGATCGACCTTGCGCTTGCGCAGCGCATGGATTATCGAGACCGATCCGGAGCGTGCGGCTTCCATCAACGCGCTGGTACCATTGCGATCACCCAGGTCGGCATTGGCGCCTGCAGCCAGCAGTGCCTCGGCGATCTGCACATGCCCCGCCAGAGCGGCCACCATCAAGGCAGTGCGATCGAGAGATCCACGCGCATCGACATCGATCTTGCGCTTGCTCAACAACTTGACCCCGACTGGATCATCATCGGCAACACCAGCCGCCATCAGCAAGACCGGCTGAGCGTGTTCGACCACGGCGGCAGCGCCATGCTCAAGCAGGAATCCAGCGAGAATCCAGTTGCCGTTCGCACAGGCGTTGCCAAGTGCGGTCAGACCTTCACGATTGACCGCATTGATCGGCACCCCGGCATCGACCAGCAAGGCGGCCACGATGGGCTCACCGCACAGGGCCGCGTGATGCAGGGCCGTATTGCCTGACGCATCCAGCGCGGCCGGATCCGCGCCGTTGGCCAGCAGGGTCATGACCGCATCCGGACGCCCCTGGAAACTGTCGCGGGTGGCGGCGATCAGTGGCGGTAGACCGACATGGCTGCGGTTGATATCGACGCCTTTGCTGATCAGCGCCCGCAGCAAGCGCAGGTCGGGAAGGATCACCGCGTGCACGAGCACGCTGCGCTGGTCGCGATCGTGTTCGAGTGGCGCGGTATTCGGATTGGCGCCCAACTCCAGCGCCTGCAAGGCCATGTCGATCTGGGCCGAGCGCGCGGCAGCGAGCAGGGTGGCGTCAGGATCGGCGATGCTGTCGACCATCAAGGGCGCCGGTCGCGGCATTTCGACGATATCCGAGGCCACGGCCATCGATTCGCGCTGGCGCAGGCTGCGCTGCTGGCGCGCATCGGCAAACATGGCGTTCGCGCAACGCGTCGCGATGGTCAGCGACGCCAGCGGCGCGATCAGCAAGCCATTCACGAGTAACGCGGCAAGACGCATGTTGCTGCCTGCCATGCCACCGAACATTCCCAGCGCCAACGCACCGACGCTGATCACTAGCACCGCCAGCGCAGCCGGCAAACCGTGGCTGAAGAACAATTCGTGCTCGCCGGTGAGATGCCGCGCGAAGGCCAGCGAACGGCGCAAGGCCGAGGTCAGCCGGAAGCCCTGGGCGACTTCCGGCCAGGCATCGTCCCAGACCAGGGGCAATGCGAATACCGGCCAGATCCGCCACAGTGAAAGCAATCCGAGCAGGAATGCCGCCGACAACGCCAGCGCGCCGCCGAGGGAAGGCTCGCGCAACAGCCACCCGGTCGGCAGCGCGAGCAAACCGGCAATGAAGACGGCAAACAGCGCAAGTGCGATCAGGCTGGCCAGGCCACGTCGGGCGAGGCTGCGGGCGAATGATCCTTCCATGTCGAAGCCGATGCTCGCGCAGACGGCCGCCAGCAACAGGACATCGCCGATCAGGAGCAAGATCGAAACCAGCCACCCGGACGCAGGAATCGCCAGCGCGAAGGCCAGCAACGCCGGCAGGAAGCGGGCCAGTCCGACAAGCAGCGAACGCGGGCGAGCGGCGGGTTTTTGCATTGCGTCCGACATGTTCAGCCAGGCCGCGAAGGAAGCGGCACGTGGGTGAGTATATCGACGTGCAGCGCGCTTGCGCTCAACGAAACGCGTTGTACGGAATCATCGGCAATCGGCTCAGGCAGGATCACCGGATTGTGGCGGCGGCGGGAACTGCAGGTGATAACCCTGCACATCGAGATTGACCATGACTTCGTCGACGTTCTCGCGAGCGAGCTTGCGTTGCGAGGACAGTTCGATCTCGATGACGAAGGCGAGCGTTCCAAGCTGTTCGACGATGGGCCCCGGAATCACCTCGAATGCATCGGCCGCGCGCAAATACACATAGGTCTCGGCGCGGCGAAGGCTCTTGTACACGAAACACCGCATCGGCAGGCACTCCTGAATCGGTCGGCCTGCGAGGATAGCGCAGCCCGACGATCCACTCACCCGCGCTACCGCGCCGGCGCCCCGAAATCGGTGGGTGCGGGCGGAGCGGTGATCTTCTTGCGCGGATGCTGGGCAAGCTCGGCGAGCAACTCGGCAACCGCCTTCTCGACGCTCGGATCGTGCCCGCTGGCGAGCAGGTCGGGGCGGTCGATGACTTCGATGTCCGGACTGACGCCCTCGTTCTCCACCGCCCAGTTGCCGTCCGTATCCATGAACCGGAATGTCGCCGCGAGCAGGATCCCACCGTCGGCCAGCGACGGATTGCCCGAGATTCCGATCAGACCGCCCCAGGTGCGCGTGCCGATCAGCTTGCCGAGGCCGAGCTTGTGGAAATAGTAGGGCAAGGCATCGCCGCCCGAGCTGGCCAGGCCGTTGATCAACATCGCCTTCGGCCCGTTGTGCGAAAGCATCGGCGTCGCCTGCGGATCAAGGCCGCGACGCTTCCAGTAGTTGAGCGGCTTGCGCGCGAGCAGCTCGATCATGCGATCGGGAATGAAACCACCGCCGTTGTAGCGGTCATCGATGATCAGGGCCTCCTTGTCCGCATAGGCGAGCATGCCGCTGAACAGTTCACGATTGCCGTCGACGGCGGTATTCGGCACGTGGATGTAGCCGATGCGCCCGTCCGACAAGCGCTCGACCATCGCCCGGCGTGCACTGACCCAGTCGGCGTAGCGCAGGTTCAACTCCGAGGTCAGCGTCTCGACACGCAGACTGCGCGCGCCGTCCGCTTGTGCTCGCGCGTTGATGCGCAAGTCGACTTTCTGGCCGCCCTTGCCTTGCAGCAATTGGTAGAAATTCTTGACTGTCCGCGTATCCACACCATCGACGGCGATGATGAATTCACCAAGCTTGACCTTGGCGGCCGGCGCGGCCAGCGGCGAACGGTTGCGCTCGTCCCACTCGCGACCCGCATAGATCTTGTCGATGCGGAAATAGCCCGAGGCATCGGCAATGATCTCGGCACCAAGCAGGCCGCCCGGAGTGCGCTCGAGTTTGGGTTGGTCGCCCTGCTGCACGTAGACATGGCCCGACTGCACTTCGCCAGCCAGCTCCTGGAACAGGTAATCGAGATCCTGGCGCGTGGCGACATGGGCGACCAGTGGTTCATAGCGCGCCCGAACCGCGTTCCAGCGTTCGATGCCGCCGTGCATGCCTGGATCGTAGAACCAGTCTCGCAGGATGCGCCAGCCATCGACGAATTCCTGATGCCATTCGCTCGGCGGGTCGACCATCACCTTCAACTGCGAAAGATCGAGCGTGGACTTGGCCAGATCCTGATCCGCCTTGGCCTCGATGCGGGCGAACTTGCCACCGAACTGGACGAGCAGATGCTTGCCATCGGCGGCCAGACGAAAGTCATCGATGCCGCTGGCGACCTTGCTGTCCTTGTCGGCCTCGATTTCCAGCATGCGCAATTCCGCTCCACCCTCGCGGCGTTCGCCGCTGGAGGCGGTATAGAACACGGCATCCGTACCGGCCTGCAGTTTCTGGTAGTTGCCGTTCGCGGCCTTGAGCGCCTGCTCGCGGCCAATGATGCCGTCGAGATCGACGCGCATGCCGGCTGCATCATCGTGCGGCGCCGGCTTGGCAACATCTTTTTTCGCTGCCGTCTTGGCCTGATGCAGGAACGGGCCGGCGGCGGCGAGGCTGACCGCGTAGACGCGGGTCGCATTGGCATACAGGTAGTTCTGCTCGTAAGCGCTGAACTGCAACTGGAAATCGCGGTTGGAGAGGAAATATAGCCAGCGTCCGTCGGGATCGAAGGCCGGGCTGAACGCGCTTGAGGTCGCTTCGGTCACCGGCGTGCGCGAACCATCCTTGAGCGAGTACATCCAGATCTGCATCAAGCCGGCATCGTTTTCGAGCGTATAGGCCAGCCAGCGGCCATCGGGCGACCAGCGGTATTCGGTGATGTCGTCATGCCGGCTGCTGTCGACATCCCTGGTGTTGGCGCTGTCCACGTCGACTATGCGCAGGCGTTGCTGTTTGTCGGCATAGGCAATCGAACGCCCATCCGGTGACCAGATCGGCGCGAAACGCCAGATGCCGCCATCACGGGTCAGGCGCTTTGGCGCGCCGCCATCAAGGTTCTGCAGGTAGATCTCATACTCACCGCTGGCATCCGAAAGGTAGGCGGCACGCCGGGCATCGGGCGACAGGGTGACGCCAAGCTCGCGCGCAGCGGGCGTATGCGAGAGATTGCGGATTTCGGGCTCGTCGCCAGTCAGGCGAAACAACTCGCCGCGTGCGGCGAAGATGATCGTGCTGGCATCCTCATTAAGATCGAAGGATTCGACTTGCCCGGCGACATTCTTCCAGGTCGGCAGGGTCTGCGGAAAATCACCGGTGACGCGGATCGGCACTTCGATCGTCTGGGCGGTTTGCGGATCGAAACGCCAGATCGCGCCGCCGTTTTCGAACACGATCGCATCCTTGCCGGCGCTCGGCCAGAGCACGTCGAAATCCTTGAACGTCGTTACCTGGCGCGCCTCGCCACCGGATGCCGGCATCGCGAACAGGTTCATCGTGTAGTTGCGATCGGAGGTGAAATAAATCGTGTCGCCAATCCACATCGGCTGGTTGTCGCTGGCCGGGTTGTCGGTCAAGCGCTTGGCCGTGTTGTCGATGAGATTGAAGGTCCAGACATCCTGGGCGCGGCCACCGCGATAACGCTTCCAGCTGCGGAACTCGCGATCGATCGGCGTGTACACATAACTCTTGCCATCCGGCGACAACATGCCACCCCCGGTCTCCGGTACCGCCATCGGGGTTTCCATGCCACCTGCAACCGGCACCAGATAGGGCCGACCACCGCGATCATCGGTAGCCACGCGATTAGCGCGGACGACGATGTTCTTGCCGTCCGGCGTCCAGTCGAGCACGCGATAATCGGTACCACCACGAACCGGTTGCGGACCGATGTCGTTGTAGAAGGTCAACTGGCGCGGCTCACCGCCGCTGGCCGGGATCACATAGACCTGGCGGGTGCCGTCGTATTCCCCCGAGAACCCGATCGAACGACAATCCGGTGAGAACTTGGGATAGAGCTCCTGACCCGCATGCGAGGTCAGGCGCAAGGCCGTGCCGCCCCGCGCTGCCACCGTGTAGATGTCGCCAGCCTGGACAAAAGTGATCGCGTCGCCACAGATGTCGGGAAAACGCAGCAGGCGCGAATCGCCCGCAGGCAGCGCATGGACGAGCGGTGCCGCACCGAGAAGCAGTGCAGCGGCGGCAACAGGTAGACGCATCGGGAACCCCACGACAACACGGAAAGCACGATTCTAACGTCCGCCCCGGCAAAGCCTAAGGGTCGAAAGGCACGGGTGGCCCGCAACCGCCGCTGTCAGACACTTGCGATCGCTTGCTTCATCGCCGCGATAACGCCGGCATAATCGCCGTTGCCAAAAATCGCCGAGCCGGCGACAAAGGTATCGGCTCCGGCAGCTGCGATCTCGGCGATGTTGTCGATCTTCACGCCGCCATCAATTTCGAGCCGAATATCGCGCCCGCTGCGATCGATCAGCTCACGCACGCGACGCAGCTTTTCCAGCGCCGATGGCAGGAAGCTCTGCCCGCCGAAACCCGGATTGACCGACATGATCAGAACCAGGTCCAGCTTGTCGAGGACGTAGTCGAGATAGTTGAGCGGTGTCGCCGGATTGAACACCAGGCCTGCCTTGCAGCCCTCGGCATGGATCAACTGGATCGTGCGGTCGACGTGCTCGGAGGCCTCCGGATGGAAGCTGATCGAGCTGGCACCGGCTCTGGCGAAGTCCGGAACGATGCGATCGACCGGCTTGACCATCAGGTGCACGTCGATCGGTGCGGTCACGCCGTGCTTGCGCAAGGCCTCGCAGACCAGCGGGCCAATGGTCAGGTTCGGCACGTAGTGATTGTCCATCACATCGAAATGCACCCATTCCGCACCGGCCGCGACAACCGCATCGACCTCCTCACCGAGGCGGGCGAAATTGGCCGAGAGGATGGATGGCGCGATGATGCAGGACGATTTGGACATGGGAGTGGGGAGTGGGGAGTGGGGAGTGGAAAAGCAAACGCGGCTTCTGAAATGCCGTCAAACACTATCTCCGTTCGTGGCGGAACGATCAAGTATTCGAGAAACGCGTCGCCTGCGCGAGCTGTTGCCTGCTGCCTTGGCGCAGGCGGCAAGCGGACGCGTCGACCAAGCCGCTCTCATCAACCAGCAAGAATGCCTGTCTCAGGTGAATCCGCGCTCACTCTTGATCCGCTCATAGGCCGCGTTGATTTCGCGGGCGCGTGATTCGGCACGTTGCTTGAGTTCGTCGGGGACGTTGCCCAATTTGTCGGGATGGTGCTGGCTCATCAGCTTGCGATAGGCGCGCTTGATGTCGCGTGGCTCGGCTTCATGGGTGATGCCGAGCACGACATACGGATCGACTGTCGAGACGGTATTGCGCGGGCGTTGCTGCTGTCCCGGCCCGGACCAGTTGCCTTGCGGGCCCTGGTATTGATACTGGTAGCGCGCTCCATAGCCTTTCATTGCAGTGACTGCGGCGAGCTCGGCTTCGCTGACACCGAGCGCCGCACAGAGTTGACGCACCATGCCGAGCTTGTTGGCGGCCAGGGTGCCCTCGGCATAGACCAGATCGAGCAGCATGTCGAGCAGCAGAAAGGCCAGATCACGCCGGCCGTGCGTCCATGCACGCAGGTGGGCCACGCTCAGATGCGCATCGAATTCCGGGGCCTTGCCGATGTTGAACTGCTCGATCGCGAGGCGGCGCAGATCGGGATCGAGGCGCAGCCGGTTCATCAAGGCCTCGGCCGCGCGGATTTCGACTTCCGATACGCGTCCGTCGGACTTCGCCAGGGCGCCGGCGAATGCAAACAGCGGCGCAATGAAAGACGTGGCGTGCGCCGGACGACGTGACTGCGCCGTACTGAGGTCGTACATGTGACCGACAAAGGTTCCGATCAGCATGCCGAAGAAGTTGCGGAACACGACCAGGCCGAGGATGGCGCCGACGATCTTGCCAATGAAACTCATGGTCGGGCACGTCCTCGCCAGTGTCGCTTCGGCCTTGCTGGAGCGGTGCTGCAGGCTGCGGCAGGTTTGACCGGGGCCGGGTCATTCAGGCTGGATCCGAAGCCGCGTGTGGCGCAATCGGATGGTCTGGGATGAAGCATGAAATGCACCAGGCACTTAGGGGCCGATGATTTTACACGGCCAGCCTGCGGTTAAACTGCGCGCTGGCTGCTGTCCTGGAACCCGCCCGTGCCTTCGACCCTGCTGCAATCCGAGCTTCCCGGTCTCGACCTGATCCATCGCGGCAAGGTGCGCGATGTCTATGCGCTGCCCGACAACGAGTTGCTGATCGTCGCCACCGATCGCCTCAGCGCGTTCGATGTCGTGTTGCCGGATCCGGTTCCCGGCAAGGGTGAAATGCTGACCCGGATGTCGAACTTCTGGTTCGCGCAGACCGCCCACCTGATACCCAATCATCTGATTGACCGGCCGATTGCCGAAGTGCTTCCGGCCGGCGTCGATGTGCCGCTTTATGCTTGCCGCAGTGTGATCAGCAAACGCCTCAAACCGGTGCCGTTCGAGGCGATCGCGCGCGGCTACCTGATCGGATCGGGCTGGAAGGACTACCAGACGGCAGGCTCCCTGTGCGGAATCGCCCTGCCCAAGGGACTGCGCCTGGCCGAGCAGTTGCCCGAACCGATCTTCACCCCGTCGACCAAGGCCGCCGTCGGCGGGCATGACGAGAACGTCGACTTCGAGAAGGTCGTCGCCCGGGTCGGCCGCGAACTCGCCGAACAGGTGCGCGCCGCGACCCTTGCGATCTATGCGCATGCGTCCGCGTATGCATCGACACGCGGCATCCTGATTGCCGACACCAAGCTCGAGTTTGGCACCGATGCGAATGGCAAGTTGTATGTGATGGATGAGATGCTGACGCCGGATTCCTCGCGTTTCTGGCCAGCGGACGAATATCGCGTCGGTATCAGTCCGCCCAGCTACGACAAGCAGTTCGTGCGCGACTACCTGGAAACGCTGGACTGGAACAAGCAGGCGCCCGGGCCTTCGATCCCGGCGCACATCATCGATGCCACGGCGGCAAAATATGCCGAGGCACTCGAACGGCTGGCCGGCATCCGCCTCGACTGAATGGCTGTGTTGCGATATCCCCGTTTTCCTTTTCTGATCCGATCGGAGCTGGCTTGATGCGAACGCTTGAAGACTGGTTTGCCAGCTATGCTCAGGATCACCGGCAACCGCTCAATCGGATCATCCACTGGATCTGCGTTCCGGCGATCCTGTGGGCGGTGATGGCGGCACTCTGGACCATCCCGGTGCCCGCGTCGATCGGCCGGCCCGGGTTCTGGTGTGGCATGGCGATGATCGGCGGATTCGCATTCTATTGGCGCCTGTCGCGACCCGTCGGTGTGGCCATGCTGATCGTCTTCATCCTGTTTGGCTTGCTCAGCGAGTGGTTATTGCGCAGCATCGGCGCGAACCAGCTATGGTGGCTTGCGCTCGCTGTATTCGTGATCGCCTGGATCGGACAGTTCATCGGCCATGTCATCGAAGGCGCGCGTCCATCGTTTTTCACCGACCTGGCCTATCTGCTGATTGGCCCAGCCTGGCTGGCTGAAAAAGTCATGCGGAAGTTGAAGATCCGTTGTTGACGTCCGTCGAGCGCACCTGGGTTTGATCAGCGAAAAGAATGGGAGGACACGTGCTCAAGCATCATCATGAAATCCACCGCACGGCTCGGATCGGCTGGCTGCGTGCTGCAGTGCTTGGCGCGAATGACGGCATCGTCTCGACAGCGAGTCTGATCGTCGGCATCGCCGCGGCCAACATGGATCAATCGAGCATTGTCATCGCCGGCGTCGCCGGCCTGGTCGGCGGCGCCATGTCCATGGCTGCGGGCGAATACATTTCGGTCAGTTCACAAGCGGATACCGAGGCGGCCGATCTTGCCGTCGAGCGCTTGGAACTGGAGCGTCATCCACAGCATGAATTGAAAGAGCTGGCCGGCATCTATGTCCAGCGCGGGCTCGATGCGGAGTTGGCCATGCGGGTCGCCGAGCAGTTGACCGAACACGATGCGCTGGGCGCGCATGCCCGCGACGAACTTGGCATCACCCATGAGTTGCGGGCGCGACCCCTGCTCGCCGCACTCGCCTCGGCGGGCGCGTTTTCTGTCGGTGCGGTGCTGCCCCTGCTCAGCGCGGTGATTGCGCCAGCGAGCCATCGGCTGCCGATGATCATGCTGTTTTCGCTGGTCTGCCTCGCTGCGCTCGGCGCGGCTGCCGCGCGTGCTGGCGGTGCACCGATGTTCAGAGGTGCGCTGCGTGTCGTGTTCTGGAGTGCATTGGCAATGACGCTCACGGCCGCGGTGGGCAGCTTGTTTGGCGCTGCGTCTTGACAGGCTGTTGAGTCACCGGCCGAATCCGCAGCTGTCCACCTCAACCACTGGCTGAACCTCGCCGTGATCGGCGTGCCCTGCTGGGCTCGCATCGTGCGCAGCAAAGCGCAAGGCTTCCCTGGCATCCACGCCTTCCGGCAGCTGGCCCGCCGCGGGAGAGACGCGTGGAGAGCGCGCTTTCGAATCACGCAATCACTCGCCGAATCCTTGATTCGGCGAGTCTGCCGGTCAGCTCTGGGAAGTCTTCTCGAACGGTCGCAACACCCAGCGGCACAGCGCCGGCAGGAACACGATCGCGGCGATCATGTTGACCACGAACATGAAGGTCAGCATGACGCCCATGTCAGCCTGAAATTTTAGATCCGAGAATACCCAGGTGCCAACACCGACGGCCAGGGTCAACGCGGTATAGAAAATCGCGATGCCGGTGGTCTTGAGTGAGGCGAAGTAGGCTTCGGTCAACGGCTTGCCGGCCAGCAGCGATTCGCGCATGCGCGCGAAAATGTAAATGCCATAGTCGACACCGATGCCGACACCCAGGGCAACCACGGTCAGCGTGTTGATCTTCATGCCGATGTCGAGATACACCATCAGCGCATGACCGAGCTCGGTGACCAGCACCAGCGGCAAGGTGATGCAGAGCGCGGCGCGAGGACTGCGGAAGCTGATCAGGCACATCACGAACACGGCGGCGTAGAGCATGTAGAGGATCTGGCGCTTGACCGCACGTACCTCGTCATTGATCGCGGCCATGACACCGACATTGCCGGTGGCCAGGCGCAGATTGACCTTGTTCAAATCGCCCTCGGCAACCTCCCCGCTGGCCATCTGCTCGGTCAGCTGTTCGCGCAAGTTGACCTTGGCGCCGGCCCAGGCGTGATTGTCGTCGCGGAATTGCTTGACTGAATTGATGACCCGATCGATCGTGGTCGCGCGATGATCGGTCAGGAATGCCATGATCGGTATGGCGCTGCAATCGGCGTTGAGCAAACCGCTGTCCGTCTCGAAACCTTGCGTGGCCAGGCGCAGCGTATCGGCGTCACGCGGCAATACGCGCCAACGCACATTGCCTTCGTTCCAGCCCGCGTTGACGATCTTCGCCGCCATCGGCAAGGTGATCACCTGGGCCACCCCTTCGACGTTGCGCAGGTGCCAGGCGAAACGATCGATGAGTTCCATCACCGGATAGTTGTTGGTGCATGCCGAGGGTGGGCCTTCGGCAATGACATTGAGGATGTCGACACCGAGCGCGAACTTGTCGCTGATCAGCACCGCATCCTGGTTGTAGCGTGCTTCCGGTCGCAACTCGGCGACACCCTTCTGCGCGTCACCGATCATCACATGCTCACCGAAACGCTCGGCGGTGAACCACATGACGACGCCGATGATGAGGATGATCGCAGCCGGAACCGGCTTGCTGAACTTGGCCAGCACGGTCCAGATCTTGTCAAACTGGGTCAGCTGGCGCAGGCGGTAGGCACGCTTGCGCGGCAGGTTGCGCAGGCGCGTGTAGGACAACAGCACCGGCAGCAGGACCATATCGGTAAGGATGGTCAGGGCGACGCCGACGGTCGCCGTGATCGCCAGCTCGAAGATGATGCGGATCGGGATCATCAGGATTGCGGCGAAACCGATGCAGCCGGCGATCAGGGCAACCGATCCCGGCACGAGCAGGGCACGGAACGCATCGCGTGCGGCGGTTTCCGGGTCGAGTCCGACGCGCTTGCTCAATTCCTCCGGAGTTCCCTCTTCCAGTCCGCCGAAGAAGATCTCGCCACGGAACCGATTGATCATCTGTTCGCCATGGCTGACCGCGATGGCGAATATCAGGAACGGCGTCAGCATGTTCATCGGATCGATGCCGAAGCCCAGCAGTCGCAGCGCACCCAGCATCCAGACCACCGAGATGAGTGCGCAGAACACGGTCAGTGAAGCGAGTTTTACCGATGACGAATAGATGAACAGGAGCAACCAGGTGAAGGCGATGGTCATGCCGAAGAACCAGATCACCGACTGCGCACCTGCGGTGATGTCGCCGACCATCTTGGCGAAGCCGATGATCGCGACCGTGGTGTGCTCGTTTTCGTACTTGGCACGGATCTCGTCGAGCTGGGTGGCAATCTTGTTGTAGTCGACCTTGACCCCTTTCTCCGGATTCTCCGGAACCAGGTCGACCCAGACCATCGCGCCAGAGAAATCCTTGGCGACCAGGCGGCCGACGATGCTCGCCTTCTCCATGTTGGCCTTGACCGTCGCAAACTGCTCGGGCGTGGCCTCGAAGCCTTCGACGTTCGGTGTGAAATCCTGCGGGATCACGTTGCCGCCGGCGAAGCCGTCCTCGACAACCTCGACGAAGCGGACATTTGGCGTGAAGATCGAACGCACGCGCGCCTCATCGACGCTGTCGATGCCCTTGGCATCCTGGGTGATCTTCTCCATGGTCTGGAAGAACGGCAAATTGAACATGTCGCCGTTCTTGTCCAACACCGCGATCAGGACGCGGTTGGCGCCGCCGAATTCCTGCTCGTAGTCGAGGAATGTCTGCATGTACTCGTGCTGGAGCGGGATCTGCTTCTTGAAGCCAGCGTCGACACGAAGTTGCGCGGCGAAGTAAGTGAAGATGACGGTGATGATCGCAAACAGGATCAGCACGACCGGACGGTTGCCGAACACCAGTTTTTCGGCTATCCGATGAAATGCATCCGGCGTCTTGTTGCTGGAACTTGCTGCGCTCATTGCGTCCCCGTCACTTGGGCTGGAATCGGCTGAGACCGTTTTCACCAGCGATCAGCAGTTCACCACCGGCACCCGCCGGAAGTACCTTGGCGATGGTTCCCGCCGCCGTTTCTGTCGACAGAATCAGCGGCTCGGAATCGCGCGCCCGATGCAGGACCACGCCATTTGCCCCACCGATCACGACGCCACCGTTGGCCAGCGCGCTGCCACCCATCAGGCTCAACTCGCTGCCGGTCGGCACTTCGATCCAGTTCTCGCCGAGGTCGGTCGATTCAAAGACATGCCCGCGCAGCCCGAAGGCGAGTACGTGATCACCTTCGTAGCCGACGATGCCGAACATCGAACCGTCATAGGGCAACTGCGAGCGTATCCAGCTATGGCCGCCGTCGCGCGAGCGGAAAATCGCGCCGCGCTCGCCGACAATCACGAAGCCACCGCTGGCGGTTCGCGCGATTGCATTGAGGTGCGCATCGGTTTCCATGCCGATGGTCAGTTCGTCGGCACTGAACACCGAGCTCTCGAGATCATTCTCCGAATGTTCGGTTTGCCTGGCTTCGGCCTTGGCCGGATCGGCGCCGGGCTTGCCGGTGTCGATCGAATTGATGCGCGATCCGCTCCAGGTCTTGCCGCCATCACTGGTCGCCAGCAGCAGGCTGTAGGCGCCGATCGCGAAGCCGTGATCGGCATCGGTGAAAAGAACATCGAGCAAGGGTGCGCCCTGACGGACGTCATCGGCTGCGACCCCTTCGGCAGGCTGGCCACGCGGGTCACGGCGCTGGATTTCCCAATGGTCACCCGCATCGCCGCTGTGCAGGATCACGCCATCGTGACCAACGGCCCAGACATGACTGGCGATCGAGGTGACCGCGGTCAGCGTGCTGCGCAGCGGAACGGCCGCGGATTGGTGCCACTCGCCGCCACCGGTCGAGATCAGTACATGCCCGCGTTCACCGACGGCGATGACTCGATCCCCACTCTGTGTCATGTCGAGAATCAGGCCGTTCTGGGCCATCGGCATGACTTCAACCGGACGATCAAGCGGGTCGGCGGCGAGAACTTCCACTTGCGCGCTGGCGGCGGTCTCTGCGCTCACCATGCGCGGGGCAAACAGGAGGGCGAGGAGCGCGGTCGCGACGGCCGGAATAAGGCGCTGCATGCTGGTTACCTGGGCTACGCTGAAGACGGCAGGCGTCGTCCGGCGGTCATTGAGTCCGCCGTTCTCCGCTGCACGGAGAACGGCGGTCGATGCAAGGCTCTATTGGATACCGCGCTGGCGCAGCGACTGCGGCGAGAACATATCCGGCGTGGTCTGAAACGAAAAGTCGTACATCTCTTCCTGGTTGTCGAGACCTACCGCGATGTAGCGACCGGACTTCAGATCGTGATGATCTTCCAGCGTCGACCAGAACACAGGCACTTCGTAGTAGTTGACACTCGGAGCTTCCGAATACCGCCACAGGTTGCCCGCGCTGTCGTAGTGGTCGGTGGTCAGAATCTGCCAGCTATCCTCATCGAGATAGAAGGTACGCCTTGGGTTGATATGGCGTTGGCCCGGCTTGACCGTGGCCTCGACGACATACATGCGGTGCAGCTCATAGCGCAGGTAGTCCGGATCAATGTAGCCCGGCTTGATCATGTCCTCGACCTTGCTCTTGTCACTGTGTGCCTTGTATGAGTTGTACGGCACATACATCTCGCGCTTGTCGACCAGCTTCCAGTCGAAGCGGGCCAGCGAACCGTTGAACATGTCGGTCATGTCCGTGGTGCGCAGGTTGTCCGCTGCCGTACCCGGGTTGTCATAGACGATGTTCGGCGCGCGACGCACGCGGCGCTGGCCGGGGTTGTAGACCCAGGCCTGGCGTGGGCCGATTTCGGAATTCAGTGTTTCATGGACAAGCAGAACCTGACCGGCAAGGCGCGGCGGAGAGACCACTTCCTGATAGAAATAGATCAGGATGTTGTTGATCTCGGCGAGCGTCGCACCCTGTCGATAGTAAAGCCCAAGCAGTTCTTCCTTGATGCGAACCAGCACGTACTTGCCGCTGGCCGTGACCGGCGCCTGATCGGACCAGCGTCGCGCCGATACACCCTTGTACTTGAGTTTGTGGTTCCACATCGCTTCCATGCCGGCCTTGACCGGATCCTGATCGAGGATCGGAAACGGGATACCCTCGGCAACCTTCGCCACGCCATCACCGTCGCCGACCAGTTCGCCGGTCAGCGCGTTTTTCATCGTCATCTCGTAGGTGCGTGCCGGATTCGAGGCCGAGCGCCGGGTCGGATAGACGATCATGCGCCAATCGGGATATTTGGCAAACATCGCTTTCTGGCCTACAGAAAGCTTGTCGCCGTAATCCTTGTAATTCTTGGCCGTGATCGTGAACACCGGCTTGTCGCTGGCGAATGGATCCGGGTGGTGCATGCCGACCTTGTATCCAGCGGGCGGCTGCGTGATGCCGCCGGTCCATGCCGGAATGCTGCCATCGGCATTGCCGGCGCGCTCGGCACCCAGCGGGGTCAGCGTTGTGCCGGTGACGCCCAGCTTCTTCGCTTCATCGGCACTGACCTTGGCCATCGCCGCATTGGCCAGCATGGCGGCGGCGATGATCGTGGCGAGGCCTGCTTTCTTCATCAATGTCATGGATCGTCCCCTTAGAATGAGTAGCGGGCGGCAACTTGCACGAAGTCGCGATCATGGATCAGATTGAACGATCCGCCTCCGAAGAAGTTGGTGTACGACAGATCAAAAACCCACTTGCTCAGATAGTTCGCCTCGGCGCCGACGGTGATCGACTTGCGATCCTCGACAAAGCTTCCGCCCGGTCCCGGCGTGGTTCCGTTGACATCGTGATTGAAAGCGATGCGTGGCGACAGCGACATCGGTGTGCCCCAGACGTTTTCATAGGTCGCCTTGGCGGCCAGACGATAGCCCCATGAAAAGCGGGTCGGGAAACCACCGATCTGGGTGATCGGATTGCGACCTGCGCCGCTGTTGACGTCAGCGCCACCGCCAGTATCGGTGCCGTCGCCATTGAAGCGCAGATTGTCGGGCAGGTCGACGTTGTTGAAACCGGCCTCTCCGACCATGGCGATCTGATCCGCGCCGAACCAGTTGCCCGGTCCGAACACCTTGGTCGCGGTAAACTGCAGTTGGGTGGTCTTGTGGCGCTCGTAGCCCGAAATCTCCTGCCCTGGCCCGTACTGCCCCAACTGGCTGTAGAAGCGCAGGTAGGGCTGTGGAATCAGGACATTGAGTGGCGACAGACCGGCGAACAGCAGTTCGACGTCGTCAACCTGGTACGGCTGGTTCGGGCGGTAGCTCAATTCACCCTGCAGGGCGATGCCACTGGCTTCGAGCTGGGTGTTGAAGCTGAGGCCGAACAGATGGATATCTTCCGGATATTCGGTGAAGAACGAGCCCGTGTTCGGGGCCTGTCCGGTCACCGAAATGCCGCTGATCAACGGCACGCGGCTGTGGTAGTTCATCGCGTAGAAACCGAACTCGGTATTGTTCAGGCTGTCGGCGAGGTAGCGCAGGGCGAAGCCGAACTGTCCACTGTCCTTGGCCAAGCGTGTTTTGCTGCGAGGGAAAGCGGCGCTGCACGCGGTTCGGGTCAGGAAATCTGGATCAGCGGGATTGACGATCGGGAAGTCTTGGTCAGTCGCGGCATAATGGCCCTGACGACAGACCTCGTCATACAGATCCGGATTGATCACCGGCTGTGGCACGGTGCCGAAATTGAGCATCACGTAACGACCACCGATGACGGCGAAGTCATTGGTCGAGAAGTAGGTGCCGACCGGATCGGGATCCGTGGCCTGGAAGTCGAGCAGGTAGAACGCCTCACCGGAGAAGTTGTCGGTGAAGTTGTACGAACCCCAAAGCATGTTGACCGGCAGGAAAGCCTGCTTGAGCTCGGAACCGGCCACGCGCAGCTTGGAGACATCGACCGGGTTGATCGAGTTGATGCCGCCCTGGATGAACGTGCTCTCGCCCCAGCTGACCACCTGGCGACCAAACCGAACGGTGGCCTGACGATCGGCAATGGTGAAGTTGTGAAAAACGAACGCATCAAGGATTCGCGACTGCGTACCGACACGCGACTTGGCCGCATTGGAGAGGTTGTCGCGACCGTTGTTTTCGAAATCATAGAAGCCGGTGGCGCGGATGAAGCCGCCCCAGTTCTCGCCGTAACGCATGTTGATCTCGACTGTCGCGTTGACCGCGTTGGAGATCGGCGACCACTTTTCGTAGGCCAGATCGCCATCATCGCCATTGACCGAGTAGCGGCCACGTGCGTCACGCTGGGCCTGGCTGCCGAGGCCGAGCGCGCTGACCAGCGGATTGAACTGTGCCTTGCCGATCAGGTCGTCGGAAGCATCCTGGGTGCGCCAGCCGATGCCGTATCCGATGGTCGTGTTGACGGTGGCATTGAAGCCATCCTGGCTGCCGAACTCGAATGCCTGGGCCTGACTGGCGACGCCGGCCAGGGCCACCGCGAGCGACAGCGAGAGCGTGGAGAGAACCGGTCGACGCAGGCGCGAACCGGTCTGGATTGTTTTGCAAGTCTTCATGTGGGACTCCAGTACCAGGTCGGTTATTGCGTGCGGATGACGGAAGGATTGCTGATCTGCACGGCCGCACCCTGGCTGACCAGCAGGCTGGCCATCTCGCCCTGCATTTCAGCGGTTGCCGCCGGTGAGGCGGCCGGACTCAGCAATGAACCGTGGTCACCGGCCGTGAAGCGGACGACGCCGCGGATGCCGGTCGCCGACTGTGTGGTCTGGGTGATCGTGCTGAGGCCGAGAACCCGGATCAGCGGCTCGGTCCCGGATAGCGGTGCACCGGCGACCGAGTTCGGAATGACCTGGTCAGGCGCCGAGTCGGCGCTGCCGACGACTTCCTGCAGGAGCAGGCGCTTGCTGGCGAGCAGACTGTTGTTGGCCGGCAGCGCCCAGTTGATCGGGTCGGCGGAATCGATAACCGTCTGCGCCGCACCAAAGAACGACGCATAGTCGGGTGTTCCCGGTGAAAGGCCGAGCTGGGCGAGGCCGGCGCGGATGCGCGGACCAAACGTCGGCGACGCTTCCAGCAGATTGGCGATACCGCCACCGGGCACGTTTAGCAAGGCGACCTGGGTATCCGGCTGGACGCCCATGAACACGGTGCCAATGATGCCGCCCAGCGACTGGCCGACAAAGCTGACGCGGGCGCCGTCGAAATCGGTGCCGCTGCCGCTGTAGTGAGACGACGGAATGGCCCGGGTGAGCACGAGCAGATCGGCGACCGCCTGGCGGATGTTGTCGCGCGAGGTCAACAGACTCGGCAAGTTGATGAAATAGCTGCCTGAGGGATCGACCACGCCATCCGGTCCCGAGGCGCCGGTGGTGTTGTTGGTCAGGTCGAGATTGAACGTGCGCTCATGCGCGCCGAGGCCGGCGAATGCCGGGTTGCCGGCATTCAGCGGGTTTGTGCTGCTGGTGATGCCGTGCAGGGGGGCGTCGATGGCGATCACCGCGAAACCTTGCGAAGCCAGCGTGCCAGCGACTGCGAACATGTCGGTGCGGTCACGCGTGATGCCATGCTGGTAGATCACGATCGGCCAGCCGGCCGCGGGTTTCACCTTGCCTGAGTTGACGTTTGGAACCGTCAACAGCAGCGGAACGCGCTGGGTCGAATTGGCTACCGGCAGCGGATTGGCAAAGGTGACGAAGGTCGAACTGGGATCGAGCATGCCGGCGAACGGCGGGATATACGCTCCCGGAGCCGCGCGCCAGAAACCGCTCAAGGGTGCGGTCGGTGCTGTTGGCGTCGGTGCCGCGAGGTAATACGGCAGGTCGATTGCGCCGACATAGACATCAGCAATCGGCGGCAGGGCCGGGTTGATCTGCGAGAGATTCATGCCGGTCGGTACGATCAGGGTCGAGGTCGCGGGTGTCTGCGCGGTGCGTGCCTGCACGGCACCCAGAACCGGCGTGATGCCCTGGGTCGTGGCAACCCAGGACAGGACAATCTTGCTCGCCGGGATTCCGGCCGCAGCCGCGGCACCTTCCTGCGAATTGGTCAGCCGACGCAGTGGCTCGAGTGCGCAGGCCTGGGCTGCCGGAAGCAGCGGCTCCTGCGAAACACCGTTTATGCACAAAGGCGAGGTGCGCTTGGCCAGGAAATAAGTCTGGTCGGGCGTTGCATCGTTGCCGGCGTTGTCGGTGATGCCATTGGTCAGCACGACCAGATACGAGGCCAATTGCTGCAGCGGCTTGGTCGGCACGATGGCGAGCGTGCGACCCGAGCTGTCCGAGCTGGCTAGCGCGATCACGTAATCGACATTCGGCGCCAGCTCACGGGTCAAGCCGGTGACTCCGCCACCGGGACCGGTCAGGGTCACCTGGAACACACGCACGGTCGAACCGGCGGCGAGCGAGCTCGGCCGCGGCGGTGTCGAAAATGTCGTTGACCATGGTGCGACCGTGCTGAAGCCATCTAGGGCATTCATCGCGACCTTGGGATCACCGAAATTGGCCGGATTGGCGACCGGGATGTTCAAGGTCAGATCCGTCGTTCCCGACAGCAGCAGGTTGGTCGGAAAGGGCACGACGGCATTGGTCGGATCGAACCGGGCCGTGATGATGCCGGTGACCGGCGATCCGTCGTTGTTGGTGGCACCGGGCGCTTCGACCGCTCGGGGACTATTGCTCCCACCGCCGCATGCGGCGAGGAACAGTGACGGCAGAAGCACTGCCGCGATCAATCGGGCCTGCATTTGGATCCCCTTCTCATGGAATTTCAGCGACCTCATCTTAGGCCGTTCAAACGGTCGTTGGCAACGTCCGCTTAACACCAAAAACGAGGCGCAACAATATGTTGCGGCGCACCATACGGTGGAGAATGGTGTACTGATCAGTACTCAAAGCAGGGCCGGCGGGAGCCAGGTGGACGGATCCGGGCGAAACGGACGCGGCGACCATCCGAGCAGGCCACGGATGGGGCCGTCATCAGCGAGCAAATCCTTGTCGAGACGCACGACCGTCTGAGCCCCCAGCCCGCTCCAGAGCCCTGCTCGGGCCGCAAGCGCGAGACCGGATCCCAGCGCGAATCGTGGAACCGGCAGGGGCAGCGTCCACGTCGCCAGCGAATGGCGAACCCGATCGAGCATCGTCGCGAACGTCAACCGCTCTCCGCCCCCCAGATCGAAACTGCGACCAATTGCCACGTCCGTTTGTACCGCCGTACGACAAATGGAGGCGAGATCCTCGGCATGCACGGGTTGGCGCAAGCCGTTGGCCCCGCGCAGATCGGGAAATACGTGCCAGCGTGCGCCAATCCGCGCCAAAGGGCTCAGGCTGCGGTCGAGACCGGCACCATAGATGAGGGTGGGGCGCAGCAGGATCCAGCCCAGGTCTGCGGATACCGCCGCTTCGGCCAGCGACCGCTCCGCATTTCGCAGGGTCTGCGCCAAGGCACGTTCGGCCGGATCTTGCGAATCGCGCTTGCTCGCTGCGCTCATCGAACCGAACGCCACGATGCGCGGTTTGCCGCGCAACTTTGCCGTCGCGAGCCATTCGGCAAAACCGTTCAGCGGGCCGAGACTGAAAATCATGTCCAGCGCAGGAAGGTCCGGCATGTGCGCGAAGACATCGCCGTGCAGCCACTCCAATCCGGGCCGCGTGGATGCCCTCGGAGTCCGGCTCAGGGCCAGCACGTCATGCCCGGCCTCAAGCAATTGTGGAATCAGAAAGCGGCCGATCTGGCCGCTGCCGCCAATCACCAGGGCGCGCAGCCTGGACACGCCCACGCCGGCCGTTTCAGCGACGAACGAACGACGCCGGCGTGCTCGCCGTCATCGCGGCGGTGATCGGCAGGCCGATGATGAAGCTGGTACCACTCTCCCGCGAGGTGCGCACATTGATCGAGCCCCCATGCGCCTTGATGATGCCGTGCGCGAGGCTGAGGCCCAGACCGGGTGCGTCGCGTCGGGTCGAAAAGAACGGTTCGAAGATTTCCGGCAAGTCCTCGTCGCTGATTCCGGATCCGGAATCGAAGATGCGAATCTCGACGTTGCGTGTTCCGCCGGCACGGGTTGCCACCTGAACACGCCCACGCTCGGCAATCGCCTGGCCGGCATTCTCGAGAATCAGGACAAACGCTCGGCAGATCTGGGCTGGCATGCAGCTCACTGCCGGCAAATCCGAGTATTCGCGAACCACGGCGATGCGCTCGCCCCACACCGGTACGAGCAGGCTCAGCGCCGCATCGAGACTGGCATTGATGTCGACACTCTCGAGACCTTCGGCATCAAGCCGGGTCAACTGGCGCAGGCCCTGCACAAGGGCAGACGAGCGCCCCAGCCCGCTGGCCGAATCGGCAAGCAAGGCCTTGGTCTCGGTGAGAATGGTACTTTTCTCAAGTTCGCGGCGGGCATTGAACAACTGGCGCCGCGCTTCCTCGACATGCTTGACCAGTTGATCGAGACCGGCTTTGTCTGCGCCGAAGATCATCTCGACCGGCTGCAGGCAATACTGCACGGCGGCATCGTAGTTCTTGACCAGTTGCCGATAATCGTCGAGCAGCTCGCCGACCCCGTCCAGACTGGTATGCGCGATTCCGAGCGGCTCGCTGACTTCGTTGGCGACGATCGCAGCCATCTGCCCGGTCAGCGACATCGGCATCGCCTGCATCAGACGCGACTGATGCTCCTTCAGCGACTCCATCTCATCAGCGACATGCATGCGCTCGTTGCGCAGGTTCTGGTTGGCGGCGCGTTCATCGCGCAGGCGCATGACCAGATACCCAACCGCCCCGAATGCGGCGAGCGCCAATATCCAACTGATCCATAACATCAAGTTCTACTCCGTAACCCGGCGCGCAGTATAGCCATCGAATCCTCAGGCGAAAGTCAACCAGAGCTCGGTGGCGAAAAAGGCGAACCAGGCCAGCAGCAGCAGGCCGCCTTCGCGCCGCGAAAGTTCGCCGTCGCTGCGCATCATTGGATAGACCGCCACGGCCAGGGTGAACAGAACCGGCAGTTCAAAGCGGCCGATCGAGGCTGGAATGGTCAACGGATGAACAATGACCAGTCCCCCGAGCATGAGCAGGATGGCCGCGATCGCAGCAAAGAAAGCCTGACCGAAGGCGAAATCGCCACGCCCACGGCGCGCCGCCATGACTGCTGTCGGGGTTCCAGCCAGAGCGCTGGCCGGGCCAAGCACAAGCAGCCCGGCAATCAATGGGTTCAATGCCAGCGAGCCCGCCAGGCCGGTGGTTCCGGCGAGCAGGCGCCAGGCTCCCAAGCCGATCAATGCCACGCCGACCAGCAGTCGAAGAAGCAACAGAGACGTGCGGAAAGTGCGCGCAGCCGGCTCGAACAATGCCTGGCTGGTGATTCGATCGCGCCAGATGCCACGCACGACCAAGCCGCCGAGGACGATAAAGGCGAGCAGCATGATGCCGCCATCGAACCGCGAATAGTCGTGGTCGAAACCGAGGCCCCAGACCAGCACGACCGCGCCAATCAAGGCCGGGTTGATCCAGACGAGCGCCTTCAGGCGCGCCAGCAAGGGAGCCGACAATGCGGCCACGCCGAGCGACAGGCCAAGCTGCGCAATCGCACCGCCGAACGCGGCACCGAGCGCGAGATCGACGTGATCGAGCAGCAAGGCGGCGGCGACCAGGGCGGCCAGGGGGGCCAGCGCGGCGACGCCGGCCGAGCCCATTGCAGCCAGCCAGGGCTGGTCGGGCTTGCGTGCAATGAGCCCGGAAACAGAATGGGCCAGCGAATCGGTGCCGAGCAGCATGAGCACGATGCCGAGCAGAATGGTTCCGCTGTCAGTCCACATGACGAATCCTCCACACGATCGCAAGCCGACGAGTCTATCCCGGATCAGGCAGGCGCCCGAATATTCCAGGAGCTAGCTGGAAATCGCGACGCCGGTCTCGACAGATCAGGGTTTCAAACCGAAATCGCCATCGGACAAACTGTTCGTTTCGTTTTCCCGCTGACCCGGCGCGCACGTGACTCGCGCGCCTGGCGCTTTTTCAAAAGCGGATCACCGAGCGGATCACCTTGCCCTCGTGCATCAGGTCAAAGGCATGGTTGATCTGTTCCAGCGGCAGTTCCTCGCTGACGAATTCATCGATCTTCAGCTCGCCGGCCATGTAGCGATCGACATAACCCGGCAGCTGGCTGCGTCCCTTGACCCCGCCGAAAGCCGAACCGCGCCAGACTCGCCCGGTGACGAGCTGGAAGGGCCGTGTCGAAATTTCCTGGCCGGCAGCGGCCACGCCGATGATGATCGATTCGCCCCAGCCCTTGTGGCAGCACTCCAGGGCCGAGCGCATCACATGGACATTGCCGATGCATTCAAATGAATAGTCGACGCCGCCATCGGTCAGATCGACGATGACCTGCTGGATCGGCGTGTCGGGGTAGTCCTTGGGATTGATGAAATCGGTGGCGCCCAGCACCTTCGCCATCTCCGCCTTGGTCGGATTCATGTCGATCGCGATGATGCGCCCGGCCTTGGCCATGACCGCACCCTGGATCACCGACATGCCAATGCCGCCCAGGCCGAACACGGCCACGCTCGCACCGGCCTCGACCTTGGCCGTGTTTAGCACGGCGCCGATGCCGGTGGTGATGCCGCAACCGAGCAGGCAGACCTTCTCCAGCGGCGCGGCCTTGTTGATCCTGGCCAGGGCGATCTCGGGCAACACGGTGTATTCGGAAAACGTGCTGCAGCCCATGTAGTGAAGAATCGGCTTGCCATTCATCGAGAACCGGCTGGTGCCATCGGGCATCAGGCCCTTGCCCTGGGTCACTCGGATCGCCTGGCACAGATTGGTCTTGCCCGAGAGACAGAATTTGCAGGCGCCGCATTCCGGTGTGTACAGCGGAATGACATGGTCACCGACTTTCAGCGAGGTCACACCCGCGCCGACTTCCTCGACAATGCCGCCGCCCTCGTGACCGAGGATGACCGGAAACATGCCCTCCGGATCCGCACCGGACAGGGTGAAGGCATCGGTATGGCAAACGCCCGTGGCAACGATGCGCACAAGCACTTCGCCGGCTTGCGGACCTTGCAGATCCACTTCCTCGATCGACAACGGCTTGCCTGCTTCCCAGGCAACGGCGGCTCGGGATTTCATGATGTGACTCCAGAAAGAGGATGTGGGGCTGCCCGAAAAGCGGGACGCGAGACGCAACTGTAGCGAGCCACGAGCCGACGCACCAACCTCGCGACCATGTGATTGATTTCATGTCGGGCGAAATGCCTGGCCGTTGACGCCGGTTCTGGAGGCGTCGAAGGGGGTTCCCGCATGGAGCAATGGCTGGCTGCCGGACCGCGGCCATGGCTCGGGGACCGTGACCCTTCGCACGGTCGATGGATGCCGTGGCCTGTAGCCTTGACGGAGTTTGACCCTTGAGGTGGTGCAGCCATGTTCGTCGCCGGTAGCGAATTGGAGGGTCGAGTGCTCGTCGCGAAGGGGGTGCACTTCGGCATCGTCTTGTTTTTCTTGAGCGTGACTCCTTTGTTGCGTGCCGGATCTCCCGCGCTGGGTTGGCAGGAAATTCCGAACACGCGGATCCGGCCGCTCTGCCCTCTGCCCGATGCAGACCCTGGCGAATTTGGCACATGCCAGGCAGTCACCGGCGCGTGGAGTGGTGGCGCGTTCGACAGCCTGCGCAATCGGCTCTACATCCTCGGCGGCGGGCATGCGGATTACGCGGGCAATGAGGTCTACGTTCTCGATGTAACCCTGTTGCAGCTAAGCCGACTCAATGGGCCCAGCTATCCGGTTCGCGACGGGTGCGTGGACGGATCGAACTCGTCCTATGCGGACGGTCGCCCGGTTGCGCGGCACACCTACAGCAACCTCGAATTTTTCCCCGCAAGCAATCGACTATTGATGTTTGGCGGCTCGCGCTGGAAGTGCGGATATTTCGGCGACGACACCTGGCTGTTCAATCCGGTCAACGACAGCTGGACCCGACAATCGCCCAGCGCCTCCCCAGGTGGCGATTTCAACCTGTCGTTTGCGCGCGATCCGGTCACCAACAAGGTATATGCGCGCGATACACATTCGCTGTTTTCGTATGAACCGACCACGGCCAACTGGACCGAGCGCAGCCAGGAGCTTTCGATCACGAGTTACAAGAACGGCGTGATCGATCCCGTGCGCCGCCGTTACTACTGGTATGACGTGAGCAGCACGGCCCTGCATTGGTACGACATCAGCAACCCGACCGCCGTGGGATTGGTCGATCACAGCCGGACAACTTCCGGATGCACGTTCCTGAGCAATGATCGTGCTGGCTGGCAGTACGATCCGGTGCTGGATCGTCTGGTTGCCTGGTCGACTGGCGATAGCGTCCAGATATTGAACGGAGAGACCGGAGTTTGCGAGACGCGCACGTTTGCCGGCGGCCCGACGGCGGTGGAGACGGGCACGTTCGGGCGCTTTCGTTATTCCAGCCTGAGCAATCTCTACGTGGTCTGCAATTCGATTGATGACAATTGCCACACGTTGCGCCTGACCTCGGTGGATTCGATTTTTGCGAACGGGTTCGAGCTTTGAAGCGCCACCCTCATCCGTCGCTTCGCGCCACCTTCTCCCGCCAGCGGGAGAAGGAAACCATGGTCCGGTGTTGCGGGATTGGCAAGGTCGAATTCCATGGATCCTTCAGTAGCTGAGCGGAGCCCTCAAATGCCTGGTACGAAGTGGTTTGCTTCACTGTTGCTTGCCCTCGCGCTGATTTGTCCATTGTTGGCTTTTGCTGCACCGCCAGTGACGACGTTGCGCTTGCGTTCGACGCAGTCCGGTGTCCAGGTGTTCAACGCGGGGCTGGGATTTCGCAAGGGCGACGTTCCCGGCGTGCCGCAGTTGCAACTCTCCGACTCTCAAGTGCTGGTCAAGGCGCGCTGGAATGATGGCAGCGTCAAGCATGCGATTGCGTCCGGGCAGATCAACCTGCTGGCTGGACAGGCGATCAACATTGCAATCGATGCGGTAGCCAGCAGCCCGGTCGGAATCCCGCTGACCGCTGCCGATATCCAGACCGCGAATCCATCGGCCGTGGTCGATCTGGGTGCCGTCGGCATGGTGAGTCTGTCCAACCTGCTTGCCACGCCCGCGCGCACCTGGATCAGCGGGCCGGAAATGGTTGAGGCGCACTACCGCGGCTCGCCGAATGGCAACGCCAATTTTTCGGTGTGGTTTCAGGTGCGCTACTTCAAGAGTGGCCGCTTGTTTGTCCGGGTCTGGATCGAGAACGGCCGACTGGATCTCGCCGCCAGCGATCGCAGCTATGTGCCGAGTGTGGTCATCGGCGGCGTGCCGATCTTCAACAACGGCGGTGTCGCGCTGACCCATTACGCGCATACGCGCTGGTCGCAGGAGGCCTGGATCGGCACGCCGAGTCCGGTCGATGCGGACATCGATACCGATTACCTCGTGCGCACGCGATTGCTGCCGAACTACATGGTCAACACGCCCAGCGAGGCGGCGTTGAACGGTCTGACGCAAACCTATGTGCCGTTTTCTTCGGCGGGCTGGACACCGCAGATGGGTGAGACCGGGTATCAGAATCAGATCGGCCTGCTGCCGCTTTGGGATGCGCTGTATGTGACCTCGCACGCCGATCCGCGCGCGCGGCGGGCGGTGCTGGTCAACACGCAGGCATTGAGCAGCTATCCGATCATCTGGAAGGACAGCGTCACTCTGGCAACGCCGACACCGAGCGGACGTCCGACCTGGACGGTCGACGGGCCGAATCAGGGTGGCGCCACGTCGATCGGCGCAGGGCCGCTGGCGTGGGAAATCGCCCATCACGGATCAGGCGGTTATCTGGCCTATCTGATCAGTGGCGATTACTACGCACTGGAAACCATGGCCGATCAGGCAGCGCTTTGCTATCTGATGAATACCTCGGGCAATGGCAGCGGCTCGGCTCGTCTGCTCACCGGACAGACGCGCGCTGTTGCATGGTGTCTGCGCACCTTGAGTCAGTATGTGGCGCTGGCGCCAACCGGCGATTCTGTCGCCGACGACTATCGCGCGCTGCTGGCCAGCAATATCAGTCACTGGGACGGCGTGGTCGGCACCCTGGGCGCGAGTGGCCTTGGTTACTTCTACGAATACAACATCGATCTCTACGCGCCCGGCACGATCGCACCGTGGCAGCAGCACTTCATGATGCAATCACTCGGCATGGGTTCCGACCTTGAACCGCTGGCCGACATGAGCGCCTATGTGCGCGTGCGCATTTGGCTTGATCAAGGAGCAGTTGGCATCCTCGGCACGAGTGCCGGCTACTGCTTCAACTACGCCAGCGTGTACACCGCAAAAATCAGCGCCGGTGGCAACGGCGATCCGGCATCGTGGTATCCGACCTGGGCGCAGGTGTTCGCCGCGACTCACGGCAGCAGCCCCTGCGGCAATACGCTGCTTGGCAGTTCTGGAGGCGCGCCGGCATCGGCGTATGCGGGCTACTGGGGCAATCTGCTGCCGGCAATCGCGTATGCGGTCGATCACCATGCCGCTGCCGCGGATGCGGCATGGCAACGATTGACCGGCGCGAGCAACTGGCCGGTCATACGCAACAGCGGGTTCAACAATGTGCCCAATTGGGGAGTCGAGCCGCGCGCAGGGGAGGATCGAATTTTCACCGATTCGTTCGAGAGTGTGGCGCCATGATCTTCGGGATGTTGCTGTGACCGTTGATTGTTCGGATATTTTTCCCGTTGCGGTTCTTCTCGACGTCGACGGGGAGCCTCGCCCCTGAAGCGGCTCCTGCAAAAAGCTGCGCTTGGTCGCGATGCTTGAAAAATCTGTTTTTCGGGCGCATTTCCTTGAACCTCCCCATCAAGGCAATCCGATGAACCTGGTCTGCGAAATCCCCGGTGCCAACCTCGCCATCGCGCGGGGTGATTTTCCGAACCCCGAGCGCGATATTGATCCTGCTTCCGCGTCCGGCGAGCAACAGGCCGTGCTCGGCGGCGGCTGTTTCTGGTGCGTCGAGGCCGTGTTCAAGGAGATCGACGGGGTCAACTCGGTGACTTCCGGATACAGCGGCGACGGTGCGCACAACGCCGACTACAAGACGGTCTGCACCGGCACCACCAACCATGCCGAGGTGGTCTCGATCCGCTTCGATCCGAAGCGCACGAGTTTCGGCCAGTTGCTCAAGGTCTATTTTGCCGTAGCCCATGATCCGACCCAGAAGGATCGCCAGGGCGAGGATCGCGGCCGCCAGTATCGTTCGGCCGTTTTCTTTACCGACACCGCCCAGCAGGAAGTCGCCGAAGCGTACATCACGCAATTGAACAAGGCCGGCGTGTTCAACGATCCGATCGTCACCGAGGTGGTGCCGCTGGTGGAGTTCCACGAGGCCGAGGCCTATCACCACAACTACGCCGAACTGCATCCTGAGCAGGGCTACATCGCGGCGGTCGCCCTGCCCAAGGTGGCCAAGCTGCGCAAGAAATTTGCCGACAAGCTGAAGGGAGCGAAAGGATGACCACCTCGGCCGCCGGATTTGACATCACCCCGATCGATGCGAACGAACGCGAGCGTCTCGCTGAAAAGCTGACTCCGGAGGAGCGCCGCATCCTGCTCGACCACGGCACCGAGCATCCGTTCTGCGGTGGCTTGCTCGACAACAAGCGGGATGGTCGCTACGTCTGCAAGCTGTGTGCGCTGCCGCTGTTCAACTCCGATCACAAGTTTGAATCAGGCACCGGCTGGCCGAGTTTCTTCACTCCGCTTGATCCACAGCATGTGCGCGAGATCCGCGACATCAGCCACGGCATGATCCGCGTCGAAGTCCGCTGCGCACGCTGCGACAGTCATCTGGGCCACGTCTTTCCGGATGGCCCGAAACCCACCGGGCTGCGCTTCTGCCTGAACTCGGCGTCGATGGATTTTGTCGCAAAGTAGTCAACGAAGCTGACACGCAAAGATCCCGCAAGCCTGCTGCCGCTCGTGATTACCGTCGTTTCACGGTAAACGATAATGTGGGAGCGACTTCAGTCGCGATGCTTTTGCTTGATTTCGAAAAAAGCGCATCGCGACTGAAGTCGCTCCCACGCCATCTGCGGCGTCGTCAATCCGGTCACGGCTGATCCTTGCGCCTGGCCCGCGGATGCGCGGCGTCATAGACCTTGGCCAGGTGCTGGAAATCGAGATGCGTGTAGATCTGCGTCGTGCCGATGTCGGCGTGGCCGAGCAGTTCCTGCACCGCGCGCAGGTCGCCAGAGGATTCGAGCAGGTGACTTGCGCAGGAATGGCGCAGCAAGTGTGGATAGACGCGCTGCCAGATGCCCTGATCGCGGGCGCGGCGCTTGAGTCGCGTGCGCACACCGTTGGTGCTGAGTGGACGTCCATTGCGGCCACGCAGGATCAGGTCGTCATCGGCTCCGGCATCTTGCGAACGCAACGTCTCGAGTGCCTGCATGGCCTGGCGGCCGACCGGCACGATGCGCGTCTTCGATCCCTTGCCGGTGACCCGCAGCATGCCTTCTCCAGTGTCCAGATCACGCCAGTGCAGGCTGACGATCTCGGCTACACGCAGACCGCTCGAATAGAGCAGTTCGAGCATGGCGCGATCGTGCACCGCCTCCGCGTCATCGGTCGGGAATTCGAGCAGGGCGCCCATCTCGTCGGCATCGAGAACCTTGGGCAGCTTGCGCGGGATCTTCGGCGAGCGCACGCCGACCGCCGGATTGACCTTCACCTCGCCATCGCGCGCGAGATAGCGGAAAAAGTTGCGACAGGAAGACAGAAACAAGGCGAGACTGGCCGGCGCCAGACCGGCACGATGCTGCTCGGCAAGCAGCGCCTGCAGTTGCGCGCTGCGCAGTTCATTCCATCGCGCCAGGCCGATGCGCTCGGCATGCGCGTGGAGCTTGCCGAGGGCGCGCGCGTAATTGTCGAGAGTGGATGCGGAATAGCGCCGCTCGACGCGCAGATAGCCAAGATAGCGATCGATCCCGGCGGTCAGCGACGTCGTCATCTCATTGGCCAGCGGTGTAGCGCCCGACCGCCGCCGACATCGCCTCGGCAATCAGGCGCAGGAACACCGTGCCCATGCCGGGATGGAAGCGATTGGCATCGAGGCTGCCGATCGCGAGCATGCCGACCTCGCCGATCGAGAGCAGCACGGCCGACTGCACTTCGCTGGCGCGCATGCCGAACAAGGCATCCAGCTTGTCCTGTTGCAGGCGACCACAAAGCGGCTCGCCGCGCCGCAGGAACTCGGCAAACGCCGGCATCGACTCGCGGCCATCGGCTTCGACCAGCAGCCATTCCGCCACCGGCAGATCCGGATCGCTGCGAAACAGCACGACGCGGACGAGATCGGTGTGGAAATCCTCGGTCAGGCTGGCGACGACGCGGGTGATCGTGTCGGCCAGGCTGTTCGCGCGCATCAGGGCCAGGGTCAAGGTGTGCACACGAACCATCAGGGTTTCGTTTTCGTGGGCAATTTCGATCAGGTCATGCAGGCGTCGCGAGAATTCATTGTTCTTGTCGCGCAACACTTCCAGCTGGTAGCTGGCCAGCGAAGCCGCCGGCCCTTGCTCGCGCGGCAGACGCAACAGCATCGCGATATCCGGAAACTCCTTGAGGAAATCGGAATGCCGGCGCAGGTAACTGGCAACTTCCATCGCGGTCAGACCGTCCTTCACACTCAGCTCACTCATGCCATACCCCTTCAAAAACGAAAGTTGCCGGGCCGGTCATCCACAACGGATGTCCCGGACCCTGCCATTGGATCATCAATGCACCGCCCGGCAGACGGATCTCGACTTCGGCGTCGACCTGGTCGCGCCGACGCATCACCGCCATCGCCGCGCAGGCACCGGTTCCGCAAGCGAGGGTTTCACCGACCCCGCGCTCCCAGACGCGCAGCGCGATCGCCGAACGCGAGAGGAGTTGCGCGAAGCCCACATTGCAACCGAACGGGAACGCCTCGGCATGTTCGATCTGCGCACCGATCGCCTCGACTTCGGCAGCGGCAAGATCCGCGACCTCGAGCACGGCATGCGGATTGCCCATCGACACTGCGCCGATCTCGATTTCGCAGCCCTGCACATCGATGAAGTAACGGTCGCATTCCGCAACCGCCGCGAACGGCAATGCCGATGGGGTGAAACACGGCTCGCCCATGTCGACGCGGATGCGGCTATCAGCGAGCAGCTCGACGCGGACCGGCCCGGACGGGCTCATCAGCCGCACCAGACCCTGCGCCAGGCTGCCGTCACGGGCCAGCCAGGCGGCCACGCAGCGGACCCCGTTGCCGCATTGGCCCGAGCGCGTGCCGTCCCGGTTCCAGACGCCATAGCGGAACACGCAATCTTCATCCTCGCTCGGCTCGATACTCAGCAACTGGTCGAAGCCGACCCCGAAATGCCGATGACCCAGTTTGCGGATCGCGGCCGTGTCGAGCGCCAGCGGCTGGTGCCGGCAGTCGAGCACGACAAAATCGTTGCCGATGCCATGCATCTTGCTGAAAGCGAGGGCCATCGCGCGCGCCGCCTCAACCCTGGCCGGTGGTTGCCGCCGTGCCGACGGGAGTTGCAGACGGTTTGACCAGATCGCCCTTGTTGCCGCAGGCGGCGAGCAGAATCAGGGCGGCCAGGATTGCCAGCGATCGGGTCATGCGCACCATGCGAAGCTCTCTTGATCAGGGGATCGTTGCAAGTATAACGCCGCCGGGAACACCGGCAGGTCCACAAATCGTGTCTTGGTCGATGCCGAATTCGGCTCGAAGCGGGTATGCTCGAAAACATGCCGTTGACACCCATCCTGATCGCCCTCTACGTGTTCGCCGGATTCTGCGCGCTGTTTGCGCTGGTCAGTGCTGCCGGCGTGCGTCGACGCTGGCGCGAGCGTCATCGCTTCTCGGCCTGCCATCGCACCTTGTGGACGATGGTATTTGTGCTGCTTGCTGTCCTTGGCGCGTTCTCGGCCTCGGCCCTGCTCGGCTATCGACGGCTGACCACGGAGACCCTGCTCGCCACGTTGCAGGTGCGCCAGCTCGGCCCGCAACGCTTCAATGTGCGCATCGATTACCCCGATGGCGAACACCGCGATGTGGCAATAGCCGGTGATCAATGGCAACTCGATGCGCGCGTGGTCAAATGGAAACCGCGCGCGGTCATGCTGGGCGCGCCCGCCCTCTATCGACTCGATCGAATCAGTGGCCGCTACGCCGATGCCGCCGAGGAATCGGAACGCGTGCGCAGCGTGGTCGCGCTCGATCAAACCAATCCATTCGACCTGCTCGATCTGAAGCGCAGGTTTCCGCAATGGTTGCCTTGGATCGACGCCGATTACGGCAGCGCGGCCTACCTGCCGCTGGTCGACGGCGGTGAGTACCAGGTCAGCCTGGCCCCGGCCGGCGGCCTCGTCGCCCGCCCGGCCAATGCCATGACCGAGCAGAAACTGCGCGAGGCCGGCTGGTAGGGCGGGATGACCGCAGCCACGCCGCTCGGTTAAGATTTATACCTTGACCCAACGGGCGGGCCGACGGTCGACGACAGGGAGTGCGGTGGATGGCGAGCAAGACCAGCAAGGCGGACAAACCCGGCATCTCGCTGTGGCGCATCATCGGCGCGGTGCTGGCTCTGGTCGTCCTGATCGCGCATTTGCTCATCCATGCCAATTTCGTCACCGGGCGCTCCCTGCTGCTGGCCTTTCCGGGCTGGGAAGTCACCTACAAACGTTGCTGGCCGAATCCGTTCGGCGGCGCCTGGGTCAGTGATGTCACCCTGATGCCGCTGGAGGGTGACGACGAGGAGGTGTTCCACTTCGACCATCTCACCGTCGATGTGCCGATGATGCAGTACTACCGCAGCAGCTTCAGTCGCAAGCGCGGCGCCATGCTGAAATCGATCAAGGACATCAGCCTCGAATTCAGCGGCGGTCATGGCGCCATGTCGATCCCGTTCACCACCGAATTGATGGTATTCGGCAATGCCAGCGCTTCGCCGTTCGAGGCCGAAGGCTGTGCCGAAGACGGCGCCTGGAAAGACAGCGAACTGGCGGAAATGGGGCTCAAGGCCGAGCCGACCGAACTGACCATGTCCTGGCATCGCACTGATGATCGCCTGATTCGTGAACATTCGATCCATACCTCCGGCGTCGGTCGCGTCGATTACCGCGGCGAGGAGCTGCTGCACGACGATTTTCCCTTGTTCAGCCTGGCCGACACCGGACTCAGTGAACTCGCCGCCAGCGAATGGCATGTCAAGGACGAGGGCTTCGCCAAGGCGCGCAACGCCTTTTGCGCGAAGAAGGATGGCATCACGCCGAGCGGGTTCGTCGATCGGCATCTGGACAGCGTGCAGCGCATTCTCGCCGCGCTCGGCCTTGAGCCGACGCCTTCGGCACGATCGGCATACCGCCAATATGTCGAAAACGGCGCTCCGCTCGATCTCGTCCTCAACTATTCGCCGATGATCAGCGGCGAGCGCTATTACGATCTCGATATCGGCCGCTGGGTCGCCTACATGCATGGCGGCTTCAATGTCGACGGTCGCGCTGTGGGCGTCGGCATGAAGGCCATTGACGTGCGGCCACTGCCCGATGATGACGATGCCGCCTCGACCTGGAGCATGCTCGAGTCCGAGCGTGCGGCCAGCACGCGCCGGGCCCAGGCCGCCAGCGACGCGGCTCCGCCAACGACCGCGACACGCAATGCGCAGACACCAACCATCGCGGTTGCCACCAGCACGCCCGAGGCTGGCGAAGATCTCCTGCTCGCCGACGAGCCCGAAGTCATCGAGCGGGCGCCAGTTATCGAAGACTACGCCAAGCTTTCCGCCGAGGTCGGCCAGCGTTTCATGCTCTATACCAAGGACAAGCCGGCCGTGCGTGTCGAAGTGGTCGGCGTGGATGAAGGCGTGGTCAAGGTGCGCCGCTACCTGCGCAGCGGCTTCATCGAACAGGGCGTCACCCGCGCCGCCTTCGTGCGTGCCGAACGCACGCGCTGAGCGGACTCGTTCAAGCTTCGCTCAGAGCATCTTCTCGTAGCAAAGCGCGGTCGCGCCGTCTTCGTAGTAGCCGGGGCGGCTGGCGAACAAGCGATAGCCGCGCCGCGCGTACAGGCGTTGCGCGGCAAGGTTGTCGCTGCGCACCTCGAGACGCATTTGCGTGCAGCCGCACCCGGCAGCCTCGCCTTCGCACGCCTCGAGCAGAACCTCGCCGATGCCGCGACCGCGCAACTCGGCGGCGACCGCCAGCGAATAGAGTCGGGCCAGCGGACTGCCCTTGCGGAAGAACAGCACAGCGGCCGCGCCGGTGCGGCCCTGTCGTTCGACCAGAAGAATGCTGGCGCGATCGCTGCCAAGGTGATGTTTCCATTGGCGCGGGCTGAGCCGATCGCTGCTGAAACTCGCGTTTTCGAGAGCGATCAGGTCGTCGAGATCGGCCGGTAGCGCCCGCCGCACGCGGACGAAATCCTTGTCGCCGACGGAACGGCCATGCGCACGCTGGGTCTTTTCCATCCGCGCAGACTAGGCAGTCGGCACGGCCCGCGCAATGCGGCCATTGGACTGAATGTTCCGCATCAAGGGCTACCCGATTGGGCACTCTGATCCATGCGCCTGTGGCAAACTTCGCAACTTCGCTCCAGGCAACGACCCGATCCGCGTCTGCGCAATCCGGGAATGTCGATGGCGAGCCCCCTGCCAACGGCCATAGCGCATGAGTCGTCTGATCATCGTCGTCGAGAAAACTTCGGACTGGGGTTCCTATTACCCATCCGACAATGTCGTCTCGGCCCCGGATTACCTCAAGCAATCGCTCAACGAGGATGACGAGCGCACCCAGGTCATCAATCTGTGCCGCAGCTACAAGTATCTCGGCACCGGCTACTACGTTTCACTGCTGGCCGAGGCGCGCGGACACAAGGTGATTCCGTCGGTGCGCACGATCAATGATTTGCGTCGGCGCTCGCTGTATGGCCTCGACATAGAGGATCTGAGCAGCCGACTTGGCAAGTTCCTGCCAGCCGGCGGCCGCGACACCACCGATTTCGGCATCCTCGTCTATTTCGGCGAAACCTCGTACCCGGCGCTGGAAGATCTCGCCCGTCAGGTTTTCGAAACGTTTCCGAGCCCGATCCTGCGCATCGAGTTCGAGCGCGATCGGGTCTGGCAGATCAGTGCGATCAAGCCGACCGGACTGCATTCGCTGTCCGACGAACAGGAAGACGCGTTTGCGCAAACCCTGGATCGCTTCTCGCGCAAGCTCTGGCGCAAGCCGCGCGCGCGGCGCAAGTACCGCTTCGACCTGGCCATGCTGGTCGATCCGAACGAAGCCATGCCGCCATCGAACAAGAAGGCGCTGAAGCACTTCATCGAAGCCGGCAGCGAGCTTGGCATCGAGGTCGATCCGATCGGCCGCAACGACTTCCAGCGCCTGGCCGAATATGACGGCCTGTTCATCCGCGAAACGACCGCGCTCGACAACCATACGTACCGCTTCGCCAACAAGGCGGAGAAGGAAGACATGGTCGTCATTGACGATCCCGAGTCGATCCTCAAATGCACCAACAAGATCTACATGCACGACCTCATGCTGTCGCGCAAACTGCCGATTCCACGCACCGAGATCCTCTACAAGGATGACGCAAAGAAGCTCGAAGAGAGTGCCGAACGACTCGGCTTTCCGCTCGTGCTGAAGATTCCGGATGGCTCGTTCTCGCGCGGAATCGTCAAGGTCGAGAGTGCCGACAAGCTCAAGGCCGCGGCCGATGCGCTGTTCCAGCACACCGCCCTGATCCTCGCCCAGGAATTCATGTTCACCGAGTTCGATTGGCGCATCGGCGTGCTCAATCGCGAGCCGCTGTATGCATGCAAGTACTACATGTCGCGCGGCCACTGGCAGATCTACAACCATGGCGCCAAGGGCACCGCCAAGTCTGGCGGTTTCGAAACCCTGCCGATCCGCGAGGCGCCCGCCGACGTGGTCAAGCTCGCGGTCAAGGCCACCGCCGCGATTGGTGATGGCCTGTATGGCGTCGACATCAAGAAGGATGGCGAACGCCTCGCCATGATCGAGGTCAATGACAATCCCTCGATCGATGCCGGCGTCGAGGATGCCTACCTCGGTGCGGATCTTTACCGGCGCATCATGGCCGAATTCCTGCGCCGCATGGAACGCAAACGTCTTGGTACGCGCGGCTGAGACAAGCAGCACGGAGGCTACGCGCAGATTTCAGCCAGCGCCTTTGCCATCGCTGGTGGTCGCCAGGCCATGACTCACCTGTGGCGCGGGCCGACGAGGGCGCGGCTGATGGATGCGCGCAACTTCACCGTCCAATGCCCACGCACAAGCCAGGCCAGATTGATCAACGGTGCGCCAACCAGCCAGAACGGCATGCTCATGCCGGCGAAACCGCCACCGCGCAGTGAAGAAAACAGCGCAAACGCGACAAGGCCGCCAATGGCCCAGACCAGCAGCCATGACGGCACGTCGGGCAAGCGTTTGCTCGCTTCGCGGCGTCGATCGACGAAAGATTCGGTGAGGGTGAACGGGGCAAGCAGCATGACGGTTCTCCGGTGGTTCGAACGAGCCTGCGTTGCGCGGGTCTCAGCACGTGAGAAAGTTCCTTGGCATCGGCTTGCGCGGCAGCCGACGAGGCGGCGGAGCCAGTGCCACATGCGATAATCGACCGACCTTCAATGGAGTGATGCGTGGAATCGAACGGCTTCCTGCAATACGCGCTGATCCTGCTGCTGGCAGCGGTGATTGCGTTGCCGCTGGCCAAGCGTTCGCGGCTCGGCGCGGTGCTGGGTTATTTGGTTGCCGGCGCGCTGATCGGACCCTCGGTGCTGAACCTGATTGGCAACGCCGAGGAGATCGCGCACATCTCGGAACTCGGCGTGATCCTGATGCTTTTCGTGATCGGCCTCGAACTGTCGCCGCAGCGGCTCTGGGTGATGCGTCGCCAGGTGTTCGGCCTGGGCAGCATCCAGGTGCTGGCCAGCGCGCTCGTCATTGGCGGCACCTGCCTGGCCGTCGGCCTCGGTTGGAAGGTTGCCCTCGTGATCGGCCTCGCGCTTGCCCTTTCCTCAACGGCGATTGGTTTGCGCATTCTCGCCGAGCGCAAGGAATTGCAGAGTCCGCATGGGCGACTGGGATTCGCCATCCTGCTGTTTCAGGATGTTGCCGCCATTCCGATTCTCGCCCTTGTGCCGTTGCTGGCAGTGACCCAGGCGGCCACGAGCGCGACCCCGGACTATCTCGTGTTCCTGCGCGTGGTTCTCACGATCGCGGTCGTTGTCGTCGGCGGTCGCCTGCTGATGCGCCCGCTGTTTCGCATCGCGGCGCGCACGCAGATGCCCGAAGTGTTCACCGCGTGCACCCTGCTGGTCGTGCTTGGCACAGCCTGGTTTGTCCAGCTTGGCGGCATCTCGATGTCACTCGGCGCCTTCCTCGCCGGCGTGCTGTTGGCCGATTCCGAATACCGCCACGAGATCGAAGCACGCGTCGATCCGTTCAAGGGTCTGCTGCTCGGCCTGTTTTTCATCAGCGTCGGCATGAGCGCGAATATCCGTCTGGTCGTCAGTGAGCCGATCCTGATTGCCTCGATCCTGCTCGGCTTGGTCACGCTCAAGGGGTTGATCCTGTTTGCAATGGGCCGCCTTGCACGCGAAAGCGTTGGCAGTTCGCTGATGCTCGCCGGCGTGCTTGCCCAGAGTGGCGAGTTCGCCTTCGTGATTTTCACCCTGGCTGTTCACAATGGCCTGCTCGACGCCCATCTTCGCGACGTGCTGATCGTGGCGATCACCCTGTCGATGGCAATGACGCCGGTACTGGTGGCCGTGTTCGCGCGGTTGGCGCCAAAAACCACAAGCGCAGCTCCCGCCTACGACGCGATCGGCGAGGACGATATTCCGCGTGTGATCATTGTCGGCTTCGGCCGCTTCGGCCAGATCGTCGCCCGCGTGCTGCGCGCCAACAAGATCCGTTTCACCGCGATCGAGAGTTCGATCGAGCAGGTCGAGGCTTCGCGCCGGTTCGGCAGCCACATCTACTACGGTGATCCGACCCGCAGCGACCTGCTGCGGGCGGCGCATGCGGACAAGGCCGAACTGTTCATTGTCGCCACCGATGATCCGGAGGCCAACATCCGCACCGCGCGTCTGGTACGGCGCATGTACCCGGATCTCAAGGTGTATGCGCGGGCGCGCAACCGCCAGCATGCGTTCCGCCTGATGGATCTTGGCACCCATGTCGTTCGTGAGACTTTCCATTCCAGCCTCGTGCTCGCCGAACAAGCGCTGACCCAGCTCGGCATGGATGCCGAGTTGGCCGCGCAACGGGTCGAGAAATTCCGCCAGTTCGATGAAAAGCTGCTCGCCGAACAACACCTGTTCTACGACGACGAGGCGGCAATCATGCAAAACGCGCGCGAAGCCCAACGTGATCTGGATCGGCTGTTCGAGGCCGATATCGCCGACGAAAGCACGGGGCAGCGATGAGCATGCGTCGCGGCTTTGCCCTCGCTGAAACCGACCTGCGCAGCTTCGATCGCCGTGAATCGGCGCATTGCCATGTGCAAAAGCCCGATCGCTACCGGCTGATCGAGGCCCTGCCAGATGATGTGCAGCGCATCAGCCGCGGCAGCGGAGTCTCCTACATTGGGGCGAGCTTTGCCGACGGCTGCGTGGTGCAGGATCTCTCCGCATTCGACCGCCTGCTCGATTTCGATGCCCAAAGCGGTTTGCTGACGGTTGAAGCCGGCGCGCGGATCGGCGATGTCGTGCGCTTCGCGCTGGCGCATGGCTGGTTGCTGCCAGTCGCGCCCGGTCATCCACGGGCGAGCGTCGGCGGCTGCATCGCGGCCGATGTGCACGGCAAGAATCCGGCCCGAGATGGCACGTTTCGCCAGCACGTCGAGGCCATTGAACTGTTCGATCCGAGCAGCGGCTGGCTGCACCTCGATCGCAACCACAACGCCGAACGCTTCTCCGCCTGCTTCGCCGGATTCGGCATTCCCGGCCTGATTGCCCAGGCAACCCTGCGCCTGGTTCCCGCCTCGGCCGGCTATTCGCTACGCAGCGTTGCCGTGGCCAGCCTGGTCGAGGCTGGCGAAGTCTTGCTCGCGCATGCCGGGGCCCCATTGTTGTACGGCTGGCACGATGGCCGGGCGAATCGATTCGGCCGCGGCGTGGTTCGCTTCGGCCTCGAATCCAAGGAGCCAATGACGCGGCGGTCACGTCTCGCCGCCGATTTGCCGGCGACGATCAAGCCCTGGCCATGGTGCGCCTGGAATCGCACCGGCATCGCCGCGATGAATCGGCTGATCGGGCACCGCTACGGGCCCGGTCAGGTCCATGTCGCAATCGAATCGGCGATGTTTCCACTCAATGATGCACGTGCCTATTACGCGGGCTTCGGCGCCGAGGGCTTTGTCGAGGCGCAATGGTTGCTGCCGCATGCGCGCTATGCGGACTTTGTCGGCAGCCTCGAAGGCGAGGTCGCGCGGCAACGTCCACGCATCAGCCTGATCGCCAGCAAGCTTTTTGATGGCCAGGCACAAGGTTTCGGCTTCGATGGCAAGGGCATTGCCCTGGCCATCCAGTTGCCGCAACCGAAAGCGCGCACGCAGGCAGCCTTCATCGCATCGCTGACCGAGTTGGCCCTGCTGCATGGCGGGCGCCCGAACCTGATCAAGGATTCGAGCCTGCAAGCCGATGCGGCACAACGGGGCATTGCCGATTTTGCGGCCTGCCGCGAACGCCTGCGCATCTTCGACCCACAAGGCCTGCAAGGTTCGATGCTGACACGGAGGTTGGGCCTGTGACTGCAATTGTCGTCGGGGCGTCGAGTGGATTGGGACGTGCGCTTGCCGTGGAACTCGCCCGCAGCGGCAAGCCGTTGTTGCTGATCGCCTCCGATGCGCGCGATCTCGATGCACTGGCCGGCGATCTGCGCCTGCGCTTCAAGGGCGAAGTCGCCAGCCTGGCGATGGATCTGGCCGCCAGCGCCGATCCCGGTGCGCACATTCTCGCCAGGCTGACCGATATGTCACCGCCTACGGCCCTGCTGCTGGCGGTCGGCATGTCGCGCAGCGACGATGACGGAACCCTCGGGGCAGGGGCGATTGGGCAGTTGCTGGCGATCAATCTGCATGCGCCGATCGCGATCGCCCATGCGCTGTTACCCGCCCTGCTCGAAGCAAAAGGAACAATCGTCGGCTTCGGCAGCATTGCCGGTGCGCGCGGGCGCAGTCGCAACATCGTTTATGCCGCAGCCAAACGCGGTCTCGAGACGTTTTTCGAGAGCCTGCGCCACCGCCACCCGCCATCGAGCCTGCGTGTGCAGTTCTATCGGCTCGGATTCCTGCGCAGCAATCTTACGTTCGGCCTGAAGCTGCCGCTACCAATCGCCGAGCCCGAGGACGTGGCCGGCAAGGTCGTCGCGCAATTGCAGCAAGGCTCATTTGATCGCTACGAGCCACGCTGGTGGGGAATGATCGCGACGGTCGTGCGCAGCCTGCCTTGGTTCGCCTTCCGTCGCATGAAGGATTGAGGCAACGCCGGGAACGAGTCCGCAACGGGCGCCTGCAGCCACCCGTTGCCGACAGCCCGACTCAGAACCGGCCGGTTTGGTAGTCGCGAATCGTCTCGACGATCTGCTCGGGCGTGTTCATGACGAAGGGACCATGCCTGGCAACCGGCTCGCCAAGCGGCCTGCCGGCGACAAGGATCAATCGCGCGGACTCGGCCACGGCACCCACGTGCACATGATCGCCGGCAGCAAGCACGGCGAGTTCGCCACGCGCGATGGTCCTGGATTGCGCCAGTGGCCCGATCGTCGCGGATCCATCATAGATATAGGCAAATGCGTTGTGGCCCTGCGCCAGCGGCAGGTCGATCGATGTCCCGGCATCCAGTGACAGATCCAGATAAACCGGTTCGGTGGCGATGCCATGCACCGGGCTAACCGCATCGCCGAAGCGGCCGGCAATCACCCGCGGCGAAACGCCTGCAGCCGGTTCAATGCTGGGGATCGATTGCGCCGCTATGTCCTGATAGCGCGGTGCCGTCATCTTGTCGCTGGCGGGCAGGTTGACCCACAGCTGAAAACCCCACATCAGACCATCTTCCTGTTCGGGCATCTCCGAATGCACGATGCCGCGACCGGCGGTCATCCACTGCACGCTGCCGGGTGTCAGCAAGCCGCTGTTGCCCTGGTTGTCGGCATGGCGCATGCGCCCGGCAAGCATGTAGGTGACCGTCTCGAAGCCGCGATGCGGGTGATCCGGAAACCCGGCCAGGTAGTCGCCGGCCTGATCGGAGCGGAACTCGTCGAGCAACAGGAATGGATCGAGCATGTCGAAGTCGCGTTGGCCGATGATCCGATTGAGCTTCACACCCGCGCCATCGCTGGCCGCCTTGCCGGCCACGACGCGGCTGACTGAACGTGAAAGATGAGTCGATGGATTGGCCATGCTGGGCTCCTCATTGAATGCTGGCGTCAACATGAAGCCGAATCGGGCCCCCGACAAGCGCATCGCGCTGAACGGGTTGGTTTCCGGACGTGAACAATTCACGGGATGGCAAATGCTGGAATTTGTTCACTTTCTGATGCACACTTGATCGCCCGCTGCGTGGAAACAGGGAACGCTCGTGAACGCAGGCCTCGGCCCGCAAGGCCAACCGCAATCCAGCGCCAGTTCGGTGTTACGCACGTTGGTGCTTTGCGACCTGGTGAATTCAACCGCCCTGGTCGAGCGGCTCGGCGACCGCGAAGCAGCCGAACTGATCCGCAAACATGACCGTCTGGCACGCACCCTGACCGATCGTCACGGTGGTCGCGAGATCGACAAGACCGACGGCTTCATGATGATGTTCGACCGGCCGGTGCAGGCGGTCGCCTATGCACTGGACTACCAGCGTGGCCTGCGCCAGCTCAACGCGGCCGAGAATACGAGCCTGTCCGCACGGGTCGGCATCCATGTCGGCGATGTGGTGGTCTGGGACAACAGCAGCGACGATATTGCGCGGGGCGCCAAGCCGGTCGAGGTCGAGGGCCTGGTCAAACCGATCACCTCGCGCCTGATGAGCCTGGCCCTGCCCGGCCAGATCCTGCTCTCGAATATTGCCTACGATCTGGCTCATCGCGCCCAGGGCGAGCTGGGCGAAGATCTGGGCAAGATCCGCTGGCGAACGCACGGCCGCTATCGGTTCCGCGGCGTTCCCGACCCGGTGGCCGTGTTCGAAATCGGCGAGGAAGGACTGGCGCCGCTGAAGGCGCCGCCGTGGTCGAGCAAGGCGCATCGGGAAGTGCCGTTCTGGCGGCGTCCGGCAACGGTAGTCTTTGAGTCGCTGGTGGTGGCGGCCCTGATTGTCGTACCGATCGTGATGTTCCTGCGCCCCGACCCGGCCATCGCCTTCGCCAGCCGCGACTGGGTGGTGGTCGGCAGCCTGCACAACCTGACCAGCGAGGCGGTCTTCGACGATGCGCTGGAGAGTGCCCTGCGCATCGGTCTGGAGCAGTCGCGATACGTCAACGTCATGCCCGATCTGAAGGTGCGCGACACGATCACGCGCATGCAGCGCGATCCGGACAAGACCGAGATCGATCGTGAGGTCGGCTCGGAAGTCGCAATCCGCGACGGCGCACGGGCGCTGATCCTGCCGACCATTGCCGAAATCGGCGGACGTGTGCGCATCACCGCCGAGGTGATCGACCCGCAGACGCAGACCACCGTGTACTCGGAAACGGCTGACGGCATCGGCAAGGAATCGATCCTGCCCTCGCTGGACGCGATCAACAGTCGCCTGCGCGTGCGCCTGGGCGAGGCGCTGGCGACGGTGTCGAATGAATCGATACCACTTGAGAAAGTGGCGACCGGCAATCTCAACGCGTTGCGCGCCTACACCATGGGTTGCAAGGCTTACGACGGCGCACGCGATGAGGAAGCCACGCGCTTCTATCGGCAGGCATTGACCCTGGATCCCGACTTTGCGCTTGCGCGGGTCGGCCTTGCCAAGGTGTTTCTCACCCTGGGCAAGAATTCCCTCGCGCTTGAAGAACTGAATGCGGCTCACGCAGCGCAAGGCAGGATGTCGCCGCGCGACAGCCTCTACGTCAATGCATTGCTTTCGACGGCGAACGAGGCTTCGCAGAATGACGCTATTGAAAACTGGAAGGTGCTGGCTGGAACCTATCCTGATTTTCTCAGCGGACAGGCCCTGCACGCTTACTACCTGTGGTGGTTTGGCAACAGGATCAAGGAAGCCATCGAGCCGGGAATGAGGGCGGTTTCCAGCAAGAATCCGAATCCAGCCAACAGCGAGTTGCTGCTCGGAACACTCTACTTGGCGAGCGAGCGCTATGAGGAGTCGCTGGTGCAATTCAGCATGGCGAATTCGGCGCAGTCCGGCGGACTTGCATGGACGATTGCCACTGCCCACGCAGCCGCGCTTGACTTCGATGCGGCGGATTCGGCGCTTGCCTCACGCCCCGCTGGTTCGCCGAAGGAAGAAGATGAAAGCACGACGATCGTCCGTGCTGCCATATTTGTCGACCGGGGTGAATGGGACAACGCGTACAAGCTTCTTGGCCAAGCTGATCAAGCGGTCCGAGCGACGGAAAAGTCCAATGAAGTCGAGTTGTCATTGCTCGGCATCAAGAGTCTTCCGATTGGCGACTCCAGAGACAGCAAGTCGCTTGCGGTTGCACTGCGACGCCTCAGGACGGAACTGAAGGAGACCGCGCAGCCCGACAGGTACAAGCTACGATCACGCGCACTTTTTGGCGCTTATCTGGCAGCCCGTGCGCGATCTTCCGTGGATGTGGAAAATACCTTGAAGGCAGTAGGCCTCGCGTCTGGCGACCAATATCCGACGCTCGCAAACTTGCTCGCGGTGGTCGAGGCCGAAATGGACCTGGCCAAGGGAAAGCCGCAAGATGCGCTGCGGAAACTGCAGGGACGCCTGGACGGAAACGAACTCTTTGTCACCCACGTCACATTGATGGACGCACACGCCTCAAGCGGCGATTTCAGATCGGCACTGGCGGAAGCCAACTGGCTGGCAAGGAATCGGGGGCGCGCCTACGCAGAATTGAATGTTCAGGGCGCAGTCCCGTTCAATATCGCCATGTCGGATCTGGCGATATTGAACGCAGCGGAGTATGCCGCTCAAATCGATGACAAGAAGTCGTCTCGCCAATCGCTGGAAAAATTCTTGTCGCGTTGGCCTGCAGCGATAGACAACAAATTGCTTGGCGATCGGATCAGGAAGCTGAAAACGACGTTGAACCCGCAGAGTCCTTAGATCCACCGCTCAGCTTCACGGTGGGCACACGCAGACACAAGTGGACATTGGCTGATTCGCTGCGCACCTGTTGAAGTGACGCGGCGAAGGCTTCCTTGGAATTGAGCTTGTGAGGAGCGAGATTTTCCCTGGGCAAGCTCTTGATCACCTCGGCTGAAATGCCGGCGGCCAGCAATGCTTCGCCCGGTGACTTCTCATAACTTGCGCGGAACGCGTCGTCGGTCGAGAGCTTTTGCAGCAAGGCAATTGCCTGATCTTTGCTGAGCATCGTATCGGTCATCTGGCTTTCCCCTGAAAGTCGGTTGAACTGCGTTGCCGGAGCGCGTCACTCTCCACCGTGCGAATGCGCCAGGTTCGCCAATCCGGAAACACCTGCGCGGCGAGTCTAGCGCCGGGTCGATGGCAAAGCGAGAGGCTGCATTTGGCAAGCATGCATTGCCCAGCGCAGAATGGTTCGGATGCCGTGGAGTAAAGCGAGGTTTTCCAATCCGTGAGTGTTGCCGCGATGCCAGATGATGGAGCCGAGAACCGGACCAGTTCGCTGTTGCGTACGCTGCTGCTCTGCGACCTGGTCGAGTCGACGGCGCTTGTCGAAAGGCTGGGCGATCGCGAGGCGGCGGAGTTGATCCGCAAACACGATCGTCTGGCGCGCACTTTGGCCGATCGCCACGGCGGTCGCGAGATCGACAAGACCGACGGTTTCATGATGATGTTCGAACGCCCGGTGCAGGCGGTCGCCTTCGCGCTCGATTACCAGCGCGGTCTGCGCCAACTCAATGCGGCCGAGAATACGAGCCTGTCGGCACGCGTAGGCATCCATGTCGGCGATGTCGTGGTCTGGGACAACAGCAGCGACGATATTGCGCGCGGTGCCAAGCCGGTCGAGGTCGAGGGCCTGGTCAAACCGGTCACCTCGCGGCTGATGAACCTGGCCCTGCCCGGCCAGATCCTGCTTTCGAATATCGCCTACGACCTCGCCCACCGCGCCCAGGGTGAGCTCGGCGATTTCCTGGCGACGACGCGCTGGCGCACACACGGTCGCTACCGGTTTCGTGGCGTGCCCGATCCGGTGGCGGTGTTCGAGGTCGGCGAAGAGGGCCTCGCCCCGCTCAAGGCACCGCCGTGGTCGAGCAAGGCACATCGCGAAGTGCCGTTCTGGCGCCGCCCCGCGACGGTCGTCATCGAGACCGTTGTATTGGTTGCCCTGATCGTTGTTCCGGCCGTCATGTTCCTCAAGCCCGATCCAGCGATCGCGTTTGCCAAGCGTGATTGGGTCGTAGTTGGCAGCCTGCACAACCTGACCAGCGAAAGTCTCTTCGACGATGCGCTGGAAAGCGCCTTGCGTATCGGCCTCGAACAATCGCACTTCGTCAACGTGCTGCCGGATCTCAAGGTTCGTGACACGATCAAGCGCATGCAACGCGATCCGGATACGACCGAAATCGATCGCAAGGTCGGCTCGGAGGTGGCGATCCGTGACGGCGCGCGGGCACTGATCCTGCCTACGATCGCCGAGATCGGCGGACGTGTGCGCATCACCGCCGAAGTGATCGATCCACAGACCCAGACCACGGTCTACTCGGAAACCGCCGACGGCATCGGCAAGGAATCGATCCTGCCCTCACTGGATACGATCAATGAGCGTCTGCGCGTGCGCCTTGGCGAAGCGCTGGCGACTGTGTCGAATGAATCCAAGCCGCTGGAGGAAGTGGCAACAAAGGATCTGGATGCGTTGAAGGCTTACTCGCTCGGCGTACAGAAGGCATCACGCGGCCAGTTTGCAGAAGGCTTGGCTCTGCTCGAGCAGGCGCTCAAGGTAGATCCGCAGTTCGCTTCCGCCAGCATACGAGTCGCCATTGTCAACTACAGCACCGGGCATATCGTCGAAGCACGGAATGCGTTCACTCAAGCGCTGGAGAACCGAAGCAGGCTCTCAGCACGCGACACCCTTTATGCAGAAAGCTTCCTAGCAACCATGGCTCAATCAAGCGACGCCCTGGGCAAGTGGCAAGTGTTGGTCGACACGTATCCTGACTACTTCATCGCCACGGGTGGATTCGCCTATATCTCATGGATAGAGGCAAATCGCTTTGACGCCAACACGATCTCACTAGCGCTCTCCGCGGCGTCGACCAAGAATCCAACTCCGATTCCCTCCCGACACGTGCTGGCCATCCTGTACCTCGGAAATGAGCGCTACAAAGAGGCGGCGCAGGTACTAAAGGAAGCCGAAGCAGACGGACTCAAGTTCACTCATTATCTTGCTGCCACCGAAGCCGCTCAACGCAGGTTCGATGAGGCAGAGAAGACACTCGCCCGCATGCCGGCGATTCCTATGGCTGAAAACCCGGCAGCCGGCAGCGCGCGTACCATACTGGAAGTTGCTTTCCTGCTCGATCAGGGCCGCATCGCAGATGCCACCAGCGCATTGGCGGGCGCGAGCGGCCAATTCGCGGATGCTAGCAACTTCCGCAACCAGTTCGATGTCATGGGGCTGAGCATTCGCTCAGTACTCGAGCTCAGCGACACGGCTTCAACGACAGCAGCCATTGAGTCCGCGATTGAGCAAACAAAGACCTTGCGCGCGACGGCAGCGCCAACCGAGCTGATGGTCCTGGACGCGCGGCAATCGCTGCTCGCCTACCTCGCTGCTCGCACTGCACAGCCAGCTCTGGCGAAGAAGGCCTTGGCGACGATGGGAGACGAAGGCCACCCCGTGCACACGACTGCCTATAAACTTCGCAGCATTGCCGAGGCTGAAATTGCCAGGAAATCGGGACAACCACAGCAGGCCATAAAGCAGTTGGAAAAGTTGCTCGATGGAAGCGAACTCTACATCACTCATGCCGCCCTCGAAGACGCCTATACGCAGGATGGTGAACGCGATTCCGATGCGTTGAAGGAATCAGAGTGGCTCTCTGCACATCGAGGGCGCGCCTACGCCGAGGCCGGAGCTGAAAAACTCCTTTCGCCCTTGAACGTACTCCTGTCCGATCTTTCGCTGCTGAGTGGTGCCGAACTCGCGATCAAGAACAAGAACCCTGAGCGAGCAGCGTCGATGCTTGGAAAGTTCATTGAGGTTTGGCCGGAGAACTCACGCGCGCCGCCGTTCGCGGCGCGCGTGAAGAAAATTCAAGACAGCCTCGCCCCAGTCAAATCCCGTTAGTTGATTCTCATGAACGGAACGATCAGGCAAACGTGCTCGCTGGTATTGGCGTCCGATAGCTTCCGGTGCGCATCGGCGATTGCCGCCTTATCAGCAAGCTTGCCCGGCTGCAGTGCCACACGATCCAGCTTCGAAATCTGATCGTCCGATACGCCGATCTCCTTGAGTGAATCAGTGGGGCTTTTCTCAAAACGCGCGCGAAAGCCATCATCCGTCGACAACTGCTTCATCAACTGAAGTTCTTGTTCTTTTGGCAAGCGTGATGCGGTCATTTTGATTTTCCCCTGTCAGGTTGGAATGGATGAACGACCGACGGAACAAGCCGTGAACCATCCTTGCGCCCGCAAACGATCGGTCCGCGCGACGGGGAACCGCAATGGCTCTTGTCCCCCACGTCTTGCGCTGGGTAGGCTAGCAGAACTTTTCCGGTTGGATTGATCTCATGCAGGTCCGTCGCTGTGCTGTTGTTTTTGTCGAACCGCGAGAGCGCCTGAATTTCGATCTCGGCCGTCTGGTCGAAGGAGGTACCGGAGTTGAGATGGTGCGCGAATGGATTGCGCTGGCGGCGCATCTGGACGACGAGCAACTGCTCGAAGCCGATGAAGTGCATGCACTGGGATTGCTCTCACCGGACACCTGGGTCGAATTCGAGGAACTTGCCGCCCGGCATCCGCGCGCCGCGCTCGACAGCCTGCTCGGCAAGAGATTGTTGATCGGTGACGATGGCAAACACGCCGATCTCCGATTGCACGATGACGAAGTGCGTGACAGCCATTGGAAGGGACTCTCGGCGGTGGCCCAAAGGCACTCACGCTGGAAGGCGATCGACACGCTGGAGGCGGAACGCCGCTTTGGTCGTGAGACCGATCAGCCATTCCTGGACCAGCTGGGAGCACCCGAGGCACCGGTGCGCGAACGCGTGCCATCCGCGCAGCGCATCGGCTTGGGCAAGCCGGCGGATAGCGCGCTGGAAGCGCTGGTTCGGCAACGCGTGACCTGTCGCAACTGGGATAGCTCGAAGCCGCTGTCGGCCGAGGATTTCGCCGGCGTGCTTTTCCGTACCTTTGGCGCACGCGCGGTCAGCGATGAGCCGGGTATTGCGGTGATGAAACGCGCGGTGCCTTCGGCCGGTGGATTGCACCCGACCGAAGCCTATCTGCTGGTACAGAATGTCGAGGGCGTGAAGCCGGGCCTCTATCACTATCATCCGATCGATCACGCGCTGGAACCGCTCGGCGATGTGGCGGGGCATGAGAGTGCCGAGCTGGCCTTGCGCATCGTCGCCGGCCAACGCCATTTCATGAAGGCGCACGTGGTCATCGTGCTGGCCAGCCGCTTCCGTCGCACATTCTGGAAATATCGCAATCACGCCAAGGCCTATCGGGCGGTGATCCTCGATGCCGGTCATCTGTCGCAGATGCTCTATCTCGCCGCCACCGAGCGCGGCCTCGCCGCCTTCATTACGGCGGCGGTCAACGAGTGCGACATCGAGCAGATCTTCGGCCTCGATCCGATGCTCGAGGGGGTGCTCGCCGTGTGCGGCTTCGGTTGGCGTGGTGAACTCGTTGACGAGGTCGAGTTTGATCCGCTCGGCAGTGTCTGGCCCCGATCCGCTTGAATGCGCCGCCAGACTGCTAGGTTGGGCCGATGTTGATGCGGGCGAGGTCGTCCGGGGTATCGACATCCAAAGCGAGATGCTCGGCGGCGATGCTGTGAACCTGCTCGCGCCGCGAGCGCAGCAGATCACGCGCGCCATGATCGTGCGTATTCGCGATCAGGCTTGCAAACCACGCGCGTGGCAGGATCGCCGGCACCCCGATCGTCTCCGAGTAGGCGCTGGCCGTGGCGCAGCCCGGATCGCCACGCCAGCGAACGCACAGGGCGGCGAGGTGCGCCGCGGAAATCGCTGGCTGATCGGTCAGCACGATCAGGGCGCCGTCACAACGCGGATCGAGTGCAAGCAGGCCGCAACGCAGGGATGCCGACAGCCCGTCTGCGGCATCCGCACACGGCACGATCCGGCAGGGCAGATCGCCGAGAGCGAGGGCAATCTCGCTGTCATCTGCGCGACTGACCACGAGGCATTCGAGCGGTTTGCTGGCCAGGGAAAAGCGGGTTGCGCGATGGACGAGGCTTTCGCCATCGATCCGCAGCAATTGCTTGGACTGGCCAAGGCGTTGCGAGCGCCCGGCAGCGAGGATGATCGCGCCGTGTCGCGGCAGCCGTGGATCAGGCATGCGCGTCGTGGGCGAGGTAGTACTGCAACTGGGCGACAATCGCCAGCGCAGTCACTTCCGGCCCATCACCGCCAAGGCGCAAGCCGGCCGGCGCATATAGCCGTGGTTCGAGCTGGGTTGCAATGATGTCGCCAAGGCGGGCAAGGAAGGCATCGCGGCGTTCCGGCGGCCCGAGCAGACCGATATAGCCAATGCCGGCGGTGGCGAGGTGGCGCAGGTAGCCGAGGTCGATCTCGAAATCGTTGCCGCCAATGATGGCGGCATCGAAGTGCCGCTCGGCGAGCAGATCCGGCAGCTTGTCGGGTATGTATCGGTGGATCAGATCAACGTCTCGACTTGCCGCGCCGGTCAGGCTGGCGGGGCGCGCGTCGATGATCTCGGCATACCAGCCGAGCAGGTGGGCAAGACGCACGAGCGCCAGCGATTCCGAGCCGCTGCCGAGCAGGGCGATGCGTGGCGGCGGCGCGAAGCTGAGGCTGACGTGATGAAAGAAATGCCGTGCGCAATCGCTGGCCTCACCATGGCTGTCGAAAGCAAACATTTCCTGGCCAATCCGCGCCTCACCCGCACCCAGCGAAACCCCTCGCTCATTGTCGTCACCCAGTTCAAGGCGAAGGCGCAACCAGGCACTGCCCACGCAGGCCATGACCAGCGCCTTGCGCAACGGTGATGTTCCAAGCGGCAGCGGCAGCAACAGGATATGCAGGTTGCCGCCGACATCGTCGGCTTCCATCGCCGTATGGCTGCTGTCCTGCGCGGCATTGAGCTGGATCGACATCGCCGTTTTGTCGGTGAGAGTCTTGAGTACCGCGGCATGCAGGTGCTGCTCCAGCGTGCCTCCGCCGAGCGCACCGGTGACGTGGCCGGTTTCGCTGAACAGCGACATCGCGCCCTGCTTTCGCGCTGCCGAGCCGGCAACCTCGACGACCACGGCAAGAACCGCATCGATCGACTGGGCTTCGAGCGCAAGGGCGGATTGAATGAGGCCACGCATGCCACCGTAGTTCGAAACGGGTGCAATCGTTGAGCGTGCGGGCTGAGCCGGGGAAAACGAAGTCGACATACAATTGCAAGTGTACGCACAAACAACGACTCGGCGCTGCCTGAAGCCGACTCACAGAGGAAAAACCCGGGCCTGCCCGGAGCCCTGGTTCAACCCGGATCGAAGCGCCGGTACTGGATCGCTTCGGACAGGTGCACGGCCTCGATTTCGCGGCTCGCGGCCAGATCGGCGATCGTACGGGCCACACGCAGGATCCGGTGATAGGCGCGCGCGGACAGTCCGAGGCGTTCGACCGCGCGGTCGAGCAGCGTGTGTTCGCTTTCGCCCAGCGCGCAATCGCGTTCGGTTTCGCGATTGCTGAGCCAGGCATTCGGTTTGCCCGATCGCGCCAGTTGCCGTTCGCGCGCCGCGCAGACACGTTCGCGCACCGTCGCCGAGGATTCGCCCGCGTGACTGGCGCGCAACTCGGCATGATTGACCCGTGGCACTTCAAGCTTGAGGTCGATTCGATCCAGCAAGGGGCCGGAGATGCGCGAGCGGTAGCGTGTGATCTGATCCGGCGTGCAGCGACAGCGCCCGCCCGGATCGCCGGCATGCCCGCAAGGACACGGATTCATCGCCGCGACAAGCTGGAATCTGGCCGGAAAGTCGGCTTGTCTTGCCGCACGCGAGATCGTGATGTGGCCCGATTCGATCGGCTCACGCAGCACCTCGAGAACGCGACGGTCGAATTCCGGCAGTTCATCGAGGAACAGCACACCATGGTGCGCGAGCGAAACCTCGCCGGGACGTGGCACCGAGCCCCCGCCGACCAGGGCGACTGCCGACGCCGTATGGTGGGGTGCACGAAAGCCGCGTCGCATCCAGTCATCGAGATCGCTGGTGCAACCGGCGACCGAACGCACGGCCGCGAGTTCGAGCGCCTCATGCTCGGCCAGCGGCGGCAGGATCCCGGGCAGGCGACTGGCGAGCATGGTCTTGCCCGTCCCGGGTGGCCCGACCAGCAACAGGTTGTGGGCTCCGGCCGCCGCCACTTCCAGGGCGCGCCGCGCATGCTGCTGACCGCGCACCTCGCTCAGATCGGGGGCATGCTGGCTGACGGAAGCGGGTGGCCCGCGTTCGGCGTTCGGCAACTCGGCCCGACCGCAAAGATGTGCACAGACTTCGAGCAGGCTGCCGGCACTGCGCACGTCGGCGGCGCTGGCCAGGGCCGCTTCGGCGGCGTTCTGGCGGGGAACGATGACACTGCGCCCGGTCCGTGCGGCGCGCAGGACTGCGGGCAACACGCCGTGCACGGCACGCAACTCGCCGGACAGGGCGAGTTCGCCGAGAAACTCGAACTTGTCGAGGCGGTCACGCGGAATGCTGCCATTCGCAGCGAGGATGCCGATCGCGATCGGCAGGTCGAAGCGGCCGCCATCCTTGGGCAGATCGGCCGGCGCGAGGCCGACGGTGATCTTGCGCTGCGGATAATCGAGCTGGCAGTTGAGGATCGCGGCACGCACGCGATCACGCGCTTCGCGAACCGCGGTTTCTGGCAAACCGACAATCGAGGTGCCGGGCAGACCACCGGATAAATGGACTTCGCAGGTTACCAACGGAGCACTGACGCCTTCCTGGGCGCGGCTGTAGACGACGGCAAGACTCATGGGCGGCGGGGCATCGTCGGATCGATTCGTTTCAAGGGGCCGCTGATCGAACGGCCGCCGCGATCAGTGTCGCGGTTGCGCTGAGAGCGAAGCTTCGAGCGCGGCGAGCTGGCGCTCCAATTGCTCGATCTTTTCGCGCGTGCGCAACAGGACGCAACGCTGCACATCAAACTCTTCGCGGGTGACCAGATCGAGCTTGCCAAGTCCCGCCTGCAGGATCGCGCGGAAGTTCTTGCCGAGATCCTCGCGTGCATCCTTGATGCCGGGAGGAACAATCGCGGCAAGACGCTGACTCAGTTCGTCAATGGTGGTTGCGCTGATCATGATGAACCCCGAAACATGCGGAATGGGCCATGGTACCCGGCCGACGTGCGAAGAGTCTGCGTGTTTCTCGTCGCATGCATCTTGGCGCCGGAGGTGCCGGCTGCGTCGACGAACGTCAACGCAGCCGGCTGCAATTCCCTGCGTGCATCCTTGCCTGCATCCCTGCTCGCGTCCCAGCGCCTGCGTCAGCGGTGTTGCCGACGGGCCATCCCTTGGACACAGAGTCTAGGCAGCCACGAGTCAAAGCACAGTGGGCGTTTTCTGATTCTCGTGTAGGAAATTTCCTACACGTGGCGCGGTCGGGAACAGAGCCGGTTATAGTCACGCCTGCTGTGAATGCAAGGAAAAGCCCGATGAAAATGGTCATGGCGATCATCAAGCCGTTCAAGCTGGACGACGTGCGCGAGGCGCTGGCCGAAATCGGCGTGCAGGGCATCACCGTCAGCGAGGTCAAGGGTTTTGGCCGGCAGAAGGGACATACCGAGCTCTACCGCGGCGCCGAGTACGTCGTCGATTTCCTGCCGAAGATCAAGATCGAGATCGCGGTGGCCGAAGATCAGCTCGAACGCGTCATCGAGACCCTGCGCGAGAGCGCAAACACCGGCAAGATCGGCGATGGCAAGATCTTCGTCTGGCAGCTCGAGCAGATCATGCGCATCCGCACCGGCGAACTCGACAACGACGCGCTGTAGCCGCGAAATCCCGCAGTTGTTGGCGCGCGGCTTGCGTTTCGTTGCGCGCCGATATTGTTGGCATCGAATGCTGATCTGAACGCCGCTTTGCGGTTCCACATCCATGCCGAGGTGCCGCTCGTCGTTCGAGTTCTTCGACAGGCTCCATGCCGTCTCGACTGTATCGATTCAGGAATCAGCGCCGTTGCCTGGCGTGATCTTTACGCCGCTTCGCGCCGCAGAGCGGCATAAACATCACGGTGACAAGAGGCAAGGGGCCGATGATTTGCGGGTCATGCGGATGCCGGCCGTCTGCGATGCCAAATGTCCGCCGTTGACATGTAAATGAGAATCGTTATCATCTAAACTCCATCGTCCCGTAGGAATCCGCCATGCTCAGTCCCTGCCCGCATTCGTCAGCCGCCGAACCAGCCGCCGAGCCGTCAGGCACGCAACACGCGACCTTGCATTGCGGTCGCGGCCAAAGCCGGATCGACAGTGCGCGTCTCATGCAGGGCACGCGTGAATTGCTGATCGCCCATGCCGGCGAGGAATATCGCCTGCGCCTGACCCGCAACGACAAGCTGATCCTGACCAAGTAGACACGGCATCATCCGCAAGGGCAGCCGACCGCAGCCTGCCCTTTTCGACAAGTCCTCCAGCGTTGCCGCCAGCCTCGGTCGCCCTGCCATCCGCGACCTTACTGCCAGCCATCGTGCGCTTGCCACAAGTTGTCACCATCGGGTGTCGCGTCAATCCGTTCCGCCAGCAAGACCGCATGACCGCAATTCGAGAGACGATGATGAGCGATGGAATCCGCAACAACGATGCCGCCGGCGTTCTGGATCTGCCGGCTGACGAAGGCGATCCCGATCATTTCGCGCATGCCTCACGGCCCGTGCGCAATCCGCCTGCGGTGGTGCCGGGACTTTGTGAATTCGCCGAGTGGCTGCCACGTCTCGGCCCGGTGCTCTGGCTTGATCGCCGCAGCGCGAGCGGGCCGGCTGCCATGTGTCCCAACGCGGGATCCGGGCCGGTTCTGCTCGATCATCCGGCCCTGGTCAGCTTGCCCACCTGGCGCAGTCTCTGCGCCCACCATGCGATCACGGCGCACGGCCCGCGCGAGTGGATCTGTTTCCATTCGGCCAGCGGTGTTGTCGAGGCGAAGCTGTATTTGTTGCCCGACTCGGATGTTCTGGCCTGGGACGAGATGATCCCGGGCTTGCACATGGCCTGTTCCGGATCGGAGCGGAACGAGGCGCCGACGCACACCCATTTCCTGCGTCGTGCGCTTGGTCGTTTCGGCCAACGCTGGCAGGCGCAGTTGCTAGAGTTCCGCTGCACGCGGCGCCCGTGGTTGAACGTGCTGGATGCGCAAGCGCCGTTGAAGATCTCCTTGCTTGGAATCGAGCTGGCCCGCGACATCATGCGCGACGAAAACGCCGACTGGATTTCACCATTTCGCCAATAAGTGTTGCCGATCCGGCGAGCGACTGCCTCGCGCCGCCTCTCAATACCACTCGATCAGCGACACGCCGATGCCGGCGTACCAGGCGCGATGGTTGTAGTCGATCATGCTTTCGCCGTAACCGTTGAAGATCTGCAGGTGACCGCGCAGCGGTGGCGCGATCGGGAACGCCCAGTCGAACTGCACGGCGCCGTGATTGCGATCGCCGCCGCGCAGCGAGTGACGCAGCATCAGGGCGAACTGCGAATCATCGGCGACCTTCACGATCTGCAAATCGCCGCGACCCATGTAGTCGCTGATGTCAGGGTTGTTGTCTTCGCCGATTTCGAACATGCGCCACCACGGACGCATTACCACCGTCCAGTTGCCGCGCTCCAGGCCGAGTGCGGCGGTGGCACGGTTCCAGCTGCGCGACAGCGGGTCGCTGCGTCCGTTGGACTGATGCACGAGGCCGAATCCGAGCATGCGCGCCTTCCAGCCGAGCACGTCGAAATCGGTGCGAAAGACGAGGTTGGCTTCCGGCTCGTAGTTGGTTTCGCGAAATGGACGCGAGCGGTTTTCGTTGAAGATCTGCCAGTGCGAAACCTGTGTATAGCCCATCCACAGGTCACCGTTGTCGCCGAAGAGGTCGTTGGCCAGCTTGGTTTTAAGGCTGATCTGGTATTTCAGCTCGGCGTGATCGATGCGCTCGGGGGTGGCCACGCTGTTGCCGGGTGCCGGTGAACTCGGACTCTGGTTGGTGCGCGTCGTGTAGAAGAACGGCATCAGGTAGATCGGCCGGAATGGACGGATGCAGAACGCGGCCGGTTTCGGATCCTCGGCAGTGTCGGGGTCGAGCTCCCAGCGCGAGTCGAGCAATGAACTGGGTGCGCCCTTGTCGCATCGATTGACGTCGGCGACCGAATCGTTCGAGAACACATCGGCGGGCCGGGTCAGCGCGGTTTTCTGTTGCGCAATCGTCTCGCGGCCGACCGCACGGTCATAGCAGGCCAGACGCGCGGCGGCCCCATCGATGGACGTGCAGGCACTGGCACCCGCGCGTGGCTCATCGGCATGGACGAGGGCGACCGACATTGTGGAAGTCGACAGCAGCAGGGCAAGCAGCACAACGCGCAACATCGACGGGCCCGGATCAGGAACTGGGCGCATGGTAGCGGATCGGCCGCATCGACAGTGGAACCGCGTTTTCGCGTTCGTCACCGGATTGAATCAGCGTCGAATCCGCCGCGAGCCACGCAACTGGTCGATCGGAAAGCTCGCAATATCCTGGTTGCCTGACCGTCGCGGCTGCCCGGCATCCGGGGCCCAGGCTTGCGCATAGACGACTTCGTAGGTTGCCGGCAGCCGGCCGTTGTCGCGGAATGCTTCATAGGCATCGACGACGCGCTGCAGATGCGCCTTGCCAGTCAGCGCGCGGGATCGCTGGTGATCGGCATTGGTCGCGCCGATCGCGCGCAGCTCGCGCATCAGGCTGGGCAAATCGGAATAGGTCAGGGTGAAGGTTTCGCGCTCAAGCACCGGATCACGGAATCCGGCCGCAAGCAGGGCGTCGCCCACCTGGTGGATATCGAGAAAGCGGTTGACATGGGGTTTCGCATCGACCTCGGCAAAGGCCGAGCGCAACTCGTGCAGGGTCGACGGGCCGAACGTGCTGAACAGCAAAATGCCTTTTGGTCGCATGACCCGGCGGAAACCATCGAAGACGGCGTCCAGGGTTCCACACCATTGCAGGCACAGGTTCGAATGCAGCAGGTCGATGGCGGCGTCGGCCAAGGGCAGTGCTTCGGCGTCGCCACACACGCGCGCGAACGGCCGCAACCAGCTGCGCTGTCGGCTCGCCGCGCGCAACATCGGCAGGGCCAGATCGAGGGCGATGAGCTGCGCTTGCGGATAGCGTTTGCGCAAGGCGGCGGTGCCACGCCCGGTGCCACTGCCGACATCGAGGATGCGCGCTGGCGCGAGCACGGCATCGTCCAGACGTTCCTGCAGGCGCTGGCCCACTTCATCTTGCAGCGCGGCGTGTGCGTCATAGCTGGCAGCCGCGCGACCAAACGCCCGGCGCACATGGGCCGTATCGAAGATTCCGCTCATGCCGGATCCAACGTGTCGGCGAACGCGACAATCGCCTGGCCGACCTGATCGGCGTGGCTCAGAAACGGCGCATGGCCAGCCGAAATCTCCAGGAATCTTCCCGCTGCCGACTGCTGTGCGGCCCACTGCATGGCGGCCGGAGGAACCAGACGATCGCGCCGACCGGCGATCCATAGGTTGGGCGTCGCCAATGCCGCGAGCTCGTCGCGGTAATCGACACGATCGAGAATCGCCAGGCCATCGAGCAGAGCCTGCTCCGAGGGTTCGCCACGCTCGAAGACATGCGCCTTCAGTTCGCGCAGTTCTTCCTGGGCATTGGCCGAACCCAGGGTTTCGAGGGCCAGGAAGCGCTCGATCGCGGGCCGGAACGCGGTGACGAGCGCGGCACCGAACTCGCGGAAGATCGTCGCGGGCACCGCATGTGGCCAATCCTCGGCGCGTACGAAACGCGGACTCGTGGCGATCTCGACCAGGCCATGGATGTGCCTGGGATGATCGAGCGCACCGCGCAAGGCAATCAATCCGCCGAGTGACCAGCCAAGCCAGATTGCCGGCGGTGTGGCCTCGGCGATTGCCTGGGCCACGCGGCAAGGATCCAGCGATCCGGCCTCGTAATCATCGCTGTCGCCATGCCCGGGCAGATCGACCAGATGCAGGCGGAACTGCCGCGAAAGGCGCTCGCTGAGCGGCGCAAAGATGCCGCCATGCATGGCCCAGCCGTGGATCAGGACCAGATCGGGACCGTCTCCAAGTGTGCGGATCGATAGTTTCATGGGCCCGTCATGGCGCTCGACAACGCCGCAAGCAAGCGTTCGATGTCGGCTTCCTCGTGTGCGGCGGAGAAGGTTACACGCAGTCGCGCCGAGTGCTCGGGCACGGTTGGCGGCCTGATGGCCGGGACAAGGAAACCAGCCGTCTCGAGCCGGGCCGAAACATCCAGCGCGGTCGCACTGTCGCCGATAAGAACCGGCTGGATCGGCGTGCGCGATGCGGCGAGTGGAATGCCGCGCTGCGCGGCACCGTGGCGAAACTGGGCAACGAGGCGGGCAAGCTTTTCGCGCCGCCAGGTTTCATCGCGGGCGATGCGCAAGGCGACACGGGTGGCCGCGGCAAGCGCCGGCGGCATCGCCGTCGTGTAGACCTGGGTGCGGGCGAACTGGACGAGACCATCGATCAGGCTGGCCGAACCGGCGACGAAGGCTCCGGCCACGCCGAGCGCCTTGCCGAGCGTGGCCATCAATACCGGCACGTCGTCGGCGTCGAGACCGGCTTCGACGACGCTGCCGGCGCCGTTGTGGCCAAGCACGCCCAGACCGTGCGCGTCATCGATCATCAGGGTGGTCTGCTGCTCGCGACAGAGGCTGGCCAGTTCGCGCAATGGCGCGATATCGCCATCCATGCTGAAGACGCCATCGCTGGCAAGCAGGGCGGCGGCTTCCGGATCGCTCTGCAATTGCCGGCGCGCGCTGTCGACATCGGCATGCACGTAGCGCTTCAGGCGTGCGCCGGACAGGCGCGCGCCGTCGATCAGGCAGACGTGGTTGAGCTTGTCCTGCACGCACAGGGCGCGCGGATCGAGCAGGGTCTGGATGACGCCGAGGTTGGCCATGTAGCCGGTCGAGAACAACAGCGCACGCTCGCGCCCGGTCCATTCGGCCAGTTCGCTTTCGAGCTGGGCGTGCTCGTCGCGATGACCGCCCAGAAGATGCGCGGCCGACGCGCCGACGCCCCATTGCCTGGCCGCGTCGATCAATGCCTCGACCAGCTGCGCATGGCCAGCAAGACCGAGATAGTCGTTGCTGGCAAAGTTCTGCAGGCGCCTGCCCGCGACGACGACGTGGCTGCCATCAACGGCGCTGATCGTGCGCACGCGGCGCAGCAGGGCATCCCGGGCGCGTTGCTCGCAGGCGAGCGCCAGGCGGGCGAGCAGTTGCGGTCGGCTCATGATTCTTCTCGACCGCGGGATCGGTGCATCGGCCGACTTCCGGTCAGGCCGGGATCGGATCGGCCCGGGCGCCAGCCGGATGATCGATGATGTCGGCGTGCACGGTGTTGGCGCTGGCGTCGTCAACGTTGGCATCGATCTCAAGTGCATGGATGCCCAGGCGCGCGAACAAGCGCTGATCGGCGTGCACGTCCGGATTGCCGGTGGTCAACAGCTTTTCGCCGTAGAAGATCGAGTTGGCGCCAGCGAAGAAACACAGCGCCTGCAATTCGTCGCTCATTTCCGCGCGTCCGGCCGAGAGGCGCACCATCGATGCCGGCATGATGAGGCGGGCAACCGCAATCGTGCGCACGAATTCGAACGGATCGAGCAAGGCCGTGCCGGCCAGCGGCGTGCCCTCGACCTGCACCAGGCGATTGATCGGCACCGATTGCGGATGGTCGGGCAAGCTCGCCAGCGTCTGCAGCAGACCGGCCCGCTGTTCGCGCGATTCACCCATGCCGACGATGCCGCCGCAGCAGGTTTTCAGGCCGACCTTGCGCACGTGTCCCAGCGTGTCGAGACGATCCTGGAAATCGCGGGTCTTGATCACGTCGGCGTAGAACTCCGGCGCGGTATCGAGGTTGTGGTTGTAGTAGTCGAGCCCGGCCGCGCGCAACGCCTCGGCCTGCGCGGAGGTCAGCATGCCGAGCGTGGCGCAGGTTTCCATGCCGAGCGCGCGCACGGCACGAATCATCGCGGCGACCTTGGGCACGTCGCGATCCTTCGGCGAGCGCCATGCCGCGCCCATGCAGAAGCGGGTCGCGCCAGCGGCCTTGGCCTGGGTCGCGCGTTCGACCACGGTTTCCAGCGGCAGCAGTTTTTCGGCCTCAACCCCGGTCGAGTAACGCGCCGCCTGCGGACAATAGGCGCAATCCTCGGGACAGCCGCCTGTCTTGATCGAGAGCAGGGTCGACACCTGCACCGCGTTGGCGTCGTGGTGGGCGCGATGCACGGCGTGGGCGCGTTGCAGCAGGTCGGCGAACGGCAGATCGAGCAGGGCGAGTACTTCGCTGCGGGACCAGTCATGGCGTAGAGAGGACATCGAGGCATCCGGCTTTCGGTAAAGTGCGGCGAGTCTGGATTCGGTGCCGGAGGCTGTCAACTTGGAATGGAGGCGCAAGGTTGACGACGGGCTCGGCGCGCTGATTGCCGCCGTACTGCCGCCACGCTGCCTGCTGTGCGGGGCCGACGGCGTCGGTGGACGCGATCTGTGCGCGGAATGTCGGGCCGATCTACCCGCCAATGCCTGCTGTTGCGCGCGTTGCGCCTTACCGCTCGAGCATGCGGCCGAACGCTGCGGCATCTGCCTCAAGCGCGAACCGCCTTTTGCCTCGGCCTGGGCACCGTTCCGCTATGCGCATCCGCTCGACCTCCTCGAAGCACGCTTCAAGTTCCATCGCGATCTCGCCGCCGGACGCCTGCTTTCGGATTTGATGATCGAGACGTTTGCCGGGCGACCTCCCGCAGCGCTGCCCGAGCGCCTGCTCTGCGTGCCCCTGCATCGCGAACGGCTGCGCGAGCGTGGTTACAACCAGGCACTCGAGCTGGCCAAGCCGCTGGCCCGGGCCTTGCGCATTCCGCTGGATGCGGACGCTTTGACCCGGCTGCGCAATACCCGTGCGCAAACCGGCCTCGATGCCAAGGCACGCCGGCGCAACCTGCACGCTGCTTTCGCGATCGCCCCGAATGCCGAGCTGCCCGCCCACGTCGCCATCCTTGACGACGTCATGACCACCGGCACAACCCTGCGCGAATGCGCCCGCGTGCTGCTGCGTGCCGGCGTGGAACGCGTCGATGTCTGGGCCCTGGCCCGCGCGCCGGCCAGACGCTAGCGGCATTGTCCGATCGCAGCAGGCCGCCCACCGCACCGAGCGAACCGGAGATTCGTGCGACTTCCGTCGCGATTACCTTCCCGCAACGCGGCACAGGAGCGTCGTCGCTGAAACCACTCCCACGATTCCCTTGCTCGCCGACCAGGCCGCCTTTCTGCCCGGTAACGGTCGTGGTGTGAGTATCGGCGTGATCGTGAGCTTTTGAGCCGCACCGCTCAGCGGATCGCCAGCGCCAGCAGCAAGCCGATCCAGAGCGCAAAGCCGACCCAGTTGTTGTTGCGGAAGGCGGCGAAACACGCATCACGCTGGCGGCCGCGGATCAGCCATTGCTGCCAGGCAAACAAAGCCGCGGCCATGCCGAGGCCGGCGAAGTAGGGCCAGATCAGTTGCGCGCGCGTGCCGCACAACAGCATCGCCAACAGGAAGGTGAGCATGAGGATGCCGATGATCGGGCGGTCGGCATCGGCGAACAGGATGGCGGTGGACTTGGCACCGACACGGATATCGTCGTCGCGATCGACCATGGCGTACTCGGTGTCGTAGATCGTCGAGAACAGGACGTTGGCGAGGAACAGCAGCCAGCCGAGTGCCGGTACCTCGCCGGTCACGGCGGCAAACGCCATCGGGATCGACCAACCGAACGCCGCACCAAGGACAACCTGGGCCAGATGCGTGTAGCGCTTGCAGAACGGATACAGCGCGGCCAGTGCGGCGCCGGCGAACGCCAGCTTGATGGTCAGCGCATTGGTCAGCAACACGAGCAGAAAGGCGAAGGCAAGCAGGCCGGCAAACAGCCACAGGGCTTCCTTTTTCGACACGCGTCCAGCCGCCATCGGCCGGTTGCGCGTGCGTTCAACCTGACCATCGAGCCAGTCGTGATCGGCGTAGTCGTTGATCACGCAACCGGCGGAGCGCATGACGAATACGCCGACCGTGAAGAGGATCAGCAAGCCGATGGGAGGAAAATCATTGGCCGCGAACCATAGGCCCCACAACGTCGGCCACAACAGCAACAGCGCACCGACCGGGCGATCCATGCGCATCAGCACCAGGTACTCTCGGATGCGCTCGCGCCATGGGTCGCGCAAGGCCGAGGTCAGCCAGCGGATGACGGCCATCGAGCGCGTCGATGCATCGGCGGGATGAGCAACCTCGGCACGACGGGAAGATTTTCTGGTCGGCGCGGTTGATTGCCCGACGTCCGCTTTGGCTGGCGCCGGTTCGGCCCAGGGCGGAACCGCTGAATCGGAATTTCTTGCAGGTGCCGCCACTGCGTCGGGCGAACGCAGCGGCTTCGCAATCGCCGCTGACGGACGAGTCGCGGCAGCTGGCGGCTTGGCTGGAGTCACCGCTGGACGACTGCGCGGCGCCGTGGGTGCTGGGTTTTCAGTCTGGCCCTTGGCTGCGGACGGCGCCTGGGTTCGCGCGCGCACCGGGGCCGCACTTTCCGCTTTGACCGACGGAGCCGCTGGCGGACGAGTCGCGGCAACTGGCGGGTTGGCTGGAGTCACCGCTGGACGACTGCGCGGCGCCGCGGATCCGGTACTTTCGGTCTGGGTCTTGGCTGCCGCCGGCGCCTGTGTCCGCGCGCGCACCGGGACCGCACTCTCCGCTTTGACCAACGGAGCCGCTGGCGGACGACTCGCGGCAACTGGCGGGTGGTGGGCCGGGGGGGGGGGGGGGGGGGGGGGGGGGGGGGGGGGGGGGGGGGGGGGGGGCGCCTGGGTCCGCGCGCGCACCGGGACCGCACTCTCCGCATTGCCCGACGTGGGCGCTGTCGGGACGACCGGCGCGGTTTTGCGCGGGACGCTCTTGCGCGGAGCCGGTGCAGGAATTTCCGCGACCGGCGTCGGCGGCTTGCTGCGGCGACGTGGTGGATCGGCGGGAGGTGGCACGTCAGTCATTTGCCCAGTGTAATCGGCGGCGCCAGAAACGACGAACCCGGCACGCGCACGGGGCGGGAGGGTGGTTCCCTTGTGCATCATATTTTCGTGGGAGCGGCTTCAGCCGCGATGCTTGGCGCACGCCCAATGAACAGCATCGCGGCTGAAGCCGCTCGCACAAATTGGTTTCTCCCACAATGCGCTTCTCTTTGTCCGTCCGCGTGCGGCCAGAATTGCGCCTCACCCGGCAGGTTCGAGCGCGCTGCTCGCCATGCCGAACGCCGTTCGGCAGCCTTGATGATTCAGCGTCGCGCGCGACGGGCGATGCCGGGTCGCCAGAGCACGGCGAGGACGATGCCGAGCAGGAAGCCCGAGATATGTGTCCACCAGGCGACCGCGCCGAAGGCCGGGCCGACATAGGTGAACAGGATCTGCAGCACGGCCCAGAAGCCGATCAGCAGCGAGGCCGGCACGCGCACGAATTCGAGGAAGAACCCCAGCGGCAGAACCAGACCCAGATCGGCTTTCGGATACAGCACCAGATAGGCACCGACCACGCTGGAAACCGCGCCGCTCGAGCCGATGATCGGTGAGTTGGTTGCGGCCAGCGTCCAGGCACCGATCAGATTGGCCAGGGCGCCAGCGAGGATGAACAGGACGAGGAAGCGGCCGGCACCGAGCGCGCGCTCGGTCGGTACACCGAAAATGATCAGGAACAGCAGATTCGTGGTCAGGTGGATCCAGTCGGCATGGATGAACAACGCCGTGACGAGGCGGGCGAAACGCAGTTCCGAAAGCTGGGTCTGCCAGGGCACGCTGGCGTCGAGCAGGGTGGTCGGCACGGTTCCCCAGAACGTCAGCAGCCGACCACGACCGCTGACTGGTTCGGCGACGATCCACAGGAACATCGCCACGCACGCCGCGACCAGAAACAGGGTGGCCCAGGGCGGTTGTCGACGTCGGCGGCTCTGCAGTTGGACGAACATCGCCGCGACCCGTACTCAGCGCCCGCCGCGCGGATACAGGAAGCGCACGCTGTCGTGCTCGAGGACGACGCCATCGGTGCGGATCTCGATCAGCTTGAGGCCATCGAAGTCATCGCCTTCGGCGCGGCGTTCGCCATTGATGATGACGAATCGCTGGGCGGGCTCGGTAGCGAAGACGTGCATGCTGAGCTTGATTTCGGGCAGGCTGCGACGCGTGGCCAGGGGCAACTCCCACATCAGCTTGAGGCTCGAAGTCGCAGGCGTTTCCGTGGCTGCCGAAGCGCCTGCTGCAGCCTTCGTCTCGGCCGGAGGCGGAGCGGGCGGCGGCGCGATCATGGCGGGATTCTTTGGCCCTTGCGCGACTTCAGGTCTGGTCGCATCCGCCATCGCCGCCGCGATGGCCGCCGGATCAGCGGCCGAAACCGGCTCGGATTCCTTGATTTTGGCAGCCGCATTGGCTTGCGCATTGGCGGCAACCAGCTCGCCGCTGCGGATTTTCTCGCGCTGGCTGTCTTGCCCGTCAACGGCCAATGCCGGAATCGTCGCCTTGTTCGGCGCTGGCGCTGCCGGGTGCGTGCGTGGCACGGCCGCGGAAGGCGCCGGTGCCGCCGGGGAAGTCCGCATTTCGACGGCAACCTGGGCTGGCGCTGTGGCATTCGCTGCGCTTGCCGGGGGCGGGCTTTCGCGCTGCATCCACCACAGTGCGGCAAGCCCGATCGCTATCGCCACGACGAGCACGGGCAGCAGGTTGCGGCGACGACGCACGGCCATGACCGGCGAACCGAGCGAGGGCGATTCGCCGAGGCGGCGCTGGCGTTCGGATTTCTTCAGGGCTTCAAGAATCAGCGACATGATCGGTAGGGGTCACTCGATATTGCGGGTCAGGTGCGGGCCTGTTTCTTCGAGCGCGGACAGCGCAAACAGGGTTTCCGGGCCGATGATGCCATCAGCCTGGATGCCATAGGCGAGCTGCAGCTTGCGCACGCGCTCCTCGAGTTCGGCATCGAAATACGCAGGGCCGGCCTCGCCATCGGCACCGCCATCGAGATGGCTCAGGTTCTGCTTGGTCCAGGCCACGCCGGCGCCGGCGTCGCCCTTGCGCAGCGGTCCGGTGATGGCGGCGGGAACGCGCCAGATCGCGATGAAATCACCCGACCAGTAGCGCGCCAGCGCCGCGCGCGGCAGCTTGATTGTTTCGCCGCCAAGGTCGAGGTGTACTTCACGCTTGCCGGCGCCCTGCAACAAGGCATGCACCGGTTTTTCCGCGGCGCCGAGGACGAGGATCAGCGGCCGATCGAAGCGCAGCACCTGTTCGAGCGTGGCTCGACCGCGCAGGCAAAAGATGCCGGCTGCGACCAGCGGCTGGCAACGTGTGGCCGCGCGCACCGACACCTCGGCCGAACCGATCTGCCAACGCGAGAGCAACTGGGTCAAGGTGGACAGCTCGGTCTCCGGCGGCGTTGCCAGGCGCGCCTCAAGACGCCCGACGCCCGCGTCCGGCGGCGCCATTGGGGCAGGCGCCGTAATGACGGCGGCGGCGGGTAAGACGGCTTCGTGATCCAGGGAACGCACGCCAAAAACGCCGACGGCGAGCACCAGCAAGGCCGCCAGCACCCAGCGCGCATAGCGGCGCACCCAATAGCGGGCATGACCGGGCAGGGTTTCGTCGGCCGAGCGGTCGACCAGACGTTCGCCGATCGACTGTTGCTCTCGCGCATAACCGGCCATCAAGGCACGATCGGCGATCACGTTGATCAGGCGCGGGATCCCGCCGGAACGCTGGAACAGCGCGCGCATGCCGAGTCGCGAAAACGGCACATGCTGGCAACCGGCAACGGCCATGCGGTGTTTGACATAGGCCTCAGCCTCGGCGCCATCAAGTGGAGTCAGGTGATAGCGCGCGGTGATGCGCTGGGCCAGCTGGCGCAGTTCCGGGCGATTGAGCATGTCGCGCAATTCGGGCTGGCCGAGCAGGATGATCTGCAACAGTTTCTGGGTAGGGGTTTCAAGATTGGTCAGCAGGCGGATCTGCTCGAGCGCATCGAGCGAGAGGTTCTGCGCCTCGTCGACGATGAGAACCACGCGCAGACCTTGCGCATAGGCATCGAGCAGATAGGTGTTGAGAGCATCGGTCAGGCCCTTGAGGCTGCCCTGCTTGCCGCTGATATCGAGCTTCAGTTCCTCGCAAACCGTCTCGATCATCTCGACCGGCGACAGTTTCGGATTCAGCAACAGGGCGACCTGGGTGTCTTCCGGCAATTGTTCGAGGAGCAGGCGGCTCAAGGTGGTCTTGCCGGTGCCGACCTCGCCGGTAAGCTGGACAAAGCCGCCACTGCCGCCCTTGCCAACGCCATACAACAGGTGCGCGAGCGCATCCCGATGGCGCTCGGACAGGAACACGTAGCGCGGATCCGGCGTTATCGAAAACGGGGCCTCGCGCAGGCCGTAATACTCAAGATACATATGCCTACTCTACCCGACCGCATGGCCTGGCCGGACGTCTTGTTGCATTGCAAGGCAGGTTCGCCGGGATTTGCCGCGTCCGCAGCAAGGATGCCCACGGTTTTGCTAGTGTGGTGCCCCGCAAATAGCTGGGTGGAATCGCGCTGCGGATTCGGTCCCGAGACAAGGCGCGAGGAGGAGGCATAGTGGGGCTATGGTGACGACGAGCAACGCAGGATCGGGATCGAAGACCAAGCGAGTTTGCCTGGTTATTTGTGGGGCACCACACTACCCGGGCATGGACTCAACCCGCGCCGGACAAGTTCAGCCGGTTCGGCTCAGGCTGCCGCGGCCAGGCGCGTCGCGGCCTGCCTGAGCTCGCGTATCGATTCTTCATTGAGGCGCCGCGAGCCGGCCGGCATGTGCCTGACATGACGCAGCGACTCCTCGACCAGCGCAGACGCGGCAGCGTGCTCACCCCAGCCTTCGAGCACCTCGATATAGCGCACCCGCGCCTCGATGCCGGCGAAATAGCCAATCAGGGCGTCGAATTCCTCGCGGGCGTTGGTGCGCTCGTCGCAGGCCGCCAGCGCGCGGGCATAGATCAAATGGCCTTCTGCTGACTTGAAGTCGGGCCGTTGCGCGATCAGCGCATTGAGCAGATCACGCGCTGCCGCCGCATCTCCGTTGTCGAGCAGGGCACGCGCCAGTTTGACCTGGATATCGGGATCATCGCGGTGCACCCCTTGCAATGCCTCCCGATACGCATTGATTGCATCGGCATGGCGGGCCGCGCCGTGCAAGGCATCGGCAACCCGGATGCGGTTGGCGATCGTTGCCGAATGCTCGAATTCGGTCTGCGCTTCGCGCAACTCCCGGCCCGGATCGAGCGTATCGCGCAGGCCGCGCACGACGCGCCGCCCACCGCGCGAGCGTGAAACATCAGGTAGGAACACGGCGAGGCCATAGATGATGCTGCCGAGCAGCGGAAAGAAAAACAGCACAAACAGCCACCAGCGCTCCTGGTTCGTGCGCAGCACATGCACGGCACACAGGATCGCCACGATGACATGCAGGCCGAGGCCGAGAATGGGCAAGGTGCGGCACTCCACAAATTCAAACGCGAAGTTTCCGTTGTGGCAGACCGGCTGTCCAGAAATGGCCCGGGCAATGGGCCTGTCTCGTCATCCCCACGCTCGTCGTTTCGGCCCGCTTCCTCGACAACGAGCCTCAGATCAATCGGCTGTTCAAGCCGGGGAGGCGGTATCCGTGGCATCCCAGGCGAACAGACGCAGTTCCCCGGCGTCCCCGGAAGCACGGATCAGGCGCTCGAAACGAAAGCCGATCTTTTCCAGCAGGCGCGCCGAGGACGGATTGTCGAGTGAGGTGATCGCAACAATGCGACGCAGGTCGAAGCGCTGCCGACCCAGTTCCATGCACGCCCGGGAAGCCTCGAGTGCATAACCCTGGCCCCGCCATTCGGGCAGGAACGCGTAGCCGATATCGACATCCTCGAGAGTCGGGCGGCGGATCAGTCCACAGATGCCGATGCAAGCCGGATCAGCGACCAGTCGCACCGCCCAGAGTCCGAAGCCATGCTGCCGGTAACTCGCGATTGCGCCGGCGATGATGTACTCGCGTGCCTGCTCGACGGTGTGCACGCCGCGATCGCCGATATTGCGCAGAAAATCCGCATCGTTGAGCAGGGCCAGCATGAACGCGGCGTCATCGACGTCGAGTTCACGCAGGATCAGGCGCTCGGTTTGGAGCGCGAAGCGCGGCGATTCGAACAGGTTTGACATCGTTCAGTTCTGCAACCGGTCAGGCGGCCACGCCATAGCTGCGCAGCAACGCATCGGGGCTTGGCTCGCGGCCACGGAAGGCGATAAACGATTCGAGCGCCGGGCGCGATCCGCCGACGGCGAGAACGGCCTTGCGCCAGGCTTCACCGACCTCACGGTTGAACACGCCCTCCTGCTCGAAGCGCTCGAAGACATCGGCGGAGAGCACTTCGGCCCACAGATAGCTGTAGTAGCCGGCCCCGTAACCGCCGGCAAAGATATGCGTGAACGCATGCGGGAAGCGGTGCCACTCCGGCGGCAGCAAGACGGCAACTTCGCGGCGTACGTCCTCAAGCAGATCCAGCGTGCGCGCACCGAGCTTCGGATCGAACTCGTGGTGCAGGCGGAAATCGAACAGGCCGAATTCGAGCTGGCGCACGAGGAACATGCCGGATTGGAAATTGCGCGCGGCCTGCATGCGTTCGAACAGTTCGTCGGGCAGGCGCGCGCCGGTTTGCCAGTGGCGTGCGATCAAATCGAGGCCTTCGCGCTTCCAGGCGAAGTTTTCCATGAATTGGCTCGGCAGCTCGACCGCATCCCACTCGACCCCGCTGATCCCCGACACACCGGCGTAGTCGACCTCGGTCAGCATGTGATGCAGGCCATGGCCGAATTCGTGGAACAGGGTGATCACATCATCATGGGTCAGCAGGGACGGCGTGTTCGCGGTCGGCGGGGCAAAATTGCAGGTCAGGAAGGCGATTGGCAACTGCAGTGAATCGCCCTTGCGCAATCGCGACGTGCACACATCCATCCATGCGCCGCCACGCTTGCCGGTGCGCGCGTACAAATCGACATAGCAGCCGGCAAAGACCTTGCCGCTCGCATCGAGCAGATCATAGTAGCGCGCATCCTCGTGCCAGACATCGACTCCCTCGCGCAGCCTTACGCCGACGCCGAGCACGCGTTCGATCACGGCGAACAAGCCAGCCATGACCGCAGGCAGCGGGAAGTAGGGCTTCAGCTCCTCCTCGTTCAAGGCGTACTTCTGTTCGCGCAATTTTTCCGACGCGTAGCCGACATCCCAGGGCTGCAGGTCATCGATCTGCAACTGTTCGGATGCAAAAGCGCGCAGTTCGGCCAGATCGGCTTCAGCCATCGGTCGTGCCTTGGCAACGAAATCACGCAGGAAGGCAATCACCTGGTCAGGTGACCCCGCCATCTTGGTCGCCAGCGATTCCTCGGCCGTGCTGGCAAATCCAAGCAATTGCGCGGACTCGTGGCGCAGGGCCAGGATTTTCTCGATGCGCGCGGTGTTGTCGAATTTTCCCGCATCGGAATTCTCCGACGCACGGGTGCCGTAGGCCCGATAGACACGGGCGCGAAGAGCGCGGTCATCGGCATGGCTCAGCACCGCCTGCACGCTTGGCTGCTTGAGCGTGACCAGCCAGCCTTCGAGACCCTTTTCCTCGGCATAGGCGCGCAGCACCGCGCGACCGGATTCCGGGATGCCGGCAATACCGGCCGCATCCCTGATGTGCTCACTCCAGGCATCGGTGGCATCGAGCACGGCTTCCTCGAACTCGGTCGAGAGCCGGGCCAGTTCGCTGGAAATCTCGCGGTAGCGCGTGCGTGCCGGCTCCTCCAGGGCGACACCGGCAAGGACGAAATCGCGCAGCTCGTGCTCGACCACGGTGCTAGCGGCCAGTGGCAACCGATCGAAGCTGGGCGATTCACGCACTGCCTTGACCGCGGCATAAAGCTCGCGGTTCTGGCCGAGCGCGCTGCTGAAGGCGACGATCTTTTCCTGCGCATTCGCATAGGCTTCGCGCAACGGTTCGGAATCGGCGACCCCGTGCAAGTGGCCGACCGGTGCCCAGGCACGCGACAGGCGATCATCGAGTTGCTCGCAGACACCGATGACGTTGTCGAAGCTGCGTGGCGCAGTCGACGCGAGCAAGGCATCCACGCCGCTCTGGTAATCGGCGAGGATTGCATCGATCGCCGGCTCGACATGCTCCGGGCGGATCGCCGAGAACAGCGGCAAGTCGGTGGTTTCGAGTAGCGGGTTGGTCATGCGGGTTTCCATGGTTGTGCCATCGCGGTCAGACGCCGACCGGTGAACTTGGAGCGCGGATGGCGCAAAATCAAGCGTAACCCACGACCACGACAGGATTCGATGAACAGCGAGGACGCCCGCCAGACCCACGATATCCTGCGGGCCCTGCCGCTTTTTCGCCATCTCGATGATGCCGCCCTGACCGAGCTCGGCAATGAGCTGCAGTGGTTCGCCCTGCCCGGTGGCTCGTCGCTGTTCGAGGAGGGCGATGTCAGCGATGCGCTATATGTACTCAAGAGCGGCAGTGTCGGCGCGTTTCGCAACGACGAGCACGGCAACGCGCAGCTGATCGGATTGGTCGCCGCCGGCGAGACCGTGGGCGAAGTCGGCATGATGATTGACACGCCGCGCAATGCCAGCATCCGCGCCCTGCGCGATTCGGAGCTGTTGCGTCTGTCGCGTCAGGATTTCGACAAGCTGGTCAACCATCATCCACGCGCAATGCTGGCGATGGCGCGCCTCGCCGTGCGTCGCCTGTCTTCACGCGACGGGAACGCCTCGATGAACGCGCCGCGAACATTCGGCGTGCTGCGTCACAACGCGGGCGTCGACGTGCAGGGCTTCGCGGAAGAACTCGTGCGCATGCTCGGGGCTTTCGGCAGCTGTGCCAAGATCGACAAGAACGAAGGCCATGGCCGCCTGAGCAGCTGGTTCAACGAGATCGAATCGCACACGCGCTTCGTCATCTACGTGGCCGATGCCGATGATGACTGGCAGGCCATGTGCGTGCGCCAGGCCGATTGCCTGCTGCTGCTGGCGAATGCCGACGAGGCACCGGGCGAGTGGCCGTCGAGCGCCTGCGCGGACGCATCATCCGCATTGTCGCGTCCGCGTCATCTGATCCTGCTGCATCCGGGTCATCTGGTCGACGGTGCGGCACGGCGCTGGCTGGACAAGACCCCGGGCATCCGCCACCACCATGTTCGCGATGCGCACGATGTGCGTCGCGTCGCGCGTCTGCTGACCGGTCGCAGCCTGAGCCTGGTGCTGTCGGGGGGTGGCGCGCGCGGTTTCACCCAGATCGGCATCGTGCGTGCGCTGAGGGAGGCCGGGCTTGAAATCGATTGTGTCGGCGGCACCAGTATTGGCGCGATCATCGGCGCCGGCGTGGCGCTGGAGTGGTCGGATCAGGAAATGTTCGACAACTACCGCCACAGCTTCGTCACCAGCCGCCCGCTCGGCGACTACACCTTGCCTCTGGTTGCACTGACCCGCGGCAAGCGCGTTTCCCGGCAATTGCGCGAGCAGTTCGGCGCACGGGACATCACCGATCTGCCGCTACCCTATTTCTGCTGTTCGTCGAACCTGAGCAGCGGCCAGCTGGATACCCATCGGCAAGGCCCGTTGTGGTTGTGGTTGCGCGCCTCCTGCGCAATCCCCGGTGTGCTGCCACCGGTGTGCCACAACGGCGAGGTCTATGTTGATGGTGCGGTCATCAACAATCTGCCGACCGATATCATGCATGCCATGCAACCCGGCGCGATGGCCGCCGTCGACATTGGCGCCGACGATTCGCTGCGCACGCGAATCGAGGAATACGCGACCCCGCCGTTCTGGAAACTGGTGTTCGATTTCACGCGCGGGGTGCGCCCTGGCATCTTCGACATCCTGATTCGCTCGGGCATGGTCAATGCGGAGCTGGCCAGCGCCGAGCGCCGGCAGCTGGTCAGCCTCCTGCTCGAACCCCCGGTGCGCGACATTGGCCTGCTCGACTGGAAATCCTACGAACGCGCGGTTGAATCCGGCTACCAGTACGGCATGCGCGTGATCGGCGCGCAGCGCGATGCCCTGCATGAACAGGTGCCGCTGCGCGTGTGAGTGACACACCGAAACGGCGAGCGATGACCGGCTAGTCGAAACCGCTTGCGAAAATGAGATCGCGACCGCTCAGCTCGACGAGGTATTCGGTGCTTCCGCCGCTGACGTCGATGCGCCAGCCCGAGTAGTAGGTTTCGTCACCCGGCACCGACTGCGTGGTCCAGTTCAACGCGCTCAAGGTCGCATTCGCCGGGCTGATCACGCGAACGTGGAGGTTGCCTGCGGTCGCGCTGCGCCCGACGATGACCGGTTGCACCGGCACATTGATCTGGAACACGGCACTGGAATTGGCGCCGAGGCTGAACTGGTCGTGCACGCTCAGGGTGCGATGGGCGAAATCGAGTGTCCGCTGCCAGGATTGCACGGCCGCATCGCCGGCATAGGCCGGAGTCAGATTGGCCACGACGTGCACGTCGCCGCCCGCTCCCGGCACTACCTGCATGCTCGACATGGTGCCTTCGTGCTGCGGCACAGTTATCCCGTTGTGGATAAAGCGAACCAGATTGTGCACATTGGTGACCTGCTGGATCCCGCTATGCGTCCACATGTTCTCGGTGGCGGCGAGCCAGTCGCCCTCAAACAGGGTGAAAGATCCCTGGTTCTGATGGGCGTGGCTCTGCACATACGGGCCGGCCGAAAACTGCAGCCACATCGCGCCCGTGTCCCAGCCGGTGCGCGTGAACAGCTGGCCGGTTCCGCTTGCGTAATAGGTCAGCGATGCAGGCGGTGTGCCGCCGGTTCCGTTCGGCAGCAGGTTGTGCCGGTAATTGAAGCCGCTTTCCATGGTCTGATCGGAAATCGAGTGCAGCCACCAGGCGGCATCGTCACGTGCGCCGGCATTGGTCGACATGGCACGGGCTTCGAGCATGAGATCACGGTGGTAGTCGTAGATGACCGGTTCGGAGACGCGCGCCTGATCGCCGATCGGGGCAACGCGATCAAGGGTCGGCACGGTTGCGTGGATCCACCAGGCAATGCTCGCATCGAGATGGCCATTCACAGTGGACAGATCCACACCGGTCGAGTCGCGCCAGACCCGGTACAGCGAGAACACGCTGCGATGCGAGAGTCCATAGGCCGTACCCTCCTCGCTGCCACCGCCGTCGATGGTGGCGAAATAGGCAGTCAAGGCCGGCAGCTTGTCGTTCTGCAGCAATTGCATCCAGGTGCTGTTGTTGGTCGCCAACGCCCAGTACATCGTCGCTTGCAGAAAACTGTAGTAGTAGTTGTTGGCCGGATCGGTGATCGACCAGCCCGACCACGGAAATGCGATGCCGCCCCATTGCGCCTGACTCGGATGCCAGATATTCCACACGGCTTGCTCGGCATAGGCCGACCAGCGATTGCGCTGAGCCTGGGGGATCAGCGCGGAGCACCAGTCGAGGGTCAAGGCAAGGTCGCCTATCATCGGCCCTGCATCCAGATACGAATCGCCGGCGACCTCGGGCCGTTGTCCCAGGGCGATCGCTGCTTCGGCACCCGCCACCTGGGCCTCGACCATCGCGATGGCGAGATTGGCATAGGCCTGCTGTCCGCTCAGCCGGTACATGGTCACCGCGTCGGTTGCCGAAAACGCATAACCCGGATTGCCGGCCACGGCCTGATCGACCCAGTTCTTGAAGCGCTGGTATTCGGCTGATGTCTGGTTGACGTAGGAAAGGTCGATCGTGATCGCGGCGCGGGCGGGGCCCGAGACGTACAACAATCCCGCCAGCGCCAGCGTAGTGAGCGCGATGCGCGAAACAACTGACATGATGAAGCCCCCGAAGACGTGGCGGATGGCGATCATCGCAGGCCGGCGCTCCGGTTTGCGCGACACAGGCCACAGCTTCACGTCGCAGCCAGACGGGGCAGTCTGGTCAGGCGGACTCGACAACGACCGCCGTGCCGTAGCACAGCACCTCGGCCAGACCCGGCATGATTTCGGTTGCGTCATAGCGCATGCCGATGATTGCATTCGCGCCGAGCATGCGCGCCTGGCGGATCATCAACTGGTAGGTTTCGGCGCGGGTCTGTTCGCACAGTGTCGTGTAGACCGTGATGTTGCCGCCGAACAGCGAATGCAGGCCGCCGATGAAGGTACCGACGATCGATCGTGAGCGCACGGTCAAACCGCGCACCACGCCCAGACTGCGCACGACCCGGTGGCCGGGCAATTCGAGCGCGGTGGTCACCATCGCATTGTTGATCGACGCGGCTCGATTGGCTTCGTGATGGGCGGTGGACTGGCCCAGATTGATCGTTTCCATGGACGCGATTCTCCTCAGGAAGTTGCGGGTCGAGCGAGCAAGGCTTCAAAGCGGACGAGACTTTCCGCCGGCCAGTGCAAACGGCGCTCATAGTAGGCAGGCACGGCCGGGGTTCCATCCTGGAGAAGAACCCAGGGTTGCTTGGTCGACGTGAAGATATGGATGTCGGGCGGCAGCTGATCGGGATCATCGAGGCTACCGACACGAATGAAGGAGAGTTTCGATCCCGCACCCGCGTAGTGGCTCCAGAGCGCGATGCGACATTGCGGGCAGCGCGCGATTTGCTGTCCCTTGCCGCTCGCCGAGGGGGTGACGATCATTTCAACTACGCCCTGCATCAATTCGACCCGGTCGGATTCGATCATGGCATTGATCGCAAACGCGGATCCGCTCTCGCGCTGGCACCAGCGGCAGTGACAGCAATTGACGAACAGCGGCGCCGTCGTCAGTCGGAACCGGACTGAACCGCAATCACATCCGCCATCCATCGGAAAACTTGTCGACGTCATCAAGAATCACCTCTCCAACGCACGATTGCCCGATTTCGATTTCGCTTCACTCCACCACCGACACACCTTTCCAGAATGCGACGTGATCCTTGATCTGCATCGCCGCCTCTTTCGGTGCCGGATAGAACCAGGCGGCATCCTTGTTGTGCCGGCCATCCACGCTGATCGTGTAGTAATGCGCCTCGCCCTTCCAGGCGCAGTGCGTGCGCGTGTCGCTGGGCGAAAAGTAGTCGCTTCGCAACGAGGCCGCGGGGAAATAGTGGTTGTTCTCGACAACGACCGTGGCATCGCTCTCGGCCAGTATCTGATTGTTCCAGATTGCTTTCATGGAGATCCCGCCCGCGCCGCCAAGATTGGATGATACGGCGCAGTGATCATGCAATGGAATCAGTCGAACCCCGACGGGTCGCCGGGCCCTTGAGTTCGATGACATTACCCTCGGGATCATCGATGTAGATGGATGGGCCCTCGCCCTCGGCACCATTGCGCGATTGCGCCGCGCCGGCCTCGAGGCCGAAACCCGCAAGGTGCCTGCGGATCTCGGCCTCGTCGAACGGCTCGACACGCAGGCAGAAGTGATCGAGATTGCGCCCACTCACGGCGGGCGCAGCGCCGCCTTCGCGGCCGAGTTTTCCATCCACCGGCACCAGGTCGATCAAGCTCTTTCCGGCGCGCAACTGGATCAGGCCGATATCGTCATTCCGGCGTTCGAGCGGACAGCCGAGCACCTCGCCATAGAAGTGAAGCATGGCCTCGACATTGACGACTCGCAGCACAAGATGATCGATTTCACGGATGTTGATCATGGGCTGTCATGAGGAAATGCGGGTGTTGCCTGAGCGGACTGTCTTGCGATGATGATTCGCAAGTCTTGCGGCCGAAAGCATCGCTGTTGCTGTTGCTGTTGCTGTTGCCCTTGCAATGGCTAAGGAGCCTCGCTTTTCGCGAGGCCCTTGATCACCGGAACATCAGTTACAGGTAAATGGAAGCAGGTCGGAGGCCATGCTCGATTCGCAGCGCCAGTTGCCGCTGCCGGCGTAGCTCCACTCGATGCGCTCGATGCGCGCGGCGAACGGAATATCCGACGACGAGGACAGGCGGATCGTGACCGTGCATTGCGGTGATATGCCGCCAAGCTGGATCGATTCGATCCAGGCATTGTCCGAGCTGCGCTCTTCCGTCGGACAATCGCCGCCGCCATCGGCGATGGTCGCCACTTCGGACTGGGTCGCGCTGGCGACCATGAACACCGCTGTCAGACCGGCGCGAATCGTGGCCTTGTCACCCTCATCAACTCCGGAGCTGCTCGAACTCGTGTCATTGCTGCTGCTGGTGGAGCTGTCGCTGTCCTGTGTGCTCGAACTGGTCGGGAACGAAGGAGCTGGATCGCTGGACATCGAGCTGCCGGGAAATCTCGAACCGAGGCCGATCATCGTGCTGATGAGGTAGGCATACACGGCGATGCCGCCAACGATGCCGGCGAACATCAGGATGTTGAGGGCCCAGCCGTACCACGGCATGGGCGGACGCACGCTTGGCAGCGGCCTGCCCGGTTCGACCTCGCGGAAGACCACGCAACAGCCCGCCATCATGTCGTGCAGGGCCTGTTTGCGACCGGTGAAACCGGCCATCAGGTAGCCGATATTCATGATCATGCCGGAGATGATCTTGCCGAAGAACCGACCCGTCGCACGGCCAAAGCCGATGCGCTGACCACGATCATCGGTGACCTTGATGCCCATCACGCGCTTGCCGATCGTGGCCTGTGACGGGCCGCTCTCGAGCTTGGCGAAGTACAGCCAGGCACTGACGATCAGACCGACATAGGCCACGAACATGATCAATCCGACCATGCCGAAATGCTCGCCGGCGATCAAGGCCGCCGTGGCCAGGCCGACCAGTCCCATGATGATCAGGAACGCTATGGAGAGGATGATTGAATCGAGCACATAGGCGGCGCAGCGACGCCAGAACCCGGCATGCACGATGCCGCCCTCCGGCAACAGGTCGCCAGCCGCGACACTCGACGCAAATGCAGCCGCCGCGGGTGCGGCCGCCGCCATGCGCATGTCGACCGCCGGGGCGGACGGCTTTGCCGCGCTTGGTGCGGTGTTTTCGGCACGGATCGTGTTGAATGCGACGGTGGCCTGCTGATCCATGTCGGTGGCCGGCGAGCTCGGCACGATGAACGGTTTCCAGTCGGAGCTGCCGACCACGGCGATGCTGATGCTCGACGGCCAGACACCACTGCGCACCCGATCCTCGACATAGGCATGCGGTACCGGTCCACGCGGCACGCCATCAACCAGCACAAACAGATTGTCGCCGCTGATCGCTTGCAGGTCGGTCATCGCACCTACCGCCGAAGCGCCGTCCTGCAGCTTCTGCAGTTTGGCCAGATCGTCGCTTTCCTTGATCGAGATCGGCGCGCGGGCGAGCAACTCGGCCTTGAGGCGATCGGGCTCCATGCGGAAGTAGGCAGCCAGTGCAGGCCAGACAGTGGCAGCATCGAAACCGGGCAGGATTTCACCGGTCAAAACCAGGGCGTGCTTGATGGGTTGCATTGTTTCCTTTCCCGTTCGTTTTCAATGGTGGGTGACGGGCAGCGCGCGCCGCTGCCGGCATTGGGGACTCAAGTATCGCTGGCGATTGCGGCAGATGCACGTGCTCGCCCAACCCGGCTCATGGGCGGCATGCGCTCGGCAGGTACTTTGGCGTGATCGCCGAACTGCAGGTCCATTCGCCCGATTCGGAATACTGCAGTTCAATGGCTTGGCCGCGGAGCTTGGCTGGCGCACTCGCATCCACAGCGAACGTCAGGGTGATCAAACAGTCAGGCGCCTTGCCGTCGACTCGAATCGAAGCAACCAGCGGATCGGTCGATTCGGGGATTTCCGCGCTGCAGGTTGCATCGCTGATAACCGCTTCCGCCACCGAAGACTTGGCCGACTGCATGTCGGCAAATGCGATCGCAACCTTGCTGCGCACCATGTAGTCCTGATAGGCCGGCAGCGCGATCGCGGCGACAATGCCAATCGGCGCAACGACCAGCAGCAGGCAGTTCGCGGCCCATCCGTACCATGGCATTGGCGGGCGTACCGTCGGCAGCGGCTCACCTGGCCTGACCGTGTCGAAGACCACGCAGGTATCGGCGATGAGGTCGTGCAGGGCCTGCTTGCGCGAAGTCCAGCCGGCCAGCGCATAACCGATAAACAAAGTGATGCATGAAATCGCGCCAGCAAAATAGCGACCACTGGCATGGCCGAGGCTCAGCCGTTGGCCCTTGCCGTCGGTGGCGACGATGCCCATCACGCGCTTGCCGAGGGTCGCCTGCGCAGGCGAACTTTCCATCATCGCAAAATAGGCCCAACGGCCGACGAAATAGACGATGACGCCGAGTATCGGAATCAGCATGACGATGACGGATGGCACGAACAGCACCAGGTTGTCGATCAGCCATGCCGCGCAGCGGCGCCAGAAACCGGCATGGATGGCGTCGCCGGGCGGCAACGGCAAGGGTTGATCCTTGCGACTGGCAATGCTGTCGGCTACCCGCGCAATCTTTGCCGCCACCGTATCCGGCTCGACGGCGGCGCCGGCGATCGGCGCGGCAACGACGGGCTCCAGCGACAAGCCTGCCGCCGTCGTCGACAGCACGCGCCAGTCCGTACTTCCTACCGCGGCCGCCTTGAGATCGGCGGGCCAGGTGCCACTGCGCATGCGTTGTTCGATATAGGAGCGTGGCAACGGCCCGCGCGGGACATTGTCGACGAGGACGAAATAGTTGCCGCCGGCTGACGGGTGCACTTCGCTTTGCGCACCGATGGCGGTCAGCGCGGCCTTGCGTCGTTCGAGGTCGGCGAGATCCTCGGATTCCTTGATTGCCATCGGCACCCGAGCCCGCACCTCGGTGTCCAGGCGCGCCTGGTCGATGCGGAAATAATCGGCCACCGCTTTCCAGACTGCGGCTGCCTCAAAGCCAGGCAACAGCACACCGGTCAATACCAGTGCATGCTTGTTCGATTCCATGCTCTCCCTCCCCGATTGAATCTTGTGTTGGTTCAGCCAGTGCCTCGGCGACCCCCCGTCGCCAGACCCGTTTTCAGCGCTCGAGAATTGCGGTCACGCCCATGCCACCGGCCGTGCAGATCGAAATCAACCCGCGCCCGGAACCCTTCTGTTCGAGCAGCTTGGCCAGCGTCGCGACAATGCGCGCACCGGTTGCCGCGAACGGATGACCGAGGGCGAGGCTCGATCCATTGACATTGAGTTTGGCCGGATCAATCGGGCCCAGCGCCTTGTCGCGACCCAGACGGTTCTTGCAATATTCCTCGGATTCCCAGGCACGCAAGGTGCACAGAACCTGCGCGGCGAAGGCTTCATGGATCTCGTAGTAATCGAAATCCTGCAAGCTGATCCCGGCGGCATCGAGCATGCGCGGCACGGCGATGGTCGGTGCCATGAGCAAGCCTTCACCGTGGACGAAATCGACCGCGGCAACTTCGGCGTGGGTCATCCAGGCTTGCACCGCCAGGCCACGTTGCTTGGCCCAGGCTTCGGAGCCAAGCAGAACCGCCGAGGCACCATCGCTGAGCGGCGTCGAATTACCGGCGGTCAGGGTGCCGTGTCCGGAGGTCTTGTCGAAGGCGGGCTTCAGCGACGCGAGTTTTTCCAGGGTCGTGTCGGGACGCAGGATGTTGTCGCGATCGAGGCCGCGAAACGGCACGACCAGATCTTTGAAGAAACCCCGCTCGTATGCGGCCGCCGCTTTCTGGTGACTCTCCCAGGCGAGCCGATCCTGATCCTCGCGCGAGATCTTCCATTCGCGTGCCATCAGCTCGCAATGATCCCCCATTGATTTGCCGGTGCGCGGTTCCGCCACGCCAGGAAACGACGGCGCCAGTTCGCCGAACGAGAATCCCCGCAGTGCCGCCTTGGCCTTGTCGAGCGGCTGCTTGGCCCGATTGACCGCGAGCAGACGCTGTTGCAGGGCGCGGCCATAGACAATCGGCACATCGCTGGTGGTGTCGCTGCCGCCGCCGATGCCGGCTTCGATCTGGCCCGTGGCAATCTTGTTGGCGATGATGATCGCGTTGTCGAGGCCGGTGCCGCAGGCGCGCGCCGTGGTGATGCCCGGTGTGGTTGGGGCGAGGCCCGAAGACAAAGTCGCTTCGCGGGCGAGGTTCCATTCCGAGGCATGCTTGATGACCGCGCCAAAGGCGACTTCGCCAAGCTCGACGCCATGCAAGCCATAGCGTTCGACCAGCGATCCGAGCGTCTTCACCGACATGCCGAAATTGCCGATATCGGCATACGCGGTATTGTTGCGGCAGAACGGAATCCGCACGCCGCCGATGACACCGACTCGCTTGATCGCAGTCACGTCGAACCTCGCTTGCAACAATCCAGCGGCCATTATGCAACGCTTGCCGCAAGCTGCCGCATCGCCGGGCAATGCGGCCGTGATCGGGCAGCGCCTATCGCCTCGGCATGTGCATGCGGGCGTGGTTCAGCGTGGCGGTGGGCCCCAGCCCGCCTCGTTGCCCTTCCACATGCCGAGGTACCACTCGCGGAACATCGGTACTTCCTCGCCACGCGAGTCGTCGCTCAACGCCTGCCACATCTGCTGCGGCGTCGACGTGCCGACGACGACATCGAGAATGCCGGCGAACAGTTCGGTCCACAGCGGCGAATAGGCAATCCGCGTGGTTGCCACCTCGGCCTGCCGGCGCAGTGCCGCGACATCCGCGTTCGATCCGCGACGCACGGCAATCGCCTGCACCCACGGCGACTCGGCGAGCAACAGGGTCAGATCGAATCCCGCCCGATCAAGGAAAATGCGTACTTCTTCCGGCGATGAAAACTGGTTGCGTGCGACATCCTTGCGCTTGGAATGGTCGGCCGCACGATACTGGTCGATCTCAAGTGCATAGCGCCGCCAGCCAACCGCACTGGCCATGTTCCAGACATCGAAATAGATCAGGCCACCCGGCTTGAGCACGCGTGCCATTTCCTCCAGATAGAGAAAGAAGTCTTCCTTGTCCATGTGGATGAACACGGCAACGCAATAGGCCTTGTCGAAACTCGCATCGGCCAGCGGTTGCAGGCTCGATCGGGAAAGTTCGGTGAATCCGACATTCGCATGGTCGCCGAGGCGCTCGCGCGCAACCCCGATCATGTTCGAGGAAATGTCGGTGCCGTGCCAGTGGGCCACGAGGGGAGCGATCCCGCGACCGATGCGGCCGACGCCGCAGCCGAGTTCGAGCACGCGGTCGGTCGGCTGAAGATCGAGCGCGACGGTGACTTGGCGGGCGCTGTACTGCCCTGTCAGGCGCGCCGTTTCCTCATTCGTGCTGCCATCGACGGCAATGAAGGCACTAACGGAAGTGGCCGCCTTTTCATTCCAGAAATTCTTGTAGTTCTTTTGCGATTCCATCGGTCGGCCGGGCACGGTGAGCGGGGGCGCGATGGTACACTGCGGCTCCCACCGCGAAAACCGCAACGTGCCTGCTCCGTCGCATTCCCATCGCACTGAAATGGCGCATTCGCATTTCCTGGCCCTGATCGCGATTGAATGCGAGCAACCCGGGATTCCGCCCATCACGACGCTTGATCGGTCCACCGCCAGTATCCTCGCCGACGCGCTGGCCGATGATCTCGCCGCCCATATCCCCGAAATCCGCACGCTCGATTTCGTCTTTGTCGGTGCGCTTTACGACCAGGCACAATTGCTGCGCCCGCACTGGCCCTTGCATGCCGCACTGGCCGATTCACTCGATCACCTGCCGCGGACATCAGGCGATGCGCATGTGATCGCGCTTGGCGCGCACGAGGGGCGGCTTGCGCTTTCCGGGCTCGAGCCCGACACGCGCCTGCTCGGCAGCCCGATGCTGGTCATGCCGTGGCTGCTATCCGGCGATCCCGAAATGATCGACAAGGTCGCCCAACGCCTCGAGCGGGAACTGCTCGATCAGGGCCTGATCGGTGCCGAGCTCGCCCTTGGCATCGGCGAGGCATTCGGGATCAAGACCGCGCATGCCCGGCACATGACCACACTCGATCTGTGCGCGTTGGCCTGTGCGCAATACCAGCACGCGGAGCTCGGCGGCATCTGGCAGATCATCGAAACAGCCCTGCTCAGGCCCGATCAAGCGCACACCGCCGAGCTGGCGGATGGCAGCCACCTGCACTACCGGGGGGGACTTGTGAGCTCTGATTCAGCCTCGCGCCAGCAGCTTGCTCATTGCCGCGCGATCCTCGCCGCACATGGGCTGGAACTGGTCGACGCGCCAGCAGCGCCTTAGCGTCGGCTTGCCGGCGGCGCGCCGACGGCCTGGTTCGCTTGCGCTGACTAAAATCTGGCCTCGCCCAGCCAGATTCTCGCCTCAACCGGCAAAGTCCGACAGGCTGCTAGCCGAAACGCCGCTTCAGTTCGTCCCGGCAAACTCCGTTTCGAGCAATCGATAGCCCGAATCGTGCATGCCGAGCGCCGTGTATGTCGACTGTGCCGCACGGTTTTCGTTCTCGACGTAGAGTCGCAAGCCGACGACGCCGGCAGCGGCTCGCGCGTGTTCCTCGACGTCGGCATACAACGCACTGAATACGCCGCCGCGACGCGCATCGCGGCTCACATAGACACTCTGGATCCACCACCAGTCGCCATTGCGCCAGTCGCTCCATTCGAAGGTCACCAGCAGGCAGCCGACCGGCGCACCGTCACGTTCCGCGATCCGGTAGAAACCGCGCCGTGGGTTTGCGAACACCGCCTCGGTGCCGCGCGTCAACACCCCGCGGTCGAGCGTCTTGTGCTCGGTTTCCAGCGCCATGGCCGCGTTGCAGTCGACCAGGAAGATGATATCCGCAGCCGTTGCGGCGCGGATAATGATGGGATTGTTCATGGACGGAACTAACCTTGTGAATGAATGAGCGGTGCGAAGACTCGTCTGCTATTGATCGGACTTGCGCGCTTTTTCGTTGCGTGAACTGCCGAGCTTGCGGGTCAGGGTATTGCGGCCAAGCCCGAGTGCTTTCGCCGCATTTTGCCGATGTCCATTGTTGACGAGCAAGGCGGCGTCGAGCAGTACACGCTCGAATTCAGCGAGTGCACGCGCATGCAACGGATCGCGATTGCCGCGCAGTTCCTGTTCGGCCCAGTCGGCCAGGGCGAGGCTCCAGGCGGGTTCTTTCGAGGTTGCACCATCGCGCAATTCATTCGGAAGATCGCCGACATTGATCTGCCGTCCACTGGCCAGCACGGCCAGGCGCCGACACAGGTTTTCCAGTTGGCGCACATTTCCGGGCCACGGCAAATCGCGCAAGGCTGCCAGGGCGGTCGCGGCGAAGCGCTTGGGTTCGAGGCCTGCTTCGATGCTGGCCTGGCTCAGAAAGTGCTCGGCCAGCGGGGCGATGTCATCGCGGCGCTCGCGCAACGGCGGCAGCTTGAGACGCAGCACGTCGAGGCGATGCAGCAGATCGGCGCGGAACTCCCCGCTTTCGACCTTGGCTTCAAGATCCTGATGGGTGGCCGCAATGACGCGCACATCGGTCTTGATCAACTCGCGGCCGCCGACGCGATAGAACTCGCCGGCTGAAAGCACGCGCAGCAAACGGGTCTGCAGGGCGAGCGGCATGTCGCCGATCTCGTCCAGGAACAAGGTGCCGCCATCGGCTTGTTCGAAACGACCGGCGTGGCGGCGGGTTGCTCCGGTGAAGGCTCCGGCCTCATGCCCGAACAACTCTGATTCAAGCAGATCAGCCGGAATCGCGGCGGTGTTCATGGCCACAAACACCGCCTTGGCGCGCGGGCTTTCGCGATACAGGGCGCGGGCGACCAGCTCTTTGCCGGTTCCGGTTTCGCCGGTGATCAGCACGTTCAATCCGCTCGCCGCGACCCGGCCGATGGCACGGAACAGTTCGCGCATGCCGGCGCTGTTGCCGATCAGATCGGCGGCGGCCGTGGCGCCTGGCCTGGCCGGCTCCAGCGTCTCGTGTGCCGATTGCGCGAGCGCGCGTTCGGCCATGGCCACCGCCGTATCGAGATCAAAGGGCTTCGGCAAGTAGTCGAATGCACCCTGTCGATAGGCGGCCGCCGTGGTCGAGACATCGGTGAACGCACTCATGACGATGATCGGGAATGCAGCCGATGCGGACAGCCGACCCAGCAATTCGAGACCGCTGGTGCCGGGCATGCGCACATCGGTGAACATGACGTCGGGTGCTTCGGTTGCGAGAGCTTCGGCGACGGTATCAGCATCGGCGAATTCGCGTGGACTCAAGCCCGCATCGCGCATCGCTGCGCTTAGCACGACGCGCACGCCGCGGTCGTCATCGACAATCCAGACCGTGCTCATGGCTAGAGTTCCAGTGGCAACAAGAGGGTGAATGTGGTCGCCCCAGGTCGACTGGCGTGGCGCAATTCACCACCATGCTCATCGGCGATTTCACGTGCCAGGGCCAGACCGAGACCCGTTCCGTCGGCGCGTCCGGACACCAGCGGCTGATACAACGACCCGGCCAGCTCGGGTGGAATGCCGCAACCATCGTCGATGACGTCGATGCGCAAGACCGCTCGGCGCAGACGTTCGCTGAGACGCACGCCGAATTCGACCCGGGTACGCAAGGTCAGCGTATCTGCGTTGGCTTCCACCGCATTGCGAGCCAGGTTGAGGATCAGTTGGAACAGCCGATCGGCATCGCCGATCATCGATGGCAGACTCGGATCGTAATCCCGGCGCAAGTCCGGCGCGCCGGCTTCGGCAGCCATCAGCAGTGCCACGCGCTCGAGCAGCTCGTGCACGTTCATGCGTGCGAGCCGCGGCTTGCCGCCTGCCCGCAACAGACGATCAGCCAGTGCGGTCAGACGATCGCTTTCGCCGATGATGAGTTCGGCCAGCTCACGCAATTCGTCGCTGTCGACGCGGCGGCCGATCAGTTGGGCGGCGCCGCGCACGCCGGCCAGTGGATTCTTGACCTCGTGGGCAAAGCCGCGCAGTGATTCGGACAGCGCCGGCGAGGCCCGTTCGGTCGTCGCCGTCGGCGCTGATACCTCAAGCAGCAGGTGTCGTCCGGAAAGCGGACTGAAGGCGAGATCGACGACGCGCTCGTGGTCACTGCCGCTGCGCAGCACGATTTGCCGGATCAGGACGACCTGTTCGCCATCGAGTGCACGCCGCGCCGCGGCCATGATTGCCGATGCGCCGGGTTCGATCACGCCCAGCTGGGCACCCTGCCAACGCAACGCCCCCGCTCCGAGCAGATCGGACAAGGCCGGATTGAGCCAGACGAAACGGAGTTCGTCATTCAGCTCGGCCATGGCGGTCACGCACTGCATGAGGACGTCAGCCGACCGTGGGGTCAGTTGATGCGCCATAGTGGTGCGAAAATCGGTCATTGCACGATATTAGGGCAGAATGCGGAGATCTGCCCATTCCGCGCTACGCGCCGGTCCCTGTGCCGGCTGTCGGGTTTGACCACATGCCCGATCCAGGCGCCATGCGTGCCAACTGGAATCGGTGACGGCTCCTGCAGTTGAGGGTGTTTGCGTGGAAATCCCACGCAGACACCCTCAACAACTTACATGGCAGCGTCTTTGAGCTTCTTCAGTGGCCGCACCTTCACCTTCACGCTTGCCGGCTTGGCTGCGAACACCTGCTCCAAACCGGTGAACGGGTTCTTGCCTTTGCGCTTGGGCTTTGCCGCCACCTTCACAGCGTTGATCTTGAACAGGCCGGGCAGGGTGAAACTACCGGCACCCTTCTTGTGAACAGCACCAAGTACCGTGTGTTCGAGTGCTGCGAGCACGGCCTTGACGTGCTTTGTCTCTACGCTGGCCTGCTCAGCCAGGTGGGCGATCAGCGCCGATTTCCCGAAAGCCTCCGTGATCGGCTTGACGGTTGGAGCGGTCTTCGGAGCAGCCTTTGTTTTTGCGGACTTCTTGGCAGTGGATTTGGTAGCCATGATCTCTATTCTCATGCAGTGCACCGCTTCCGATGAAGCGATGGCCGTTGGCCCGGTAAAATTTAAGCGTTTCTCGCCGTTTTCGCCACTTTCTGCGTTGTTGCCCCGGCGAAGTTCAGGAAACCAGGCGCCTCGATCGGTGCAAACAGCCGCCTCTGGGTGTTCTGCGGCGGCGGCCAACCACTGAAGCCTCACACGCTCCAAGCCCCCCTCAGCGCCAAATCCGGCCGATTGACCGGCGTTGCACTAGAACTTCGGATCTTCGTGGAAGCCAGTGGGTGATTCTGAAGCGTTGGTACCGGCGAAACCGGTGCAGAACAGGGTTTTGCGGATTACAGAGTTGTCCGGAGATTTGATTTGCCTTGTTGACGGTGACTTCAGTGAGGCTTCCTCAGCGTTTGCTGGTTGCCTGCCGATTCCCCCGTTCACCCCCAAGGCTGACGCATCGTTCTGGAGTGCGGCGCATTCTTCGCACGCGGGTTCCGTAGGTTGGTGCTGAGCACAGCGAAGCCCAACGAGGTGCGATCTTTCCTCCGCGTGACGTAGAACGTGCCGGAACAACCGTTGGGCTTCGCTGTGCTCAGCACCCACCTACGATGGAAAGCGCTCACCGATAGTTTGCCGAAAAAGCTACGGATTGTGACCGAATGACCCACACGACTTCCCGAAGACCCAAAACTTCGACATGCTGCTGATGATCACGGTCCGACGGGTTGCCGTTCGAGTGGGGCGGATCCGGCCAGAGGCGGCCGATCCTCGACAGCCAGCCCGGCTATTCCGGCAGATGTGAGCGAATCAGGTTTGCGGTTGCAGTAAGTTGTCTGGCAGAAACTTGAACTCGCGCCAGCCGCTGTGCATCTCCGCTTGAATCATGTGATGTGCCCCTTTGACGTCCGGCGCTATCGAATGTTGCGAGTTGAGGCGGGCCAATGCCCCAATCACTGCCCTTCTGCCTGGGCACAACATGGAAATGGAAGTGCGGTGTTTCTTGCCCACTGAAGACACCGTTGTTTTGAAATGTGAGTATTCCAAGGGGCCGAAAAGCCTTGACCAGCGCTTCTGCGACTCTCTTGGCCGAGCTCATTATGGCCGCGCATTCCTGGCCAGAAAGATCGAGCAGCGTCGCCACATGCCGACGTGTGATAACGCAACACTGGCCAACCTCGAATTGCGAGGGATTGATCACGGTGAGTGTATGTTCGCTTTCATCCACGACCGCCCATCTTTCTTCGCGCCCTGCCATCCCTTCGCAAAGGTCGCACGGATCTCTAATGGGAAGTTCGATCAATTGTCTTCTCCTATCCAGTCGGCAGGTCAACGCAAGAACGATTGTAGTGTCCGCTGCGGGTCGAGTCGCGACTGTCGCTGTCCGGCCAAAACGGGACGTTCACATACGAACGCGGGAAGGGCTAGGTATCGAACTACAGACTGTCGGCACCGCAAGTGAGGGCAACCATTTGAGCGCAGAAACTGTCGTTCGTGCCAATGCTGCTTCAGGGCCATTGGCGGCTGATTGCCGATGACTTGGTGACACCTCAGTTGGTTGTAAATGGGCATCCACCGCTGCGTCTCAGCTCTGGTCGCCCCAGGTCGTTGGCGGCTTAACGTCAGCTTGATAGCGGCACGGCTGCTCGCGCCGTGACACGTTCTTTGAACGTGCATGTCGCTACTCTTTACCGGGCATTGGCAAAGACATCTTGACCGGGGAAACTCTAGATGTGTGCCAGAGCTAGCGGAAGAACTCCGCTTGTTCCAGCAGATCTTGGTACTCGATCTCGGCTTCAGTGGCATTGGGTTGTGAAGGACAATTTGGCAAAGCGCCTGGCTCATTGAAGCGGATCTCCCCACCATCGCGGAGCTGGACTGTCGACCATGCAGGCAGGGGAACTGAATCTACATCCGCTCCATCATTGAAAGGAGGGACTACGTAGTAGAGAGGTTGAGCGATTTCACCGAAGGCGATTCCGCGCCGTTTCAGGATAGGATCAAAACACCAGTATTCTGCAAGTGGTGGTGGCGACAGGAAGCAGCCTGCGTAAGGTGCCCCCAGCGTACTTGGATCAACGAACTTCCTGTTGGCTTGACGAATTTGACCCCGAGTGAACGCTGATCGGGTTGATGCATGTGACGCTGTCTGCATGATCGGGATTGAGCGCACAGCGAAACGTTGATTGGGATTGGTAGGTTTACCGAACAAGAAAGCCAATCTGACAGAGCCGGGATTAGGCGGAATCGTCATTGCGAAGTTACCGGTTGTTCCTTGGTAGCGGTACATGAACTTGCTGGGCGAGCCTGCGCAAGCCCAATAAGAGTAAATACCGCGTTGCGGATAGGTTGTAGTTGGGGACACCCATGCGCTGTTATTCCAGAAATAGTCGGTGTTATTCCAAGCGGCGACAAACGTGGGCTCGCTAACATCGTAGTTGCCGATGGCGATGCCATCGGGTTCTTCACCCAACGGCCCTCGGTAGGCGACCTGAATGAACAAGTCGGTCGCATTGACCGGAATTGGATCATTGGAGAAATCGAAAACCTTCTCAATCGGAGTGGCGGAATCCAGCTCGCCGGCTGTGAGGTTGAGCGCTGCTGACACGGAGATTTCTTCGTATTTTGTGCGTACCGGCAAAGTCTCCGAGCAAACGGGCTCGGTGATCGTTCCATCGTAGGCACGGACACGCTCGCCCGACATGTCCGGCTTGTAGCAAGCATTTCGGTTGTAACGGGCGATCGCTATCAGTCGCGAACCCGTTCCCCCCGTCGTTTGAGGGACAACGGCACCTTTGCCGCTCTCGGTGATGCTCGGGGTCGTGTTTCGGACTCTCAATCGAACCGACTCGAAACCAAAAATCTTCGTGGGGTCACTCACTTTTCGGGGATAGCCAAACGCGTCGACCGTGTGCGGATCGCCTTGATTCAATACGGCAAATATCGATTGATCGATGGGCGTTACTTCCAGACGGCCGCGAAAGAAAAAATCGATCATGCCCGCCGAGTAACCAACCGCTCGCGGCACCATGACATCCGCCATATAGCGCATGTTGTTGTAGGTGATCAGGTAGCCGGTTGTTTCCAGATACTGCGGCTGAAGGTCATCAGGAATGATGTCATGCCAAATCCCCTTTGTTACCAAAGGGGCCTTGCCACCGTAGGCGGCAAGCGAGTTGATGGACTGGTCGTAATTGGGCACGACGGCATCAGTGATCGGATAGGCATACTCAGCAACCTGGACAACACGACCGTGCACACGGAGCCCGATCGGAACTGATACTTCGGTATAGCCCGAGGCGGTCAAGTCATTTGGCGGTAAGGTATAGGTATAGCCGGGAGTTGGAATACAGCCGCTTGTTCCAGGTGGCTGGCACTCCCGAAAACCGGGCAGCGTGCCCGCCGTAAAGAAGCTTCGATTCGACATATCCGCCAAGCCGCGACGAGTTCGAAGGGTGCCATCGTCAGGGCTCGTTTCAATATGTCTGGTAGTAAAGAATTTTACGGGCGTGTCGAACTGGATGTGGCCGCCCGCGCCTGGGTAATAGTTGGATTGTCCAAGCTGGATACCAGGAAGACTATTTTCGACCGGTAGCGTGTCGTCTTTCATACGACGCAGGGGATTACCGGGGCCAAAAATCGGTGCTAACGCAGCCGCTCGGCTGCGAAGTATTCGGTAATCCGTAAACGCCTCGAAAGCCGCATCGGCCTCACCTTCCGGCAAAACGGCTGTCAACGGCGGTCCGTGTGCGTCGTTCCGTACATGCTGGGGCTGGGCGGTATCTTGCAACAAATGGATGACGTGGCCGAGAGAGTTCATGGTAGTCGCCCACCGGGTCATGCGCTCGGAGCCGTCTGCAACCGCATCGGTAAAGTCATAGCCATCGCCTTGGCTATCGCGTTTCACGAGCAAAGCCCACCAGTAGTTGTTGCGTGCGTCCTGCCAAGTAAAGTGGTTTCGACGACCAGTATCGTCTGCGTCTAAGGCTGGGTTTAGAGGATTAGTGCGGCCCAGCGCCCACAAGATCGATTTTTTGCAGGTATATGTGGTGCAGTAGTTGGGATAATCGAATGCTCGACCGTATAGAGGGTCATAGAAATGTTTTGTGGCGCGTAGAATTCTTCCGTAAGGATCCAAGTCGCGATGATCGCCGGTATACCACCCAATCACTGGCAAGATAATGTCATTATCATCTTCGCGAATCGCACCGCGAATCAACCATGCTTGCACACGCTGCTCGATGGCTTCCCCCGACTCCCCAGGCAAGTATCCTTTGGATACCAGAACCTCAAGGACTTCGCGTTCTCGTAGCTGTGGTGCGCGAGGGTACGGAGTATTGAGGGCAGGCAAGGTACCAGAGGGGTTTGCCTGCGCAACTTCATCCCTATACGGAATACTTGCCGCTCCACCATCGAACGAGAATGGATAGTACGCATCCAAACGTTCGAAATTCAGCGATGGAATGATGCTATTGGGGTTCTCTGGATTGAGTACAGAAACGCGATACGCATGCTCTGTGATCAGTGCATGCGTAGTAATTTCGTAACCGGCGGCCATTGGCGACAACATTCCAGCGAGGATTGCAACGTATCCGAAAATGTAGCGTTTCATAGCTTTCCCTCAGTCATATCCCATTTGCGACACGCGCAATGTGAGGTGGATTCTTTCGTGCTTCTGCTACCCCGGTTGAAATCCCATACCGATGATCGTTAGTAGCCCGGCAGAAAGACCGACAACCAATACACCAAAAAACCACCACAGCTTTTTGGTGATTGCGAGCATGCAAAGAGAGCCGACGCCGGATACAAGAAAACTTGCAGCAAGTGCCCACCTGAGGTACAGGCCGGGATGGCCAGGTGGGAACATCCAAGGCTGTAAAAACAACCAAGGTTTGAGTAAATACAAAATCATCAAAGCGGCCGACGAAAGGGTCGCTAGAACAACTATTGCGCCGCATATCCTCCCAAAGCCCGAGGAAGAAGCGCGTTGGTTTCTCTGCTCCATTTTCTCAGCCTTACATCGAGGTGATGCGCCAGACGCCATTGACGTCACGGGCGAAATGAATCGGGTAGCCTCGTACTTCGTCAGTAAGATCGCGTACGGCGGTGATGTCGGCAGCGTCAAAGCCGATCAAGCCGTCAGCTAGAGTTCCTAACTTCACGGCAACGGTGGGCATCCGTGTGCCCAGTGCATTGAACAAAGGCAACAGGCGGGATTTGAGTGATTCTGCTAACGAGTAGCCTGCCCCTGTTGCGTCCTGAGCGGTGAGACGAACCCGCAGATGCGCATAGGTGGAGCAAATGGCGGTGCGTTGTTCGGCCAAGGCGAGCACGATGACTCGATGCTTGACGGTAACTGGCGCATGGTCAGAGAACGTCAAACTAGCCGTGGTGGTGTAAGCGCCCGGTGCAGGATAAGTAAATATCGGTAGGTTGCTTGCTGTGGTCCCGGTGTAATCAGGACTGCCATTCCCATCGAAATCGATGCTGACGGATTGCAGGGTGAGACCGCTTTTTACGCCCAGACGGAATCCCACTGGCAACGGCGAGAAGCCGACAGGAGTTGCTGTGGAAAGCGATGCGTCAGGTTCGGTGGTCGACGCTGTCACCGACACACTCGCCGATGCGGTAAGGCCATCCATCGTTGTTGCTGTCGCAGTAAGGCTGGTGACGGTTGAGTCGACCGTCAGCTCCGGCGTGACGAACACGCCGTTCTGCACGTAGGCACGGGTTCCCGCAACGGCGACACCGGTATTTATCGATCCGGTCACGGTTCCAACGATCTGAACCTTGCCTGCTGGTAATACGGTGCCAGCCGTCGGCCAAGTGATCGTGATGGAGGGGGTGACGCCAAGCGCGGGAGCCGGAACGGTGCTGGCCGGTGGTCCTATCCCGCCCCCGGTAGTGGGTGGATCGAAGCCATCGACATAGATCGTGTCGAAATTCGCGTCCTGCAGGCCACACGTTTCTTGAGCCTGAGCTTGCACACCTAGAAAGCTGCTCAAAAACAGAAGAGCACCGAAGCAGCGGACAGTCGCTGAACGAAATCGCATAACCATTCTCCCTGGCGGCGAAAAAGGGGCGATATGACAAAAATATCGATATCCAAAGCCTGCCCCACGCTCAGCTTTTGGAGTCCCTTGTGAACAATGCTAACACCTATTGAGGTGTGGTTAACCACTATGTAGTGAAGAAATGGTGCATTGCTGGCCGGATGATCCTTCGTGTCAGTGATCCGCATTCACCCAGATGAACTTTTCAACGTTGCGGTGCCACTGCGAACAGAAGATATTCAGCGCGTCTACGCACATCGCCTTGGCTAGCAGCTGATAGTTGCTAACTGGCATCATCCCCCCTACGCGACCGCATCCCATTTGTTCCCTACATCGAGCCCGAATAACGAATTCGAACAATGTTCACGTCTGAAGCTAGCGGTTGTGAGCGTCAGCTTTGAATCGACACCAGCCTCCCGGCGAATGCCTTCTTCGACTCAAGCGCAGCAGCAACGTGATCGCTGCCAATCGAAGCTTTGGTCACACGGATCCAATACGCTCAATGCACATCCGTCTGCGAATTTAAGAGTGCACTGTGAACCCGGAGCTCTCAGCCAGAAGACATCCAAGTGCGCATGCCTGCGGCCGCATGGCCGCGACGGCGAGCAAGAAGGCAGGCATTGGTTGTCGTCGGCTGGGGTTTACCGGGGATAGCCAGGGAATGATGTGCGCCGGTCTTCCCGCGCGTGCGCCAGTCCCCCTTCGTCGAAGTGGGAGAGCCCGGCAAGAAGCCGGGGAACGAAAGCTCGATTGCCATGATTGCGCACGTTGTGAAGGCCGCTTGCGCTTGTTCACGTCAGCCTTGGGTATGCTGACATCAATCGATGGGTTGAATCCGTTCAGATCGTGTTATCGGCATGGCTTTTGCATCCATTGCCCGGAGCTGGGTTCGCTTTGCATTCTTGCGCGAAGCACGGTCATCTGTTATTTGTAGCTTTATTACGGAAATGGAACGTGTGACGGTTACTTGGGCCGTTGAGCGTTGAGTGCACATGATTGCAGACATCGTCGAAGGTTCCCCCGACAGGTCCGAGGCTGGCCTGCGGGCGATTCTGGTCGCCCAGGCGAAATTGCGCGTCTTTGTCGCGATTCCGGTGGTCATCATCGAAGCGGGGCTCTATCTCGCTTCACCGGAGAACATCGCCACCAGACTCGTGCTGCTGACTCTCTGTTACTGCCTGTATATGCTCGCCGTGCATCTGCTGGTTCGCTATCGAACCTCGTTGCCGGCGCGTGAACTGCTGGTCGCGACAGCCGTGCTCGATCCGTTGGCGCTTTCGGCGTGGGTGGCGGTGACCGGTGAATACGGCAGTCTGATCGTCGGTTTCTATCTGTTCACGATCCTCGGCTTTGGATTCCGCACCGGTCGGGCGCTGATGTATCTGTGTCAATTGACTGCCGTTGCGGGCTTTCTGCTGGTGTTCCTGAGCGTGCCGTACTGGCAGGGTAACTCGACCTTGTTTGTCGCCCTGATGCTGCCGCTGGTTGTGGTGCCGATGTATTCCGGCGGGCTGCTCAAGACCCTGCGCGAAGCGCGCGAACACGCCGAGCGCGAGAGCAAGGCCAAGTCCGAATTGCTGGCGATGGTCAGTCACGAACTGCGTACGCCATTGACCGGCATCATCTCGGCGACCGAGCTGATTGCGGCGGAGCCAGGCAAGCATGAAGTAGCCAGACTTTCCAATACGATCCTCAAGCTTTCGAACGAATTGCTGCGCGAGATCAACAACCTGCTCGACGAAGCCAAGTTTGGCGCGCGCGCCGCAGAGCTTGTCACTCATCCGACCGATCTCGCACGCGAGCTGGAACACGTACGCGATGCCCTTGAATCCACGGCAAAGTCCAAGCAGATCGGTTTTCATGCGATTCTCGATCCGGCGATTTCCGATTGGGTGGAAGTCGATGCTCATCACCTCACCCGGGTTTTGCTGAATCTGGCCGGGAATGCAGTCAAATTCACCGACTGCGGTGAGATCGAGGTGCGCATTGCCCTTGTCGAATCCACCGCCGCGACGTATCGCCTGCGTTTCAGCGTGACCGATAGCGGAATTGGTATTCCGGAATCATTTCACGCAAGAATGTTCGAACCCTTCGTCCAGGCGGAACAAGGTGTGGGGCGCCGTTATGGCGGAACCGGTCTGGGTTTGGCGCTGTCGCGAAGGATCGTCGAGCTGATGGGCGGCGAGCTCTCGTTCGAGAGCGAAACCGGCAAGGGCAGTTGCTTCTGGTTTGAGGTGAGCCTGGTGCGCAGCGCTCCGCTGCTGTCCGCCTCCGGCGAGCTCGCCGATTCACTATCCACCAATCAGATCGTGGCCCGGCGCATCCTTGTTGCGGAAGACAACGAGACCAATCTGCTGCTGCTGCGCGAACTTCTCCAAATGGACGGACATACGGTGACCACGTGCAGCAGCGGCACGGCGGCGTTGGATCTTCTTGTGGATCAGGATTTCGACCTGCTGCTGCTCGACTATAACCTCGGCGACATGGATGGGGTTCGCGTCTTGCAGACTTACCAGCTCGGATGCGTGAACGTCGCGCCGGCACTCTTTCTTACCGCCGATACCACCCGGCTGACTGCCACCCGATTGCGCGATTCGGGGGGCCAGGGCGTGCTGTACAAACCCATCACGCTGGCCAAGTTGCGTCTGGCGATCGAACAGCTTGATGTGCCTGGCCGGGCGTCGGCGGCAGTTGCTGCGGATGCCGATGCACTCGCCGTGGAGACTTCCCGATCGTTGCGCCCAACCTTGGCCGCTGTCGCCAGCAACCCGCTGGATCCGGAGGTCATCGAGGAACTCAAATCAGTCAGCCTGCGTGCGGAGTTTTTTCCAGCGCTGTTGCGCGAGGCCAGCACCGACATCCTGCGCTGCGGCGCGCAGATTCGGGTGGCCCTGGTCGAGTCCGATCATTCAACGGTGCGCGATTGTGCGCATGCGCTCAAGGGTGTCAGTGCGAATATCGGCGCGCTTCGTTGCCTGGCCTTGGCAAACCGGCTGATGTCCGCTTCGCGCGCGGAACTCGATGATTCTGCACAGCGCTGGTCCACCGATCTGGCCGACGCTCTGGAGGTCACCGTGGCAGCACTTGAACGTGAAATCGCGGCCGATCCGGGTGCGCATTCAGCCGGCGGGACGGCCGCGCTGTAGCCTGACCAGGGAATCCATCACACGCAGATCCCTGGGATCCAGCGCCATCGCAGTCTCGGTCCATTCATCGACCACGGTTTGCAATTCCCGACGGTTCAGATTCTCCAGTCGTTGCCGACTTCGTTGCAGCATGAGTCGGGCCTGGCGTTGGCGGGCATGGTTGGCGATCAGCGCTTCCACCGCACGCTCGCCTTGTCCCCGCGAGCAGATCTCATCGACCACGCCCCGTTCCTTGAGTGCCGGTGCGGCATGTACCCGGGCATCGCCGAGCATGCGTTCCGCAGCGCGCGCACCGATTCGGTGCGCAAGCAAACTCATGCCACCGGTGCATGGAAAAAGGCCGAACAGGATCTCCGGAAAGGCGAATTCACTGTGCTCTTCAGCAACCAGGATGTCGGCAGCGAGCGCGGTCTCAAAGCCGCCACCAAAGGCTCGACCCTGAACCAGGGCAATCGTGGTTGCGTAGTTGCCGAGCAGACTCGACCAGTCATGCAGCATGTCCGCGCATGTCGCCGAATAGTCGTGCAGGGATTCCCGATCGCCGCGCTGAATGCAATCGTGGAAATAGGCCAGATCGCCGCCGAGGCTGAAGTAGTCCGGATGCGCCGACTTCATGACGATGTAGTGGATCGGTTGCAGGGCCCCGTTCGATGGCCAGGTTGCACCTCGTTGCTTTATGGTTTGCAGCAAGCTCATCAATTCATGGATCAGGTCGCGCGAGAAGCACGGCGGGCCGCCATTCGTCGCTGTGGGCAAGGTGATCCAGAGCGTATTGTTTGCCTTGGCGTCGAAACAGGTGCCGACGCGGTACCCGGTGTAGTCGTGTTGGAAAAGGTTTACTGCATTCATGGTGCTCTCCAGTTTGCGATGGAGCACCTCGGCGCGAAGTGCCCGTCAGCTGCGGGACTCATCCGAGCGAAGGAGAGTCCTCGTGCGCAGATCGTGCTCCTTCGAAACGGCGAGCGCCACATTGGTACCGCCGAATCCCGCGGAAAGGGAAAGCGCATGTTCGACCGCATGATCCGCTTGCGCGTTTCCGGCGACATGATGCAGGTCGCATTCAGGATCGACCTGCTCGAGATGAGCAGTCGCTGGCAGGAATGAATCGGCTATGGCCAGCACGCAGGCGGCCAGTTCGATCGCGCTGGCGGCGCCGAGCAGATGACCATGAATGGACTTTGTGGAGCTGACCGGAAGCGTGGCTGCCACGTTCGCGAACACATCACGGATGGCCTCAACCTCGACCGGATCGCCACCACGGGTAGCCGTCGCATGGGCATTGAAGTAGTCGATCTGGGCGGGTTCGAGTTGCGCGTCCTGCAAGGCCGCGCGCAACGCAGCGGCCTGGCCTTTCGAGTTGGGAGAGCCGATGTGATAGCCGTCCGATGCGATCCCGTAGCCTGACAAACGGGCATAGCAATCGACACCACGTTGCTCGGCATGCTTGCGTGATTCGAGCACAAAAAACACCGCACCTTCGCTCAAGACAAGCCCGCTGCGATCGACCGAAAATGGTCGGCAACTGCGCCCGACGTCGGCAAGGTCAGGTTCGGCCAGCGCGCGCAGGCCACCCCACAACGCCATGAAGGTCGGCGTCAGCGCCGCCTCCGCGCCACCGGCCAAGGCGATGTCGAGGTGACCGTCACGGATCGCCCTGCAGGCTTCGCCGATGGCCGCGCCCGAAGAGGAACACGCGCTGCTGTTGGTGATCACCGGCCCGAGGATCTGGTGGCGTATCGAGATCAGCGCGGGGGCGGCATTGAGCATGCTCGCCATGATCGTGTAAGGCCTGGATACCTCGAGGTGATCGACATGGAACTGGCGCACCCAGTCGTGCTCGGTCTTGACTCCGCCGGCGACCGATCCGTAGTAGAGCCCTGCGCGTTGCGCATGCGCGGCAAACCCGTCGATTCCGGCATCCTCGATTGCCTGGCCCGCGGCGAGCATGGCCAACTGACTGCAGCGGTCGAGATAGGGCAGTTCAAGCTTGGAAAACCGGGGCGCGAAATCCTCTTCGATCACGCCGGCCGGCAGCGACTTCGAAAGCGATGGCGATTGCCACAGGCGGATGCCGGAGCGTGTCGCGAGCAGGCTGTCGTGAAGCGCGGAGACGGACGATCCGATCGGCGAGAGCACACCGATCCCCGTGATCAGGACATCTTGAGGACGAACGGACATCTTCAATCGGAACCCATGTTGCGCTCGATCAGCGTGACAACATCGGCCAGCGTGGCATCTCGCGGCATGCTCATGTCATTCAGCTTGATCGAGAGGCGATCCTCGAATTCGAGCATGACGTCGAGCATCATCATCGAATCAAGTCCGAGTTCGTGCAAAGGTGTTTCCGCTTTCGCGGACGCCGGAGAAATATCGAATCGCTCGTCGAGAAATTCCTGCAGCATCGAAAGGATTCCCTTTCGGTCCGGTTTCGCCATGTTCACGCCTCCTTTTGCAAGGGTGGAAGAGTTCATGACGACATGCTAGCTCACGCGCAGTGTTGGTGCACCTTCGACGCGCTTTCAGTTCCGCGACATCCTGCTGCGCACGATTGGCGTGGGCTGAGCACGCAAACTAGCGAACGCCGTTGCCTACCCGGTCACGACGAGCTTCGCAGCGCCGGCTCGGGCACCGTGAGCGCGAAGCGCATGATTGACCGAAGTCTCGGGCAGCGGGATTGCTCTGGCGGCAAGCGTGATCAGGCCAGTGCGCGCAAGGGTGGCCGACTTATCGGCGTAGTGCGATCGAGCCGATCCAGCGTTTCGCGTGCCTTTTCCTGGATCTGTCGGGCCAGGCTCGTTTCCCAACCGAGCTTGCCAATTTCACGCAGTACGCTGCAGGCGGGACAGTCATGCGCCCGGCTGTTCGGACATGCGTGGGGCTCGGTCAGCGCCTCACGACTCCACTGCCTCAGCGTTTCGGCGACGTACGGCGTCCAGCGTGCCGCCGCGATCCGTTGCAGTGTCGAGTGCGCCGGGCAGTGCTGGTCTTGATCAGTGCGCATGCTATCTCCGTGGCTTGTTTTGTTGCGCACCATGATGGATGGCTGGGCTGATCAGGCCCGTCGGCTGGTTCACCCGCGGAGTGTGAACTGCGACACGGTTGTTGCCGGTTTCGGGCCCAACCCGGCCCCCGAACCGCCTTGTGGACGTCACTCGGCTGGTCGGCGATGGCGTCGACGGCCGCTCAGGCCGCAGCCATTCCGGGTTCTTGAACGGCGCGGATCGCGCTGATCAGATCCCGGTTCGTCGGCAGATCCTTGACCGCATGTGCGCTGACGGTACGCAGCATGTCGAATTCGCGACGTGCGGCGGTAGTGTCCGTGTACCGTGAACGGCTCGCCGTGAGATCGGTCCTGAACTCCATGCCGTAAAGAATGAACTGCCAACTGGCCGGCATGAACATTTCCAGATCGGTGATGAAATCGAGGCGGTGGGGGGGGCGATGACGCCATTCGATGAGCCGATCCAGCAGGCTGTCCGGAATGCTGGCCGGGTCGGTGTTGTCGATCCAGAAATCGTTGTCGCGGCGCTGCGACAGGCAATAGTGGAGCTTGAGGAAATCGATGATGCGCGTGTAGCGTTGGCTCATCATCTGGTTGAAGTTGGCCGCCGCACGTTCGAAGTGGCCGTCCATCGGCAACAGGTGCGCGACCAGGTAGGTGGCCATCTCGATCAATCCGATGCCGGTGGATTCAAGCGGTTCGAGAAAGCCGGCGGAGAGACCGATGGCCACGCAATTGTGTTTCCACTGCACCGGCCGGTAGCCGGTCTCGAACGGCAACCGGCGCGCATTCAAGCCATCAGCGGCAGCGCCGATGTACGCACGCAGCACAGCTTCGGCCGCATCGTCGCTGCTGTGTCGGCTCGAGTAGGCATAGCCGATGCCGCGGCGTTCCTGCAGACCGATATCCCAGCTCCAACCAGCTGCGTGCGCGGTCGAGATCGTCGTCGAGGGTATCGGAGAATCCGCCTGCGCGTAGGGCACCTGGATGGCGACGGCGCGATCAACGAAGAGTACGTCGCTGACCTGCTTGAATGGCTGTCCGAGCGCCTTGCCGATCAGGGCGGCGCGCATGCCGGTGCAATCGATGTACAGATCAGCGTGCAAGGATCCGAGTTCATCGGTGACGACCGCGCTGATGGCGCCGGTTTCATCCTGGCTGACTCCGGTGATCGTGGCCAGATGATGGTTGACACCCAGTGCGCGGCCTTCTGCGGCGAGCAGGGCCGCAAACCTCGCCGCGTCGAAGTGATAGGCGTAGTTCATCGGCCCTTGGTATTCCGGATCGGTTGCCCGCTTCGGGGCGCGACCGGCATCGGTGACGCGTTTCTGCATGGTCACCGCATCGGCGAACGGCACGTCTTCGCCGGCTTCGCCGAGTAGCCAGTACGGCAGCAACTCAAGGCCATCCACGCGTGCGCTGGGCAGGTTGAACGGATGCATGTAGCGGCTGCGTCCGGCGCTACCGGCAGGGCGCACCCAGTCGACAAAGTCGATGCCTTGCTTGAAGGTCGCACCGGTCTCGCGAATGAAGCGGGATTCGCTGATGCCGATCTGCGAAAGCGCTCCGCGTATCGAAGGGAAGGTGCCTTCACCGACGCCGAGGATGCCGATCGTGGGCGATTCAACGAGGGCGATGCGCACCGAACCTGGCGCTCGACTATTCAGCGTTCTGGCGAGGTAACAGGCACACAGCCAACCCGCTGTTCCACCGCCTGCGATCAGGATATTGCGCAGCATGTTTGCAATCCTCGTTGGTGGCTTGAACCGACGCCGCCCGAATCCAAATCGCGCAAGCTACGCCTGAATGACTGCGCTGTCATTGTGCACTGCGGCATGGTTTTTCCTCAAATGGCAGCGCTGTCAAATAGTTGTTGACAGCGCTGCCATTGCTCTGCAATCTGCGTCGCCACGCAATCATCATCGGCGCTCTTGAGGCAAGCTCAGCGGGCGTCATCACCTGGGAGGGAGAGTCCAATGTTTGTTCGCAAGACGCTGCTTTGCAGCTCCATCGCCGCGGTACTCGCGGCCGGTTCAGTCATGGCGGCCGCACAACCCGACGCAGGGGCGGACGCCAGTTCGGCCACGGGCTCGGCATCCAGGGATACCGAGTCCCTGGATACGATCACGGTGACCGCAACCAAGCGCAGCACCCCATTGCAGAAGACGCCGGTCGCCATCACCGCGATCAGCGCCAATACGCTCGACAAGGAGCGTGTGATCACGGTTCAGGACATCACCAACCTGGTTCCCGGTTTCAGCGGTACGACGCAGGGCGACCACGGTGTCATCACGCTGACCCTGCGCGGAATCGGCAATGACAGTGCCAAAACCGAGTACGCCGATCCCGAAGTGGCGCTGTTTGTCGACGGCATCTACACGCCACGTGCCGAGGGGGCCGCGGCACTGCTGCTCGATCTCGATGCCGTGGAAGTACTGCGCGGTCCGCAGGGAACCCTGTGGGGCCGCAACTCGACAGTTGGCGCGGTCAACATGCAGACCGCCAAGCCGGTCATCGGCGATAGCTCGGGCAACGTGCAATTCGGTTTTGGCAACTATGGCCGTATCGGTGGTCGCGGTGCGATCAATCTGCCGATCAGCGATACCTGGGCGATGCGCGTCGCATTCGCGCACGAGCAGCACGAAGGCTATGTCGATTACCAGAATCCGGGCGCGCTGTTGCCGTCGCTGACCTCGCAACAGGAAGCCTATGCCGCTTCCGGCGGCGACCCGGCCACCTTCCAGCCGATCAACGCGAACCTGTTTGTCACCGGTGGCGACAAGTACAACTCGCAGGATCAGTCGGCGGTTCGCGTCAGCAGCCTGTGGCAGCCGAACAATGATTTCAGCTGGAATGTCTCGTACGAATATTTCCGCGATACCGGTACGCCGAACGCGAGCCTGATGCAGACTCCGCGTGCGGGTCAGGATTTCTGGTCCTCGCTGGTCGATACCGCGCCCTATCTCGATCGCGAGGCGCGCACCTTCCGCAGTCGCATGGACTGGCAACTCAGCGACAACATCGCCCTGTCCTACATCGCGGGATTCAGCCACTACGAAGGCTCATCCGATTTCGACCAGGATGGCGGCGTGCAGGTGCCGACCAGTTTCACCACCGGCGCGACCTATCAGGAGGACCGCACCAACTACTCGACCTACACGAACTCAAGTCACGAGTTCGACCTGAAATCGACCGGCGACAATACGATGGACTGGATCCTCGGTCTCTATTACGCCGCCGAGCAGAACAAGATCCGCTTCGATATCCCGATCTTCAATGGCACCCAGCAGGGTACGGTCGGCTGGCAAGGCTCGTTCATCCAGCCCAAGCAGACCGTGGCCTCGAAGGCCGCCTTCGGCCAGGCCACCTGGCATGTCTCGGATTCGTTCCGCCTGACCGGCGGCCTGCGCTACACCAAGGACGAGAAGGAAAATATCGGTGGTCGGGGCTGGGGCTGGCAGGGTTACGGCAATCCGGACGTTCCCCAGATCCCGATTGCGCCGGGCACGATCCCGAGCAACGAGAACGGTTTCGGTTTCGGCATTTCCGGTATCAACGACGGCAAATACGACCATGGCCAACTCACCTGGCTGGCGCGCGCCGATTTCGACATCGCCGAGAATTTCCTGTTCTACGGCAGCGTCTCGACCGGCTACAAGTCCGGCGGCCTGCAGGATGGCGGCGTGCCATACAAACACGAGGAATTGACCAACTTCGAGATCGGCACCAAGAACAGCTTCATGGGCGGAAGCGTGATCTGGAACAACGCGCTCTATTACGAAGATTTCAAGGACTTCCAGCTCGCCGCGCCGATCAGCTTCATCGACGGCAGCCGCGGACTCGGCTTCTCGAACGTCAGCGGCAGCACCAAGGTCTGGGGCTTCGAGTCGGAACTCAATGCGCGCCTGACCGACAGCGATCGCGTGCAAGTGGTGTTCTCGGCGATTCCGCACAAGAAGCTTGGCACCCTGCTCTATGCGGGCTCGAACGACTACCAGGGCTTGCCGCCTTGTCCGGCGGAATCGGGAATCGGAAGCTGCCTTGACGTATCGGGCAACGAACTCGCACACGCACCGGACGCCTCGCTCCAGGTTGCCTATGAGCATGATTTCCACTTTGCCAGCGGCGCGCGCCTGACCCCACGCATCAGCCTGCATTACGAAACCGATTCCTGGCTCAGCGCCTTCAACCTCGGCGACGGCGACAAGCAGGACAGCTATCACCGCACCGACTTGAGCATGCGTTACCAGAATCCAACCGGCTCGTGGTACGCCGATTTCTACGTCGACAACGTCGAGAACGGAAAGATTCGCACCAGCGCCGGTCGCACCTCGGTCGGCAGCGGCTTTGTCTATCTGTCGCAGTACCTGCCGCCGCGCACGTTCGGGGTCAACTTCGGCGTCTGGTTCTGAACCTGATCCGGTTCAGCCGCGACTGAAGCCACCGTCCCGCCTCTCCGGCAAGGGCCGGGATGCGCCGACTTTCCTCGATGAAGTCGGCGCTTTCCGGCCCGCGCCCTGAACCTGAGCGGGCGAATTCCGGCTCCGCGCCATCGCGCGCGAGCGCTGCGCCGCACGATCTGCATTCCCTGAGCGAGCTGATGCCAAAAGACGAGAACAGCAACGAGATCTGCCGCTTTCCCGACAACTTCATCTGGGGATCGGCCACCGCCGCGTATCAGATCGAAGGTGCTTGGAAGGCGGACGGCAAGGGCGAATCGATCTGGGATCGGTTCGCGCATACGCCGGGCAAGGTTCGTGGTGGCGATAACGGTGATGTCGCCTGCGACAGCTATCACCGTCATGCCGAAGACATCGCCCTGATGAAGACGATGGGTCTCGAAAGCTATCGCTACTCGATCGCCTGGCCGCGCGTGCAACCGGGTGGCAAGGGGCCGGCCAACAGCAAGGGACTCGACTACTACCGACGCCTGACCGACAGCGTGCTCGATGCCGGCATGCGTCCGCTGGTCACCTTGTATCACTGGGATCTGCCCCAGGAACTCGAAGATGCCGGTGGCTGGGCCAATCGCGATACCGCGATGCGCTTTGGCGACTACGTGGCCCAGGTCGCCGATGCACTCGGCGATCGCGTGCGCCACTGGATCGTCTTGAACGAACCGAAAACCTTTACCTCGACCGGCTACTGGCTCGGCGTGCACGCGCCGGGGCGAGCGGATCCACTCGCCTTCCTGCGCGCGACCCATGGCGCCAACCTGGCCCAGGGCATCGGCTTTCGTGCATTGAAGGCCGGGCGAGCCGACTGCGAGGTCGGCGGTGCCTACGATGTCGGTCCGATGTATCCCGAAACCGGTTCCGCCGAAGACGCCGCTGCGGCCGAGCGCTGGCACCGCTTTCTAAATTTGTGGTTTCTGTATCCGGCCCTGCATGGAACCTATCCTGCCGGCGTGCTGCCGGTCGACGAAATCGATGTCCTGCTGGGGTTTCTGCCCGGCGACGAAAAGATCCTGCGCGTGCCGCTGGATTTCGTCGGCCTCAACTATTATTCACCGTGGCTGGTTCGGCATGCGCAGACGGGTTGCAACATCCCGGGCCTCAACGCGACGGGGCAATGGGCGAAAGGGCTTGGTGACCTGCCAAAGACCGACATCGGCTGGGATATCGACGCCAATGGCTTTCGCGAGATCCTCAACATCATGCACAAGGAAACCGGCAAGCTGCCGATTGAGATCAGCGAGTGCGGCGCGGCGTTCAACGCCGGACCCGGCGCCAACGGCGAGATCAATGATCTGGCACGCATCGATTTCCTGCGTCAGCACCTGAAGGCAATGGCCCTGGCCATGGCCGACGGCGTGCCGGTGCGGGCTTTCCATCACTGGAGCCTGCTCGACAATTTCGAGTGGGCCGAAGGCTATTCGCAGCGTTTCGGGCTCGTCCATGTCGATTTCGAAAACGGGCAGAAGCGCACGCTGAAGGCCTCCGGACACTGGTATGCCAAGGTCGCGGCGGCCAATGCGCTGGCCTGATCGGAACACGGCATCGCGAGCGGCTGGCAAGCTGCGCTCGCCGGCCGGATCCTCCTCAAACCACCCTGTGAGCACGATGCCATGAATGCGATCACTTCTGCGCCAGCCTCCGGGCGACTGCCACCACGTCGCTACATCGGCTACGGCCTCGGTGATTTCGCCTTCAATTTCTACTGGTTGCCGCTGCAGGTTTTCCTGCTCAAGTACTACACCGATGTGCTCGGCCTCGACAGCGCGGCGGCCGGCCTGATCGTCATGGTTTGCCTGATCTGGGATGGCCTGGTTGATCCCCTGATCGGCATCGTCGCCAACAAGACGCGCACGCGTTTCGGTCGCTATCGACCCTACATGCTGTTCGGTGCGATTCCGCTGGCGGCAAGTTTCAGCCTGGTGTTCCTGCCGGTGCCGTTCCACGACACCTCGTTGATCATCTATGCGCTGGCGACGCAGTTGCTGTTCCGCACTGTCTATGCGGCGGTCAATATTCCCTATGGCGCGATGATGGCGTCGATGACGCGCGACTCGATGGAGCGCAACTGGCTGTCCGGCGCGCGCATGCTGTTCGCCTTCAGCGGATCGGCCGTGGTCGGCTATTTCACGCCGCGACTGGTCGCCTACATCGGCATCAGCAATCCGGATTCGGCCTATTTCTGGTCGGCGGCGATCCTTTCCACGCTGGCGACGCTGGTGATCTTTCTCAGCTACGCGATGACCGAGGAACGCCTCGAACCGGTCTCCGAACAGCAACGCCATCCGCCCATCGGCGAGTTGCTGCGCATGCTGGCGAAGAACACGCCGTTCCTGCAGGCTGCGGCCGCGATCGCCCTGTTCGGTTTTGCCAGCACGGTGACCAGCGCCAGCCTTGCCTATTACGTGCAGTACTACATGCATGGCGAGCTGACGATGACCGGCGATCTGGTCAGCATGATTCCATTCGTGCAGATGCTGGCGATCCTGCCGTGGACCCTGATCAGCCGGCGCATCGGCAAACGTGCCGCGTGGATCAGCGGTTTGCTGATCGCGACCGCCGCGCTGATCGCCTTGCATCTGGTTGGACGCCCCGACACGGTCACGTTGTTCGTGCTGATCGGCATCACCGCGTTCGGCTCGGCTTCGATCGCGGTGAACTTCTGGTCGATCGTGCCGGACACCGTGGAGTATGGCGAGTGGCGCTCCGGCGTGCGGGTCGAAGGCTTCGTGTTCGGCCTGGTCACCCTGATCCAGAAATCCGCGCTCGGTGTGTCATCCGCGTTCGTCGGCCTCTATCTGACCTGGATCGGCTATGTACCGAATCAGGCGCAATCGGAATCGACGGTTGAGGGACTGCGCTACATGATCACGCTGTTCCCGATGGCCGGCATGCTCGCCTCATGCGCCGTGATGTTGTTCTATCGCCTCGATGCGCCGACCCACGCGCGACTCGTCGCCGAGATCGCCGCACGCACGTCGCCGCAAGCGGCAAGGTGAGCGCGCAACGGAACAGGCGGGCTTGGCGATACAATTCGCCGGTGTGGGATCTTGCGCGGGGAAGGTCGAGGGAATGAGCAAGGCAATCATTGACGACGTCGCAGCCAGGGCCGGCGTCTCGATCAAGACCGTATCGCGTGTGGTCAATCGCGAGCAGAACGTGCGCCCGCAAACCCGCGAAAAGGTTGAAGCGGCGATTGCCGAGCTCAACTACCGACCGCGCCATTCGGCACGCAGCCTGGCCGCCAATCGCTCGTTCATGCTTGGCCTGATCTACGGCAAGCCGGGTGCGCACTATGTTCTCGATATCCAGGAAGGCGTGCTCGAAATTTGCCGTCCGCATGGCTACGAGCTGGTCATCCATCCGGGTGAATTCCGCGACGGCGACCTGGTCAACGAGATCTCGGAGCTGATCCTGGATCGACGCATCGACGGCGTCCTCCTGTCACCGCCGATTTCCGATCACATGGAGGCAATCGGCCTGTTGAACGAAGCCGGCATCCCGCTCGTGCGCATCGCGCCGACGATCGACAAGGACGCCTATCCGTTTGTCGAGACCAACGATCTGGAAGCCTCGTTTGAACTGGCCAGCGTGCTGATCGGACTCGGTCACCGGCGTATCGGTTTCATCACCGGCCATCCGGACCACCGTGCGGTGGGCCAGCGCTTCGAGGGTTATCGCAAGGCATTGAAGGCGCACGACATCACTTTTCTCGGCGAACTGGTCGCGCTTGGCGACAACCTTTTCCACGCGGGCGAGGAGGGTGCGCGCCAACTGCTGAGCCTGGGCAATCCACCAACCGCGATCTTCGCCGCCAACGACGAAATGGCCGGTGGCGTGATCAAGGCCTCGCTGGCCATGGGCTTGCGCATTCCGCAACAACTCTCGGTGGTCGGTTTCGACGATGCGCCGATCTCGCGTCAGGTGTGGCCGTCGCTGAGCACGATCCAGCAACCGATCCGCGACATGGCGAAGACGGCGACCAGCATCCTGCTTGACCAGTTGCGTCCGGGCCCATCGGATCCGCATCCGAGCATGCATCCGGCCCGGCTGATTCTGCGCGAATCGATCGCCAAGCCCGCGAAACCTGCGGCTTGAGCGAGGCTACGGATCAAAGCATGCGGCGACTGAGATCAGGCCGGTCGGTGATGCTCGTCGTTCCGGGTCATTGATGTCGCCGCGCATCGTCGCAAGTTTCGATATCGGTGGCACCAACATGCGTGCGGCCGTGGTTTCCATCGAAGATGGTGAAGCGCGCATCCTCAAGCAATTGCGGAGGGCGACACCCAATCACCTGCTGTCGGCCGAGGTCGACGCGCGCGATCGTCTCGCCGATGTGCTCGATTTCATCGGCGACTATGCCCGCTGCGCACAGTCCGAGTCTGGCGCGAAGGCGGTTGCCGCCGCGTTCCCAGGACCGGTCGACGCACAAGGCCGGATCACCGCCCTGCCGACAATCTGGGGCGAAAGCGGGCAATCCCTGTGTCCGCTTGCACTCGATCACATGCTGCAACAGCGATTGCCCGGCATGCGCGTGCGCGTGTTCAACGATGTCACCGCGGCCGGCTTCCGCTTCGTCGACGAATGGCCTGACTTTGCCCTGTTCACCCTCGGCAGCGGCGTCGGCCTCAAGGTCTTCATCGACGGCGTGCCCCAGGTTGGCCCGAATGGCCAGGGCGGCGAGCTGACCCACATGGTTTTCGACCACTCGGCGAACGCGCCGCTTTGCGATTGCGGAGGTCGCGGCCATCTCGGTGCACTGGCTTCGGGTCGCGCCTGGCAGCGCATCCGCGCATGCGCGGAACGCGATGGACGCGTTGCCGATCTCGATGCATTCGCAGAACCCTTGGCGCGCGCCGTGGCGATGATCCACTTCAGCCTTGGCCTCGAAACCTTCCTGTTCGCCGGTGGCCTCAGCGAAGGCCTCGGCGAATCGCTGCGTGCCGCGATTGTGCGTCGGCTGCCCGAGCAGGGTTGGAATGCCGGCCAGGACTGGAATCGCATGATTCGGCTGGCCCCGAATGACGATGCGCATGCCCTGCTCGGTGGAGCATTGGTGATGGCGCTAGCATCCTGTCGGACTTGCGGGGGCTCGGCCGGGCTGCGAATCGCCTCAACCGGCAAAGTCCGACAGGCTGCTAGCCGTCATGTACCGGCTGCCCAACTCGGGCAGGTATTCCAGATAGCGCTGCCAGCGGCCGACCGATCGCGAATGCACGTCCTGACGCGCCTGCCAGACGCTCGCCGTGGTGATCGCGGCGGCCTGATCGATATCGATTGCCGGTGCGTCGGACTCGAGGCCGAGAAAGCGGCGGACTCCAGCAATCGTCGATGCGGGTTCGCTTACCAGCGTTTCATAGTCGAGCTGGAAAATCGGCAGCGACAGCGAATTTCGCCAGTGCGCCATCAAGGCCGTGGCAGCGCGCGCGTAATCGTCGATGTCGTCGAAATCATAGCTCCAGGCCATCTCCTCGTGGGCAAAATGCTGGCTCCACAGCGATAGCGCGGTGTCGCGTGGATCGCGTCGACAGTGGATGATTCTGGCCTGCGGCAGCATTCCGGCGATCAAGCCGAGATGGCGGAAGTTGAGCGGATTCTTGTCGATGTGGAAGCGCGTCGGCGCATCATCCCGGCACAACTGGGCCAGGTAGAAATTTCCCGCTGCGGTCAAACTGGACGACGAAGGTTGTGGCCCCAGTTGACGCGCCAATCCGGCAATCCAGTTGAGCTCGCCACGGCTGCGGATTCGCGCATCGCGAGCGAGCAGGCTTTCGCTCAGGGTCGTACCGGATCGCGGCAAGCCGACGATGAAGACCGGAATGGTCGGCTCGGAAACCCGCGCGCGTGCAAACGCCGGAGCCCGCACCTGCGCATCAAGGAAGCGCCGCCAGCCTTCGCGATCCCAGCGATGCCGATCGCGCCAGTCCGCATTGGCTTGCTTGAACACGTCGACCGATTCGGCAATCCGGCCAAGATCATCAAGCGCCTTGCCGAGGGCGAAGCCAATCGCGACCCGGGTATCGCGGGCAAGATCCGTGCGCGACGCGGCACCGCGCAGCAGGCCCAGATCGGTGTCATCCGGATCGCTGAACCGATGCGTGTGTGCCAGCCGCAACCAGGTCGATGCCTGATCCGGATCCACCGTGAGCGCACCCAGCAGATGCTTGCGCGCCTCCTCGAATCGGCCAAGCATCAGGGCGATTTCGCCGGCACGGCGCAGCAGCAACGGATCCTCAGGATTCGCGGCAAGCATGGCTGGCAGCAAGCTGTCGGCGGCTTCATGGCGTCCACACTCGAACAGGAAAGACAGCGCTCGGCGGTCGCGCTCAAGGCTGCGCGGCTCGTGCCGCCAGAGCGCCAGAATCACCTCGGCCAGCGCCTGCATGCGTCCCTGTTCGCGTAGCAGGTGGGCCAGCGAAACACTGGCATTGGCATGGGCCGGATCCAGCGCAATCGCTTTGCGCAAGGCGATCTCGGCATCCGCGGGCTGGCCGCTCACGCGCAGGGCATTGCCGCGCAGATAGTGCAGCGATGCCGCATTTGGCAGCGATTGGAGGGCGACATCCAGGACGATGAGCGCTACCGCCGGATCGGTGCGCAACAGCACCTCGGCAGCTGAAATCCACTCCGCCTCGCTGGCACTGCCATTGCGCAGGCGTTCAATCGGAACGATCGGATCCGTGTTCGGCAAACGCCGCGCCAGGTGATCGAGGGCCATGGAGAACGCGATCGCGTTCACGCGCCATTCTCCTCGTTGCCGAAACCGGATCGCTCGCTGCGCTGGCCATGCCGGCAAACCGACATCCGGCTTCGCCGCGTGCGGCGATCAAATGGACGGGTGTTCACCACGCAGGCCTCCGATCATCGCGTTGAGCATGGCCGGCTCCATGACGTCCTGCCGATCCAGAACCGGGTGCGAGGTGTCCGAATCGATCACGGTGGCCACTCAGATCGAGTAGTACATCTGGTATTCGAGCGGATGCGTGGCCGCGCGGAAGCGGGTCACTTCCTGCATCTTGATGGCGATATAGCTGTCGATGAAATCGTCGGAGAAGACTCCGCCGGCGGTCAGGAAGGCGCGATCCTTGTCGAGCGCCGCGAGCGCCTGGTCAAGGCTGGCGCAGACCTGCGGGATATTCTTCTCCTCCTCGGGCGGCAGGTCGTAGAGATCCTTGTCGGAAGGCGCACCCGGATCGATCTTGTTGAGCACACCATCGAGGCCGGCCATGAGCAGGGCGGCAAAAACCAGGTAGCCGCTGTTGACCGGATCCGGGAAGCGGACTTCGATGCGCCGTCCCTTGGCATTGTTTACGAATGGAATACGGCAACTGGCGGAGCGGTTGCGTGCCGAATAGGCAAGCATCACCGGCGCCTCGAAACCCGGTACCAGACGCTTGTAGCTGTTGGTGGTGGCGTTGGTGAAGGCGTTCAGTGCCCGCGCGTGCTTGAAGATGCCGCCGATGTACCACAACGCCGTTTGCGAGAGGCCACCATAGAGATCGCCGGCGAACAGATTGGTGCCGCCTTTGGCCAGGGATTGATGCACATGCATGCCGGAGCCGGCGTCGCCGACCAGCGGCTTGGGCATGAAGCAGGCGGTCTTGCCATATTGATGGGCGACATTGCGGATGACGTACTTCATCGCGATCAATTCATCGGCCTTGCGCACGAGGGTGTTGAAACGCATGCCGATCTCGCACTGGCCGGCGGTGCCGACTTCGTGGTGATGCACTTCAACGACCTGGCCAATGCGTTCGAGGAGCTTGCACATCTCGCTGCGTATGTCCTGCAGTGAATCCACCGGCGGCACCGGAAAGTATCCACCCTTGACGCCGGGTCGATGGCCGCTGTTGCCGCCTTCGAAATGCTTGTTGGACGACCACGCCGCTTCTTCCGATTCGATCTCGAAAGAGACCTTGCCCATGTCGTTCTGCCAGCGCACGGAATCAAAGATGAAGAACTCCGGTTCCGGGCCGAAGAAGGCGGTGTCGGCAATGCCGGTCGACTTGAGGAAGGCCTCCGCACGCCGCGCGATCGAGCGCGGATCCCGTGAATAGGCTTGCATCGTGTGCGGTTCGAGCACGTCGCAGATCAGCACCAGGGTCGGATCCGCCATGAACGGATCGAGGATCGCGGTGGCCGGATCCGGCAACAGCACCATGTCCGACTCGCTGATGCCTTTCCAGCCGGCGATCGAGGAGCCGTCGAACATCTTGCCGTCCTCGAAGAACCCCTGGTCAACCGAATGCGCAGGAAAGGACACGTGATGCTGGGTGCCGAGCATGTCGGTGAAACGCAGATCGATGAACTGGACTTCGTGATCCTTGATCAGCTGGAGCACATGGGCAACCGACATCGCGATACCTCGAATGGGGACGGTGGCGGCCCTCACGGTCCGCGGAAAGACACGATTCTCGCATGTTCCCGGCGCCGGTCCGGCAAGCCGCGACGGATCGCATGACGCAGGTGTTCTGGCCTATGCTTGCGCGCCTGTTTTGCAGCGGAGACCGTGCGTGCCCGATCTGATCAATGTGCTCCTGCTCGGCATCATCGAGGGCATCACCGAATTCCTGCCGATCTCCAGCACCGGCCACCTGTTGATCGCCCAGCACTGGCTGGGCGCGCGCTCGGACACGTTCAATGTGGTCATCCAGGCCGGGGCGATCCTGGCGGTCACCTTGATCTACTGGAAGCGCCTGTGGCAGCTCGCGAGCGGATGGCGCGAGCTGGCCAATCGGGACTATGTGTACAAGCTCATGCTCGCGTTTGCGATCACGGCCGTGCTTGGAATGGTCGTCGCCAAATCGGGATTCAAACTACCGGACACGGTGATGCCGATCGCGATTGCACTGATCGTCGGCGGTTTCTGGATCCTCGCCGCCGAGTGGGTCAGCGCACGCCGGCCACAAAGTGAACGAATCACCTGGACCGTCGCGATCCTGGTCGGTCTCGCCCAGATCGTGGCGGCGATTTTCCCTGGCACGTCGCGCTCGGCGGCGACAATCTTCATCGCCATGCTGGCCGGCACCAACAATCGTGCGGCGGCCACCGAATTCGCCTTCCTGGTGGGTATTCCGACTATGTTTGCGGCCAGCGGCTATGAACTGCTCAAGCAATGGAAGAGTGGCGGCATGGACGAAGACTGGTTTGCCATGGGCGTCGGTTTTGTCGTCGCGACGATTACCGCGTTCATCGCGGTCAAATGGCTGCTCGGCTATATCCGCACGCATACCTTCAATGCGTTTGCGCTGTACCGGATTGCGCTCGGTGCAGGATTGCTGCTGCTGATGCCGGGCAACTGACGGCGCAGCAAACATCTCGCTTCACGCCGAGTCGTGGCCGAATCCAGGGCTGGATTTCGAGGCAGACGGAATTCACTTAACGTCAGGCAGACCCAGGCCAGGCATTGCCACCCAGATGCTTTGCAAGACGGCGCGTCGGGCTAGGCCTGACCCGTCTCGCGCATCGGTGAAACCAGCTTCGCCGCACGGTTGAACTCGCTGATATCCATCACCAGTTGCGAGCACGCCGCGACTTCGGCCTCGGTCATGTGGGGATTCCATACATCAAACAGCAATACCACCCGCGTGTGCTCACTGAAGTTCCATGCCTCGTGCAAGAACGTGTCATCAAACGTGATGCAACGACCCTGCTGCCAGACATGATCCTCGCCGCCCACGCGCAGCGCACCGTTGCCGGGCACGATCAACGGCAAGTGGGTGACTACCCGCATGTTGGTCACGCCACGATGCGGACGTATGTGGGAGCCGGCGGTGAGCTTGGAGAACAGACATTCCGGAGCATGCGCGGGCAAGCGCACAAGTGGCAGCGAATCGAGCGCTGCCGCGGTGTTCGGGCAGCGTCGGCAGTTGTCCTCGAAGCGATCGCCGTGATCATAGAAGAAAAAACCATCCCACTTCGCCGGACCGCGCGAGTTGCTCAGGTGTTCTTCGATGTTCGCGCCGGGGGGGGCCTTGAGGAACGCGGCGAAGGCGGCCTCGTCGTCGAGCACGGCGTCCAGTTCACGACGAATCACCGGCGCGCGGCTCTCCAATTCGTCGTACCACGGAAACAGGGAGCGCTCGAACCACGGCTGGCACGGCACGTCGGGAAAGTACAGGAACGAGGGCTTCTGGCGAGGATCGGGCCAGTCGGCAGGAAGGCTGCCAAGATAAATGGCCAGTGCTTTCTCGACACGCGTCAGCGCCGCGTCACCGAAGCGCTCGCGCAACGGTGCCAGTGAGTTCGCGAACAATGCATTGCGACCATCATCAATCGTGCGCATGGCGTGGGCCACCAGTGTCCTCAGCATCGGCGCGGTGGTCGCCTCGTTGAGCCAGCGGCCCAGCTTTTGTGCCGTATTCACGGCGCCGAAGTAGGCGACCAGCGCATCATGGCTGCGACCGATGTCCTCGCAGGCGGCGGCGTAGAGCAAACGCGCGACGAAGAAATCGGGATCGAGCCTGACCGCCTCAGCCAGCAACTCGACCGCCATTTCCGTGTGCCCGCTGGCGCGCATCGCCGTGCCCAGATTCTTGCAGGCGTGCGCGTTGCCGGGTTGCACGCGCTGCGCCCGCCCGAGCAGATCCAGTGCAATGTCGAGGCGGCCCTCGGCAAGAGCGCGCTGGCCCAGTTGGGTCAGCGCCTCGAATGAATGCGGATCAGCGTCGAGAAGTCCGGCAAAAATCGTGTCGGCACGCGTCTGATCGCCGGCCCGGATCGCGGTGCGGGCGAGTTCCAGCAAAGTGGCGGCGTTCTGCGAGTTGGTCATCGATGTGCATCAGCGCCGCAGCGATGCATTCAAGGTATAGGTGCCGATGATCTCGGATTCTGCCAGCACGTGTCCCTGCATCGCGTTGCGCACGGCTCCGATATCAAAACGACCTTCGAGGCCGAGCGTGGCGACGTCGAGCGCGGTGACGCGGAAGTGGTAGTGGTGCAGGCGCTCGTCATTCCATGGCGGACACGGACCGTCATAGCCGTAATAGTCGCCGCTCATGCTCTCATCGCCGGCGAACCAGCCGGTGTAGTCGTTGATGCCTTGCCTGGATCCGGGCGGACCGAACGTTTCCTGCTTGCCATGCGCGACCACGTCCTCGGCACAGGCGCCGGCGCCGAATTCGCGAAACTCGGGGGCGATGTCGATCATCAGCCAGTGCACGAACTCGGTACGCGGCAAGGAGGCGCGCACGCTGCGGCCTTCCTGATTGACGTCATCGCCGATGCTCGGCGCATCGACATCGATGCAGGTCAGCACGAACGAACGCGTGCCCTCGGGCACGTCGCTCCAGGTCAGATGCGGATTGCGGTTCGCGGCGAACACGCAAGGTTCGCCATTCTGGCCGGGCTGGCAGAACGCGAATTCTGCCGGGATCGGCTGCATGTCATGGAAACTCTTGCTGCGGATGTGCATGGGATCCTCCGGTTCGGTCAGGCTTTGACGGGCAGCAAGGCAAAGGCGGCGGCAAGCGCGTTGGTGTAATCCTGCCAGTGGCCATCGGCAAAGCGAGCCGGCAGGCCACCGGCGCCCTGGTCAACGCGCACGCTCAGGTTTCCGGGCACAAGCGCATCGATGCCGACGAAACGCGCAAGCTCGGCACCGGCACCGGCCGGATCGGCAAGTACCTGTTCGGCATTGACGACAAGATGCGGCAGGCCACCCAGTTCATCGACAAGGCGTACATGGGCCAGCGCCCGGCCGAGCCATTCGACACACCTGTCGAAGTCGTTCAAGCCGGCATACGGAAGCCAGCCGAAGGCCAACCAGCCGAGCAGGCAATCACGTGCATCACGATCGACGAGGATGACCTTGGTGCCGGGCATGATTCGGTGTGCGACAAGCAGGTACTGCGCGTAGAAGCGTGGAATCCAGTCGATCAGCGGTTTATCCAGATCGAGGTGACCGCGCATCGAGGCCAGATAGGCTTCACGATGGGCCTCGATTTCCGCAGCCGGCGTGTGCTCGACGCCGAGATCGACAGCGGCCGTGTCGAAGCAATCGTTGCGCAGGCCCTGTACGCGATCACGCAGCACATTGACGCCGGTCTGATCCGCCAGCAGGGCGGCAATCCGTTCGACACCGCTGCCCGGTGCACCGATCAGCAGGATCGGTGCGTGCTTCCATGCCTCGCCTTGCGGCTGGGCTACGGCGGTCTGATAGTGAAAGTCGGTCGGCAGCGTTTCGAGCATGGGCAGTGAGCCCGGCAAGCCATTCTGGGCTTCGCGGAAACAACGCACGGCTTCCTCAAAATGGCCTTCGCGGTCATTCAACAAGCCGGAAACATGGTGATAGCTGCGGGTCAGATCCTGATCAAGGCGGGTCAGGTTGATTGTCGAGAGCAGTTCACGCGCGGCTTCGTTCTCGCCTTTGCGCATGCGCGCGCGGGCCCGCACGAGGGTCAGCTCCGGATTGCCTGCGGCGAGTACAACACTGGCTTCGGCCAACTCGCTGGCCAGATCAAAATCGCCATTGCGCCCGTACGCCCGCACCAGTTCGACGGCAACCTCGGGATTCTGCGGCTCGATCTCGCGCAGGCGTTGCCAGTCGGCGACGGCCTTGGCCGGATGACCGCTGCTGGACTGGATGCGCGCCCGGGTTGCACGCCAGCGCGGCTGCTCCGGGAAGTCGGCGATGCGCTGGTCAAGCAGGGCAAGCAACTGCTCGCCACGGCCGAGTTTTCCGAGTGACCACAACATGGCCTCGAAACAAGCCTCGTGTTCCGGGCGCACGGCCAAGGCACGCTCATAGAATCCGACCGCGTCCTCGAAGCGCTCCTGCATGCGGGCGACATCGCCCAGGCCGAGCGCGTGGGCCAGCTCAAAGCCGGCGATTCCGCTCAGCGCCTGGAAAAACGGTTCGGCCTCGGCAACGCGCTTGTCCTGGATCAGCAACTGGCCGAGGGCTCCATTGGCCTGGGGCATGCCCGGTTTCAGACGCAGCGCCTTGCGCAAGGCCTGCTCGGCAAAGGCCAGCATGTTGCGGGCGGCAAAGGCACGCCCGAGCCCAAAGGCGATTGGCGCATCGTTGGGGGCAAGGTCGGCGGCGCGCGTGAAGTACTTGATTCCGGTCTCGGCATCGCCGCGATTCAGGGCCAGGGTGCCGAGTCCGTTCAAGGCCTGCGGATCTTCCTCGACGCGCAGCGCGGTGCGGAAGTGCTGCTCGGCAAGGGCCGGGTTGCCCTGCATCATGACCATGTGGCCAATCGCAGTGTGCGCGCCGGCGAGATTGGGATCGAGGGTGAGAGCGAGCTCGTACGCCTTGCGCGAGGCCTCGACGTCGCCCTGCTCGAAGCGTACCGAGCCAAGCATGAGCAACAGATTCGGCTGCTCGGGCTGTAGTTCATGCGCCTTGGTGATGAGTTCTGCGCTTTCGCCAAGGTCGCCGCATGCACGGCGCACGACCGCGAGGCCGCGCATGGCCTCGGCATCGGAGGAATTCGCCGCCAGCGCTTCGCGATAGGCGGTTTCGGCTTCGCCAAGGCGGCCCTGACGATGGTGTTCGATGGCTTCTCTGAGCATGTTCTTCTTGGTCTGGTGGCTGCGCTTGCGGCGCAAGGGAAACGCCCATTATGCCGCATGCAGGCGTGATAGGCTTTCCGGCTTCATGCTGGCGGCATAGTGCGCAATCAATGGGCGTCAATCAGGATCTCACCACCTTGCTGCGCGCGCGCACGCCGCTGCTGGTGATCGAATCGGTCGAGGAAGGTCGTGTCATCGACAGTTTCCGCCACGCGATCGCCCAGTCGCTGCGGCCGCTGTTCACCTGGAGCATCACCGATGGCCTGCGTCGGATCGACATGGACGACGACGGCGAACAGGCGGTTCCGGACGCCACCCTGACCTTGACCTCGATCAAGCAGCGCACCGAAGCGGCGGTTTTCCTGCTGCTCGATTTTCAACCTTATCTGCGTTATCCGATGACCCTGCGTTTGATGCGCGAGATCGTCCTGCGCCAGGCATCGGCCGAGCACACTCTGGTTCTGGTCGGTTCGAAATTCGAGTTGCCGGATGATCTCGCCGCGCTCTCGACCCGCTTCGAGATGGCCTTGCCGGATATCCAGGCGCTGGCCGCCCTGGTTCGTGAAGAGGCATTCAACTATTCGCGCGAGAACAGCGGTCGCCGGGTCGAGGTTGATGCCGAAGCGGCGCGCACGATTGTGCGCAACCTGTCCGGCCTTACTTATGCGGATGCGCGCCGCATCGTGCGCAAACTGATCTACAACGATGGTGCGCTGGGTCCCGCCGACCTGCCGGGCCTGGCCCTGGCCAAGTTTGAGCTGCTCGATCGCGACAACCTGCTGCATTTTGAATACGAGACGGCGCGCTTCGCCGATGTCGCCGGACTGGCCCGGCTCAAACGCTGGATCCAGCAGCGTGTTCCCGCCTTCATTGGACGCAAGACAACCGTCAAGCTGGATCCGCCGAAAGGCATCCTGCTGCTTGGTGTGCAGGGCTGCGGCAAGTCGCTGGCGGCCAAGGCGGTTGCCGGCGGTTTTGGTGTGCCCCTGCTACGACTCGACATCGGCACGCTTTACAACAAGTATCACGGTGAAACCGAACGCAACCTGCGCTCAGCGCTGAAAAACGCCGAGATGCTTTCACCGTGCGTGCTCTGGCTCGATGAGATCGAGAAAGCGCTGGCGACCGAGGGCAACGATGATGGCGTCTCCCGACGTGTGCTCGGTTACCTGCTGACCTGGATGGCCGAACGCAAGGGTCAGGTGTTCGTCGTGGCCACCGCGAATGACGTCTCGGCGTTGCCGGCCGAATTGCTGCGCAAAGGTCGTTTCGACGAGATCTTCTTCGTCGATCTGCCGAATGCGGAGGTGCGCAACGAGGTATTGGTCATCCACCTGAAGAAGCGCGACTTGAAACCCGAGGATCTTGATTTGCCCGCCATCGTCGCGGCCAGCGAGGGCTTTTCCGGCGCCGAGATCGAGCAGCTGGTTGTCGCCGCGCTTTATTCCGCCGCCGCGGAAGACAAACCGCTGACGACCCGGCACCTGATTGAAGAAGCCCGACTCACAAGACCACTGTCGGTGATGATGGCCGATCAGGTGGCGACTCTGCGTGCGTGGGCACGCGAACGTACGGTGTCGGCCGACTGACACGTCAGCGCACGTGCGCATCGGGATTTCTCAGGATACGGCGTGGGCTGCAATGTGATCTTCGACAGCAGGCAGATTGCGTTGCATGCGATCGCTGATGTAATCCTCGGTCCAACTGCCCAGTGACAAGTTGCGGATGAATCCGCAATGGCCTCCGGCCGGTGCAATATCGAGTTCAACGCAGGCGGGCAACTGCAACTTTCGGAAATCTGCAACCGGGATGATCGGATCATCCGCCGAGGTCAGGATCGTGGTTCGCACGCGCATCGGAGCAAGGCGGTCGCCGGCAATCGAATAGCCATCAAAATACGCTTCAATCGATCCGAAACCGGTGTGTCGCAGAACCAGCGCGCGGGTCAGTTCGCGCAGATTGCCACGCATGTCGGCGGGTGCGAACAGGGCCGCCTGCGGAAACGCGCGTTGCTTGAGTTCCAGCGAGCGCCGCCATTTTCGAAGGAAATAGGCCTCGTAAAACCAAGGTCCCTGCTCGATGGCATCCATGGCGTCGCTCGGGCTGATCGCCGGACACACCGCCAGCGCATAGGCCAGCGGAATGCCCGCAGCGGGAGCGTGCAGGGCAACACGCAAGGCAAAGTTCCCGCCCAGCGAAAACCCCGCGATGCCGAGCGGCAGGTCTGGAAACAGCTTCGCCACCTCGCCGACCGCTCCAACCACCTCGTCGAGACGACAGGAGTGGAACAGTTCGCGATTGAGATGGTGAGTCGCGCCATGATCGCGGAAGTTGAGGCGAAACACATCGTAGCCATCAGCAAGCAAGCGCGAGCCGGTGTGCAACAGGTAGCTTGATTGGACGCTGCCTTCCCAGCCGTGCAACAACACGACCAGCCCACGCGTCTTTGCGCGTGTACGCTGAGGCGTATGCAGGCCAAGCAGACGCACGCCATCGCCACAATCGAGCACGTGTTCGGTGACGCCGCTCCCGAGCATCGACAATCGACGACGAAACAGCAATCGGCGCACGCCACTCGAGGCGAGGACTGATTGCAAGTGTGGATTTCGCAGCAGGCGCGGTGGCTGGTAATCGGACGCGTTCATGGACACGGATGATCCGCCAGTGTGGCTGAACGGTGATCGTGTGACCATTCCATCAGGCGTCACCAAGACCCAACGCGCTGGCAATCCGCGCACGGGCCTCCTCGGCCATGCGCCGACGGGCCTCGGGAGTCGCCTCGACCAGTTCGAGGAAGTGCACCTCGGCATCCATCGACGGGTTGCCGAGGATACGCAACAGATTGGTAAAAAAGCTTTCTTTCACCGCGAACGGCATGCTCGGATCCTGGCGCCCGTTGCGACCGTAGCGCAAGGCCACCGGCTGCACCGGAACTTCGGCATCGAGGGCGGCCTGGAAGACGCGGGCATGAAACGTACGCACGCGCTCGCCGGTGCCGGTACCGCCTTCCGGAAAGATCCCGACCGGCTCGCCGCAGTTGAGACGCTCGACCACACGCTCGAGCACTGCTGACATCGAGTCCGAATCCCCGCGTCGGTGATAGATCGTGCCGGCCCGCGTCGCCAGCCAGCCGACCACCGGCCAACCGGCGATTTCACTCTTGGCCACGAAACTGATAGCGCGCTGGCTGTGCATCAATTCGATATCGAGCCAGGAAAGATGATTGGCCACATACATCACCGCGCCTGGCAATGGCGTGCCAAACGAGCGGATGCGAAAACCGAACACGCGCACCAGGGTGCCCGACCACCAACTGATCATGGTCTGGTCGAGACGCCGTTTGCCGATCGGGATTTTCGCCAGCAACGGACTCAGCGCGATCACCGTTAGCGGCAGGCCAACCACGATATGCGCGAGCAGCAGCGGCGTACGCATCAGGTAGCGCACGGGTCGCATCCGATCGCGGCGCTGGGAATCGGTGGTTTCGTCGGCGGCGGAGTTCATCAGGGGCTGGGAGTCTGGGCGGCAGAAACTTTGGATTGCGAGATTGGGATATCGCCATGGGCCGAGTCAATCGGAGGGCGCGCAGGGTGGTTCCATGTAAGCCCGACGATCGGCGGGGCCGGGGGATGAGAGCACGATCGCAGCCCGAAGATTCATATCGGCGAGGCTCCCGAGGTTGTTGAAGCAACAAGGATACTCGCTTGAAAGAATCGACCCATTGCTCTAATCGGCATGCTCGCGCAAGGAATCGATGGCGGCGGCAAGGTCGTTGCAGTGCTCCTCCCACCAGCGCGCCTCGCCGACGTGGGCGAAGGCGAGCGGAAACGCAGGATCGTGCCAGCGCATCGCCACCCAGCCGGCCCAGTGCACCTGACGCATGATGCGCAGCGGTTCGATCAGGGCGAGTTCGGTGCTGTCGAAGTCGCCAAACTCGGCATAACCTTCAAGCAGGATGTCGAGTGCCCGCCGCGAAGGCGCAAGCATCCACAGATCCTGGACGGCCGGGCCCATGCGCGCGTCATCGAGATCGACGAAGTGCGGACCGGCATCGGTCCACAGCACGTTGCCGCGATGGCAATCGCCGTGCAGGCGGATCTGGCGGACCGGTCCAATCGCCTGCAGTCGCTGAACCAGCAGATCGGCGAGGAGGTCGGTTGATTCGTGATAGCGGGGGCGCAGGGTCGAGGGCAGCAGATTCGAGCCGAGCACCGCCTTCGCTGGTTCGCGCACGAACGTGGCGACATCGATGCGGCCACGTTCGCTGAACACCGCGCGCGAGCCGACGCCATGGATGCGCGCAAGCAGCCGACCCATCCATTCAAGATTCTCGGCCGATTCAAGCTCGGGCGAACGACCGCCCTGACGCGGATACAGGCTGAAACGGAAACCGTCGTACTCGAGCAGGGTCTGCCCGTCGATGACGATCGGCGCGACCACCGGCAGTTCGGCACTCTCAAGTTCGAGGGCGAAATCGTGTTCTTCATCGATCGCCGCATCACTCCAGCGCCCCGGCCGGTAGAACTTGGCAATCAGCGGCGCGGCCTCTTCGATACCGACCTGATAGACACGGTTCTCGTAGCTGCCCATCGCGAGCATGCGTCCATCGGGCTCATAGCCCGCATCGGCCACTGCATCGAGGATCAGGTCGGGACTGAGCGCCGCGTACGGAGCCTGTTTGGTGTCCACCGGGTCAGACGGCTTTCGGCGAGCGCCGCGGCACGACGGCCATGGTCAGGCGGGAGATGCAGACCAGATTGCCGTTCTCGTCCTCGATGCGAATTTCCCAGACCTGGGTCGAGCGGCCGAGATGCAGCGGCCTGGCCGTACCGGTGACGAAACCGGAGGTCACGGCGCGCACATGATTGGCATTGATGTCGAGGCCGACGGCCATTTCCTTGTCCACATCGAGCACCAGGTTGGCGGCGAGGCTGCCGAGCGACTCGGCCAATGCCACCGAGGCGCCACCATGCAGCAGGCCGAACGGCTGCCTGGTGCGCGCATCAACCGGCATCGTGCCGCGCACATGGTCATCTCCGATTTCAGTAACCCGCATGTCGAGGTACTCGACCAGGGTGTTGCTGTTCCACGCATTGATGCGATCGAGATCGATCGACTGCTTCCAGATCGCCACGGCTGAACTCCATCGGATGCGGTGCGCGACTATACCAAGCCGTGTCGGCAACGTTCGGCGACAATGGCGGTCTATGAAGCGTTGCCCCCGACCAAGCGAACGGAAACCGAGCCATGATCCGACCCTGTGTCTTGCTTTGCCTGCTTCTGATGCTGGCCAGCCCGTCCGCATTTGCGCTGCGCTGCGGCAGCCGCGTGGTCGCCGATGATGCGCGCGATTTCCAGGTGCGCGATCGCTGTGGTGATCCGTTCTGGTCGGAAAGCTGGACTGGCGTCGACGTCATCGGTCGGGATTCTCCGCTCGAACGTCAGCGCGAAGTGCAATGGAGTGTCTGGTATTACAACTTCGGTCCCCGCGCCCTGATGCTGCGGCTGGTCTTCCGCGATGGTGATCTGCAGCGCGGCGATACGCTCGGTTACGGCGTGCGCGAGATTGGTGATAGTTGCCGGGCCAACATGAATTTCACCGGCCTCAGCAGCGGCGAGCTGGTCGCCCGCTGCGGCGAACCGGCGGCACGCCGCGAAGCACACGACAGCGTGGTCTTTCGACCGGGTCCGGGCATCGAGAACTGGCGCGAACAACGGCGCGAGGAATGGACCTACGATTTCGGAGATTCGCGCATGTTGCGCGTGCTGCACCTGCTGAACGGAACGGTGGCGTCGGTGGACATGCTGCCCCGCTGAAGCCGGGCCGGTGCGCAGCGGGGCGTGGCCGGCGCCCGCCAATGGCCGTGCGCTACTTGGAATGCGCATCGCGATCCCCAGATAGTCGGGTCTCCTCCGATTGCGGAACAGCGATGGAATCCTTTCACGCCACAACGATCGTTTCAGTGCGCCGCAACGGCAAGGTCGTCATAGGCGGCGATGGCCAGGTCACACTCGGCAACACGATCATGAAATCCAACGCGCGCAAGCTGCGCCGGCTTGGCAAGGGTGACGTGCTGGCCGGCTTTGCCGGCGCCACCGCGGATGCCTTCACCTTGTTCGAACTGTTCGAGGCCAAGCTCGAGCGCTTCAGCGGCAACCTGACCCGCGCGGCCGTCGAGCTGGCCAAGGATTGGCGCACCGATCGCCGACTCGGCCGGCTCGAAGCGATGCTCGCCGTTGCCGACAAGGATGTTTCCCTGCTGATCTCCGGCAATGGCGATGTTGTCGAACCGGAAGACGGTCTGATCGCGATCGGCTCCGGCGGCCCATTCGCCCAGGCCGCCGCCAAGGCCCTGCTCGAAAACACGGAACTGGATGCCCGCACCATCGTCGAGCAGGCCCTCAAGATCGCCGGTGACATCTGTATTTATACGAATGGCAATGTGACGGTTGAAGAGCTGTGAGTGGGAAATGGGGAGTAGGGAGTGGGAAAAGAAAAAGCGCGAAGCGACACGCCCCGCTTTCCTCCTCCCCACTCCCTACTCCCCACTCCCATTTCCTCAAACCAGATAGCGCCTCATAACTCACCATCCCGAAACACCCAAGTAACCCGGCACCCCACCCGATGCAATCCATGACCCCGCGCGAAATCGTCCATGAACTTGACCGTTACATCATTGGCCAGAATGCGGCCAAGCGGGCGGTTGCGATCGCGTTGCGCAATCGCTGGCGGCGCATGCAGCTTGAACCCGAGCTGCGCAATGAGGTGACGCCGAAGAATATCCTCATGATCGGCCCGACCGGGGTCGGCAAGACCGAGATCGCACGACGCCTCGCCGCGCTGGCGAATGCGCCTTTCATCAAGGTCGAGGCGACCAAGTTCACCGAGGTCGGTTACGTCGGCAAGGACGTCGAGCAGATCATCCGCGATCTCGCCGAGGCCGCCGTGAAGATGGCGCGTGAACAGGCCAAGGCGCGCGTGCGCAGCCAGGCCGAGGATCGTGCCGAGGACCGCATCCTCGATGCCTTGCTGCCACGCCGGCAATCGGTCGGTTTCGCCAATGAGCCGCCAGCCGCCGATGAACGCGCCACCGATACGCGCCAGAAGCTGCTCAAGCAATACCGCGAGGGCTTGCTCGACGAGCGCGAGATCGAGATCGAGGTGGCGCTCAATATCGGTGTCGAGATCATGGCGCCACCCGGCATGGAGGAGATGTCCAACCAGCTGCATGGCATGTTCCAGTCGCTGTCTGGATCGAAGACGCAGAAGCGCAAGCTGCGCGTCGCCCAGGCGCGCCCAATCCTGATTGAAGAGGAAGCCGGCAAGCTGGTCAATGACGAGGAAATCAAGACTCAGGCGATCGAAAACTGCGAGCAGAATGGCATCGTTTTTATCGACGAAATTGACAAGGTCGCCCAGCGCGGAGAGTTCAGCGGTGCCGGGGTCAGTCGCGAAGGCGTGCAGCGCGATCTGCTGCCGCTGGTCGAAGGCTCCACCGTCTCGACCAAACACGGCATCGTGCGCACCGACCACATCCTTTTCATCGCCTCGGGTGCATTCTCGTTGGCCAAGCCTTCGGACCTGATTCCGGAACTGCAGGGTCGCTTTCCGATACGGGTCGAACTGGGCGCGCTGAATGCCGATGACTTCCGCCGGATCCTGAGCGAGCCCCAGCACGCACTGACCAAGCAATACACCGCGCTGCTCGGCACCGAAGGCGTCCAGCTTGGTTTCACCGACGATGGCATCCAGCGCATCGCGGAGATTGCCTTCCAGGTCAACGAACGCACTGAAAATATCGGTGCACGACGATTGCACACGGTACTCGAACGCCTGCTCGACGAGATCTCGTTCACCGCCTGCGATCACGAACGCGGCGAGCTCACGGTCGACGCGGCCTACGTCGATGCCCATCTTGGCGAGTTGGTCAAGGATGAGGATCTGTCGCGCTACATTCTGTAGCGCGGGAATGGAGAATGGGGAATCGAGAATGGTAGAACCGAAGCCCGCAATCCGCTCCTTTCGCCTTGCCCATTTTCCATTCCCCCTTCCCGTTTCCCGTCGTCGCAGTTGCAGCGGCAAGCTATTCAACCGACCATAGACCCATGAGTACTGTTGTTCCGTTCAAGTCCCGAGGCGTTCGCGCCGTTTTGCGCGAGGCATTCGAGGCACGCATCCCGATGCGTTTGGCCCGCGAGCGTATCCAGCCGGGCTGGATCCATGGTTACGTGATTGGCCTTTCGCGTGATTTCTGCCTGATCGCCGAAGTCGGCGATGCCATGCGCTTCGACGGTTACGTCGTCGTGTTGATCGCTGATCTCAGCCAGATCGAGGAAGATCCGTCGCGCGAGTTCGTCGAGAAGGCGCTTGCCTTGCGCGACGAACCCTTGCTGATACCGAAGGATTTTCCGCTCGATGACTGGGCCACGATTGTCGATGCCGCGATGCGATTTGCGCCACTGGTATCGATCAATGTGGTCGAAGACGAGGATGGTGAAGTCAGTTACATCGGCCAGTTGGCCGGCCTCGAGAGCGATGCCCTGCTGTTGCGCGAGGTCGACCCGAATGCACACTGGCATTCCGATGCCGGCGACTACGGCTTTGACGAAATCGCCTCGATCGGATTCGGCACCGGCTACCTCGATGCGCTATGGCAGGTTGCCGGCGCCCCGTCCGATCCGATGAGCCCGCGCGTTCCGCGCTCGGATTCGGTGCATTGATTGAAGGCCGGGAATCGAGAATAGGGAATGGGGAATCGTGAAAGCCGCAGATCTCGCTTTCCCGCTCCGGCTCCTGCTTTATCCATTCCCCATTCCCCATTCTCGATTCCCATGATTACACCCACCCAGCTCACTTTGCACCGCGCTTCGCATGTCCTCGAAGTCGGCTTTGACGACGGCAGCGGCTTCCGCTTGCCGGCCGAGTATCTGCGCGTGAATTCACCGAGTGCCGAGGTGCAGGGTCACGGAAACAAGATCCTTGTCGCCGGCAAGCAGGACGTCGGCATCGACGAGATCGTCCCGGTCGGCAATTACGCCGTCCTGCTCAAGTTCAGCGATGGCCACCAGACCGGGATTTTTTCCTGGGACGTGCTGCACGAACTGGGTCGCGATCAAGACAAGAATTGGGCGGAGTATCTGGCCGCGCTGGATAGCGCTGGTATGTCTCGGACGACGTCGCCGTAGCCATCAAGCGATGCGCCGGCGTGCAGTCTCCACCTACCGACCTTTGCGCTAAGGCATCGCGACTGAAGTCGCTCCCACGAAAGCACTCGAGTGGATCGCGCGCAATTCGTGGGAGCGATTTCAGTCGCGATGTTTTTCCCGCTGCCCGCTATCCGCTATCCGCTTACGGCACCAATTCACCATCCACCACCACCGCCGCCGCCACCGCCGCCGCCCGACGAGCCGCCACCACCGCCGCCTGATGATGATCCCGGCGCAGTCGCCGAGGAGCTGATTGCGCTGCTCAGGCTGGATCCCAGCGAGCTGCCGAAACTGCTTGCGTCGAAGGCACGGCCGTTGCCGCCGTAGTACCAGGCCATGCCGGCGGCGGCAGCGGCAACAGCAGCCGGACCAATCGCGTCGGCGAGCTTGTCGCCCCAGGTTTTTTCGACATCGAGGGCGAGTGCGTAGGGCAGCAAACGCTGGTATTCATCCAGATTCATCGGTGGCGCCTTGGCCCTGCCCAGATCGTCGGCTTCAGCGACAGCGAGGTAGAGACGCAATCCTTCAATGCGATCGAGCAGTTTGCGCCCTTGCACCGTAGGTGCGCGCATCCAGTAGCCAAACGGCACCTGGACGCCGGCAATCAGGGCCACAAGAATCGCGAACACAAGGCTGCTGGTCATGGTCAGGAAGCCCGCCACAACGACGACTGCCGCAGCGGCGACCAGCGCGCCTATGCTCAGTCCGATCGGGCGGCGCCCACCCTGCCAGGCGACGATCATCTTGTAGATGAGCGTGCTCGCAGCCGTGGCGGCAAAGAAGGTGAGGACCGTCGGTACGATGACCGCGGCGTTTGCCGACTGGCGATCGATCAGGAAAGCGCCAACGATCGCCGCGATCGAGATCAGCGCACCGAGGCAGCCAATACCATCGTTGCGATTGAAGTTGTCTTTTGCGAATGTGGACTTCAGGAACGACTCGTGTCCACTCCGCGCCGCGCCGATTTCCGTATGGTTCTCGTTCTTGAATTCGAGCGATGTCGCCGTACCGAGCAATGACTCGTAGAGCACCCGCGCTGAATCGGGAACGTTCTCACCCGGCGTCCCGGCGCGTTCGATCGAGAAGTCGGATTTTCCCTGCTTGATGATCTTCACCGCGCCGCAGACGCCCAGATCGACCATGTCGGCGGCAAAGCATCGATCGTCGTATTCCATGCGCCGGATGTAGCGCGCGGCAGCCGGCGAAATCCCGGGCGGCGGATCGTACTCGGGAATGACGACGCCACCTTTCGGATCGACACCGACCCGCTTCCATTGCATGTACAGAAATCCCAACACCACGATCAGGCCAATGCCAAGCACGGCCTCGCGGCGATTGTCGGCGGCGAACCAGGCCATCTTCTGATTCATGTCCGGCGCTGCTACCAAACCTTTGGGAAAGCTGACGACGACAGTCAGTCCGTTCTCCGGCGGCAATTGCCGCGTGGTGGCGATATGAGCATGGCCATTTTCGTCGACGCTCGCGGTGTAATCCTGGCCCTTCGAACCTTGCGCTCCGGTATAGCCTTCCACCTTGATCTGCGCGGCGTCCGGGTTGCCTGGCAGGCTCACCACGGCGCTGGCCTGGTCGATCGTGAATGCCCAACCATTGCCGGTGACATTCCAGTAGAGCTCGTCGTGGTCCTCGAAAAAACCAAGCTGGCGCGAGGTTCGATAGCGAAAGACATAGGTGTGCTCGCCGTCATCCAGCAGCACATTGGCATCACCGAAGTAAACACGCATGCCATTGGACAGGCCTTCCGAATGTGAGGCTTCCGGCGCGCCATCCCGGGTCACATCCACCGGCTCGAACAAGACATCGATGCGGTTTCCGTAGCGGTCGCGGTAGTGGGTGGGAAAATCCCGGTAGATTCCGCGCCGGATGCGATCCCCTTCTGATCGCACCTTGATCGTCTCGCTGACGATCATGGTCGCGTCGGCGGCGATGTCGATATCACTGTGGAAACTCAAGATTCGTTCGTCGGCATGTACCGACAGGCAACAAAGCAAAGACAACAGCAAGACAATCAGGCGATTCATGGTGCGCTCCTCTGTTCAGCACTGGCCTCAAAGAACTCTCCACGTTGAAAGCCGGCAAGACGGGCCACGATCAGGTCAGGAAAGTGCTCGATGCGCGTATTGAGCTGGCGCACGGCACCGTTGTAGTAGCGACGTGCGTATTGCAGATGATCCTCGATGGCGACCAGATCACGCGACAGTTGCATGAAGTTCTCGCTGGCTTTCAGATCGGGGTAACTCTCCTGCAGCGCGAGCAGGCGTTCGATCTGAGCCCCGAGTTGATCCTCAAGCCGGGCGCGATCAGCCAATCCCGCCGCCGCCTTGGTCTGTGCGCGCAACGCGGTGATCGTTTCCAGGGTGTCGCGTTCGTGGCCTGCATAGGCCTTGACTGCAGTCACCAGTTGCGGCGTGAGATCGTGTCGGCGCATCAGTTGCACGTCGATGTCGCTCCATGCCGCGCGCATCTGGTTGCGGTCGGCGACGAGCCGGTTGAACATCAGGATACTGGCCAGCCCGGCGACGGCGACTGCGAGAAGAATTCCAATGAACATGGGCTGGCCCGCTCCGGTTGGTTGTTACGGTTCGCCGGATTGCGTTGATGACTCCGGCTTCAAGTGTCGATCCATCCAGTTGACGATCGCATGATAGGCGTGCAGTTTCATCGTCGTCGTCGACAGCCCATGCTTGCCACCCGGATAGGTCATCAGGTCGAACTGGATGCCGCGCGTTTGCAGCGCTGACATCAATGCCGTCGAATTGGAGAACAGCACATTGTCGTCAGCCATGCCGTGGACAAGAAACAACGGCGAAGTCAGTCCGTCCAGCCAGGCGAAGGGCGCGCTGCGGATATAACCGGCCTTGTTGTCCTGCGGCGTCGACAGGTACCGTTCGGTATAGAAGGTGTCGTATAGCGTCCAGTCGGTGACCGGGGCCACGGCGACACCGGCGGCGATCTGGTCGGAGCCCTTGCTCAGCAGCATTGTGGTCATGTAGCCGCCGTAGCTCCAGCCAAACACGCCGATGTGGTCGCCGTCCACCCAGGGCTGGCTCTTCAGCCAGCGAATTCCGGCCAGTTGATCGAGCACCTCGGCGTTGCCGAGCTGGCGGTAGATGACGTCCGAGAACTTGCGCCCGCGTCGATCCATGCCGCGATTGTCCAGGGTGAAAACCACATAGCCTTGCTGCGCCATGTAGGTAAGGAAATGATCGCTCCAGGCGCGCACGACTTTCTGCGAATGCGGTCCGCCATAGTAGAAATCGAAAACCGGGTAGCGCTTGGCCGGATCGAAACCAGCGGGCTTGTACACGCGGTAGTAGAGAGTTTGCCCATCATCAGCCTTGATCGTGCCGAACTCCGGGCTGATCCGGGCTTCGCGATAGGCGGCGTACGGATGCGTTTCATCAAGCTTGTTCTGCTCGATCCAGGCGATCAGGCTGCCGTCTGCATTGTGCAGGCTGACCTGCGGTGGCGTGGCCGGATCATTGAAGCTGTCGAGATAGATCGTGGCGCTTTCGGAAAACGTGGCCACATGGGTTCCATCGCGCTTGCTGATGCGCATGGGTTTGGCAGGGTCGCTGCCGTCGAGTTTCAGCGCATAAACCTGGCTATCGGGAACATAATCCCGGTTCGACTGGAAAAAGAGCAGACCGGCCTTCTCGTCAATGCCGAGCAGCTTGTCGATGTTCCACTCGCCGCTGCTGATCGGATGGCGCAGCTTGCCGTCGAGGCCATACAGATAGAAATGCTTGTAGCCACTGCGCTCACTGGCCCAGACGAAAGTCTGGTCTTCCTTGAGGAAGCGCAGATCCGAATTCAGATTGATCCAGGTATCGCTGCTCTCCTTGAGCAGGGTGCGCTGTTCTAGAGTAGCGCCATCGACGATCCGCAACTCGAGACTCTGCTGGTTGCGTGGTTCGATCTGGTAGCTGAGATGCTTGCCGTCAGGCAGCCAGTCGACCCGGACGAGATAGATATCGGGGTCTTCGCCAAGATCGATCCAGCGCGTCTCGCCGCCTTTCGGTGAAACCAGGCCGAGCTTCACGCTGACGTTGGTGGTGCCGGCGGCCGGATAGCGTTGCTCGACAACCTCGGTGCGATCGGCATGAACCTCGATCCGCTTGACCAGGTCGACTTTGGCCTCGTCAAAACGCTCGAAGGCGACGGCTGAATCGTCAGTTGCCCACCAGTAGCCCTTGCTGCGATCCATTTCCTCCTGGGCGACGAACTCCGCTTCGCCATTGTGGATTGTGCCGCCACCGTCCTCGGTCAATGATCGTATTTCGTTGCTGGCCAGATCGATGACTTTCAGGTTCTGGCCTTGCACAAAGGAGACATAGCCGCCTTTCGGTGAAATCTGCGGATCGAGGAAATCACCACCAGTCGGCAATTCACGCATGGCCTTGGCAGCTGGTTCGCCGAGGGTGTACAGATACAGTTTCCCCCCCAGCGGGAACAGGATTGCATGGCCATCCGGCGACCACTGGTAGCTGACGATTCCGCTGATGCCGGCGATGCGTGCGCGTTCACGACGCGCTTTTTCCGCATCGCTCATTTCGATTCCGCTATCCAGCGCGTCGGCATCAACGAGGCGCCGGGTCAGCTTGTCAGCAACGTGGTATTCCCAAAGATCGAGCCGCTGCTGGTCATCGGGGCGGGCACGCAGAAAGGTGATTCGCTGCCCGTCGGGCGAGATCTGCAAGTTGCGGGGCACCGGGCCATCGAGCCCACCGCCGGCAAAGATAGCTTCAAGCGTCAGCGAATCGGCCATCAGCACACGAACCGGCAAGAGCAGCAGGACAAGCAACAGGGCACGCATGATTTCCTCCCGTGGATCGCTCGATTATCGCGGTGCCGGTCGTCGAATGAAACAAGGTGTGGCACTCAGGCGACCGGACGATCAAACAGGTGGCGTCGCGCTTCCTCGCTCATGCTTTGACCGGAGGGACTGATTGCTTCACCCCTGGCGTACGCACGAACAGTGGCGGGCCGTTCGCGGATCGAGGTGAACCAGCGCTGCAGCGCGGGCGTGTCGGCAAGATTCTGATGCTGCGCCTCGTGCGGGACGATCCACGGATAGATCGCCATGTCGGCAATCGAATAGCTGTCGCCAGCGACGAATTCGCGAGCCTGGAGTTGGCGGTCGAGCACGCCGTACAGACGCCGGGTTTCGCGCTCGTAGCGCTCGATTGCATATGGAAGTTTTTCTGGCGCGTAGCGATTGAAATGATGGTTCTGCCCCGCCATCGGCCCCAGCCCGGCCATCTGCCAGAACAGCCATTCGCTGACGACCGTACGTTCGCGCAAGGCTGTCGGCACGAAGCGACCGGTTTTCTCGGCAAGGTACTGGAGGATCGCACCGGACTCGAAAGCGCTGATCGGTTCGCCGCCATCGGCCGGTGCGTGATCGATGATCGCCGGCATGCGGTTGTTCGGCGCGATCTTGAGGAAGGCGGGCTCGAACTGCTCGCCCTTGCCGATATTCACCGGCTCGATCGAGTAGTCGAGTCCGGTCTCTTCGAGAAACATCGTGATCTTGTGGCCGTTCGGCGTCGGCCAGTAGTACAGGGCAATCATCGCGGCATCCTCGAATCGAAACGGAATCCCCTGGGTGGAGCAGGATATCGCGCGTTTCAAGTATTCGGCATCGCCTCCGAGCCGACTCGCGGGTGGCACGGACTCACTTGCCGATGCAGAAATCAGCAAAGATCCGTCCGAGCAGATCCTCATTGCTGAAGTCGCCGGTTACCTCACCGAGGGCGTGCTGGACCTCTCGCAGCTCTTCTGCGGCGAGCTCTCCCGCACGCTGTTCGCACAACGCGCCTTGTGCCGAACACATATGCTCGCTGGCACGTTGCAGAGCATTGACATGGCGCTTGCGGGCGCTGAAGGCGCCGTCGTTGCCCTCGTCGTGTCCCGCAGCCTTGCGCAACTCGGCGGCAAGCAGGTCGAGACCTGCGCCAGTGCGGGCGGACAGCCACAGGTGCGCAATCCCTTCGAGCTCTTCGCGCCTGGCCGCGCCGGCAACCAAATCGATCTTGTTGTGGACGACGAGGCGGGCGGTGCTTGCCGGCAATGCCGCCAGCAGCGGCAGATCCTGTTCAAGCTGCTCATCCGTGCTGACCAGGACGGCCAGATCGGCGCGCTGGAGCTCGTCACGCGCGCGGCGTATTCCCTCGATCTCGACGGCGTCATCGGATTCGCGCAATCCGGCGGTGTCGACCAGGGTGATGCCGATGCCATCCAGATCGATCGTTTCGCGCAGCAGATCGCGGGTGGTGCCGGGCACGTCGGTGACGATGGCGCGGTCGCTGGCCGCCAAAGCGTTGAGCAGACTCGATTTGCCGGCGTTGGGCCGTCCGATGATCACGACATGCAAGCCATCGGCGAGGCGCACACCGCGACGACTGGCGGCAAGCAGCTCATCGAGGCGGACGCTCGTGGCGGCAAGATCCTTGATCAATTGCGGCGTCGCCAGGAAGTCGATCTCGTCCTCGGGAAAGTCGATGGCAGCCTCGATCCACACGCGCAATCGCACGACGGCTTCGGTCAGTGCACGAACTTGTCGGGAAAACTCGCCGTCGAGGCTGCGCAGCGCAGCGCGCGCGGCGGCTTGCGAACCGCTGGCGATCAAGTCGGCAATCGCTTCGGCCTGGATCAGATCGATCTTGCCGTTGAGGAAGGCGCGCTCGGAGAATTCGCCGGCCCGGGCCTGACGCGCGCCAAGCCGGATAACCCGATCGAGAAGGCTGGCGAGGACGATCCGGCTGCCATGCGCCTGGAGCTCGACGACATCTTCACCGGTGAACGAATGGGGTGCCGGGAAGTGCAGCAGCAGACCGCGGTCGAGCAGGCTGCCGTGCTCGTCATGGAAATGGCAAAAATGCGCGTGTCGCGGTAGCGGTTTTCGCCCGAGCAAGACGGTGGCGATGGCCGGCGCGCTCGGCCCCGACAATCGCACAATGCCGATACCACCGGCGCCGGCGCCGGTGGCAATGGCGGCGATCGTCTCGGCTTGCGCTTTCATGGTCGCTGGGGCGTTGATGCGTTCACCGCGCCTCCCGATCGAGCGTCGCGTGATGCCGCCCTATTTTGCCTTGACCGGCACAAGCCCCTTGTCACCGCCTTCAATGCGTTTGGTGATGATCCATTGCTGGAGCAGGCCGAGCGCACCGTTGACGGTCCAGTAGAGAACAAGTCCAGCGGGGAAAAAGGCGAACATCACCGAGAAGATCAGCGGCATGAACTTCATCATCTTCGCCTGCAACGGATCCATGCCGGTCATCGGGGTGAGGAATTGCGTGGCCAGCATGGTCGCTGCGTTGAGGATCGGCAGCACGTAGTAGGGATCCGGTGCGGTCAGATTGTGGATCCACAAGATGAACGGCGCCTGGCGCAGCTCGACGCTTTCCAGCAACACCCAGTAAAGGCCAAGGAAGACCGGAATCTGCACCAGCATCGGCAGGCAGCCGCCCAATGGATTTATTTTTTCCTTCTTGTACAGATCCATCATGGCCTGGTTGAGCTTGGCCCGATCGTCACCGTAGCGATCCTTCAGCGCGGCAACGCGTGGCTGCATCTTGCGCATCTTCGCCATCGAGCGGTATTGCGCCTCGGACAGCTTGAAGAACAAGGCCTTGATTGTCAGTACCAGCAGGATGATCGCGAAGCCCCAGTTTCCGGTAAGCCAGTGATACATCGACAGCAGCCAGTGCAGTGGCTCGGAGATCACCGTGAACATGCCGTAGTCGGCAGTCTTTGACAGTCCCGGGGCGACATCGTCGAGCGTGCTCTGCAACTTGGGGCCGACATACAGGCGCGCGCTGAACGTCTGATCCTTGCCCGGTTCAATGCTCATCGCCGGGGACTGGCTGAGCATGCGGTAGCGATTCGCGCCGCCGCCGGTTGTTTCACTGCTGCTGAACTGATCGGTCTCGCCAACCGGTGGAATCCAGGCGGCAAAGAAGTAATGCTGAAGCATGGCGATCCAGCCGCCGGAGACGCTGCGGTTGATTGGATCTTTGCTGAACTTGTCAAACGCTAGTTTCTGGAATTTGTCTTCCGGGCTGTACCACGCGGCGCCGATGAAGCTGTAGCGCTCGGTGTTGGTGTAACCCTTGATGCCCGAGTGGTCGATGATCAACGGCACGCGCTGCAACAGGCGGTAGGCATTGCCGGTCCAGGCCACGGCACTCTGGTTGTCGATCCGTTGCTGCTGTTCGATCACATAGCTGCCGCGCTCGAAAATGAAGGTCTTGGTGACGCTGACGCCACTTGGGTCGCTCCAGGTCAAGGGCACTTCGAGCCGGTTCTGGCCAGCTGCGAGATCATAGGATTGCGCAGCGCTTGTCAGAATCGTTTCGTGATTCGGCGCCGGACTGGTTTTGCTGACCAGCCCGCTCTGCGCAACGAAATAGTGGGCAGGATCCGAATCCAGCAGGCGCACGCGCTCGGGTTGGTTCGGCTGCAGCGGGTAGGCCAGCAGATCGGCGCGCACGACACTGCCGCCAAGCGGATCGATTTCGACACGCAACAAATCGGTTGTCACGATCACCGGATTGACGGTGGCCTTCTGTTCCGTCGCTGTCGGCGTCTTCGCGGTTTCGGTTGCCGACGGGACAGCTTGCGGAATATCGGCCGCGGTTGGCACGCCGGACGAAATCGAGGCGGGCGGGTCGGTCACGTTGGTGGGTGCCGTTGCCGGGATGGCCACTTGCGGGTTGTAGTCGATCTGCCACTGCGAATAGAGCAGGTAGACCAGGGCAAACAGGGCAACCAGCAGAAAGGTGCGAGGATTGTTCATGGCAGCTTCGGGTTCTTCGACGAGCTCGCCGATGTCAGGCGAAGGGAGGAGGGATCGTGGCGCCTGCGACGAATCGAAGGCATTGCGGGCGCGCCGGGCAGGCGCGCGATCAGCCGTGCATTGTGCCGGTGCCGGGCGTCGCCTTCAATGTCGCGAGTTTGCGCCAGAGGCCGGCAAGATCCTCGCGCAACTCGGTGGCCGAGGTGGTGACGGCGCTGGAACGGGCGATCAGCAGGATGTCCACGCAGGCCAGTTCGCTGCGCACATGGCGATAGCTTTCGCGCACCAGGCGCTTGATACGGTTGCGGTCGACGGCGCGCTTGGAGACGCGACGCGACACCGCCTGACCGAGTCGGCTGTTCGCTTGATCGTTGGGGGAGTACTCGGCCAGAAAATGCCGGGCGCTGATGCGCCTTGATTTTCCGCGCAGCGCGGCGAAGTCGCCGGCCTTGAGCAGACGCGCGGTGCGCGGGAGGCTGTACAGCCCCATGCCACCGCGAGCTGCTGAATCAGACAGCGAGACGTTTGCGACCTTTGGCACGGCGCGCGTTGATCACGGCGCGACCACCACGGGTCTTCATGCGGGCACGGAAACCGTGGGTACGGGCGCGCTTGAGGTTGCTCGGCTGATAGGTACGTTTGGTGGCCATGAGTCGGCGCCAGGCTTGAAGAAAAGGGCGCGAATGATAGGGGCGTGGTCGTGTTCCCGTCAAGGGATGTCGCTGGCGCCGATCGACTGCGCACGCGTAGACTGCACGGTTCGCGTCGAGCAAGCCGCTCACGGGGGTCATCGTGTCAAGCACAACACCGAGGAATCATGAGTGAGCTTTGGGGACGCTGTATCGAGCGCCTGGAAACGGAATTCGGGGCCGAGGACGTCCAGACTTACCTGAAACCCTTGCAGGCCAGCGAGAGTGAGCAGGGTCTGCGGCTGCTTGCGCCGAACGACTACACCCTTGAAGTGGTGCGTGAACGGTTCCTGTCGAGAATTCGCGCGGTCATCGAATACCAGCATGGCTCGGCGGTGGCGATCAACCTCGGCATCGGCACGCTCGGCAACCGCAAGGAACCGGTCAAGCGGGCAGCTGCGCCGGTCAAGGCAATTGCCAAACCCGCCGAAAACCACAACCTGGATCCGAACTACACCTTCGAGACCTTCGTCGAAGGCAAGACCAACGAGCTCGGCAAGGCCGCTGCGATCCAGGTGGCTACCAACCCGGGCCGGGCCTTCAATCCACTCCTTTTGTACGGCGGCACCGGCCTCGGCAAGACCCATTTGATGCACGCGGCCGGCAATCTGATGCGACAGAACAATCCGGCCTGCAAGGTCTTGTATCTGCGCTCCGAACAATTCGTCGGCAGCATGATCGATGCCCTGCGCACTAAGAACATGGACGAGTTCAAGCGCCGTTTCCGCAGCGTCGATGCGCTGCTGATCGACGACATCCAGTTCTTCGCGGGCAAGAACACGACCCAGGAAGAATTCTTCCATACTTTCAATGCCTTGTTTGACGGCAAGCAACAAATCATCCTTACCTGCGACCGCTTTCCGAAAGAAGTCGAGAACCTTGAGCCGCGCCTGAAATCGCGCCTGGGCTGGGGGTTGTCGGTGGCTATCGAACCACCGGATTTCGAGACTCGCGCGGCGATCCTGCTCAGCAAGGCGGCCAGCAAGGGTGTCGATCTGCCCGAGGATGTGGCCTTCCTGATTGCCAAGCGCATGCGCTCAAACGTGCGTGATCTCGAGGGAGCCCTGAATACCCTGATCGCGCGCTCGCATTTCGGTGGTCGTGCGGTTGATGTGGCGTTTGCCCAGGAGACCCTGCGCGATCTGCTCACCGTGCATGCGCAGGCGATCTCGATCTCCAACATCCAGAAGGTTGTCGTCGAGTACTACCAGTTGCGCATTGCCGATTTGCTCTCCAAGCGGCGCAGCCGCTCGGTCGCACGACCGCGACAGATGGCGATGTCACTGGCCAAGGAGTTGACCGAGCACAGCCTGCCCGAAATCGGCGACGCCTTTGGAGGTCGCGACCATACGACGGTCCTGCACGCATGCCGTACGATCAGGAACCTGCGCGAAACCGATGGCAAACTGAACCAGGACTGGGAAAAGCTGGTGCGTGCACTGACCGGTTGATAGGCGGTGGATAACCTGGGGGTTGATGATCGGGTTAGAATTATCCACAGATCATGCACACCCGCGAAGGCTTGTTTTGCACGATCAGATTTCATCGCAAGCGTATGATTCTAAAATAGATTGTTTGGAATTCAGGGTTATCCACGGCACCTGCTACCACCACAAGCTTTCATTCACATCAAAGACAGAAACAGGAAGGGACCAATCATGCGCTTCATTCTTCCGCGCGAAGCCTTGCTGAAACCATTGCAGCAAGTCGTTGGTGTCGTTGAACGTCGACAGACCTTGCCGGTGTTGTCGAATCTGCTGGTTCATGTCGCGGGTGAAACGGTCACCTTTACCGGCACCGACCTTGAAGTCGAAATGGTTGCAAGCGCCAGTGCCGAAGATCCGCGTGATGGAGAAGTGACGATTCCGGCACGCAAGCTGTTCGATATCTGCCGAGCGTTGCCGGATGGGGCGCGGATAAAGATCGAGCAGAATGGGGATCGCGTGTCGATCAGTGCCGGTCGCAGCCGGTTCACCCTGGCGACCCTGCCAGCCTCCGAGTTTCCGGTCATCGAAAACATCGATGTCGTGGAGCGGGTCAGCCTGCCCGAAGCCGTGCTCAAGGATCTGATTGGCCGTACCGCTTTCGCCATGGCTCACCAGGACGTCCGATACTACCTGAACGGACTTCTGCTTGATTTGCGTGACAAGACCCTGCGCTGTGTCGCCACCGATGGTCATCGGCTGGCCTCATGTGAAACCGTGTTGGAAACCGAAATCTCGGCTCGCCGGCAGATCATCATCCCGCGCAAGGGTGTGCTCGAGTTGCAAGGCCTGTTTGAAGCCGGGGAAGCCCTGGTTGAACTGGAGCTTGGTCGCAATCATGTTCGCGTGCGCCGCGGTTCGGTGATGTTCACTTCGAAACTGATTGATGGTCGCTTTCCTGACTACGAAGCGGTCATTCCAATCGGCGCGGACAAGGACATCCGGGTTGGCCGGGAGGAACTGCGTTTTGCGCTGCAGCGCGCGGCTATCCTTTCGAACGAAAAGTACCGTGGCGTGAAGCTGGAAGTGAATCCGAATCGGCTGCGTATCGTGGCGCACAACCCCGAGCAGGAGGAAGCAGTTGAGGAGCTGGAAGTAAACACAACGGTTTCCGACCTTAGCGTCGGTTTCAACGTGAATTACCTGATGGACGCGCTGGCCGCCTTGAGCGGGGAGGAAGTCATGTTGAGCTTGCGCGATGCGCAATCGAGTTGCCTGTTGCGCAAGGTCGGTTCCGATGACACACGGCATGTTGTCATGCCCCTGCGTCTCTGATCCTTTGCTGATCCGTGACCACCGAGCCTGCGCGTCGAAGGATGCGCGGGCTTTCGTTTGTCTGAGAGGCTGCGCGTGCGCCTGATTGAGTTGCGCATTCGCGATCTGCGGGTGATTCGCGAATTGGCCATTGAGCTTGGATCGGGCCTCAACGTGTTCGTCGGTGCCAATGGGGCGGGCAAGACCAGCGTTCTTGAATCTGCGTACCTGCTTTCCCACGGGCGCAGCTTTCGGCGTGGAGCCCGAGACACGCTCAGCCGACTCGAAAGTGATGGCTATTCGGTGTTTGGGCACCTGCAGCAGGGTAGTGGGCGGGAAAGACGACTTGGCATTGCCAGGGTCGGCAACAAACTCGAAACGCGGGTCGATGGCGAGACGGTTGGAATCGCGGGACTCGTGAAAACTTGCGCGGTAGCCTGCTTTGAACCGGGGTCCCATGAGTTGATCAGCGGCATTGCAGAGGAGCGCCGGCGTTATCTGGACTGGGGGGTGTTCCACGTGGAACAGGAATTCCTCCAGGATTGGCGCCGATATCAACGCGCACTGCGGCAACGCAACAGCGCGCTTCGGAGCGTGGGGGCGGACGGCGAGCTTGAACCTTGGGAGATCGAGATGTCGGTAGCAGGGGAACGCATAGCCCGATTCCGCCAGGGTTATGTTGACCGTCTGCGACCCTTCCTGCAGTCGGTTCTGAATGATTTTCTGGGCGAGCTGGGCGATTCCGAGATCGTTTTCGATCGCGGTTGGAATGATGGCCAGTCTTTGGCAGCTGCCCTGGCCGAATCGCGTGGGCGCGACCGGGAGCGTGGCCATACCGGTCGCGGGCCACACCGGGCCGACTGGTCACTGGGTTTTGAAAAGGCGCCGCGTCGCGAGCATCTTTCCCGGGGTCAGGAAAAGCTTTGTGCATTGGCGTTGATCCTGGCCCAGGCTCGTTTGTATGCGGCTGAAACCGGCGAATGGCCGATCCTTTGTTTCGACGATCTCGCCTCGGAGCTGGATCAGGCCCATCAAACCCTGGTCATGGAACAGGTTTTGGCGAGTGGGGCGCAGGCCCTGATCAGTGGAACCGAGCCGCCGAGGGCGCTCGCTCCCGACCTCGACGGCGCGCGCATGTTCCATGTGGAACAAGGCCGGATCGACCCCTGACTGCTATAATCGACGTCTTGAGTTACGGATCGGGCGTGCGACGCGCCGGATCGGCAGCCGACCAATGCGGAGTCCCATGAGCGAGCAATACGATTCAAGCAAGATCAAGGTTCTCAAAGGCCTCGACGCCGTGCGCAAGCGCCCGGGCATGTACATCGGCGACACCGATGACGGCTCCGGTTTGCACCACATGGTTTTTGAGGTTGTCGACAACTCGATCGACGAGGCCTTGGCCGGACATGCCGACAAGGTGTCCGTGACGATCCATGCGGATGGGTCGGTCAGCGTCGTCGACAACGGTCGTGGTATCCCGGTCGGCATGCATGAAGAAGGTCGTTCCTCGGCCGAGATCGTCATGACCGTCCTGCATGCGGGCGGCAAATTCGATGACAACAGCTACAAGGTCTCCGGGGGCCTGCATGGGGTGGGTGTCTCGGTCGTCAATGCCTTGTCCGAGCACCTGTGGCTGACCATCTTTCGGGAAGGCCATGAACATCATCAGGAATACAGGCTCGGCGAACCCCAGTATCCACTGAAGGTGATCGGCCCTTCTTCCCGACTCGGCACCACCGTGCGTTTTCTGCCCAGTAAAACGATCTTTTCGGACGTCGAGTTCCACTACGACATCCTGGCCAAACGTCTGCGAGAGTTGTCCTTCCTCAATTCCGGCGTGCGTATCGAGCTCAGTGATGAGCGAACCGATCGTCATGATGTCTTCGAATACGCGGGCGGCATTCGTTCTTTCGTTGAGCATCTGGCCCAATTGAAGACCCCGCTGCACTCGAAAGTCGTCTATTTTTCGCTGAACAATGAAGCGATCACGGTCGAAGCGGCGCTGCAGTGGACCGATTCCTATCAGGAAACCTGTCTCTGCTACACCAACAACATCCCGCAAAAGGACGGCGGCACGCATCTGGCGGGCTTGCGAGGCGGTCTGACCCGGACCTTGAGCAACTACATCGAGAAGGCCGGCTTGCAGAAAACCGCCAAAGTCGGATTTTCCGGTGACGACATGCGCGAAGGACTGATTGCCGTCCTTTCGGTCAAGATGCCGGACCCCAAATTTTCCTCGCAGACCAAGGACAAGCTCGTTTCGAGCGAGATCAAGGGGATCGTCGAGTCGGCGATCAACCAGAAGCTCGAGGAATTTCTGCTCGAAAACCCACACGAAGCACGCGCGATCGCGGCCAAGGTGGTCGATGCGGCGCGCGCCAGGGAAGCCGCACGCAAGGCGCGCGAGATGACCCGCCGCAAGGGTGCCCTCGATATCGCTGGCCTACCCGGAAAACTCGCGGACTGTCAGGAGAAAGATCCGGCCTTGAGCGAATTGTTCCTGGTCGAGGGCGATTCCGCTGGCGGTTCGGCCAAGCAGGGCAGGAACCGCAAGACCCAGGCGATCCTGCCACTGCGCGGCAAGATCCTCAATGTCGAACGCGCGCGCTTCGATCGCATGCTCGGATCCGCGGAAATAGGCACCTTGATCACGGCCCTCGGCACCGGCATCGGCAAAGACGAATACAACATCGACAAGCTGCGCTATCACCGCATCATCATCATGACCGATGCCGATGTCGACGGTTCGCATATCCGTACCTTGTTGTTGACCTTCTTTTATCGACAGATGCCCGAGCTGATCGAGCGTGGACATATCTATATCGGCCAGCCGCCGTTGTACAAGCTCAAGCAGGGCAAGCAGGAGTTGTACCTGAAGGACGATGCGGCCCTGAACAGCTATTTGATCGCGAACGCCGTCGACAATGCCGAACTCGCCTACAGCGTGGACGCACCACCCTTGAGCGGCGCGGCACTCGAAAAGCTGCTGATCGACTACCAGGCCGCGCTCGATCAGACCGAGCGGCTCGGCGCCCGCCACGACACGACTTTGTTGCGCGCATTCCTTGACGCGCCGCCACCGTCACCGGAAGGTTGGCAGGATCAAGCCCAACTGGAGGAATGGATGGCTGCCCTGTCGAAACTGGTCAACCTGAGCGGCTCGGGCCGGGCCCGTTACCGGTTCTCGATCCGGGCGGCGACCCCCGAGCATCCATCGGCGCTAATGGTGCGTCGGGATCAGCACGGAACCGAGACCACCCAGGTGCTCCCGTCCAATTTCTTCCTCAGCAGCGAATTCCGACCGATTGCCGAAGCGGCAAGGCAGATCGCCGGACTGATCCAGCCCGGTGCCCGGGTCAGTCGCGCGAGCAAGAGCTTGCTGCTGACCGAAGGGATTGCCCAGGCCCAGCTCTGGCTGATGGAGGAAGCGAAGCGCGGACGCACGATTCAGCGCTTCAAGGGCCTCGGTGAAATGAATCCTGAGCAGCTTTGGGAAACCACGGTCAATCCGGAAACGCGGCGTCTGTTGCAGGTGAGAATTGAGGATGCGATCGCCGCCGATCAGATTTTCTCGACCTTGATGGGCGACGTTGTCGAGCCACGCCGGCAATTCATCGAGGAAAATGCCCTCTCGGTGAGCAATCTCGATGTGTGACGCATAAAACATAAATACACATAAAAAATAATGTTGTCGATCCTTGGGGTATTTTGATGGCACTCGCGCCGGATAAAACCCCGCCAGGGCCAAACCCGCGTTTCAGCTCCAGAGATTCAGGAATCAGGTGATTTTTCGTTTCCAACGCCTGTACAGTCTGGCGTCGCGGCAGTACGCTCAGAAAACCAGACAACAACCGTTTTGAAGTGCCTTGCACCCCGTTCATCCAGTCGAGGAGTGACCATGAATTTTCCCAGGCTTGCACGTATCGCGCTGTGCGCGGCAGTGCTGGTGTTCTCGTCAAGCGCGGTACTGGCCAAAAAGCAAGCCAAGGCCGAGAACGAATACCCCAATGCGACCCGCAGCGAACCGAAGGCAACCATGTCGGCCGGCGAAAGCCGCGATTTGTCGAAAGCGGCCGATCTGGTCAACGACGGCAAGAATGACGAGGCCTTGCCGCTGATCGAGAAGGCGTTGGCTGGCAAGAAGATCGGGAGCTACGCAGAGGCATTCGCGCAGCAGCTGCTTGGTCGCGTCTACTGGGATCAGGAAAAGGAAGACCAGGCGCTCGCCGCAACCAGCAAGGCCATTGAACTCGATGCACTGCCGAACAACGCCCATTTCGGCCTGATGTATCAGCTCGCGCAAATGCAGGTGCAGACCGAGAAATATGCAGAAGCGTTGAAGACGCTCGATCGTTTCAAGAAGGAAACCGGTGTCGAGACGGCTGATCAGATAGCCCTGCTCGGCAATATCTACTATCGCCTCGAAAAGTATCAGGAGGCTGCGGACACCATGAAGCGTGCGATCGCGGCCAGCGACGAGCCCAAGGAAAGCTGGAACCAGATCCTCATGGCGAGCTTGTTCGAGCTCGATCAATACGGTGAGGCAGCCAAGGTGATCCAGGCGCAACTGGCCAAGACACCCGACGACATCAAATTGCTCAAGCAACTGGCCACGGTCTATATCAACGACGACAAGTATCCGCAGGCAATCGAGGTTCTCAGCAAGGCCAAGGAAAAGGGTCTGATCACGAGCAAGGAAGATTATCTCCAGCTGGCCAAGCTTTACGCGAATGCAGAAAAACCCAAGGAATCCGCCGCGACACTCAAGGAAGGCATCGCCAGCGGCAAGGTAACGCCCGATTACGAGGTCAACAAGCTGCTCGGCGATGTTTGTGGCCAGGCTGAAGACGAGGCCTGCGCCATCGAGGCTTATGAAAAGGCGTCGGCGCAATCGAGCGACGGCAACGCCGACTACCAGCTCGGATACATGCTTTTCTATGCGGATCGCGGCGCCGAGGCGAAAGTCGCCCTTGAGCGTGCGATCAAGAAGGGTGGCCTGCGCCAGGAAGGCGAGGCCTACGTCATCCTTGGCGATGTCGAGAGTTACGCAAACAATGAATCTGCCGCGCTGGCGGCATGGCAAAAAGCCCAATCGTTTCCGAGCACCAAGGCCATGGCCGAGCAGCGCATCAAGGCGATTCGTTCGGGCGTCAAGCTGAAGCGGTCCGGCGCGAAGAAATGACCATGGGTCACGTCGCAAATCGGAATACCAACGGCAGTGGGCACGTAAACATGAGTGTTGACTCTTGTCGGATAGCAGGTCGGTGTTGTACCGTGCCGGGCTACGCTTTGCGGGATTGGCAGCAGCCACATCCGCGGGGAACCTGGCGGATCGCGCACAAGAACAACAACTGTTTGGTCAACACCGATGGCTGACGTCTTCCAATCCGAAAAGGACACATTCAACTGGCGCCGGGTAACGGCCCTGTCGGGTGCGTTCACCGTGCATGTCTTCGCGCTGGCCTTGCTGGCGACGCCAGCCGCACCACCGGAAGCGCCGCAGAAAAAGGTGGACAACAAGGTGACGGTCGAGTTCATCGAGCCGCCGCCACCGCCGCCACCGCCGCCACCGCCACCACCGGAGCCGCCGAAGAAGCCGCCACCGAAGGTGATCGAGAAGATCAAGCCGCCACCGACTCCGCCGCCGGAGCCGCCGCCGCCGGTCGTCGTCGAGGAAGCTTCGCCGATGTCGGTTGCCGCTCCGCCGCCGGCACCGCCGGCACCGCCGGCACCGCCGGTGGACATCGCGCCGAGCGAAAATATAAGTTACCGTAGGCTGCGCCCGCCGAAGTATCCGCCACAGGCTGTGCGCCAGCGGATGGAGGGCAAGGTCATTCTCAAGGTTCTGGTCGGGCTTGATGGCAAACCCGAAGAAGTCACCGTCGAGAAGTCCAGCGGATATCGAGTACTCGATCAGGCAGCGATCGCGGCAGTGAAGACATGGGTCTTCAATGCCGGACAGAAGAACGGAAGCGCGAGTCGCGGTTACGCTTTGGTACCCATCGAGTTCAACCTCAACCAGTAGCAATCATCTAAGGTAGCGCCATGCAGCAAGATGCCTCTTCGACCATGCCTGCGGATCAGTCAGGTGCCATGCCCCCACCGATGCCAGGCGGCGGCAACAATGCCCAGGCGATGTCGGCCATGGGCTTCGATCATCTCATCCACAACTTCGACATGGTTGGCTGGGTAGTTTTCATCACCCTCGTCACGATGTCGATTTTGTCGATCTACTTCATCATTGCGAACCTGATTCGCAACACGATCGTGCGATCGCGCATGGAGCGGGTGATTCATACGTTCTGGGAAACACCATCTGCCCAGGAATCGATCCGCTTCCTCGAGGAACAGCCGAAGTCAGAGCCGTTCTCGAAGATCGCGCTGGAAGCCGCCACCGCCGCACAGCATCACACGCGCCACGAAGGCAGCCGTCTCGTCGAGGCGTTGAACCGTTCGGAATTCATCGATCGCGCTTTGCGCCAAGGCGTAGCCCGCGAAAGCATGCGTCTCGAAGGTGGCCTGACTCTCCTGGCCACGGTCGGCTCGACCGCTCCCTTCGTCGGCCTGCTTGGTACGGTCTGGGGTATCTACCACGCCCTGATCAAGATCGCGTCCTCTGGCTCGGCATCGATGGAAGCTGTTGCCGGCCCCGTCGGCGAAGCGCTGATCATGACTGCCGTCGGTCTGTTCGTCGCGATCCCGGCCGTGCTCGCCTACAACTTCTATGTGCGCAGCAATCGCCTGATCTACGCTCGATTCGACGAGTTCGCGCATGACCTGCATGACTTCTTCGCAATCGGATCCCGCGTTGAAGGCGGCGCAGCAGCCCCGGCACCCGCAACCGCGAGGAAGTAAGCCATGGCATTCTCATCCAATTCGGGCGGTGGCCCGATGGCGGAAATCAACGTCACGCCCCTTGTGGACGTGATGTTGGTACTGCTGATCATCTTCATGATCACGGCGCCGTTGATGACCCACAAGATCCGCATCGATCTGCCGCAGGCCAATCCCAACACGGTGGAAACCAACCCACCGGAGCCGATCGATCTGGCGGTGAAGGAAACCGGCGATCTGTACTGGAACGACGAGTTGATCACTGAAGCGATGCTGTCCGCCCAGCTTCGCGTGGCCGCCCAGAAGAATCCGCAGCCCGAGCTGCAGATTCGTGCGGAAAAGACCACGCAGTACCAGTTGATCGCAACGGTCATGGCCAACGCCAAGAGCGCGGGCATGGTCAAGATCGGCTTCATCACGGCCCAGGCCGAACGATGAGCTGATCGAGCGGGTTTCGAATCGCTCACGAGAGGCGTCGCGAAAGCGGCGCCTTTTTTGTGGATGACGTAAACGGGTGTACGCTTGGCTTCGTCGGTTCAGGAAGCGAGTCTTTGATGCAATCCGCCTGAAAAGACGGTTAAACGGAACGAATCACCAAAGTCACGACGGAGGTTGACATGTTCTATGCACGCAATCGCGCCACAACTTCGCCCACCATGGCCGAGATCAATATCACCCCGCTGGTCGATGTGCTGCTGACCGTTCTCATCATCTTCATGGTCACCGCACCGCTGGTGACCAGGAGCATCCCGTTTCCATTGGCCAGTGGAGAGAAGACCAGCGTCGAGCCGCTGACTTTGGCCTTGTCGATTCGAGATACCGGAGAACTCGTTCTCGACGGGCAGTCGACCAGTCGTCGTGGCCTGGACCAGCAACTCCAGGTTGCCAGCGCGCGCGGAGTTCCGATTCAGCTGGATATCAAACCCGAACCGCACTCGTCCTATGACAATCTGGCCAATGTCCTCGCGATTGCCCAGAACAATCGAATCAGCGGCGTCCGCGTCGTCGCCCTGCAGAACGAATAGATGGTTGCCGTCCGGCCGGTCAACTATCCGGTGCGGATCCGCCGTTGCAGCGGATCCATACCGGATAGCCACGCAACGAGACCTTGATCCGGGTAGCGGGAATAGCGCAAACGGTGGCTGCAAGCGCGCTCCCGTTCGCGACTCATGCGGAGGCCGCCTCGATCGAACAACGCTTGATGATATCCAGATAGCGGCGAACAGTCAGGCCCAAACCCGCGTACAAGGCTTCGCTGAACAAGGCGTGCCCGATCGAGACTTCGTCGAGGTACGGGATCGCCTGCAGAAGTGCCTCCAGGTTGGCCTGACTGAGATCGTGCCCCGCATTGACCCCAAGCCCGTGCTTGCGGGCGCTGTTCGCGGTCAATACGCAGGCATCCAGTTCGGGCCCGAATGCGCCGCTCGAAAACGCCTTGGCGTACGGCCCGGTGTAGATTTCAATTCGATCGATTGCGCAATCGACAAGTTGTGAGATCACCTCGCAACCGGGATCAACAAACACGCTGATGCGTGCGCCGCACGCCTTGAAACCCTGGACGATCGTCTTCAGACGGCCAAAATTCGTGTCCGCATCAAAGCCGTGGTCCGAAGTGATCTGCGAATCCGAATCCGGAACGAGGGTGACCTGCGCTGCTCCCGCCCGCTGAACCAGTTGCAGCAGCCCGGGATAATCCCCGCGGGCCGCAGCAAACGGATTGCCCTCGATGTTGAGTTCGCAAGCGCCGACGATGTCGGCAATCTCGAATACATCATTTGCTCGGATATGTCGCTGATCCGGACGCGGATGCACCGTTATTCCATGACAACCAGCCGCGAGGGCGCAAAGCGCTGCGGCAACCGGCCGAGGGTCGCTCTCGCCGCGCGAATTGCGCAAAACAGCGACTTTATTGACATTCACACTTAATGCAGTCACGACAGAAATCTCTCCAGACAAACGCTTGGCCGCCGCAGGCCCAGGCTACGCTCGCTCAGCGACATGTTTCGCTTGATTCGCTCCAGACCACAGGTTCCCACCAGGCGCCGTCATGCCAGTCATTGCGATGTTCCGCAACAATGTGGGTGGCGAGCCGATAGGTGGTGTCGGCCTTCACGTTGATTGTCAGTGATTTGTAGCGGGTCGATCCCTGGTTGTCACGCAGCCGACTGTTGAATCCGAGGTATCGGTTGTCAACGTTCTCCGCGACCGTAACCACATGCGATCCGGTTGGAACCCGAAAGCTCGACTGCCCGTCAAAGGCCGAGTGTTTGCCATCGATGCTGATCAGAGTCACCGGGTGCAGATCTTCTTGTGGCGGGGCGCTGTCGAAAACATTGATCTGGCCGCAGCGCTCCGATGGGCCAGTGGCAACATCCGACGTCGTCGTGGAAGGGATCGCAAGCGACTCGCCAAGCTTCAGATGGACGGCGGGTATCCAGTGCCTGCGCACAGTCCCGACGACCACAAGCTCCTTGTCCGCACGACGCAACTTGAACCTGATCGAGGCCCCTTCGGCAAGGCTGGCGAATTGCTTGCGCAGCACGTCCGCCGCACGCGCCGACCCATCCTCGGCATCTCCGAGTGCCAGCAGCGTCGTATCGTTGACGGCCATGATGACATCGCCGACGCGGATACCCAAGCCGCTGGCAAGTCCGCCGGGTGTGGTTCCAAGAACCACCAAACCGGCTTCGGCTTTTATCCCGCTGCGACTGTCGATCAGTACACCGAGAGTCGCCAGGCGTTGCGCCGGCATATCGAGATCGAGCGAGATCTGCTCAGGCGGAACGTCGCCAAACGCGCCGGATTCGATCAGATCGAGCAGCAACAGACGCAACTCCGAACGCAGTCGCTGTGCGGCCGGTCCAGCCTGCGCATCCTCGCCGGAGTCGGAATCGGCCCTCTTCACATCGCCTTCTCCCGGGCCCATCGCGGCAGCCCCAACCCAGGCAATGGTCAGCCCGAGGCCGAGCAACATGACACCCAAGTTGAACTTCCGCCCGGTAGATCCTGATCGCATTTCAACCTCCAGGGATCAAATCCGCGTCAACGACTGCATCGGATGCGCGTCAGCGGCAAGTGCCCGCAAGACTTCATTGCGCAACGTCCACAACGCTTCCAGTTCTTCATCCGTCGCATTCCGGTCGTAGGCAGCTTGCAATTCGGCATCGATGACACGCATATCCGAGCCGACACGAACATCACCCTTGCTACTCGATCGCGACTCCAGCCGATCCTGAAACTGCTGCGAAGTGACCTGACTCGTCGCCAGCTCGCCCGTATCCTGGGAGCGCCATTCCCCGCCGGGCGAGACCAGTGCAACCATGGCAAGGATTGCGGCGCTTGCTCCGGCCAGCACGCTGAACCGGATCTGCCGCCGATTCCTGCGATGGCGCCGATCGAGGGCCTCGATCCGGTTCCACAGGGTCGGGTCGGGCTCGAACTCGGGCAGTTGCGCGAAGAAGACCTGCGCAGACACTGCGGCGTGTTGCTCAGCGGATGTACTCATTGATCACCTCGCAGTGTTGTTGCGGAAACATCAACCACGCCGAGCCGCTTCAGCGCTCGCGCAAGTACCGATTTGGAATAGCTCTCACTCTGACCAAACAAGGCAGCCAGCTCCTTGTGTGTGTAACCTTCCACTTCATGCAAAACCACAACGGCTCGCTCGCGCAGGGAAAGACGCATCAGCAGCGACCAGGCGTCAACCGCGACATCCAGACCGGGATCGGCCGCCACGGTGCGTTCGATGAGATCCTCGGGGGAATCGGCTTCGAAGCGGCGATTGCGCCTTGCGACGTCGATCGTCGCATTCGTCGTCATGCGCTTCAACCAGGCACCAAACGGCGCGTCGCCGCGAAAGCCCGAAATCGTACCCAGCACGCGCACGAACACGTCCTGCACGATGTCTTCGGCTGCAGCGGGATTGCCGAGTATGCGCAATGCCAGGTTGTAACAGGCTTTCGAATACAGCCGGTAGATTGCCTCATGCGCTGCCGGATCCAGGCGTCTGGCCCTTTGCAGCAGCAGCGGATCCAGCGGTTGGCCGAAGCCGGAACTCACTCGTTGGACCAACCCATCTGCAGCCATGCCAGTCTTGACGAACGAGTCCCCGGAAGCGTCGCACGTGCTCCCTCCAGGCGCGCCGAATCGATCATGGTGAAACGGCGCTGCGCGCACGCAACCGGACTTCCCGGATTCCTGCCAGCGGAACCGAAAGCTCGGCATTGCCGCGAGCCAACGGAAGGCTGAGGACCGCGATATCGCCGGCTATGCGGACAAGCTGACCTTCAACCCGCTTGCCGTTCTCCGTCAACAGCTGAACATCGGAACCAACCAGGCCGGACAGGCGTTCCTTCGCGACGATTGTGAACTCCTTGTCGGGTGCAGATTGTGCTGGCAAGCGTTCGATGACACCGGGTTTCCACACCAGCGCGAGGGTTGAATCCTTCGGCGGCGGCGGTGCGCTGGCCACGATCCGGCGCGGCGGCCGCTCAGTCCCTGGTTCCGGATTCGCAATCGTCACGGGCGGTTCGACCGTTACGGGAGCGGCTGCAACCGGTGGCACCGGGGTGCCGACAGCGGATTTGCTTGAGCTTACGGGCGGCAAGGCCGGCGCGGGCACGGCTTCGATCGCAGTCGCCTTGCTGCCCTGTTCGCTCAATCCGCTCACGGGCAAGGTCGAGCTGACCGCATCCGCCGGCGGCGCAGGCACGGCAACCGGAGGATCGACCACCGAGATGATGTTCATCGGGCTTTCCGGGGTCGAAAACGACAAACGCAACATGATCGGCGGAGCATCCTCATGCCGTGCCGTAATGTTGAGCAGGCGCAGCAGATCCTCTTTCGGATAGGCGTCGAACTCGGCAGGCACCCACGAACTGTCCGGAAGACTGGTCAAGTTGAGGCTGCCGCCACGGGTGGCCAGTCGCTGGTAGAGAGAAAGCAATTCCTTGCCAGCCGATATTCCGCGCACGCCAAGAAATGCCTCGACTGCCTCGAGGTGTTTCTCGATGAACTGCGCGGCGCTGACACCGAGCCATTGGGCGCAGAACTGATTGCGACGCGCAAAGTATCCGGAGTCCTGATAGCCCAGGCTGACCCGCGCCAGGCGCATTTTCTCAAGCGCCGCGGGTTCGAGCCACCGATCACCGGCAAAACCGGTCAATTGAGCGCTTGCATGGATGGCCGCGATGTCATCACTGTGCAGGTCCATCGACAAGCCCAGCGAGTGGGCGCTGGAATCGAATTGGTAGTCGAACTCATCGTGTCGTTCGCGTGTTTCGACGCCCATGCGTACGCGATCCTTGTCGCTCAGGGCATCGCTGCCGCAGCCGAGATTCTCGAACAGGGCCAAATCAGTCGTACCCAGCCAACCCGACAGCGGAACCCCCGCTGGAGTGTCGCCGAGATGCAGGCCACGCGCGCGAATGCGCATGCTTGCAGGCAGTCGAGGCCCGGAACCCAGTGCATGCCCGACCAGCCAGAACGGCCCACCACCGCGTAGATCGGCCACCCGGGCCAGCACGCTGCCTTTCCAGACCCCGCGCTTCACCGTGAGTCTGGGTTCGCGCAGACGCACACTGCCGTCGAAGGCGATTCCGGCACTCTCGTAATTCAAGGTTGCCAAAGGCTCCAGCGCTTCGGCCATATCGTGCGCGGCCGAACGCGCGGCGAATTCGAGCGCGCCAATGCCAGTGCCCGCCAACGCCGTCGCCAGCAACAGGAAACTGCGCAATCTCATCGCCGTGCGCATCCTCTTCTTTGACAGTCAGACTGCCGCATACACCCCTGCCCGCTGACGATAGCCGGAATGCCCTGATGCGGCAACGCACGTGAACACGAAAACTTTTCGGATCAGCGAATCGGCGAGGATGCCTTGCAGCGCACCGGCGCCATCACTTGGCAACTTCGCTGGGCAGATCACCGCCTGGCGTCGACTAGCGCGGTTCTATTCGATTGCAGTCGGCTGGCGATCTGTCGATGAGGTGGAGATACCACGCGCGCTGGCTTGAGCGCTTGCGCTGGCCTTGTCGCGAATTGCCTTCAGTACCTCGGGCGACAACATCGTCGCATCCGGGCGCGCATTCGCCGAAATGCGCTCGCCAGCCATCGCCATGACCATGCCAAACACTCCGACGAACAACATCACCAAGGCCAACCCCAGCAAGCCGGGGCTGCGCGTGAGAATCGCCATGATGAGGCCGAGCAGTGTAATGGCGATCATGATCCAGCGCGTCATCGCTTTTCCCCAATCATTCATGCACCACATCGGCCAGTTGGCCAGGGCAATGTCCGCTAAAACTATCAGAGTCGGTTTGCGGGTGGCAGGCCGCTGATCGGATGAACGCTGCCGACAGTACCGGACGCCGTGCGCAAGGGTATCCGGTCAACGCTCGGAATGGCCCGCCTCGAACCAGTCGTGGCGCACGAACAGGCCGGGCCGGATCAGGTCGATGAAGGCGCGTGCTTCGGCGCTCAGAACCTTGCCCTTGCGCACCACCACGCCGTAGCTGCGCTGGGGAAAATATGAACGCAGGTTACGCACGCCAAGTCGTTCGCGATCGGCCTCGCGGATGCACATGCCGGTCACGATCGAGATGCCGAGGCCCATCGCCACGTACTGCTTGATCACCTCCCAGCCTCCGACCTCAATGGCGACGTGGTAGGGAACCTTGCCCTTCTGGAACACGAGATCGACCAGGCGATAGGTAGTCAGTCGCTTTGGCGGGAGGATCAGGCCGAATGGGGAGAGATCCTCGAGTGTGATCTCCGCTTTGTCTGCGAGCGGATGATCGAGCGGCGTGATCAGCAGCGGATCGAAGTGATACAGCGGCTCGTAGGAAACATCGTTGGGCACGTCGACCATCGAGCCGACGGCAAAATCAACCTCGTCGGAACGCAACAAGGCCATGCCATCAGTACCCGTCACGTTGTGCAGGTTCATGTGCACGTTGTCGTGCTGTTCGCGAAAGGCGGCCACCATGTCGGGCAACAGGTACTGGATGGTCGAGTTGCCACAGGCGATATCAAGTGTCGATTGACCGCCGCCGCGGGTCTGCTTCAGGAACTCCTCGTCGAGCCCCTCGATGCCCTCGACCAGCGGCCGGGCCAGTTCGTAGAGGATCAGACCTTCTGGCGTCAGCGTGACACGCCGCCGCCGCCGCTCCACGAGCTGGCAGCCCAGTTCGGATTCCAGCGCCGCCAATTGCAGGCTGACCGACGGCTGGGACAGGAACAACGCTTCGGCGGCCCGGGTCAGGGTTCCGTATTTCACCGCATAGCAGAAAGCGCGCAACTGCTTGAGGCGACTGCCCTTGTAGTAGAAGCGCGGCGCCTTTTTTGCCGCTGTGGCCTGCTTATCGCCCCGGCCGGGCCGCTTGCTCTTGTCGCGTTGCAACATCGAGTTCGTCTCAATCCTGGCAGGAATACCAGAGAATTCAATGTCTTGAGTTTATCATCAACAAACTCAATGTGTTGCATTGAAACATTCGTTTTGTCAAATGTAATGCAAAGGCGCTACGGTGGGCGTCCAAACCGGCGAACTGACCATGTCCAGCCAAACCAGCCAGGCACGACCGAACGACGCAGATCCATCCGGCGTCGAACTGGCCGCCAAGGGTGATCCATGCATCCTGAGCAAGGAGGCGCTGGCCTTTGTCGCGGACTTGCATCGGCACTTCAACGCGCGACGACTTGGCTTGCTCGAAGCACGCGCAGAGAGGCAGGCAGGATTCGATGCGGGCGAGTTGCCGGGATTCCTGTCGGCGACCGCGGCGATCCGCGAATCGGAATGGAAGGTTGCGGCGGTTCCCGCCGCCCTGCTCGATCGGCGTGTCGAGATCACCGGTCCGGTTGATCGCAAGATGATCATCAACGCGCTGAATTCGGATGCCAAGGTCTTCATGGCCGATTTCGAGGACTCGACCTCGCCGACCTGGGATAACCTGATCGAAGGCCAGCTCAATCTGATTGACGCTGTTGCCGGATGTATCGATTTCCGCTCGGCGGATGGGCGCGAATACGCCTTGCGAGCGGATCCCGCGGTCTTGATGGTGCGTCCGCGCGGCTGGCACCTGGACGAAAAGCACCTGTTCGTTGATGGCCAGCCGATCAGTGGCTCGCTGTTTGATTGCGGGTTGTTCCTCTTCCACAATGCATCCGCCTTGCAGGCGCAGGCGCGCGGCCCGTTCCTCTATCTGCCGAAGCTGCAGAGTCACCAGGAAGCCGCCTTGTGGGAGGCCATGCTGACTCGCGCCGAGAACAAACTCGGACTCGATCCCGGCGTGATCAAGGTCACCGTGCTGATCGAGACGTTGCCAGCCGCTTTCGAGATGGACGAAATCCTGTGGGAATTGCGCAGCCGTATCGTTGGCCTCAACTGCGGGCGTTGGGACTACATCTTTTCCTATATCAAGACCTTTCGTGCGCGCCGCGCACATGTGCTCCCCGAGCGCGCCCAGGTTGGCATGACGGCCCCCTTCCTGAAGGCATACAGCGAGCTGTTGATCAAAACCTGCCATCGCCGTGGGGCATTCGCGATGGGCGGCATGGCTGCGCAGATTCCGATCAGCAACGATGCGATCGCCAATGAACGGGCGATGCAACGCGTACGGAATGACAAGCAGCGCGAGGCCCGCGCCGGCCACGATGGAACCTGGGTGGCGCATCCCGGCCTGATACCGATCGCGATGGAGGAGTTCAACAAGGTTCTCAATGGGCCGAATCAGCTGGATCGCCTGCGCGACGATGTCGAGGTTTCCGCCGCTGATCTTTTGACCGCACCGACCGGCACGATCAGTGCGAGTGGCTTCGCGAACAATGTCGATATCTGTGTGCGCTATCTGGCCGCCTGGCTGGATGGTCTGGGCTGTGTACCGATCCATCATCTGATGGAAGACGCCGCCACCGCCGAGATCTCGCGCGCCCAGCTTTGGCAGTGGCTGCATCACGAAGGCCTGAGCCTCGAAGACGGTCGCAGCATCGACTTTGCCCTCTTCGATGAAGTCCTCGCCGGCTGTGCGGCGCGACTGCCGCAGGGCGGACTGCCCGGCCAGTCCCGAGTCGGCGAAGCCATCGTCATCCTCGGCGAGCTCAGCCACGCCAAAGAACTGGCCGAGTTTCTGACCTTGCCCGCCTACCAACATCTGCCCTGATTCCTCACACCACGTCGTCGGCGCAGGCCGATCGAAACCAGCAAGACCCAGCAACCGACTCCAGACCGAGCGGATCCACGAGGAGCAAACCATGAGCAAGACCACGATGCCAAACGCCGCCGAAATCACCAGGGAATGGACCAGCAATCCACGTTGGGCCGGCATTCGCCGCAACTACTTGGCCGAGGATGTCGTGCGTCTGCGTGGAAGCGTCCACATCGAGCATTCACTGGCCCGCATTGGCGCGGAAAAACTCTGGAAAAGTCTGCACAGCGAACCCTTCGTCAATGCGCTGGGCGCGTTGACCGGCAACCAGGCCATGCAGCAGGTCAAGGCCGGTCTCAAGGCCATCTACCTGTCCGGGTGGCAGGTCGCCGCCGATGCCAACCTGGCCGGTCAGATGTATCCGGATCAATCGCTGTATCCGGCCGACTCGGTGCCGGCCGTGGTCAGGCGCATCAACAACTGCCTGTTGCGCGCGGATCAGCTCAACCATGCCGAGGGTGATGATTCAGTCGACTATCTGCAGCCGATTGTGGCGGATGCCGAGGCTGGCTTTGGTGGCGTGCTGAACGCCTTCGAGCTGATGAAGGCGATGATCGAGGCGGGTGCCGCCGGTGTGCATTTCGAAGATCAGCTGGCATCGGTGAAGAAATGCGGACACATGGGCGGCAAGGTGCTGGTGCCGACCCGCGAAGCCATCGACAAGCTGAATGCGGCGCGCCTAGCCGCCGATGTCATGGGCGTACCGACCCTGATCGTCGCACGCACCGATGCGGAAGCGGCCGATCTGCTGACCAGCGACATCGATGCGAATGACCAGCCTTTCATGACCGGCCAGCGAACGGTGGAAGGTTTCTACAAGACCCACAACGGACTCGATCAGGCGATCAGTCGTGGACTCGCCTATGCGCCATACGCCGATTTGGTCTGGTGCGAAACCGGCAAGCCCGATCTCGAATTCGCGCGCAAGTTCGCCGAGGCGATCCATGCGAAATTCCCGGGCAAGCTACTCGCTTACAACTGCTCACCTTCGTTCAACTGGAAGAAGAATCTCGACGACGCCACGATCGCCAAGTTCCAGACGGAAATCGCTGGATACGGTTACAAGTTCCAGTTCATCACCCTGGCCGGCTTCCATGCCCTGAACTATTCGATGTTCAACCTCGCGCACGGTTATGCGCGCAACCAGATGAGCGCCTTCGTCGAACTGCAGGAGGCAGAGTTTGCCGCCGCCGATCGAGGCTTCACGGCGGTCAAGCATCAGCGCGAGGTCGGCACCGGATACTTCGATCAAGTCACCCAGGCGATCCAGCAGGGCCAGTCGTCAACCACGGCGCTGACCGGATCGACCGAGGAAGAGCAGTTCACTACGACCGAAAAGGCCGCCTGAACCAGTCATCAGGCCGCCCACGCAAACGGGTCGGCGCGCAATGCGCCGACAACGGAACGGTGGGGTAGGGGGAAGTCCGGTGGGAATCCGGACTGGCTGTTCCGAAGTCGGCGCTGCGCGGGAACCGAACCAACGGCGCGGACCCATGCCTAGTCTGATGGTTCGACCGGCCCCGGAAGCTTCCCATCCGCTCACTTTCCACCGCATGTGGCGAAAGTCATCAGCGCCCTGCCTATTCCACTCAAGCGATGGGGTAAGATCAGTCGGCTGGGGTGGGGGAGGGGTCGCCATGTCGCTCAAACAGTCTGTCAACAATGTCACGCCAATCGGCGTGCTCGCCATTCGATCCAGGGCACCGCTGTTGCCGCGGGAGCTTTCCGAACGCGAACTGGCCCTGTTCATCTCGGTCAGCGAACGACGCGAAGTCGGCACCGGCGAGGTGATCTTCCGCCGTGGCGAACTCGGCCGCAGCATGTTCATTGTCGAAAGCGGACAGATCCGGCTTGAGTTTGGCGACGGCATGCCCGACAAGCTGATTGGCCCGCGCGAGTTCTTTGGCGAATTGACCTTGTTCATCGGTGACCACACCCGCGTTGCCAATGCCGTGGCGACCAACTCGACCGTCATGCACGTGATCGAGCAGCAAACTTATGATCGGCTGCTCGATACCGAGCCGCGTATCCTCGCCCAGTTCATGCGTCGTTCGTTCTCGTACCTGGTGGCCAGCGAGCAGCAGTTGATCTCGAGCCTCAAGCGACGCAACGAAGATCTGCTCGTCACCCTGGATTCACTGCGTCAGACCCAGACCCAGTTGAGTACCGCGCAACGCCTGGTGCAGACCGATGAGCTGACCGGCTTGTGCAATCGGCGTGGCCTGTACATGTTCCTCGAACAGCTCGCCAACACGCGTCTCAAAGGTACCGAACTCGGATTGCTGCTGATTGATATCGATCGCTTCAAGCAGATCAACGACCGCTGCGGGCATTTGATTGGAGATCAGGTTCTGCGGGCGATTGCCGAAGAGGTACAGAGCGCCGCCTCACCGTGTGATCTGCCGTGTCGGCTCGGTGGCGACGAGTTCGCACTGGTCACCCAGGTGACCGGCGCCGAGGAACTGGCTTCGCGCGCCGAGCAGATCATCAACGCGGTCAGGGCATTGCGCTTTCCTGCCTGCACGGGCTTGCAGATCAGCGTCAGCATTGGTGCCCAGCTTTGCGAGGATGCCACCGACTGGGCCATCTGGTACAGCGAAACCGACTGCCTGCTCTACGAGGTGAAGGGTCGCGGCGGCGACGGCTACCGCACGCTCGAATGAAGGCCTGTTGCCGGTACTGATCAGTGTGGAACATTGGAGTGCGTCCGATGCCCGGGCGGAGACTGGCTCAGGGCTGGTCTGAACTGCGCGCGGCAACCACGAGTCGCTGGCACATGCATGGCCGAAGCCTAGGTCGGCGACGCCCGATCCCCCCCACTGCGTTGGCACCGAGATCGATCATTGGGCCGCTATCGCCACGCCCACTCCCATACCCATCCAATCTACTTTCCTTCGACAGCCGTTGACTCGGCCTTGCCCGCAAAATCGGCGTACGATAAGTCGAATCGGAATGGGAAGTATCGGCGAGATAGCATGCGGATCCCAGGCAATCATCCGGATAGCGCCCCACTAACGATCACCCAGCTCATCCGCCAGTGGCAAGGCGGCGATTCAGGTGCGCGCGAACGACTGCTGGAACTGACCTACGAACAGATCCGCATGATCGCCCGTTGCGCGATCCGCGCTCATCGGGGTGCAACGTTATCCGCGACCGAGCTGGCTCATGAGGCCCTGATGCGGCTGCTGGGCGAAGATCCCACCTGGGCCGACCGTCGGCATTTCTACAATGTGGTGGCCCAAGCCACACGGCAGGTCTTGGTCGACTCGGCACGTCGCCGCTTGCGCGACAAGCGTGGCGGTGGCATCGCGCTCTTGAGCCTCTCAGCGGCGGACGAAGTGTCCATCAACGAAGACGAAACACTGATCCGCGTCAACGAGGCGATCGAGCGACTCGGCAAACGCACTGCGCGCTGCGCTCAGGTCATTCAGCTTGCCTATTTTGTGGGCCTGGAACGCGCCGAGATCGCTGCGACCCTGGAAATATCCATTCCCACAGCGGATCGGGACTTGCGTTTTGGCCGCGCCTGGCTCAAGCGGGAACTGCAGCCATAGCCTCGAATGGTACTCAGGACACGTCAAGTGCCGGGCAGATCGAACGCTTTGCCCAGCTACTGGACATGCCCGAATACCAGCGTGCAGAAGCGCTTGCCGGATTCGATATCAGTGAAGCGGAGCGTAGCGAATTGTCCGGATTGCTGGCGGCCGATGCGATGCCGGACACTCGCCTGGCTGCACACATCGTTTATGCCGCAGAGCAGACGCTTGCATCGCCGCCGCTCCAGGAACGGCTGGGGCCGTGGCGCATCATTCGCGAAATTGGCGTGGGCGGAATGGGCACCGTGTTTCTCGCCAAGCGCGACGACGGGACATTTCAGAAGCAGGTCGCAATCAAGCTCCTGCGCGGTTTTCCTACCGACGAAGGCCGGCGGCGCCTGCGCCAGGAGCGAAGTGTGCTGGCCCAGCTCGACCATCCCTACATCGCCAGTCTGATCGATGGTGGCGAATCCGATGATGGCCAACCCTATCTGGTCATGGAGTATGTGGAAGGTGCAACAGTCACCGCGCATGCAACGCGCCATGAATTGGATCTGGCAGCACGCATCGAGTTGATCGACCGGATTGCGGAGGCTGTCAGCCATGCTCACCAGCGCCTGGTCATCCATCGCGACTTGAAGCCTGCAAACGTTGTGGTGCGTTCCGACGGCACCCCTAAACTATTGGATTTTGGCGTTGCCAAACTGCTCGATATCAACCAGGAAAGTGAAGTGACCTCCACCCGTGTGTGGACGCCTGGATATGCGAGTCCAGAGCAGAAACTCGGATTGCCCGTGACCACTGCCACCGACGTTTTCGCGCTTGGTACGCTGATGCGCGAGTTGCTGAGTGGCAGGCGACCGGATGGAAGGCCATGCATCCCGTTCCTGGGTGCCGTTCGAATCGACGCGGACCTGTCAGGTGTCATCAACAAGGCAAGCGCCGATCAGGCAACCGAGCGCTACGCCAGTGTCGAAGCGCTTCGCGATGACCTGGCGCGCTGGCGCGAAGGTCGTCCATTACGCGCCACGCCCGATACGCGAGGGTATCGGGCACGCAAATTTCTGGGCAGACACCGTCGCGGCGCTCTGGCCTTGTTGCTGGTTGTGTTCGGCCTTGCATTTTTTGTCTGGCAACTGGCCGCCGAGCGCAACAACGCAGTGCGTGCCCAGCAAACGGCCAGTGCCGCCAGCATCGCCGCTCAGGGCTCGGCACGAGAGGCGCAACGACAACTGGAGCGGTCCCGCAAAGCCATCGAATTTTTGGCATCCATTTTCAGATCGGGTGACCCCGACCAAACCCTCGGTCGCACCATGACCGTGAGCGACTTGCTCGCCTCAGGCGAACGTCAAATCGAGAATCTGTCGGTTTCCAATGCTGATTTGCGCGGCGATTTCGCCGCCGTTTTGGCCCAGCTGTACTACAAGTTGGGCGATGCGCAATCCGCCTTGCGTATGCTGGACATGGCCACGATAGGTGTCATCGCCGATTCGCCGTCGACCGCATTGGAGCTTGCCCTGCGCCACGAAACGCGCATGGGCGTCTACCTGAGTACTGGCGACTTGGACCAGGCTACGCGCGCCGCGAACTCAGCTATTGCGTTGCGTGAGCGTTGGGCGCCTGAGAACATCCAGGCGCGCATCGCCAATCTATGGACGTTGGCTGAAATCGACAAAGCCAAGGGCGATCTTGCTGCGGCCGAACAACATGCGCATGAGGGCCTGGTCATCGCCGAGGCCACACAAGGGTATGAACCAATCTTGCTGGTCAACCTGCTCGGCGTGCTTGCCGATGCCGCCTTGCAGACAGGCAAGCCATCCGATGCGCTGGGTTTTGCCGAACGCATGGCGAACGAGATAGCCAGGACACCCGGCATCGAACGTTCACGGTTGGTCTGGACCTGGCAACTGCGTGCACGCGCACTACAGGCACTGGGACGAATGGCAGATGCCGAGCAGGCGTTGAACCAGGCGATTGCCGTGCAATCCCGACTGATCGGCGACAGCGGGTTCTCGGCTGCCTACCTGATAAATGACCTGGGCATCCTGCAAGCTGGCATGGGGCAGTTCGAGCGCGCCTTGAGTTCGTATCAACGCTATGCAGATCTGATGCAAGCCTCGAGCTCACGCCAGCCCGGAGCGGACACCATGTTTCTGAACAATGTTTGTGACGCAAACAATGGCCTCGGTAACTACGCGCTTGCCCTTGAGCAGTGCACGCGCGCGGCGAATCTTATCCGGGCGCGGGCGCCAGCAGATGCAGCGGATCGGCTCGCAGTCGAAAGCCAATACGCACGTACTTTAGGACTCTCTGGCCAATATGATGCGAGCCTTGCGCTGTTTGATGACGTGATTGCTCGGTCGAGCGGGGCGTTCGGTGAAACTTCGATGCCGGTTGCAGTGGCCCGAATTCGTGCATCGCGAATTGCCTTGCTGGCTGGCGACCGCGCACGCGCATCGATAATCGGCGCGAAGGCCAAGAACTTCTTTTACAACGCATTCACCACACCTAGTCCCTGGCGCGGACGCGCTGCTCGACTGCTTGGCCAAATCGCACTCGATGAGAATCGGCTGGACGATGCTGCGCACGCATTCGACGATGCTGCGATCGAGTTCTCAGGCAGCCTCGCAGCGGAGCATCCGATTCATCTGCAGCTTGCCGCGGATCGCGCTGAGCTGGCTTTTCGGCGAGGCAATCGGAGCGCCGCACGCCAACAACTGGGTGAAGTCCTGCCCGCATTGCGTAAACTCACACGCCCCAGTGAAATTGATCGGGTTCGCAGTGAAGCCGTGGCGCTCAAGCTCGGCTTGCCCCAAGCGCAATGAGCGCGGCTGATCCGATGCGCAGTCATTGATCGGAAAGATCGGTGATAGCCCACGCCACCGGATGACGTAAGAAGCGCAGACCGAACCCGGAGTCTGCCTCATGAATTCTTGTTCACGCGTCATCCTTGGCGCCGCAATTGTCCTGCTAGGCCAAGCAGCCTACGCGCAGCAATATGTGTTCCTTCGCGTCCTCGGCCCGCCTGCCTCACCAGGCGGCCCAGGGGTGCAAACCAACACCGCCCTGACACAACCGGCTCTTTCGATCGACGGAAGCACACTCGTGTTTCGCGCAAACGGTAGCAACTTCACCCCGGGCGTCAGTGGCCCCCAGATACTCGCCTATGACATTTTCACGGGTGCGATCAGCGTCGCGAGTACCACACCAGCGGGTCAGCCTTCGGCACCCGGCACGAGCAATGACCGACCCGTGGTTTCCACCGATGGTCGCTTTGTCGCGTTCGAGACCAACTCCAGCAGCTACATAGGCAGCGTTCCTGGTGTCCATATCGTGCGAGTCGACCAGCTGACCCATGCATTCAAGCTGGTTGATCTGAACGCTACGGGTGCACTTCCGACAGCCACCATATCCAGACTCGGTGGGATATCCGGCGACGGGCGCTATGTGGTCTTCACCTCCAATGCTTCCAGCCTTGTCGCCGGCGATCCCGCCAACAACACCAACAGCGTGTTTGTGCGCGATCTGCTCGCCGATGTCACCCGGCGCACTGACGTCAGTTCTGCGGGCGTTGTCGGCAATGGCGGTGCGTTCGGCGAGTTGCCATCCATCAGTGCCGATGGCCGATTTGTGGCATTTTCCTCAACTGCCACCAACCTGGTTGGTGGCGGGCCATTTGGTGGATCCCAGCGCATCTATCTGCGCGACCTCAACTTCAACACGACAACGCGCGTTGGCATTGGTCCTGGAAACATCGATCTGAGCGGTGCAGGCAATGCGGCCATCTCCGCAGACGGCCAGAACATCATCTTTCGATCCAGTGCGGGTGGCGGCAGCGCTACGCAGATGTGGTCTCGACAGTTGTCCAACCCGTTTGCCGTTGCAGTGCCCGCCGCTCCAAACATGGGGTTATGTGATAGAGCGCGCATGGCAAGTACGGGAATCGCAATTGTGCAATGCCGTAACAGCAGTGCCGCTCAGCCGCGACAAGCCTTCGCATGGTCATTGCAAAGTGCCGGTCTGGCGCCGGAACTGATCAGTGGCAGCGATCCGGCGAACACCATTCCAGGCAACGGCAATTCCGGTGAGGGTCTCGATATCAGTGGTGGAGCCGAAGTGTTTGCTTTCGAGTCTGTCGCCAGCGATCTCGTCGCATCCGATACCAATGGTGTAAGTGACATCTTTCTTTATGTGCAGATCGCATCAGCGGACACGGTGTTCGCAGATGGGTTCGATCCATGAGTATGGAGTCGAGATGACCAATGATCGGTGACAAGACTGCAGAAGCAACAGCGCCTGTGTTTTTTGACTGGAATGCCCGGAGACTGCAAATACCCATGATTACAAATTACAGAATACGCGCACTCGCCGTACTGACTCTGGGGTTCGTCGGCGCATGGCTGAACACGGCGACTGCACAGCAATTTCAACTCGACAGCGGCTTTGGCAATGGTGGCTCACTGACCCTCGAAGCAGGTGTCGATTGGAGCACGGGGTGGAATGATCGCAACGCGCATCTTCTTGCAATCAGCGCTGATTCCTGGGTAATCGGCGGCAGCTTCAGCAAATTTGTCAACCCCGACCTGCTCTACCAGCGCCGTATTGCGGACTTCAACGGCGCCTCGACAGATCTGCTCTCCAACTTCAGTTGGGGTGTCGGGCCACCGCTGTCGATGGGCGGCATCCTGGGCTATGACGACGGCAGCATTGGACTTGTCGGCACTGGAAATCCCGGTGGCGGCGCGGTCACCAGTGTGCATCAGGCGCGCACCCTCCTGAATTCCGGAAGCGCATACAGCAATTGTGCGGGCGGCTTCCAGGCCAATGCGAGTTTCGGGCCGAACGCCCGCGATGAGGTGCGCAGTGCCTCGGGCGGCTGGTTTGTGCGCGGCGCACACACCACTGTGGCGGTGGGAACCACCCGGTTGGCCAATGGCGAATCGCGAGGATTGATCGCGCAGTTCCATCAGAACTGCTTGCCCGACAGTGGCTTCGGCAGCGGCGGCGCGGTGCTGCTCGATGTCAATCCGTTCGTTGTCAACGCCCCTCCACGGGCCGTGCGCATCAACTCAATCTCGCGCTACCTGAACGCGCAAGCACAGCCACGCCTCGTGGTGGCTGGTGGCGTGCGCTATGGACTGGACGCTGGTGCTGCGGGCGCCTGTTTCATCGCGATGTTCACGACCGAAGGGACGCTCGATCCCAACTTTGATTTCGATGGCATACGCATTTACGATCCCCCGGTACAAGGCGGCGGAAACATTGCCTGCGATTTCAATACCGTGGTTCAAGTCGGGCAACCCCCGAATGCCGGAATTGCCACCATCGCGGACTGGAAACGCGTCAGCGCGGGCAGCACGGTTTATGAGGCAGCTCCAGTACGGTTCACATCCAGCGGAAGCTTGTTTGCGGATTGGTCGAACAACTATCGCATCGGCACGCTAACCGAGCGTGGGCCAAGCACATTGGCGATTCGCAGCGATCAAAAGTGGGTGTTTGGATCCTCGCTGCTGTCAGGACAGGCAGGCGGAATTCCCATGTCCTCGGGTGAGCTGCGCCTGCTGGATCCCGATTCAGGCCTCGGTCTCGGCATCGTCTCACTGCCGTGGAGTTTCAGCGACAACAGCGCTCAGGTATCGGAAATCCTGCCGTTGCGCAACAACGCAGTATTCGTCGTTGGCACTTCAGGCAGCGGGCGCTTCGGTCATTCGCGTCTGCATGTGGCGCGCTACAGCGACGGTCGGGTCGCTCTAGCTGTCAGCGTTACCGGCACGGGCGATGGCAGTATTACCAGCACACCTCCAGCGATCAACTGCACACGTGGCGGCGGCACCTGCGAGGCGCTCCTGGATCCAGGCACCACCGTCACACTCAGCGCAAATCCGGTTGCCGGCTCGGTGTTCACCGGCTGGTCCGGCGCGGCGGTCGCATGCAATGTGAACTTGAGTTGCACGATATCCATTGCCCAGGCGACCATCGTGGGTGCCCGATTCATGCCCCTGGTGGCGTTGACTGTGGCGAACAGTGGCAACGGCACGATCACCAGCAATCCGATCGGCATTGATTGCGGCAACCTTTGCATTGCGCAATTTGCCATGGGCAGTGTGGTGAGAATGACGGCTACCGCTGCGTCGGGGTTTGTTTTTTCGGGTTGGTCGGGCGCGGCGCAAGCCTGCGGCAACAATGTGCTCTGCGACATCACAATTAACAACCCGGTGGTTGCCTCGGCAAGCTTTGTGCCGGCGGCTCAACAAGTAAGCATCAACCGCATCGGTAGTGGCCGCGTACTCAGTACGCCCGCCGGTATCGATTGCGGGGCCATGTGCAGCGCGGACTTCACAATCGGTTCGTCGATCACCCTGCACGCCTCGGATATCCAGGGCAGCGGGTTTCAGTTCCAATCGTGGTCCGGCGACGCCGCCGTTTGCGGCAGCAACCCCATGTGTACGTTGCTTGTCAGTCGCGCATTGAATATCACAGTCACCTTCAGCCAGCAGCACCAACTTGTGCTGGCACGTGGTGGAACAGGTCAGGGCGTGGTGCTCAGCGATCCGGCCGGAATCAATTGCGGCGCGACATGCACGGCCGCGTTTCCCGCCTTCTCGACCGTCACGTTGACGGCAACGGCAAATAGCGGAAGCCGATTCTCGCACTGGACTGACGACATGGCTGTCTGCGCAGACAATCCCATCTGCGCCGTATCGATGGATGCCAATCTGACCGGCTTCGCCATGTTTGAAAGTGTGACCGACCGCATCTTTGCAAGCGGGTTCGAATAGGGCACATCACGAAGGCATGTCGGTTGACGACTTGCCGATCAGAACCCTGGTATTTCGGGAACGAGTTCAACCGACTGCATTCGTTTATGGCAGCAATTCGAAGTTGCCAGGAAAGATGCGGTCCTGGTTTTCGTAGGCGCCGATATCGACAGAATTGTCATTGACGCGGGGTTTGCCGTCCAGATCGACCGTCGCCAGACTGACGCCGAGGCCGCTATTGATCAGCGGCGATGCCAGGCGGAGGCGGAAAAGTGACAGTGCCGGTTGAACCGCTGTACGTTGCATTGCGGATCTGGATGACGTCACCCTTGCCGAAAGTCATCGGGAAATAACAGATTGACTTTGAGGGAGTACGATCGGGCGTGCGCCACGGTGAGTGCCATCGATCGATGGAAAGTTGCAACTTGAACAAAGCGAATGCGGTACCGACCAGATTGGCATCGAGAACGTCTACCGACACGCCATGCCAACCATCGAGGTGCATTTGTGGTGCTTGATCGTCGTGTCCATTGGCATCCCTTGATGACGGTCCGCGCGGAGGGCGAGGACTTCGTTGCAAGGATGGAAATGCCGGGAAGGGCCAAGAGCGAACGTGGCCGCCTGTCGGACTTGACTCGGCTGGGTTGCGAACCCGTCTTGACGGTTCACACTTTTGCCTTTCGTTGACCCATGGCACCACGATGGGTCTGCAAACCGATTTTGTATGTTCTCGCCCAGCCGAATTTCTGCCTCAACCGGCAAAGTCCGAGACGCTGCCAGCCAGTTTTGATCGATCGAGACTTTTTCGAATGTGCAGCAGCTACTTTTCAGCGTAGCGCATCAACTCACGGCGTTCGTCCGGGCTGGCGACCAGACCGCTGCGTTGCAACGCAGACTGCGCAAGTACGGCTGCGAGTTGCAGTTCTCCAGCCTGCGCGTGCAAGTGACAGCGCAAAAGGATCAAGGCAGCGTAGCGCTCCGCGATCTGTGGATTGTCGCTCCAACGATTGAGGAGATCATCAGCGATCGCAGCCGCTTCGCGCCGATCAGGCGGACTCATTGCCAGTGCCTTCGCCAGCTCCAGGCTCCAGTCGAAATGGCCAAAATGATCGCGACCGTAGGTCAGCTCGATCAGGCGCACCGCCTCGCGCCACTGTGTTGCCGCACTGGCATAATCCTTTTGCTGTGCAATCGTTTGCGCAAGCCGAACCGCAATCAAGGCATTCTGATAAGCATCCGGCCCCAGCATTTTTCGGATCTCCACCGAGGCTTCGCGTTGCAAGCGCAGAGCCTCGACGTAGCGGCCCTGCATCGCCAGTGCAGTGCCGACCTGCGCTTCGGTAAACCAGACAATGCCGCTGCGCTGGTCACCGGCTTTTTTGCGCAACGCCAGTGATGCACGGTAGTCGGCCTCGGCGCGCTTGCCGTCGCCGAGTTCAATCCAGGTACTGCCGCGCGTGTTGAGGATTTGCGCGCGCGCGGCATCGTCTTCATTCTCCGGCAGCGCCTTCTCGGCTTGATCGAGCAGCTCGATGGCGCGCTGCCACGCACTGGCATCACGCTCGACCCCCGCCAGACGCACCAGCATCAGCGATACCGGTGCACTGGTCGGGCCAAACTGCTCGCGCGCAATGGCCACACCGCGCAAGAGTGTTTTCCGGGCGCCGTCAAGATCGCGGGTTCGGCGCATCACCTCCCCGAGGGTTTGCAGCGGCAGAACCAGACGCGCGTCTTGCTTGCCATACGTGGTCTCGATCGTCGCGACGGCCTTGTGCAGAGTATCGAGAGCCGCCGTGTCTCCGCGCAGCTGCTCCTGAATCGTGCCCAAGGTCGTCAGCGCGGTGATGCTTTCCGGATTCCCAGCACCAAATGTGCGCAGCAGGATTGCGTGGCTGTGCTCGGCCGAGCCGAGCGCTTCCTTGAATTTGCCGATCGCGACCAGGCTCATCGCGCGCCGAGTTTCCACGCGTGCCGCTTCGAGGCTGTCGGCACCGCGCAATTCCACCACGTTTTTCAGCGCGGTCGCGAATAAGCGTTCGGCATCGTCATGGTGCAACTCGCGCGTGGCCAGAGCGCCGCGGACTGCATTGATATCGGCTCCCAGCAACACATCGGAGGATTTCTGCGCGGCGTCGGCGGCGTGATCGAGAGTGACCCGCGCAGCATCCAACTCGCCCAGATTGAGCTGCGCTTCGCCGAGTACGCGCAGCAGCTGCGCAGTCGACTGCGCATCGTCGTGCAATTCGCGATCCACCCGGGCGACCGCGTCAGCGAGCACCGCTCGAGCGCTTCGCTGCGCGGTGGTGCCGCGACCGAGCGGATCCTGCTCGCGATACAGCGAGGCGAGAAATTCAGAAATGCGCTCGGCGCGTGCGAGCTCCCGCTTGGCCGACTCGGCTTCGTGCCGGGCATTGCGCGCCTGCTGGATCGAAACCGTGGTGCCGATGATGAGAGCCAGCACCGCGAGCACACCGAGCAACAAGGCGAGTCGATTACGCCGCGCAAATCGCGCAAATCGATAGCGACGCGACGGCACCCGCGCCAATACCGGCCGCGCTTCCAGGTTGCGTTCGATATCGGCCGAGAGTTCGGCTACTGAACCGTAGCGCGCTTCCGGTCGCGCGCGCATCGCCTGCGCCACGATCGCATCAAGATCACCGCGCAATGCACCGGCCGCATAGGGCAAGGCATCTGCGGCCAGGGCCGCTGTCTGACTGGGCCGCTGGGTTTCCTCGTCGTCGAGGCGAGCGAGCACTGCCGCGGCTCCGGCGCCTTGCCGCGTTGCCGGTAGCGCGCCGGCCAACAGGCGATAGAGCAGCAATCCAAGCGCGTAGACATCGGTTGCCGTCGACACCGGCTCGCCGCGCAATTGTTCCGGCGCGGCGTAGGATGGCGTCAACGCGCCGACCGTGTTGCCCTCGCCGGTTCCATCGAGCAGCTTGGCGATACCAAAATCGAGCAGCTTCGGTTCGCCATCGACATTGACCAGCACATTTGCGGGCTTCAGATCGCGATGCACGATCAGGTGACGATGGGCATGCTCGACTGCCGCGCAAACCTTGCCGAACAAGCGCAGGCGATCATGCAAGGATAGAGTTTGCTGCGCGCACCAGTCACTGATCGGCACGCCTTCGACGTATTCAAGCACCAGCCATGGCGAGCCGGCAGCATCGACGCCGGCATCGATGAAGCGCGCGATATTCGGATGTTCGAGACGCGCCAACAAGCGCCGCTCGCTGAACAGGCGCTCGCGCACATCCGCCGTCTGCACGCGCACGCGCTTGATCGCGACGCGCTGTTCGACCACGTCGTCGGTGCGTTCGCCGAGCCAAACTTCGCCCATGCCGCCGCTGCCGATCAAGCGCAGCAATCGCCACGGGCCGAGTTGTCCCGGTGTGGCATCCGGCGCTCCATCCGACTCGAAATTGCGATCGAAAACCTCGGCCACACGGGCGAGTTGCAGCAATCGCTTGAGGGTCGGATCGTCACCGAGTTCAAGCGGAATCGAGGCCGGATCAACCGGCTCGCCGGCACTGATCCGTGCGATCAGATCCTGCAGCGAATTCTCAGTCGGCGTCTGCATGCGCCGCTCCGGCCATGCGCGCGATCGCGCGATTGATCTTCATGCGCACGCCGTCGTGGGACTCACCGAGCTCATCGGCGATCTCGACAAAACTCATGCCGAACTCGAAGCGCATCAGCACGAGCCCGCGATGCTCGGGTGAGAGCGTTGCCAGCGACTGCTCCCAGGCGAGCCAGTCATCGACATCGACGTTGCTGGCGACGAGATCGACATCGCGACCTTCATCGATCGGCGAACGCGCATTGCGGCGCAGCGATTCGCGCAGCGCATTGATCAGCACCGTGCGCAAATAAGCAAAGAATGCACCAGGTTCGCGCGCATCGATCGTATCGAGCTTGTCGAGCACCTTGAGCCAGGTCAGCTGGACCAGATCCGCGGTGTCTTCCTGGCTGCGCAAGCGACCCGGCAAGCGGCCGCGGGCAAAGCGGCGCAGCAATGGTTCGACCCGCTCGACCAGGGTGCTGCGTGCCTGCATGTCACCGACCTTGATGCGATCGAGCAACCAAGCGGTGGTGTGCTGACCATGGGTTGCCTCAGTCATGCGCGAGTCGGTCCGGAGGAACAACCCGCGCATTCTAGCGCCATCATTGAATAGCGCAGCAGATCGGGATCGACAAACAGATGGTCGACCGAATGGCCTTGTTGCGCTTCTCGGGTCAACGTTCCGTCGTGCTGGTCGGAGAGGGATCAACATCGGAATCGACGCGAGGTTCGGCCAGCACCGAGATCCATGCTCAAGGGACGCCTTCAAATCCATTCACGAAGATCGGCGTTTCCGGAACCGGAACGGTCGCTCCCGCCTCTACCGCACCGATATCGCAGGAGCTGCCGAAAGGCCGCGGTGCACCTCGCTGATCGGTCGCCGGGCAGCCGATATTGCCGCCTTTGTCAATCAATGTGCTGCTTGTCGGCATCATCGAATCGGTTGGACCACCATAGTCACCAATCGGGTCAACCGCGTAGATCTGTCCGGATTGGTCGGAAGGGGCCGAAAGTCCGCAGGTGGTGCCGGGGTCGAGGTTGTAACCGAGCGAACTAAATGCCCCGACGCAAACGGTTGGCCCAAATGCATTCGTACCGAAGAGGGTGTTCTTGGCGCTGAGTGAGCCGACTGTACTTGTATTGTGAAAAAGTGCCGTGGCAACTCCGTTGGGTGCGCTATTGCCTTCAAAGGTCAGGTTGGTCAGCGAAACCGGTGCCGAGCTGGCAACAAATATGGCGCCGCCACTGAAGCTGCTCCCGCTGGATACGCTGGTCTGGTTGAAGTACAGGGTCAGGTTCTGCATCGAACCACCGGCCTGTTCGACTACGGCAATAGCGGCGCCGCCGGTGCCGGACGAACCGGGGTAGGCGGCTACGTAGTTGTTCCTGAGCAGATTGTTTGCCAGTTCAAAACGGAGGAAACCGGCCAGAGAAATGCCGCCCCCGTGATTTCCGAGGCTCGATCCATCGTTGCCCGTAACCCGATTGTATAGGAACGTGCTGTTGGTCAAGACCAGTGCATTGTTTGTGGTCGAGCCTCTGATAACCATGCCGCCACCGTCGGCCCGTGCGACATTCGAGTCGAGCAACAGCCGATCAAAGACGGCGTTGCCGCCAGCGCCATACACGACAAACGCAATCCCGCCGCCGCTATCGGCATCATTCTGGCTGATCGTACTGGACTCAATGCGTATTCCGGCTTGGCCGGATATCCCGCCACCATACCAAGTTGCATGGTTGCCATGGATGTTGACGTCGCGGAGCACGCTGTCCATGTAGTAGAAATACAGGCCACCACCGCTCGCTGCCGAGTTTCCTTGGATGTCCGTGCCAACGATGTTGATCACCTCACCGGGCGAAACCGCGTACAGGCCACCACCTTCTTGCGTACCGCCAAAACCGTTGTCCGCGATCGTGCCTCCCGAAATCGTCTGGACCTCAGCACCATAGCCGGCGCTGTATATGCCCGCGCCATAGTGCGTTGGCGTTGAACCGTTCTGCACAATTGTGCAGTCGGTGAGCGACATGGTGCCTTTGACGTAGATTCCGGCGCCGTCGAAGCTGGCGCTGGAAACATTGTTGCCCTGCACCGTTACCCGGGTCAGGGCGATCGAGGAATAGTCAAATGCGGAAATACCGCCGCCGCTGCCATTTCGCGTGTTGTTGAAGATCACGCTGTCGCTCATGGTCAGTCGGGCACCGCCGAACAGGGAAATCCCTCCGAGGCCGTTGCGCACAGTGATACCGGTGATCGACACTGTCTCGCCATTGATCTCGAAAACCTGATCGAGTCCGCCACCGTTGATGATCGTGCTGGCCGCGCCTGCGCCGACGATGATCATCGGGTTGTTCCAGAGGTCAAAATCGCCGGTGGCCGAGTTGTTTTCGTTCTGGCCGGAACGCGTCATCTGATAGGTGCCGGCCGGTATCATCACGGTGTGCGGCGCCCCGCCGTAAGAGTTGGCCGCCGCGATCGCCTCGCGCAATGAACAATCGGATGGTGTACAGGCGCCATCGAAGGTATCGGTCGTCTTGGTCACGGTATAGATATTCGCCCAGGCGGGAGCGCCAGCAATTGCCACGACCGCGATCCATGCAAACCGGGCCGCACGCAAGCAGCGCACGGAGCGTCGAGTTGAAGATGACATGGTGAACTCCGAATGTTTGATTCGGAACAAGGAATGCTCCCGGGTGGACAAAGCGAACGTCGCCGCAACAAAACGCGTACCGAGCGGGCATCAGCTCGGCCGGCACGGTTTTATCGGTGCGGATCAGGGCATCTTCACGTTCAGCTTGATGTCGATCACGATCGTATCGTCTCCGTCTTTCGCGGATGGCGTCGTGGCCAAGTGGGCGTGGAACTGGCCATTCGTCACCGACACGTCCGTGAGCTTGCAGCCGTCGGCGGCGAGGTGGTCGCCGTGTTTGTTTTTCGCGGCGGGATGGACGATGTCGCAGCCAACCGGGTTGCTCCAATCCTCGCCGTCTGCCTTGAGCAGCACCACGTTGACCATCGCGCCGAACGCGTTCGGGTTTGCCAGTGTGGCCATATTCGGATCCACGCCGGGTTCCGGCGCCTTTTCGCTGAGCACCAGCACCATGCGCGGTGTGGTGCCGCTTGGCGGCATCCCGACCAGCACGGCGGAGGTCAGGCTGGCGTCCTTGTCATTCACCTTGAATGTGCCCAGCGAGGATGCCGAAGTGCTGCAGGCAGTGGCGAGCAGCGCAAGTGTCGTCGCCAGCGCGCGCGGGGCGATTGCGGTGAGTCGATTTGGCATGGTCTTAACTCCTGTCGGGTGGGGGATTACTCAGCGGTGGGTTCAAAGCCGTTGGCGAAAATGGAATCGATGAAGACATACACCTTGTTCGCGCTGAATTCGGACGTGTTGCTGTTGGCGTCGCGCGCGATTGCGCTGATATGGCGGCCGACAAGGCTCGATCCGGCGGAGATGGGTGCGGCGAAGACGGCTTGGCCGTTGTCGCCCGCAGGCGCATCCGTGATATCGATTTCGACGTTGCCGAGATAGTCGTAGCCTTCGCCATGTCCGCTCGGATCGGCGATGTCGTCGGCGTAAAATTCGATGGTGTAGTGGCTGTTCGTGCTTTGCAGATAGCCGTAAACGGTGCCGCTTCGATCGCCGCCACCGGCGAGATTGAGTACGGGGTAGTTCAGCAGTCGATTGGGCGAGGTCGCCGGCTCGGTCGCGTCGTTGTTGTTGGTATTTACGCCATTCGCGCCGAGGTCGATGCCGAGACCGGCATTGTCGTGCATCGAATTTTCGCTGATGCTATTTTGCGGTCCCGCATCGGGCAGCGTGATGCCATCGCCATCGTTCCAGGCGATCTGGTTTCCCGCGATGTTGTTGCCCGCCGCGCCTTCGGCAATGCGCACGCCATCTTTCCCATTGCCCAACGCATAGACGCTGGGTGCGCAAAGTGGAAAGCAGATCAAGAAATTTTTGAGGCCAATGCGGTTGTTGTCGACTGCGTTGGCGCTGCCATTCGGATTTTCCAGGCGGATGCCGAACGAGGCGTTGCCGGATACCGTGTTGAAGAAAATGCCATTCGACAAGCTTGAAGCATAGATGCCGGTGAGATTACCGACGGCCACGTTGCCGCTGCGATCGGTACCGATGAAGTTTTTCTCCACTGTGTTTCCGCCGCCGCTGGCAAGCGACACGCCGGTACCATTCCCGGAAATCACGTTGCGCTGTGCGGGCTCGCTGCCGCCGATCCGGCGCGTGGTGGCGTAGTAGCTGTTGCTGGCATATACCAGGATGCCGCCGTACGCATTCAGCATGTGCGTGGTGCCATTCGCGCGCAGGCCGATGAAATTGCCGCCGATGGTGTAGTTGCCGCCTTCGATACGAATGCCGCGGTCGAAACCACCGATCGACAGGCCCGAAACATCGAAGGTGTCGGTGATATCGCTCGGCGCGAAGCGCAGACCGTTGGTGGTATTGGAGCCACTCGACGCGGGTTGGAGTTCGATGCAGATCGTGGCGTTGTCTCCGTTCGCATTGGTATTCGGCATTCCACCGGTCTGGGTGTAGCCGCGAATCGACAGCGAGTCACCCACCGTCGGCAAGTCGCTGAATACCTTGATCGTTTGTGGGCAGGAGCCCGGAATGTTGAAGCCGATGATCTGGTCTTGGCTGGGACTGGCGTTGGCATAGGCGATCGCCGCGCGCAGCGTGCAGTTAGCGCCGGGACACGAGCCGCCGAGATCGGCGGTGGTAGTAACGATGATGATGGTGTCGGCGGCTGCGGCGCGGTGGGCAGTCGCGGCGGCCAGTACGAGGGCGGCGATCGCGAGTAAAGGGTAGCGGTACAACATGGGTCGGCTCCGAGGTTTAGCGCCAATTCCGGCGTCAAAACATCAAACGCCGCGAAGGTGCGAAAGCGAACGCCGACCAGCAACGGCCGCGATTTTGCGCCCGGCTTAGTGCACCCAGCGTCCACCGCGTCGACGTGGCGGACGAGGCAGCTCGCCCTCGCGCTGACGCACGTGATCGTCTTCGCTGGCCGGGTTTTCCCGCCAGTATTGGGCGACCGCGTCGATCGATTCAGGGATGCGCGCAAGACACTCGTCGTATTCGTCGTCAGTCAGCGCGGCGAACTCGGCATCGCTGTCGAAGACCTCGTCCTCGATCGAAAGGGCGATGATCGGGCCGAGGTATTGCATGAGATCGGAATCCTGGCCGAGTCGTGATTCCCACGCCGCCGCGCGCAGATCGATGCCGCGACTGAAACCCTCGCACCAACCACGTGAGGTGAATGCGGTGCCGCCTTCATCGGTGTCAATCTCGCCGAGAATCGGCTCATACGCACCGGTTTCGATTTCCAGCGAAACCGAATCGTTGAGTCGGGCCAGCAAGGTCAGGATGCGCTCGCCCTCCTCGATGTCGACGAATGGCTCGTACAGGACTTCGGGCAGCCACTCATCCGGCGCCGCCGGTGCCGGCCCGACTGCCAGCGAGGTCAACAAGCCATGCACGCCATCAAGCAGCAGGTGATCCTCGCCCGCGTGCGCACGCAAGTACTGGTCGAGCTCTTCCAGTTCGCTGTCGGTCAGCGAAGATGGCCAATCGGATTCAGACATCGGCTAGCTCCAGCAGGGCCGGGGTGTGATCGGAGGGACGCTCCCAGGTGCGCGGTTCGCGATCGATACTGGCAGCAGTCGCACGTTCCATCAGCGGTGCGCTGGCGAGGACGAGATCGATGCGCAAGCCGAGATCGCGGCGGAAACCCGCCTGGCGGTAATCCCACCAGCTGAACTTGCCGGCCGACTCGTCGAACTGGCGGAAGCTGTCAGTCAGGCCGAGATCGAGCAAGCGCTTGAGCGCATCGCGTTCCGGCGCCGAGCAGAGGATCTGGCCTTGCCAGGCGACCGGGTCGTAGACATCGCGATCATCCGGCGCGATGTTGAAATCGCCCATCACGATAAGACGTGGATCGTTGCGCAGCTCGCCTTCGAGAAACCGCGTGACCTTGTCCAGCCAGTCGAGCTTGTAGGCGTATTTCTCACTGCCGACGGCCTGGCCGTTGACGACATAGAGATTGGCCACGCGCATGTCGCCCACGGTGGCGATCAGGATTCGTCGTTGCGGATCATCGAGTCCGGGTAGATCGGTGACCACATCGTGGATGGCCTGCCTGGCCAGAAGGGCAACGCCGTTGTAGGTTTTCTGCCCGGAGAATGCGACCTCGTAGCCAAGCGCCTCGATCGCCGCGCGCGGAAACTTGGCGTCCTCCATCTTGGTTTCCTGAATGCCGAGCAGATCCGGTTGCGCCTGTGCGCACCATTGTTCGACATGCGGCAAACGCACGTTCAGCGAGTTGACGTTCCAGGTGGCAAGTTTCATCACCCAAGTTTAAGGCAACGCTGATCAACTGGCACAACCGTCATGGCTTTCCGAACGTCTGCCCGGATTGCGAATCCGCTTTTTGCGGTGCGGGTCTTCGCCTCGGTCAGGCCTCAGAACCCGGATGGGTTCGCAAATCGTCGAAGGATCTCTTCGCACGCGCGCAAGCTCTTGTTGCAACGGTCAGCGTCCGCCAGGCGACCGGCCGCGGAAGCGAAACGACTGCATGCCGACGATGCTTTCTGTCGCAGGTCGTTGGTTCACGGTCGTCTCGCTTTATTTGGCCGTCGCGCCGCGCAGCGCGTCGGGCGGCAGCCACAACTCGATCACGTGACGCTGGCTTTTCAGCGATGCGGGCAGTGGACGGATATCGGTGTGCAGGTCGGGCGCCAGCAGGTTGCGATCAATGACGCCCTGCAACACCTCGGCACAATCGAGATCGCCCGGCTGGTGCACAATCAGGGTGGGCTTGCGCCAGCGTGCCGGCATGCTCAGCCCCTTCAGCTCGGCGCTGCGCACGACGTTCTCGACTTTGGCGACGTGCTTGCTCGCGGCCACCGAGAGATCGAGCGAGTTGAGGCTGGCAGTGGCAGCCTGGCGACTGGCTTCGTCGTAAACCTGCGGGTAGAGCACCAAGCCGCGTTCAAAACATTCATTCATGCCCGGCAATCGCATTGCCGTGACCCTGATCTGGGGCGTCGCGGCCGTTGTCGGGGAGGCCTGCGGTTCTGTATTGGTTTGCGGATTGGCCGCAGCGGTCTGTCCGGATTCGACGGTCGCTTGCGGTGCAACGGATACGGCTGCGATGGCCTGTTCCGGCCCATGACAGCCGCGGAAATCGCCGAGGCGTGCGTAGCCGCTGAGACAGGTCGGTGACCAGTAGCGGAAAGGAGTGTTGTTCGATTCAAGCGGAATCACCATGCCGCACAGGCGGTCGGTGGGCGGGTTCTGGTTGTCGGCGATCAGGGCTCGATCGCATTGCGCCTTGAAGCCCTGCAGTTGGCGATCGATGCGACTCTGCAGCGGGTCATTCCGCTGCGGATCCTTCAATTCCATCAAGTCAGCGACCTGGCGCTGGATACGGCTGCCCTCGCTGAAGTCGATCGGGCGCAACGGTTTGAGATCAAGGCTGTCGAGCAGGGCATCCGACTTGTCGATGCGTGCAAGCACTTGCGTATCGCGCGCCGCGTCATCCTTGCGCACCTGATCGATGGCTTGCCAGGCGGCCAACAACAAGGTCGTCGATGCGCCGATTCCGAGGGTGGTGCCAAGCGCGGCGGCTGGCATCGTGCGTCGCCAGAACGGAAGATCAGCGTCTTCCTTCGCGGCCGGTGAGCGGCGCGACTTGCGCAAGCGGGGCGCCGACGCATCGTGCGTTGCCGGCTTCGACCAGCCAGGCAATTGTCCAAGCCAGGTTGAGGTGAGTGCACGTCCAAAATCAAAACCAAGGCGTTGGTAACTCTCCCATTGGGCCTCATCGAAAAACTGATCTCCGGTACCTTGCTGTGGAAAGCCCGGGTTGCGCAACGCGTAGCCGAGAAGGTCGGCATCGAGTGCCTTGTGCAGGTTCGGTTTGACCACGACCAGGGTGCCGGTCTTGGCTGGCCGTTCCGGACCTTGGTCGGCATAGCGGATACGGCCGAGCAGAATGCCGCGCGCCGATGTGTTGGTGATGAGATCCTCGGGCGAGAGGATGGACAGCGTCGAGTTGTCGACACCAAATTCCTTCTCGGCCTCTTCGCCGATGTAGAACTCGATATCGGCGCCGAAGTCGATTCGTGCCTTGCGTACAAGGTTGTCGAGATCACCGAGTTCAAACGCGGCATCCGCGCCGCAGTCGGCAAGAATGATGAAATCGAGTCGGCGACGCAGCAGCGGGTAGACCGCGGTATTCTCGAAATGGCCACCATCCGAAAGGTACCACCAGGGCTGGCTGATGCCGCCGAAGCGGGCGCGCGCTTCGTTGGCCAACAGCTGGGGTTTCGCCAGCAAGCGCGAGCGCAGAATACGGAGGCGTTGTTTGAACGTCGCCTTGCGCTGCGGGTCGGTGGGTAATGGGTTGCGCAGCCAGTAGCCAAGGCGCACACCGAGGAAAAACAAGGTCATCGCCCAGCCGGGCGACGTATACGCCCCAGCGCCGGGTGCGGCGGCTGCGCCGGAGATCGCGACCCAACGGCCGAGGCTGCCGTAGTCGTCCGCCGCGGATATCGGATGAAAGGCATGTGTGCCCCATTCGAATCCACGCGCACTCATGGTCAGCATGCAGCCCTTGCGATCCGCGTTGTAGAGGCCGCTGTTGTCGTCATGGGTCTGATTGAGACAACTGTTGATCAGATGAATCGGCCCGCCTCTTTGTTCGGGGCGATAGTCCGAGATTGGCATATCGTCACCGCCCAGTACCTCGGTGACGCTGGACACGGCATCGAGCGCGGACTCACTGCTGCTCGCATCGGGATCGAGCGGGGTCGTGGAACCATCGGCCCGCTTGGCGCTGAAGCGCTTTGCATTGCCGACCGAGAGATAGGCGCGGGTAACGCGTGCACGATAGAAGCTGTGCAATGACGAGGCATTGGCCGTCTCGGCGTGCGTGGCAGTGAAGCCGAGCCAGGCGACGGCGACCCCGACGAGCACCAGCGCTCGCACCGGCTCCGATGCCACCCATCCCGGCACCGATGAGTTGTCGAACACCAGCCACTGGACCAGGGTCGCCCACAACAGGATCAGAAAAAGAGCCAGCACGTGGCCAAACAGGTTGAGCGCACGCGAGCGCCAGTCGAAGCGCGAAGCGGTCGCCTTGCTTTCCAGTTTCTGGATCGGTTCGGCGAGCGCGCGCAGGATTGCCAACGCGACACTGCCGATGCCGATGCCGCCAATCAGCCAGTTTGCACCGCTGCCACGCGAGAGCAAATCAAGCAGCGCCCAACTCGCGAAATCGAGCAGGCCGAGGCCAAGCAGGATGAGCGCAGCCACGCTCCAGCGACGCAGCGAAAGGGTCAGACGGTTGCGCTCGGTTGCAACGCTCGCCCGAGCATTCGCAAGCGACGGACGCAGGCGCCAGAGCACGCTGGCGTAACGCAGGATCGCCGCCGCCAGCGTGCCCAGCGAAATCAAGCCAAGGGGCAACCCGGCAACCGGAAATTGTGGATTTCCCCAGCGCCAGGCGCCCGCGTCGACCAGCCATGCCAGGGCCGCCACCATCGCCAGCAGCATCAGCGCATCGCGCCAGGTTGGGCCAGCCCTTCCCGCCGGCTTGTTGTCGTGCGGATCCGCTGCATCGCGAGCCACCCAGTAGGCAATCATTGTTCCGGGTACGGCCAGTATCCAGAGCAGCGCCGCCATCAACCACCATGCCGATGGCCAGGATTTCCAGAATTCAGGATTGAACCAGCCGAGCTCGTTCTGCAGGAGATGCGGCAGGATGATCAGCACGCCGGCGAGTAGTCCGAAAAACGCGAATTCGACCTGCACCGCCAGCCAAGCGCGCAGATAGGTGACCACGGCCATGCCGAGATCACGTGATCCGGCCGGTGTCAGATAGCGTCCATTGCGGCGCAGCCACCACAGAACGAGCGAATCACTCCGTTCAAGCGCGGCTTGAGCGCGTTCAAGCCCGATCGATCCAATCAACCGACCGAGCATGCCGCCGGCATAGCCGCCACCCGACACGGTCGACAGATAGTCCACGCGCGGCAACAACCGATTGCTGGCGAGTCCGCGCAGCACACCGAGCGAGAATGTGGCGCTGCGGATGCCTCCGCCGGACAGGGCCAGACCGACCGTCGTCGCAGCCGGATCAGTGCTTGCAGTCGCCGCGTTGGCGAGCCGGCGGCGTTCCCGGATCGCCTCGCGTTCGTGGGCCGGAAGATTGGCGAATGGATCGCGTGCCGATGACTTGCTGACACTTGCGGGCGGGTCGACTTCATCGTGACTGACCATGGCTGCAACTCCCTTGAGCATTGCGGGTCGACGCCGGCTGACGCAATCGCGACCCGATGACAAACAGACAATATCCCGACTTGCAAAGATACTCTGAATGCGGCACTTGTGAAGTGGCCACGGCACGCTACCATTGCGGTTTGCATCAACCGGCCCGTCCATGAAGATCATCGACCTGCGCAGCGACACGGTCACAAAGCCGACACCGGCCATGCGCGCGGCGATGGCGGCGGCCGAAGTGGGCGACGATGTCTACGGCGAGGATCCGACGGTAAGCGCGCTGCAGCAGCGGCTCGCGGCCGATCTCGGTTTTGAGCAGGGTCTGTTCGTGCCGAGCGGCACGCAGGCAAACCTGGTTGCCCTGCTCGCCCATTGCCAGCGCGGCGATGAATACCTGGTCGGCATGGAAGCGCATACCTACAAGTACGAAAGTGGCGGCGCGGCCGTGCTGGGTTCGATCCAGCCGCAGCCTGTCGTCAATGCGTTCGATGGCAGCTTGCCGTTGGAGATCCTGGAAAAGTCGGTCAAGCCGGATGATCAGCACTTCGCGCGGACTCGTTTGCTGACGCTTGAAAACACCTGGCATGGTCGTGTCCTGGCGCAGGACTATGTGGACAAAGCCTCACGCTGGGCACGCTCGCGTGGCCTCGGCCTGCACCTCGATGGTGCGCGCCTGTTCAATGCGGCCGTGGCCAGCGGAGTACCGCCGGCTGATCTGGCCGCGCCGTTTGACAGCGTTTCAATCTGCCTGTCGAAAGGGCTCGGTGCGCCGGTCGGCTCGGTGCTGCTTGGCTCCGCCGCGTTGATCGCCAGTGGCAAACGCTGGCGCAAGATGCTTGGTGGCGGCATGCGCCAGTCCGGCATCCTCGCCGCCGCCGGCTTGTACGCGCTGGATAATCACGTCGCCCGTCTGGCCGAGGATCATGCGCGGGCGCAAACGCTCGCCGCCGGTCTGCGCGCAATCAAGGGCATCCAGGTGCAAGCGTGTCACACCAACATGGTCTTCATCGAGCTGCCGGCGGATCGCCTGCGTGAACTCGATCAGCATCTGGCGACGGCCGGCGTGCGCGCCAGCATCGGCTATCTGCCGAGCGTGCGCCTGGTCACCCATCTCGATATCGACGACGCGGCGATCGCGCACGCAATCGAGGCATTCGCCCGCTTCTTCTAACCCGCCTGCATCAGGCTGGCAAAATCGACCCGCTTGATCAGGCGCGCCTCGCCGATGCGCTTGCCTTGTACGTAGTCGACGCCGGTCTCACGCAGCGCCTGCATGGTCAACTCGTCATCAACCTCGCCAGCAATCACGCGCATGTCGAGCGAATGTGCGAGTTCGGTGATCGAGGCAACCACGGCCCGGTCGCTGGCCTGTTCGGCGACGCGCTGAACCACGCTGCGGTCGATACGCACAAAATCACCGGGCAGCCGCTGCGCACGCAGGTGCGGCATCAGCCCGCCTTCGGTATCGGCACCATTGAGGACGAAGCGGCAGCCGATCGCGTGCAGGCGCGTGATGAAATGCAGGGCGGCCGGCAGATTGGCCAGCTCCGGGTTGTCGCGGATCTCGAAGATCAGCCGATCGGCCGGGACGCCGGTGCTGACAATCGATTTCTCGATCGATTCGAGTGATTCCGGATCGGCGAGGGTCGCCGGCGACAGGCGGATGATCAAGCCCAGCGCCGTTTGCCGGTTCTGTCCGCTGGCCAGTTGCAGGAGCAGGCTGCTGACTACCCACAGGTCGATGCGTTGGACCATGCCCACGCGTTCAGCCAAGGGGATGAACGCGCGCGGCAGGATCAATTGGCCATCCTTGCCGACCATGCGCAATTGCACGACGAACAATGGACTCTCGGTATTGCGCCCGAGTTGCCAGCCGATGCTTTCGGGCACCTTGGCCGGCGGCTCCGGCAAGACGCTGGCGGCCACGACCGGTTGCACGAGGATGACAAAGCGCGCTTGCTCGAGGGCCAGGCGCAGGCGTTCGCTCGGCGCGCTGACGGTTGTCGCCGTCGCCGTCGCCACACTCGACGAGGTTGCCGCGCTACTCGCCTTGGTGGCGCCGTCGACCGCGGGCATGACAGGTGTCTCGACCTTCACCCGGCTTGCCGCGCGGGCGCGCTCGAGCGCCTCGTCGGCGCTGGCCGTGCGCGGATTCAAGAGCTCCGCGCCCACCCGGGCGTGGATCCGGTGCCGGGTCTCGCCAACGCTGTATTCGCGTTCGGCCAGCAGCTGCTGGAAGCTCTCGACGAGCACCTCGATATTGTCGATCTGCACTTGTGCCAGCAACAACAGAAAACTGTCGCCTTCGCCGCGGGCGAGCACGTCGCCTTCGCGCAGGCGGTGCGCCAGCGCATGTGCGACCGTGCGCAGCAACTCGTCACCGCGGGGCGCCGAATCATCATGGTCGCGATCAATCTCGATATGGATCAGGGCCGAATAACCGCCTCGATCGCGCAAGCGGGTGAGCTCTCCGATCAGGCGCTGGCGCAGATGCCGCGCATTCGGCAAGCCGGTCAGTGGATCGTGGCTGAGCTCCCAGCGCAGGCGTTCGGCGGTTCGACGTTCGGCGATATCGCGAAAGACCACCACGGCCCCGGTCGTTCGCCGGTTCGCCGCCAGCGGCAGTACCGTGTACTCGACCGGCACGCCACTGCCGTCGCGGCGGCGGAACATGGTTTCGATCTGGTGCACCGGAACACCATCGCTGTAGGCACGACTCAGCGGTGAGCTGCGCGGGGATTCCTGCGGATGAATCGCGGCCTGGGCGAGCAGGCCGATGAGATCATTGTCGTCGCCGTAACCGAGCAGGCGCAATCCGGTTGGATTGACGAAACTGATGCGGCCATCGCCATCAACGCCAAACACGCCGTCGCCAACCGAGCCGAGAATGCCATCGAGCTGTTCGCGCTCCATCTCGGCCGAGCGGCGCATTTCAATGGTGCGCGCGAGCGTGCGGATGCGAGCCAGGAACAGCTCACGCGCCTCGTTCTTGAACATGCACTCGCTGGCACCGGCCTGCAGGCAGCGGCGGATGATGTCCTCGCGATAGCTGCCGGTGATGACCGCGAGGATCGGCGGATCCTCACGCTCGCTCAAACGCTTGCACAGCTCGTCACCGCTGCCGTCCGGCAGGAAATAATCAACCACCACAAGATCATAGTGATTCGCCGATGCCAGCGCGTCGGCCTCGGCGATCGATGCCGCAACGTCGACGGCATAGCCGTTGCGTTCCAGCATGTCGCTGTAGGCCTGGCAGACGCTTTTCGAATCGTCGACGAACAGGATGCGGATACGCTCGGTCACATCCTTGACTGCGCCGTCAGTGGCAAAGTCGTCCGGCGCCAGCTCGATCACGCTGGCTGGAATGCGGCTGAATTGCGACCACAGCAGAAACCGGCCGCGCAAAGACGCATCCGCCCACTTGCGCACCTCGGCCGATTCCTCATGCGCCATCAACAGGGTTGGTGGCGCCGCCGGCGAGTCGCGGGTGAATTCGAGCAGGGCCTGGTATTCACGCGTTGGTCGGGCCGGGGCACCGACAATGGCCAGCGAGTAGGGCGGATCACCAGCGGCCGAACTGCCGATCCGGCGCAGGTGATCGAGGGCCTCAAGATAGTTGCCGATCTCGGCGCGCACGGGCAGCGAGGCTGCGGCCAGGGTGCGGCGCAACAGGTGATTCAGTGTGGTCGATCGCTCGACTAGCAGAATACCGCTCAAGGGGGCCTCGACATCATTCGGAAACCAATGCACCGCCCGCGTTGCAGGCACCTGCAACTGCATCGCCGCAGCGATCCTCGCCGTAGCGACTCCCCTTGCGACGCCGCGACATCAGACCAGTAGACGTATCGCATTGCAAGGCCGAAGCACGCGCAACTGCGGCACTTGGCCGCCCAACTTCGGTCAGCGACCGAGTTTCATTACACTGTAGGCAATCCGCACGGTGATCAGAGCATGACCTTTCCACATACCCGCATGCGCCGCATGCGTCACGATGCGTTTTCGCGCGCGCTGATGCGCGAAACCACCCTGACCTGCACCGACTTGATCATGGTTGCCTTTGTCATTGACGGCGACAATCAGCGCGAAGCAGTCGCCTCGATGCCCGGCGTCGAGCGCTTGTCGATCGATCACCTGCTCACGCTGGCCGATCAGTGTGTCGATCTCGGCATTCCGGCCCTCGCCCTGTTCCCGTCTGTCGATGCCCGTTTGAAGACGCTGGATGCGGCCGAGGCATGCAATTCGCAAGGTCTGTTCCAGCGTGCCGCGCGCGCACTCAAGGCCCGTCATCCCGGGCTTGGCCTGATCGGTGATGTCGCGCTCGATCCCTACACCACGCATGGCCAGGATGGCATCATCGATGACGCCGGTTACGTGCTCAACGATGTCACGATCGCGGCGCTGATCCGCATGGCCCTGGCCCAGGCCGAAGCCGGCTTCGACATCGTTGCACCTTCCGACATGATGGACGGGCGCATCGGCGCCATCCGCGCGGCACTCGAAGCGGCTGGCCACATCAATACGCGCATCCTCAGCTATTCGGCCAAATACGCCTCGGCCTTCTATGGCCCGTTTCGCGATGCGGTCGGCTCCTCGGCCAATCTCGGCAAGGGCGACAAGCACACCTACCAGATGGATATTGGCAACAGCGACGAGGCCCTGCGCGAGGTCGAACTCGACATCGAGGAAGGCGCCGACATGGTCATGATCAAGCCCGGGCTGCCCTATCTCGACATCGTGCGCCGGGTCAAGGATCACTTCGGCGTGCCGACCTTCGTCTATCAGGTCAGCGGCGAGTACGCGATGCTCAAGGCCGCCGCCCAGAACGGCTGGCTCGTCGAACGCGCGGTCGTGCTCGAATCGCTGACCGCGATGAAACGCGCCGGCGCCGATGCGATCCTGAGCTACTACGCCATTGAAGCCGCGCGCTGGTTGCGCGCAGACTGAACCTGCTCGATCCGTCGACAAATCCGGAGTCAACGCATGCAAATCATCGAAGAAAAATCCGCAGACCTGATCGATACGCAGGGAGGTCCTGGCCGGTATGCCGTATTCGGGAAACCGATCGCGCATTCCTTGTCGCCGCGCATCCATGCCGCATTCTCGCGCCAGCTTTCTATTCCACTCGAGTATCAGGCGATCGAGGCTTCAGCCGAGGAGTTCGTCGGCGCCCTTGCCACCTTCGCCGCGGCGGGTGGCCGCGGCGCCAACGTGACCTTGCCGCTCAAGCAGCACGCGGCGCGACTTTGCCTGTCGGTCAGCGAACGGGCGCGCCAAGCCGACAGCGTCAACACGCTTGTGCGGCGCGGTGAGGGTTGGCACGGCGAGAGCACTGATGGCGCCGGCCTTGTGCGCGACATCACTGGCCGACATGGCTTGTACGTACGCGGTCGCCGAACCCTGTTGCTCGGTGCCGGCGGCGCCGCGCGTGCGGTTGCCTTTGCCCTGCTCGACGCCGGCGTCTCCGAATTGACCATTTCCAACCGCACCCCCGAGCATGCCGACACCCTGGCCGACGCGATCGGACAGCCCGAACGCGTGCAGACCCGCTACTGGACCGATCTTGGCAACTGGGGTGGATTCGATCTGGTCATCAACGCGACCTCGGCCGGCCACAGCAACCAGTCGCTTGGCTTGCCGGCCTCGCTGCTCGCCGCGCGCGCGATCTGCTATGACCTGTCCTACGGCAAGGCCTCATTCGGCTTCCTCGCCTGGGCGCGCAGTGTCGGTGCCGAACACGCTATCGATGGCCTCGGCATGCTCGTCGAACAAGCCGCCGAGGCATTCGATATCTGGCATGGGCAGCGTCCGGAAACCGATGCGATCTTTGCCGAGTTGCGCGCCTATTTGCCGGGCGACGCCGAAGATTGACTGCCGTGTTCGCGTGCCGCAGCGGTTGCGGCGCCTGCTGCATCGCGCCGTCGATCTCGTCACCGATTCCGGGAATGCCGGGTGGAAAGCCGGCCGGCGTGCGCTGCATCCAATTGACCGAGCACAATACCTGCGCGATTTTCGGGTTGCCGGAACGCCCGCTGGTTTGTCGACAACTGCGCCCGGAAGCCGGCATGTGCGGACGGGATACGAATGAAGCAATGCGCCTGCTGGATGCACTCGAGCGGCAGACCGCGCCGACTTGAACGCATGATTCAGGGGATTGCTTCGAATCCATCGGCAAACAGCTGATCCGCCGACCCGGCGATCGTCAGCGCGGCTTCCACCCGCAACAGGGCCATGGGCAGATCGGCAGCGGAGATGACACCGTCTTCGTCCACATCCAGGTACAGCGACAGCAGCACGTCATAGCTGCCGACAGGTGCGGTCGGCGGCACGGCGAAGTTGCGCTGGATGGGGACACTTCCCGGCGCCAGTATCAGCGCCGAGTCGTTGGCGCTGTCATCGAGGTAGCCGACGCCACTGCGATACAGACTGGCTCCAATCAACAGATGGACGTGTGCCGCACCCGCCATATTGCTGGCCGCCGCCGCGATCTGCAGCGTATCGCCCGGCGCGATGGTCGACGGCAATGCGCTGAGGTTGGACAGCGACAGCGGTGAGCTCATCTGCGCGCTGCGCTGACCGGTGCCGGCACCCGACGCATTGCCGTTGTCGTTGTAATAGTGGTCGACGATCCATTTCCAGCGTTGCGGCGTGACGTTGATCGCCCATCGTTGCGTGCCCCATTGCGACATGCCGCGCCCGTGGCCGAAGCAGCCGTGATTGAGCGCCACGGCGTCTGCCAGACAAGGCCAGCCGGCAGCGGGTGAACCGACCTTGCCGTTGCCACAGGACAGATCCGCATTGCTGCACGACAGTCCGTCGTTCGGATCATCCCAGCTGTTGTTCTCCGCCGAATACTCGGCGGAAAACACCGTGCTGCCATCACGGCTAAGCAAGATCCCCGGCGTGCGTGCCACCGCCGCATCGGTACTGCTCGAGGTGCCGGCATCGTTGACCTGGCAGCAGGCGCTGGAACAGATGTCGAACTGTGCCCGGATCGGATTCGCCACGCGCCACGCGCCGTAACTGCGATAGGCGATGCTGCCCGCGCGCAGGCTCTGCGTGTTCCAGCTGGCGATCCACTCGCTGTCCAGACCGCGCCGAACATAGGTTTCCAGCGACAACGTGCAGACGTTGCTGCAGTCATTGGTACAGCACGGAATGGTGCAAGCCGCATCGGCATAGCCGACTCGAATGGTTGCCGGCGGCGCAAGCGGTAGTGCGAGCAGCGCGCCCGAAACAGGCGCCGATTGCGGTTCAAGCGAGGACGCTTGGCGCGCATCGTCCACGATGGCTGGGCTCGACCATCGCTGCTCGCGTGCGCCGATCTCATTGATGCGAAGTGCGGGTGTTGCTGCGCCTATGGATATCAGTCGCTGCTGCAATCCGGCGACACGCGGCAGGCCGCTCAATGTGTAGGGAACATGGCCATCGGCTTCGACCAGCAGCTCGAAATCATCCGGCAGTGTGTTCTCGGCATTGGAAACCTCGCCAAGATCCAGCACGAAATGACCGTCTGCATCGGTCAAGACACTCTCGCTCATCGCGCTCGCATGATGGGCGCTTACGCGTGCACCGACGACCGGCGCGGCCGTATCCGCAAGTCGCACATAGCCTTGCAGCCAGCCATGGGTCGGATTGACGGATGCCAGCCGTGCGGCCTCCACCATCGATGCCGACTGCACAACCGGATCGAGCAGGATGCTGAGCGGCAGGTCGTCCTGGTCGCCGCTCTCGATGGTGGTCAGCAGATTGCGATAGCCGTCAGCGACGAAGGTCAGCTGCCAGCGCCCAACCGGCAGCAATACGTTTTGCCTGCTCGCCGATACCTGCGCACGCACGTCCTGTTTTGAGCCGGAATCCGACAGGGAAAGGGCTACCAGCCCTGCATCCAACGACGCCCCGGTCTGCGCATCGCGAACCGAAATCTCGATGGCTTCAGCCGATGCATAAAAACCAAAAAGCAATATCGCCAGCAAGGCTGGCCTGATGATCCGGACGAGCTTGCGTGATTCCAGTTTCGTCACCGGCACCGCTCAGCCCTCTTCCTGGGCGAGATACTGATTCTTCAGCCGCACATAGTTCTGCGCCGAGTAGTAGAGCTTCTCGATTTCATGATCACTGAGCTTGCGCACGAAGCGTGCCGGATTGCCGAGCCAGAGTTCGCCCTCGCCGATGATCTTGCCCGGACTGACCACGGCGCCGGCGCCGACCATGCTGTGCTTCCTGACCACGGCGCCATCGAGGATCGTCGCATGGATGCCGATCAGGCAGGCGTCTTCGATCGTGCAGGCGTGGATGACGGCAGCGTGGCCGACGGTCACATCGGCTCCAATCAGCAATGGCGTGCCACCGGGCGTGTATGGACCGTCGTGGGTGACGTGCAGTACGGCACCGTCCTGGATACTGCTGCGTGCGCCGATGCGGATGTGATGGACGTCGCCGCGCACGACCGCGCACGGCCAGATCGAGACATCCGCGCCCAGTGCGACATCGCCGATGACGACCGCGTCGGGATCGACATAGACGTTGGATCCAAGCGTTGGCAGGATGCCGTTGAAGGCACGGATACTCATGCGCCGATTCCGGATTGGGTTGCCAGAAAGCTATCACGAGCCGGGGCTTGCCGACGTCAATCGATGGCCGGAACCCGTTCGGCTGCGGGCACGACGCGCTTGACGGTAGACTGCGCGCATGAATATTCCCGAATCGACCGATCTGGACGCGCTGCTGGCGCGGCAACAAGCCGCCTGGCGCGCGAATACGCCAACCCCGGCCCAGCGTCTGCGTGATCTCGGTACCTTGCGCGAAGTGCTCAAGCGCCGCTTCGACGAGCTCGCCGAGGCGATGAGCGCGGATTTCGGTCGCCGTTCCAGGCACGAAAGCCTGCTCACCGACGGCATGACCGTGTTGCACGAGATCGACCACATGCGCAGACATCTGACGCGCTGGTCGCGCTCGCGGCATCGCCTGGCCGACTGGTTGTTCTGGCCCGCCCGCACCGAAGTCCAATACCGACCGCTCGGCGTGGTCGGCATCATTTCGCCATGGAACTATCCGGTCAATCTGGCCCTGATTCCGCTGGTGTCGGCGATCGCCGCCGGCAACCATGTGATGCTCAAACCCTCCGAACACACGCCGCGCACTTCGGTGCTGTTGCGCGATCTGCTCGCCGAGGTATTTCCCGAGGAACGGGTCGCCACCGTGCTGGGCGGGCCGGACATCGCCGCCCGCTTTGCCGGGTTGCCGTTCGATCATCTGTTCTTCACCGGGTCGACCGATGTCGGACGCAAGGTGATGGCGGCGGCCGCACCGAACCTGACGCCGGTGACCCTCGAACTTGGCGGCAAGTCACCGGCGATCATCGCGCCCGGTTATCCGATCGAGACCGCCGCCCAGCGCATTGCCGCCGGCAAGCTGCTGAACGCGGGGCAGACCTGCATCGCCCCCGATTACGTGCTGGTTCCGCACGATCGTCGCGAGGCCTTCGTCGAGGCAATGCGTGCCTATGTGGCGCGGCACTATCCGGAATTGAAGACGACGCCGGACTACACCAGCATCGTCCACGCCGGCCACTATCGGCGTTTGCACAGCCTGGTCGACGAGGCACGCACGGCGGGTGCCACGATCATCACCCTGCCCGACGAATCCGCCCACGATGCGGAGCGGCGCGTATTTGCGCCAACCCTGATCGTCGATCCGGATCCGGCCTTGCGGGTCATGCAGGAAGAGATCTTCGGGCCCATCCTGCCCGTGATCGGCTATGCGCGCATCGAGGAGGCCATCGAGTTCGTCAATGCACGTCCGCGACCGCTGGCGTTCTACCATTTCGACCACGAGCGCCGGCGCACGCGCACGGTGCTGAAATCGATCCTGGCCGGCGGCGTTACCGTGAATGACTGTGTGCTGCATATTGCCCAGAGCGAGTTGCCCTTTGGCGGCATCGGCCCTTCGGGGATGGGCCATTACCATGGCCACGCCGGATTCCTCACATTCTCCAAGCAGATGCCGGTGCTGTATCAGGCGCGCTGGTCGTCCATGGCGCTGCTGAGACCGCCCTACAAGAAGCTGGCCGATTTCGTGACCGGATTGTTGACACGCTGAGCGCCGCATCACCGAGGTTCAGGTTTTCGTCGATATCCTCGATCCCCTCGTTTGCATAAGGGTGGCGTCAAGCTTGCATGTACGAGCGATCGGCCCCCGGGAACCTCCAGCCATATCATGACCAAGAAGCCCGAATACATCCCAGCGCGTCGCAAGGCAGCCGAAACGGAAACCGATCTGGCCAGCCGCATTACCCGGCATCTGCTGGATCTGCTCAGCCACGTTCCGAAAACGGGCGAGAAGCGGCGCGATGACACTGACACCCGCGTGCAGGCGCTGACCAAGGCGGCGTCGAACAAGGCTGCGCTTGCCGCCGGCGCTCTCGCCCTTCCCCCCGGACCGCTCGGCTGGTTGACCATCGTTCCTGAACTGTTGGCGATCTGGCGCATCCAGGCCCAGCTGGTCGCCGACATTTCCGGTGTCTATGGCGTCAACGCCCGTCTCAACCGCGAACAGATGATGTATTGCCTGTTCCGCCACGCGGCCGCCCAAGCGGTGCGCGATCTCGTTGTCCGGGTCGGTGGCCGCGTCATCGCGCAGGATGTACCGATTCGCGTGATGGAGCGCGTGGCCCATGCGATCGGTGTACGCGTGACCAAGCGCATCGTCGGTGGCGGTATCTCGCGCTGGCTGCCGGTAATCGGTGCCGTCGGCGTCGGTGCCTACGCCTGGTATGACACGCGCCAGGTCGCGCGCACGGCGATCCGCTTGTTTGGCAGTGGCCCGAGCACGGTCGATGCACTGCTTGATGCCATGGACGCCGAGGATGCCGTCGCTGAAAAGCAGGTCGCCCTGAACGAAGCGGTGGATGAGACTGAACGGACGCGTCGACGCGCTTGAGTCTTTCGTGCGCACACCGCGCGCCGCCATTGACTCTCGTGAAAATCAATACGCAAACCGCAAAATAATCGGTTGACCCGACCCTTCCGACACAATAGCTTGTGTCCCGTCGGTGCCCGCTTCAACGACATCAAATGTCCGTTGGGGCCGGGTTAAAAGGGAATCCGGTGCAAATCCGGAGCTGCCCCGCAGCGGTAAGTGGAAACGAGCTTCATGCACGGCACCGGGCGTTCGCCTGGCAAGCCTTGAAGCAAGGTGGATCGAAGGGTCCGTGTCCATGAGCCCGAAAACCTGCCGACACATCGGACGCGTTGCGCGTCGGTCTCGTCGGTTGAGACGCTGACCGTCGACTGTCGCAATCCCGATGCAGGTGGCCGCTTCCGCGGGGAAGTGCGTTGCAGGGCGGGCGCTCAGGCGTCCGTCCCGTGGCGATTCCGCGAAACGGTACCGATCAATCCTGCGCTCGGGAGCAGGCCATCGGTAACAGACGGGAGACCGCCATGCATCCTCTCGATTCCGGCGTCAGGCACGCCCATGAATCCGCGTCATCAACAGCCAACGAAACCGCCATGAATTCCAGCTCTGCCCGCGCCAGTGCGACGGCGCGCAACAGTATCGTCGACGCGTTCACCTTGACCGCGCCACACAGTCCGACCCAGATGCGTGTGACCAAGCGCAATGGCAGCAGCGAGAGCGTCGATCTGACCAAGATCGTGCGCGCGGTGACACGCAGTGCAGGGGGTCTGCACGGCGTCGATCCGATGCGCGTCGCTCTCAAGACCATCGGCGGCATCTTCGATGGCGCGACCACGCGCGAACTCGATGAACTCTCGATCCACACCGCCGCCGCGCTGACTGCCGAGGAACCCGAATACGGATTTCTCGCTGCACGTCTTCTCTCATCCTTCATCGACAAGGAAGTCTCGGGTCAGGAGATCCAGTCGTTCTCGCAATCGGTCGCACGGGGTGCCGAGCTCGGCATCATCAATGATCGTCTGCGTGATTTCGTTGCCCTCAACGCACGCAAGCTCAACGACACGATTGACGCCCTGGCGTCGCGACGTTTCGAGTATTTCGGTTTGCGCACCGTGTACGACCGCTATCTGCTGCGTCATCCGCAGCAGCGCAAGGTCACCGAAACGCCGCAGTATTTCTTCATGCGCGTGGCTTGCGCGCTCGGCGGCAATTCACTGGTCGAAACGCTTGATCTGTATCGACTGTTGTCGTCACTCGAATACATCCCGAGTTCGCCCTCGCTGTTCAATTCCGGTACGACCCACGAGCAGCTGTCCTCGTGCTTTCTGCTTGACTCGCCGCTCGATTCACTCGAAAGCATCTACGACAAATATGCCGACGTCGCCAAACTCAGCAAATATGCTGGCGGTATCGGTCTCTCGTATTCGCGGGTACGTTCTCGCGGCTCGCTGATCAAGGGCACCAACGGTCATTCGAACGGACTCGTGCCGTGGCTGAAGACCCTCGATGCCTCGGTCTCTGCGGTCAATCAGGGCGGCAAGCGCAAGGGTGCGGCCTGCGTGTACCTCGAAACCTGGCACGCCGACATCGAGGAATTCCTCGAACTGCGCGACAACACCGGCGACGATGCGCGACGCACGCACAATCTCAACCTGGCCAACTGGATTCCGGATGAATTCATGCGCCGCGTCGAGGCCGACGGTAACTGGTCGCTATTCGATCCGAAGCAGGTGCCGCAGCTGGTCGACCTGTGGGGCGAGGCATTTGATCGCGCCTACATCCAGGCTGAAGCCGATGGACTTGCGGCGAGCACGATCAAGGCGCGTGAACTCTATTCACGCATGCTGCGCACGCTGGCCCAGACCGGAAACGGCTGGATGACCTTCAAGGATCGCTGCAATGCGACCTCGAACCAGACCGCGCGCAGTGAAAACGTCATCCACCTTTCCAATCTGTGCACCGAGATCCTTGAAGTCACCTCGGATAGCGAAACGGCTGTATGCAATCTTGGCTCGATCAATCTCTGCCGCCACGTCGCCGACGGCGCATTCGATTTCGACAAACTGGCGAACACGGTGGCGATTGCCGTGCGCCAACTTGATCGCGTGATTGATCTGAATTTCTATCCGATCGACACAGCGGCGACGGCAAATCGCAAGTGGCGGCCGGTGGGACTTGGCGTGATGGGGCTGCAGGATGTGTTCTTCCAGTTGCGCCTTGCGTTTGATTCGAAGGAAGCCGAAGCGCTGTCGGCAAAGATTGCCGAGCACATTTATTTCCATGCGTTGAATCAGTCATGCGATCTCGCCGATGAGCTTGGCGCGCATCCGGGCTTTTCGGAAACACGCGCCGCCAAGGGTGAACTTCAATTCGATCACTGGCCTCACGCGCAGCAGACGATTGCCGAACAGCGCTGGGATGAACTGCGCGAGCGCATCCGATCGATGGGGCTGCGAAACTCGCTGCTCATCGCCATCGCACCGACCGCAACAATTGCCTCGATCGCCGGCTGCCATGAATGCATCGAGCCGCAGATCTCCAATTTGTTCAAGCGCGAGACCCTGTCTGGCGACTTCCTTGTCATCAATCGCTACCTGGTCGAGGAGCTCAAGACGCTGGGTTTGTGGACCGAAACCGTGCGCGATGCGATCAAGATGGCCGAAGGATCGATCCAGCGCATCGAGGCGATTCCCGAGCGCCTGCGCGAAATCTACCGCACAGTCTGGGAGCTGCCGCAGAAAGCCTTGATCGACCACGCCGCCGCACGCGGTGCCTATATCGACCAGAGCCAGTCGCTCAACCTGTTCCAGGAAAACCCGAACATCGGGCGCCTGTCATCGATGTACATGTACGCATGGAAAGCGGGCATCAAGACGACGTACTACCTGCGTTCGCGACCGGCGACACGCATTGCCAAGACCACGGTTGGTTCGACTGCGACGCAGGTGCCAACCTCGAGGTCATCGTCGGCGGTAGAAGTCAGTAGTGCCGTGGTTTGCTCGTTGGAGAATCCGGAATATTGCGAGTCATGTCAGTAGATTGCGGAAGCGGGCCAATGAACCCGCGAGTATCGTTTCGCGCCCGAAGCGTCGAAAGCAAAGTCACTGGGCCCCGGCGTCCGCCGGGGTGACGTAAGGAAAGACGGGGTTTGCCGATATCTGGTCGACATTAGAGCCGTCATCCCGGCGAACGCCGGGATCCAGTGACTCACGCTTCAAGCTAGAGAATGACTCACCCTTCTAGCTACAGAATCTCCGAATACAAATCACGCCAGTAAGGATTGATTGTCTCAATCAAATCTACCTTCCACTTGCGCTTCCACTCCTTTATCGCCTTCTCCCTGCGAATCGCCGATTCCATCGTTTCATGAACCTCGAACCAGACCAGATCATGCACCCGGTAGCGATTCGAAAAGCCATCGACCACATCGTTGCGATGTTGCCAGACGCGTGCGGGAAGATTCGAGGTAACGCCCACATACAGCGTGCCGTTGCGCCCACTGGCAAGGATATACACACAAGGCTGCCGCGCTTCCATGCAACTTGGTCCCACCCATTTCGAGAGTCCACATATACCAGAGCGCCGTCTTGACACATGCAGCATCGACATGCGGATGGCGCACTTCAGAAGACCTGGCAACCGCTAGTCACCCGCATCGACAGCACGAGAAACAACATGTCCGCACAACCTCCCTTCAAAAAACAGAACCTCCTCGATCCCGGTTTCGAGCTGACCTTGCGGCCGATGCGTTACCCCGAGTTTTACGAGATGTACCGGGCGGCGATCCGCAATACCTGGACAGTCGAGGAAGTCGATTTCGCACCCGACGTCAATGATCTGAAATCAAAAATGTCGCCGGCCGAACGGCATTTGATCCATCGTCTGATCGCATTCTTCGCGACCGGCGATTCGATTGTCTCGAATAATCTCGTGTTGAACCTGTACACGCACATCAACGCGCCCGAAGCGCGCATGTATCTGTCGCGTCAGCTCTACGAAGAAGCACTGCATGTGCAGTTCTACCTGACCCTGCTCGATACCTATCTGCCCGACCCCGAAGAGCGCAACAAGGCATTCGCGGCGATCGAAAACATTCCATCGATCCGGCACAAGGCCGAGTTCTGCTTCAAGTGGATCGATTCGATTCAAGATGTGAAGCGTATCGAAACTCGCGAGCAGCGCCGTCAGTTCCTGCTCAACCTGATCTGCTTCGCCTGTTGCATCGAAGGCCTGTTCTTCTTTGCCGCGTTTGCCTATGTGTACTTCCTGCGCTCGCGCGGTTTGCTGCACGGACTCGCATCCGGCACCAACTGGGTGTTCCGCGACGAAAGCTGTCACATGGCGTTTGCCTTCGAAACCATTCGCACGGTGCGCGAAGAAGAGCCCGACCTGTTCGATGCCGACATGCAAGTGCAAGTCGTCGACATGCTCGAAGAGGCAATCCAGTGCGAGACTGCCTTCGCCGATGACGTACTCGGTGGTGGTGTCGCTGGCATCTCGCCCAAGGAAATGCGCCAGTACCTCGAGTACTGCGCCGATCAGCGTTTCGCCCAACTCGGCATGCCGCGTCGCTACGGCGCAAGCAACCCGTTCGACTTCATGCAACTGCAGGATGTGCAGGAAGTCACCAACTTCTTCGAGCGGCGCGTTTCCGCGTACCAAGTCGGCGTGCAGGGCGAAGTCGGATTCGACGAGGCGTTCTGATCCATCTCGCCTGGCCGTGGGCGTCGCTCGGATGGCATGTCGGGCACGTCCGACTTGTCTTTGACGCCAACCGTTGCCTTCGTATCGTTTGGCGTTCCATTCATCGACGGGCTCAGCTGTCGGACTTGATCATCGCAGCATGAACGCACACCATTCGCAGCGGTGCCGGGGATCCTGCTGCGTCGCCATCGCGGAAAGCCATGATGCGGGCCTGTTGGGAATCTCAACGCTTCCTTCATCGTCATCCGATCCAACCACTTCGGAATTCGAGCCTCAATGCGCGCTGGTGATATCTCGTTCCATCGGCCATTCGTGTTCTGGCTTGGATGCGCCCTGTTGATTGCCGGCGTGCTTTCGCACGTGCCGATGTTCCTGATGGGTGCGCACACGCACTACCGGTTGGTCGGCATGCCGATGGATGCCGGCATGCTCGTCGGCATGGCCCTGATACCGCTCGGTCTTGCCCTTGCTGCGTATGGCCTGATGCCCCGCATCGAGCTACTGCGCCTGTCCCCGCAACAGGCACACGGAAAAACCTATTTCCATCTCGCCGATGGCGTCCCGCTCAATCGCGAGCACTGGACCCTGGTCCTGGTTCTGATCGTGGCCCTTGCCGTCGACGTCATGAAGCCGGCCACGCTCGGCTTCGTCATGCCCGGCATGACCGCCGAGTACGGCATCAGCCGGGAAACCGGTGCTCTACTCGCCCTGGTTGCGCTGACCGGGACGACCTTTGGTTCCGTACTGTGGGGTTACCTGGGTGACCGCTTCGGACGCCGCGCGGCAATTCTCCTGTCCGCCCTGATGTTCATCGGTACGGCGATCTGCGGGGCCATGCCGACCTATGGCTGGAATCTCGCCATGTGCTTCCTGATGGGCGCGTCGGCCGGTGGTCTGCTGCCAATCACGTTCACGCTGATGGCCGAAACGATTCCGGCATCCCATCGCGGCTGGTTGCTGGTTGCCCTTGGCGGCCTGGGCACGTCGGCCGGTTACCTGCTTGCGGCCTCAGCGGCGGCCTTGCTCGAACCGTTGTTCAGTTGGCGCGTGCTGTGGTTGCTCGGACTTCCGACCGGCGCGGTGATCATCATCCTCAATTACTGGATTCCGGAATCCCCGCGCTTCCTTTCAAGCGTCGGACTGAAGGACGCGGCGCATGCGGTTCTCCTGCGCTATTCGGGGCGTACCGATCGCGCGGTCGTGGAAGACGCCGACGGGCAACCCAGCCCGATCCTCGTCGATGAACAGCATCCGCTGGCCGGCATGCGCCAGTTGCTGCGCGGTCGCCATGCCGGGTTGACGGTCGGCCTTGTTGTTTGCGGCGTGGCCTGGGGGCTGAGCAATTTCGGCTTCCTGCTCTGGCTGCCGAGCAACCTGGTCAAGCTCGGCATCGATGCGGCCGGCGCAAACATCTTGTTGGCGCGCTCGGCGATCATCTCGCTGCCAGGCATTGCAATCGTGGTCTGGCTCTACCATCGCTGGAGCAGCGTGCGCTCGCTGGTGCTCTTCATTGCGCTCACGGTTTGCGCGCTGCTCGCCTTTTTCTTCATGGCGACGTTCAATCTGGGCTCGCCGACAGCGACCACGGCAGCGACCGTCGCCCTGCTGGTGAGCAGCAGTGGCGTGATTGCGATGCTGATTCCCTACGCAGCGGAAATCTATCCGGTTCACTTGCGCGGCACCGGATCAGGCGTCATCGCGGCGAGCTCCAAATTTGGTGGCATTGTAGGTGCGGGCCTCGGTGCGTTTGGTTTCTTCGAGCACTTTTCCCTGTCGGCTGCCTTGATTGCCGTGCCGATGGCGGCTGCGGCACTGCTGCTTGCACGTACCGGTGTCGAAACACGCGGCTTGCGACTTGAAGAGATCCAGAAGGAATTTGGCGACCGCTCCGCAACCTGACCCTCGCTGGCGGGTGGCTCGATTGCCGTACCGCTCGACGGAGAATCTCCAACACGCACACGGAATTCCGCATTCGCCTGGATGAGAATGCCGCAATCACCGCGCATGTCCGGATCGGCCCCAACGGAACAGGAGTTGCTTGTGCACCGCATTTCGTTTGCAAACATCCTCATTCTGCTCGTGCTGCTTGTCGGCAAATGCGCTCATGCGACGAGCATCGAAATCACCCCCGCAGACAACTATCGCAGCGCGATGCAGAATCTGGTTGCCGGCGATACCCTGATCCTGCACGGCGGCAGCTATCCACTCTCGAGTTTCTTCGAGCTGGTGCTCAATGGCACGGCGCAGGCGCCGATCACGATCCGCGCCGCTGTTGGCGAGAGTCCGGTCATCTCCTATGTCAATGCAAACCAGAACATCGTCAACATCCGCAACTCCTCGCATCTGCTCATCGATGGCATCGAGTTCACTGGCGGCTCGCGCGGCCTCCGGCTGGCCGCCTCCTCGGATATCACGATCCGCAACTGCCACGTGCATCACACGGCGGCCAATGCGATCAGCGCGAACGACAGCGGCAGCGACTACGCACGGCTGACTTTTTTCCACAACGAGATCGACCATGCCGGCGAAACCGGCGAAGGCTTCTACCTCGGTTGTCACGATGCCACTTGCCGCGTCCACGATTCACTGATCGCCAACAACTACATCCACCATCTGACCGGTCCGACCGTGAGCCAGGGCGACGGCATCGAGATCAAGGCCGGCAGCTATGCCAATACCGTGCGCGACAATGTCATCCACGACACCGCGTACCCGGGCATCACCCTCTATCACGTCAATGGAAATGGTGCACCCAACCTCATCGAGGGCAACGTGATCTGGAACAGCGGCGACAACGGCATCCAGGTCACCGCTGATGCCATCGTCAGAAACAACATCGTGCTCAGCGCGTCGGCCCATGGCATCGAAAGCCATCCGTTTCAGGGGGTCGGGGTCGGCAATCTCGTCATCGTCAACAATACGGTGCTCAAGGCCAGCGGCGATGCCATCCACATCAATGGTGCCAGCGGCAGCGTGCTGATCGCGAACAACGCGCTCTATGCGCAGAGTGGCCGCGCCGTCTATGCGGATGGAACGACAAGCTTCGTGACCCTGCTGGCCAACGCCGGAACCGGCACCCTCGTCGGCGTCAGCGCTGGTTTCGACGGTTCCGGCAATATCGCCGTGGATTTCGCCTCGGCGGGCTATGCCGGCGCACCGCCGATGGATCTTGTGCCGCCGGGCGGTCGCCTGGCCGGCAATGCTGCGCTCGCCCATCTCCCGGTGCTCGATTTCAACGGACAGTTGCGCCAGCCGCAAGCCGATATCGGTGCCTATCGCAGCAATCCGCTCGGCAATGGCGGCTGGCCCTTGCAGGGCGGTTTCAAGGACACCGACCTGATCTTTGCCGATGGCTTCGAGCCCTGAGCCTGCGCCCAGGGAAACGTCTCCCCGCCTTGACGAGATCAGCTTTCACGGGTCAGTCGGGATGTCACGCCGCAATTCCGAGCGACCGATGGCGGCGAGGGGATCATGGTGCAATCGGTTCACGATTGGGCGCATGATCCTCGCCCAGTGAGGGGCCACTAGCTGGAAGCCGGTCGGGCATGCGCAGAAAGTTCACGGTGAGGGTGGTACTTGGAGTCGCGATTGTCGGAATCGCCATGCCGGTTCTGGCTGCCCTGTACCTCGCCCACCGGCAAAGCATGGCTTCCGAAATCGAGATTGCCAACGCGATGACCAGCGAGGTGCTGCGTCGCGCCGATGAAGCGGGCAGGCAGAGTCTTCATGTCCTGCAGCGCATCGATGAATCCGGCCAGAGCCTGGATTGTTCCGACCGGAATCTCGATTTGTTGCGCAATGCCGACATGGAATCGACCTATCTGCAGATGGTCGGCCTGGTCGTGGACGGACGGCTCATGTGTTCGTCCTTCGGCCGCCATGGCGAGGGCATCGACTTGGGACCGGTCGACTATGTCAGCAATCGCGGCACCCAGGTGCGGGTTTCCGCCCGGCTTGGCTTCGGTGACGCCAACGGACTGATTGTCATGCAAAAAGGGAATATTGCTGCAGTGATCAATCCGGCGGCATTGATCGATGCCTTCGCGCGAAGAAGTGGCGCTTGGAATGTATGGGAAAGGCAGCGGAATACGCATCGCCAGCCGTGGCGTATTCGATCCGCGTTGGAGCAACCGACTCGGCGACGCTGCGCAAACAGTCTTTTTTGATGGCAGCCATCTGGTAAGCATGCGCCGCTCGTCCACTTTCGACATCGTGGCCTATGTCGCCGTACCGGCGGCCAGCTTGCGTGCCCGGTTGGCCTCGCTTGCGCTGATACTCGTGCCACTCGGGCTGGTCGTGGCCGCTGTGCTTTCATTCGGCATCATCAAGCTGGCTCAGCAACGGGCGTCACTGCCGACGGAATTGCGCCTTGCCATCAAACGCCGTGAGTTCGAACTTCACTATCAGCCGATCGTCGACCTTGAGTCCCGACGCATCGTTGGCGTCGAAGCTCTGCTTCGCTGGCCGGGCCGAAACGGCTCCAGCTTGCGCCCGGATCTGTTCATTCCCGTGGCCGAAGAATGCGGATTGATTCCGTTGATAACCGAGTTCGTGATGGCCCGCATCGCCCTCGACATGCCCAGGCTGGTCGCGGAATTTCCGGATTTTTACGGGAGCATCAATCTGACCGCGTCCGACCTGCACACGGAAGCGGTTGTTGCCGCGCTGCGCAAGCTCGTGCAGACACGCGGCATGACCGCCGCCAACATCATCATCGAGGCGACCGAGCATTCCCTGCTCGATCCGCAACGCTCGCGTCAAGTCATCTCGGATATCCGCGATATGGGTATCCGCATCGCCATCGATGATTTCGGTACCGGATATTCGGGCCTTTCCCAACTCACCACCCTGCAGTCGGACTATCTCAAGATCGACAAGGTCTTTGTCGACACCGTAGGTACCGATTCGCCCACCAACCAGGTAGCCCTGCACATCATCCGCATCGCCGAGTCGCTGGGCCTGAGCATCATCGGTGAAGGCGTCGAGACCGAAGTCCAGGCGCGTTTCCTGTTCGCCCACGGAGTTCGCCTGGCGCAAGGCTGGTTGTTCCATCGCGCCATGCCACTGGAAACCTTGCTCGGCGTGTTGCGCGAGCAGTCGAGGACATCACGCGCAAGCGCTTGAGCGCTGAAAATGGCTGCACGTGTCGCAGGTGCATCCGCACAGACCAGCAGAAATCACGGCGGGCCCTGTTGCAGTTGATCGGATTCGGCGCCGACAAGTTGGATCCGTCGCGCACCAAGGCGCGCAAGGCTCGCTGACCTGCTCGTCAGAATCTTCGACGGGTTGATTCACGCCAATGCATCAGACCCGGCAGATCCGGTTGCGGCCTTCGCTCTTGGCCCGGTACAGCGCCGCGTCGGCATCGCGCAGCAAGTCCGCGCCATCGTCGCCCGGAGCCGGAACGCAGCTCATGACGCCGGCACTGATGGTTATCGTCTGGGAGTCATTACCGAGGGCGCGGGGTGGTAGCGCCTCGACCAGGGCGCGCATGCGTTCGGCGCAGCGCTCGACGATCTCGATATTCGCGTCGATCATCAGGCAGGCAAACTCCTCGCCGCCGAAACGCGAAACAAGATCCTGCTCGCGAGTTGCGCTCTGCAGGGCCTGGGCGATCGCGCGCAATGCCACATCGCCGGCCAGGTGGCCGTGCGAATCGTTGTACTGCTTGAAGTGATCGACATCGATGACGATCAGTCCGATCGGCAGTGAACGCGTCACCGCACGCTCGATGGCGGAATTGAGCGCCTCCATCAGACGCCGCCGGTTGGCAACGCCGGTCAGAGGATCCTGATAGGAAAGTTCGGTCAGGCGCTGGTTGGCCGCACGGATCTCCGCGGTGCGCCTGGCGACCTCATGCTTGAGATGACGCTGGCGTCGGCGCAAGCCATGGTTGTAGAGCATGACCAGGCCGAGCACGAGCGCGAAACCGAGCAATCCGAGCAACACGCGGATCCACCATTGCTCGTACCAGCGTGCCTCGATCGAGAATTCGAGCGTGATCGGCGCAGTGGCGGTACCGGCGTAATCGCGTCCTTCGACTTTCAGCGTGTAGCTTCCGGGTGGCAAGCGACTGAACCGGCGACGATGCTCGCTGCTCCATGCACCCGGCGCCGCTTCCAGACCGATCAGTTGGCTGCGATAGGTTGAATCCTGTTCGCGCATCCCGGAAAGAACCGCATAGCCAATGTCGATTTCCCGCATGCCGGCGCGCAGGACTCTTGCGGAGGCGATCTCCGGATCGACGCCTTCGCCATCGACGACGAGCTCGGTGAAGCGCAACGGTTTGGGCCGTGACTGCCGTGAGGCCGTGTTGATGTTCGGGTCGTACATGCTCAGCCCGCCGAGCGTGCCGACCCAGTAGCGATCATGCGCATCGACAAACTGTGCATTGGTGTTGCATTCGTCGTGGACGAGTCCATCGCGGCGACGGAACACCCGTTCGTCATAATGCCGATCCGCCGCTGGGGTCAGTTGCTGGACACCGTTGTTGGTGCAGACATAGAGACGCCCCTGGCTGTCTTCGCTGACCGAGTAGACGGTGGGATCAGGCGCTGCTGGAATCGTGTCGTCGGTGAGCAGCAGCGGGTGCTCCGGATCGCTCACGTCAAGCCGCACGACGCCGTTGCGATTGCTCGCCGCCCAAAGCGTCGGCCGAACGGAATGCCTGAGCAGGGTGACACCGCGGAAACTGTCGGCTGGCAGGCCCTGGATCAGCGTCCATTGCAAACCGTTGAACACCGCCAGGCCCTGGTTGCTCGCCGCCCAAAGCCACGAGCGGCCCTGCGCATCGATCTGCTCGGTCAGGCCGCTGACCGACCACGGCAAGCTCGCACCATCGGCAACGAACTGCGTCCAGCGACCCTGGCTGAGTCGATAGATGCCGCTGTGCAAGGTGCCGAACCAGGTTTCGTGGGTTTTGCCTTGTTGCCGCGAGATCGCGATGGCGGCCAGATCATCGGTGTTCTTCGGCCACGGTGAATCGAGCGCAATGAAGTTGAGCGCATCATCGATCCGCATCAACTGACCGTTGATCAGGCTGAGCAATCGTTGCGGGTGGCCATCGGCATCGGGCAAGCGCCAGATCTGGCGCACGCCCTCATGTGGCAGCTTGCCGTTTGCGTGCGTGAAATAGCGCCATTCGCCATCCTGCAGCAGGGCGAGCCCGAGCTTGGCGCTGCCAACCCAGAGCCGTTCACTGCCCTTGCCATCCGGTTCGAGCATGGCGGCGAAGATGCCGTTTTCGCTCGCCCCCAGCAGGGAAACGGTTTGCCATTGACTGTTGGTCAGTGCCGTCCGCGCGATGCCGCCCTCGGTGGCCAGCCAGAGCAGTTCGGTGCCATCGGGATTTGTCTGCACCTTGATGCCGCGCACGGCATCGGAGGGCAGTCCATTGCGCCGGTCAAACACTGCGATCTTTTCGTTGCGCAGGCGCAGCAGGCCGGCGCGTGATGCCATCCACAGCGTGCGCTGATCCTGCGCCGAATAGGTGGCACGCGCCGAGTAGATCGCTTCGGTCGGCAGTTCGCCCTTTGCCGCGCGCCAGATGCGGATGCCGTCGTTGCGGATGCGGATCAGACCATCGCCGTAGGTCAGTATCCACAGCTCTTCGCTGTCACCGTCATGCGTGCGCAACATGTCGGTCGTGTGCAAGGTGCTGAAGCCGGGCAGGTCGACACGCTGCCAGGCGGATGCTTTGCCCTTGGCATCCAGGTTGCGGTACCAGATGCCGTCGGCTGTGGTTCCCATCCATTGACGCGGTTGGCCGAACAGCGTCTCGGTCTGCTCGATGCCGGCGACCGGTCCGTCTCGAACCGAGTCATTGCCCGGGTCGTCCAGCCATTGGTCACCGCTCAGGCGACGAAAGCCGTTTTCGCCGCTGAGCCAGAACTCCGGAGTGCCGTCGGCGCGAAACGTGTCCGAGAAGCGTTGGTGGAATTCGTTCCTGCTGGTTGCCAGTGTCCATGTGCGACCGTCATGGCGGGCCAGCCCTTCGCGCTCGAAGATCGCCCACAGAATGCCGTTCGAGTCGACCTGCATGTCGCGCACCAGGCTGTGTGCCTGCGCAAATGCCCAGGGCGTCCAGGCATAGCCATCAAAGCGCGCCAGGGATGACGCCGACCCGGCCCAGACAAAGCCCTGCTTGTCGAAACCGACGGTACTCCAGATTTCGTCGGAAAGACCATCGCGCGAGGAGTACACGCTGAAGGTCGGCGGGCTCTCGTCAGCGACATCGAGCGGTCGCAATGGCGGCTCGTCGGCGCTTGCCGTCGCGCAAATCAGCCATGCCAGGAAGAGGAAGAGAGCCAGGGTGCGCATGTGCCGATCAGGGGATTCCAAGGGACAAACAGGGCCGCCTGGCAGCCGGATTCATCCGTGATCGCGCAAGCAAGGCATTGAAGCCGGTCAGTTGCAAGAATTGTGCCCCATCGCCCGGCACGCTGCCGCAACGCCAAAGATGCGGTAGCTGAACAGCCTGCGAAGCTTTCTTCTGCTGCTCTTCCCGAGTACAAATCCGAGCACGCGATCACGGCAGCGTGGACGAGGGCCGACGTAAATTTGGCCGTCGGCATGCGCGAGCCGGTTCGTCCGCTAGAGCCACGAATCCCGTCAACCGAAGATACCTGGCGGGCACTGTGTCGCAACACGCCTGGTCATTCTGGAGACTCCTGACTATGCAACGCCCTCTCATTGCATTGCTGGCCTGCCTGCTCGGATTGCCGCTCGCCAACGGCTTGATGGCGCAAACGCCGCGCGACTACGACATTGTCTATGTGCGCCAGGCGCGCTTCGGTGACAACCAGAACACAATCTGGCCCGATGTCTTTCATCCGGCGCGTCTCGATCCAGGAGCTGATCTGATGTTGCTGCACCCGGATGGCAGCGAGGAAATCCTCGTCGCAGGCGGCAACGGCGGCATCACCGATCCGTTCGTATCGTTCGACGCGCAATGGATCTATTACGCACGCTTTCCCGATCTGCGCGCGCAATCGCTCAATTATCAACGCGGTAATCTGCCGTATCAGGGTGCGGACATCTTTCGCGTCCGCCTCGCCACCCGTCAGATCGAACAATTGACCCACGGCGAGTTCACGCCAAACACCGGTGCCGGGCACTGGGATGAAACCAACCCGCTTGATCCCGCCGGATCATTTGACCGGCTCGGCTACGGCATCCTCAATCTCGCGCCGTGCCCGTTGCCAGGTGGCCGCATTGCGTTCACCAGCAATCGCAATGGTTTCGAGCCACCAAAAAGCTACACAAATCCTACTTTGCAGTTGTTTGTCATGGACGAGGATGGCCAGAACGTCACCCAGATCGCTCCGATGAACATTTCGAGTGCTTTGCACCCGACCATCCTGCGCGATGGCCGACTGATGTTTTCATCGCACGAGGATCAGGGGCTGCGTGACCAGCGCATGTGGGGGGTTTGGGCGATCTGGCCCGATGGTCGCAAGTGGGAACCGCTGCTGAGTGCCTTCCGTGAAGGTCAGGCCTTCCATTTCATGACCCAGTTGTCGGGTGGCGATCTGGTCATCGAGGATTACTACAACCTCAACAACAACGGCTTTGGCACGCTCTACCGTACGCCGGCACGCGCACCGGCCGGGCAACCGGCTTTCTTCAGTGCCTTCTCCAGCGACAACCCGCTGATCGAACGTACCGTCGGCGCCGGATTTTCTTATCCGTACACGATTCCGTTCACGCCGCGTGGTGGTCTCGTTTCGCTGGCACCGTTCACCCACGGCGATGACGAAGCCGCGCCGGTTGGCAACAATGGTCAGCGTGTGGGCAAATTCACGCATCCTTCGGCGGCACCGAATGGTGATTTGCTGGTGGTGTGGACGCCGGGTCCGGCCAACAACCTCAACCGGCCGGCGCCAACGCCGTACTACGACGCCGGGTTGTATGCGATTCCCGGCGGCAACGTGATCCATTCGCCGCAGGACCTCGTGCTGATCAAGAACGATCCCGCCTACAACGAAGCCTGGCCGCGCGCGGTCGTACCCTACAGTCGCATCCATGGCGTTGCCGAGCCCGCGGATCTCGGCTGGCTGCCAAATGACGGCAGCGCGCATGCACAACTGCCGGCTGGCACGCCGTTCGGTCTGGTCGGCAGTTCGAGCCTGTACAAGCGCGAGAGTTTCCCCGCCGGGGTTACCTCCTGGGCGGACACGTTTGACGGGCTCGATGCGTTCAACACCGGCGAGAACGGGCAGTCAAGCAATTGGACCACGCAAGGGAGTGACGCCGGCCGGTATGCAAACAGCGACATCTGGGCTGTCCGTATCCTCGCCATGGAACCGCATTCGCATCGCAGTTATGGCCCGCACATCGGTCGCCAGTTCACCAGCCATGCCGAAGAACGCCTGCGTGTGCTCGGCGAAATCCCGGTGCGCAAATTTGCTGCCGGCGGGGCGCCGCTGCTCGATCTCGATGGCAATCCGGATACGAGCTTCCTCGTCAAGGTGGTTGCTGACACGCCGTTCACGTTCCAGATGCTCGACCGCCATGGCATGACCTTAAGCATGGCCCAGACCTGGCATCAGGTTCGCCCCGGCGAAATGCGCGCCGATTGTGGCGGCTGCCACGCACACAGCCAACAACCGCTGGCGTTCGGCAGCACCGCGGCTGCGCAGTCGAACTATTCCATTGCAGATTTATCCACAACAACACCGCTCATGACGTTCGATGGAACTGGCGCGCCCGAGCTGCGCATTGAAAATACACGCCAGGCCAGCGTCGAGTTCCTGCGCGATATCCGGCCCTTGCTGCAGCAACGCTGCGTCGGCTGCCATCAGGGTGCGAATGCGCCCGGCAATCTCAATCTTGCCGACACCGCCGTCGTCAATGGACTGCCCGGCGACTACCGGCGCCTCGCAGCAGACGCCGAGGCGCAATTCGGCTATCCGCCCGTGATCGCCAACGGCAGCTGGCGCCAGACCAATGCCAGTCGCTACGTACGCATGTTCCAGAGCCGGCGCAGTCTGTTGATCTGGAAACTGTTCGGCGCGCGGCTCGATGGCTGGACCAATGCCGATCACCCGACCGAAACTGTCCCAGGCAATGCCGCGACCTTGCCGCCCGGTGCCGACGCCAACGCTGCCGATCTCGATTACACGGGCACGATGATGCCACCGCCGGGCAGTCCGGTCGCGCCGCTCAGTGCGGATGAAAAACTCATGTTCGTGCGCTGGATCGATCTCGGTGCGCCAATCGACACCGGTGATCCGCGCTACGGCTGGTTCATGGACGATCTGAAGCCGACGGTCGCCTTGAGCCTGCCACGGCCGCGCGCAAATCCGTCTCCGCTGAATCTGATTCGCCTCGGCCTGGCCGACGCCGATTCCGGTATCGATCCGACCAGTCTGAGCGTGACAGCGGATTTCCCGGTCAACGGACGTGCAGCGGGTGCCGAGCTGGCTGATCTCGCGCAAACCGCGAACGCAGGGATCTGGACGCTGGCCGTGTCGCCTCCGCTGACCAGCGGATGGAATCGTCACGTACACGTCAGCGCGCGCGACAACCAGGGCAATGTCACGCGCGTTGATCGAGCGTTCTTTATCGGTGCGGACGACACCATTTTTCGCGACGGCTACGACTGAGCCGCGCTCGGTTACCCTTCGCCCAATCGCAACAACTCAAGTCCGGAGAATCGGATCTGTTGCGATCGACCAGCGGAACTATGCCCATGAGTCGAATGGCACTGACTTAAGCTCCCGTCATCCCGGCGAAAGCCGGGATCCATTTTCAATGTACCTGGAATCAAGATGGATCCCGGCTTTCGCCGGGATGACGAAACGTAGGGTTTGGCCTTAAGTCAGTGCCATTCGTCCATGAGTCTTATTCCGCGACATAACGCCAGGGCTGATCCGGTGCCGCGCGACGCCAGACCGTGAAGAACGGAATCGGTGCGCGTTCGCTACCATCGTCCCCCGGCTTGTTGAAGCGGATATGGCCAATGCTGACACCGAGATCGCCGCTGGCGGCGACGATGACGCGATCGGCGGACCAGCTCACCGTGCTGCCCTCCTCCGCTTGACCGTCGCTGACGAGCCGGGCGATGGCTTGGGCACCGAAGACAATACCGACATGGCCGGCACCGCCGAGGTTCATCGAATCGACCGTGCCGAACTTTGCGAAGGCGGGGCCGAGCCCGATTGTTTGCGCCTCGTCCGAGAATGCCTGCTCGGCGGCATCGAGCTGCGCTTTGTCGCCTTGAGTCGCGACTGTTGCGGGCAACAACGGCGGCATCGGTATGCGTTCGACTTCGCCATCCAGGCGCTTGCCGCGCTTCCAGGCAACGATTTTCCAGGCCTTGCCCTGACGTTGCCAGTAGCTCAGATATTTGTAGGGCAGGGTCGTGCCATCCGCCTGGTGCTGATCCATGAAGCCAAACGAAAAGCCCTGATTGCCATCGGCCGAAATGCCGACGCGGACCGGCGCCCATTCGATGTGCGCAGTATCGATCTTGGCATTTTTCCTGAGCGCGGCGAGCACTTCCTGCTTGCCATTGGCGAAGTCCTTGCCGGGCACCGGCACGATCACATCATCTGCGAAGGCGGCCTTCAATCCGGCAAGTCCTTCAAGCTTTGCGCTTGCCGCGCCAAAGGCATGATCGGCGGAAAACAAGGTATCCGCATGATGGCGGGCGCTGACGATTTCGTCAGCCGATACAAACAACGGACTGGTCAGCATCAGCATGCCGGCAGCGGCAACTCCGATCAGGCGCATGCGAGATTCCTCGTTCGATGATTGCTGCATCGTCCGCCTGAAAAATCAATGAGGTCAGTGCCGAATGGCACTGACTCAAGCGCCCGTCATCCCGGCTTTCGCCGGGATGACGAAACGTAGGGTTTGGCCTTAAGTCAGCGCCATTCAGATCAGCGCCCCAAGTCACGGTCGGAATCCGGTCTTTTCGCCGGGCCATGTCGAAGCCTCGGCGACTGGCAAGACGCGGGCAAGCCAGAAGTACGCGCACGCTTGGCAAACGCGCAGGTTGGCCAGCACATCTCCGCCGCTGCGTCAGCGGCGCAGACGCCATTGTCGAAGCACGGCATAGACGACGACAAGCACCAGCAGGGCGACACCGATCGCAGTCCACTCGGCCCGGGTCAGGGTAACGACGATGGCGATCATCGCCACACTCGAGATGGCCGGGATGAGTGCACCACCCGGCAGTACGAAGGGCGCGCCGCCACTGCGCAGATCGCGCTTCTGGGCGATCCAGGTGGCCACGCTGACGCCGAGGTAGATCAGGCAATTGGCGCCACCCGAAACCAGGGCCAGCGCCTCGAAGTTGCCGACCAGAGCGAGCACAAGTCCGACACCGCCATGCGTGACGATGGCAAGCAGCGGCACCCGGTACGCGGCGGTGACGCGACCATAAGCCGAGGGCAGGTAGCCATCCCGGCCAAGCGCATAGAGCAGGCGCGAGGAGGCCAGCAGGTTGCCCATCATGAAACCGCCCATCGAAACCCCGGCGGTGATCAGCAGGATGACCAGCCCCGGCGACCACAGCGTGCCGGCGGCCTCGGCCAGCGGCACCTTGCTGGTGGCCAGCAGCGGCCCGAGGATGCCCTGGGTGACAATCTGGATTCCCATATAGAGCAGCACGACGACGAGGATCGCAGCGAGTGTCGCGCGCGGCACACTGTGTGCGGCATCGCGCAATTCGCCGGAAGGGATAAGCGCCGTCTCCATGCCCGAATAGGCAAACATGACCAGCACCATCGAGGCGCCGAGCGTCGGCCAGGACGGAATCGTGAGCCAACTGATCTGGCTCCAGTCGACAAACCACATGCCCACCGCCGCGAGCACGACCAGCGGCGTCAGCTTTAGCGCGGCCAGCATGTTGATTGCGCCCGCACCGAGACGGACGCCGAAGGCATTGAGGGCCACCAGCAGCGAATAGAGGATCAGCATGAACACCGAGCGCCAGCCGGGTTCATCGAACTGCGGCCAGGCGCGCGCGACCTGCAAAAAAAGCGCCGAGGCGACCGCACCACTCGAAGCGGCATTGCAGATCCACATCAGGGCGCCGGCCACAAAACCCGGAAACGGACCGAATGCGGCACCGACGTAGGTGTAAGGTCCACCCGTGGTCGCCGCACGACTGCCGATTGCAGCGAAACACAGGGCGATCGGCACGATCGCCAATGCACCGGCCAGAAATGCGATCGGTGCCGATGGACCCATCCGCGCAAACAGCAGGGCCGGTAACAGAAAGATTCCCGAGCCGACGATGATGTTGATGATCGCCGCCGTCAGCGACACGCCGCCCACCGCCCGAACCAGGGCCGCTTCGCCTTCGAGAGTCGCCGCCGCCGGCTGAATGGGTGTCGGGTTCATGCCACGATTCCAACCAGTAAGAGGAAGTGCGCAAGCCTGCCACAGATTCGGATAATCCAGCGATGCATCGGCACGATGCGAAGCAGCATCCGCCATTGCTTTCGGCGGGTTCCCCCCATTGCGGATTCCCGCCCCGACAGCCGTCTGAACTGCAGACGATGGCCCTGCCGATCCAGGCCGAACCGGATCGCCGATTGCCTAACTCAGCCGCCCCGCACCGGTTGAACCTTTCCACCGCGGCTGCGCGTATCGTCGCGAATCCTCTTCGCACACCGGGAACGTCGTTATGAAGATGCGCAAGATCGGCCGTAACGGCCCCAAGGTTTCCGCAATCGGTCTCGGCTGCATGGGCATGAGCGAATTCTATGGCCCGCGCGATGATGTTGAATCGATCGCGACGATCCAGCGCGCCCTCGATCAGGGACTGAATTTTCTCGATACCGCCGACATGTACGGCCCCTACATCAATGAAGAACTGGTCGGCAAGACCATTCGCGGACGTCGCAACGAAGTGGTGCTTGCGACCAAGTTCGGTTTCGTGCGCGATCCTGATGAGCCGGCCAAACGCATGATCGACGGAAATCCGCGCCGTGTTCGCGAGGCCTGCGAGGCGAGCCTGCGCAGGCTTGGTGTCGATTCGATCGATCTCTACTACCTGCATCGGGTCGACGCGCGCGTGCCGATCGAAGACACGGTCGGCGCGATGGCCGATCTGGTTCAGGCCGGCAAGGTGCGCTGGCTCGGACTTTCCGAGGTGGGCGGGGCGACCCTGCGCAGAGCCCATGGCGTGCATCCGATCAGTGCGCTGCAAAGCGAGTACTCGTTGTGGTCACGCGATCCGGAAACCGAGGTGCTCGATGTCTGCCGTGAACTCGGCATTACCCTGGTTGCCTATTCCCCGCTGGGTCGCGGCTTCCTCACCGGCGCGATCCGCCGATTCGAGGATCTCGCCGACGACGACTACCGCCGCCAGCAACCGAGATTCCAGGGCGAGAACTTCGCCCGCAATCTCAGCCTCGTCGATACGGTGAGCCGACTGGCTGTACAAAAGGGAATAAAGCCCGCTCAGCTCGCGCTGGCCTGGGTGCTGATGCAAGGTGAGGACATCGTGCCGATTCCGGGAACCCGGCGACGGGCCAATCTCGATGAAAACATCGCCGCCGTCGATATCCAACTCGATGCGACTGAGCTTGCCGCCATTGAAGCCATCTTCCCCGCCGCCGCCGCCAGTGGCGGGCGCTATCCGCCGGGCATGATGAAGTTCATCGCCCCCTGACCAACCATGCAATTCGCCATTGAAACCAAGCCAACGTGAGCGGCAGGCTGCCAGTATTGGCAGCGTCGCCGAGCCGCCGCTATCGACAAATATCGGACGGCCAGACACGTTCGTTGGACGAAACCCAACCAGGCGAACAGCACCAGCTTGAGCAACACCGCCGGGTCGTAGGCCGGCGCACCGGTCTCGTCATTCTTGAAGCGCTCAGCAAAGCGCCCGAGGTCGATCTCGTTGTCGATCAGGTAGCTCAGCGCGTGCTCGAAGGTTCCAGGCAGCAACTGTCGAGCGTAAGACACCGCGATCATCTTGGTCTGCTGGGGATCGTAGTGCCGGTATCGCGCCATCGTCGCTTCGCCTCATTTTCCGCTTTGTTGCGGACATGACGAATGATAGGCTGCGGATGGGTTTTTCTACAGCTACGTTGGGCCTTGGAACCATCAATGCGGCAATTCCTGATAGCAGCTCTGGCGATTACGAGCACTACACTTCCAGGTTGTGCGTCTATGTCGTCGGTGCGCAATACGGATCTTTGCGATCATCTCAACACGTGGGCGGTCAGTGTTCCACGCGGCCAATCCAGAACCGTCCGCTTGGTCCGCAGCGGAACCTGGATGGTCAATCATCAAAAAAAGTGTGAGCACTCGGAAGAAGACAAGGCAGGCAACACGTTGTGCGCCTGGCTCATGGAGAACACGTCAACTGAGTTCATGGAAGCTAACGTCAACCGCACGATGAGTTGTCTGCAAGGGCAGCAAATCTCCGGATACTTGGGAAACACTGGTATCGAGTCTTGGTCAGGCAAGACTTCCTTCTATAGCCCGCACCTTGCCGCGGAAAATGTTCGGGTAGACCTCGTGTATTCGCTGGATAATTCCCAGGAAAGTCGAGTGGATTTCCTGCAAATTGCGGTTCGCGCTCGGTAGCGTGCAGCGAAGGCCCAACAATTCCTCAAAGAGACTTCCCGTCAAGCCCGGGCGAGTGATGTCCTTGCCCTGAGCTTTTGGGCTTTTGCTGGTCATTGAATTGTTCCTTTGTTGCGTGCTGCGTTGCCAGTGCGATGCGGGTGACGATACGGTTGTCAGACTGCAACCCTCCCCGAAAAGGGATTTCCTTCGGTCACAAACGGTCTTGTCGAGTCGATGGTGCTGACTCGAACCAGGGTACAAGCCGCACCCGGAGACCTCATTCGTCCATCGGTGTCGTCGGTGTTTGGGGATCAACCAAAACACGTTGTGACGGCCGGAAAGTTGGTCAGGTTTTCTCCAGGTCGGTCTGAGCCGTTGTCTACCGTGTCGCGCTGACGTTGAGTTGAAACGATGGCTTCAAGCGAGTACCTGACCAGTCATGCGAGCCGGCGGGCTAACGCACGCGGCTCAATTCTGGCGCTGGGCCGCTTGTTGCGTGATGCGCAACATGATACATTCCCGCTATGATCAAGTCGTTTAGGCACAAAGGACTGCGCAAGTTTTTTGAGACCGGCAGCATCTCCGGCGTTCAAGCCGGCCATGCTAAGCGACTTCGAATGCAACTGGCTGCCTTGGACACTGCACATGCCGTCGAGGACATGGATATCCCCGGCTTCAGATTGCATCCGCTCAAAGGCCAAATGCGCGGGCGCTGGTCCGCAACGGTCAATGGCAATTGGCGGCTGACGTTCGAGTTCCAAGATGGGAACGCCTACGTCCTGGACTATGAGGACTATCACTAATGCCCATGTACAACCCTCCCCACCCTGGTGAGTTCATCATCGATATCTATCTTGAGCCCAATGGCATCAGCGGCCGCGAGCTCGCGGGGAAGCTGGATGTCGCGGCCTCTACGCTCAGTCGCATCCTCAAGGGCGCCAGTCGTGTCACTCCCGAGATGGCACTCCGTCTTTCCAAGTCTATCGGCCGCTCTCCTGAGAGTTGGCTTGCCATGCAGGATGCTCATGATCTTTGGATGGCGCGCAAGCACGTAGATCTCAAGCGCGTTGGCAAGCTCAACGTGGCCGCGGCCTAGCCGTTCCTCAAGAGACTTCCCGTCAAGCCCGGGCGAGTGATGCGTTGCCCTGAGCTTTTGGGCTTTCGCTGGTCATTGAATTGTTCCTTTGTTGCGTGCTGCGTTGCCAGTGCGATGCGGGTGACGATACGGTTGTCAGACTGCAACCCTCCCCGAAAAGGGATTTCCTTCGGTCACAATCGGTCTTGTTCAGCCGGTGAAGTTGACTCGAATCAGGGTATGAAACGCATCCGGACACATCATTCGTCCATCGGTGCAGCCAGAGCGCAAACGCCTCACGCCGCAGATCCAGCCGTCCCGCACCCGGCCCCTGCCATCCACCTCGCAAATCGAAAACACGATCTTGGCCAGATCAATCCCCACGAGGCCTGCCGCTGTGGTTATAGTATTCATGGAGACTTCCCCTTCTGTTGACGGTTGTGTAGAACTACCATCATGGCCCTTGGGCCCTCTGGGTCCTTGAGGCCGTAGGATGTGGGAAGTCTCTTTTTACTTATTCGAGGCGGACGGCTGCGCCGCCGCTCAATTCCAGCGTTCGACGTCAACGAATCGCTTGCCAGAGAGTCTGTTTCGTGACTGACATCCCGCACACAGGAACACCGCTTCTATACACGGGCTTTAGCCTGCTCGTCGTCGCATTGATCGCCGCAGATTTCGTACTGCTGCAGGCAAAGGGAAGTCACAAAGTCTCGGTGAAAGAGGCGGCATGGTGGTCAGTCGTGTGGTTTGTGGCGGCTGGCGCCTTCGGAGCCTGGTTCTGGTGGCATCTCAACGGTCAGTTTGGCGCGCAGATCGCTGGTCGAAAGACTCTCGAATACGCGACCGGCTACCTCATCGAAAAGGGCCTTGCGATCGAGAATGTGTTCGTCTGGATCACGATCTTCACGTACTTCTCGATACCACCCGAGTTCCAGAAGCGTGTGCTCCTATGGGGGGTTGTCGGCGCAATCCTCATGCGCGCCGTGCTCATCTACCTCGGAGCCCTCCTGATTCAGCAATTCTCATGGATATTCTATGTATTCGGTGCGTTTCTGGTCATCACTGGAATCAAAATATTCCTGTTCACCGGCCAGAAAAGCGACCTTGGCTCCAACCCGCTGTTGCGGTGGCTCCGAAGCCACTTGCGGATCACCAACGACCTGCATGGCGAACGATTTTTGGTGATCGAGAACGGCAAGCGGACGCTCACGCCCATTTTTCTGGTCCTCGTGCTGGTCGAAGTGACCGACCTCATCTTCGCCGTAGATAGCATTCCGGCCATCTTCGCAGTGACGAGTGATCCGTTCATCGTCTTTACTGCGAATACGTTCGCGATCCTTGGGTTGCGCGCCATGTACTTCTTGCTTGCCGATATGGCCGACCGCTTTCACCTTCTGGGATACGGCCTCGCCGCGATCGTCACACTGGTAGGAGTGAAGATGCTGATCATGGATGTCTACAAGGTCCCCATTCTCTGGATGCTTGGCACCGTGGGGGTCGTGCTGCTCCTTTCGATAGTGGCGAGCCTGCTCGTGAAACCCGCTGATCGCTCTATGGGAGCACCGAAAATGTGAAAGAAAGTAGGTTGACTCCGAACAAACCCTTGCAGCGGACGCGCCGCAAGCGCCGCGCCGCTGAAGGGCGGTGTTGAGGCTGTAGAAAAACCCCTTTTTGGCGAGCCTGATCTGGCCGCGATTCGCATCCGGATCCGCCGCCGGGAATGCGCTGCATTTCGCTTTCTTGTATTCGAGACCACAGCTGTCCTCCGCGGATGCGTATCGGAGGCTCGTTCGTCGTTCAAGCGGTGTGCGCCGTGCGCCTCATGCCGCCTTTCGGTGGTTCATCAGCTTTTCGATGTTGTGGATGAGGGCGAACAGCTTCCATTGCCTATCCACTTTTTCTGGCCACGCAAGGTGAAGCGATCAAGTCCCTTGTTGTGACGGACGTTGCCGAAGACCGGTTCGACCGTGTCGAAGCGCTCGCCGTATTGCTCACGTCCTTGCGGGCTGTCGATGCGTTCGCGCATGCGCTGGGTGTGGGTATCTTTTGGGAGGCGCGTGAGCACGACGACCTGGCGTGATGGCGTGGCCTTTGGCTTGCGCAGACACGCGGGCCGCAGCGCGCACGTCTTGCATGTCTCTGGCGCAGCGCGGAACTTGATGGCGGTGTAGTCGCCGAGCCGGTATTGCTTGCCGTTGCGGGGCAGGGTCTTGCCGGCCGGACAGATCGCGTGGGAGAGGTCTTCGGCGATGACGAAGTCTTCTTGGGAAAAAAGCGTCGGCTTCTTCGCTTGCCTTGCTTTGTTGTGCAAGGGGCTGCGCTTTTGCGTGTGCTTGGCCCGATCGGCGAAGCGCTCATCGCGCTGGCGCATCTGGTTGTCGGCGATCAACGCATCGATATTGCGCACCGCCAGTCCCGCAAGATTGGCTTCGGAGTGATAGCCCGCGTCGGCCGTGATCAGGGTACCGGCTGTACGCTGAGGGGCGCAGGCATCGTTGACGGGGAGCAGCAATTCCTGCTCGGCACCGGTGCCGTGCGCCGATGCTTCAATGATCACCTGATGGGCAGATTCGACGACCGCGACAGCGCAATAGCCCTGGATCACGCCCTTGTCCGTGGCCATTTTGGCCGATTCGTTATCCGTGCGATTGGATTTGCGAACCGTGCCGCGCGTGCCTTTGCGATCGTTCGGATTGTCCTTCGGCCATTGCCGGATCTGTGCCGCGTCGCGCTTCATCCGCTCGACCCTCTCGAGGGATCTGGCTTCGGCCTGGGATTCCCGGGATCCGGCATCGTTTTCCTGATGACGATCCAGCATCACGCGTGTCGCCTTCTCCATCTTCTGTGCCTGCGCGAGGAATTGGGCACGCGTACCGGAGCGGTGCTTGGAGGCATTCGAGGGCAGCTTGACCCCATCGATGGCGAACATCGTACGGCCAATCAGGCCTTCACCCGCCAGCACGCTCAGAACCTGACCGAACACCGCCGTGATCGCATCGCGCGAGCGGCTGATGAAATCGGCGATCGTCGTGAAGTGCGGCTTGGCATCGCCGCTGATTGCGATGAACAGGACATTGTGGCGGCAAGCCCTCTCGATGCGACGCGAACTCACCAGGCCATGTGAATACCCCAGCAAGACGACCTTGAGCAACATGGCTGGCGAATGCGCCGGAGCGCCATTCTCATCGTTGCGGAAGTGGGCATCGAAAGCCGAAAGGTCGAGGTCATCGACCCGATGATGCGCCGCATGCGCAAACGTGCCGGGAACGAGTTGCGACTCCAGATCCACCGGCAACAGCCGGCGACTCAGATCGACATGTCGATAGCGAGCCATCCACAAATTCCTCTTGTCTGCCTGACGCTATTGCAGCAAGATCCAGGAAGTCTTTCTACAACCTCGTTAGGGGGCATGACAGGTTCAACGCGACCCACTTTCTCGGAGCAGTTACATGAAGCATTTGATTTCAGCACCATTGTTAGCGCTTCTCGTGAGTGCGTGCGCTACAACGGAGTCGCGCAAAGCCATTGCTGTACCGCCTGCTTACGTTGTCGCTGAAATAAGGGTCACTGACCCGACCCGCTATCGAGACTACCTTGCCGCAATCTCGCCCATCGTCGAGAAGTTCGGTGGCACTTACTTGGTGCGAGGTGGCAAAACATTGCAAGTTGAAGGTCCAGAGCCAAACGGCCGCGTCGTCATCATTCAGTTCCCAAGCTTTGCCGCAGCACAATCCTTTGAGGAAGCTCCTGAAAGCTTAGCCGCAGGAGATATTCGTCATCGCACTGCCACGAGTCGTATTTTTGTTGTTGAGGGCGCGGGTCCGTAGAAGGATTCCAGCAGATCTGCCCCCTAACAATTCCTCAAGAGACTTCCCGTCAAGCCCGGGCAAGTGATGCCGTTGCCCTGAGCTTTTGGGCTTTTGCTGGTCATCGGATTTTTCCTTTGTTGCGTACTTCGTTGTCAGTGCGATGCGGGATACGCAACGGTTGTCAGACTGCAACCCTTCCCGAAAGGGGATCTCCTTCGGTCACAATCGGTCTCGTTGAGTCGGTGTGGCTGACTCGGACCAGGGTATAAACCGCACCCGGAGACACCATTCGTCCATCAGTGCAGCCAGAGCGCAAACGCCTCACCCCGCAGAACCAGCCGTCCCAGCACCCGACCTCTGCCATCCACCTCGCAGATCGAAAACACGTTCTTGGCCAGATCAATCCCCGCCAGGCCTGCCACTGCGGATATAGTATTCATGGATACTTCCGCTTTTGTTGACGTTTGTGTAGAACTACCACCATGGCCCTTGGGCCCTTGGGCCCTCTGGGTCCTCTGGGCCCTTGAGGCCGTAGGATGTGGGAAGTCTCGTTCTACTCAATCAAGCCGACCATTGGCGCGGCGGCCAATTTCCGGTGTCGGCTGGGGCCCTTGACTTCAGGTGAGTGTCACTTCAGTATCACTTCATGCGTACTGAACTCGTCACCACACTCAAGCGTCAAGCTACGGACTTGCTCGCGGACATTGAACGCGACAAGAAGCCAATTCTGATTACTCAGCATGGCTTACCCAGCGCCTACCTCGTTGACGTTGAGAGTTATCAGCTCCAACAAGAGCGGATGACCATCCTGGAAGGCATCGCTCGTGGTGAGGTCGCCGTTTCAGAGAAACGGACACTCAGCCAGGCTCAAGCTGAGAAGCGCCTCGGCAAATGGCTGAAATAGTCTGGACAGAGCCTGCAATCGCTGATCTTGAGGCTATTGCAGACTACATCGCGTTGGAGAACTCATCTGCTGCACGCGAGCTTGTCCAACGAGTCTTTGCTCATGTTCGCCAACTTCAAGCACATCCTGAAAGTGGCACCCGGCCTCGTGAGCTTGGGTCTCGTACACGCTATCGGCAGATCGTCGAGCCGCCCTGCCGCACCTTCTATCGCTTCGACGGAACGCATGTGTACGTTGTGAATATCATGCGCACCGAGCGTCTACTTCGCCGCAGTGTGCTTCGGCATCAAAAACCCCAAACCTGACAATTCCTCAACAGACTTCCCGTCAAGCCCGGGCGAGTGATGCCGTTGCCCTGAGAGCTTTTGGGCCTTTGCTGGTCATCGGATTGCTCCTATATTGCGTGTGTGTTGGTGCTCCTCCGAAACTGGGGAGGATGTGCCGTGAAAGGAATGCACAACGAACGCAGGTGGAACGTTTCGGTAAGGTGTGACCGATGATTTCGGAAACCGGAAGAAATCGGTCACGATCGACCGAAACAACCGGTCACACCTTAGCGAAATGACCGGTCGCGCCTTACCGAAATGGGCGGTCACGATGGGCCGAAATACGCACTGGGTGATGCGTTGTCAGTGCGATGCGGGTGACGGAACGGTTGTCAGACCGCATTCGCTCAAACGGAAATCAATCAAATCACATTGTGACAACCGCAAAGCTAGTCGGGTTTTCTGCAGGTTGGTCCTGAGTCGTTGTCCAGCGTGTCGCGCTGACGTTGAACTGAAACGATGGCTTCAAGCAAGGGCCACCGTGCACTGCCGGGGATGGTGATAGCCGGCTTGTGGATCGCAATAAACCTTCCGCACAGCACGACTCCGAACCGGCGGGCATGCGTGTTGGCGATGGCGACCCGCAGTTTGCAAGTGTGCAGACAACAAGTCGCCGGTTCGATCCTAGCGTTGGCACACATCAAGATGGGTCAGATAAAGCCGCAAATCGAACTCCAGCTGGTGGTAGTCCGGTTCCATGTGCGTGCACAGCCGATAGAAGGATTTGTCGTGCTCGGCTTCTCTGATGTGGGCCAGCTCATGCACCACGATCATCTTCAGGAAATCTGCAGGCGCATCGCGGAACACGCTGGCAATGCGAATCTCGCGGCTGGCCTTGAGCTTGCCGCCGTGCGCGCGGGAAATGCTGGTGTGGGTGCCGAGCGCGTGCTTCATGACCTGCAGCTTGCCGTCATAAATCACCTTGCCCAGCGGCACCGATTGGCGCAGATGACGATCCTTGAGCGCCTGGACATAGTCGTACAGTTGGCCGTCGGTGCGCACGGTGTGCACCTGGTCGTACTTGTCATTCAAAACCGTGCCGAGCCGATCTTGCTCGATCAGAGCGTGCACTCTTTCCAGGACATGGGCGGGGTAACCAGCGAGGTATTTGAAAGGTTCCATCAAACAGGCAGGGAAGCGCAGAGGACGACAAGTATGATGGGTGCAGGATCGAATATGCGAAACCGAGACAGCGAAAGAAATATGCCGATCGCTCATCAATCGCGGGATTGCGGATGATCGTCTGTGGGCGTCACTAGTATCTGGTCCGAGCAGGATCTTGAAAGAAGGGCTGCGAAGTTGCATCGATGCGGCCACCCTTGTCGGCTCGAATGTCCGGTCGGATCGCTGTGCGGTGTTTGATGGATATGGCCCCACCGAGCGCAGCTCGCGATTGTGGAAAGCTCTTTGCCACCAATCAATTACGCTCGGGCATGCATGGCCTCGCTCGGCAAGCGACGACGCCGAGGAGTTACCAAATACCAATAGCCCTGGAGAAATCGAAATGACCAAGATCACTGGCTTGTCCGGCAATGAAATCTACCTGCTGGACGCAAAGGGTTACGAGGCAGGTGATTTCGTCGTCGGCAACTGTGTCAATTCGATGGGGTTCCTGCGCTCGCTCGGCTCTGGACTGAGCAACCTTGCTGGCGGCGAAGTTGCGCAGGTGACCCAACAGATCCACGACGCACGTCTGCTCGCTTTCACGCGCATGGTCGCCGAGGCCAAGAAGCACGGCGCGTGCGGGGTGGCCGGCGTGACCAGCGGTCTGATGCACCAGGGAGCGCACTCGGAATTTCTTTTCACCGGTTCCTGCATACACGACAAGGCCAAATCAACCAATCGGTTCTTCACTTCGGCCGGCAACGCACAGGAATTGTATTGCCACATGGATGCCGGCTATCAGCCACTGCAGCACGTATTCGGCAATATCGCCTACTCGCTTGGCCTCGGCGGCGGCCTGATGGGCGGACTCAAGAGGCTGGCCAAGGGAGAAATCCGCGAATACAGCAATGTGATCAATGCGACACGGCACCGAGCTTTGGGGCGGTTGGTGACGGAGGCAAAAAAGGAAAAAGCCAACGCCGTGGTCGGCATCCGCACTCAAGTGATGATATGGCACTCCGCGCACGAGATGACCATGACCGGCACAGCCGCTCACAATCCCGCCCTGTCCGACAACGGCATGGTGACGAGCGATCTCACTGGAGAGGAATTGTGGACAATGGCCAAACTCGGCTACGCCCCGATGCGCCTGTTGCTATCTACCTCAGTCTATTCGCTCGGCATGATGGGCGGCATGAAAAGCTTCTTCCAGTCATTCACTCAAGGCGAACTCCCTGAACTCAGCAATCTGGTTCTGGAAGCGCGCGAAGTCGCGATGTCCCGCCTGAAACTGGAAGCCGATTCGATAGGCGCCGATACTGTGGTCGGCGTGAAGACCTTCATCCATCACATCGGCGGCGGACTGATCGAATTTCTCGCGATCGGCACCGCAGTGAGGAAAACCGCGGGCACGGGTGTACAGACGCCCGAACTGCCGGCGCAAGCGATCCTGCACGACAAGGACACCTGGATCGACAGCGGCCGCCACACACTCGAACGCGAGTAGCGGCGCAACCACACAAGTACTTGAAAACTTTCACGAGATCATGAAGGCGCGGAAGACGGCAAGTATGATGGGCGAAGATCCCCGAATGTGAAACCAGGATATGGCGAAGGCAAATCCACTCCAGGAACAGTTGCTCAAGGCGGGCCTGGTCAAGAAATCGAAGGTGGCCGAGGTAGCGCGCGAGCAGAACAAGGCCAGGCATGGCAAAGGGCCAACGGGACTCAGCGAGATCCAGGTGGAAGCAGAACGTGCGCGAGCCGAAAAGGCCGAACGTGATCGCACGCTTGCCGCCGAACAGAAAGCCAAAAATCGAATCACCGAATTGGGCGCCCAGGCTCGTCAGATCATCGACGACAAGAAGGTTCCGCGATCGGGCGAAATCGAATACCGCTTCACGGCCGACGGCGCCATCCGCACCCTGCTCGTCAACGAAGACCTGCGCAAGATGCTGTCCTCCGGTGCACTGGTGATCGCCCGACTCGGCGATCGTTACGAGTTGTTGCCGCGCGCGGCCGGCGACAAGGTGCGCGAACGCGACGCGAGCATGATCGTGCTCGACCACGGCAAGGATGCAGGCGCCGAGTCGTCAATCGGAACCTCGGAAGACGATGCGTATTACGCGCAGTTCAAGGTACCTGACGACCTGGCCTGGTAGCCATTCTGGCCACGCCGAAGCGCTTGGCCAGGTAGCGCAACCTCGCCCTGGCAATCGGTTCGCTGCTGGCCAGGGCCGTCTCGAAAGCGAGCAACTGCGCTAATTGAAATCCGTCTGCTGGCCAATGCGTGTCAGTGATGGTCAGCGAACCATTCAAGCCCGACGTGCCGGCAGAAACCGGCTGTTGCGAAGCAGCGCCGCCGAGATCAGTGAGACCAGAACCCCGACCGGGAAAATCTCCACGAAGGTCATCGGCAGACGGAACAAAGGATCCGCGTACTGCACCTTGAACGCCTCCATCTCGGCGCTCAACTTCGCCAGCGTCTCGGCGCTCGCGCCCTTCGCCCTTTCACCATCGATGATCGCCTGCGAGTAGGCGCTGGCGAAATCCATGTGAGAAATGGCCTGAACGACTTCCCAGGCGACCACATAGAAGAGGCCGGCGACAAAGCTGACCCCCAGCCCGACACCGAGCGCTGGCCAGAATCCGATCACCCCACCGCGGTCCACGTCACGGTGGTGCTTGATCCCGACGAACACCGCGCTCAACGCAATGAGCATCGTCGTGTAGCCGATGATCATGCCGTACTTCAACGGCGGCAGCCCGGAGAACGCAGTGAAAGTGACGAGCTCGAAGCCGCCAACGACCAGGCCCGCGATCACGCCGTATTTCAATATGGTTCTCAACATGTGTCAGTCCTCGGGGTTGGTGGAGCCGCCATTGACCGTTATCCGAGGCCGCCCCGCAATCACCCGAACGGGTGATTTCGATGGGCTCACTCAAAATAGTCGGGAGTCAGGGCATGATCCCGAGTTCCCGCGCCCGACAAATCGCCTCGGTGCGCCGCTTCGCGCCAAGCTTCTCGAAGAGCCTTGCGACGTGTGTCTTGATCGTGTTCGGCGAAACATGGAGGTGCGCGGCGATCTCCTTGTTGGAACGGCCAGCCGCCAGCTCGTGGAGCACCTCGATTTCCCGCTCGCTCAGGCCGAGGGCCGCCTTTGCTTTCGGGTTGCCGTCGAAGGTGACCGGCGCCGGCGGGGCGAAAACCCGAATGCCGAGAAAGATGCCCAGCACCAGAAAGGTGAAGGCGACCAGAAACAGGTAAACGTCGCTCGAATGCATCCTCGCCAGGCGCTGGTAATCGAGCCACTGCAGGGCCAGTGTCCCCGCCGCCAGCAGTGCGCCGTAACCGATCACGCGCTTCCACATCCCCCGCTCCACTCGCCCCAACGGCCTTATCTTAGCGTCAGTGTGTACGGGTGGCCCGTGTTCCGCTGGCGGCATGCGTTGCTTGAAGCGGGCCCCTTGGGCCTGGCGGTCCGGATCGCGGCGTCCGGCCCGACGCCAATGACAGCGAAGTCAAAATCTTGCGCGGCATCGCCTCGTCTGGAAATCGCCCCGCGCATCAACCCTAATCCGGGATCATTCCGATTGTCTCAAGCCAGGTCTCGAGCAGTCGAGGCCATTCGGTGATGGGAGACTCGGTGGGGCGGAGCCCAAAGGCGTGGCCCCCTTTCATATACACATGCATTTCTGCGCGAACTCCCGCCTTTCGGAGTGCCGAATAGTAGACCAGCGAATTCTCGACCGGGTCGATCGGATCGTCCTGCGCGTGGAGCAGGAAGGTCGGCGGCGTCTGCTCGCTGACCACAATGTCTGGATTGAGCGCGAAATCCTTCGCCGGCACGGCCAAATGCCCGGGATAGAGCGCGACAGCGAAATCCGGGCGACAGCTTTCCTTGTCGGCCGCATCCACGGCCGGATAGAGGCGCCGCTCAAACTGAGTGCTCATGGCGACGACCAGATGGCCGCCTGCGGAAAACCCGAGCACGCCAATCTTGTGCGGATCGATGTGCCACTCCGCGGCATGCGAACGCACCAGCCCTACCGTCCGCTGTGCGTCTTGCAAGGCCGTCAAGCAGTTCCGGTAGGGGCCCGACTTCGCGCATGGCACGCGATATTTCAGCAGCACGCAGGCAATGCCCCTGGACGTCAGCCAGTCACAGGCCTCCGTGCCCTCGAGATCCATGGCCAGTACGTTGTAGCCGCCACCCGGGAACACGACCACGGCGGCTCCGCTATTGCGGCCCTTTGCCGAGTAAAAAGTCATGGTCGGTTGCGCGACTTGCGCGACGTAGAGCCATGGTCTCCCGCCAACGAGTCGCTTGGTCGCCTGCCCTGATGTTTCGGGCCCGTCGACTGGCTGGGCGTCGGGGACGGGACCCGGCCAAATCGGCAGTTGAATATGCCCAGGCGAAGGTTGCCAGGCTGTCTGGGCTACGCAGCAATCCGCAAACGATAAAAGCAGCGCCAGCGAAGCCGTCATGCACGCGAATCGTCGCATCATGTCCATGGTCGGGTAGTCATGCCGCAAGTCAGACACAGCACATTGGTGCCGCAGTATATATTCGAGGTGAGGCGCATACGCATTGCCAGCTCGCACGCTCTGATGTGTCACCGTCACCGTTACTGTCATCGTCACGTAACATTGCCGTGCTGCCATGGTGCATGCACTCCACGGGCGAGCCATGCAAAAGCGCATTCTGATCATTGAAGACGAGGCCCCGATCCGCGACATGGTGGCGTTTGCGCTGCGCCGGGCGGACATGCTGCCGATCTGCGCGGGTGACGCAGGCGAGGCGCAACTGGCGATCGCCGACGCGGTTCCCGACCTCATTCTGCTGGACTGGATGCTGCCGGGAATCAGCGGCATGGACTTGGCGCGCAAGTTGCGCCGGGACGAGCTGACCCGCGAACTGCCGATCATCATGCTGACCGCACGCGGCGAGGAGACCGATCGGGTCGCCGGGCTCGATGCCGGTGTCGACGACTATGTCGTCAAGCCGTTTTCCGCACGTGAACTGGTGGCCCGGATCAAGGCGGTGCTGCGTCGCAGCCGCGGTGAAGACAGCGCGGGCATGATCGAACTGGGAGGCCTGCGCATCGACGGATCCGCGCACCGGGTCTACGCCGGCAATGAGCAGGTCAGCATGGGACCAACCGAGTACCGCCTGCTGCACTTCTTCATGACGCATGCCGAGCGTGTGTATTCCCGCGCACAGTTGCTCGACCACGTCTGGGGAGGCAGCGTGTACGTCGAGGAGCGCACCATCGACGTGCACATTCGCCGCTTGCGGAAGTCGCTGGAAGCCTGCGGCCTCGACAGCCTGATACAAACCGTACGCGGCACCGGATACCGGTTTTCCGTGCACCCCGCGCCCGTTCGCACCTAGTTGCGGATTTCACGCATGCAGCGCCAGCAATGGGATCGTGCCAAGGTGCCAGCCGCCATCCTGATCATCACCTTGGCGCTGGCTTGCATCGCAGTGGCGTTGTCGGGAATGACCGGGTGGGCACTCGGTGTCGCGATGGGTGGCCAGCTAATCGCGCTGCTTTGGATGGCAACGAATTCCGCGGAGCGCGAGTTGAAAGTTGCGTTGGTTGCGCCAGCTTTTCAAAGGCAGCGCCGTCACCGTGTCATTACTCAATTGCGCGATGTGCGCGATGCGACCAACGCCTTGCCAGATGCTGTGGTGCTGCTCGATCATCAGGGCAGGGTGCGCTGGTTCAACGCAGCGGCAACCCGCCTGCTCGGATTGCGTGAGCGGAACGCCGCAAGCCCGTTGGCCGAGCAAGTGGCTGGCAGCGAGCTCGGCGCATGGCTGCAAACAGGCATGACCGAGTCGGCCGTCGATCTGCCCGCACCCTTGGATCCATTGCTGCGCCTGAGTTTGACGATCATGCCGTTCGGCGCGCACCTGCGATTGCTGCTCGCGCGTGACATCAGCACGCTCAGTCGCCTGGAACAGGTACGGCGCGATTTCGTGGCCAACGTATCGCACGAGTTGCGCACTCCACTGACCGTCATTCACGGCTACCTGGAACTGCTGGATCCCGGCGAGGTGCCGGAGCTGGCGCCGGTGCTCGGCGAGATGCGCATGCAATCGCAGCGGATGCGACAGATCGTCGAGGATCTGCTGACCCTGTCGCGCCTGGAGACGGGTGAAGCCCTGGCTGACGAAGATGTGGCCATGCTTCCCCTGCTGGAGACGCTGCGTCGCGAAGCCGAAGCACTGAGTCGTGGCCGGCATCACATCAGGATTGATGCAGATACGCGGGCTCGCTTGCGCGGCTCGATCCACCACTTGCACAGTGCGTTCTCCAATCTGGTAAGCAATGCGGTGCGCTACACGCCGAGTGGCGGCGAGATCGTGATTGGCTGGCGACAGACTGCAAATGGCGGCGCCACATTCGCGGTGCGCGATAGCGGTATGGGCATTTCTGCCGAGCACCTGCATCGATTGTCCGAGCGCTTCTACCGCGTCTCGTCGAGCCGCTCACGCGAGTCAGGCGGTACCGGCCTCGGACTGTCGATCGTCAAGCACGTGCTCAACCTGCACCAGGGGCGGCTGGTCATAGAAAGCGAACCGGGACACGGCTCGACCTTCTCCTGCGTGATGGATGCCTCACGCGTGCTTCCGCCGGAGAGCGATGGCAGCACCGAGGTCGAAACGCCGACTGCCTAGATCAGAAGCACGCAGAGGCAGGGCAGTGCTGCAAGAAGCAGTCATGTCCATCGAACCGCACGGACGGCCAAGCACGGGAATCACTTGCGGAATGCCGTCAGCGGTTTAGCGTTGGATGCAGGTTTCATGACAAATTCACGACACCCGATTGGCGACGTTGCCGAAGCATCGGCGTACACCCTGGATGGGGTGCGAGTGTTGAAAGGGCCGGGGTGTTCGTGCCCTTGATGGAGCTACCCTGCGCTGGAATACGCCAAGATCCGACGGCTGTCATCTGCCTGAAACATTCCTCTCATCGCACTGCAACACGCAAGCCCTTAAATGGTGGCGTCCATCCGACGAGCCTCTCAAGGAGCAACCGTGTTGAACTCATGCAGAACATTTGCTGTTACCGCCGCAATCATTGTGGCGTCCACGTTCGGCAGCGCCGCCCACGCCGTCGATGTCACCGGCGCGGGATCGAGCTTTGTCTATCCGGTGGTTTCCAAATGGTCGGCGACCTACGCCGAGAAAACCGGCAACCAGATCAACTACCAATCCATCGGATCCGGCGGCGGTATAGCCCAGATCAAGGCCGGCACAGTCGATTTCGGCGCATCCGACATGCCGCTGGATGAGGCGACCCTGGACAAATTTGGCCTGGGCCAGTTTCCCGATGTCATCGGCGGCATCGTGCCGGCCTTCAACCTGGATGGCGTTGCTTCGGGCCAGCTGGTGCTGGATGGCCAGACCCTGGCCGATATCTTCCTCGGCAAGATCACCCGCTGGAACGATGCTGCCATCGCCGCACTGAACCCCGACGTGAAGCTGCCGGATGCGAAGGTCACGGTCGTGCATCGCTCGGATGGTTCCGGCACTACATTCAACTTCAGCAACTATCTTTCCAAGGTCAGTCCGGAGTGGAAAACCAGGGTCGGTGAAGGAACCGCGGTGCAGTGGCCGGTTGGCATCGGCGGCAAGGGCAATCAGGGCGTCTCGGCCTACATCAAGCAGATCAAGAACTCGATCGGCTATGTCGAATACGCCTATGCCCTGCAGAACAACATTGGCTCCGCCGTGATGAAGAATGCGGCTGGCAAAGTCGTGGCGCCGGCCAGCACCGCCTTTCAGGCCGCCGCCGACACGGCCAACTGGAAGGATGCGAAAAATTTCAATCTGCTGATGACCAACGCACCGGGCGAGGACGCCTGGCCGATCACCGCAACCTCGTGGGTGATCATGCCCAAGCAGCCGCGCAACGCCGCCAATGCGAAGGTCGTGCTGGAGTTCTTCAAGTGGGCCTACGAGAACGGTCAGGAACAGGCACGTTCACTTGACTACGTGCCGCTACCGCAGAGTCTGGTTGATCAGATCGAGAACTACTGGAAAACCGATTTCAAGATGTAAGCACGGGGCGAATTCCGACCCACGCTGTGCGGGTTGGATCGATGACTCAACGGCCCGTGCGTCAATCCCTGGGGATACGCACGGGCGTTCCCGCTTCAAACACCAAACACCGCTGGCGGATGACAGACGACGATGCAATTGACGCATGCCAGACAATTCGCCCGCGACAGCGAAAGACGTTCGCATGCGGATGCGCGACATGACCGGATATTCCGCAGACTCCTGAAATTCTGTGCGCTGCTGGTGCTGGTGGCCTTGCTCGGTGCTGCACTCTCCACTCTATGGGGCGGACGCGAAGTGCTGTTCGGCCAGGGGCTGCACTTTCTGACCAGTGATGCCTGGAACCCGGTCAAGGACGACTATGGCGCGCTGGCGCCGATCTTCGGTACCGTGGTCACCTCGTTGATTGCGATCGTTCTGTCGGTGCCGGTCAGTTTCGGCGTGGCGATGTTTCTGACCGAAATCGCGCCGAACTGGATGCGCGGCCCGGTCAGCTCGGCGATTGAGTTGCTGGCCGGCATCCCGTCGATCATCTACGGCATGTGGGGACTGTTTGTGTTCGTGCCTTTCATGTCCGGCATAGAACCGGTGCTCAGTGACACATTGGGCAAGATTCCCCTGATCGGCAGGCTCTTCCAGGGGCCGCCGATCGGACTGGGTCTGCTCACCGCAGGCATCGTGCTGGCGGTGATGATCCTGCCTTTCATCACCTCGGTGATGCGCGAAGTATTCCAGACCGTCCCCACGCGATTGAAGGAGTCCGCCTACGCGCTCGGCTCGACCCGTTGGGAGGTCTTGTGGGACATCGTCCTGCCGTACACGCGATCGGCGGTCATCGGCGGCATCATCCTCGGTCTGGGCCGTGCGCTCGGTGAGACCATGGCGGTCACCTTCGTGTTGGGAAATTCCTACAACATCACTTCGTCGTTGCTGATGCCCGGCACCTCGATTTCCTCCAGCATCGCCAACGAATTCAACGAGGCAGTCGGCCTGCACCGATCGGCCCTGATCGCGTTGGGTTTCCTGCTCTTCGTGGTGACCTTCATCGTGCTCTTGATCGCACGTCTGATGCTGCGCCAGCTGGCCAAGCGGGAGGGCAAGTAATGTCTTCACGGGGCCTCTACATCCGTCGCCGCATCAGCAACGCCATGGCGATAACGTTTGCTGCCGCCGCCACCTTGCTGGGGCTTTTCTTTCTCGTCTGGATCCTCTGGCTGACCCTGGTCAACGGGATCAGTGCGCTGCATGGCAGCCTGTTCACCAGGATCACTGCGTATGGCCCGGAGGGTGGGCTGGCCAATGCCATCGTCGGCAGCTTGATGATGGATCTGATCGCCCTGCTGATCTGCACGCCAATCGGCGTGATGGCCGGCACGTGGCTGGCGGAATATGCCCGACTCACCCGCTTGGGCACGGTGATCCGCTTTCTCAACGACATCCTGCTGTCCGCGCCGTCGATCGTGCTCGGTCTGTTCGTCTACATGGTGATCGTGCTGCCGATGTCGAACTTGACCCAGGGTGCGGTGTCCTTCTCCGGCTTCGCCGGCGGCGTGGCGCTGGCACTCATTGGTCTGCCGGTGATCGTTCGCACCACCGACGAAATGCTGCAACTGGTACCCGGCACGCTGCGTGAAGCCGCGCTCTCGCTGGGCGTGCCGCAATGGAAACTCACCGTGCAGATCCTGCTGCGCGCGGCCAGCTCGGGCATCGTCACCGGCGTGCTGCTGGCCCTGGCCCGCCTGGCTGGCGAAACCGCACCGCTGTTGTTCACCGCCTTCGGCAACAACTTCATGAGCGTCGATCCGCTGGACAAGATGGCCAGCGTGCCGGTGGCGATCTATCAATACACGAACGATCCGGATCCGGCCCTGCATGCCATTGCCTGGGCTGGTGCACTGGTGGTCACGCTTTTTGTTCTGGCGCTGAGCCTGCTTACGCGCCTGTTCGTTTCCAGAAAAAAGGCAAGTTATGAATAATCGCGCCTTCGCCGTCACGGCACCTGCGGTTGAGACCGCGCATCACACCAAGATCCGGGTACGTGACCTGCATTTCCACTACAAGGAATTCCAAGCCCTGAAAGGCATCAACATGGATATTCCAGAGAAGCAGGTCACCGCCATCATCGGACCGTCGGGTTGCGGCAAATCGACCTTGTTGCGGATCTTCAACCGGATCTACGCGATCTATCCGGGGCTCGAGGCGAAGGGCGAGATCCTGGTCGACGGCGAGGACATTCTTGATCCACGGTATTCGATGAACCGGCTGCGCAGCAGGATCGGCATGGTGTTCCAGAAGCCCGTCCCGTTTCCGATGACGATCTTCGAGAACGTCGCCTACGGCATCCGCCATCACGAGAAACTGTCCAAGGCGGTGATGACCGACCGGGTGGAAGAAGCGTTGCATGGCGCCGCGCTGTGGAGCGAGGTGAAGGACAAGCTGAAGCAAAGCGCGCTGGCGCTGTCCGGTGGCCAGCAGCAGCGCCTGTGCATCGCCCGTGCGATCGCCCTCAAGCCGGAGGTGCTGCTGCTCGATGAGCCCACCTCGGCGCTCGATCCGATCGCCACCGGCCGCATCGAGCAACTGGTTGAAGAGCTGAAGAGCCAGTTCACCATCGTCATGGTCACCCACAACATGCAGCAGGCTGCCCGCTGTTCCGACCTGACCGCCTTCATGTACATGGGCGAACTGATCGAGTTCGACCAGACCGAAAAGATTTTCACCAAACCGGACAAGAAGCAGACCGAGGACTACATCACCGGCCGGTTTGGCTGACTCAAGCCCCTCTCCCGCCGGGAGAGGGAAAACAGGACAGAGGCACACGATGAACACCAGCAGTGACCACATCATCAAGAGCTACGACACCGAACTGACTCGGCTGACCGGCGAAATCGTGAGCATGGGCGAGCTAGCCGTGAAGCAGTTGGAGGCGGCGATCGACGTCGTCGAACGTCGCGACGAGCGAGCCGCCCAGCGCGTGGTCGACAACGATGATGCGATCGACAGGATGGAGCAGGATGTCAGCCACGACGTGGTGCGCCTGCTGGCCTTGCGTGCGCCAATGGCGGGTGACCTGCGCAACGTGTTTGCCGCGCTGCGTATCGCTGCCGACATCGAGCGCATCGGCGACTACGCCGCCAACGTGGCCAAGCGCGCGATCCCGCTGTCAATGGTGGCGCCAGTGCGCCCCGCTGCTGGCCTGGAACATCTGGCGAGAATGGCCGCGACCAGCGTGCGCGACGTACTTGCCGCGTATCGTGATCGGGACGTCGAGCGCGCGCATGCGGTGTGGAAAAATGACACCGTGCTCGACGAAGCCTATACCGGCTACTTCCGTCAGTTGCTCACCTACATGATGGAAGATCCGCGCAACATCACCCCATGTACGCATCTGTTGTTCATGGCCAAGAACATTGAACGGATCGGCGACCATGCCACCAACATCGCCGAGAATGTCTGGTTTCAGGTAACCGGCGAGCCCTTGCAGGCGCCACGCACCAAGCTCGATGAGACCTCGAGCGCGGACTTCTCCGGTCTGCCGGTCGAGCCGGATCGGCGCTGTTGATGCGGCCCACCAACAACATGAATTCAACGCAATAATTCATTCCCCCAGCAGCGGGAGAAGCCAACAGTTGATACATTTGCCGTTGTCGAGACGGGAGGAATTACCTCAGCCGCTGATCTTCGTTGGATTCGCCATGCCGGCCATCGGTCAAGCCTGTTGACGTTTCCATGACTTCTGATCCTTGCGTCAAATCACCACAGTCCCTATTATTGAACTGATAAGTTTGGTAAACCGGATACAAGATGAGCATCGCCGACTCCCGCATGCCGCGAACAACCGCGGTGGCGGTCAAACCCGTGTTTTCGCGATTACCCAGGCCGGCATGGCCACTCGTGCTGATCGCAGCTCTTGGCGGCTGTGCCGTGGGCCCCGATTTCCGCGCTCCGGTGGTGCCAGCGGAAGCCGGCTATCGCAGTGATGCGCTGCCGGCCACAACCCGGGCGACCGATGCGCCGACCGGAGATGCACAGCGATTCCTGCTCGACGCGAGTGTTCCCACGCAGTGGTGGCAGCAGTTCGCCAGTGACGAGTTGAATCGACGCGTCGAACAGGCGCTGGCGACCAGTCCGACTGTCGCCTCGGCCCAGGCTGCCCTGCGCCAGGCCGAGCAGGAAGCGGGTGCCGCACGCGGCGGGCTGTTTCCCTCGCTCGACGCAGCCCTCGGAGCAAACCGGCAAAAAAGCTCAATCGCGACCATGGGCGCGGCCAACGCTTCGCCCTACACGATCCACAACGCCTCGATCGAGGTCGGTTACACCCTGGATCTGTTCGGCGGCGTGCGCCGTGGTATCGAAGCGCAGTCTGCGCTCGCCGACTTCCAGCGCAACCAGCTCGACGCCACCTATTTGAGCCTGGCGGCGAATGTCGTCACCACGAGCATCCGCGAAGCATCGCTGCGCGGGCAGATTCGAGCGACCGAGGAAATAACCGGGGTTTACCAGGAACAGTTCGACCTGGTTGGCAAGCAGTTCGAGACGGGTGCGAAATCCCAAGGCGACGTGCTGTTCGCGCAAAGCCAGGTTGCCGCCGCGCGCGCCCAGTTGCCCGCCTTGCGCAAGGCGTTGGCGCAAACCCAGACCCAGTTGGCCGTCTATCTCGGCCGATTCCCGTCGCAGTCCGAGTTCGAGGCGCTCGAGCTTGATGGCTTGAGCTTGCCGGCCGAGCTGCCGGTCAGTCTGCCGTCGAGCCTTGTCCGCCAGCGTCCGGATATCCGTGCGGCCGAAGCGCAGTTGCACGCGGCCAGCGCCCGCGTCGGCATTGCCACAGCCAGCCTGTTCCCCAATATCAGCTTGTCGGCCTCGTTCGGTTCACAGGCGCTCGATCGCAGCGACCTGTTCGGCAGTTCGAGTGAAGCCTGGAGTCTCGGCTTGAACCTGCTGCAACCGATTTTCCGCGGCGGAACCTTGCGCGCGCAAAAGCGCGCCGCCGAGGCCGGGCTGGACAAGGCCGCCGCCGATTACCGCACGACCCTGCTGACCGCGTTCCAGAACGTTGCCGACAGCCTGCGCGCGCTTGAGTTCGATGCCGAAAGCCTGGCCTCGCAATCGAGTGCGGCCACGGCCACGGCGAGCAGCCTGGAACTCACCCGCAAGCAATATGCCGATGGCTCGGTCGCCTACCTGCAAGTGCTCGACGCGACGCGCCTGTATCAGCAATCACGTCTGGCCGTGATCGATGCGCGCGCCTTGCGACTGGCCGATACGGCAGCCTTGTTTGCCGCGCTTGGTGGCGGTTTCGGCGATCAACCCGACGCCTCGTCAAGCGCCGACAGCATGCCGCGATAGATCCCTATCTGGCAGCACTATTTACCGCTTTGCCGACGCCGGTAGAGTGAACCTGATCCAGCATCCATGAACCAAGAGGAATGCGCATGAATCCGCGCAGAGAACGCAAACCCAACACAACACTACGCATGATCGTGATGATTGCCGTCGTGGGCGGCTTTATCGCCTTGCTCGTTGCGTGGAACATCTTTGGCAAGATCATGGGCCAGCGTGCCGCCGCAAACATGCCGGTGCCGCCGCAGACCGTGACCTCGACCAAGACCGGCAGCCAGCCGTGGCAGCCCGAACAGAACAGCGTCGGCACCCTGCGCGCGGCGCAGGGTGCCGACCTCGCCTTCGATGTCGCCGGCATTGTCAGCGCGGTCAAGGTGAAATCCGGGCAAGAGGTCAAGCAGGGTCAGGTGCTGCTCGAACTCAATGCCGATGAGATTGCCGCCCAGCGCCGCCAACTGGAAGCGAACGCGGCCCTGCTCAAGGTCAACCTCAACCGCGCGACCCAGCAGCTCGCCTACAAGGGCATCAGCAAGGCGGAGTTCGACAGCGCCGCAGCGAGCTACAAGGCCGCCGAAGCAGGTGTCAGCCAGCAACAGGCCCTGATCGACAAGCGACTGTTGCGCGCGCCGTTCAGCGGTCGCGTCGGCATCATCAGCCTGACCCCCGGCAGTTACGTCAAGGCCGGCGACGTGATCCTCACCCTGCAGCAGATCGACAAGGTCTTTGTCGATCTGAACGTACCGCAGGACAAGCTTGGCGAGATCAAGGTCGGACAATCGATCGTGCTGTCGCTGGAGGCGTTCGCGGATCGACCGTTTCCTGGCGAGATCACCGCAATCAGCCCGAAACTCGACGTCGCCACGCGCAATGCCCAGGTCGAAGCGCGCGTGCCGAATGCCGAGGAGCTGCTGAAGCCGGGCATGTTCGCCAGCGTGGCGGTGCAGGTTGGCGAGCAGAAGCCGTATCTGACCCTGCCGCAGTCGGCGATCACCTTCAATCCGTATGGCGAAACCGTGTTTCTGGTCAAGCATTCGGGGAAGAAAGGTGCCGACGGCAAGGATGAAATGCCGACCGCGCAATCCGTCTTTGTCACCACCGGTGCCAAGCGCGGAGATCAGATCGCGGTTTTGACCGGCATCAAGGAAGGCGACGAGGTGGTAACCAGTGGCCAGCTGAAAATCAAGAACGGTACGCCGCTGATCATCGACAACACCAGCATTCCGCCCGCTGAGGCAGCACCGACTCCGCAGGAAAAGTGATCGAACGGTGCGCGTGACGACACGGTTCGCTGAACCCATCTGATCACGGCAGTCCGCGGCTGATCCGCGCAAGCAACGGCAAAACACATGAAATTCACTGATTACTTCATCAACAAACCAGTCTGGGCGATTGTCGTCAGCCTGATCATCCTCGTGCTTGGCCTGCGTTCGGTGCTCGACATGAGCGTGCGCCAGTTTCCGAAAACCGAGAACGCCGTGGTCACGGTGTCGACCGCCTACTACGGCGCGGATGCGCAGACCGTGGCCGGCTTCATTACCCAGCCGCTCGAAGCGGCGATCGCCCAGGCCCAGGGCATCGACTACCTGTCTTCGTCGAGCGTCAGTGGCGGTTCTTCGATCACCGCGACGCTCAAGCTCAACTACGACTCCAACCGTGCCTTGACCGAGATCCAGACCCAGCTCAGCGCGGTCAGCAACCAGTTGCCGCCACAGGCGCAGAAGCCCGTTGTCTCGGTGCAGGTTGGACAGTCCACGGCGGCGATGTATATCGGCTTCTACAGCGAAAACCTGCCGACCAACAACATCACCGACTACGTCCTGCGCGTGGTCAAGCCGCAACTCGATGCGCTCGACGGCGTGCAGGAAGCCCAGCTCATTGGCGGCCGCCAGTTTGCCTTGCGTGCCTGGCTCGATCCGACCCGCATGGCCGCGCGTGGCGTCACTGCAACGGATGTCTCGCGAGCATTGACATCCAACAACTATCTCGCCGCGGTCGGCTCGACCAAGGGCGATGCGGTGACCGTGCCATTGACGGCGGCGACCGATTTGCACTCGGTCGATGAGTTCCGCAAGCTTGCCGTGACCTCGAAGGATGGGGCGATTGTTCGGCTTGAGGATGTTGCCAACGTCGTCCTCGGCGCCGAGGACTACAACTCCTTCGTCGCGATCAATGGCAAGCAGTCGATCTTCATCGCGATCAATGCCGCACCCGACGCCAACGTGCTCGATGTCGCCGAGCGTGTGCGCAATGTCTTCCCGGAAATCCAGGCGCAGTTGCCGACCGGGCTGTCCGGAAAGATCGCCTACGACGCCACCGAGTTCATCACCACCTCGATCAGCGAAGTGATCAAGACGCTGATCGAGGCGCTGCTCATCGTCACCCTGGTCATCTTCCTGTTCATGGGCAGCCTGCGCGCCGTGATGATCCCGGTCATCGCGATGCCGCTGTCCCTGATCGGCGCGTTCTTCGTCATGCTTGCATTCGGCTACACGATCAACCTGATCACCCTGCTCGCCCTGGTGCTCGCCATCGGTTTGGTGGTGGACGATGCGATTATCGTTGTGGAAAACGTCGACCGGCACATCACCGAGGAAGGCAAGACGCCGCTGCAGGCGGCACTGATTGCTGCGCGCGAACTGACCGGGCCGATCTTTGCGATGACCATCGTGCTGATCGCCGTGTACGTGCCGATCGGATTCCAGGGTGGCCTGACCGGGGCATTGTTTACCGAGTTTGCTTTCACCCTGGCCGGCGCGGTGACTGTCTCGGCGATCCTTGCCTTAACCCTCAGTCCGATGATGTGTTCGCGCTTTCTCAAGCCGAATCACGAAGGCAGCCGGTTCGTCGCCTTCATCGACCGTCAGTTCGATCGTTTGCACTCGGGCTATCAACGCCGCCTGCATGGGGCGCTGGATACCTCGATCGTGCTGATCGTCATGGGCGCGATGGTCTTTGCCGGCACCGTGTTCCTGTTCATGAATTCAAAATCGGAGCTTGCGCCCGAGGAAGACCAGGGCATCGTCATCGGCGTCGCCACGGCGGCGCCGAATGCCGCACCGGCCCAGATCAAGCAGATCATGACCCAGATGCAGGCGATCACCGAGACCATTCCGGAGGCCAAGCAAACCTTCCAGTTCACCGGATTCTCGGGCCCGAATTCAGTGCTGACCGGGGCCAAACTTGTGCCCTGGGGTGAACGCAGCCGCAATTCACACGAAATCCAGCTTGAGCTGCAGAAGAAGTGGGGCGCGATGGCCTCGACCAACGCCTTCGCCTTCCAGTTTCCGCCGCTGCCGGGTGCGCGCGGACAGCCGGTCGAGGTCGTCCTGGCGACCACCGAGCCGTTCGAGAACCTCTACGAAGTCTCGAAGAATGTGTTGTCAAAGTTGCAGGCCAGCGGCAAGTTCTACTTCGTCGACATGAACCTCAAGATCGACAAGCCGCAAGCCACACTCGAGGTCGATCGCGACATGGTCACCGCGTTGGGACTGACTCAAGCCGATGTGGGTGCCTCGCTCGGCGCCGCGCTCGGCGGCGGCTATGTCAACTATTTCTCGATCGGCGGACGTTCCTATCGCGTCATTCCGCAGGTGCTGCAGAAGGATCGGCTCAACCCCGACCAGGTGCTCGACTATTACATCAAGACCGGTGACGGCTCGCTGGTGCAGGCATCGACCGTGGCCAGCATCAGGAATACGGTTGTGCCGCAGTCACTGACCCGCTTCCAGCAGCTCAATGCGGTCACCTTCTCGGGGGTGCCCGCAGTCGCCCAGGGTGAGGCCATCAACTTCGTGCGCGACACGATCAAGGAGATTGCCCCGTCAGGCTATCAGGTCGATTACGGTGGTCAGGCGCGCCAATTCATCAACGAATCGGGTGGTTTCGCACTGACCCTGCTGTTTGCCGTGATCATCGTCTACCTGGCTCTGGCGGCGCAGTTCAACAGCCTGCGAGATCCGATCGTGATCCTTGTCTCGGTACCGATGGCCATGTTCGGCGCGATGATCTTCATCAACCTGCTGCCGGGTTTCGTCGGCATGGGCGCAATCTCGACGCGCTGGTCGACTTCGCTGAACATCTATACCCAGGTCGGTCTGGTCACCCTGATGGGCCTGATCTCCAAGCACGGCATCCTCATCGTCGAGTTCGCCAACGAATTGCAGCGTTCCGGCAAGACCAAGCGCGAGGCAATCGAACAAGCGGCGGCGACCCGACTGCGCCCGATCCTGATGACCACGGCGGCGATGGTGCTTGGCGTCATGCCGCTGGTCATCGCCAGTGGTGCCGGTGCGGCCGGTCGCTTCAACATGGGTCTGGTCATCACCAGCGGCCTGACCATCGGCACAATCTTCACCCTGTTCGTGGTGCCGGCGTTTTACCTGCTGCTGGCCCAGGATCACCACGGCGAATCGGCCAAGCGGCTCGAAGACGAAGGGGAGGGTTCACCAGCGCACGGCTAGCACCATTTCAACGACCTCCCTCGCGCTCGCAATTGCCTTCGATTGCTCTCGATTGCTTCCGATTGCTTCCGATTCTTCCGATTCTTTCCGTAGGAGCGCCTGAAAGCGCTCCTACGAGGCGCGATGCGGCGCGAGGCGCAATTTGAAGCGAGGGGCGAATGGCAGTGCCAAAGTGCGACGACGAGCAGCGCCTTGCTCGCATTGGGTTGCGGCCGTTTCCTTGCGACGTCGGTAGAATCGGCGCATGACCAATACCGTCCATGATTCAGCGCTTGGAAAAAGCGTCACTGGCAGCGCCGAGTACGATCCGTCGCTGCTGTTTCCGATTCCACGTTCGATCGGTCGTGACGCGCTCGGGCTTGTGCCACCACTTGCCTTCCACGGCGTCGACATCTGGAACGCATACGAGATCTCCTGGCTCGATGCGCGGGGCAAACCGCGAGTGGCGACGGCGGAATTTCATATTCCGGCGAGCACGCCCAATCTGATCGAGTCGAAATCCCTCAAGCTTTACCTCACCAGCCTCAATGCGATGCGCTACGCCGATTTCGAAAGCGTGCAGCGCTTGTTGAGCGCGGATCTGTCGAAGGCTGCAGGTGGCGAAGTCGCAGTCATCTTGCACGCGCTCGGCGCACCGGCGGCACTCACGATCCAGTCGCTTGACGGAGACAGTCTTGATGATCTGGATATCGACATGGACGACTACGGGCCGCCACGGGCCGATCTGCTTGGCCTTGTCCTCGACGCAAAACCCACCCAGGAATCGCTGGTTTCAAACCTGCTCAAATCCAACTGTCCGGTGACTGGCCAGCCGGATTGGGCCAGCGTGCAGATCCGCTACGCCGGCGCGAAGATCGATCGTGCCGGCTTGTTGCGCTATCTGGTCTCGTACCGCAATCACGATGACTTCCACGAGCAATGTGTCGAACGCATCTTTCGCGACGTGCTCGCGCGTTGTCGTCCGCAACAGCTGACCGTGTACGCCCGCTACACCCGGCGTGGCGGTCTCGACATCAATCCGTGGCGCAGCAACGTGGCCGGATCTGCCGCGACCAATCCTCGTCTGCAGCGCCAGTAGCAGCCGGGGTGAACACGGTGTAACCAGTGTTGACAAACGGACATCCGAAAAACGGTTTCTTAACGCGACAACGGTGTATTTTCAACGATCAATCCCGTCTGGAGACCAACGTCATGCCCAACGAACCCGGCAAGCCGGATTTTTCGAATGTGAAGAGTGGCGTCGCGTCGACAGCACCTGCCGCCGCGCCGAAACCCGATTTCAGCAATGTCAGCAGCGGCGTCACGTCGACCGCGCCATTGGTTGATGTCCCGACCGTGCAGACCTATACGGTCGCCAAGGGTGACACCCTGTCGAAGATCGCCAAGAACTTTTACGGCAACGCAAACAAGTGGCGCGTGATCTTCGAAGCCAACACCGACCAGATCAGCAATCCGGACCTGATCAAGATCGGCCAGGTTCTGAAAATTCCCGCCAAACCCTGACCCAAGGAGCCTCCCCATGATCAAGCTCACGCGTTCCAGTTCCATCGCGATCACCCTCGCCGCCGCCGTTGCACTGGCGGCCTGCGGCAAGAAGGAAGAAGCCCCGGCTCCGGTAGTCGCCCCCGCACCCGCGCCCGTGGTGACCCAACCGGCACCGGCGCCAGTGGCCGAAGTGGCCAGCTTTGCCGGACTCGCTCTCGGCAATGCCGTTGATGCGGGCCAGAACGTGACCACGCCGATGACGACCTTTGCGCCGACGGACACGATCTACGCCGCGGTCACGACCAAGGGCGCCGCACCGAACGCGGCCATCGTCGCGCGCTGGACCTTCGGTGATGGTCAGCTTGTCGACGAGAGCAGCCAGTCGATCGCGCCGACCGGCGCCGCCGTGACCACCTTCCACATCGCCAAGCCCGAAGGCTGGCCGGTCGGCAAGTACAAGGTCGACATCAGCCTCGATGGAAACCCGGTCGCCAGCCAGGAGTTCGAGGTCAAGTAAGCTTCGCAGATATATGTCCCATCCCCAAAGGCGCGGAGCAATCCGCGCCTTTTTTGCGTTCCTTCAAATGAACGGCATTGGCGCCTGTGCGCCATTCCAGCGACAATGGATGCGAACTGCGCCCGCCGCTGCGATGTGCACGCGGCCCTCCTGCGCAACAACCCCAAGCGGAGACTTACATGGCCGAATCCACCCTTACGCCGCCCGCCGGTGGCGGCAAGATCACCATCGCCAATGGCGTCCTCAACGTGCCGGACCAGCCGATCATCCCGTTCATCGAGGGCGATGGCACCGGACCGGATATCTGGAAGGCCTCGGTGCGCGTGTTCGATGCGGTGGTCGCGAAGACCTATGGCGGCAAGCGCAAGATCCACTGGATGGAGGTGCTGGCCGGTGAGAAGGCGTTCAACGAAACCGGCAACTGGTTGCCCGATGCGACCGTCGACGCCTGCCGCGAATACCTCGTCTCGATCAAGGGCCCGTTGACCACGCCGGTGGGTGGTGGCATCCGCTCGCTCAATGTCGCCCTTCGCCAGATGCTCGATCTGTATGCCTGCGTGCGACCGGTGCGCTGGTTCCATGGCGTGCCGTCGCCGGTCAAGGATCCCGGCAAGGTCAACATGACCATCTATCGGGAAAATACCGAGGACATCTACGCCGGTATCGAATTCCAGCAGGGCACCGATGACGCGAGGAAATTCGCCGCCCTGGTCAAGGAGCATTTTCCGGATCGCTACAAGAAGATCCGCTTTCCGGAAACTTCGGGCTTCGGCATCAAGCCGGTCTCGAAGGACGGCACCGAGCGCCTCGTGCGTGCGGCGATCCTCTATGCGATCGACAATGACAGCGATTCGGTGACCCTGGTGCACAAGGGCAACATCATGAAGTTCACCGAAGGTGGCTTCCGTGACTGGGGCTATGCGCTCGCACACAACGAGTTCGGCGCAGTGGAGATCGACGGCGGTCCGTGGTCGAAGTTCAAGAATCCGAAGACCGGCAAGGAAATCATCGTCAAGGATGCGATCGCTGACGCCTTCCTGCAGCAGATCCTGCTGCGCCCGGCCGAGTACGACGTGGTCGCCACGCTCAACCTCAACGGCGACTACCTTTCCGATGCACTGGCTGCCCAGGTCGGCGGCATCGGCATCGCGCCCGGCGGCAATATCAACTATGTCACCGGTCACGCCGTGTTCGAAGCGACCCACGGAACCGCGCCGAAGTACGCCGGCCTGGACAAGGTCAACCCCGGTTCGGTGATCCTGTCCGGCGAAATGATGCTGCGCTACATGGGCTGGCACGAAGCCGCCGACGCGATCATCGCGGCAATGGACAAGGCCATCGGCCGGAAGAAGGTCACCTACGACTTCGCCCGCCTGATGGAAGGCGCCACCGAAGTGAAGTGCTCCGAATTCGCCGATTGCCTGATTGCGGCTCTCTGAGAGATGCGGGAGTGGGAAATGGGGAGTAGGGAGTCGGAGGAGCCAGCTTGTCGCTTGACCACTCCCTACTTCCCGCTCCCCACTCCCTTTCAACGGCCATGAAGTCGGCCAGTGCTCAAGCCAGCATTCAGTCGCGCGCAGCGGCGCTGATCCTCGACGCGTTTCTCGACTACAACGCACGCTTCTCCGACATCACGCGGCGGGCCAAGCGGCGTTTCGAGCGGCGTGACTGGAAATATGTGCGGGTCGACGCGGCGGCGCGCATCGACCTCTATGAAGTCTGCGTCCGCGAGACGCTGGGACGCCTCGAGTTGCTGCTTGAGGAGCGTGTGCGTTCGCGCTCGATATGGACATTGATCCGCGACGCGCTCGAAGCGCTGGTTGCGCCAATGCTCGATCGCGAGTTTCCGAAAACCTTCTTCAATTCACTGTCGCGACGGTTCTTCCACACCGACGGTGTGGCCGCCGACATCGAGTTTGTCGCTCTCGATGCCGAGCCGACCGAAGGCATCAGCGACGCCACGGATTTGAACAGCTATGCCGCTTCGGGGCTTCTCGATGCGGTCTGCGAGCGCATCCTTGCCGACTATCCGTTCGCCAACGGCTATGCCGACATCGCAACGTGCGTCGAATCGATTGCGCGCACACTGGCGGCGCGGATGCGTGCAGCATCGATCAAACGGATACGATCGATTGACCTGATCAAGATGGCCTTCTTCCGCGAACGGCGCGCCTATCTGATCGGTCGGGTCAGCACGTCGGCGGGCGACATGCCACTGGTCATCGCCCTGGTCAGCACGCCGGAGGGCGTGCGCGCCGATGCGGTGCTGACCGAGGTCGATCAGGTCTCGCTGATCTTCAGTTACACGCGCAGCTATTTTCATGTGGATCTGCCGACGGTCAGCGATGTCGTCGTGTTCCTGCGCGCCTTGCTGCCGCACAAGCCGATCGAGGAGCTTTACACCGTGCTGGGTCGTGCCAAGCAGGGCAAGACCGAACGCTATCGGCACCTGTTCCGCCATCTCGCCAGCCATCCGGACGAGCGCCTGGTCCGTGCCGATGGTGAACGCGGCATGGTCATGGCCGTGTTCATGCCGAAATCGTGGCCGCTGGTGTTCAAGGTCATCCGCGACCAGTTTGCCTATCCGAAGGACATCGCACGCCGTCAGGTTGAGGAAAAGTACCTGCTGGTGTTCCGCTACGACCGCATCGGCCGCCTCGTCGATGCGCAGGAGTTCCGGCACCTGCGTTTCCCGCGTCACCAGTTCGATGACGACATGCTTGATGAGCTGCTCACGCAATGTGCCGAAACGGTATCCCTCGAGGGTGACGAGGTGCTGGTTCGCCATTGCTATGTCGAACGGCGCCTGCGCCCGATGAACCTGTATGTACGCGAGGTGCCACCGGAAGCGGCACGACGGGCCATGCTCGACTACGGGCAGGCGATCAAGGATCTGGCGCGCAGCAACATCTTCCCCGGCGATCTGCTGCTGAAGAACTTCGGCATCACCCGCGGCGGACGCGCGATCTTCTACGACTACGACGAACTTTGCCTGCTCGACACCTGCTGCTTCCGCACGATTCCCGAGGCACGTTTCGAAGATGAAACGCGCCCCCTGGAAGAGTGGCTGACGGTGCGCGAAGGCGATGTGTTTCCGGAGATGTTCCCGCGTTTCCTGGGCGTACCCGCGGATCTTCGCAATGCCCTGGTCGAGACCCACGGCGAAATTTTCGATGCCGAATGGTGGCGTAGTGTCCAGCAAGGCATTGCCAGCGGGGACTACAGCGATATCCCGCCCTATCCGGCATCTGCCCGCCTGCATCGATCATCCGAACCCTGAAAAGAAGAAAGCCCGCTAGGCGGGCTTTCTGTCACTCGTGCGAAGTGTGGGTGCAATCAGAGTCGCTTGCGACCAAAGATCAGCGAAACCACAAACAGCACGATGAAGACCAGGAACAAGATCTTGGCGATGCCCGCCGAAGCCCCGGCAATACCGCCAAAACCGAGCACAGCGGCGATCAGCGCGACGACAAGAAAAACAATGGCGTAATGCAGCATGGGAATATCTCCTCGTTGATTGAGCATCCATCGCCGCTGCAAACGTATCCAGCTCGGCGATGACGGGGACTAAGGTAGATGTCCGAACATGAATTGGGCCCGAGTTTTTCCCTGCTGCAGGATGAACGGACGGTAGCCGTTCATGCTCCGCGCAAATGTCACAACCGCGCGCAACTGGGGATCAGGCATGGCCGTATGCTAGGCTTTGCGGCCCTCCGCCGCCCTGTCGGCAACGAACTGGAGTCGAACATGAAACAGACCTCCCTGGCGCTCGCCATGACGGCCATGACCCTCGCGCTGGCGGCATGTGGACCGACAACCGAGAACACGGCGACACCGGAAGCCGCGTCCGACCAACCCGCCGTCGCGGTGCCACCGCAAGCCGCCAAAACCGACAACCCGATCGACAGCGTGCTCGTCGGCGCCTGGCGTTCGGATGCCGACAAGGCACGCGACAGCTATCGTCATCCCGCTGAAACCCTCGCCTTCTTCGGCGTCAAGCCGAACCAGACCGTCATCGAGATCAATCCGGGTGGCGGCTGGTACACCGATATCCTCGCCCCCTTGATGAAGAGTGGCAGCTATACCGCTGCCATTCCGGCCGATACCAGTTCCGAGTACAACGCCAGGGGCAATGCCAAGTTTCGCGCAAAGCTGGCTGACAATGCCGAAGCCTTTGGAACGGCAAAGGTGGTCGAGTTTGATCCAAAGGCACCGAGCTTCGGCGCGGACGGCTCGGCCGATGTCGTGCTCACCTTCCGCAACGTGCACAACTGGGTCGGTGGCGGCAATGCCGAGGCGATGTTCAAGGGCTTCTATGGCGTGCTCAAACCCGGTGGCACATTGGGCGTGGTCGATCACCGTGCCGGCGCAGGCGCGGATCCCGCAGCGATTGCCAAGTCCGGTTACCTGATCACCGATTCGGTGATCAAGTTGGCCACGGATGCGGGCTTCGAACTGGCCGGCCAAAGCGAAATCAACGCCAACCCAAAAGACACCAAGGATTACGAGAAAGGCGTCTGGACCTTGCCGCCGACCCTGACCCTGGGTGACACCGATCGCGACAAGTACGTGGCGATCGGCGAGTCCGATCGGATGACCCTGAAATTCGTCAAGCCGATGAGCGACAAGATTTTCGAGCAGGGCACCGACAGCGCCGGGCGACCGGCCGACAAGCAATAGGCGATCCGATGCAACCGGCCGGTGCGCGGCCGGTTGCATTTCCTTGGCCATGCTGATCCTGTTCAACAAGCCATACGGCGTGCTCTGCCAGTTCACCGATGCTGAAGGCCGGCCCACGCTGGCCGATTACATAATGCAAAAGGACGTCTATGCGGCTGGACGTCTTGATCGCGATTCCGAAGGCCTGCTCCTGCTGACCGATGATGGCGCGCTCGCCCACCGCATCACCGATCCGCGCCACCGGCAGCCGAAGACCTATCTGGTCCAGGTCGAAGGACAGCCGCAGGCGGCCGCGCTCGATGCCCTGCGCAAAGGCGTGATCCTCAACGATGGCCTGACCTTGCCGGCCACCGTGACGGTTCTTGCTGGCGCACCGGAGTGGTTGTGGCCACGCGATCCGCCCGTGCGCTTTCGCAAGAGCGTACCCGACAGCTGGCTTGAACTGGGCATCCATGAGGGACGCAACCGCCAGGTTCGGCGCATGACAGCGGCCGTCGGCCTGCCGACCTTGCGTCTCGTGCGCAGCCGCGTTGGTACGCACGCGCTCGGCACGTTGCAACCTGGCGAACATCGATTGATCGCGGAGCCACGATGACATTCAAGGATCATTTTTCCGCCCACGCGGCAATTTACCGCGAGGCAAGGCCGCAGTATCCGCCGGCCCTCTACGATTTCCTCGCCGGTCAGGCCCCTTCACGCGAACGCGCCTGGGACGCCGGCTGCGGCAATGGTCAGGCCAGCGTCGATCTCGCTGCTCGTTTCGATGAAGTCATCGCCACCGACCCGAGCGCCGAACAGATCGCCAACGCCGCCGCGCGAGCGAACATCCACTACCGCGTCGAAGCGGCCGAGCGATCCTCGCTGGCGGACGGCAGTGTCGACCTGGTCTGCGTCGCCCAGGCCTTGCACTGGTTCGACATCGCTCGTTTCCACACCGAGGTACGCCGCGTGCTCAAGCCGCGCGGCGTCGTCGCGTTCTGGAGCTATGCCGATTGCCGTGTCGATGAACCCGTCGATGCATCCAAGGACCGTCTCTACAACGACCTCACCGGACCCTATTGGCCGCCCGAGCGCGCCCTCGTTGAAACCGGCTATGCCAGCCTGCCGTTTCCGTTCGAGCGCATCGCCACGCCTGTTTTCGAGCTGTGCATGCACTGGAACCTTGGCCAGTATCTGGCCTACCTGCGTTCATGGTCGGCAAGCCAGCGCTATATCCGTGCCCTCGACCACGATCCTGTGGCCCTGGTTGAAAGCGATCTGCGAGCGGCGTGGGGAGATCCGGGCAGGGAACACGAGGTTCGCTGGGATTTCCACCTGCATTGCGGGCGGATCTGACCGCCCCAGGCGTACACGCAGAAAGATCGAGCCTCCGCCAGCGGATACCTTCCGATTTGCCAGCAAAGCCTTGAGCACGGACAATCGGCGCCCACTTCATCCCGGCGCACGTCGTGTGCGCACCATCAGGCCAATCCCGAACCGTGTCCGAATTCCTTCATCGTCTGCCCGAGTTCATCGGCAACCATCCGTATCTTTCGTTCGGCTTCATCGGCGTGCTCGCCGCGATGATCGCCACTGAAATCGGTCGTCTCACGCGCGGCTACAAGGCACTGACGCCGGCCGGCCTGACCCAGTTGATCAACCGTGACAATGCCCTGCTGATTGACGTATCGAGCATCCAGGACTACGAAAAAGGCCATGTGCCGGGTGCCCGCCACGTGGCCATGAGCCAGTTCGATCCAGAGAGCAAGGAGCTGGCCAAGGCCAAGGCCCTGCCAGTGGCGGTCTACTGCAAGAGCGGGCAAACCGCGGGCGTGGCGGCCAAACGCCTGAAGAAGGCCGGCTTCACCGACGTCTATACGCTCGATGGTGGCCTGCGCACCTGGGTCGAAGCCCAACTGCCCCTGGTCAAGGGCCGCAGCGCAAGCTGATTGGCCGGACAGGTTCCGCGGCGCCACCCGGCGTGCGTTGACATCCCGGGCATGGGATAATCCCTGCCCTTTTTTCCATCGATTTTGGAGCAAGCGCAACATGGCAGAGAATTCCCCCGCGAATGGTGCGGCCAATCCCGTCGCCGAGACCAATCAGGCTCAGCTCAACCTGCAGAAGATCTACACCAAGGACATCTCGTTCGAGGTGCCGAACGCACCCAACGTGTTCCAGCTGCAGGGTCAGCCGGCGGTCGAATTGAATCTCAGCCAGCGCGTCAACACGCTTGCCGAGGCGGTCTATGAAGTCGTGCTCAGCGTGACTGTTACCTGCAAGATCGAGGAAAATACGGCGTATCTCGCCGAAGTTCATCAGGCCGGAATCTTCGGTGTGGCCGGCTTCGATGCCGCTTCGCAGGAAGCCGTGCTGGCCACCTATTGCCCGAACGTGCTGTTTCCGTACGTGCGCCAGATCGTTTCCGACCTGGTCCAGGGTGGCGGTTTCCCGCCGTTGTTCCTGCAGCCGATCAACTTTGATGCGATCTTCGCCGAGCAGCAGCGCCGCCGCGCCGAAGCGCCGGCCGAGAGCCCGGCGTTGAACTCCTGAGTCAAACCTCGATGAGCACGCCGGTTGCGGTTCTCGGCGCCGGATCGTGGGGCACGGCGCTGGCCGTGTTGCTTGCGCGAAATGGCGTCCCCACGACGTTGTGGGGGCGCTCGCCGCAGGCCGTGGTCGACATGGCCACGGCACGCGCGAACACGCGTTATCTGCCCGAAATGACATTTCCGGACGCCCTCGGCATCAGTGGTGTTCTCGAAACCTGCGTGCGCGATGCCGGCATCATCCTGATTTCCGTGCCGAGTCACGCTTTCCGCGATCTGCTCGACTCGATCACGCCCTGGGTCGCACCCGGCGCAGGTATCGCCTGGGCGACCAAGGGGTTCGATCCCGGATCCGGCCGCTTCCTGCACGAACTGGTCGAGGAACGCCTGCCGAACCACCCGGCCGCCGTGGTCACCGGTCCCTCGTTCGCCAAGGAAGTCGCCCTCGGCCTGCCGACTGCACTGACCGTGCAGTCGAACGATGCCGAATTCGCCCAAAGGCTTGCGCGCCTGCTGCACGCGCCGACCTTCCGTGCCTATACCGGCAACGACATCCTCGGTGCCGAACTGGGCGGCGCGATGAAGAACGTACTCGCTGTCGCCACCGGCGTCGCCGATGGCATGCAGCTCGGACTCAATGCGCGCGCCGGTTTGATCACGCGCGGCATGAACGAGATCCTGCGCCTCGGCACCGCGCTCGGCGCCAAAGCGGAAACGCTGATGGGACTCGCCGGTCTTGGCGATCTGGTTCTCACTTGCACCGGTGACCTCTCGCGCAACCGCCGGCTCGGCATTGCCCTCGGTCGCGGTGTTCCCCTCGCCCAGGCGGTTGCCGAGATCGGCCAGGTGGTCGAAAGCATCGTCACGGTCGATGAGGTCGTCCGTCTTGCCCGGCGCGTCGGCATCGAACTGCCGATTGCCGAACACGTGCAGCACGTGCTGCACGAAGACATGACCCCCGAGGAAGGTCTGCGCGCGCTGCTTGCCCGCGAGCAGAAACCCGAATATCCCGAATAGGCGCAGAGATCGTGGGAGGGATTTCAGTCCCGATGCCCATGCCTGACTCCGCGACAAACAGCATCGCGGCTGAAGCCACGCCCACGCGAGCAGGCTGTCGCAAACCCAGGCATGCCGTACAATACCCGGCTGCCCCGCCCCGGCGTAGCTCGCGATTCATCTGACGCCGCGCCGCTTCAACGTCACTCGGAACACCTTCGCATGATCTCCTTTCGCAATTTCGCCCTCAGGCGCGGCGAACGCTTGCTGCTGTCCAAGGTCGATCTCGCCCTGCATGCCGGCTGGCGGGTCGGCGTGGTCGGCCGCAATGGCTGCGGCAAAACCAGCATGTTTGCCGCGATCCTTGGCGAGATCGAAGCCGATTCGGGTGACCTCGAAAAATCGCCCAAGCTGCGTATCGCCAACGTTGCCCAGGAAACCCCGTCGTTGCCTGATGCGGCGATCGACTTTGTCGTTTCCGGCGATACCGAAGTGCACGCCGTTCTCGTTGCCGAAGAGGCCGCCATGGCCGCCGAGGATTGGGATGCGGTTGCCGTCGCGCATCAGAGGATGGCCGAGATCAATGGCTATGACGCCCAGGCGCGCGCTGGCAAGTTGTTGCACGGGCTTGGCTTTCCGTCGAGTACGCATCAGCGTGCCGTCTCCGAGTTTTCCGGCGGCTGGCGCGTGCGTCTCAATCTCGCCCGGGCCCTGATGATGCCGAGCGATCTGCTCTTGCTCGATGAGCCGACCAATCATCTCGATCTCGATGCCGTGCTCTGGCTCGAACAATGGTTGCTCAAGTATCCGGGCATGCTGATGATGATCTCGCATGACCGCGAGTTCCTCGACGGCGTCGGCACGCACATGCTGCACCTGCACGACAGCACGGCCAAGCTCTACGCCGGCGACTACACCAGCTTCGAGCGCCAGCGCTCCGAGCAGTTGCGCCAGCAGCAGATCGCGTTCGAGAAGGAGCAGGACGAGCGCGCCCACCTGCAATCGTTCATCGACCGCTTCAAGGCATCGGCGGCCAAGGCCAAGCAGGCGCAGTCGCGGGTCAAGCGTCTGGCCAAGCTGGCCGGTACCGAAGCGGTCCGCGCCGAGCGCGAGATCCGCATCAATTTCGCCGATCCGGTCAAGCTGCCGAATTCGCTGACCCGGCTGAACAAGGTCGATGCGGGTTACGGCGACATCAAGATCCTGTCCAAGGTCGGCTTCGGCCTCGAAGCCGGGGATCGCATCGGCCTGCTTGGCCCGAACGGCGCCGGCAAGTCGACCCTGGTCAAGACCCTGGTTGGCGAACTGCCGATTCTCGCTGGCGAGCGCAGCGTGCATCCGGACATGGAGCTCGGCTACTTCGCCCAGCACACGGTCGAATCGCTGCACGAAGGGCAGTCGCCGATCGAGCATCTGCGTGACATCGCCCCGGCTTCCAGCCTGCAGGACTTCCGTGACTTCCTCGGTCGCTGGAACTTCGCAGGCAACCGCGCGTTCGAGAATGTCGACGGATTTTCCGGCGGCGAGCGTGCGCGGCTGGCCCTGGCCCTGATTGCCTGGCGCAAGCCGAACGTGCTCCTGCTTGATGAGCCGACCAACCATCTCGATCTCGAAATGCGCGAAGCGCTGGCCGAGGCCTTGAGCATCTTCCCCGGTGCGATCGTCATGGTCTCGCATGATCGTCATCTGATCGGCCTGGTCTGCGAAACCTTCTGGCGTGTCGCCGACGGCAAGGTCGAGGAGTTCAAGGGTGATCTGGATGAATACGCGGCATGGCTGAAGTCGCGCGCTTCGAAAGGTTGAAAGCAGGCGGAATCGGACCAGGGGAGTTGGCCGCGCAACTGTCGTGATGCGTTGCAACAAGGTAGGCTTCGCGGATGACAAATCCAGCCAGCCATGCCGCCGACAGCCTGCGTTCGATCGATCTTCCCGATACCGACAAGGCACTGCGCGATGACGTCAACCGGGTCGGTTCACTGGTCGGGGAGATCCTCGCCGAACAGGAAGGCGACGCCTTTCTCGATGAAGTCGAGCGCATCCGCGTCGCCGCCATCCGCCGGCGTGAATCGAATGCGGGCACCGAAGCGATGCAACGCGAATTGTCCGGGGTCGATGTCGCCCACGCGACCTCGCTGGTGCGCGCATTCTCGACCTACTTTCAAGCGGTCAATGTGGCCGAGCGCGTGCATCGTATCCGCCGTCGTCGTGAATACGAGATGGCTGACACCGCGCCACAACCCAGCGGCTTGCGTGATGTCGTCGGCAAGCTGCGCGAGAGTGGCGTCAGCGAAGACGAACTGCGCGATTGCCTGAGCCACTTGCGCATCGAGCCGGTATTCACCGCGCATCCAACCGAAGCGGTAAGACGCGCCCTGCTCGAAAAGGAAACCGAAGTCGTCCGCGGCCTGGTCGCCGACATCGATGGCGGTCGCACGCCGGTCGAGCGTCGTGCCGATCTCGAACGCATGCGCATGGCCCTGACCGCGGCCTGGCAGACGGCGGAATTTGCACTGGACAAGCCCAGCGTCGGCGATGAACTGGAAAATGTTGGTTTTTACCTTACCGACGTGCTGTATCGGGTCGTGCCGGTGTTCTACGAAGTGCTCGCCGATGCCCTCGGTGAGGATCCGCTCGGATATGACTTGCCGACCGTGCTGCGTTTCGGCAACTGGGTCGGTGGCGACATGGATGGCAATCCGAACGTCGGCGCAGAGACGATCGCGGCCACGCTGGCGACCCAGCGCCGTCAGGTACTTGCCCTGTATCGCCGCGAGGTCTATCAACTGGGACGCCTGCTCAGCCACTCGCTATCGCGGGTCGGCTGTTCGGCCGACCTGCTTGCGCGCACCGATGTCTATCGCGCGTTGTTGCCGACGGCTGCGGCACGGTTGCGCGCGCGTCACGAGGACATGCCGTACCGCCAGTTCCTGAAGCTTGTCGGCGAACGCCTGGGCGAGACCGAGCGCGGCCAGGAGGGCGGCTATGCCGATGCGACCAGTTTCATCGAGGACATCGGCATCGTTGTCCGCAGTCTGGCGGAGAACCGGGGAGTCCACGCCGGCTGGTTTGCTGCTCGCCGCTTGCTGCGCCGCGCCGAGACCTTCGGCTTCCATCTGGCCACGCTCGACCTGCGTCAGGATTCGGCCGTCCATGATGCTGCGCTCGCGGCCCTGCTTGAGGATTTCGATTGGTCGACGCGCGCGGTCGATGACCGTGTCCAGCGACTCAATGCCGTACTCGCCGATCCGGGCACGGTGCGCGCCAGCAACGACGAGGTCGCGCGCAAGACCCTGGCTGTATTCCGCACCGTCGCGCAATTGCGACCCCGCTACGGCGAACAGGCGTTCGGCCCGTACATCGTGAGCATGAGCCGCAGCGCGGCCGATGCGCTCGCGGTCATCGCCCTGGCCCGGATCGCGGCCTGTGTTGATCGCTTGGGCAACGTGCCGCTCGATGTCGCGCCGCTGTTCGAGACCGTAGCCGATCTCAATGCGGCCGAGAACGTGGTCAAGTCACTGTTCGCCGATCCGGCGTATCGCGCGCATCTTGCCGCACGTGGCAATCAGCAAATGATCATGCTTGGTTATTCCGACAGCGCCAAGGATGGTGGACTGGTCGCTTCGCGTTGGGCGCTGCAGCAGACCCAGATCGGCTTGACCCGGCTGGCGCGGGAATCCGGCGTGCGCATCATCTTCTTCCATGGCCGCGGCGGTTCGGCCAGTCGCGGTGGCGGCAAGACCGAACGTGCCGTGATCGCTTCACCACGCGGTTCGGTCGGTGGCGTGCTGCGGCTCACCGAGCAGGGTGAGGTGATCCATCGCAAGTACGGCATCCGTGCGCTCGCCCTGCGCAATCTGGAGCAGATGACCGGTGCGGTGATGCGCGCGACCTTGCGCCCGCGTCCGCCGGAATCGCGCGAGACGCAATGGCGTTCGATGGCCACGGCGATCGCCAGCGAGGCGCGCAGCGCCTACCGCGGCCTTGTCCACGAGAATCCCGACTTCACCGAATACTTCCGCAACGCGACGCCGATCGATGTGATCGAGCGCCTGCGCATCGGCTCGCGTCCGGCCCGTCGAGGTGGTACTGGCGGGGTCGAAAACCTGCGCGCCATTCCGTGGGTGTTTGCGTGGTCGCAGAATCGGGCCGCCCTGACCGGCTGGTACGGGGTCGGCAGCGGACTTGCCCATGGCATTGAATCCTTCGGTCGCGAAGCGATGATCGAGATGACCCGTGACTGGCCGTTCTTCGCCCAGCTTGTCGATGACGTCGAAATGGTTCTGGCCAAATCCGACCTCGCCATCTTCGAACGTTATTCGCGACTGGCTGGCGCCTTGCACGCACCTTTCCATGCCGACATCAGCGCCGAGTTCGAGCGCACGCGCCAGGCGATTCTCGATCTCAAGGGTGAAGACGAACTGCTCACCCACGATCTGCGTTTGCGCCAGTCGATTCGTCTGCGCAACCCGTATGTTGATCCGATCAGCCTGATCCAGGTCGATCTGCTGAGCCGCTGGCGCGCCGGGGGGGGGGGGGGGCGCAGCGGGGGGGGGGGGGGGCGGGGGGGGGGGGGGGGGCCTCTCCTACGAACCGCTGTCGCTCAACGGTGACGGCTGCGATGGCTCTCGGCGCACTGCCGAATCGTTGTTTGCCAGAAAATCCTAGGGCGCCTCTGGTTCCGGTTTCGTCGCAAAGCGATACAACAGCCAGGCAATGTAGGCGATCAGGCTCAGACCGAGCCAGCCACCGAAATGGAGATTCTCGGGGAGCGCGAGCACATCGGCGCGGCCGGTGATGACGATCGGGACCGCGATGAAGATGCCCATCAGCGCTTCACCGGTGATCAGGCCAGCCGAGAACAGCATGCCCTTGCGGTGGATCTCGCCGTGTTGCTCCTCACTCTCGGCACCGCCGAAGTGGCGCTCGACGATGTGCGAAAGCAGGCCACCGAGGAAGATCGGCACCATCAGTTCGATCGGCAGGTAGATGCCGATCGCGCAAGCCAGCACCGGAATTCGGAATTTCTTGCCGGTCGCCTGCAGCCAGGAATCGACGGCGATGATGACCGCGCCGATGCCGGCGCCGATGCCGATCGTCGTCCATGGCAATTCGCCGCCGAAGATTCCCTTCGCCACCGAGGCCATCAGGTTGGCTTGCGGAGCGAGCAGCGGATTCGGATGTTCGGCGGTCGGCACACCAATGCCGTAGGCATGCAGTAGCAGATTCAGTACCGGCGCCATGATCAGTGCAGACGACACTGCGCCAATCGCCAGCATCAGCTGCTGTTTCCACGGCGTCGCACCGACGATATGACCACATTTTAGATCCTGCAGATTGTCGCCACCGATGCAGGCTGCGCAACAGACAACTGCGCCAATCATGATCGCGGCGACTGCGCCGATCGGTGAATCGCGTCCTAGCAGAAGTACGAGGATCAAGGCGGCAAACAGGATCGTCGAAATGGTGATGCCCGAAACCGGGTTGTTGGAAGAACCGACCAGTCCGGCCATGTAGGCGGATACCGAGACAAACAGGAATCCCGCCACGATCATGATGATCGTCATCGGAATACTCGCCGTCCATTGATGGACGATGCTCTGATACAGCCACAGCAGAGGAAGCGTAAACAGCACGAGGCCGATCGCGATGTACTTCATCGGAATGTCTTTCTCGGTGTGCGCGATCACCGTGGTCGAGCCCGAGCGAGTTGCATCGAAGCCGCTGCGGATGCCGGAGAACAGCGATTTGCGCAGCGAGATCAGGGTCCAGATTCCGCCGATCAGCATCGCGCCGACACCGAGGTAGCGAATCTGGGCCGACCAGATCATGTAGGCGGCGTCTTCGGCACTCGCCGTGGCGACTTGCGCAGCCAGCGCCGGATCGGTATCGAGGAAGAACGAGCTGTAGATCGGAATCGCGATGTTCCAGCCAATCACTGCGCCGAGCAGGCAGACGATGCCGATATTGAAGCCGACGATGTAGCCGACGCCGAGCAGAGCCGGCGACAAATTGGTGCCCATGTAGGCGATGCCCTTGCCGACCCAGGCGGCGCTGGCGGCCGTGTCGGGAAACAGGCGCAGGCCGCTCGCCGCGCCGAGCTTGGCGAACCCGCCGAGCAGGGCGGCGATGCCGAGCGTCTTTACGCCTTGCTTGGGATTCTCTCCGGTCTTCAGTACTTCGGCGGCGGCTTTCCCTTCCGGAAAGGCCAACCCCTGATCAACGATCAGCGAGCGCCGCAATGGCACCGAGAAGATCACGCCGAGCAGACCGCCGAGCCCCGCGATCGCAAAGACCCACTGGTACTCAAACTCCTTCCAGTAACCGAGGATGACCAGGGCCGGAATCGTGAAGATCACGCCGGAGGCAATCGATGAACCGGCCGACGCGCCAGTCTGCACAATGTTGTTTTCGAGGATGCCGCCACCACCGAGCAGGCGCAGCACGGCCATCGAAACCACCGCCGCCGGAATCGCCGAGGCGATGGTCATCCCGGCAAACAGGCCGAGGTAGGTATTCGCCGCGGCGAGGATGACAACCAGCACGATCGACAACAGGATCGCGCGCAAGGTCAGTTGCGGTGCAGGTTCAGCGATGATGCTCATGAATGTCTCCCCGTTTGATATCGATCCGTCGGTCAACTGACGTATTTGCTGAGTGGCACGGAAGTTTGATTCCCTTGAATCCCTTCTTTGCTTGGATCAATGAGGTTTCATGACTGGCCCAAAGCCAGGCAAGGTTCCCGCCCCGCGTCGCAGCGTGCATAGTAGCCCGCAAATCCACCGATGCAGAACCCACCATGAAGCCGATTCCCGCCACGCCCGCCAGCGACGACCCGGATGCCGCGCGCATGCCGCGCCAGATCCCCTACATCATCGGCAACGAGGCCTGCGAGCGCTTCAGCTTCTACGGCATGCGCAACATCCTCACGCCGTTCCTGATCACCAGCCTGCTGTTGTACGCGCCGGTCGCCGAACGCGCCGGTATCGCCAAGGATGTCTTCCACACCTTTGTCATCGGCGTGTATTTCTTTCCGCTGCTTGGCGGCTGGATCTCGGATCGCTTCTTTGGCAAGTACAGCACCGTGCTGTGGTTGTCGCTGCTTTATTGCGTTGGCCAGGGCTGTCTCGCGTTGTTCGTCGACAATCGCATGGGCTTCTATACGGGCTTGTTCCTGATCGCGCTCGGCTCGGGCGGAATCAAGCCGCTGGTGTCGGCCTTCGTCGGTGACCAGTTCGACCAGCGCAACAAGGCGTCCGCGAAAGTCGTCTATGACGCGTTCTACTGGACGATCAATTTCGGATCCTTCTTTGCCTCGCTGCTGATGCCGATCTTCCTGACCTCGTGGGGGCCGGCCTGGGCGTTCGGCATCCCGGGCATCCTCATGTTCGTCGCCACCGTGATCTTCTGGAGCGGTCGCAAGAAATACGTGCATGTGCCGCCATCGCCAACCAATCCGGATTCGCTGATCAACGTCGCCCGCAGCGCCTTGCTCAATCCCGGGGCAGGCCGCGGCGGACTTCTGCTCGCCGCATTGGGTGCTGCCGCGGCTATCGGCATGTTTGCCGCCTGGGCAATCGCGCCAGCCTGGTGGCCTGAACATTTCAGTTTCGTGATCACCTTCTGTCTTGCGCTTGGCGTGTTCATCCTGTTCGGTGGCGTCGGCACATCCCTGCAACTGGATCGTGCGCGCGGAATGCATCCGGACAGCGCCATCGATGGCGTGCGTGCGGTTCTGCGCATTCTCATCATCTTTGCCCTGGTCACCCCCTTCTGGTCGTTGTTCGATCAGAAGGCCTCGACCTGGATCCTGCAGGGCAATGCGATGGTGATCCCGCATGAATCGTGGTGGTGGCCAAGCTGGCTGGTCAAGCAACCCGCGCAGATGCAGGCACTCAACCCGCTGCTGGTGATGCTGCTGATCCCGTTCAACAACCTTGTGCTGTATCCGTTCCTGCGCCGGCTTGGCTTCGAAGTTACCGCCTTGCGCCGCATGGGTTTCGGTATCGCGTTTTCCGGTCTGGCCTGGATCGCCGCCGGAATGATTCAGCTCAGTATCGACGGCGGCAGCCCGACCTCACTGGCCTGGCAGATCCTGCCGTACGTGCTGCTCACGCTGGGCGAAGTGCTGGTATCGGCAACCGGGCTCGAATTCGCCTACAGCCAGGCACCGCCGTCGATGAAGGGCACGATCATGAGTTTCTGGCTGCTCTCGGTGACCTTCGGCAACCTGTGGGTGCTGCTGACCAATGCCGCTGTGCGCAATGACTCGGTGACCGCACGCATCGCCGATACGGGCCTGAGCGAGAACGCCTTCATGATGTTCTTCTTTGCCGCGTTTGCCCTGCTTGCGGCCTTTGCCTTCATGCTTTATGCGAGAAAATATCCGATGACGGACCACTACCGGACGGTGTGAATTCCGAGGCGTTGGGCATCGCTTCGCTCAGCCCAACCTGCGGGTTACGGGCATCTCGATTGCTTGGGGGCGCGTGCGGATTTTCGTAGGTTGGGCTGAGCGAAGCGATGCCCAACGCCGCGCGATGCTGTAGTCATTCCGCTGGGCACCGCTTTGCTCAGCCCAATCGATGGATTTGCGCTTCCGGGATCGGGGCAGCCAATGACATCAACCGCGGGCGTTGTACCAGGGTTTCGTGGCATTGACGATGCGTACAACCGAGAGCATCACCGGAACCTCGACCAGCACGCCGACCACGGTCGCCAGCGCGGCGCCGGATTGCACGCCGAATACGGCGACTGCGGTAGCGACGGCCAATTCGAAGAAGTTGCTCGCGCCAATCAGCGCCGACGGTCCGGCAACGCAATGGGCGACGCCCAGCTTGCGGTTCAGCAGGTAGGCAACGCCCGAATTGAAGTAGACCTGGATCAGGATCGGCACGGCGAGCATGGCGATGATCGCCGGCTGGGCAATGATCTGCCTGCCCTGGAAACCGAACAGCAGCACCAGCATCAGCAGCAGTGCAAGCAGCGAAATCGGACCAAGCCGGCGCAGCAATGCCTGCAAGGCGGCCTCGCCACCACGGGCCAGCACCCAGCGACGCACGCCGACCGCAATGACAACCGGCACGACGATATACAGGCCGACCGACAAGAGCAGGGTCGACCATGGCACCGTGATCGAGGAGATGCCGAGCAGCAAGCCGACGATGGGAGCAAACGCCACGATCATGATCAGGTCGTTCAAGGCGACCTGGCTCAGCGTGAACTGCGGCTCACCGTCACACAGGTTGCTCCATACAAAAACCATGGCCGTGCAAGGCGCCGCTGCCAGCAGGATCAGGCCGGCGATGTAGGAGTCGAGTTGGTTGGCGGGCAGATAGGCCGCGAACACGTGACGAATGAAGATCCACCCCAGCAGCGCCATCGAGAAGGGCTTGATCGCCCAGTTGACGAAGACGGTGACGCCCATGCCGCGCCAATGTTGTTTCACCTGGCTCATGGCGCCGAAATCGATCTTCAGCAGCATCGGGATGATCATCAGCCAGATGAGCCCGGCGACAGGCAGATTGACCTTGGCGATCTCGGCGCTGCCGAGTTGGGCGAACACGTCGGTGAACCGGTAGCCCAGCAAGGTGCCGGCGGCCATGCACAGCAGCACCCACCAGGTCAGATTGCGCTCGAACCCACCCATGCGCCTGGACAGGGAAACCGGGCGGGTTTCCGCGATCTTGCTCATGCGGCCTGCTCCGTGAGCGCCACAGCGGGAACGCGCTCTGCGATCTCAAATAGTCCTAGCAGCAAAGCGGTTTGATCGAGGGATTCGACGGGCAGCGCAACCAGCGCCGTGAGCCGCTCCAGTATCACGTTTTCGGTGCGGCGGAAGGCCTCTCGCACGATCGCTTCATCGCCCTGCACCGATGCCGGATCAGGCATTCCCCAGTGCACTTTGGAAAAATCGCCAAACAATACCGGGCACGCCTCGCTCGCGGCGCTGTCGCACACGGTAATGACCCAGTCGAACGCCGGCCCATTGGTGACGCTGAACTCATCCCAGGATTTGCTGCGCTCCCCCGCGCACGGGATGCCACGCCGTTCAAGTTCGGCCAGCGCGCAGGGATTGACGACTCCCGTCGGCTGGCTGCCGGCGCTGTAACCCGTAAACCGGCCTTTGCCCAAGTGGTTCAGTGTGGCTGCGCAGAGGATGCTGCGCGCCGAATTGCCGGTGCACAGGAACAACACGTTCTTCATGGCTGATCTCATTTGCTGCGTGTTGATTTGGATGCCGTGACCTTGCGCACACGCGGGTGCGACGCCGGCACACATTTCGTCGGATCGCCGCCGCAGCAGTTTTTGCTCAGGAAATCGATCAGTGACTGCATCTCGGCAAAGTTCGCGCGATAGCGAATGAAGCGGCCGTTCTGCTCGGCATCGATCAACCCTGCCTGGCATAGCGTCTTCAGGTGGAAGGAAAGCGTGTTGGCCGGGATATCCAGCACCTGAACAAGTTCGGTGGGGTTGGCTCCTTCCGGCCCCAGTTCAACGAGGTGGCGGAAGACGGCCAGGCGGGAGGCCTGGGCGAGTGCAGCAAGCGCGATGACGGCATTTGTCGTATCCATGATTCCAGTATGATTGAAGTGTTGAGCCGGGGCAAGCTGGGGCAATCCGATGTACATAGTCTTGCCCAGCCCCATCTGCATGCTTCAGGCGCCGTTTTTTGTCAGGCTGGAGTGAGCCGGGGCGGGCGCGATGCCGCCTGATATGACACGCCGCTCGACGCCATCTTCGGCTTGCACTGATCGGTCGACGGCAGAGCTGCGGGTCGCCGACGTTGGCAGCAGGCGCAAATGTTCTCATCACAATTGAGGATTCCGCCAGGCGCCAACGCACGAATACTGATGCCAACCGGGATCGCATGTCCTGGGAATGGATCAGGCACTCGACGTGAGCCCTCGGCGAACCATCCTCGAGGGATCCGCGCCGACGCATGGTGCGTTCACTCCCGAAAGCACGAAGACCACACGGCAACAAATACTTTCATCTGATCGATGAAGCCAGACAAGTCGATCTTTGCCGGATTGCATCAATCGCGCAGAACGTTCTCGCTGGGCCAATCCGAAATGAACCCGGCGAAGCGCCTACGTCGCAGCCTTGAACAGGAGCCAGCATGTCCTTCATCCGAATTCGCAACTTGTCTGCATGGGCGAGCCTGCTCGTCTGTTCAGCCGCCGTGGCCGCGCCGCCCGCGGTGACGCCACCGCGAAGTGTGCAAGTCCAATTGGGTCAACCGGCCAGCTTCAGCGTGGCCGCCATCGGTGCCGCCCCGTTCACCTATCACTGGTATCACTGGGACATCCATGGCAACGCCAGCGCCATTGATCGCTGTGGGACGGTCGCAACCTGCAGCATCGCGGCGGTCACCATGGCAGATGCCGGCGAATACAACGTCGAGGTCTACGACGTGAATGGAGAGCACGCCCACGGGGATCCGCGCGCGAGCTTGAGCATTATCCAGGGTAACGAGATTACCGCCGCCAGTTGCAGCCATGCCGACGTGCAGGCGGCAGTCAATCAGATACCTGCCGGTGGCAGCGGCACGGTACTCATCCCGGAAGGCACCTGCGACTGGGTTACCGCCCTGCTGGTCATCGATGACAAAGCCAGCATCTGGATCAAGGGTGCCGGTCGCGACCACACCACCCTCTTGCGCACCGCAGCCGACGATGGAGACAGCGTCCTCAGTGACAACAACCCCGCCGCGATCATCACCTTCGATTGTCTGCAGGGCCAGCAGGTGGAGCTTTCCGACATTCACCTCAAGGGCCGCAGTGACAATCCGGACATCCTTACTCGCGGCTTGGAGCTGCGTGGTCAATGCAAGAATTTCAAGATTCATGATGCAAAATTCAGCAAGTTCAGCTACGCCGGTGTGCTGGTAAAGGGAATGCATTCAAAGGGCGTTATCTACAACAACGATTTTGCCGACAACTGGAAAAACGGGCTTGGCTACGGAGTCGCGGTCGCCGGATGGAACAGCAATATCAATCTTGCATACTGGCCGCCGCTTGAGTTCGGCAGCGAGAATGCCGTATTCATCGAGGACAACTATTTTTCCGGTCAGCGCCACAATGTCGCGTCTGGCCAGGGCTCGCGCTACGTGTTTCGCCACAACGAGATGGTGGCCTGGCGGACAAACTCCGATCGCGACCCGTCGCGGCGGGAAACCTTTCAGGATGGTCAGGTCGATGCCCACGGCGTCCTGCCGACCGCGAATGTGACTTGGGATCAGCAAACCGCTTCGGGAAGTCGGAGTTGGGAAATCTACGACAACCTGTTCACCATGGCCAATGACACCTTCATCCCACTGGGCGGCGGGCCAGGTGAATCGCCGGTTGCTTCCGCCGGAATGCGCGGTGGCAATGGGGTGTTCTTCTGCAATCGCTTCGACCGCGCGGCGCACGGTGGCACCTTGTTGTTTGTCGAACCGCGCGTTTCCTTCGAAGGCAATTCCCAATGTCACTTGTTTGTGGATGACTATCCAGCACCGTTCCAGGTGGGCTTCCAGGGCAAGAGCTTCTTCTGGGACAACACCGGCGACATAATGAATGGAGGCAATGCAACGCGCTCCACGTATATGGACGATGGAACGTGCAATGACCTGATCAAGGAAGATCGCGACTACTTCAACATGTCGCCAGCGGAGCAGGGTGGCGAGTTCGCCAACTACACGCCATACCCTTACCCACATCCGCTGCGCGATGCGGTGATCTTTCAGGACGGCTTCGAGCAGCAGGGCAGCTCCAACCCGCCATTGAGCTGCGACGCCGGCCGCAATGGACGTCCGACACGGGCTGCCCACGAGCAGCCGGCGTCATGAACCGAATTGCGCATCAGCGCTTGCGCGAAAGATCTTTGGAGGGGCGCGGGCAATGCCCGAACAGACGACGACAAAGGGCCAGCCGGTGAATCGGGTATCGATCGACGCCCAGGTGCTTACTTGTCGACCGTATCAGCGCCAACCCGACCCACGAAGCGATCCGCCTGATTCTCGCGGAGTGGGCACGCGCGCAGTTGCTCACCGGCCATCGGTTCCAATCCGAACCGCGGGCTTTGAGCGCTGCGCGAAAGGGTGATCATGCATCGCGGCGATCCCAGCGGATGGCTGCACCTGCCCTGCAAGGTCAACCCTTGCCCTCACGGCCTCCGCCGGTTGGTACGGCGGGTCGGCGCAACACATTCCGCAGCGGCACGACGCCGCAGCTCTTCCGTCTTGATCGCCCAATAATATAGGAATAGAGTCGCCCAGCCGTGTGCGTTCTGGTCAGCTGCAGATGATCCGCGCCAATCAGGAGTGTCGCCGCGGCCGAACCTCCGGCGTGAATTTGATTTTCCTCCCAGGAGCTGGCACAGATCAGCTGATTGGGTATCTTTTTGGCTTGAATACATTGGGGAACTGAGCATGGCTGTTGACCGAGAGCGGGTTGCGAAGCATGTTGTTGCGACGATGGTCATCGCCGCATCATTGAGTGTCGGAACGGCCGCGCTGGCCGAGGATTCGGATACCCCGACCACGCCGGCAACGACCGAAACGGGCGCCCCGGAAGACAAGCCAATCGAGCTGGATGTCATGACCGTACTCGGCTCGCGCCGCTACGGGCGCTCCTCGGAAGTCGATACGCCGGTTCCCGTCGACGTCATCCCGATGGTGAAAGCCGCCGAGCAAGGTTCCACGTTCGACCTCGCTCAGACTCTCCAGTACACCGCACCCTCGTTCACCTCGGGCCGCCAGACCGGCGCCGACAATGCCGATTCGGTGGATTCCGCCGCACTGCGCGGATTGGGATCGGATCAGACCCTCGTGCTGGTCAATGGCAAGCGCCTGCATTCGACCGCGCTGGTCAATCTGTTCGGCGCACGCAATCGCGGCAACACCGGAACCGATCTCAACACGATTCCGCTGCTCGCGATCGATCAGGTCGAGATCCTGCGCGACGGTGCTGCCGCGCAATATGGCTCCGACGCGATCGCCGGCGTGATGAACATCAACCTGAAACGCAGCAAAGGCTGCGAAGCGGTGGCCGGCTATGGCCAGTATTCCCGGGGCGACGGCGAGAACTATCTGGCTTCCGGCTATTGCGGCTTCGCGGTTGGCAACGACGGCGTAGTTGCCTTGACTGCGGAGTATCTCGATCGCGGACGCTCCAATCGCGCCGAAGCCGGCAATCCGCGCACCATCGGCGACACCTCGGTGAAGAACGGAACCCTGTATGTCAATGGCGACATCCCGGTTGGCGACGGCGCGCATCTCTACTTTGATGGCGGTGTGCAGAATCGTGATGCCTCCTCGGCCGCATTCGCGCGGGGCGGCATCGGCTCGGACGATATTCCCTCGCGCAATTCCGAGGCGATGTACCCGAATGGTTTTGTGCCCTACATCGATCCCTACATCCAGGATCGCCACTTCACCGGGGGCATGTGGTGGATGTGGAATGACTGGCGCGTCGATGCCTCGCAGACCCTCGGCTACAACAAGTTGGTCGACACGATCCGCAACACGCTGAATGCGTCGATCGCGAATCTCGATCTTGAGAATGGCGGCGCCGGGATCAGTCCGAGCGTGTTCAACGCAGGCGGATTTTCATTCGCCCAACAAACCACCAACCTCGATTTCACGCGCTTCTACGCCGACTGGTTGAGCGGCGTCAACGTGGCCTTCGGCAGCGAATTTCGCCATGAGGACTATGAGATTTTCGCGGGCAACGCGGGCTCCTACATCGATGCGGACGGAGCCGGCGGCGGCAACGCGGGCAGTCAGGGCTTTCCCGGCTTCCAGCCCGCCGATGCGACGATCAAAAGCCGCAACAGCTGGGCCGGATATGGCGACATTGAAATCAACTGGACCGATCGCTTCCTCACCGACCAGGCCGTGCGCTATGAGCACTACAGTGATTTCGGATCGACCGTGATCGGCAAGGTCGCCGGATCCTATCGCGTCAGCGACGGCTTCCTCATGCGTGGATCGGTCAGCAGTGGATTCCGCGCACCGTCCTTGCAGCAGCGCTATTTTTCGTCGACGTTTACCGACTTCATCAGCGGAGAACCCGTCGATGTCGTGCTTGCGCCCAACGGCGGCACCATCGCTCGCGCCGCCGGCATTCCCGATTTGAAGGAGGAGAAATCGCGGAGTGCAACACTCGGCTTCACCTGGGAACCGTGGGAGAACCTTTCACTCACGCTGGATGGTTACCACATCGATATTGATGATCGCATCGTGCTGACCGGCTATTTCGGCACGGATGATCCGAGTATCGGAACGATCCTGCAGCAGCTCGGCGTGGGTCAGGCTCAGTTCTTCGTCAACTCGGTCGACACGCGCACCCAAGGCATCGACCTCACCGCACGCCATACCACCAGCATCGGTGATGGCGAGCTGACCAGTTTCCTCGCGTTCAACAACAGCACAACCCGGGTCAAGCGAGTGAACACGCCCGCTTCCCTGGTTGGGCGCGAGGATTCGCTGCTCGGCGAACGGGACCGCCTGTTCATCGAGGGGGGCGCACCGCGCTCCAAGGCGACGCTCGGGTTCGACTATGCAACGGGCAACTGGGACAGCAGCCTGAAAGTGATCTACTTCGGGCAGATGACGCTGGGTACGTTCTCCGGACCGCCGGTGCCGAATCAGCACTACTCGGACAAGACCTCGCTCGATGCCAGCCTGACCTACAGCTTCAGCGAAAAGACCAAGCTGACGATCGGTGGAGCGAACCTCCTCGACAAGTTTCCGACCCGGCAGAATGCCGATGAAACCGACAACGGCTTCCGCTACGAGGCCGTGCAATTCGGTCTGAACGGCGCGGCTTACTTTGTCCGGCTCGCACACAAGTTCTGATTGGCAGCGTCATCCCGAAATGTGCAGCGCCGCTACCGAGCGGCGCTGCACAAATTTAGTCATGGTGGTTTCCCTGAAACCGCAATTCCACGCTGCAGCGAGTTTTGCTGTTGACCCTGCAGTCACTCCCAGGCAGACGTGCATCTGCTGTCGATCAATCGTGACATTGCCGCTCTCGGTGACAGCCGTCAGCTCAGCCAGCTGATTGGTCGCGCCACAACGCCGATGAGCCAGACTGTCGCCGCAACGCTTGCGGCTTGAGCAAGCCTTCGCTCGATTCGCCACTGAAATCGTAGGTTGGTTTGGGGAGGCGCGACAGCGTGTATCTTGCCGCCGAGGTATTCTCCATGTTGATGCAGGGTGACGTTGTGTGGTCGTCAGCCTGTACAGTAAAGCACGCGACTCCAGTGCCATCATCATCGTTCAAACAGGTAAATGGAAATGTGGAAATGGACTGGCGCCGAACGGCCGTCTTTCGCCAACGTTCCTGCTCTGGGGCAAGAATCGGTGTGGGACTATCCGCGACCCCCGCGACTCGAAGCCGATCAGCGTCACGTGCAGGTTCTCATCGGCGATCACGTGTTGGCGAATACGCATCGCGCTATCCGCGTGCTTGAGACCGCCAGTCCACCGACGTTCTATTTGCCGCCTGAGGATATCGATGAAAGTCTGCTTCGCACCCAGGTGGGGGACTCATTCTGCGAATGGAAAGGTCGCGCGCGCTACTGGAGCGTTGTCGCCGGCGAGGGACGGTTGCTGGAGGCGGTTGGCTGGAGCTATCCGGAACCGACCCCGGCCTTTGCACCTATTGCAGGCTGGCTCTCGTTCTATCCCGGCCGTCTGCATTGCAAGGTCGATGGCGAACGCGTGCTGCCGCAGCCAGGCGGATTCTACGGGGGCTGGCTGACACGGGAGATTGCCGGGCCGGTGAAGGGTTTGCCTGGAACAGGTCGTTGGTGATGATCATGTGTCTGGTGCAGCATCGCCGGCGACGCACTGCCGAGACACGGTCATCGGCCCTGAAGGAAAGCCAGCATTGAGCTTCGATCCCACTACGCCACCTGTCGCCGGTATCACCCAGGGCGCGCATGTTCTCATCACCGGTGGCAGTTCCGGCATCGGGCTTGGCCTCGTGCGCGAGCTCGTGGCCAACAGACATGTTGCCGCGGTTACTGCCGTATCGCGCCGGGCCACGCAAAGCGACGCTCTCTCCGCATTGGCAGATGAATGCGCCGGCGATCGACTGAAAATGCTGGATTGCGATCTCACCGATGAAGCCTCAATCGAGCGCTTGCCCGCATGGTTGCGCGCGCATCACCCGCGCCTGCATCTGGTCATCAATACCGCCGGCATCCTGCATGACCAGAACCTGCGTCCCGAGCGCTCCATCACCCAGCTCACGCGGAACGCGCTCGACCAGGCGTTCGCCCTCAACGCTTTCGCACCGATCCTGCTCGCCCGCGCCGTGATGCCCTTGCTCGATCGAGAAGAAGCGTCGGTATTTGCATCGCTCTCGGCAAGGGTCGGCTCGATCGGCGACAACCGCCTCGGCGGCTGGTACGCGTACCGTGCGAGCAAGGCGGCGCAGAATCAGTTGATACGCACCTTCGCTATCGAGCTCAGCCGACGCAACCCCAAAGCCTGTTGCCTGTTGCTTCACCCGGGTACGGTCGACACACCGCTGTCGACACCTTTCCAGGCCAACGTGCCGGCCGAAAAACTCTTCAGCATCGAACGCGCCAGCAATCAGCTGCTCGGCATCATCGCCGCAGCCAGCCCAGCCGACAGCGGGCGATTCATTGCATGGGACGGCAGTGATATTGCGTGGTAAGCAGCCGAAGCGCGGCAAAAACAGGGTTGTCCAAAAACGCAAATTCCGAAGCGCAATTCTCAACCCGCGCTTTGTCGTAATCGCCAGCCGGCACTCGAGCAAGGATGCCCGCCAATTCATCCTTGCTGATGCAAGTATCAGCATCACCGAACTCAAGCGCAATCCAAGTGCCGTAGTCGAAGCCGCTGACGGCGAATCGGTTGCAGTGCTTGTGCACAACAAGCCCAGCGCTTATCTGGTGCCGGCAGAAACTTACAAGCGTCTGCTTGAGCGACTCGAAGACCGTGAACTGGCCGAACTGGTGCGCTCGCGCGCAAAGGAGCGCCAGATCAAGATCAAGCTCGATGAACTATAGCTTGGAGTTTGTGGAATACGCATTGAAGGAGTGGCGCAAACTTGGCCCCGGGCATCCGCGACCAACTGAAGAACAAGTTGCGCGAACGCCTGCAAACCTCCCACATACCATCGGCACGCCTGCGTGGGTTGCCCGATTGCTACAAGATCAAACTGCGCGATGCCGGGTACCGGCTGGTCTATCACGCGAACGACAAGCTTGTTGTCGTCACCGTGATCGCTGTTGGGATGCGTGACGAGGGGTTGGTGTATCGGTTGGAGGATCAGCAGGTCTGAGGGCAGAGGCCTTCCACTCGACATCATTGTCGAGTTCACTCCGGCCGACATCGCCAGAATCAACGCTAGGGGTGCAAGTGATGTTGCTTGGTGAGCGTGCAGGGCATGGGTCACGCGATGCTGTTGAGAAATAGTTTGCTCTGCCTCGGGTTCCAATCATCAATGCGTCAATACAAGGCGCGACCCCGATCTCCACGCCGATCTCCAAGACGCGACCGCGATCTCTGGAAAAGAAGTCCACTCTTCCTCAGCGCTCCAGGTCGCTGCAAAACACGGAAGAGCAGCCGATAAAGCGCCTATGCAGATAACCAATACCGGCGAACTGAGGGTCCTGCGATATGACATTCCAGTTCCTTGTTCCCGAGTCGTGTAGTCCAACTCTAGCTCGTTCGTTGCGGGCAACTCGCAAGCACGCCTAAATCAGGCCACTTGCCAGCAAACCGCCCTGCAAACTCCGCTATACCCTGTCACCCCTCAAGCCGCAGCCAGCACTTTACGAACCGTTTGCGGTGCTGCAACCGCAATCTTCAGCAACGCTTTTGCCGCGCCGCTTGGCTCGCGGCGTCCCTGCTCCCAATCCTGCAGTGTTCGCACGGACACCCCGAGCATTGCCGCGAAATCGGCCTGCGACTGCCCGAGCTTTGTACGGGCTTCGGTGGCTTGACTCACTTGCACGATGAATCGGCGTCCACCGCCGGCCTTGATCTCGCGGATGGCTTCCAACACTTCATCACCAATGTTGCGCTTGGCGTCGCGGGCCAGGATGTCTTTGCTGAGCTTTTTCATGACTTCACCCTATGATCCTTGATCTGACGTATGACGTGCGCCGGGAGATTGTCTTGTCGCGTCTTGGCATAGATCGCCAGCAACCAAATCTGACCTGCCTGGGTGACTTCGTAATAGATCACGCGCACGCCACCACGTTTACCCTTGTCGGCCGAACCCCAGCGCATCTTGCGACAGCCGCCGGAGCCCGGAATCAAATCACCCGCGTCCACGTGCTGGCACAAGTGCCACCGCATGGCGGTGTACTCCTCTTCCGTAAGGTAGTCCTACACGTAATTCGCAAAGAGGGATGATGCGACGAATTCGTGCATGGCAGACTCCCTTCCGCTGCTGGTCTACCATACGGCAATGCCGTATGGTTGGCAACATCATCGTTCATGATTGGACTGGCTCACCACGAACGGACGAGCTTGGTCAGAAAAATCATATCGAGAGGCAGACGACCTTGGCTGTGGAAGACCCCGTCAAGCCTCAACGCAATCAAAGCGCCGATCCGCGTCAACCTCGGCGTCGTAATCGACATCGGCGCGGTCGAACCCGAACAGCTTCAGGAACTCGTGCTTGTAGCCGGCGTAGTCGGTGACTTCGCGCAGGTTTTCGGTGGTGACGGTGGGCCACAGGGTCTGGCAGGGGATCTGCACGTCGTCGCGCAGTTCCCAGTCGTCGAGGCGCAGGCGGCCTTCGTCGTCGGTGGCCGGTGCGGCGCCGTCCGCACGGTAGAGGCGATCCTGAAACAGGCGGTTGGCTTGTTCAATCGGGTTTTCGTGGATGCCTTTCTCTTTCATGATCTTGAAGGCGATCGAGACGTACAGCGGAATGACCGGGATCGCGGCACTGGCCTGGGTGACCACGGATTTCATGACGCCAACATAGGCTTCCAATCCAGGGTGGCAATTACGCAATTCCCTGGCCGTATTGTCCAGATGCTGCTTGGCCTGGCCGAGCGTGCCGTGCCAGTACATCGGCCAGGTGATTTCGGTGCCGATATAGCTGTAGGCAATGGTCTTGGCCTTGTCAGCAAGGACGCCGGCGGCGTTTAGCGCTTCGATCCACAGCGCCCAATCCTCACCACCCATCACGGTGACGGTATCCCTGATTTCCTGTTCGGTGGCCGGTTCGACACTGGCTTCGATCACGGTGTCCTTGTTGGTATCGACCGAGGTGTTGGTGAAGGTATCGCCGATGGTCTTGAGCGCCGAGCGGACGACTTCACCGCTGCCCGGCAGCTTGCGTACCGGCGAGGCCAGCGAATAGACGACGAGATCGATCGAGCCGCCCATTTCTTTCGTGATGAGCTCGATCGCCATGGCGCGGGTTTCATCCGAGAACGCGTCGGCGTTGATTGACTTGCTGTACAGACCTGCGGCTTTCGCGGCCTTGTCAAATGCGGCGGAGTTGTACCAGCCAGCCGTGCCGGTCTTGGTCTCGCTGCTCGGTTTCTCGAAGAACACGCCGAGGCTCGCAGCGCCGTAGCCGAAAGCCGCGGTGATGCGCGAGGCAAGTCCGTAGCCGGTCGAGGCGCCGATCACGAGGACGCGCTTGGGGCCGGAGCCTTCATGTTTGAAGTCTTGGGTGATCTTGATCTGTTCGAGCACATTGAGTTCGCAGCCGACCGGGTGGGCCGTCGTACAGATGAATCCACGCACTTTGGGTTTGATGATCACGCGATGACTCCTGACGCTTTTCGGTAATTCGCCAGTGTACCGAAGGTGGATCGACATGCGCTGCCGTAGGGTGTGCCGGAGTGGAAATCAAGCCCGAAGCATTGGACTCCGGCCTGCGCAGACCTATTGAGCATTCCTTTCATCATGTCAGCAATTCGTGGGAGCGACTTCAGTCGCGATGCGGCGCACATGCTGGAGCATCGCGACTGAAGTCGCTCCCACAAACCAAAGCATCGCGACTGAAGTCGCTCCCACAAACCAGAGCATCGCGACTGAAGTCGCTCCCACAAACCAAAGCATCGCGACTGAAGTCGCTCCCACGAAGGCATCACCCGCTCGTGACGAGCCTTCGCACACATGACGAGAATGAGAGAGGAGTGCCGACGGCAAGCCGGCACTCCGATCCATCAATGCGTGTGCAGGGTGCCGGACTTCGGGCAATGGCACGGAGCGGTTGGGCCGTATTCGATGCCAAACGTGCGACCTTCGTGGTGGCGTTGCCAGTAGAACTCGGGCGCGGCGCGATTCTTGCCGCCGACTTCCGCCATGTCGGCATCGACGTCGAAGACGCGACCATTAACGGCCACGTAGCGGGTATCGATGGTGGCGCGGATGTTCTCCAGCGGATTGGTATTGAGGACGACGAAATCAGCGCGCTTGCCGGGAGTCAGCGAGCCGATCTGTCTGGACAGGCCGAGCATGTCGGCGCCATCGATGGTGGCCGCGCGCAGCGCTTCGAAGTTGCTGAAGCCGCCCTGGGTCAGCATCCAGATTTCCCAGTTCTCAGAAAGCCCCTGCAACTGGCCGTGGCCGCCGGTGCTGATCTTGACACCGGCGTCACGCAGCTTCTTGGCCGCCTTGGCCACTTCGATATGGTAGTAATCCCAGTCCGGTGCGGTCTCGCGGCGGATCGAACGCGCATCCAGTGTTTCGCGTGGAAAGAAGCGATTGAGCTTCTTGTCTTCCCAGACATTGTCACGCGCGTACCACCAGTATTCGCCGCTGAGGCCGCCGTAGCTGACGACCAGGGTCGGCGTATTGCGCACGTCCGTTTCCTTCCAAAGATTGATGACATCCGCATACAGCGGCGCGACCGGGATGTTGTGCTCGATGCTGGTGACGCCATCGAGCATCATCGTCATGTTGTGGTTGAAGGTCGAGCCGCCTTCCTCGACCACAAGCATGCCGAGCTCACGCGCGGCCTGGTTGATCTGCTGACGCTGGTCGCGACGCGGCTGGTTGTAGCTCTTCACGCTGAACGCGCCATTGGCCTTCATGCGGCGCAGGTGCGCGCGCGCATCATCGAGCGAGTTGACCACCGCCTTGAAGTCGCCATCAGCACCGTAGAGAATGGTGCCCGTCGAGAAGATGCGCGGGCCGACCATGTCGCCGGCCTTGACCAGTTCCGATTGCGAGAACACGGTTTCGGTGGTCGCCGAGGGATCGTGGGTGGTGGTCACGCCAAAAGCGAGATTGGTGTAGTAGGCCCAGTTCTGCTGCGGCACGACGCCGGAGCTGAAGTGATTCACATGCGCGTGGACATCGACATAGCCCGGCACGATGGTCTTGCCCTTCACATCGATGACCCTGGCGTTCGACGGGATGGAAACGGTACCGCTCGCACCGATCGCCTTGATCGTGTCGCCATCGACGACCAGCACGCCATCTTCGATGACCTCCTGCTTTGATTCGGCACCGTTCATCGTGACCAGCCGCGCGCCGGTGAAGGCGAACACATCGCTGGGCGCGTCATAGCGAACACTCAATCCCACCTTGACGCCCTTGTCGCTGCCAGGCTTGGGCAAATCCTTGCGTGCGCCAGGCAGGAAGGCAAACGACTCGGTGAGATCGCGCGAGTGATAGTCATCACCGACCATCCAGTGCAGCGAGCGCGAGTCGGCCGCCCAATGCAGGTAGGAGCCGACATTCTGACTGACCACACTGACCGGGATCGCCTTGGTTTCCTTCGACAGTTCAATGCTGCCGCCAGTCATCGGCATCGGCGCGACATAGGCATTGAACAACTCGGTGAAAGCGACCCACTTTCCGTCGGGACTGATGCTGACAAAGTTGACGTACTTGAGATCGAACACGTCACGCGGTTCGCTGCCATCGATACCGATGCTCTGCAGTTTTTTCTTCAGGCCATCGCCGGTAAGGAAGCTGATGCGCTTGCCGTCCGCCGAGAAAGCCGGATCGGCGCCTTCTTTCGCCAGTCGCCGCGCTTCGCCGCCCGCACTCGGCATCAGATAGATGCCTGACTCACCGGAATTGAGATTGCCGGTCAGGGAGCTGCCGGAAGTCTTCGCATAGACGATGCGCGAACCATCGTTCGAATAGCGCGGGCCGTAATAGAAGCCGGGTTTCGAGGTCACGATGCGCGAGGCCTTGGTCGCAAAATCATGCTCGACGATGCGACCTTGTTCGGCGTCCGACCAGGTGGTGTAGAGCAGCTTGCTGCCGTCCGCGCTGAAGCTGGGCTGGTATTCATAGCGGCTGTCGTCGGCACCGAGGCGGGCGGGTTTGCCATTGGGCAGCGACTTCACCCATAAATGCCCGAGCGCGTGGAAGACGAGGCTCCGGCCATTCGGGCTGGTTGCCACATCACGGATCATCTTCGGCTCGAACGTGCCTTCGCCGATGGTCTGCTCGAAACGCAGCGGTTCGGCAACGGTCTGCTCGACATCCGCCGTGAACGAGATCTGCGTGTGCGCGCCGCTCATGGCATCGACGTGCCAGAGCTTGCCTTGCGCCCAGATCACCAGTGATTTCGAATCGGGCGTCCACGCATAGTTTGGATACGGGCCGAAGATCGCCCAGGCTTCCTGCATGTCGTGCGAGAGCCCATCCCAGATGGTCCGGACTTCGCCGCTGTCGAGATCGACCTTCTCCAGCACGGTCTTCTCGCGCACGCGCTTGACGAAGGCCAGCGACTTGCCATCGGGTGATGGCTCGGGACGCACGGCACCACCAGGTGTGGCAATGATGGTTTCAATTTCGCCATCGCGAAGATCGAGGCGCTTGACCGCGTAGATCAAGCCGTGCGGATCCTTGTTGTACTGAAAGTTCGGCCCGCGGCTGACATCTTCCGAGTAATACACATAGTGACCATCGGCGCTGACCGCGGGCTCGCCAAGATCCTGCTGGTCGTTCTTCTGTTTGGTCAGCTGCAGTCCGGTGCCGCCGGCAATGTGATACATCCACAGCTCGCCGGCACCGAGCGAGCGCTCGCCGGTGAAATGCTTGCGTGCGATCAGATACTGGCCGTCTGGCGTCCAGGCGGGATTGTTGAGCAGACGGAAATCCTCTTTCGACACCTGGATGGCGTCGCCGCCGATGGCCGGCATGCGCCAGATATTGTTGCCGCCGCCGCGATCCGAGGTATAGGCGATCTCCTTGCCGTCCGGGGAGAAGCGCGGCTGCACATCCCAGGCCTGGCCCTGGGTGATGCGTCTGGCCTTGCCGCCTTCGATCGGCAGCAGGTAAAGATCGCCGAGCATGCTGAAGGCGATGGACTTGCCGTTCGGGCTGACATCGAGATCCAGCCAGGTTCCTTCGTCGGTACCGAAGCGTATGGTCTTGGTCGGGCCGTGGGCAGCGTTGACGTCCCACTTGGGTTCATCCTTCTTCTTGTCGGCGGCAAACGTCAGGCCCGGCAACAGCAACAGGCAGCCGAACACGGCGGCGAGGGATCGAGAAGGCATCATTGGTACCCCGGGTAAAGACAACAGTCCTCGATCCTAGCCCGGATTGCGGTGCCTAGCATGGGGCTAAAGTCCCGGATCCGATGATCCCAACCCGCGCTCTGCTGTACATTCCCTCCCGGCAAGGTAAATGGGATGGGGAAGTCGGCATGATCGAGAGAGATTCGCGTCAAGCGGTAGTCGACGATGAGCATCTGCGCCTGCTTTGCTGGGGCTATGTCTTTTCCGGCGTCATGACCGGTTTGTTTTCCTTGCTCGGTCTGCTCTATGCCGGCATGGGTCTGGTCATGAGCAGGTTTTTCGCGGAAGCCGCGAAGAACGCCGTACATGCCGAAAAGATTCCACCCGAGTCGCTTGGCACGATCGTCGGCCTATTCGGAGGCGTATTCTTCCTGATCGCGATCTCGCTGGCCCTGGCCAAGCTGTGGACTGCGCGCTGCATCAAGCGGCGCCAGTCGCGCGTGTTTTGCATGGTCGTTGCCGGAATTTCCTGCTTCGGCATTCCGTATGGCACGATTCTCGGCATGTGCACGTTTTTCGTGCTCGGGCGGCAAAGTGTGGTCGCGCAATTCGATGCGAGTGATGGCAAGGCGGGCCAACACGTTTTGTGAGCAGCTTCCTGCGAGGTTTGCTGGCGCTGGTATTCATGGCGCCAATCACGTTGCACGCCGCGGCGGCCACGGACACTCCACGCCGCGAAATCGCTGCACTGCTGCAGGCGCTTGGCGCGTCGCAGTGTGCGTTCTTCCGCAATGGAACCTGGTACGACAGCAATGAGGCCGAATCCCACCTCAAGCGCAAGCTCGATTACTTCGAGCGCAAGCAATTGCTTTCAAGCGCGGATGCCTTCATCAATGATGCGGCCAGCCGCAGCAGCATGAGTGGCAAGGTCTATCAGGTGCGCTGCCCGGATCAGCCGGCACAGCCAAGCGCGCAATGGCTGAAGCAGAAGCTGGAGGAACTGCGGCGCAACGGATCCGATTCGCCCCACTGAGGCACCGGCTCCGCGCCCCGCAAACGCGGCGATTTTGTGATTGGCCGCCGCCCCGGCGCGGACCGGGATGGCGGGCAGCGTTTCGAGTGATCAGCGCGCGCGGAACAGGGTCGGTGCCCAGTTGCTGCCAGCGCCATAGCCATCGCGACGGCGGCGACGCATGCCTTCATGGGCTTCGAGACGACGGGTTTCCAGCCACTCGACGCGTTCGGTCTTGAGGCTGGCCGGATCGACGCCACGGCGAGCGGCTTCCTGGCTGCGATAAAGCACGAAGTCTCCATAGGCATCGAGTTCCGGCTTGAGTTCGCGCACGCACAGCTCAATCATGATTGCGTCATCGAGGAAACCGATCACGGGCACGCTGTCCGGAATGATGTCGTTCGGGTCGGCAAAGTAGGCGAGGCAGGAAAGTACACGCTTGCGATCCTCTTCGGGCAGGCCATAGCCATCGTCGAGGACGAGCTGGATCATCTGATCGAGGTTGTCGAGACGATCCTTGATGAAGTGCGGAACCTTGGTTCTGGGTACGTCGACGAGCAGTTTGGATGCCGCATCGACGATGGCCTTTGGGGTCAGATCACCCGCCTTGGCTTGGGCGCGCTGCATTGCTTCGATGAAATGATCGAGGTCTTCATCACCCAGTTGAATCGTGATGTCCAGGGACATGGGTACCACTCCGCAGGGAAAATACGAGCGCTGAGACTAGACGGCGCATTGGGGCGCGTCAATCGGCGTGATACGCCGACCATGGCGGGCCCCCCGGAAGCTCGCCACTCAGAGGATGCCGACCGCGCTGGCCCCGAATGCCGTGACCATGCGCGTATAGATCGTTTTCAGCGGCAGATCGACCTCGGGAAAGTCGCCTACCGCCGTGTAGCACGCGTAGAAGCCCGGATCGGTCTGCTTCATGGGTGCACAACCCGGATTCAGCTCGTAACTGGTTGCGTAGCGGAACGGCCAGAAATCGAACAACGGCAGGGCCGAGGAGAAATCGGCAATCGCGCTGTTGATCCGGTGCAGCAGGTTGGTGCGTGGACGCTTGGCAATCGTCCACGAGTTCTGCGGCTCGATATCGCCCAGGATGGCGGACTCGACGAGTTCGGCCACCGCCCGGTCGTGGATGATCAGACCCGATTCGGTATTGTAGTTGTCCGAACGCGGATCGAAGTTGTGCGATCCGATCAGGGTGACCTGGCCATCGATAACGATCGATTTGGCGTGCATGCCGACACGCACGCCCTGCGAGGTCAACGGTGCCTTGCCGTAGCGCGCATAACCCTCAGGGCCAGCGCCGCCGCCCAGTTCCTCGTAGTGCGAAAAAAGCCGATCGGCATCGCCGGGAAACGGCTTGAACTCGTAGATGCGAAAACCAAGCTTGAGATAGCGCTTCTTGTACTTGTGAGAAAGCGCGTAGACATAGAACGCATCCGTCGCCGCCAGCGAATTGGTCGAGACGATGATGTCGGGCGGATGTCCGCGCTGCTTGAGCTCGCGGAATACGCGGCGGGCATGCTTGCTGATGACCAGATAAGGCGTTTGCATGACAATCTGGCGCTCGGCACCAGCGATCATGTGCGCGATCTGTTCGCCGAGCTGCTTGTTGCTGTCGGCATCGTCGTCCTGCTTGGCCGGGCTGTCCGAGAAGTAGTCGACCTCGCCGACCCGCTGCGCTTGGGCAATGAAGCGGCGTTCGATCTCGGCAGCGAGGCCGGCATGCGCACGCAGGGTTTCCACGCGCATCGGATCAATCCCGCGTTCGGCGGCGGGCAGCGGCAGATCCTGATCGGCTTCGGCGACCAGGCGGCGGTTGACGTCGTTGAGCCTGGTCAGTCTCGCGGCGCGCTTGTAGTTCCAGAATTGTTCGAATGATGCGGCCATTTCGCGACCGGCGACCGCACCGGTGACAAGCACATCGCGGTCGCGATAGTCGAACTCGTGATCCCAGTCGAAATAGCGGTTTTCGTAGTTGCGCCCGCCGGTGATACCGAACTCGTCGTCGACGAGGAACAACTTGTTGTGCATGCGCTGATTGAATCGGGTGAAGCAGCACAGGATGCTGGCGGCAAACTCGAGGGGCTGGGTCACCGCCTTGTGAAAGGTCGGGTTGTAGATGCGCACCTCGAAGTTGCGATGGATCAGGGCCAGGCGCGAGAGCAGTTCGGTATCCTCGAGCGAGAACAACTGGTCGGCGATGACGCGCACGCGCACGCCGCGTCGCGCCGCGGCGAGCAGTTCGTCGAGGAACAGGCGTCCGGAATCGTCATTGACCCAGATGAAGGTTTGGATATCGATGCTGCGCCGGGCCGCGCGAATCAGGTGGATGCGCACCAACAGGGAATCCTCGCCCTGTTCGAGCACGTTGACAAAATGCACGGGCAGATCCGGGGTGCCGAACTTGCGCGCGGTCTCGGCCAATTGGTGGAACGGCGTGTCGATCGCGCAGTGATCGCTGCGTGTGCAAGTCGAGACCTGGCCTTGTTCCCTGATCACGATGCGATCGGCCTGCCGCGCCAATTGCCGATTGACCGTGCAACCGGCTGTTGCGATGGCGCACAAGCCCAGGGCGAGGGCGAGGGCGCGCAGCGGTTTGCTTCGCCGCGCAGGCGGGGCCGCTTCGCTCACGATCCTGCCGGGCTGCGGGGTGCGCCGGTGATGCGCACACTGAAACTCAACTCGACCTTGTCGGCCAGCGTCGTGCGCCGCGTCGTCATGCCGAATTCACTTCGTCGAACCGTACCTACGGCTTCGATCGCGCATTCCACGGCGGGTTTTTCGCATGCCGATGGCAATACCTCGAAGGTGACGTCACGGGTGATGCCCCGCATGGTCAGTTGCCCGGGAACCTGTCCGCCCAGATGCAAGCGTGTCAGCGGGAAGGCGTCCGAATGGAAGTGGATCTCCGGGTGACGATCGACATCGAAGAACTCGGCGGACTTGACCCAGGCCAACGCGCTTTCGCGGTGCATCGTCACTTCCGCGGCGTTGATATGCGCATCGACCATGGCCTGCCCGCGGAAACGGTCGATGCCGACCGTGCCACGCACGTTGCCGAATCGACCATCGACGGCAAACATCCACAATACCTTGACGCTGAAGGCCGCGCTGGACTTTGCCGGGTCGAGGGTCAGGGTTTCCGAGCTCAGCGGATTTTCCGCTGGGGACGTGGCCGCCAATGCGATCAAACCGGCAAGACAGCTAGTCGCGAACATCGGATTCCGGCCCGATCAGGGCCACCAGAAATGACGTAGGCTGGCCGCGCCCGGTTCGAGCTCGGCGTCGCCGTCGACATGCAACCAGGCGATCGCCCCGGGCGGCATGCCCCGGCCCTGATCCGAGGTGCCATCGGTGAGCAGGGCGACCAGGGTTTCGAGGCCCGGATTGTGACCGACCAGCAGAATGCAATCGGCGTCGACATGTTCCTCGAGCACCTGGATCAGATCGCCGGGTGTCGCCTCGTAGATGCGCGGTTCGACCTGGATCGCAAGGTCGCCGCCCAAACCGTTGGCGACATGCGCCGCGGTTTCCTGCGTACGCATGGCCGACGAGCAAATCAGGACATCCGGTTCGGCCGCATGCGACTTGAGCCATTCGGCGGCGGCAATCGCTTCGCTGACGCCTCCTTCGGTCAACGGGCGTGATTCATCGGTCTCGTTGTCGACCGGAGGTTCCGCGTGGGCGTGACGCAACAGAATGATCTGACGGACGGTCATGGGGATTCCTTGGCGTGAACCCGCATCATGCCGCATGCCCGGCGAAAATCCCAAGTCGCGACGATGCGACGCGGATCCGCCGGGCGGGCTCGACCGGGGGTCAGATGATGCGCAAACCCTTCAAACGATGGCGACAGCTCAGCCCTGCTTGTTCAGCCAGCGCAGCAGTTTCGCCCAGTCTTCCTGGTGCGACCGGACGATCTCGGAGTGGTAATCGAAAATGCTGCGGCCGAGTCCGTTCATCAGAGAATAGGCTTGCGTATCGCGCAGTTGCGCAATCAACGGAAACGGGAACTGGCGGATCTGTTCCAGCCCGGACTGGCTGAGGTTGGTCCACGGCTTGGTCCGGTTGGCGACCAGTCCGACCGCGACCTTCCCCTTCTTGATCCGTGGCAGCTTGGCCAGATCGCTGAGGAAAGGCAGGGTTGCCTCAAGATCGACGACCGACGGCAGCACGGGCACGACAATCACATCGATATCATCAATGAATTCGGCAATCTCGCTGGCGCGGATGCCGGCGCCGGAATCGATGATGACGCGCTCGGCATCGGCCGGAATGCGCTGCTGCCAGTTCTTGCGCGTGGCATCGATCGGCAGCACGGCGGTGCTGAGATCAGCGCGCTTTTCGCACCAGCGGCTGCTCGAAGCCTGACGATCGGCGTCGGCGAGCACGGTCGCCTTGCCCTTGAGCGCCGAATGCGCCGCCAGATTGGTGGCGATCGTGGACTTGCCACAACCGCCCTTGGAACTCGCTACCAGGACTTTCAGCATTCCGGCCTCCGTCGGTTGGTACAGCGAAACAGAGCGTACACCAGGCGGGCGTTATATGTGGAATCAGGCGTCTTTTGGCCGTAAGAGTCTGGCCATGAATGCCTTTGGATCGGATTTCCAGTCCGCCGGGGGCAGCAGGGGAACACCGGCTCGGGTCAGCAGATTCCTCGCCGCCTGAAGTTCGCTGCCCGTTTGCAACCAGTCGGCCTGATACCGCGCGAACTCCGCTGGATCCTCCATTGCCGAACTGGAAAGCACCGCGTATTCCTGGCTCAGGTACTCGGCATTCCGGGTGATTTCGTCGATGTCCTCGGCCCCGGCCAGGCGCAGCAGGGCCATGCCGATTCGCATCGATATCAATGTGCTCGATTCGTTGAGCATGAGCCGCCCGGCGGCAAGGCAGGCCGCACGACGATCGTCTGCGAGCGGTTCGGCGGTCGCCTTGCAGGCTTGGGTCTGGTCGCGAAGACCCGGCATGGGCATGGCGGAGACATAACTGACCGCCATGACAAGGGCCGCCTGCTGCGGCGCGTTCTCGCCCATCAAGGCGGCGAGCTCAGGCCGCGGATGAGTCCGGAAAACCTTCAGCCATTCGCTGAGGCTGGCAGAATAATGGTCGTCAAATTTGCGTGCCGCGCCCATCCTTGCGAGTGCTTCGGTTACCCCCTTGCTGTCGTCAGCCAGCGCGGCCGCCTGCAACGGGAACAACCAGACCGCGCCGTTGTCGGGCTCAAGTCGCTGCAGCGCCAGGGCCGCTTCGGACAAGGGGTCGGCTGGCGGCGCATTGATGGCGGTGACCCATTGAACCCAGGTGTCATCTGGCGCGCGCTGCGCGGCTTGATGCAAGAGGTCACGCCGCCATTGCGCATCCTGCGCACTCGGTTCGGCAGCAAACCGTGCAGTGGACGCGGCAAGAACCAGTGCGCGGGGAGTTCCCTCCGCAAGCAATGCATCAACCAGCATGGCGTTCGCCTGACGCTGCGCGACGATGACGTCTTCTGCGTTTGCCGCATCAACGGCCATCAGCGACGCCGAAGCGGCCATGCAGATTCCGGTAATCGATGCGACCAGGGTTCGCTTCAGTGCGTACATTAATTTCTCCCGTTGATGACTGGACGCAGGCAAACGATCAATAGCTTTTCGCCTGCGCATCCTTGCGTCCTTCTGAAGGTCCAATATACACCTTGTCTTCTTCGGCCCGCGGATTCCCTGATCCCCGCCATGCGCGCTGTCGGCAAATCCCGGGTTGCACTGCATGCGCAGTATCGCGCGAAGCGTCGAAAGCAGCGTCACGCGGGATTGCGTTGGCATCGGTCATTTCCGGGTCTCAGCTCCGAATGACAGGCTGCGGCATTGATCGTTGCTTGTCGGACCGATCGTTTCGCCATATCGCTTGAAATCCTCCGCGGCAACCTCGTTGACAGCCACGAGCGGTTGCCCGGTTGGATCAGGATTCATGCGGGCATTGCATCATGGCTGCTGCGCCTTGATATAGGCCAGTCGATCGGCAATGGCTCGATTGTCCCCACACGCTGTTGAGATTTTGCTCAGGCAACACGATTCGGCGCAAATTTGCCAGCAGACCCTCGAAAGCCATGTCTTTTCCACGCCCATTGCACTTGCCTTGGCGAATTTCAACAACAGACCAGCGTCAACAAACAGGAATGCCATGACCGTCAGCTTGCGAAAGCAATGGCAACACTTCAAGGCAATGCCGTGTGGGCGTCGCTTCCAGACGCGTCATCGCATGCGCCGGGCGAAAGCGAGGGGCGCGCTGCATGGTTTCATGCTCATGGGTGGCGGCTTCCTGCTCGTGATTGCGGGCATAGCGATGCTCGTTCTACCCGGCCCGGGCCTGCTCACGATCGTGATTGGTGCGGCCCTCATTGCCGAGGAATCACTCGTCGCCGCACGTCTGCTCGATCGCGTCGATTCATGCGCATCCATGTGGTTGCGCCGCTGGCGCGCTTGGCGTCAGCGGCGCAAACAAGCGCGTCGCAACTCACGGTGATCCTTGCCAGGCGATACGTCACTGTCGGATTTGGAAGCGGCGGCGGGGCGGGAAAATGAACGTGGGCAACGCGTGATCAAATTGGCGCAGTGAAATTCCATAACAAGGCATGTCCTGTGTATGGTGCGCAGATGCGTCAGTCCTCCTCCCTCCCGTTGCTTGCCCGTTTGCGTTGCTCCCAGCGATTCGCCGTGCTCATGCTGCTGGTCTTCATATTGAGGATCGGTGCGGATGTGGCCTGCACGGCGCACGATATCGTTGAAGGTTCGGCCGCTTCCCAAGGCATCGAGCTGAGCGTGGCCAGCGTTGATCGCGATCATCCGGCCGGGAGTCCATTCGATGTGAATGGAGCATGCGATCACTGCGGCTGCCATCAGGTGGCTGCAATCTTGCCGCCGATCCCTGTTTCCGTGGCAACAACGGGCGCCCTTCCGATCGCCCAGCGTCTGCCCTTGTCAGTCCCCGCCCTGCAATCGACGGAACTGCGTCCGCCCATCGTCTGAATGATCCGATAGTGCTCCCGGCGAAGTCTGCCGGGGAAGATTCATTCAGAGGATTGCCTCATGTTTCGTTTCTATTCGACGCGACGCCGCGCGTTCGCGTGGCCGCTCGTGGTCGGTTTTTGTGTTTCCGGTTTGCCACTGTTGACGTCATCCGCCGCAACCCTCGCGGAGCAAGCGCCACCAGCCTTGCGGGATGCGTTGCAAGGTGCCTGGCAAGATCATCCACTCCACGATGTGACCGAAGCGCAGTTGGCCGCCGCCAGTGCGCGTCGCGATGCGGCTGGGCAGCCGCTGTACAACCCCGAGCTCGAGTTTCAGATCAACGACGAAGGCGAGGATCGCTCGGCGACGGCCGGTTTCAGCCTGACACTCGATCTCGGCGGCAAGCGACGCGCCCGACGCGACGCCGCTGGCGCACGGCTCGACGAGGCAATCGCCGAAGCGCGCCAGCGTCGTCGGGTATTCATTCACGATTGGCTGGTGGCGTGGACCGATCTGCACACGGCCGCGCAGCGCATTGCCCTTGGCGAGCGACGTCTGGCTCTGGTGGCGCGATTTGCCGGCCTTGCCGAGCGCCAATTTCTGGCCGATGACATCTCGAGTCTGGAAAGGGATCTGGCGACCCTCGCGCACGATGAGGCGCTGGTCGAGCAATCGAAGCTTGAGTCCGATCTCAGCAACGCCAAAGCGGCGCTCGTTGCCCTGGGAGGAGCAGGCGATCACTTTCCGACCAACGAGCTTGCAACCGGCAGCCTGCCCGAAACGGTTGGCATGCCAGGCGATCTGCAAGCCCAGCCCGATTGGCAAGTCGCCCAGGCCAGGGCGCAGGCAAGCACGCGCGAAGTGGTTGTCGCACGGCGCAACCGCATCGCCGATCCGACCCTTGGCATCAGTGGCGGTCGCATCGACTACGGCAGCTTTCGCGACAACGTGATCGCCATCTCGCTGAGCGTCCCGCTTTTCGTGCGCAACACGCATGCCTCGGAAGTCGTGGCAGCGCAGGCCGACGCCGATGCGGCCGATGCCGAGATCGCTCATGTCCGCCTCAAGATCGATGCCGAGCGCCAACGCGCAACGACAAACTACGCGTCATCACGTCGGGCCTGGAGCCGCTGGCAATCCAGTCGCGGCACCGATATCGAACATCGCGCGCAACTTCTGGAACGCCTCTGGAGGGAGGGCGAATTGTCGACCGCCGATACCTTGCTGCAACTCAGGCAGACCCTCGATACGGCACTTGCCGGTATCGAACTCGAAGCACGCGTCTGGCGTGACTACGGCGACATCCTTGCCGCCGCCGACCAGCTCGAACGCTGGGTTGGCTGGGAGAACACACCATGAAGATACCCGGGAAATTGGCTCAATCGTTTTTGATCGCGACACTATTCGTGCTTGCCAGTCCGGCCTGCTCGAAAAAGACAATCGGCGCTGCACCTGAAAAAAATGACCCTCATGCCGTCGAATCGGACGGACACGATGAGCACGAACAAGGCGAAATCGACGCGCATAGTGTGCGTATGGATGAGGCCGCGATGCGTGCGGCTGGTATCGAACTGCAGACCCTCGAACCGTCGATGCTCAACGCCGAACTTCGCGCGTCGGGCGAGGTCATCGACAACGCCTATGGCACAACCCTGATCACCCCTCGCGTTGAGGCACTCGTCGTCTCACGGCACGCACGAATCGGCGATGAGGTCGAAGCGGGTGCTCCACTGGTGACACTGTCGAGTGTGGATGTCGCCAACGCGCAAGCCGATTTGCGCATCGCTGAAGACGAATGGCAACGCGTATCCGCTCTGGGTCGCGAAGCGGTGTCGGGAAGGCGCATCAACGAGGCCAAGGTTGCCGTCGATCGCGCGCGCGCAACTGCCCGCGCCTACGGATTGATGGGCAAGGGCGGCAGCGCGAGCAATGGCGAGTTCACCCTCAGCGCGCCGCATGCCGGTCGCCTGACCGAAGACGATTTCCTCGTCGGTCAGCGCATCGAACCGGGCACGACCCTGTTTCGCCTGGTCGACGAATCGATCGTATGGATCGATGCGACCCTGCCATCCGGTATCGCTCCTCAGGTCGAGGCGGGTGCTGCGGCAACCGTGATCTCGGGCGATCTGCGCATGCGCGGCACGGTGATGCGCAGTGTTCATAAAACCTCGGAAACTACGCGCAACACCGCGATCCGAATCGAGGTTCCGAATCCCGACGACACGTTGCATGCGGGCGACTATGTCGACGTGTACTTGCAATCCTCTACAAAAGCTCGTGGAAACACGCCAGGCTCGGCGCGTCTCGCACTTCCGTCTTCCGCCGTGGTTCGCATCGAGGGCGAGACGGTTGTGTTTCGCCGCGATTCCGCAGGCGCGCTGCAAGCCACGCCGGTGCAAACTGGCGAGGTGGTCGGTGATCTCACCGTCATCGTTGACGGACTCAAAGCTGGCGACAGCGTGGTCGTGGCTGGCGCGTTCAGCGTGAAATCGCAGTTGCTCAAGGCACAGATGGGAGAAGGGCATGCGCATTGATGATGGCCTGCTCCGGTGCGGAGAAACGGCATGCTGATGCGATTGGTACAGATCTCTGTGCGCTACCGATTTCTCGTCCTGATCCTGTTTGCGATGGTCGCCTTGCTTGGAATGCGCGCGGCGCATGATGTGCCAATCGATGCATTCCCCGATGTGACGCCAGTGCAGGTCAATGTCTACACCGAATCGCCCGGCCTCGCTGCGGAGGATGTCGAGCTGCTGCTGAGCACGCCGATCGAGTCGGCGTTGGCCGGCTTGCCCCGCGTGCAGGAGATTCGCTCTGTCAGCCTGTTTGGGCTGTCCTATGTGTCGGTCTATTTTGAAGACGCTATGGACGTCTATTTCGCACGCCAACTGGTCAACGAGCGACTCCAGGAAATCGGCGATAGACTTCCCGATGGCTATGGCAAACCCGGTATGGGTCCGAACGCATCCGGTCTCGGTCAGGTGTTCTGGTACACGGTCGAACGCGCGCCCGGTGTATCCGCCGAACAAATCAGTGACATGGATCTGCGCACCTGGCAGGAATGGATGGTTCGCCTCGTCCTGCGCACCGCGCCCGGTGTCGACGATGTCACCTCGTGGGGCGGCGGCGTGCGCGAATATCAAGTCCAGATCGACCCGCAACGTCTGTATTCACGCGGCCTCGGCTTCGCCGACGTGATCGCGGCAATTCCGGCCAACAACGGTCAGGTCGGCGGCAATGTCATGGATGTCGGCCGCGAGCAATTTCTCGTTCGCGGCCTCGGACTCTTGAAATCGAGTTCGGATATTGGCGCGATCGTGCTCAAGGCCGAGGATGGCGTTCCGGTGTTCCTGCGTGATGTCGCCAACGTGGTCGAAGCGCCAGCGCCACGCTTCGGTGCGGTCACCCGTGATGGCGAAGAGGTCGTGCTCGGCATGGCTCTCGCGCGCATCGGTGAGAATGCCAAGGCGGTCGTCGAAGCGGTCAAGGCCAAGCTCGATGTCGTGCGTGATGCCTTGCCCGAGGGCATGATCATCAAGACGATCTACGAACGCACCGACCTGGTCAACAAGGCGCTACGCACGGCGGTGATGGCGCTGGTCGAAGGCTCGATTCTTGTTGCCCTCATCCTGTTTGTCTTTCTTGGCGATTGGCGATCGGCGCTGGTCGTGATCGTTGCCTTGCCGATGGCCATGTTGATTGCCTTCATCGGCATGGGCGAAGTCGGGCTTTCAGCCAACCTGATGTCGCTCGCCGGACTCGCCATCGGCATCGGCATGATGGTCGATGGTGCCGTGGTCATGGTCGAGAATGCATTCCGCATCATGGCCGAGCGCCTTGAGCGAGGCGAGGCGGTTGATCGTCGCTCGGCGGTGCTCACGGCGGCGAAGGAGGTCGCGGTTCCGATCACGTTTGCGATCACGATCATCATCGTCGTGTTCCTGCCGCTGTTCGCGCTGGAAGGTCTTGAAGGAAAGATGTTCAAGCCGATGGCCTTCGCTATCGCCTTCGCCATGGCCGGCTCGCTGATCCTGAGCTTGACTCTGATTCCGGTGCTGGCGTCGATGATTCTCAAGCCAAAACCGGAGCGTGACACCTGGCTCGTAGCGCGTATCAAGCGGGGCTATCAACCCTTGCTGAGCGCCGCCCTCGAACACAAGCGCACCGTCATCGTAGGTGCCGTGTTCGCGCTGATCGCGAGCCTCGCGTTGTTCCCGTTTCTCGGCAAGGAATTCATGCCACAGATGCAGGAAGGTTCGATCATGTGGCGGGTGACCGGCATCCCGTCAACGTCGCTGGCCGAGTCGATCGAGACCAGCAACAAGATCGCCGAGGCGTTCAAGAAATTTCCTGAGGTCGAAACGACCGTGGCAATGATTGGTCGCGCAGAAAAGGGCGAGACTGCCGACGTCAACTACATGGAAATCTATACCTCGCTCAAACCGCAGAGCGAATGGAGCAGCGGGCGCGGCATCAAGCAGCTCGAAGACGCCATGCAGGAGACTCTCGAGGTGGCCGTGCCGAACGTTGTGACTGGCTATACCCAGCCGATCCAGATGCGCGTCGAGGAATTGATCTCTGGTGTGCGGGCAACGTTGGCACTCAAGCTCTATGGCGAGGATCTGCAGCAGCTCGATCACATCAGCGCACAGTTGAAAAACGTTTTGGCCAGCGTCGAGGGCGTCGCCGATCTGTCGCTGGAGGCGAATATCGGTAAGCCGCAGATCCGCATCGAGGTCAATCGCGAAGCACTTGCCCGCCATGGCATGAATGCCGACGAGGTGTTGAGCATCGTGCGCAATGGGATCGGTGGCGAGCCGGTCAGTGTGCTGCTCGATGGCGTGCGCCGGTTCGATATTTCCGTGCGTCTCGATGATGCCAGTCGCGCCACGGTCGAGGCCCTTGGTCGAATCCCGTTGCGCACGCCCGCAGGCGCCGCGGTCGCGCTGTCCGAAGTGGCCTATATCGAAATCGCCGAGGGCTATTCGTTCGTCCGTCGAGAACAATTGCAGCGCTACGCGGTGATCCAGATGGACGTGCGTGGTCGCGATGTCGACAGTTTCGTCAAGCAAGCCGAACAGGTGATCAGCGAGCAGGTCACATTACCGTCCGGCTACTGGATCGAATGGGGTGGTGCGTTTGAAAACCAGCAACGCGCGCTGGCCAAACTGGCCTTGATCGTGCCGCTGACGATCTTCTTCATCTTCCTGCTGCTGTATATGGCATTCAATTCGATTCGGCATGCCGCGCTGATTCTCGCCAATGTTCCATTCGCCACCATCGGCGGCTTGTTCGCGTTGTTCGTCACTGGCCAATACCTGTCAGTGCCTTCGGCAATCGGCTTCATCGCCGTGTTCGGTGTCGCCATGCTCAACGGCATCGTGCTGGTCAGCTTCCTCAACGAGTTGCGAGAAAAAGACCGCAGCGTGCGCGAGGCGGTCATCCAGGGCACGAGCTTGCGCCTGCGTCCGGTCTTGATGACAGCCAGCGTGGCCATCCTCGGCTTGGTGCCAATGCTGCTTTCGAGCGGCGTCGGTGCGGAAACGCAGCGACCGTTGGCGACGGTTGTGGTTGGTGGTCTGATTACATCGACCTTGCTTAGTCTTCTCCTGCTGCCGGTTCTGTATGAGTGGTTGGAGAACAGGACAAAGTCCGCCAAGGTTGTAGACGTTCAATAGCCAGAAAATAGCCCGCTCTGCGCGCCGAGATCATCGGCTTCACGGAAATTGCTGATGCCGACACCAACCAGTCGATAGCGTGTCGAATCGGGTAGTTGAACGCGCTCGCGCAAGGCCAAAGCGAGATCGGCGAGTTCTTCGGCGGACTCCGGCATCGAGGCCGGAGTCAGGCTGCGGGTGAGGATGCGGAACTCGCGGGTTTTCAACTTGAGCACGACGGTACGGCCCAGGCGCTCGACCTTGCGCGTGGCCGTCCACACCTTGATTGCCAATTCACGGATCGTCGGTTCGAGATCCGTCAGCGGCAGATCTTCGGCGAAGGTGTCTTCGGCCGAAATCGATTGCACCGGTCGATCAGGCATTACCGGATTCTCGTCGACGCCGTGACTGAGTTCGTGCAGACGGCGACCGTAGCGACCGAACAGGCTTTCAAGCTCGCGCACATCGCGAGCACGCAGATCGCCCATCGTGCGGATGCCGAGCGTGGCGAGCTTCCCATCCATGACCTTGCCGACGCCGTTGATGCGACCGACCGGCAGCGGGGTCAGGAAGGCTTCGACCGCGTCGGGCTTGAGCACGAACAAACCGTCGGGCTTGTTCCAGTCCGAGGCGATCTTGGCCAGAAACTTGTTCGGCGCGACACCGGCCGATGCGGCAAGCGATGTTTCTTCGCGGATCTGCGCGCGGATCTTCTGGGCCACCGCGGTCGCCGACGGCAAGCCGCCGTGGTTTTGCGTGACATCGAGGTAGGCTTCGTCGAGCGACAACGGTTCGACCAGATCGGTATGGCGCAGGAAGATCTCGCGAACGTGCCGGGAAGCAGCGCGATAGCGAGTGAAATCAGGCGGCACGAAAACGGCATCGGGACACAGGCGTTCGGCGGTTACCGCCGGCATCGCCGAACGCACGCCAAATTTGCGTGCCTCGTACGACGCTGCACAAACGACTGAGCGCGATCCACGCCAGGCCACCACCACCGGCCGCCCGCTCAGGCTCGGATCGTCGCGCTGCTCGACCGAGGCATAGAAGGCGTCCATGTCGACGTGGATGATTTTTCGCAGTGACATGAAAGTAGGGGTTGAGAGCGATGAGCGGGGAGACAGGACGCGAACAGCGTAGCCGACCCGAAGCAATCGCAGGAAGCGGCTTCAGTCACCAGGCTCGTAGTCTTCCCCTCCAACAGCATCGCGGTTGAAACCGCGCACACGAGCGAGGCTCGCGCAATCCGCATCGTGCGAGATCCCTTGCGAAGAAGCTTCAAGGCAGCGGACGGCTGCAGGAGTCCCTTTCCGGGGTGAACTCTGGAGGCGAGCCACACAATGTCGGGCTCCGCCGGATTCAGCGTCGAGACCAAGCACTCCTGGCGGGTCAGCCATGGGCAATTTCCTACACGCAGGAGCGGTGATTTGCGCTGTCCGTTCGCGCACTCTTTGGCGAAGATGGGGTCGACTGACCTGGATAGCCGCCATGCTCCGACATCGTGTTCCCGTATTTGTCTTGCTTATTGCCTCGATCACCCTGTCGGGTCCGGTCAGTGGCGTCCACGCACAAACCGTTTTCAAGTGCGTTGATCCCGAAGGCGGAATTGCCTACCAGGCGGATCCCTGCAGATCCGGTGTGCACGAGAAGCAGATTGAAATCAAACCGGCGCCAGCGCGCTCCGCAACAACTGCCAATGCAAGTCCATCCCGCGCGCGGCAGGCACGACCGCTTCTATCGAGGCCCGCGCGACGCAGTGCAGTCGTCTACTCGTTCGAGTGTCGAACCCAAAGTGGTGTCCTGTTCTACCGACACAGCCGATGCCCGGCATCGATCGATCGCAGTGGCGCGATAGGTGGCCGCCACAGCGCGGCACGCGAAGCGGTCAGTGGACAACGGATTCCGCGCCTCGAAGCCTGTCACGGCCTGCGATCGGTCGGCCGTGACGGACGTGAATTCGATGAGGTGCCGACTACGTATGATCGCAACCTCGGTCGCGATCCGTGCCGAAAATACTGATCGATCAACACTACGTCGAGGCCGGATCGGCGCTATATTCGAATGCCTTGTCTGTTGCCGGAACCCATGCCAATGCGCCCATTTCCAAGCCTCGCCGCCGCCCTGCTGGTGATCGCCAGCATCAGCGCTTGTTCGAACCAGAACCAACCTGCCGCGCCGAGCGCCGACGCCGTGGCCGCGGCAAAAGCCCAGTACGAGGCCAAGGCCGAACAGCACTATGCAATGTACGAGCAGATGCTCAAGGCCGACAACGCCGAGTTGGCCCTGCCGCTCGGTGACGAGCTGCTCAAGATATATCCGGACAGTGCCGCGGCTGCGCGGCTGCGGCCGACCATCGAGGGCCTGCGCGACAAGGCGTCGACGGAAGGCGAAACGCGGCGCATGTCGCGCCTGTGGAGTTACCAGATTTCGCCGATGGCCGGCGGTACGCAGAGCACGGCGACGATTTACAGCAACGAGGATCTGGGTGCGGAAAAGGTACGCCTGGTATTTCGGCGCCATACCGAATGGGGACAAAGTGTCTTTCTTTACGGCAGCGAGCCCGGCTTTACCTGTGCCAAGACTTGTCGCGTGACGATGACCTTCGATGATGGCAAGCCGACCACGATGGAAGGCAGCATTCCGCCCACGGGCGAGCCGGCGATCTTCATCGAGGAAGACAAGAAATTCATCGCCCAAGTCGGAAAATCGAAGAAGGTCGCCATCGAGGTCACGGTCAAGGGCAAGCCCTCAACGACCTTGCATTTCGATGTCGGCGGCTACGATGAGAAGAAGTTCCAGCCATTGCCGAAAAAATAAGCGACAGGCCCTGTCCATCCGGTTAGGAAGCCACACCGGTCAGGGTGTGGCTTTTCATTCGCGCGTCAAACGACGTGCTGTGTGGATGTAAAAGAATCAGTGCAGCGTCTTCTCGAAGCGCTTGATCTCCTCGTCGGCCTTGTCCTTGGCCCAGCCGTAACGCTCCTGCAGTTTGCCTGAGAGATACTGCTGGTTGCCGTCGAGACGATCAAGATCGTCATCGGTGAGCTTGCCCCACTGGTTTTTCAGCGAGCCTTTCAGTTGTTTCCATTTGCCCTGGATGATGTCCTGGTTCATGGCGTTACCTCATTGCTTGGGGGGAAGTGTCGCGGCGATGCCGGATGAAGCTTTCAGAGGGGGTCATCGCTGCGGCAACAACACTACCCGCCGGCCTGAGAACATTTGCTTACGCGGAAGTAATTGCGATGTTATCGGTTGGCCGAGATTCATTCACATGAACAACGTCCTGGTTCATTCAGATTTCGCCGACGACCGCAGCCAGTGGGTCAAGAAACAGTAGTATTTGATGTACTTGCGACATATTAACTATGCCTGCCCATCACGGCTCACCGGCCGTGAGCTCGGTTGCAGCGTCGGAGGCTCGAGAATCGCGGTGAATGAACCGCCCGACTGCGCGCGGCCGGGATCAGCCAATGCTGTCCGAAATGGTTGCCGGAATTGGCAGCCGATGTCGCGTGCCGCCAGAAGCGGACGTTGAAGCCACTTTCAGCTACACAGTTGCGCGAACAAGAATCCCGTCACCTATTCTCCAAACGTCGCAACTGCGCCGGATTCGCGAGGCCGGACTGAAAAGACCAGTTCCGCAGCGCAGTCTGTAGCAAGCAGAATCTTGCTCAGGCACACGGTCATCGTGCGTGCTGCCGAAATTCTTCTGGGCGCACATATTCTCTCTATTGATTGGCACATGCGGCTTCAGCAGAAACTTGACACCGAATTTACGCAACAGCGATCCCCGGGAATAGAGGCTTGATGGGGCACGCGCAGAAACTGCACGCCTCAACCCTCGTTGCGAGGGTGTTGGATTGCGGCGATGGTAGCTCTTGATAAAACAAATGATCGCGTGACATTCGCATACACGCGTCGGTGCCTGGCCGTCCTTGCGGGCGCGTTGATTTTCGCGGGTACCGCCCAAGCCGGGGAAGTGACCGGTAACGCCGCGCTGACCACTGATTACGTGTGGCGCGGGAGCTCACAGACGCTGGAAAAGCCTGCAGTGCAGGCTGGCGTCAAATTTGCCGTTACCACGGGCTTCTATGCGAGCGCCTGGGGTTCGAACGTGGAGTTCGCGCCGGTGCTCTCCGCGACCAGCGAGTTCGACCTCGCGATCGGATGGGGCAGGAAGGTCGGCGATGACTGGGCCTTTGACGTCAACGCGTTGCGTTACGTCTATCCAGGCACCACGGTCAACCTGGACTGGAACGAAGTGAACGCATCGGCGACCTGGCGTGATCGCGCATGGATTGGCATTGGTCATTCCAGCAACGCGATGGCCTCCGGTGCGCGCGGAACCTATGTAAACGGTGGCGTGCGGATCCCTGCTGGCGAAACCCTGCGCTTCGAGATTGGTGCGGGACATTACTCAATGGCGGACGCCCTACCCGATTACAGCCACGCCTGGGCCAGCGGCGTCTGGGTATTCAGTCCGCCGTTCGAGTTGCGCCTCACTGCCCATGCAACAGACGACCGGGCGAAGACCCGCTTCGGCGGCGACTTCGCCGGCAATCGTGTGGAAGCCGCCTTGCAGGCATCGTTTTAAACCCTTTGGAGAGACATCGTGGCTGATTGGCTAGCGTGGTTGTGCATGGGCGCCGCATTCGTTGCAGCGTTCTATTTGATGTTCGTGATCCTGAAGCCCGAGCGTTTCTGAGGAGCCTGCAATGACGACTTTCTGGTTGGTGGTGGTGTTGGCAATCGCGCTCGGTTGGCCACTTGGCCACTACATGGCGCGCGTCTTGCGTGGTGGCACGGCGCCGCTGGATGTGGTGTTCCTGCCCGTTGAGCGCGGGCTTTACAGATTGCTTGGCACATCCGCCAACGGCGGCATGAACTGGCGCGGATTTGTAATGGCCTTCATGTTCGCCAATGCCGTGCTCTTCGCACTGGTCTGGGTGATGTTCATGACACAGGACGCGTTGCCGCTCAATCCAGACGCTGCGCCGAACATGAAGTGGGACCTGGCCTTGCACACCATGGTGTCGTTCCTGACCAACACCAACCAACAGCACTATTCCGGCCAGGCGCAGTTGTCCTATCTGTCGCAGATGGTCGGCATTGTCGGCTTGCAGATGATCACCCCCATGATGGGTCTGGCGATGCTTGCGGCCACCCTGCGCGGGCTATTCGGCGGACGTGAGGCAATTGAAACTGCCGAGGGCGCACAGGCGCCAGCCATTGAAGGCGGGGAGCGCGATGTCGGCAACTTCTGGCGGGATGTAATTCGTGCCGGGCTGCGCATCATGCTGCCACTGTGTCTGGTCTGGGCCGCACTGCTGACCTCGCAAGGCGTCCCTTCAACCCTGCAGCGCGGCGCGGATATCGTGCCGATCGATGCCACTGTCGAGATGAAGACACAGCACATTCCGGTGGGTCCCGTCTCGGCCATGGTCGCGGCCAAGCAACTCGGCACCAATGGTGGCGGCTGGTACGGGCCTAACGGCACGGTGGCGTTGGAAAACCCGACCCCCTTCTCGAACCTGCTGGAAACCCTGGCGCTGATCCTGATTCCTGTTGGCTGCGCCTTCATGGTGGGTCCTTTCACCAGGCGCAGGAAGCTTACAGCGCTGATTTTCGGAACCATGCTGGGGCTGTCGCTGCTCTCTGGACTGGGCACGATCTGGCTTGAAAACAACGCACCCGGCACGGCCGCTGCGATCATGGAAGGAAAGGAAGTTCGATTCGGCCCGGATGCGTCAGCTGCCTATGCGGCGCTGACCAGCCAGACCTCCAACGGATCGGTGATCGTCATGCACGATTCGCTGGCGCCGCTCGCCGGCGGCGTGGTCATTACCAATATGCTGATCAATTCCATTTGGGGAGGCATCGGCGGCGGTGTGATCCAGTTGCTGGTCTACATGCTGCTGGCGTTGTTCCTGGCGGGTCTCATGACCGGTCGAACGCCCGAGATGTTTGGACGCAAGATCGAGATGTTCGAGGTGCGCTGGCTGGCGTTGCTGATCCTGGTGCAACCGCTGGCCATCCTCGGATTCACTGCCATCACACTTGCGATTCCGTCACTCGCCGGAGTTTCAAATCCGGGCGCGCACGGTGTTTCACAGGTGCTCTACGAATACACCAGCGCATTTGCCAACAACGGCTCTGGCTTCGAGGGATTGGCTGACAACACGGTCTGGTGGAACGTGACGTGCGCGATCGTGTTGCTGTTGGGTCGCATTCCCGTGTTGGTGGTTCCATTGATGATTGCTGGGTCGATGGCACGTAAGCGCGTCGCTCCGGAAGGCCCTGGAACCCTGCAGATCGAATCGCCCACCTTCGCGCTCACCCTTGCCGCGGTGATCGGCATCCTCACGGTGCTGCAGTTCATGCCTGCACTGGTGTTGGGCCCGATTGCCGATCATTTGCAACTGGCGGCGATAGCCGCTGCTTCAGGAGGCTGACATGCAGACTTCATCCACATCCGCAGGTCACCTGCGTCGTGCAGCCGCCGGCATGGACCGGGCAACGCTCAGCGTTGCAGCGATCGAGGCCTTCAAAAAGCTCTCGCCGCGGCATGCGCTAGGCAATCCGGTCATGGCCATCGTGTTGTTGGGCACTGTGCTCACGCTAGTGATCAGCCTGACGACTCCCGGCGCATTGGGATACGGCCTGCTGGTGACCGCGATCCTGCTGGTCACTGTTTTGTTTGCCAACTTTGCAGAAGCCATGGCCGAAGCGCGCGGCCGTGGCCAGGCGTCAAGTCTCCGTGCTGCTCGCAAGGACCTGGTGGCTCGCGTGCGCGACGAGGCAGGAAACGAACGCCATGTGCCTGCCAGCGAATTGCGCAGGGGCGATATCGTCATTGTGTCCGAGGGGGAGCTGATACCGGCAGATGGCGAGATCATCAAGGGCATCGCGACCGTCAATGAGGCCGCCGTCACCGGCGAGTCCGCACCGGTACTGCGCGAGGCGGGCACCGACCGTTCTGGCGTCATCGGTGGTACCAAGGTGCTGTCGGACGAGATCCTGATCGAAGTGAGCGCGGAACCTGGCGGCAGCTTCCTCGACCGCATGATCGCGCTCGTGGAAGGCGCCAACCGGCAGAAGACGCCGAACGAGATCGCGCTGACCATGCTCCTGGCGGCAATGACGCTGACTTTCGTCATCGTGGTCGCTAGCCTGCCCTTTATGGCGGGATTTCTTGGCGCGACGCTTGATCCGCTATTGCTGATCGCGCTGCTGGTCTGTCTGATTCCGACCACCATCAGCGGGCTGCTGCCGGCAATCGGCATCGCCGGCATGAATCGCGCGCTGTCGGCCAACGTGCTGGCGAAGTCAGGCAAGGCTGTCGAAATTGCAGGTGACGTCGATGTGCTGCTGCTCGACAAGACCGGCACGATCACCCATGGCGATCGTCAGGCGACCCAGTTCCACGCGCTGAGCGGCATCGACCCGGCCAGGCTACGCGACGCGGCGATGCTGTCCTCGCTGGCCGACCCGACGCCGGAAGGAAAATCCATCGTCAAGCTGGCCTTGCAACAGGGCGCGACCCTCGTCGATCCGGAGCATGCGCATTTCGTGCAATTCACCGCACAGACCCGCATGTCCGGCGTCGATCTCAAGGATGCATCCGGCACGATCCAGCGCAGCATCCGCAAAGGTGCGGGTGACGCGATCACGCGCTACGTGCAAGGGTTGGGAGGCGCAAGCGACGCGGAGTTGCAGGGGCGCATCGATGCGGTTGCGCGCAGCGGTGCCACGCCGCTGGTGGTCGCCGAAGGCAAGCATGTGCTGGGCGTCGTCGAACTGTCCGACGTGGTCAAGCATGGCGTCGCCGAGCGCTTCGCACGCCTGCGCGCGATGGGCATCAAGACGGTGATGATCACTGGCGACAATCCGCTGACCGCGGCCGCCATCGCAGCCGAAGCAGGGGTGGATGACTACATCGCAGAAGCCACGCCGGAGGACAAACTGGCACGTATCCGCCAGGAACAAGCCAACGGCCGGCTGGTTGCCATGGTCGGCGACGGTACCAACGATGCCCCGGCGCTGGCGCAAGCCGACATTGGCCTGGCAATGAACTCTGGCACGCAGGCGGCGAAAGAAGCCGGCAACATGGTCGACCTGGACAGCGACCCGGCGAAACTGCTGGAAGTGGTCGAGATCGGCAAGCAGCAGCTCATCACCCGCGGTGCGCTGACGACGTTCTCGCTGGCCAACGACGTGTCGAAGTATTTCGCGATCCTGCCGGCATTGTTCGCAGCAGCCATTCCGTCGATGGCGGCGATCGATGTGATGCAACTCTCCAGCCCACGCAACGCAGTCCTGGCTGCATTGATCTTCAATGCCCTGGTCATCCCCGCGCTGATCCCCCTCGCCCTGCGCGGTGTGCGCTTTACCCCCGGTAGCGCGAATGCGCTGCTGCGCAGGAACATGTTGGTGTATGGCCTGGGCGGCGTGGTGTTGCCATTCGTGGCAATCAAATTGATCGATCTTGTGTTGGCCTCCTTGGGAGTTTGAGATGAACACGCTTCATTCGAACCATCTGCTTCAATCGCGCGGCGCATGGCGCCCCGCGCTGGTCCTGGCGGCAATCGCCTTGTTGGGATTCGGTGGTCTTTATTCACTCGCCGCCACCGGTATCGGCCGCGTGCTGTTTCCAAGCCAGGCCACCGGCAGCATTGTCGTGCGCGACGGCAAGCCGGTCGCCTCGCTCCTCGTGGCGCAGCCGTTTGCTGATCCCCGCTATCTGCAGCCGCGCCCGTCAGCTGCCGGCTACGATCCAATGGCCGCCGCAGGCAGCAACCAGGCCCGCACCAATCCTGACGCGATTGCCCGCATCGCCTTGGCCCGGGGTGAAATCGCGGCGCGTGACGGAATCGCCCCTACGGCGGTGGCCGCCGACCTCATTACCCAATCAGGCAGCGGGCTTGACCCGCACGTGTCGGAGCAGGCAGCGTCGCAACAGGTTGGGCGCATCGCACGGGCACGCGGCATTCCGGTCGCGCGCGTGCGCGATGCCGTGGCGCAGGCCACGCAAGGCAGCCTGGGCAGTCCGAGTTATGTCAACGTCGTGAAGGTCAACCTCGCGCTGGATGATGCGACGCGCGACGCTCTCGCTCCCGCACAATAAGCGGATGCAAGAATCCGACGACCGCGGTGCGCAGGCCGATGCCCTGATGGGCACGCTGCAGCGTGCCCGCGGTGGCAGACTGACGGTTTTCCTGGGCGCGGCGCCAGGCGTGGGAAAGACCTACGCCATGCTGACCCGCGCGCGCGAGCTTCAGCAGCGGGGAACCGACGTGGTGGTCGGGCTGGTTGAAACCCATGGTCGTGCCGATACCGCGAAGTTGCTGGAAGGCCTGGAAATCCTTCCGCGCGCACGCGTGCTTCACGAAGGGCGCGCGCTTGAGGAAATGGATGTGGATGCGCTGCTTGCGCGCAAGCCGCAGGTCGCGCTGGTCGACGAGTTGGCCCATCGCAATGCGCCGGGCAGCCGCCACGAGCGAAGGTGGCAGGATGTGATCGACCTGCTTGATGCCGGGATCGATGTCCATTCCACGATCAACATCCAGCACCTCGAAAGCCTGAACGATATCGTGCATCGGATTACCGGCGTGCGCGTCAGCGAGACCGTGCCGGATTCCGTGTTCGACCGCTTGCGCGACATCGTGCTGGTCGACCTGCCACCCGGCGAACTGATCGAACGGCTCAACCAGGGCAAGGTGTATTTGCCAGACCATGCGGCGCAGGCGCTGCAGTCGTTCTTCGTACCGTCCAACCTGGCCGCCCTGCGTGAGCTGGCCATGCAAACCGCCGCGGATCGGGTGGACAACGACCTGCGCCAGGAGCAGGTGGCGCGGGGCCTGCAGCCGGTCGCGCTGCGTCGGCACGTGATCGTCGCGCTGGATGGGCGCGGGCAATCTGAATACCTGGTGCGGGTGGGACGGCGCATGGCCGAGCGCCGCAATGCGCCATGGGCCGTGGTCAGCGTGCAGACCGGACCATGGCCGGCCCAGGTCCAGGCCGAGGTGGACAGGGCGTTCGCGCTGGCGCGTGGGCTTGGCGGCGATGCGCACATCTTGCATGGCGGAAACGTGGTTGATGCGCTGATGGATCACGCCACGCGCACCGGAGCCTCGACGATCGTGCTCGGGCGTACGCGGGAACGGCCACTCGCGCGCATGTTCAACCGCACCATCACCCAGCAGTTGTTGCAACGAGGCGCGCACTACGAAATCTGCATCATCGGCACGCCCGCGGCCGGGCAGGCGTCGCGTCGACGGTTTGCGGATACCCGTGATGCGCTGCGCGCCGGCGATATGCTCTTTGCACTCCTGGCTTCGGCGGCCTCGGTGGTACTCGCGGGGCTTGCGCAACGATTCGTCGGTCTGGACGATCTGTCGATGATCTTCATCCTGGCCGTGCTGGTGGTTGCCTCCCGCACGCGGATGGCGGCGGCGGTCGTTGCGGCGGCGCTCTGCTTCCTCGCCTACAACTTCTTCTTTATCGAACCGCGCTTCACCTTCCTCATTTCTGCCCAGCGTGGCGTCATTACGGTCCTGTTGTTTTTGGGCACGGCATTGCTGGCTGGTCGCCTGGCCAGCAAGCTGCGCATGCAGGTCCTGGCTCTGCGCGCCGCCAATGCGCATGCAACGGCGTTGCAGGGACTGGGCCGCAGCCTGGCAAGCGCCGCGGATCCGGGCCAGGTGGCGCAGGCGGGGCAGCAAGCGCTCAAGCAGGCGCTGGATGCCGAGGCAGTCGTGCATCTGGGTGTGGAATCGGCCACTGAAGTCGGCGTGGGTGCCCTGTCCGGGGGACTGACCGAGAGGGATCTTGCTGCTGCCCAGTGGAGCCGTCAGCATGGACAGCCAGCGGGCCGCTTCACCGATACCTTGTCTGCGAGCGCCTGGTGGTTCCTGCCGCTGCGTGGCGGTGGGAATGACGCCCTGGGCGTGGTGGGTTTGCGCTTCGTCCCCGGAGTCACCCGCCCCACGCTGGAACAGGCACGACTGGCCGAAGCCATGGTCGAGGATATCGCGCAGGCAACCCTGCGGACCCGGCTGGTGGCCGACCTGGAGTCGGCAAAAATTGGTGCCGAAACCGAACGGCTGCGTTCGGCCCTGTTGTCTTCGGTGTCCCACGACTTGCGTTCGCCGCTGGCGTCCATCATCGGCGCCGCAGAGAGCCTGGATTCCTACGGGGCCGGAATGAGCGAGGACGATCGCCACAGTTTGCTGGACACCGTGCGCCTGGAGGGCGAACGGCTGGATCGCTACATCCAGAACCTGTTGGACATGACCCGGCTTGGGCATGGCGGGCTGACCCTCAACCGCGACTGGATTGGCGTGGATGAGTTGATCGGCGCTGCGGTAGCGCGCCTGCAGCGCTATCAGCCGGGTGCCTGCTTCGACGTGCATGTGGCCCCTGACATGGCGGCGCTCTGGGTGCATCCGGCGCTGCTCGAGCAGGCGCTGTTCAACGTCATCGAGAATGCCGCGAAGTTCTCGCCGGTTGGGGAACACATCGCCATTGAGGCTCGCGATCGGGATGGCGGTGTGCTCATCGATGTCGTCGACCGCGGTCCCGGCATTCCAGAGAATGAGCGCAAGCGCATCTTCGACATGTTTTTCAGCGTGGAGCGCGGTGACCGTGGCCGCCAGAGCACCGGTTTGGGACTCGCCATCACCCAAGGCATGGTGGGCGCGCATGGTGGTAGCGTCGAGGCGTTTGCCGGTCCTGATGGCCGTGGAACCACAATCCGGATTACGCTGCCTCGCATGCTACCGGCCGCCGAACGCGCATGAACGAACTTCACTCACGTAGCTCAGCGCGCGTGCTCGTGATCGACGATGAGCCTCAAATTCGCAAGTTCCTGGACATCGGGCTTCGTGCACAGGGATATCAGGTCTTCACCGCGGAGACCGGTGAAGCGGGCTTGCTCGCGCTGGCCACACAGGGAGCCGATCTTGTGATTCTGGATCTTGGCCTACCCGATATGGATGGCCATGAAGTCCTCAAGCGCCTGCGCGAATGGTCCGAGGTCCCCGTCATCTTGCTGACCGTGCGCGCGGATGAGCGGGAGAAAGTGGCAGCCCTCGACGCAGGTGCGAATGACTACGTCACCAAACCGTTTGGCGTACAGGAACTCATGGCGCGTGCAAGAGCCTTGCTTCGCACACAAGCCACCAAAGGTGAGGCTCCTCCGGTTTTTGATGACGGGCAACTGCGGATTGACCTGGCCAGGCGCGAGGTGCTCTTGCGCGGCGAACCCGTCCCATTGGCGCGCAAGGAATACGCATTGCTGGCGCTCCTGCTCCGGCATTCAGGCAGAGTCGTCACGCAACCACAAATGCTGCGCGAACTATGGGGCGAAAGCCATCAGGATGACACCCACTACCTGCGTGTCCTGGTCGGAAAATTGCGGCAGAAAATCGGCGACAACGCCGCAGCTCCACGTTGGATCGTCACAGAGCCGGGAGTGGGTCTTCGCTTCATCGGCGACGCCAACTCTTGGCGAGGGCCGTAAACCGTACCATCGCTTTGGGCCGCATCACGCCCTTCTTCCGAACGCAGAAGAGTCATGACCAACCCGATCATGGGAGTCGGTCATGGCACTTCTCAACGAATCGCTGCGGCACGAACCCTGGAAGCAAGGCTCGTCGGCCAGAATACGCCGCTCAAGCGAAAGGACATCGGGTCTTTCCAGACCGGGGGATGTCCAGACAGCAAGTAGCGCGATGTCGCCAACGATATCGTCATGCGCTTCAATGCGGATGACATCTCCAGCGGTTCGGAAGCGTCTGCTCAACGCGCGAGGATGCCTTGATTGATAAATGGTACCGGGGAGATCCGGCACTTTTCTTGTGCTCGGTGTAAGCGCCCGGCGAGGGTAATCACACCGGTTTCCTGCAGTCTCATCTTCTGAGACCCCGGGTGGCTAAACAGCGGTGCCTACGTCGATGGCCACCCTGATGTCTCTCGCAAACGAACCGGTTGTCCAGGACTCGGCCTCCGCCAGTGTCGAACGGCTGGTGGAACGCTGGGCCAGCAAATATGGCGATCGCATCACCGGCTATCTGCGCAGGCCCGCCCAGCCCGCGGTCACGGCCGACTTTCCGTCAGAGTTGTCCGATGAGCTCCGCGAGGCACTGGAGCGTCGCGGTATCGAGGCGCTCTACTCGCACCAGCGTGAGGCCTGGGATCACGTGCAGCGGGGTGAGCACGTCGTCGTGGTCACGCCGACCGCCTCGGGCAAGACGCTTTGCTACAACCTGCCGGTGATCGAAGGGGTGCGCCAGGCGAAGGCCAAGGCGCTGTATCTGTTTCCGACCAAGGCGCTGGCCCAGGATCAAGTGGCCGAACTGCTCGAACTGAATGCCGCCGGCACGTTGGGTTTGCGCGCCTTCACGTTCGACGGCGACACGCCGAGTGATGCGCGGCAGGCCATCCGCATCAAGGGCGATATCGTCGTCAGCAATCCGGACATGCTGCACCAGGCGATCCTGCCCCATCACACAAAATGGGCGCAATTCTTCGAATCCCTGCGCTACGTTGTCATCGACGAAGTGCACACCTATCGCGGCGTGTTCGGCTCGCACGTCGCCAACGTGATCCGCCGTTTGCGCCGGGTGTGTGCGTTCTATGGCGTCTCGCCCACCTTCATCTTCTGCTCGGCGACGATTGGCAATCCAAAGGAACACGCCGAGGCATTGCTCGGCGAGGCGGTCCATGCGGTCACGCGCAGCGGGGCTCCGTGTGGAGAACGCCATGTGTTGTTGTGGAATCCGCCGGTGATCAATCCGGATCTGGGCATTCGCGCCTCGGCGCGATCGCAGTCGATGCGGCTCGCCCGCCACGCCATTCGCGCGAAGATGAAGACCATCGTGTTTGCGCAATCAAGGTTGATGGTCGAGGTGCTGACCAAATACCTCAAGGATGTGTTCGATCACGATCCGCGCAAACCCGTTCGTATCCGCGCCTATCGCGGCGGCTATCTGCCCACCGAACGCCGCGAAACCGAACGTGCACTGCGGGCGGGACAGGTGGACGGCGTGGTCAGCACCTCGGCGCTTGAACTTGGCGTCGATATCGGCGCGCTCGATGTGGCGATCCTCAATGGCTTCCCCGGCTCGATCGCGGCGACCTGGCAGCGTCTCGGACGCGCCGGTCGGCGCCTGAAGCCCTCACTCGGAATCCTGGTCGCCTCGAGCCAGGCGCTGGATCAGTACGTGGTGCGCCATCCGGAATTCTTTGACTCGGCACCGCCGGAGCAGGCACGCATCGCGCCGGACCAGCTTCTGATCAAGCTGGACCATATCCGCTGCGCCGCTTTCGAATTGCCGTTCCTGACTGGCGAAAGCTTTGGCGATTCACCTGCCGATGATTTCCTCGGCGTGCTGGCGGAATCGGGCGTGCTTCATCACGAGGGCGACCGTTGGGACTGGATCGCCGACAGTTATCCGGCCGGCGCCGTGAGTCTGCGTTCGGTCGCCGATGGCAATTTTGTCGTCGTTGATCGCAGTGACGGCCGTCAGACCGTGATTGCCGAAGTCGACTTTTCGAGCGCTGCCTTGACGCTCTACGAAGGCGCGATCTACATGATCCAGTCCAGTCCGTTCCAGGTCGAACGACTGGATTGGGAAGGACGCAAGGCGTTCGTCACGCGCACGACCGCCGATTACTACACCGACGCCATCGACTACACCAAGCTCAAGGTACTGGAGCGCTTCGACGGTGCCAACGCCGGCCGCGGCACCAGCCACCATGGCGAAGTGCATGTGGTCAGACACGTGTCGGGTTACAAGAAAATCCGTTTTTACAGCCACGAGAACATCGGCTATGGCCCGGTCAACCTACCCGATCAGGAGCTGCATACGAGTGCACTCTGGTGGCAGCTGACCCAAGCCGTACTGGAAGCCAGCTTCGCCAGTCGCCAGGATGCGCTCGATGGCTTCCTCGGTGCCGCCCATGCGTTGCATACCGTGGCATCGGTACGTGCGATGGCCGATGGCCGCGATCTGCAGAAAGCGGTGGGTTCCGGTGACGCCGCATGGTTCGCCACCCGCGATGCCAAGGGCCGTGGCCAGTGGCGCGAACCGGACGGCCAGGCCGGCGATCCCGAGCGCGCCGATGTATTCCTTCCGACCCTCTACCTGTATGACAACTTCCCGGGTGGCATGGGCTTGTCCGAGCCACTGTTCCGAAGTGCACGACTGCTCGTACGCGAAGCGATGATGCTGGTTGAGAGTTGTGACTGCACCTACGGGTGTCCCGCTTGCATTGGCCCGGTAAGCGAGGCTGATGAAGATGCGCGTGCGACGCAGCGTGAATGTGCGGCGGCGGTTCTGGCCCTGCTCGACGCATGAGCCGCGTGGCGGAAAAGCTGCGGCAGCTCAGGATCGATGCAGGGTTGCTGACCGGTTCCAGCGCGGGCGGACATTCCTCTTGCGTGGTACCGGCATCGCGCGCTTCCGCCTCCGCCAACCCGACTGTGGCGAGGGAGCCCCCACGGCTGGATGTGTTGCGCAAGCTGATGCGCCAGCGCGAAGAACCTCAGCCCCGGAAACTGGATGCTCCCGCCGGCGACGAAATCGCACCGGGATTGCGCCTGGTGGAACGCACATTCAATTACGAAGCCTCGGCCACCCTCGTGGTGCCCGCCATGGGCGATATCGCCTTCGACCGGCGTCGCTTGCTCTGCTTCGATACCGAGACCACGGGGCTCGCCGGCGGCGTCGGCACGCGCGCCTTCATGATTGGTGTCGCCGCCTGGAAGGACGGTCAACTGTGCGTGCGCCAGCTCTATCTCACCGCCATCGCGGGTGAACGCGCCATGTTGCAGATGTTTGCGGGTTGGTTGTCGGCCGAGACTATCCTGGTCAGCTACAACGGCAAGAGTTATGACGCGCCGTTGCTGAAGGGACGTCTGCGCCTCAATCGGGTTTCCCATCGCCTGGCCGAGCTTCCGCATATTGATTGGCTGCACCCGACTCGCCGGGTTTACAAAGAGCACTTGCCGAATTGCAAGTTGTCAACAATCGAGAGGGAAGTACTGCACATCGTTCGGGAAGATGATCTGCCCGGATCCGAAGCACCCGCCGCCTGGCTTTCCTTTTTGCGCGGTCAATCGAGCGTGAATCTCGGCCGCGTGCTCGATCACAATCGCCAGGATGTCATCACCTTGATGCGGCTCGGCGATCATCTCGTATCGAAACTGTCGTGAGCACTCAACCTGGCTCCGCCGCTCTGTTCGTGCTGAACGTTTTCCAACAACCACCCGATGCAATGCCGACTATTCACCACCGGTTTTCAATTGGCCTGATCAAATCGCGGCTCACCCCTTTCACTCACGATCAGTATCCGGGAGACCAACATCATGCAGAGGAAGTACAACGAAAAGCAGGTTCATGAGCTCCTGTATCAGGCGCTGGAGACGGAGCGCGGAGGCATCAAGATCTACTCGACCGCGTTGAAGGCAGCGGTGAACGATGACCTGAAGAAAGAATGGCAGGGATATCTGGAGGAAACGAAGACCCACGAGACCGTGCTCACGAATGTGTTCAAGCAATTGGGGCTGGACACGGAAACAAGTTCACCCGGTCGGGCGGTGGTCGCGCATATCGGAGAGTCGCTGGTCCAGGCGATCGAAATGGCACTCAAGGATGGCACCGCGGATGCCGCGCAACTGGTAGCCGGCGAATGCGTGGTTCTCGCCGAGACCAAGGATCACATGAACTGGGAACTGATTGGCCACGTTGCCAAGCATTCGTCGGGGGAAACGTCGAAGGTGCTCAAGCAGGCCTTCGAAGCCGTCGAACAGGATGAAGACCATCATCTCTATCACACGACGGGATGGACGCGGGAACTGTGGATCCAATCGCTGGGTTTTCCGGCTGTCCTGCCGCCCCCGGAGGAAGTGAAGCAAGTCGAGACGGCAATCGGTGCATCGCGCGCCGAGCATGCAAGAGAAAAGATGCTTTAAGCGCGTCGAAAGATTGCGATGGTGGGTGCGGAGCAGCCATTGCACCGACGATTTGCTTCGCACCCTCCTCGTTCTTTCATCGAAGCCGCTTGCTCGAACTCCTCCATCATTGGCACCAGCGAGCCTCGTTCGTCCCGGAAAGTCGGCTGAATGCCGGCCGGCGGGCTCGTTGATCAACGCATCTCCAATACGCCGGGAAAACACATGCCAACCAAAACACGTCTTCGCAAATCCAGATCCGTTGCTGCCAAGGCGCTTGAGCTGGCGGTTGCGGCCCCCCAGGTCGTTGCCCATAGAATGGCGCGCATGGCACTTGCGGGCCCATCTCCTTCGAAGCGTGATCAACGCGAGTTCCAGAAGATGTTTTCGGAAAAGAACTCGGCGTTCGCCGAGGCTTGGCTGGGAATGGCGAGTGAAACGCTGCGCGCCAACCAGGCCATCGCCGCTTCCCTTTTCGCAAGCATCTTTACGCTTCGACCGCCAAAGCCGGCATGGTTTGCCAAAACTTCTGCCTCCCTTCAGGACAGCGCAAGCGTGGTCATCGACAAAGGCTTGACTCCGCTGCACCGAAAGGCGGTAGCGAATGCCAGGCGACTGGCGAAGCTGAAACGGCGTTGACAGGGGTGTCTTTCTGGAAGCGGGCCAGAGTCAGCCAGGCTTTCGAGTCATCCCAACCCCGAGCCCAAAACTCCCGCCGCTGTCGGACGAAACCGGCTTCACCCATGACCGCAAGATCCTCCAACAATCCATGTGTCAAAAGCTTTCCGGCGCAGGTCGCCGGCGACTGTCGGGTGCTCATTCTTGGAAGCGCGCCAAGCACCCTTTCGCTCACCCTGCAGCAGGTCTATGCACATCCCCGAAATCTGTTCTGGCCTTTGATGGGTGAAATGTTCGGGGCGACGCGGGACCTTGCCTACACCCGGCGTATCGCGTGCCTGCATGCGCGTGGCGTGGGCATCTGGGATGTACTGCGGCAGTGCGAGCGCAAGGGCAGCCTGGACAGTGCCATCATTCGTGACAGCGAAATCCCCAACCCGATAGCCGAACTGCTCGCGTGCGTGCCGTCGATTCGGGCGATTGCTTTCAACGGTGCGCACGCGGGTCGGGTCTTTCGCCGACGCGTACTGCCACGAATTGAAAGCGCGCGGAGCAGCGAGCTTGCCCTGCTCGATCTACCCTCGACCAGTCCGGCCCACGCCGCAATGTCGCATCGCGAAAAGGCCGAGCGCTGGCGAGTGTTGCTCGATATCTGCAGCTGAATCGGTTGGTTCAGAAATCCTGCGGAACTGTCACTCCGGTTTCATCGCGTTCAGCAAATCAGGGTGAGACTGCGTCCACCCCAACGACAGGAGTTTCACCATGACAGCGATCAAGACAGGTTTTGCCGCCACCGCCCTGGCCTTGGCCATGGCAGCCGTATCCGCCCCGAGCGCCCAGGCCGCCGATGCGAATCTCGATTGCACGATGCGCTTCAGCCTGACCGGCTGGTCGGCCATCTACAAGCATGCTGAAGGCACTGGCGTGGTCACCTGCGAGAACGGCCAGTCGATGCGCGTGAAGATCGAAGCCAAGGGCGCCGGCTTGACCGTCGGCAAGGCCCACATCGATGACGGCAAGGGCGAGTTCACCGACGTGCACAAGATGAGCGATGTCCTCGGCACCTATGCGCAGGGTGAAGCCACCGCCGCGGCCGGCAAGTCCGCCACCGCACAGGTGCTGACCAAGGGCAATGTGTCGCTGGCCCTGGCTGGCACGGGCGAGGGCGTCAATCTCGGCATCAGTTTTGGCGGCTTCACGATCAGCAAGGCCGAGTAAGCCCCACGTTCCGGGTTTCAGGCTTGAAGCCAAGCCGCAGCATCACCGATGCTGCGGCTTTTTGATGGCCATGACTTTCGAACAGTACGCGCGAACGTGTGCTGCTGTAATGTCCGCTCTTCGTTGATTCGGGGAGTTGCCGCATGAAAATGCTTCGCCGGCTGGTTGTTCTTGCCTTCTTCGCTTTCTTGGTTGTCTCGCCGTACGTCGCATTCGCCGCACCCGCTGCCGAACTGCCGCCCGGCCTGCAAATTCCCGACGCAGCCAGACCTGGGCCCGACTTCAATGTCGACAAGGCCACCGAGGCCTATCTGGACCTGCTCACGCCCGAACAGCGAGCGCAGTCGGACGCGTATTTCGAAGGCGGCTACTGGCTGCAACTCTGGGGATTGTTGTACGGCCTGGTGGTCGCCTGGATCCTGCTGGACAGCGGATTGTCACGCAAGATGCGCGACGTCGGTCGACGCGTCAGCAGCAGGCCCTGGTTGTACACAATGGTCTATGTTGCACAATGGCTGCTGATCGGCAGCCTGCTCGCGCTGCCGCTGTCAATTTACACAGACTTTTTTCGCGAGCACGCCTACGGCCTGGCCACGCAGAGTTTCGGCGACTGGTCGCTGGATCAGCTTAAGGAACTGGCGATCAGCCTGATCATCATGCCGCTCGTGATTGCCCTGCTCTATGCTGCTGTGCGCAAGACCGGCGCACGCTGGTGGATCTGGGCCACCGGCGGTGCCTTCGCGCTGATCCTGTTCTTCATGATGATCGCGCCGGTGTTTCTCGATCCGGTCTTCAACGACTACAAGCCGTTGCGCCAGGGTGACGTACGCGAACAGGTGTTGTCGCTGGCGCGCGCGAACATGATTCCAGACAACAATGTGGTCGAGTTCGATGCCTCGAAGCAGACCACGCGAATCAGCGCCAATGTGTCGGGCTTCCTTGGCACGACACGGGTCGCGCTCAACGACAACCTGCTCGATCGCACGTCGAAGCCCGAGATCCTGGCCGTGCTCGGCCACGAAATGGGCCACTACGTGCTCAACCATGGCCTGCGCCTGGTCATCTACATGACCCTGATCCTCGGCCTCGGTTTCTGGGTAGTGCATCGTCTGTTCGATGGCGCCCTGGTCCGCTGGGGCCCGCGCTTCGGCCTCGAAGGCCGCGCCGATCCGGCGGCCTTGCCCCTGGCCATGGCGATCCTCTCGCTGTTTTTCTTCTTCGCCACGCCGCTGACCAATTCGGTGGTGCGCCAGGCCGAGGCCGAGGCAGATGCATTCGGCCTCAATGCCGCACGTGAGCCCAACGGTTTCGCCATGGCCGCGATGCGCTTGTCGACCTATCGCAAGATCAAGCCAGGAGCACTCGAGGAAATCATCTTCTACGATCATCCCAGCGGTTACGCGCGCGTGCACCGCTCGATGATCTGGCTCAAGGAGCATCCGGGCTTTAGGAGCGGGAGCGGGAGTGGGGAGTAGGGAGTGGGTTAGCGGTGAGCGGTTAGCGGGATCGGCGGGCCGGTACATGTCAGCGGGGAAGCCGTGAGCGGTTAGCGGGAAAGGCAGTTCAGGCAGATTCTTTTTTTTCGTCACGAAAACCGGAAATCGTGGTTGACAGAGTGTTCATGGGCCCGATGCTCTTCCCCCTCCCCCTCACCCCTCACCCCTCACCCCTCACCCCTCACCGCTCACCGCTCACCGCTCACCGCTCACCGCTCACCGCTCCTTGCGCACCGCTCACAGACTCAGCTCGCGCTGCAGCCGCTCCCACAGCTGGCCCTGATCTGTCAACAGGGCACCGCAAAGCGCAAGCTCCCGCTCACCGCTCACCGCTCACCGCTTTTCCAACTCCCCACTCCCCACTCCCCACTCCCGCTCTGTATAAACCTTCCCGAGAAACCCGGCATCGAAGAATCGAATCCATCATCTCGAGGTTGCACCATGAAGATCCGCTCACTTGTCAGCCTGATCGCAGTCGCGCTCGCGCTGAGCGTCAGCACCGCGAATGCCAAGATCGACCTCGACAGTGACCACTGCGATGTCAACAGCAACTATTCCACGAAGATCGATGCACGGCGGATTTCGTTCACCGAGGACACGACACACCGCGTCGTGACCTTGTTGCCGGGTGGCGTGATCGAGGTCGATGGTCATGCCCTGGCACTCAATGCCGAGGATCGCGAGCATGCGCGTGAACTTGAGCACGCGATCCGCGCGATCATCCCCGAGGCCAAGGCGCTAGCGGTCGATGCCGTGGCGATCGCCTTTGAAGCGGTCGGCCATGTCTCAACCGCATTCGCCAGCGATGCGCACCAGGCGCGTGAGAGTGCCGAGCGCATCGCGCGCACGGCCAATGAACTGAAGCGCTCGATCAATGCGCGCGATGACTGGGGTCCGCGCTCGGAACATGAAATCAATCGATTGATCGAAGGTTCGGTCGGATCGCTGATCGGCGAGATGGTCGGCAATATCACGGCCCAGGCGATCAAGGTTGCGCTGAGCGGCGATGAGGCGGCTGTCGCCGAGCTGGAAGCGCGTGCGGGGTCGATCGAAAAGAATGTCGAGAAGGCTGTCGAAAAGCGCGCCAAGGAGCTGGAGGTTCGCGCCGACGCGCTGTGCCAGCGTGCGCACGAGCTCGATCGCATCGAGTCGAGGATCAGCGCGCGCCTGCCGGATGGTTCCGCACTCGATTTGATCCAGGTCAAACGCTGATCGACACTATGGCGAAGTCGATTTGCGCGAACGCCATTCGGCTTCCTGCTTCGGCTTCGCCCAGGCCTGGTAGAGCGCGATGAAGGTGTCGACGACATCCTGGCGGCGGGGATGGGTCGGACCATAGCCATCAGCCTTGCTCAGCACGTTCCAGGCGAGATTGAGCTCTGCTTCGGCTTCCGGATATTTCTTTTCGGCAACGAAAACCGTGGCCAGTTCGCGATGCATGATGCCGCGGAAGGCATTGTCCGCCCAGACCTTGTCGGCAGATTTCACGGCGATGCGGCCGTGCGCTTCCGCAGCGTTCAAGTCTCCGCTGTCTCGCAGCAACACTGAGAGGTTGGATTCGGCGATGACCGTGGTCGGGTTTTCCGCACCATAGAGCTTCTGTGCCAGTGCCACCGAGCGCTCGTAGTATGGGCGAGCCTCCTCGTTTCGACCTTGCTGGCGAATGGCGCCCCCCAGGTTGCTGATCAGGCGCAGGGTGACCGGATGGTCCTTGCCAAACTGATGCTCGATGATCGGCAGTTCCGGTGCCAGCAGTTTTTCCGCGTCGGCAAAGCGCTTCTGTTCAAGCGCGATGATGGCCAAACCATTGACCGCACCAAACGTGTTGGAGTGCTCCTCGCCGTAGCGGGCACGGTAACGGCCAAGCAGTTCCTCAAGCAGTGTCCGTGCTTCATCGAGATGATTGGTGTCGATTTCGACATCGGTGAGATCGTCCAGCGTGTTGAGGACATCATCGCTGTCATTGCCGAACAGTTGCCTCTGCAAGGCGAGCACACGATGGAAGCGTTCGAGTGCCAATTCCGGTTTGCCGGCGGCCGCCTCGATACCGGCGAGTGTCGATTCGACACTGAGGCGATCGCGATCATTGACTGGCAATGATTCGACCTCGGCAAACGCCGCTTGCGCGGCAACCAGGGCATCGGCCAATTGACCCTGGTTTTCGCGATTGACCGCCGCACGGGCCGCCATGCGCGCGATCTCGCCGCGCGGCAGTCCAGCCGCGCGCGCGGCGTCGATGGCTGCATCGAAATGAACCCGGGCCGGCTCGTAGTCCCCGAGCGACGCGTAGCTGCCAGCGATCGTGCGCTCGATCTCCGCACGCACATCGGGCTCGTCGGCGAGTTCATCGCCCACGCGTTTCGCGGCTGAATCGAGGATCACATGCATGAGCGTGTTGTCCATGCCGCGGGCGCGATCCGGATCGATGCCGGCCAGCATCGTACGCACGAACTGCGCCACGCGATCCGCCTTCACCGCTTCGGCATGGGCCACCATCGCTGATTGGCGCGCTTCGCGAAGGCCATGCAATGCAACGGCTGCGCCGACCAGCAACGCGACAAGGATCAGGCTGGCTGCGGCGATGCCGAGGCGATGCCTGGCAATGAACGAACGCGTCCGATAGCCGCGTGTCTGCGGCATCGCGCTGACCGGGCGTCGCTCGCGATAACGCTCAAGATCTTCCGCCAGCGCGGTGGCCGAGTCATAGCGATCAATCCGGTCCGCGGCCAGCGCCTTGCGCAGGATCGCGCGAAGTTCGGCGGGCAAGCTGCGCGCCGCGAGGAGCAGGCTTTGCGCGGCTGTTCCGGAATCGTCCGGACTGGCATCGCTGGCCAGTGCGGTAAGCAGGGTCGCGTTCGCTGCACGGGTTGAATGATGCGCATCGAGGGTCAAGCTGTCGGCATCCACGCCGGTCAGGATCTCGCAGAGCATGACGCCCAGCGAATAGACGTCGCTGCGGGTGTCGATGTTGCGGCCGCGCAGACCGGCTTGTTCCGGACTCATGTAGATGGCGGTGCCGGCGCGTGCGGCATGTGCGGTGGAAACGGCTCCGTCCTTGCTCGAATCCCCGCCCACGGCAATGCCGAAATCAATGATCTTCGGCATCGGCGTGCCGTCGATGTCACGCACCAGCACGTTGCCCGGTTTCAGGTCGCGATGGATGACGCCTTTCTGGTGCGCATGCTGGACACCCTGGCACATGCGGATGAACAGCGCGATGCGTGCGTCGCGATCCAGGACATGCGTCTTGCAGTAGTCGGTGACGGCGGCGCCTTCGACATATTCCATCGCGATATACGCGTGGCCGTCGTCAGTGCTGCCGGCATCGAAGATCTGCGCGATAGCCGGATGCTGCATTTGCGCAAGCGCCTGGCGCTCGACCTCGAACCATGCCAGCGCCAATGGACTGGCAATCTGTGCGCGGATCAGCTTCAGGGCAACGTCGCGATGGACCGGCGCGGTCTGTTCGGCCAGATACACCTGACCCATGCCACCTTCGCCGAGTGACCGGCGAATGCGGTAGTCGCCAATGCGCGTACCCGCAGCGAGCGAACCGGCGCCGCCCTCGACGGTCGCGATGCCATCAATTTCGGTCGCGGCGGTGGCTGAGGGCTCCTTGCCATTGTTCATCCTGAACCCCCTGGTTTAAAAAAAAGGAGTAAGCGGGAAAGCGGTGAGCGGTCAGTGGGGAGTGGGGAGTGGGGAGTGGGAACATCGTGGCAGCTCTTGATTTGCCGTAAACAACTAGCAGGTTTTTTTCGATATCCGCAAATTTACTTGAACCGCTTTTCCCACTCCCCACTCCCCACTCCCCACTCCCCGCTCCCCGCAATCACCAAACCCCCGTATTCGGCATCGACAGCCAAGGTTCGCAAGGTTGCAGCGCGTCGCCTTTCTGCAGCAGTTCGATCGAGATCAGATCTGGCGACCGCACAAAGGCCATGTGGCCGTCACGTGGCGGACGGTTGATGGTCACTCCGGCGTCCATCAGGCGCTGGCAGGTGGCATGGATGTCATCGACCGCGAAGGCGAGATGACCGAAGTTGCGTGCGCTGCCGTAGTCCTCGGCATCCCAGTTCCAGGTCAGCTCGATCTGGCCGCGCGATTCATCGCCCGGGGCGGCGAGAAAGACCAGCGTGAAGCGCCCCTTCGCGTGCTCGCGTCGCGATACCTCGGCGAGGCCCAGGTGTGTGCAGTAGAACTCCAGCGAAGCTTCAAGATCGCGAACCCGGACCATGCTGTGCAGGAATTTCATTGGATACTCCGTGATGAGTGGCAATGCCGATTCGATCCGCTCACGCCCATTCGGTCAGCTCCTCGACCGCGTAGACGCGCTTCCACGATGGTCGCGCCTTGATGCGTTCGGCGAGTGCCTTGATCGCCGGCCAGCGATCGGCCGGCTTCGGCATGTTGCGCGACCAGCGCATCAGCATCGTCGCGTAAAGATCGAGCAGGCTGAAATCATTACCCAGCATGTATGGCCCCTGCGCGGCGAGGTGAGCGTCGAGCCGATCCCAGGCCGCTTCAATCCGGCGTCGGGCAAAATCGCGCATCACTTCGGCCTGGTCGTCCGGACCGAAATCGGTCGGATAGAACCACTGGCGGAATGCCGGTTGCACGGTGTTGGCCAGATGCAGCACCCATTGCAGATAAAGGCCGCGATTGACGGCTCCCGAAGTCGGCGCAAGTCCCTTGTCGGGATGTCGCTCGCCAAGCAGCAAAAGCAGGGCCGCGCATTCGTAGACCGGCGCACCATCGATGATCAGGGTTGGCACGACGCCATTCGGATTCAGGCGCAGGTATTCCGGATCCTTCTGCGCATTCGAATCGAAATCAACCCGACGCAGTTCATGCGGCAGTTCGAGCTCGAGCATGGCGAGATGGACGACCATGCTGGCCGAACCGGGCGAGTAGTAGAGGGTAAGCATGCGGGATCCTTGGGGTGGAGAGTGGATTTGCCAGGCTGTTTTTTGGTCGTTTGTGGTCTCCGGTCAAAGTGCGCCGGGACCATTCCTGCCTTGATCACTGACCTCGCGTTTCGGCTTTGGTGCTGGCTTGATGCTGACGGCGCGAAACAGCGCATCGGCGTCGTACAGGCGATCGCCGCGAATGGTCGTGCGTACCTTGCGGATATCGGCCATGTTGATGGTCGGGTCGCCGTCGACGAGGATCAGGTCGGCGACATAGCCCGGCGCGACGCGACCATAGTCATCCTCGCGTTTCATCACCTCGGCACTGCCGCTGGTGGCGATGCGCAACACCTCGATCGGCGGAATGCCGGCCTCGACATACAGTTCCAGTTCGCGTGGCAGGGTCAAACCGGCCAGGTTGTCGGTGCCGGCCACGATATGCACGCCGCTGCGATGGAGCACGCCGACCATGTTGACCATGTTCTGGTAGGAGTCGCGAAACAGCGCCTGCTGGCCCGGCTTCATCTCGAGGCCGCCCGCACCGGAACGGATCTGGCGCTGCCAGGTTGTCGGAAAGCGGTCGACGATCGCGGCAAAGCCGGGCCCCGGCACGCCAGGTCGCCCCAGGAACATGTCCTCGAACGTGCCGACCGTCGGGTCGACAACGATCTGCCGATCCTTCAGCAACTGGATGAAGTCGCGCACCGGCGGCGAGCTGAGATCGAGCGCCGCGCCATATTCGGCGACCGCGGTGAATCGCGCCGGCGTGCGCGTGTCCTGCACCTTGTCGAACATGAAGTTGAGAAACAGCATGTTGACGTGCTGGATCTCGTCCGCACCGTTCTCGACGAACTGGCGCGCGGTCATGTAGGCAGGCACATGGCCGCTGACGCGCATGCCCTGTTCGTGCGCCGCCTTGGCGATGATCGGCATCAGTTCGGGTTTGACCGAGCTGTAGATCTTGATCTGCTCGTGGCCGGTTTCCTTGTACATCTTGACCGCGTCGAGCGCTTCCTGCTCGGTATCGACGAGCACCTTGGTCGGTCCGGCGAACGGTCCCTTTCCATCGATGATGCCGGCACGGATGATGCGCGGACCGATGTCCTTGCCGGCCTCGATGCCGTCGATCAGCGCTTTCAGCGTGTCGACCTGGTTGGCCATGTCGCGCACCGTGGTCACGCCCGAGGCGAGATCGAGCAGACCGTCGGCGCCGCCGCCAAAATGCACATGCATGTCCCACAGGCCCGGCATCAGCAAACGGCCGCCGCCGTCGAGCTCCTCGACGCCATCGAGCGAAGCCACATCGGCCGCGCCGATGGAGACGATGCGGCCCGCATCGATCAGCACCGCGCGGGCATCGACGACCTCGCCACTGGGCGGATCGAACACGCGCACGTTGCGGATCAGCAGCGGTGAGGCCAGGTTGCGGGTCAGTTCGCTGGCCCGTGTTTCGGCGAGCTGCCTTTCCTCCTGCTCCTGTCGATCACCGATGGCCTTGATCGCGTCCTCGTAGCCTTCGCGGATCAGCGTGCTCCAGCCCGAGTAGCTCGCGAAAAAGCGCTGCTTCTGATCGAGCCAGACGAAATCCGGCAGCAGGCCAAGGCCCTTGATCGCATACAGATCGACGGTTTGCGTGCCGGCCTTGCCCTTGATCTCGGTGCTGGCGAGTTTGTGAATGCTGGCTTCGCCCGCCGGAATCAGGGGCAATTTGTGAGCCGGCGCCTTGAGCAGGGCGCGCACGAGCAGGATCGAATCCTCGGGCACCTGAGTGAGGCCGAGAAAGAACGCCGATCCCGCCAGCGCACGTTTGTCATCCTCGGCCGCGTTCTTCCAGACCACACCATCGTCGGTGCGCGAGTAGGTTTCCGCGACCACCGCCTTGAGATAGTCGACGCCCTTCAAATCGATATGGGTGGGCACGCCATCGGCATCGAGCAAGTAACTGGCATCAAGCTTTGGCCCGCGCCCGCGATCATTGAACTCGAAATGCACGGCGAGCTTGCCGTCATCGCCGTATCGCGCTTCCTGGAAGCCGGCATTCGCACCGGCCAGCACAAGCACGCTCTTTTCGATACGTTCGACCGCATGCGCCGAACCCGTGAGTACCAGCAATGCAAGAAGGAGCCTGGACAATAGTTTCATCGAAATTTCCCCGTGTGCGAGCGGGCCCATTATCGCGTCATCGGCGTGCGGATTTCCGCCTCGGCAACGCTGGCCTCAATCAGGCAGTGCCTGCCATGACCTCCCGCACTTGGCGGAATCGACCGTTCAGGACTATTGTGCGGATCCATTTGTCCCGGAGAACCCTCCATGATCCGAACCGCCCTTGCTGTCGCGCTTACCGTTGCGCTGGCTGCCTGCTCGTCTCCATCCACGGAAACCGCGCCGCCACAGGCCGCCGTGCCCGCCGCAACGCCCGAGGTCGCCGCCCCCGTGAACGCCCTGCTGACCGCCAGCCCCCTGCCGATGCAGGCACCGCCCTTCGACAAGATCACCGATGCCGACTACCAGCCGGCGATCGAGGAAGGCATGCGTCAGCAACTGGCCGAGATCGAAAAGATCGCCAACAACCCGGAAGCGCCGAACTTCGCCAACACGTTCGAGGCGATGGAGAAAACCGGCGAGCTGCTCAACCGCGCCGCGCGCATTTTCTTCAGCCTGGCCCAGGCCAACACCAACGATACCCTGCAGGCCGCCCAGGTAGCCCTCGCTCCGAAGATGGCCGAACACGCGGATGCCATCCATCTCAATGCCAACCTGTTCAAGCGCGTCAAGGCCATCTACGACGCCCGCGAAAGCAGCGGCTTTGATCCCTTGCAGATGCGCGTGGTCGAAAAGACCTACAACGATTTCGTGCGTGCCGGCGCCCAGCTCGGCGATGAAGACCAGACCAAGCTGCGTGCCTTGAACAAGGAGGAATCGACCCTTTCCACCGAGTTCCAGAACAAGCTGCTCGCCGCGACCAATGCCGGCGCGGTCGAGGTCGACGACAAGGCCCAGCTCGCTGGCCTCGGTGACGGCGGCATCGCCGCTGCGGCCGATGCCGCCAAGGATGCCAAGCTCGCTGATGGCAAGTATCTGCTGACCCTGCAGAACACCACCCAGCAGCCGGTGCTCGGTTCACTGACCAACCGCGATCTGCGCCTGAAAGTGCTCGAGGCCTCGGAAACCCGCGCCAGCCACAATGACGCCAACGACACCCGCACCATCATTCCGCGCCTCGCTCAGTTGCGTGCCGAACGCGCCAAGCTGCTCGGCTATGCCAATTTTGCTTCCTACAGTCTCGCCGACCAGATGGCCGAGAAGCCGGAGAACGCGGTCAAGCTGATGACCGACATGGTTCCGGCCGCCACCGCCCGCGCACGCAGCGAAGCGGCCAAGATCCAGAAAGTCATCGACGCCCAGAAAGGTGGCTTCAAGCTCACCGCCGCCGATTGGGATCTGTATGCCGACCAGGTACGCAAGGCCGAATTCGATCTGGACGAAGGCGCCATCAAGCCCTATTTCGAACTCAACCGCGTGCTCAACGACGGCGTGTTCTTCGCCGCCAACCAGCTCTACGGCCTGACCTTCAAGGAGCGTCATGACCTGCCGGTCTACCAGCCCGATGTGCGCGTGTTCGATGTGTTTGACGCCGATGGCAAGCAGCTCGCCTTGTTCTACGCCGACTACTACAAGCGTCCGAGCAAGAGTGGCGGCGCCTGGATGGATGTGTTCGTCGAACAGAACGGCCTGACCGGCACCAAGCCGGTTGTCTTCAATGTCTGCAATTTCACCAAGCCGGCCGAAGGCCAGCCCGCCCTGCTCAGCTTCGATGACGTGACCACGATGTTCCACGAGTTCGGCCATGCCCTGCACGGCATGTTCTCGAATGTGAAATATCCGAGCATCGCCGGCACCAACACCTCGCGTGATTTCGTCGAATTCCCCTCGCAGTTCAACGAGAACTGGGCGCTCGAGCCGACCGTGTTTGCCAACTACGCCAAGCACCACGAAACCGGCGAGCCGATGCCGCAGGCGCTGGTCGACAAGATCATCAAGGCACGGGCCTTCAATCAGGGCTATGCAACCGTCGAATATCTCGGCGCTGCACTGCTCGATCAGGCCTGGCACCAATTGCCGGCCGATGCGCCCCTGCAGGATGTCGACAAGTTCGAAGCCGACGCGCTCAAGCGTTACAAGATCGACATGGTCCAGGTGCCGCCGCGCTACAAGACCCCGTACTTCGCCCACATCTGGGGCGGCGGCTATTCAGCCGGCTACTACGCCTACCTGTGGAGCGAAGTGCTCGATCACGATGCCTTCCAGTGGTTCAAGGAGCACGGTGGCATGAGCCGCGAAAACGGCCAGACCTTCCGCGATCAGGTGCTCTCGCGCGGCAACTCGGAAGAACTCGCCAAGATGTACAAGGCCTTCCGTGGCAAGGATCCCAGCGTCGAGCCCTTGCTGGAGTTCCGTGGCTTGAAGTAGGCAGAATTGCGGCGCAACAGCGCTGCGATGCAGTAGCAGGAAGGCCGGCAATCACCGGCCTTTCTCGTCTCTGGAAGCTTGTCATCGAATCACTCATTGCTTCGACACTGAAGCGGGCTACCGCGGTTCACCCTATGGATTCAAGCCCCGCCATCAATCATCCAGTTCTCAACGCCGATCCAACGGACTGACGACTCCAGAGCCACCGCGATTGAGCACATGGGTGTAGATCATAGTGGTGGACACATCAGAATGACCCAGCAATTCCTGGATCGTGCGGATATCCGAACCCGCTTCGAGCAGATGCGTGGCAAAGCTGTGGCGCAAGGTGTGGCAGGTGGCGGGCTTTTCGATTCCGGAGCGGCGCACCGCCGTCTTCACGGCTCGCTGCAAAACGGTTTCGTGCAGATGATGACGCCGTTCGCTGCCAGTGCGCGGATCGAGACTTCGCTGCGAGGCCGGAAAAATGTACTGCCACGCCCACTCTCGCGCCGCGCCTACGTACTTTCGATCCAATGCATTGGGCAACCAGACCTGGCCAAACCCGGCGTCCAGATCACGCTGATGCGCAATGCGCGCCTGAGCGAGCTGGAGTTGCATCGCCTCAACGCACACCGACGGAAATACCGAGCGCCGATCCTTGCCGCCCTTGCCATGGCGGATGAGGATTTCGCGACGGACAAGATCGACATCCTGAACCCGCAGCCGTACGCACTCCATCAGACGCAGGCCGCCCCCGTAGAGAAGGCTTGCCATGAGCCAAGTCACCCCACTCATGCCCTCGAGCACTCTGGCCACCTCATCTCGCGAAAGAACCAGCGGCAAGCGATCAGGCTTCTTCGCCCGGCGAATATCGTTCATCCACGGCAACTCTTCGCGCAGCACTTCCCGATACAGGAACAGCAGCGCCGACAATGCCTGATTCTGGGTCGAGGCCGACACCTGGCTCTTGACCGCAAGATCGGTCAGAAATCGCTCAACCTCGATCGCGCCCATGTCGCGCGGATGACGCTTGCCATTTGCCAGAATAAATCGGCGCGCCCAGTCGACATAGGCCGTTTCGGTGCGGATCGAGAGTCCGAGCCGTCGCACGCGCTCGCGCAACATGTCCAATAGCCGCGGACGCCGATCCTCACCACGGGTATTTTCCAACTCATCATCTGGTGTATATTTCATCTCGAAGCCCAATCTTGTAATTCCGTCAGATTAGATGGCGAGATTAGATGGCGCGATGGTCAAATCCCGTTGATTCTTGTAAGAAATTTCCTACAACGGGAAAGCGCCGTCCAGATTAGGCAGCAAGATTAGATTTCACACCGCAACCGAATAGTAGTTAGCCCGTCAAAATATTTCAGGTCCTTGGCGCTGTTCAGCGCGGCTCGGGCAACGCGCTTCGGATGCGGCCCGTGGGCGAGCATGCAGGCATCGGCAGCGCAATCGCTCTTCGCACCATCGTGTTTCATGCGGCGCTGGTCGCCTAGGGCGAGCGCATGGGCATCAGCGGCGTAATCGCGCTTAGCAACTTCAAGCATGCGGCGGCGCTGGTCGTTCCAAAGCATCGCAGCGTGCAGTGTCGTGCCAGACCATGCGCTCAATGAATAGCTGGGTATCGGTCTTCCAAAGTGAACCGCTTCGGCATAACCTTGGGCTAACTGGTCGTTCAACGCGACCGCCGAGTGTAGCTACGAAAATCGTGCGTCCATGTGCGGCGCGTTAACTCTGGTGTTGTGCGCCAGTCGTTGAATGATACGAGCCACGGGGCTATGCTCCCGCCATGGAAATGACCGTCGAATCAATTACTGAAGCTGTCTTGTCGCTCCCCAGCGATGCCCGCGCACTTTTAGCAGATCGTCTGGTCGAGAGCCTCGATCCGCTGAACGACCTCGTCATTCGCGAAGCATGGTCGACCGAAGCGCTTCGTCGGCTTGAGGGCGCGCGGTCTGGTCGAGTTCTCACAATTCCGGCAGAAGAAGCTTTTGCCCGAGTTCGCGCTTTGGCCAAATGATTCGTGCCAAGTTTCACCCGGATGCGCTTGCTGAGTTTGAGGATGCAGCCAACTACTACGAGTTGCTCCAACCGGGGCTAAGCGCACGTTTTGTTGCGAACGTCGAATCTGCGCTTCAGAGCGTCTCGGAGGCACCCGAGGTCTGGCCAGTCTTGGTTACCGGAGTGCGTCGCCGACTCATACGCGTCTTCCCATACGCTTTGCTGTATTCAGTCGAGTCAGACCATGTACTTGTCTTGGCGGTCATGCATTGCCATCAAGAGCCCGGCTATTGGCTTGCACGCGCGTCAGGCGCACAACTAATCAATCAAGCCGACCGCTGACGCGGCGGCTTATTTCCGGTGTTGGATGGCAATGGCAATTTCACAGGCAATTTCAGCGAAACATCTCATCACCTTCAGCTACGACGGATTCATGCGTACCGTTGAGCCTCATACCTATGGAATCGACGGCAAAGGGCATGAGGCGTTGCGTGCATTTCAAGTTGCTGGCGGTAGCAACTCAGGCGAGTTCGTCGGCTGGAAGCTTTTTCACATATCGGAGATGGGCGGCATTACTGTTCTCCCTACCACTTTCCATAACGCGCGGCACGGCTACAAGCGCGGCGACAAGGCATTTTCGCGCATATATGCGCAATTGTGAGGCTGTTGCCACCCAACTAATAAATCAAGCCGACCGCTGACGCGGCGGCTTATTACCGGTGTTAGCCCGGATATAGCTTTCAGGTCTTTGGCTGGCCAGCGCGGCTCCAGCAGTTCGCTTCGGCCGCAATCAGTGGGCAAGGTTGCGGGCATCAGCAGCGCAATCGCGCCTCGCCTCTTTATCGTTCCTCGCGGCGCTGGTCGTCCTTGGGCCAGCCCATCGGCATCGGCGGCGCGGTCGCACTTCGCACCATCTGGTCCTCACGGCGCTGGTCGTTTTCAAGCAGTGGGTCGCGGAGCCCAATTCCTGGCTTGGCCAGGCGCTCAAGCACCAACTTGCAACGTATCGGTCTTCCAAAGTGCACCGCATCGGCATAACCTTGGGCTAACTATTCGTCCAAGCCGACGCCGTAAACGGCGCGGCTTAACTCTGGTGTTAGCCACTGGCTGTTGAGTTCAATCGCGTGGTGTTTCAGGCTTGCTCGCACAGCCGTTTGGCGTCTGGTTTTCTGGCAAGCGCGAGGTCATCAGCAACGCAATCGTGCTTCGCCTCTTCAAGATTCTTCGCGGCGTTGTTCGCTTCATTGCCGAGTCGCGGGTCGCGGCATTCGGCTTGATCCAGCGCTCAAGTTGCAAAAGCCGTTGTATCGGTGTTCCAAAGTTCAAGGCCGTAGTGGTAGCCTGCGGCTAACTAGTTAATCAAGCCGACCGCTAACGCGGCGGCTTATTTCCGGTGTTAGCCACTGGCTGTTGCGTTCAATCGCGTGGTGTTTCAGGCTTGCTCGCACAGCCGTTTGGCGTCTGGTTTTCTGGCAAGCGCGAGGTCATCAGCAGCGCAATCGTGCTTCGCCTCTTCAAGATTCTTCGCGGCGTTGGTCGCTTCATTGCCGAGTCGCGGATCACGGTCTCAGGCATGATTCATTGCTCAAGCTGAAAGAGCTGTTGTATCGGTGTTCCAAAGTTCAAGGCCGTAGTGGTAGCCTGCGGCTAACTAGTTAATCAAGCCGACCGCTAACGCGGCGGCTTATTTCCGGTGTTAGCCACTGGCTGTTGAGTTCAATCGCGTGGTGTTTCAGGCTTGCTCGCACAGCCGTTTGGCGTCTGGTTTTCTGGCAAGCGCGAGGTCATCAGCAGCGCAATCGTGCTTCGCCTCTTCAAGATTCTTCGCGGCGTTGGTCGCTTCATTGCCGAGTCGCGGTTCGCGGCATTCGGCGTGATCCAGCGCTCAAGTTGCAAAAGCCGTTGTATCGGTGTTCCAAAGTTCAAGGCCGTAGTGGTAGCCTGCGGCTAACTAGTTAATCAAGCCGACCGCTGACGCGGCGGCTTATTTCCGGTGTTAGGGCCCATATGAAGCGCACTGCAAGGCTTGTAATGACTGCAATTGCAGCGCTCTTGCTGCTGCCGGTTGTTGCATTCTTTGCCTATGACGTTGCTGTATTTCAACCACGTCGGACCGAGATACAAGCACTCCTGGATGGAGCTCCGCCCGAGGATCGCAATCCTCCGGAATCCATTCGGCGTTACATCCTGGCCGCGCATGCTGGCGGTGCTCCGCCATCCACTCACGTCGCACGCCAGCTTCTCATCCACCTCGACATGTCAAGCAACAAGGGCATCGGCTGGCACGCGCGCCTTGCTCTCTGGGACCGCTTGGTCTTGTTACACCTTTCTCAGGACAATGTCCTTTCGCTCTACAGCACGCTTTCCTACAACGGTGCTGGGTATGGGCTAAGCGAGTTGTCGCAGCGGCTGTTCTCAAAGCCACTGAGCGCCCTGTCCGAGTCGGAGGCCGCTACGGTGGTGGCGGTGCTCTGGGCGCCAAGCATATTCTTGCGTGACGAACGGCGACTGGAGGAGCGGCGGGATATGCTGTTGGCAAGGGCGCAGCGTGGGCCCTAACCAATCATTCAAGCCGACGCCTTCGGCGCGGCTTAACTTAGGCGTTAGATATTGCTCATCATGCGTCCAGGCTTCGTTCGAATGTCATTGCTGGCTGGTGCTGGAGTAGCCCAGGCATTACTCGTTCCTCGCTCGGGCATTCGGTACGGTTGGGCTCCTGGCGAATCTCATGTTGTTGCGCTGGCGGTTTCCCTACTCATCGTACTTTCACCAGTCATTCTTGGTTTGTGGCTAGTGGCAAAGACCTATCGCGGTAGGGTTCCTCCGCTTCAAGGCGCCGAGTGGTTAATCGCGGCCTCAGTTGTCGGTCCAATCGGGGCGTGGGCTGCCATTGGTTCCGGGCACAATGCTTTCTTTATTCTGTTCTTCTGGGGTGCGGTTCAACTGGCTTTTGTTGGCGGGGCGTGGGCGTCCTGCTATCGCAAAATCTAACTTTTCAATCAAGCCGACCGCTGACGCGGCGGCTTATTTCCGGTGTTAGATATTGCTCATCATGCGTCCAGGCTTCGTTCGAATGTCATTGCTGGCTGGTGCTGGAGTAGCCCAGGCATTACTCGTTCCTCGCTCGGGCATTCGGTACGGTTGGGCCCTGGCGAATCTCATGTTGGTTGCGCTGGCGGTTTCCCTACTCGTCGTACTTTCACCAGTCATTCTTGGTTTGTGGCTAGTGGCAAAGACCTATCGCGGTAGGGTTCCTCCGCTTCAAGGCGCCGAGTGGTTAATCGCGGCCTCAGTTGTCGGTCCAATCGGGGCGTGGGCTGCCATTGGTTCCGGGCACAATGCTTTCTTTATTCTGTTCTTCTGGGGTGCGGTTCAACTGGCTTTTGTTGGCGGGGCGTGGGCGTCCTGCTATCGCAAAAATCTAACTTTTCAATCAAGCCGACCGCTGACGCGGCGGCTTATTTCCGGTGTTGGGCCGAATGAAAGCAGTCTGCGAACAATGCCATGAGCGGCCGGCGGTGCCCGGTGCAATTAAGTGGTATGGCGCCCTGCTCATCGGCGGCTGGCTTGGTTTTGGATCGTACTGCAAAGATTGCGCAGGTGGCATGAACTTCGTCGGCCTACTAGCTGTTTCAGCAATTGCTGTTGTTGCTTTTGTACTTGCAGTAATCGTCTGGTAGGCGGCATGCTTCAGCCCAACTATTCAATCAAGCCGACCGCTGACGCGGCGGCTTATTTCCGGTGTTAGCCACTGGCTGTTGAGTTCAATCGCGTGGTGTTTCAGGCTTGCTCGCACAGCCGTTTGGCGTCTGGTTTTCTGGCAAGCGCGAGGTCATCAGCAGCGCAATCGTACTTCGCCTGTTCAACATTCTTCGCGGCGTTGGTCGCTTCATTGCCGAGTCGCGGTTCGCGCCATTCCGCGTGATCCAGCGCTCGAGTTGCAAAAGCCGTTGTATCGGTGTTCCAAAGTTCAAGGCCGTAGTGGTAGCCTGCGGCTAACTAGTTAATCAAGCCGACCGCTGACGCGGCGGCTTAACTCTGGTGTTAGCCACTGGCTGTTGCGTCCAATCGCGTGGTGTTTCAGGCTTGCTCGCACAGCCGTTTGGCGTCGGCTGGAAGAGCTGTTGTATCGGTGTTCCAAAGTTCATGGCCGTAGTGGTAGCCTGCGGCTAACTAGTTAATCAAGCCGACCGCTAACGCGGCGGCTTATTTCCGGTGTTAGGCCTCAAAGAAAACTACCGATGACTCACCAAATTTTCATTGCGCAGAGCGACGCCGAAATCACCGCTTGTTTTGAAGCATTTAAAGTCTTGCGGCCCAACATTTCCAAGGATAAATTCCTTCCCCAAGTTCGTCGGCAACAAGAACAGGCATATCAAATCGTTGCATTGCAGCGCGATAGAGAAGTCAAAAGCGCCGCAGGTTTTCGAATATCCGAATTCCTTGCTTGGGGCAAAGTGCTGTATATCGACGATCTAACCACACTTGAAGGTGAACGGGGCAACGGCTACGCTAGTTCAGTTTTGGATTGGCTTACGGCACATGCAAAGCAAATGCAATGCGCTTCGCTGCACCTCGACACAGGCTATGCACGGCATGCCGCGCATCGCGTCTACCTAAAAAAGGGGTTTCAGTTGAACTGCCATCACTTAGAGCTCAAAATTTAGGCCCATCATCAGTATATAAGTGCACACAACGTTTCTCAACACCTCTCCACTTCGCGCCGCAGCCTAACAGGTTGGTCAAGCCGACGCCCACAAGCTGCGCTTGTGGGTGCCCTCCGTGCTTCGCACTCCGGCGCGGCTTACCGCGGGCGTTAGGCTTCTCGTAGAACAAATCCCATATGCGCATCACAGGGCAATGCCACTGCGGCAACATTTCGTTCTCGGCAACCATCGGCCCAAATATGGGTTGGCTCAGCCATGGCCTTGGTTGGCCAAAATTTCAGAGGTTCGCAGCCATATTTCCGGCCTTGTGCCCAATGAAAATGGCTAATTCAAAAATGAAGTGCAACGCCCCGCCTTCCGCTCCGCAGGCTAACGAGAAAGGTTAGATCGTGCGAGCGGAGCGAGCCGCGATCTGAACCGTTTGTTGGACAAGCCCGGTCCCGGTTCTGACGCTATGCAGATAGCTATTTCCCGATCAGCCCTGGCGGTTGATGATCAAGGGATAATTTTGACGCAGACGTGCGCGACGGACGGTCACGCGGGCGCGCCGCTGTGTTTGCAGACTCTTTTATTCTGCCCGAGCGCCTCTTTTGAACACGCATGTTTCTCGGCTTGCGGATGCCGATTTTCCCCAGGCTGACGATGGCGGTAGCGGTTACATAACCAGGCATCCGCTGACTCCATCGGGCGGACGATCACGCGGCAGTCGCGTGGGTGGCAGGCGTGTTCGGATGATCTTCATGACACCGCCGCAGCAGGGACACGTAAGCACGGGTCGCGGTTTGAAGTAGGCGGTGGCCGCGGCCAGGTTGACCTTGAGCAGCAACTGCAGCAGGTGGATCAAGCGCTTGCTGTTGGGGTGCAGAAAACCAAAATTGCGCGCGCGCCGGAAGCGTCGGGGCAGCACGTGACGCAACACCAGCCAGAGGAAGTCGGCACCCGGCAAGGTGCGGGTTTCCCACTGCCGGGTTTTGCTGTCCTGATAGCGGAAGGTGACCTGGCCGTTGTGGCAGGCGAGGATGTTCTTCTCCGCGATCACGCCGCGATACAGATAGCGCCCCAGATACACCAGCGCCTTGGCGCCGCTACCGACCGCCTTGCAATCGACCACCCACGTTTCAGGATAGTGTTCGGGCAAACTCAGCCCGGCCTGCGTGAGTGCCTGTAGCAACAGGGCCCGAAACACTTTGGCCAGCGCTTTATGGGAGAACAGATACGGTGACGTAGCGCTGCTGCGTTTGACCCGCCACAGCCGCCGCTGGCGATCGATCGCTGCCGCCGGCATCACCACGTGCACGTGCGGGTGATAGTCCAGCCGGCGTGAATGGGTGTGCAGTACGGCGATGGCACCGGGCGTGCCCTTGAGTTGTTTATCGTTCTCGCTGAAGGTACGCAGCGTTTCCCAGCTGCACGTGATCATCGCGTCATACACCGTGCGCTGATGCGCCCACGCCAAGGCACGTAGCTCGGCCGGCACGGTAAAGGTGAGCAGGAAATACGCGCCAGGCACCTGACGTTTGAGTTGGCGCTGCAACCATTGCTCGCTCTCGTGATGCTGGCAATGCGGGCACGCACGATGGCCGCACGAGTGCGGCACGAACTGCCGCTCCTGGCACCCTTCGCATTGCACCTGCATGCGCGGGCTGCGCGCCGTCCGGCAGTGCTGCATCGCGTGCAGGGCACGGCGCTGGCTGGGCAGCAGCTGGTGGCCATGACGGGCCAGCAGATCCGACTCGAAGCTGCGGATGATCGAGGCCATGGCGATCATCGGAGCGCTCCCCAGGTGATCTCAAAGCCGGCCATCAAGGCATCGATACGCTCGATCGCGCGCTGGCCGCTGCGCTCGGTCAGATGGGTGTACTTGGCCGTGGTGAGGATCGACTGATGCCCCAAGCAGTGCTGAACCTGCAGCAGATCCACGCCCGCTTCAATCAGATGGGTGGCGTAGCTGTGGCGAAGTGTGTGCGGGGTGATGTTTTTTTTAGACCACACTCAGCCGCGACCTTGCGCAAGGTGAGCTGCACACCGCCGCGATCCAGCGCCGTGGACGTACACGCCGCGGCCTTTACGCCGCCCTGACGACTGGGAAACAACAACCGTGGGTTGCGGTGTAGGTGCCAAAACCGACGCAACACCGTCAGCGTCGTTGCCGGCAACGGCACCAATCGATCCTTGTTGCCCTTGGCATTGCGGATGTGCACGCGCTGCCGCGCGGCGTCGATGTCGCCCACCTGCAAGCGCAAGCCCTCACCCAGGCGCAAGCCCAGACTGTAGAGCGTGAAATACAGCACCCGGTAACTGACCACCCGCGTGGCCGCAAACAACTGGCCGACCTCAGCCACCGTCACCACATTGGGCAAGCGCCGCACCGTCGGCGGCTTGACCAGGTTCGGCGCCGGACACGGCTTGTGCAGCACATGGGTGTAATAGAACTTCAGCCCATACAGCCGATGCCTCACCGTGCTCCAGGAATGCGAGGCGATCTGGTCGCTGAAGTAATCCGTCAGCTGCGCTTCGCTGAGGTCATCGATGCACTCGTCGAAATACGCGGCCACGTGCCGGATAGCATGCGCATAGGCCTCCATGGTCTTGGGCTGCAGGCCTTGCAATCGCAAGCGTTTGAGGTGGGTTGCATACTGCTGCTTGAAGTCTGTCGTCAGTGCTGTTTTCATGACCAGGTAGCCTCATAAATTCTTGGTCGAATGTCCCCCGGAAACGAGGGTGTGAGGCTACATTTTACAATTCCTGCGAAGCTGCTCCTTTTTGCCGCGTAGCGGCTTCGTCCAACTTTTCGTCCAAGCCGACGCCGTAAACGGCGCGGCTTACTCAGCAGTCAGAAATATAGGCGACACTTGGATGCTTGAAGAACGAGCGCACGAGCTCGGGTCGAGCGGCAATATCAGTCAGTTGTTCGTGGACTTTGTCAGCAAGCTTTTCGCCAGCACGCAACGGACTGCGTGCTACTCCGGTTCGCTTGGCGTAGCTCCAGACCAGTTCGTCGGGATTCAAATCCGGTGCGTATCCCGGCAGGAAGTGCAGCGTCAATTTTCCTTTCAGGCTGTCGACGTAGGTGCGCACCACTTTGGCCTTGTGTGCGGGCAAGCCATCGAGCACGAGGTGGAGGGGTTTGCGGCGTCCTTTCATCATTCGCCGCAGCAATTGCACAAAGAGATCGCCGTTCAAGCCGCCTTGATAGGTGGCGAACCAGAATCCGCCTTTGCTGTTGACTGCCGAGGCTGCGCTGATGCCTTGACGTTGCCCTGGAACCCGAACCACCGGAGTCTGGCCTTTCGCACCCCAAGTCTTTCCGTGCACGGCATCGGCACGGAAGCCCGACTCGTCCCAGAAGAAGATCGAAGCCTTTTCCCGCTTGGCTTTGCGCACGATCTCCGGATAGGTTTCCTTCTGCCAATGCGCCACGGCCGCCGAATCGCGCTGGTAGGCCTGCTGAAGCGGTTTTTGTGGCGTCAGGCCGATGCGCGCAAGCAGGGTTCCTATGCTGGCCAGACTCAAACTCGCCTCGAATTTCTGCGCGATCAGTTCGCGCACGATCTGCCGCGTCCAAAGACCAAAGTCAAACCCATACTGGCGTGGATTCTTGCCGTTGACCCAGCGAAAAACCTGTCGCTCCTGTGCTGCGGTCAGTGTCCGCGGACGGCCGCTGCCCTTCGTCGAACGCAGCGCGCGCTTGCCACGTCCCTTTGCCTTGGTCAGCACCTTGTAGGCCCAGCCACGATGCAAGCCGAAAGAGGCCGCCACCGCCGCAGGCGACTCGCCTTCTTTCATGCGTTCAAGCGCCGTCAGGCGCATCTCTTCCAGCGCCGCACGGGCTACCGTTCGTCCGTCTCTTTTCATGTCAGGTTGGACAACGAAATCAGACACATAGTTCCCTAAATTACTGACTTATGAGTAACTCTGGTGTTGGGTTGCAAACAGGACTATATGAATAGCGCACAACACCCGACTATCGGCCTTCGCCGACAGCTTCTTGCCTGCGGTGTAATGTCATGTGCCGCGACCGCCGTCATCCTGTTGTTCCGCCCCAGGCCATATTTGCCCACGCTACTTGCAGGGTTCCCGTTGGGCGCGCAAGCGGCCATCGGTTTCGCATTCGCAGGCATCTACTGGTTCGCGTCTGTCGTCGGTTTCAAGTTCATTGCCAATCGCGAAACTACGCGAAACATCGCCGAGAGTTATAGCCGTCTTGAACTCAAGGGCTTCAACCCATTCTGGGTATGCGTTGCCGCGGGCTTCGGAGAAGAACTGCTGTTTCGCGGCGCGCTGCAACCGCTCATCGGCGTTTGGCTTGCATCCGTTTTGTTCGTGTTGCTACACACTCAAGCGTATCGTTTTAACAAGTTCAACAAGCGTATGTTCTTGCAAGCCGCCATGCTCTTCGCGGTGAGCGTCGCGCTGGGGTTCATCGCTATGTATGTAGGGCTCGTGGCCGCCATGTTGGTTCACGCGGGTCTGGATGTTGTAGGGTTGTACTCCGTTCGGCGAATCGCTGGTGCAGCGGCGGTTGCAACCCAACTAGTTAATCAAGCCGACCGCTAACGCGGCGGCTTATTTCCGGTGTTGGGCGTCAGAGCTGATTATCGCTGAGCCATTGAACTTAGGGGGTTGTATGCGTGTAAAGATCGCTCTGCTGCTGGCATGTGGCCTTTTGATTTCGGTGATCGGTGGATTCCAGCAATTGTCAGGCTTTTCACACATTCCTGACGGAAATCGTATCGTGGTTGTGGGTTCCCACATCATATTGTGCATTTGTGTCTTGGGCTTGTTCTCTTCATTATTCTTAATTTCCAAGGCCAATCGCAATCTTTCCTCATTCCTAAAAGCTTTCAATGTCCTCGGGCTACTAATGATTCTCGGGCAGTGTACGACGTGGTTGGACAAATTTAACGGGCCCGAAAAGTCAATTACGAGTTCAAACGGTAAATATATTGTCGATGTTCCGTCAGACTGGGCGGAACTGAAGGAGCGCGAGCCAAACCTTGAGCTTCAAGTCATGGACTGGGCTGGCACTGGATCATTGAGTATCTTCTCGGGAGGGTTCGTTGAAAAAGGTGCTGAGGGCGAGTCACTAATTGAAGCTCGAGAGACGCTCGGCGCTAGAATCCGCGAGAAACTAGGCGAAAAAATCGGAACGTTCAGTTGTGGAACCGGATGTGTTGGAGAGATTTATCCGATTGTATCTCACGGCAAAGATATGCGCCTATTTAGCGCCGTGAAGCTCAGCGGTTTGGAGCTGTTGGTGGTTCAAGGCGGAATGATGAAATCTCTGGTAGATAGCAAATCTGAAATAATCAAGCGAATGATTGGTAGCGCGCGAGCCACCCCTCCGAAGTAGCTACACGTGCTGACGCCCAACTAAATGTTCAAACCGACCGCCGTCCCACCAGTTCGCACTTACCAACGCAGTCGCGCGACGGCGGCTTAACATGGCGTTGAGGCTGTAGAAAAACCCGTTTCCGAATTCACCGATTAGCTGTGATGTCGACATGTGCGTGCTGGGTGGCGTAGTGCGCCTTTAGTGGCGCCGTCACAGGAGTCGAACGGTAGCGTTCTGCACCGTCTCTGTGGGCTTGAAGTGCCTCTTGCGCACCTTTCCTTGGTTCTAGGCTGCCTTTCGGTAATTCGCCCACTTCTCAATGTTGTGGACCAGGGCGAACAGCTTCCATTGCCCATCCACCTTGTGCTGGCCGCGAAGGGTGAATCGATTCAGTCGCTTGTTGTGCCGCAGGTTGCCGAACACCGGTTCGACGGTGGCGAAGCGCTGGCCGTACAGCGCTCTGCCATGCTCGCTGTCGATGCGTTCGCGCATCGATTGGGTGTGCGTCGGCGTCGACTTGCGCGTGAGCACGGCAACCTGACGCACTTTCGTGATGTCGGGCTTGCGCAAGCATTGCGTGCGCAGCGCACAGTCCTTGCAGGCGGATGCTGGCGCACGAAACTTGATGGCGATGTAGTGATTGATGGTGCATTCTTTGCCGTTGCGATAGAGGCGCTTTCCGGCTGGGCAGAGGGCGTGCGATTGATCGTCGGCGACGATGAATTGCGCCGCGCCGAACACGGCCGCAGGCTTCGCCTTGCGCGACTTGTCATGCAGAGGATTGGGTTTCGCTCGATGCACTTCCTGACCGGCCAGACGTTCGTCGCGCTGGCGCATCTGACCATCGGCGATCAAGGCATCAATGCCGCGTTCGTGCAGGGCAGCAAGGTTGTCTTCGGAGTGATAGCCGGCATCGGCGGTGATCAGCGTGCGTGTTGATCGTTGATTGGCGCAGGCATCGAGGATCGGGATCAGCAGTGCGTGCTCGGCGCCGGTGCCGTGTGCTTGCGCCTCGACAATGACTTGATGGTTCGCATCGACCACGGCGACGCCACAGTAGCCCTGGATCACGCCCTTGTCGGTGGCCATCTTCGCCGACTCGTTGTCGGTGAGGTTGGATTTGCGGATCGTCCCGCGTGTTCCCTGGCGATCCTTCGGGTTCGCGCTCAGCCAGGTGCGGATCTTGCGCGCTTCATCGGTCATCCGTTCGATGCGAGCGACGACCTTGTCTTCTGTGCCCTCACGACCGGCATCATCATTGACCTGATGGCGATCCAGCATCTGCTCGGCTACGCGCTCCAGCTTGTTCGCCTTGGCCAGAAACTCCGCGCGGGTTCCTGAGCGGTGCTTGGACGCATTCGAGGGCAGTTTGACCCCATCGATCGCGAACAGATCGCGCCCTATCAGACCCTCGCCATCCAGGATCGCCAACACCTGGGCAAACACGCAGGCGATCGCATCGCGAGAGCGACTGATGAAATCGGCGATGGTGGTGAAGTGCGGCTTGGCGTCGCCAGTCAAGGCGATGAACACCACATTGTCGCGGCACGCGCGCTCAATGGCGCGAGAGCTGACCATGCCCTGCGAGTAAGCCAACAGCACCGCGCGCAACAACATCGCTGGCGAATGCGCCGAAGCACCGACCTCATCATTGCGAAAATGTGCGTCAAATGCTGAAAGATCCAGTTCCCCGACTAGATGATGCACCGCCTGCGCAAACGATCCCGGTACCAACTGCGATTCCAGATCCACCGGTAGCAAGCGCGGACTCATGTCGATGCGCTTGTAACGAGCCATGAAATTCCCCGCTTGCCGACGTTGCGCTATTCGAGCAAGATTCGGGGAGTTTTTCTACAGCGTCGTTAGACGGCTAAACAAACACGTGCTGAGGCCCAATGTCTCTATCAGTCCAACTTCGCACACCGACCGTAGTGGACGCTCCTGCGCTTGTGTCCCTACTTACGGAGCTGGGTTATTCCGTGCCGGAAGCAACTGTTCTCACCAACATCGAAAACCTTGCAAACACCGCTACGGACAGGGCATGGGTGGCGGAGAGTACCAGCGGCATCGTCGGGTTCATAAGCGTCCACCTGATACCACTGTTCCACGCCCCAGGCTATTTGGGCCGCATCACATCGCTTATCGTCCGTAGCAATGCCCGCGGCAATGGCGTCGGAGGCACGTTGATGCATCAGGCACAAGATTTCTGTTGGGGTTCTGATTGCGAGCGCATCGAGCTCACCAGTGGCGACCATCGGGAGCAAGCGCATCACTTTTATGAGCAACTGGGTTTTCAAGTGCAATCGCGACGTTTCGTAAAGCACGGTGCGCCGCCTAACAATTCCTCAAGAGACTTCCCGTCAAGCCCGGGCAAGTGATGTCGTTGCCCTGAGCTTTCGGGCTTTTGCTGGTCATTGAATTGTTCCTTTGTTGCGTACTGCGTTGTCCATGCGTGTGGTTGCTGATCGAGACGCGCTCATCCAACTCTTCCGATCGAGAGCATGAGGTTGGCAAGATCGACGCACAAGCGGCCGCCGCTGCGGATATGGGATTCATGGAGCCGTCCCGTTCTGTTGACGGTTGTATCGGGCTACTATCATTGCCCTTGGGCCCTTCGATCCGCCGGGTCCTTGAAGCCTTAGGATATGGTTATGTGGCAATACTCAGCCAAGATCTTGATAACCGTTGTTCTGGTCATCGCTGTTTCCGAGGTCGGTCGACGCAGTTCGTTCTGGGGCGCGATACTTGCCTCACTGCCAGTCACTTCGTTGCTTGCCTTTGTTTGGCTATACACGGGCGTCGGCGATGTTGAGGCGGTGGCAAAGCTATCGCACAGCATTTTCTGGCTCGTCCTGGCGTCATTGCCGCTGTTCTTGATCCTTCCGGTACTGCTCAGGCGCGGCATCACCTTCTGGGCGGCACTCGCAATCGCCTGTTGCGTCACGGTCGTTGCGTACTTCGGTTTGGTCTGGGTACTCGGGCGTCTCAATGTGCGGCTGTGACGGTCACGTATCCAACATCTTGTCCGAAGCGGACAAGTCCGCCGCCGCGACGGTTCATTGCCGCTGCGAATATGGTATCCATGGAGATGTCACCTTCTCACCCGCAAACTGCCGGAGAACCGGTCAGGCATATGTGCGCACCTGCCGACCAACCAGGTAATCACGCCGACCTCCAACGCGGCGGCTTATTTCCAGCATCCGGCCGCAGAGGACAAGTTCACCGCGCATGAAGATCGGCATTCAGACCTGGGGAAGTCATGGAGATATTCGTCCATTCATCGCGCTGGCCGAAGCGCTGCAGTTGGCGGGGCATGATGTAACGCTGGTAATAACCTGCGTCGACAGCGACCGCTATCGTGAGCTACGCACCGAAACGGGATACACGATTCGGATTGTTTCAACGCCCGTGCTTTCTGACATGGTGCTGCTTGAGGAAATTGGAGAGGCGCTACTTGGCGAGCGCAATGCCATCAAGCAAACACGGCTAGCCATCGAGCAGTTCCTGGTGCCGGCGGAGTCAGCCATGTTCAAAGCATCAGAGCAACTATGTGCCGAGAACGCTTTGGTTATCGGCCACTACTTTCTCTACACGTTGGGTGCGGCTGCTGACCGTCACGGGCGTCCCTACGTGAGTGTTGCGCTGGTTCACGGCGCCGTCCCGTCGGCTTTTCAACCACCCGCCGGTGTTCCTGACCTTGGCGCTCTTGGCAACCGCCTGGCCTGGCGGCTAGCCAGGTTGATCCTAAACGCCACTCTCAAGAAGTATCCCGATCAATTGCGCGAGCGGAACGGCATCAAAGCCGCACGCGACCTCATAGATAACGTTTGGGCGTCCGATCAGCTCACCTTGCTCGCAATCAGCCCCACGATCTGCGAGAGAAAACCGGACTGGCCAGCCTGCTATCAGGTTTGCGGGAGCTTCGACATCCAAACACTCGCCGTAGAAGGGGTTGTCTCGGAAGAGCTGCAGGATTTCCTGTCCCATGGCTCCCCGCCCGTCTACATGACCTTCGGTAGCGCGATGTCAGCCCGCAATGAGAAGCAGACCATTGCACTGCTGCGCGATGCAGCAACAAAAGCATCAGTGCGCGCCATCATTCAGGCGCCGCGCTGGAGCGATCTTGGCTTTGAGTCGAGTAATCAAATCCACTATGCAGGATCCACCCCACACGCAGCAGTATTTCCAAAGTGTGAGCTGATCGTCCACCACGGCGGCGCAGGCACCTCGCATGCTGCACTGCGAGCCAGCAGACCATCGGTGGTGGTTGCTCATACGGCAGAACAAGAACTTTGGGGCCGTGAACTGGAACGGATTGGCGTTGCACCCAGGCTGATCCGGCGTAAAGGAGCAACCGCCGGCGCCATTGCATCAGCGATCGAGGCTATTTCTCGCTCAAGACACTTTGGCCAAATGGCCAGCGAGCTTGGCGAAAGGGTAGCTGCAGAGGATGGCGTTTCGACGGCTGTCAGACTGATCGGCCAACGGTTTGGGACCTAATTAATCGTTCGATGCGGGGATCTGCGCCGTCGGCCAACTACCGCATCATTGATTAGATCCGAAAGTAGTACGAATTCAACGAATTGCTTCTCCCTTCAGGGGCAGCTCAAGATCAGCATTTACTTTCGAACAGCTATCGGATCTGGTCGAAAGCTAGAAATCGGTGACGCTTGCTGGACGATTCGCGCACGAATGGTCCAAGCAACTCAGGAGTGCCCGGACAGTATCTTGGGCTCGCGATCGCGATCGGGCCGAGTTCAGGTAGTTGGTGGCGCCGGATCTCTCGACGGGTGTTCCGATCCAACGGCTACTCCAGATAGTGGATCTTCCGGTTATTGTCTTCTGGCGCACGGCTCGTCCATGCGATTTCTAGCATATAGTCGTTGACTTCCCCCGCAGACGGCCCGGATAGTGATCCGCGTCGCAAAAAATGGAGAAGGAACGCCTTGGTCGGGAATGCACCGAGGCTCGGGAGGGCGATCATCTGGTGGCATGACTTGCTCGGGCGATGATCATGTTTGACTTAACTCAGACGGCATTTTCACGGTAGTTTCGGGTGCAGACGAGCGACCATTTGCCGTTCCCAGTAGCCGGAGGGCGGTTACTGCCTTGCGATCAGGGCGCCACTGACAAATTATTTCATATAAGAATTTTGGCACGGGAAATATCATGGGTAGCAAGGTGACGGTATCGGTGTTCAGGCGGTATCCGCTGTTGGGTTTGCTGCTGGTCGGTCTGTTTGCGGTGGCGCCGACTTGGGCTGACGCGGGCGAGCATTCGCATCAGAGCGCGCCGATGCCGGCCAACGCGCTGAGTGATCCCGGCATGGTGACAGCCGGTGAAAGCCACACTTGCACGATCGCCGACAGCGGCACGGTGAAATGTTGGGGCTCCAACTACGAGGGCGAGCTCGGCAATGGCACCACTGCCCCAAGCGCCACGCCGGTGACGGTGAGCGGCATCAACACCGCGACGGCCGTGTCAGCAGGCCATTCCTACAGCTGCGCACTCACCAGGACCGGCACGGTGCATTGCTGGGGTGCCAACTACTATGGCCAGCTCGGCGATGGCACCACGACGGATAGTGCCACGCCGGTGACGGTGAGCAGTATCAGCAACGCGACGGCCGTGTCAGCAGGCACTTCCCACAGCTGCGCGCTCACCAGTACCGGCACGGTGCAGTGCTGGGGCTACAACGACTATGGCCAGCTCGGCGATGGCACCACTACCCAAAGCGCCACGCCGGTAACGGTGAGCGGCATCAGCAATGCGACGACCGTTTCAGCAGGCGCTAACCACAGCTGCGCGCTCACCAGCACCGGCACGGTGCAGTGCTGGGGCTACAACGACTATGGCCAGCTCGGCGATGGCACCACGACGAGTAGCGCCACGCCGGTGACGGTGAGTGGCATCAGCAACGCGACGGCCGTGTCAGCGGGCTATTTCCACAGTTGCGCAGTCACCAGCACCGGCACGGTGCAGTGCTGGGGCTACAACGACTATGGCCAGCTCGGCAATGGCACCACTACCCAAAGCGCTACGCCTGTGACGGTGAGCGGCATCAGCAACGCGACGGCCGTGTCAGCGGGCTATGACCACAGCTGCGCGCTCACCCACAGCGGAACGGTGCAATGTTGGGGCTATAACGGCAATGGCCAGCTCGGCAACGGCACCACCATGAGCAGCGCCACGCCGGTGACAGTGAGTGGCATCAGCAACGCGACCGCCCTGTCATCAGACTATTACCACAGCTGCGCGCTCACGAGCACCGGCACGGTGCAGTGCTGGGGTGGCAACTACGATGGCCAGCTCGGCAGTGGCATCACTACCCAAATCGCCACGCCGGTGACGGTGAGCGGCATCAGCACCGCGACGGCCGTGTCAGCGGGCCATGACCACAGCTGCGCGCTTACCGACAGCGGAACGGTGCAGTGTTGGGGCTACAACCTCTATGGCCAGCTCGGCGATGGCACCACTACGCAAAGCGCCACGCCGGTGATGGTGAGCGGCATCAGCACCGCAATGGCCGTGTCATCAGGCGATGTCCACAGCTGCGCGCTCACCGACAGCGGCACGGTGCAGTGCTGGGGCTATAACAGCAATGGCCAGCTCGGCGATGGCACCACTACGCAAAGCGCCACGCCGGTGATGGTGAGCGGCATCAGCACCGCAATGGCCGTGTCATCAGGCGATGTCCACAGCTGCGCGCTCACCGACAGCGGTACGGTGCAGTGCTGGGGTGGCAACTATTGGGGCCAGCTCGGCGATGGCACCACGACGAATAGTGCCACACCGGTGACGGTGAGCGGCATCAGCACTGCGACGGCCGTGTCGGCAGGCAATCACCACAGCTGCGCGCTCACCGTCAGCGGCACGGTGCAGTGCTGGGGTGAGAACGACTATGGTCAGCTCGGCGATGGCACCACTACCCAAAGCGCCACGCCAGTGACGGTGAGCGGCATCAGCAACGCGACGGCCGTGGCATCAGGCTATTACCACAGCTGCGCGCTCACCAACACCGGCACGGTGCAGTGCTGGGGCTACAACGAATATGGCCAGCTCGGCGATGGCACCACTACCCAAAGCGCCACGCCGGTGACGGTGAGCGGTATCAGCATCGCAACGGCCGTGTCAGTGGGCAATTTCAACACTTGCGCACTCATCAGCACCGGCACGGTGCAGTGCTGGGGTGGCAACTATTGGGGTCAGCTCGGCGATGGCACCACGACGAGTAGCGCCACGCCGGTGACGGTGAGCGGCATTAGCACAGCGACGGCCGTGTCGACGGGTGCTTCTCACAGCTGCGCACTCACCAGCACCGGCACGGTGCTGTGCTGGGGCTACAACGATCACGGCCAACTTGGCACCGTCGGAGCCAGCTTCTACACCACTCCACAGGACGTGATCGGCTCGCCTTTCGTCACCTTGTTCACGCTCGCATATACCGCCGACGCCAAAGGAGGCCTCAACGGTGATGTGTTACAGACGGTGGCCATGGGTGGAGACGGAACGCCGGTTATCGCTGTGCCGGATGCCGGCTATCACTTCGTGAAGTGGAGTGATGATGTACTCACCGCTGAGCGCACCGACACCGACGTAATGGGCAACATCACTGTGACAGCGACCTTCGCGCTTCATCAATACACGGTGAGCTTCGATAGCCGGGGCGGCACAGCAGTCTCGCCGATGACCCAAGACTTCGGCAGCGAGGTCACCGTACCCGACGCACCGACCCGCACCGGCTACACCTTTGGCAACTGGAACACGGTTGCGGACGGTTCGGGTACGACTTATGCACCCGCAGCAACCTTCCCGATGCCCGCGAACGACTTGACGCTGTTTGCGATCTGGACGACCAACCAATACACCGTTACCGCAACCACCACCGGCCACGGTTCGATTAACCCTGCCTGGCAATCAATCGAACACGGCGGACAGGCGAGCTTTGAGGTGGTTGCCGATGCCGGTTATTCGGCGGCTGTGAGTGGGGATACATGTTCGGTGAATCTGTCGGCGGGAACCACCTGGATCAGCACGGCGATCGAGGCCGATTGTCAGGTCATGGCGACTTTCACCTCTATCCCGGCACCGGTGCTGGAAGTCGATGTCGATGATAACCAGACCTTTGCCCGCTACGGCAATCTGCTCAACTACATTGTCACCGTCACCAACACGGGAACCGCCGATGCGGCCAATGTCTCCCTGTCCAACGGCGTGCCGGCCCAGCTCGATGCGGCGTTCACCACCTGGCGGTGTATCGGCGCTGGCAACGGAGCCAGTTGTCCCATAACCGGTTCGGGTGATTTGAACTCGACAGGTATCACCTTGCCGGCAGGACGCTCGCTGTATTGGCTGGTAACTGCCCCGGTGCAAGCCTTGGCGATCGGCGACACCGTCGAGTACGCCGTCGAGGCCAGCTTGGGCACCACTGATCCCGTCAGCGACAGCGATAGCGATACCTTGGTGATCTATCGCGGCGGGTTCGATGCGCCGCATGAAAACGGTGGCAATGTCGTCGAACCGGAGTTGAGCGCCTGCACCCTGGATGCGCCATTCGTCACCTTTGATGACGCCAGCATGTGGACATTCTCGCCCTTGGCCACGGCGGCAACGCTCCCCATTCAAGTCCTCGCCTCCGCCATGGACAGCAGCGCCATGGGTTTTCGCATCGAGCAGTTGAACCTGGATCAGACGCCACGCATTCGCATCGTCTCCTTCGCAAGAAATGGCAGCGAGCGGGCAAGTTCCTGGGTGGAAGCGCAAGCCGGCGCCCCGCTGGCACTCGCAACCGCCGAATCCGTTGAGGAGGGAGGCCGAATCGTGATGCTGGTCGGCGAACATGGATCGGTTGACATCACGTTGCCGACAGAAATCGCTGCAACGCTTCAATTCCGCGCAAGCGCGTCTGCCTGTATCGCGCCATCGTCGCTTCGCCTCATTTTCCGCTTTGTTGCGAACAAGACAAATGACAGGCTGCCGATGGGTTCTTCTAAAGCTACGTTGGGTGCCGTTAGTAGTGATATCGCAACTGAGCGATAAGCACTGAATCGTCAGTCACTCTGTACACGATCCGGTGCTCGTCATTGATGCGCCTCGACCAATATCCGGACAAGGCGTGCTTCAGGGGTTCGGGCTTACCTGTTCCAGTGTGTGGTGTCCTGGAAATCTCCTTGATCAAGTCATGGATTCGATTGACCAACTTCTTTTCGATCTTTTGCCAATACAGATAGTCTTCCCACGCTTGCTCGGAGAAGACCAGGTTCACTCAGCCAAGCTCCTAGCAGCGCCCTTTCCTGCTTCAAGTGCTGCAATGCTCTCCAGCAAGCGCTTCGCGTTCTTTGGACTACGCAACAGGTAGGACGTTTCTTCGAGCGACTTGAAATCGTCGAGCGACATCATCACAACCGCCTGCTGGCCGTTGCGGGTGATGATGATCGGCTCGTGGTCGTCGCAGACGCGGTTCATGGTGTCGGCTAATTTGGCTCGTGCAGCGCTGTAAGTGATTGCGTCCATTGGGGTCTCCAGTTGTACGCATACTTGTACAACATAGGACTGTCAGCGTCAAGGATTGACACCTAACGTTCCCAAGAGCCTTCCCGTCAATTCCGGGCGAGTGACGCCGTTGCCCTGAGCTGTTGGGCTTTTGCTGGCCATCGGATTTTTCCTTTGTTACGTGCTGCTGTGTCAGTGCGAAAGGGGTGACGGTACGGTCGTCAGACTGCAATCTTTCCCGAAAAGGGATTTCGTTCTGTCACGAACGATGTTGTCGAGTCGCTGATGCGGATTCGGAGCAGGGTACAAGCCGCGATTGAACGGCGTGGCGTTCTGGATGGTGAATTGAACAGGTTCTATCCATTCACGTAGTGGCGGGCACAGTCTCTCTATACTGCCGCGCCCCTCTCTCGCGGATAGTCGAATGTCGAGCTATGTTGAAGGCGCCCTCGTCGCAGGCGAACGCATCGTTCATGCTGGTCGCATCAGTGCCTGGGCGCTGTGGCACCTGATCGGCCTGGGCATCATCCTGCTTCCGGTATTCGGACTCGGTCTGGTCTTCCTGATCATCGCGTATGTGCGCTACCAATCGACCGAGCTGGCTGTCACGACCAAACGCGTGATCGTCAAACACGGCTTGATTCGACGCCAGACCGTCGAGATCAATCTTGCCAAGGTCGAGAGCATCCAGGTTGATCAGGGCATCCTTGGGCGCATGCTCAACTTCGGAACCTTGATCGTTGCAGGTACCGGTACCTCGCACGCGCCGCTTGCCGGAATCGCGGATCCGATGGCATTCCGCAAGGCCTTCATCGAGGCTCAGGATGAAGGTCAGGGGAACGCCTGATCTTGGCGATTCCCGGGCGCGCTCGGCCTCAGGCGGGGCGACCATCGACAGCCGCAATGGCTCGTCCGGGTGATCGAATGCAGAGAGCCACGCTTGCAGCAACGTGTTCCTGCGCACCTGCTTGACCTCGCCGTGAGGTCTGGCGTGGCCGTGGCTGGCGCCGCCGATCAGTGGGTGATGAAGGTGGCAAGCTGCCGGGGGATCTGTTGGCAGCGTCCGACTTTGGGGATTCGCAAATGAGAGTATGGCGTTGCTCATGATCGCGGTTGACGTTGGGCGTTTCAATCGTGTCGAATCGCTTTGGCGCCTCAACACGAGTCGGCTGTGAACGCCTGGCATCAAGCATCCCACTTCCCCGGTATTCAACATGATCAATCGTGGCGCAATCATTCTCCGTCCAGCGCAACCATTCCTTGAGTGGGCGGCGGGCCTGGACGATAGCAATATCCTTCCGGACGCGGCGGGCGAACAGACCGTCTATCTGGTGCCCGAATGGGACGACGACAAAGGCCAGGAACGTGTGCTGAAAAGGGTGTACAGGGAATTGTTTGAACGCGAGTTGTTCGGCTGGCATACCGATGAGTCGCGATGGCCGAGAGTGCGCGGGTTGCGGGAATTCAGAAAATGGTTCCGCATTGAAATGCATTCGTTGATCGAAGATTTGTGCATGGACGGCATCTTCGACGACGAGGATGAGGATGAGGAATTTTTCTCATTCCTCGATGCATTGTCAGAAGTCTCCCCGCCGAAAAGATGACTTCCCGAAACGACTGACGAAAGGCCCATGCCAGCGGGGAACACCGACTGAATCGTCCCATCGAAGCGTTGCAAAAGTCGGGTGAGCTCGGCATCGGGCGGGAATGGCGCTGACTTAAGGCCAAACCCTACGTTTCGTCATCCCGGCGAAAGCCGGGATCCATCTTGATTCTAGACACTTTGAGAATGGATCCCGGCTTTCGCCGGGATGACGGGCGCTTAAGTCAGTGCCATTCGCATCGGACGGGGCTTCGCTGCTTATCTACTTGGCGTCCACCTGATGATCGAACCGCAGCCACCACCCCTGCGTCACGATACGAAGCTCCGCCTGCCGCATTGGCGAGTGCTGCGTAGCCCCTCGTTCAAGCGGACTGCGGGTGTTGTTACGGCGTTTCCGGTTGTGTTCGTGGCCGCAGCCACTTTGCTCAAGCGTAGAAGCTGCAGAAAAATCCCAAGCGCACATTCAGCAAGTTCATCCCTGTCGACGAGAGCCGTGTTGAGCGAGGAAATTTGAAATACAGTGGGCTTTGGAAGGATCCCGGCGGGTCAGGGGTCAGATCATTTCGGCGCAAATGGGTGCGTCGTCCTTTTATGCAACCTCGTTAGGCGAATCATCAGGAAACCGTATTCAGGACGCTATGGAAGACAGCAGACACGGCGATCCGCCACCACTTCAGTCTTCAGTCCTGATCCCTCCCGGGGAAGGTCCGCTGGGCCTTGCAATCGCGGACACGCTGAGTGCGCTCCCAGCTGCACGGGCTGCAGTATTCGAAGCCCACGTGCGCGAAATCGAGGCACTTGTCGCGGCCACTGCTCCAGATCATCCGTGGACGTGCGTGGCATACCGTGGCGCAGACGGCTCTCACGTGTTTCGGGGTGGTGTCGGACATTCCCTGGTCATAGATCGCGAAGGTCGCTTATGGCGGGCCCGAAGCTACGAGGATTTCGCGACTACGTTCGATATCACGCCCACTACGTGCACGATCGCCACTTTGACGCCACTGTACGATCAAATGCGTCAATACACTCCGCGCCAGGCTGGCGATCTCCCGTCGAGTTCAAAGTCCACTTCACCCAACGATCAGCTGCCGATTTTTTCGAAGGAAGTCTCCCGCTAGACCAAGGTACAAAACTCACCCGGAGACAAATGGCGATTGCATGAGCGTTCCTCTTCCTGACGAACGCCGGGAGGACGAAAGGAAAGGATCGGTGTTGAGTTGGTGCCATTCCGCCCGCAGGCCGTGTTTCGGTGTGATTCGTGTTCGTTTATCAGCCCAATCATGGTCTTGCCTTTTCTTGTCTGGCATCCGGACAAGCGGTTCAGTATCGCAATCGTGGTGACACAGATGACGCCGAAGACCACATGCAAGAGAACATTGAAGCGGGCATGGATTCAATACAGCGAAGCGTTGAAGCAGCATGCCCTGATACGTGCAGGGCAAAATCGAGTAGGCTTGGTGATCGAGGCTGCCGCTTTGTGACATTGCACAATTCGCGCGGGTTTCGCGGAGTCATTCCACAGCTTCGTAGGCAGCGGAAAATTGATCAGCGATCTCCCCACTCTTTTGGCAACAATGCAGCCTGTGCTCAATCCTGGCCGCTATGTGTTTGTAACGGTTTCCCCCGATCAACTACTCGACTTGCATTCAATCGTTGCTTCCGTCCGCGAGCCGGAAGGTCTTTCAGTGGTACTCACTGAGCAAGGCGCAATCGAGTTGGGACTGGAAGCAAGCTACTTGGCCGCTTGGATCACGCTCACCGTCCACTCTGATCTGGCTGCCGTTGGCTTGACCGCCGCATTCTCGAACGCCTTGGCTCAATCCGGAATCAGCTGCAACGTGGTTGCGGGCAATCATCATGATCATGTATTCGTCCCGCACGAGCAGGCGCAAGTGGCCATGGCAGTTCTACAGACACTGCAAGCAAGCGCCACTGTCTGACAGTTCCCCAGGAAACTACCCCGTCAAACCCGGGCTGACGATGTCCTTGCCCTGAACTTCTGGAGCAGATCGGAGTTCACCTTGACGATCACTACATGCATGTACGTCACCTTGTGGAAGCCGCAAAATAGCGTTGCCAGCACGTCAATCGGGCCAGTCGGCACGAAGGGAGCATGACCCGTGGACCAGGCGGGCTGCCTCCGAAACGCCGAGGGCCTCCAACGAAGGTCGCATGACCAGCCATGAAGCGCTTGTGGACAATCATCGGTGTAGCGGACGTTTCCCGCAGTTGTGCGTGGTATCAGTCACTCTTGGGACTGCCGGCCGGGCCGCCTGCCCACGATTACTTTGGACAAATCCTCGACATGGATGGGTCGGTCTTGCTCTGCCTGCATCGTTGGGGAGACCACGAGCATCCATCCCTCGCCGATCCGGGGCGGGCGGAACCTGGCAATGGGCTGCTTCTCTTTTTTCGCGTGGATGATTTTGACCGTGCACTGATTCGGGCGCGCTCACTCGTTAGCGCGCTCACCGAGGAGCCAAGCGTCAATCCCAACACGGGCACCAGAGAGTTTGCGTTGCGCGATCCTGACGGCTATTTCGTCATGATCAGTGCGTTGTCTGCGGCCTGACAACTCCTCGGCAGCTTTACTCATCCAAGTGATTCCTTCATTGCAGCGGCGGCTCGACGCTACCTATTACGGAAACAGAAACCATGTTTTGGCTCGTGGCGGACGAACAAGACGTTGGCGCGTTTGCACGGCTTGGCACGGCATTGAAAGAGCTGGGCTACGTCGTCGATGAGCATGAGTGGGGTGTCGGAGGATCCCAGGAACTTTCAACCTGGGAGCTTGGCGCGCCTGGCGGATCGATCACGGTCTGTGCCGAAACCTACATGGGGCTGTCCGTTTCGGGCCCACCCGCATTGATCGCCGCCCTGCGGGAAAGATACAGCGCGGCAGACGAATAAGATTCCCACCGGGGATTGATGGTTCCTGCGCCTTGATCGACAGCCTGAGCTGACGGATAGACTGGCGGCTGGCCCGAGGATACCGAAGGCGCCCATTGGCATGAGAGCAGGCGTACTATTCCTGTGCTGGAGATTTCGGACGGGATGGCAACGCACGATCAAGCTTCGGTCTGCCCGTTCTGGCAGGTCAGCTTCCGGCGCATCGTGTCGAGCTGTTCGTTGCCAGTCTCCCGCAGTGTTGCCGGCAAAATCCAGCCGCCTCGCGCGGCGCGTTGACTTCGGTGTGAGGGCCCAAAGACCCATGCTGACCAAGCGTTTCCAAGCGGAACTCCTCAGCGGCCACAAAGAGAACGCGGTGCAAGTTCCCTTTGATCCGGGTGCCACCTGGTCGTTGGCTGCGCAAACCCTGCGACCTGGCCGGCGTGGCTTTCCCGTCGTCGCCTCGTTGAACGGCGTGGCCTTTGAAAGTGCAATCGTCGCTCGATCCGGAAAGTTCTGGCTGCTGGTACCAGCCACCGTTTCGGAGTCGGCAAAGCTCGCATTGGGCGAGGTCGGCTCGTTCACGGCCGCGCCCAGCATTTCCTCACCACATTCGCCGTCAAACACGGGCGGGTGATGTCGTTGCCCTGAGCATTGGGATTGCATTGGAGTGCTGCTTTGTTGCATGCCACGCTGACGGTGTGATGCGGGTGTCAATGCGGTTGTCAGACGGCGACCCTTCACGAAGAAATTTCGCCGATCACCTGGGCCTCGTTGATACGACGTTGGGGGATCAAGCCACGCAACCGCTGACGACCGGAATGCCAATGGGGAGGTTTTCAGCTCAATTCAGACCCGGATCCAGCCGTCCATTCCGCCTGCACGTATCGAATCAGGAAGCGGGCGTCACCGGATCCCTCGACGGGTTCGCCCAGCCGAAGCGCTCCAGCAGACCGGCGAATTCGGCATCGAGCGGAGCCGCGATTGACAGTCGATTGCCGTCGACCGGGTGGTCGAAGCTCAGTTTTTGCGCGTGCAGCAGCAATCGATGCACGCTGTAGTACTGCTTGAACAGACGATTGTGTTCGGTTCGCCCGTGGCTGGTGTCGCCGATCAATGGATGACGCAGGTGGGCGAAGTGGCGGCGGATTTGCCGGTAGCGACCGGTCTCCGGCGAAACCTCGACAAGGGCGTAGCGCTGCTGCGGATAGCGGTTGATCGCGATCGGCACCTCGATGGTGGCGAGGCGTTTCCAGCGCGTCAGCGCCGGTTTGCGGTCGCTGTTTTCACGCACACCGGGTAGCGGATAGTCGATTTCGCCGGTTTCATCGGGCCAGCCGCGGCACACCGCGAGATAGACCTTCTCGACTTCGCGTTGCATGAACTGGCGGCCGAGCGTGCCGGCGACTTCGGAGTTGCGCCCGATCAGCAGCACGCCGCTGGTGGCGCGATCGAGTCGGTGGATCAGGTGCAACGGGCCTTCGACGAGGGCGCGCACCTGATCGATCAGATAAACGTCACCGTCGTTGACCAGGCGGCTGCGGTGCACCGGAATACCGGCCGGCTTGTTGACGACGACGATATGTTCGTCGCAATGGAGGATCACGAATGCGCGCCGGTCAACGTGAACGCAGCGCGCCGACGAAGGCGATGGCCGAAACCACGGCGGCGGCGATCGCCCAGATGCAGATTCCACCGACGCGCAGGGTCTGCGTATCGAAAACCTGCAGCCCAGCTGCGCACAGCGCGAACGTTGCGCCGATGGTCAGGCGCGCGGCGAGTGGCGGACCGCGTCGCGAGTTGGCTTCTAGGCGACGCAGATCCTCCGAGGCGATGCGCAGCTGCAGGGTGCCGCTGGTGACCTGCTCGAGATAACTGTGCGCGAGTTGCGGCATGTCCGGTGCGGCCGCCAGCCATTCGGGCACGCGCTGGCGCAGACGCTTGAGCATCGCCCGCGGGCCGCGCCGCTTCCACCAGATTTTCTCCAACACCGGCTTGGCGGTCGCCCAGATGTCGATCTGCGGATGCAGCAGGCGGCCGACGCCTTCAATATTCAGAAGTGTCTTTTGCAGCAGGATCAATTGCGGTTGCAGGGTGAGTTCGTAGCGACGCGCGGTCTGGAACAGTTTGATGATCACGGCGGCCAGCGAGATCTCGCTCAACGGGCGGGTGAAGTAGGGTTCGCAAACCGCGCGGATCGCCGATTCGAGTTCGTCCATGCGCACATTTGCCGGCATCCAGCCGGCGCGCAGGTGCAGCTCGGCAATGCGCCGGTAGTCCTGCTTGAACAGGGCGAGGAAATTCTCGGCCAGCCAGAACTGATCCTGTTCCGAGAGCGTGCCCATGATGCCGAAATCGAGCGCAATGAAACGCGGATTGTCGCGCCGCGAGGCATCCACCCAGATGTTGCCGGCGTGCGCGTCGGCATGGAAAAAGTTGTCGCGAAATACCTGCGTATAAAAAAGCTGCACGCCCTTCTCGGCCAGTCGCACGCGATCGATGCCGGCCGCATCGAGCGCGGCCAGATCATCGACCGGAATACCGCGAACACGTTCGAGGGTGAGCACACCGGCGGTGGTGTGCGACCAGATCACCTCGGGCACATACAGATCATCGGAATCGAGGAAGTTGCGCCGCAGCAGGCAGGCGTTGGCGCCTTCGCGCTGCAGGTCGAGTTCGTTGAGCAGGGTCAATTCGATTTCGGCAACGACATCGAGCGGACGGATCTTGTCGGCATTCGGATGCACGCGATTGGCCAGTTCGCCGAGTGCGCGCAAGAGGTCGACATCGCGATCGATGCGCTTGCGGATATCCGGGCGCAGCACCTTGACCACAACCTCGCGACCATCGGCCATCACCGCCGCATGCACCTGGGCGATCGAAGCCGAAGCCAGCGGCGTTTCATCAAAGGCGGCATAGCGCTCGCCAATCGGCGCGCCAAGTGCCTGCTCGATCGCTTCGCGCGCGATACCGCCCGGAAAGGGCGTGACCTTGTCCTGCAGCGCGGTCAATGCGTCGGCGATGTCCGCCGGCAGCAGGTCGCGACGGGTTGAAAGGATCTGGCCGAACTTGACGAAGATCGGGCCGAGCTCGGTCAGGGCGAGGACGAGCCGCTCGCCGCGCGGCAGCGCTGCGATCTCGGCGCGTGCTCGCGGCACCACCAGACGTGCCCAGCGCAGGATGCGAAAGCGCTGCGCATCGTCGATGACGTCATCGAGCCGATAGCGGACGAGCAGGGCGGCAATGCGCAGCACGCGCGGCAACAGGCGCAGTGAGGTCATGCGCGTCTTGCCGCAGCGAGACGTTTGATGCGGGCTTCGAGACGATCGCCACGCTCGCGCAATTCGTCGACCTGATCAAGAAATTCGTCCATCTCCGGCCTGGCGACCAGATCGCGACTCTCCTCGACCAGATAGTCGGCACCGTCGCGCACCAGCGCTGAGGCCGATTCGCGGGCGAGGGCAAAACCGCGCCGGAATGCGCGGGCGATCTGGAAGCCGAGCACATCGCCGAACACGCGTGCAAAGGCCTCGTCGACATCGGGTTCGAAACGCGTGGCAAGGCGTTCGAGCCGTCGCGCCAGTTCGGCATCGCCAGCGATCTCGACCTGACCCGGCGGCAGTCCGCCATCGCCGTCGCCGCGCAGGCGTGCCGCAGCCATGCCGAGCAAGCTGCCTGGCGTCGCCGTCACGCGCAAATGGCTGTCACCTGCGAACGCCGGGCCGACGCGCAGACGCTCACCTTCGATGGCCATGCGCAACGCGAGTCCGCTGCCACGGAAATCGACGCGCACGGCGCGGCCATCAAGGGCGGTCAATGCCGAGCGGGTCTCCGCATCGAGACTCAAGGCGTGGTTGAGCGCGGTCTCGAGTCCGCGTCCGAGCAGCTTGAGGATCGGGTTCGGCCTGCGCGTCGCGGCGGTGCTGGAGTTCATCATCGGCGCATTCTAGCTTGCATTGCGCGGCTCGGCGCCGCGCCTGGATGACGATCAATTCCGCGCGCGGTTCCGATCCCGGCAGGAATGCTTCACAATTGACCGGTTTCGCATTCCGCGTTTCGCAGGGGAGCCTGCATGCGCTGTCTGCATCGAATACACAAGGAGACTCGCATGTTGACCGCGAACGAAGCCCTGCAACGTTTGAAGGATGGCAACCAGCGCTTTGTCGCCGAACTCGGCGGCATTGGCGAGACCAGCGAAAAGCGCCGACGCGACCTGGCCGATGGGCAGGAGCCCTTCGCAATCATTCTGGGCTGCTCCGATTCCCGCGTCCCGGCCGAGATTGTGTTTGACCAGGGACTCGGTGACCTGTTCGTGATCCGCGTCGCCGGCAATATCGTGGCGCCTTCGCAGGTCGACAGCATCGAGTTTTCGGCGGCACGCCACGGCAATCGGCTGGTTGTCGTCCTCGGCCACACGCAATGCGGCGCGATCCTCGCCACGATCGATGAGCTTGGCCTTCCAGCGGAAGAACAATCGCGCAATCTGCGTTCGATCGTCGATCGCGTGCGACCGTCGGTCGAAGTCCTGATGGACACCGAGATCGCCGCCAATCCAGTCGAACTCGTGCGCCGCGCCGTGCGCAACAATATCCGCATGTCGGTCAATCAGCTGCGCCGGGGTTCGGCGATTCTCGAGAATCTGGTCGAGAACGAAGGTCTGCGTATCGTCGGGGCCGAATATTCGCTGGAAACCGGCGTTGTCGAGTTCCTCGACGGTTGAGCGACAGGCGTCCGGGCGTTGAGTCTGCCCTGTCTGGACGCATCTTCACTTGCGGTTCGCGATAGCTATGCAGAATGTCGGAACCGGCTCGGTATCCTGACAAGGGTGCCGCCCATGGAAGCGGAGCAACCCAGGTGGACAAGATCAGCGATACGAGTGACAGCGACGGCGTGATCCGCGATGCCTGGCGTCGCGTGCGCACGGCGAGCCTCGATCTGGTCGCCGGCCTCGCTGCCGAAGACACGGTGGCGCAGTCGATGCCGGAGACCAGTCCGAGCAAGTGGCATCTCGCCCACACCACCTGGTTCTTCGAGCAGTTCGTGCTTTCGCGGGATCCCGGCTACCGGTTCTTCAACGAAGACTGGCGGTTCCTGTTCAACTCGTATTACCAATCGGTAGGCCCCATGCACGCGCGCCCGCAACGCGGCTTGCTGACCCGACCGATGCTGGCCGAGGTGCTCGCCTACCGTGTCTGCATCGACGAGCGCATGCAGCGCCTGCTTGAACAGGGCATCGATGGCGAAGTGAATGCCCTGATCACGCTCGGGCTCAATCACGAGCAACAGCATCAGGAATTGCTGCTGACCGACATCAAGCACCTGTTCTCGTTGAATCCGTTGCAGCCGGTCTATCGGGATTTTCCGATCGCGCCGACAACGTCCGCGACACCGCTTGAATTCATCGCCGGGGCCGAGGGCATCATCGAGATCGGGCATGTCGGCTCTGGTTTCGCCTTCGATTGCGAGATGCCGCGCCATCGCACCCTGCTGCATCCACATGCGATCGCCAATCGGCCGGTCAGCAATGCCGAATTCGCGGCCTTCATCCGGGAGGGCGGCTATCGCACGCCGACCTTGTGGATGAGCGAGGGCTGGAACACCGTTTGCCAGCGCGACTGGAAACATCCGCTGTACTGGAATGACGCACTCGATGCCGAATTCACCTTGGCCGGATTGTGTGAAATCGATGCGCATGCGCCGGTCAGTCATGTCAGCTTTTTCGAAGCCGACGCATTCGCGCGTTGGGCCGGGGCGCGGCTGCCGACCGAGGCCGAATGGGAATCGGCGGCGCACGCCCTCGATCCGACGAAAGGAAACTATGTCGAATCCGGTCTGCTGCATCCGCACGCCGGCACGGCGACCGAGGGCTTGCAGCAGATGTTCGGCGATGTCTGGGAATGGACCGGCAGCCCCTACGTGAGCTATCCGGGGTATCGAGTTCCAGACGGTGCGCTCGGCGAGTACAACGGCAAGTTCATGTGTGGCCAGTACGTGTTGCGTGGCGGCTCGTGCGTGACGCCACGGGATCACATGCGAGCGAGCTACCGCAACTTTTTCGCTCCGGCCGATCGCTGGCAATTCATGGGGCTGCGCCTGGGAATAGACCGATGACGCCTGCCTGCCCAACCGAGAAGCAATCCTGCGAAGCACCGCTGGCGAAGGATCAATTTGCGACCGATGTGTTGCGCGGACTCGCGCAATCGCCCAAGCGCATTCCGTCGAAGTATTTCTACGATGCTCGCGGTTCGGAATTGTTCGAACAGATCTGCGAACAGCCCGAGTACTACCTTACGCGCACCGAACTGGCGATCCTCGAGCAAAGCGCCGCCGATATCGCCAAGGCAATCGGACCGCGCGCCCTGGTCGTCGAATACGGCAGCGGTGCCGGCATCAAGACCCGCCTCTTGCTGAACGCGCTCGACCAGCCGGTCGGCTATGTGCCGGTCGAGATTTCGCAAAGTGCGCTCGATGCCAGCGTTGAAAACCTCAGCGAGGAATTCCCCGAGGTCGATATGTTGCCGGTCAGCGCCGACTTCACCCAGCCGGTTGATCTGCCGACACCGCACAAGGTCGCTCGTCGCACGGTCGTGTTCTTTCCGGGATCGACACTTGGCAACTTCGAACAACGCGAGGCGATCGCCTTGTTGCGCACGATGGCCACCGAGATGGGTCGTGATGGCGCGGCTCTCATCGGCATTGATTTGAAAAAGGATACGAAGATCCTCGAGGCGGCCTACAATGATGGCGCGGGCGTCACACGGGAGTTCACCTTGAATCTGCTGGTTCGGATCAATCGCGAACTCGACGGCGATTTCGATCTGGCCCGATTCGCTCATCGCGCCCGTTACAACGCGCTCGCCGGACGCATCGAAACGCACATCATCAGTCGCAGCGAACAGGTCGTTCGTGTCGGCACGCATCGATTTGCATTCGCCGAGGGCGAGGCGATGCTGGTCGAATACAGTTGCAAATATTCACCGCAGGATTTTGCCGCGATGGCGGCCAAGGCCGGCCTGCGCGTGGTGTGCAGCTGGAGCGATCTTCGCGAATGGTTTGCCATGCAGATGCTCGAAAGAATCCACAACTGACAGGAGGTTGGACGGTAGCCCCAGGGCGGTGTCGATGCGGTTTCAGCGCGCCCGCACGGACTCAGCGGCGTCGCCCGTACCAGAGATCGAGCTTGTCGCGGGATTTGAGCATGCTCCGGCCGCGCCACAGGAATCGCCAGATGAGATGCAAGTGCTCGCGCAGCGTATGCGTGCGCAGCTTGCGCGCCGAGGTCTGCACCGATTCGCGCAGGATCACGAAGCGACCCTGCCTGGCCAGTGCGCGGCTCATCGCGACATCTTCGCCGGCAAACCAGGCTTCATCGAATCCACCGACTGCATCAAAAGCAGCGCGCGTGCAGAAGAGAAAGCAGCCCGGAGCAATCCGGGTGAGCCGGAACAGCCAGGTGAAGAATCGCAGGGCGGTGCGTTCGCTCCACGACAATGTGCCTTCCATCAGCACGGCACAACCGCCGCCCACTGCACCGTTGTCGATGGCGCGGATCGCCGACCGCACCAGGGTCGGATTGACCAGCGTATCGGCATCGACGAACACGAGCAGCTCACCTTCGGCGAGTGCCGCACCCGCATTGCGCGTAGCCGCGATCTGGCGATGCTCGACTTCGACGACGCGGGCGCCTGCGCGGCGCGCGATCGCGGCGGTGGCATCGGTCGAGGCGTCGACCACGACGATGATTTCGCACGTGAGGTGCAGATCGTTGATGGTTGCATTTAGCGCATCAAGACTTGCCCCGATCAGGCGCTCTTCGTCATGGGCCGGCACGATGAATGAAATCATGCCGCCATGGTGCCACGGGGGCGGGCCCACGCGGGGGGGGGGGGGGGGGGGGGGGGGGGGGGGGGGGGGGGGGGGGGCCCCCACCTGGCCACCCTTCACGATATCGTCGACGACAAGGACAAGCTGGTTGTCGTGGTCGCTGTAGAGCACCTCGATATTCACGCCGGCTTCGGCGATGCGTCGGGTCAGTTGGCCAAGCTGGCCGGGTACCGCCTGACGAAGACGCTGCACGACCACATCGCGGACTTGCAGCACCTCGATGCCGGCCGCTTCGAGCGCCGAGCGCGCCGCCTCGCCATCCTCGAACAGGAAATGCGCGAAGCCGCGGTCGCCGACGATCCAGGCTCCGCCGCCCTCGATGCTGATGCCGGCATTGCCGAGCGCCGCTCCCATGTCGGCGAGCGCGCCGGGATGATTCGTGAGAACGATCGTCAAATCCTGCATTGCCGGGCTATTCCGCAGTGGATGAATGAACGGGTTCGCAGCGCACTTCGGTGAGTACCGAGTTGGCGATGAAGCACTGCGCATGCGCGGCTTCATGCAGATGATCGAGCTGGCTGTGGCTGGGTTGTCTGTCGCCGGCAAAGGTCACCTGCGGTCGCAGGGTCACCGTCGTCATCGCGAGCTTTCCGGATTCGTTCTTTCCCATTGTCCCGAGCGCCTCGTCGCGGTAGTGCTCGACAACGAAGCCGCGCTTCCGGGCAAGGGACAGGAACCACAACATGTGGCAACTCGACAGGCTGGCGACAAAGGCCTCTTCGGGATCGACCGCTCTGGCATCCGACATCGGCAACGGTACGACGCTCGGCGAAGAAGAGGCCGCAACCTCGACGCCGCCATCGAATGACCAGCGATGCGCTCGGCTGTAGCGATCATCGAGAAAGTCGGCATCGTTGCGTTGCCAGGTGATCGTGGCGAGATGGTCGGACATGCGGGCGGCCGAAGCGTGCGGGAAGATCGCAAGGGTAACGAATTGATCGGCTGAAATGGTTCGGCTAGCATCGAACCATGAGTGCAGGACTCGACATCGCGAGGATCGCTGGCCTGGTCGGTGAACCGGCCCGCGCCGAGATCCTGCTCGCCCTGATGGCGGGCCACGCGCTGACCGCCACCGAATTGGCGCAAACCGCCAACATCACCAAGCAGACCGCCAGCGCGCATTTGTCACGCATGCTCAAGGCCGAATTGCTGCGCGTGGAGAGCCAGGGGCGGCATCGCTATTTCAGGCTCGCCGGCAAGGATATCGCGCAATTGCTTGAGCACCTCCTCGGCGTGGCCGAGCGCACGCGCAGCCCGGCGATCCGGATCGGGCCGCGTGATGCCGGAATGCGCAAGGCACGCATCTGCTACGACCATCTGGCCGGTGATCTCGGCGTCTTGATGTTCGACGGGCTGATCGCGCAAGGCCTGCTGCGGATCCGCGACGAAGTGGTCGAAGTGACCCGCGCGGGTCAGCATCATTTCGGCGAACGCGGACTCGATATCGACGCCATGCAGGGCCAGCGCCGTTCCGTATGCCGGCGTTGCCTGGACTGGAGCGTGCGTCGCCACCATCTGGCCGGATCACTCGGGGCGGCGCTGCTCACGGAGGTGCTGCGGAGCAATTGGGCGCGGCATTCACGCGGCTCACGCCTGATCACCTTCACCATTCAGGGCGAATCGTTGTTCCGGCAACGCTACCGTTCCTGAGATGCCATTCAGCGACCGATGGCCACGTCGAATCAGGCGGAATCGGATGACTCGCGGGCCGGCACAGGGAGTTCGATTTCCTGTTCGGAACGGGGCCGGAATGAAGGATACTCTCGGCAAGCCGAGTGCAGCCTGGGGATTGCCGGATGACCGATTCCAACGACATCTTCAACTACCTCGCCGTGCTGTTCTCGATCATTCTCGGCCTGGCGGTCACCGAGATCCTGCAGGGGTTCCGCCGCATCCTGCTGCTCAGGCGCCGAATCATTGCCTACTGGCCGGCCATCCTCTGGGGCTTCATCCTGCTGGTCGTTTGCGCGCAATCCTGGTGGGCATTGTTCGGCCTGCACAAGGAGCGCGAATGGACGTTCGGCATGTATGGGATCGTGCTGACCCAGACGGCATTGTTGTACCTGGTCGCAGGGCTGTCCCTTGCGGGCGCGGACGAGGAGTCGGCGTTCGACATGAGGCGCGCCTATTTCGAGAATGCACGCCCATTCTTCGTGCTGCTGGTGGCCATGATCGGAGCCAGCCTGGTGAAAGACCTGATCTTTTCCGGTCATCTTCCCGATCCTGCCAACATGGTCTTCCATGGATTTTTTGCGCTGGCTGGCTTGATTGCTGCGCTGACCCGAAATGATCGCTGTCACAAGATCAATGCACCGCTGGTGGCTCTCTTGATCGGCGTGTACGTGATCATGCTGTTCAACCGGATTGACTGAACATGCGCGTCAAGGATCATCGGGTGATGACCTGCTATCAGAACTTGCCGAATCGGCGTCGGCTATTGGCTTGATTCCTGCATTGAAATTCGCGCCTGATCGAGACTCTGGCCGCGACCCATTCGGTTCATTCGGTTATTGCCGGCGGCGCATGGAAGACAACCGGTGATTCCAGCGTTATTGTTGCGCCAAGGGACGAATCAAACGGGGGCTCCAAATGCGTGATACCGACGTACCCAACAAGACACCTGCCGGCCGTGCGGAAATCTCCGCGCGCAAGCTGCACCTCAATCCACGCCAGCGAACCGTGCTGATCGCGATCAATGGACATCAGTCCATGCAGGAGATCCGCACCCAGTTCAGGGTGCTTGGTGATGTCGATGCGATCATCGGAAACCTGCGCGAATCCGGTTTGCTCGAAATGGTCGGATCGGCTGGCGAGGCTTCAAACGCCCGCTCCGCTTCGCCGTATGCCGCTCCTGCGGCTCCTGTCGCGGCATCGGACGAGCCGCAGATGCCGCCGCTCGGTCTGGTCCGCCAGTTCATGAACGAGTCGAGCGTGGCCGCACTCGGCCTGCGGGCCTTCATGTTCACGCTCAAGCTCGAGCGCTGCTACAGCAAGGAAGAGTTGCTCGGTCTGTTGCCCGAATACAAGCGCGTGCTCGGCAAGGCCAAGGATCAGGCCTACGCCGATGCGATGACGCGGCACGCGGAGAAGATGCTCGACGCGCTTTGATGTCCCGGTCAGCGGGATGCCCATACTGGCCATTGAAGATTTCAGCCTGCACTATCGATGCGATGGCTGCGGTGAGCCGCTCGTGCTCCTGCATGGACTCGGCTCGAGCGGAGCCGATTGGGTTTTCCAGGCCGAGTCGCTCGCGCCGCACTTCCGCCTGATTGTTCCCGATTTGCGTGGCTCGGGCCTGAGCCCCGCGCCGCGTGGCCCTTATTCGATCACGCAATTTGCCGCCGATATCTGGGCGCTGCTTGATCACCTGCAGATCAACAGGACGTCGATCATGGGCTTTTCCCTCGGCGGTGCGGTGGCGATTGAAATGGCCCTGCAGCGGCCGCACGCGGTTGCCCGCCTGATGACCATCAACACCTTGCCTTCGTATCGACTCGACAGCTGGCGCAAGCGCCTCGAACTGATCAGCCAGATCGCCCTCGTGCGCAGTCTTGGCATGCGTCGGGTCGCCGCGATCGCGGCCGGGCGCCTGTTCCGCGAGCCGTACCAGGAGCCGATGCGCCAACGCGTGATCGAGGTGGTCGGCAGCGCAGCGCGGCAACCCTATCTGAAAAGTGTCAAGGCGCTCGCCCGATGGTGTGCACTCGATCGACTCGGAGCAAATCCCTGTGAGCTGCTGATGCTGGCGGGTGAACACGATTACACGCCGCTGGCGGAGAAGCGCAGGTATGCGCGGCAGTTTGGCGCGCAATTCGCCGTGGTCACCGGTTCGCGCCATGGCACGCCGTTTGATGCGATTGGCGCCTGCAATGCCGTCGCGCTCGCGTTCTTCAACGGCAAACCGCTGCCTGATCCGGCGACGCTCGTGATCGACGGCCCGGTTTCCGCGCCCACGGCGGCGCCCGTGCGAGCCGACACCGGGAATGTCGGCAGCGCGTCTTCGCACGAAGTAAAGTGACGGTCTGCCTTGCACACGTCGTCATGCCATGAACGAACCCCAGCCACGCCTGCTGATCGTCGAAGACGACGCGACCATTGCCGGCAACCTGTTTGCATTTTTTGAATCGCGCGGATTCACGGTCGATGCCGCCTACGACGGCCGCACGGCCCTGCAGCGGTTGAGTATGGAATCCTTCGAGGCGGTCATTCTCGATGTCGGCCTGCCGGCGATCGATGGCCTGGACGTACTGCATCGCCTGCGCAACGAGCTCGGTCTGGCCGTCCCGGTGTTGCTGCTGACCGCGCGTGACGAGATCGGCGACAAGCTGGCCGGCTTTGCCCATGGTGCCGATGACTATGTGACCAAGCCGTTTGTGCTGGTCGAGGTCGAGGCGCGCGTGCGTGCCCTGCTGGCGCGCGCGGGTGGGCGGGTGTCGACGCCGCTCCGACAATTCGGCCCGCTGCGTCTCGATTCGCGCCGTCACCAGGTGCATATCGACGGGACCGAAGTGCGGCTGACGCCGAAGGGCTGGAGCATCATCGAGCTGCTCCTGCGTGATCCGGGTAGGGTCGTTCCGCGAGTTGAAATCGAACGCGCGTTGTGGGGCGATGACCTGCCCGAAACCGACGCCCTGCGCAGTCAGATCCATCTGCTGCGCAAGGCCCTGGTCGATGCCGGTTTCGAGGGTCTCGAAACCGTGCATGGGGTTGGACTGCGCCTGGTCGCGGGCACCGATCGGGCGTGAGCAATACGCTGACTTCGCGTGTCACCTGGGCCATGACGGCGACCGTTGCCTTGTTCGTCGGCCTGATGGCCGTGCTCGCGTTCTCGATCATGTACGAACAGGAAGACGAGCTGGCCGATCAGCTGGTGCAGATCGAGATGCATCGGTTGATCGATCGCATCGAGTCAGGCGAGATCAATGCCGATCGGCAACCGATCGAGGTCGGGCCACGCACTGAAGCATGGCTGGCGAATCATCCCGCCGGCGCCGCGATGCCGGCGGCATTGCGCGGGCTGTCGGCCGGGCCACACGAGATTGAACTCGGCGATCGCGTCCTGCATGCGGTCGTCGCCGAGTCGAGCGCCGGCCAGCTGACCGTCGTCTTCGACGCCACCCGGAACGAGCAACGGGTCGACCGCTTTGGCCTGATCATGTTGCTGCTGTGGAGCCTGTGCCTGGTTGCCGGTTACTGGCTGGCTCGCGTGACGGCGGCAATCGTCGTTGGCCGCATGCATTCGATCACCGAGCGCATCGCTGGCTGGGATCCGGATGCGGCCCAGCCCGCCGAACACCGAGCCGCCGGCAAGGACGAAGCCGGACGTCTGCTCGAAGCCTTCAATCGCATGCAGGATCGGGTCGATCGATCGATTGCACGCGAGCGCGAATTTGCCGCCAACCTGAGCCACGAGATCCGCACGCCGCTGGCTGCCTTGCGCTCGGATATCGAGATGGTCAGCCTCGATGGCAGCGTCGCAGCGGGGCAGCAGGCGCGATTCCAGCGAATGGCCCGCGCGCTCGACGAGGTCAGCGCGACAATTGATGCCGCGCGCGCACTGAGCCGTCCACGCCACGCCACGAATCGCCAGCCATTCGATCTCGGCGAGCTGATCGAGGATGTGTGCACGACCCTGGCCGCGCGTGCCGAAGCCGCCGGACTGCGCATTCGCAATGCGGTACCCGCCGGCCATACTCTGGGCGCCGATCGCTACGCCTTGCAGATTGTCCTGCGCAACCTGATTGGCAATGCGGTCGATCACGCCGCGCCGGGCCAACTTGAGATCCGGCTTGAAGGCGAAGCGCTGGTGATCGAGGACGATGGCCCCGGCATCGGCAAGGACGAATTGCCGTTCGTGTTCGAGCGATTTCACCACGGTCGGCTCGCCGATCAGGGCGAAGCGACGACGCAGGTCGGTGGCGATCACGGCCTCGGCCTGGCCATTGCCCGGCGCGTCTGCGAGCAGCAGGAATGGCTGATCAGCGTCGTCTCGGCGACGACCGGCGAGGACCGAGGCACGCGCTTCGATCTGGTCTTCGACGAAAATTCGACATGATCGACACGGGATTTCGACGTCGCGCTGCCTAGTCTGGCCGGCTTCAATGCCAGGCGGGAGTTGCGCAGCGGATGTCGGACGCAGGAGTTTCGGATCACGGTATTTCGGACGGACGGACGCGCGGCGGCCAGTACCGGCACCTGCTCCTGCTGTGGTTGCTGTTTCTTGCCACTTCGCTGACGACGCGCGTCGTGCTGGCCGCGATCAGCCTGCATGCCGGCCTCATTTCCGCCGCCGATCTGGCGCATGCGTTCGCCGCCGGGTTACTGCTCGACGCCGTCGCCGGCCTGTACCTGTGCCTGCCATTCGCGCTGTGGATCTGGCTTATGCCGGTACGCTGGTATGCCTCGCGTGTCGGTCGCGCCATCGTCTACCTCGGATTCGTGCTGGCCGGCTTCGGCTTGCTCTACCTGATCGCCGCCGAATACTTCTTCTTCGATGAATTCAATGCGCGCTTCAACTACACGGCGGTCGAGTACCTTATCTACCCGACCGAGGTGATCGGCAACATCCGCGACTCCTATCCAGTCGATTCGGTACTCACGCTGTGCGCGCTGGGCGGCCTGTTGATCGCCTGGTTGTTGCGTCGACGCATCGGCGAAGGCTTCCTCAGGCCGGTGCGCTTCGGTCGACGCAGCCTGGTCACGGCGGTGCTGATCCTCGCCACGCTGGCATCGGCATGGGCGATCAGTCTTGAATCGATCCAGAACGCGCAGGAAAACCGGGTTGCCGACGAAGTGGCGGCGAACGGGGTCTATTCGTTCTTCAGTGCTCTGCGCAATGCGCGCATCGACTACCAGCGCTACTACGCGACCTTGCCCGAAGCCGAGGCGGTGACCCGCGTGCGCAAGCTTCTGCAACAAACCAACACGCGTTGGCTGGCCGCAGCAGATGCGCCCGGAAATCCGCTCGCGCGCGAGGTCGACAACTCCGACCTTGGCCCGCCACGCAAGCTGCACGTGATCTTCCTGTTCCAGGAATCGATGGGTGCCGAGTTCGTCGGCAGTCTCGGCGGCAAGGGCTGGACGCCGAATATCGATCGCATCGCGGCGGAAAGCCTCAGCTTCACGCATCTGTATGCGAGTGGCACGCGGACCGTGCGCGGCATGGAGGCATTGACGACCTCGCTGGCACCGGTGCCACCGGAATCCGTGGTCAAGCGCAGCGGCAACGAAAACCTGTTCAACCTGTCGACGATCATGCGCAAGCAGGGCTATTCGCCCAGCTTCATCTACGGTGGTTACGGTACCTTCGATGACATGAATTCGTACTACGCCGCGAATGGCTGGCGGGTGATCGATCGCACCGACATGCCGAAGCCGAAATTCGCGACGATCTGGGGCATCGCCGACGAGGAGCTGTTCGACAACGCGCTCAAGGAATTCGACCGCCAGGTCGCGAGCGGTGAGCGGATCTTTTCGCTGGTCATGAGTACCTCGAACCACAAGCCCTACCTGTTTCCCGAGGGCATCCCGGGGATCAAGGCCAAGGGCGGCGGACGTGAGGCCGGTGTGCGCTATTCCGACTATGCGATCGGCCGCTTCTTCGACCAGTTGCAGAAGAAGCCCTGGTACAAGGACACGATCCTCGTCATCGCCGGCGATCACGGTGCGCGTGTCTATGGCCGCGCGCAGATTCCGGTCTCCAACTATACGATTCCATTTGTCGTTCATGCGCCAGGCCTGATTGCCGCGCAGCGCGTCGACACCTTGTCCAGCCAGGTCGATATCGGCCCCACCGTGCTCGGACTGCTGCATCTGAACTACGAATCCTGGCTGCCGGGCAGGGACATCCTGCGAATGGGGCCGAATGACGGTTATGCGATCTTCAATCACAACCGCAACGTTGCGATGATGCGCGACGGCGACCTGGCCGTGCTCGGCTTCCGCAAGGCGGTCAGCACCGAGCGCTACGATGCCGCAAATGACGAATTGTCAGCAGCGCCAGACAATGTCGAACTCGAACGCGACACCCAGGCGCTGTTCCAGTTGTCCTGGGAATTGTTCGCCGACGGTCGTCAACGCGAGAAGTGATGGACGGCCCGCGCGCGCCATCGCGCAGGGTTCCTCTGCTGCGCTACCTGTTGTTCGACGTGCTCGGCGTCACCGTGTTGTTCGCCGCCGCCGCGCTGAGCCTGCGCGAATCGAGTTGGGATCTGCGCATCGAGGATTTTTTCTACGATCCAGCACTCCACGCATTCGGGCTGCGTCATTCGCCGTGGCTAGAACTGTTGGGTCACCAGCTGTTGCTGGTCGTGCCGATCGGGATCGGTCTGCTCGCCGGCGTCGCCGCGATCGCCTCGCCACGATTTGAGGCATTGCGCGCGTGGCGGCCCGTATTCTGGGCACTGCTCGCTTCGGTCTGCATCGGTCCCTTGGTGATCGGTATCCTCAAGCAATTCACCGCCGCCCATTGTCCGTGGGACATCGTGCGTTACGGCGGCTACGCCGACTACGCCCAGTCCTGGTTCGCCAGCTCGCGTGTCGAAGCCGGCCGCTGTCTGCCGAACAGCCATGCCGGCGCAGGGTTTTCGCTGGTCGCGCTGTACTTCGCGGGCTGGGCCAGTGGTCGCCGTGGCTGGCGCTGGTGGGGACTCGCGATCGGGCTCGCCGCCGGCCTGCTGTTCGGTTTCGTGCGCACGGCGCAGGGCGCGCATTTCGCGAGCCATTCGTTGTGGTCGGCGGCGATCGACTGGCTGATCGCGAGCCTCGTCTTTGTTCCGTTGATTTGCGTGTCGACGCGCAAGCAATCGCCGACAGCTGCCGTGGCTGGCTCATCGTGATTCACGCGCGACACTGTAAATGTCCCCACCGCTGCGCGCGATGAGGGGCTCGACACGCTCAGGCATTTGCGATGTGGGCCAGGGCGAAATCGATCGCCGCACACACCGCGGCGACCTGGGCCGCATTGCATTGCTCGGGTGTCGCACGCGGACTGTCCGGGTAGACCTCGGTGGTGGTCGTGTACGGTGCGTTGGTGATGCCTGCGCACAGACCGAGCGGCTTGAACGCGTAGCGAATGACGCCTGGTGAAAACACGGTCGAGCCGATGATCTCGCCGTTGGCGTCGGCCGGTGCGATATGGGTGACTTTCGCGACCGCGTCGATGATCGCCTGCTGGAACTCGGGCTGCGGGCTGTCGGCGTCGTCGACCAGATAGAAACCATCCGGGATTTCGCCGGGCTCGTATGCCTGGCCGTCCCGTGCGGCGAGCGCCGGGCGGAATTCGGATTCGTCTGTGTCGGTGGTCTCATGCAGATCGATATGCATGAGCACCCGATCACGAATCGGCGCGACCAGTTTCATCAAGGCAGCTGATTCCGGGGCCGGACTACCATCGCGGAACGAGCGGTTCGGGTCGATCGCGTCACGGTTCCAGCGATGGATCATTTCGTAGGCCCAGGGGCTCACGCACGGCGCGACGATCAAGTTGACCCGGCTTGAATAGACCCCGGCGTGCTGGTCGAGAAACTGCAGGGAGCCATGCACGCCGCTGGTTTCATAGCCATGCACGCCGCCGGTGACGAGCACCGTTGGCAGCGCCTCATTCCAGTTGCGACTGCGGATCGCGAACAGCGGATATTTCTCGGCATCTTGATCGAGCTGTCCGTATTGCTCGACATCGAAGCGCGAGCGCAGCCGATCGATCGCGCTCGTCACCTCATCGGCGTAACTGCGCTTGGCGGTCTGCCGCGCCAACCAGGCGGTTTTTTCCGCCGTTTCCCAGGCAATGCCGGGGGTGCCAATCGGATAGGGGGATGGGTTGGTCATGGTGTCAGTCTCTCTGTACTTGCAAGAACGCAAAGCCCGTCACTCTAGCAGCCTGACGGACTTCGGTTGATCGTCACAGACATCCAGCCGCATGAGTGCTTGTCCTCGCTTGGTTCATGGGCCCGGGATGGCCAGGGCGAGTCGCACGGGTGGACGCAAGTCGGCCTGCGCAAGCCCGGCAGGATTCTGCTTCCGCCATGAAAACCGGTGCTGCTGGCGACCGTGCCGCCTGGGGTGAAATACGACGGCTGGCATGCCGCTGAGCCATGCAATGCACTCTTGCGTCTTTGCGGTTCGCCTGTCCCGATCGAGGTGTGCCTTGCACCCCATTCCACGCCTGGAGACTGTTGCCAAGGCTGACGACTCATGGATCGTCTGTCATTTTCTTGATCTCTTGATCTCTTGATCTCTTGATTGATCTGGATCAATGCTGCGACTGATTGACGCGAACCCAATCTCTATGTGTGCTACCGCACAGAGATTCAGGTTGCGCAAGCCGATTATCCGGACATTGGCCATCAGGCAACTGAATCCGTCCAGCAAGTTGGCCAGGCATCAGGCGATACGGGTATCAGACCAGCCAATGAGTCGGGTATCCGGGCCCTCAGCATGTTTCCGACAGATGGGAGAGGCGAAGTGCGCCAGACAGGATCGCTTCAACACATGACCGCCCTGGTCGTGTTGGGTTTCGGGCTCGCCTTCTCGGCACATGCAATGGCTGGCGTCGACGCCGAGGCCGCCAAAGCGCTTGCGCGTCAGAACAACTGCTTCAAATGCCATGGCGCCACCAAGGAAAAGGACGGGCCGGCCTATTCGGCGGTTGCCGAGAAATACAAGGGAAAAGACGGTGCCGAAGCGCGCCTGATCGAGCACATTACCTCGGGCGAAAAAGCCAAGTTCCCGGACGGGCATGAAGAAGCACACAAGATCGTGAAGACATCCCCGCCAGACGACATGGCGCAAATCAAGAATCTCATCGACTGGATTCTTTCGCTCTGAGGCAACGGAACTCCGCGAAGTCCCAGGGAGGGCAACGCGGAGTGGGGGGCAGGAACTGCCTGACATTGGCAAACGAATAGTGGGGATCCTATGAAACGCCTGATGAGCATTGCTCTGCTTTGTGCGTTTGTGGCGGCTTCCGTTGTGGCCACCCGTTTTGCGGTGGCTGGCGAAGAGGCTGCTCCGACCCGACTTGGTCAGGATGCCGTCTGCACCCGATGCCACGACGAGTCGGAAACCAAGCCCATTCTGGCCATGTACCAGACCCCGCACGGGGTGACGGCCGATGCGCGCACGCCGAGCTGTCAATCCTGTCATGGCGAAAGCGCGGGTCATCTGGTCGGCGACAAGGATGGCAAGGGCCGGCCTGCACCGGATGTCATCTTCGGTTCGAAACACACGCCCGCAGGCTATCAGCCCAGCGCTCCGCTGGCGCAAACCGAGGCTTGCCTGAGCTGTCACAAAGCGGGATTGCGCACGCACTGGAGCGGAAGCCAGCATCAGACCAATGATGTTGTCTGCAGCAACTGCCACACCGTGCATGCGGCAAATGATCCGATGCTGGTGAAAGTGTTGCAGCCCGGCGTTTGCTTCGGTTGCCACAAGGAGCAACGGGCGCAGACCCACCAGTTCTCCACGCATCCACTCGATGCGGGAAAGATGGCGTGTTCCGATTGCCATAACCCGCATGGTTCGGCCGGCCCGAAGTTGCTGGCGAAAAATACAGTCACGGAAACCTGCCTGACCTGCCACGCGGAAAAGCGTGGCCCCTTCCTCTGGGAGCACCAGCCGGTCAATGAAGACTGCACCAACTGCCACACGCCGCATGGCTCGAACATCTCTCCGCTGCTGAAATCACGGCCTCCATTCATGTGCGACGAATGCCACGATGGCCCGCACAACAGTCAGGCCCCGTATGGCACGGCTGTCGGCGGCATCCAGGGTGGGGGCGCGCTTGCCGGGGGAAACCCCAACTCGAACGCGGTTGGCCGAGCGTGCATGAATTGCCACGTCATGATCCATGGGTCGAATTCGCCGACCGGCGCATTCCTGCATCACTAGAGCGCACTCCTGGGGGGTCGCCATGAAAACCGCTGCCGAATACCTGACCGTCAAGTCCATTGCCATTGCCATTGCGATACGCGCAGCGCTGATGCTGTTCGTCGCCGCGCCGCTGCTGGCTCAGGCGCAGGCACTGGATGCGGGCAACGAAGATGTCCGGACGTTGATCTATCCGCTCAGCTGGCTGGAAATCGGTGTTATCAACGTGCCGACGGATTCACCGAAATTCGGTGAGTACAACGGGCTCGATCGCTCCGGCGCCTACCTGCTCGCGAATGTCGAACTTCGCGGCGGCGATGCCTACCAGCAAGGTGATGGCAGCACACGCTGGCAGGTGCGAGGCATCGATCTTGGCACGACATCACGACGTCTCGAAGCGAATGTTGCGCAACAGGGGCTATGGAATTTCGGCGTGCACTTCGACCAGTTGCGTCATTACACGACGGATGGCTCCTATCAGACACCGTTCCTCGGCTCACCGGGCGACAACCTGTTCATTCTGCCGCCCGCATTTGGTGTCATCAACACGACCACGACGACATCGGCTGGTGTCATCACCAGCGAGAACCGCGGCGCGCAATCGCTGAGCGCCAGCCAGCTCGCGATGTTCCACAACAAGAATATCTATACGGAGCGTCGCGACACCGGGCTCACCGCGGGCTACCACATGAATGCGCAATGGGCCCTGCAGTTCGACTTCAAGCGCCTGGGCCAATCCGGAGCCAAGCTGATCGGTTCGGGTACGGATGCCTACGACCTGTCGGATGCCGGCGGATTCAAGTACGGCGGCGAGCGCATTGCGATCCTGATGAACCCGACCGAATACAAGACCGATACGCTGAATCTGACCCTGAACTGGACAGGTAGGAAGGGCTTCGCGAGTGCGGGTTACTTCGGCTCGATCTTTCATGACGACTATTCCGGCATAAGCTGGTCGAATCCGTTTGTCACCGGTGGAACCGGCGGCGCACCGAATCCGGCTCCGGGAACCTCTCCCGGCGCCGCCTTCCCGCTGAGCACGATGAGCACACCGCCAGGCAACCAGCTGCACCAGCTGAACCTGAGCGGCGGCTATCTGTTCAGTCCGGCAACCAAGCTGACCGGCGGCCTGTCCTACGCACGCAACACGCAAAACGCCAGCTACGACGGCACCTACACCCTGGTGCCGAATACGGCCGAGATACTTCCGGTCAACTCGCTCGACGGACTGGTCGTGATGACCCACGCGGATCTCAAGCTCACCCACCAGGCCAGCAGCGCGCTGAACTTCGTCGCCGGATTCAAGTACAACGAGCGCGACAACCGCACCGCGTCGCATGAATACACGTTCCTCGATCTTGGAGGCGAAGAACTCTCGGCGGTCAATATTCCGATGAGCAACAAGCGCACCCAGTTCGATCTTGGCGCGGACTATCGCTTCAGCGCGCACCAAAAACTTCATTTGGGTTACGAATCCGAGCGCATCAATCGATGGTGCAACAACCCGCTGGCCAACAATGCCCAGGGCGAACTGTCGGCGACCAATGCCGGCTACTACACGACGGCCTCCTGCGTGCAGGTTCCACGCAACAGCGAAAACCGGCTGGTGGCCACCTGGAGAGCGAGCCTCGGCGAGAGCGTCAATGTGAACGCGGGCTTCACCCACGGCCGGCGCAGCTCCGAGGTCAACAGGTCGTTCTACAACCCGATGCAGGCAAACAACCAGGGGTTCGAGAATTATGGCTACCTCGCCTTCTTCGACGCCTCGCGCAGACAAAACCTGTTCAAGGCTGGCGTGACCTGGCAGGCAACCGACCGGTTCACTATCGGTCTGAACGGCCGGCGCACGAATGATGACTATGATTCGACACTCGGTGTGCAGAAGGGCGACACCTCAAGCGCGAATCTGGATGCGAGCTTCAGCTATTCGGAAAATGGTTCCGTGGCGGCCTATGCCAGCTGGCAAAGGCGCACGCGCGACCTGCTCAGTGCGAGCGGGCGCGACGCCATCGTGCTGCGCGACACGCTGTGGAGCAACAATTTCAGTGACCGCGACAATACCGTCGGATTCAGCGGCAAGCAGAAGTCCCTGCTCGGCGGCAAACTTGATTTGACCGAGGAGTTCAACTATTCGTCGGGTACATCAAGGTACGTCACCAACCTGGTGCAGAACATCAGCGCTGCGGTCGGCAATTCCGGCAGTTCACCGGACATCCGGGCGAAGACAACCCAGTTCAGGTTCGTAGGCGCCTATCGCCTGAATACCGCTTCGAGCGTGCTCGCCGGCTATCTCTACCAACGGCTCAAATCCAGCGATTATTTCTACAGCGCCTACCAGTTCGGATTCACGCCAACGACCTTGTTGCCGACCAACCAGCAGGCGCCGAATTACACGGTCAACACGATATTTGTCGCCTATCGCTACAGCTTCCGTTGAGACGTCGGAGCAGGATCGATGGACGACTGGATACTTGGCCGATGCTGCAACCTGACGGGTTGACAGGACAACGTCCGGTTCCGTCTTTCAGGTTCAATCAACTTGCAGGATCAAGCCATGAGCAAGCAGGTACCCGGCAGGATTCGGCGCTTCTGGCGATTCCTGGGCAGGCCGAGCGCGCGCTTTTCGCTGCTCACCCTGCTGGTCGTCGGATTCTTCGGCGGCATCATCTTCTGGGGCGGATTCAACACTGGATTGGAGGCGACCAACACACTCGAATTCTGCATCAGCTGCCATGAGATGCGTGACAATGTATACAAAGAATACAAGGAAACCATTCACTACAGCAATCGAACCGGAGTCCGCGCGATCTGCTCGGACTGCCATGTGCCTCATGCCTGGACGCCGAAGATCATCCGCAAGATCCAGGCAAGCAAGGAGCTGTGGGGCAAGCTGACCGGATTCATCGATACGCCGGAGAAGTTCGAGGCGCACCGCATGGAACTGGCGACGCATGAGTGGGCACGCATGAAGGCGGCAAATTCACAGGAATGTCGCAACTGTCATTCCTTCGATGCCATGAGCAGAGACCTCCAGCGACAATCAGTCTACGCCAAGCACATGGCGGCGCAGGCAGCCGGCCAAACCTGCATCGATTGCCACAAGGGCATCGCCCATCATTTGCCCAAGGAATACCGGGATCCGGACGAAGAGTAGTTGGCCCGATTGGGCCGCGTGATCAGGATTTCTTCTTCTCACGCTGACGTTCAACCGCATTGGCCAATTCCTCGCGATAGCTTTCCGCATCACCATAGTCGACATACTGGCTATAGCGCGGGTGTGCGCCGATGATCTTGCGCGCGTGCTTGATCGGGCACCAGTACTGCTCCGTTCGCGATGCGATCTCGCGGACATAACCGATCAGGCCATTGCCGTAGGAACAATAGGCGCAATTGAGCTTCTCCAGCGCATTCAGGTAGGCCAGGTAGCGGCGATCAAAGACCATGTAGTCACGGCGGCGAACCTTGGCAATGCCATAGACCGGGAAACACACGGCCTGGTAGATCGTGATGAACACATCGAGCGCCACGAATGGAACGATCAGCAGGTAGATCAAGGGAGCAGTCAGGGCGATCAGCGGTCGCGCGCCCAAGATGTAGCGCAGCAGCCGCGTCTTCATTTCCCGGTGGCGTTTGAGCACCGCCTTCTCGAACTCGATCTTTCCATCCGCGATTCGCACTTGCAGCTCGGCACGCGCCAGCGCCATCTGAACCTCGAGCTCCTCCTCCATGTTGCGGATGCCGAGCAGCAACTCTTCGATTTTCGGATTCATTTTTCCTGCCTGAGTGTGAAAAGCCAGAGCATCTCGCAGTGTGCGCCTTGCGCCAGAAAAAGGTGGCCGGAGGAACTATCCGATTGAAGCGCCCGCATCAATTGCGCCAGACATTCCAACAACAACTTTTCGCGGTCGGCCGCGTGTGCGTACCGTCACCGCCCGATTGAGTGAACCCTCAATCATCGCCGCAACGGAGGCCTTTACTTCGGCTTTGCCCCGGATGGTTCGATCTGCGACGGCGACAAGTACTTCTGGGTGCAGGCCAAGTCGATCGCCGCTGCGTGCGCTGAGCAATGCCGCGGCGGCGATCTGCGCCAAGTCGATGACTACGACAAGCCTGCCATGATGTCTGGCCCTGTTAACGCGCGGCGGAACCGGAGCCGGGTAGCCTGGCGTCGGACTCCCTATCCGGCCGGCCACTTGTCGTGGTTGCAACTGCCGGCAACGCAGATCAGGCTCGGCCGCCAATCCATCCCTTGTCGCTACAGCGAAAACGCCTCGCGCGGGACACCTGGCAAGCTGACCGCGGACAGGTCACGCCGAACCACAAACGTGTTCCTTACGCGCACGGAATGGATGAAATACATAATCCATATTGCGGTGCCAATGAGTCCTCCGATCAATTGCGGGCCACCGGTGGATTGGGCAGCCGCTTGTGGGATCGCATTCACGAGTAGTTGATCGACGAGCAACTGCGCCGAGGCGGCGATCTGGAAGCCGATGTAGATTCGGGGCAAGCTGCTGCGTCGGCGAAAGAACAGGATCGCGACGAGGATGCTGATTGCGAATACACCCAGCTGCATGATCAGTTCGAACAGCAGTGCCGGCGCCCACATGGCGTGATAGCCGGGATTGCCAAAGGTGGTCAGGCTGCCCCAGGTGTCCGCTGCCCATGCGTCATGGTTCGAGTAAAGGGTAAACAGCGCCACGATCGGCGACGCGATCAATCCGATCCCTGGAAGGACAAGCCAGCCGCCCAGTCCAAGCGGCGAATTGTCAGCGGATCCGGACTTCGGCAATGGATCGTATCGATAGAGCTTCAGCGAAAGCCAAGCCCAGAAACCCAGGGCCATGGCGCCGATCACGAGCAGCAGCCAGTTGATCCGATCAAGCCCCGCGCGTTGTTCGGCTGGGGCCGGTTGGCCCCAGTAGAGGTAGTAGTTGATCTGATCGCGCGCTTCGGCAAGATGATTGGCATAACGGGCAGTGTCGGCCGCTGCCACCTCGTCGACCAGCGACTTGAACCGATCGGTGATGACCAGCCGGTTGCCCTTCGGTGTGATCGCGCGTTCGAAGCTGAAGGCCGGATCGTTCACCTTGACCGTGTCAGGCTTGATCGGCCAGGCTTCCGGCAGCAGCGTCTCGGTGATCAGGGTCAGATCGCTCGTGCGTGAAACGGAAAGCGGCGCATTGCGGATGGTTGATTTTGGACTGCGCAGCTTTTCATCGAGATCGGGCGTCTGGATATCGGCGGTGTGCTGCTTCTTCTCTTCCGACCAGGTCGAGAACTTGGGGATCCGATAACGCTCGGTGGTGATGATGCGATTGGTGCGCTCATCATCCTTCACCTGCATCGGTTCGGCGATCTCAAGGCCGCTGTAATACTCTGCATAAAAGTTGAGATAGCTCTTCTGCAGCTCCTCGAAATTGTTGGTTGCCAGCGTATTGCGCATGGATTCCGCACGCTCGCCCTCGAGGGTGGTGACCACGGTGAATGGAATGGCATCTTCAAGGCCCGCGCGGGCGTCGAAGGTCGCCTTGACGAGGCGCGCCGGCGCGGGTTCGCGGCCTTCATCCATCGAAACCAGGCCACGGCCACGCGCGTCGATGACCAGGGCGAGGTCGAAGTCTGGCTGCACGAGGTGGGCGAGGTCGGCATTCTGCGTGGCCCGGGTTGGATCGAGCCAGATCGTGCGATCGCCAAGCTTCGCCTGCACGATGACATGATCGAACTGGCCTGGGCTTGGCATGCGCTTGGCCAAGGCGCGGCGCGTGTCGGTATCGACCAGGGCCGGGTGTGCTTCGATGCCGAGACGATCGAGCAGGGTCACGGTCAGCAAGGTCTTGTCCTTGCAATCGCCGAAGCGGCGGGCAAGTACCTGGTCGGGCGGATTGGGCGCGTGTGAACCGGGACCGACCTCGACGCCGAGGTAGCGGATTTCGCCTTGCACGAATCGCAACGCGGCAAGCAGGCGACCTTCAGGCGAGGGTTCTGCCTTGGCAATGCGCGCGACTTCGGCCTCCAGCTCGGGGCTCAGGGTTTTGGGCACGGCATACAGTGGCAACGCCCAGTTCGCGACCGCCTGCCAATCCGCAAACTCGCTCCATTGCACGACGGGATACGGGTCGTACCATGCGGGTGCGTCCGCGTCGGGGAGCAGTGGCGCGATATTGCGCTGATCCCATTCGTGTTCACGCAGGCCATTACGCTCGCCCACGCGCGCCTCGATTGCGCTGTTGCGCGGCAGCACCTGGATGTCGCGCTTCGACGGCGCCAACAAACGTGCATGCAGGCGCGCGATCGGCACGCCGAACTGCAAGCCGAGCGTGCCGAACTCGCGACCATCGAAAACCGGATTTCTGCCGTGCACGGTGTAGGCGTAGTCGACGATGTCGCCGACCCGGACATCCTCGAGGAAAATCGTCGCGCTCTTGCTGCCGTCGTAAATGCGTCGATCAAGCTCAGTCTCGCGCTGCAAAACCCGCAACGTTGCATCGGCCAGTTTCGGGATCGTGCGCCCATCGCGGATAAGATCGATCGCATTGAGCTCCAGGGTTTGGTAAGCCGGATCAAAGCCGATCTCGATCGTCGCCAGCGAATCCACGCCGGCCGCATTGATTGCCTTGCTGGCGTAGCGGCGATAGACGCTGCGTTCACCCGTGGTGTTGATCTGCACGTCGCTGAGCAGGTAGTAACTGCCACCCGAGATCTGGCCGAGCAACTTGTCATCGATCGCCCCGCGTTCGACCGGCAATACCCAGCTCGCCGCCGGAGTCCGCCGGATCTCGTCGATCTCGGCCTGCGCCGGGGACATCGCCAGCAGGATCAGCCACCCACCCAGGCAACCCCGGAACCACGGGCCGATCCCTCGCCGATTTCCGTTGGAACGTTCCTGTTCAACTGCCACGTTGGCTCCTCGCTGGTTTGCAAAGTCGATGTCACGCTGATGCAGACGCGATGGTTACCGATCAGCCGCGTCAGTTCCAGTGTGGAGTCGACGCGCCGGGCCGCTGGGCGAATCGATCCCAAGCGAAACGCGCATGACCACGCCGTGTCCGGTAGCCGAGTTTTGATGCCAGGCGCACAACTGAAAAACATGTCGCCAGTGCCTCTCCGTTGGAGTATTGTCAGCCGATCCGTGCACAGTTTCCGAGGTGGCTTGCATGATCGCTCAATCGTTTCGAAAGCTGTCGCGCATCTCGACATGCACGTTGTCCCTGATCGGTTTCGTGAGCACGGCTCAGGCACAGGCCGCGAACCAGTCGGCCACCACGCACATCGTCAAGAGTGAGGTGCAAGGAAGCAACCGACGCGAGATCCAGGTCACGGGTGAGACCACGCCAAACATGCCGCTGATCGGCTTCATCGATTCGCCGACGGCCGGTTGCTATCAGCCGGATCGGGCCGAGAATGTCTGCTATATCAATTGGTACTATTTGAGTGTTGACGCAAGCCCGAACTACATGATCTCGATGACCGCAGAGATCAACGTATTCGGCAAGGTCGCGACATACCAGGGTTTCTTCCAAAATTCGATGTTTGTGCCGCATACCATGCATGATCGCGGTTTCAAGGTCGCCTGTGGTGCCATCGGCTCGGGCGGCGATCCGGATCTGGGCAAGAGTTACGCCTATACGATTCGCGCCAAGGACAGTGCGGCACTGAGCTCCGCGAATTACGGAACGGTTTACTGCCCCGCCTTTGTTCCCTAGGCCCGTTCGATGACGATGTCGAATACGTTCTTCGCAACCAGTCATGGATGTTCTTGCCCGCGCCAGGCGATGGCGCTTCTGCTTTTCGCGATCCATTTGTGCCTGCCGGTTTCCGTATCGGCCGACACGGATTTGCTGCCGTTCGACGTCGAACCGCAGCGCGAGACAAGCGCAAGCTCCCGGAGTCCGCTGATTTCATTCATCGATAGTCCCACGGCCGGATGTTATGGCCCTCTGGAGGCGATCGACGCCTGCTACATCCAATGGTCGTATCTCTCGGTGTCGTCCACTTCGCCGCAGTACATGGACCGCATGACGGTCGCGATCGATGGTCGCATACGTGCCGTCTATACCGGTTTTTTCCAGACTTCAATGTATGTTCCGCCCGAAATGCATGCGCCGGGATTCAAGGTGGCCTGTGGCATTGCCGGCGCGAGCGGCGATCCGGATTCCGGATTCCACTATGCGTATGCAATCCGGGCGCGTGAAACCGGAGGCCTGTCGACGGCCAACTACGGCACGGCGATATGTCCGGCCGACTACCGCATCGATCTCATTTTCCGCGACGGATTCGAATAATCACGGCGTTTTCGCAAATGCGATCGGCGATGCGATTTTCAATCGTCGAATCCGCTGCCGAAAATACGGTCAGGATTCACTTCGACCGCACCGATGTCGCAAAGCGCAGCCTGGCCGCCATTGACCGGGCGTGGCAGTCCACGCGCATCGAGTGAAGGACAACCGGCATTGATGCCATTGTCGATCAGTATGCTGCCGACCGGTGGATGCAGGGTGGGCACCTTGCCGTAAGTCTGGGTTGCCTCGATGAGTCCAAAGGTATTGCCGGGGAATTGCGAGGTCAGCAAGTCCGCCCCGCCATTGGCAAAGAAGAAGCAGCTGTCATCGCTGGTGAAGACCGGGCCGCCGGACTGGACGTCGGCAGTGGCTGGAACGCACGCCGGGCCGGACAGCGGTTTGGCGAACACGGTGTTGCGCGCCTCGCTGATCGTGGCGCCATCTCTGCAGCTGCAGATGGGCGGCAGACGAACCGAACGAACTCGCGTTCCGCGCGAACGTGCTGTTGCGCAACTGGATCGTCGTTGCTGGCGAGCCTGTGCGGGTCAGCATGTAGATCGCGCCGACCGAGAAACCGGTGTTCTCGAAAAAAGTTCCGTTGGTCACGATCAGGCGCACGCTGAATCCGGCAATGGCGCCAGCCTCGAAGGCCTCGTTCTGGCCGAAGTAGACGCGATCAAGACTGGCGATGCTGTTGCTGCCCTGACCGAAGAGGGCCAGCGCACCACCGCTGCCTGCCTGGCGCGAGCCGGTCGACGGGCATCCGCTTGCATTGTTGATGAACTGTACATCCACCAATGTGGCACTTCCGCCATCCGGCAGGTTGAGTGCGAGGGCGCCGCCACTGCCGCCGCGACAGGTCGTGGCGTTGGCTGGCGTTGCATCGGTGTGGTTGCCGATGAAGCGGGTCGACTCGATCAGCACCGATGAGCCCGAGGAAGACACCGCACCGCCACCGTTGGACAGATTGACGATGCCAGCGTCCGATGAGGCGTTGTTGGTGAAGCGGGTTCGGGTCAGGCGCAGGCTTCCGTTGGTTCTGATCGCGCCACCTCCGGAACCCGAGGCGGCTGGCCCGGAACTGAAGCAGCTGTCAAACGTCGAATCGAATACGAGCAGGGTGCCGGCGCTTTTGACATCGACACAACCGCCGCCATCGCCGTTCGAGCCGCCGCGCAGATTCATGTGATCGAAGCGGATCGTCTGCCCGCTGCCGCCGCTGAGGAACTTGAGCATCGGCCAGCCAGCACCGTTGATGCGCAGATCGGGACTGGCGCTGCCGTCTAGCACGATAGATTGTCCGGCCAGGGCTGGCAGCGGCGAGGTCAGCATGATTGCCGCGCTGCCGGGAATCTCGAACCGGATCGTCTGCACACCGTTGCTTGCCTGCATCTGGGTGATTGCTGCACGCAAAGGTACCGGCGCCGCCATCACCCAGCGTATCCACGATGTAGGTGTTGTCGGCCAGGCACGGCATCGTGGCGAGCAAGCAAAAAAGCAGGAAGAAGCGATGCATGGCAGGGCTCTGGAGAGTTCAATTCCTCATTGTTACGCAAGTCGGCGGGCGAATCCCCAAAGGGGGGTGCTGTTCGGGTGTCGGCAGGCCGTTTGGCGCATGTCGCAGCGCGTCTTGCATTTTCCATACGCAGGCGTACAGACTCGGCGCCGAACCCGGTGTCGCGGGGAGCTTCGGAGCCGACTGGGGAGAGTCTGCACGCAGTGCGACAGCGGGATCGAAGCCTCTTGTCTGGGCCCATCCTGTCGTCCAACCAATGCCTTCCTGGGAGGGAATGCCATGAATCGAACCCCTGTTGCCCTGTCCGTACTCTCGTTGTGTATTTCTGCACCTTTACTTGCCGGACCAGGAGCCGCCGATGTGACCTCGTTCGCCAAGCAGCTTTCCGGCCCGGCCTCGGAAATAGCGAGCATGCGTGCGCCATCGCCGATCGATGCCACGATTCATTCGCACAGCGCCCTGCTACCCGTGCATTTCGGCGACACCGGTTCTGGCGAGCGCAGTTGGCAAGGCTCCCTGCCAGTCGAAAACGGCAAGCTGCGCTTCCTCGTCTTCGAGCAGGCGGACACGAACTGGCAGGTTGATCTGGTCACCGAATCCGGGCGTGAAGTTTCGGCGGCATCGCAAGCGACGCGCGTGTTCGACACCGATTTCGGCATCGAGCAGGCTCGCGTCCCAGCCATGCGCTATGACTACGACAATATCAAAGGCGACAACTGGACGCTCAGGTTGCGCGCCGCTGCCGGCGCCAAGGACGGCTTCGTCCTGATTGAAGGAGATCAGGCGACCGAACTCGCCTCCTGGCAGACCGACAGACGCCAACTGGTTGGCCAACGCATCGGCCTCACGGCGTTGTTGACCACCTCGGCTGATGACAGCGTGCGGGTCGGCAGGATGGCCGGGCGCATCAGTCAGGCGATCATCCGCGTCACCGCACCGGATCACGGCGTCGCCAACTATCCAATGTTCGATGATGGACGGCACAATGATGGTGCTGCGGGCGATGGCCTGTTTGCCGGCGATTTCCCTGCCAGCATGGCCGGCGATTACGTGGCCCAGGTCGAAGCGCGCGGCGTCAACCAGGCTGGCAAGGCCTTCGTGCGCACCGCCGAACACCTGCTGCCCGTGGTCGATGCCAGCCTGACCCTGGCCGCCTCCCGTGCCGTTGCCATCGCCGTTGACGCTGATCGCCTGTCGATCCGTGTGCCGGTGACCTCGCGTGCGCCCGGCCAGCATTATCGTGCGATCGGCGAGATCTGGGCTGCCGATGCGAGTGGCAAGCCGATCGCGGTCGCCTGGCTTGGCGGCATGGTCACGCCGAGCGATGGCGTCCTCTCCCTCGGATTTGACGAGCGCTGGATCGCGCTGGCCGCTGCCAAAGGGCCGTACGAACTGCGCAACCTGCGCATCGAGGATGCGGACAACTTCATCACCGTGGCTTCGGCCGAGCGTCTGTTCGTCGAAATGCCGGCCTTGCGCACGCGTTTGAAGCCTTCCGAGATCGCCATCGACGAGCGCATGACGATGGGGCCCAGACCAGCAGGAACGAACGACACGCAAGGCGTCGGCACGCGTCTGTTGCTGGTTCACGGTTATTGCTCGGGTGGCGTCTGGCCCGCCTCGCAGTTCGCCACCTCGTCGACCTTCCTCGATGCCAACCAGAATCGCAGCAACGACCAGTTCGCCCAGCGCATCCGTGATTTCGGCGCGACCTGGAACTCGTTCGGCACGGTTTCACACAGCCAGGGCGGCATGGCTTCGCTGCACCTCTACACCTATTACTGGAGTGGGCTCGACAACGCCACCGGCAGCCGCCTGATGCAATCGGTCGGTACGCCGTACAAGGGCACCAATCTGTCCGGCATTCTGGCCACGCTCGGCAGCTGGTTCGGCATCGCCTGCGGCTCCAACAGCAGTCTGACCTACAGCGGTGCATCGGCCTGGCTGGCTGGCATTCCGACCTCGTCGCGGGCCAAGGTGAATTACTACACAACCTCGTTCAAGTACACCAATTGGTACACCAACGACTACTGCCAGTTCGCCACCGACCTTGTCTTGAGCGATCCTGAAGACGGCACCACCGAACAGGTCAACGGCCAGCTCTCGGGTGGTATCAACCGCGGTCATGTCACCGGCCAATGTCACACCAGCGGCATGCGCGATCCGGCCCAGTACCTCGATTCCAGTCGCAACGCGACGATGAACAGCAACGCGGCACGTTAAGCCGCACACCACGAGGCGCAGCGTTTGCTGCGCCTCGTCGGTTCGCGGCGAGGTCATGTGTGGGCGCTTCGGTGAGCCGGGCGGCATTGCCGCTTGGCAGCGGTTTGCAGTATCGACAGCCACACCGACGCGGTATCGTGGATGCTTCGCTGATCGACGATCGAGGCTGAATTGAAGCGTTCTTCCCGCGGGATCCTCGTTGTCGTGGTTAGCATAGCGGTTGCCCTGCTCGCATTCGGGCTGATCCGCCAATGGCAAGGGCCACGGTTGTCGGCCTATCGCGTTGATACGCGGCCACTTGTGCAGACCGTGATCGCCACGGGTCGGGTGGTTTCGGTTTCGCGCGCCCAAGTGGGCAGCCAGATCAGCGGCGTCGTCGCCGAGCGACGTGTGCGCGAAGGCGATCAGGTGGAGGCGGGTGATGTTCTCGCCGTTTTGCGTGCCGATGATCTCGAAGCAAATGTTCGCGAGGCCGAGGCAGCGCTGGCACAGCTTGAGCAATCTTCCCGGCCGCAAGCTCAAGCCGCATTGCGTGATGCCGAAGCACGGCTGGCACAGGCAGGTCGCGAAACCCAGCGCCGCCGCGATTTGATCGCGCGCGGCTTGATCGCGCGCGAAACGGTGGAACAGGCGGTGCAGGTGGAAACCGCGGCGCGCGCAGCGGCTGAACAGGCACGCTTGGCGGCGCGCACACTCGGTGTCGGCGCACCGGGTGAGGAGGTCGCGGGCAACGCCTCGCTGCCGCCCGCGCCGCACTGGACAAGACCTTCATTCGTGCCCTGGTCGCTGGCACAGTGCTCACCCGCGATGCGGAGCCTGGCGATGTGGTGCAGCCGGGCAAGGTCTTGTTTGAAATCGCGCGCCAGGGCGACACCGAAGTGCTCGTCCCGCTGGATGAGAAGAATCTCGGCCGGATTGCGCTGGGCCAGACTGCCCAGTGCGTTGCCGATGCCTATCCCGAGCAGACATTTGCGGCACGCGTCAGCTTCATTGCGCCCAGTGTCGATCCGCAACGTGGAACCCTGGATCTGCGCCTGACCGTCGATCCGGTGCCGGACACTCTGCGCCAGGACATGACCGTGTCGGTGAATATCGAAACCGGCCGGCGCGACAGCGCACTGGTGGTGGCGAATGACGCGCTCGCGAATGTCTCCGCGGGGTCGGCCACGGTCTGGCTTGTCGCTGACGGCAAGGCCATGCGTACACGGGTGACTCTTGGCTTGCGCGGACTGACCGCATCCGAAGTCACCGCCGGGGTCAAAGCGGGCGAGTGGGTATTGGCGGATGGCGCCGCCGATATCGCCGATGGCGCTCGCGTCCGCGTCCGACGGGAAGAAATCCCGAAGATTGGCAGCGACACCGCCACGCGCAACGAACTGCCGGTGCCCCTTAACTGATCATGTGGATTGAATGGACACTGGCGCTCAGGTTCCTGCGCGAGGGCCGCATACAGAGCGTCCTTATCCTGGTCGGCATCGCGGTAGGGGTGGCGGTCATTGTCTTTCTGACCGCGCTGATCACCGGTCTGCAATACAACATCATCGAGCGCACTCTGGGCACCCAGGCGCACATCAAGGTGGAGGCGCCGGACGAGGTCAACCGGATCCTGCCGGGCGCCGCGAATGTCGTGCAATTGGTCCTCGAAACCAAACGTGCACAGCGCCTGCGCTCGATCAACAACTGGCAGCAGGTACGCGATGCGCTCGATGTGCTGCCCGAGGTGACTGCCGTGTCGCCGATCATCTCCGGGCCGGCATTTGCACGACGTGGCGAGGCGATCAAGTCGGTCGCGCTGGTCGGCATCGATGTCGATCGCTACACCCGCATTATTCCTTTGCAGGAAGACATCATCGACGGCCACCTTCGGGTCGGCGCGGGCGATGCCGTCATCGGCAGCCAGCTCGCCCGTGACCTCGGCGCCGGCGTGGGCGACAAGCTGCGTCTGGATGCCGGTGCAGGTCGTGGCAGCATCATCAATATCGCCGGAATCTTTGAACTGGGTGTGCGCGAACTCGATGCCCGCTACGTGTATCTCGACATGAAGCAGGCGCAGTCGCTGTTGAACCTGCCGGGCGCCGCCACCGTCATCGACGTCACCGTGCGCGACATCTTCGGCGCCAACGAGGTGGCCGCGCGCATTGCAGGCCTGACCGGCTTGAAGGCGGAAAGCTGGATGCAGACCAACAGCCAGTTGATGAACGCACTCGACTCACAGCGCCTGTCCACCCAGATGATCAGCTTCTTCGTCGCGATCTCGGTCGCGCTCGGCATTGCCAGCGTGCTGTTTGTCAGCGTGATCCAGCGTACCCGTGAGATTGGCATCCTGCGTGCGATGGGCATTACGCGTCAGCAGATGTTGCGCGTATTTCTCGTCCAGGGCGGGGTCTTTGGACTGCTCGGATCGCTGGCGGGCGGACTCGCCGGTTCCGGGATGGTCTGGGTCTTCAATGATTTCGGCCCGAAGCTGTTCTACATTCCGGTGAACCCGATGTTGCTGGTGGCCAGCTCGTTGCTGGCGACGGTTACCGGCATCATTTCGGCTGCTGTCCCCGCACGTCGTGCGGCGCGGATGGATCCGGTGCAGGCGATCCGAAATGTCTGAGTCGGCACAGGAAGTTCTGCGCCTGCATGGATTGCGCAAATCCTACAACGTCGGCCTGGCGACCGAAGTAGAGGTGCTGCACGGACTCGACATGCGCCTCGCCCGCAGTGATTTTGCCGCCCTCGTCGGCGCCTCCGGTTCGGGCAAGAGCACCTTGCTCAACCTCATCGGCTTGCTCGATACGCCGACGGCGGGCGAGTTGTTCCTGTTGGGCGAACCGACTAGCGACATGGACGATGCGCGGCGCACTGCCCTGCGCGGCAGCGCGATCGGCTTCGTATTCCAGTTCCATCATTTGATTTCCGCATTTACCGCGTTGGAAAACGTGCTCATGCCGCTGATGATCGCCAAGGGCAAACCGTCAAGCGCCGATACCGACCTCGCCCGCGGGCTTCTCGCCGAGGTCGGCATGGACAAGTTCGCCGATCGCCGATCCGATCAACTTTCTGGCGGCCAGCAACAACGCGTCGCAATCGCCCGCGCGCTGGTCGCGCATCCGGCATTGCTCCTGGCCGACGAACCCACCGGCAATCTCGACAGCCATTCCTCCGACGACGTATTCGGCCTGTTCCGCCGCTTCAACGAGCAACTCGGCTGCGCCGTCCTCCTCGTTACCCACGACGAGCGAATCTCAAGCGCGTGCGACCGCGTGGTGACGCTTGAGGATGGACGCATCATTGGTGATGCAGTCCCCTGATTCGGAAGCGCCGCCTTGCGGGCCTGCCGCGGTCGAAGCAACGCCTGCGCATAGGCGAAATGGAGTCCCACGCCAACAGGTTGCGTGTGCCGATCAGGCCGCATTGCACGAGCACATTTTGGCGCAAGGCATCGGCTTCGGCGGATGGCAAGCTGATTGACCCGTAGCAATGTGTCGCGGGATCCGAATCGGGGTTGCCGGACTAGGCGAAACCCGAAGTGTGGGTCGGCAAAGCCAGCGTGATACCGACGGCATGGACAAGTCGTGGCGTCAGTGGCTCAAACATGACGAACTTCCCACACCCGAATCACCAGCAGCGATTTCAAACGGGCTCGGCCGATCATGCTTCTGACTTTGGCGTGACGCGCTGCCGGTGCCGCTGGGTTGAATCGCCTGCCGCACGGCACACTGCCGGCCTTGATCGCGTCAAACAACAGATGCCATGGCGCCATGCAGGATACCGACACGATTCAAGTGAATACGTTTCCATCCCTGTTGTTGCTTTGTATACTAGCGCCCTGGATCAACGTGGCGAAGTTGTCCGCATGGATCGCTTTCGCAACACAAGCCATCCTGCTGATCAGGAGCCTGCCTCGGTCGCCGTCAGCATCGGGTGCGCATGCTGATCGATCAATGCGCAGGCATTCAACGGCAAATCGTCAGACCTTGTGGCCCTGCGTCGCCCCAGGCCAGATCAGCCTTGAGATGCGCATTCGCTGATGGCTTGGGCTGTTGCTGCCATTCAGATGAGTGCGTGACGGCAAAGCGTGACGGCATTCTCAATAGGACCCGTGCCATCGGATCCGGAATCTGAACCAGTTCGCATACCTTAACGATACCCCTGGTAGTATGTGATCTGGATCAACTTGAAGACCGTTTCTGCTGCTAAGGTCAGTAGACAGCAGGCACAGCCCAGGTTTTGCCGGAGTCGACCATGAAAATCCGAATCGCCCTCGTTTCGCTGATTCTGGCGCTGATCTTCGCCACCAACCCGGTTGCGGCAGGCAATGGCGGGTGGACGGTCGCCGGCTGGAACAACCTCGGCATGCACTGCATGGATTCCGATTATTCGGTGCTCTCGATCCTGCCGCCCTACAACACCATTCATGCGCAATTGATGGATCCGTCGGGACAGCTGATCACACCGAGTTCCGGCGCCGTCGTCACCTACCGGGCCGTAGCCGATCCAACCGGGTCGATCAACACAACCTCGATCGGCAAGTCCAATTTCTGGATCCACGCGCAATCGCTGTTCGGTCTTCTGACGCCGCTGCCAGCCGACACGGGCCTGACCGGCGTGATGATGCCGGGCGCCCTCAACACGCCGCAGGCCATGAGTTTCGACAGTGCCAATGGCTGGTGGGTTGCCGAGGGCCTTCCGTTGACGCCCTATGACGACAATCTCGCGCCGAACACCTATCCGGTATTCCGCATCACCGCGAGCAGCGCCGGCGGAGCCGTGCTGGCAACCACGGACATCGTCGCCCCGGTGTCCGACGAGATGACTTGCAAGTCCTGTCACGCCTCCGGCAGCGGGCCGGACGCGCGACCCGCCGCCGGCTGGGTCAACGACCCCAATCCCGAACGCGACTATCGACTCAACGCGATTCGCCTGCACGACGAGCGTCGCGGAAGCAATCCCGACTATGCCGCCATGCTGGTCCAGTTCGGCTACAACGCGGCAGGTCTCTATCCGACCGTCAGCGTGGATGGCAAGCCGATCCTGTGTGCTACGTGTCATGCCTCCAACGCACTGCCGACCGTGGGTGTGGCGGGCGTTCCGCCATTGACGACCGCGATTCACTCACTGCATGCCGGCGTTACTGATCCGTCTTCCGGACTCCTTCTCAACGATAGCACCAACCGCTCGGCCTGCTACAGCTGCCATCCAGGTTCCACCACCAAGTGCCTGCGCGGCGCCATGGGAAATTCGGTCGCTGCCGATGGCTCGGTTGCAATGCAATGCCAGAGCTGCCACGGCAATATGAGCAAGGTCGGAACGATCGGACGCGAGGGCTGGCTCGACGAACCGAGCTGCCAGAACTGTCATACCGGACCGGCGGGCCACAATAACGGCCAGATTCGATATACCGACGTCTTCGATACCAATGGTGAGCCACGCCTCGCGATCGATTCGCGTTTCGCGACGAACCAGAATGTACCGCTGCCGGGTTTTTCCCTGTACCGGTTTTCCGCTGGCCACGGCAACCTCAAGTGTGAGGTCTGCCATGGCTCGACCCACGCCGTGTTTCCAAGCTCCCACCTCAACGACAACCTGCAGAGCATCGCCCTGCAGGGACATGCCGGCACGCTGGTCGAATGCGTCGCATGCCACGCAACGCAGCCCAACACGGTCAGCGGCGGCCCGCATGGCATGCACCCGGTTGGGCAAAGCTGGATTGATGATCACAAGGACGCGGCGGATGGTTCAGCACAGGCCTGTCGCGCATGCCACGGCACCGACTATCGCGGCACCGTGCTTTCCTACAGCAAGGCGGATCGCACCTTGGACACGGATTTTGGAACCCGGCATTTCTGGCCCGGATTCCGCATCGGTTGCTACAACTGCCACAACGGCCCATCGAACGATCATGTCAACCCCAATCATCCGGCTGTCGTTCAGAACGCGATGGCTGAATCGGCCGGGCAAGCCGTGAACATTTCGCTCGTTGCCAGTGACAGCGACGGCAACACGCTGACCCTGCGCGTCGTATCGCAGCCCACGCATGGCACGGCAGGACTGGTTGGCAGGACGGCCACCTATTTCCCGGAAGCCGGCTACAGCGGTGCGGACACGTTTACCTTTGCGGCCTGGGACGGTGCTACCGACTCCAACCTGGGCAACGTATCGGTCACGGTGACCAACGACCTGATCTTTGCCAATGGGTTTGAAGGCCCGTGAAGTGCGGGAAAAAAGAACAGGCCGAATTCGCGCACAGCATTTGCGCGTGGCGGCCTGCGTAAAAAGCAAAATGGAGGCATCACGCCAACGGAGGGTCGCCGCGCGCCTCCTTCACCGCGCGGACGTCAGTGCGTCACGATTGGCGGGGCGCGGTCGAGTGCCGTGATCAGCGCGGGGTCGCGATCGTAGAGATCGTCGATGAAGCGGACGCCGCCGTTGCCGTCGGACACGGCGGTCATGTAGAGCAGATGCACGGGTACCGGCTCGGCCAGTACTACGCTCTGCTCAACGCCCGCGGTGGCCGCGGCATCGATGTGTTCGCGCGTCCATTCCGGCATCGGCTCGAGAACCCACTGGGCAAGGTCGAGTGCGGACTCGACGCGGATGCAGCCGGAGGAAAAGCTGCGTCGGACATGCCCGAACAGTCCCGGATCCGAAGTGTCGTGCAGGTACACATTGTGCGAGTTTGGAAACAGGAACTTGACCGCGCCGAGCGCGTTCTTCGGGCCGGGTCGCTGGCGCAGTCGATACGGAAAATTGTTTGCCGAAAGTGCCTTCCAGTCGATCCCAGCCGGATCCACGACGCGGCCATCGCGATCGATCACGACATAGCCGAGCCGCGCCAGAGCATCGGGATCGCGCCGGAACAGCGGCAGCTTGTCCTTCACCGCCAGCGAGCGCGGCACCTCCCACCACGGACTGAACACGAGGTGGTCGATCCTTCCTGAAAAGCTCGGCGTGCTGCGGTACTGCTTGCCGACGATGACCTGGTGCACACGCTCGATCGCCCCATCGGCCCAGGCCTCGAGACGGTAGTCGGCGATGTTGACGCGGATATGCCGGCGGCCCATGTCCTCCGGCAACCAGCGCAGCCGCTCGAGGTTGGCGCGCGCCTGATCGATGCGATTGGTCGCACGCCGGTTGAGCTGGGCCAGGGTCAGCGCGCCGACAGCGCCATCGGGTTCGAGATTGGTCCGCCGCTGGAATGCGCGCACAGCGTTTTCCAAGGGTTCGTCGAACGTGGCAGAGGCAGAGGCATCGGTCTCCGCGTCTGCCTCAAGCAGGCCGGACAACTGCAGGCGCGCGCGCAATTGTTCTACGCGGATGCCGCCGTCACCGCGGTGCAGCGTCGATCCTGCCCCGATGCCAACCCAGCCACTGCGCGCTGCGTAGCCGCGATAGCGCGCCAGCGTCTGGCGCAGTTCGGCGTACAGGGGATCCCTGGGTGCCAGACGCTCCAGGGCGCCAGCGACATCGCCTTCTGTCAGAGCTCGTTCGAGCAGCGCCACCGCATCAATGGTCGGTCGCGTTGCAGTCCAGTCAGGCTCGACGGTGAGCGGATTGACGCGGCCTGCGTGCAGGTGTGCGGCCAGCGCGAGCCAGGCATCGGTTGCCAGCAATTCACGCGTGGCGTCGCAGCGGCCGGAGCCGATCAAGCCATCCAGATGGTAGTCATGCGCCTGCAGGCCATGGCTTTCGGAGTCTTCGATCGCACCAATCAGTGATTGCAGCGCGGCCCGGCAGCCCGGGCCATCCATGCCGGCTGGAATCCGCGCTGCGAGTAGAAGCGGCGCACGGCAGCGACGTCGAACAACTCGTCGGGGTCGTCGGGCAGCTGCACGAGGCCGGGACGATCGAGCAGTTCGCGCACGCTCGGCTGCGTCTGGGCGGCGTGGGCCAACCCGGCGGCGAGCAGCACGAACAGAACTACGATGCGGGTGAAGGGAGCCCCGATCACGATCCCGCGGGTCGCTTCGCAGCGTCATCCGGCGCACTCGCGTGCTGCGCGATACGGCGCGAGCAGGCGAGATACGGAGAATGCGCGAGCCAGGCCGGATCCGGATAGTACGCGAACAGCAACTGGCCACCCTTGAGATCGTCGATCACCGCCCGCGCCACCTGTGGACGCAGCGCCGGGCAGCCGAAACTGCGGCCCAGCCGACCCTGGCGAAGCGCCTGCAACGGATCCACATAGTTGGCGCCATGCATGACGATCAAGCGATCACGTGCGTGATCGTTGGTACCGGGCTCCAACCCGTCCAGACGCAGCGAATAGCCGTTGCCGCCGGTATAGGTGTCTTCGGTCAGGAACAGGCCGAGGCTCGACTGGTGGCTGCCTTCGACATTCGAAAATGCGTGCGCGAAATTCTCGCCGCTGGCACGGCCATGCGCGACATACTCGGCGTGCAGCAGGCGCTCGCTGTGCAGATCGAACAACCACAGCCGGCGCTCGGTCGACGGCCGCGAATAGTCAACGACGGCAAGTCTCGACGAGGGCGGCGCCGCGCCGAGTCCGGCCGCGCAGTCGCGTGCCTCGAGCGCCAGAGTCAACACCTGCGCCGGCGCATCGGGCGCCTGTTCGATCAGGTGATCGAGCAGATCCGAGGCGCGCGCCGTGCACGACAGGAGCAGGGCGAGCAGAAGCGCGGGATTCAGGGAAGGGCGTGCCATACCTTCGGGAGTATAGCGGGATCGGGTTCGGGCCTTGTGTGATGGCGGTTGTGGCGGCGCTCCCCGTCATCGGTTTCTGCGATGGCCCGCATTCACCGCAATCTGCTGAATCGACCGGCAGCGATTCAGCCTGAGCGATGAGCAACTGTCTCACCTGAACACAGCCACCGTCGCCAGCACGAGCATGGCCAAGATCACCATGCAGCCAAACATGAAAACACCCCGGCGGACAGGCACGATGTTGGCACCGGTGTGGATGCAAACGTGAGCCACGCGGCTGGCGACAAAAAGCCATGCCAGCGCCTGGGCCACGACATCGACCGCGCCGAGCTGATAGAGAACAACGATGAGGATATAGAACAACACGGGCAACTCGAACTGGTTGCGAAGGTTGTTGTTGATCTTCTGCACATTCTCCGGCCACGCATCGGCATGGAGCGCCCTGCGTTCGAGGTCGACCAGACCCTGTTTTGAGGCGCGCGCCTTTGCCACGGCGAGGGCCACGTAGACGGTGATGGTCAGCAGAACCTGCAGCAGCAGTGGCAGGAAGATGGTTTCGCTTGAAATCACCATGTGCGAAGTCTGATTGGGCGCTTGGGGCAAGAGTCTAGCGGGCGTCTTCGCCTGCGTCTGCTTCGACGGATCAGCGACCTCGAAAACCCTTCGGACTCAAGCGGATAATTCCTCCGCCTGCATTTCCGGACGAGTACACTCCCGTTCAATTCAGCACGCTTACCCATTCAAGCGCCGCCGCCCGGCGGCCGTATCCGGAGAGGGCCATGCAAATTGTGCGAGTGGTGGTGGCGGGAATGATCGCCATGCTGAGTGCGTGTGGTGAAAAGGGGCCGGTTGAAACGGCAGCAGCAGTTCCCGCCGCGGCGCAGGGCCCGCATGCGCACGCGGTCACCAAGCAATTTTCGATCGAGGGCAGCAAGCTCGTCATCGAGGAAAAGACCTATGTCGATGGTCTGGCCATGCGCCTCGATGATGGCGCGGGCGCCGTCCTCACCGAGACCCCGCTCAGCGCCTGCGCCAAGCTGGCCATCGTCGCGCATGGCAGCCTGGAATTCGACGCCGCCCGATTCGGCGAGAAGCCGGCCCTGATGCTGGTGCGCAATCAGGAACACCCGCAAGGCGCGATCCTGCTGATTGAACCCTATTCGATGACAACGCTCGAAGACGCCTTCCCGAGCCTGGTCACCGAGGGCGGCACCCTGGTCGCCTCGGGCGACGTTGGCGACGCCGGCTGGGGCAGCATCGACGCGACGAAGTACGGCGGCGAGAAGGCACCGCATGTGCGCCTCGATGTGAAGCTTCCCCTACGCATCGCTGGACAGCGCCGACCCACTGGCTGCGGACATCAGTGCGGAAGCCCAGTGGCTGCGCGACACCAGGAAAAAAGCGGTCACTGACCTCCAGGCCGTCGCCGACGCCAGCTTGCAGGTCAACTCCGAAGAGTACAGCGGGTCATCGACCAGCAGTGCCTGATCTGACGTGCTTGGCAACTGGTCGAACTTCAACGTTGTCGCCGTCGCCGCTGACAAGGGTTGCGCCACCATGGTCGTACGCGAACCCGGATTTGTCGGTGGCTATCAGGAGGCCGTCATCCAGACCCGGATGGTCGCCGACGTGCGCAAGGTGACCACGGCGCAGACAAAGAGCGTGGACAGCGTCGAGGGCGACTATGCCATCGGCCGAGTCGAACACCCGAAGCTCGGCGCGTTCCCTGTGCTCCATGCACGCGCCGCCCGCGAGGAAGGCGTCGGACTGGTTGTGTACTTCAGCGACAAGCCGATCGCGATCGAGCCGTTCGAAGCGCTCGTCGCCAAACAGCACATGCTGCGCGCCGTCAGCAGCATCGAGTACGGCAACCAGTATTCGTTTTCGCGTTACGACCTGGGCGGGCCCGGTGTCCCCGTCGAACAGGTCGACGCCGGCAACTCGACGACCAATCCCGCTCTGGATGAAAAGGAGATCGCGGGATTGATCAGGTCTGGCGAAGGCGAAGGTTCGCGCATTACGGTGAACTTCCGACAGGCGTTGGGTGGAAAAGGCACGTAGCAGGGCACACGGATCAGCCACACTTGCGAACCCGATTTTCTGATCCTCCACCCCTCAACTTTCGACACGGTGTGAGGCGACGCCTTGGCTTGGTTGCGCTTCGACACGCTGCCTTATCGACGGGGGAAAAGACACATGGCGAAGGGCGAAGATTGGTCACGTTTGGAAGTTGAGGCCTGCGTGGCCGATTATCGACGGATGCTGACGTTGGAACTGAACGGCCAGCGTTACAACAAGACCGAGCATGCCCATGCGTTGATGCAAATACTGAACGGACGAAGCCGACAATCGCTTGAGTTCAAGCGCTGCAACATCAGCGCTGTCATGACACTGCTGGGTTATCCATACATTCACGGCTACAAGCCACGCAGCAACGTCCAATCACTTCTGCTGGATGTTGTCGAAGCACAAGTGCAAGGCGATTCAGTGCTGCAGGATGCGGCGCAGAGCGCGGTTCTGCGCCCGGCCATCGCGGCCGTCGTGGAGAATCCGGCAGGTGTCTGGGTACTCGCGCCAAAGCCTGGGCGAGTTCGCGAGACGCCCGCTGACTGTGCGCCCCGGTTTTCGCCGGCACGTCGCGACTATCTGGCTCAGGAGGCGCGCAATCGTTCGCTTGGCCGGGCTGGTGAACTGTTCGTGGCCGAACTCGAATCGCGCCACCTCCATGCAGTCGGAAAGAAGGCTTTGAGCAAGCGCGTCGAACACGTTGCCGCGACCCAGGGCGACGGTCTCGGCTATGACGTACTCTCGTTTGAGGAAAATGGCTGCGAGCGATTGATTGAGGTCAAGACAACGGCGTTCGGTGAATTGACCCCATTCTTCGTGAGTCGCAATGAGCTCGCCCGCTCGGAGACCGACTCGGCGCACTATCATCTCTACCGCTTGTTTGATTTCCGCGATCGACCGCGCTTGTTCGAGTTGCCGGGTGAAATCTCTGGGCGATGTCAGCTCGATGCGGTCACCTTTCTGGCGCGGCTGGCGTGACGACCAGCCGGAAAACCGACGGAATGGCGCCGTGGTTCAAGACAGCGATCGGTTGTCAATTGCCTGGCCCGGACTCTCCATGAATCCGCGTGCCTGATCCATCTGCCGGCAAAACTTGATTCATTGAATCGCGACAGGTCTGCAAAATGCCGCTGGCTGTCCTCATCCAGCCAAAGGCTCGCGTCTATCGGCAAAGGTCAGAAGTTGCTGGATTTTGCAGCCGTGTTCATGGATTCGTTCACGTCTCTGCCTGGTCGGCTATTCCGGCTTTCCGGACACGCTTGCGCCCGGGCGCGACGCGTGCGCTGTTGAACGCAATCAGGCGTTCCCAGTCGATGTTGCCTGCGTCATCTACATAATCGGCCAGAAAGGTTCTTTCCAGTCGGTTCCGGGCTTGCGCATAGGCCTTGTCGAACTCCACGGCGAGTAGCGTCGGTTGGTCGCCAAGGGCGGATGAAATGCGTTGGTAGAAATCCTCCTCGCCGGTGATTTCTGCCCAGAACGCCTGGCCCGCAAGTTTCAGGATCTTCGGATTGGCTTCTCGCTGGCGCTTGCGTCCATAGCCATATCCGATGATCGGATGGAACACCTTCATCTCCTTGCGAATCCGGCCTTGCAATGCATCCAGTTCGGTATTTTGCTGTTTACCGCTTTGCGCATTGAAGATATTGGTGCCGGACTTGACCGCAATCGCCTTGTATTCGGTCGGCGTTTCAATGGAAATATCGAAGCCCGCTCCACCGCCGGTTTGCACCGTCACTTCGCTATTTTCGCGATGGGCTTGCACGGCAGCCCACTTGGCGAGGGGCTCGAAGAATTCGTTGCCGAAGATCGTTTCATCCGAGCTGGATACAAATGCGTCGAGCGCGGCGCGCACGTAGTCCGAGCCTGCCGCATGACCCACCGATCTATACAGGTAGGGGTTTTTCTTCAACAAGTCCGTCAGTTTGATCGCTTCAAGCTTGGCCAAACGGCGCGCATGGAATGACCTGAGCCGTTCCGTTGCCTTGGCAATGAGCGCATCCTCTTCAATCATCAGGGTTGATTCTCAGATCTTCGCGTCAGCGAACAGGCCCAGTTGCCGCTGCTGCATCATGCGCCAGCTGACGTGATCTGTTGTGACGTATCGCGAATGGCGGAAGTCTTCTCGCGACCGCGGTATCTCGTCGCGAATGGACTGCATCAACAACGTGCCCAGCGCGGCACCAAGGCTGAGCGGCACCGCATTTCCCACTTGCCGGTAACGATCGATCAGGCTGCCCGCAAGATGCCAATCGTCCGGAAATTCCTGGATCCGCTTGTATTCCTGGATCGATAGCGGACGATCTTCGTTCGGGTGACAGAGGTCAGTCGCCGGCATCGCCGGATGGGTGACGAGAGTCGGTGACGGCCTTTCCCAGGCCAGACGACGCAGGAAGCCGGTCTTGCCGCCGCCTGCAAAGTACGAGTTTCCCAATGCTTCCTTTTGCAACTTGACTGGCAGGTTCCGCCAATTCTGTCCGGCACTGAGCTTGCGATAGTATTTCAAGCGCTTTTCGGGAAAGCGGACATGTTCGGGTGGTTCGATTATGCCTTCCACAGCATCGCGGAAAGTGCGCCACTTCTTCAGGCCGCCGGCACCGTCCTGGGCGTGCGTCGGCATCAAATACGGAAGTTGGCTACCATCACGCGCAGCGATGATGATCACGCGCTCGCGAATTTGTGGGCTTCCAAAATTTGCCGTGTTGTAAAGGTTGAAACTGACGCCGTATCCGGCGTCTTCCAGCATTCCAATGATGTGGGCCAATGCGCCACCCGGCTGTTCGTCGGCCCCCAGTGGTGAATGGCCTTGACCACGTTCGCTGTGCGGACGATGTCGCAGCGGCGCAGACAGCAATCCGCGCACGTTCTCGATCACCAGATATTGCGGGCGTAGCGCCAAGCCGAGTTCTATATATTTCAGGAAGACATTGCCGCGCGTGTCCTCGAAGCCCTTGCGCTGGCCAGCCGAACTGAATGCCTGGCAGGGCGGTCCGCCGACGACCAGATGGATATCCTCGTTGCGTGCGAGGCCAGCCGCATCGCGAACCATGGCCGCATCGCACTCGGCAATGTCGCCGAGCAAAGCGATGTCCGGCCGGTTGGCCTGGATGGTTGCCCGGCATGCCTTGTCTTGTTCGCAAGCCAGTTGAACGTGGATTCCGGCACGTTCCAGGCCAAGATCCATGCCCATTGCACCACTGAAGAAACTCAGTGCCTTGATCGACTCCGACTTGCGTTTGCGCGCCGGATGATCGGGCACTTGCTCGGCCACGGTATCCCGGGTTTGGTACGCCTCGACGGCCGACTCGCGCACGGCCCAGGTATTGCCGATCTTCTCACCAGCCAAATCGCCATTTTTCAACAGCCGCCGCGCGTATTGATCGGAACAACTCAGTCGATCAGCTACATCGGCAACAGACAGAAGGTCACTCATTGTTTCGCCAACGAAACCAAAAAAGGTACCCGATGGTGCGCCTCGAACACGATCTGGTCAATCCCAAAAAGAGAGCGTAGGTGTAGCCGCCCCCTCCCCCGTAAACGTACCCGCCTGAACCAGATGATTTCGGCGAAACCATCCCCTGTTCTTGGCCATGAATGGCTGCTCGCAATCGGCAAGTTGCCAGGACGACGAACCCGAATGGCAGACGCTGAGGATCTTTGGAGGTTGGCCGCTGCAGCAGAATGGCCACAATTCGTCCACATGCTTCAATGGGTTCGACGACGGCGCAATTGCGCCCGGGGGCGGCGAGGCGCTGTCGATCAAGCTGATCCTCGACAGGATGAAGAATGGTCATGGCAGCCGTGGCGTGCGCGCACTCGTGCCCGGGCTTTCTGCGGATGGCGCGGTGACGGCGGTGATGATCTCGGCCCATCCAGGCGCGTTCGCGGGTGGTGCAAACCGATCGGCTGCTGCCCATCTGAAAACCATGGGCAAAGGAGTGCTTGCAGAAAGGCGGATCGATTCAGACGGACAATTCTTCGATCCCGATCTTCTGTGTCAACCCGCCATCGCCTGCAGCATCAATCCGGTCAGCCACGCGCAATACGTGCCGAGGGCGTAGCCAAGTACGGCCATGAGCACGCCGACCGGGGCGAGGCTTGGGTGGAAGGCGCTGGCGACGACGGGCGCACTGGCGGCGCCGCCGATATTGGCCTGGGATCCGACCGCCATGAAGAACAGCGGCGCGCGAATCAGCTTGGCGATGCCGAGCATGATCAGGGCGTGAACCGAGATCCAGCAGAACCCAAGCGCGAACAGACGCGGTCGATCAAACAACGTCCCGATGTCCATGTGCATGCCGATCGTCGCAACCAGGACATACAGGGCTGCCGATCCGATTCTGGATGCGCCGACGCCTTCAAGTTTGCGTGCGCGGGTGAAGCTCAGGGCCAATCCGATCGTGGTCGAGATCACCACCACCCAGAAGAATCCCGAGGTCAGGCTGTAGCGCGCGAGTGAGGGTGCAACCTGGCCGATCCATGCCGCCAGCGGTTTGCCGATCGCGTGCGACGTGCCCATTGCGCCGAGTCCAAGCGCAAGGATGACCATCACATCGGTCAAGGTCGGAATCCGCGAATGCTCGGCATTGAAGCTCTCGATACGACGTTTCATGTCGTCGATCGCGCGCGTGTCGGCGCCGGTCCAGCGATCAAATGCCTCGGCGCGTCCGGCGAGGAAAAGAAGCACGGCCATCCACACATTGGCGACCAGCACATCGACCGCTACAAATTGTCCGAACAGGTTGTTGTCGACCTTGAAAACGTCCTTCATCGCGGCCTGATTGGCGCCGCCTCCGATCCAGCTTCCGGCCACCGTGGTCATGCCGCGCCAGGTGTCGCCGGCGACGGTTTGCGGCGAAATGATCTCGAACAGGCCGAATGCGAACACCGCACCGAGCATCACGCCAAGCGTGCCAACCAGGAACATGATGATCGCCTTCGGGCCCATGCGGCGGATGCCCGGGAAATCGATCGACAAGGTCAGCAATACCAAGGCCACCGGCAGCAGGTAGTCACGCGCCATGGGATACAGTCCACTGGCGTCGCCATCGATCAGACCGAGGCTGTTGAATATGGCGGGGATGAAATAGCACAACAGCAAGGCGGGCACGTAGGTATAGAAGCGCTTCCAGAATCCCCCGGGCCGTGCAGCCGTCCAGAATACGAGCCCAAGCGCCGCCGCCAGCAAACCCAGCACGACCGTGTCGTCGGTGATCAGTGCGGTCGAGGCTTCGAGCTCTTGCATGATTTGTTCAGTTCCAGGTGGCCGGGGATGCCATTGAATCGGATCCTCGCACACCGCTCCGCGTCGCGGCATGTCTGAATGAAGCGAGTCGGCCCCGGGCAGGCGGCTGCCTGGGGATCTTGTTACATGGTTTTGCAATCAGGCGGCGGCACGCCCACGGCATGACATCGGCCGAATCGGTGATAATCCCGGCATCATCACCCGCCCTGGAAAAATGAACCTGGTGCACCCGAGCAACGTTCAAGGCTCATCACGCAGCCGGGCAGTGGCGAGTCGCCTCTTTGTACGCGGCTGATGCCTGCCTGTGGTTGTCGCCTCGGTTGTCCCGAATCGCGATGTGCTGGCCCAGCCGGGATCATCCGAACAGATCATCCAGCAGTTGCAGGCCATGCGCGCGGCAGGGGATACCTCGCCCGAGGCCGCGCAAGCACTGAAAAAGATCGAATCGGCCATCGCCGACTCTGCGCCCTACGCACTGCGCCGCGAGCTGGCGAAGACGCGCATGTTCGTGCTCCAGGACAGCCTCGATTCCGAGGAGGCTCTAAAGGCGGTTGAATCGCTGCGCAAGCTGGCCGAGGCCAATGGGGATGTCGATACGGTCAGCCTGATGGACATCCGGCGCATCTACATGAGCCATGCGGATGACGATATCGGCAAGTTCATCGGCCAGCTCAACGAGGTTCGCGCGAAAATCCGCTCGGATGCTTCGCCGGAGGTGATGGAGGCACTCGAACTCAGCTACGGCAACATGTATTTCGATGCCGGCAATTTCGACACCGCGTTGCGCCATCAGCTCGCCGCGCTGGACTGGGCCGAGAAGCTCCCGCTGGGCAGCGATCGTGCACGCCTGTTCCGGTTAGGAACAATTGCCGACCTGTACAATGCAATGGAGCTTCCGGAGCAGGCCCTTGCATATCTGGATCAGGCTCAGGCGCAACCGAATGCCACGATTCCCGCGCGAAACCGGATTTCGCTGCTGGCAACGCGAGTGATTGCGCTGATGAAACTGGACAGGATGGGCGACGCGGAGGCCGTCTTTTCGCAAGTCGAAGATCTGGCCGGATCCGATGACTCGACGTTCACCGCTTTGCGGATAGGCACGCTGCGCGCCGAGATGTTGCTGGCTTCGGCAAAACCCGAAAGCGCATTGGCCAGGATCGACGCTGTCGAAACCCTGGCAGGCCAGAGCGGGAGTGCGTACTACCTTGCCCGAGCCTGGTTGCTGCGCGGCGAGGCGCAGATCCAACTGAATCGGGTCGATGCCGGGATCGCTCTGATGGACAAGGCGATCGACTTCTTCCAGGGCAAGGGACAGATGATCGATGTGCTCGATGGCCTGGATCGCGAGATCAGGATGCTGCGTGAGAAGAAGCAATTTGAAGGTGCGCTGCGTTTGATGGATCGACGCCAGCAGCTCTGGTCCCAGCTTTTCCGCAACGAACGCGGGCGTGCCATCGCCGAAGTCGAGGCTCTGCACACGGCGCAAGCACTCGAACATCAAGTCGTGACGCTGTCGAGTGAAAACCGCATCCAGGAGCAGCGCCTGCGTGCTGAACGCCTCGGCAAGGTACTGGCCCTGGTGCTGGCATTGTTCGCGATCGGCGTCAGCGCGTGGTTGTTCCGGGCCATCCGCCGCGCGCGCGGGGAGCGCGACAGATTGTCCGAGGTGGTTCGTCTGGATGCGCTGACCGGAGCCGCCAGCCGCTACCAGTTCCAGCGACGGCATGCGCAGACTCCGGCCGCGGAATCGCCCGGTCTGGTGAAGAGGACGCTGCTTCTGCTCGATATCGATCACTTCAAGGCGATCAATGACCAGCATGGTCACGAAGCCGGCGATGCCGTGCTGAAGGCGGTGGTCGAGCGGGTTCGTCGCAGCGTGACCAAGGACGACGAAATCTACCGCTGGGGCGGCGAGGAGTTTCTTGTCATCTTCAAACATCGGGATGACGAGTCGTTGTTTCAGACCGTGCTGGGCCTGCTGGTCGAGATCGAGAGCAAGCCGGTGCCATGGCATGGCCAGGTGATCGCAGTCAGGATCTCCGGTGGCTGGGTCCAGCATCCGCTCGACGACGGATGGAAGACGCCTTTGACCGACGCGATCCGTTGGGCGGATGCCGCGCTATACCATGCCAAGAACAGCGGTCGTCGGCGTATCGAAAAAGTCGAGTTGACCGACAACGGACGCCTGAAACTGGTCAATCGACGTCCCGTCGACATGCCGCAACTACTCGACTGGCAGCGCAGTGGCTACGTGAATCTGCGCACCGTGCAGTCGGGGGATTCCAGCAAGAAGGAGACGGAGGAATTATCCGTTTGAAGCAAACAAATTTCTGAATTGACTGGGCTGGCGCCCGCGGGCAAGGCAATGCAATTGCGTGGTTCCCCCTTGAAGCTACGATCACCGAAACACGGAGAATCGCTGCATGCGAACGCATGGCAAGCTGACCAAGTGGAATAAGCAGCGGGGGTTCGGTTTCATCGAAGCCGCGACCGGCAGTGCAGAAATCTTCGTGCATGTCACCGCGTTTCCGCGTGATGGAATCCATCCGCGCATCGGCGAGCTGATCTCCTTCGAGATCGACCAACGCGCTGATGGCAAGCAGCGGGCGGTGCGCGTCATGCGGCCAGGCGGCTCTGACCTGTTGCGTCAACGAAGTCCCGTACAGCCGTCATCAACCTGGCGCGCCCCGCTTGCCTCACTGGCGAGCCTGGCGTCATTGCAGCCATTGGCTGGTATGGCTACACGAAGATGGGTACCAGCGACATCCTCGCGGACTCTATCCCCTCGCAACGCGCTTCCATCATGCAACGCGCAACTTCAACCGCCCCGACTTTTACCTGTGACGGTCGGACGCATTGCTCACAGATGACTTCCTGCGCGGAAGCGACGTATTTCATCAAGCACTGTCCGGACACGCAGATGGATGGCGACGGCGACGGCACGCCATGTGAGTCGCAATGGTGCTCGGACAGTTGGAGATAGTGACCGCAACATTTGTCGTCGACCTGGCTGCAGATATCTGAAGCCCGCGGCAGAGCGTTGCTGACGGGCGGATCAACCTCCGCGCAAAACGCTGAACTCGCGAAAGAGTCTCGCCGGCAACGGTGTGTCGAGTTGCCAGATGATATTCATCGGACTTGCGCCCGAGCATTCAAGCAAGCGGACCGGCCCGCACGCGACAAACGCCGAATCACGGTGGGTGCGCACGAACAACTGGAATGCCCACCCATTGTCGGGGCTGGCGAGATATGGCCCGTCGACGCGTGTTGCCGGACTGGCGCTGTTTTGCGCCTGCCAATGAAAGCGATTCGGGCTGATCGCGCAATCGCGAAAATTGATCGTTTCATGGAAGCCGCTGCTCTTGTCCAGGGTCACAAACATCAGTTCGATGCGCTGCTCCTGGAGTCGCAACACGCCCTCGCGTGCAGCAGGCCTTGCGGTTGCCGTGAGCCAGCCTACTGCAGTCAGGATTTCCCGCCGCTCATAGCGACCATGCAATACCAGTGGGGTATCCAACAGTCCCGGCAATGGCGTCGGTGGCAGGGTGCTTCGCACTTCCAACACGTCCGCCAACTCGCGCAGCTCGACGACGGAGTTTCGGTTTTCGGCAAGGCGTGAGAGGAACTGCTGGGGATGGCTGATCTGACTGCTGGTGCCATCCACCTGGTATGCCAACATCTGCAGCAGCGCCGCGTCAGTTTGCGCGAGTGCGGCGCCAGGCGTCGCCGAGCGATCGGCGGCCACACGCAGCGCGTCGATCTGATTCGGCGCGTCACGATGACACAGGCTGGCGAATCGTCGGGAGAAATAGTCTTCCTCGGGACCCGGTTCGGCGACCAGCAACCCGGCATCGCGTTTGAGCGAGGACCAGCCCGCACGCGTACCGTCGCGATAGACATCGGACAACGCAATGCCTTGCTCATGGATGAACTCGCCGAGCGTCGGTGCTGAGCCGCGCAATGCAGTCAGTGCTTGCAGCTCCGCCTTGAGATAGCGCCAGCGGTGTTGCGCATGGCGGCGAAGGTTGGCCAGCACGCGCTCGCGCACCTGGTGTTGCAATTGGATATGACAGCCCGCCGGCAATGCCGAGAACTCATGCTCCAGGCTCTGGATCAGTTCACGCCGTGACTGGCCGGTGAGCGTCGAAAGCAAACGGTCATAGCGAAACTCGGCGTTGTGCTGACCGACAAAATCCAGCACCAGACAAGTTTCCTTGCCCGGATGCAGGCGCAAGCCGCGCCCCAGTTGTTGCTGGAAAAGCAGCGCACTCTGGGTCGGGCGCAACAGCAGCAGCGTATCCACGGAAGGCAGATCAACGCCCTCGTTGTAGAGATCCACCGTGACCAGAGCGCACACCTCGCCTTTTTCGAGCAGGGCACGTGCGGCACTGCGTTCTTCCACGGGCGTTCCACCGTGCCACACAACGCGGGCAAGCAAGCGCGATTGAAAATGTCGGTCATGAAGATCGCGTGCTCGACCGTGACACAAAACACCAACGCACGTCCCGCCCTTGGACAGGCGCTCAGTCTGTGCCACTCACGCAAGACCAGTCTCGCGCGAAAGTCGTTGTTACTGACCAGCGCTGAAATAGCCTGTTGCTCGCCGACACGATTCCACGGCACGTCGGAGAAATTGGTCTCGTCATCGCAGGCGTAGTATTCGAAAGGCGCGAGCAGTTGCAGATCCAGAGCATCCCAAAGACGCAGCTCGACCGCTGGGCTGCCATCGGGTCGCGGATCAAAATACGGTGCAATCGGCTTGCCGTCGGTTCGTTCGGGCGTCGCGGTGAGCCCGAGCAGAATCTTTGGCGCGACGGCGGTTGCCAGAGCGTCGAAACGGTTGCTCGCGATGCGGTGACATTCGTCGATCACCACCGTATGCCAGTAGTCCGCGCCGAGTTCATCCAGCAGGTCTCTCGACGCCAAGCTGTCGATGGTGGCAAATAGGTGATCGTAGCTGTCCGCTGTGAAGGTGCCGCTGAGCAGTTGGCCAAGCCGCCATCACGCAAGACTTCACGATACGTGCGCTGCGCTTGCTGAAGAATCTCGATGCGATGGGCGACAAACAACAACGGGGCCGGCTGCGCATCTGTTCGCAGGTCCGACGGTAGTCGAAGGCCGCGACCACCGTCTTGCCGGTGCCAGTTGCCGCAACCAGCAGATTGCGCGCGCGTCCGTGCACGCGCTCATTGGCGAGCTGCTCCAGCATGTCTTGCTGATAGGTCTTGGGTTGCAGCTCAAAAAAAGACACCAGCGTAGTCTGGGTGCCACCGGCCTCACGGCCCAATGCACGCACCAAGGCAACGCGATGACTCTCGTTGTCCGGGTCGTAATGCTGGAATTCCGGATCTTCCCAGAGGGTGTCGAAATGGGCGATGGCTCGTGTGTAAAGCTCGGCTTGCGTCCGCTCGGTGAACTTCACGGTCCATTCGAGCCCTCCGACCAAGGCCGCTCCAGTCAGATTTGCACTGCCGACATAGGCCGATCCGAACCCGGTATCCCGATGAAAGATCCATGCCTTGGCATGCAGGCGTGTTCGGCGTCCATCCAGCGATACCCGTACTTCGCAACCCGGCAGCCGCGCCAATTCGTCGACGGCGGCAGCCTCGGTCGCGCCGATATAGGTCGTGGTTAACACCCGAATGCGAATTGGCGGCTTTCCATCGGCGCCGACCGCACTAACCCGCGTCAGCACGTCACGCAGTTTGCGAAGTCCCGAAACGGTAATGAAGCTGACCAGGATATCAACCTGTTCCGCCGAGCCGAGTTCGCGCCGAAGCTCGCTCAGCAGCGACGGGGTGCCTTTGCCCGCGGTGAACAACCAGGGGATGGTCAGGCCCGTTTGCGGTGGCTCGGGGTGAAGCCCGTGTCTCAACACCGAGGTCAACACGCGGGGCGGGTCTGCCACCAGCTCCAAGGACGCCGCAGCTTCAGGCGATAGCTGGTGGCGAAGTTCGGTCAGCAGACCATTGACCAGGGCCAGCTGTGGCTGGATCGAATCGCCATCGGCGAAATCATTTCAAGACTCCCGTCAGCTGCCGTTGCAGCAACTCGGCCAGTCGCGCACTTTCCGCGATATCCAGTGGGCGCGTTTGGCTGATGGCCGAATCAATTGCATGGCTCGCACGATCTGAAAGCAGAAGATCATAGAAACCGGCAGGTAGTTCTTTCGGCATCCGGCGCATCCCGTGTGGCCCCCGGTGGAGACACCCAGGATACGCGTGTCGTTGAACCGGATGGCGCAATGATTCGTCAACGCCCTGCGTATGCGCAGCGTTTGCCAGATCGATACCTGCGATTCAACGGACAACGTTTGCGCGTTGACGGTCTCCCCGTCTATTGCGCGGGTTGTGCGGCATGCGCGTGGCTGGCTTCGGCAAGCAGCAGCGCGGTCTCTTCGGCCAACTGGCGCACGCACAGTTCCGTTTCCGCGCGACGGGTGCGGAAGCTGAGGACACAGACGCGGCCGAGGAAGCGATCGCCAGTCATGGCGCCGGTCAGCATGACCTGGCCGCGACCGGTGACGCGTTCCATCAGGGCGCGGGTGGCGCTGTTCTCCGCTTCGCGCGTGCCCAGCCGTGGATCTTCCAGGTGGAAGGCAAACAACGAGAGTTGTGGTTCGGCATCCATGACGATGCCGGGGATTCGGGCGATCTGTTGCGTTGCCCAAACCGCGAGTGCGCGCTTCTCGGCGAGGGCGGCGCGGTAGCGCGCCGCACCGAAAAATTTCAGGGTCAGCCAGACGCGCAATCCGGGAAAGCCGCGTGACAGGTCGGGGCCGTATTGGGCGGGATCGTAGAACTCGCTCTGGTTGTCCGGGAGGTAGCCGGCGGTGGAGGAATGCAGGGCGCGCAACGCTTCGCCATCGCGCACCAGCAAGGCGCCGGTGCCGTAGGGCATGAACAGACCCTTGTGCGGATCGAGCGTGAGCGAATCAGCGCGCGGCAGCCCCGCCAGCAAGGGCCGCAGCTCGGGCACCATGTGGAAAAAACCCCCGTAGGCGCCATCGACGTGATGCCACAAATGCTCGCGCGCAGCGAGATCGGCGATCGCCTCGATCGGGTCGACGGCGCCGGTGTTGGTGGTGCCGGCGGTGGAGAACACCATGAACGGTTTCAGGCCCGCGTTGCGATCCGCGGCAATGGCGAGTTCAAGTTCATCCACGCGCAGCCGGAACCGGCTGTCCACGCCAATGACGCGAACGCGGTCGTGCGCGATGCCGGCGAGTTTTGCCGCCTTGGCGATGCAGTGATGGGATTGCGAGGACACATACAACGTGCCAGCGCGAATGTCGTTTCCGAGCAGTTTCTCGCGTGCGCAGGCAATCGCGTTGAACATTGCCATGGAGCCGCCGGTGGTGAACAAGCCACGCGCGTCCTCGGGAAACTGCATCCAGTCACGCAACCAGTCGAGCGCATTGGCCTCCAGTTGCACGAGGGCCGGTGCCGCCTGCCAGATGCCGGTGTAGCGATTGGTTGTGTCGGCGATGAAGTCGGCGAGGGCGGCCGGATAGATGCCACCACCGGGGATGTAGGCGAAGTAGCCGGGGCCAGGAGTCGTGAACGAACGTGGAATCCACTCGTCAAACAGGGGAGCGAGCAGCGCTTCCAGAGCCTCGCCCTGTTCCGGTACGGCTTCGCGCATTGAGCGGCACAAGGCTTCGATGCCCGTGAAATCACCACAGCTGGGCACCTCATGCAACGCGCCGAGATGTGCAACCACGCGTGCCAATACGGTCTCGCCCATTGCCTGCATCTCGGCCGACGACAGATCCAGGTCGGCGAGATCAGCGTTCGCGTTGCTTGTCATCAAGACAGTCTCCTGGTGTGCATGCCGTCAGCGGACTCCGGCGGGAACTTGTGTTGTCGCTACACGGGTTGGCATCGGCAGCAGGGCTGCGTTCTAGAAAGGATCGGTAAAAATCCTGTCGGTCGGTGGCTCGTGAGCCGACCTGCAGCATCGTGTTGGCCGCCGTAACGTCAACCTTCCTCTTCCGTGTACTCATGCTTTTGAGCTTCCCTTTGCATTGAAGCCACGCTATTCGGCCGCAAGCTGTTGCGAGTCACGTGCTTCACTGCGGGTGAAGTTCGATTTTCACAAGTAATCGGTGCTTCCATCAAATCAAATCATCCCCATATGCTGGGGCTTGAGATCAATGGGGTAGCCCGAGCCGATGAATCCGCACACCTCCGCCAGGGCCACCGAAAAGCCCGAGATCGCCCGCAGTTTTCTCGGCACGTTCCGCTTCAGCCGGCGCGCGGTCGAACTGGTCTGGAGCACGAGCCATGCGTTGACGATCGCGCTGGGCGCGCTGACCTTGATCGCGGGCCTGCTGCCGGCCGGGATTGCCTGGGTCGGTGCGCATATCGTCGATGCGGTGGTTTCGACGGCCCAGTTGGTACGGGCTGGCGAGGCGGCCCCGTTGGCGCCGGTATTCTGGCTGGTTGCGCTCGAAGGCCTGCTGGTCACGGCGATGGCGGCGGCGCAACGCGGGATTTCGTTCTGTCAGTCCCTGCTGCGCGCCCAGCTCGGCCAGCGCGTCAACGAGATGATCCTCGACAAGGCGCTGACCCTTGATCTCGTTCACTTCGAGGATTCGGAGTTCTACGACAAGCTGACCCGCGCCCGGCGCGAAGCATCGAGTCGTCCGCTGTCGCTGGTCAACCGCACATTTGGGCTCGCCCAGAATCTCATCGCGTTGACCAGCTTTGCTGCCTTGCTGATCAGCTTTTCTCCATGGGCGATGCTGATTCTGCTGCTGGCGGGCTTGCCGGCTTTCATCGCCGAGACAAAATTCTCCGGCGATGCATTCACCCTGTTCCGCTGGCGCTCGCCGGAAACACGCATGCAGCTTTATCTGGAAACCGTGCTCGCGCGTGAAGACAGCGCCAAGGAAGTGCGCCTGTTCGGGCTCGGCCCGTTGCTACTCGATCGCTATCGAGGCATATTCAAAAAATTGTACAAAGCTGATCGGGCGCTGACCCTGCGGCGCGACAGCTGGGGCCTCGGCCTCGGTCTGATCGGCACCCTGACCCTGTATGGCGCTTACGCCTGGATCGCCTTCACCACCGTCATGGGGCGTATCACCCTGGGCCAGATGACCATGTACTTGATGGTCTTCCGTCAGGGCCAGTCGGCGGTCTCGGCAATTCTGTCCTCGATTGGCGGCATGTATGAGGACAACCTTTACCTGTCCACGCTCTACGAATACCTGGAGACGCCGACGCGGCTGCCATCCGGTACGGCGCTCATGGGAACCGATCCCACCGACGGCATCCGCTTCGAGCATGTGACCTTCACCTATCCGGGTACGACCGCGCCCGCCCTGCACGACATCAACCTGCATATCCGCGCCGGCGAATCGCTGGCCCTGGTTGGCCAGAACGGTTCGGGCAAGACCACCCTGATCAAGTTGCTGACGCGACTCTACGCGCCTGACAGCGGTCGCATCCTGCTCGATGGCGTCGATCTCGTCGATTGGGATGAAACCACCTTGCGCCGACGCATTGGCGTGATCTTCCAGGATTTCGCGCGCTACCAGATGCGCGTCGGTGAAAACATCGGTGCCGGCGACGTCAATCATTTCGAAGACGAGGAACGCTGGCGCGAAGCGAGCGAAAAGGGCATGGCCGCCGAGTTCATCGAGAGCCTGCCGGCTGGTTACAACACCCAGCTTGGAAAGTGGTTCAACGACGGCCGTGAACTCTCCGGGGGCCAGTGGCAGAAGATCGCGCTCGCTCGCGCCTTCATGCGCACGCAAGCCGATATCCTCGTCCTTGATGAGCCGACGGCGGCGATGGATGCCGAGGCCGAGGCGAACATCTTCGAGCACTTCCGCGCGCTGTCAAAGAACCGCATCGTGATCCTGATCTCGCACCGCTTCTCGACCGTGCGCATGGCCGACCAGATCATCGTCATCCAGGAAGGCCGCATCATCGAACGTGGCGATCATGAGCAACTCGTGCAACAAGGCGGCCACTACGCACACCTGTTTTCGTTGCAGGCGAAGGGTTACCAGTAGATCGACCGCAGGGTGCGTGCGCCAGGCGCTCGCCGGCGCACCGGGCATTGCCGTATCGTTCGCAGACCGCCCACCCTACGGCAACCCTCATGGCTGCACTGCGCAAACGGAGTTCGTCAGTGTCCCGCAAGGCGGCTTCCGATGTGCGGCCGATCAATCTCGCCTTGCAAGGCGGCGGTTCGCATGGCGCGTTCACCTGGGGTGTGCTCGATCGGCTGCTGGAGGACGGCAGTGTCAGTCTTGATGGCATCTGCGGTACCAGCGCAGGCGCGATGAACGCGGTGCTGGTCGCACATGGCCTGATGCAGGACGGTCGGGATGGCGCACGTGCGAGCCTGGCAAATTTCTGGCTCCGTGTTGGCGAGCTCGGCGCGATGCTCAATCCACTCGCTGCGTTGACCGGATCCAATCCACTGGTCAATGCGGGCACGAATCCCTTGCTGGCGACCCAGCAATGGATGATGGAATCGTTCACGCGCACGTTTTCACCGTGCCAGTTCAACCCGCTCAACATGAACCCGCTGCGCGACCTGCTTGCCGCCTGTGTCGACTTCCAGGCATTGCAGCACTGCGAGGAGGTCAAGCTGTTCCTGTGCGCGACCAATGTGCGCAGTGGCAAGGCCCGCATCTTCAACAACGCGGCCATGTCGATCGATGCGGTCATGGCCTCGGCCTGCTTGCCGCATCTGTTCCAGGCGGTCGAAATCGACGGCGAACACTATTGGGATGGCGGCTACATGGGCAATCCCGTGCTCTATCCGTTGTTCTACGAGACCGCCACGCGCGATGTAGTCGTGGTGATGGTCAACCAGATGTGGCGTGACGAGGTGCCGACGACTTCGGCGGAAATCGAGGATCGAGTCAGCGAAATCAGTTTCAATTCATCGCTGATGCGCGAAATGCGCGCGGTCGAGTTCGTCAGTCGGCAGCTTGCCGAAGGCTGGCTCAAACCCGCCTACGCCAAGCGCATGCGTCATGTCCTCGTGCACCTGATCCGAGCCGATGCGGACATGGGCAGGCTGGCTGCCGCGTCGAAGATCAGCACCGACCTGAAATTCCTCACCGGGCTGCGGGATCTTGGCCGCGCCAGCGCTGCACAATGGCTGCAGGAAAGCCATGCCGCGCTGGGCAAGCGCAGCACGGTTGATCTGCGCCGGGAGTTTCTCGATTGAGTCACCCACCCGCGTGACGCTTGAGTTGTCACGGCGTTCGTTGCCATTTCCGCCGATCGTCGAACACCATTCCGTGTTGACAACGAAAGCCCATGCAACGGCGCTTCGCCACATCGCACTCGTTCATGCCGGCGCGGACTAGACTGTCGACAGTTTGTCAACCAACAGGGGAAGGGCAGATGAAAAGAATAATGCTGACTGCGGCAATGCTGGTGCTGATTTCCACAGGGGCTGCGGCCCAGTCGCAGGGTGATTGGGTGCTGGGGAACTGGCGTGGCGGTGGCTACTGGTTCCCGGGCGTGGTGCAAAGCCACGTGGGCGACAAGATCACGATCGCCTACGACGATGGCACGCGCGAAACCGCGTCCTCAACGCAGGTGCGCCCGTACACGTGGGCGCTGGGCACGCGGATCGAGTGCCGATGGTCCGGCGGCAAAGCCTGGTTTGGCGGCCAGATCACCGGCATCAGCAAGGATGGCACCCAGATCGACGTCAAATACGACGACGGCGATCAGGAGCGCTTGACGACCGGTGCCTGCCGCTCGAAATAGCACGTGACCGGGAATGTGGCCGGCCTTCGGGCGTGCGGCCACATTCCTTCGGGGTCAGCGCTCGCTCAGGGCGCCTTGGCTGGGCCGTCACCTTTCAGATAGGTGTCGAGGAAAACCAGGATCTTTCCGTAGCCCTCGATCTGGTTTTTCTTCTTGCCGAAGCCGTGCCCCTCATCGTCGAACACGACATATTCGACCGGCACGTTGTTCTTGCGCACGGCGGCGACGATGTCGTCGGATTCGGCGATGATCACGCGCGGATCGTTCTTGCCCTGCAGCACCATCAAGGGCTTGGTGATCTTGTCCGCGTGGAATACCGGCGAGATGGCAACGAGCATGTCGCGCTGGGTTTTGGGGTTGCCGATTTCCTGGTACAGCGCCTCGCGGAAACTCTCCCAGTACGGCGGAATGCTTTCCAGCGTGCGCAACCAGTTGCTGACCCCGAACAGGTCGACGCCGACCTTGAATTCCTCGGGTTTGAAAGCCAGCGCGGCCAAGGTCATGTAGCCACCATAGCTGCCGCCCATGATGCCGATTCGCTGACCGTCGACGTAGTCGAGGGTTTGCAGGTACTTCTTTGCCTCGACGCAATCCTGCAGCGGCTCGTGGCCGTGCTTCTGGTCGTCGGCGGCAAAGAAGGTCTTGCCGTAACCCGAACTGCCGCGGTTGTTGATGCCGAGCACGACATAACCGTTGTTGGCGAGGAACTGGGCGATGGTGTTGTAGCCGCGCGTGGTCTGGCCGCCGGGGCCACCATGGACCAGAACCAGGGCCGGCAGCTTGTTGCTGGCAGTTGCCTGCTGCGGCTTCCACAGGATGTTCGGAATGTCTATGCCGTCGAAACTCTTGAAGCGCACGACGCTGGAATCCACCAGTTCACCGGCTTCGATCTTCGGGCTCAGCGAGGTGGTCAGGCGTTTCGCCTCGGGCTCGCCGAACGTCAGCGTGTAGAGCTCACTCGGCTGGCGATCGCCGTTGACGTAAAACGCCATGCGATTTTCCGAACGCGAAATCGACACGCCACGAATCTCGCCAGCCGGCAGGTTCGGCAATGCGAGCGGCTTGCCGGTGGCCGCTTCGGTGATCGCGACTTCCGTGCTGCCATCGACATTGGTCGCGACGACAAGGTATTTGCCGGTCTGCGAGTAACGCGCGTAGACGATGTCCCACGGTGCCGATTGCACATCTTCGTGCTTGCCGTCGGCGATCACATAGCGGCGCAGACGCTTGAACTCGCTGCCTTCATCGCTGGTATAGAGCAGGCTGGTCGAATCGGGCGAGAAGGTTTCGGCCGAATAGCTTGCATTGCCCTTGTGCGGGGTCAGGTCGATCGACTTCTTCTTCTGGCGATCGTAGAGAGTGAGGTTGTTGTCGACCGTCGTGCGCGTCTTCGACAACGCCAGCCAGCGTTCGTCGGGCGAGATCGCGCCAAGATCGTAGCCTTCCTTGTTTTCGTACAGGCGGCTGCGCTGGTAGGTCTTGGCGTCATAGCGATAAAGGTCGAAGAACTTCTCGTCGCGTTCGTTGGTGCCAACGTAGAAGGCACTGCCATCCGGACTGAAATCGATGAATTGCGCCTTGAGCTTGTCGCCCGGGGTCAGGTCCTTCTCGCTGCCATCGGCCTCGATAACGTAGAGATGGTTGAGTTCGTTGCCGCCCTGGTCGCGTGTGACCAGCTTGCGATCATCGGCCGGAAACCAGGCTTCCGAATAGGTGTTGTCGGTGGTCGAGGTGGTGACGGGCGTCCATTCGCCGCCGCTGGCCGGCATCGTGTAGGCGTTCCAGATGCCGGACTTGTTCGATGAGAACAGGATTCGGCTCTCGTCCGGCGAAAACGAGGCTCCGGCAATGCCGGTGGTATCGATGAAATCCTCGATCGGGTGGCGCCTGGATGGCTGTGTGACTTCGACTGCGGGCGCTGCTGCGGGCGTTGCCGCAACCGATGCGGCCGGCTCGGGTGCGGGCTTGCAGGCGGCAAGCGCAAGCAGCGGCAGGATGAGCACGAACCGCAGAGGTAAACGTGGATTCTTCATCGACAACTCCCCTTGCTACTGGATGGGAGGGCGACGCTAGCACATGCGTACCGGCAGGCAAGTGACAAAAGTACAGGCATCGCTTCAGGCCGGCGGATTGATCTCGCCGTCGAGGTAGAACCAGGTATCGGCTTCGCGGACAAACCGGCTGCGCTCGTGCAGGCGCCGCGCAGGCTGGCCGCCCACCCGGCAACGGGCGACGAATTCGACCTCGGCATGATCCCGGTCGATGACGACATGGCGCTTGATCCCCAGTCCCAGCCAGCGCGTGGCAATACCGGCGGCGTCCGTGAGATCGAGCGAGCGCGGGCGGGTCGAGACGTGCCAGGTGCCGAGCAGGTATTCGCTGAGGCCCAGCACATAGGCGCTGTAGCGCGAGCGCATCAGCCGTTCCGCATCGGGGACACGCGCTCCCCCATGCCAGGGCGCACAACAATCCCGGTAGAGGCGACGCGGATCGCAGGGGCAGGGGTCAGGCTTGCGCGCAGTCATTCGACGCAGTTTACCGTTGCGCGAAGCCGTCCTGGCCCCTGTTGCAGGCCCATTCTCGCAAGCTGAATGACCGATTCGACTCGAAGCGGCCGATTTCGTGTAAAATCGCGCGCCGATCCGGGTCTTGCCCGGATGCCCGGGCGGACTCCGGTCCACGCCGAGGCTGAAGCAATCGGGCGTTTCCACGACATCGACACGACAGCGGCGCTCATCCATGCGCCAATGCTGCCGGGTTCGGTGTCGCTATTCTTGTGGTCGAAAGACTCGATCGAAGACGATCGGGGTTCTGCTCGGCCAATCACCATCCAAGTTTCCGTTATCTAGAGAAAAATCATGGCCAGGCAGAAAGCACTCAAGCTCTACCGCAACATCGGAATCATCGCCCACATCGACGCGGGCAAGACGACGACCACGGAGCGCGTGCTCTATTACACCGGTCGCAAGCATCAGATCACCGACGTGCATGACACCAAGGACGGCAAGGGCTCGACCACGACCGACTACATGGAGCAGGAACGCAAGCGCGGAATTACCATCCAGAGCGCGGCGGTCTCCACTGAGTGGAAGGGTTACCAGATCAACGTGATCGACACGCCGGGACACGTCGATTTCACCATCGAAGTGAACCGTTCCTTGCGCGTGCTTGATGGCGCGGTCGTCGTATTCGACGGCGTTGCCGGCGTCGAGCCGCAGACCGAAACCAACTGGCGCCTGGCCGACCAGTACAACGTGCCGCGTCTGTGCTATGTCAACAAGATGGATCGCATCGGTGCGAATTTCGCGCATTGCGTCAAGGGCATCCGCGAGCGTCTAGGCGCCAACGCCTTGCTCTGCCAGGTTCCGCTCGGCAGCAGTGATGAGTTCGTCGGCATGGCCGATCTGGTCGAGAACGTGGGTTACATCTGGGAATCGGACGACAAAGACAGCAAATGGGAAACCGTGCCAATGGCGGACCTGCGTGCACGTTTGAACTTCGCCTCGACGGTCGACAACGACTGGATCGACCAGTTGCCGAAGCTGCGCCAGGATTTGCTCGAATCGGCCCTGGCCATGGACGACGACGCTTTCGAACGCTTGCTCGAGACCGGTGAATACGACCAGGACATGATCAAGAAATGCATTCGCATCGGTTCGGTCAGCGGCAAGCTGGTGCCGGTATTTTGCGGCTCCTCGTATCGCAACAAGGGCGTGCAGCAGTTGCTCGATGGCGTCATCGATTATCTGCCGTACCCGGGCGAGAATGGCGGCATTTCGACGGTTGACGTCGACGGCAACGTCATCGGCGAACAGGAAGTCTCTGATGATGCGCCCGCTCGCGCGCTCGCTTTCAAGGTCATCAACGACCAGTTCGGCACGCTGACTTTCTGCCGCGTCTACTCGGGCGTGATCAAGAAGGGCGACACCCTGCTCAACGTGACCCGCGGCAAGAAAGAGCGTGTCGGCCGCATTGTCGAAGTCCAGGCCGATTCGACCAAGGACATCGATGAAGTGCGTTCCGGCGACATCTGCGCCTTCGTTTCGATGAAAGATACGGAAACGGGCGATTCGCTGTCCGATCCCGCGCATCCGGTCCTGCTTGAGCGCATGCGCTTTCCGGATCCGGTCATCAGCGTCTCGGTGCAGCCGAAGAATCGCAATGACATCGACAAGATGTCGAGTGCGCTTTACAAAATGGCCAAGGCGGATCCGTCGCTGCACATGGAAGTCGACAAGGAAACCGGCGAGACCGTGCTCAAGGGCATGGGCGAGCTGCATCTGGAAATCACCGTCGATCGCATGCGCACCGAGCTCGGTGTTGAAGCCGTCATGGGCAAGCCCAAGGTCAGCTTCCGCGAAGCATTTGGTAACCCGATCGAGCTCGTCTTCACTCACAAGAAGCAGTCTGGCGGTTCCGGTCAGTTCGCTGAAGTGAAGATGGTGTTCGAGCCGGGTGAGCCGGGCTCGGGCATCCAGTTTGCCGACGAGATTGTCGGTGGCCGCATTCCGCGCGAGTACATCCCATCGGTCGAGCACGCGGTCCGCGTCGAGAGCCGCAAGGGCCAGGTCGCCGGTTACGAAGTCGTCGATTTCAAGGCACGCCTGCTCGACGGGAAGTTCCATGACGTCGACTCCTCGGCACTGGCCTTCGAAATCGCCGGCAAGGGTGCCTTTCGTGAAGCGCATCGCGGCAGCAAGCCGAAACTGCTGGAGCCGATCATGGGCGTCGAAGTGGTGACCGAGTCCGAGTTTCTCGGTGACATCATCGGCGACATGAACCGTCGTCGCGGTACGATCAGCGAGCAGGGCCAGAAGGGTCTGCAGTCGTTCGTCCAGGGCTTTGTTCCGCTCTCGGAAATGTTCGGCTACATCAACTTCCTGCGTTCCGCCACGCGCGGCCGCGGTACCTTCACGATGGAATTCGACAGCTACGCCGAAGTGCCGGCGAGCATGGTCGAGAAGCTGATGGAGAAGGAAGCCAAGTAAGACTCAGCGAGCAGGGCAGCCATCAGCGGTTAGCGGTAAGGGCTGTATCACGCTCGCTTGAAGTTTAAGGGTGGCCGGGATGTTTGGCGGCGCCTGTGTCACACCCAAAACAACGCCCGCGTCTCGCTTGCGAACGCGGGCGTTGTTGTTCGTGGGGCCCGCCGAGTGGTTGCAAGGTTGACTTGGGCCGATATACGGCACAACCAAGCGGATGTGCGTTACGTTTGACAGTGTTCGGAATCCTGCCAAGCTGCCATCATCAAGCCCCGGAACGTGTCATGCGGCGCGTCCATTGGGGGCAGTCAACGCATACCATGGAAAGCAACGAATCAGAGATTGGCGAGAATTCTTCGCCAAGCACAATTCAAATCCGGCAGCGTGCCCTGCGCGTCCTCATTCTGGAAGACGACGCGGGTTGCCGCGAACTGTTGCGCGAGTCGCTGGCCAAGCTGGGTGCGCGCGTTATCCATGTCGAAGAAGCACACTGTCTGGCCGAGTTCGAAAAACTCATTGGCGCGGGTGCATTCGATTTGTGTCTGGTTGATCTTGTGTTGCCGGATGGGCTTGGCATCGACATGATTCACCTGGCACGCCGCCAAACCCCGGCCCCTACCGTGCTTGTGGTTTCCTCACTGGCGGATGAAGAGACGGTTGTGCAGGCCATCCTCGCCGGTGCCAGCGGCTATGTGTGCAAGCAGGACGAACCCTTCGGGATCGCCAACGCCATCACCATCGCCGCCGATGGCGGTTCCGTGATCAGTCCGTCCATCGCCCACCATTTGATGGAGTTGCTGCGCAAGCAGCCACCGCCCGCGCCGGACACGAAAGATCCAGGCCTCACTGAGCGCGAGAGCGAGATACTCAAGTTGGCAGCGAAGGGCTGCAACTACCGCCAGATTGCCGAAATGACCGGTACACAACCGAGTACCGTGTATACCCACGTGCGGCATATTTACGAAAAGCTTCGCGTATCCAATTTGCAACAAGCCTTGTTCGAAGCGCGTTTGCGCCGGCTCGTCTGAGCATTGTTGAGTCACGTGGCGAGAGTCGATGAAGCGCACTCTGGCAAGATTCGGCAGATTGCTGTTCTGGGTCAGCCTGCTGCTGGCCTTGGCGGTGTTGATGTTCGGCTTCCGCTACCGAGCTGCGGTAGGAGCATCCTGCGTGACCAGCGTCGAGCAGATCGTCGATGCGTCGACGAAGGTCACGGTGCCACTTCCGATCCGGGTTGTCGCCGGTAACGAGGCTGCTCCGTTCAGTATTCTGCGTTACCGTTTTGACTTTGAGCCGCTGAAAGTTGACGAGGGACCGCTGGCGATTGGAATCGGCGAAGCACTTCCCTTCTACCGGTTGCGGGTCAATGGTGCCGATTTGACCCCCGAGATCGATCTGGGCGCGCGCAACCTGCGTGACATGGCGCCCCATCTGCACATCTTGCCGAGTGACGTGATCCGACCTGGTATCAACACGGCCGAGCTTGAACTGCCGTTGGCGGCGAATCTCGCCGAACTGCGCGTCGACCAGATCTGCTTCGGCAGTTTGGCGGTATTGGAGCCGAGCTTTCGCGCCAACTGGTGGCGTATGGTTGGCGTCGCGACCATATGCGCATTGCTGATCTGCACGCTGATTGTGCTGGGTGCCGCCCTTTGGATGTTGAGCGGACGCCATCCCGCCCACGCCTGGTATGTCGGCTGCTTGCTCCTGTTGCTTGCGCGGACCGTTTACGTTTCGAATACATACCGACCGGGCTCACCGCTGCTCTGGGTGTTTCTCGGCAATGTCGCCGTCGCCCTGCTGCCTTATGTGCTGTATCGCTTCATGCGCGCCTATTGGCAATTTGCCCTGCGGTGGCTCTCAAGGTCATTGTTGGTGATCACGATCTTTGCGTTGGCGGTTTGCGTGCAACTGTATGTCGTCCCGCGCACCGAATTCGCTCAAGCCAACTATGTGTTGCTGCTGATGGTCACGACCATTGGCGAGATCCTGGTTGTGCTGGCGATGGCCACCCGGTTTCACTCGCTGGATCGCGCCGAGCGCGCCGTTGTCATCTGGGTGGGCTCGTTTGCATTCTTTGGCTTGCTGTTTGAGGTCGCCAATCTCTTCCTGCCGTTCGAGCAACGCTGGATGTGGACGAAGCCACCGGTCGTTACCGCGCTGGCGATTGGCATGGGCTACCTGCTGCTGCGACGAATGGCCCTCGGCGCGGATCTGCTCGCGCACGCCACGGACAGCCTTGCGCTGGATCTTGATCAGGCGATCAGCATGGACGCCGAGGCCGAGCCGCCAATATGGGAGAACGTGTCTTCCAGCATCAGCCGACGTGAGCGTGGCCGCATGATCCGCGATATCCATGATGGATTTGGATCGCGACTGGTGGCCGTGTTGGTGCGCGCCAGGCGGGAGCTGCCGAACAGCATGTTGCATCGACAGATCCAGCGCGCTCTGCTCGACATGCGCCTGATGCTGGATGCAATGGACGAAACCTCGCGTTCGCTGGGCATGGTGATGGCGCGCTTGCGACATCGCATCGAGCCGCTGCTGACGACAGCCGGGATCGCCAGCGAGTGGCAGTTCGATCAGGTCGCCGAGGTGCGCATCGACGACCGTCGCAAACTGATCCTGGTATTGCGCTGCCTTGAAGAACTCCTCTGCAACAGTGCACAGCACTCTGGTGCGGATCAACTCAAGGTCGACATCAGCATCCACCTTGGGCAGGTAAATTTCGCGATCAGCGACAACGGTTGTGGCATGGATGCGGTCAAGAGTGTCGGAGGCCGAGGCATCGCCCAGGTCCATTTGCGTGCACAGATGCTCGGTGGAACGCTCGATATCGGCACCGGGGACGACGGCCGCGGACTGCATTGCGTGTTGCAGGTGCCGTTGTTTTGAAGCGCATGCTCGCTGATGGCAGCACGTTGGCCTGCGCGGAGCTGCGGCCATGATCGAGCGCCAAGACGCCGTCTGCATTTCAATCAAACGATCACTCTGGCGCAGGAACGCATTGTTCTGGGGCAGTCTGCTGCTGGCCTTTGGCGTGTTGATCTTTCTATACCTTGGCAGCCAGGTTCCTGCGGATCTGTGTGTCACGCAGTTGTTCGATGCGGCGTCCGGCAAACCCGTGGCTCTTCCGTTGCAACGGATTCCAGGGCGAAGCGAAGAATCTGTCATCGTCTTGCAACATCACTTTCGCATTGATCTTGCGAAAACGCCGCGTCCGGCCGTCTATTTGGGCGAGGCCGTGCCGTTCTATGACTTGCAAGTCAATGGCCGAAACTTGACGTCGCGCGCCGATCTGCAAAAACGCGACCGACGTGACCTGGCGCCCCATCTCCACGCGTTGCCGATGGATGCGCTGCACGCGGGCGAGAATCTGCTGATTCTGCGCGTTCCCCTGGCCAATGAGCTCAGCGAAAGTCGCGTCGGCATGCTCTGCATTGGCGACTATGACCTTCTATACGGCATCTATCGCGCCAATTGGTGGCGCCGCATCGGTGGACTCTATCTGTGCCTGGCGTTGTTCGTGGTACTCGCTGCGGTCGCGCTGGGTTTGCGACGCTTGAGTCCGGCGGCGCCGGTTTACCTGTGGTACGTGGGCTGCCTGTTGTTGATGGCTTGCCGAACCGGCTATCTGGTTGCTGGCGACATGCCGGGCGGTCCACTGGCCTGGCGCACGGTCAGTGATCTCAGCATCGTGCTGCTGGTGTTCGCCTTGTACCAACTGATGGCCTCATTCTGGGGTATCGCGCTCAGGCATTGGGGACTTGCCTGGTTGGTGATTGCCGCGGTTTTGCAGGTGAGTTGCTTGTGGTCGAACTGGAATCTGCGTTTGCCCAATCTGAACCTGGCGTTCTGGCTTTCAATCGCTGCGGTCGCTGCCATCCTGATGAGGCATGTGATCGCTCGCATCGCCCATGCACCCGCGGTGGAGCGCCGCTGCATGCAGTGGGCGATGTTGTTTGCGGTGTGTTGTGGCGCGCTCGAAGCGATCACCTACCGCCTGGATCCGCGCCTGCGTCTGGTCTGGATCTACCCGCCCGGGACGGCCGCCTTGGCCTTGATGTTTGTTTTCCTGATGCTGCGTCGTGCCCTGCTTGGAAGCCGCCTGCACGGGCACGCGACGCAAATGCTGCGGCGTGATCTGGATCGGGCCATGGCACCCGCATCGATGCAAAGTGCTGAAGTCTGGAAATCGCTTTCAAGCGGACTCGCCGATCGCGAGCGCCAGCGCATGTTGCACGACATCGACGACGGCTTCGGCTCGCGCATGCTGGCGGTCATGCAACAGCTCAAGCATGAACATCCCGAATCTCGCTTGAATGTGGACATCTCCCGCGCCCTGCTCGACTTGCGTTTGATGATCGACGCGATGGAAGAGGGTTCAGCCTTGATCGACAATGCCTTCAACACCTTGCAACTTCGGCTGCAAGGTACGCTGGCCGCGGCGGGCATCCACAGTCACTGGGAAATGACTGGAGTTGCGGACATGCGCGTTCGCAATCGCCGCAAGCTGATGGAGTTGTTTCGCTGCCTTGAAGAATTGCTGAGCAACGTGATCCAGCATTCGGTGGCGAGCCATGTCTTGATTTCGGCGCATTCGAACGCAGGCATGCTGGTGGTGCGTATCGAAGATGACGGCCGCGGGATGAGCGCAGGTGCAATCCACGGTTGCGGATTGCGCAATGTGCAAACCCGCATGCGGATGCTGGGTGGAACGGTTGCCTTCGGACAGGGGGCGGAAGGGCGCGGAACCCGCGTTGAAATGATACTGCCGCGGATCTAGCAGCCGGCAAAGATTGCTGGCCTCGCTATCTGCCACGAAAGGCGGACACTGCAAAAGGCAGTGTCCGCCAGACGCGGTCAATGGCGAGCAACGAACTCGTAGACGTAGTGGCTGTCCTGCCTTTGCTCCCAGTGATTGAGGCGTTCGTACGTACGCTTCCATAGCCAGATCTTGCGCGTCTTGCGGAATAACCGGAACTTGATGTAACGGCCTTTGACGATCTCCACGCTCTTGGCGAATTCGGGTTTGACCAGATAGCTGCCGTCGGCGTAGCGATGGTAAATGCCGGCATTGGTGACGGCGCTGGATTCCTCGTTGTTGTTCCAGCCAAGCATGTTCAAGTAGTGCCGCGACGTGCTTGCGGGCTGTCCGAGCGCACTTGGCCAACGATTGCTGTCGTCGCTACCGCCATCATAGGAGTGGTCGGCTATTCCCTGAATCATGGAAAAGTGGTTCGGCCAACGCGCACGGGTATCCCACTGTGTACCGCCCAACGCGTCATCCACCGGAAGGCGCATGCCGCTGACGGTCAGATACGGCGTGCACATTCCTGCCAGATAGCGCAATCCGCCGGGATGTGCCCCTTGCCTCAGATTTTTCTGGCTGAGAAAATTCTTCACGGCTCGCGTCGTGACATCACCAAGATCGAACGCCTTGCGCAATGGCACTACCACCCCGCTGGGCGCCATCGCAAACGGAAACACCGGATTCGGGTTGCCGCACGCCGAGTTTGCGCTCACCACGCCATCGTCGATGCCCGGAAGCAGCCATTTGGTTAACCCATAGTGATTGCCGACCGGGTGACCCCCCGCCACCGTAAGCGTAGGTACGGGCGAGTCGCTGAGTACCGGCCCCCACTTGGTTTGCGCGACGGCTGGAATCAGATCCAGAAGTACCGTGTTTTGCAGAAACGTAGAATTGATGCTATCGCAAAACTGTCCGTTGCCCCCAAAAACATCATCAATGGCCCGGCACAGGAGACCGTGCCCCGGACTGGCGGCGCCCATGACCGCACCACCAATTCCGACGGTCACCGTAGCGATCCGACTGCCGGATATCGCGCCATCGAACGCCACATGAGCGCGAATGTGATCCGGCAGGTGTTGCAATTGCGATCCCCAATCACCGCGCGCAAGTTGTCCCAGGGTCGTGCTGACCAGCAGGCCCCCGGTTGAATGCGAAATCACCACGCAACCATTGGCGCAGAACGGGCGATGCTGGTTCTGAGGAAACTCGGCCGGGGTGACCACGTTGGTGCCATCGTTGATTGCAGCCGCCACTTGGATCAGGAATGCATTCTGGGCATATTGCAAACGTTGGTTGGAAGACCAGGCGACGATCAGGTAGCGATTTTGCTTGGAGCGATAGCGCGGCTCGGAATCCCCCGCCCACCACTGCCAGCCTTCGATATAGCTGCCCGCTGTCGGATCAGACAAGTGCTCGCGAATATGATCTCGCCAGTAATTCTCGGCGTAAGTGCGAAAGTAGCCGCCAGGCTGCATGAATTCATCGGAATCTTCGGGCCATAAACTGTGCGCCGGTGTGTAGTTGCCAATCCAGTTCTTGAGGTGTTCGACGCCGAGGCCGTGGACATAGATCACGTCGCGTCCGTCAAAAGGCTGGTCGGGATCAAGCATGGACGCACACGGCACGATCGAGCTCGGCCCATTGACAAGGCTGGGATCGGACATGCGGCAGACGTCCGGATCGGGCTCCCGTGGCCAGGGCGCGGTCGGTGACATCGCTATCGAGGTATTGGCCACCAGCGTCGCACCTTCGGTTTGCTCGTACTCGCTCAGCAACTGCTCCGCGGCGAGTTCCTCAGCCGATGGCGGCTCGTCAACTTCTGCCGGCAAGTCAGGTTCGCCAATCGACGAGTCGCATTCCAGATTGGCATGGAATGCGTCCGTGGTCGTGTCCTGGTTTGGATACAGATCGGAAAGCAATCCACGAGTTTCGACCATATCAGTGGCGGGCTCGATATCAATCGCCGCAGCCGGCAACCCACCCGCCGCATCCTGGTCGCAAACCGGAATCGGCGGTGGCGTGCCGCAGCAAGCAATTGCCGAGCAAAAGTGCCGAGGTGGATCATGATCAGGCTGCTGCTCGCAAACGGCATCGTTGAAAGCCAGCATTTCGCTTGCCGCGGGACAGATGCCACCGTATTGACTCTGTTGCCAGGCAGGGCTGAAGAACACGCTGGGATCTTCATTGGTGAAAATCCGGTCGACCGTCTGCGTGGTAACGCACACCGGCTCCATTTCGGAATAGTCGAACTGCGAAGCAAAAATCTTGTCGTCGGAATTCATGATCAATTGGGCTGCCCGCGCGGGCGAGCCGTACAATGCCGCGAATGCAAGCGTGGCCAGCAGGATGCTGCCACGAACGCTTGCAGTGGCGGCCAGGGGAAAGGCAGGGATTCTCATTTCAGCTCCGGGTTGAGAACTCGCATATCAGCTGATCGACACGCAACCGGAGGCTGCTGAAATTTCCACACGCTGCTCTGCGCTGACGGGTCGATTGGATCCGGTAATCATGTCCAGCGGCTTTGAACTCGAGTCGATGGTTGATGCAGTGTGTCAACCACCTTCAGAAAAATCGTCAGCAGAATTGTGGACACGCCCATCGCGATCTCTGGCTGCGCTGATCGATATCGGCTGCATGCCGCGGGCACTCCTCGCTGCACGCTGGATCTCTAAACCGACTGCAGGGAAAACTGCCATCCAGTCGCGGAGGGCCGACTTTGAACCGCCGACAGCCGAGCATGGTTCCACAATGAATATCCCGTCAGCGGCGCGCAGGGATTGAGCCCCTCCTCATGTTTGAGGATGTCGCCAGGCCCCATTTCCCAAATACTACGGCGCCTCGCGGATGGTTGCCCTTGGTTCGCCGCGCGCAGACGTGCATCAATGGGAGGAATCGGCAGCGTGAATCACGAAACCTCCAACCAGTTCGTTTGTCGCTGTGGGACGGTGAAGGTGATAACGGCAGGTCGCCCGGTCATGTGCGCGTATTGCCATTGTGTTTTGTGCCGCGATGTTCTCGGAACCCCGATGTATGCGGCGACAATATGGCGTGCCAACGGCGTTCGATTGATGTGCGGCGCCGGAAAACTGAACATGTTCAAGCATCCAAACGGGCAGATGCAGCGTCATTTCTGCCTTGTCTGTGGCGATGTCGTGTGCAGCACGAACGGACTTGGTCTGAAGAGCATCCCGAATCAGCTCATCGCCGCCAATCATGCCGGCAACATGCCCGAACGCTACCGACCGACCGTCCATCTGCATTACTCGTCCCGGCTGATGGATGTTCACGATGAGCTCCCCAAATATCTGGAGCGTCCGGGTGGCCCGTTGTATATCGAGCCGGCATCAGGCCGGGTGCATTCACAGCTCGGTACTTGGGGGGCGCAATCCCGCCAAGCCTGATGGAGGGTCTCGCACAATGTTGACACCCAGGATTCCGCGCGTGCTCGACTTGACCCGGGTTTTCCAGATGGTGCTGGGCGCATGCGGAGATGCGCCGAAGGGCTTTTGGCTCACAGTCCTGTCTGGCTGAGATCACGGCCACCCGGGTCATGAGTGGAAGCGGCACTCAGACGCCGCGCGTGTCGTATCGAGTCATCGTGAGCCGATCGGGTTCGGGTTTCATGTCGTGACGCGGGATTTGTGGGAAAGCCGCGTCCCCCAGGTTGCCTTAATGTGTTTGCGTTGCGGCGAAATCACAGCGGAGCAAGATGCATGTCCCGGGCACTAACGGTGTTGAGTGCGGCCGTTGTCGCGATTGCGCTGGCAAGTGTCGTATTTGCGGGCCTGCGCCATCGGCAATGGCTTGTCGTTGAACATCCGGATCCGGAACCTGGAACGGGAACAGCGCCCGAGTCTGTGCTCAAGGCAAAGGCCGCGTGCCCGCCTTATCACTGGGACAATGCAAACCAACGCTGCTTGCCGAATTCAACGCCGGAACCGTGGCTCACGCTCCGGCCAACCTGCAGCAAGTTTTGGGTCGAGGCACGCCATCGCTGCCTGCCGGTGAGTGATTTTCTCCAGCAGCTGTGCCGGGCGAGGGATGGACGACCCGATGTCATCTGCCAGACGCCGACAGAATTCAGCTACTCGGCCTGCAACGCTCGCGGTGGTCTGGATGACGGCGGCCTGGGCTGCATCGAACCCACCGAGCAAGCGGAATGTGCGGCCATGGGTGGTCGTTGGGAAGGGGGATATCCGATGGAGTGCATCGGCAAGCCACAACAGGCCGCCTGCGAAAACCACGGCGGTCGCTGGCATGTGGGCAGGCTCGGATCCGCATGCTACGAAGCTGCTCAGATCACTGCCTGCAGCGCGCGCGGTGGAACTCTTGAGCGGGTTGGCATGGGCGGCATGCTCGATTGCATTGTGGTCGCGGCGGATGGCGGCAAGGAGTGCACGGACGGAAGGCAGTGCAGGCTGGCCCGTTGCCTGTACCAGGGAGACAACCTTGCCATGCCGAGCAACTCGGGCCTGGTCGGCCAATGCGCAAGAGACAACAATTCTTTCGGTTGCTTCATGCTGTTGAAGCAGGGCCGGTTGAGCGAATCCTATTGCGTGGATTGAGCAAGATCTGCAATCCACGCGTTGCATTTTCCCGAGTCGCTGATCGCGGCGGGTTGCCCGTCGCATTGGATAGGGCCCTCCTCATTTTTGGGGATGGTTTCAGCTGACATGATACGAATATTGTCGTACTCCACTTTCGGCGCCCGTGAGTCGGATGCCATCGCCCACGAAACGACGAGACCTTGCAGGAAGCCTCGGCCTCCAATGATGCCAACCGGAGAATGATCTTGTTCACGACGACCACCAAGATTTCGAACGCGAGAATGAGAGCCCCGTTCAACACTTTGTTCGGTGTGCTGGCCGTCATTGCGCTGGCCAGTTGCGGTGGTGGCGGCAACTCGGCAGGTTCGCATGATTCAAATCAGCCGCCGATCGTACCCCCGGCGCAGATTCCCACGCCGGACTTGCGCCAGCAGCGATTGCTGTCCGACACCGAACTGCGGACTCCGGCAATCGACTCGGCTGCGGGATTGGCTCCGCCCACGGCAGAGGAGACGACGTGGCTGACGCAGAATCACTATCCGGTACGCTCTATTGTTTACGATGCGGATTTCTCCGATCTCGCCTTTCTGCCGAGTCAGCTTGAGGGCAAGCGTATCGTCCAGTTGGGTGAGAGTTCGCATGGATCGGCGGAGTTCAGTGCGGTCAAGGTAAGGCTGATCAAATATCTACACGAGACCCTCGGCTACAACGTGCTCGCGTTTGAATCATCTTTGACCGCGTGCCATATCCAGGACTTGCAACTCGAACAGAGCGCCCCCGCGCCCAACACCGGTGTCGAATGTGCGTTCGGCATTTGGGATACCAAGGATCTCAATGAACTGGCGCGCTATCTTCGCAGCACTCGCCAGACCGCCCATCCGTTGCGCCTGGCGGGCTTCGATATCCAGGCGTCCTCCACCCTCGACTCGTCCGACTCGGTATTGACCTGGCTTTCACCGCTGCTTGATCGGTTCGATCCCGAGTTGACCAATGCGGCGCGATCCCTCGTCGTGGACAGCGAAAGCGATAGCGCGCTGATCTGGGCTTGTATTGACGCGAACCAGACCAGTTGTCCCGCGTTCGAAAACCACATGGCAACTACATATCAGCGCATCGAAGAAGTCTCGCAAAGTTTGCACGCCCTGTTGGAAGCCACCCCCGCAAACAATCCAGACCACCAGGAGCTGACATTTGCCTGGTTGGCGATAGACGCACTGAGCGGGCGGCTGCGCGTTCTGAACTCCTATTCCGGATACCTTTCAGGCGCCGGCGAATTCGAGTTTCGCGATCCACTGATGGCCGAGAACCTCACGCGTTTGGCCGACCTGGTCTATCCGAATGACAAGATCATCGTATGGGCACACAACGCACACATTTCCAAAGATCGTCTGGACGAGGCTGGAAATCCGTCCATGGGCAGCTATCTGTCCTCGCATTGGGGGGGTGAGCTGGCAAGCATTGGCTTGTTCATGCTGCGCGGCGTTTCGGCTGGCAACGACGGTTCGCCAGAAACCGTTGGTACGCCCTTGGCCGGCTCAATGGAGGCGTATATGTATAGTCTGCGCTTGGGTGCTCTCTACCTGAAAGTTGGGCAGGTCGATGCGCCCGGTAGCGGAGACGACTGGTTGTTTCGCGACACCCGGTTCTATGTCTGGGGCAACGAGGAATCCCGCGAGGTCTTCGCTCACGGCTTTGACGGCCTGATCATCATCGATCGATCTTCGATGCCACACTACAACTGATCCATCCTGCATGCACACGGGTATTGGCGGGTCATGGAAGCGCCCGCGCTTCGTGTGAACGCGGGCGTTTTCGTTCGCGCAACGAGGAACCACAAGGCTGCGCTCGGGTATGCGCAGACGTACCGATGCGTTGCACCTATTGTGGCGTGGTGGCTGCATCCTGTTCTGCAGCAGCCGCCTTGCGTTCGGCGATGAAGCGGTGGATCTGCTCATCGAGAAGAGGCAGCGGTACCGAGCCCTGGGCAAGCACGGCGTCGTTGAAGGCGCGGATGTCGAATCGGGTTCCGAGTTGCTTTTCGGCCTCGGCACGCAGGGCGACGATGCGGATTTCGCCGAGCTTGTAGCTCAAGGCCTGCCCGGGCCATGAGATGTAGCGGTCGACCTCGGTGGTGACCTCATGTTCGCTGAGAGCGGTGTGGTCGCGCAGATAGGCGAGCGCCCTGTCGCGGCTCCAGCCCTTGTGGTGCAGGCCGGTATCGATGACCAGGCGGCAGGCACGCCACATCTCGTAGGTCAGGCGGCCGAAATTCTCATAAGGCGTCGTGTAGATGCCCATCTCGACGCCGAGCTTTTCGGCATACAGGCCCCAGCCCTCGCCATAGGCCGAGATGTAGCCGTTGCGGCGGAACGGCGGCAGCGATGTTTGCTCATCGGCCAGCGACAACTGGAACGAATGACCGGGCGCCGATTCGTGCAGGGTCAGCGCCGGCAGGTTGTACAACGGCCGCGACGGCAGATCATAGGTGTTCAACCAATAGGTCGATGTGCCGCCGCGACCCGCGGTCCAGAACGGAGCGATATCGGCCGGCACCGGCTCGATGCCGAAGCGTCCGCGCGGCAGCAGGTTGAAAAAGCGCGACAGCTTGGCGTCGACGCGCTTGGCGATCCAGGCGGCGCGCATCAGCAGTTCTTCCGGCGTCTTCGCGTAGAACTGCGGATCGCTGCGCAGGAAGGCGAGAAATTCGGCGAACGTGCCGTTGAAGCCGGCTTCTTTCATGGTCGCCAACATCTCGGTCTGGATGCGCGCCACTTCATCGATACCGATCTGATGAATCTCCTCGGCACTCAGGTCGAGCGTGGTGTATTCGCGGATCTGCTGGCGGTACCAGGGCTTCCCATTCGGCATCGATTCGGCCGCAAGCGACTTGCGCGCCTTGACCATGTATTCCTTGCGGAAGAAATCAAGCAGCTTTGCGTAGGCCGGAATCACCTGCTCCCGGATTGCCGTGAGGCCCTCGGTACGCAACGGCTCCTGGCGTTCGAGCGGCATGCTCGCGGGCAGATCCTTGAGTGGCCTGAAGAACTCGCTGTCCGCAGGCTCGGCCAGTTCGGCTACCGCGGCGATCGACACATCACGACCGGGCAGTACCGCGCGTGGCACGCTGAAGCCGCGCTTGAGTCCGGCGCGCATGTTTGCGATCTGCTCGTCGAAATAGCGTGGAACATCGTTCAGTCGAGCGATGTAGTCTTCGGCATCCTCGACCGTGCGCAAGGGCTTGCGGGTCATGAAGCCGAGATTCGACCAGAACGAGGAGTCCGAATTGAACGGCATCTCGTAGCCACCAAAGCGTATGTCGGCGGCCATGTTCTCGATCTGCGGCCGGTACACGGCGAAATTGATCTGCTCGGCGGCCGACAGTTCGTCTTTGGCCAGTCCATCGAGTTGCTTGAGGACATCGTTCCAGGCCTTCAAGCGCTGCTTTTGCGCATCCGCATCGACGTGCGGCAACTGGTTGGCGCGCACGCCATCCTGCTTGTCCTCATCGGCGCCCGGAAACTGGAGTTGGCGCCAGTCCCACTCCTTCTCGTAGATCGCCTTGAACTTCTGGTCGGCCGACAAGGCCGGGGTGTCATCGGCATGCAGCGCGGGGGCCGTGGTCAGACCAACACCCAGGCTGATCAGGCCAAGCATGAGCAACTTCATGGCGAATCTCCGCATCCACATCAGGCCGCATGATCGCATCCCTTTGGCTGTCGTGAAATGCACCGGAGCGCCGCGTGCTTCAGCCGGTGGGAATCCAGCGCCATCGGCGGATCAAGCATTGGCCGGAACGGGCGGCGCACGGGTGCCGGCCGAGGCGCGATAATTCTGCACGAAGCGGATCAGCCAGCCGAGGAAGAACCCGGCGAACAGGCCCGAGATGGCCATGTCGGCCTGGATGATTCCGGGCCGGCCCGGATGAAAGGCCGCCGCGACATTCAGCGCGTAATGTGCAAAGAAGATCACTAAGTTCCTGATCAGCGGCAATGCGCTGGCCGGCCGCATCACGAGTCCGCGCTCGTGATCGATCGCCAGCGTGTTGCGTCTCGCCAATCCGGCGAACAGACCCACGATTGCGGCAATCAGCCACGGCAGCAAGTGGGCCAGCCCACCCGTGTTGCGCATCGCCAGGCCGAACAAACCCCAGATGATGAAGACCACCGGCGTGCGCCAGATCCGCTGAACCGGGACCGCGCTTGCGCGCAACTGACAAACGCCGAGCCAGATCAGAAGGACGAACAACAGATACACCCAGACGGGGGTGCCGAGAAGGATTTGAAGGATCATGGCGTGCCTCCATTGGCATGGATCGAGTGGGCAGGGTCGTGTGCGACACGAGGTGGTGATGCTGTGGTCGACAGGATCGGCTCGCCGCCCGATTCCGGCGAGATGCCGACGGTCATCGATTCGACCTGCCGAAAGTCACCATTTGTCCTTGCTGGCTTGAGTCGCGGCGATGATCGGCCGATCCTGTGTGGCGAATCCCGAGGAACCGCCGATGACTGCTTCGAATGCCCTGCGCAACCTGCTTGAACCGCTTTGCCTGTCGGGAATCGTCACCTGGGCGGCGGTTGCCAGTGGCATCTTCGGACGCGCGGAAACCGAGCGGAAGCTCCTGGTCGCGATCCTGTTGCTGGCCTTTCTGGCCAGCTTTGTCGGCTGCATGTTGTGCGCGGGCTGGCGGCTGTTGCCGCGCCTGCCCCTGATTGCGATCCAGTTGCTGATCGGGCTGCTGATCTGCCTGCTCGACCGCCAGGGGTTCGCCCCGGTGTTGCTGGTGATCGCGATGGCGCAACTGGCGACGCAATTGCCGGTGCGTTCGTTCAGCGCGGTCATGCTCGTGCTGAATGCCGTGCTCTATCTCATCTTCCGCGAGGCTTGGCAGAGCGAAATGGCGCTGACTCTCACCATCGTCTACGCAGGATTCCAGCTTTTCGCCGCGACCACCGCCCTCTACGCGCAACGCGCCGAGCGCGCACGCGATGAGTTGGCCCTGGTCAATGCGCACCTGCTTGCCACCCATTCCCTGCTCGAGGAAAGTGCGCGCGATGGCGAGCGCCTGCGCCTGGCGCGCGAGCTGCATGATGTGGCCGGGCACAAGCTGACCGCACTCAAGCTCCAGCTTGCCCTGCTCGCACGCGATCCGGCTGGTGCGCCGCCGGCGGTGCAAACGGCGGCCGTTCTCGCCGACGAGTTGCTCGGTGACATCCGCGGCGTGGTCGGCCAGATGCGCCAGAACGACGGCCTCGACCTGCGTCGTGCGATCGAGGAACTCGCCGCACCGATACCGCGGCCGAAGGTGCATCTCGACATGGCCGAGGACACGCGTGTCGACGATCTGGCCCAGGCCCAGGTTCTGTTGCGCGTGGCCCAGGAAGGATTGACCAACGCCGCGCGACATTCAGCGGCCGACAATGTCTGGCTGCGTCTCACCCGCGATGGCAATCGCGTGCTGCTCGAGATTCGTGACGACGGACGCGGCGCAAGAAACCTTCGCGTCGGCAACGGCATCAGCGGCATGTGTGAACGTCTTGACGGCATCGGTGGCGGCATCGAGTTCGACAGCAGCAAGGGGTTTCGGCTGAACGCCTGGGTGCCGGCCACGTGAGTGCTCCGCTTCGGATTGCGCTCGCCGACGACCAGGCACTGGTACGCGCCGGGCTGAAGGCACTGCTGGAAAGCTTTGGTGATCTCGTCGTCGCCGTTGAAGCGGTCGACGGCAGCGAACTGATCGAGGCGCTGGCCTCGACGCCGGTTGACGTCGTTCTTTCCGATGTCCGCATGGCCGGCATGTCCGGCCCCGAAGCCGTACGCCGCCTGCGTGCCGCCGGTGACGCGACGCCAGTGATCCTGTTGACCACATTCGATGACAGCGCCTTGCTGCTCGAAGCCGTTGCCGCCGGTGCGCAGGGCTTCCTGCTCAAGGATGCCGCGCCCGAGGATCTGCACGATGCGATCAGTGCGGTCGCGCGCGGACAATCCCTCTTGCAACCGGTGTCGACGGATCCTGTGCGTGCGCGGTTCGCCTATCGCGAACAGGAAGCACCGAAAGCCAACTTCAGCGAACGCGAGGTCGCAATCCTGCGCTTGCTTGCCGGCGGCTATTCGAACAAGGAGATCGCGCGCTCGATCTTTCTTGCCGAGGGTACGGTGAAGAATTATGTATCCGACATCCTCGACAAACTGGAAACCCGCGATCGAACGCGGGCCGTGCTCAAGGCGATCACCCTGCGCATCATCTGATCCGGCTGTTGCGGATTCGTCCACACAGGCGACAATGCCGCTTTGCCAGAGCGTGCGACCGCCAGATGTCCGATCCATCCCGACCCGGTTCCCGCCGCGCTGCGTTTTTGCGCCGCGGCCCGAGCGCCATCGGCATCGGTGTGGTCGCGTCGTTCGGGGTCAGGGTCGCGCATCCTCGTCGCTATTTCCCCGCATGAGCCAGCCTCTCGACCCGGGTCAGGGCACGACCTTGCGGATAGCGCGGCTGATCTCGATTCTCGGCCATCCGATGCTGGTCATGCCGCTGGCGGCCTGGCTGGCGACCCGGGCCAAGGGCAGTGACGGCCCGACGACGCTGATCCTGCTCTCGGCCATCGTTGGCGTCGGCTTGATCGTTTTTTCATTCACTGTGATCCAGGTGCGCGGCGGTCGCTGGCAGCATGTCGATGCGAGTGCGACGAGCGAGCGGCATGCACTGAACGTCTTCCTGCTCGGCTTGTTTGTCGCCACTGCCGCGCTCGCCGCATGGTATTTCGGCTCTTCGCCAGCAACCCTCGCCGTGCTGCTTGCGGCCGCCATCATTCTGCTTGCCCTGCTCATCTCGCCGTGGTGCAAACTGTCCCTGCATGTCGCGTTCGGCTGTTTTGCCATCTTCGTTCCGGGTAGCCTGACGGTCGGTGTGGGGCTTGCCGTTCTGGTCATCGCGGTTGCATGGTCGCGGTTGATCCTCGGTCGGCACGAGCTGACCGACATCTTCGCTGGCATGCTGGCAGGGCTCGCGGCCGGCGCCGCTTTTCAATTCTTTTGACTCACCCAGTTCCGGAATATTGCGCATGACCGACGATTTCATCGAGATCTACGAGCAGGCGATCAGCACGCAGGATTGCCGGGCACTGATCGGCCAATACGAAGGTTCGGGCAAGGCCGTGCGCGGGCGAACCGGCGGTGGCCTCAACACCGCGCTCAAGGACAGTTGGGACATCTGCATCAGCGACCATGCCGAATGGGCGAATGCGACCAACCTGTTGAATACGGTGATGATGGGTGCGCTGATGCGCTACGTACGCAAGTATCCGCATGCCGTGCTGGCGCCGTTGTCATTGCAGATGCCCGATCCGGCCAGCGGAAAGCTGGTGTCGCTCGATGCGCAGGGGATTCGGGACTTGCCGGATCAGCGCCTGCAGAACCTGCTGGTCAAGGTGCTCAGACCAGGCACGATCAATATCCAGAAATACATTGCCAATCAGGGCGGGTACCCTTATTGGCATTGCGAGCTGTATCCGAAGGTGGGCGACGGCAATGCTGAAACCCTGCATCGCGTGTTGCTGTGGACGGCTTACCTGAATGAGGGTTTCGCCGAGGGCGAAACCGAGTTCCTCTATCAGCAACGCAAGGTCGTGCCACAGACCGGAGCCATGCTGATCGCGCCGGCCGGGTTCACGCATACCCATCGCGGAAACATGCCGAAAGGTGGCGACAAATACATCGCGACTTCGTGGATCCTGTTCCAGCGTGCTGAAGTGCTTTTCGCCACGCCGCCTCCCGCCCGCTGAGCGGTCTCAGGGTCGCGATTTCCGGGTCGCGTCGAGTTCTTCGCGCACGCTGCGCAGCAGCTGATTCACTGAAACCGGCTTTTCTACGAAGCGGATCCGCTCGACGGGAGGCAAGCCGTCGCGGTCGACCGGTTTGTCGGATCGCACAAGCAGGATCAGCGGACCGCGATAGTCGCGATCGAGCAGGGCGGCGATGGTTTCCACTCCGCTCATCAGGTTGAGGTCGGCATCCATGACCACGATAGCCGGCGTGCCGAGTTCGTCGATCTTCTGCATCGCGTGCGCGCCACTGCCGGCCGTGGTCACCTCGTAGCCGTTCAATTCCAGCGCGTCCGAAAGCATGGTCTGCTTGCCGAGCTTTTCGACCACCACCAGCACACGTTCGCTGCGGCCGCCGACGATCGGCGCCGCGTTGTCCTCGCTGCTCTCGGCGCCTTCAAGAGGCAGGTAGATTTCGAAGGTCGTACCCTTGCTGGATTCGCTGAGCACGCGCACGTATCCACGATGATTGCCGACGATGCGCTTGCAGGAAACCAGGCCGAGACCGGTACCGGTTTGCTTGGTCGTGAAGAACGGACGGAACAGGTTGCCGCGCACTTCGTCCGGCATGCCGATGCCGGTATCGCTGACCAGCAGCTTGAGATAGGCACCGGGGGATTGCTGCTCATCGTCGGCGAAGAAGTCGGGCCCGATCGTCGCCGGCTCGGCGGACAGACGCAAGGTGCCACCCTCGGGCATGGCTTGCAGGGCGTTCAGGCACAGGTTGAGCAGGCATTGCTGCAACTCGGTATGGTTGCCTTCGATGGCGAGGTCGGCAGCGGGTTTTTCGATGACCATTTCGATGTTGCGTGGCACGCTGCCGCGCAACAACATGAGCAGGGCATCGAACAAGGCAGCGAGCTTGACCCGCTCGGTCTCGACCTTGGCGCCGCGCGCGAATGACAACATCGAGGCGACCATTTCCAGGCCGCGCTTGGCGCAATCGCCGACCAGCGCACCATGCTTGCGCAACACCTCGTCGTCGTTGTCCAGCATCGCCTCGGCGGTCAGCAACAGGGGCTGCAGGATATTGCGCAGATCATGGCTGAGTCCGCCGGCGAGCAGGGCCAGGCTCTCGAAACGTTGCGCGCGCATCAACTCGTTCTCCGAGTGCTCGCGCGCCTTTTCCGCATTCGCTTCATCGACCGCGCGGGTGACGGCCGAGGACAGGCGGGCAAGGCTGTCCTTGAGCAGGTAGTCGGTCGCGCCGGAACGCAGGGCCTTGACCGCCGCCTCTTCCCCCATCGTCCCGGAAACGAAAATGAAGGGAATCAGCGCTGATCCCTCGCGCAGTATCTCCAATGCCCGATAACCGTTGAAGCTGGGCATGCTCAAATCCGATATCACGATGTGCGGATCGAAGCTGTCCAAAGCCTGCCGATAGCCCGCTTCGGTATCCACGACGCGCGGGTCGACTTCGATGCCTTCGCCACGCAGCGCGTCAATCAGCAGCTCCGCATCGTTGGCATCATCCTCGACCAGAAGTACCCGCAGCAGTTCGACCGGCCCCTTGCTGGACATGGGATTATTCCTGGGGAAACTCGTTCAGCACGGCCCAGAACTGTCCGAGCGTCTGCACGGCCGAGAAGAACTGGCTGACATCGACTGGCTTGACCACATAGGCGTTGACGCCCAGATTCCAGCTGTGCACGAGATCGCTCTCCTCGCGCGAGGAGGACAGGATCACCACCGGCACGCGCTTCAGATGCTCGGCGCTGCGCATTTGCTTGAGCACTTCCAGGCCATCCAGTCGCGGCATCTTGATGTCGAGCAGAACCACCGCCGGATTGCCCTTGCCGCGCCCCGAAAACGATCCCCGGCACAGCAGGTAATCGAGCGCCTCGACTCCATCTTCGACGTGCACGACCGGATTGGCGAGCTTGGCCTCGCGCAAGGCGTCCATGGCCATTTCGGCATCCGCCGCGCTGTCTTCTGCGAGCAGGATGGTGCGGATCTCACGATTCATGGGGTGCCTCGACTGGATAAGTTGGACCGATTGTTCCGGGCAGTGTAAAGAAAATGGTGGTGCCCTTGTCGGTCTCGGCTTCGGCCCAGGTGCGGCCACCGTGGCGACTGATGACCCGGCGCACATTGGCCAGGCCGATGCCGGTGCCGGGAAACTCGCTGGCCTTGTGCAGGCGCTGGAAAACGCCAAACAGCTTGCCGGCATAGGCCATGTCGAAGCCGGTGCCGTTGTCGCGCACGAAGAACACGATTTCCGCCGTGGTCGAAGGCGCCAATCCGATTTCGATCTCGGCGCGCTGCCGACGTGAGGTGTATTTGATCGCGTTCGAGATCAGATTCTGCCAGACCCGGCGCAGCATCGCGCGGTCGCCCATGACCACTGGCAATTGTGCAATCTGCCAGTCGATAGCGCGTCCTTCGATATTCGACTGCAGCATGGCGATCACGTCGGTGACAAGCGCATTCATGTTGACCGGCTCCAGGCGAAATGCGCTGCGCCCCAATCGCGAATATTCCAGCAGGTCTTCGATCAGGGAGGACATCCGCCGCGCGGAATCGCTGATCACGCCGAGATAGTGGTGGGCCTTGTCATCGGCGGCGGATCCGATATGCGCACCGAGCTTGTCGGAAAAGCCGGCGATATGCCGCAGCGGCGCGCGCAGGTCGTGCGAGACCGAGTAGCTGAATGACTCCAGCTCGCGATTCACTTCGGAAAACTGTTCGACCTTCTTTTCCAGATCCTCGTTGAGCTCCTGGATGCGCTGCTCGTAGCGCTTGCGTGCGGTGACGTCGGTGACCGTCAGCAGGATGCCGGGGTGATCGCCGAGTTCGGCATCGTCGGACAACTCCATACGCCGGGCGTTGACCAGCACGATGCGCTCGATGCCGTCGGCACTGCGATGGGCGAGCTCGTAGTCCCACAGTTCACGTCCGCGTGCGCCGACATCCAGCAGTCGCTGGTGCAATTCAGGCCCTTCCCACGAGCCTTCGCCGAGTTCCTCCAGCGCCACCTCGCGATTCACTGCCTCCGGCTTGCCATAGAACTCGCCAAAGGCCTGATTGGTCATCAGCACGCGCAGGTTCTGATCGAGCACCGCGATCGGTTCGCGCAGGCTTTGCACGATGATCCGTGAGCGCTCGACAGCGAGGCGGGCGCGCGATTCGGCCTTGCGTCGCCGGCTGGCCTGGCGCTCGGAAATGAACATGACCGAGGCGAGCAGGAGCAATTGCGCGACCAGCGCGCCGGTCATGGCCCAACGACTGCTTCGCGTCAGATTGGCCAGACGCATGCTGCGTTGCCTGTACAGCTCGTCCTCGAAAGCGAGAATCTGGCTCGCGTACTCGCGCGAGCCAAACAAGTCGGCGGCTTGGCGAATCTTTTGGGCCGCCGCATCGAAATTCTTCGCGGCCAGATCCTGCATCGCTTCGTCATAAAGCTTGAGCCGCCCCTTGACCACGACGCCAAGCGCACCAATCCGGTTCTGTTGTTCGACATTGTCCTTGGTTGCCTCGGACAGCTCGGCGAACAGCGGCTCAATCTCGCTGCGGGTGGTCTGGTAGTCCGGTCGGCCGATTGAGCGCGGTACAGCGGCGAAACGCGAGACCACCGTGTTTTCGGTCTCAATCAAGGCCAGACGCAACGCATGGAACTTTTCCTTGACCTGGGCCGAATGCACGACCCAGGCCGAGGCCTCCATCATCGCGTCCGCGTTGTTGCGGATGACCGCATAGGGCAGGGCCACGCAAAGCAGCACGGCAACCGCCAGCAGGACGATCCTGATGCGATACTCGAACTCGGGGGTCCAATCGGGCCAGCGCATTGAATCTCCGGGTAGGATGGGCTGTTGCTTGAGGCGGCGCAAAGCGCGCTGTCCTGGGTCAGATTCGAGGAGCGCGCGGCGGATTGGCAAGCATACGTTACCGGGCGAACAGGGTGCAGCTATGGAATCTTCAAGACGCGTGTTGATTACCGGGGCCGGCAGTGGGCTTGGGCGGGCCCTGGCCTTTCGCTATGCCGAGGCGGGATGGCGTGTCGCCTGCGCCGACATCCGACTTGATCGGGCCGAGGAAACGGTCGCCTTGATCACCGGTTTCGGCATTGGCGCGATGGCCCTCAGGGTCGACGTCGGCGACGATGATTCGTTCGAGGAATTGCGCGACATGGTGCTCGCCGCGTGGGACGGGGTCGACCTGGTCATCAACAATGCCGGCGTCAGCGCCGGTGGCTCGGTGCTCAATGCGTCGATGGACGATTGGCATTGGATGCTCAATATCAATTTGCTCGGCGTGGTGCGCGGCTGCCGCATGTTCGGCCCGGTGCTGATCGAGCAGGGCGGCGGCCATATTGTGAACATCGCCTCTTTCGCAGCCCTCGCTGGCGGGCCCGGCATGGCCACCTATGCAACGGCCAAGGCTGGGGTGGTCACGGTTTCGGAAGGGCTTCGCGCCGACCTCGATGGCAGCAACGTGAAAGTGTCGGTGGTTTGCCCGAGTTTTTTCCAGACCAACCTGCTCGAAGGATTCCGCGCACCCGACAGCAGCTCGCTCAAGATGGCGACCGCGCTGATGCGTGGCGCGAAGGAAAGTGCCGCCGATATCGCCGAGGCGATCTACAAGGGTGTCGAGCGCGGCGAGTTCCTGATTCTGCCGAGCGCCGTCGTGCGCAAGGGTTGGCGGCTCAAGCGCTGGTTCCCGGAATTCTATTTCCGCAAGTTGATGCAGTTGGTTCGTGCACGGGGAGCTGATTGATGGATCCGCTGATGATCTACGGGGCGAACGGTTATACCGGCAAGTTGATTGCCGCCGAGGCGGTCAAGCGCGGACTCAAGCCGGTGTTGGCCGGCCGCAATCGCGATGCACTCGACGCGCTGGCCCTGCCACTCAAGCTGACCCGGCGCGTGTTCGAGTTGAACGAAGCGCTCGAAATCGACCGTCAACTGGATGGCGTGCGTATTCTGCTCAACTGCGCCGGGCCGTTTTCGCGCACTTGCGAACCGTTGCTCGATGCCTGCCTGCGCAAGAAAATCCACTATCTCGACATCACCGGCGAAATCGATGTGTTCGCGCATTGCCATCGCATGCACAAGCAGGCCCGGTATGCCGGCATCGTGGTCGCGCCGGGTACCGGTTTCGATGTCGTGCCGACCGACTGCCTGGCGGCCATGCTCAAGCAACGGTTGGCTGACGCGACGCATCTGGTTCTCGCCTTCGAGGCCGGCGGTGGCCCGAGCCCCGGCACGGCGCGGACCAGCGTCGAAAGTCTGGCCAAGGGTGGCCGTGCGCGCATCGGTGGCGAGCTGCGCGAGGTGCCGCTGGCCTGGAAGTCGCGCGAGTTCACCCGTCAGGACGGCAGTCACCGATCGGCGATGACGATTCCCTGGGGTGATGTCTACACGGCTTTCGTCTCGACCGGTATTCCGAATATCGAAACCTACATGGCGGTTCCGGCCAGGACGATCGCGCGGCTGCGCTGGTTGCGCCATCTGCGCTGGTTGCTGGCCCTGCCCTTTGTGCAGGGCCAGTTGCAACGCAGGGCGGGGCAAACGCCCGGACCGGATCGGCAACGCCGCGAGACCACGGGTTGCGAGGTCTGGGGCGAGGCCACCAACGCGAATGGCAAGCAGGTGGCCGCCTCCTTGAAGACACCGAATGGTTACACGCTGACGGTCAGCGCCAGTCTCGGTATCGTCGAGCAGCTGCTGGCGAATTCCCCAGCCGGCGGCTACTACACGCCGTCCATGCTGATGGGCGCGGACTATGTACTTGGTTTGCCAGGCGTCAGCCTGCTCGATGCACGCATGCGCCAGGCCGATGGCTTGCTAGAATCCGCGGCCCGTTCCCCGAATTGAATCCTGCATGCCGCACACGAGACCACCCCTGAGTTTTTTCCCCGCACTGATTTTCTCCTCGCGCTGGTTGCAGTTGCCGCTGTATCTCGGCCTGATCGTCGCCCAGGGCGTTTACGTGGTGTTGTTCGTCAAGGAACTGCTGCATCTGATCCTGCATGCGACCTCGTTCGGCGAGCAGCAGATCATGCTGATCGTGCTCGGCCTGATCGATGTGGTGATGATCTCGAACCTGCTCATCATGGTCATCGTCGGCGGCTATGAGACCTTCGTCTCGCGACTGGGTTTGCAAGGGCATCCCGACCAGCCGGAGTGGCTGAGCCACGTGAACGCTTCGGTGCTGAAGGTCAAGCTGGCCATGGCCATCATCGGCATTTCCTCAATCCACCTGCTCAAGACTTTCATCGCGGCGAGCACTCTGGAAGGATTGCCACTGTGCGCCGGTGACCAGCTCATTGGCGCGTCCCAGGCGGCCCTCAACGGCACCCTGCAAACCTGCACGACGCTGACCACGGCAGGCGTGATGTGGCAGACGATCATCCATTGCGTATTCATCCTTTCGGCCATTGGCATCGCCTATACCGATCGCCTCATGCAGTCGATGCCGCGCGGCAAACCGGCGGGCGGGCATTGAATTGCCCCGGTTTGCATTCCTGAACGCCGGTTGGGTGTTGATGTGCCGTTGTATTGCGCCGGCGCATCCGGCGCGACATGCTGGATTCCCACCAGTCTGAAAAAGGGGAAACAAAAATGCGCATGGGATTGATCATTGCGGGAATCCTGTTGATCGTGGTCGGCGCCGCAGCGTTTACCGGCAATCTGAATTTCACCAAGGACAAGGAAGTACTCAAGGTTGGCGAGTTCTCGGCGACCGTGAAGCAGGAGAAGACGGTGCCGCAATGGCTGGGCGGCGCAGCCGGCTTGCTTGGCTTGGGCCTGGTCGTGGCGGGTGCCATGCGCAAGGGCTGATTGCGGGCGAGGTGCGGGTAACCACGCTGCGCGGTGATGCATCGTGCTTCTGCAATGCGTCATCGGTTAATCTGGCGCAATGGATGTCTCCCACCTGCTGGATGATCTCAATCCGGCCCAACGTGAAGCGGTCACGGCGCCACGAGGACACTATCTTGTCCTCGCCGGTGCCGGTTCGGGCAAGACCCGCGTACTTACTCATCGCATCGGCTGGCTGCTCGAAGTCGAGCGCGTTTCGCCGTGGTCGATCCTCGCCGTCACCTTCACCAACAAGGCCGCCGCCGAGATGCGTGCGCGCACGCAGAATCTGATTGGAGAGGGTCCGCGCGGTCTGAGCATCGGCACTTTCCATGGCATCGCCCATCGGCTGCTGCGCCGGCACTGGCGCGAGGCGAAGCTGCCGGAAACCTTCCAGATCCTTGATTCGGACGACCAGCAGCGCCTGGTCAAGCGCACCATCCAGGGCCTCGGCATCGACGAAGCACGTTTCCCGCCGCGTCAGGCAACCTGGTTCATCAACTCGGCCAAGGACGAGGGCAAGCGCCCCGAGGCGATCGATGCGGCCGGCAATCCGCTGGCCAGCACGATGGTTGACATCTATGTCGCCTACGAGCGCGCCTGCCAGCGTGCGGGCCTGGTTGATTTCGCCGAGTTGCTGCTGCGCGCACACGAATTGTGGCTACACGATGATGCCTTGCTCGCCCACTATCGCGAGCGTTACCAGCATCTGCTGATCGACGAGTTCCAGGACACAAATACCCTGCAATACGCGTGGATCCGCGTATTGGCTGGGAATACCGGGCAGGTGTTCGTGGTCGGCGATGACGATCAGGCGATCTACGGCTGGCGCGGCGCGCGCGTCGAGAACGTGCAGCACTTCCTGCGCGATTTTCCAAATGCGAAAACAATCCGACTCGAGCAGAATTACCGCTCGACGGCGAATATTCTTGGTGCGGCGAATGCGGTCATCGCCAACAACCCGAGTCGGCTTGGCAAGCAGTTGTGGACAGCCGATGGCGGCGGTGACCCGATCGAGGTCTATGCGGCCTACAACGAGCAGGACGAAGCGCGCTTTGTCATCGAGCGCATCCGCGAATACCTGCGTGATCACCGCGCCAGCGATGTCGCGATCCTCTACCGCTCGAATGCGCAATCGCGCAATTTCGAGGAGCACCTGGTGCAGAACAAGATCGCCTACCGCGTCTACGGCGGCCAGCGCTTCTTCGATCGCGCCGAGATCAAGGATGCGCTGGCCTATCTGCGCCTGATCGCCAACCGGCATGACGATGCCGCGTTCGAGCGCGTGGTCAACACGCCGCCACGCGGCATCGGCGACCGCACGATCGACCTGCTGCGCGCGCGTGCGCGGCGCGAGGATACTTCGATGTGGGAGGCCGTACTCGCCGAGTTGACCGACAGCACGCTGGCCGGACGGGCGAAGAATGCGCTGCGTGCATTCCTGACCCTGATCGATGAGCTCGCCCGCGATTGCCTGGTCGCTCCCGCCCGCCCGCCCGCCGTAGGCAATGATCTGCCGCTGGACGCGCCTATCGACGAACCGCTGCCGCTGGCTGAACAAATGGATCACGCGATCGTCCGATCCGGCTTGCGTGAGTATCACGAGAAGGACAAGACCAGCGCCGAGACGCGCACCGAAAACCTCGACGAGCTGGTCAATGTCGCGAGCCGATTCGAGCGCACCGCCGAAGACATCGAGGCCGGCTTGTCCGATCTTTCCGCCTTCCTGTCGCACGCCGCGCTGGAGGCCGGCGAGGCACAAGGCGAATCCTGGCAGGATTGTGTGCAGTTGATGACCCTGCACTCGGCCAAGGGCCTCGAGTTCCCGCTGGTGTTTCTGGTCGGACTTGAGGACGGTCTGTTTCCGAGCCACAAATCGATCGAGGAGCCAGGGCGGCTCGAAGAAGAGCGACGCCTCGCCTATGTCGGCATCACACGCGCACGAGAACACCTGATCCTCTGCTATGCCGAGACGCGGCGCATGCATGGCATGGAGATGTACGGGCGGCCCTCGCGCTTCCTCAGCGAGATTCCGCGCGAGCTGTTGCACGAGATCCGTCCACGCGTGCAGGTCAGCCGCCCAGTGCGCGAAAGCCAGCATGCATCGCTGGCCATGGAAGCGCCCACGTTCAGGCTCGGCCAGCGCGTCAATCATTCCAATTTCGGTGAAGGCGTCGTCGTCGACTATGAGGGCAGCGGCGCACACACGCGCGTGCAGGTCAATTTCGAGAATGCCGGGCAGAAATGGCTGGTTCTGGAGTTTGCCAAGTTGACTGCAGGCTGAGAGCGGTTATCGGTTAGCGCGAAATGCTTGCCGTGCCCGTCAGCGGGGAAGCGGCGAGTCGTTGCCGGTAAGCGGGTAATTGGTGAGCGGTTAGCGGGAAATGCAGTTCAGGTAAATTCTTCTTCGCTACGAAAGCCGGAAGTTTGTTGACAGCCTTCTCAAGGTCGCCCTGTGCTCACGGCGAGCATGTTCGCGTGGGAGCGACTTCAGTCGCGATGCCTTTGAACTCAAACAGAAGCATCGCGACTGAAGTCGCTCCCACGATGCTCCTGATCGCGCGCCGTATGCCGCATGCGATTGTCAGGAAAACCATCCTGGCGATCGGAGCATTTGTCGTGAAACGTGGGATATCGTTGACAGCGCAAGGGTTGTCGCGTTGCACCGCTCACCGCTCACCGCTCACCGCTCACCGCTCACCGCTCACCGCTCACCGCTCCCCACTCCCCACTCCCCACTCCCCACTCCCAAGCGCCAATGATCGCCAACATCCCGATTCCACTCGCCCTGACCGGCATCGTCGTCCTTGGCGTCCTTGCCCAATGGATCGCATGGCGTCTGCGCCTGCCGGCCATCGTCTTGCTGCTTGGCGTTGGCGTCATCGTCGGACCGATCCTGCATCTGCTCGATCCCGACAAGATGTTCGGCGACCTGCTGTTCCCGCTGACTTCCCTGTCGGTCGCCATCATCCTGTTTGAAGGCAGCCTGACCCTGCGCTTCCGCGAGATCCATGGCCTTCGTGGCCCCATCCTCAACCTGGTCACGCTCGGCGCTGCCATCAACATCTTCATGCTGACCGTCGCCGCGCTGTATTTCCTGCGCGCACCGATCGGCATCGCGTTGTTGATCGGCGCGATTGGTTGCGTGACCGGCCCCACCGTGGTGACACCCATGTTGCGCGCCATCCGTCCTGTTCCGGCGGTCGACAAGGTTCTGCGCTGGGAAGGCATCATCATCGATCCGATCGGGGCGATCCTCGCTGTCATCGCGCTGGAGTTCACGATGAAGGGCGACAATACCGATACCTGGTGGGTTCTTGGCAAGCTCGTTCTGTCGGGAAGTCTGATTGGAGCGGGCGCCGCGCTTGTGCTTGGCGGCCTGCTGAAGCGTCATTTGGTGCCTTGGTATCTGCGCAATGTGGTTACCCTGGCGCTGCTGTTCACTGCCTTCACGGCGAGCAACACGATTGCGCATGAGGCTGGCTTGCTGGCGGTGACGGTGATGGGTGTGGTGCTTGCCAACACACGGGATCTCGACATGGATGACGTGCTCAACTTCAAGGAGAGCCTGACGGTCCTGCTGGTGTCCCTGCTCTTCATCATCCTTGCCGCACGACTTGATCTGGACAGCTTCCACACGCTCGGCTGGGGCTTCCCGCTGTTCCTGCTAACGGTGTTCTTCATCGCCCGGCCAATGGCCGTGTTTGCCAGTGCGACCGGCTCCAAACTGAGCCTGCGTGAACGCGGCCTGATTGCCTGGATCGGCCCGCGCGGAATCGTCGCCGCAGCCGTCGCTTCGCTGTTCGCGTTGCGCCTGGAAGCGGACAAGGTGCCGGGCGGCGAGCTGCTGGTGCCGGCGATTTTCAGCATCATCATTTCCACCGTGCTGGTGCAGAGTTTCACTGCGCGCCGATTGGCCCTGCGTTGGAAGCTGGCAGAAGATCAGCCGCTCGGCGTCATCATTGTCGGCTCGGGTCTGGTTCCGGTGACAATCGGCCAGGCGTTGAAGAAGGCGGGCTACGACGTCACCCTTGCCGACAGCAACTGGGATGCCCTCAAGCGCGCGCGCATGGCTGGCCTCAAGACCTATTTTGGCAGCGTCGTTTCCGATCATGCCGAACATCATCTGGATTCAACCGGGGTCGCCCGCCTGCTCGCGATGAGCAACCGGCCCGGCCAGAACACCTTGGCCTGCCTGCACTATCGGTCGGAACTCGGTACCGATGGCGTGTTCGCGCTGCGTACCACCGAAGATCATGACAAGGCCAAGTTGACCCTGACCGGCAGTTTGAAAATGCCCTGGCTGTTCGATGACCGGATCGACGATGTGCGTCTGCAAGACGCGATCGAGAGCGGCGCGGTGATCAAGACCAGCAAGCTCAAGGACAACTACACGCTTGCCGACCTCAAGCAGCGCAGTGAAGGATTGGCGATTCCGTTGTTTGCGATCGACCCGAAGCGCCGCCTGGTTCCGTTCACCTCCAACCAGGAGCCTCCGGTCAAGAGCGGCTGGGAGATCATGGCTCTGCAGATGAAGCCCGAGCATCCCGTCAGCGTCGATGCCGACATCGCCGTGCCGGAGCCCGCTCTGCCCGATTGATATCGCGCGTCTTGCGGTTGCTTGCCGGCCAGGGATCTCATCCATGCGTTCAGCCGCCGCGCCATAGACTGATCCTGGCCGGCGCGTGGACCGCATCCGCGCACGATCAGGAGAACATCATGTCGGACGTCGCCCCCAAGACAGCCGCCGATCATCTCGTCGATACGCTCGCGCAACTCAAGGAGATGCGCCATTACGCGAAGACCAACGTCGAGCATTTGACGGCTTCATGGATCCTGTTTGAAGGCGAACTGAAAGGGCTCAAGCAAACCAGCCGATTCGAGAACCTGATGAATCGGCAAAGCCAGTTTTACGATGCACTCGAGGAGACCATCGAGGCCCTGGAAGAACAACACAAGGGCATGACGCAAGCGGCCGAAGAATAGGGCGCGGTGGAGACCGACGTTACGGATTTTTCGAGCCCGCAATGCAAACGGCCCGCAAATGCGGGCCGTTTGGGCAGGGCAGCAATGCGCCGCGTGTTGTCACGCAATCATCAATTGCGCACCGATCGGCGGCGGAACGCGAGCAGTGCCACCAGTCCGAGCAGGCCCGTCAGGACGATCCACGCGCTACGGCCGAATGGCAACGTAGCGGGGGCTGCGACGCCGACCGCACTCATGCCAACCAGCTCCATCGGCTCGCCGGCTCCGCCATTCGCGCCCAAAGTGAAGTAGTTGACGCCATCAGGAGGCGCGCTGGCACCATTGGGCGCATTCCGCGGCTGGTTGTAATTCGAGGGGCCCGTTGGCATGCCGCTGAACAGGTTGAAATCACCACTGTTGCCATCCGGCGTGCCCCAGGGGCCCCCGGCAGTCGGCTGACCGACGAGCTGACTGCCCAAATCCAGTGTTCCGCCGAAGGTGTCGAACACGACACCGGTGAAATCCGTGATTGCGAACGTGCCATTTCCGAGGGCTGCCCCACTGACGGTCACATTGAGGGCAAGGACCGCCGGATTGGGCAAGGAAAAATCGTTTGTCCCGGGGTTCTGCAACAACGTGCTTTCGAAAGTGATTGAGCCGACCGCCTGCGCGGTGCTCGCCGGATCATCAAAGGTGAACTGGAAAGTGATCGGGGCGGCATTGGCGACGCCGAGCGTTCCGACAAGAAACATTGTGACAAGTGTGAAGCGGACAAATGAAGAAATCATTGCGATCCTCCCGATTGAAACCGCCTGGAGTATACCTTGAATTCCCGGCAATGGCGGCCGCTGGCCCGGTTGGCCGGTGCTCTGACGAGAGGTGACCTGGCTGAAATCACGATCGGCGAAGGTTCCTTGTTGATGTTTCGATCACCGATATCAAAGACGTGTTGGATCGTGCAATCGCACAGCAGACATGAAACTTCCATGCGCCTCTCGGCGCGTGCGATGCTATGCGCGAAGACAATGAACAAGATTTCAGGACTTGAATCCTGAATCCCTCCGATGTGCGGAATGCGACTCGGACAAGCCTTGACCCGCGCGAGCCGATCTTTCGGGTGCGTCGTATCAAGAATCAAAATGAAGCGGACTTGCGCTTGATTCTCGATCTTCCATGCGGCGTGGATCCATTGCGCCTGCGATGGCGCGGGTGCAATCCATTGCAGGCGCTGTCGATCGCATTGAGGATCGTTGCGATCGCTTGCTGGAATTTCCCGGGCGGATTCAGGGTGCTGAGGCCGGCCTGGTTCAAGCGGATCCTCCAACGCTCGCTGCGGCCGAACACCTGACCGGCCTTGATCTGCTTGTGTGCCTCAAATTGTTGTGAAGTAGCAAGCTGACCCGCCTCGGCCACTTCATTGTGCTGTGTGTTGAACGCCGGAGTTGGGGGCGCGATTCAACCTACGCGAAGAATGTGCGCCCGGCGATCATCGTGAAGAACAGCAGAAGCATGATGATCCACATGAGCAGTATTCCGCCGGTCATGCGCCAGTGCTTCGGAGGCAGGCCCTGGATCAGGAACATGGTGATTCCGGATACATTGATGCAGACAAGGTTGGTGGCAAACAGCAGGAGTGCGTCGATGCCGAATGCGGTCTGCCCACTGCCAAGGAAAAGACCGGCCGCCGAGAGAGGGGGCACCAACGCGACCGCGATCATTACGCCAACCAGCGCGAGTGACGAGCCGCGACTGAATGCGAGTACGCCCGCTGCCCCGGATGCCAGGGCCAATGCGATATCCGCTGGTTGCACGATGGTGCGGGCGCGCAGCTCCGCCACGCTTGCATCGACGGCAATGTAGTATCCAAGCGCCATCGTCACCAGCAGCACGGCCGCCGTACCCGCGCCCAGTGTCACCAGGGCCTTGCGACCGAGCACCCAGTTGCCAACCGTTGCGGCCAGCGCAACGCCCATCGTTGGGCCCAGCAAGGGCGCTATGACCATGGCGCCAATTACCACGGCCGTTTGACCGCTGCGCATGCCGAGTGCCGCAATCACAGCCGAGAATGCGGCGGTCAGCAGGTAGGCGGGTCGAATCTCGACGCTCTCGGCGATGTCATCGTACAGCTCGTCGGTACTGATCCGGTCACGGCTGAAAAATGATTCCAGCCGGCTGGCTGGTGGCAGGCCAGGGATCTCAGACAGCGCTGTTTCTGCCGATTCGTCGAGGGTCGGCAACGCAGCCTCGAGTGCGATGACAACCGCGCAGAACTCCGGCATGTTGCCAAATCGAACATTGAGTTCGGATAGCAGACGTTCGACATAGCGCTTCTGCACGATGCAGGAGAACTTTTCCCGGTCGTCCGGAACCGGCTCCTGCCAATAGCGTCGGCAATGCTTCGAGACGAGGGTTCGCGTCGTTTCGATCATTGCATCGGGAACGATGACTTGGACCAGCCGTGTCGACATCGACGGAAAAGTCCCCTGTGTCCTGGAAGACCGTAGATTATCGGGTTTGCGAGAAGGATTGAGCGCGAAGGGTTCAAGTGAAATGGGGATCCGCACTCCGAATCCGTCGGTTCTGCTGTATGGGGCGCCGACAGCTCGTGACCGTTGCGAATCTAGCTTTTCTGGAATCCCTGTCGAGAGTTAAAAAAAGAGCGGGCTTTCGCCCGCTCTTTCGCGTTCCTCGACTGCTGGCCGGCTCAGCCGCGACGGCGTGAGCGGAATTCGTCGAGGTTGCTGTCGACCGCGTCGAGGATCGGCTCGATCGCTTCCTGGGCTTTCTCGGTCGCATTCAGGGTGCTGAAATTGACCTGTTCCATGCGGCTGCTCCATAGCGTGCTGCCGTCAGACACTCGATAGGCCTTGACCCCCATTTGCACGGTGTACAGGGTCGAACTCTGGCCGTAGTACTGCAGCTGCTGCGAACCGACCGGCTTGGCCTGAACGAACACCACGGCGTCGGCACGACCCCGCAACGAACCCATGTCAGGTTTGCTGCCGGAAGCCTCGCCGGCCTCGATGACGCGGAAGCCGCGGCGCTGGAGCAGGCTGACGATCGCATCGCGGGCCGGTTCGGTGATCACATCATCGCCGCCGACAACGACCGCAATCGTCGGTATGCGGGGCTTGGCCGGCTCGGTCACCACCGGCTTCTTGATCATGGCGACTTCGGTAGCGTCCTCGGCACGCGGCATCGGCGTACTCGACTGCGCTTCCTCCGAGGCGCGCGCGGCGGGCAGGTTTTGCAAGGCGTCGACATCAGCCTGCGAGGCGCGTGGGCCGGGACCGTTTTCGTCAGTGGTTGTCGCTACAGCATTCGCTGGCGGCATCGTTTCCGGCGTGCTGGCGGAGTTTGCATTTGCGCCGTTGTCCACCCCGGTCGCAGGATTGGTTCGGGTTTCCGCATTGCCATTGTTCGCTGTCGCGGTGGTGTTCGCGACCGTTTGGCTATCCGAGGTTTTCGTGGCCTCGACCACGGTCGGTGTGCCCAGGCCGCTGAGTCCCGGAATCTTGTCGCGAAACGCCCAGGCTCCGCCAACCAGGCCCAGCACGAGGATCGCCGCAATCGCAATTGGCAGCGCCGAACTGCTGCGCTTGGTGCCGGGATCGGCTGAACGATCCAGTACCGAACGCCGCTCAAATCCAGGCTGGACACCCGCGGCAGTCGCGGCTTCGCCCACGTAGGCCGGTGGAATCGGTTGTGCCGATGGGGTGATGCGCGTGTTGGCCGCGGCCACGCCCGGATTCGACACCGGCGTATTTGCCAGTGGACGCTGGCCGGACACCGGCGTCTTCTGGCCGATCATCGTCGCCGCCGCCGCCGACACCTTGGGAATGATCGTGATCGGACCGGGTTTGGAAACCAGCGGATGAGCGAACAGATCTTCGGCCAACTCGTGGCAGCTCTGGTAACGGTCTTCCGGCTCCTTGGCGATCATCTTCGACAGGATCCAGGCGATTTTCTCGTCGACCTCGCCATTCAGTTCGCGCACATCAGGAATTTCTGCACGCACCACTTCGAGCATGAGACCGAGCGGCGACTCATCGGTGAACGGCATGCGCCCGGCGAGCATCTCGAACAGCACGATACCGAGCGAGAAGATGTCCGAACGCTGGTCGACTTGCTTGCCGAGGCAGACCTCCGGTGACAGATAGCCGGGCGTGCCGACGAATTCGCCAGTCGAGGTCAGCTTCTTCGACATGTCCTGATTGGACAGGGCGATGCCGAAGTCGGCGATCTTGATCGAGCCGCGGCTGGAAACCATCAGGTTGCCGGGCTTGATGTCGCGATGGATCACGCCCTTGTCATGCGCCGTGGCCAGGCCGAGCGCGGTCTGGTAGATGATCTTGGCGGCCGGGCCGACCGCCACCTTGTGCTCGCGCTTGAGCAGGGTGCCGAGCGATTCGCCCTCGACGAACTCCATCACGAAAAAGGGCTGGCCCTCGTCTTCGCCAATGTAATAGATCTGGATAATGTGCGGATCGTTCAGCGCCGCCATGCTGCGCGCTTCGCGCAGGAAGCGCTCCTTGACGCCCTCATCGTGGGCCAGCGAATCCGCCAGCACCTTGATGGCAACATAACGATTGAGCGAGGACTCGTGTCCCTTGTAGACCACGCCCATGCCGCCACGACCCAGCTCGGCAACGATGTCGTAATGTCCCAATCGCGTTTTCATGGTGTCTCCGGGGCGCCAGGCGCCTGTAGTGATACTGCGGGATCAAATGCTAGCACCGCGAACCAGGCTGGATTCGTCCATCCCATCGCATCGATTTGCGGATCTTGCGCACGTCGCCACTGTGAAACAGATCACATTCTGGCCGAAATCCTCGCCGCGTGCATGTTGTCAGTCCCCGCTGGCCGGGATCAGCCCTGGATGCCGTCGATCTCGATACGCAGGTCGCTGCGGCAAATGTCGCCGAGCAGGATCAGCAGTCCGACTTGGCCCGGCAGACGCTGGCGCAGGTGCTGCTCGACCGCCTTCGCCTCGGCCGGCTCGCGCAGGTAGATCTTGAGCAGGATCGCGTCGATGCCGCGAGAGGCGATGCGGGGGCCGGCGGCGGCGAGCAGGCTGTCGAGATTGCGCAAGGTTTCGTCGAGCTGGGCCAGGGTGTCGCCGGCATGTTGCGATTGATGGCCGACCACCGAGGCCGTGCCTGAGACCAGCAACTGGCCGGCCGGGGTGCGCGTGGCTCGCGCGAATGTCGGAGCGACCGGGCCATATTGCCTCGGGTAGGACCAGGCACTGACCTGGCGCGGGTTCTCGACGGCCACGCCTTCCTTGCGCGCGGCCAGTCCATAGACTTGCAGGACGCGCCGGCCATTGCGGCATCCGATCGCGGTCGCGGCCGAATAACCATTGCGGGCTGACGGATTCAGGCCGTGCGCCCGCCCGCTGCAGAAATGACGGTAGCGTTCGTTGTCACCTTCACCCTCATTGATCGCATCCAGGTAATTCCACAGACGCAGGATGTGGCCAAGCGCGCCATCGGCAAAGCGGTGCCCGGCGATCAGCCGGCAGATCGCGGCATAAGCCTGCTCGGCAGCGGCATCGATATCGCCGGCCTCCGATTCGTCGATTTCGACCGCAAAGAAAAGGTAATGGCCATCGCTGCTCCAGCGCAGCGCGTCCTGGCGACCACAGGTAACCGGTTCGGCACAACGCCAGACCTCGAACCAGCCGCTTTCGATTGGCTCGAGACCTACCCGCACGAAGCGGGGATCTTGTGGATCCTGGTGCGTTTCACCGAAACCGATCACGGCAAGCGTGGCGGGCATTGCCAGCAACTCGCCGGGAATGCCTTTCACGTAATTCACCTGCAGCGAGGGCAGGGAATCGGTCGCTGCAATGGATGTCGTCTCGATCGGGCGCACGGGGGTGTTGGTCGGATGCAATCGCGGCATGGGCGGTCGCGGATGATACACTGCGCGGCCCGAATCCATTGACTCCAGGCTATCCAGTGACCATCGTTCAGGAATCGAAATCCCAATCGCCGGCCGAGCAGGAACTGGCCAGACTCGTCGTCAGCAGCCTCAACATCGAGGGCGTGCAAGCCGAGGCGATTGACCCCGAGGCACCGCTGTTTGGTGAAGGCGATCTTGGCCTCGATTCGATCGATGCGCTTGAGCTGGCGCTCGCTGTTTCCAAGCACTACGGCTTTCAGTTGCGTTCGGACAATCCGGAAAACCGGCAGATCTTCGGTAGCCTGCGCGCGCTTTCGGCGCATATCGAGCAGCAGCGGGCGAGCTGAACCGAGCCGCCGCCGCGTTCACTGCGGCAGCGGTTGCGCACCCAGCAGAAACGTCTTGACCAGCCGGGGTGATCCGCGCCAGGCCAGGCTGCCGACATGGCCACCGCCTGGATCAAAGCGGTGGATCTGCCATTCGGCCGGTTTGCCCGCCTCATCGGCGATGGCCAGCAGCGACTCCGGTCGCCCGTCGTTGCCGAGCGCGAAGCGCAGCCGCTCGAGTCCGAATGACAGGCCGTGACCGAGCGCCTTGAGGACGGCCTCCTTGCATGTCCACAGGTGCAGGAAAGCGCGCTCCCTTTCCTCTGCGTCAAGGCTTGCCAGGGCGGTTGATTCGTCCGCGGCGAAGAACCGCGTGGCCAGCTCAAGTGCGGAGTGGCTGCGCCGCATCGATCCGCGTTCGACATCGACACCGAGTTCCTGCTTGCGGCAGAAAGCGAACGCCACGCGGTCGCCGGCGTGGCTGACATTGAAATGCGGAAATCCGCCCGCCGCCACGTAAGGTTTGCCATGTTTTCCTTGCTCGAATATCGGCACCACATCGGTACCTGCGTAAGCCTTGAGCAGGCGAGCCAGTTCCCGACGAGCGAGCTTCGGAAGCAGGCGCGGCGCCACCGGATCGGTCAGCGGCCACAGCCAAAGATGCACTTCGTCCGAATGCAGGGCCGGGATTGCGTCAACCGGGACGAACACCTGGTCGACAAGATGGGTATGGATGGCCTGCATGTTGGCGTCCGGATAGTCGGTCAGACCGGATCCACCGGTGTCGTGTCGGCGCTGAACTCGCTGCGGGCGGCGCGTCGGCGCAGGCCAAGCTCGCTGAGCCAGCGTCCCGGTGCAAGCAGGCTGGAGATTGTGTAGATCATCCGGAACAGATAAACCCGCAACATGACCGGGCGACTGTCGAAGACGTCGCCGGCCAGCATCGAGGTGACCCCGTCCAGGATGCGGAAATTGTTGCGTGGCTGCGCAAACAGTTGACGCATGACCGCCGAGTTGAAGCGATAGATGAACCATGAGAACACGCGAACGCCTTTTTCCATCCGGCGCGTCAGCTGCTTTTGCAGGGCGGCTTCCCGCATCGGCTCGCGCAACGACGCATCGATGACATCGGCGGCACGCGCGGCACTGTCCATGGCCAGATAGACGCCCGAGGAAAAAACCGGGTCGACAAAGGCCCAGGCATCGCCGGTCAGGATCCAGCCGGATCCGGCCATGCGCGAACAGGCATAGGAATAGTTGCCGGTCACATGCACTTCGCCGCTCATCTGTGCCGACTGCATGCGGCGCCAGGCCTCGGGCATCAGCTCAAGGGTTGTCATCAGGAAACGGCTGTTGTCACCCTTGCGTTGCTTCAGGTACCCGGGCGCGCACACGCAGCCGACGCTCATCAGGCCGTCGCGCAGCGGAATGAACCAGCACCAGCCATGCTCGAACCGATAGATGCTGACGTTGCCGGCATCTTCGCCAGCGCGGTAGTCGACATTGCGGAAATGGGCGAAGATCGCTGCGCTCTGATGCCTGGCATTCTTGCGCTTGATTTTCATCTTGCTGCCGAGAAACGTATCGCGTCCGCTGGCGTCGACCAGATAGCGGGCCGACAGCGCGATCTGGTTTCCCTCGGTATCGTGTGCCGTGGCGCGAACCGAATCGATGCCATTGACTTCGGCGGCCACGACCTTGACCTGTTCGCGCGCGTCGACGCCGTTCGTGCGCGCATGCTCGAACAACATGTGGTCGAATTCCTCACGCTTGACCTGCCAGGCGTGGCCGGGCGTGGTGCCGAGCGCGTGGCGGAAGTAGATGGTCTGATAGCTGCCATCGTGCGCGGGAAAGTCCGCGCCAAGCTTGAGCACGCCAAGCTCGCGCACCTTGTCGAGCACGCCGAGCTGCTCGAAGATCGGCAGGTTGCACGGCAGCAACGATTCACCGATGTGGAACCGCGGATGGCGATCCTTTTCGAGCAGCACGACCTTCCAGCCCTTGCGCGCGAGCATTGTCGCCGCCGTGGTTCCAGCCGGGCCTCCGCCAATCACCAGCACATCGCAATCGACATCTGAACGCATGAAGAACTCCTGATCGATCAAGATGCCGGGCTTGCGGACTCCGCCATCGAGCCAGTTTCGCCTTGGGTTCGCGGAAGTTCCAGGGCGCTCGGCAACAGGCCGACATGTTACATTTCCGCTCCGTTCTCCGGGCGATTGCTCCTGCTCATTGTTGTGAACCGCCCACTGCCAATCCCGACGGATCCCGAGTCCACAGCCACCATCGTGCGGCGCTGGCGGATGTTCGCGATGCTTGCCGGCTATCTGATTCTTGTCGCCATTTCCTGGTGGAGCGGCAGCGATCTGCTGTCGGCTATCTGTGTGGTGCTGCTGGTTTCCATGTTGCTCGCGTCCCGATTGCGGACGCGATCGCGCGGCGCCTGGCTGGTCTGGACGATGGTCGTGGTCGGGGTGCTCGCCTTGACCGTCATCGGGCGCGGGCGGCTTGCCCTCGATCTGGTTCCGGTGGCCATCAATCTCGGCCTGGCCGCCCTGTTCGGGGTGACCTTGACCGGCACGCATACACCCTTGATCTCGCGTGCGATCATCGCCATCGAGGGTCGGGAGCGCCTCGACGAACCGCGTGTTGCCGGTTATGCGCGCGCCCTGACTCAGGCCTGGACCCTGCTTTTCGCTTTGCAGGCCGTGGCTTTTCTGCTGCTGTTGTTCGTGTGGTTACCGCGCCTGCCTGCCGATTCGGCTGCGCATGCGTGGGCGTTGACCTGGCTGCATGTCGGCGGCTATCTGCTGCCCGTTGTTTTCATGCTCGTCGAATACGGCGTTCGACGCTGGTATCTTCGTCATATTGCGCACGTGCCAGCGAGACAGTTCGTCTACCAATTGGCTCGCAACTGGCCGCAACTGCTGCGCGATACCGATCTGCGCGCTCCACGGAACCCTTGAGCGATGACCGAGCCCGGCAATGAATGGACCGAGAACGTCTGCATATCCGCGACCCATCCGAGTTTGCCCGGCCATTTTCCCGGCCGGCCCGTAGTTGCAGGGGTGATCCTGCTGGATCGTCTCGCCGCCCTGCTCGAGCGTGAGGGTTGCGGCGCACTGCGGCGCATTTCGACGGTCAAGTTCCGTTCGCCGCTGTTGCCTGGCGAGGCGGCCGAATTGCAGGTGGCCTTGAACGGCAAGCAGGTGCGTTTCAGGTTGACTCGAAACGGCGAGATATTGACCAGTGGCGAGGCGGAACTGGCATGAGCACGCATTGGAGCGAGCATCGTGAGGGCGGCGGTCGCTTTGCCCTGTGGCTGATCTTCAATATCGGTCTCAGGTGCGGCCGGGTCTGTGGTCGCGTGCTGCTGTATCCGATCACGTTGTATTTTTTCCTGCGCCGAACCAAGGAGCGGCGTGCGTCGTATGCCTACCTGCAGCGCGTATTCGGCAAACCGGCCACGGCGTGGATGGTCATGCGCCATATCCATTTCTTTGCTGCGACCATCCTCGATCGGATCTATCTGCTCACCGAGCACCTGCGCAAGTTCGAAATCCGTGTTTTTGGCCTCGATGAACTGCACGCCCAGATGCGCCCGGATCGCGGCATGCTCCTGCTCGGCGCACATGTCGGCAGTTTCGAGGTCATGCGCGTGCTCTCGCTGCAGCGCCCGGATGTGACCGTGCGCGTCGTCCTCAATACGCGCCAGACGCCGGTCATGACCGAGCTCTTCCATGCGCTCAATCCGGAGCTCGCCAGCAAGGTGATCGACGCCTCGCGGCCGGGCCACGAAGTGGTTTTTGCCTTGCACGACGCCATGCAGGAAGGCTCCCTGGCGACCCTGCTCGGTGATCGTGCGCGTCCGGGCGAGGCCAGCATCGAAGTCGAGTTCCTAGGTGCGCCGGCCAACTTTCCGGTTGCTCCGTTCGTGATCGCGAGCATGCTCAAGGTGCCGGTCGTGCTGTGTCTCGGCCTCTATCGCGGCGGGCGCAGCTACGATCTGGTTTTCGAAACCTTGTCTGAACAGCTTGACCTGCCGCGGCGTGGCAGGGAGGCGGAACTGCGCGCATTCGTGCAACGCTATGCTGCGCGGCTCGAGCACCACGTCCGCGCCCATCCCTACAACTGGTTCAATTTCTATGATTTCTGGAATCTCGATACTGCGCGCGACAAGCAGCCTGTTGTGCCTGATCCTGCCCTGTCTGGCGAGCGCGGCTGAGATTGATCCGCTGGCTCTGGTCAGCGGACTCCAGCGCGAGCTTCCGGCGCGGACCGCCTATACCGAGGTGCGCTTCTCGAAGATGTATGACCGCGCCCTGGTCGCGCATGGAGAGCTCGAATATCTCGGACCGGGCAAGCTTGGCAAGCGCGTCGACAAACCTTATTCGGAAACCACGACAATCGCCGACGGCGAGGTCACGATCCAGCGCGGATCGCGCACGCCGCGACAGATCTCGCTCGATCGCATTCCCGAGTTGGAAGGATTCCTGCGCGGCTTCAGCGCCTTGCTGGGCGGCGATGCGCAAGCCCTGCAGCGTGATTTCGACGTGAGTGGAAGCGGCAGCAAAGCCCATTGGCAACTGCGTCTGTCGCCGAAGGACAAGCGCCTGAAACGGCGCATCGATGCGCTGCAGGTGGATGGTGCCGGCGACAAGGCGCGCTGCTTCAGCATCATCGATGCCGACGCTGATGTCAGCATCCTTATGGTCGAGGACCTGGCGGCGATCGAGTTGCCGAAACCGTTGACCCAAAAGAACGTGGAGCTGACCTGCCGGCGAGATTCCGCTCCGTGAGTCCGCGCCTGCGTCGGTTCACCCTGTTGATCGGTTGGGTAGTCGTGCTTGCCGCCGTCGGTGCTTATACCGCGCACACGCTCAAGATCAGCACGGATCTGCGCAGCTTCATGCCGCCGGCACAAACACCCGACCAGAAACTGCTGATGGAGCAGATCGGCGAAGGTCCGGGTTCGCGACTGCTTCTGCTCGCCATCAACGGCGACACTGAAGAGCGTCTCGCCGAGCTCAGCCGCAACTTCAGTGCGGAGCTGCGCAAGGATGATCATTTCAGCCAGGTCGTCAACGGTGAATTCAATGCCGGCATGCTCGATGACGAGCTGCTGCCGTATCGCTATCTACTGACCTCAAGTTTCGACAAGACGCCGCTGGACGAGGCGACCCTGGCCGACGAACTCGGTCAGCGTGTCGAGGATCTCGGCTCACCGGCGGCGACCTTGCTCAAGCCACTGCTGCCGCGTGACCCCACCCTGGAAATCATGAAGCTCGCCGAGCAGTGGTCGCCGCCCCGGCAACCGCTGGTGCGCGATGGGGTCTGGTTCTCGCCGGAGGGCGAAGCGCTGCTGCTGGTGCAGACCAAGGCGGCGGGTTTTGACCCGGCCGCGCAGGGCGAGGCGATTGAAGCCATCCAGGCCCGCTTCGCCGCCAGCAAGGGCAAGGATGACTCTGCCCAGCTCGTCATCAGTGGGCCCGGCTACTTCACCGTATTGGTCAATGCGAGTACCCGCGGAGAATCCGAGTGGCTGGGCCGTCTCAGTACGGTTGGTTTCATCGTGCTCCTGCTGCTCGCCTATCGCAGCGTGGCGGTGCTCGGCTTGGCCGCCCTGCCGATCGCCTCGGGTGCACTCGCCGGCGTCGCCGCGATTGCCGTGGTCTTCACCGAGATGCATGGCATCACCCTGGCTTTCGGCTTCACCTTGCTCGGCGTCGCCCAGGAATATCCGATCCGCCTGCTCAGTCATCGCCGCGCCGGCGAGAGCGCATTGGAGAGCGTGCGCGGACTTTGGCCGCTGCTGCTGACCGCCATCGCCTCGGCCTGCATCGCCTATCTGGCGTTTTTTGCCTCGGGTGTGACCGGCTTGATGCAACTGGCCGTATTCACCATCAGCGGCCTGCTCGTCGCCGGCTTCAGCACTCGCTACCTGTTGCCGCGCGTCTTGCCGGTGAAGTTCCGCGACGCCGCCGATACGCCGGGCCTGGGCAGGCTGTGGAACTGGCTGGAAGCGCTGCCACGCCCGCGCTGGTTGCCGCCGTTGCTGTTGCTCATCGCCGCCGTGATGCTGTGGAGCGCATCGACACCGTTCTGGCAAAACAACCTGGCCGCGTTGACGCCGGTACCCGAAGACCTGATGCAGCGGGAGGGACGCTTGCGCGCCGCACTCGGCGCGCCGGACGTGCGCTATCTGCTCGTCATCGAAGCCGCCGATGCCGAAGGCGTGCTTGAACTTTCCGAGAAGATTGCGCCACGCATCGATGCCCTGGTTGGCCAGGCGGCGGTCGATGCCGCCGAGTTGCCGAGTCGTTACCTGCCCAGCCTGGCCACCCAGCGCTCTCGACAGGCGAAATTGCCGGATCGAACATCGCTTGAAGCGATGCTCGTCGAGGCGGAAACCGATCTTCCGTTCCGCGCCGGCTTGTTCGCGCCCTTTCTGGATGATGTCGAAAAGGCGCGCACGCTCGAACCGCTGACGCCTGCTGCATTCGCGCGCTCGCCGATCGGTGCGCGCATCGATGCGATGCTGGTCAAGCGCGACGGACACTGGCTGGGCCTTGGCACGATCATCGGCATGCACGATCCGGCCGCCTTCGATACGCTTGCCAGCGAGACCGGCGGCGCGGTCCGACTGCTTGATTTGAAGGGCGCTTCGGAATCACTTGTCGCCTCCTATCGCGAACGCATCCTGCGCGCCTTCGTGATCGCGATCGTCCTGCTCGTGCTGACGGTCTTCATCGCCTTCCGCGACATCCACCGGGCCTGGCATGTGCTCGCACCGATGACCCTGGCAACCATTCTCGTGCTGGCCGTGTTGCGCTTCAGCGGCACCTCGCTGTCGTTGTTTCATCTCGTCGCGCTGACCCTCGCCGCCGGGCTTGGTCTGCACTATGCGTTGTTCTTCGAACGCACCACGCCGGATGCCGCTGAAGCGCGGCGAACCTTGCATGCGACCCTGGTCTGCGTGATCTCGGCCCTGCTCGTGTTTGCCTTGCTGGCATGGTCATCCTTGCCCGTATTGCGGGCCATCGGCCTCACCGTCAGCCTCGGCGTCGGCTTCCATTTCTGCCTGTCGATCCTGATGGCGCGCAAGGGACGCGCACGCGATGCTGGCTAAGTCCGAATGGGCGCACCTGATCCCGCATCAGGGCACGATGTGTCTGCTCGACAATGTGGTCGCATGGACAGCAGAGTCAATCCACGCCCGTACCGACTCACATCGGCGTGCCGACAATCCGCTGCGCAGCGACGGCCTCCTGCGCGCCGTGCACCTGTGCGAATACGGCGCGCAGTCGATGGCCGTTCACGGCGCATTGAGCGCCCGCGAAGCCGGCTCGGCCGCGGCCCCGGGATTTCTCGTTTCCCTGCGCGGTGTGTCGCTTGCGCTTGCACGCATCGATGATCTGGACGGGCCGCTGGATGTCTTCGGCGAGCGCCTGCTAGGCAGCGAGACGAGTTGGCAGTATGCGTTCCGTGTCGAACACGCGGGTGCCGAGATTGCTTCGGGGCGCGCGGCGGTGATGTTGGTTCCAGAGGCAGGAGTAGGGAGTAGGGAGTAGGGAGTAGGGAGTAGGGAGTAGGGAGTAGGGAGTAGGGAGTAGGAGGTGTTCTTGCTCGTCGTTACTGCATGGGCGGTTACCCCGCACCCTGGTACTTCCAAATCACGCTCCTTCGGAGAGCGGCATCCTGCCGTTTTCACTCGCTTACCACCTCTCGTCACGACCCGGTGGTATTTTTCGTGGGAGCGACTTCTGTCGCCCCGAAAAGGGACTCCCTTCGGTCGCGATGCTTGGGTTCTTACGCTCCTTCGGAGCCGCGTCGAAAAGCGGCGTATGGTTCAAACACAACGGGTCGTCGGATCCAGGTCTGTGTCGCAACAACGATGGCTGGGTCTTTGAGGGCACATGCCGAATGGCTTGGTATCCTGCGACGATCAGACAGACCCCCGTGGCAGCGACCCAAGGAACCCATCCATGAATCCACCCTCACGACGCGCCCTCGTCACCGGCGGCAGCGGCGACATCGGCAGTGCGATCGCGCGTGCGCTGGCGGGCGCCGGTTGCGAAGTCATCGTGCATGCACATTCGAACATCGCCCGGGCGCAGTCTGTCGTCGACGATATTCACGCATCCGCAGGCAAGGCTTCGGCGATAGCTTTCGATGTCGTTGACGGCGGGGCCTCTCGCATGGCGATTGAAACGCTGCTGGCCGACGGGCCCATCCCGATCGTCGTCAACAACGCCGGCATCCACGATGACGCACCGATGGCCGGCATGAGCGAGGCGCAATGGCGACGCGTGATTGATGTCTCGCTGCATGGATTCTTCAACGTGACCCAGCCGTTGCTGCTGGCGATGGCGCGCGCGCGCTTCGGTCGCATCGTCAGTGTTTCATCGGTCGCAGGCGTGCTCGGCAATCGCGGCCAGACCAACTACGCCGCTGCCAAGGCCGGATTGCATGGGGCCTCGAAGTCGCTGGCGCGCGAGATGGGTTCGCGCGGGATCACGGTCAATGTCGTGGCGCCCGGCATGATCGAGGGCAGCATGCTGGGCGAGACGTTTGACGCGGCCATGGTCAAGGCCATCGTGCCCGCCGGGCGCATTGGCAGGCCCGATGAGGTCGCCGCGCTGGTCCGATTCCTGTGCAGCGACGAGGCTGGTTACATCAACGGCCAGGTGATCGGCGTCAATGGCGGCATGGGCTGATGTTCAGTTCAAGCCTCCGCCAGAGCAGCGGTCAGAACCCGATTCAATCGACCTTGAATGATCGCAGGCTTACCGGTGTCGTCCCCGCGAAAGGCACTGCATAGGGAAACGTCGCGCTGTTGTCGCATGAGGTCAGGCCAATAACGCGGGATTGTCCGCTCGGGATGCTTGCGCCGACAGGACTGGAGCAGCGATCGGTTGCGCCATTCGCACCATCATTGATCAGCAAGCAATTGGTCAGCGGCGAGGCTGGATTGAAACTGCCGTCATCGAGCGCCATGAAGGGGTCGATACCGTGCCGCATGCGGTCGAAGGATCACCCTGATGATCACGACGCACATTCACCGCAGCAGTTGATCCGTACTTCAGGGCCGACACGGTTCATCTGCCGGCTTCCCACGCGAGGCATGAATTGTGCATGATTGCGCCCAGCCAATTCCGGCCAAGTCAGGGGAAATACAAAGATGAAGCGTTGCACATGGATGCTTTGCATCGGGCTGAGCATGTTTGCGGGAAGCGCGATCGCGGCAGATCCTGTCCTCGTCGCCAAGCCGGTTCCGTTTGCCGACGACGCGATGATCGCCGGCAAGATCAAGAAGGAATGCGACATCCAGAACCAGCTTGTCGATTACCTCGCGGAGTATGCGCGCGAGGAGCAGCAGATCGAGGTCAAGTTCGCCAGCGTGCTCAGCACCGACATGCCCGGCCTGGTTCTCGATATGCAGATCAAGGATGCGGTATCGGAAGGCAACCCGTTCATAGGCCACCGCAAGAGCACCCTGGTGGCGGGAAAGCTCTATCGTGATGGAGAGCTGGTCGGCAGCTTCGCTGCACGGCGCAATTCGATGGGCGGCGCATTCGCCGGCTACAAGGGCTCGTGCTCGGTGCTCGGTCGCACGGTCAAGGCGCTTGGCAAGGACATTGCCGAATGGCTGAAGTCGCCGACGATGGATGCGACGCTCGGCGATCTGGGCTGAGAGATCCACGACTCGCCGGATGCCGCGTCCGCATCCGGCGAGTATTCGGATAGGCAATCGGCGAATCTGCGCTCCTTTCATTGATGGAGGCGCCGCATGGATTCGTTCCGTATTTCCGGCCTGGCCGAGCACGACTTCACGCCGCTGTTCGCGCTGGGCGATGACGAACTCGGCGCCCGCCATATCGAGCGCGTGACCGCTGTGACAAGTCCCGGCTATCCATGCCGGGTCAGCCTCGTCGACGCCGAGGTCGGCGAGGAACTGCTGCTGTTGCCATTCGAGCACCAGCACGCTGCCTCGCCGTATCGCGCCTCGGGACCGATTTTCGTGCGCCGCGGCGCGAGCCTGCGGCAGCTTCCGGCTGGGGAGATCCCGCCGTATGTGTCGACTCGGCTTATCTCCCTGCGGGCCTACAATGCAACGCACCGGATGATCCACGCCGAAGTATGCGAAGGCATCGCGGTGGCGCAATCCATCGCCCGCGCATTCGCCAACGCCGAGATCGCCTACCTGCATCTGCACAACGCCAAGCAGGGTTGCTATTCGTGCCGCGTCGACCGCATTTCGTTGTAGTTCGCGCGGCGCGATTCGAACGCGCTTCGTTGAGAACCAGGTTCGACGGAGTCGGGACAGGAGTTGTGGCTGATGCGGTTCGTCGCGCGACGGTAAGCATCGCGGCTGAAGCCACTTGCTACGGGGTAGCGAAGAGCAGGGCGGCTGAAGCTTCGCCGCTCTCGGTAGGAGAGGCATTCATGCCCGATGCGGTTCGTCGGGGTAGCGAAAAGCAGCGCGGACCGCTATGCAAACAGGGGAGTTGCCACGGAGGCCCGTGACGGCAGCGTGCCGGCGTCCAGTGCCGGGCACGCCGCTTGTGCGCGGGCAACGATCGTGGCCGAAAGCTCGCGCATCAGGCCGACATTGTGCCGCACGCGCAGACGCACTTCGGCGTCGGTGAGTTCGTCATGCAAGCTGGCATTCATGCCGACGAACCAGGCAAGATCCTGCTGGTCGAACATCACCGCGTCGTTCGGTCGCGGACTCAACTCTGCCCAGTGGCGGAAGAACGCCTGCATGTCGAGATTGAGTCGCGCTGCCTCAGCCAGGTCGCTCTGCAGGTCACCGAGCAAGGCGATGTCGGTCAAGCGGTTCTGGAACACGAGCTGGCAGAGGACGCCCCAGTAGTAGGTGTAATCCCAGATCACCTTGATCGACATGACCTCGGCATCGCCGAACAACGCATAGTTGTCCCGATACAGGCTCATCGTGTTGGCGTAGAACGAAAAATACAGTTGTTCGTAGATCCGCGCATACGGACCGAGCGGTTTGCCCGCGCGTTCGAGCGCGATCAGTTCGCAGATATAGGTATTGCTGATGGCAATGAAGTCCGAGCCGGGCGAGTAGAACGGATCGAGGAACACGCCGGCCTCGCCGGTCAAGGCCCAGCGATTGCCGGAGAACACCTGCTTGCAACCATACGAATAGCCACGCAGGAAACGGAAATCCATCAGCTTGTCACGCTCGGCTTCACAGGCCTTGGCGAGCAGCGGCTGATGCTTGCCCAGCCATTCCAGGGTCCGTTCGAAGCTGTTCATCGTTTCCATCGGGTGCATCCTGGCATCACAGACGATGCCCACCGAATGCGCGCCCGAGCCGAGCGGAATCAGCCACGCCCAGTAGCCGGGACCGCACAGGTGATTGGTCGAGCGCCAGCGCTCGCGTCGAGGAACACAGCGCTCGCTCCAGTCGACATCATCGGTCCAGTCATCGACGGCGAGCATGGCGTCGATGCGAAACCAGACCGCATTGCCGTCGTGGCCATTGTCCTCGGCAAGGTCAAGCTTGCGCTTGAGGATGCCGGCCCGCCCGCTGGCGTCGATCACCCAGCGTGCCGTGAAAGTCTTCGCATCACCTTGAACCGTCGCGCGAACCTCATGCGCCGCATCGCCCTCTCCGAGATCGACCCCGCGCACGACGCTGTTGTCGCGGAAATCGATTCCACGCTCACGGGCCAACTCGCCGAGATGGTTTTCGAGGATGCCGCGATCGATCTGCCAGGTCGGCGTCGGCATCACCGAACTGACCCCGAGTTCCGTCACGCCAGCCAGATCCTCGTGGCCTTCGCTCCAGAAGAAACGAAAACCGAACTTGCGGATATGCGCCTCATCAAGGTGCTTGCGCAGACCGAGGGTGTCAGCGAGATAGTGTGCGCCGATCTCGACCTTGGACTCGCCGACCTTGTGCGCCGCGATCGGCAATGGGTGCGTGTTGCGCTCAAGCACGATGATGGCAAGATCGGCAAAGCGCTGGCGCAGCTGCAAGGCAAGACAGAGTCCAGCCAGGCCGCCGCCGAGGATCACGACATCCGCTTGCAGGTTTTCGCTCATGGCGGGGTGCCCATTGAAGGTTTCGACTCCGGCGCGATCAAGGCAAATCGACTCCGTCCGCCAGTGAATGCGATCAGCAAGGGTGTGGTCATCAAGGTGGTGACGACGGCCATCACCATCAGCATCGTGAAGATCTCGTCGCCAATGATGCCGATGTCGAGGCCGACCTTCATGACGATCAGTTCCATCAGTGCGCGCGCATTCATCAACGAGCCTACCGCCAGCGAGTCGCGCCAGCCAAAGCCGCTCATTCGCGCGCCGGCAGCACCGCCGAGGATCTTGCCGAATACCGCTGCGACAAGGATCAGGGCCAGCGCGCCAAGCCCGGCCCCGGCAAACGCGTCGACGGTTGTGTTCAATCCGGCCAGGGCAAAGAACACCGGCATCAAGACGATCACAGCGACATATTCGATGCGCTCAATCAGGCAGGCGAGCAGGCCGCTGTCGCGAGGCAGCACGGCGCCGATCAGGAATGCGCCAAACACGGCATGCAGGCCAAGTGCACTGGTCGTCGCCGAAGCGGCGAAGACCAAGATCAGGATCACCGCGAGCATGCCATTGCCGGGCCGGCCATCCACCGCATGACGCGCCAGCATGTGGGCGAACCACGGACGCAACACGCCGAATGCAAATGCAGCCAGGGCGATGCTTCCGCCCAGGGTGAACGCGAATCCCGACCAGCCTGCTTTGCTCGAAATCAGCGCAACGACGAAGGCGAGCACGATCCAGGCCAGCACATCGGCCAGTGCGGCCGAGGTCAGCGACAAACGCCCGATCGGCGATTCGGTCATGCCACGCTCTTTGAGGATGCGTGCCATGATCGGGAAGGCCGTGATCGACATCGACGCGGCCATGAAAAATGCAAACGGCCAGAACGAAACCCCGGCGGGAGCAAATCGCTCGTGCAGCCCCGGGGAAATCGCGATACCGAGGGCAAACGGCAGCAGCACGCTGAGCGTGCCGACCAGCCCGGATGCGCCCAAATGCCGCTTGGCTCCGCCGGGCAGGCGCAACTCGGCACCCACGATAAACATGAACAAGACCAGGCCAATCTGGCTCAGCGCATCCAGTGCGGACAGGCTCGACGGTGCGAAAAGTAACGCTTGCGCCTGCGGGGCGAGGGCGCCAAACACCATCGGTCCGAGTGCGATGCCGGCGAGCATTTCACCGATCACCGGCGGTTGCCCGAAATGGCGCAAAACGATCGACAGCAGCCTCGCCATGCCGAGAATCACGACGAGCTGGATCAACAGGATCGGAAACGCATTCATGCCGCTTGCCCGTTCTCGGCAACCGGATCGAAAACCACGGGAGGCGTCGAATGCGAACGTCGGTAACTCTCAATCACGCGGCCATAGCGAACGACCTGGCCGATCGTGTAGAGGGTGATCAGGGTGACATCACGCACCGGGCGGAAGTGACTGAGGCGAAACTCGCCGCTGTAGCGCGTGTCGATCGGCACCGAGACCACGCCCAATCCAAGTTCGCGAACGGCAGCGATCAGGATGGCGGCTTCAAACACGAATCCCTGTGCCGGAAGATCAACCAGTTCCATTGCCTTGCGCGGATAATACCGTTGTCCACTTTGAGTATCGGCAACCGGGATCCCGCAGCCCCATGAGATGCCCCAATCGGCGACCGCGTTGGCGCGACGCCGCGCATTCGGCTGATTCTCGCGTGTGCGGATGCGCGCACCTATGACCAGGCTGTCCGGGTAGCGGCGGGCGGCAGCGAGCATGCGTGGAATATCGGCCGCATCATGCTGGCCATCGCCATCCATCGCCACCACCGCATCGAAACCCAGCCGCAGCGCCTCGCGGAACCCGTCACGCAGGCTCTCGCCCTTGCCCTTCGGGGATTCATGTCGAATCAGGATCACCGGCAAATCGGCTATCCGTTCCAGCGTCGCATCGGTCGAACCATCGTCGATCACGATCACATCGGCCAATACCGCCAATGCGGATTCAACGACCCTGCGGATCGCAAGCTCTTCATTCAGGGCCGGGATCAGGATCGCGACGCGTCCGAGCGTCGAACTGGTCATGTGCACACCTCGATACCCAACGTCGATTGCAGGCCTGCATTCAGTTGCAAGATGTGAGGCCTTGCGCTGGCCAGGGCGGCGAGCAGTGGCAAGCTTTGCGCAGCCATTGGATTGCTACCCGCCATGTCGGCAAACGCGCGCGGCAAGTGCATCGATGCACTGGGCCGCACCGGTGCATTGAAGCGCAATCGCAGCGATGCCTCGTGATCACGTGCCGGCGCTACCACCATGGCCACGCCGTATATCGACGAAGCCGGCGAAACCTCATTCAGTGGGCTGGGCGAGTCGGCGTCATAGGCGGCCAGCAACACCGGCAACTGGTCGGCATTTGCCTGCACCGCCGCCTCGAACAGGGCGACCGCAAAGGTCGAATGCCAACTGCTGATCGAGGTCGACGCGGCATGGCAGTGCGCAGCGATCGTCCAGTAACCGGCCGGCGCGTTGTGCACGGAATTGTGGAACTTGATCGGCGACAGCTCGCGCGGCGCGATGGCCAGGGTCGAACACATGTAGTCGGTGATGACGAGGTCGCCATGGGTCGAGGCAAACACCGAAGCGAGCGTATCGGCATTCCTCCCGGAATCGGCACAGGCTTGTGCGGCCACATCGCAGGCCAGCAGCACCGCCAGCGGCGCACGCCGGCGCTCGGCTGCGACAAGCACGTCGGGGCTCGGCTTGATCACGGCCGGATCCGCTTGCAAATCACCGCGCAGGCCGGCACGGGCGGCCTGCCAGTTGGGCCAGCCCGGCGCCCAGAAACCGATGCCTTCGATGCGGATATCGAGCGCACTCATGCTCATGACCGACCTCCGCACGCGAAAGCAAGTGTGCAATTGCTGCCGCCAAAACCGAACGAATTGGTCAGGGCGATGCGGACGTCGGCCGATTCATTGCGCAGCGCGAGCTGCGGGCCGCAGACCGGATCGGGCTGTTCGCAGTTGAGCGTGCCGGGAATCAAGCCGTGCTCCATGACGAGCAGGCATATCACCGATTCGAGAATTCCGGCGGCGCCGAGCGTATGTCCGCTCCAGCCCTTCGTTGAACTGGCCCGCGTACGTGCGTTGAACGCGGCGGAAACCACGCCCGCTTCGACTTCGTCGTTCTTCGTTGTCGCCGTGCCGTGCAGATTGATGTAGTCGACATCCGTGGCCGCGATCCCGGCCCGCGTCAACGCACCTTCGAGCGCGAGTCGCGCGCCGAGCCCCTCGGGATGCGGCGTCGACATGTGGTGCGCATCACTCGATTCGCCCCAACCGATCAGCTTCGGTGACGTTTTCGAAACCTCGCGTTCGACCAGTGCGAAACCGGCCGCCTCGCCAATCGAAATGCCTCGCCGGCGTACATCGAACGGTCGGCACGGCTCCGGTGCGACCAGTTCCAGCGAGTTGAAGCCGAACAGGACGCTGCCGCACAGGCTGTCGACGCCGGCGAGGATGGCTGCATCGACGATGCCGAGCCGGATCATGCGCTCCGCCGTGGCGAAGATCTTCGCGCTCGACGAGCACGCCGTCGCCGTGGTCAGGCACGGTCCGCGCGTGCCGAGCGCGTGTTCCAGGAAGATGCCGAGCGAATGCGGGGTGTGGATCGGCGACCGGCGCAGATTCTCGGGGAAGTGCCCATCCTCCAAACGCGCGTAAGCCTCCTCGGTTGCACCAATGCTGGACGTCGAGGTCGCCACCAGCAAGGCCACGCGATCCGCGCCATAGCGACCAATTGCCGCACGTGCCTGATCGAGAAACCCGTCTGCCTCGATGCCGAGCCAGGCCAGCCGATTGTTGCGGCATTCGTAGGCGGCATACGCCTCCGGCAAGGGCCGCTGCTCGAGGCCGATCACGCGGCCGATTGCGCAGGTCAGCGGCTCGCGGCTGAAATCGTTTTCGCGCAGGCCGCTGCGCTCCATGCGCAGGACCTCCAGGTGCTCGGCGAGGCCATGGCCCAGAGCCGATGTCGCAGTGTGGGCGGTGATGTAGATCGGATCGATGGTCTCGGGCACGCGCTATCAACAAGCTTGGGATTGCGGGGAGTATAGCGAGGGCTGGCCAATCCGTCGGCAACGATCACGCCAATCGGCCCACCTGAACGTAAAGGCTTCGCAAGGCAACGATCGAGTTCGCGATGCCGATTTTCAGCATGGTCGGTCCGTGTCGCGATGCTCGTGCGGGCACAGCCTCCCGGCGGGAGAGATCCCGGTTCAGCCCAACCGGTTGCCAGCCAGGATACTGTTCGCGCCCGATCAATCACTGAGCCCCACGGCTCAACTTGCCATGAAACCCAGATCGGGCGATGCGTACAGCTCCAGGTTGGGAAAGACGTCGTTGATGCCCGCCGCGCCGAGACCGAACCAATTGGCCAAGGTCGCCGAATATTGATCGACGCTGGTGGTCGGGATGATCTGGCCGTAGCCGGCGTCGTCTGGGTTGGCGTTCTGCAGCAGCGATGGCATCTGACCGAAAAAGCGCCCGCCGCGTACATCACCGCCAACGACGAAGTGATGTCCGCCCCAGCCGTGATCGGTACCGTCGCCGTTGGTCGACAAGGTGCGACCGAAATCCGATGCGGTGAAACTGGTCACATCGCCGGCGATACCCATCTGCACAGTCGCCTGATAGAACGCGTGCAGGGAGGCCGACAGGTCGGCAAGGATTCCGGCTTGCGAAGCGAGTTGGGTGTCGTGCGTATCGAAGCCGCCGAGGCTGACGTAGAAAATCTGCCGGCGCATGTCGAGCGCACCCGGACCACGTGCGCTGATCAGATTGGCGACCTGACGCAACTGCGAACCGAGGTAGCTGTTCGGAAACGGTGTGGTCCAGGTCGGCGTGGTGCCGAGCACGGATTGCAGCAATTCGTAGGTGGCAATGGCGCGGCGGTTGGCACCTGCGTAGGCGCGTTCGAACATGTGCGCCTGCGTGCCGTCAGCGATCAATGCGCCAAACGTCTGCGCGCCGAGCTCGTTCTGGTATTCACCGAGGTAGCCGATCGACTCGACGCCACTGGCACTCATCACGTACTGGTCGATGCTGTCGCCACGCTGGAACAGATTCTGTCCCGACAGCGAGATCGTCATCGGCAGTTGCTGGCTCGGATTGCCATCGTGCAGCAAATCGGCAATGCGACCGCCCCAGCCGCTGGCATTGGCATCGTCGCTGCGCGAGGTCTGCCAGAAATTGGCCTGGTCGTCGTGCGAAAACAGCTGCGGAGGCGTCGGGAAGCCGCCGGCCTGGTATTGCGCCTGGGTGATCGGCCCGAGCAGGGTGCCGACATTGCCGATGATCGAGGCATGTTGGGCATTGAACATGCTGCGCAGTTCCGGCATCGCCGGATGCAGGCCGTAGCTGCCCGCATCGCTGGGTGGCCCGCCGGGCAAGCCCGGTTGAGTGGCCTGCGCAATCAGTGACTGCGCCGCGATCGCGGACTGGCTGAGTGCCAGCGCCGGTCGGGTCGCGTGGTAAATGCCGTAGTGCGTGGCGTCGTAGGGCACGACCGTATTGAAGCTGTCGTTGCCACCGTTGAGGAAAACGCAGACCAGCGCCTTGTAGTCATTGAACACGCCGCCGTTGATGGCGTGGGTCGCCGCCGACACCAGTTTGAGATTGCCGAGCGCGCTGTACAAGGCGACCCCGCCCAATGCCGAGTGGATGGTGCGACGCAGGAACTCGCGACGATTGATGGTCATGGTCGTCGCCTATTTCTGGATGTTGAATTCGGGGGAATTGACGATCAGGTACAGCGCCTGCTGGACCCGGAAAAGCGCCACGTCGACGGCCGCACCGTCCGGCTGCCCGGGCAGATGATCCGGTGGCGTGCCTTGAAGTCGGGTGATCAGCAGACCGCGCATGTAGTCGGACATGCTGCCAGCCATCATCACCAGATTCAGGTGATCGACCAGGGTGGCCGGATTCGCCGCGAGCGCCTTCAGCGCGGTGTAGTCCATCAGCGCCTCCTCGGGCACCGGCGCGCCATTTTCCCAGACCACGCTGTAACGGCTGCCGACATAGAAATAGAAGATGCGCCAGCCGAGTTCATTCGGCGCAGTCACCAGCTGGGTGTCGGTGGCGATCTGGAATTCCGGCGAAACCAGTCCGGCATTGCGGATTTCACCGGGTTGGGCGAAATCGGGCTTGAAGAAATTGAATACCGACGGCGCACTCAGCGGCAGCTGACCGTATTGGTCGCGCGGATGCGAATAGCGGAACGTGTGTCCGTTCACCGAGTGGGCCGGCGCCACACGCCACAGCCGTGCGAGACGCAGGATCGGCTCACGCAATTTGCCGAACGTGCTCGGCGACGATAGCTGGCCGTGACGCGCCTGGTCGTCGAGCAGGATGGCGCGAACCACCGCTTGCATATCGCCGCGCACACCGCCGCCGTTGTCGGCGAACTTCGCCGCGACGCGTTGCACATAAGCGGGTGTCGGGTTGCTGGTCACCAGCCGCTGGATCAGCTGGCGCGCGATGAAGGGCCCGACATTGGGATGATGGAAGATGTTGTCGAGCGCCGCATCGAGCTCCTGTTGCGCGTTGCCACCCGCGGTCAACACGCCACCCGGCAAGGCCACGCCGGGATAGTTGAGCAACTGCTTGTCGGTCGAATTGTCGTGGAATGCCTCGACTGCCTGCATCGGCGTCTGCCATTCGGATTCATACGGATTGCCAGGCCCGCAGTCGTCGTAGTTTTCAACCGTGCAACCGGCGAAATTCCAGCCCGTGAAGACATGGGCAAATCCTCGCACCACGTCCTGGTTGTAGGTCGGCACGGGATTGCCCCCAACCAGCACAGGCGTGCCGTCGGCATTGAGCTGGCTCAGGCCAATCGAGAAAAGCTGCAGAACTTCACGCGCATAGTTTTCATCGGGCCGAATATTCAACACCGGATCGTTCTTGCGATTGCCGAGCATGCTGAGGTATCGCCCCATCGCCGGATGCAGGGTCACATCTTCCAGCAGGTCGCGGAAGTTGCCGAAAGCATCGAGTGACAGGGTGTCGTAGTAATCGCCCAGCGCCCACGGCTGAAAGGTCAGTGCCGCATTCTTGTCCGACACCACCATGATTTCTGATAGCGCGAAAGCCACGCGCTGGCGCAGCTGGTCGTTGTGGGTAGCCAGCGGAATCGCCGGGTCATAAAGCTGGGCGGCGTTGATCAGCCAGGCTTCGAGCCGATGCTGCTGGTACACGCCCTCGGTCAGCGCCATCCAGTTGAGGAAGGGTTTGATCCCGGAAACGCCGGCAGCAACCTGCTCGTTGATCCATGCCGAATAGCCGATCGCGCGCAAATGGGCGATATCGCTCAGGCGTCCGCCAAAACTCGCCTGATCGAGAAAGCGCGCGGCCTCGACATCGCTGTTCGGTCCGACGACACCATCAAAGCCATCGTTGAATATCGGATCCGGTTCGCCAGCGCCCGCTTGCCCGGACGCCAGCAAGAACGCCATCAGTGCAACCAAAAGTGTCGAAATCCAGCGCCTTCCGGATTGAACCGATGAGCGTTCCTGCAGCACTCGCAACATGCAAATCCCCTGCTGATTCATGGCGCTGGGCCGGGGCCGGGCGCGGTGCGGACGAATGTCGCATGCGCGACGCAGAAATCCTGTGACGGCATTCGCCAATCTGCAGCGCCGCTCCGACCATGTTTGACTCCATCCGAACCGTCGTGGCGGGATTCGTCGTTGCCGGATGGCGAGCTGATGCTCGGCACTCGGGGCCATCCCGCCAACGTGACCCGCCAATCAACGAGGCCGGCAGCCCGGCTCGCGAATGCCGTGGGCGAGGGCTCGACTCGATGCACGAACCAATGCTGCCACCACGCCGGTTGTGGGAACCCTGCCCTGGATCTCTCCAGCTATCGCGCATCCGGGCGAAGGCGTTTGATTGCCTGGCGACAGCGCTCCTCCAACGCCGCAAGCGCTGACTGATCGCCAAGTTTTGCCGGGTCAGGGTTTGGTCGCGGCAGGCGCAAGCAGTCGCGCATGCCATTCCGGCAGCAGCATGGCAGCGGCGGTGCCATACCACTCATGGAACTCGGGAACCATTTCACCGTTGCGCACGACGGGATCCGACTCGACGAGTTTCCGCGCCTCATCGATGGTTGCAACGGCAAAGACGAACAGGCCGCGCCAATCGGATCCATCCTTTTCAAAAGGACCCGCAACGACGAGTTTTCCGACTTTCGCGAGCTTTTCGATATTGGCGAAGTGTCCCGCAAACATCGCCTCACGGTCGGCACCCTCAGGCATGTGCTTCGGGCCGGTCTTGAGTATCACCATCACGTAACTGCGCATGCCGCGCTCATCGGCGCCCACGCGCCGGGCAAGCGCCGCATCGTAGCCACCCTCTGAATCACTGTTCTGCGCAGGCTCGGCAGCAAAAAGACTACCGGTCAGGATCGCACTCAGGAATGCGGCGCACACAGGGATCTGAAATATCCACGATTTTCCGCGCATTTGAGCAATCCCCTTTCGGATTTGGAGCGGGTGCCCGCTTGATGAGCAGCTGGCGATCGCCCTCTACAGTCGCAATGACTTGGTGAATCGATTGAAGAGTCTTCCGGCGCCTTGAATGGTATCGCTGATACCGCGCGGTTGCTTGTCGGCCTGCTGAAGCGTTGACGCACGTGAACCGGCTACATCGTGTTCCCGGTCACCCATCGTTGCCCCTGATATGCAATCGACCGCGTTCGCTTTGCACGTCGCGCAGCGTTCATCCCTTCGACAAGCGGTTTCGACCGTCAAGGCAATCCGGCAGGTGATCCAAATGACCACGAAACACCCCACCCGAATCACATGCGCCGTGATGGCCAGAGTTTGCGCTGCCTTGCTGGCGCTGGGGTCGTTGGCGGCCCATGCGACCGTTCTGCAGTTTTGCGTTACCACACAAGCGCAACTGGACAGCGCCCTGCAATCCGCTGCGCTGCTGTCCTTCATCCCGCACGTGATTCATGTCAAAACCGGCAGCTACCAGTTGCACAATCCGATTGATCCGGTCAGTTACGTTTACTACAGGCAATCCCGATTGCCCCGTTGCAACTTCTGGGCGGCTACAACGCCGACTGCTCGGTCCGCAACATCAACCCTCTGAATACCGCGCTCGCCAATACGCAAATAGTTGCTACGTTGGCGCCGCAGGGCGACGTATTGATTGAAGGCGTCACGATCACCAGCCGAGGGTTGCAGTTTGCCGTGAAGGAAATCGACGACCTTGATATCGAATTGCGCTCGAACATCCTGCGCGATGCGGACGGCGACGGCTTCATGAAAGTCGATGAAGAGATCAATGCGAGCCTGACCCGGCAGCTCTTCCTCTTCTACTACGCAGGCTCGAACAACGGTCATGTGCGCCTGATCAACAACCTGAGTTACAACGTCACCAACCTCGGTGCCGGTCGGGCTGTATTCCGGCTGGTGTCGCGAGCGGCGGCCGGCCACAACCTTCCGGATGACGACATTGGCCTGTTCATGGCGAACAACACAATAATCCAGGGTGACGATCCAGTGACTCTAGCGGTCGAAAACGACGGCTGGGCACCCGCCTATTATTACAACAACGTGTTCGTTCCGACCGATCCGAGCGGAGAGGGCTTCACTGGATTCGGCATCTACAACGACTACGGTGACACGGTGGTATCCAACAATCTTTATGGATCCTGCAATTGCAACGACTCCAACCACGAGCACACGAATTTTGCCAATCTCTCGATTGCCAGCCTCGACGCCGCCAAATTCGTCGATGCCGCGAACAGCAACTACCGCATGCTGCCGAACTCGCTGGCGGTGGATTCCGGCAACAACAGCATTTTGGCGTCACTGCCATTTCGCGACCTTGATGGCGCGCCGCGGCTGAGCGGCAACAGCGTGGATCGCGGTGCCTATGAATTTTCCACCAGCGACGCCGCAGGACTGGTGACCACGACCAACGACAGCGGTGCCGGTTCGCTGCGCGCGGCCATCAGCAGCACCAACAATTCCGGCACCATCACCATCGACAAGATCATTTTCAATATTCCGGGTACTTGTCCACGCACCATCACGCTGGCTTCGCCGCTGCCGCTGGTCACCGACAGCTTGCTGATTGACGGCTTCAGCCAGACCGGCTCCAGCCCGAACTCGCTCGATCGCGGCAACAGCGCCACGTTGTGCGTACTGCTCAAGTCGGCCAGCGCAACCTATGCACTCGGCGTCAGCTCCGCGTCAGCGAAATTGACTGTGCAGGGCTTGGGCTTTGGCGGCTTCAGCAACGAGGCCATACTGTTGCTTGGGGGAACCGGGCATATTGTCCGCGGCAACCAGTTTGGTGACAGCGTGACCGGTCTTGGCGGCACGGTCGTCCTCCCAGCCAACACCTATGGCGTGCTGGTTGGTCTCGGAGCGCGCGCGACAATCGGCGGGGTCGATGCGGCTTCGCGCAATGTCTTCGCCGACAGCGCACAGGCCGGCGTGTTTCTTGGATCTTCAGCCAATTTCGTGCAGAACAATTTCATTGGCCTGACCGCGAGCGGATTCTATGCCGCGCCCAACACGACCGGCGTGTATTCCTCGGGCGACAACAACGTGATCCTCGACAATTTCATTGCGGGCAATACTGACGACGGCGTAACGCTTGGCAGCGGTGCCACCGGCAATATCGTGATCGGCAACACGATTGGCGAGAAGGCCGTCGGCCTGTGCTTCCCGCTACCGTGCCAACCCGACTATTCGATGCCGAACGGCGGCAACGGCATCGCGATCGATGGTGCCAGCAGCCAGAACAAGATTTACGACAACCTGATCGTCCACAATGGTGCCGATGGCGTGCGCGTAGCCTCGGGGACGGGCAATCGGATCCAGAACAACCGCATCGACGGCAACACGGAACAGGGCATCGATGTTGCCGCTTCAGGAGTCACCGCCAACGACGATGATGCGGACCCGAACGCCGACAACCTCGGCAACCGCGGCCAGAATTTTCCGGTCATCGAGCTGGCCAGAGGCGTGGATGCAACCGGTACGGTGCGCGGCAGCTTGACTTCGCGTGTCGGCCAGTACGACATCGACGTCTACCTGAGCAACGTTTGCATATTCGGAAATCTGGCTGAGGGAGCCCGCAAGGTCGGTCACGCCAGCATGACCATCGCATCGCCATCAGCTACCGGCGTCGGCGGCTTCGTGGCCAACGTTGCCGACAGCGAAGGCCTTTTGAACAGGTACCTGACCGCCACCGCCACCGATGCTTTCGGCAACACATCCGAATTCGGCAATTGCGTCAGATTCACCGATCGCATCTTTGCCGACGGATTTGAAGTGCCGTGACTCTGGCCTGTGCCGTTCGCGCTGGCTGGGCGTGATAGTGCCGTTCGACGAAGTACTGGCTGGAGTCGGTTCGCATCTTTCATCACCTGACCCACCGCATCATTCGCCGACCGGCGCAATCTGAACGGCAACACGGCGCTAGCCGGAGCTTGCGTTCGCGCTGTCCATTTTCCGAATGGGCGATTGGTGCCGCGATTCCCGATCGTGCGCACGGTTCCGGTCGGATCTCAAAGTGCGCCCGCGTTTCGGCGTGGTTGCCCGGCCACTTCGCGCCCCGGGGAAGGTTCATCCCATCCCCAATCCGGTCTGTGCGTCCGCACCGGGCGGTTCGACACCATCGCCGCATTAAAACCGGTGGGTAGCGGCCAATACATTTTCAAGCATGGCAGTGACGCCGCATGGCGAATCTTTCGGAGCCGCGCACCGCCTTGATGTCGGGAAATGGTTTGCTGTGTACCTGGGTTTGTGGCGCAGCGAGCACACACAAAAGTACGTCAATTGAAGGTGCGCTCCGACTTCTCTTCAGCGCTTTTCAGCGTGTAGGGGGTACAGAGATATACCTGACCCTGCGATCGAGTCGTGGCAGTTTCCGGGGTCGGCTCTATTGAATGGAATCCTGGACGAGTGCTGCCGATGCCTCGAAACCATTGCGAAAAATGACATCGTTGACGGGTGGCGTGGCGTTTCCGACATCGAACGTGTCGCCCACCGAAAGGCGCACCGGCACCGTGATGACCTGCGCAGGGTCACCCACGGCAGTCAGTGTCAAGGTCGTGTCTAGGATCGCCCCATCGGCAAGTCCGCCAGGATTCGCGGCAAGCGTCAGTGTCGCGGGTGCCGTCCCGGACATGGCGCTGGCAGTCAACCACGGCGCAGCAGTGCTCACGGTGAATTGCACCGTGCCCGAGCCGCGGTTGCCTATGTAAAGGCTGGCAGTCTGGAGTTGCATTTCGCCTGCGGCCACCTGCCAGCCAATCTGAGCGGGCCCGGCGGTGAGGGTGGGGCCGGGTGAATCCAGGTCGCCGTCGACCGTGATGATGGTCGTGCTCGTGGCGGCAAGACTTGCGCTGTTGATCGCAGTCAGGGTCACGACGTTGACTCCAACCGGGAGGTCGCTGACAGATAGATGCGTCCCCGTGCCCAAGGCGCCCAGCTGTGAACTCCAGGTCAGCCCGGAATCGGCAATCCGGCCATCCTGTGGATCCATCGCTTCACCTTGCAGGTTGACGACCTGACCAAGATAGACGTGAGCGCTGGCACCTGGCAGGAGGATGCGCGATTGCGGCGGCTTGTTGGCGAGGAGCAGCGCGGGGCTGTCGGCGTAGGCAGTCTGCAGACCGTCACTGGCCATCACGCGAAACTGGACGGGTCCACCCCCAAGCGTCGACGTGTCGACCTGGGCGCTGTTCGCCGATATTCCCACCTGCAGCGGCTGCAACGTCATGCCGTTGTTGCGCGCCAGATACAGATCGAAATGCAGGACATCATTGTCGACGTCGCTGGCCGTCCACGTGACGGTCACCAGACCCGTTGGCGGGTCGGGCATGCCCTGCACGGCGACATTTGCCACCACGGGCGCATTGGCGCTGACCAGCGCGCTTGCGAGCACGGCACCGCCGTTCGAATTGTCGAGGATACGCACCTCGTGGGTCCCGGCAACGAAGGGCACCGCTTGCCCGAATCCCAGTTCCGGCGTGCTGCTTCCGCCAGGCGTATTCGCATCGGTCTCGACTGTGGGGGCAAAGGTATAGTCGGCAAGTGTCGCGCCAAGCATGTCCACCAGGCGGATACTGTAGATGCCCGGCACGCGTGGCGGCTGATTGAAGATTTGGTCCGTGCGCTGGATATTGAAGATTTTCGCGATCCCCAGATCAGGCGCGATCTGGCCGAACACGAGCAGCCAGTCGCCCGATTGCGGTACGGGCGCCGGAACCCGTTGCGTGCTCGTGGCGTCGACCCCACTGATGTCCGGGTGCAACACCTGCAGACTGATCGCAAGCGCCCGATAGGTGTAGTCACTCATCCAGGTCTTCGGCTGGCAATACCCCATGATGTCGAAGCCCATGGAAGGCGGGATGACACCCATTGGCAGCAACAGATTGGGATCTCCACCGTCGAATCCTGCCAGGCTCGTATTCGGATCGGAAAGCGGTGGTGCGATGAAGGTGAAAAAGTACGGATAGTTCGGATCGTCTGGGGAGTGCTTGCATTCGGCAGATGCCTGAACCGGGTGTTTTCGACCAAGAAAATGCCCAATTTCGTGGGAAGAGTAGTCGGCATCGTTCGCAGGCCCTGCCGCCGCTCGACCCGTACAGCAGGCGCCGCGCGTGAACAAATTGGTGGGATTGGGAGTGGGCTGAGGAATCAACCCGTAGGCCACATCGGCTGTACCCATGAAGCTGCTGGTCGCATCCAGTGCAGAAAGGCGGCTGGATACGTAACCGTAGGCACACAGGTTTCTGGTGGCTGGCGTGTAGGCCACCTGGCAGAACAGATTGCTTTGATCGACGAAGCTACCGAGGAACGGATCGAACAGCACGAAATCATTCGTGAATTTCAGCTGCGAAACCGGATAGGTCCGGCGCAGCCACGATTCCGACTGGCGCTGTTCACCCGAGCTTGCTTCGGCGTAGCCGCCCGGCAACTGATACGCCATCCGGACATACGCAACCTCCAGGGTCGTGAAGGTTCTGAACTCGTTCACGGGCGCGCTGGCGACATCCCTCTCGCAGCTCTGAAGCGGCGGCCCATCCGGCGCGCTCAGCGAGGCAAACACGCGCAATCCAGCGAAGTTGGTCCATTCCCACGGCAGCTCGAACAGAAAGTTGTCGTCGAGGATGCTGCGCTGCGGGCTTGGTCGTACCGTAATGCGGGGACCTCCGGCATTCGATGGTGCGATCGGCGTCAGCGGGACCTCCACCACACCGCCACCAGACATGTAAGCACCGAGTCCGCGCAATCGGGCGGTGACCCCTGCGACCGCGGGCCCATCGGATTGGACGTGAACCCGGGCGAAGGTACGCCGCCCGATGATGAGTGGAACGCTGTTGGCGACATCCTGGATACCTTGCGTGAGCTCGATGCCGGTCACATGCGTCGTCAGCGTCGGCGACGGCCCCGGTGGTGGGTCGCCACCGGGGCCGATGAAGAGTCCAAACGCAGCCGGATCGGTACCTACGGACAGGGTGCCGCTCATTTCATTGCATCCCGTGCCTATTTCAACCAAATAGCTCGTATGCGTCCCGAAATGCGATTCAACATTTGCGACATAAACTTTTGTTCCTGCAGCGTTGACGCCAATGCCACGGGGGCTGGATCCGAACGCGAGCGTCACTGTTCCGACAGTCGTGTTGCTGGTCGCGTCGATCACCGAGACATCCCCAGAGCCATTGTTCGTCACGTACACTCGCGTGCCATCGGGGCTTACCGCTACACCATAGGGATAGGTGCCTACGGCCACCGTGGAGACGACGGTGTTGTTGGTGGTGTCCAGCACCGAGACATTGTTGGATATGAGATTCGCCACGTAGGCGCGCGAGCCGGACGCATTGATGGCTATGCCTCTGGGGCCACTGCCCACCGTGATCATGCCACTGACGGTATTGTTCGCCGGGTCCAGCACGGCAACGAAATTGTTCAGGCTTGCAACATAGACATGCGCGCCATCCGGGCTGACTACGATCCCGAAAGGTGCCGATACCGGAGTGCTGGCAACGATGCTGTTGCTGGCGGTGTCGATCACCGCGACGGCATCGGCGAATTGGAGGGTGACATAGACCCGCGTCCCGGCCGGGTTGACCGCCACCCCCACGGGATTGCTTGGCAACATGACAGTGGCGATCACGGTGTTGGTCGCGGTGTCGATGACCGAGACGCTGTAGGCGCCAACAGTGCCGCCGTTCGCCACATAGACCCGGGTTCCAGCCAGGTTGACGGCCACGCCTATCGGGGTCGTGCCAACAGGCACCGTAGCGGTGACCGTGTTGCTGGCGAGGTCAACCACCGATACGTCGTTCGACGCTACATTGGTAATGTAGGCGAACGGTGCGGCCTGCGCGGCAGTTCCTCCCAGCAAGGCCAATCCGGAAAATATCCAGGCCGTAACGCGACGTCGAATGTGGAGCCTCAATATGCCCGCGGTACTGCCGAGCGTCTCGCGGCTGCATTCAGGCGAAATACTGCGCGGAGCAGGCGCAGTCGCGGCGCGGAAGTTGAAGCCTTTGGCGCACGCATCGGTCAGGTCGAACATGACGAATCCCCGCAGGGTTGAGCAGCAACTGACGTTCCGCGCAGGCGGACACCAAGGTGGACTTCACTCGGATTTCAGGACGCGGAATTCAGGAACCCCGGATCTCGGGACATACTCGGGGCGTCGCAGTTCAGGGGTTTCAGCACAATCACGATTCCTTGAAGAACGTGCAAACCTTGTCCACCAATCAATAACAGGAATCCGCGACGGATCCGGCCACGCGGGTGGAATGAGCATTCATGCGGCCCGTAAAAGGCCTTGAGCAACGCCGCCGCCGGTGATGCGAACGGCCTCCTCTGGCACGCCGCCATTCAAAGATTTCGATCGATCACGGCCTGATTCGCCTTGCGGGCATTGCCATTGCAGTCCCTTGCCCGTTGGGTTGACCGGCCCAATGGGCAGATGTACCCGTGTTGTCGTGTGCGGGGAATCAGGTTTGGCCCTCTCTGACCCGGCTAGCCGTGGACACGGGCCTCCGTTCTTCCTATACCCTGACCGTTCAAGCGGAATGACCCGCATCAACGCACAAGCACCGGGAGAATCAGATGGCCGTCTATCGAATCACGCGTTTCGCCGCATCGGACATGGGCAAGGTGGGAGAATTCGCGGAGACCCTGCGCAACACATTGGGAGGCCTCGGTGCCGACTTCATTGACCTGGTCTCCTATGGCAACGGCAAAGGCGTCGTCATTGCGAAATATCCGGATCAGGCTGCGTTTGACGCCGCCTCTGAAACCGCCAGCAAGGTGTTTGCCGAAATGATCGAGGCAGGGATAGTCGAAAAGGATTCGGTACATCCGCACGCGGGCGAAGTGTTCAACTCTTTCTAGGTGGCGCGACTCCGGGGCGCCTCGTTTTACCCTGCCGCTTTGCTGCGCTCAGCAAGCGACTTGGCGTAGGCGATCAGCTTGTCGAGATATTTGCCATCGATGTCATCGAGACGATCTCGCCACTGGTATCGATTGAATCGCTTCCGAGCCAATTCGATCCAGTCGTCGATCTGTCGTGGGCAGGTCAGGGCGGCGAGAACGAGCTGATTGGCTGCGGTGCGGATGCTGTAGTTCTGAGTGAAATGAAATTCTTCCTTGCGCCACGTTTCGTTGAGCATCACAGCACCCAAATTGACAATGTCACGGGCTGGATCCAGGCCCTGTTCCACAACGCCCTCCAGCCACCGGAGCAAGTTCCTGGCGTAGCACTGCATTTCAGATTCGCTCGCCACGCGCGTTGGATCCAGCCCTTCGCGGCTCAGTTGGTGGTGGATCGGGCTGAACGACAGGTGATAGTTGAAGTCGGGTTCGTTCGCAGGCCAGAAACGTATGCGCTCGGTGTAAGCAGGTTGAAACACCGCCTGCCAGTGTGAATGCAGGGCGTCGCACCAGAGTCGCCAGTCTGCGTATATCTGGACCCGGCGCTCGTACAGCGAACATTGAATGCGAAATTGCTGACGGGTGCAGCCGTGCTCGCGCTCCAGCACCAGGGTTTCTCCGTCGATGCACGGCGCAAAACCTGCCGCTCGTAGAGCCGGCGCAAACTGATCGTGAAAGTACTCAAGAACAGTGGCCGCGGCCAGCACGTCTTGTTGTTTTTTGGCCTTGTGTCTGGGCAATGAGGCGGGCGTGGGAAAGGGTTCCGTGCCGCCGTACAGATCGATGACGGTGCCATCCAGTTGATACAGCAAACCATTCTGCGGATCGAGAATCTGCAGACCGCTCAGCGCTGCTGCGCGCGCAATCACGCCCATGAGCGGAAGGGTGATCAGATCTGTCTTTACCCCGATGGTAAAGTCGGCATCGTCGGCATCTGCCTCGCTCAAACCTTCGGACCAAAGAATGCCATTGTCGTCGACGTCATGATCGCCGTAGGTGGGTAGATAAGCGATAACCTCGCGAACAAAGTCATTGAAGCGATCTTTGTTGCCCGGCACTCGCGCCGATTGCGACGAAATGTAGGCGTCGGCCTCGGCTGGAGTCAGAACGGAAGGCGCGCGAAAGAGCTGCAGAATGAAACTCATGGCGCACCGGATGGCTGGCTAAGGGAATAGTGTGCCCGACAATCGAAGTTCGCGCGGGAGGAGTCGAGTGCCGGCAACAGTGGTTTCGCGTTGATGTTCAAGATCGAGGGGGTAAGGCTCGATCGATCGAAGAAGATCGATCCGAAATCGGGGTGGTCCAGCCCCTACTCCTCGCAGGAAATCGGCGTATTTCATACGGATAATCTCTCCGTCCCCACTCCGATGCCGGCTACAACTGGCAGGTCCCGCAAGGTAGGATTCCGTCCACGCAAATTCGTGATCGTTTGATCCCACAGCCTGGTTTGAATCCACCGGAGGCACTATGGACCGTCGCAACTTCCTCGCCGTCGGCAGTCTGGCTTCTGTTTCGTCGCTGGTCGTCCCGTTCGGGATCGCCCAAGGCGCTTCCAGAGCGTCGCACGAAACGCTTTTCAGGGGCGTTGACTTCACCACCGATGGCCTCGGACTCAAGCCGGCGGAATACGTCGAACTCTTGACGAAGGCGGTGGATGCAGGCGCTATCACCGCAGACAACTATTCCCGCGGTGGCCTGGTCGAGCAACTGGAGCAGGAATTTTCCCGTCGCCTGGGCAAACCGGCCGCGATGTTTGTACCCACGGGAACCCTGGCCAATCACCTGGCCGTGCGCAAACTCGCCGGCACCGACCCGCGTGTAATCGTGCAGGCGGAAAGCCATCTCTACAACGACAGCGGCGACGCAGCGCAAGTGCTCAGCGGCCTGAACCTGATCCCCTTGGCAGTGGGCGAAACCAGCTTCATCCTGGAGCAAGTTGAGGAATGGGTTGCGCGCAGCAAGAGTGGCCGTGTCGAGGCCAAGGTCGGCGTCATCTCCATCGAGAGCCCGGTGCGCCGGCGGGATCATGCCATGGTGCCGTTCGAGGAAATGCAGCGCATCAGCAGCTATGCGCGTGAGCAGGGCATCCGTCTGCATCTGGACGGATCACGCATGTTCAATCTGCCTTTCCATTCGGGGAAATCCCTGAAGGAATACAGCGCACTGTTTGATACCGTCTATGTTTCCCTGTGGAAACATTTCAACGGTGCCAGCGGCGCCATCCTGGCCGGTGAAGGAGATTTCATCGAGGGGCTCTATCACGCACGGCGCATGTTCGGCAGCGCTCTGCCGACGGCATGGCCACTTCTGGCGCCCGTCATGCAATTCCTGCCAACCTACGAAGCCGACTATGCCCGCGCCTGGGCAACCGCGGAGCAGGTGTTCGCCCTGCTGCAGACCGACGGACGCATCCGCGTACGCAAATTGCCCGACGGCACATGCCGGGTATTCCTGACTGTTCCTTCCAGAGACTTGAATGCCTATGCCAGCCGCGTGTCGGCGCACGGTGTCACATTGCCGCATGCCCGCGAGGGCAGCACCGAGATACCCATCCAGGTGAATCCGACGCTGCTCAGAATGACGCCAGGTGCCTTGGCCCGAGTGCTACTCGAGGCTCTCGATTGAGCAGCGTGCAGCAAGTTTCTCTCCGCTTGCTTGCCCGGCGGGAGATTGAGAAGTTGCGAATCTTCTGCCGTATACGGGAGGCAGGATCTGAGACTTCCACAATTCCAACATCGATCTACACAACGTGTCAGAGATTTCCTGCAGGGAAGCAACGCTTCCCTCGAAACGCGAACAATGGTATAGATCCGTACAATGCAGCTTGACCCAGGTTTCTGGCTATCGGGGTCAGATGCCATTCTTGGAGCTCGCCGCGCAATTCAAAAGCAAAACGCCCCGTTTCGCAGGCGGATAGAAAAGATGCTCGGACGCTGCATGGGCGTGAGGCGGAGGACTATCATGCCAGCCAGCCCACTGCTGGCGGTCTCTGATTCCGTTACTACTGAACCCTGTAACTACGGGTGTTACAAGCGAGGGTCTAAGGTGGGTGGGGGGGTGTTGACGAACTCGTGGGGGCGCCGGCAAAGGCGGCCGCGGGCCGGGCGGGGCCCCCCGCGGCTCCGTCGAGCGGCGGGCAGGGAAGGAAGGGGGGGCGGCGCGCTTCGCGATGGGGTGCCGAGGCGATCGACAAGTCGGCGCAATTCAATCACAGGAACGAATCGCCGGCATGGGACGAGAGAGATTTGGACGCTAACGGAGGTGGGTGGCGTCTTCCGGGTTCGGCGGTGTGGGCGCCGAGCCGTTTGGTCTTGCAAGTCGATCCGACCGGACATGTGACTGGCCGGCCCATGATCCGTCAATGGCTACCAACCAATCCCATAGTCATCCCCTTGCTCACTGGCACCACCCCACAGCGTCCCATTCTTCTGATCCAGCCAGATCGCTGTGATCGGGCTGTAGGTGCGGTCGACGACTTCGGACCCTGGCAGCCCTGCGGCCCAGGAGTTCGACGCGGTCCCATTCGGAGACTCGCGGGGTGAGCTGGAGTCGGCCGGGTTCGGCGGTGTGGGCGCCGAATGAACTTTGCATCTGGTAGCTGAGAATGTTGTGCGCTTCGGCGGCTTGCTGCACGTTCATCTTGAACTCGACCATGTCGAGGAAGAACTGCAGCAGGTTCTGATCCTGGCTGTCGCCGCCCTGAACGGAAAAGGCCATCAGCGGCTTGCCGTCCTTGAGGGCCAGACTCGGTGTCAGCGTGGCGCGCGGGCGCTGACCCGGGGGCCCCCCGGGGGGCGGGGGGGGGGGGCCCGGGGGCGGAGCCCCGCCCGGGCCGGGGGGGCCCCGCCCCCCCCCCCGGGGGCCGGGGGGCGGAAGGGGAACCCCGCCACCCCGCCCCCCCCCACTCGGCGTGACCGAGACCACCCAGCCTTCGGCATCGGCGGCCTGAATCGAGGTGGTGCCGGCGAGGAAGGCTTCATCGGCGCTCATCAGGCTCGATTGCTGGAATCCTTCGGCACCTTCGGCAATCGCCTTCGGCGGAATTGGTGTCCATTGCTTGAGCAGGTCGAGGTAGGGGTTCTTGCCGTTCTGGAACGGATACGGATCGCCGGGTTTGATGTTCGGATCGTTGCGCTCGGGGTTGATCAGCGCACGCCGCTGATCGGCGTACTTCTTCGACAGCAATCCGGCGACCGGCTCGACCGGCGGCACGTAGGGATCGCCGTAGTAGAAATCGCGATCGGCAAAGGCCAGATTCATGACCTGATAGAGCGTGTGGATATAGCGTGCGCTGTTGTAGCCCATGCTCTTGATGTCGAGCTTCTCGAGCATGTTGAGCGCTTGCAGCATCACCGGCCCCTGCACCCAGGTGGTCAGCTTGTAGACCTCGATGCCTTTGTAATTGGTGCTGACCGGTTCCTCGATATGCACCTGCCAGCGATCGAGATCTTCCATCGTCATCAGGCCGCCGAATTCTTTGGAACCGGCGACGATCTGTTGGGCGATATCGCCGCGATAGAAACGATCGTAAGCGGCCTGGATCGCCTGCTTTCGATTCTTGCCGCCGGCGAGTGCAGCGGCCTCGGCGTCGACGAGCTTTTGCAGCGTGGCGAGCAGCTCCGGCTGGCGGAAAATTTCGCCAGCCTCGGGTGCCGCGCGCTTGCTCGCGTCGTCTTTGTCCAGATGTGGCAGAAAGACCTTCTTCGAGCCCGGCCACGTCGCCAGCAAGTCACGACGTGACTCGATGTTGTCGGCCTGTGATTTCTCGATCGGATAGCCCTTGGCCATCTGCATTGCGGGCGCGAGGACTTCGGCGAGGCTCATCGTGCCGTACTCGGCAAGCATGACCATGAGGCCGCCCGGCGTGCCGGGTGTCACCGCGGCAAGCGGACCGTATTCGGGCGGATAGACCATGCCCTTGCTGTGGAAGAAACCCGCTGTTGCGCCCGTCGGCGCCACGCCGAGCGCATTGATGCCTTTCACCTCGCCGGTGTGCGGGTTGTAGATCAAGGCTTGCGTTTCGCCACCCCAACCGAGCGTATCCCACATGGTCGCGGTTGCCGCGAGCATCGCGCAGGCCGCATCGACCGCATTGCCACCGCGCGCGAACGTCAGCGCGCCCGCAGTCGCCGCCAGCGGCTTGCCGGTGATCGCCATCCAGTGCTCGCCATGCAATACCGGTTTGACCGTGTGCTGGGCCAGCGCCGTGGTGCCCGAAAAAGATGTCAACGCGATCAGGCAAACGCCGATTCGCGCACGCGATACGGTGGCTGAAAAAGAGGGCATGGCCGGTTGCTCCAGTTGACGCAATCAGGTTAGCAGACCTTGTTTGGCGGTTGCGGATGCGGATGCGATGGCGAGGCGATGTTCCGGGGTCAGAATGGCGAACCTGCATCCACTTCGGAATCAATGCGCCTGTTTCCTAGCCATCAGGGATCGGACATGTCGATCAGGCGCTTTGCTGCCCGGCCATGATCTTTTCGATGCGTCGATCCGGAATCAGCCACAGGATCGCGACCAGGATGAAGATTCCCTGGGCAATCGGCGGTCGTACAAACGCCAGCGGAATGGCGGCCAGATACAGCAAGGTCGATGCCATGCCCTTGGTATCCCTGCCAATGGCCCGGGCGACCAGCGAATCGCTTCCGTCGTTGGCAATGATGGTGCGGACAAGAAGCCAGTAGGCGATCGACGCCATCAAAAGCACGCCGCCATAGAAGGCGGTGGGCAGGGCGGAGAAATGGTTTTCACCCATCCAGCCGGTGACGAACGGCAGCAAGGACAACCAGAACAGCAGGTGCAGATTCGCCCACAGGATGCCGCCGCCCACGTGCCGGGTTGCGTGCAGCAAGTGGTGATGGTTGTTCCAGTAGATGCCGATGTAGATGAAGCTCAGCACGTAGCTGAAGAGCACCGGCAGCAGCGGTGCCAGCGACGACAACTCCTCGCCATGCGGAACCTTCAGCTCCAGCACCATGATCGTGATGATGATGGCGAGGACGCCATCGCTGAATGCTTCCATCCGGTTCTTGCCCATGGCCCTCACCACCCGCGCCTGGAATGCCAAGGGCAACAATAACCTGTCGGATCCGCCAGGGAATCATCGGGTCGAAGCAGACCAAGCTGCCCGCGTTGGCGGGAGGGAATCAAGGCCGGGTTCCGGTGTTTACCAGCCCAATCAATGGGAGCGCGAGGGCCGGGAATCCTGGGTGGCGAGATTGAGCTGTCACAACCGGCCTTGCGTCCGTCGATGGCCGAGCAAGGCGGTTCAAGGCAATCTCAACCGGCGTGCAGCACTGGATGGAGTGGGTGAATCCGTCGACGCAGAGGATTCCCCGCCGCCATCAGTGTCCGCTTTCTTCCTTCAGCGCGATCGCGTTGAAGCCATTGTCGGCCAGTGCGGCCTTCGCGGTTTCGAGTTCGCTGGCGCTGGCATACGGGCCGAGGCGCACGCGATTCCAGGTCTTGCCGTTGATCGTCACCGGCGTGACCTGGGCGATGAAACCGAGGATCGCGAGCTTGGCCTTGACCTCGTCGGCGGCTTTTTCGGAAGGATAGGAGCCCGCTTGCAGCAGGTAGCGTGCATTTGCCGACACCGGCGCTGTGGCCTTGCTGGACGGGGTTTGTGCCGCTTCGGCGCGGGCCTTGGCCGAGATCTCGGCGTCGGGAATGACAACCTCCATTTCCGGCAGCACCGAATAGAAATCGTAGTTCTTGCGCGGCTTGTCCTTGGCCTCGACCAGGGGTGGATCGGTTTCGCGCGGGGCGACCGCTTCGGGGTTCGGCTGGGGCCCGGTCTTCTTGCGCAACATGGGTGCCCAGTCGCTGCCGAGGAAGACCATGGCGACGATGAGTCCGAGCAGGACGCCAACACCGAGCCAGATCCAGGCCGGCACGGCCGGGCGCGATCCGCCGCGCGTGGCCTGTTTGCGTGAACGTGTAGCCATTACCTGAACTCCTGAAGCGGTGGTGTGCGCAACGAATCCTGCGTTGCGCAAAAAAGTGGGTGGGTAATCTTCACATGCTCTCCGGCGCGGAAACGCCGAGCAGATCCAGACCGTTGGCGAGCACGACACGGGCCGCATCGGCGAGCGCGATGCGCGCCTCGCGCACGACCACATCATCGACGATGAACTGGTGAGCGTTGTAGTACGCGTGGAACGCTGCGGCAACTTCGCGCAGGTACTGCGCCACCAGCTGCGGATCGAGATTGAGCGCGGCGGCTTCGACCACTTCCGGATAGCGCGACAATTCGCTCATCAGGGCGCGTTCGTGCTCGCTGTCGAGGCGATCGAGCGCGCCCAGGCCAGCCTTGATATCGGCGCCAAGGCCGCGCTCGGCGAGCTGGCGGTGCACGCTGCAAACGCGGGCATGCGCGTACTGGATGTAGTAGACCGGATTGTCGTTGGTCTGCGCGCGGGCGAGGTCGATATCGAAGATGAGCTGCGAATCGGTCTTGCGCGCGACCAGGAAATAGCGCGTCGCATCGCGGCCGACCTCGTCGATCAGGTCGCGCAAGGTGACATAGCTGCCGGCGCGCTTGGAGAGTTTCACTTCCTCGTCGCCGCGCATCACCGTGACCATCTGGTGCAACACGTATTCGGGCCAGCCTTTGGGGATACCGACATCGAGCGCCTGCAAGCCGGCGCGGACGCGATTGACCGTCGAATGATGGTCGGCGCCCTGCTCGTTGATGACACGTTCGAAGCCGCGCCGCCACTTGCCCTCGTGATAGGCCACATCGGGCACGAAATAGGTGTAGCCGCCTTCTGACTTGCGCATGACGCGATCCTTGTCATCGCCGAAGTCGGTGGTCTTCAGCCACAGCGCGCCGTCTTTTTCGTAGGTGTGACCGGCCGCGATCAATTCCTTGACCGTGTGCTCGACCTTGCCCTCGCTGTACAGGGACGATTCGAGGAAATAGACATCAAACTCGACGCCAAATGCGCGCAGGTCGAGATCCTGCTCGCGGCGCAGCCAGGCCACGGCGAAGCTGCGGATCGAATCGAGATCATCCACATCCCCGTTGGCGCTGACATCCTGGCCATCGGCATGCACGGTCTGGCCGTCGATGAAATCACGCGCGACATCCTTGATGTACTCGCCGCGATAGCCGTCGGCTGGCCAGTCGGCGTGGCCGGGTTCGATGCCCTTGCAGCGCGATTGCACGGACAAGGCGAGGTTGTCGATCTGCGCGCCGGCATCGTTGTAATAGAACTCGCGGGTCGCTGCCCAGCCGTTTGCGTCGAGCACGCGGGCGAGACTGTCGCCGACCGCTGCGCCACGACCGTGGCCGACATGCAGGGGGCCGGTCGGATTCGCCGAGACGAATTCGATCTGCACCTTGCGGCCTTCGCCACTGGTGTTGCGACCGTAGTGGCTGCCCTTGTCGATGATCGTCGCGATTTCGGCGTGCATGGCCGCCGCGCCCAGGAAGAAATTGATGAAGCCGGGACCGGCGATCTCGATCCGCTCAACGCGCGGGTCATCTATCGCGGCGACGATGGCGGTGGCGATGTCGCGTGGCTTGCGGCCGGCCTGCTTGGCCAGGATCAGGGCGACGTTGCAGGCGAAATCACCGTGTTCACGGCTGCGCGTGCGCTCGACGACGAAGCTCGGTGCCACATCGTCTGGCAGGGTCTGTTGCGCACGCAGGGTTGCGAGCGCTCCAAGGATCAGCTCGCGCAAGGCGTCTTTCACGGCGGGATTCAACTGGAAACGGGTTGGCTATTGTAGGGGGAGCGCCGGGATTCCCAAAGTCGCGCAGCGGGATCATCGCTTCTGCGCAGGTTGGGGCCGCACGGCGCCCTGGGCGCGCCCTGTCTCTTGATCACAACTTTCGTCATCGGCCCAAGCTTTCGCAAAGCTTGGCAACCGAATCCCTGCCGCGGCAGAAAACAGCTTGTCGGCCCGACGCTTGGACAAGCTCATGTCAGACTTCAGGCGCGATCTCAGTATTTCGTGGGAGCGACTTCAGTCGCGATGCCCTCACCTTTTGTGCTCCCTCGGCGCGGGGCAGAAGCGCGCAAAACCAAAGCATCGCGACTGAAATCGCTCCCACAAAAAAGCCTCAGCGGGTGGTGACGAGCCTGCATGCATAGGTCGCTGAATTGTCACAGCGCCAAAAAGTTGTGATCAAGAGACAGGGGCGCTTCAGGGGTTCGACTCGTCGGCGACCCGCTGAAATCGAAAATGAAAGCCCGAGACATGGCCGGTGTGGCCTCTCCGGGGTGTAACAGACCTGTGGATAACTCTGTGGGGGAAAATCCGTGCCGCCTGCTGGACTCTCCTCTGAAATCAAGCACTTGCCTGAATCCCTGCTTGCTGCGAATGCATAACCGATTGTTTTGAAAGGGATAAATGTTTTGCTGCGAATGATTTTGCGCAATCAGGGCATTGATCCAGGATGGCCGCCCGGGATGTGTATAGTTTTGCGCCACGGCAGACCTGACGAACCGTTGTCAGACAAGGCCTGCGACGGTTTCCGAATAGGCCTTGAGCACCTGGCGACCACTTTCCGGGCGTCCGCGCATGGCAATGCGGGCGCGCAATCCGAGGCTCAGCGATTTGAGTCTCGCGGCATTGTTGTCCTTTGCCGGCCCGAACGACTGCCTGCCGAGCTCCGAGTTGAAACGGTGCAAGTCGAAAAAGAAGCGATCCTGGCCATCCGTCAGGAAGCCGAGAACCGGCTGGGCGCTTTCGACGGAATCGAGATCGCGCAGACACAGCATCTCGCGCTCAAGGCAGAGGTTTTCGGCGCTGCTGGCAAAGCGGACGAAGGGTTCGGCGACATTCGCCGTGTCGAGGTCGGCGGCGATCAGGGCCAGTTCGTGGGCGTGCACGATGCGTGCTTCATCGCGCCAGCCGGGGCGATGCTTGTCCAGCTTCTGCCCGAGCTTGGCGGCGAGGGCGCCTCCGGATTGCACCAGTTCGGCCGCATTGAATGCCGCACTGCCGGGAGGCGGGCGTGCGTCGAAGGTGCTGCCGGCGATGGTCAGGTCGATGGCCAGATAGATGTCGGCATCCGCGCTGCGAGAGAATCCGCAGTGATCGAGCAAGCGAAAGGTTTCCTCGGTGCTGGCGCGCTCGTTGGCACCGACACCGGCCTCGTACATCTGCTGTTCGCGCTGGCGCAGGTCGTGGCAGGCGGCGAACAGGCTGAGCACACACCAGTCGCGCAAGCCAAGCGCGAGTACTCCATTCGTCATGATCAGGCGATCGATGCGTTCACCAAGGATGTCGAGGATATGGGTTTCGTTGTGGTACGCGTGGAAATCCTCGCCGAGCGTTCCGTGGCGAAGGGCCAGGCGGACATAGGCGATGCGGATCGCATTCGCGCAACGCGCCAGCAGTGCCTCGGAATCCGTGCCTGTCGAGGCCAGCGGCTGCAATTGTCCATGACGACGGGCAAGGATCGCTTCGAGCGGCGGCATGCGCTCGCCGCCAATCCGGCGCGCGGCAGCCACATCGGCCACAGCCAATTCGGTCGCATCCGCTGGAAACGATGTGGGAAACCCGAAAATCACCTGGCCTGACTGCCCCTGACTCGATCTTCCGCCGAGTATAAGGCGCGACCCGCCATCGTTCACAATCGCCTGTCGTTCTAGATCCAGCCCCGGCTTGCCAGTGAGGTCGGGCTGCCACTGCCGATCACGAAATGATCGAGCACACGCACATCGACGAGCGCGAGCGCATCGCGCAGGCGCAAGGTGATCGCGCGATCGGCGGCGCTTGGTTCGGAAACCCCCGAGGGGTGGTTGTGGGCGAAAATGACCGCCGCCGCATTGTGCGAAAGGCAATGCCGGACCACTTCACGCGGGTGCACGCTGGCCCCGTCGATGGTGCCGCGGAACAACTCCTCGAAGGCGATGACGCGATGCCGGTTGTCGAGGAACAGGCAGGCGAATACCTCGTACGGGTAAGCTGCAAGCCGCGCCTTGAGAAACCGCGCGCTGGCCGCCGGATCGGTCAGCGTCTCGTTCTCGCGCAGTTCCGAATCGAGATAGCGGCGGCCGATCTCGAGGGCGGCCTGCAGCCGGCACCAGGCCACCGGCCCAAATCCCGACAGTTTCTGCTTGGCGTGCAACAGCGGTTTGAGTCCGCCGGCACGAACCAGCAGGTCGCGCCCTATGTCGACCGCGCTGGCACCGTGGTGGCCCGAACCGATGAAGACGGCCAGCAGCTCGGCATCGGAAAGCGCACCGCTGCCGCGCGAACGCAGCTTTTCGCGGGGTCGTTCGCCATCTGGCCAGTCACGAATGCTCATGGATGTCGGTGTCGTTTGCTCGGGAATGCCGACATTACCCAACGATATGCGACTTCGGCAGCAGCCTTTGCCTCGAATTTGGGTAAGCTTGTCGCCCTTTGTAATGTCAGAAATCTCCTACATGAGCGACGGCCCACTCGATCGCGTGCGTGTCCTGCTCGGAGTCAGCGGCGGGATTGCTGCCTACAAGGCGGCCGAACTCGTGCGCCGCTTGCGCGATGCCGGTGCCGAGGTGCGTGTCGTGATGACCGCCAATGCGACGCATTTTGTGGGCGTGGCGACCTTTCAGGCGCTGTCGGGCAACCCTGTGCGCACCAGCCTGTGGGACGAATCCGCCGAGGCGGCGATGAGCCATATCGAACTCGCTCGCTGGGCCGATGAGGTGCTGATTGCGCCGGCGTCGGCCGACCTGCTCGCGCGAATCGCGCATGGCAGTGCCGATGACCTGCTCAGTACCCTCGTGCTGGCAACCACGGCCCCGCTGTCAGTGGCGCCGGCCATGAACCAGCAAATGTGGGCGAATGCCGCGACACAGGCCAATATCGCGATTCTTCGCCAGCGCGGGGTGCGCGTGTTTGGGCCGGCCGTCGGCAGCCAGGCCTGCGGAGAAACCGGTGAGGGACGCCTGCCTGAAGCACACGAGTTGGTTGCGGCCCTCGTCGCCGCGCGTGGCTCGCGATTGCTCGATGGCGTGCGCGTGCTGGTCAGCGCAGGGCCGACATTCGAGGATATCGATCCGGTTCGATTCATCGGCAATCGCAGCTCCGGAAAGATGGGGTTCGCCGTCGCCGCTGCCGCTGCGCGCGCCGGCGCCGTGGTACGCCTGATTGCCGGCCCGGTCGCCTTGCCGACGCCGGCCGGGGTCGAGCGGGTCGATGTGCGCAGCGCGCGGCAGATGCGCGATGCGGTGATCGCAGCAGCCAGCGCCCATGACATTTTCATCTCGGCAGCGGCTGTCGGTGACTACCGTCCGCAAATGATTTCCGCATCGAAACTGAAAAAATCCGGACAACCGCTGGCGCTCGAACTCGTGCAGAACCCCGACATCATTGCCGAAGTCGCCACATTGCCGAAGCGGCCGTTCCTGGTCGGCTTCGCCGCTGAAACCGACGATCTCGAGCGCTATGCGCAGGAAAAGCTCGAACGCAAAGGCCTTGACATGATTGCGGCCAACCAGGTCGGCGAATCGCTCGGCTTTGAATGTGGCGAGAACGCACTGTTGCTGCTGTGGCCGGGCGGCCGCGAGCAACTCGCCTTGGCCGACAAGGGCGCCCTCGCCCAATCATTGATCGAGCGTGTCGCGGCACGCCGTACGGCGAAACTCGAACACGCGGGCAACCCATGAGCGTGCCGGTGGATCTGAAGATACTCGATCGCCGCCTCGGCGCAGAATTTCCGCTGCCCGACTATGCGACCATCGCCTCGGCCGGCATGGATCTGCGGGCGATGATCGATGCGCCGCTGGATCTGGAGCCGGGCGCGTCTGCACTGATCCCGAGCGGCATCGCCATCCATATCGGCGATCCCCTGATATGCGCGATCGTGTTGCCGCGTTCGGGGCTTGGCCACAAGCATGGCATCGTGCTCGGCAATGGGGTTGGTCTGATCGATGCGGATTATCAGGGGCCGTTGATGATTTCCTGTCTCAACCGGTCGAGCGAGCGATTCACGGTGGGCCCCGGTGAGCGCATAGCGCAACTGGTTTTCATGCCGATCGTGCGAGCGCTGTTCCGCTGCGTGGACGAATTTGATGCGAGTGCGCGCGGCAGCGGCGGGTTCGGCAGTACCGGGCGTAGATGAAGCGATCGAACCGTGCGACCCTGCAGGCTATGCTGCAGGCGGCATTACACTAGCGGTCGTTTGGACATTGTTGCGGACGAGGGGCGAACCGAATGGCAGAGGAAAATCAGCCGGCAAGCACTGCCAGGAAAAAGGCAAAGTCGCGCCTGGAGCTTGTCTGGGCGGCGGCCTTGCCGCGAGTCCGGATTCTGGTGCCGTTGGCGATTGCCACAATCCTGATGCTGTTTGGCTTCTTCCTGCTCTGGCAAACCTCACTGGCCTGGAGCGAGAGTGGCAATTTCGAGGCGGCCGAGAGTGCGCGCACGCGCACGGTCGAGGCCATTGCCGCACAGATCCGGCAGTTCGATGAAAAAGCATCGACCCTTGCCAACTCGGAGGCGGTGCTGGCTGCGCTGGGCAGCGCCGACGAGGCCGGAACCACGGCGGCGGCCGCCGCCATGCGTGCCGCATGGCCCGAGCTGATTGATAGCCAGTTCTATGCGGCGAGTCTGCTTGAGGTTCGCAAGGACGATCTCAAATCCTTCGGCTATTCGCGTGCGCAGATGCTCATGCAGGCGCAAATCGCAAACGGGCCGGCACCGGTGCAAATCCGCAATGGTGCCGACAATAGCCAAGAGCTTCTGCTGGTCGTTCCGGTGACCAGGGAAGGTGCGCCGGTGGCCTACGCCTACCTGGCTTTGCCGGCCGCCCTGGTCATCGATACGCTCAGGCAGATCAGTTCAAGCGGCACGCGCATCGACCTGCGCCAGGGTGATGGGCGTGGCGATACCGTGATGGCCGGATCGGGTTCGGCAAGCGGCAGTTCCGTAAGCGACCTCGGCGTGCCAATCGCCGGATCCCAGCTGCGTGTGGCGATCGCCGATCCGGAAACCCGGATCCTTCTGACGCGCAATCTCTGGGTGCTGATCCCGGCAACATTGTTGAGTCTGCTCGGTGGCTTTATCGCCTTGTGGCTGCGCCAGGTGGGCATGCAGGGGGCTGCCTCCGCGATGCGGCGCGGGAAACGGTCTGCGGACGACGAGATCACGTTTGCGCAGATCCTGGAACAGGAGCCGGCGAGTGCGAAGCCGACTGCTCGTGAAACGGCGAAATCGGCCAGTGCCATGCCGGCCAAGGGCAAACCGGACGAGAAGAAGGTTTTGGTCAATCGAAGCATCTTCCGCGCCTACGACATCCGTGGTGTGCTCGGCGAGACTCTCAACGATGGTGTTGCCCGCCAGATCGGTCGTGCCATCGGCAGTGAAGCGCAGCATCGCGGCATGCGCGAAATCGTGGTCGGTCGAGACGGCCGGTTGTCCGGTCCGGATCTCTCGGCGGCGCTGATTGAAGGTCTGCGCGCGGCGGGCTGCGATGTCATCGACATCGGCCTCGCGCCTACGCCGTTGACGTATTTTGGCGCCTTTCATCTGCAGACCGGCTCCTGCGTTTCGGTGACCGGAAGCCACAATCCGCCGAACTACAACGGGTTCAAGATTGTGCTCGGTGGCGAGACTCTTTCCGAAGGGGCAATCCAGGATCTCTATGTGCGTATCGCCGAGGATCGCTACAGCAGCGGCGCGGGTGGTTTGCAGGTCATGGATCTGACTGGCGACTATCTGGCGCGGATCACCGACGATATCCAGGTCGAAAAGAAGCTCAAGGTTGTGATCGATTGCGGCAATGGCGTTGCTGGCGCAATCGCACCTGCCGTGCTGGCCGGGATCGGTTGCGAGATTCAGGAACTCTACTGCGATGTTGATGGCACGTTCCCGAACCACCACCCCGATCCGTCCGATCTGGAAAACCTCCAGGATCTGATCATGGCGGTCAAGCAGACCGGTGCGGATATTGGTCTCGCTTTCGACGGAGATGGCGATCGCCTTGGGGTGGTCACGCGCAGTGGCGAGGTGATCTTTCCTGATCGCATCCTGATGCTGTTCGCAATCGATGTGCTCAGCCGAAATCCCGGTGCGGCGATCATCTACGACGTCAAATGCACCGGTCATTTGCAGCCACTGGTTCTGCAGCATGGCGGCAGTCCGATCATGTGGCGCACCGGGCACTCACTGATCAAGGCGAAGATGCGCGAAACCGGTGCGCAACTCGCAGGCGAAATGAGCGGCCACTTCTTCTTCGCCGAGCGCTGGTACGGGTTCGACGACGCGATCTATGCCGCCGCCCGCCTGCTCGAGATCCTTGCCAGCGATCTCGATGACCGAACCCCGGAAGAAATCTTTGCCGCCTTGCCCAAGGGCGTATCGACGCCCGAACTCAAGATCGAGATGCGCGAGGGCGATCACTACAAGTTCATCGAGGCGTTCAAGGCCAAGGCCAGCTTCGAAGGTGCGCGTCTGACCACGATCGATGGCTTGCGCGCGGACTGGCCGGATGGCTGGGGACTGGTGCGCGCCTCGAACACCACGCCGGTTCTCGTGCTGCGTTTCGACGCCGACAACGAGGCGTCGCTCAAGCGCATCCAGGCGACCTTCCGTGAACAATTGCGGGCGATTGATCCGGCCCTGCCGCTGCCATTCTGAGGGCCGCCGAGATACGGATTCGGGGTTGAGCCCTCGCCTGATCAGGGCCGCCTGATCAGGCGGTGAGCACAAATCAACAGGCCAGCGGGCTCATCTTCCAACGCACAGATGACTCATCCGCGGCTTGATCGCGGGTTCAGTGCGGTTTGTACTTCTCGCGCAGGGCACGGTAGCGGTCAAGCTCTTCGGCAAATCCGCGCGTGGCCTTTTCGCGCTCGGTCTGGCGACGATCCAATTGCTTGTGCTGGGCATCGATCTTGCTGCGAACATCGGCGATCTGCCCGGTCAGTCGGGCCGGTACGGGACTGTTCTCGCGCTCAAGATCGGCGGCGCGACCGAGCAGGTCGGTCAGGCTGCGTTCCAGGCTCTGCAGTCCGGTTTCGAGGCTTTTGACCTGCTGTTCGATCATCTCGATCTGCTGGCTCTGCGAATTCAGCAGATCGGCTTCAGTCGGGTTGGCCGCCAGCAGCTGCTGATCATCCCGTGCCTGTCGCTCGGCTTCGCCCTTGGCCGACAGCGCCGCCGCTGCTTCGCTTTTCGACGCGGCGCGCTGCTCGGGCGTCATCGCCGGCGGCACATGTTTGACGACGATGCCCTGCGCACTGACCATGTCATAGCCGTACACATTTGCATCGGCAGGCAGGCTGTCGGAATAATGCAGGTTGCCTTCGGCGTCGCGCCACTTGTAGCGGACGCCACCGGCAGCAAGTGCGGAAACAACCGTTGTCGAAGCGAGCAGGATCAGGATCAGGCGAAGACTCGTTTTGCGCATTGATGGCACTCCTCTGGCCGGGTGAGTATAGGCGAGTCCGCGGCACGTCCGAAGCGGCAACGATCACACGCCAAAACGATCGCGATATTGTTGCATTCGCTGGCGTTCGTCGGCGAGTTGATCATGTTCGCCGGCATAGTCCAGCAGATCGCCCAGGCCGACGATGGAAATGACCGGAATGCCGAATTCCGCGGAGATCTCCTGTGTCGCCGATAGGGTTCCGTTGCCGCGTTCCTGGCGATCGAGAGCGACAAGCACGCCAGCCGGAATAGCGGCATTGTCGCGAATCAGCCCCAGCGATTCGCGGATGGCCGTGCCTGCGGTTATTACGTCATCGACGATCAGGACGCGACCCTCGAGTGGCGCACCGACCAGGTTGCCCCCCTCGCCATGGGTCTTCGCTTCCTTGCGATTGTAGGCGTAGCCGCAATCCATCGCGTGGTGCTCGGCCAAGGCGGCCGCGGTCAGCGCCGCCAGTGCAATCCCCTTGTAGGCCGGCCCGAATACGAGGTCGAACGGCAGCTTCGAATCCGCCGCGGCGGCGGCATAGCAGCGGCCGACCAAATTCAGCGCCGAGCCGGTATCGAACAGGCCGGCATTGAAGAAGTACGGGCTGACGCGGCCTGATTTGAGCGTGAATTCGCCGAACCGCAGCACGTTTCGTGCGATGGCGAGATCCAGAAACTCGCGTTGGTAGGCGTGCATGCCGGGAGTAGGGAGTGGGGAGTAGGGAGTAGATTGTGCAAGACTCTTCCAGCGCTGGAAAGCCGACGACGGCGGTAAGCCGAGAGCAGTAAGCGGTTAGCGGGAAAGGCAGTCGAGGCAATCGGATCGTTTGTCGAAAGAGAATGAAGCCCCGTTCACAGGGTAAAGGCCACCGCGTTGCATCGACCGCTAACCGCTAACCGCTAACCGCTAACCTCCAACCCACTCCCCACTCCCCACTCCCCACTCCCGTCCTATGCGCATCATCAGCTTTAATGCGAACGGCATCCGCTCCGCCGCCAACAAGGGCTTCTTCGACTGGCTGAGACAGCAAAAGGCCGATGTCACCTGCATCCAGGAAACCAAGGCGCAGGAAGATCAGCTCACGGATCCGATGTTCCGGCCGGATGGTCATCATTGCTTCTACAAGGATGCCACGACGAAAAAAGGTTACAGCGGCGTGGCTATCTACTCGAAACGCGAACCGGATGAAGTGCGTACATCCCTCGGCCGGGCTTCGTTCGATGACGAGGGGCGCTACATCGAGGCGCGCTTCGGCAAGCTCAGCGTCGTCTCGTTCTACATACCCTCCGGCTCATCCGGCGATTTACGGCAAGGCTTCAAGTTCGAGGTCATGGAGTGGCTCAAGCCTGTTCTCGACGAGTGGCTGCACAGTGGGCGTGACTATGTCTTGTGCGGCGACTGGAACATCGTGCGCAGCGCACTCGACATCCGCAACTGGAAATCCAACCAGAAAAACTCGGGGTGTTTGCCTCCGGAGCGTGACTGGCTGAATGGCCTGTGTGATGGAAGCGGCCCGAAAAAGATTGGCTGGGTCGACACCTACCGTGAACTCAATCCGGATGGCGAGGACTACACCTGGTGGAGCAATCGTGGTGCGGCGCGCGCCAACAATGTCGGCTGGCGCATCGACTACCAGCTCGTTACGCCGACGATGCGCTCGCGTCTGAAGGCCTGCGCGATCGAGCGCGAGCAGCGTTTTTCCGACCATGCGCCATTTGTCGTGGACTACCGCGAGTGAGCAACCTCCATGCGGGTGCGGCAGACCGATGGCGAAGAGCTGTACGTGTCTTTGGCGCGCCCTCGGCAATAACCCTGTTCTTCTTCGGCTTCGGCTGCGGCCTGCCATTCTTTCTGGTCGGCAATACCTTGGGGATCTGGCTGCGCGACGCAGGTTGGGCGCTCGGCCCGATCGGACTGGCGAGCTACCTGACGTTTTTCTATGTTTTCAAGTTCATGTGGGCACCTTTGCTCGATTCGCGCCAACTGCCGGTTTTCAGGCGTCTTGGGCGTCGTCGTGGCTGGTTGTTTGCCAGTCAACTGGCAATTGCCGGTGGGCTTGCCGCGCTCGCGTTCACCGGTCCGGTCACGTCGGTTGTATTGTTTCTGGCCCTTGCCGGATTCACCGCCCTTGCGGGCGCCACCCAGGACACAATGGTCGATGCCTATCGCGTCGAGATCGCGCCGATCGAAATGCAGGCTGCCCTTGCCGCGACCTATACCCTGGGATACCGGATTGGATTGCAACTGTGTGGCGGCGCCCTGGTTCTCTATCTGGCCCAGTTCGCCGGATGGCGGATCGGCTATCTGTGCATGGCCGGATTGGCCCTGATTCCGGCGGTAGCGACCTTGATCGCGGCCGAGCCGCCATCGAGCGAGCGGATCGAGGGCGAAAATCGACCCGGCTTTGTCGACGCCTATATCAAGCCATTTGTCGAATTCTTTCGCAGTCACGGTTGGGTTCTCGGGCTCGTCCTGCTGGCCTTCGTCGGTCTGTTCAAGCTGCCCGACCAGATGCTGAGTATTACCGGGCCGTTCTATCTCGATACCGGTTTCAGCAAGAGTGACATTGCCAACGTGTCGAAGCTTTACGGGGTCTGGATGGGCATTGGCGGCGCATTTGTCGGAGGCATCACCGTCGCGGCCATCGGTGTCCGCCGCTCGCTGCTGATTGCGGCGATCGCCGTGGCGATTTCAAACCTGCTGTTCATCCTGATGTCGATGTACCCGGGGCAGTTGTGGACGTTCGTGGCAACGATCTCCGGCGACAATCTCTCGCAAGGATTTGCCGGAACCGTGCTGGTTTCGTTTCTCGCAACGCTGGTGGATCGGCGCTACACGGCTACGCAATACGCCTTGCTTTCCTCGCTGGCCAATCTGCCGGGGAAGCTCATTGGTGGCTTCGCGGGATACATTGTCGAGGCTTCGAGTTACACGACCTTCTTCGTCATCAGCAGCGTCTCGGTCATTCCGACCCTGCTCTTGCTGGCCTTTCTATGGAATCGGATTGCGCCGGAATCACGGCTTGATCGTCCGCACACCAATACTTGAGGGCTGGCGCAATGAAAACCGGTCGCAATATTGCGACAATCGATCCAGTATCCAGGCAGCCCCCGGTTCAATGCCCGAACTGAACATCAAGAACATCGATGAAGCCACCTTCGAGCGCATACGTGTTCTGGCGAACGAGCGCGGCTGGTCGATCAACGAACTTGCCGTGCGCGCGCTGCGCTATGCGGTCGGCTTGAGTAGCGAGCACGTCTTCAGCCAGGACCGGCAGGATATCGCGACGATGCGAGGTGTCTGGAATCAGAACGAAAACCAGGCATTTCGCGAAGCAATGGAGGCATTTCGCCAGGTTGAATCGGGCCCGACGTTCGAGTTGAACAAGAAAACCAAGGACTGAGATCGTGGCTCAGTTGGGGGCGGCATGCAGTGCGCCGAGAATACGCGGCCCGCGAGCGCCGGTGACGCTCGGCAGATTGCCGGGGCGATGCGCAAGGCGTTGCCGCGCCAGCCAGGCAAACAAGGCCGCTTCGACAAAATCGGGATCCACCCCGGTACTTGCTGTGCTGGCCAATTCGACCGGAAGCAGGGCTTTCGCCAGTGCTGACATGAGTGTCCTGTTGTGGGCGCCACCGCCGCAGACAAGCACGCGACGAGCGCCTGATCCACTCCTGTGCAGGGCTTGGACAATGCTGCGCACGCTCAAGGCCAGCAGGGTCGCTTGAACATCGACCGGGTCGATCTGCCGGGTCACGAGTCGTGCATCCAGCCAGTCGAGGTTGAAATATTCGCGTCCGGTGCTTTTTGGCGCTGCGGCGCTGAAGTAGGCATCTTCCAGCAGCGAATCGAGCAGTTCGGCATCGACCGTTCCGGAGTCAGCCCAGCTCCCGTCGAGGTCGCAGTCGGTTCCGGTATGTCGGGCATTCCAGGCGTCCAGCAGGCAGTTGGCTGGGCCGGTGTCGAATCCGAGTATGTCATTGGGCCCGTTGAGCAGGCTGAGGTTTGCGATTCCGCCCAGATTGAGCAGGGCACACGGTATGAGCTTGGCAAATGCCACTGCATGGAAGGCCGGAGCGAGTGGCGCTCCTTGACCACCGGCGGCGACATCGGCGCGTCGGAAATCGGCTGCCGTCAGAATACCGGTGCGCTCGGCGATTACCGCTGCGTCGCCGATCTGCAGGGAAAATGGATGGGGGCCATCGGGACGGTGCCGAACCGTTTGACCGTGCGAGCCAATCGCTCGTACCTCGGCTGCCGAAATCCCGGATCGGGCCAGTAACGTCAGCGCCGCATCGGCGAAACAGACGCCGACGGCCACATCGAGGGCGCCGAATTCATCCAGCGAAATCGCTGCGTCGGCTGCGGTCAATGCGAGCAGACGCGTTCGGATTTCCGGGGGATACGGGAAGGTCTCGGCGGCGATGACCTCAAGATCAGAACCGAAACCCTCGGCTAGCAATTCCAGGCGCGATGCCTTTTTCCCGGTGATGGTCTGTTCCGGCGTTCGTTCGAAGCGCACGAGTGCCGCATCGATCCCGTCCGCGCTGGTTCCCGAGATCAGTCCAAGAAACAGCTCGGACATCGAAGTGCCTAGTCCTGGCGGGCCAGATGCACGGCTTCGACCATCTTGAGGCGAGCCAGGAGCACACCGGAACCCTTGTTGAAGCGGGCGAGTTCGCTGGCCGGCAGCGGCTCTTCCTTTGGCAAGGTGACGGTCAGGGGGTCGCGATGCATGCCATTGATGCGGAATTCATAGTGTAGATGCGGCCCGGTGGCGAGCCCGGTCATGCCGACATAACCGATCACCTGACCCTGGCTGACATGCTGGCCGAGCTTGCCCGCGGCAAAGCGCGACATGTGGCCGTACAGCGTTGTGAACTTGCCTTGATGTTGCAGGATCACGACATTGCCATAGCCATTCTGCTTGCCGCGGAAAACGATTTTTCCGGCACCGGCAGCGCGAATCGGTGTGCCGCTCGGGGCCGCGTAGTCGACGCCGCGATGCGCGCGCATCTTGCCGAGGATCGGATGCATTCGGCCGACTGTGAACTTCGATGATATCCGCGTGAACTCGACCGGTGTGCGCAGAAAGGCTTTGCGCAGCGGACGGCCATCTTCGGTGTAATAGAGCGTTTCACCTTTCGCATCGGTGAAGCGGATCGCCGTGAAACGTTTGCCCTGATTGACGAACGTTGCGGCGATGATGTCGCCTCCGTGGAGTCGTTCGCCATCCCGGTAGACCTGGTCGTAGATGACACTGAAACTGTCTCCAACACGCAGATCCTGGGCAAAATCGATGTCGTAGCCAAACGCATTGGCCAGGCGCAAGGTCATCAGGTCGCTCATGCCGGCCTGATCGCCGGCTTCGAACAGCGAACTGTTGATCACGCCGTGAGCGACTTCCACGCGCCGCTCCAAGGCACGATCCTGAATCGACTCGGTGACCTTGTCGGCCGCGAAGTCCAAGGTTACGCGCGCCGCATCGTTGCGATCGAAGCGCAGGGTTCGCAACGTGCCGGAAGAATCAATGTCAAACGCGAACTCATCGCCGGGACGGATCTGACGCAGCGCGGTTGCATCGGCTTGGGTATCGAGCGTGCGTTGGAGATCGCTGGGCGCAAGCCCCTGCTCGCGGAAAATATCCGAGAGCGACTGGCCAGTCTTGACGATCGCGATCTTCCAGTCGGGCTCGTTGCCGGCATCGGCAGCAAGACTCGCAATAGCGGCTTCCGCGCTGGCGCTGGCCGGCAGCGGTGGCAGCGGAAGTTGCAGCGTGGTCAATGCCGCACCTGCCGTATCGCTACGCGTCGCACTGGCGAACGTTGGCATGATCACGCCGACCAGAACGGTCAGCAGAACCGCGCTGCCGCCAAGGATCCAGTGTTCACGGCCCCAGGATTCCGGTGCCGTAGCGACCTTGCGTATGAATGTCCAGGTCTGATTGCGCAGGGAGCGCTTCAATTGCGGGGTGATCGCCTGTCGCCGGACAGGATTCTGGCTGGCGATATGGTTCGCGTGTTGGGGAGGCGGATTCGTTTCGCTCACAATCGCGTTCCGGGTACTGGCCGCGTAACATAACGGCCCCTTGCAAGCGCCGTCAATGTCAATAGTGACGCGGGTTTGCGAAACATTTCTCGATTAACGAACAATTAACTGAACCTTCACCTTTGTGCCCCGGAAACGCCCAATCCGGCACTCAACCTGAACGCGTAGGGGAATTCATGACCGACATTCAATTCGCACTCGATCTGATTGGCCGTGGCGCCGAGGAGATCATCAAGCGCGAGGAATTGGAGGCCCGCCTCAAGCTCGGTCGTCCGCTGCGGATCAAGGCTGGCTTCGACCCGACCGCGCCGGATCTGCATATCGGTCATACCGTTCTGCTCAACAAGATGCGCCAGTTCCAGGATCTCGGTCATCAAGTGATTTTCCTGATCGGTGATTTCACTGGAATGATCGGCGATCCCACTGGCAAGAACGTCACCCGCAAGCCGCTCACCCGCGAGGATGTGGAGGCGAACGCCGTCACCTATACCGAACAGGTGTTCAAGGTCCTTGATCGTGAGCGCACCGAAGTTCGTTTCAATTCGGAATGGTTTGCTGCGATGAATGCGTCGGACATGATCAAGCTCGCCGGCCAGTACACGGTCGCGCGCATGCTCGAGCGCGATGATTTCTCAAAGCGCTACGCGGCCCAGCAATCCATTTCGATCCACGAGTTCCTTTACCCGCTCGTGCAAGGTTACGACTCGGTGGCCTTGAAGGCTGATGTCGAACTCGGCGGAACCGACCAGAAATTCAATCTGCTGATGGGCAGGGGCCTGCAGGAGCATTTCGGCCAGGCCGCGCAGATCGTGCTGACCATGCCGCTGCTGGAGGGTCTGGATGGCGTCAACAAGATGTCGAAATCACTGGGCAACTACATCGGCATCAACGAGCCCGCCATCGATATCGTCACCAAGACGCTCAAGATCGGCGACGAACTCATGTGGCGCTGGATCGAGCTGCTCAGCTTCGAGATCTCGATATCTGAAATGGAGACATTGAAAGCTGACATTGCCCATGGTCAGCTCAATCCGCGCGACCTCAAGCTGCGCCTCGCGCGTGAACTGGCAACACGGTTCCACGATGCGGCTGCCGCTGATTTGGCGATCGCCGGCTGGAACGCGGTGGTCCGGGGTCAGGGTGACACCAGTCAGTTGCCGCTCAATGAAGTTCCTGTGTCGATCGAAGGTTTGCGCCTGGCAGCACTGTTGACTGTCTGCGGACTGACGTCGAGCAACTCGGAGGCTTCTCGCAAGCTCAAGGAAAATGCCGTGCGCATCGATGCCGAAGTCGTGGTTGATGGGCAGCGTATTTTTACCGCCGGCTTCGAAGGCGTGTTGCAGGTTGGCAAGCGCAATTTTTCGCGGGTGCGTCTGGTCAGCGCCTAAGCAAAATCGTGCCCCGAAGGTGACGAATCGACCGGCGTGATGGATATTTTCGATTCCCCCCTATCGCAAACCGCTGCATGCGGTTAGGATGCGCGCCCGCTGAACGGAAGGCCGGGTGATTGGCCGGGGTTTGAGGGGTGATCGTTGAGGGGTTTGCGAGGCGGCAAGAATGTTCTCGCGAGGTGTTGACGGTCGTGAAATAGGTTGTATGATGTGCGGCTCGGTGACGACGAAAGGTTGTCATATGTGGGGAGGCAACTTCCCGCCCGCGAAGATCTTTGACAGTGTGCGCAGGTATCTTGTGTGGGCGCCTTGCGGTGGATGAAAGTCCAACGTAATACGAGCGTCCAAGCAAGAATCAAGCAAAAGCTATAAGCCATAGTTTGAAGATGCTTGGGTTAAACGTTCAGGAACAAACCTAGAGGTTCGCCTCGATGGTTAGAAGGTTCAACTGAAGAGTTTGATCCTGGCTCAGAGTGAACGCTGGCGGCAGGCCTAACACATGCAAGTCGAGCGGCAGCGCGGGGGCAACCCTGGCGGCGAGCGGCGGACGGGTGAGGAATGCATCGGAATCTACCTTGTTGTGGGGGATAACGTAGGGAAACTTACGCTAATACCGCATACGACCTACGGGTGAAAGAGGGGGACCTTCGGGCCTCTCGCGATAAGATGAGCCGATGCCGGATTAGCTAGTTGGTGGGGTAAAGGCCCACCAAGGCGACGATCCGTAGCTGGTCTGAGAGGATGATCAGCCACACTGGAACTGAGACACGGTCCAGACTCCTACGGGAGGCAGCAGTGGGGAATATTGGACAATGGGCGCAAGCCTGATCCAGCCATGCCGCGTGTGTGAAGAAGGCCTTCGGGTTGTAAAGCACTTTTGTTGGGGAAGAAACCGACCGGATTAATACTTCGGTTGAATGACGGTACCCAAAGAATAAGCACCGGCTAACTTCGTGCCAGCAGCCGCGGTAATACGAAGGGTGCAAGCGTTACTCGGAATTACTGGGCGTAAAGCGTGCGTAGGTGGTTTGTTAAGTCTGATGTGAAAGCCCTGGGCTCAACCTGGGAATTGCATTGGATACTGGCAGGCTAGAGTGTGTCAGAGGATAGTGGAATTCCCGGTGTAGCGGTGAAATGCGTAGAGATCGGGAGGAACACCAGTGGCGAAGGCGGCCTACTGGGCACCAACTGACGCTGAGGCACGAAAGCGTGGGGAGCAAACAGGATTAGATACCCTGGTAGTCCACGCCCTAAACGATGCGAACTGGACGTTGGGCACACTTAGGTGCTCAGTGTCGAAGCTAACGCGTTAAGTTCGCCGCCTGGGGAGTACGGTCGCAAGACTGAAACTCAAAGGAATTGACGGGGGCCCGCACAAGCGGTGGAGTATGTGGTTTAATTCGATGCAACGCGAAGAACCTTACCTGGCCTTGACATGTCCGGAATCCTGCAGAGATGCGGGAGTGCCTTCGGGAATCGGAACACAGGTGCTGCATGGCTGTCGTCAGCTCGTGTCGTGAGATGTTGGGTTAAGTCCCGCAACGAGCGCAACCCTTGTCCTTAGTTGCCAGCACGTAATGGTGGGAACTCTAAGGAGACTGCCGGTGACAAACCGGAGGAAGGTGGGGATGACGTCAAGTCATCATGGCCCTTACGGCCAGGGCTACACACGTACTACAATGGTCGGTACAGAGGGTTGCAATACCGCGAGGTGGAGCCAATCCCAGAAAGCCGATCTCAGTCCGGATCGGAGTCTGCAACTCGACTCCGTGAAGTCGGAATCGCTAGTAATCGCAGATCAGCATTGCCGCGGTGAATACGTTCCCGGGCCTTGTACACACCGCCCGTCACACCATGGGAGTGGGTTGCTCCAGAAGCAGGTAGCGTAACCGTAAGGAGCGCGCTTGCCACGGAGTGGTTCATGACTGGGGTGAAGTCGTAACAAGGTAGCCGTATCGGAAGGTGCGGCTGGATCACCTCCTTAAGTAAACGGCTTCGCCGCTGTAAGGCGTCCACACAAGTTACCTGCATTCAGAGTTCCGCTGGGTCGGAAGATCCAGGCGGAAGCGTCGTGTTTTGGTGCGTAGGTTTTGGCGCAGACAAACGCTTGGGGCTTTAGCTCAGCTGGGAGAGCACCTGCTTTGCAAGCAGGGGGTCGTCGGTTCGATCCCGACAGGCTCCACCATCTGTCTCAATCCTTGTTTGGGGGGGGGGGGGGGGGGGGGGGGTTGGGTCTGTAGCTCAGGTGGTTAGAGCGCACCCCTGATAAGGGTGAGGCCGGAGGTTCGAGTCCTCCCAGACCCACCACGCGAAGCGCGGCCGGACAAACAACTCTGAATGTATCTGCGTACACACATCATTTTGAAACAGACCGGCGTTGAAGCCGTGTCGTGATCTTTGAAAACTTGGGACGTAATAAGCGTTTTGGCTCGAACGAGTCGAACGTGTCGTTGAGGCAAGTAGGCGAAGTAATTGAGTAGAGTTGGTGACGTGTAATTCCGAGGTGACTTGGAGTTATATGGTCAAGCGACTAAGCGCATACGGTGGATGCCTTGGCGGTCAGAGGCGATGAAGGACGTGGCAGCCTGCGAAAAGTTCCGGGGAGCTGGCAACAAGCATTGATCCGGGAATGTCCGAATGGGGAAACCCACCTCGCAAGGAGTATCCCGCGCTGAATACATAGGCGCGTGGAGGCGAACTCCGGGGAACTGAAATATCTCAGTACCTGAAGGAAAAGAAATCAACAGAGATTCCCTCAGTAGCGACGAGCGAACGGGGAACAGCCCAAAAGTTGCACAAGTTCTAGGAGAAGGGTCTGGAAAGGCCTGCCGTAGACGGTGATAGCCCGGTATCCGAAAGGGCTTGTGCGATGAAAGTGAGTAGGGCGGGGCACGTGAAACCCTGTCTGAACATGGGGGGACCATCCTCCAAGGCTAAATACTCCTGACCGACCGATAGTGAACCAGTACCGTGAGGGAAAGGCGAAAAGAACCCCGGAGAGGGGAGTGAAATAGAACCTGAAACCGTATGCGTACAAGCAGTCAGAGCCCCTTCGTGGGGTGATGGCGTACCTTTTGTATAATGGGTCAGCGACTTACGTTGTGTGGCGAGCTTAACCGTCTAGGGGAGGCGAAGGGAAACCGAGTCTGAATAGGGCGCATAGTCGCACGGCGTAGACCCGAAACCGGGTGATCTATCCATGCCCAGGGTGAAGGTCCGGTAACACGGACTGGAGGCCCGAACCCACTCCTGTTGCAAAAGTAGGGGATGAGGTGTGGATAGGAGTGAAAAGCTAATCGAACCCGGAGATAGCTGGTTCTCCTCGAAAGCTATTTAGGTAGCGCCTCGTGTATCACTCTTGGGGGTAGAGCACTGTTATGGCTAGGGGGTCATTGCGACTTAGCAAACCATTGCAAACTCCGAATACCAACACGTGCCAGCACGGGAGACACACGGCGGGTGCTAACGTCCGTCGTGAAAAGGGAAACAACCCAGACCCGCAGCTAAGGTCCCAAAGTCATGGCTAAGTGGTGAACGAAGTGGGAAGGCATAGACAGCCAGGAGGTTGGCTTAGAAGCAGCCATCCTTTAAAGAAAGCGTAATAGCTCACTGGTCGAGTCGGCCCGCGCGGAAGATTTAACGGGGCTAAGCCATGCACCGAAGCTCGGGGTTTGCTCTTTTGGAGTAAGCGGTAGAGGAGCGTTCCGTACGCCTGTGAAGGTGGATTGTAAAGTCTGCTGGAGGTATCGGAAGTGCGAATGCTGACATGAGTAACGATAAGGGGGGTGAAAAGCCTCCCCGCCGAAAGCCCAAGGTTTCCTAGCGCAACGTTCATCGGCGCAGGGTGAGTCGGTCCCTAAGGCGAGGCGGAAACGCGTAGTCGATGGGAAGCTGGTTAATATTCCAGCACTTTATCGCAGTGCGATGGGGGGACGGAGAAGGGTAGGTGTACCGGGCGTTGGTTGTCCCGGGGAAAGGAGGTAGGCATGAGGCGTAGGCAAATCCGCGTGGCTTTATGCCGAGCACCGAGACGAGGCTCGTTGGAGCCGAAGTCACTGATCCCACGCTTCCAGGAAAAGCCTCTAAGCTTCAGCTGCGATAGAACCGTACCGTAATCCGACACAGGTAGGCAGGGTGAGAATCCCAAGGCGCTTGAGAGAACTCGGGTGAAGGAACTAGGCAACATAGCACCGTAACTTCGGGAGAAGGTGCGCCCAGGAGTGTGGCTCCATGCGGAGCTGAGCATTCTTGGGCCGCAGTGACCAGGCCGCTGCGACTGTTTATCAAAAACACAGCACTCTGCAAACACGAAAGTGGACGTATAGGGTGTGACACCTGCCCGGTGCCGGAAGGTTAATTGATGGGGTCAGCCGCAAGGCGAAGCTCTTGATCGAAGCCCCGGTAAACGGCGGCCGTAACTATAACGGTCCTAAGGTAGCGAAATTCCTTGTCGGGTAAGTTCCGACCTGCACGAATGGTGTAACGACAGCGGCGCTGTCTCCACCCGAGACTCAGTGAAATTGAAATCGCTGTGAAGATGCAGCGTTCCCGCGGCAAGACGGAAAGACCCCGTGAACCTTTACTATAGCTTTACATTGAACGTTGAGTTCGTCTGTGTAGGATAGGTGGGAGGCATTGAAGTGTGGTCGCTAGATCGCATGGAGCCAACCTTGAAATACCACCCTGATGTGCTTGACGTTCTAACCTGGGTCCGTAATCCGGATCGGGGACCATGTATGGTGGGTAGTTTGACTGGGGCGGTCTCCTCCCAAAGAGTAACGGAGGAGCTCGAAGGTACGCTCAGCGCGGTCGGACATCGCGCACTGTGTGCAAAGGCATAAGCGTGCTTGACTGCGAGATCGACGGATCAAGCAGGTACGAAAGTAGGACTTAGTGATCCGGTGGTTCTGTATGGAAGGGCCATCGCTCAACGGATAAAAGGTACTCCGGGGATAACAGGCTGATTCCGCCCAAGAGTTCATATCGACGGCGGAGTTTGGCACCTCGATGTCGGCTCATCACATCCTGGGGCTGTAGCCGGTCCCAAGGGTATGGCTGTTCGCCATTTAAAGTGGTACGCGAGCTGGGTTCAGAACGTCGTGAGACAGTTCGGTCCCTATCTGTCGTGGGCGTTGGAGGTTTGAGAGGGGCTGCTCCTAGTACGAGAGGACCGGAGTGGACGAATCCCTGGTGTTCCGGTTGTCACGCCAGTGGCACTGCCGGGTAGCTATATTCGGAAGCGATAACCGCTGAAAGCATCTAAGCGGGAAGCGCGCCTCAAGATGAGACCTCCCGAGCCATAAGGCTCCTAAAGGAACCATGAAGACTACGTGGTTGATAGGGTGGGTGTGTATCGCAGCAATGCCGAGCTAACCACTACTAATGATCCGTGCGGCTTGACCATATAACTCCAAGTTGCTTCAAGGTGTGATCTGAAGAAGATGCACCCCTACGCCTCAGCAACACTGAAACTCTCGAGCCAAAACGACTTATTACGTCCCAAGACCCCATGCGAGACTGGCGCAGACTATTGCGCTGTCTCCACCGCTTGCTCAGCGAACATAGCGCTGTGGAACCACCCGATCCCATCCCGAACTCGGAAGTGAAACGCAGCTGCGCCGATGGTAGTGTGGCTTAAGCCATGCAAGAGTAGGTCATCGCTGAGCGCTTTATCCCGGCCCCATCTGCCAACGCAGGTGGGGCTTTTTGTTGCTGTCGCGTGCAGCGGGGGGGCGCAGGTCATCCTGCGCTTTATCCGGCCCCATCTGCCACGGGGCTTTTTGTGCTGTCGCGCAACGCACGCGAGCTGCAACAGGTCATCGCTGAGCGCTTTATCCCGGCCCCATCTGCCAACGCAGGTGGGGCTTTTTGTTGCTGTCGCGTGCGAAGCGCGCGAGCTGCAACAGGTCATCGCTGAGCGCTTTATCCCAAGCCCCATCTGCCAACGCAGGTGGGGGTTTTTTGTTGCTGTCGCGTGCAGCGCACGCGAGCTGCAACAGGTCAGGCTTGAGTGCTTTTTACCAAGCACCGCCCGAGAAATCCCCAGCGCATTGGGCCTGAAGGCCCTCCTACGAAAGGCCGATACGACCTGCAGCATTCAGCGAGGTCGATGGAAGTGCGCGCTGGCCATCTTGTACGCATGGCTTGGGCCCCTTCGACGTCAACTGGTACGCTGCCGCTCCGTTAGGAATATGACTGACTCATGATCGAAGCATCGTCCCGACTGCCGCTCGTTGAGACCTACCTGGCAGGTTTGCAGGATCGCATATGTGCGGCTGTTGAATCGGCTGATGGAAGCGCGCGTTTCCGCGAGGATCTTTGGCGGCGCGGCGAAGGAGGCGGTGGTAGAACCCGAATTCTTTCAGCTGGGAATGTGTTTGAGCAGGCCGGTATCGGTTTCTCGAAAGTCTCCGGATCCACCTTGCCACCGTCGGCGACTCAGCATCGACCTGAACTTGCTGGGCGCAACTGGACGGCGACCGGAGTTTCGCTGGTGTTCCATCCGCTCAATCCGTATGTGCCGACGACGCATATGAACGTGCGCTTCTTTGAAGCACAAGCGGAGGGCAAGGAATCGGTATGGTGGTTTGGTGGCGGATTCGATCTGACGCCCTTCTATCCATTCGAGGAAGACGTACGTCATTGGCATTCGGTCGCAAAGCGAGTCTGTGAATCATTTGGCGAAGACGTGTATGGCCGTTACAAGAAATGGTGCGACGACTACTTCTTCATCAAGCATCGCAACGAGACGCGCGGTGTCGGTGGCTTGTTTTTCGATGATCTGCATGAGGGCGGATTCGAGCGCTGCTTCGCGTTGCTGCGCAGCGTCGGCGATGGATTTCTCGACGCCTATATGCCAATCGTGGAGCGCCGAAGAAACGCCTCCTATGCTGAGCGCGAACGTGAGTTCCAGTTGTATCGTCGGGGACGTTACGTGGAATTCAACCTGGTCTATGACCGCGGCACATTGTTCGGACTGCAATCCGGAGGCCGCACGGAATCGATTCTGATGAGCCTGCCGCCCAGAGTCCGTTTCGAGTATGCCTACACGCCCGAGGCCGGCAGCGCCGAGGAGCGTCTTTCCGACTATCTCAAGCCGCGGGAGTGGTGAGCGGCGCCGAGCCGCTCACGCAATCCGTCAATTCCATTCGTAGATCGTGAAATAGACCGGCGCAACCGGTCCTTCCATTGGATCCTTGTCCAGTCTGCCGTCCCCGTTGCCGTCATAGTAGGTATGGGTCGGACCATTCTGCGGGACGATGCGAATCATGCGCAGCTTCCCCTTTTGACGATATTCCCGAACCGTATCGCTGCCTTCCTTGCGCTCGGTTACCGAGTCGCTGCTGGCTTCGATTTGCGCGGCCGACCCGTCTTTGGATCGTGACGCCTTGTCGCGGACAAGGCGCGTATCGGGCATCGCCGGCTTCATCGATGCATCTTCCGCGACCGGTGCCGAATTCGCTTCGACTCCTTTTTCATCAATGCCGGGCGGCGGCGGGGCCGACGGCAGGGGCGGGCCCGCGAAAGCGCCCAACGGGCAAGACGCGGCTGCGACGGCAACAAGCAAGGCAAGACGTTTCATGGCGATGCAACCTCGGCGATTTGGGATCCCAGTGGCTACTTTAGTCCGAATCGACTGAAGGGACATTGAAGTGGATCAAGTGCCGAGCTTAAGTTGAATGGCGAGTCGCTCGCCGCGCATCCGGTTGATCTCGGTTGGCAGCAGGGTGGATCTGAGCACAGGCATGGCCATGCCGAGCAATTGTCGTGCTTCAGCCGGGCGTTTCTCGAGCGCACGGAGTTCGGCCAGCTCACAGCGGGCGATGGCCAGGTCAACCGGAGCCGCCGCACCGCTTTCGAACACCGTGATGGCCTGCCCAAGTGCCTCGTCGGCTTCGCCATAGGCGTGTCGTGCCACGGCGAAAGCGGCGCGAAGTCGCAACGCATGGGCCATGACCGGATGGGTCGGCGGCACCAGCGCCGACCACAGACGCTGAGCTTCGTTGAGCAAGGGCAGACCGCGCACCGGATCCTTCATGCGTCCCGCCAGCGAAGCGAGCTGCCAGGTCAGCATGGCGTACTCGCCGGAGTCTTCGCCTTCGATGCGCTTGCAGCGCAGGCGAAGGTCACTGAGCATTCTCCAGGCTTCCTCATGCCGGCCGACCAGCCCAAACGTGCGTGCCTGGGAGCGCTCGATGCGGCGGCGAACCTGGTTGTCGGCCTCAAGGTGATCCTCGTCGAGAAGTTCGATGGCCTTGCCGAGCGCCTTCAAGCTGGCGTCGTAGTCGCCCGCGTTCTCGAGTATGCCGGCCCGATTCGTCCACGAGATCGCCTCGTCGATCTTGCCAAGACCGACATCGTTCATCGCCTTGTCAGCTCGACCCAGCATGTCGGCGGCCTCTTGATAGCGACCAAGATCGTTCAGGGTAAGGGCAAGGTCGTTGGTCAGGCCCATCATGCGCGATCCGCCGCCGGCAACGACGCTCTCCTGCAGCGAAATCGCCGCGCGGAGAACTGGTTCGGCCTCAGCGGGTCGGCCACAGGCATTCAAGGCAGAGGCGCGCGCACGCATCAGCGGCATGTTCACCGTCGCGTTCGCCGGAAGTTTCGCCTTGGCAAGGGCGAGGCCGTCCTCGGCGACCTTCAGCGCTTCGTCGCATTCGCCGCGGGTCGCGAGCAGCGAAGCCAGCAGTTGGGCCGACTCAAGCTGGGTGTCGGCATCGGATATCGATTCATCGACACCCAGTCGGTAGGCCTTGCGCAGCAGGTCGATGGCCTCCCCGTCCTTGCCGCCACGATGAAGAACCATCGCAAGCGTCTGCAGCGAGCGGATGCGAAGCACGGTATTAGCCGGAGCAAACTGTTCGCGCCAGTTTGCGGCCGTTTGCGCTGCTGCCAGCGAAGCCGCTCCCTCTTCCAGCAGGCCCAGGACGATTGAATATTCCTCGTAGTCATCGGCCAGTCGCAACGCCTCGGCGGAATCCCTCGGCACGATGCCCGCCAGACCCTTGCGCAAGAGATCGCGCGCAATCCTGGGTTCACCCAGTTGCGAATAGAGCGAGCCGAGCAGCCGCTGCATGCGTTGCGTGATGCTGGCATCGGTCTTGTTGCGTGCTTCAAGTTTGCGCCGCGCGACGTCGAGCAGGTCGCGTACGCGCACCTGGGTACTCATCGCCGAATCGGGACTGGCAGCCGAAAACGCATCGGTCAGGAAATCCAGTGCGGCGCGGGCACTGGCGGCATCGCGCTCCGACGCCGCCAGTGCCTGTTGAGTGGTTGATTCGGCGAGCACGGCACGCTGGCGCTCGCGATCGAGTCGCCACACGAATGCAAACAGCACGGCAATCGAGATGGCGCCAAGCAGCGCGCCGAGATGATGGCGGCCGATAAACTTGCGCAGCCGATAACGACGGGTCATCGCTGCCGCCCGAACCGGCCGACCTTCGCGGAAGCGATCCAGATCATCGCGGAATTCACTGGCGCCGGTATAGCGATCCTCCGCCCTCGCCGACGTGGCCTTGGCAATGATCCCGGCCATGTCCGCATCGAGCGTGAGGGGTGCGATCAACGGATTCGGCATGCCGCCGGTTTCGCGCGCGCCGGTCAGCAGCTCACGCAACATCACGCCGAGGCTGTAAATGTCGCTGGCCGTGGTGATCGTGCCACCTGCCTGTTGTTCGGGGCTGGCATATCCGAGGCTGAAAATCCGCGTGGAAGTGGAACGCTGGCCGCTCTCACCTGCCGCAATCAGTCGGGCAATGCCAAAGTCGAGCAGTTTGACCGCGCCGGCATCGGTGACCAGCACGTTGGCCGGTTTCAGGTCGCGATGGATGATCAGGTGCTGATGGGCATGCTCGATCGCGCCAAGCATGGCGTTAAACAAGGCGAGCCGCTCGCGCATCGACGGCGCATGCCGGTGGACATGCTCGAGAAACGGGGAGCCGGAAACATACTCCATCGCCAGCCAGGGCTGGCCATCCTCGGTTTCGCCGCCATCCAGCAGGCGGGCAATATTCGGATGATCAAGCTCGGCCAGGATCTGTCGCTCCTGGCGCAGTCGCCGCATGCTCTCGCTGGTCGGGAAGCCGCGCAGCAGCTTGATCGCGACCTGCTGCGCAAACTGACCCTCGACGCGTTCGGCAAGAAATACCGTGCCCATGCCACCCGCGCCAAGCTCGCGGAGCAGTCGCCAGGCGCCAAATCGTGTCGAGTTCGGTCGCTCGACATTGGCGGCTCCGTCGACGACCGCCTGCAAGATCGGATCGCCTGCGCGTCGATCCGCTGCCAGCAGCCTGGCGAGTTCGTCCTGCTCTTCCGGGGTCAATCCGAGCTTGCCGATTTCGAGCCGTTGCAAGTCCGCCGGCAGATCGCACAAGCGCTCGAAATGCTCGGCAAGATCATTCCTGACGGGCACGCTCAGGCCTCCAGTGCCGTGCGCAGCCAGGCCCGGGCCAGACGCAGGTCGCGATCGACGGTTCCCTCCGACACGTCCAGGGTTGCAGCCACCTCGATGCGGTTGAGTCCGCAAAAATAAACGAGTTCAATCATTTGTGCGCGACGCGCATTGCTGTCGGCAAGCTCGTTGAGTGCACCATCGAGGCGCATCAGGGTGCTGTCGTTTTGCACGGTGCCGAGGTTGAGCGCCGCGTCGAGCTCGACATGTTCGGCACCACCGCCGCGCTTGTTGGCCATGCGCTTGCGCGCGCCATCAACCAGCACCTGGCGGGTGGCCTGGGCGACAACGTGATAAAAGTGCTTGCGGCTCGCCCACGGAGCGTCGCTACCAAGCATTCGAATCAGGGCTTCGTGGGCGAGATCCGTGGCACTCAGTGTGGCGCCCGGCATCTGGCGCAGCGATTGACCGGCAATCGCCCTTACATTGGCATAGACGAGTGACATCAGCGCTTCCCGCGCGCCATCATCGCCCGCGCGCCAGGAGGCAATCAACTGGGTGACATCGTGGTCGCCGGGTTCAGCCATGGGTTCGTCAAGGTCAGTCGATCCGCTCAGTCTACTCGGCTGAAACAAGCGTCGGTAATGACTCGTTGGGGTTTTCTGCATTGGCTTGCGTAACAGGGGCATCGTTCCAACCAGGCAAGAAGATGCTTGCTCCGATTTCCCGCGGCGCACCCAAGATTCGAGACTCCCTGAATAGGCTCGCGAGAATTCATACTTTCGCCGCCGCGGTCGTTCTTGGCGGACTGTTGAGCATGCCGGTCATCGGCGCCGACATCGCCAGCGTGCAACGCCCCGAGGTGGTCCTGCCCTGGTACAACGGCGTGATCAGCAATGTCGGCATTGACACGGCCTGTCTGAGCGATCCGCCGATCTACGAAACGCGCGTTCAGGGGTATGCCGGCTTCACCCTCGTTCCGCCGAACCGCACCCCGGCGGTGGGCGAGGTCTTCTATACCCATCTGGTGCTCAGTCACCCTGGCAATCCCTGTGCAGGAAGCACCGTTGGCATCGAGCTGATGCTGCCGGCCGGTGTGCAACCGGCGGCGTCGGCAGCGGACCCCGCATTCTGCTTTGCCCGGGTGCCGCCGACTCAGCAGCGTCCATATCCGCTGCTGATCAATCTGGGCAACGATTCGGGCTATGGCTGTCCGCAGGTGTTTCCGCTGGGGCTGGAAGGCTTGCGTATCACGCCCCCGCTGGGCGGACTCGGCGGTGGTTGGGGCATGGCCGCCGGCTTCTATCTCGAGTTGCTGGTGCCGCTGCGTGCGAGTGTGCCGCAATCGGGCAGCAACTCGATCCGCTTTCGCGTCAATCCCGATATCGGCGTGGTCGGTTATCCGTCCGTCGCCCTTTTTGTCAACAACGATGTCCTGTTCCGCTCGCCCTTTGAAGACAACCAAGTGACACTCGACATCTGCACGATTTCGCCGCCGGCGAGTGGTTGTTGATCGCGATTTGCCGATCGGGGCGTTGAAGCGATCCCGCTGGCGTGGCAACGAGGAAATCCGCACACGCTGACACGGATTATCCTCGCCGCGCCGGGTTGCATTCGAACACCTCGGGGGCCAAGCTGCGGGCTCGCTCCTTGTCCGAAAAGCCATGTCTTCATCGCGCCAGCGCCTCGTCCTGATCGACGGATCCTCGTATCTGTTTCGCGCGTTCCACGCCTTGCCACCGCTGACCAATGCAGCGGGCGAGCCGACCGGCGCCTTGTTCGGCGTGGTCAACATGCTGCGCTCGACCTTGAAGGAACATCCCAACTTTGTTGCGTTTGTCAGCGACGCCTCAGGGCCGACTTTCCGTGACGAGCTGTACGCCGAATACAAGGCCAATCGCGCGCCGACGCCGGAGGATCTCAAGGCGCAGGTGCAACCGATGCTCGAGATCGTCGGCGCACTCGGATTCCCGATCCTGCGCGTCGGCGGAGTCGAAGCCGACGATGTCATCGGCACGCTGGCACGCGAAGCCGAAGCGCTCAATATCGACGTGATCATCTCGACCGGCGACAAGGACTTCGCCCAGCTTGTATCGCCGCACATCAGCCTGGTCAATACGATGACGCGGACGACGATGGATCGCGAAGGCGTTATCGAAAAATTCGGCGTGCCGCCGGAACGGATCATCGATTTTCTGGCCCTGACCGGAGATACCGTCGACAACGTTCCGGGGGTGACCAAATGCGGGCCGAAAACGGCGGCCAAGTGGATCGCGGAGTACGGTTCGCTCGATGGCGTGATCGACAATGCTGCGGGGATGGGTGGCAAGATCGGCGAGTACCTGCGTGAGGCGCTGGATCACTTGCCGCTGTCGCGCCAACTGGTGACGATCAAGACCGATGTCGCGCTCGAGGTCGGGGTCAGGGATCTGGCGCTGCGCGAAGCCGATGCCGAATCCCTGCGCGCCTTGTATCGGCGTTATGAATTCAATGCAGCGTTGAAGGATCTGGACTCGGCAACTGGAGATCCGCCGGTCGGAAGCTCCGGAAACGGATCCGTTGCGACGCAAGTCGCGACGCCGATTGCGAGCACCAGTACGCCACTCGATCCGGCCCTCGCGGAAGCCGGTGACTACGAACTGGTCGTGGATGCCGACCGATTCAATGTGTGGCTTGAACGTCTCGAACACGCGGAGCTGATTTCATTCGATACCGAGACCACCTCGATCGATTCGATGCGCGCGCAAATCGTCGGTGTCTCGTTTGCGGTCGAGGCGCGCAAGGCCGCCTACGTTCCGCTGGCCCACGACTATCCGGGTGCGCCGCCCCAGCTCGATCGCAACACGGTGCTGGCGGCACTCAAGCCGCTGCTCGAAGACGCCGATCGCGCAAAAGTGGGCCAACATGCGAAGTACGACATGAACGTGTTGTCGACGCATGGCATCACGCTGCGCGGCGTCACCCACGACACCATGCTTGAATCCTATGTGCTCAACTCGACCGCCTCGCGGCACGACATGGACACGCTCGCCAAACGCCATCTTGGCTATCAGACCATCCACTACGAGGATGTCTGCGGAAAGGGTGCCCGGCAAATCCTGTTTTCCGAAGTCGATCTGGATACCGCCAGCCGCTACGCCGCTGAAGATGCCGATATCACCCTGCGCCTGCATCAGGCGATGTGGCCGAAACTGGAGGCCGATGCCGGTCTGTGCAAGGTCTACCGCGAGATCGAGATCCCGTTGATACCCGTGCTGGCGCGCATGGAGCAGCGCGGCGTCCTTGTCGATGTCAACGCGTTACGCATCCAGGGTCGCCAGTTGGCCACGCGCATGCATGAGCTGACCACGCAGTGCCACGAGATTGCCGGACGCAAGTTCAGCCTCGACTCGCCCAAGCAGTTGCAGGCCCTGCTCTTTGATGAACTCAAATTGCCGGCGCTGGTGAAGACGCCGAAGGGCCAGCCTTCGACCAACGAGGAAGCCCTCGAAGCGATCGCCGATGCGCACGAATTGCCGCGCCTGATTCTCGAATATCGCGGACTGGCGAAGCTGCGTTCGACCTACACGGAAAAGCTCGCCGAGATTGTCAATCCGCGCAGCGGTCGCGTGCATACGAGCTATCACCAGGCGACGGCGGCGACCGGTCGCTTGTCTTCCTCGGATCCGAACTTGCAGAACATCCCGGTGCGGACGGAAGAAGGCCGACGTATCCGTCAAGCCTTCATTGCGCCACCGGGCTGGAAGATCCTGGCTGCCGACTATTCGCAGATCGAGCTGCGCATCATGGCGCACCTGTCCGGGGACGAAGGTTTGCTCGCGGCTTTCCGCAGCGGCAAGGACGTCCACCGCAGCACCGCGGCCGAGGTGTTTGGCGTTGCGCTCGATGCGGTCGACAGCGATCAGCGGCGGGCGGCCAAGGCGATCAACTTCGGCTTGATGTACGGCATGAGCGCGTTCGGCCTTGCGCGTCAGCTAGGCATCGGTCGTGGCGAGGCGCAGGACTACATCGCACGCTATTTCCAGCGTTATCCCGGCGTGCGCGAATTCATGGATCGCACCCGCGAACAGGCGCATGGCGCGGGCTACGTCGAAACCGTGTTCGGTCGGCGCCTTTATCTCGACAATATTTCTTCACGCAACCAGGCCCAGCGCGCCGGCGCCGAGCGCGCGGCGATCAATGCGCCGATGCAGGGGACGGCTGCGGACATCATCAAGCGCGCCATGTTGACCATCGACGACTGGCTGACCGGACGCGAAGAAGACGTGCGCATGCTCATGCAGGTTCATGACGAGCTTGTCTTCGAGGTTCGCGAGGACTGCATTGACGAGATTCGGGATGGAGTCCGCCTGCGCATGGCGGCGGCGGCCGAGCTTGCAGTCGCCCTGGTGGTCGATATCGGAGTCGGTGACAACTGGGATCAGGCACATTGATGAGGAAACCTGAACGCGGCGCGAAAATGAATCACGAGTAAATGATTTCGGATTTCTTGCGAACCGTCGAAACTTTCCAGTGCCAACCCGCATCTCATTATCCGGGTGCACGCAACGGCACCCCTGGATGCATCCACCTCCCTGGATGCATCCCCCGGAAATCGGTCCCTCCCCAGACCGGTTTTCGATCCCCGCCCCGAGGGCTCCCCCTGGCCCTCGGGGCTTTTTTTGCCTGAAATTTGGCCAGTGATCGACCGCGTCAGTCGAATAGGGCCGCCAGCAAGGCCTCACGCGGCAATTTACCGGTTTCGTTGCGCGGCAATCGCGCGACCAGGCGGAGTGGGCGAGGCAGGAACAACGGATCGATCGCCTGGCGCAGTTTGGTCAGCAATTCCTTTTCCGAGCAACCCGGCGCCACCGCCAGCGCGGCAATCCGGCGGACTTCCGATGCCGAGGCCGGTTCAAGCTGGAAGACCACGGCATCCTCGACCCCGTCCAGGGATTGCAGGCGTCGCGTCAGGTCGGCCAGGGAAGCGCGCTTGCCGGCGATCTCGAGCAAGTCGGCGTTGCGACCGCACAGTCTGAAGTGCCCGCCGGGCCGCAGTTCCACGATGTCCTGCAACTGGATGGGCGCAGACAGATGGGCGGCGCTAACCAGGGTGCCATCGGGTTGCGGACTTAGCTCGACTGAAGCGTGCGTTTTCCAGTCGACTTCCCGGGCCGCGCGGCGGTGGGCGATGACACAGGTCTCGGTCGAGCCAAACATCTCAATTACCGGAGCCCGCAACTTTGATTCCGCCGCCTGCGCGAGTTCGCTCGACAGTGGGGCGGTGGCGGAAACGATCGCCGCGATCGGCGGCAGTGTCAGCGATTCACGCAGCAGGGCCTGCAGGTGGATCGGGGTCGTCACAAGAATCCGGGGGGCTGGCAGAGATTCGAGTTCGGCCGCTATATCGGCCGGAAAGAATGGCTTCCCGGAATGTACGGAAAAAGGACCGAACAATGGCAACAGAACCGACAGCTCCATTCCGTACATGTGCTGGGGCGGAACCGTGGCCAGCACGTTGGCGGTCTGATCTCCAGTCAATCCGAGTGCATTGCTCAGAACTTCGATGTTCAAGCCACTGCCGATCCTGAAGTTCTGCCAGGTCTTGATATTGGGTTTGGGCACGCCGGTGCTACCCGAGGTGAAGCCGATCGCGGCAATTTGCCCAGGGCCGACCTCGATAGGCGCACACGTGAGCAAGACCTGTTGCGAATCAGAGTCGCGCTCCGCGAGTCGGATCATGCCGGCATCGGCATCGCAGGTTTGTCCGTCACCGATGAGGTAGGTGCCCGGATGGGCCGAGCGGACATCGGCGATGGCCTGAGCGGCTCGAGATGAAGGCAGCAGGGTCGCATGTCCGCGGCTTGCCGCGGCGCAGAAGCCTACGACAAACCAGTAGCGATCTTCGCAGAGATTGATCGCGCTTCCCGACGCGGGCAACAGTGCGGCCGCATCAGCCACGTCGCCCAGAAATTCGCGCACCCTGACCCCGCGGCCATTGCGCCAGGCAAAAAGGCGGTCGTGGTCGGCTTCGCCGAGCAGCGTAAACCGACTGGTCGGGTCTTCGAACAGGCCCGAATCAACTAGCGCGGACATCTCCCCTCCCTCACTGACGCAATGTTTTTCCGCTGACAGCGTCGCGGATTGGAGTCGGCCGCTCAAGCCCCCCGAGCTCGCCTTCGATGATCTCATCGAGCGGATCATTGAACAATTGACGCACCGTCTCGGCGCTGCGAGCCGGCGCCTGTCCGTGCGGATTGGCGCTGGTTGAAACGATGGCGGAGCCGAACGCTCGACACAGTGCGGCGGCAATCGGGTGGGCGGTGACTCTGACCGCAATGCCTGCGTGTTCGCCGACGATCCAAGCCGGAACAAGGGTGTTCCGCGGAAAAATCCAGGTGTTTGGGCCGGGCCAAGTGGCCCTGGCGCGGTCGATGGCAACCGGCGAACAGTCGCCAAGAAACGGCGCGATCTGGGCAAAATCAGCGCCAATCAAGATGACGCCAATCCCGCCTGGACGCTCCTTCAAGGCAAAGATGCGACGCACGGCGGACTCGTTGAATGGATCGCAGCCGAGACCCCAGACCGCCTCGGTCGGATAGGCGATCACGCCACCGCGCCGAAGCGCGGCGACGGCGCGGGAGAGGTCAGCATCCATCAACTGTCGCTTGCGGCAGCTGTTTCGGCCGACTTGCGGATCGCCGGGGTCTTCCTGACCGCCTTTTTCGCTGTCGATTTCTTTGCTGTCGACTTCTTTGTCGCCGCTTTCTTCTTGGCCGTCTTCCTGACCGCCGCCTTCTTGGCCGGGACTTTTTTGGGCGCCGTCTTCTCGGCGGTTTTCTTGCTCGCCGACTTGCCTTTTGCACCCTTGCCAAAGCCGCGCTTTGGCCGGAAGGGAGCCGCCGCCAGCAGTTCGACGCATTCGGCTTCGCTCAGGGTTGGCGGCTCGCGATCCTTCGGAATGCGCGCATTCTTGTCGCCGTCGGTGATGTAGGGGCCATAGCGTCCGTTGAGAATCTGGATGCCGTTGCCGAAGTCCTTGATGATCCGGTTGGCCAGCAGTTCGGCCCTGGCGCGCACGAGTTCGAGCGCTTGTGGCAACTCGATCGTGTACGGATCGTCTTCCTTGCCGAGCGAGGCATAGGTCGAGCCGATCTTGACGAAGGGACCAAAGCGACCGACACCGATCACGATGTCTTCGCCGGCCTCGTTGCTGCCGAGCGTGCGCGGCAACTTGAACAGTTCCATCGCCTCCTCGGCGGTGATCGTATGCATGCTCTGGCCGGGACGCAGGCTGGCGAACTTCGGCTTGTCCTCATCCTCCTTGGTGCCGATCTGGGCAAATGGCCCATAGCGCCCTAGGCGCACAGACAGCGGTTTGCCGGACTTCGGATCAACGCCGAGCACGCGGCTGCCACTGGCCTCGGATTTGTCGACTGTCTCGATCTTGTCGTCGATCTGGGCCTTGAAAGGCTTCCAGAACCGCGCCAGCAAGGGTACCCAGTCTTCCTCGCCGCGACTCACCGCATCGAGTTCGTCCTCGAGTTTGGCGGTGAAATCGTAATCGACGTAGCGGGCGAAATGTCCGGCCAGGAAGCGGCCGACGGCGCGACCGACATCGGTCGGCTTGAAGCGGCGGCTGTCGAGGATCACATACTCGCGATTGAGCAGGACCTGGATGATGCTGGCGTAAGTTGAGGGTCGGCCAATGCCGTATTCCTCAAGCGCCTTGACCAGGCTGGCTTCGGAGAAGCGTGGCGGTGGTTCGGTGAAGTGCTGGTCGGTGACGATGTCGCGCAAGGGCACGGCCTCGCCGACTTTCATGATCGGCAGCTTGCGCGCCTCGTCCTCGTCTTCGGCGGCCTTCTGATCGCGACCCTCCTCGTAGACGGCGAGGAAGCCCGAATCGATGACGGTCGTGCCGGTGGCACGGAACGCAGCATCGGCGCCGCACGGAAAATCAACCGAAACGGTGTTCAGGGTCGCGTGCTGCATCTGGCTGGCCACCGTTCGCTTCCAGATCAGCTCGTACAATTTGGCGTGATCGGGCGAAAGAAACGCGGCGACGCGCTTGGGTGTCAGGGCGGCCGACGTGGGTCGGATCGCCTCATGCGCTTCCTGCGCGTTCTTCGATTTGGACTTGTAGGTATTGGGTTGCTCCGGCAGGGCCTGGCGACCGAATTCGCGCACGATGACCTCGCGCAGTTCGACCGTTGCCTCGTCCGAGATCGACACCGAATCGGTACGCATGTAAGTGATCAGGCCGACCACGCCTTCATCGCCGATCGCGATTCCTTCATAGAGTTGCTGGGCCAGACGCATGGTCCGGCTCGTCGCATAGCCGAGCTTGCGCGCGGCTTCCTGCTGCAGGGTCGAGGTCGTGAACGGTGCCGACGGGCGACGCTTGCGCTCCTTCGATTGCACCTCGCCGACAACCAGTCGTCCTTGCGCGGCCTTGTGCAAGGCATCACGTGCGGCGTGCGCATCGGCGGCATTGGTCAGATCAAACTGCTCGAACTTCTTGTTGTTGAGCTTGAGCAGGCGCGCCTTGAAGGCCTGGTCCGGATGAGCCAGATCGGCCTCGACCGACCAGTATTCGCGCGGGATGAAGGCTTCAATCTCTTCCTCGCGCTCGACGATCATGCGCAAGGCCGGTGATTGCACGCGACCGGCCGAGAGGCCCCGCTGGACCTTGCGCCAGAGCACCGGCGACAGATTGAATCCGACCAGATAATCGAGCGCGCGCCGGGCCTGCTGGGCGTTGACCAGTTCCATCGAAAGCTGACGCGGGTTGGCTACGGCTTCCTTGATTGCGCGCGGGGTGATCTCGGAGAACACGACCCGATGCACGGTCTTGTCCTTGAGCAGCTTCTTCTCGCGCAGGATCTCGGCGATATGCCAGGAAATCGCCTCTCCTTCGCGATCCAGATCGGTCGCCAGATAGAGCGAGTCGGCTTGCTTGATCGCCTTGACGATGGCGTCGACGTGCTTGCTGTTCTTCTCGATCAGCTCGTAGTTCATCGCGAAGTCGCGATCGGGGTCGACCGCGCCCTCTTTCGGCACGAGGTCGCGCACATGGCCGTACGAGGCGAGGACCTGGAAGTCCTTGCCGAGGTATTTGTTGATCGTCTTGGCCTTGGCGGGCGATTCGACGATGAGCAGGTTCTTGGCCATGTTGCGGTCCTTGCCACCGGATTTCGATGCTGCACGCAAGCGCAGCCTGAACAAAATGATGAAGAGATGTCGCCTGACACCTATATCAGAAGGACACAGGCGTTTGCGGACTGTCAAGCCCGGCGCGGCGCACTATACCCAATCGAATCCGCAAAGACAGGCAGCCGGGATCATTCAGGATCGGATGTTGCGTGTATATCGACCGCCGCGTGCGCCGATCACCTCGCCTTCGAGTTCGAGCAGCAAGAGCATCGAGGACAGGGCGCCCGCATCAAGGCCGGTGCGCTCGGCGAGGGTGTCGAGATCGGCCTCCTCATGGCCGAGTGCGTCGAGCAGGCGCACGTAGTCGGCATCGTGTTGCCGGCAGGATTCCGGCGCGGGCGGCGGATAGTCCAGTCCAGGGCTCGGCCCGGTTTGCAGGCGAGCACGCAGGCGGTCGCCGAGCGCGGCGGCCAGTCCCGACAGTTCATCGATGATTTCATCGACGGTTTCGGTCAGTCGCGCCCCGTCGCGGATGAGTTGATGGCAGCCGCGCGCCAGCGGGCTGTTGATCGAGCCCGGAATGGCGAAAACCTCGCGGCCCTGCTCGGTGGCATAGCGGGCCGTGATCAGCGAACCCGACTTGAGGCTGGCCTCAACCACAAGGGTGCCCAGGGCCAGACCCGAGATGATGCGGTTGCGTCTGGGGAAATGTTCGGCCTTGCCCGGCGTACCTGGCGGGAACTCGCTGATCAGGGCGCCGCTCGCGGCGATTTCGGCGGCGAGCCCGCGATGCTTGCGTGGATAGACGAGGTCCGGACCGGTGCCGAGCACGGCCAGGGTTCGACCGTGGGAATCGAGGGCTGAGCGATGCGCAGCGGCATCGATGCCATCGGCCATGCCGCTGGTGATCGCAAATCCGGCACCGGCCAGGGCACGGGCGAAGCGGCGCGTGATGGCAAGGCCCGCTTCACTGGCGCTGCGGCTGCCGACAATGGCGATCTGTGGCATCCACAAGAGGGCTGGATCGCCAGCGACGAACAGCGCCGCCGGTGCGCCCGGGATCTCGCGCAACAGCGAGGGGTAGTCGGGGTCATCCCAGCCAAGCAAACAGTGGTTGGGTGCGGTCAGCCAGGCCAGATCAGAGTCGATCTGCATCCGATCGGGTGCATCAAGCCAGCGTCGGGTTTCCGCGCCGAGATCCGATCCGGTCTTTCCGCTGCGAAGGTGCTGAAGCGCTTGCTCCGCATTGCCGCGATCGGAGACGAGCTTGCGCAATGCAGCCGGGCCGAGGCCGGGGGTGCGCAGGAGGATCAGCCAGGCTTCCATGGCGGTCTGGGGCTTCCTTGAAGGGGATGCGAGCGGAGTCTAACAGCCTGTCGGACTTTGCCGGATGGAGCGGGAAGTCAGCGGGGTGACGAGAGATCCTTGGCGAAATGCAGGCCCAACCTGGCGTCATGGCTCGGAAAACGAAGGCTGTTGAACCGCCCGGTCGGATCCACAGCGCGGCCGGATCAATGTCCGACAGGCGGCCGGCAATATCCGCAAAGAAAAACGGCGCGGTGTCATCCACCGCGCCGTTCCGGCTTGAAAGAAACTTGAAAGTCAGGGAGTCGTGTCGGGATCGTGCATGAAATCGCCCACATGCACTGGTCGTACGCTGTCCATGACGAGCCCGTAGCTGACCCGCTTGAAGGTGCGGAAGACCATGACATGTCCGATGAACTCGGGCGGCAACTGCACCTTGGAATTGCGCGGATGGAAGAATGCCCGCGACTGGCCTTCGGGGTAGTCGGTGTCGTCGTGCACCGTCTCTCCATCGCTATAGATCGAGTAGGTCGTGCCGTTGTCGATGCCGTCCTCGGCACCGCGCGACAGGGCAACCACCTGCAACGGGCCGACTGCATTCAAGGCGTCGGTGAACGCGATGACGCGCATGTTGTCGGGCGCCTGTGCGGGCGGGTGAGGCACGAACTGGTCGTCGTACGGCTTTGGATCGAGCGGCAGGATGAAGTCGCCTTCGCGCACTTCGAAATCCGAATAGGTCACCAAGGCCGAACTGGGATTGCCAACCCGGGTCACCTGCACGGTACCGAATTCGAGGACTTCATATCCGAGGAAACGCACGCGGCCCTTGAAGCTCCACTCCATCGGGCCATGTCGCCAGAGCAAGCTCTTGCGGCCGTCACGTCCATCGCGCTCCTGGCGATAGGTCTCGCGAACCTGACCTTCCTTCTTCGGCGGCATGTCGTAGTAACGACCCATCGGGCGCACGATCGCGAACTGGTCGCCGACATTCGCACTCAGGCCGCGGATATAGACCAACTGGCCGGAGGTTCCGCGCAGGCGGTTTTCCTCAACGGCGACGATGTGCGGTGCATCGCGGATCGCATCTTCATCGACCACGCGCGAGTTCTTGAGGAACTGCTTGACGGCCGAAAGCGGTATCGGTTTCACCGCATTGTCGAGCGAGGTTTCGCGGATATGCGGTCCGACCGAGCCTTCGCCGTGGCTGACACTGCCATCGGACAGAACCAGCTCGTCGCCTGGATAGATGAGATGCGGATTACGCACCTTGCCGTTCAGTTGCCAGATCTCCGGCCAGTGCCACGGCTTGATCAGGAACTTTGCGGAAATACCCCACAACGTATCGCCCTTCTTGACGATATACACGTGCGGTGCGTTTTCGGCCCACTGCTGTGCGGCAAACACGGAAACCGTGAGCAGAAGACCGGCTGAAATCGAAAGTAGTTTTTTAAGCATGACTGCCAATTACCTGATTCCCCTACGGCTTTGCGAGTGTATAGCAAACTTTCGGCAGAGCAAACGACTGCTCACCAGAAACCTGAACCTCGTCGCAAACCGCGATCAGGGCGCCTGACCGGGGCGTGGCCACCAAATCCGGCAAATCGAGCGGGTGGCATGCCCCGAATCGAGGTCAGTTGCGACTGAAAATCGGGGTGGGCAATCGCCTGCGAAGAGCGAAACGCGTAGACTTTTGACGACCAGAACAGCTTGACCGTGTGGCAATTGCCCCCAGATTTGGCGGCAGCGACACCTCGCAAGCCCCGAACATCCGGATTCCGCGCCATGAGCCTGCTCAACATCCTCGAATTCCCCGACCCGCGCCTGCGTACCAAGGCGCAGCCGGTCACCACGTTCGACCGGGCCCTGAGGAAGCTCGCCGAGGACATGCTCGAAACCATGTATGCCGCGCCAGGCATCGGCCTGGCGGCGTCCCAGGTCGATCGGCACATCCAGATGCTGGTGCTAGACGTTTCCGAGGAAAAGAACGCGCCGATGATCATCGTCAATCCGCGCATCCTCGAGCGCGAAGGCACCGAGACCTGCCAGGAAGGCTGCCTTTCCGTGCCCGGAATATTCGCCGACGTCGAGCGTGCCGAACGGATCCGCCTGGCCGCGCAGGATGTTGAAGGCAAGGCGATCGAGCTTGGCGCCGACGGCCTGCTCGCCGTCTGCATCCAGCATGAAATGGATCACTTGATCGGCAAGTTGTTCGTCGACTACCTGTCGCCGCTCAAGCGCGACATGGTGCGCAAGAAACTCGAAAAACAGCGGCGTCACGCCGAACCCGCCAGCGCAAGCGCCTGAGCGATGACCGCACGTCCGCGCCTGGTGTTCGCGGGAACGCCGGAATTCGCCGTGCCGGCACTGCATGCCTGCGTGCAATCGGATTGCGACGTCGTGGCGGTATATACGCAGCCTGATCGCCCGGCCGGGCGTGGGCGCAAGCTGAGCCCCAGTGCGGTCAAGCAGGCCGCGAGCGCGGCGAGGATCGAAATACGGCAACCCGAATCCTTGCGCAGTCCCGCTGCGCGCGAAGAGCTTGCCGATTTCGCGCCGGATCTCATGATCGTGGTCGCCTATGGCCTGATTCTGTCGCGCAAGCTGCTCGCGATTCCTGGCCACGGGTGCTGGAACGTGCATGCCTCGCTGCTGCCGCGCTGGCGCGGCGCGGCACCGATCCAGCGCGCGATTCTTGCGGGGGATTCGGAATCGGGCGTCGGCCTGATGCAGATGGAGGCCGGTCTCGATACCGGCCCGGTTTTGCTCGAAAGGCGCACGCCGATTGGCGCCGATGAAACCGGCGGCAGCCTGCATGACCGACTTTCCATGCTTGGCGCCGAGATCCTCGCCGAAGGCCTGTCGCGCCTCGTCGCCGGCAATCTGCCCGAGGCGGTGGTGCAGTCCGACACAGGCATCGAATACGCGCACAAGCTCGACAAGGCCGAGGCGCGGCTGGACTGGAATTCCCCGGCGACCGCGCTGGAACGCAAGGTTCGTGCATTCGATCCATGGCCGGTCGCCGAAACCGAACTGGCTGGCGAACGCCTGCGCATCTGGTCGGCAAAGGCACTTGCCGTGGCCTCGACCGAAGTGCCGGGTAGCGTGATCGCGATCACTGCGCAGGGTCTTGATGTCGCCTGTGCGGACGGCGTGCTGCGCATTCTTGAAATCCAGCGCGATGGCGGTCGGCGCATGCCGGTAGGTGACTGGCTGAATGCGCGACCGGCCCTGATTGAAGGCATATCGGGTCGTCAAGCGTGACCAACCAGGCGGACAACGCCGGCGCCGCCATCCGCGCCGATGCGGCACGCCTGCTCGCCCGGATCGTGTTCGACGGCGTCTCCCTGCGCTCGGCTTTCGAGGCACGCGCAGCGCGCAATGCGGATCCGCGTGATCGCGCCTTGTTGTCGGCAACGCTGTTTTCGGCCTCTCGCTGGTGGCTGCGCTTTGATTCGGTACTTTCCGGTCTGCTCGAACGTGCACTGCCGACCAAGGCGCGAGAAATCCATGCCCTGCTGGTGATTGGCCTGGTTCAGATCGAGATCATGGCAATGCCCGAATACGCCGTGGTCGCTGCCTGCGTCGATGCCGCGCGCCTGCTCGGCCAGCCGCGTCATGCCGGTCTGGTCAATGCCGTGCTGCGACGTTACCTGCGCGAGCGCGGCACGTTGCTGGCCGAGGCCGATCGTGATGCAGTCAGCCGCCATGCGCATCCGCGCTGGCTGATCGAGCGCATCAGCAGCGACTGGCCGCGCGACGCCGAGGCGATTCTTGCCGCCAACAATTGCGAAGCGGCACTGACCCTGCGTGTCAACCGACGTCGCAGTTCGCGTGAAGACTTGCTCGAACGCCTTGCCGCAGCGGGGATTGACGCGGAGGCGCCGGCTCACCTTGCCGATGGGCTGGTGTTGCCCGAGAGCACCGACGTCAGCCGTCTGCCGGGATTCGCTGAAGGCTGCTTCTCGGTGCAGGACGGTGCCGCCCAGCAGGTGGCCGAGTTGCTCGATGTCGCCAATGGTCAGCGTGTGCTTGATGCGTGCGCGGCGCCGGGTGGCAAATCGGCGCATATCCTCGAACGCGCCGAGGTGGAATTGACCGCGCTCGATGCAGATGGCGCACGCCTGCCCCGCCTGCGTGAAAACCTCGGTCGGCTGGGTTTGAGCGCAAACGTATTGCACGGCGATGCTTCGCGCCCGCCGACCTGGTGGGATGGCAAGCCGTTCGACCGCATCCTGCTTGATGCACCTTGCTCGGCCAGCGGCATCATTCGCCGCCAGCCCGACATCAAGCTGCATCGACGAGCGGCCGACATCGCGCCGCTGGCGGCAATCCAGGCAAGACTCGCAGCGGCGCTGTGGCCTATGCTCGCGCCAGGCGGCAAGCTGCTTTACGCGACCTGTTCGATTTTTCGTGCGGAGAACGAAGCGGTGGTTGTCGCCTTGCTCGATGCGCATGCCGATGCGTGCGCGCTGCCCGTGGCCGAGCGCTACGGACGGGCCGCCGGCAGCGGTCGGCAGAATCTGCCGGGCAACAAGGGGATGGATGGGTTTTATTATGCGCTTGTGGAAAAAGCTCGTCTTTAGCCTTGTCCTGGCCAGTCTGCTCGGCGGCTGCGATGCGCTGCGCGAGCAGGCGCCCGGCAGCCTGCAGGTTCGCGAGGCCCAACTCGTTTCGGGCGCCGACGGCATGCGACTCGAAGTCAATCTCGATTGCCGCTTCAACGGCCCGATCAACGATGCGCTTGAGCACGGTATTCCGGTCACCCTGGATATCCATCTGCGTGCGCAGGGTGCCCGCGGCACACTGGAGGATCAGCGTCAGGTCGAGCTGCGCTATTTCCCGCTCACGCGTCGCTATCAACTCCGCGACAGCGGTGCCGATTCGATTCGAAGCTTTGCCGCATCGGGCTATCTGACCGATGCGCTCGCGGCGCTGCGCCTGCCGTTGCCGGCGAAGTTCGCCGGACTCCCGGCCGGCACGCGGCTGCAACTCGATGTGCAACTCGACCATTCGGCCTTGCCGGGTGCCCTGCGCCTGCCAGCCATGCTCGAGCCGGCCTGGCGCCTTTCTGCTCCGGAGTTTGCGTGGACCGTCGCGGCTGGTTGAACCTGATCGGGCGCCGCGTCCTGCCGACGCTCGCCGTACTCGCCCTGCTCATTGCCTCGTTGAAGCTGGCCGAGCAAGCGGCCGGAGGCAGCGGAGCGTTCGTCGATGCCTATCGCTGGGTGCTCGGTGCGGCCGTGCTCGCCCTGCTCGTCTTGTTTGTGCTGATCGGCCGACGCCTGTGGTCATTGCGTCGGGATCTCGGTCGCGAGGCGCCCGGCGCGCGCCTCAGTCGCCGCCTGCTGCTGACCTTGGTCCTGCTCGCGGTGCCGCCGGTGGTTGTCGTCTACGGATTTGCCCTGCGCTTCATCAATGCCACGGTTGACAGCTGGTTCGATGTCAGCCTTGAGCATGCGCTCGATGACGCGCTGGAAGTCGGCCGCATCGTCGTCGACGAGCATCTGCGCAAGGCTGAAAGCGGAACAGCCGAACTGGCCGACGAACTGGCCAGCGTGTTCGACCGCAACCTGCAGGCGAGTCTCGATCGTGAAATCGAGCCGCTCGGCGCGACCCAGCTCAGCGTGTTCGATGCCGACCGGCGCGTGCTCGCCCTGGCCAGTTCCGATCCGCGTTATCTCGAACCTTCGTTTCCTGATTCGACGACCTTGATGCGGGTCAGCGGCGAGGATCGCTTTGCCGCAGCCGAGCCGCTTGGTGACCTGCTTCTGATCCGCGTCGTCATGCCGATCGGCTTGAGCTCTGGTGGCGGCAAGCCGCGCTTGCTGCAGGGTCTGTTCCCGCTGCCCGAACGCTTGCAGCCGCTGACTGCGAGCATCGAGAAGGCGAGTTTCGATTTCCAGCGCCTGAAATACCTGCGGGGCTCGCTCAAGCTGACCTTCGGCCTGATTCTGACCTTCGTGCTGACCCTTTCGGTGTTGTTCGCCGTGCTCGCCGCGTTTGGTGTGTCGAGGCGCCTGCTTGCGCCGGTCGGTCGCCTTATCCATGCGACGCGCGCAATCGGCGCCGGACGATTCGAGGCACCGCTGCCGGTCGCCAGCAACGACGAACTCGGTCAGCTGGTCAATTCGTTCAACCAGATGAGCCGCGAACTCGAACTGGCCGGCACGCGCGCGCAGCGCAGCGCGCAGGAAATCGACACCCAGCGGGTCTGGCTCGGCGCCGTGCTCGAGCGTCTGTCGGCCGGCGTGCTCGGCTTTGACCATGCGGGTGTGTTGCGCGTGGCCAATCGGGCGGGCGAGGCCATCCTTGGCGTCTCGATCAGCCACTACGGCGGACACACCCTCGCCGAAATCAAGCGCGACCACCCCGAACTGGCCAGCATCGCCGATCCACTGGCGCGGCACATGCGCGAGGGATTGCGCGAGTGGCGCGAGGAGATCGTCGTCGAATCAACCAGCGGTCGGCGCGTGCTGATGCTGCGCGGTGCCGCGCTGCCGGGCGATGGCGGATTCGTTGCCGTGTTCGACGATCTGACCGTGCTCAACAGCGCCCAGCGCGATGCCGCCTGGGGCGAAGTCGCGCGACGTCTTGCCCACGAGGTAAAGAATCCACTGACGCCAATCCAGCTTGCCGCCGAACGTCTGCGTCGGCGCTTCATCGGGCGTCTGCCCGCCGACGACAGCGAACTGCTCGATCGTGCCACGCACACGATCGTCAGCCAGGTCGAAGCATTGAAGACCATGGTCAACGCCTTTGGCGACTATGCGCGCCCGCCGCAACTGACAACACGACCGGTCGCCCTGCATGCCCTGATCGCCGAGGTGCTCGACCTGTATGGCAGCGACCAGCGCCTGAGCCTGAGCCGGCAGTTTGTCGACGGCGAGCCGATGGTCAAGGTCGATGCGGTGCGTCTGCGCCAGGCCATGCACAACCTGCTCAAGAATGCGCTGGAGGCCATCGGCGACCAGCGCAAGCCGCAAATCGTGGTCGCCACCGACACCGTTCGTGAAGGCGACAACGCCTGGGTCGACATCGTCGTCAGCGACAACGGCCCTGGCCTTCCCGAAGGCTTCGGCGAGCGCTGGTTCGAGCCCTACACGTCGAGCAAGGCGCGCGGCACCGGGCTGGGTCTGGCGGTGGTCAAGAAGATTGCCGAAGAACACGGTGGCAGCGTGCGTGCCGCACAGCGCGAGGGTGGCGGCGCCTCGTTCACCCTGCGCCTTCCGCTGGGTGCCGAGAGCAAGGCCGGCGCCGCAAGCTGACCACGGCGGGCATTCCTTGCGATTCCGCTGTCGATCAATCTTCGACAGGCAGTGGGCTATCCTGATCCATTGCGTGTTGTGTCCCCAAGCGAGAGTGCTGCGTGATATTCGAGAATTCCGGCCGAGTTTCAAGCACTCCTCGCGAACGTCGCGAATTCTGGTTGTTCATGTTGATCGCCTTGATCGTGCTCGGCGCCGGCATCGGCCTGCGCGACCCGTGGCCGGCCGACGAGCCGCGTTTCGCCCTGGTCGCCAGGCACATGGTCGAAAGCGGGGAGTGGCTGATCACGCATCGCGGGGTTGAGTTGTATTCGGACAAGCCGCCGATGTTCATGGCCTTGCAGGCGGCCGCCTACGAATTGACCCGCAACTGGCGCATCGCGTTTCTGCTGCCTTCGTTGCTGGCCGCACTCGGCACCTTGCTGCTGACCTACGACTTCGCGCGCCGGCAATGGAACCATCGCATCGGCCTGTGGGCGGCGATCCTTGTCCTGTCGACATTCCAGTTCGCCTACCAGTCCAAACGCGCGCAGATCGATCCACTGGTGACGTTCTTCATCACCCTGGCCAACTACGGTCTGCTGCGGCATTTCCTGCTCGGGCCGAATTGGCGCGCGTACTGGCTCGGTTGTTTTGCCGCGGGACTCGGCGTGATCACCAAGGGCGTCGGTGTGCTGGCCCTGCTGATGATTCTGCCGTTTGCCTTCGCCCGTTGGCGGCACTGGTCAAATCTCGCGGAATTTCGTGGCACTGCACTGCGCTGGCTCGGCGGGGCGCTGGCTTTCCTTGCCGCGATTGCCTTGTGGATCGTGCCGATGGTGCTGACCGTGCGCGCCAGTGCTGCGCCGGAATATCAGGCCTACCTGGATGACATCCTGTTCCGCCAGACCGCCGCGCGTTATGCGGAGTCGTGGGATCACCATCAGCCCTGGTGGTATTTCGCCGAGGTCATCACCTATGCGTGGTTGCCGCTGAGCATCGTGCTGATCGGAGTCGTGCCGCACTGGGTCGGACGACTCAAGGCGCGTGACGCGCGCTTCCTGCTGCCGCTCGGCTGGGTCGCCCTGATCATCGTGTTCTTTTCCTTGCCAAGTGGAAAACGCGATGTCTACATCATGCCGGCCTTGCCGTGGATCGCCGTGGTGGCCGCACCATTCGTCGATGAACTGCTCGAGCGTGCCTGGTTGCGTCGCGCCTTGTTCGCGCTGACTGGCGTGCTCGCGGCGGTTTTCCTGATCGTCGGGCTGGGTGCGTGGAACGGGTGGATCCCGGCCGCGCAGGCGCTGGTTGTCGAGCGCGGACTGGGCCACGGCGGGGCAGGCCTGTGGGCGCTGCTGCTTGGCATTGGCGTGATTGCGGCTCTCGCCCTGCTGCTGTTCCGCATTCAGAGGAGTGCGCTTGGGCTTGGCATGGCACTCTCTGGCATGTGGCTGATGTGGGGATTCTGGGCCTATCCGGTTCTGAACGATTCCACCTCCGCGGCGAAAATCATGCGCAATGCCGGCGAACTGGCCGGACCCGACGCTGAAATCGGCCTGGTTGGCTGGAAGGAGCAGAACCTGCTGCTGGCCGACCGCAAAGTCACCGAGTTCGGTTTCAAGAAACCCAAGAATCTTCAGCTCGCCGATGCGATCCGCTGGCAGGAAGCAAAACCCGACACGCGCTGGGTGTTCATCCTCGATCGGGTCATGGCGCCGTGCATCGACCGTGACAAGGCCGTCGTCATCGGCCATGCCAATCGCCGTGAATGGTTGATGTTCCGATCCGACGCGGTGACGCCGGCCTGCCGCGGTGGCAAGGTTCCGGATGCGCCAGTGGAACCCCCGGGGCAGGTCGATGACGAATAGCGGGAAGCGGCCAGCATGAACGGATCTTCGCGCTATACCGCACAGGCATGGATTCCGCTGTGGCTGGCCGCGGCGCTCATCGCGATCTTCCAGACCGGTTTCATGCCGCTGTATTCGACGCGCACACTCGGCGTCGCCTGGGAGATGTGGAACAGTGGACAATTCCTGGTTCCTCATGCAAACGGGGTGCCCTACAGCCACAAGGTGCCGCTGCTGTTCTGGCTGATCCATGCCGGTTGGCTGGTCGGCGGTGTCGGTGATGTCTGGCCACGCCTGCTCGAGGTGCTGATCGGTCTCGGCGTGTTGCTGCAGGCGCAACGTCTGGCGCGCGTGCTGTTTCGCGATTCGCCGGCGGTCAGTCGGCTGACGCCATGGCTGCTCGCCGCTTTCAGCTACGCGTTCCTGTTCAGTCTGCAGATCATGTACGAGATGCTGCTGACCCTGTGTGTGCTTGGCGCGCTAAACGCGCTGGCCGGGCGCGATGTCGAACGTCGACCGATGTTCGTGTGGTTTGCCATCGCCGCCGCCGCCGGCCTGCTCAGCAAGGGGCCGGTCATGTTGTTGCATGTCGCGTTTCCGTATCTGCTCGGGCCGCTCTGGCATCCCTGGGCGCGACGCTCGCGCCTGCGTTGGTATGTCGGTGGCGGGCTGGCCCTGCTGGCGGGGTGTGCCGCCCTGGTGGCCTGGGCGATTCCGGCCGGCCTGGCCGGCGGCGAGGTCTACCGCAACGAGTTGTTCTTCATGCAGACCGCCGGGCGTGTCGTCGACAGCTTCGACCATGCACGACCGTGGTGGTGGTATGGCTCCATGCTGCCGGCCCTGCTGCTGCCGTGGTTGCTGTGGCCGCGCGCCTGGCAGGCCGCGTTGGCTGCATCGTCACACGCCCGCCAGCCCGGTCCGCGCCTGATTGCCTGCTGGCTGATCCCGGTGCTGCTGGCGTTCTCGCTGGTCAGTGGCAAGCAGACCTATTACCTCGTGCCCGAGCTGGCCGGCATCGCCATCCTGCTTGCGGGCGGATTTGTGCAATTGTCGCGAAGTCAGCGCCCGCCACCTGCAGCCACGCGTCCTTGGCTGCTTGCGCTGGGCTTGTTCGCCGTTGCCATTGTGTTGCTGATGTTGCCGCGATGGGTTGCCGACGGCAGCATCGACTATCCGGCCCTGATCGACATTTCGATGGCGAGTCCATGGTTCGCCGCGATCGTCTTCGCGCTCGGCGTGCTGCTATTGTTCACGCCGCGCGATGATGTGCGCGCATTGCGCCATGTCAGCGCAATTGGCATGGTCGCGGCCTGTCTTGCCTACGTGCTGTTCGCGCAGACGTTCTGGGTGCAGTTTGACCTTCGACCGGCGGCCGAACGCATCGCGGCCCTGCAGAAGGACGGAATTCCGGTAGCGCACTTCCAGGTCTACGAAAACCAGTTCCACTATCTTGGGCGCCTGCAGAAAGCGCTCGATGTCGTTGAAGCTGGCGACCTCGACCAATGGTCGGCTGCGCACCCGCGCGGGCGCATCATCCACTACGTCGATAGCTTGACCCCGGCCGATCTGCACTTCGCCGAACTGGTGCAGCCGTTCCGCTCGTCGTGGCTGCTGATCGAACCTGCGGATACGTGGATCCAGCGCCGACGCGGCCTGACGCCACCCGAGCCGAGCCGGCCCGCAGAGCTCTATCCCGCGAATTACTGGCCTTATGCCAGGGTTTCGGCTGATTCCAGCTCGAAGTGACTGTATCGGCCGCCGCCGTGGCGTCGCATGATCGGCGCCATGCGTTATGCTTCTGTCTCTTTTTCGCAACGAGCCGCCCATGCCTTCGGCACGAATCCTCATCGTCGATGACGAACCCGATATCCGCAGCACGGTCAAGGAAATTCTCGAGGACGAAGGCTACGCGGTGAGTGTTGCGGATTCGGCGGCGGCCGCGCGCGAGGCGCGCCGCGGCGAGCGCCCCGATGTGGTTCTGCTCGATATCTGGATGCCCGATCTCGATGGCATCAGCTTGTTGCGTGAATGGAATGAACGCGGCGGCCTGCCATGTCCGATCATCATGATGAGCGGACATGGAACGATCGAAACCGCGATCGAGGCGACCCGCCTCGGCGCCTATGATTTCGTCGAGAAGCCGCTGTCGCTGGCCAAGCTGCTGCTCACGGTCGAGCGCGCGCTCGAAGCCAGCCGTCTGCGTCGCGAGAACGAGGGCCTGCGCAGCCAACTGGTGATGCCGCTTGATCCGGTCATGACCAGCCGCGCGATGCAGGCGCTGAAGGCGCAGATGGATCGATTGTCCGCGCACGATGCGTGGATCCTCGTGCGCGGCGAGCGCGGCACCGACAAGGAAGCCCTGGCGCGCTGGCTGCACGAGAAGAGCGCGCGCGGCAAGGGTCCGTTCGTGACGGTTGCGCCGGGTTCGATTGCGCGAGATCACGCCGCGCGCTCCCTGTTCGGCAGCGACGACAACGGCACGATCCAGTACGGCCTGATCGAACAGGCCAACGGTGGCACGCTCTACCTCGACGAAGTGGCGGATCTCGATCCCGAGCTGCAGTTGCGCCTGTCCAGCGCGTTCGCCCGGCGCAGCCTGATTCGCTGTGGCGCCCCGGATGCCGTGCCAATCGACCTGCGCGTGATCGCGGCGACTTCGCAGGATCTCGATGCGGCCGTGCAGGCCGGCAAGTTCCGCGAAGAGCTCTACTACCAGCTCAATGTCGTGCCGCTGCAGGTGCCTGCATTGCGTGAGCGCATCGAAGACATCCCCGAGCTGCTGCGCTTTTTCGCGGATTTTTTCGCCAATCGCGACAAGTTGCCCTACCGCCAGTTTCCAGTCGCCGTGCAGAACCGGCTGCGCAACTACCCGTGGCCCGGCAACCTGCGCGAGCTGCGCAACCTCGTCCAGCGCCTGCTCATTCTCGGGACTGCACCCGAGGTCACGATTGAAGAAGTGGAACTTGCGCTGGGTACGGCGGCAGCAACGGCTTCCGGCCCGCCGCTGCAGAATTCCGCGCTCGGCATCGATTTCAGTCTTCCCCTGCGTGAGGCACGCGAGCAGTTCGAGCGCGCCTACCTGTTGCATCAGCTCAGCGAGGCCGGTGGCAGCGTTGGCAAGCTGGCCAAGATGGTCGGCATGGAGCGCACCCATCTTTATCGCAAGCTGAAGGATCTCGGCGTCGACCCGAAATCGGTCGGGCGCGAGGAGTGATCGTACTTTTGGCCAATCGACAGGCGCGCCGACGCGTGGTTGGATGAATCGAGGTAAACAACTCGATCAGCACGCCGGAACCATCGACGACCGTGTCGGCTCCAAACAAACCCGCATGTACTTTTCCGGCTGCGCCGCTCGATCCGCGCACGCGGCCGTCATTCCCATCATCAAGGAGAACCCCCATGCAACTTGAAGGCAAGGTCGCACTGATCACGGGCGCCGCCAGCGGCATTGGCAAACGTATCGCCGAGGTCTACGCCAGGAATGGAGCAGCGATCGCCATCGCCGATTTGAACCTGGAAGGCGCACAAGCCACAGCCAGGGAAATCAAGGATGCCGGCGGCAAGGCCATCGGCGTCAAGATGAATGTCACCGATGAGTCCGAAGTCGACGACGGCGTCGCCGAGGTCATCAAGCAATTGGGCAAGGTCGATATCCTGATCTCCAATGCCGGCATCCAGATCGTCAAGCCGATCGAGGAATTCAGCCTCGCCGAATGGAAGAAGATGCTGGCGATCCATCTCGATGGCGCCTTTCTGACCACGCGCGCCTGCATCAAGGACATGTACCAGCGTGGTGATGGCGGTGCGGTCATCTACATGGGCTCGGTGCACTCGCACGAAGCCTCGAAACTCAAGGCGCCGTATTGCGCAGCCAAACACGGACTGCTCGGCCTGGCCCGGGTGCTGGCCAAGGAAGGCGGGCCCAAGGGTGTGCGCGCCAATGTCATCTGCCCCGGCTTCGTGCGCACGCCGCTGGTCGAGAAGCAGATTCCCGAGCAGGCCAGGGAGCTTGGCATCAGTGAGGATGAGGTGATCAAGAACGTCATGCTCAAGGACACCGTCGATGCCAAGTTCACCACCGTCGACGACGTCGCCAACCTGGCCCTGTTCCTCGCCGCATTCGAGACCAATGCCCTGACCGGACAGAGCATCACCGTCAGTCACGGCTGGCACATGCAGTGAGCGCAGCGCGCAATGCGGGTAATGGCCAGCGCGCGGCGAGCCGGAAATCGGCCACCGAACTGGCGGCCAAGTTCGAGCGGATCGCCCTCGTATTGCAAGGCGGTGGCGCACTCGGCGCGTATCAATGTGGTGTTTATGAAGCATTGCATGAAGCCGGAATCCGGCCGAACTGGTTTGCCGGCACCTCGATCGGCGCAATCAATGCGGCGATCATTGCCGGCAACGCCGAGCAGGATCGGGTCGACCGTCTGCACGCGTTCTGGGATCAGATCACCGGTCACGGCGCGGTGACGGCTTGGCCATTGGATGCGCTCAGCCTTTGGGCGGCCTGGTTGCCGCCAAGCGACGTGTTGAGCAGCGGACTGGCCGCAACGAGCGCGCTCGGCAGCCTGGGCTTTGGCCAGCATGGATTCTTTTCGCCGCGCTCGACTTCACCACTTTTGTTGACCGACGGCAGTCCCCAGGCAACCAGTTTCTACGACGCCGGGCCACTGCGGCAAACGCTGGAACGACTGGTCGACTTTGATCGCATCAACCATGGCGACGTGCGCCTGTCCGTCGGTGCGGCGAACGTGATCAGCGGCAACGTGCGCTACTTCGATTTTGCGATTGAAGCCTTGCGCGTCGAACACATCATGGCCTCGGCTGCACTGCCGCCCGCGTTTCCGGCGATCGAGATCGAAGGTGAAGCGTGGTGGGACGGTGGCATCGTCTCCAACACACCACTGGAGCACGTGCTGGTCGCAACGCCACGTCTCGACAGCCTGGTGTTGCAGGTGGATTTGTGGAGCGCACGCGGACACGCTCCGAAAACGATCATGGATGTGCTCGAGAGGCAGAAGGACATCCAGTATTCCAGCCGCACCCGTTACGGTACCGATACGGTTGCCCGCGAACAGAAACTGCGCAACGCGCTGGGCCAGCTGATCGATTCGCTGCCCGACGGCACGCTGCCGGCCAAACTTGAAGCCGACCTGCAACCCTGGCTCTGTGATCGGGTGTTCAACATCATCCACCTGATCTATCAGGCCAAGCATCACGAAGAGCAATACAAGGATCACGCCTTCGGCGCGACAGCCATGCGCGAGCACTGGAAAGGTGGCCTCGCCGACATGCAGCACACTCTGAACAAGCCGGAGTTCTTCGCCCTGCCGTCACGCGATCTTGGCGTCGTCACTCACGACATTCACCGCATCCTGAAATCCAACAAAGCCTGATCCACGATTCGCGACGCTGTGCAGCCCTTGAATCTGTAGGAGCGCCTTCAGGCGCGAAGCCGTTGCTCTTGCAATTCCCGATTCCCGATTCCCGATTCCCGAATCCCGAATCCCGAATCCCGAATCCCGAATCCCGAATCCCGTTCAAAAGCCTCGTGCCTGAAGGCGCTCCTGCGAGATTCTCGTCGCTCTGGATCCCGGCTGCCCGGTTGCCCACGTCCGATCCTCAAGCGATCATCTGTGCATGGATACCCCTCTCTCCGCGCGATTGCGCAAGCAAGCCGGTGGCCCGCGTGATGGCGCACTGTTGCGTTTTTCGATCGGCAATGCGCTGATGACGGAGGGCGATGTCGCGGGCGCCGCTACCGAATTTCGCGCCGCCACCGCGTTTGATCCACGGTATTCGGCGGCCTGGAAGCTGCTCGGTTCGGCGCTCGATGCCAGCGGCGACAGCTTCGCCGCCGAGCAAGCCTGGGAGCAGGGCATCGCTGTTGCCCATGAGCGTGGTGATACGCAGGCGGCAAAGGAGATGCAGGTGTTCCTGCGCCGCTTGCGCAAACGCATCGCCACATGATCAACCAGCGCGCAATCATCGCGATCCTGTTTGTGCTTTCGTTGGGCGGTGCCGGCAACTGGTGGCTGCATCGTCCGATTGCACAGACCGCCGGGGTGCTGGTCGATGAAGAACCTCGCCAGACCGAGCCGGCCAATCGCCAGCCGATCACGCACGGGGTCTATCAATTGACTCCGCTCGCCGATTACGACATCGAGGCGCGCGTGCTCTCGCGCGAGGATTATTCGATTGACGGCGGCAGCGGCCTGTCGCCGACCGATCTTGCCGTTGGCTGGAAGCGCATGTCCGACACGTCGGTGATCGAGCAACTCGAGATCAGTCAGTCGGTGCGCTTCTTCAGCTATCGATGGGTTAGCACCCCACCCATCCCGCTCGCTGAAATACAGCGCTCCAGCGCTAACATGCACATGATTCCTGCCGACAAGAATGTCGCCCGCGAACTCGGCAAGATCCGCCAGGGCGCTGTCGTTCGCCTGCGCGGCCAGCTCGTCGAAGCCCATCGCAACGACGGCTTTCAATGGCGCAGTTCGCTGACCCGCGACGATACCGGCGCAGGTGCCTGCGAACTGTTCCTGGTCGATTCGATCGATCGCTTGTAGGTCTGGAAACCCGTCAAACCGGCGGCGCAATTCCCCCAGACGTGACTGACCCGGGAAGTGAAATCAGCTTTTCCGGGTTTCCGGCAAACAGGGGCCGGATCACATGGCCAGCTCGTATTCCAGCTGGAAGCGCACCGTGGTGTCGGGCGTATCGTTGGTGGTACCGAAAAGTACCGCGCCGTCATACTTGAGCTTTCGTCCAGAGGGTAGCCGCGCCGATCCGAACAAGGCGGGGCCGAGTTTCAACTCGTGCTCGCGGCCGAGATCGCCGAGCGCACCGAGGCCACCAAAGCCCTGCAAGCCGAATTCCAGCGCGGGATCTCCGCGATGCTTCCATTGCCAGGCATAGCCCAGCTGGGTCTTTGCTCCGTCAACCAGTTCGCGCGCGAATTCGAAGTTCAGATTGAACTGCTCGCGTCCGATCTGTTTTTGAAACAGCGGGCCGAATTCGATTTCGTTGAGCCCTTCGGCGCGATTGCGGACCAGCTCGGCGAGGAATCCGACATCGAGCCAACGCTCGCCCGGTTCGGTCAGCAGGAAGATGTTTTCGGACTTGAACTCGTCAATCTGTCCGCCGCCATCGGGTGTCTTGCTGTAGAACACGGCCAACTCGCTGAACCAGCGCGACGTGACGCCGTAGCCGACATCGAACACGAACTGCTGTGCGTCACCTGCTTGCGTACCGTTGTAGTCTTGCCAGCCTCCACGAAACTCGAACTCGAGTTCCCGATAGTCGACATGGGGTTGATAGATCTTGCCGGCGGGACCGGCATGCGCGGTCGTCGCCAGGCTCAGGCCTGACAAGGCCAGCGTGGCGGCAATCAGGGTGGTGCGGGCGAAACTTCCGCGATGGAGCGTCCCCATGTTTTCATTCCAGTCAGGATAAGGATGGCGGTTGTGAAATAAAACAGCAGTTGCATGCCGGCGGGCCTGGCGTCATAGCCAACCAGGGTCCGCAAGGTTTGGCCAAACAACGATTCGTTGGAAAGCAGCCAGGAGCTGTCCCAGAGTCGTGTGCCGAGTGCCGGCAGCCAGTCGGCCTGGATCAGAAAATGCGCCGCCTGGGATGCCAGGCCTGCGGCAAGCAGCAAAACCATCCAGTTGGTGGCAGTGAAGAAATGCCGAATCGGGATGCGCAGCAGCCCAAAATAGAGGACAACACCGACCGTGGCCCCGGCCAGCACTCCGATCGCCCCACCGGCAAGCATGGCCATGGCGCTGGAACCGCCGGCACCGATGCCGAACAGGAACAGGACGACTTCCGAGCCTTCGCGCAACACCGCGAGCGCGACCACGAGCATCAGCGCGCGTAGCGGCCGGGAGCCATCGACCACGGCGGCGCCGACCGATTTCATTTCCTCGGCCATGGCGCGACCGTGGCGCGCCATCCAGATGGCGTGCCAGGCGAGCATCAGTACGGCAGCCATCAGAACCGCGGCATTCATGATCTCCTGGCCCACGCCTTCCAGAGAATTGGCCACGCGGTCGGCACCGAATGCCAGCGCGACCGCGCCGCCAACGCCAAGCACGACGCCGAGTGAAACCCAGTAGCCGCGTCGCACAAGTCCGCGCGTCGCCGCACAGACAATACTGATGATCAGCGCGGCTTCCAGCACTTCACGGAATACGAGAATGGTCGTTGCGAGCATCGGCGTCGGCTGCGCTATTCGGCAATCAAGCTGCCTTTGGCGGTGTCCATATGGAACTCGCCAAAGAACGGATAGCGGCCAGGCTCGAGCGGGCCGACGAAAACGATGATGCGGCTGTTTCCCACCACGATCTTTTCGCGATTGAGTTCGTAGCTCTCGAATTCCTCCGCTGTCGCGTCATTGTTGACCACGGTCAATTTGATCTTGCGCCCAGCTGGCACGGTCAGCTCCGCCGGTTCGAACCGATGGTCCTGAATGACCAGGGTGGCCTCATGAATGTCAGCAGCCATGGCTCCCTGGCAAGCGATTGCGAGGCATCCGGCAAGAATCAGTTTCATCCGATAACTCCTTGAGGATGCGGATGATAAGCACTCGCATCCGCTTCTGCAAGGATGAAGTCATGCCGGGATCCGAGACGGTTGTTGCAAGGATCAGCGCAGCGGGGTCCGAAACCGTTGCCTGGATGGCTCACGGTCAGCCGCATGACGAGCAGTTCAACCTGACACGGATCTGGCGGACCCTCCTGTTTCCGCCGAGCCATCGATGCGGCTGTCAAGCCGTTGATGCGGCCGCCAATCGGGAGTAGCTTGCCGCCATCCAAAGGGGAATTCCATGAGCATGAAATCGAGCGCAGCGCTGTCTGTGCTGCTGTCTGTTGTGATCCTGTCGGGGGCCGCGTTTGCGCAAGGCGCCGATGAGCAAGTCCAGCAAACGCTAAGGCCGACGACCGTTTTTTACGGCGAGTCACCTCCGCTGAGCGAACTGGCCCTGCATCCGGCCGAGGTCGCGCCAGGCAACGGCCAGTTGTTCGAGTTTGAGCTCGACGAAATCTACGAGGTGCCGAGTGATGCGCCATTCGCGCAACCCACGGTTCCGCCCCTTCTGCAGACGTTCGCGCCCACGCCGATGGCGGCTGTGGCCGGTGCAAGTTTCGAAGGCCCCGGCACGGGGTTGCCCGGCTTTTCCCTGACCGGCGCCCCGCCCGACATGACCCTCGCGGTCGGCCCGAACCACATCGTCGCCTGGGTCAATTCGCAGTACGCCGTATTCAGCAAGACCGGAACAGTCCTGCTGCCACCAATCAACGGCAACACCCTGTTCACCGGCTTGCCCAACGAATGCGCAACGACCAATCGCGGTGATCCGATCCTCCAGTACGACCGCCTGGCGGATCGATGGATAATGAGTCAGTTTGCGTTTCCCGTCAGTGGCGGCAATCCGGTCGCACCGTACTACCAGTGCTTCGCCATCTCCACAACCAATGATCCGACCGGAACCTATGTCCGCTATGCGACGCAGTTCAGTGCGACCGCGCCGAGCGGATTCAACGACTACGGCAAGCTCGGCGTGTGGCCGGATGGCTACTACAGTTCCTACAACATCTTTGGCGGTTCGCCTGCGGGCAGCAATACAGGAACGGCGTTGTGCGTGTCCGATCGCGTCAAGATGCTGGCCGGCGATCCGACTGCGACAACCTTGTGCGCACCCATTGGATTCTATGGCGGCGGCGCGTCGTTTCTGCCGGCTGATCTGGATGGCACGACCCTGCCCAGCGACCTCAGCCAGGGCGGCATCTTCATGCGCGTTTCGACGACCAATAATCTTCGCTACCTGAAACTGAAGCCGAACTTCGTCGCCGGCACGGTCACCTTGACCGATGGCTTCGGCGGCGCGACAGGGTCGTTCATCAATGTGCCGATCGGCGCGACGACCAACGCATGCAATGGAGGAGGAGCCGCCTGCGTCGCGCAACCGGGTACCACGACTCTGCTCGACACGCTGGGTACACGGCTGATGTATCGCCTGGCCTACCGCAATCGGGGTGGTGTCGAAAGCATGATGGTTACCCATTCGGTCGATCCGGATGGTGCCGGTGCGCAGAACGCGGCGTTGCGTTGGTACGAGATTCGCAATCCACTCGGCAATCCATCCGATCCCGTCGTTGCCAATCGCCCAGTCCTGTTCCAGAACGGCACCTACAATCCAGGCGCAAGCGGTGACCGCTGGATGGGATCGATCGCGATGGACAGGTACGGCAACATGATGATGGGCTACAGCATCGTCAATGCCGGCGCGGGGGTATTTCCTTCGATTGCGATCGTCGGGCGCGAAGCCGGCGATCCAGCCAGTACGCTGCAGGCCGAAGCCACCGCATTTGCCGGTAGCGGATCACAGAACGGCGGACTCACACGCTGGGGCGACTATTCGACCATCCAGGTCGATCCGAGCGACGATCGCACCTTCTGGTACATCGGCCAGTACCTGTCGGCCAGCGGCTCATTCAACTGGCGCAGCCGCATTGTCAGCTACAGCTTTCCGGTACCCCCGGCGACACTCAGCATCGACGATGTGACCTTGACCGAGGGCAACGCAGGTACCACCAACGCGCAGTTCACGATCACCCGGTCCAACACCGCCGCCGCGGTCAGCGTGCGCGTGGATACCACCAACGGCACGGCAGCGGCCGGCTCCGACTTTGTCGGCATCAGCAACCAGACGGTCAATTTCACGGCCGGCGGATCGGCAACCGCAATCGTCAACGTCGTCATCAACGGCGATACCGTGCTTGAGCCGGATGAAATCTTCACCGTCAACCTGTCCAACCCGACCAACGCGACGATTGCCGACAGCTCCGGCCTGGGCACGATCACCAATGACGACAGTGCATCGATCGCAATCAACGACGTGACCCAGGCGGAAGGCAACAGCGGCACGACCAACTTCGTCTTCACGGTTAGCCTGACCGGTGCGGTGCAGGGCGGTTTCACCGTTCCGTTCAGCGCGGCCAACGGCACGGCCACGCAACCGGACGACTACGCCAGCAACAGCGGCACGCTGAGCTTCACCGGCAGCGCCAGTGAAACGAAAACCATCACGGTAGCAGTGGCCGGTGATGGCGTGCTCGAACCGAACGAGACCTTCACCGTCGGCCTCGGTACGCCGAGCAATGCGGCGGTTTCGGTCAGCGACAGCTCCGGGCTCGGCACGATCACCAATGACGACAGTGCATCGATCGCAATCAACGACGTGACCCAGGCGGAAGGCAACAGCGGCACGACCAACTTCGTCTTCACGGTTAGCCTGACCGGCGCGGTGCAGGGCGGTTTCACCGTTCCATTCAGCACGGCCAACGGCACGGCCACGCAACCGGGCGACTACGCCAGCAACAGCGGCACGCTGAGCTTCACCGGCAGCGCCAGCGAAACGAAAACCATCACGGTAGCAGTGGCCGGTGATGGCGTGCTCGAACCGAACGAGACCTTCACCGTCGGCCTCGGTACGCCGAGCAATGCGGCGGTTTCGATCAGCGACAGCTCCGGGCTCGGCACCATCACCAATGACGACAGTGCATCGATCGCAATCAACGACGTGACCCAGGCGGAAGGCAACAGCGGCACGACCAACTTCGTCTTCACGGTTAGCCTGACCGGTGCGGTGCAGGGCGGTTTCACCGTTCCGTTCAGCGCGGCCAACGGCACGGCCACGCAACCGGGCGACTACGCCAGCAACAGCGGCACGTTGACGTTCGCCGGAAGCGCCAGCGAAACGAAGACGGTCACCGTCGCCGTGGTCGGAGATCTCGTTGCAGAAGCCGACGAAAACTTCCTCGTCAATCTCGGCGCGGCAACTGCCGGGGTCAGCGTGAGCCAGGCGCAGGGCACCGGACTCGTCGTCAACGATGATCTGTTTGCCGACATCACGGTCAGCAACAGTGATGGCGTCAACTGGGTCGCGCCGGGCGATACGACCACCTATACGGTCGTGGTCGCCAACACCAGCGCGATTGTCGATGTCGCCGCGGTCAGCATCGTGCAGACGCTTCCCGGCATCCTCATCAACGTCAGCTGGACCTGCTCCGGAGCGGGTGGCGCCAGTTGTCCGGTCAGTGGCACGGGTGCCATCAACCAGACCCTGGCGATGCCGCACGGCAGCAGCCTGACCTTCCTCGTGACAGCCAAGGTCAACGACATCGGCGGCACGCTGCCACCCTCGGTCGAGACCTCGGTGACGGCGACCGTGCAAGCGCCGGCATCGGACCCGAACACCGGCAACAACAGCGCAGGCGACAGCAACGCGCTGATCACGGACATCATCTTCAGGGATGGGTTCCAGTAGGACTCACCACTGACGCGGAACAGGCAAAATGAGAAAATGGGGCGAAGCGGCCTGCTTCGCCCCTTGTTCAAAAAAATTGCACTGATGGGTTTTTTCTGACCAGGCATCCGTTGGATTCCCGATCAGCATCAGAACGCCAAGGCATGAAAGAGGGTGCGACCAAGCACTCTCACCATGATTCGTGCATGCGCTGGCGCGTGATGAATGCCGCGCGAATCAGGCCCAGCTTCCGCGCAGTGTCTTGACGCGTTGTTCGAGCATGACGGCGCTGGCTTCGCTTGGGGCGACCGGCTCGCCGACGGCGAGGACGAGGCGTGAGCGGAAGCGGCGGGGCAGGCGCATGCGTCCGGGCTTGCTGTTGCGGCGGCTGAAGATGCTGCCCCAGAGTCCGCGAATCGCCAGCGGCACGACCGGCACCGGGCGGCGCGCGAGGATGCGTTCGACGCCGGGTCGGAACGTCGCGATCTCGCCGTCGGTGGTGAGCCCGCCTTCCGGAAAGATGCAGACGATATCGCCCTCGGCGAGGGCGCGGTCGATTTCGTCGAAGGCCTTTTCGAGCAGGGCCGGATCCTCCTTGGCCGAGGCGATCGGGATCGCCTTTGCGGTGCGGAAGATGAAGCTCATGACCGGGATCCGGAAGATCTTGTAATACATGACGAAGCGGGCCGGACGGCGCACGCTGCCGGCGACGATCAGCGCGTCCATGTAGCTGACATGGTTGCAGACCAGCAGGGCCGGGCCGTGTTCGGGGATGTTGTCGAGGCCTTCGGTGCGGATCCGGTACAAGGTGTTGACCAGGATCCACGAAAGGAAGCGCATGAGAAATTCGGGAACCAGCGTGTAGATGTAGATCGCGACGACGGCGTTGAGTACGGCAACGCAGAGGAAGATCTGCGGGATGCTCAGGCCGAGCGCAGTCAGGCCGAGGCCGAGGCCGGCCGAGACGACCATGAAGAATGCGTTGAGGATGTTGTTGCCGGCGATCACGCGCGAGAGTTCGCTGCGGTCGGTGCGGCTCTGCACGAGGGCGAACAGCGGCACGATGAAGAGGCCGGCGAACAGGCCGATCAGGATCAGGTCGATGACGATGTGGGTGCTGCCGGCGGCGCGCAGGAAATCGCCGATGCCGAGACCATGTGCGGTGGCCATGGTTGGTCGGGCAAAATACAGGTCGATCGCAAATACGGTCATGCCGATCGAACCGAACGGCACCAGGCCGATCTCGACCTTGTGCCCGGACAGTCGTTCACAAAGCAGCGAGCCGATGCCGACGCCAACCGAAAACAGGGCGAGGGTCAGGTTGAGCACGCCTTCGCCGCCGCCGAGGAAGGTTTGCGTATAGGCCGGCAGCTGCGCGGTGAACACGGTGCCGAAGAACCAGAACCAGGAGATGCCGAGAATCGCATTGAAGATCGTGCGATCCCTGGTCACGTAACGCATCACGCGCACGGTTTCGCTGACCGGGTTCCAGTTGAACTTGAGATCAGGTGCGCTCGCCGGCGCCGGCGGTATCGCGCGGCTGACCAGGTAACCGATCACGGCAATGCCGACGACCAGGATCGAGGCGGCGGTTGCGCCGAAATCGCCGAGCGCCATCAGCGAGCCGCCGGCCATCATGCCGATCAGCACCGACATCGACGTGCCCATTTCGACGAGGCCATTGCCGCCGACGAGCTCCTCAGTCTTCAGCGCCTGCGGCAGGATCGCGTACTTGATCGGGCCGAACACCGTCGAGTGCAGGCCCATCAGGAACAGCACGCCGAACAGCAACCAGACCTGGTGCGCGTGGAAGGCATACACGGCGATCAGCATTGCGCCGATCTCGAACAGTTTGACGTAGCGGATCAGGCGCGCCTTCTCGAACTTCTCGGCGATCTGTCCGGCGCTGGCCGAGAACAGGAAGAACGGCAGGATGAAAACCGCCGGCGCGATCATCGCGTAGAAACTCACCGCTTCGATGGTCAAACCGAGATGGAAGCCGATCAGAACGACCATGCCCTGGCGGAAGGCGTTGTCGTTGAACGCGCCGAGTGCCTGGGTTGCAAAGAACGGGCCGAATCGACGCTTGCCGAGCAGGGTGAACTGACTGTGTTCGGACATGGGCGGGCTCACGGAAAAGACTGCGGCAATCTAGCAGAGCATGCCGCCGCCCGGGGAGCTTGGGCGAGCTTTGGCGAAAAGTTGCCTCGATCGCGCACATCATCCACGATGGCAGCGGGAAGGGTGGAGCGGGGCATGGCTGAAGGGGTCAATCAGCTCGACAAGGTCAATGGCACGGCGCGACGCTGGCGCTATCGCGTGCCCGTCCAGCGCGCAGCGATCGGAATCTTTGCCGATCGGATGGAGCAGGATCTCAGCACTGCCGGCATCTCCGAGAACGTACGCCAATCACTGGCGACGGTGCTCGACGAGTTGCTCGCCAACGTGGTCATGCATGCCGAAGCCGTGCGTGGCCCCGTGCATGTGCACCTGCGCTGCGGCGACGCCGAACTGGTCGCGCGTCTGCGCTATTGCGCGGCCGCCTTCGACCCGACCGCACTCGCGGTCGCGCACCTGCCGACAACGATCGCCTCGGCGAATATCGGTGGCGTGGGCATAGCGATGGTGCGTGCAATGACGCGCGAATTCGTCCATCAGTATCGTCGCGGCGAAAATCACCTGCGCGTGCGATTGCCGCTGTAAGACCCTCAGGGATCACGCTGCAGGGCGCGATGGCCGATGTCGCGGCGATGGAAGGCGCCGTCGAAATGGATCTTCGTCATCGCTGAGTAGGCCCGCTCGCGGGCAGCGGCCAGATCCCCGCCGAGCGCACACACCGTGAGCACGCGTCCGCCCGCCGTGACGACCTGACCGTCGCGAATTCGGGTGCCTGCGTGAAAAACCTTGCAGTCGCTGCCCGTATCCAGATCGAGCCCGCTGATCGGATCGCCGCTGCGTACCTTGCCCGGATAGCCGTGCGCGGCCATGACCACGCCGATCGCCGGACGCGGATCCCAATTGACCTGCATGTCGCGCAAGCGCCCCGTGAGCGCCGCTTCGATCAGGTCGACCAGATCCGACTGCAGGCGCAGCATGATCGGCTGGGTTTCCGGATCGCCGAAGCGGACGTTGAACTCGATCACCTTGGGCGCGCCGTTCTTGTCGATCATCAGCCCGGCATAGAGAAAGCCGATGAAGGGAGCGCCCTCGGCAGCCATGCCGGCCAGGGTCGGCCGGATCACCTCATCCATGATCCGTCGGTCGACCTCACGGGTGACCACCGGCGCGGGCGAGTAAGCGCCCATGCCGCCGGTATTGGGTCCGGTATCGGCTTCGCCGACGCGCTTGTGATCCTGGCTGGTGGCCATCGGCAGTGCGTACTGACCATCGGAAATGACGATGTAGCTGGCCTCTTCGCCTTCAAGGAACTCCTCGATGACGACACTGGCCGAAGCGTCACCAAAGGAATGCGCACCGAGCATGTCGTGCAGAGCCTGTTCGGCGTCGCCCACGGTCAAGGCAACGACGACACCCTTGCCAGCGGCCAGGCCATCGGCCTTGATCACGATCGGCGCGCCGAGCTTGCGCACATGGGCGAGGGCAGGGCTCAAATCGGTGAACACCGCATAGCGTGCGGTCGGAATATTGCGGCGGGCGAGGAACGCCTTGGCGAAGGCCTTCGATCCTTCCAGTTGTGCCGCGATCCGGCGCGGGCCGAAGCAGGCAAGTCCCGCCGCGCGGAACCTGTCGACCACGCCAAGCACCAGTGGAATCTCGGGGCCAACCACGGTCAGCGCGACGCCCTCGTCCTGGGCGAGCTTGAGCAGACCATCGATGTCATCCACCGCGACATCCGCGTTGCGCATATGTGGCTCACGCGCCGTGCCGGCATTGCCCGGTGCGACGATGATTTCGCGGACGCGCCGGGATTGGGCGAGTTTCCAGGCCAGCGCATGTTCGCGACCACCGCCGCCTACAACCATGATTTTCATGGTTGCGGGAATGGGGAATAGGGAATGGGGAATCGATAGGCCATTTCGACTTCACGTTTTGGTCGGGGTTGATGGAGCGCTGACCAGTGAGCGGTGAGCAGCGGTAAGCGGTTAGCGGGAAGAGCGGTCTTCTGTGCTGGAGCGGGTCTCGGAACGGCAACTGATCGAAGGGATGATTTGGACAGCATGAACCGCCACGCTACTTCCGCTCACCGCTCACCGCTCACCGCTCACCGCTCAATGCCGAAAATGTCTGACGCCGGTAAACACCATCGCCATGTCGTTTTCGTCGGCGGCGGCGATGACTTCGGCATCGCGCATGGAGCCGCCGGGCTGGATCACGGCGCGGATGCCGACCGCGGCGGCGGCATCGATGCCATCCCGGAACGGGAAGAAAGCATCCGACGCCATCACGCTGCCGGTGACACTCAATCCCGCTTCCTCGGCTTTCATCGCGGCGATGCGGGCACTGATCACGCGGCTGGTCTGGCCGGCACCGATGCCGATGGTGCGGCTATCGCGTGCATACACGATGGCATTCGATTTCACATACATCGCGACATGCCAGGCGAACAGCAGGTCGCGCAATTCGTCGGTATTCGGTACGCGCCTGGAAACGACCTTGAGGTCGGTCAACATCAGCGTGTCGCGGTCGGCATCCTGCGCCAGCATGCCGCCGGCAATGCGTTTGTAGTCGACAGCGGGGCCGACCAGCTCGGACCAGTCGCCGGTCGCCAGCACGCGTACGTTGGGCTTCTTCGCAAAGGCCGCCAGCGCTGACTCGTCGACTTCGGGGGCGATCACGACTTCGACAAACTGGCGCTCGAGCACGAGCTCGGCGGTTTCACGATCGAGCCGGTGATTGAACGCGATGATGCCGCCGAATGCCGATATCGGGTCGCAGGCATAGGCGTGCTCATAGGCTTCGCGCGCACTCGCCGCAAGCGCGACTCCGCACGGATTGGCGTGCTTGACGATGACGCAGGCAGGCGTGCGCTGGAACGCCTTGACGCATTCGAGTGCCGCATCGGCATCGGCGATGTTGTTGTAGGAAAGTTCCTTGCCGGCCAGCACGTGCGCCGTCGCGATCGTGCCGGGAGCGGCGCTGCGCTCGACGTAGACGGCGGCGGCCTGATGCGGATTTTCGCCGTAGCGCAGTACCTGCTTGCGCTCATAGGAAAGATGCAGGCTGGGCGCGAACGGCTCACTGGTTTCACCGAGTGCGCGGGCGCCAAGCCAACCGGCGATGCGGCCATCGTAGCCGGCGGTATGCGCATAGGCCTTGGCTGCCAGGCGACGACGCATCTCGATGCTGGTGCCGCCGTGAGCGAGCGCATCGAGCACTTCGGCATAGTCGGCCGGGTCGCTGATGACGATGACATGCTCATGATTCTTGGCCGCTGCGCGCAGCATGGCCGGGCCGCCGATGTCGATATTCTCGACGGCGGTGGCCAGCGAGCAATCGGGGCGGGCGGTGACGGCATCAAACGGATACAGGTTGGCCACCAGCAGATCGATTGCCGGGATGCCATGCTCGCTCATGACTGCATCGTCAGTGCCGCGCCTGCCGAGCAATCCGCCGTGCACGAGCGGGTGCAGGGTCTTGACCCGACCGTCCATGATTTCAGGAAATCCGGTCATGGCGCTGACTTCGGTGACCGGCAATTGCGCTTCGCGCAGATTGTGCGCGGTTCCGCCAGTCGAGATCAGGCTGATTCCAAGCGCGTCGAGTCCGCGCGCGAAGTCGAGCAGGCCGGTCTTGTCGGACACGCTGAGCAGGGCGCGACGGACGGGTACAAGCGGTGTGTCGAACATGGGATCAACCGGGAAAGCGAACTGATCGCGAAGTATAGCGGTGCCATGCGCACAAGGCGCGCTCAGCCGAGCCCGTAGAGCTGCAACTTCTTGCGCAAGGTGGCGCGGTTGATGCCGAGGGCGGCGGCCGCCCGACTCTGATTGCCGCCATACCAGTCCAGTACTTCGCGCAACAGCGGCATCTCGACTTCACTGAGCACCAGCGCATGCAAACCCTCAGCGGGTTGCGAATCGACATCGACGAGATAGCGGCGGACGGCGCGCGAGACGCAATCGCGCAGCGCAGGCTGCAGAACCGGATCGTGCGCGGCATCTGCGCGCAGCGGCGTTACGGCATTCACTTCTTTCGGCCCCCCAAGGCAATCAACGCAACAGGATCCCGCGACGAAACATTCCCCGGATTCCGAGTGGCGGGTCGTTGATAGTAGCGCCGCGGCACTCGCTTGGTAAGTGCTGATCGGCGAATGCATCGAACAAAAGCGCGCAATCATCCGCAATCCCGCGTCCTGCTACTCGAAGCGGAACTCGAATGCAACCGCATTCTTGCCCGGATCGGCGACCTCGAAGACGAGTGGCGCCTTGGCATCGGGAGCCAGTCCATTCGCCAGTGCGCGCGGATCACTGATGTATTCACGGGGCTGGAAGCGACGCATCGCGATGCGTTGTTCATCGAGATCCGACAGGGTGATGGCGACGACGGGAAACGGCTGGGCGAAGTGCCCGGCATTCTGCAGCGTGGCCGAGATGATCAAGGCGCCCGGCACCGAAGGGTGCGGTCGAATATCCCGGGAAGCCAGTTGCAGCAGCTCGTCATCCTTGCGCAATGGAACCTGGCAGCCGAGCTTCGCGCAGGCATCGACGATCAACGGACGCAAGCTCGATTCGTTGATCCACAGGCTGCGCTCGGCCCAGGCGATCTCGGCACCCAGCAGAAGCAGCAGAACGAAGCTTCCGAAAAGCCAGATGCCATTTCCAGTCGGCTCGGAACGCCGATGCGAGCGAGTGAACTGTGGCGGGCCGAGCGCACGCTCGTGCGCACGCGGCCGATCATCGGGATTCAGGAACAGGGTTCCCTGCGCGCCGCGATTCGGACGAAACACGGGAAGTCCGAGCTGTGGCGGCGAGACATGTTCGGAATGCCTGACGAGGCGGCCGATCGGCTCGGCCGGCAATTGCTCGCTGAGGCTGGGCAAGGCATTGAACAGGGCGTTGCAATGTGAACAACGCACCGAGCCGTGCGCAGCCGCGAGTTCGGCGGCGCCGATCTTGAAGATGGTCAGGCATTCCGGACACTGGGTGTACATGCCGGGCATTCTAACTTGCCGGCGCTGTCAGCGTCGGCGCCCGTCGATGCGGACCCAGTCGTCGCGAACGGTCGCGGAAAGGCCGTCGAACCATTCGGAATAGCGCTCGAGCAGTTCATCGCGCTGACCGATGAGGATGCCTGACAAGGCCAGTGCGCCGCCCGATCCGAGTCGAGCCGCGAAGACGGGCGCCAGCGCGTGCAAGGGGCCGGCGAGGATATTCGCCACCAGCACGTCGGCCGTGGCGCCGGGATCGGCGTCGGGGAGGAACAGCGAGATCGAGCCGGCAACGCCATTTCGCTCGGCGTTGTCGTGACTGGCCTCGATCGCCTGAGGATCGTTGTCGATGGCGATGACTTTGCGTGCCCCAAGCAGAGCCGCCGCAATGGCAAGCACGCCGGATCCGCAGCCATAGTCGATCACGGTCTTGTCGCCGAGATCAGCCTGGTCCAGCCATTCCAGACACAAGGCGGTTGTGGGATGGGTGCCGGTGCCAAATGCCAGGCCCGGATCAAGCCGCACAATGACCAGTTCCGATTCTGCCGGCGGTTCGATATTCCACGGATAGATCCACAGGCGCTCGCCGAAGCGCATTGGCTTGAACTGATCCATCCATACCCGCGTCCAGTCCTGATCGGCAACCTCGCGAAAGACGATCTGCGCCGGCTCGAGATCCGGCAGCAATTCGCCGAGGACATGGAGCAGGCCGCTGCGATCGATATCGGCCTCGAACAGGGCAGTCAGCACAATCAACGACCACAGCGGGGTTTCGCCGACGCCGGGTTCGAGGATGGCCTGCTCGTTGCTGGTATCGGCATCGGCATCGAGCAGGGTGACCGCGAGCGCGCCGACATCCTCAAGCGCGGCTTCGACGGCTTCTTGCTGATCGGAGCGCAGGGTCAGGGAGAGTTCAATCATTTTTGAAAGCGGGAGTGGGGAGTGGGGAGTGGGAAATAGGAAAAGCGAAATGCACTTCGACGCAAACCTGTAGGAGCCCGTTCAGGGGCGAGCATTCCAGCGGATCGAAGCAATTTGGGAACAGAACGTTGGAACGAACAGCGAAGTTGGCCCTGCGCATGCTCCGTGCTTGGGGAATGCGCCTATCGGATCGTCGCGCTCATTCCAGTCCAAGCGCCTTGGCCTTGGCTTCGGCCATGCGCTTTTCCAGATAGTGGATGTTCATGCCGCCGGCCTGGAAGCCGCCGTCGGCGAGGATGCGCATCTGCAGCGGCAGGTTGGTCTTGACGCCCTCGATGACGACTTCGGCGAGCGCCTGGCGCATGCGCGCGACCGCGGTTTCGCGATCGCGTCCGTGCACGATCAGCTTGCCGATCATCGAGTCATAGTTAGGCGGGATTCGATAGCCATCATAGATGTGCGTATCGGTGCGCACACCGGGACCGCCGGCGGCGAGGAAGCGCTTCACCGTGCCCGGGCTTGGCATGAATGTATCCGGATCCTCTGCATTGATGCGGCACTCGATGGCATGGCCGGTGATGCGCACGTCTTCCTGACGGAGCGATAGTTTTTCACCGGCGGCGATCAGCAACTGTTCGCGAACCAGATCGACACCGGTGATCATCTCGGTGACCGGATGCTCGACCTGGATGCGCGTGTTCATTTCGATGAAGTAGAAGCGGCCATCCTCGTAGAGAAATTCGAAGGTGCCAGCGCCGCGATAGTTGATGCGCAGGCAGGCTTCAACGCAGACCTTGCCGATCGCCTGGCGTTGCTCTTCGCTGATGCCGGGAGCGGGCGCCTCTTCGACCACTTTCTGATGTCGGCGCTGCATCGAGCAATCGCGCTCGCCGAGATGAATCGCTTCGCCCTGGCCATCGGCCAGCACCTGGATCTCGACATGGCGCGGGTTCTCGAGGAACTTCTCCATGTAAACCTGATCGTTGCCGAACGCCGCCTTCGCTTCGCTCTTGGTCATCGAGATGGCGTTGCCAAGATGGGCTTCGGTATGCACGACGCGCATGCCACGCCCGCCGCCACCGCCGGATGCCTTGATGATGACCGGGTAGCCGATGTCGCGCGCAATCCGCGTGTTCTCGCCGACGTCGTCACCGAGCGGCCCGCCCGATCCCGGCACGCAAGGCACGCCAGCGGCCTTCATCGCGCGGATCGCTTCGACCTTGTCGCCCATCATGCGGATCGTCTCGGCGCGCGGACCGATGAAGATGAAGCCCGATTGCTCGACGCGTTCGGCAAAGTCCGCGTTCTCGGAAAGAAAGCCATAGCCAGGATGGATCGCCTGGGCGTCGGTCACCTCGGCGGCGGCAATGATCGCCGGCACATTCAGATAACTCTCCGCAGCAGGCGGCGGCCCGATGCAGACGGATTCATCAGCCATGCCGACATGCTTGAGATTGCGATCAACCGTCGAATGCACGGCCACCGTCTTGATGCCGAGCACATGACAGGCACGCAAGATACGCAATGCGATTTCGCCTCGATTGGCGATGACGACTTTGTCTAACATGGGAATGGGGAGTGGAGAATGGGGAATGGGTTTGAAGCTCGCATTATGAGTCTCCACGCTTTTTCAAGGCGTTCATCAAGGCGGTGAGTTTGGCGAAAATACTATCCACCAAGGTATCCAATTCAGTACTTGAACTCATGTAGCCAAGTCGCGTTGCAATTTGCAGTTGTGTGGACATTTCCGAGAGCGATCCGCGAGCAATGGAAAGAAAACGTTGATACTCGGGGGTCGAGCGTCGGGCAGCACCTTCAGCGATGTTTGATGGAACGCTTACTGCCGAGCGCCGGATCTGCGCGGTCAGTCCAAAGCGCTCATCCGCCGGAAAAGTCGCCGTCGCAGCGTAGATTCACTCCACAAGCTGCATCGCCTCCTGCCAAACTTCCAATCGCTCGTGTGCCCGCTTGAACAATTCCCCATTCCCTATTCACTATTCTCTGCACTTCAACCAATCACGAACAGGGGTTGATCGAATTCGACTGGATGGCCACTTTCGGCGAGCACGGCGACGACGGTGCCGGATATTTCGGCCTCGATCTGGTTGAACATCTTCATCGCCTCGATGATGCCGAGCGTATCGCCGATCTTGACTTTCTGGCCGACCGTGACGAACGGCGGTGAATCGGGATTGGCCGAGGTGTAGAACGTGCCGACCATCGGCGAGCGTACGGTCGTGCCGGGCGGCAGGTCCTTGATCTCCGCAGTGCCGGGCGTTGAAGGTGTTTCGCTACTGGCGCTTGCGGCGGGCGCTGGCGCCATAGCCTGGGTGACCGGCGCCACGTTCATTGCTGGCGCTGCGGTATAGGTCGGCGCCATGTTCTTCGGATAGCGGGACAGGCGCACGATTTCCTCGCCTTCCTTGATCTCGAGTTCGGCCAGATTCGATTCTTCGAGCAGATCGATCAGTTTCTTGATCTTGCGCAGATCCATGAAAGTCACCTTTGCGATGGTTCAACGCGCGCTTGCACGTCGACCCGGGTTTAATGAAAGTCAGTTCTTGGGCGGTTGTCGAAGGATGAAATCGAGCGCCAAGCGATAGCTGTCCGCGCCAAAGCCCGAGATCACGCCATGTGCAATGTCGGAAAAATAGGAGTGGTGCCGGAACGGCTCGCGCGCCTTCACATTCGACAGGTGCACTTCGATAAACGGAATCGCCACGCCAGCCAGCGCATCGCGCAAGGCCACGCTGGTATGCGTGTAACCGCCCGGATTGATCACGATCCAGGCGACACCTTCGCCCCGCGCCGCATGCACGCGATCGATCAGCGCATGCTCGGCATTCGACTGGAAGCTGGCCAGCTCGTGCCCCGCTGTCGCTGCCGCTGCGCTCAGACCGGTATCGATATCGGCCAGCGTTGCGCGCCCATAGACCTCCGGCTCGCGCGTACCGAGCAGGTTGAGGTTGGGCCCATGCAGGATCAGGATCTTGACCAATGTCGCTCCGAAGCTGCCGTCGATCGACCGGTTCAAACAAGAGCGCTAGTGTCGATGAACACGGCCGAAGTGTCCAGTTCGGCGAAGATCGACGAAATTCGGCGTCAGGTTACCATCCGCGAGTGCTTAGTCTTTCAGAAAAGCACCCGCCAATCGCCACGAAACTTATGTGCGCCAGTACTGATTGGCGGCTGCAATGGTCTGGAAATTGATCGCGATCACTTGCGAAGCGGCGGTCAGGCCATCGGCGGAATCGGCATACTCGGGACGCAGCTTCTTCAGCACGGTCGCATCAGGCTGGGTGTACTTGACGCCGCGACGGCTGAGGGTGATTGCCAGCTCGAAACCTTCCTGCGGGGTTGCCGTCTGCAGGGTGGCAAGCCATTGGTCGGACATGGTGTTCTCCTTTTGGGGCGCGCGCGGCCTTGTGGAATCAGGCCTTGTCGAATCCGATCGCAGCTGGAAAGGACAATTCGGCGAGGCCGCGTGATGCGGGAAATGGAAAACCTCAGCGACGCGCTTGTATCCCCCAGATCCGTCCAGTGGACAAAGTCTTCAGCGGGCCACTCGTTTCCGTCAAACACTATACCCCTCAGGGCGCCACGGCCGAACCGAGCGCCTTCTGCCTTCGCAAGTCATCTGTTGCCGGGTTCGGATATGTCACCGGCTCCCTTCCACGAGACGGGGCTCGCGCGCCATTGTTGCTGGACAGTCGGTCGATTGAGGCCTTGCAGCGTCACGGCATGGCCGATGAAATCATGCCGCCGCGTCCAGAGATGGCAAGCTTCTTGCTTGCTCAGTGCGGCAGGCAGGCGCCCGGAAATTTCCGGATGTGCGCTTACGTTCCTGCCGGAAGTGATCCATTGGGAATCAGCCAGACATAGGGAAGAGAATGAATACCAAACCGCTTGGCGAGTCGGCCTGTCTTCGGGCGAAAAAGAGCAAAATATATATATTATATAATGCTCTTATAACTGAGGCGGCTGTGATCGTTGCGCACGATCGAGAGCTGCATGTGGAGTTCAGGCCATGAAATTGCTGCTCCCGTTCCTTCTGATGATCGTCTGCGGCAGCGTCAGCGCGTCGCCGAGAATCGCCGTGGTTGATTTCGATACCAATCAATATTCCGGCCAACTCGCCGGCTCCCAACTGGCAGATTTTGTTGTCGATGAGCTGGTGAACACGTCTTTGTTCGAGGTTGTCGAGCGGGAAAAGCTTTCCGCGGCGATGCGTGAGGTGGGGTTCGGCCAAAGCGGAATGGTTGATCCCGGCAGCGCTTCACAATTCGGGAAAATGCTCGGCGCGCGCTACGTATTGACGGGGCGCGTGATTTCACTGGGCAGTGAAGAAAAATCCTTTAGTGGATACGGCGTAAATACGCGAAATACGATACTTTCATTGAATGTCAGTATCCGGATCTTTGACACCGAGACCGGTAGCGTCAAGCTTTCCACCCGAACACTGGCAACCCGCACCGTCAACGAATCGGGCGGACTGAGTGTGCGTTCAAACACAGCCTACAGCGGCTTGGCAGAGGAAGCGGCAATCCAGCTTGTGAACGAAATCGTCAAGTCGGACAAATTTGGCCGCGACACCGAAAGCGCTCCCGGAACTGCTTCCGCGCTGGTCGAAGTGACCGTCATGAGCGAGCCTGAAGGCGCCGATGTCGAAGTTGACGGAATCTTCTACGGCAACAGCGGCGCGAGCGTTCGCGTTCCGCAGGGCTTGCATAGTGTCAAGGTATCGCTTGCCGGCCATGAGCCGTGGGAGAAGAAAGTCATGCTCGCGGACGGAATGTCACTTAAAGCAACGCTGGCACGATCCGGCAATCAGGCCGACTGAATTTTGCCCCGTCCATTCACGAATTCGCTGCTTGCGCGGACTCGTGAATGGACGATGGTGCATCGGCAGTGACCTACGCGGAAGCTTTGGCAAAACTGGCGCAATCGATGACGAAGCGGTAGCGCACGTCGCCCTTGATCATGCGTTCGTAGGCCTCGTTGATCTTGCTGATCGGGATCAGTTCGATGTCGGAAGCCACATTGTGCACGGCGCAGAAATCGAGCATCTCCTGGGTTTCGCGGATGCCGCCGATCAGCGATCCAACCAGGCGACGGCGTCCCATGATCAAGGGTCCGGCCGACAGCGGTGTCGGCTGATCGGGCATGCCGACCAGGATCATCGTGCCGTCGCGCTTCAACAGGCCGAGATAGGCGTTGTAGTCATGCGGGGCGGAGACCGTATCGAGGATGAAGTCGAACTGGCCGGCCAGCTTCTTGAAGGTCTGCTTGTCGCCGGTCGGCTCAAAATCATCGGCGCCGAGTTTGAGTGCGTCGTCGCGCTTGGAGGGCGAGGTGCTCAGCACGGTGACATGCGCACCCATCGCGCGGGCGATCTTGACGCCCATATGGCCAAGGCCGCCGAGGCCGACCACGGCGAGGCGATCGCCGGCCTTGACCCCGTAATGGCGCATCGGTGAATAAACCGTGATGCCGGCGCACAGCAACGGTGCGGCGCGATCAAGCGGAATGCCGGCGGGCACGCGCAGCACGTAGTTTTCATCGACGACGACGCGCGTCGAGTAGCCGCCGTATGTCGGCTGCTGGGTGCCGCGCTCGAGGCTGTTGTAGGTCGCCGTCATGCCACCGCTGCAGTATTGCTCGACTCCTTCACGACACGCTGCGCACTCGCGGCAGGAATCGACGAAACAGCCGACGCCGACCGTATCGCCCACCTTGAAGCGGCTGACCGCACTGCCGACGGCGCCAACATGCCCGACGATCTCGTGACCGGGCACCATCGGGAAGATGCCGCCGCCCCATTCGGCACGCGCCTGATGGATGTCGGAATGACAGACACCGCAATAGCGGATCTCGATCTGCACCTCGTGCGCGGCCGGCGCACGACGTTCGATCGTCCATGGCGCGAGGAGTGATTTGGCTTCGGCGGCGGCATAGGCGGGAGTCGACATGGGAGGATTCCTTGAGTGTGAATTTCGGTTTCAGGTGTTGTTGGAACACACGGTGCAAGCGGCATCGAGTGCGGTTGCGACAGGCTGCGGGCAGCATGTCGGCAACCGTGATGCTTCCAGCATATCGTGCTCATCGTGAACTGTTGCGAGCCTTGCTTGCATCGAACTTGAATCACGGTGAACAACTTTCCACTTGCAGCAGTGGGTTGTCGTTGCAATCACCGGTGGTTTCGTCGGACTGGACCAGCCTTCGCGGTTCGCGCCTTCAAAGAAACGGCGCGATCCAATCCTCGAATGAGGTTTCGCTGAAATTGCCGACGCGTGCCTTGAGCAAGTGGCCGTCGCGGCTGATCAGGGCGGTGTAGGGCAGCACGCTTTGCGTATTGCCGAGGCGCAGGGATGCATCGACGGGATCGTCCGGTGCATTGATCAGGATCGGGTAGCCGACCGGATTGTCCTTGAGGAAGGCGAGCGCGTCGGCGGCCTCTTCGTAGGCGACACCGACCACCTCGACCCCTTGTGCGGAATACTTCGCATGGGCGCGGTCGAGCATCGGCATCTCCTCGCGACAGGGGCCGCACCAACTGGCCCAGAAATTGAGTACGACGAGCTTGCCGTTCCATTCCGTGAGCTTGCGCGATTTGCCCTGGGCGTCGGTCAGGTCGATGCCATCGACCTTTTCACCGATCGCGGCGACGTCGGCCTGCGGCATGCTGATTCCGGCCGATGGCACGATCGGCGCAGGCCGCAGCACCGCGCTCAGCGCGAGGCCGAGGCCGGCACTGGCGATGGCCAGCGAGACGATCAGCAAATTGGTTCGATTGATCATGGCGGCGAATTTCAGATCGGTGCGACGGGAGCGAGTATCAAGGTTGGCGCACGGCAAGCGCATCTTCGACGATGCCCGAGGTGAGCACGGTCGGCAACACCACGCCGTTGTCTTGCGCGCCGTGGAAGACCACGTACAGCGGCACGCCGACGGCACCATGCGCCTGCAGGAAAGCGGTTATCTCGGGATCGACATTGGTCCAGTCGCCTTTCATGTAGACGGCGTTCGATTGCTTGAGCAGATCCGCAAAATGATCGGTTCCCAGCACCGCTTTTTCATTCGCCTTGCAGGTCACGCACCAGTCGGCGGTCATGTTGACGAAAACGGTGCGGCCATCGCTGCGCAATGCGGTGAGCTTGCTGCTGGAATAGGCGATCGCCGAATCCGACTCATTCGACGCGTGTGCCGGCGGGTCGAGCCGCACGATCATCCAGATCGGCACCAGCGAGGCGAGCATCACGACAACGGCGAGGACGCGACCCAGCGGCCTGGATTTGGCCCTTGCGTGCTCCGTCCACCACAAGGCCAGGGCCAGCACGACCGCACCGATCAGCACGTAGCCGATCGCATCGACGCCGCGTTGCTTGCCGAGCACCCAGACCAGCCAGACGGCGGTCAGATACATTGGAAAGGCGAGCACCTGCTTGAAGGTTTCCATCCAGGCGCCGGGTTTCGGCAGGCGCGAGGCCAGCGCCGGAATGAATCCAACCAGCAGGAACGGCAAGGCAAGGCCGAGACCCAGCGCAAGGAAGATCAGCAAGGCCACGATCGAAGACGAGGCAAAGGCGAACGCAAGGGCCGGGCCCATGAAGGGTGCCGTGCATGGACTGGCGACGATGCAGGCGAGCACGCCGGTGAAGAAATCGCCGGCCGGTCCCGAGCGTGAAGCGAGCCCCTGGCCGGTGCCGGCGAAACTGGCGCCGATCGTGAAGACGCCAGAGAGGCTCAGGCCGACCGCGAGCAGGACATAGACGAGGAAGGCGACGAAACCGGGTTGCTGCAACTGGAAACCCCAGCCCAGTGCCTGGCCAGCCGCACGCAAGGCGATCACGAGCAAGCCGACCGCCGCAAATGAAACCAGCACGCCACTCGTGTACCAGAGCGCGTGGCTGCGCGCCTTGGCCAGGCTCTCGCCACTCTGGGCAAGCCCGATGACCTTGAACGACAACACCGGCAGCACGCACGGCATCAGGTTCAGAACGATGCCGCCGAGGAAGGCGAACAGCAAGGCACCGAGCACGCCGATGACACTGCTTGTCGGTGGCTGCGAGCGCAAGGCGTTGTCCGACGAGGCATCGACACCAACCGGATCAGCGGTCGGCTTCGTCGCCGGTACAAACGATTTCGCCGCGAGGGCAAGTTCATCGACACTGGCCGCATCGAGATCGACGTTGACCGTGCGCTGCATGACCGGATAGCAGATGCCGTTTTCCTTGCAACCCTGGAACTCGCCCTGCAACTGGATCGACTGTGCCTCACCATCGGCTCGACGCAGGGAAACCGGCAATTCAACCTGATCGTAGTAGACGACGACCGTGCCGAAATGCTCGTCGGTATGATCGACACCGGATGGCCATTGCGGTTTGCCGACTTCGACATCGCGACCTCCGACGACGCTGAGCTGGCTGCGATCGCGATAGAGGTAGTAGCCCTTCGGCATCGTCCAGCGCGCGAGGATTTCGGTCGGGCTCATCTCGATCGCCTCGAACACGAAGGCTTGCTCGGGCGGCAGGGCTTCATCCGGATCGCGCATGTCGATCGCCGAACCCAGTGCGATTGCGCCGCCAAATTTTGCCGCCAACGGGCTGGCCGGCACCGCAGCAACGACGGCTTCGCGCTTGAGCGACAGCTTTACCGGATGCGGCGGATAGCAGATCTTTGGCTCGGTCTCATGACAGCCCTGCACGGTGATGGTCAGCTCGACCGATTGTGCGGACGCGTCGGTCAGCGTGTACGGCAGGCCCGCCTCGATGCTGTCGTGGTAGATCTCGACGTCACCAAAGAACTCGTCGTGCCGCTCGATGCCCTTGGGCAGATCAAGCGCACCGAGGGTCAGGCCAGGCTGGCCGGTCTTGGCCTTGATCCGCCCCTTGTAGAGGTAATAATCCTTGGCGATCGTCCAGTGCAGGGCAATCCGATCCGGCCCGGCCAGTTCGGCCTTGAGCACATAAGCCTGTTCGACTGGGAGCAAGCCATCCTGTTCCTGTGCCCGGGCGGATGTTGCGATGAGAAGCGGCGCGAGCAGGGCGATCAGCAGATAGCGAAACAAGGCAACACTCCGGCAAGTCGGGATGGGCAGGCGGTGAACCGATGCGAGCGGCGTCAGGATACGCCGACTTCGCTTTCGACCCAGGCCGCATACGGGGCGTGGGCAGCGCTGACATCGACCGCAATTATCTCGGGCAGTTCATACGGATGCAGTTCGAGCAGCCGGGCGGCGAGCGCCGGATAGCGCTCGCGCGTGGTCTTGATCAGCATCAGCACCTCGTCATCGGTGTGCGTCTCGCCTTGCCAGCGGAAGGTCGAGCGCACGCCCGGCAGTACCGAAACACAGGCCGCTAGACGCTCGTCGACCAGCGCCTTGGCGATTCCTTCCGCGCTGCCATCGGCGGAGCAGGAACAATGGACGATCAGGATCGACATGCGGGTTTGCCCTCCAAATGAGCAGCCTTCGACACGCTCTATCGCGCCGAGGCCGGGAAATTCAAGGCATCGTGACTGAAGTCACTCCCACAGCCATCTCCTTGTGGGAGCAGCTTCAGCCGCGATGCTTTTCCCCCAGAGCGGCTTCAGCCGCGATGCTTCTCGCCGAGGCCGGGAAATCCAGGCATCGTGAATGAGTCAGCCCCACAACAGGGGTCGTGGGAGCGGCTTCAGCCGCGACGCTTCCCCCCCCCCAGCAGTTGCTGCGAGAGCAGCTTCAGCCGCGATCCTTTTCCCCCAGAGCAGCTTCAGCCGCGATGCTTCTCCCCGAGGCCGGGAAATCCAGGCATCGTGAATGAGTCAGCCCCACAACAGGGGTCGTGGGAGCGGCTTCAGCCGCGACGCTTCCCCCCCAGCAGTTGCTGCGAGAGCAGCTTCAGCCGCCATGCTTTTCCCCCAGAGCAGCTTCAGCCGCGATGCTTCTCGCCGAGGCCGGGAAATCCAGGCATCGTGAATGAGTCAGCCCCACAACAGGGGTCGTGGGAGCGGCTTCAGCCGCGATGCTTCCCCCCCCCCAGCAGTTGCTGCGAGAGCAGCTTCAGCCGCGATGCTTTTCCCCCCAGAGCAGCTTCAGCCGCGATGCTTCTCGCCGAGGCCGGGAAATCCAGGCATCGTGAATGAGTCAGCCCCACAACAGGGGTCGTGGGAGCGGCTTCAGCCGCGATGCTTCTCGACAAGATCGCCAGCACGACCCCCCATGGGCCATCAATGCATCGTCGGCGGCACCGGCGCGTCAAACCCGTCCACGAAGATCACATCATTGGCGAGCGGCTCGCAGGTTGCCGGATTGCTCGACTGGAACAGGGTCGATGTTGCCCATTCCGGATGATCGATGAACGGGTTGCGGTTGCCCTGGAAGGTCTGGATCACATCATTGCGCGCGAGCTCCTCGGCATCGGGCGGATCACCGGCACTCCACGCGAGCAGGTCGGTAAGCAGGCCCATGTAGGCCGTCACGTTGTAGTTGTTGGTGCCGACAATCAGGCTGCGGTTGTCGGTCAATTCGAGATTCGGCTCGGTCTGTCCACTGGTTGGATCGGTGCCGCCTTCGTAGCGGATCGCCATGTACATGACCGCGCGGGCAACATCGCCCTTGCGATGGTTCCAGGTCTCGAACGTGTTGTTGTTGACCCAGTTCGAATTGCCTGGATAAGTACCGCTGCCGCCGCCGAAGCCGAAGTTGGCCTCGGTGGTGCGCTCACCACAACTGGCCGCGACCGGACAGTTGCCGTAGGGACTGTTGCTGCGATCGGCATTCCACTGGGTGTCGGACAGGTACAACATGTGCGTATCCGTGTACGGCGCGTTTGGCAAACCAAGATTTCCCGTCGTGCTTGGGAAACCCAGCGAGTTCGGCCAGGTGTGTTCGCGATTGTAGGTGACGCCGCTGCCGGTGCCGGCGCGATCGCTGACCGTGTTGTACAGCCGATTCTTGTAGACATCGAGGATCTTGTTAGGATTGCCCGGCGCCGCTTGTGCGGTTTCGAGGATTGTCCAGACACTCGTGCCCGAGCCGCTGTAAGGATAGGCCGTGTGGCCTCGGATCAGCAGGTGCAGACTGCAGCGGAGTTGTTCAGCGCTGCTCGCATTGACCGACGAGTAATAACCGCTGGTCGAGCCGTCGCTGACGCTGAAATGGACTACAACCGATTGTTCCATCGCAATGTCGCTGGCGTTGCGCACATTCGCGCCGCTGATGGTGAATTCGCACGTTGCGCTGGCGGGCAAGAGCGTGGCCGGCGTCAGCGTGCGGTTGTTGCCGGTGCCGGTCTCGGTCAGGCTGATCGGGCTTGAATTGCAGTCCAGGGCGAATGCGCCCGGCGTAGTCGTCACGATTTCGCTGAAGTTGACCCGCACGTCACTGGCCAGCGGCACGTGGGTTGCATTGTCGGCCGGCTGCGTCGAGATCACGGTCGGTGCCGGGATATTGCCTGGATCGAGCGTGCTGAAATTGACGATGGTGTCGCTGGCCATCAGGTCAGGCGTTTCATCCAGGTCCTCGACGCCGCTGGCGAGAATCGTCCAGACGCAGCTTTCGTTGCCCGCGAATGCCGGCGACGGCGTCACGCTGTAGCTGGTCGGGCCGCCGCTGACGGTGACCGTGTGGCTGCCGGAAGTGGCGCAGCTGATCGTTGTCCAGGGATCGGTCAGGGTGACGGGTTCACTGAAGCTCACGCTCAAGGTCGCGGCCAGGGCGACATCGATCGCGTTGTTGGCTGGCGTCGTGCTGGTCACGGTGGGTGGCACATCGACCGGCGGATCACCGGCCACGGCAAAGCGGATGTTGTCGATCGCCAGGCCGTCGTCAGAACCCGAGACATTGATGTCTACCCAGCGCACCCAGATCGTTGCGTTCGTGGCGAGATTGAGGCCGGTGATCGACGCGCTGATCGAAGTCTGGTTGCTCGCGTTGTTGCCATTGAGCGCACCGACTGTGCCAGTCGTGGTCGGCGACGAAAAATCGAGCGCAGGCAAAGGAATCCAGGTCGCGCCAGCATCAGCAAACGAGGTTGCATTAAGACTGTATGCAAACTGCAGTTTGTCCGCACGCCCCGTTGCACCAAGCCGCCATTGCTCACCCGTGAAGCTCACCGCAATCTCGGCCAAAGCCTGGCCGCTGTCATTGCGCAGGTGCGCGCCGATCCGTGAGCCCAGTGAACCGGAAAACAAGGTTCCAAAAGCGCGATCACTGCTGGTCCCCGTACCGAAACTATAAGTATCGCCAGAAAGCGCTGATCCGTCCCCGGCACGGTACTCACTGTCGGCGCTGGTATCGGTTTCGGCCAGATACCAGCCATCCGGCAACGACGAACTGGTGCCGCTGATGGCCAGCGAGTCGAAATCCTGCACCGGTGGCGTGCCGCCCACCAGCGAAACAACCTGAGCCGGCGCGCTGCCCAGAAACGCGGCAAAAAATATGGCGGTGGCGCAACGTGCGCCTTGCATGAAATTCATGGGGTCTTTCCCGTAGTGGGCGCGTCCGGAGCAGGGCGCGCGCGACCGCCGATTATAGGTAAGCCGTGTTGCAAAAGAATGTTGCACTGCGCTGAAGCGTCCGAGCCATTGAATCGATTGGCCGCAGCCCCATGTTCCGTGCACGCCAACGCCTGGGGACTTCCACAGGCTTTTTTACGCGAGTAGAATTGGCACTCGTTCGGGCAGAGTGCTAACAGCCCGACAAAAATTCAATCCAATCAATCAGTTGAAGGAATCAAAACCATGGCACTTCGCCCGCTACATGATCGCGTCATCCTCAAGCGTATGGAAGAAGAGAAGATTTCGGCCGGCGGCATCGTGATCCCGGACTCTGCTGCCGAGAAGCCGATTCGCGGCGAAGTCGTTGCAGCCGGTACCGGCAAGATCCTCGAAGACGGCAAGGTTCGTCCGATCGCGGTCAAGGTCGGCGACAAGGTCCTGTTCGGCAAGTACTCGGGCACCGAGGTCAAGGTCGACGGCGAGGAACTGCTGGTCATGCGCGAAGAAGACATTATTGCGGTGATTGAGTAAGAAGCCGGGAAACGGGAATGGGGAATAGGGAATCGTAGAAGCGCTTTTGCGCACCGATTGCCACCTCAGCACCCGAATCCCCCTGCTTCTGCTTTGACCATTCTCTATTCCCCATTCCCTATTCCCGGAGCTCCACGAAATGGCTGCCAAAGAAATCCGCTTCTCTGAAGACGCACGCGCCCGCATGTTGCGCGGCGTCAACACCCTGGCCAATGCGGTCAAGGCCACCCTCGGTCCGAAGGGCCGCAATGTCGTGCTCGAAAAGAGCTTCGGCGCACCGACCATCACCAAGGACGGCGTCTCCGTAGCCAAGGAAATCGAACTGGCTGACAAGTTCGAGAACATGGGCGCGCAGATGCTCAAGGAAGTCGCTTCGAAGACCTCCGACGTCGCCGGCGACGGCACCACCACGGCGACCGTTCTCGCCCAGGCGCTGATCCGTGACGGCATGAAAGCAGTCGCTGCCGGCATGAACCCGATGGACCTGAAGCGCGGTATCGACAAGGCCGTCATCGCCGCCGTCGAAGAGCTCAAGAAGCTTTCCAAGCCGTCGGCTGATTCGAAGTCGATCGCCCAGGTCGGTACGATCTCGGCCAACGGCGACGAGCCGATCGGCAAGCTCATCGCCGAGGCGATGGACAAGGTCGGCAAGGAAGGCGTCATCACGGTCGAAGAAGGTTCCGGCCTCGACAATGAACTCGACATCGTCGAGGGCATGCAGTTCGATCGCGGCTATCTCTCCCCGTACTTCATCAACAACCAGGCTTCGCAGCAGGTTGAACTCGATGACCCGTACATTCTTCTTTTTGACAAGAAGATCTCGAACGTTCGCGAATTGCTGCCGATCCTCGAAGGCGTTGCCAAGTCCGGCAAGCCGCTATTGATCGTTGCCGAGGAAGTCGAAGGCGAAGCGCTGGCGACCCTCGTCGTCAACACGATCCGCGGCATCGTCAAGGTTGCAGCGGTCAAGGCACCGGGCTTCGGCGATCGTCGCAAGGCGATGCTCGAAGACATGGCCATCCTGACCGGCGGCCAGGTGATTTCGGAGGAAGTCGGCCTGAGCCTCGAGAAGGCAACCCTGAAGGATCTCGGCCACGCCAAGAAGGTCGTCATCACCAAGGAAAATACCACCCTGATCGACGGCGCCGGTGAAGCCGCCACGATCCAGTCGCGCATCAAGCAGATCAAGGCGCAAATCGAAGAGACCTCTTCGGACTACGACCGCGAGAAGCTGCAGGAGCGTGTGGCCAAGCTCGCTGGCGGCGTCGCCGTCATCAAGGTCGGCGCCGCGACCGAAGTCGAAATGAAGGAAAAGAAGGCCCGCGTCGAAGACGCCCTGCACGCCACGCGCGCAGCGGTCGAAGAAGGCGTGGTCCCGGGCGGTGGTGTTGCGCTGATCCGTGCGATCGCCGGTCTGACCAAGCTCAAGGGCGACAACGAAGAGCAGAACCACGGCATCCAGATCGCACGTCGTGCGATGGAAGCGCCGCTGCGCGAAATCGTCACCAACGCCGGCGACGAGCCGAGCGTGATCTTGAACAAGGTCGCCGAAGGCAAGGGCAACTTCGGCTACAACGCAGCCACCGGTGAATACGGCGACATGGTCGAGATGGGTATTCTCGATCCGACCAAAGTCACCCGCACCGCACTGCAGAACGCCGCGTCGATCGCGGGTCTGATGATCACGACCGAAGCCATGGTCGCCGAAGCGCCGAAGAAGGACGAAGGCCACAGCCACGGTGGCGGCGGCGGTGGAATGGGCGGCATGGGTGGCATGGGCGGTATGGATTTCTAACCACCTGTGCGATCGTCCTGATCGCAAGAGCAAGAGCGGCCATTCGTGGCCGCACTTCTCGAATGGCGGCCCTCATCGCGCCATGCGTCAAACGAAAACCCCGCTTTGGCGGGGTTTTTTTCATTGCAAGGCGGCGAAAATGTCTTGATCGCAACGGCCTAGCTCGCACTCACGGAGTGGTTGCCCACACACGTCGGGACCTTCCATTGCGCATGCGAAATATTCCAGGTCATGCAATTCACCGAAAGCACCGCTGAGCGGGAGCGGATCGAAAAACCCGGTGAGCTCAAATACACACAATCAAGAAACGGCGGAGAGATGGAAGCGAGGCGTGAGAACGGCTCGATTCTCAGATCACCAGCCTCAACGGCACCCAACGCGCCGCATGTGCGAAATCGTTGTCGGCAGTGAGCAAGGCGAGATCATGCTCGATGCACAGTTGCGCGATGAGCGCATCGATCGTGCCGACCTGCACACCGTGACGTCGGCAAGTGTTGCGCAGGCGCGCAGCCTCGATGTAGGTATCGCGCGTGGGATTGAGCAGCGGCAGCACCTGCAGGCGCTCGATGATGCGCGTCTGGTCCTTCGGGCCATGAAAACCCTGCAGCAGTTCCTGCAACACAACACCGGCAATGACGACGGTATCGCCGTTCAGAAGTGCCTTGCGCAGCACGGCCACCGCTACATGATCGGGCGGCGCGTCGCGGCGAAGTGCGAGCGACCAGATGCTGGTATCGACGAACAGGCTCACCGGCGACTGCGCTCGGCCTTTGGGATGAAGCCCTCATCCCACTCAAGCTGGCCGAGCAATTCAGCGATGCGCGCTTGTTCGCGGCGGGCAATGAATTCTTTCAGCGCCAGAGTGACTGCAGCTTTCTTCGACGGCTCGCCGCTGACCTCGACGGCGCGCTCGATCAGGGCGGGGTCAAGCGCGAGATTGGTTGCCACAGCATACCTCCACACATTGGGTCACACATTCATGCTACGCGCGCCCGCCGAGGCGTGCAACGAGCACAACCTCAACGCCTCGCGGTACATGAGCACCGCGCAGACGGAGGAAGAGACCCGAGCAGAATTTCCAATGCCTGCAAGATCAAGGACAATGCCGATTCTTCACGTTTTGCGGCTTCTAAATCCTCATGCGCTTTCTGACTTACGCAGGCCTCGACGCCGGCCGCCTGCAAGCGGCATTCGACAAGCTGCGCGCGGCGATCGAGCGCGACGACTTGCGTAGCGCCGACGTCAAGAAGCTGCAGTCGGCCCCGTACTATCGCGCCAGGCTCGATGCCGCCAACCGTCTGCTGCTGACTTTCGTGCGCCACCGCGGCGAAACGGCCTGTCTGGCGCTGGAAATCATCGCCAATCATGCCTATGACAAATCACGTTTCCTGCGCGGCGCACGGGTGGACGTCGCGCGCGTCGGTGAGGCGACCGAGACGACGATCGCCGCCGATGCCACGCCTGTGCGCTATCTGCATCCGGGGCGCAGCGAGTTCCATCTGCTCGACAAGGTGATTTCCTTCGACGATGCACAAGAAGCGGTTTATCGGTTGCCACCGCCGCTGGTTCTGGTCGGCTCGGCGGGATCGGGCAAGACCGCACTGACGCTGGAAAAACTGCGCCACGCCGAAGGCAGCGTGCTCTACGTCACCCACTCCCCATGGTTGGCGCAGAGCGCGCGCGATCTGTATTTCGCCAACGGCTACGAGAACGCGACGCAGGAGCCGGCCTTTCTTTCGTACCGCGAATTCCTGGAAACCCTCAAGGTGCCCCCGGGCCGCGAGGTCGGCTTCGCTGCGTTCCGCGACTGGTTCGCGCGTCACCAGCAGAACTACCGATTTACCGACGCCCATCAGTGCTTCGAGGAATTCCGCGGTGTGATCGGCAGCCAACCCGAAGGCGCACTGTCACTTGAGGCGTATCACGCGCTCGGGCCACGCCAGTCGATCTTCGCGGCCGAGCATCGCGCGGCGGTGCACGAGCTGTTCGACAAGTACCGCGCATGGCTGACGCAGAGCGGACTGTACGACAGCAATCTGGTCGCCCAGCAATGGCAGGCCCTGGCGACGCCACAGCACGACTTCATCGTCGTCGACGAGGTGCAGGATCTGACCAACGCGCAGCTCGCACTGGTGCTGCACACGCTGCGCAAGCCGGGGCATTTTCTGCTGTGCGGCGATTCCAACCAGATCGTCCATCCCAATTTCTTCTCGTGGTCGGCTGTGAAGAGCCTGTTCTGGCGCGATCCGGCCCTCGCCGAGCGCCAGTCGTTGTCGGTGCTCGGCGTCAACTACCGCAACGCGCGCGCGGTCACGCGAGTGGCCAACGATCTGCTCCGGATCAAGCATGCGCGCTTCGGCTCGATCGACCGCGAAAGCAATCACCTGGTCGAGGCGGCGTCGGTCGAGGAAGGCGAAGTGCGTCTTCTGCCTGACAAGGACGCGGTCAAGCGTGATCTCGATGCGCGCACGCGCAACTCGACGCAGTTTGCCGTGCTGGTGCTGCGCGATGAGGACAAGGCACAGGCGCGCACGAGCTTTCGTACGCCGTTGGTGTTCTCGGTGCACGAGGCCAAGGGTCTCGAATACCCCAACATCATCCTGTACGGTTTCGTGTCCGGTCAGCGCCAGGCCTATGCCGAGATCTGCGCAGGCGTGGACGCGGCCGACCTCGCCGTCGAATCGCTCGACTACCGGCGCGCCAGGGACAAGCAGGACAAGTCGCTGGAGGTGTGGAAGTTCTACGTCAATGCCTTGTACGTCGCCCTGACCCGCGCGGTCGAGCGCATCTGGATGATCGAGAGCGATACCGCGCATCCGCTGCTCGCGTTGCTCCACATCCACGGCAGCGACGCCGCTCTCAACGTGAAGGCCCAGACCTCGAGCCGTGAGGACTGGGAACGCGAGGCGCATCGCCTCGAACTGCAGGGCAAGCAGGAGCAGGCCGAGGCGATCCGACAGACCATCCTGCGCACGAAACCGGTGCCGTGGCCGGTGTGGAACGAGCCGACGATGCAGACGGTGATCGCGCGCGCGCTCGATCCGAAGCAGGTATCGAGCAAGGTCCGCCAGCAGGTGCTTGACTTCGCTCTCTGGCACCGTCAGGAACGCTACGTGGTGCGTCTGAAGGATGAAGTGCGCTGGAGTGTCGCTGCGGATCTGCTGGCGCATGCACGTGACGGTCACATCCATCGCGCCATGGACGCGCTGGCCGAGCGCCACCTGACGCCGTACGCGAAGAAGAACTTCAAGGACGTGCTGTGGCAGTGCGATCTGTATGGCGTCGACCATCGCACTCCGCTCGACGCGACCCCGTTGATGATGGCCGCGCGTGCCGGCAATGCCGCGCTGATCGATGCGCTGATCGAACGCGGCGCCGACATCGAGGCACGCGATCTGTTCGGCCAAACGCCGGTGATGCACGCGCTCGAACGCGCCGCGCTCGATGCCGAGTACGCCGCCGGTGCGTTTGGCGCGATCTATGCGCGCGTTGCGCCGCCTTCGCTCGACGTCGAGATCGAAGGACGACTGGTCCGCCTGTATGCCCACCAGGGCGAATACTTCATTCTGCTGACGCTACTGGCGGGCCTGAAGACGCTGGGTTCCCAGCTCGTGTCGGCGAAAGACCATCCGATCCACCGGCGCTCCGGATTCAACGCAGGCTGGTTGATGCGCAACGCCGAGCGTTTTGCCGACAACGTGTTGCGCGAGGAACGCCGCAAGCGCAGCTGGTTCAACGCGGTGCTGGCACGCGCCGAAATGGAGAGCAGCTACCAGCCGGCGCGCCGGCTGTGGATGCGCTGGCGCACAGGCTACTACCTGCCCAATCCGACGCTGCGCTTGCGCACAAGCGGCGCGGATGGACAGAGCGAATGGAAGCCGATCCACGAGGTGATGAACCTGCGCCTGATCCTGGCCGGCAACGGATTCGGAGGCGCCGGCGCCGTACTCGAGGTCATGCTGCCACCGGCTTTCGACGACGAGACGGAAACGTCACGGGATTGACCTGCGCTGCCATGGGCTCGGCTCTTCGCGCCGGATCAACCCGCGATGTCAACGAAGTCGTCAACTCCGTCACCGCGATGAAGGCGGTACACGCGCGGTACCGGTGCCCGAGCCCGAACCGTCTCAGCGCCGCCGCTTCCGTGGGGCCGGTGCGATGCTGTCGCCGGCAAAAATTTTCATCATGTCGATGAATTCATCGATGTCCATGTCGTCGTCTTCGGTGTGCAGCGAAACGCGCTTCAGCAGCGCACTCAATTTCTTCGGGTCCTGAAGCGCGGCTAGCTCGTCCTCGGCCTGCTCGATCGAGAGGCGAAGTTGGGTGATGTCGGCGCTCAGGTAGCGGTCGACGAGTGCAGGCGCGATGGATCGACTCGGCATTCCGATGGTTTCGCTGAATGGCAATACGTGATGGAAGATTTCGGCATCCAGTTCGGCCAGTTGATCGCGCAGGATCTGGTTGTAATGGGCCAGACGCTCGGGCGCCACGTTGGCCAGATGGGCGGCGTCTATCTGTTCGATCTCAAGCTGCAACTCCAGCAGGGTCAGCAGGTCGCTCGCCTCGTAGGCCTGGTTCACGCGCTGGATCAAAAGCGTTTTGCGCTGGCGTTCGTCGGCGTCGGGCTCGCGATCAGGATGCAGCGCGCTGGCCAGTTTGCGGTAGACCTCGCGGATCGACTGGCGGATTTCCTTGGCGGCCTGTTCCTTTTTCGATTGCGCGGCTTTGGCTTTGGGAGTTTCACCGGATTCGGCGGCGCGCGCCTGCCGGCGTTGTTTTTCCTCGTGCACTTCTTCCTGCAGTTTGCGTCGGGCCAATTCCAGCAATTCGTCGGCGCTCGCGGCGTGATGTTCCTCAGTGAACTCGGAACCCAACACCCCTTCGATCAGCGACTGGGTCAATTCCATGTCTGACTCGCGCGCCTCTGCATAGCTGACCTCGCTGTACTTGTCGAACAACGCGATAAGCGCTTCGTCCGCGTCGTCGTCCACCAGCGTGTCCAGCAGTTCATCCAGGAGCTGGCCGAGCTTGGCGCGCTGCACGCGGCCGGGCGCGCGCCCTTTGGTTGGCAGGCTCAGCAGTTCATCGATCGCGATGGCCAGTTTCCGCTGGCACGCGCGCATTGCCTCCTGCAGCGGCAGAAGTTCGGAAGCAATGCGCTCGTTGTAGTGCAGTGTGAAGGTTTGCCACTGCTGCAACTGTTCGCGCCGACTCTCGATCTTTGCGATCAGGCGTTGAAAGTTGGCCTGTGCCTTGTTCTTTGGCTTGTGCTGCGCAACTACCTCGACCAGCGATTGATCGTTGCTTGAATCGGTGTCGAACATGGAGCGTTGACGGGATGGACTCATGCGGGTTTTGATATTCCGGGACGGGTGGACAGGGATCGCGTTGCGCGTCTGCGATTCCCGCAACAGCGGTTGCCGATTCGCGCGCAGACATTTTGCCATGCGCGGAACCCCGGTCGGCAATGTCAGGCGAACCGTCGTTGCCCGATCCTTGCAGAGCTGGCAGGGATCATGCACAGCGAAGAGCAGAACCACGGCATCCAGATCGCACGTCGTGCGATGGAAGCGCCGCTGCGCGAAATCGTCACCAACGCCGGCGACGAGCCGAGCGTGATCTTGAACAAGGTCGCCGACGGCAAGGGCAACTACGGCTACAACGCGGCAACCGGCGAGTATGGCGACACGGTCGAGATGGGCATCCTCGATCCGACCAAGGTCACCCGCACCGCACTGCAGAACGCCGCTTCGATCGCTGGTCTGATGATCACGACCGAAGCGATGGTCGCCGAAGCGCCGAAGAAGGACGATGGCCACGGCCACGGCGGTGGTGGCGGTGGAATGGGCGGCATGGGCGGTATGGATTTCTAAGAGGTTTCTTCCTGCGATCCTCCGTGATCGCGAGAATCTGAATGCGGCCATTAGTGGGCGCACTCCTCAACAAGAGTTCCACCCTGTTGCAGATTCAACAAAAAGCCCCGCAGCGATGCTGTCTCTTGATCCCAACTTTTTGGCGCAGTGACAATTCAGCGACCTATGCATGCAGGCTCGTCACCACCCGCTGAGGCCTTTTTGTGGGAGCGACTTCAGTCGCGATGCTTTGGTTTTACGCTCTTCTGCCCCGCGCCGAGGGAGCACAAAAGGTGAGGGCATCGCGACTGAAGTCGCTCCCACGAAATACTGAGATCGCGCCTGAAGTCTGTCATGAGCTTGTCCAAGCGTCGGTTCGACAAGCTGTTTTCTGCCGCGGCAGGGATTCGGTTGCCAAGCTTTGCGAAAGCCTGGAGCGATGACGAAAGTTGTGATCAAGAGACAGGCAGCGATGCGGGGCTTTTTTACTTTCAGGTTCAGAGTCCCGCGAAGTTGCAACAGCTGGATGGTCAAACTAAACTAACTAAACTTAGTCTATACAAGAGAGCAATATCACCATGCAGTCCATCAACATCCATGAGGCAAAAACCCATCTATCGCGACTGGTCGAAAAAGCGGCAAAAGGCGAGTCCTTTGTGATCGCCAAGGCCGGCAACCCCATGGTCAAGGTCACTGCATTGGACGTGCCGGATCAATCACAGATACGTCGCATTGGATTTCTGTCCGGGCAAATCGAGGTACCTGACGACTTCGACCGCATGGGTGAGGACGAGGTCGCGGCTCTTTTCGGCGAGTTGCCGTGAAGCTGCTGCTCGATACCCACTTGCTGCTTTGGGTAGCGGGTCAAAGCAAACGATTGCCCCCAACTGCACGCAAGCTCATCCTGGACACCACCAATCAACCCGTATTCAGTGCAGCCAGTCTGTGGGAAATCGCGATCAAGAGCGGGCTCGGACGCAACGACTTCATCGTCGACGCACGCGTCCTTCGTCGCGGCCTGCTCGACAATGGCTATATCGAATTGCCGATGATGAGCGAGCACGCCGTGGCGATCGACAGCCTGCCGGCGATCCATCGTGATCCGTTCGATCGCCTGCTCGTTGCGCAAGCAACTGTCGAAGGCATCATCTTGCTGACGACCGATCCAATCGTTGCGAGCTACCCGGGGCCGGTGAGAAAAGTTTGACGTAATCCATGAGCAGTCCTCCGCCAATGCGAAGCATTTTCTTTGTGTGCCCTGAAATACAATCGGGGACGCTGTTCCGTCGGAACGGATTCGCATCGCCCTCCATCCCGAGTTGCCTTGGCGTTTGTGGCGGTGTGGGCGGCGCATGCGCTTGCCATGCGCCGCTGTCACGTAGATCCTGTCTGCCGGAAAATTCCCGCCGGATCTGCAAATGACCCTAAAACCACCGCCAGACGACGAGCCTCCTTTCGACATGGATGCCGCCATCGTTTTCATCACGACAGCCATTGCCCATGGTGAGACTTATGCATCGTTTGCGGCCAGGATGCTGGTCGATACCGATCATCTGATGCCGCCACCCAAGCAAGGCAACTTGCGCGACGATCCGGCATTGCGACGGGCGCTCGCGATCGCGCTGGTGCGTGCGTTGTGGCGGCAGATTCCGGATCCGACCCAGCGCTATGCCGTGGCCTCGTTGCCGAACCCCGAGCGCAATGCGCCCTGTCATTGCGGATCTGAGCTCAAGTACAAGAAGTGCTGCGCGCCGATCGACGCGGGAGTTCCGATCGAGCGCATGAACCTGCTGCCGCAATTGCTCGAAGTCTTGCCGAAAAAACGCTGGAGCGAACTGGTCGGCAGCCGCGTTCCGCTGGACATGCTCGGCCACACCGCCTACGAATGGACGCACGAGGGGCGCGACAAGGACGCGGTTGCGCTGCTGGAACCATGGTTGGCCGATGCTGCGCATTTCGATGTGCGCCATGAGCTGATGTTCGACACGCTGCTCGACGCGTACACGAATCTGGGCCAGCCACGCAAAAAGGCAGCCTTGCTGGATCGCGCCCACGAACACGGCGATCGAACCATCCGCTCGGTCGCCTTGCAACGTCGGGTCTGCATGTACGCCGATCAGGGCGATTATGCAAAAGCGTGGGAGCGCTTCGGAGATGCGCAGCGGGCCGATCCCGATTCGCCTTCGCTTGCGCACGTGGAAGTTACCGTGTTGCTGTCCGAGGGCCGAGATGCCGAGGCGCGCGAGCGGGCGCGATTCTGGGTCATGCGTCTGCAACGGCGGGGCGATCCCCAGCTCGAAGATCTGATTGAACTCCTCGGTGACATTGCCAGCCAGGGCAGCGCCGCCTTGCTCGATATCGCCGGCGACCAGCAGCCCGCTTTTGGCGAGTTGCAGCAGTTGATTGCCGAGGCGCCGCCTGTCGCCTGCGCCTACACGTTGCAGCCCGACGGCGATTCCGCGGGTCCGTTGGCTGCGTCAGCGGATCTCGGAATTGCGCTCGCCCATTGGGAAAGCACCTTCCCGGATCTCTACGAGCTGGAATTTCCGGAGGACATCGAAGACCGGATCTGGGCCAGCGCACCGGAGTGGCTGGATCTGTTGAGAGCCAAGCCGATCCTCTGGCAGTGCTTCGAAGTGCTGGACTCGCTGGTCGAGGTCGTGGCGCTGATTCCGGTGCCCGGCACCGAACACCTGGCCACCGACCTTCTCGATCGCGCCGAGCAATTGCTGCGCGAGGTGATTCGCGCGAACGCCGCGGAAGGACTCAAGCTCGAATGGGGCTGGCTGCAGAACCGGGCGGCGCTGGACCTGCTGGGCCAGCGCATCTCGATTGCCCGCAACCCGGGGCCGAGCGCCGAAAACGTGGCTCGCCTGGAATGGCTGGTGCGCACATTGAACCCGAGCGACAACCTGGGATTCCGACCCCGGCTGTTACGCCACTATCTCGAACTCGGGCGCTTCGATGAGGCCCTCGCGTTTGCCGATCTGTATCCGGATGATTTTCCCGACATGCAATACAGTCGCGCACTGGCCTTGTTTGCGCTCGACAGGATTGAAGACGCGACAGAGGCTTTGCGCAACGCTCAGGAGAGCTATCCGAAACCGCTTGCCTGGTTATTGAAGAAACAGCCAACGCCCCCGCGCTCCAACGGATACGGCATCGAGTTGGGTGGTGACGAAGAAGCCTGGAACTATCGCATTCATCATCTCGCGCTTTGGCAGAAACTCGGCGCACTGGATTGGGCGGCCCGGATCAAGCGCCTGCGCAAACGCTGATTCCACGATCGGCCACTCCGCCAGACATGCGCATTGGCCGCGCGTTCGTGGCATTCCGTTGCGTCGGCTGGCTCCCGGCGCATCAGAAAATTCCCATCGCCAAACCCTCGGCGAACAAGGCACCGAGTTCAGTGCCGCGCCTCAGGTCCGCCGCGCCAAGTTTTTTTTGCGCGAGGATCGCCTCGCGGGTCTGCGCAGCAGTGTTGATGATAATCGGAGGAGCCACGCGGCGCATGCGAAGGCCCGTTGCGATGCGATCAAGCTGACATTGTGCACCTTCTCCATCCGAGCCCGCGCAGATGATCGATGCATAGGCCTTGCCATTGCAGCGGTCGAGCAGGTCGTAGTAGCTGCGGTCGAAAAATTCCTTCATCGCTCCCGACAGCGCTGCGAGGTTTTCCGGTGCAGCGAACAGCAGTGCATCGGCGGCCAGCACATCGGCCGCCGATGCCCGTTCGGCTCGCACCGAGTTCACTTGCACGTCCTCCACTGCCGCCGCCGATTCGCTCGCCGCGCCAACCATCTGTTCGGTTGCGCCGGTGCGGCCATGCCAGACAATCAGCAAGGACTTCATAGTCGGCTCCGGACCTGTCCTCAGCGTACCGTCACCGGATTGCGTGCGATGGCGGTCTTGTCGATGACGAAAACGATGTCGTAGTCGCCTGCCTCCGCGGGGGCACGCAAGGTGACGGAGTCACCTTCCAGCGGCACGCTCGCGTAGTCGAGATAGTCAATCGTTCCGCGCTGGACAAAGCCGATCCAGTGGCGCGCGTGGCGCGGGCCGCTGAAACGCACGCTGATGTCTTCGCGGCTGGTCATGCTCTGCGGTGCCTCAAGCTTGGCAATCGCGGGTGTGATCCTGATCGGTTGCGAGGCGATGACCTTTTCATCCTCGTTGAGTACATAGCGCAATTCGAAATCGCCCGCCTCGGTCGGCGCCATCAGCGTCGCTTCGGTGGTCGAACCCTGCGGGCGGACGTATTCGAGATAGGTTCCTGCAGCGCTGCCCACGGGCGCGAAGCCGATCCAGTGTGCCGAACCCTCCGGGCCGCTGGCCTTGATCGCTACCGTATCCCCAGCCATTGCGGTCGCAGGACCGCTCACACTGGCGAGGCTCGCCACAACCTTGATCGGCCGCGCGACCAGAATGCGTTCGTTTTCATTGAGGACGTAGCGCAATTCGTAGTCGCCGGGTTCGGCTGGCGACATCAGTTCGAGTTCGCTGACCGCCGCGGTGGGGCGCGCATACTTCAGATAGGTGCGGATATCGCTGCCCTTGGGCGCGAAGCCGATCCAGTGGCCCGTGGCGACCGGACCGCGCGCAGTGACCTTGATCATCGAGCCACTCGGTACGCTGGCTGGCGCCTCGATGCTCGCCTGTGCGTCGGCGATCTGAACGACGATGCGAGCGAGCACGCTGGATTTCCGGATCGGGCTGACATAGCGCAACTCGACCGGTCCGGCGTCGGCCGGTGTGCGCAACGTGACTACTCCCTTGGTGCCGGTCGTTTCCTTCTTGCCGACGATTTCGTAGTCAAGGTATTCGCCGTCTTTCGAGTCGACCCGCGCAAACGTCACGTAGTCGCCACGATCGGCCGGACCACTCCAGGAAACGTCAACCTCGCTCGCGATCATCATCGAACCGTTGGCGGCGACCGTGGCTGAAGCGGGTGGCGGCGGGGGTTCGGTGCTCGCGCTGACCGCGCCTTCGATCGCCGCACCGAGTTCATCGGCATTGCGTGCATTGAAATAGCGCCCGCCGGTGTTCTCGGCAAGACAACGCAACTGCGCCTGATGCTTCGGATCGCTGACATCGAAGCCGATCACATGCGCGGTGAATTCGACACCGCTCTTCTCCAGCTCCGTGCCGACCGCACAAGGATCGAGATTGCAGGTTTCCTCGCCATCGGAAACCAGGATCACGGTGGCCTTCTGCTCCGAAGACTTGAGCACGCCAGCGGCATGCTTGACCGCCGCCGAAAGCGGCGTCATGCCCTTGGCATTGAGGCTGTTGACTGTTGAAAGGAACGCCGCCTTGTCGAGCGGGCCCGGCTCGATCAGGGTTTCGATGTCATTGCAGTCGCCCTTGCGTCGATGGCCGTAAGCGACCAGTCCGATCGCGTTGTCCGCCTTCCAGGTGCCAAGCACATCGGCGACGGTCTCGCGCGCAATTTCGACCTTGGTCTTGCCGTTTATCTGGCCCCACATCGAGCCCGAAGCATCGAGCACGAGCATGATGTTTTCCCCGGCAAGGGCCGAACTGGCGGCAAACAGGCCGAGAAATAGCGGTACAGCGAGTCGCATGGCATTCCCCCGAAAAAGTGAGTCGGCATGATAGTCGTTGACGCCGGCGACAGGACACGCGCGAGATCGCATGGCGAGTGTGAGTTGGCGCACAGTTGATCGCAGATTCGCCTGTTTGTGAGCAGAGCGATTACCCCGCATTCGTGACGTGCCGTCGATTGTTGCCAAGGCCAGCCGCGCATGGCAACGTAGCGGAGGGGATGGGAGCGGCATGTGGCAGAAATCACTGAACTGATCGGCAAGGCCCGCGACGGCGATCAGCTGGCGTCCGAGCAACTTTTTGCCTCCCTTTATGACGAATTGCGTCGTCTTGCCGCCGGTCAACTGCGCGGCGACAATGCAATGCGCGCAACTTCGCTCGTGCATGAGGCCTACTTGAAGCTGGCCAACCATGGCGCGCTCGAAGTCAACGATCGCGGCCACTATTTCGCCGTTGCCGCACGCGTCATGCGCCAGATCGTGATCGACCACGTGCGTTCGCGGGCAGCACTGCGGCGAGGTGGCGATATCGAGTTCAAGGCCCTTGATACGACCGCACTGCAAGCAGCCGGCCAGGAGCGTGATGAAGAAGTACTCGCGCTCGATGCCGCGCTGGCCAGCCTGGCCGTGGTCGATGCGCAATTGGCGGCGCTGGTCGAGATGCGCTTCTACGCAGGCCTTGAACTGAGCGAGATTGCCGGCGTGCAAGAGCGCTCCGAGCGTTCGCTCAAGCGCGACTGGCGGCGCGCTCGTGCCTTCCTGCAGCGGGAAATGACGACGGAGTAACGCATGCCTGCAGCAACCGACCGTTGGGCCGAGATTGCGGCATGGTTTGACGAACTCGTCGAACTGGATGCGGCCGAGCGGGAAGCTCGTCTGACCGAAATCGCCAAAGAGGATCCGGCGATTGTCGAGGAAGTTCGTTCGTTGCTGGCCGCTGATGACGCGGATACTCCGCTGCTCTCAAGCAATGCAGCGGCGGCGATTCCAGAGCTTCTGGCCGATAGCGCGACGCGTGAAGGCGCTGCGGCCGGACCGTATCGCTTGCTGAGATCGATCGGCGAAGGCGGCATGGGCGAGGTATGGCTGGCTGAACGCACCGATGGCGCCTACGAGCAGCAGGTCGCGGTCAAGTTGCTAAAACGCGGCATGGATACCCACTCCATTTTGCGCCGCTTCCTGCAGGAGCGGCGGATTCTCGCGCGCCTGAATCACCCCCATATCGTGCGCCTGGTTGACGGCGGCATGACCTCGGACGGCCGCCCGTTCTACGTCATGGACCATGTCGATGGGCAGCCGATCACCGAATACGCCGCGCAACATTCACTGGATGTGCGTGCGCGTGTCGCGTTGCTCGCCGAAATCGCTGATGCAGTCGCCCACGCGCACACCCAACTGGTCGTTCATCGCGATCTGAAACCTTCGAACGTTCTGGTCGATCAGCAGGGCAAGCCGCGTGTGCTCGATTTCGGCATCGCCAAGCTGATCGAGGATAGCGGCGAACAAACCCTGACGGGCACGGGTTTGCGCGTTTTGTCGCCCGCCTATGCGGCACCCGAGCAAATACTTGGAGAGGCGATCGGCACAACAACGGATGTCTACGCGCTCGGACTAATGCTTTGCGAATTGCTGACCGGTCAGTTGCCGCAGAGGCGCAGCAACTCCACTCCGGCCCAACTGGCCCTCGACGCGAGCCAGGAAATCGTCGATCGCGCGAGCACACTGGCGACCCGACTCAAGCCCGATCAGCTGCACGCGCTGTATGGCGACGATCTTGATACACGCCAGCTTTCGCGGAGCATCGCGGGCGATCTCGATCTGATCATTGCCACCGCTTTGCAGCGCGAGCCGGCGCGCCGCTATCCGACCGCAGCAGCGCTTGCCGATGACTTGCGCCGCTGGCTTGAAGGCCGACCGATCGCGGCACGTGCCGATTCGGCGAGCTACCGCTTGAGGAAGTTCGTGCGCCGACATCGCGTCGGTGTGGCCGCGACCGCGACGGTATTGCTGGCACTCGTTGGCGGTCTTGGCGCATCGCTGTGGCAAGCCGACAAGGCGCGCCATCAGGCCGAGCTTGCCGACCAGCAGGCGCAACGCGCCGATAGCGAAGCCGTGTTGGCGCGGCAAAGCGCGGATCGCTCGCGGCTGGTGACGGACTTCCTGATTTCGGTTTTCACTCAGGAAGATCCGCTACGCCATTCTGAAGGTGGTGCGACGACCCTGGCGCAGGCGTTCGACGCCTCGCTCAAGCGCATCGACACCGAGTTCGCCGACGATCCCATGCTGCAGGGCGAACTGCTCGACGATTTCGGCGAAATCCTAACGACCAAGGGTGATTTCGACCACGCCCAGGTATTGTTGGACCGTGCGCTGGCGCTGGCCGAGCAAACGCATGACGCGAACGATCCGGCAATTGCCGAAACCCTGGTCAACCTCGGCGTGCTGGCCGCCTATCGCGGCGATGTGCTACCCGCCAAGCCCTACCTGCAGCGGGCGGTGGCCATACTCGAACGGCACGAGCACGATCTTCCCGGCGACTACGCCAATGCGCTTTCCGCTTTGGCGAATGTGGTGATCAGCGAAGGCAACCTGCGTGAAGGGGCGCGCATGCTGCAGCGCGTGCTCGAGATCGAGCGCGAAGCCAATGCCTCTCCCGGCATGATGGTCGTTGCGCTCACCAACGTGGCGAACTCGCAGATCAATCTCGGCAATTTCGACGAGGCGGAGTCAAAAGCAAACGAAGCACTCAGGCTCTCGGAGCGCGCATTTGGCAAGGTGTCGGCGAACGTCATTCCATCGCTTTGGACACTGGAGAGCACTGCCTACCATCGAGGTGACTTCAAACAACAGCAGCAACTGGTCGAGCGAGAGCTGGCGATTGCGCGTGCTGTTTTTCCGCCCGGACATCCATGGGTGACCGACGCATTGGGCGCATCGGGCTTTTCCTTGATGCTCAATGGAAAGGCGAAAGAAGGTGAAGCGCGCATGCGCGAAGCGCTGCATTTACTTGAACAAGCGGGCAACAAAGGCTTGGACATGCAGAAGATCCAGCGTCGATTGTGGGTTGGTTTGCGCCAGAACGGTGATCCCGAGGCCGCGCAAGTGGTGATCGAGGCCGCATGGAAGAATTGCAGCGCACTAGGGTTTGAGCAGCACATGTCGTGCCTGATTGTGCGCGCCAGCCGCGCGCAGTCGCTGGCCGAAGCCGGCCAGGGTGAAGTGGCGCTCACTGAGGCCGAAATGGCGCAACAGGGGCTGAAGAAAGTGTTGGGCGAACGCAGCGAAGAGCTGGCACAGGCGCTGGAAGCACACGCGAGTGCGTTGTTGGCCCTGCAGCGCCATGATGAGGCGATTGCCACCCAGCGTGAGGCGGCTGACATGTACGAGGCAGTGAATGGTGCACAGCATTTCACTACGTTGCGAGCGCGCAAGACATTGGCGCAGATGTAGCGCTGTTGCGTCGGCAGTGTCATCTTTCACGAGCACACACCTGTCGTCCCTCCATGTTCGATATTGTTGCTGTGTACGATTTCCCCGGAGCCAGCGTTGGTCAGCACTTTTGACGACTCCCTCGCTGACGACCCTCTGCTGAACGGTGGTGCGACGGACGCTTTCCTGCAACCGAAAACGACAACGGATTAGGCCATGACCACGGCAACCGAGCGCTGGGCCGAGATTGCAACTTGCTTCGATGAACTTGTCGAGCTGGATTCTTCTGCGCGTGAAGTTCGGCTTGCGCAACTGGACAACGATGATCCGGCGCTCGCCGCCGAAGTCCGTTCGCTGCTGGCCGCCGATGATGCCGACAGTCCGCTGCTTGAAAGCGATGCGGCTGCGGCGATTCCCGGACTTCTTGGCGATCGCGATACAGGCCCGGGCGACGGCATGGCTGGCCCCTACCGTTTGCTGCGCTCGATAGGCGAAGGTGGCATGGGTGAAGTCTGGTTGGCCGAGCGCATGGACGGTGCCTACGAGAAGCAGGTGGCGGTCAAGCTGTTAAAGCGAGGCATGGATACCCACGCGATCCTGCGCCGGTTTCTGCAGGAACGGCGCATCCTCGCCCGCCTCAATCATCCGCACATCGTACGCCTGATCGACGGCGGCATGAGCACGGATGGACGTCCGTTCTACGTCATGGATCACGTCGCTGGACAGCCGATTACCCAGTATGCGGCCGAGCATTCGCTGACGGTGCGTACCCGCGTGGAGTTGCTCGCAGAGATTGCGGATGCCGTTGCCTATGCGCATACGCAATTGGTCGTGCATCGAGATCTGAAGCCTTCCAACGTACTGGTCGATCAGGAAGGCAAGCCGCGCGTGCTCGACTTCGGCATCGCCAAGCTGATCGAGGAAAGTGGCGAACAAACCATGACAGGCACCGGTTTGCGCGTGCTGTCTCCAGCCTATGCCGCGCCCGAGCAGATACTCGGCGAGTCTATTGGTACGACCACCGATGTCTACGCACTCGGCCTGATGCTCTGCGAACTGCTGACTGGCCAGTTGCCGATGCGACGCAGTCGTTCCACGCCGGCCCAGCTTGCGCTTGACGCAACCCTGGAGGTGGTAGATCGCGCCAGTACGCTGGCGACCCGACTCAAGTCCGATCAGATCCATGCGCTGTATGGCAGTGATGTCGATAGGCACCAGCTGGCACGCAACCTGGCCGGTGATCTCGATCTGATCATTGCCACATGCTTGCAGCGCGAACCCGGACGTCGCTATCCGACGGCTGCCGCGTTGGCCGATGATCTGCGCCGCTGGCTTGAACGTCGACCGATTGCTGCGCGAGCAGACGCGCCAGGCTACCGGTTGAAGAAATTCGTGCGTAGACACCGCGTCGGAGTTGCCGCCTCGGCCATCGTCGTGCTGTCGCTGATCGTCGGCCTCGGCGTGGCACTCTGGCAAACCGGCCTTGCCCGGGCCGAAGCTCTCCGCGCTGATACCGAGCGGGCCAACGCCGAGCGCCAGCTGGCGCGCACGGAACGGGTCAAGGACTTCATCCTGACCTTGTTCGGTGAGCAGGATCCGATCAGCCGTGCCAGTGTGCAGGCGCGAACGCCGACCGTGATGATCCGCGACGGCGTTGCGGCAGTTGATGCCAGTCTCGCGAGCGATCCGCAATTACAGGCGCAGTTGCTCAAGGATCTGGGGGACATTCAAGCCAGCCTCGACGATCGCGAAGCGGCGCAAGCTACCTTGCAACGCGCCTGGGAGATGCATTCTGCATTGAGCGGATCCGACAGCATCGCCAGCGCCGAAGCACTCGCGGCGTATGCGGACGCCATCTATGCCGTGGGTGATACGGTCAAGGCCGCGCCGCTACTTCGAGATGCGCTGACGAAGTTGCGCAATTCAGGCGCGGGCGAGTCCCCCCCAGCAGGCCTGGTCGAGTCATCCCTGGCAAACGTCGAAATACTGGAAGGCAAGAACGCGCAGGCGGAAGCATTCGCTCATCACGCGGTCGAAATTTTTCGCTCCAGCTATGGAGCTGACGATGTGCGTGTTTCGATGCGACTCGGCGTGCTTGGAAAAGTCCAGCAGGAAGCCGGAAACTACGCCGCGGCACTGGAAAGCTTCCAGGACGCCCTGCGCATCGTGGTGCTCAACAACAGTGAGAAGCACGTGCGCACGGCGATGCTGCGCACCAACATCGGCGACGTCTATCGATTGCAGCACGACTACGAGGATGCTTCCTTCCAATATGAAACCGCGCTTCGCATCGAGCGAGCGAACCTGCCGGCCGACCATCTTTTTATTGGCGGCACCTTGCTGCGACTCGGGGATTTGCAACGACGAACCGGCAAACTGGACGCAGCCGAGCAATCGTTCGCCGAATCGATTTCGATCCTCGGCAAGACACCTTCCGGACAATATGCCCAGGCGCTGCAAACCTATGGCAACCTGGCGCGCGCGCGAGGTGAATTCGATCTGGCAGCAGTTCGGTTCAGAAAATCATTCGAGGCATTCCGCGCTGCAACCGGAGACAGTGTCTACACCTGGTTGACCGCCTTGCTGGAAGTCGGTGCCCTGACCGATCAGGGAAAATTCGAGCAGGCCGACTTGCTGGGTGCCGAGGCCACCGCCGCACTGATAAGAATTTCACCCGACGATTCCTACAACCGGATGTACTCTGCCTCGGTTATGGGCGCGCTGCGCCAGGCAGAGGGGCGCCATGATGAAGCGATCCCCTACCTGCGCAGGACCCTTGGGGGCGTCGAAAAGATCTACGATAAGGATCATGCCGAAATCGCCCAGGCGCGAATTACGCTGGCTGGCAGCCTCATCGCGAAGAACGATAGTGCTGCGCGCGAGGAAGCGGCTGCCCTGATCGAGACGGCGATTGAAACGATGACCCGTGCCGGCGATGCCGGTAGCGAACCCATGCTGGGCGTTGCCTACCTCGAACGTAGTCAGCTGCAATTTCAGAGGGGCGATCTGACCGCCGCACGAGTGGACATTCAAGCGGCCCTTGCCCGGCTGCAGCCGCCCGAGTACTCGCCCCGGCTCAAGCAGGCCAAGGTATTGGCTCGGAAATTCGGTGTTGCCCAGCACGAGCTCTGATCGAGCCTGGAATTGCCGGCATGCGGCCTGGCGAGTCGAAGCCGATGACTCACGATCGAATTAGATCGGAATGTCGCGTACCTCCAACACCGATTTCATCGAGCCCGCTCTCATTCAGAACGGCGCAGAAGGATCGGCCGTTGCCGAATTGCGCGCAGCGTCTGCCGCATCGAGCACGTGCAGGAAATTCTCGCCAGCGAGCTTTCGCAGATCCGCATCACTCCAGCCGCGATGCGCGAGCTCCACGAAAAGATTTGGAAATTTCGACACGTCCTCAAGGCCGGTGACCGTGAAATCTATACCATCGAAGTCACTGCCGATGCCGACGTGATCGATGCCGGCCACATCGCGAACATGTTCGACGTGGTTGGCAACGTCGGCAACGCTGACCACGGGTGCGGGGTTTGCTTTTTCCCATGCGTCCATGAATGGCTTTGTCTTGGCGCGATCTCCCTTGTATTCCTCCAGGATCCGGGTTGCATAGACGCTACCGGCGTCGTACCAGTCTGAGAAAGCCTTGCTGGTAAATTCGGGCACGAAAGAGATCATTACGATCCCTCCATTCTTGCTTAGTCGACGCAGGACGTCATCCGGCACATTGCGTGAGACATCGCATAGCGCGGCAGCCGAGGAATGGCTGAAGATCACGGGCGCGATCGACTGGTCCAGGACATCGCGCATCGTATCGGCAGAAGCGTGCGACAGATCGACGAGAATGCCGTTCTGCTGCATCCAGCGGACGACCTGGCTGCCAAGGGGTGACAGGCCACCGAACTTCATCGGGCCCGCATGGCCATCAGCCAACTTGCTCGGTTCACTGTAGGCGACGATGTTCGAACGCAGACCTTCGGCTGCGAGTCGCTTGATCGTCGCGACATCAGTGCCACTGCGGTCGGGATCTTCAAGCGCGAGAACAATCGCGAGCTTGCCGGTGGCATGAATACGCCGAATATCGCTCGACGTTCTCGCCATCGAAGTGCTGTCAGAGTAGCGATCCGTCATTGATCGCGTGAAGGCGAATCCCTTGAACGTACCTTCAAGGCCGGGCTCCGTATCGAGCCAGCCTGAATTGAGCAACTGCGCACCGACCCCGCCCTGTTTCCAACGCGGCAGGTCGGTGTGGCCGCCCACGCTTTTGCTGATGTCGTAGTCGTCGTATCCGCGCGGGCATCCTTCCCGACAAGCGTGATAGTGGATATGCAGATCGTTGTGACCGTCGACCAGCGGCGTCGTTTGCAGCAAGCGAGCTACTCGCGCATCGATCGATCCAGCGTCCGCAACAGGTGGAATTCGTGCACACGCTGCAAGCGCAATCACGATCACGCAAGCCGCGCGGTTCACCGTGATTCGCGGAAAGGACTTCAGTGCGCGCGAGCTACCGATGGCGTCGATCATGATTCGGTCTCCGAGCGTAAAACGTGTGGGGCCGCTGATGCTGGCCTCGCGGTTTGGGTACCAAGTGGCAGCGTTGCACAGCGACTGTGGTCAAGTACAGAGCCAACACAGATCCAAGGGGGAGGTGTCTACGGGAAAGTGCAGACCGCCTCCCCTCTAGCCGCTATCGATCAGGACCGTGCCATCACCGGGGCCGCCACTGAAGCGCTTGCTGGCGCTGGACCAAAACGATTCGCTCCCGGCGTGCCCGCAATGAAACCATTGAACACGATGGCGATCAATCCGCCAACAGCTGGCACCAAACCAATCAAGATCCACCATGCGGATTTGTCTACGTCGTGCCAGCGCTTGGCCTGAATCGCCAGCGAGGGCCAGACAAACAACAGCATCGCGACCATCATCGGCATGCTCGCCATGCCGCCGGCGCTGGAGGGATCTTCGGCGTTCATCATGGCCACCATGCTGAGCGCCATCAGCCCGCCGAATACCACCAGCATCACAACGAAAAACATCCAGTACGGGCCGCGACCCACACGACCCTCGAATGAAAACAACAGGTTCTTCCAGTTCATAGTCTTCTCCCGGTAGTGGGCGGGGCGTTGTGCCTCCGCCTGTGCTATTCACGCAGCAGCGCGCCGTGCGGGGCCACGTGAAATTTGCAGCGTGTTGGTTGGCCAATGCGATGCGGCGCAGCAAGCGTCGCTGCGAATCGACTATCGATCGACGCGTGGTTTTTGCTACTTCGCAGCGGGATAGCTGACCGTGTTCGCACCGGCACGATCCCAGTCGCTTCCGTCTCTGGACAGGACGATCGGCCCGCGCACGATCCAGCCGATGCCATCGCGAGCTTCGATCATCAGCACGGCATCGTCGCCGAGTTGATAGCCACCCTTGACCTTGACATCGCGCAGCATTCGCAGTGATTGCACGTGCAGTTTTCTCTGGCGGTCAACGAGCGGAATCGGCTTGCCTTCGAAATTCTTGTCGCGAAAGACAATCGTGGACATCTGTCCACCGGAATTCATCGCCGCATCGGGATCCTTGGCGTCGACAGCAGCTGACATTGCCCGGGTTTGCTTCAAGAACGCCTTGCCCGCTTCGCCGCCATCGGCTGCGAGCCGGGTCGCCGCTGTGGCCCAGTCGGTTCTCGACTCCCCTTTTGAATCGCGAATTCCCTGGGCAAATAATTCATCGACCAAGGCTTGATCGGGCTTGTCCCGCAGTGCCGAAAACTCGGCATCCGAATACTGGATCGAAGTCAGTTTGTACGCGTTGCCAACCGTGGCATACGGCATTTCCATGGTTCCCGAACCGCTACCGTCCCTGGATTTGACCGCTACTTTGACCACACCCTCGATAGCGGGCACTTGCGCATGCAGTTGCTCGGCCTGTGCCTTGAGTTGCTGGCGCATGGCTTCGTCGGCTGCAGCCGTGGTTACCGTGCATGTCGCTTCACTGGCACATTCGCGCACATTGTCGAAAAAGAAGAAGTGCAGCTCAGCCGGCGAGCGGTCAATCTCGGCAAGCTGGCGGGCTGCCTCGAAGTCACCCTTGTCGAGTGCAGACTGCAGGGCCTTGGCCAGCGCCGCTGGTGTTGACGCCGCCTGCGCGCAAGCGCTCATGGTCAACGTGGCAATAAGGGTTGTCGCAAAGAGTAGTGGCTTCATGATGTCGCTGAGCTCCCGTGTGACGTGATCACGACCGCCGGATTGGAGGCCTTCGTGATCATCCACGGACTTCGGTGCTTGCAGGGGCCATCTCACTTGACCTCGGCACCGGCCAGGATCGCCCCCCTCGTGCGTGACCGACTGCGATCTCGCTGCCTGTTTGATTCCACTCTCGGCCCTGATCTGAAAATTGAATCTGCAGTGCCCGTGGCCCCTGCGTGGACGAACTTACGTGGACTGATATACGCCCACCCACGGAGTCAGACATGAAACGCTCTTTCCCTCTATTAGCATTATGTTGGTTGCTGTTTGCGATGCCGGCGCATGCAGTCAATTACTGCGTTGATTCCAATTTGTCGCTCGCCACTTCGCTGGCAGCGGCATCAGCTTCGAACGCGGATGACCAGATCCGACTGAAGTCGGGCACATACGGCGGCACTGGACCCATTGATCTTCAGGTGCACGGTGCGCTGACGATTTCCGGCGGCTGGGGAACGAATTGCCTGTTCCGCAGCGATGCGGCAACCAGCACCATCACCGGCGTCAACCCGCAAAACTTCAAGCTGACCCAGGACGCGAATAGTCTTGAATTGCTCGGCCTCGTCTTCGATGGCTGGAGCCAGGTGATCCTGTCGGGTCTGGATCAGCAATTTGGTCCACCCAACGACGACATAAAGGTACGTCGAAGCCGCTTCACGAATGCGTTGATGGGACTGTTTATCAACGCCGGCTCACACAACATCCTGGTTGAAAACAGTCGCTTTGATGGCTACTCCAATACCGGACTTCAAATCTACCGCACCGCGGCAAGCTTCAGCTCCGCCGAAGTCGTGCTGCAGGACAACACGATCAGCAATCCGGCCAGCCCCAACGCCACTGGCTTGCGCGTGTCCGGCGTCACAGGCGCGCCTGCAGCCAATATCCGAATCTACAACACCGTCATGGACGGCAATCAATTTGATCTGCGAATTTCGAATCAAACCGTGGTGGTTCGCTACGCATTTTGGAACACTCAACTGTTTACTGCACCCGGTGGATTGGGCGCGGGGTCTGGCTCCAACCTCAGCGGAAACCCACAGTTGGATGCCAACTACCGTCCAATCGAGCCGACGTCGCCGTTGATCAACACGGGACGCGTCATTACAGGCTCAACGCCCAACATCGATTACGACGGTGGCCCCCGCGTGTTTGGCATCCGCCCGGATATTGGTGCGTATGAAAGCAACGTGGCGGGCGTCAATGTAATTTCGGTCACCAATACCGACGACAGCGGGTTTGGATCGTTGCGCTCGGCGATAACCACAGCCAACGCTGCGACTGGCGATTCGCTGATCGAATTCAATATTCCCGGCAGCTGTCCGCAGTTGATCAATGTCAATAGTGATTTTCCGAGCATCACCAAGAACGTACGCATCGAGGGCTACAGTCAGCCCGGCAGCATGGAAAACGTCGATCCAGACTATTTTGATGGTGACGTCTGCGTATTCCTGATTGCCGCAGGTACGTCGACGCGTGGCTTGTCATTGAGCACTGGCTCGGTGGACGACGAGCCTTACGTATCTGGTCTGGGTTTCTATGGCTTCTCATCCAGTGCCATCCGGATCTCCGGACCAGGCAAAGCCCAGGTCAGAGGCAGCCTGTTTGGTACCGGAGCCAGTATTTCCCAGCCGCGATTTGCCGACAGCGCAATTCAAGTCATCGCAGCTCCAGGCACGGTCATTGGCGGTGACTCGGTGGCGGATCGCAACGTGATCGGGCGCGCCGATGGGGCCGGCATTCTGATTCAGAGCAATGCCATGTGCACGGTGCGCAACAACCTGATCGGCAGCAGTAGAACCGGAGCATTTTCACTATCCAACGTTGTCGGCGTGCGTATCATCGGGGGTACCGGAAACGTGATCAGCAACAACACGATCGCCTTCAACACGGCACAAGCGATTCTGCTGGAGGATGACGGTACGCCACCACAGGACGTACAGATTCTCAACAACCATCTCGGTGCCAGTGGAGCGGATCTATCACTGGGAGGCAATGGCGGCAATGCCGTGCGCGTGGCCGGCGGCAATGGCCATGTCATCCGTGGCAACTACATTTACAACAATCAGACCGATGGCATCGCCGTGCTGGAGTCATCGCGACGGGTGTGGATCAGCGAAAATCGCTTCGTCAACAATCTCCGCCTGCCGATCGATCTGTCGCCCGATGGTCGCAATTACAACGACATCGATGTCGATCAAACCGGTGCCAATGACCGCATCAATTTCCCTGCGCTGTTTCACACCGAAGGTCTCGCACTCCAGGGCAGCACGAATCCTCAGCTTTCCAACAAAAATGGTACCTATCGCGTCGAGCTTTACGCCAGTGAACGCTGCGCGGGGCAATACAACAGCAGCGGTTATGACGACGCCGCCGTTCTCGTAGGCATATCCGACCCGGTGACGCTGACATGCGCGACCTCAACGATGAATTGCTCTGGGTCCATTATCGTTCCAATCAGCTCCGATGCTTCGTATCCGCTCACAGGAAAGTACATCTCCCCGGTGGTTTGGGATGCAGAACACAACACAAGCGAGTTCGGCCTGTGCTTTCCCTACAATGACCTGGACGTGATATTCAAGAACGGATTTGACTGAGCCGGTAGCGGGTCAGCAAGTAGTCGGAATAGAGGGCAGGCTCGCCTGCCCTCTTTGACCAACAGTTGGTACCTCGCGTCAGTGTAAGTCGAGCGCTCTTCAGGCGTTCGGCAGCGTGCCACGCGAGGGGATCCGCGCTAGTCTGCATTTGCGCCGCAATCAGCGGTTCGATCCGGGGAGGGATCATGGCTCGTACGGTATTGGTGGATTTGTTGCGTCGCGCGGCGGCGATCTCGGCAGTGGCAAGACATTCAGGCGAGCCGCTCGATGAGGCGATCGATCGCGACATCGCGATGCGCACCGATGCTTCACGGCGGCGCTTCCTGCGTCAGTCGATCACCGCATCGGCCGCGCTGATGCTCGGCGCCTGCGCGCCAACACGAATGATGCGTACGGACAATTCTGAGGATGTGATCGTCGTCGGTGCCGGAGTGGCCGGACTGACCGCTGCGTGGCGATTGCGCCAGGCCGGTGTCGGCGTGAAACTCTATGAAGCCCAGGAGCGCGTAGGCGGACGCATGTTCAGTCTGCGCAACCACTTTGCCGATGGCCAGGTTTGCGAGCTGGGCGGCGAATTGATAGATACCGGCCATGCGCGAATTCGTGCACTTGCTGCCGAACTCGGTCTGCCGCTCGATGATCTCTCGGAAGATCCGACCCACGCCTTTGGCGATATCTGGTTCTGCGACGGCCGCCGTTACAGCGAAGCCGAGATCCTGCGTGCCTTTGCACCGCTGGCCGAAGCGATCCGGCGTGACGCCGCTTCGTTACCAGATGAAGAAATAACCTATGCGACCCCGGGCGGCTGCGAGGCGCTCGATCGCGAGACGATGACGCATTGGCTCGATCGCAATGGCGCATCGGGCTGGCTGCGCAAGCTCATTGAAGTGGCCTATACGACCGAGATGGGTCTCGAATGCGAGGATCAGTCAGCGCTCAATTTCCTCACCTTCATCGATCCGGGTCTTGAGGCGTTCAAGATCTTCGGTGAGAGCGACGAACGCTTTCACGTGCGTGGCGGCAACGATTCGATCGTCAAGGCGCTCGGCGCCAAGCTCGACGATGCGGTTCAAACCGGGTCAGTCCTTGAGGCGATTCGACAGTCGGCCGACGGTCGCTACACGCTGAGCTTCAAACGCGGCAGCGGCGCCTTCGAGGTCAGCGCAAACCGCGTTGTGCTGGCCATGCCGTTCACGACCTTGCGTCATGTGCGCATTGATATCGATCTGCCTGCAGCGAAACGGCTGGCCATCAACGAACTCGGCTACGGCACCAACGCCAAACTCATGATCGGCTTCAACGAACGCGTCTGGCGCACCCGTCACGCCAGCGCCGGCGCAACCTATAGCGACCTGCCCTACCAGACGACCTGGGAAACCAGTCGCATGCAGGCCGGCAGCGCGGGCATCCTGACCAACTTTGTCGGCGGCAGGCACGGCGTTGAAATTGGCATGGGCTCGCAGAAGAAGCAGGCCGACCTGACCGCGCGACAGCTCGAAGTCGTTTTCCCCGGTATCTCGGATGCGCGCACGGGCATGCGCGAGGCCCGCATGCACTGGCCCACGCATCCCTGGACGCTCGGCAGCTACGCCTGCTTTCGCCCGGGCCAGTGGACGACTCTGCGCGGCGCGATCGGCGAGCGCGTCGGCAACCTGCATTTCGTCGGCGAACACTGCGCCTTCGACAACCAGGGATTCATGGAAGGCGGCGTCGAAACCGGCGAATGGGCGGCACAGGCGATCCTGGAAAAATCTATCGCGCACGTGGCCTGACCCGGGCGTGCGCAACTCATGAATTATTCGGGCTAGGGATCTGAAAAAGGAAGGTCCACGGCTTCGAAACCGCTGGCGAAAATCACTTCCCGATAAATGAGGCGCACGGCGTCGATATTGCCGACCAGGCTGCCGCCTGCGGCATTCTTCTCTATGCCCAGCGAAAGGTCGACGTAGTTGAAACCGGATTCGATGTTGAATTCGATCGAGCCGTATTGCCAATTGCCGTTGCTGCTCAGGAAATAACCAACGCCCAGATTGGAACCGCCGCTGCAATCGGCAATCGCATGACTGGCCAGGCTGACCACCAGGCGACCGGCCGGATGTCCGACGGGAAGGAAACCTTGAGCTTCAATGCGGTACCTGCCGGCAGCGGGCAGGTGCACGCATTGTCGAAGTGGATAGAGGCGGACACCTGGCTGCGGCGCATCGTTGGAAAGTGAGGCCGATCCTGACGTGGGGCTGCCCTGATAGTCGAGCATCGACCAGGCCGCAAACGGCGGGCCGGCAAGTGTCCAGCCGGTTAGATCCACGTCGAACTCGCCGTTGGCGACCCCGGCAGTCCCAGCGATCGCCCAACCGCAGGGCATGCAAAGGAAGAGTGCCGCAGCGGCAAGGCCGTGGCGGCCCAACGCTGAAGCGGTACGGCCACGAAGTTCGCGCACGAACGGGCTAATCAATCTCGTCATGGTGATTCGAATCCGTTGCAGAAAATCGTGTCGTTCGTGCCGCAGCTGCGCTGGCGCTCATAGGCGCCTAGATCGCGAACGCCGTAGAGATTGCCGACTTCGGGAAGATCCTGGTCGTGCGGCAGGTTGTCGAGATCGCGATCGTCGCCGACGATCGGTGGCGCGAAATCGATGCCAAGCGAGTTCAGTGCGAGTCGATAGTTGCCCGCTGCCGCGTCAACGTAGGTCGGTCGGCCCAACGCGACGCCTTCGATGGCTGGCAAGGTACTGACGTCACTGGAAAGTACGTAGCTCACGATCAGGTCGTTCGGATTGCCACCGTAGCCGAGGGCATTGTTGCCGGGCTGGTCGATGATCGTGTTGGCGAGGGTCAGCGCACCCCCGGAATAGATCGAGTTGGTCGACAGGATGGTGTTGTCGACGATCGTGCAGTTGTTGACGTCCATCTGACCTGCATCAGTCCGCACCAGTTGGCGAGTAACGCTGTTGTTCGCCAGCAGGCAGTTGTCCAGCGAATGCTCAATGACATAGGGGTCAAGCAGGTGAATCAGGTAGCCGCCGTTGTTGCCGCGCATGATCAGGCGCTCGCCTTCGAGGGTGCCATAGGCTTTGAGATAGGCCGTAGCCCCCAAGGTTGGGCTTCCATCTGGGTTTGAAGCGGCATTGCCGGACACGGTGTTGCAGATCACGCCAGGGGCACATCGTTCTGCAAATTCGGGAAGTCCGGCGCAAAGGTTGCTGGATGGATTGAGAAGCACCGTGCTGCCAATGTGGTCGCCGACAGAGGACGTGTTGTTGTCGCCATAAACCGCGCTTCCCTCCGCTGCCGCATTGTCGTCGATCCGAAAATCAAATGCGCAAAGTGAGGCGAACTTGTAACCTTCGAATCCCACATACGGCTTGAGATAGACGGCGCCTCCGCTCGCAGAGGCGCTGTTACCGTGCAGCCGAACCGGGCGGTTTGGATCGACCGTGTAGAGTTGAACTTCGGCGTTATCGTCGCCGAAGCTGGTTCCGGAAAGAATGGCTATTCCACCTCCAAATTGGGCGCTGTTTGAATAGATGACACCCAGCCCACTTTCACCAGGCGACGCTATGTCTGCGTGCGCGGGTCCCTTGACCTGAATGCCGCCGCCATAACCGTTCGGTGCCTGGTTGAGCCAGATCAGCGTGTGGTCGCTGAGAACCGACATGAAGGTGTTGTCCGTGATGCGAATGCCGCCGCCGTCGTTCGCTGCGGTGTTGTTCTCGATGCGCGTTCCAGCGAGCAGGGCCAGTCCAGCAAAGCCGCCGGTACCGCTCATGTTGATGCCGCCACCGAAGCGGGCGACGTTGTTCCGAACCCAGGTCGTATCGAGCGCCAGCGAGCCGCGCCCGTCGAAATGGATGCCGCCGCCATAGGTGTTGGCGGCGCCGTTGATGTTGGTTCCGTTCTTGATGTCGAGATACTTGAGCGTGACGTTGCTGGTGCCATGGATGTACATCACGCTGTCGCCGGTATGGCCGGCGCCATCGACCACGACAACCGGTGCGGTCGGCACCGCGCACCCGCCATCGCAGGTCACCGGCCCACAGCTGCCTGTCCGACCCACGATGCTCAGGTTCTTGTTGTTGATGTCGAGGTGCTGTGCGGTCCAGGCGCGCTCGTTGCTGACATAGATCGTGGTCGGACAGGCCGAGTTGTTGATCGCCGACTGGATATCGTTGTCGGTGCACTGGTTGTCGGTGGTGGTGTTGCCGACGTAGCGCGTATAGGCAATCGGAAGACAGTCGGCGATCGCGATCGCAGGCCCGACAAGGAGCTGGACCAGCAACACGGAATACAGGCAGGCAGGGCGAATCGATGCAGGCATGGCGTTGTTCTCGAAGCTGCCCGGCAGTGGGCTGATTCGGGAAACGACATTTCAAGGCGTTTTTGGACAAACTGATCGGAGTCGGATCGGCGCTGATCGATTCAATGCCTCGTCAACGATGCGGCAACACCGTCGACAAAGGCCTGCAAGCCGGCCGACAGACGCCCTTTGGCGGCCGTGCTCTCCTGTTGCGCCTGCTCCAGCAAGGCAAGCGCGCCAGTCGCGTCGCCGCGCCGATACAGGATCCCGGCCATGGCTGCGCGGGCTTCGATGCGATCGGGCGAGATCCGACCAGCCGGTATCGTGATGTTTGCCAGCGCCTCGCCCAGCGCCTCGCCGGCCTTCGCATCGTCGCCGGTTTCGATCAGGGCGCGGCCGAGGCCGACCAGGCTGACGACGCGCCAGGCCTTGGGCGCTTCGGGCAGCTTGTCCTTGTAGATCTGGACCGATTCCGTGAACGTGGCGAGCGAGCCGCGCGAATCGCCGGCAAATCTTTGCAGCGAGCCGAGTTTTTCGAGCGCCGAGCAGATCTGGTCGTAATCCGGCTCTGCTTGTGCGCGCAATGCGTCGATCGATGTCCGGATCAGCTGCATGCCCTGGGCCGGATCGCCGTTGCGGCCGATGCTGGCACCGAGATTCGAACGATAGATCGCGCTGCGCCGCTGGTTGTCAGGAATGCGCTCGGACAGATCAAGGGCGGCGCGGAAATGTTCAATCGCAAGCGCGTACTTGGCATCCATCATGTAGGTGAATCCAAGCGTGTTTTCGCTGGTGGCGAGGCCGGGATGCTCGGGGCCGAGGGTGGCCATGTCCATCGCAATGATGCGTTCGCCGAGCGCTTCGGCTTCATCGAAGCGGCGGGTGTCGATGAGCACCTGGCGCAAGGTATCGAGCGCATCGGTTCGACGCACATGCAGTTCCGGAACACTGGCCTCGACGATGGCCAGCGAATCGCGTGCCAGTGCCTCGGCGCGATCGAACTGGCCGAGCCTGCGATATGCTCGGGAAAGGGCTTGCTCGTTGTCGGCGATATCGATGTGTGGCCCGACAAAGAATGCGCGCTGCGCCTTCAACGCCTCTTGCATGATCGGGATGGCCGCTTCGTCCTGCTGGAAGCTCGCGAGCACGTAGCCACGCGCGAGCATGGCGTTGATTCGCGTCGGTTCGTCGCAGGCATTTCCACCGCAGAGTTCCAGCGCGGCGATGGACTCCTTGAACGCCCGTTCGCGCTCATACAGATCGACAGCCAGCAAGGCCGAGGCGGCGCGCACGCGCGAGCGGAAATTCGTAGCCGTTCGAGAATCCAGTTGCAGTATCTGGTCGAACAAGGCGCGAGCCTGAGTTTGCTTTCCCGCGTCGACCCAAGCCATCGCCAGTCCCAATCCTGCCTTGAACGTTGTCGGGTCGGATGCGCCGAGCAACGCGATCGCTTCACGGTAATTTGATTCGAGTAGACGAATGCTGTCGTCAACCTGTCCTTGCGTACGCAACACATTGCCCAATGCTTCGAGAAGCTCGATGCGCACGGCGGGATAGAGCGTAGGCGAATGCTGAGCTTCGGTGATCGACGCGCGGACTACATCGACAACCGTCGGCGGCGCGAGTCGCGGGCCGGCAGGCTCTGCTGCACTGAATACGCGCAACAGGAAATCGCGAACGCTGGTCGCGCGCTGGGCTTCGGAACGCGCGACGTTGGCCTGCCACAGCGCGACACCAAGAGAGGTCAGTATCGCCAAAAGGAAAAGTACCGTCGTCGCGACGCCGCCACGATGGCGGCCGACGAACTTGCGTGCGCTGTAAAGGCGCGAGGACGGATGTGCGGCGACCGGCTGTCCATCAAGATACCGAGTAATGTCATCGGCCAGAGCACCGGCTGAAGCGTAGCGCTGCGCAGGCGCCGTTGCCGTCGCCTTCATGACGACGGCATCCAGATCGCCACGCAGCTTTCTGCGCAGGACCTTGAGCGACTCGGTGCGCTCTTCGCTTTGCGTACAGTTTTCAAGTTGTGATGACGGCGTGCTGGAGTCTCCGGGCTCACGGCGCTGTCCGGTGATCAGTTCGCCCAGGACGACACCGAGCGCGTAGACATCGGTGGCCGTCGTTATTGCTCCGCGCTCGAATTGCTCGGGCGCCGCATAAGCGGGGGTCAAGGCAAGGTGCTGCTCGCTGACACCCTCCTCTTCGGAATCTGCGGCGAGCAATTTGGCGATGCCGAAGTCGAGCAGTTTCACTTCGCCGTCGGCAGTCACCATGATGTTGGATGGTTTCAGATCGCGATGGACGATCAAGGCGCGATGAGCAGCGTCGACCGCTCGACAGACGTTGACGATCAGGCGCAGGCGTTGGTCAAGATCGAGCCGCTGGCTGCGAGCGTGTTCGATGATCGAAGTGCCTTCGACGAGTTCGAGGGCAATGTAGGCCGTGCCCTCGTCGGTGATGTCGCCTTCGATCAGGCGGGCGATGCCCGGATGCTGCAGCCGCGTCAAGGCGCGACGCTCATCGCGGAATCGGCGTTGTTCGTCGACCGAGAGCAATCCGCGTCGAAGCAGCTTCAAGGCAACCTGCTGGCGGACCCCCGATTGCTCGCGCTCGGCCCGATAGACTATCGACGAGCCGCCCGAACCGAGGCGTTCAAGTAACCGGAATGGTCCAATCCTGGTGCCAATGGCAGGGGCCTCGGCGATCCATTCACCCACCTCGTCCATCAGCGAGTCGACCGAGCGATCAAGCAGGCGGCCGGTATCACCACTGTCGACATCGAGCATGCGTTGCAAGGTCTTGCGCAGTTCCGGGTCAGCACAGTGGGTACTCAGGAAATCTGGTCTTTCCTGCGGGGACAAAGCCAAGGCGCGTTCGAACAGTTCACGCAGAGTTGGGGAACCATCGGTCATGGCGACTCCGGATTGAGGTCGAATTCCATCGAGTAACGACAATCGTGCTGCAATCAGGACATTAGTCGAGGGATGCGTGCAGAAATGCCCGCGCAAATCGCCAGTCGCGATCCACCGTTCGCCGTGTCAGCTTGAGCACGGCCGCCACCTGCTCGGGCGCGAGGCCTGCGAAGTAGCGCAGCTCGACGACTTGAGCGGCACGCGCGTCGGTCGCTTCGAGCCGTTGCAGCGCTTCGTCAAGGGCGAGCACCTGTTCGGCGCTTTCCAGCGCGGGTTGGGAATCGGCATTCGCAGTGAAGGTGACGCGTACCCATTCTCCGCCGGATTTCTGGCGCATCCGCGCGCGAGCGCGATCGATCAGCACGTGGCGCATGGCCCGGGCTGCATAGGCAAAAAACTGGGCGCTGTGCTCGAACGAGAGATTGCGCGCGCCATCCAAACGCAGAAAGGCTTCGTGGACCAGGGCTGTCGTATCCAGTGTGCCGCGCGCGCCCCGCGCGAGCTGTCGGCTGGCCATGGCCTTCAAGCGATCGTAGACCCTGGAGAAAATCTCGGCGGATTCGCTCTCGGCCACGCACGCGACGTCGGGAGGATGGGAACGGGGCATGGCGACCTCGCATTGACTATCACAGTGTAGAACGACGCTAAACGTGTGCAAGGTAGCGCGTTCGACCCCGCTTTTCTGGTCGCAGTTGGCGAACTTGCTGGTCGCCTATGGCGTTCGGACGTCCAGGCCTTGCTTGATCAGCCGGTCAAGCACCCAGATTTTCTTTGGCGCCGCTCACGAATGTCCAAATTTCGCCCTGGATGTCGTTATCCGATGTGCGCCGCGACTGCGACGGCGATTTCGAGGAGTCTTCCATGGACAAACATTTCCTTCCAGGACTGAATCCCGCGCTGAAGATGGCAGTATTCCTCGCAGCGCTCACATTCCAATGTGACGTTCACGCCTTGACGTACTTGGTAGGCAGTGACGGTGTTTGCGATTACAGCACGGTGCAAGCCGCCATCAATGGTGCGGCCAGCAACCCGGGGCCAGACAGTATTCATGTCGCCAACAACGCCAGCTACACCCGACAGGCGCTCATCATTGGCAGCCAGGATCTGATTATCGAAGGCGGTTACGCCACTTGCGGAAGTCCTGCGTCGACAGGGCTGACAATTCTCAACGGCGCCGGTGCTGCGCATCAGCGGCAGCGGTGTGCGTGATTTCAGCAAGCTGACCATTCGCGGTGGTGATTCAAGCGGCCCCGATTATGGCGGCGGCATCCAGTTCAGCGGCAGCGGCGACCTGATACTCCGAAATGGCGGCATCAGCAACATATGGCGGCGGTATCTACTTAAAGCAACGCTGATTAAGTGGCACAACCGTCATGGCATTCAGAAGGTTCGCCAGTCGTGCTGCGTGGCGAAGTGAAGGCTGGTTGCCTTGACGAGCCGCGCAGTGCGGCTGGCGGACCTTCTGGATGCCACCTGTTTTAGTAAAAACAATCGGTTAGGCGATACCTGTCTGCGCGCATTTCTTTGTTGCGCTGCCTTGAAGGACGGCCAGTCCATCAGCGTCAGCGCGCCGCGATCTGCACGCAGACAGGTGTCGTGACGGCTGCGCCACTTAATCAGCGTTGCCTTAAATGGCAGCGATGGAACGGCGATACTGACGATTGAAACCAATACCGTCATCCTCAACAACACCGCGCAGAATTCCGCCGCTGGAATTTACGTAAACGCCAATGCTCGACTTTTCATGCTGCGCGACCGCATCACCGTTCAAGGCAATACGGGGGTAAACGGAAACGGTGGTGGAGTCTGCGTGCGCCGCTCCGCTCTCGCGGGTATCGCCTCGCCGGGATATTTGAATGTTGGTGCAATCTACGACGACACGGCCCTGCTGGGCGGTGGACTGGCTTTGAAAATCCCCCTAAACCAGCCAATGTTGCGCTGCGGCGTGGCAACTGTCGAAAAATCATTAGTATTGCGTTATCAGGAGTTAACCTCGTGGGGAGGGAGAACCCGCCGCGGCAGCAATGCCCGGCGGGTTTTTTTATTGCCATGGATGGCATGTATGCCAGCAATGCAGGACGACTGCATGGATGCAGGAGGTAGAGCAACGCAGGAGCAGTTGCCGAGCAATTGCTGGCGATTGCCATGGATGGCATGTATGCCAGCAATGCGGAGGGGGCGGGGGGGGGTGGGGCCCCGGGGGGGGGTGGCCTGGGCCCAGGGGCGGCGGGGGCGGGGGCGGCGCGCGGGGGGGGGGGGGGGCGGCCCGGGGGGCGGGGGCGGGCGGGGGAGGGGAGGGGGGGGGGGGGGGGGGGGGGGGGGGGGGGGGGGTTTGGGGGGGGGGGCGGGGGGGGCCCGGGGGGGGGGGGGGGGGGGGGGGGGGGGGGGGGGGGGGGGGGGGGGGGGGGGGGGGGGGGGCCGGGGGGGGGGGGGGGGGGGGGGGGGGGGGGGGGGGGGGGGGGGGGGGGGGGGGGGGGGGGGGGGGGGGGGGGGGGGATGCAGGAGGTACGACCCCATGGATGGGGGAGGTAGAACGGCGTCTGGAACAGCCGTCGAGAGGCCGCTCAAGCGCATCCTGCGCTCGCGGCATTCGCACATCCTTGTGCAGCACAACGCAGGAGCAGTTGCCGAGCAATTGCCGAGCAATTGCTGGTCTATGGCGCAATCGTGGTATCGCGCAGATCATCCGCGCCATTCAGGGCGCTGTCGATGACCGTCTCCAGCTCGCCGCGATAGCGCAACTGACCGAGTGCGCGCAGTTCGTCGGGCAAGGCGGTTGCCGATGCCATGACATTGGCAGGCAGTGAATCGCGCAATGCACCGAGCGTCGCGAAATAGCGATCGCCACTGATCCCGGCCGTTTCCAGAAGGATGCTGGGCAGCAGCCAGGCGGTCGTATCCATTGGGCTGTGGTCGGCCAGATTGCGCCGGTTGTCGAGCAGCAGCCACGGCACTGGCTGGGTCTTTGGGCCGTTGCCGTCGGCAAAGCCAATCTGGTGGTAGACCGGCGGCAAGGCCGGCAGATGATCGCCGTAGAACAGCAGCAGCGTGCGTCGCTTGCGTTTCTGCAAGGCATCGGCGAGGCGACCCAACTCGTGGTCGGCGTCGCCGAGCAGGTACAGATAATTGCGCATCCAATACTCGCCACCTTCGTCGAGGCCAGGCGGCATCTTCATCGCCGCGAGACGCTTGGCATCGAGGCCCGGACGCCAGTCGAACGGGCCGTGATTTTCCATCGTAACCGCGAAGACGAGTTGCGGCGGCCCGTCCTGATCGAGCTGGGCCAGCACATGGTCGGTCAGCGCCGCATCGCCGGTGAACAGGCCGACGATGTCATCCTTGGAGAACGCCTTTTCGTCGACAAAACGATCGAAACCCAGTTGCTGGTAGGCCTGATTGCGGTTCCAGAACACGCCGCTGTTGGGATGGATCGCGGTGGTCTGGTAACCCTGCCGCGAGAGCGTGCGCACGATGCCCGGGATCGGACGGTCGGCGATCTCGAAATACGGGTACTGCACGCCGGGGAAGAATGCGAGCGCCATGCCGGTCAGCACTTCGAACTCGGTGCGGATCGTGCCGCCGGCAAAGGTTGGCACTTTCAACTCGCCGGCCAGGCCGCGCTTGGCCAGTCGATGGAAATTCGGCAGGTAGGTGTTGGCCGGTGCATTCTTCAGGCGCACCGGGTCGAACAGCGATTCACTCTGGATGATGACGATGTCCGGCTGGGTGCCGCTCGGCATGGCCAGGGTCGAGGTATTTGGGTTCAACCGTTCGCGCAACGCATCCACGTTCGCACGGACAAGCTCGCGTGCAGCATTGCGATCAGGCCGAAGCTCCTGGCGCTTGGCCAACTCCCAGTTGTAGAGGACGAGGTTGCCGACCATGCCGGCCTTGCGCGCACTGTCGACCACCGACCATGGCTCGAACGCCAGGCGATCGGCGCTGTAGACCGCGCGCCAGGGCGCCCAGCCCTGGACGATGCCGATGCCGAGTGCCAACGTGACCACGGCAGCGCCGACTCGCGTCCAGCCGCGCATCACTGGCCATGCCGCCTCGCGGAACAGGGCGAGCGTCAGCGCCAACAGCGCGACGGCAACCAGCATTGGCAGGAAACTCGTGCCGATGTAATGGGCAAACAGCGGCAGCGCCGAACCGATCTCCTGAAGAAAATGGAAGTCGCCAGGCAACAATGGCATTTCCAGCTGCTGCAGCTTGATCGCATTCGCTGAGTAGCTGCCAACCAGCAGCAACAGGCCGACCCAACTGGACAGCACGACCCGGCGCGTCAGCGCGCTGAGCAGGATGACGACCAGCACGAACGGCAGGATGTTGATACCCACCAGGCCGGCATGCGACCAGCTGGGATCGCTGACCGGCCAGCCCAGCGCGGGATCCAGCCAGCTCGCAACGATCGCGAAAACAGCCACGACCAGCAGCAGCCAGAGCAGTTGCGGCAGGCTCTTTTCGAGCGGAGCGGGATGCGGGATGGCGGTCATTGTTCGGCAGCGGATCCAGTGGAATCGGCAACTGCGCACTCTCGGGTCGCGCGGCTGAGTGGGGGGTGAATCGAATCGTCGGAAATACTGAACGTGATCTCCCATCCGTCCAGCGCTGCGGCAGGCAGATTGTCTGAGGTTTGCGCACCCCTCGCCCACGCGGATGCGCAGACTGCCCGCAGGCAGGCTGCTGCGCAAGTGCCTCCTGCCGGATGCTGGCCGTGGCTCAAGGCGACTGCCAGAATCCGTCCATGCCGAACCCAGTCCGTCCGAAAGCCATCGCGCTCCTTGTCGATCAGCGCCTGTCACGTCTTGAGTCGCTCTGCCGCGAAGCGGGCGTGCCGTTTTACGACGACGCCGGCGTCGACAGCCATCTCGATCGGGTTCTGCTCGCCAGTGACTTTGCCTACGAGGGTTTTTGCCAGGATCCGCAAATGCTTGGCCCGGATCTGGTGCGCTTGATGAATGACCCGCGTCACGCCGATGCACGTACCGCTCCGTTTTCAATGAACCTGTCCGATGTCGAATTTCGCAGCGAGATCCGGCGTTTCCGCCGGCGTGAATCGATTCGGCTGATCTGGCGTGATGTGAACAACATCGACAAGATCGAGACGACTCTTGCCGGCGCCAGCGTGCTCGCCGAAGTCTGCCTCGAAGTCGCTCTGCGCCATGCCGAACGCCAGCTTTCCGAACGCCATGGCCTGATTCGTCTGGTAACCGGCGAGGTGCAGCGCCTGGTCGTGCTGGCGCTCGGCAAGCTTGGCGGGGCCGAACTGAATTTTTCCTCTGACGTTGATCTCGTGCTGGCCTACGACGAGGCCGGCATCAGCAGCGATGGCGCGCGGCCCCTCGATGCCGAGGTCTGGTATTCAAGGCTGTCCCAGCATCTGATCGCGCTGCTCGCGGAGCGCACGCCGGATGGATTTGTCTATCGGGTCGACCTGCGCCTGCGTCCGTTCGGCAATGTCGGTCGAGTCGCTCTGTCGTTTTCCGCGATGGAGCAGTACTACCAGCGCGAGGGCCGTGACTGGGAACGCTATGCCTGGATCAAGGCGCGTCCGGTGGCCGGCGACAAGGCGGCGGGCACGCGCCTGCTGGCGACCCTGCGTCCGTTCGTGTTCCGTCGCTACTTTGACTACACCGCGTTTGCCGGACTGCGCGAGATGAAGGGACTCATCGATGCCGAAGTGGCACGCAAGGACCTGGCCGACCACATCAAACTCGGACCCGGCGGCATCCGCGAAATTGAATTCATCGTTCAGCTCATGCAGTTGATCCGCGGTGGCCGCGAACCGGCCCTGCGCGTGCGCGGATTGCTGCCTGCGCTGGCGGTCTGCGAGCAGCTCGGACTGATCAGCGCCCAGCGCGCGAAGCGGCTTGGCGAGGCCTACCGGTTCCTGCGTCGGCTCGAAAATCGCGTGCAGATGTTCGCCGACCAGCAGACCCATGAATTGCCAGCCGACAGCCAGCAGCGCCAGCGCCTCGCGCTGGCGCTCGATCATGCCGAATGGGGCGCCCTGGTCGCCGAGCTTGATCGTCATCGCGCGGCGGTCAGCGAAGAGTTCGATGCGATCATGGCGCCCGCACGCCAGGCACGTAGTTCGGCGAGCACGGTGGCCTGGAATGCGGTGTGGCAGCAGTGCATGGAATCGGGCGTGGAGGTCCAGGCATTCGTCGAGGCCGGCTTCGACCCGGTCGAGCCGGTGGTCGCCGCCCTCGAGGGATTCCTCGGCAGCCCGATCCTGCGCGCCGCGGCCGTGCGTTCGCGTGAGCGCATCGATCGGGTCATGCCGGCCCTGTTTGCCGCCGCCGCCGAGAGTGCCGCGCCGAGCGCGTGTCTGGTGCGCCTGATCGGCCTGGTCAATGCGGTTGCCAGGCGTTCGGCTTATCTGGCCCTGCTCGATGAGCAGCCCGTTGCGCTCAAGCGCCTGACAGCCGTGTTTGCCGCCAGCGCCCTGCTCGCCGAGCGCGTGATCGCCCATCCCTTGCTGCTCGATGAGCTGTTCGACGAACGTATCGAGGGGCCACCGCCCAATCGCGAGGATGTCGAAGCGGAAATCCAGCGCCGCCTGTTGGGCGTGGGCGACCAGGATCCCGAGCGCGAGATCGACCTCATCCAGGAACAGCGACTTGCCGCGCTGTTCCGGATTGGCCTCGCCTTTCTGGGCAACCGTCTGGATGCCGAGCAGACCGCGCGCGCGCTGGCTGCGGTCGCCGAAGCCGTACTCGGCTCGGTGTTGCGCATCGCCGAACGCGATCTGGTTGCCAGTCACGGCAGCATCGACGAACGCTTCGGCGACAGTGCCGGCATGGCCGTGATCGGTTACGGCAGCCTGGGCGGCATCGAACTCGGCTTCGGCTCGGATCTGGATCTCGTGTTCGTCTATGACGGCAGTCTCGCTGCGCTCGAATCCGATGGTCCCAAGCCACTCGATGGTGCGCGCTACTACGCGCGCCTGGCCCAGCGTTTCGTGCATCTGCTGACCATGCTGACCCGCTCGGGACGTCTTTACGAAGTCGACATCCGCCTGCGCCCGGACGGTGGCAAGGGCCTTCTGGTGACGAGCCTTGACGCCTACTCGGCCTATCAGCGCGAGCGAGCCTGGACCTGGGAGCACCAGGCCTTGGTGCGTGCACGGGTCGTTGCGGGTGATGTCGCTCTGGGACGACGCTTTACCGAATCACGTGCTCAGGCACTCGATGCGCGCGTCTATGGCCCCGAGTTGCGCAAGAAGATCGTCGAGATGCGCTCGCGTTGGCGCAAGGAGAGTGATCGATCAACCGTGGCGATGCTCGACCTCAAGCAGGGACACGGTGCTCTCGTCGATATCGAGTTTCTGCTCCAGGCCCTTGTCCTCGAACACGCTTCGACGCATCCACGCCTGCTCGGCGTCACCAACAGCGTCGACCTGATCGAGATGGCGGCATCGGCGCGGCTGCTCGATGCAAGCCAGGCCAGCAAGCTGCGCGAAGCGCACATGCTCCTGCTCGGGCGATCGCTGGCAACCAAGCTCGACGCACGTCCGCGCATGGCCGCACGCGACACCGAGCTCGACACCGTCACGCGCAGTGTCCTGCAGGTTGCCCGTGAACTCGATCTGGCGTTTGATTGAGCCCATGGCGGAACTCTCCTCCAGCGATCCGTCGGCCAGGCGCACCGTCCTGGTCGTCGGAGCACACGGATTTCTCGGTGGCTTCATCGTCGCCTCCCTGCGTGGTCGCGGCTGGCGCGTACTGAACGGCGTTCGCGGAGCGCGTGCTGACGGCGATGAGCGGATGGTCGATCTGTCCCGCATGCTCAGCGCGGAGAGTTGGCGCGCGACTCTGGTCGATGTCGATGGGGTCGTGAATGTGTCGGGGATCTTGCGTGAAACAGGCCGGCAATCCTTCGAGACAATTCATGTCGCTGCACCGATCGCCCTGGCATCAGCCTGTGTCGAAGCGGGCATCAACACCTTCGTGCAGGTTTCCGCGCTCGGTATCGCAGCGGATGGGGGCTTCATCGAATCGAAACACCGCTTCGACGAACGCCTGCTGGCTTTGCCGCTGCGCGCGGTGGTGTTGCGTCCATCCGTCGTCTATGCAGTTTCCGGTTCGTACGGAGGCACCTCGTTGCTGCGTGCGCTGGCCGCATTTCCCTTGTTCTCGTTGCTGCCCGGCGACGGTCGCTGGGCGATTCAGCCGGTCGCGGCGGAGGATCTCGCCGCCCTGGTTGCCGATGCCGTTGAGGGTGACCAGCGCGGCGTCTACGAAGTCGGTGGGCCGCAACCGGTCACGTTGCGGCACTACCAATCGGCATGGCGGCGTTGGTTGCGCATCAGTGGAGACGGGATCCTCGCGGTGCCGGAGTTCCTGGTCTCGGCGCAGGTCTGGCTCGGTGAACGGCTGGGTCGTGGCCCGGTCGGCGAGACGATGTGGCGAATGCTCAGGCGCGGGAATGTCACGGACATCGACGCCTGCCCGCGCTTGCTCAGGGATTTCGGAAGAGTCCCGCGCGGGCTTGAGGAGATGCTCGCAACGCAGCCGAGCCAGGTCCAGGATCGCTGGCAGGCACAGTTGTATTTCCTGGCGCCATTGCTGCGCTTTTCGATTGTCACGCTGTGGTTGCTGTCGGCGCTTGCCGGTTGGTTCGCGCCGGTCGCGACGATCGAGGCATTGGCCCAGGGCTCCGCCATGCAGGGCTGGCCGCTGACCGCCTTGGCGCGGACAACAGGCATCCTCGATTTTCTGTTGGCCGGCTGGCTGGCATCGGGCTGGCAACCGCGCTGGGCAATCGCCTTGATGGCAACCAGCGTACTCACCTACACCGCAGCGTTCGGCCTGCTGTTGCCTGCGCTCTGGCTGGAGCCGCTCGGTGGCCTGGCCAAGAACCTGGTCATCCTGCCCGCGCTTGCCTTGGCGTGGGTGCTGGCGGAGCGGAGGTAGGCATGGATTATCTGTGGGTCAAGTGGCTGCACATCCTGAGTTCGACGCTGTTGTTCGGCACCGGCCTCGGCATCGCGTTCTTCATGTGGGTGGCACATCGTCGTGGCGACCCGCGGGTGATCGCGGAGACCACCCGCAGCGTGGTCATCGCGGATGCCTGTTTCACTGCGCCAGCCGTGGTCATCCAGTTGTTCAGCGGGCTTTGGCTGATCCATCGGCTCGAAATTGATTTGAGCTCATTGTGGATAAAGGCCACGCTGATATTGTTCGTGTTGATCGGTGCGTGCTGGTTGCCGGTGCTCTGGTTGCAACTGCGTGCGCGCAATCTGGCCCGTGAAGCGATGACCAGCGGTTTGCCCTTGTCGGCGCAATATCAGCGGGTCATGCGCTGGTGGTTCTGGCTCGGATGGCCGGCCTTCCTGAGCGTGATGGTGATCTTCTGGTTGATGGTGATGAAACCGTCATAGCGTGACCGGATGATGAGCGCTCGCCTCAGCGAGGCCGTCGTGAGCGCCAGATCGCGGTGATCCGCGCGGCAACCGCCGCCAATTCGCGCAACGGTGGAGTCGAGTGGCTGGCACTTGCCTGCAGCGGAACCAGGTGGCCGCCTTCGCGCAAGGCTTCGTGGAAGTCGGCGAGCTTGCCGCGAACCGGTTCGATGGCAAAGGCATGCACGGGTTTGCCGGACGCGCAGGCTTCGGAAACCATGTTGACCGAATCGGCCGAGACGATGATGCGATCGGCCAAGGCGAGCATGCCGGCGTAGGGATTCTCGCCATCCTGTGATCCGCCCCAGAAAACTCCCGGCCAGCGCGAGAACGCCTTGCGCAGATCCTCGACCCGCTGTCGCGGCGTTCGCCGCGAGGTACTGACGAGAAAGCTTCCGCCCGCAAGTTCATGCTGCCGGGTGACGGCATCGAGCAGGGCTTCGAACCAGACATCATCGAGCGTGACCGAGGCGTTGGATGCGCCGATCAGCACGGCCGTACGCGGTGCCGGAAGTTCGCCCAACGAGGCGAAGCGGATGCGGCCTTGTTCCAGCCACGTTTCGTCAATCGGATTCAGGGCGCCGATGGTCTCGATCACGTTCGGATCGCACAGTCGGTCGTGCTGCGGAGCCACCACCGCATCGAACTGCGCGGCGGCTATGCGCGGATCGAGGATCTGTACCGTGAAGCACCGACCTCCACTCCATTGACGCAGGCAGCGTGTCAGCAGCGCGGCACGTCGACCACAACCGATCGCGATGTCCGGCCACGGCGCTGCGATCGGCAAGCCGTTGCGATCCTCCATCGCCTGGCGTGCGGCGATGCGCAGCCGTGGCGCCAGCCAATCCCAGGGATGGTGCAGGCGCAGGTTGATCACGCGCGGGGCGAGTCCGAGTCCGTCGGCCATCGCCATCGCCTGGCGTTGGTTGCCGGCCGCGCCATCACTGATGACCCAGCAGCTCAGGTTGGACAGGTCAGACGACAATCAGTTTTCCTTCGCTATCATGTGGTTTCGAGTATTCGCGGCATCATGCGCACGGTTCGCGTCCGGCTATTGTCCACCCGGCGGCAGCAATCCGTTGTAGATGGGCGCATTGAACGCGGGCCGCACACCGCCAAACTGTAACCCGTCAAGGAACCCAGGTTCCGCCGCCAGGAGTTTTGATGCATACCCCTTTGAACGATTCCGCACTTGATCAGATCTTTCGCAGTGCACGCACCTATCGCCGCTCGGCTGAGGCCTGGCTCGACAAACCGGTCGACGATGCCTTGCTGCACCAGGCCTACGATTTGGCCAAACTCGGCCCGACCAGTGCCAACTGCCAGCCACTGCGCGTGATCTTTGTGCGCAGTGCCGAGGCCAAGGCCAGGTTGCGCAAAGCGCTTTCCGAGGGCAACGTCGCACAGACCATGGCGGCGCCGGTGACCGCCATCGTTGCTGCCGATCAGGCGTTCCCCAGGCATCTGCCGCGCTTGTACAAGGAAGAAAACGCGGTGCCGTGGTTCGAGGGCAAGCCCGAGTCGATTGCAGCGACGGCGTTTCGCAATTCCAGCTTGCAGGGCGCCTATCTGATCATTGCCCTGCGCGCGCTCGGCCTGGATTGTGGGCCGATGTCCGGATTCCACAACTCGACTGTCGATGCGGACTTCTTTGCCGGCACCGAAATCAAATCAAACTTCCTGATCAATATCGGTTATGGCGACCGATCCACGCTTCACCCGCGCGAAGAACGTTTCGCCTTCGACGAAGCCTGCCGCCTCGTCTGAGCCAACCCACGACCCTGGAGACTACCCATGTTGCAGAAAACCCTGTTCGCCGCTGCGCTCGCCCTCGCATCCAGCTCGGCATTCGCCGCGACCGAGACCTATACGATTGATGGCAGCCACACCCAAGCCAATTTCACCTGGACGCACTTCGGTTTCTCCAATCCGAGTGCCGGATTCGACAACATCGCGGGCACGATCACCTTTGATGCCGATCATCCGACGCATGCGAAAGTGGATGTGACGATTGCGATCGACAGCCTGAATACGCATGTGCCGAAGCTCGACGAGCATCTGAAAAAAGCGGATTTCTTCGATGCGGCCAAGTTTCCAACTGCCACCTTCAAGAGTACGAAAATCGTCGCCGAGGGCAAGGACGATTTCAAGGTGACCGGCGACCTGACCATCCACGGCGTGACCAAGGCGGTGACCCTGGATGCCAGGCTCAACCGCGCCGCTGTGCATCCGATGACAAATCAGCCAACGATCGGTTTCGATGGCAGTGTGACGATCAAGCGCAGCGATTTCGGCATCGGTGCCTATGTGCCCAACGTCAGCGACGAGATCCGCATCCACCTCACCACTGAAGCGAGCGTGGCCGGGAAAGAGGCGAAGTAGTCGCCTGAAGCAATCCGGTCTCCGGCGAGGCCGGGTTGCGCGTCACTGTATGCCGTTGAATCAATCCGGGCAGGGGGGCGATCGGTGCCGCTGCCGGATCAGCCCTGCTTGACGCCCTGGTTCTTCATCGCTTCTAGCCCGGCGAGATTCAGTGACGACAGCGCGGATTTGAGGACGTTCATGTCGAGCCCCTCGCCGTTTCCGCGCAGCTTCACCGAGAAGCGGTCGCCGAGCACGATGCTGAATTCGCCGCTGTGGTTGCTGCTGTCCCAGCTTTCGCTGACCAGGCGACCATCCTGCTTGTAGGTCTTTTCGTAGCCATATTCGGTCTGCTTTTCCGATTCGACGCCGGCCATGCCGGCCAGCGCCATGATGCCCTTGGCTCCGCCCATGTCGGTGACTTCGAGATCCAGGCTGTTGCCGTTGGCATCGCGGTAGCTGGCGTGACCGGTGCTGACTTGCACGCCCATCGCGCCATTGCGCTCGACCGTGATCGACTCGCGCTTGAAGCCAGCCAGCTTCTCGGGCAGGAACGGCTTGATCGCCTCGGGCGGCAAGGCCTCAACCTTGTCGCCCCCGCCGAGCACGCTGCCGAGCATCGCACTGGCGGCATCGGTCTGGGCCTTGGTATCTCCGCTGCGCTGGGCGGCTTCCATCTTCTTGCTCTGCTGCTCCATCTTCTGACCGAATGCCGCCAGTTTGCCGAGCGCGCTGTCACTGTCGATGGTGACGTTGCTGCTGGAGCTGTTGCCCATGCTTATAGCCGCCGCGCCGGCGCCGGCTGCGGTGATGCCGCCGACGATTGCGCCAATGACCAGGCTGAGGACGAAGCCGATGACTATGATGACGAGCGTGTAGACAACCGACTTCTCAGGCGGGTTGCGCATCGTGTTCGAAAGTCCGAGGTAGAGCAGATAGATGCCATAGATCGAACCGGCCAGCGCGATCAGCCAGCCAATCCACGGCACGATCACGCCGACGCTGGCAACCCAGCCAGCGGTATAGGCATAAGCCGAAGTCTTCAGCGCCTGGATCGGATTCTTCTCGCCGTCAAAACTCGGTGCCAGAGCGTCGATGATGAGAGCAAGTAGATAGACGATACCGAGGATGAGCGCGTATTGGACGAGCATTCCAATGATGCCGCTCACGATCGGTGTGCGTGCCGTGAAACCGAGGACGCTGTATCCGATCAGGCTGCTCTTGACGAAACCAAACACGGCCGGAATTGCGGCCAGGATCATGATGTAATTCTTGTACAGGTTGGCGACGGTTTCCGGTTCTGCCGCGATGACCGGCCACTCGGTCTTCGGTGACAACAGAAGGGCCTGGACGCGGGCGATGAGTTTCGAGAAATCCATGGTGTCTCCCTCTACGTGGTGAAATCAAACGCTGTGAGCATAGTCGAACGACGGGACATTCTAGGCCAGCCAGCGAACAACTAGGATGAAGCTGAATCGTTGACGGCAATGCGAGGTGTTCGACCCGCCAATTGTGACGTACTTGGCACAATCCGTGCTGCTAAACTGCACGGCTGACGTCATTTCTTGGAGTTTTGGCTCATGTCATTGTTCAATCCAGCGGCCGAATCGCGTATTCCGGCGAATGCCCAGAACCTGTATCGGGTCACCCACGCCGACCTTCCGTTGAGCTGCCCGATGCCGGCAATGTCGCTGTGGAACTCGCATCCGAAGATTTATCTGCCGATCGAGGATGAGGGCGGCAAGGCCAAATGTCCGTATTGCGGCGCTGACTACGTGCTCGAAGACTGAGCAGGCGGCGCGCTTGAATCTACTCAACCAGGGTGAGGTGGATTTGTCCGATCAGGGTTCCAATCTGACAAATCGGCGTCTTTGCGTCGTGCAATTGCTGCCGATGCTGAATTCCGGCGGGGCCGAACGCTCGGCGCTCGAGATCGGGCGCGCCCTGGTCGAGGCGGGCCACGAATCGATCGTGGTTTCGGGAGGCGGGCGCCTGGTTGCGCAACTGGTCGCCGAGGGCAGCCGTCACGTCGAACTGTCGATCGGTCGAAAATCCCTGCGCACCTTGCTTTTGGTTCCGCGCTTGCGCGCCATCCTCGCCGAAGCCAAGGCCGACATCGTACATGCACGATCGCGACTGCCGGCCTGGATCGGCTGGCGTGCGATCAAAGGCATGCCGTCGCCGAAGCCGCATTTCGTGACCACCGTGCACGGCCTGAATACGCCGGGCTGGTACAGCGCCATCATGGCCCGAGGCGATCGCGTGATCTGCGTGTCCAACCTGGTTCGTGATCACGTCCTGCGGCATTACCAGAACACGAGTCCGCAGCGGCTGGTGCTGATTCCACGCGGGGTCGATGCCGCCGAATTTCCATTCGGTCATCAGCCTGACGATGATTGGCGCACCCGTTTTTTTGCCGAGTACCCGCAGCTTGACGGCGCGCCGTTGCTGACCCTGCCGGCCCGTGGCACGCGCCTGAAGGGCCATGCCGATGCGATCAAGCTGCTCGCTGACCTTAAAGATCGCGGAGTCGAGGCACGCCTGTTGTTGCTCGGCGCGCGTGAACCCGGCCGTGAAGCCTATGTGGCCGAACTCGAATCATTGGCCAGCCAGCTTGGCGTTGCCGATCAAGTCGTGATCAGCGTGCCGCGCGCCGATGTGCGCGATGTCATGGCCGTGTCGACGTTGATCCTGCAGCTCAGTACCCAGCACGAATCGTTTGGTCGTACGGTGATCGAGGCGTTGTCCTTGTGCCGCCCGGTGTTGGGTTACGCGCACGGCGGTGTAGGCGAATTGCTGACCGATCTTTACCCGGCCGGTCGAGTTCCGCCCGGAGATCGTGCGCGGCTGGCCGAGCGTGCCGCCGATCTGATGCGCGCGGCACCTGCGATCCAGCCGCTGACCCGCTACCGGCTCAGCGACATGCAGGAGGCCACGCTTGCCCTTTACGGCGAACTCACGTCCGAACCCCGGCGGCGTCAAAGCGATCGATGAGCAGGCTTGCGTCGATGCCGCGCAGGGGGCTGGGCGCATTGCTGGTCGTGCTTGGCGTGCTGGTTCTGCTGCCGATCGGCAGGTTGTCGGAACTGCCGGTGCTGATCGCGGCCGTGATCGGTATCGGATTGTTGCTGCGTCATCGGCTCGCGCCGCTGAGGGATCCGGCGCTGCGCCTGGTTCCCGTCTTGTTCGCCTGCTATTGGCTTCCGGTGCTGCTGTCGGGCTTCATCGCGGTGATGCCAGAGAAGACCTGGATGACGGCACTCGAATCCTTGCGCTTTCTGCCCTTTGCATTGTTTGTCGGCTGGGCCCTGCGCCGACCTGAATCCTGGCAACCATTCGTGTTCGCCGTGGCCGCCGTCTGCGCGCTCTGGGTCATCGATGCCTGGGTGCAATTCTTGACTGGTTTCAGTCTCGGCGGAGCGCCGGAACTCGAGCGGCTCTCCGGCATTTTCGGTGCCGGCAATCTCAAGCTCGGCCCGGTGCTGGCGATCCTCTCGCCGTTCTTCCTGCTTGCCGCCCGTGAGCGCGGCGGGCGTTTCGGCCTGCTGCTCGCCTATGGGCTGTTGCTGGTGCCGATCCTGATGGCCGGATCGCGTGCGGCGTGGTTGTCGTTCGCGCTGGTCACCCTGGTATTCGGTTGGCGCGAAACACGCAGCCTCAAGCGCTTCCTGCCCTTGATCCTCGGCGCTTTGCTTGGCATCGCCTTCAGCGCCGGACTGATGCTGCGCGACTCGGACGGTTTCGACGCCCGCATCGAACGCAGCCTGCTCGTGTTCAAGGGCACCGCGCAGGCTGTCGACGAGGCCTCGGCCGGACGCCTGCGCATCTGGCATGCAGCGGCTGGAATGATCGAGGCGCATCCCTGGACCGGCGTTGGCGCGCGCGGCTTCCGATACGACTATGCCGAACATGCCATCAAAGGCGATTCATTCGTCGATGCGAAAACCGGGCAGGGCGCATCGCACGCACATCAGATCGTGCTTGAAGTGCTCAGCGAGACGGGCCTGATTGGATTGCTGTTCTGGATTGCTGGCGCGGCATTTGCCGTGCGCGCCTGGCGGCGTGCATCAGCCGAGCAACGCGCACGTGCATTCGCGCCGGGCCTGGCACTGACCGTCATGTGTTTCCCGCTGAATACCCACTTCGCCTTCTACTCGGCGTGGTGGGGCTTATTTTTCTGGTGGCTGCTGGCGATCTTCTGCGCCGCCCTCGCTTTGGTTGCGCAGGAGGCTGAGGGCGATGCCGCCGACCACGGCCGCGGCCGCGATCAGCACCAGCCATAGCAGCCAGCGCTTCCAGTCGCGTGCAGGCGTTGGCGCAAGCAAAGCCTGTTCGCCGGCGCTCGCCCGCGCTACGCCCAACTGGGCCGGAGACGGTTGCCAATCCTGGCCGTAGCGCATGCGCAAAGAGGCAAGGGCGGCATCGATCGGAGTGCCGACATGTCGCGCCGTGGCGCTGCCAACGGCGAGCACGAACGGACCCCGGCCTTCGGCGAGAAAGACCAGCCGCGCCGGGCGATAGCCGACCGACAGGCCTGGCGGCGTGGTCAACGCTGTCGCCGAATCGAGGCGCAGGGTGCGCAGGCGTGATCCGGGCGACAGCGTGATCGCGTCGTTGTCGATGCGCTCACCGTTTTGCACGAGGCGATAGGCTACCAGGTGCGCGCGCGGCAACCAGCGTGTCGGCGCGTTCGCGGTATCGAGCGGACTCAACACGTCGATCGCGGCCAGGCCGTTGTCATTTGCCAGATCGATGCGAACATCGCTGACCGGGATCGCATAGGGCAATGTGTATAAATGCATTCGTGGATTCGACTTCAGTTCGCCGAGATGATCCAGCGTTTCGGCCTCGACCCAGTGCAACGGGGCGATGCCGGAAATTCGTCGGGTTCGGCTCGCCTCGACGCGCAGGCCGACCAGGGCAACGCCGGCATCGAGGCGACGCAGGCGCAGATAGCGCAGCCCGGTGGCGGGCAGGCTGATGGAGCGTCGCTCGATGCGGGCACCATCCTGTTGCAGGTCAACCACGGTGGCATCCGCATTGAGTGACTGCCAGCCTTGCAGATCCTTGCTGCCACTGAGCTGAAAGCGGGCGACCACGCCCTGATCCGGTTCGCTCCAGTCAAGTTCGAGTCGATCAATGCCGCGGTCGCTGTCGCCGAGGTCAAGCAGCCACTCGCGTGTCTCCGGGAATGGTTGCGGATCAGTCACGGTCTGCGTTTCGATGCGGCGCAGACGGCCGTTGGCATCGCGTTCGACGATCAGGCCAAGGTCATTGGCCACAGCGTTGCCGGGATCTCGCGGCAACGCCAGTACAGCCACATCGAAACGCTGTTCGGTGGTCGAATCGACGTATTCCACCGGCTGGATTTTCATCGCCACCGCCTCGCCGGCGGCGTTGAACACGGCCACGTCGCGCAGCGTAGCGTCAACCGATCCCGCGTAAACCGATGCATCCAGATCAATCTGCCAGGCGGCGCTGTCGCCCGATGTCTCGATCGGAATCACCTGCGCGTAGTCCGACGGCGCAGCCGCACTCGCCGCTGTCGTGGCCATGCAGATGAGCAAGAGAAATCGTTTCATTGGGCGGCCTCCGCTTCTGAATTGCGGGGCGGCGCCGGCGCCAGGTAGCCGATCAGGGTGCACAACAGACCGTAGGCGATGAACGAGGCGATGCCGAACAGGTTGCCCAGATGCTGGCGGTCGACCAACAGCAGTTTGAGCAGCACGATTCCCATCAGTACGGCGCTGGCCAGCCACAACGGACGATTGCCGCGTCGCGAACCAATCACCCAGCCGGCTACGCCGAGAATGCTCCAGACCACGGTCAAACTGGTCTGGGAAAGATTGGCGCGCAGCAGCCCCTCGTTCCACGCAATGTCGCCAAGATGGTGCACGCCGCGCAAGGTGGCCGAAGTGATCAGCAGGAATCCGGCCAACGACAGCAGCGCCGCGCGATGTTCGCCGATCGCCTCCAGGGTATCCGGGTCACGCATCCATGCGGCCAGCAGCGCAATGGCACACAACTGGAACAGTTCGAGCGGATTGAGCACGGGCACGAAGCCGAGCGGATCCGCATCGCCGGGCAGAATCAGGCTGAGGCCGAGCACGCTGCCGAGGACGATGACTTGCGAGCCGAGCACGATGCCGCGATAGCGTGAAAAATCCTCTGCGAGCGGCCAGGCAATCCAGTCAGGGCGAACCAGGTTGCCAAGGAAAATGATCAGCAGGGGCAGGCTCCCCATGGCCAGCAACCAGCCCGTACCCAGCGCCTGGTCATTGCCGAACTCGACCAGGTGGAGTGCGAAGACCAGCGGCCAGATCCACAACCAGCCGAGGTGGGTGATCGAAGCGGGTGTGCTGTCGCGCAGGCAGGACAGGCTGCGCGCACCGGCGATGGCGAAAACCGCCCAGGCCAGCAAATTCCCGTCGGCAAAGATGCGCCCGCTGAATTCGATCAGCAGGCTCAAGGGTATGAGCAGCCAGAACAGGATCGCCGTGGTCAGGCCGAGGTCCAGGCGTTGCCAGCGTCGTGCGCCTTCGGCGGCAAGCCAGGCGGTGATCGCGAACAGGGCGAGCACGGCGGCAAACGCCTGCTTGTCTGGAACAAACCGATGGATTTCAACCAGCCAGGTGCCCATCCACCAGCACAGCGCCCACAGATAGAGCAGCACACCCAGGCCGGTCGATCCGCGAGCGCGTTGGTAGAGCCAGGCGCAGACCAGGGCAGCCAGGCAGATCAGCATTGCGCCGACAAAATGACCGTTGGCGAGAGCGACCGTGTCGACCTCGCGCGGATGGAAGGCGATCAGGAACGCTCCCGCTGCCAGCAATTGCAGGAGCAAGCCAATCCAGCGCGGCAAGCGACGCTGCTGGCGCAATCCCAGCCAGACCAGGGCCGCGCCTTCGAGGGCAAAAATGCAGCCGGTCGTGCGCGCCGACAGAGCCAACGGAACCGAGAGAGTCGAGAAGCCAAGGGCGAGCACGGCGAATGATTCGCCAAGCGTGCGCACGCGGCGGATCAGGCTGGCAGCGAGAACCAGATAAATGATGCCGAGCACCAGCGCGGATATCGCCAGCGGCGTGCGCTCCCATTCGAGCAGGGCCCCCTGCAAGGCAAACGCCGCCAGGGGATTGCCGAACAGCAAGGTGCCATCAATGGCGTCGCGGCTGTCGGTCGAGCGTTTGAGCGCATACAGGATCGGGACGGCCAGATAGATCGCGAAGAACAACAGCAGGAAAGGTTCGGTGCTGTCGAACAGGGCATGGTCGTAGTGAAGCACGCCCCAGATCGTGCCGATCGCGTAGGTGAAGAAGAATCCGAGCAGATTGAGCACGCGCCAGGCGCGCTTCCAGGCGATCGCGAAGATCGCGATATTGAGCAGGCCGTAATAGGAAAACAGCACCACGTGGTTGCCGCTGCCCGTGGAAATCAGGATCGGTGCGGCGAAGCCGGCAAGAATGCCCAGCACGGCCAGCGCCAGCGCGTCCTGCAACACGGCCAGCACGCAGACACCGGCGACGAGGACGAGCATCAATGCAAAGGCGGCGCCCGCCGGCAACAGGTGATAGAGACGGAAGGCGGCAAACACGGTCAGCAGCAGGATGCCGATGGCGCCACCTTGCAAGCTCAGTGCGAATGCGCGGCGCGACTCACGTTGACGCCAGGCAAACACCAGTGCGGCGATCGCGGCGAGCGAGATACCGACCAGACGGAACTCGATCGGAAAGGTGAACCAGCCCTCGTCGGTGGCGTATTTGAGCAAGGCGGCGACACCGGCGAACAACACCAGCATGCCGACCTTGACCGGCACATTGCCCTCGGTGAACCAGCTCGTGATTCGCGCGAAGATGTCGATGGAGGGTTTCTCGCGCCATTGTTCCGGCTGCTCGTCGAATATCGGTCGCACCGAGCGTGACCAGTCCAGGGCCGGAACGGGTGGGGGTGCGGGTGGTGCCACCGGCCCTGGCCCGATGCCAGGGGGTTCGTCAGGCGCGATCTGTTCCACAGCTGCGGGGGCCGCGGCAAAGGCGGATGCGGGGGACGGGGCGGGCACCGGCGCGGGCGCGATGTCGCGCAGATCGAGCGTTGCTTCCGCCGCCGTCCGCGGTTGACTGCGCGCGATGCCGGCGCGCAGTTGCGTCTGTTCGAGCGCGGCGAGCCTTTCCTCACCTTCGCGCAGGCGTTTGGCCAGTTCGCCAAGGCGCCACCACAGATAGCCGAAGCCGGCGCCGCAAAACAGGCCAAACATCGCTGTCGATCCCCGCGCCATGGTCGCGCCGAGCATCACGCCGAGGAATGCACCACCGATGATCCAGAACAAACCCATGCACCGCACTCCCCTGTCAGTTGCTGGTCAATCGTAGAGCGGTGCCCCGCCGGGTGGACGCGACTTGAAGCGCCGATGTATCCAAAGGTACTGGCTTGGCGCTTCGCGCGCCATGCGTTCGATCACGGCGTTGACGCGCGCCGTGTCGGCGCCCACATCCGGGCCCGGGAAATCCGCCAGCGGCGCTTCCAGACGCAAGGCGTAGCCGCCTTCCGGCAGGCGACGATGGAAAAAAGGAATCACGCAAGCGCCCGACAACCTTGCCAGATGATGGGTTGCAGTCAAGGTCGAGGCACTGATGCCGAAGAATGGAACGAAGATCGTGTCCTTGCCACGCATGTCCTGGTCGGGTGCGTACCAGATGCGCCCGCCTGCCTTCATGTAGCGCACGCAGGCACGCACTTCGTTCTTGCTGAACATGGTCGCGGCATAGTGCTGACGTCGCCGCCGGATCGTCCACTCGAATGCGGCATCGCCGTGCTCGCGGTACATGCCGGCCAGCTCGACATTGCCGCGTTCGGTGAGCAGGCGCCCGGCCAGTTCGAGGTGCGAGAAGTGCGCCCCGGTCAGCAGCACACCCTGACCGCGCGCGGTCGCTGCGGCGATGTGTTCGAGTCCCTCGATCCTCACCGGCACGCGGGCGATCGCCTTGCGGGATCCCATCCAGGCGAGGGCGAACTCGGCCAGCATGACGCCGACATCGCGCAGGCTCTGTTCGAGCAGGTCCGCCTGCTCGGCCCGATCGAGATCCGGAAAGCACAGCTCGAGATTGCGTGCGGCGATGCGGCGGCGTGAGCCGGGCAATCGTGCCACCAGCCAGCCCAGGCCGCGACCGGTGCGCATCAAGACCCGATATGGCAGGCGCGCCAACAACCAGAGCAGGCCAAGCCCGAGCCACGCCGGCCAATGCCGGGGACCGAGCAGGCTGAGGCGGAACCGGGGCATGCGCGAAGTCATCATCCGATTATGGCGGGCAGGCCCGGTTCTGCCTATGCCGCGCAGAGTCCCTATACTTCGCGGCCTTGTCTGATCGCGGATCCAGCCGTTGCTGCGCCTGCTGTACACCTTGACCATGTATCTGATGACGCCGGTGATCCTCTATCGGCTGGCTGCGCGTGGCCTGCGCTACCGGCGCTATCTGTCGCGCTGGAAGGAGCGCTTCGGATTTTTCCCGGCACCGGGCTTCGAGAACAGCAGCTGGGTGCACGCGGTTTCGGTCGGCGAGGTGAATGCCGCCGTGCCCTTGATCGAGGCCTTGATGCTCCGTTATCCGGAAGCGCCAATGGTGGTGACGACAGTCACGCCGACCGGTTCCGAGCGCGTGCAGAAACTGTTCGGCGACCGTGTCTTCCATGTCTATCTGCCGTATGACTTGCCGGCCTCGGTCAAGCGTTTCCTCAATCGCGTCCGGCCACGCTTCGCGGTGGTCATGGAAACCGAGATCTGGCCAAACCTGTTCATCACCTGCCGCGAGCGCGCGATTCCGATCGTGGTCACCAATGCGCGTCTGTCCGAGCGCAGCCTGAAAGGATATGGCCCGGTGCGCCCGCTGGCCCGCCGCGCAATCCGCTGCGCCAATTTCGTCGCTGCGCAATCGCCCGTCGATGCCGAACGCCTGCGCACGCTGGGTGCCGCCGTTTCCCGGCTGGCCGTGATTGGCAACCTCAAGTTCGACATGCCGGTGCCGGCCAGTCTGGTTGAGAGCGGCGCGGCGCTGCGCGAATCCTGGGGTACGCGCCGGCCGGTCTGGATTGCAGCGAGTACCCATGAGGGCGAGGAGTTGCCCGTTCTCAAGGCACATAGCGCCGTGCTCAAGCGCTATCCCGATGCCTTGCTTCTGATCGCGCCGCGCCACCCCGAACGCTTCAGGCCGGTGGTCGGCGTTTGTCGCTCGCTCGGATTCAGCACGCGTGTACGCAGTGAGGATGGCTCGGCGGACGATCGCTGCCAGTGCTTCGTCGTCGATACGATGGGCGAATTGCTGCAATTCTATGCGGCGTCCGATATCGCCTTCGTCGGCGGCAGCCTGGAGCCGATCGGGGGCCACAACCTGCTCGAACCGGCCGCGCTCGGCAAACCGGTGATCGTCGGGCCGCATACGTTCAATACCGAGGAAGTCGCTGCCAGTCTGATTGAGGCAAAGGCGGTATTGCGTGTCACCGATGAGATCGAACTGGGCGCGGCCCTGATCCGCCTGTTCACCCATGCCGACGAGGGCCAGGCCATGGGCCAAGCCGCCCAGACCGTACTCGAACGCGAGCGCGGCGCAGTTGCGCGAACCGTGCAGATCGTCGAGCAGGTGCTGGGAGAGCGGGGAGTCGGGAGTGGTGAGTAGGGAGTGGGGAAAAGCGAAACGCAGTTTTGCCGCGAACTGGGAAGAGCGCCTTCAGGGGCGATGAGGCTTGTGCGCCACGCAGGAGTTCGCTGATGAACCTCTTCTTGCCGATTCTGAGTTGCGGATCGATGGGAGTTGCAAACGCGGCGAAGCACACGGCGTCGGCGATCGTGTCCGCGCAGCAGGGCGATCCAGTTTTCGTGCGATCTCGGCATCACTTCGAAACAGGGTAAAAGGAGAAACATGAGTTACGGAAAGGTGGGGAGACTTGCGCGCTACTGTCGTTCCCACTCCCCACTCCCCATTCCCCACTCCCGCTTCATTCCAACAGCGCGTTGACGGCTTCGAGGTCCTTCACTTCGATGATGCCGGCCGCCTGCTTGAGACGAAGGCCGTTGAGAACAAATGCATGGCGCGCCTGCGAGTAGCTGCTCTGAGCCGAGAGCAATTGTTGCTGGCTGATCAGCACATCGACGATGGTGCGCGTTCCGACTTCATAACCGGCCTGGGTCGCATCGAGCGAGCTTTGGGCCGAGACGACGGCCTGGCGGGTCGCTTCAACCTGGCTCGCCCCGGCGATCACGGCACGGTAGCTGTTGCGCGTGCTGCGCTCGATCAGGCGCTTCTGCAGTTCGAACTGATCCTGGGCGGCATCGCGGGTATAGATCGACTGGCGCACGCGCGATTGCGTGTAACCGCCCGAGAAGATCGGCACGGTGAGGGTCAGTCCGACCGAGGTCGACCAGTTATCGTTGTTGGTGTGAAACCCATCATTGAAACTCGACGCGCTGTTGTCTGACCATCTTGGAGTGTTCGAATAGGTCAGTTCACCATTGATCGTTGGCAGATGGCCGGCGCGCGCGGACTGGATATTCGCGTTGGCCGCATCGAGATTGAATGCGTAGGAACTCAGGGCGGGATTCTGCTCTACGGCAACGCTCACCCAGCGTTCCGGATCCTCGGGGTTCGGCTTGTCCAGCGGCAATTTTTCGCGCAGTTTCTTGAGCTCGCCCGGCTCCTTGTTGGTGAGCTGGCGCAGCGCTTCTTTGTTGTCATCAAGCGTGTTTTGCGCGCTGATCACGCTGGCCACGGCGGTGTCGTGCTGGGCCTTGGCATCATTGACATCGGTGATTGCAGACAAACCGACATCGAAGCGCTGTTGGGCCTGCTCCATCTGACGGTTCAGGGCCTGCTCGTTGGCCTGGGAAAACCGGAGCGCATCCTCGGCGGTCAACACGTCGAAATAGGCGGTGGCAACGCGGATCAGCAGATCCTGCTGCGCTGCCTCGTAGGTCGCATCGCCGGCCTTGGCGGTGGCGCGTGCGGATTTCAGCGCCGTCCACTTGCTCAGGTCGAGGATGCTCTGACTGAGGTTGCCGCTCAAAGCGCGGTTGTAGTTCTCAGACGAGGTCGAAACATTGACCAGACTCTGGCTGCCATCGGGATTGGTGACGAACTGGGGGCCGCCGCTGGTGCCATGACCTTGCGCGTATTTCAGGGACGCACCGATCTGCGGCAGGAGCGCCGAGCGGGCCTGATCGACATTTTCACTGGTTGCCAAGTTGGTCGCCTCGGCGCCGGCCAGTTGAGGATCGGACGCACGCGCTTCGCCGTAGATCTGGATCAGGTCATCGGCGTGGGCCAGCGAGGTTCCGGTGCCGAGCACGAGAGCCAGGGCGAGCGACAGTGGACGGAGAGCATTCATCGGTTTTTCCTTGGGGTTTGCTGCAACTGCCCCCGTCTCGCCTACAGGGTGAATCGTGCGGGCGGCGAGGCATGGGTCAGGTAGGGAATATCGGTTTCAAACAGGCTTTCAGTCTGCCAGTGGTTCGCATCGACGCGCGTGTGCAATAAGGCCTGCATGGCCGGCGACTCGCCGCTGACCACAAACAGACGCCCGCCAGGCTTGACCCAGCTCTTGATGCGTTCGGGTAACGCAAAAACCGCGCCAGTCAGCACCACACAGTCAAAAGTGGTTGCCGGCTCGTAGGCTTTCAATGCCTCGCCGACTTCGATGCGGACGCGCGAAAGACCCGCCCGCTCGAGGTTTTGGCGGGCCATCGTGGCGAGATCGGCGTGTTGTTCAATGCTGGTCAGGTCGGCGCCGAGTTCGGCCATGCAGGCAGCAAGGAAGCCGCTTCCGGTTCCGATTTCGAGCAGCCGCTGTCCGGGTTCGATCGCTATTGCCTGCAGGATGCGGCCCTCGATGACCGGCTTCAACATGACCTCACCGTGGCCGAGCGGCAGTTCGACATCGACAAAGGCCGTGTCGCGATAGCGTTCCGGCACGAACTCCTCGCGTCGCACGCGGGCCAGAACCTCCAGTACGCGAGGATCGAGCACCTCCCAGGTGCGAATCTGGTTCTCGACCATGTTGCCGCGGGCCATCTCGAGGTTCGTGGACATCAGGTGGTTCCGGTATCAGCGAAAAAGGGTCGAAAGCATAGAAGGTCTGTCGGTAGCCGGCAAACTGCCTGCGTCAAGATGTCGGATCGGTCGACATTCAGTTTGCCCGGCCAGGCGATGAAAATCCGGATCCGCGGCATCCGCCAAATCCAGGCCGCACGAAATCAAGGCCGCCGGCAGCTGCGCCCGCACGCAAGCCGCAAGCGTCACGTCGACCGTGGCCAACATATCCAGGCCATTGGATGCACCGGACACTGATTGGGTTGCGATCTGCAGCACCAGCCAGCGCTCCAGCCGTCCGCGGTCGTCCACGGACAAGGCGGACAGCCTTGTGCGGGCCGCTGCGCGCAAGGCGGCGACGCGGAAGCTGCCAAGGCGCTGGCCGCCATCGAGCAGGGCCGCGATCGCCTGCTGCGCAAGACGCAATCCCCAGCCAAGCGGATCGCCTGCCATTGCCTGATCCAGTGCCAGCGCTGCCTCACCCATGGATGCCTCTCATGCTGTTGTTCGCTTTGATGTGCGCCGGAAGGTTTACTTCGGCAAGATTCAGGGGTCGCCTTGCAATTCGTCTGCCAGGACTTTCGGTTCGCTGTCGCGCCGGATCCGGAACCAGGCAGCATAAAGCGCCGGCAGGAACAGCAGGGTCAGCGCGGTGGCCACGGTCAGGCCGCCCATGATGGCGACCGCCATCGGCCCGAAGAATGCACTGCGCGAGAGCGGGATCATGGCCAGGATCGCTGCCGCCGCAGTCAGCACGATCGGTCGAAAGCGGCGAACCGTCGAATCGACGATCGCATCCCAGGGGCGGTGGCCCTCGGCGATATCGTGTTCGATCTGATCCACCAGGATCACTGAATTGCGCATGATCATGCCGAACATGGCGATCGTGCCGAGCATCGCGACGAAACCGAACGGCACACGGAACACAAGCAGGAACAAGACCACGCCGATCAGGCCAAGCGGTGCCGTCAACACGACCAGCAGCACGCGCTGGAAGCTGCGCAACTGCAGCATCAGCACACTGAACACGACGATCAGGAACAGCGGAATGCCGGCGTTGACCGAACCCTGGCCCTTGGCCGATTCCTCTACCGAGCCGCCGGTGACCAGACGATAGCCTTCGGGCAGCGCGGCACGAACGTCGTCAAGAGTCGGGTTGATCTGGGCATTGATGCTGGCCGGTTGCAACGAGCCCTCGATGTCGGCGCGCACGGTCACCGTGGGCAGGCGGTCGCGGCGCCAGATGATGCCCTCCTCGAAACCATACTCGATGGTCGCGATATGTCCGAGTTGTACACTTTTCCCGAAAGCAGTCGGCATGGCCAGACTTTGCAGCAGGCTCAATTGCGCACGTTCGGCGGCCGGGCCGCGCAGGAGCACACCGATCAGCTGGTCACGCTCGCGATAGGTGGCAATCGGCACTCCATTCAACGAGCTTTGCAGGAAGGTCGCGACATCCTCGGAAGTGACTCCGAGCACGCGTGCCCGATCCTGGTCGATGACCAGGCGGATGACCTTGCTCGGTTCTTCCCAGTCCAGATTGACGTTGCGCGTGTTCGGGTTCGCCCGAACCAACCCGGCGACCTTGCGCGCGAGCTCGCGCACCGTGGCGATCTCCGCCCCCGACACCCGGTATTGCAGTGGATAGCCGACCGGCGGGCCATTTTCGAGTCGGATCACGCGGGCGCGCAGATCCGGGAAATCGCCCTCGAACAGGTGGATCAGCTCCTTGCGCAGGCTTTCGCGCTCGGCATTGCCGTGGGTAAGCAGCACGAACTGGGCGAAACCGGCCTGCGGCAATTGCTGATCCAGTGGCAGGTAGAAGCGCGGGGTGCCCGAGCCGACGTAGCTCACATAGTTCTCGAGCTCCGGACGTTTCGCCAGCCAGACTTCGAGCTTCTTCACTTGGGTCTCGGTCGCGAGCAGGGAGGAGCCTTCACTGAGCTTGAGATCGACCAGCAGCTCGGGACGGGTCGATTCGGGGAAGAACTGCTGCTGCACGAACCGGAAGCCGAACGCGGCCAGCGCGAAGATCAGCACGGTTGAGCCGATGACGATGAAACGATGCTCGACACAAGTGTCGACCAGGCCGCGGAAGCGCTGGTAGAACGCGCTGGCGTACGGATCATGCCTGGCGTGGCCGGAATTCTCGCGGATCCCGCCAAACCAGGTTGGCAAGCGTTGACGCAGGCCGTGAATGCGCATGCCGAGTGCGCCGCGTGGCCGCGAGTCGACACCGGCGTGGGGATCCGGCAGCAGCTTGTAGCCGAGGTAGGGAATGAACACGACCGCCGCGATCCACGACAGCAACAGGGCGATCGTGACCACCTCGAAGATCGCTCTCGTGTATTCACCAGTGCCCGAGCGTGCGGTGGCAATCGGCAAGAAACCGGCGGCGGTGACCAGGGTGCCGGTCAGCATCGGAAACGCGGTCGAGGTGTAGGCAAACGCCGCCGCACGCACGCGATCCATGCCTTGCTCCATCTTGATCGCCATCATTTCCACGGCAATGATGGCGTCATCGACGAGCAGGCCGAGACCGAGCACGAGAGCGCCCAGCGAGATCTTGTGCAGGCCGATGCCGAAGTAGTTCATCGCGGCAAAGGTCATCGCCAGCACCAGCGGAATCGACACCGCGACGACAAACCCGCTGCGCAATCCCAGCGAGAAGAAGCTGACCAGCAAGACGATCAGGACGGCTTCGCCGAGCGTGCGCACGAATTCGCCGACCGAGCGACGCACCGCGGCGGGTTGATCGGCGACCTTGTGCAGGTCGAGCCCGACTGGCAGGGTCTTGCCGATGCGCGCGGTGGCGACATCGAGATCATGGCCGAGCGCGATGATGTCGCCGCCGGCGCGCATCGAGACCGCGATACCAATCGCCTGATCGCCTTTGTAGCGCATGCGTGGCTGCGGCGGATCGACGAAACCGCGCTTGATTTCGGCGATGTCGCCGAGGCGGAACAGGCGACCATTGCTGCCGCGGATGCTCAAGTCGCGAATCGCCTCGACCGAATCCAGCGCGCCGCTCGTGCGCAGGTAAATGCGATCGCTCGAAGTCTCGAAACTGCCACCCGGAACAATCGCATTCTGGGTCGCCAGGGTGCGCTGCAATTCGGCAAAACTGACGCCGAGCGTGGCCAGCTTCGCATTCGCGATCTCGATATGGATTTTCGGATCCTGGCGGCCGATCAGCTCGATCTTGGCCACGTTCGGTACGCGCAGCAGTTCCAGCTTGATGCGTTCGGCGTAATCGCGCAGATCGGCATCGTCGAAGCCTTCGCCGGTCAATGCGTAGATGTTGCCAAAGGTGTCGCCGAATTCATCGTTGAAGAATGGGCCGCGGATATCGGCCGGCAGCGCGTAGCGGATGTCGCCCACCTTCTTGCGCACCTGATACCAGACATCGGGAACGCGCGCCGGGTCGATCGAATCCTTGACCACGAAAAACACCTGCGATTCGCCAGGCCGCGAATAGCTGCGCAGATAGTCCAGCTCGGGAATCTCCTGCAGCTTCTTCTCGATCGCCTCGGTGACCTTTTCCGAAATCTCCAGCGCGGTTGCGCCCGGCCACTGGGTCTGCACGACCATGACCTTGAAAGTGAATGGAGGATCCTCGGCCTGGCCAAGACTGCGGTAGGAGAGGATGCCGAGCACCGCGAGCAGGATGATCGAATACAACACGAGTGCCTGATTGCGCAGTGCCCACGAAGATAGATTGAATGAGGCCATCAGTCAGGATCTCGACGAAGTGCTTTCAATGGCCGCAGCACGGCGTTCGCGGTGCGTTGACATGCGTTCGGGTAAGGTCCTCTTCGCTGTGCCGCCGGCGGGGGAGAGGGAGGATCTCCGACGGCACAGGAAGAGGGTTTGAAAGTCAGAACGAAACACGCCGGTTGAGTTCGTCGATCGGATTGATCGTCTCGCTCTCGCGCAAGCGATGCACGCCTGCGGTGACAATCCAGTCGCCGGCACTCAAGCCATTGCCGATCAGTGCGCCCGACTCGGTATAACGCACGACTTCAACTGGCATCAAGTGCACGGCTCGGGTGCGTGCATCGACCTGCCAGATGGCCGCCTTGCCGTCCTTTTCGTAGACGGCGCCGAGCGGCACGAGAAAGCGCTCGGCGTCTTTGTTCGAGGCGAAATAGACGCGCGCGGTCTGGCCCAGCAGCGGCTTGGCCGATTCATCGTCGAACGATACCCGCACGCGATAGCTGCGCGTGGTCGGATCGGCGCTGGGGGCGATCTCGCGGATACGTCCGCCATGCTGTTTGCCGGCCTCTGTCCACAAATCTATTTGTGCTGAAGTGCCGACATTGAGTCGGCTGATGGATTGCTCGGGTACGTTGATCTCGACTTCGCTGGCGCCATCATGGGCAAGGGTCATGACCGCCTGCCCGGTGCCTACGACTTGACCGGCTTCGCCGGATACCGCGGTGATCACGCCATCGGCGTCCGCGCGAAGTTCCGCATAGCCAGCCTGGTTGCGTGAGGCATCAAGGGCGGCCTGAGCCTCGGCCACATGGGCGCGGGCGGCGGCGAGGGCGTTGGTCTTGGCTTCCAGTTCAAATTCGCTGACAAACTTGCGCTGGCGCAGGGTTTGATAGCGCTCGAATTCGGATTTCGCCAATTGCATGGCGGCCTGCGCCGAGGCGAGCGTGGCTTTGGAGCTCGAACGAGCCAGTTCGAGATCGCGTGGATCAAGTTCGGCCAGCACCTGGCCGCTGACGACCTGGTTGCCGACATCGACATGCCGGGCATTGATCTTGCCGGCCACGCGGAAACCCAGCGTGCTTTCGAAGCGCGCATGCACTTCGCCGGGATAGACCTCGATGTCTTGCGCATTGGCCGGTGCCACCTGGGCAACCCGCGCCACGCGAGGCGGTTCACTGGCCGGCGGCGGCACTTGGCAGCCGCTCAGCAGCACGACCAACAGCAAGCTTCCGGCAAGCACGGGGCGGACAGATAACGACTGCATCGATAGAATCCCGCCTGAGGCGACAGTTGGTGTACTGCGTGGTATAGTAATGAGACGAAACTGATGAGTCCAGTAAATTCTTCGATGAACGCAGCGCACGCAAAACCCTGTGGTCCGGGACGGCCCAAGGATCTCGAAAAACGGGCCGCCATCCTGGATGCGGCCAAGCTCCTGTTTCTCGAACACGGCTTCGATGGCACCAGCATGGACGCAATCGCCACCCAGGCCGGGGTTTCCAAGCTCACCGTTTACAGCCATTTCACCGACAAGGAATGCCTGTTCACCGAGGCCGTGCGTGAGAAATGTGCGGAGCAGATGCCGAACGAGCTGTTCGACGTCGATGTCTGCGGCTCACTGCGGGAACAATTGATTGCGATTGCCCGGGCGTTCTTCTCGCTGGTCACCAGCGAGGCGTCGATTTCCCTGCATCGCGTGTTGACCACCGGAGCCGGGGGCTCGGCCAAGTTGGCCCAGATGTTCTGGGAGGCCGGGCCGCAGACCCTGCAGGGTGAATTTGCCAGCTTCCTGAATCGCGAAGTCGCAGTGGGTCAGCTCGCAATTGCCGATGTCAAACGCGCATCGGAGCAGTTTTTTTGCCTGCTCAAGGGCGATCTGCATGCACGCGTGCTTTGCGGATGCGCTGATGTGTCACTGGATCGTGACGATGTCGATGCGCATCTCGTAGCCGCGGTGGACATGTTCATGCGCGCCTATGCGCCGACACGCGAAACCTGAAACTCGGCGTAGCGCTCAGTCGCCGAGATTTCCAAGCCAGGATTCGATGGCCTCGAGGTCATTCTCGGCAATATCGATAAAATGGAAGCCTGCCCAGTACTGGCCAGGCACGTTGGCCGCTTCCACCCACATCTCCTGGGCACCGACATCGATGGCTTGCGGACGGCCCTGGCCATTGGTGAGCTCGAAGCCGAGCTGGAACAGCGCGCCATCGACTACCGGATTGTCGCAGACCATCAACATGCCGTCGGCCGACAGGTTGCCTACGCGACCCATGACTTCACCGGTCATCTTGTTGGTGACCGGGATGGTCACAAAGGCGGCCTTGCGCGGTGAGCGTCGATATTCGTTCATCGGAGAGGCCCTCAGGTTGATGCCGGCAGGGCGCTGCGACCCGAAAATTGCTGCAGCGTGCTCATGATCGCTTTCCACGCGCGATCGATGAGACCGTCCGGCTCATCCTTGTGCAAGCGAACCTGGCCGGAAACCAGATCCTTTGCCAGTTGCTCGATCGACTTTTCATCCGAGCGGGCGCCGCGCTGGTTGGTGAACAGGCAGCGTCCGGTCACGGTGGAGAACCATGCCAGCTTGCGCCGCACGCTACTGCCCTGCTGGTTTGTCACGAAGTCGAACCAGGTGCCAAACGGCAAGGTGCGAATACGCTGAACCATTTCCTTCTCGGCCGCCGACAAGCTCGATGGCTTGATTGCGTTCGCCTTGTCGCTTGCGGATTTGCCCGTCGTCGGCGAATCACCACCCAGACGCGTCTTGCTCTTGAGGGTATGCGCCAGTTCGGTATGACTGGTTTTCTTCTCGATCGAAACCGGATCGAACAATTTTGAGACGACCGCTTCGATTTCATCACTGTGCAGGCCAACCTGCTGCAGGCCGCTGCGGACTTCCTCGCGAACCTTGACGTCGACATTGGCGATGTCGGCTCCTGAGCCGATCTGCATGAGCTGGTCGGCGACTGCGAGGCAGCGCCGATAGGCCTGGCTGTCCTCGCCCTGGCGCAACAGGGTCAGGGCGAGGACATCGGTCCACGCCTGTTCGAGCACGGCGCGCACCATCGGCGCGGGTTTGCCGCGCTTGAGCAGGCGCGCGATTGCCGCATTCGCCTGCTCGCGTGACAGGTCGAGGCGTTCGCGCCCCTTGGCTGCATCGATGTGCCGACGTTCGGTGATTTCGGCGCGCCGGGTCACCTGGGACATGTAGCGTCCAAGGTCATCCAGCAACGATTCCATCAGACCGAGGTCACCGTTGAACTCGTTGGTGACCCGATCGACCATCGAAGTCATCGTGTCGACGAGGCCGTTGTCGGTCTCTTCATCGCCCATCCACAATGCACTCGCTTCGGCGACGTTGTTTAGCAACTGGCGTGCCGGATGGTTGCGCTGGGTGAAGAAGTGTTTGTCGCTGATTGCGCTGCGCAGAACCGGCACCTGCAGCTTGGTGATCAGATCCCGGCTGGATTGGTGCGAGGCGAGGTTCGAGCCGATGTAGTCGAACAACATGCCGACCAGATCGATCGTGTCGGAATCCTCCTCGGTCAGCGCGGGCGCCTTGCCATCGGGACTCTGAGCGCGCAACTGCTGGAGCAGATCCTGCTTGAGATGCGTGACGCTGCGGGAGACGGTCTTGCCGTCCTGCTGCAAATTCCGGACCGGGTCGGTTTGCAGCTTGCCGAGCATTTCCTGCAGCTCATTGCGGCTGACCATCCCGTGCGCCGGTGCCGGCGCCGGCGGGGTGCCGAGCTCGCGCCTGCGTTCGGCGAGCAGGCCACGCAGGGAGCTGAACAATTCGGGGTCGGACGTGTCATCAGGCGCTGCGGCTGATCCGGCTTTGTAGCCGGATCTGGGCGCCAATGGAGGTTGCGAGGCGCTCGCATGAGCGGAGCCCGCGGGTCCGCGTGAGGCACCCGCCTGATCGGAACCAGGCGCCGGATGCGAACCGGTGTATGACATCGGTTGGTTGGGTACTTGGGCGCCGGTTGGCGAAGGATTGGCAGCGCCGCCACGGTTCATCGGTGCGCCGTAGCCCGTGGCAATGTTGCCCGACGGACGCGCCGGGCTGGCTGGCGCGTTGCCTGGCTTTTCTTCTGTTACTGCTTTCGCCTCGGTTGATGCCGCCTCGCCATCCGTGCTGACCGGACTCCTCTGCTGTCCGCTGCGCTGGGTCTGGAAATGCAGATTCGGCAGCACGCCCTGATCGCTGAGATACCGATTGCAGGTTTCGTAGAACTGGCCAATCGTGGCCATGACGACCGTGTCGAAGTCATGGAATACCTGGATTCGATCCTGCTGATCCAGATCCAGATCACTCAGCGAGTGCTGGAGGGCCCTGGCCAGCGCCAGCGGGCCGAGCGGCATCTCGTCTGAATCGAAGGCAGGCCGACCTGCGATGACGCCGAGTCGATGGCCGAGAAGGTAGAGGTCCGAGGTATGCCGGATTTCCGCCTTGTTCGCGATGTCCTGGGTAGCCAGCGAGATCTCGAGATCCCGCGAATCGACCAGTTCGAGTTTGGTTGGGGTGCGATCCCGACGGGCCGAGGGTGCCGTGGTCTTGGCTTCGATCTGGTCGATCTGGGCAAGGCTTGATTCGAGGTGGATCAGGAAGCGCGGCACGATGTCGGCCTTGCCGCGCTTGATTTCACGAATGGCCTCGAAAAGCCGGGCTTGCTGGACATTGTTGCGCGCGCAATCAGCTTGCTTGAACAGGCGTTGCTCGACTTCGTCAAACAACTGCCCGAGCGCGGCTTCGAAATAAGCCGTGCGTTCCTGCAGCCCATCCAGCAGCAATCGCACTCGCCTCGGCAGAGTGCGTTCGGCCAGACGCGTGAAACGCACTTTGACTTCAGCTTTCTCGACGGATCCGTTTGCTGGTTGTTTCACGCTTCACCTCGCCCCCGTGCAGCCCGCATTCTTGCATGTTGGCGAGGAGCGCAACAGGTGCGGCTGAGCGGGAAAGCTGCCTATCGGGCCGACCAGGTCACCTCAAGGAAACCTGAACGTCCCGGTGTGGTGTAGCCGTATGCCAGCTCGTAGTCCCGGTCAGTCAGGTTCTCGATGCGGGCAAGCAGTTTCAATTGCGGACTGAGCGTCCAAGTGGCGCGCAGGTTTACGAGGGTATAGCCGGCGAGTTCGATGCCGCCCACATCCGCGCGTTTGCCCGAGCCAATCAACTCGGCGCCCGCACGAAACGATTCGCCGAACGAACGATCCAGCGTGCCTGTGAATTTCTGTTTCGGGCGGCGCAGCAATGGTGTATCGGTGTCTGCGTTGCGCGGATCCTGCCAGGTGAACGCCGTATCCAACAACCATGCTCCGAGTGTCTTGTCATAGCCGAGTTCAACACCCTTGATGCGAGCGCGGGCGACATTCTCGGCCTGGAAATCGACGCCGCTGAAACTGATCAGGTTGCTGACCCGGGTCGAATGGATATTGGCCTTGATGTGCTGGGCCTGTCCCGGGGTGAACTCGAAGCCGACTTCGCTGCTGCGCGATTCCTCCGGTTCGAGATTCGGATTGCCGGCGTACAACCCGCCAAAACCCGGTGAATACTGTTCGTTGAGCGTCGGCCCGCGGAAGCCCTGGCCGTAGCTCGCATAAGCACGCATCACGTCATTGAAGTGCCAGCCGGCAGCGATCGAACCCGTCGTGTGCCTGCCGAAGATGCTGTTGTCATCCGTGCGCAGCGATACTTCGCTGTCGAAAGGTTTCGCTTTGACCTGCCAGCCGGCATACACGCCCGTGTTGTTGCGCTTTTCACGATAGGTAGCGCGGTTCTCGCCTTGCTCGCGCATCGAGTCGATGCCGAGGATAAGGTGCTGTTGCTGCGAAAGCGCGATCTCGTTCTGCCAGCCGATCGAGGTGCGACGCGACGCGTAGGCGGCGTAGTACGCGGGCGTTGCATAGTCCTCGCTGCTGCGTCCCGCGCTCAGGCGATGCCGCCACGCGGGGGTGATGGCGCCGCTCAGCGAGAGGTTGAGGGCCTGTTCGGTGAAGTCGGAATAGCCGCCGGAGAATTCAGCGGTGCCCTGGCTGCGCATATAAGCGCCTTCGAGGGTCTGCTCGCCCACGCGCTGATCGGCACGGGCCGCGAGATGGCGATTGCGCAGGCCGTGATCCTTGTCCTCGTAGCCGTAGCCGTTTTCGTTCTGGCTCGGGAAGCCGTCCACATCGCGGGCACCGATCTGGATGCTGTAGCCGCCGCGTTCGCCACGATGCCCGATGCCAACATCAGCCTTCGCATCGCCGTAACTGCCATAGCCCAGCGCAATCCGTGGACCGTCGAGCTTGCGCGTGAAAATCTGGATCACGCCACCGATCGCGTCCGAACCCCAGTAGCTGGCGCGCGGCCCGCGCACGATTTCGATGCGCTCAACCGTCGCGAGCGGCAGGGTTTCCCAGGTGAAGGCGCCGGTGCCGAGGGCCGACACACGCACACCGTCAATCAAGACGAGGACGTGGTTGTTGTTGGTGCCGCGCAGGAAGATCGAAGTCTGCCCGCCGGGTCCGCCGGTGCGGGCGATGTCGACCCCAGCCTGCAGGCGCAGCAGATCACTGATGTCGCGCGTGGCGCTGGCTTCGATGTCATCGCGGGTGATCACGCTGACATCGGCCAGCGTATCGTCGACGGTCTGTGTGAAGCGTGTCGCCGTGACCACGATTTCGGGTTGCAGGTTCGCCTCATCGGCGAGGGCGGTGCCGCTGAAGGCGGCAAGGATGCTTAAAGACAAAAGGGAATAACGATGCATGTTGGGAATCTCCGAACGCTCACCCGCGGAAACCAGATGCAGCGACGGATCAACAAGCGTGCGCGGACGTGAGCCACGAATGCCCGTCCGTTGCCCGCCGCAACGCCTGGAACGATCGACGTCATCGACGTCAGCCTCAAGGCCGGTCTCCGGGCTTGCAAGCGATGCGGATGCATCGGCCTGATCACCTTCCCGTGCAAAGCACAGTGGTCAATCGATCAGGTTTGGCTTGCCTACCGTTGCGGGGGCAGCGCCGGAGTTGTTGAAGAGTGCGATCAGCAAAGCTCGCAAAAACAACGCACCGGCTTCCCGTTTCACCCGATCAAACGATCAGGCACCTTTGGCGGCGCGCAGTGTAACTGAAAGCCGGGAGTGGGGAGTTGGGAGTGGGGAGTGGGGAGTGGGGAGTGGGGAGTCGGGAATCGGGAATCGGGAATCGGGAATCGGGAATCGGGAATCGGGAATCGGCAGGAAGTGGCTTCAGCCACGATGCCTTTGCTTGAAATCACGCCAGAAGCATCGCGGCTGAAGCCGCTTCCTACAACAACATGAAGCCGTGGTGCACTACCTGGCCAGATAGCGCATCGCGTCAGCGAGGCCGTGCGGGGTCAACGGGTACATCTTGTCGTCGACCAGCTTGCGGACGAAATCGGTAGAGGGCGTGTAATGCCAGCGATCGACTGGCGTCGGGTTGATCCAGGCGACCTTGCGAAAGCGTTCTTTCAGCCGCTGGAACCAGACCGAGCCGGCCTCTTCATTCCAGTACTCGACGCTGCCGCCGGCGTGGGTGATCTCGTACGGACCCATCGCCGCATCACCGACAAAGATGACCTTGTGATCGGGGTTGTAGCGGCGCAGCACTTCGCGGGTCGAGGTTGCCTCGCTGCCGCGACGCAGGTTGTCGCGCCAGACGTGATCGTAGATGAAGTTGTGGAAATAGAAATGTTCCAGCCGCTTGAACTCCGATTTGGCCGCACCGAACAGCGATTCGCAGGCGTAAACGTGTTCGTCCATCGAGCCGCCGACATCGAGGAACAGCAATACCTTGACCGCATTGTGACGCTCGGGACGCAGGCGGATATCGAGCATGCCGCCTTCGCGCGCGGTCGCTGCAATCGTGCCATCCAGATCGAGTTCTTCGGCGGCTCCCTCGCGGGCGAACCGGCGCAGCCGACGCAGGGCAATTTTCAGATTGCGCGGACCGAGTTCGGCATCGGCATCGAGATTGCGGTAGATGCGCTGATCCCAGACCTTGGCCGCCATGCGCCCGCCGCCTTGCGCGCCAACGCGGATGCCGCCGGGATGAAAGCCTCCCGCTCCAAACGGACTCGTCCCGCCGGTGCCGATCCAGCGATTGCCGCCGGAATGACGTTCCTTTTGTTCCTCCAGCCGCTTGCGGAACTCCTCCATGAGTCTGTCGAGGCCGCCGAGCGATTCGATCTTGGCCTTCTCCTCGTCGCTGAGCAGGCGCTGCATGCTTTGCCGAAGCCAGTCATCGGGAATCGCTGCGAGTTGTTCCGGGCCAATGGATTCGATGCCGCCGAGATACTGAGCGAACGCGCGATCGAAGCGGTCGTAGTGGCGTTCATCCTTGACCAGGATCGTGCGCGCAAGGCCGTGCAGCGCTTCGGGATCGGCGAAGGCGAAATCGGCATCCAGCGCGGCCATGAAATCCAGCCACTCGCGCAAGCTTACCGGCACACGAGCCGAGCGCAGCGCTTCGAAAAGTCCGATCAGCATGATCGACTACGCGCGACTCTGGCGCCGGTGCATGAAAGCAAGGCGTTCGAGCAACTGGACATCCTGCTCGTTCTTGATCAGTGCGCCGTACAGCGGCGGAATCGCCTTGGCCGCATCACGTTCGCGCAGTGCGGAAAGGGGGATCTGGTCGGCCAGCAGCAACTTGAGCCAGTCGATCAATTCGGACGTCGATGGCTTCTTCTTCAGGCCCGGCACGTCGCGCAATTCGAAGAACATTTCGAGCGCGCGCGAAACCAGATCCTCGGCGATCTTCGGGAAATGCACAGCGACGACGCTTTCGAGCGTGGCCCGATCCGGAAACGCGATGTAATGGAAGAAGCAGCGACGCAAAAAGGCGTCGGGCAACTCCTTCTCGTTGTTCGAAGTGATGACGATGATCGGACGCTGGCGCGCACGCACGGTCTCGCCGGTCTCATAGACATGGAATTCCATGCGGTCAAGTTCGAGCAGCAGGTCATTTGGAAATTCAATGTCGGCCTTGTCGATCTCGTCGATCAGCAACACCGCGCGCTGATCCGAATCAAAGGCCTCCCACATCTTGCCGCGCCGGATATAGTTGCCGACATCCTGCACCCGCGGATCGCCCAGTTGCGAATCGCGCAGGCGGCTGACCGCGTCGTATTCGTAAAGCCCTTGCTGGGCCTTGGTCGTCGACTTCACGTGCCAGGTGTAGAGCGGCGCCTCGATGGCACGCGCCACCTCCTCGGCGAGCAGGGTCTTGCCGGTGCCCGGCTCGCCCTTGATCAGCAAGGGCCGCTCAAGCGTGATCGCCGCATTGACGGCGAGCTTGAGTTCATCGGTGGCGACATAACGATCGGTGCCGGAAAACTTCATGGATGGGGTTCCTGCAATTTCGAAAACGGGAGATGTCTGCTAATCGCGATCTGTTGCCGTATTCACATCGAGCAATTCGCCGTCATCGCCGACGCGGACGCGCACCTCGATCGGCCGGCAGCAGATCGCGCAATCCTCGATATAGGCCTGGCTTCCGGCCGAGCAGTCGACCGAACTCTCGTAGCTCTCGCCGCAATACGGGCAGTGCAGGGTGATGGCATCAAGCATGATGGTTTTTGGACTCCTCGGCCGATGCGGGAAGAAACAGGGCAATCACGTCATTGAGGAAGCGTTGACCGGATTCGGTGGTGCGAAGGATGTCGGCATCTTCGCTGATCCATCCGCGTGATCGCGCCGCTTCAACTATCGGGGCGATCGTGTCGATGGCAAGACCGCTGCGCAGTGAGAATTCGCCCATCGGCACGCCATCGACAAGGCGCAGCGCGTTCATCATGTACTCGAACGGCAGGTCGATCGGCGCCAGTGCCACGTCGCTGGCGATACCTCGTGGCTGCCCTGCATGTTCGAGAAAGGCGCGCGGCGTGCGCTGCTTGGCGCGACGCTTGATGATTCCGCTCACCGCATCACTGAGCTTGCCGTGGGCGCCTGCGCCGATACCCAGATAGTCGCCAAACTGCCAGTAGTTGAGGTTGTGTTGCGAGCGTCGACCGGCTTGCGCATACGCCGAGATCTCATACTGCGCATAGCCCGCGCCAGCCAGCATCTGCTGGCAATGCTCCTGCATGTCCCAGGCGGTATCACTGTCGGGAAGTGCCGGTGGACGCGAGGCAAATGCGGTGTTCGGCTCGATGGTGAGTTGATAGTGCGAAATATGCGTTGGTGCCAGCGCAATGGCCTGTTCGATATCGCGCGCGGCACCGGCCAGATCCTGCCCAGGCAACGCATACATCAGATCGATATTGAAATTGTCGAAACCGGCTGCGCGGGCTTCGCCGACGACGCGTGCCGCATCACTGGCCGAATGGATGCGCCCGAGCCGGCGCAGCTTGTCGTCATCGAAACTCTGCACGCCAAAGCTGATGCGATTGATCCCGGCGGCGAGATAGCCATCGAAGCGACCATGCTCGACCGTACCCGGATTGGTCTCGAGGGTGATCTCGATACTGCGATCGAACGACACTCGGTCGGCAACGCCATCAAGAATCCGCCCGATCGATGATGGCGAAAACAGGCTCGGCGTTCCGCCGCCAAAGAAAATGCTGTGCAGCCCGCGCCCGCCCAGCGCATCGGCAAAATCGATCAGGTCGCGATCCAGATCGGCCAGCAACGCGGCGACATAGGCCTCCTGCGGAATCCCGCCCACTTGCGCGTGCGAGTTGAAATCACAGTACGGACATTTCTTCACGCACCAAGGGATATGGATGTACAGCGACAGGGGCGGGGCGATCAACATCCGCGCATTGTAGCCTCCGCCTTGGCGGGCAGCGCATCGGATGAGATGGGAACTGTCGGGACGGTTTAGCGTCCGGCCAGGTGCACTTTGGCCTGGAGCGCTTATTCGAAACGCGCTCAGGTTCCAGTTTCGGTGTTTCCTGACGTCATGCTTGAGTGGCGCGCGAATTTACACGCGCAATTGCGAAACATCCGTCAGCGGGTTCGATAGACGTCACGACGATGCCCAATCTTGACGACCAACACGACAAGTCTGCTTTCCTCGATCTCGTAGATGATTCGATAGGCGCCCTGCCGGACGCGATAGCGCTCCAGGCCCGACAGTTTTTCGCAGCCAGCCGACCGCGGCTCATCCGCAAGCGAACGGATGCGTTGCATGATCCGCTTGACATCCTGTGTCGGGAAAGCGCGCAGGTCTTTGGCCACGGATTTCTTGAACGCCAACTCATAGTTTGCCATGCGCCTTCAAATCCTTGAGCAGCGCTTCGTAGGAGATGACAGGTTCCGCAACACGATCCTCGAAAACCTGGAGATCCTCCTGGTCTTCACGCAGAGTCAACCGGATGGCGTCATTGACTATTTCCGATACGGACCGCTGGGTATGCGCCGCCTTCAAGCGGATGGCTTTATGCAGCCCTGGTTCAAAGTAAACCGTGGCGCGCCTCGTTGTCTTTTCACTCATGATGCATCTCCATGAAGGCATCATAGCGATTGGACGTTATGGCGTCAAAGCGATGCTGGAACTGGCTCCGGCCGGAACGGACAGCTACCGGCACTTTCGTGTGCGGCGAGCATTCGCAATGCATTCGCCGAATTCACCTATCGTGTGTTGGTTGCCCAGCCATTTCGGCAAACGTGGCCTTGCTCTGCTTGAGACGGTTGTCACGATAGGCCAGCAGGTCGCTGAAAAACACGCGGCGGTGTGTGCCGACTTTGTGATGGGGCAAGGCCCCTTGTTCGATGAGGCCAATCAGATACGGTCGAGAGACGCCCAGGAAATCCGCAGCAGCCTGCGTGGTCAGTTGGGCGTGGATCGGGACGAGATTCATGGCATTGCACTCGGCCATGTTGGCGAGAATATCCACCAGCATGCGCAGGGCGGAAACCGGAACCTCGATCTCGCCATCGGCATCGACCACGCGCAGCCGCGCGGTGGGCCCATGACCGATGCAGGCCGCAAGCAGCCGGCTGCTGGTGCGGACCAGTTCGGTTTCCTGCGAGGTTGCGGGTGGGACAATCCGTTGTTCGTTGCGCTGGGCGGACATGGGCGCTTCCTCCGCTGGAGGCGGGAAAGCAGTTGCGGTCTAATCGAAATAAACGCAGTAGCCGAAATAAACGAAAACCAACTGACCCGCGCGCCCAGACTACAGCGCCAGCACGGAGGTGGTGTCGCCCGCCGCCAACGCATTCATGTAGCCAAGGACGAGGTCGCGTGTGCGGAATCGACCGAACGCAGCTTCGTCCTGCTCGCGCACAATGGGGAAGGTGCCAAGCACGTAGTCCGCTTCCTCGCGGGACAGCCCGTACAGGTTGAAGTACAGCGCATCGAGTCGAGCCATGCGATGGCGACGATCTTCGGCATCCCAGACGAACGGTGGGCCGTCGTGGCCGAGATCATGGGCGAACGCGGTCAGATCGAGAGCCGTGTAGGAAAGGTGCAGAACTTCATTGCGGACAAATTCGCCGATAGTCGCTGATCCGAGATGCTGCTCATAGACAGCCGGCGAAATCAGGGGCAGTTGTTCAACGACGAACCAATTCAGATGCTGACCCTGCAGCTTTTGCCGAAGAGATGAAATCCAGACCAGCGAGTTGAGGTTTGCCAGCAATGCGGCAAGGCATGCAGAAGTCAGCCCTGTGATCCGCATGAGGAGAATCGCAGGCAGCGAATTGCCGAAACCAGCTGGGGGCGAAATCGACGCCGATCATTGTCCGCACGTTCGTTGGCGCGGTAACATCCTTGAAAGACCAAAGACCAGCGCATCCGTCTTCATTTGCTTCAACATGGATTTCGTCAACGCAAAACTGAGGTTGCGGCAACCAGTGAGGATCGCCGTGCTGATGATCGGTGGTCGATCGCGTAACGGATGGGCGGTGCACATTCTCAGGATTTATTGCCACACTCGCAGCGCGGTGGTCATACATCTGAACCATCTTGCCCTCGTATAGCGGCAGCATTTCAGAATCACCCTTCCGCCATCGACCCAGCTCGACCGGATACCAGCCCTCGGCTTCCAGTTCGTCACGTCGTTTGAACAGGCCGGAATCGTTGGTCATGTCAAACATGCGTCGGTAGCGAACCGGATAGAGCCGGTGTTCGCCGGCGATCTTGTCCGGATTCGGCAGCAGTTCGCGCGTGATCGGATCGGGTTCGAGCGCGAATTCGTGGCGGACCAGAACCGGATGCTGGCGGTAGATGCGCGTGGTCAGCTCGGCGTCGAACGCATTGCGGAAGATCGGCGCGGTGCCGGTGTTTGGATTGACCGCGCGGAAATCATCGGCGGAGAGTTCGACCACGCGGGTGGCCGCGAGGCGCGTTGCGTGATCGACATTTTCGGGGATCTCGGCAGCGGTCAGCTCGGCCACGGCATGCAGATAGAACGCACAACGGGCAATGTCGAAGCGGCGCTGCGCACCGCCGAACACCAGCGCGCAGAATTTGAAACTGGCATGGATGTCAGGAAAGAAGACCTTCTTGTTTTCGAAATCGAAAAGCACGGCGAGGCGACCGGTCGTCGCAATCGAACGAAAGAATCGCGCCGCGCCCTTGTCGGCGGCAATGCCGGAGGGGGTCAGCAAGCCGACCACGCCCTCGGCACGAACCAGGTGCATCGCGCGTTCGACAAACAGCGCATACAGGTTGATATCGCCGGAAGACAACAAGGGGTAGTCACCGCAGTCGCGCGCAATGCGCGCACTGTCTTCGGCACGCTGGGCGGCCAGGTGGTAATCGTCGGCCAAGGGATCGGCCTCCTTGCGCAAGCCAGCAATCAGCTTTTTCCGATCGGCCGCACGGGCCTGCAGGGCAATCGCCGGCCGCCGTTCGGCAAACCATTCCACCTCCTGCAACTTGATCCGATCCCAGGGCGGATTGCCAATGATGGCGTCGAAGCCGCCCTCGGGCTGCATGCCGCCGACGTTGTTCCAGACGCCCGGAAAATCGAGTTCCCAGTGCAGGAAATTCTCGCGCTCGGCCAGTTCCCGGCACTCATCGAGCAGGCCATTCACGCGCCGATCCGTCTCCGGATCTCCCCAGGTGCGGCGTTCGGGGGCCAACAGGGATAGCAGGTCGGTGTTGTAGCGACCCGAGAACAGGTCAGCGGCGACCTCGTGTTTCCAGTTGCGCTTTGTGGCCGGTGCATCGAGCGGTGCGATCCAGCGCAAGGCCTGCCAGAAATCCAGCAGACGCCGCAACGGCGACAGGCTGGTGCGCACGATCGCCATCAGGTCGCGCGATCGCTCCACCTCGGCGAGATCGATATCGGTCAGCGCGCTGATTTCGGTCAGTGCCTGCGCGGCGCTGGTGAGCTGGGCGAGATTGCCTTCATGCAGCACGGCACCAAATCGCACGCGCGCCGCACCGCGGCCGTATTCACGCGCCCCACCGAGCGCCTGGCGGATGCTGCCGAGGCGTTCGCCATACAGTGAATCGCCGCAGCGCAGATGGTGATCGAGAAACGAGAGCGGTGCGCCCACGGTAAAGGTGTGCAACCAGAGCGCCAGCTTGGCCAGCTCGACCGCCATCGGGTTCTTGTCGACGCCATGCACAACACGCTTGAGGATCATGCGCCTGACCAGATGCCGATCATCGAGCAGGCTCGCGTCGATGACCCACTGACCGAGCGCTGCTTGCGCCAGAATGCGTTCGCGCAGCTTGACAAGACTTCCCGCAACCGGGGATTGGTAATGCTCCACGCCCGCGACCTCGGCTTTGGCCGCAACGTCGGCGAGCAACTCCAGCACGCGATCGGCCAGATCATCAATCAGGCTGACCAGGAAGTGGCCGCTGCCCATCGCGGGATCGCAGATGCGCAGGTTCAGTAAGGCTTCCGCCGGATCCTTGCCGCCAAGCTGGAAGCGCGCCTGCTCCGGTTTCAGCTTGTTGTGCTGCCTGCCGACTTCGGCGACTTTTGCATCGAAGGCGGCGATGTGGTCGTTGACCAGCGGATCCAGCGTTTCCCGCAAGATCAGCTTGACCAGATCATCGTGGGTGTAATAGCTGCCTGAATTCTTGCGCGCGAACACCGAGGGCTGGACGATGATGCTTCCATCCGTGTCCTCGACAAGACGCTGTTCCAGAAGGCGCTCGTAGATCGAGCCAAGATGCTGAACGGCCAGATTTCGATAGTTGATGAAGCCGACGCCGGACAAATCCGCACGTCGCGAAAGGCCATCGATCAGTGGCGCAAGTTCGGCATCCGGCAATTCGATGCGCGCCAGCAGATCATCCGGGCTTTCACGGAACAGGCCACCGTTGTAGGGCGGCAAGCCGATCGAGTCGTCGCCCTTGTCGATTGCGCGGAACAATTCGCGCAACTGGTGCCAGGCCCGGGCTGCCGAAGCGCTGAATGTGTCGTTGCGATGCATGCGTTGCGCGATGTCATTGCGCAGCCAGCGCAGCGAATAATCGTCATAACGCTTGTCGGCAACCGGTAGCAGCGCGCGATCTTCTGCATACAGCACAAACAGCAAGCGGTAGAGCAGGATCAATGCGCTTCGATGAACTTCCTCCAGATACTCGCGTGAAAAAGGCCGGGATGCCTGTTTGTCGTGGCGCGGAATCGCGGCCGCAAGGGCTGGAAACAGTTCATCGAACACGCGCTGGCCGAGATCCTGGGAAACCTTGCTTTCCCAAAGGCGCGATTCCTTCAGCGCAATGGCATGAAAGCTGCGCCCATCCGCATCACCTGGCTGAGGCAGGAATGCCTCGCGTCGAAACAACAGGTAAAAGGCACGCAATGCATGAACCTTTTCAGCGGCAACATCCGCGAAAAGGTCGGCATTCACCGCAGCGACGCTGGCCAGGCCGATGAGATCAAATTCGAGAAACTCTTCGGCCCGTGAACGCGCGGATTGCCAGTACAGCCGCCAGACCGCGCCGTTGGTCAAAATGCCCCATTGCATGACGCGATCCGATGCGACCTCTGCGCGGCTGAGGTAGCGCAGCATCTGGCTGGAGGGCGTACCGCCATCGCGTGGATCGCCGCCGTCGCCCCGATCCAGCGGCCGGCGCCAGCGCTTGGCTTCGACTATCACGCTGCCGTGGCGAAAGCGGCGATCCGCCTGTTTTTCCGCGAGCGCCGCCTCCTTGGCTTCGGGCGATGAAAACAGCAGGAAGTCGGGAACGTCGCTGCGCCCGATCGCATTCATCGTCTGCTGGGTCAGGAACGAGGTCCAGCCCAGCGCCTTGAGTACAGGGACGATGATCTCGGCTTCGGTCTGCGCCTCGTTCAAAACGAGATCCGATTCGAATCGTGCGGCAAGCGCCTGCAAGGCGCGACGAAAATCAATAAAGCCGGCTTCGGAGTCGTTCCAGCCCTTGGTCGCGCGGATCCCCTCAAGCAAGAAATCGCTGGTAAACAATTGTCCCTGCACAGCGTGTTGTCTCCTTGCCAAACGTGGCCGCGATGATAACTGACCCGAAGTCGCATCGATGCGTATGGCGCGTCCTCCGCTGCGCGGTCATGCGCTGTCGCAAGGGCTGAGAGGGGGTGCGTCCAGGATCGCTGGCCTGCTTCGCCTGCATCAATGGCGAGGCAGCGTGAATGAAACCGCTTCTACAATCGCTCTGCCTGCTCCGGGCGCATTGCCCAAAGGAAGTCTGTCATGGCCCAGTTGCCTTCCGGTCGCCACGTTGCCATCCAGGCGACGCCGTTGTTTGATCTGATCGATGCCGCGTGCACGCCCGATGCGGTGATCACTCGTCTGCTACAAATAGAGCGCCTGGCTGATCTTTCGCCTTATATAGATGTGCTTTTCTTCCGCGAAGTGCCCGCTAAGGCGGCGCTGACCCTTGCCCCGGGAGGTCAGCCCGTCCCGTCCGGAATCGAACCTTTTGCAAGTGGCTACACCCTGGCCACGATCCACGAGGCGGTTTGCGACTGGTCGCGGGAAGATCAACGCGCGTTTGCCGAGTACCTTGGTTCCGACCGCGTGCAGAGCCACCTGTCAGCACTTCTGGACAGGGTCAACGAGGTCAGGCATCGGCTCGGTCGCGAGGGAGATTTCGTGCTGCGGCTGCAAGCGCTGATGTGGGAGAGCGGTTGTCACCCGCTGCAAAACGACGAGCGTGACAATCCGATTTACGCGCTGCTGCATCCAGGCGGGGAGAAACCGGGAGAGAATGAAGCGTGAAGGTAGTCTATTGCGAACAGATGGTCGCCGACGCGCAATCGTTTTCGCCGAGTGCGCGCAAGCCTCGCGAAGTGATGGCGTCGTGGCGTCGCCGGTTTCCGGTGCTGAGCATCGTCGAGCCGCAACCGGTGAGTGTCGACCAATTCTGTCTCGCTCACGATGCGGATTATGTGCGCGGTGTGCTTTCACTGCGGCTCGCCAATGGCTTCGGCAATCACCTCCCTGAGGTCGCGCAAAGCCTGCCATGGACCAGCGGGGCCATGCTCGGCGCGGCCCGACTGGCGCTGAACGAGGGTTGCGCGGTGGCGCCGGTCGCGGGCTTTCACCATGCGTGCCACAGCCAGGGAGGGGGCTACTGCACGTTCAACGGACTGATGGTGGCTGCCCTGGTTCTGCGCCGCGAGGGTCTGGTTCGTCGCGTCGGTATCCTCGATTTCGATCAGCACTACGGCAATGGCACCACCGACATCATTCGCGAACTCGGCCTGGACTGGATCGAGCATTACTCGGCGGCAGCCAGTTGGGACCAGCCATCGCAGGCTGACCGGTTTCTTGGCGAAATTCCGCTGATCCTGAAGCGATTCGAACGCTGCGACCTGCTGCTTTATCAGGCCGGTGCTGATCCGCATGTCAATGACCCGCTGGGCGGCTGGTTGACCACGGCGCAACTGCGTGAGCGTGATCGGCTTGTGTTTGCCGCAGCCCGTGCGATGGGGTTGCCGATTGCGTGGAACCTGGCTGGCGGCTACCAGACCAACCTGCGCAAGGTGCTCGATATCCATGACAACACGATGCTGGAATGTCTGAGCGCATTTGCCGAGGGCGTTGATGAGATTGTCTGAAAGCGGCTTTCAGATTCCCGTCGCGAGCAATTTCCGCAAATGGCCCAATGCCTGACCCCGATGGCTGATGCGGTTTTTCACGGTGGGGTCGAGTTCGGCGGCGCTGCAATCGTGCGGGGGATCGAAAAAGATCGGGTCATAGCCAAAGCCGCCGTGACCACGCGGCGCATCGAGGATGCGTCCCGGCCAGCGGCCTTCGGCGATCAGCGGGGCGGGATCGTCGGCGTGACGCATCAGCACGATGACACAGAAGAAATGCGCGCCGCGTTCGGCTTCGGCAACATCCGTCATTGCCTCAAGCAGTTTGGCGATATTCGCCGTGCTGTTGCCGTGCTCGCCGGCATAACGCGCCGAGAGCAGGCCGGGCGCTCCATTCAGCGCATCAACGCAGAGGCCGGAATCATCGCCGAGTGCAGGCAGGCCACTCAATCGCGAAGCGTGGCGCGCCTTGAGGATGGCATTCTCGACAAAGCTGGCGCCGGTTTCCTCAGCATCCTCGACGCCGAGTTCAGCCTGGGCGACCAGCTCGATCGAGAGGTCGCCCAGCACTTCGCGGATTTCGATGAGCTTGCCGGCGTTGCCGCTGGCGAGGACGAGCTTCATGCCGACAAGGCTTGGCGTTGCAGTTCGCAGAGTTCGGCGACGCCCTTGCCGGCGAGGGCGAGCAGGGCGTCGAGTTCCTCGCGGCGGAAGGCATGACCTTCGGCGGTGCCCTGCAACTCGATGAAACCGCCGCCATCGTTCATGACCACGTTCATGTCGGTATCGCAGTTGGAATCTTCGGCGTAGTCGAGGTCAAGCACCGGCACGCCGTTGTAGATGCCGACCGAGATCGCTGCGACCGCACCAACGACCGGATCGCGCTTGATTGCGCCGCGCTTCTTGAGACCATTGATCGCATCGACCAGGGCGACATAGGCGCCGGTGATCGCTGCGGTTCGGGTGCCGCCATCGGCCTGCAGTACATCGCAATCAAGGGTGATCGTGCGTTCGCCGAGAGCGGCGCGATCGACACAGGCACGCAGGCTGCGACCGATCAGACGCTGGATTTCCATGGTGCGGCCACCCTGTCCGCCGCGCGCGGCTTCGCGCTGCATGCGCTCGTGGGTCGAGCGCGGCAGCATGCCGTATTCGGCGGTGAGCCAGCCTTCGCCCTTGCCACGCAGGAAGCCGGGCACCTTTTCCTCGACGCTGGCCGTGCACAGCACGCGGGTGTCGCCGAAGGAAACCAGCACCGAACCTTCGGCGTGCCGGGTGAAACCACGTTGAATCGAAATCGGGCGCAATTGATCGGGCGCGCGGCCGCTGGGGCGCTGCAAGGACATGGGAAACTGCTTTGGCAATCCGGCCGCGCAGTTTACCATTGCCGGCCTTGTCACCGATGGACCGACAGCATGATCCGCAGCATGACGGCCTTCGCCAGCGCAGAAAGCGAGACCGCGCATGGCAATCTGAGCATCGAGTTGCGCTCGGTCAACCATCGCTACCTTGAGCTGAGCCCTCGCTTGCCAGAGGATCTGCGCAGCTTCGAGACCCCAATGCGCGAGATCCTGACCGCACGCCTGTCGCGCGGCAAGGTCGACATCACGATGCGCCTGAAGGCGGGCACGACTCGTTCGACCGCGCTCGATATCGACGATGATTTGCTCAATCGCCTGGCGTCCAAGGCGCAGGATCTGGCCAGTCGCTTTCCGGCCTTGAATGTCGATTTCACCAACCTGCTCAATTGGCCGGGCGTGCTCTGCGAACAATCGGCGGACAGCGAAGGGCTGCAGGCGGCGGCCGCCAGCCTGCTCGATCTGGCCCTCGTCGAATTCATCGCCACGCGCGAACGCGAAGGCGAGCGCCTGGCCGTCTTCCTGCGCGATCGGCTGGACGGCATCGAGGTGCTCGTCGCCGGTGTGCGCGAACACTTGCCGGAAGTGCGTGCCGCGGCGCGCGCGCGACTCGACCAGCGCTTAGCCGAAATCAAACAGCCGGTCGATCCGGGGCGCATCGAGCAGGAGATCGTCCTGCAGCTGCAGCGCATGGATGTCGACGAAGAGCTTGATCGGCTGGCCTCGCATATCGCCGAGGCGCGGCGCATTCTCGGCACCGATGAGGCAATCGGGCGGCGCCTCGATTTTCTCATGCAGGAGTTCAATCGCGAGGCCAATACGCTGGGCTCGAAAGCAGCCGATCCGCGCACGACCAAGGCGGCCGTCGAGCTCAAGGTGTTGATCGAGCAGATGCGCGAGCAAGTGCAGAATCTGGAGTAGTCGTGTCAGGCACCCTGTACATCATTGCGGCACCCTCGGGTGCCGGGAAAACCAGTCTGGTTCGGGCCCTGCTTGAGCGTGAGCCGGAGATTTCGCTGTCGGTTTCCTACACCTCGCGGATGCCGCGTGCGACCGAGGTCGATGGCCAGCACTATCATTTCGTCTCGCGCGCGGTGTTCGAGCACATGTCCAAAGCGGGTGCATTCTTCGAATCCGCGAATGTGCACGGAGACTACAAGGGCACGGCGCGCGATGCGGTTGAACCATTGCTGGCTGCCGGGCGCGACGTACTGCTCGAGATTGACTGGCAGGGTGCGCAGCAAGTGCGTGCGCAATGGCCGGATTGCCTAAGCATCTTCATCCTGCCGCCATCGCGCGCGGAGCTTGAGCGTCGCCTGCGTACGCGGGCATCCGACAGCGCCGAACAGATCGCGCGCCGGATTGCCGACTCGCGCATCGAGATCGCGCGTGCGAGCGAATTCGACTACATCGTGATCAATGACGATTTCGCCACCGCAATCGATGATCTGCGTGCGATTTTCGCCGCCCGCCGGCTGCGTCGCGATGCCCAGCTGTGCCGCCATGCGGTATTGCTTGACGACCTGCTGAAGCCGGCCTGAGCGGGACAACGGCCAAAGTGGTCGATGCGTAGCCGTATCGGCTAAGGTACGCGGTCGCTGCGGAACCTGTAGCCCCGCAGCGTTGACCACTCCATTCCGGCGATCCGCATCGCGTGAACACACCGAATCCTTCCGCAAGCATCGAATCGCCGGGCTCGACCACGGACGCTTACGTGCAGATTCGCGGGTTGCATACCGTGCTTGGCGACAAGGTGCTTTTCGACGGCGTCGATCTGGATATTCCGCGCGGCAAGATCACTGCGATCATGGGCCCCAGCGGTACCGGCAAGACCACGTTGTTGCGCCATATCACCGGTCAGCTCGCGGCCGATGCCGGCGAAATTCGCGTCGATGACAAGGATGTGCCGCGCCTGTCGCGAAAGCAGTTGTTCGATCTGCGCGAAGGGATCGGCTACCTGTTTCAGAATTCGGCCCTGCTCACCGATTTCAGCGTGTTCGAAAATGTAGCCTTCCCGCTGCGCCAGCACCTTCGCCTTCCGGAGGAAATCGTGCGCAACATCGTGCTCACGCGCTTGCAGGCGGTTGGCCTGCGCGGCGCGGCCGAACTGATGCCCGCGGAGCTTTCGGGTGGCATGGCGAGGCGCGTGGCCCTGGCCCGCGCGATGATCCGTGATCCGGGCCTGATGATCTATGACGAACCATTTGTCGGACTCGATCCGATCGCCCTCAACCAGGTCTTGAAGCTGATCCGTACCTTGAACGACACGCTCGGCATTACCAGCATTCTCGTTGCCCACGAATTCGCCGCCGTGCGCCGGGCGGCCGATCATGTCTATCTGATTGCCGGCGGCAAGGTCGCCGCGCACGGGCATCCCGATGAACTCGCCGAGCGTGATTCACCGTGGACGCGGCAGTTCTTCGGCGGTGAAGCCGATGGTCCGGTGCCGTTCGAGTATCCGGCGCGCGACTATGCGGTTGATCTGGGATTCCCGGCAGGTGCGCCATGAGCGGTTCACGCAGACACTCGATGATTGGCGATGCATTGGCGCAGGTTGGTGCGGCCGGGTTGTTCCTGTTCGCAATTCTGGCTGCGATGCCGAAGAGCGTTCGTCATTTCCGCGAAACCCTGCGCCAGATCTGGTTTGTCGGTGCGATGAGCCTGGTCATCATCATGACCTGCGGCCTGTTTGTCGGCATGGTGCTGTCGTTGCAACTCTATTACACGCTGGCCAAGTTTGGTGGCACGGCGGCACTCGGCACCGTCGTTGCGCTGTCGCTGTTCCGCGAACTGGGGCCGGTCGTCACCGCCTTGCTGTTTGCCGGCCGCGCAGGTACCTCGATGACCGCCGAAATCGGCCTCATGCGAGCGACCGACCAGCTCTCGGCGATGGAGATGATGGCGGTGGATCCTCTCGCTTATGTCGTCGCGCCGCGCTTCATTGCCGGCATCGTGGCCATGCCTTTGTTGGCCTGCGTCTTCAACGCGCTGGGGATCCTCGGTGCGCACGCGGTCGGGGTGAGCTGGCTCGGTCTCGACAATGGCACGTTTTGGGGCAACATGAGCTCAAACGTCGAGGTCTGGAGCGATCTTGTCAACGGCGTCTGGAAAAGCGCTGCATTCGGCGCCGTGATTGCGCTGATTGCCACTTTTCAGGGTTACACCACGCCACCGACCAGCGAAGGCGTGGCTTATGCGACGACGCGAACCGTGGTGTCTTCTTCGATCGTCGTGCTCGCCCTCGACTTCGTAATGACCGCCTTCCTGATGTGACCGGAAAACACCCATGACCCAACCCAGACGTTCTTTCCAGGTCGGTACCGGCCTCTTCATCCTGCTCGGTTTCGCAGCGCTCGCCTATCTGGCCACGCAGACGACCTCGGTCGCCAACTACACCGAAGGCGACAGCTACACGCTCAAGGCCAAGTTCAGCAACATCGGGCAGCTCAAGCAGCGTGCGCCGGTCAAGCTGGCCGGCGTGCGCATTGGCTCGGTGAAGTCGATCGCGCTCGATCCGCAATCGCTTGAAGCGCTCGTCACGATTGGCATCGACACCCGCTTCAAGGACATCCCAGATGATTCGGGTGCGGCGATATTCACCAGCGGTTTACTCGGAGATCAGTACGTTGGCGTCCAGCCCGGCGGCTCACCGGTGGCATTCAAGGACGGTGACGAATTCATCCTGACCCAGTCCTCGATGCAACTCGAAGATCTGATCGGCAAGTTCCTGGTCAGCGGCGACACACCCAAGAAGCCGGCCAATGCCGCGACGCCGACGACGGACGACGTGGAACCGGCGGCCAAGAATCCCTAGGAGATCAATGCATGCAGCGATTTATCGTTTGGGCCTTCGCGCTCATCGCCAGCTTGTTTCTGGCTTCGTCGATCCATGCCGCCACGCTTTCCCCCGAGCAGGTCGTGCAGAAGATCGCCGATGACCTGGCCACCAGTATTGGCGACCATCGCGACGAGTTGAAGAATGACCACGAAAAGCTGATCCGCGAGATCGATGCGATCCTGTTGCCGCATTTCGACATTGAATACGCCTCCCTGCTCGTGCTTGGGCGCAATGCGCGGGCCGCAACACCGGCTCAGCGCTCGCGGTTTGCCAAGGCGTTTTACAACTCGATCGCTCATCGTTATGCGGAAGGCTTGCTCAACTACACGCGCGGCAACGTCAACGTGCTTCCATTTGGCGGCGAACTGAATGCCAAGCGCACGATCGTGCGCACCGAAGTGGTGCTCGACGATGGCAAGAAGGTGGCCGTCGATTACGCTTTCCGGAAATCCGTCGGTGACGAGTGGAAGGCCTACGACGTGATCATCGAGGGCATTTCCTATATCACCAACTACCGCAATCAGGTGGATGCCGAAATCAAGGCATCCAGTCTCGATTCGCTGATCGAACGCCTCGAAACGCAGGGCGAGAAGGCGCTCGAGGCGATGGAGAAGAAGGCCGGCTCGTGAGCACTTCCCTGATTGTGGAAAGATCCCCCTCCGGCGACGTGCGCGTCGCCGGGCGGATCAACGTCGACAACGCCGCCGCCGCACTGGCTCAGGGCAAGGCGCTCGGCGAGGGCGGCAAGGCTGGTCTGATCGATATCACGGCGCTGCAAAGCGCTGACAGCGTGACTCTCGCGGTATTGCTCGCCTGGGCTGCACAAGCGCGCAGGAACGGAGGCCGACTGGCCTTCGTTCACGCCACCTCGCGGTTACGTGCAATCGCCCATCTCAGTGATGCTGAGGCCCTGCTTGGATTGGATACTCCGGACTGAGGACGCGCGAGCTGCTCGGTCGCGATTTATGGGCCCCTGAACGCCGGATCTGGGATCGCCGCTATTTCCGCTGGAGGGTACTCCATTCGCGTCGCTGATGGCTGTGATGCGGGCATCTCGTCCAATCAGTCCGATATCAGTCGTGCGAACCGTCGTCTTGCTTCTTGTCGTAGGCGCGCTGTTCCTCCAGCAGGGAGTCGATGTCGTCTTCCTCGACACCTTGCAACTGCTGGATCGCCTCGATGGGTGGTTCGCCGTTGTAGATGGTGTAGAGCCGGCGCTGGCGATAGGCGTCGCGGTAGAAAACGTAGGGATCGAACGCGCCTTCGACCAGGTTTTCAGCATCGATCGCACCGGCGCGGATGGTCACCAGAAACATCATGCTGGGCCAATACTGTCGGCCAAGCTCGTAGTCATGGGTTCGCGAGTAGTAGCCCATCGGATCGAACAGGCGGCCATCAACCGGCATGCGCCAGACGTCGCGCGCGGTGGTCGAGCCAATCAGGGGCAGAACCAGATACGGGCCTTCCGCCACGCCCCATTTGGCCAGGGTCGCACCGAAATCGGTCTCGCGCGGGGGTAGACGCATCTTGCTTGCGGGATCGAAGAACCCGAGGAAGCCCACGGTACTGTTGATGACGAACCGGCCGGTTCCCTTCAATGCATCCTTGATGTCACCTTGCAGTGCATCATTCGCGATCGTGATCGGCATGCGTACGTTGTGGAAGAAATTGCTCACGATCCGGCGCACATTCGTGCTGGTCACCTTGCGGTAGGCCACGGCGGTTGGTCGGATGACCGCCTGATCGACCTTGTCGTTGAACCGATAGACCTTGCGGTTGAACTTCTCCCAGGGGTCGTCGGTGCGCGGCTTGGCCATCGCGCAGCCCGTCAGCACCAGCACGAGCGCCAACAACATGCCCCGGCGCAGCAGTGCGAAATCAACAAATTGCAGCATTTTCAATGGCTTCCAGGTTGCTCGCGTCCGGGTTGCAAGGGTGTTCGCTGCCCGGTCATCGCAGGGTGTGCAAAAGAGCGGATCGTACACGCATGCCAGTGATCCCCAAAGCCTCTTGTTTGCACTGCACAATTGCGCCCCGCTACAATGGCGGCCAAACCGGTGTTGTATCGATTCCCCAAGAGGCTGTGCACGATGGCGCGTATTACTGTTGAAGATTGTCTTTCGGTCGTGGACAACCGATTCGAACTCGTGTTGATGGCGACCAAACGCGCTCGCCAGCTGGCCAAGGGGGCCGAGCCGACCATCGACGCCCACAACGACAAGCCGACAGTCCTGGCCCTGCGCGAGATCGCTGCGCGCCGGGTGGATCAGCCGATGATCGACGAAATCGAAAAGCAGACGCGTGAGCGCGCCGAGCGCGAAGCGCTGGAATGGGCGGCCGCCGAGGTCGACGATGACCTCTCCAAGGGTGGCGACGATCTGTAACGCCTGATGTCCCGCCGCCAGTCCGGCCATCACGCAGCGGTCTGAACCGACGCAACAGTGAGGTGGTGATGAAGGCAGCGGTTGATTCGCAAGATGCACGGCGAGGCAAGTTGCCCGCCTATGTGCTTGCGCTCGAAGACAAGCTTGCCGGATATCTGAACCCCGATCAGATCGAGCGCGTGCGCCGTGCCTATGAGCTTGGCGCCAAGGCTCACCGTGGGCAGACCCGCAAGAGCGGCGAGGCCTACATTACCCATCCGGTTGCCGTCGCCGGGATACTTGCCGATCTGCGTCTCGATGTCGAAACGATCATCGCCGCCATCCTGCACGATACGCTCGAGGATACGACGGTCAATGCGGAACAGTTGACCGCCGAGTTCGGCACCACGGTTACCGAGCTGGTCGACGGCGTCACCAAACTCGACAAGCTGCAGTTCAAGAGTCGCCAGGAAGCCGCCGCGGAAAGTTTCCGCAAGATGCTGCTGGCAATGGCGCGCGATCTGCGCGTGATCCTGATCAAACTGGCCGATCGCCTGCACAACATGCGCACCCTCGGCTCGATGGAGCCCGAGTCGCGGCGTCGGATCGCCCTCGAAACACTCGAAATCTATGCGCCGATCGCCCAGCGACTGGGCATGAACCGGTTCAAGGCCGAGCTTCAGGATCTCGGCTTCAAGGCCATGTATCCGGATCGCCATCGGGTCATTTCCGCGCGAATCCGAACTGCTCTCGGCAACCGCCGTGAAGCCATGGGCAGGATCGAGGCGGCGCTCGATGCCCGACTCAGTGCCGAAGGACTGGCCCATCGCACGGTCAGTCGGATCAAGTCGGCGTACAGCATCTATCGCAAGATGCGCAACGAACAGAAGTCGTTTGCCCAGGTCATGGATGTGTACGGGTTCCGGGTCGTCGTTGATTCGGTCATGCACTGCTACCAGGCACTCGGCGCCGTGCACGCCCTGTTCAAGCCGATGGATGGACGCTTCCGGGATTTCATCGCGATTCCGAAGGCGAACGGTTACCAGTCCCTGCATACCGTGTTGTTCGGTTCATTCGGGGCGCCAATCGAGATCCAGATCCGCACCGAAGACATGGATGCGGTAGCCGACCGCGGCGTCGCCGCGCATTGGGCCTACAAGAGCGATTCCGATCCGGCCAACAGCGCGCAAAACCGCGCGCGCGAGTGGGTGTCGAGTCTGGTCGACGAGCAGAACCGCATGCCCTCGTCGCTCGAGTTCATCGAGAGCGTCAAGGTTGACCTGTTTCCCGACGAGGTTTACCTGTTCACGCCACGCGGCAAGATCCTCGCCCTGCCACGCAATGCGACGGCACTCGATTTCGCCTATGCGGTGCATACCGATGTCGGCAGTCACGCGGTGGCCGCGCGCGTCGACAAGAAACTGGCTCCCCTGCGCACGCGCCTGGAAAGCGGCCAATCGGTCGAGATCATCACGGCGCCGTCGGCGGTGCCGAGCACGCAATGGTTGGAGTGGGTAGTCAGCGCCAAGGCGCGCACGGCGATCCGCCATTTCCTCAAACGCCTGCAGCACGAGGATGCGATCGAACTCGGTCATCGCATGCTCGATCGCGCGATGGATGCGATGGGTGCATCCCTGGAGATTCTGCCTCCCGAGCAGCTGACGCGCTATCTGGAGGAGAACAAGTTGCGCGCCCTGGAAGACCTGCTCGCCGATATCGCGCTCGGCAACCGCACGGCGGATCGGGTCGCGCGCTCGTTGCTGCAACTGCAGGATGAAAGTTCATTCGTCTATCCGAGCTCGGTCGAGAAGATCCTCATCACCGGCGCCGAGCGCGGCATTCTGAGTTTCGGCAATTGCTGTCATCCGGTGCCAGGTGACGCAATCATGGGTTATCTCTCGGCAGGCAAGGGCATTGTCGTGCATCGCATTGAATGCCCGAACATGGCCGAGCTGCGCAAATCCCCGGAGCGTTGCCTCGAGATCGACTGGGATACCAGCGTCAGTGGCGACTATCGCGTCGAGCTGCGCATCATTGTCGCCAACAAACCCGGCGTGCTGGCCCAGGTTGCCGCGGCCGTTGCCCAGGCCAATTCGAACATCGAGAATGTCGAATACAAAGAGCGCGACCTGATGAGCGCGGCCTTGTTGTTCACCATTGAAGTAACCAGCCGCAAGCATCTCGCCGACGTCATGCGCGGCGTACGCCGGCTGGCCGTCGTCACGGCCGTCTATCGTCATCCCGTCTGAGCAAGGAGTCCGAGCATGTCCAGTCGTCGCATCATCCATTCCGATCAGGCGCCGAAGGCGATCGGTCCGTATTCGCAGGCGGTCCAGGTCGGCAGCACGGTCTATCTCTCGGGACAGACCCCGATCGATCCGGCCACCGGTGAGCTGGTCGCGGGTGATATCAGCGCGCAGGCGCGCCAGGTCTTCGACAACCTCAAGGCGGTGCTGGCTGCTGCAGGGCTCAACTTCGATCAGGTGGCCAGGGTCGGCATCTACCTGACCGATCTCGGCAACTTCACGGCCGTCAACGAGGTCATGAAAACCTACTTCAGCGAACCGTATCCGGCGCGCTCGACGATCGGCGTGGCTGCATTGCCGAAAGCCGCCCAGGTCGAAATTGACATGGTCGCGGTGACCGACTGATTTTCCCGGCGGTTACTTGCGCCCGCTTGCTGCCGGTATCCTTTAGCGATGGCGCGCACCGAAAAAAAAGGACTTGTCGATTCCGCCGCTGATTCCGGGCTTGACCCGGTCAGCGTGCTGCCCGGTGTTGGCCCTGCACTGCAGGCCGCCTTGCAACGCATCGGTATCACGCGGATCCAGGATCTCTGGTTCCACCTGCCCTTGCGCTATGAGGATCGCACCCGGTTGACCCCGATCCGAGATCTGCGCGTCGGCGAATCCGCGCAGGTCGAGGGAACCGTCGAGGCGGTTGAGCGAAGCTTTCGTTTCCGTCCGCAGTTGCGTGTCGTCATCAGCGATGATGCGCGCACCATGCTGACCTTGCGTTTCTTCAATTTTCGCCGCAGCCAGGTGGAGCAGATGAATTCGGGCACGCGCCTGCGCTGCTACGGCCAGATCCGCCACGGGACGCAGGGCCCGGAGATCGTCCATCCGCAATATCAGCGCGTGACGGACGCTGGCGTCGAAGTCGAGGAGAGCCTGACCGCGATCTATCCGTCCACCGAGGGCCTCGGCCAAAAGCGGATTGCGAGCCTGATCGAACTGGCCCTGCGCAAACTGCCGGGTGACGAGGTGCTCGAACTGGTGCCGCGGGCCCTGCGCAAGGACTTGCACATGCTGTCGTTGCGTGCCGCCTTGCTGCTCGTGCATCGACCGCCGGCAGATGCCGATGTAGCCGCCTTGCTGCTTGGCACACATCCGGCCCAGCAACGACTGGCCTTCGAGGAACTGCTCAGCCATCACCTCAGCCTCAGGCAGTTGCGCATGCAGATTCGCCGGCACGGCGCGCCCAGACTGCGTGGCAATGGAAAGCTGCGCAAGGCCCTGATCAAGTCCTTGCCGTTCCAGTTGACCGCTGCCCAGCAACGCGTCAGCGCCGAGATTGCCAAGGACATTGCCGATGCGCAGCCGATGCTGCGTCTGGTCCAGGGTGACGTTGGATCGGGCAAGACGATCGTTGCCGCCTGGGCGGCACTGGCCGCGGTCGAATCGGGTTTCCAGGTCGCCTTGATGGCGCCGACAGAATTGCTGGCCGAACAGCACCTGCGCAATCTCGGAACCTGGCTCGCGCCGCTCGGCATCGAGCCGGTGTGGTTGGCCGGAAAAGTCCAGGGCAAGGCACGTGCGGCGGCCCTGGCGGCACTCGCCGGAGATGCGCAGCTCGTGGTTGGTACGCATGCGCTGATGCAGCAGGCAGTGCAGTTCCGCGATCTCGGCCTCGTCATCATCGACGAGCAACACCGCTTCGGCGTGCACCAGCGTCTTGCCCTGCGCGACAAGGGTCGTGATGGCGACCGTGTCCCGCACCAGCTCGTGCTGACCGCGACGCCGATCCCGCGGACATTGGCGATGACGGCCTACGCCGATCTCGATGTCTCGGTGATCGATGAATTGCCGCCCGGGCGAACTCCGGTGACGACGGTGGCCTTGTCGAGCTCACGGCGAGGCGAGGTCATCGAGCGGATCCGGCTTGCATGTGCCGAAGGGCGTCAGGTCTACTGGGTTTGCACCCTGATCGAGGAGTCCGAACAACTCGAGGCGCAGGCGGCCGAAGTCGCCCATGCCGAGCTGACCGGCCTGCTGGACGGAATTCCGATCGGACTCGTGCATGGGCGCTTGAAGCCCGCCGAGAAGCAGGCAGTCATGGATGCGTTTCGCAGCGGCCGGATTGCCCTGCTCGTGGCAACCACGGTGATCGAGGTCGGTGTCGATGTGCCAAATGCGAGCCTGATGGTGATCGAAAACGCCGAGCGTCTTGGCTTGGCCCAGCTGCATCAGTTGCGCGGTCGGGTCGGCCGCGGCGGTCAGGCATCGAGTTGCGTGCTGCTCTATCAGCCCCCGTTGTCGGCGATGGCGCGCGAGCGCCTGACTGCGATGCGCGAAACCAGCGATGGTTTCGTGATCGCCGAAAAGGATCTTGAGTTGCGTGGGCCAGGCGAACTGCTCGGTACACGTCAGACCGGACGTCTAGAATTCCGCATTGCCGACCTGGCTCGGGATGCTGCGCTGCTGGTCGAGGTCCAGCGTATCGGAACGCTCATGAGCGAGCAGCACCCGGAACTATGCGAGCGCCTCGTTGCACGCTGGATCGGTGCGGCCTCGCAGTTCGCCAACGCCTGATGATCGCAGAGCGATGAAAACCTTGAACGATCTTGGAGAACTCCCCGCGCTCAAGCGATTGGCCGTCATCATCAACTGCGGCACCCGGCTTACCACGACATTGGCCGTGGCCTCGTTGCGGGCGGCGACCGACATGCCGATCCTTCTGATTGATTGCGAGTCGAAGGATGGCAGTCGCGAACATTTTTCTCGGCTCGCATCGCGCTACGGCTGGAGCTTCTACTGGCTGGACTGGCCGTTGCGAAAACACGGTCATGCGCTCGATCTCCTGTTTTCCCAAATCACCGCAGAGGAGGTGCTGCTGGTTGATTCTGATGTCGAGATCCGTTCGGGCGAGGTCATTGCGATGATGCAGGATGCGCTTGCGGCTGATCCGCAAGCCTACGCTGCCGGATTTCGGCACGGGCCGGATTGGCTCGGCGCGGAGCATGGCTTGCCAGGGCAGGTGGGCTACTACGCCGAGCGCATGTGGATACCCTTGACCCTGCTGCGTACCGAGATGGTGCGCAAGGTACTCGGGGCTGGAGCAAGCTTCATTCAGCGGCGTGATTTCGTCGAGTTTGCCCACCACCCGATTCTCTCGCGCTGGCTTGCCGTGCGCTTCTGGCTGCCTGGTTTGCGCTCGATACGGTGGCGCCAGAAAATCGACAGCGCGCCTGCGCCCGCCTTCATCGAGTTCGATACCGGGGCCCGCGTGCATGCCGCTCTTGTCGCTCGGGGTCATCGGCTGATCGGCTTGCCGGATCCGGTCTGGCAGCAGGTTCATCACTTTCACGGGGTGTCGCGCGCAGGAAACCGATGGCTGTTGCGCAGAATCCTGCACAAGCTCGGCGTACGCATGGCCAGCAACGATACGCCCGAAGGCAGCATCGGGGCCGAAGTGCGTCGAAGACTGATCGAGGTTTACGCGCTCGCCGATCCGCTGGCCTGATCCCCGCATTGCGGGATCCAGCGAGGCCCGGGTTCTTGCTATCGTGTGTCGTTTTTCCAACCCGAAAACACCATGCAAGCAGCACACCTGTTGATTGATACGGATCCGGGCGTCGATGACGCACTCGCCATCCTGATGGCTCATCACGCGACCACAGTGACGGCCTTGACCATTGCGGCGGGCAATGTCGGGCTTCGACATACCGTGGCGAACGCCTTGAAACTCATCGACGTCATAGGCGCCGAAACGCCGGTTTATGCGGGCTGTGCGTCACCGCTGGTTCGCCAGGCGGCCGATGCAGCCTTCGTCCATGGCCAGGACGGTTTTGGCGATACCGGCTACGTTGCCTCCGCGCGACGCGCAGAAAATGAACACGCGGCACTGGCCATCCTGCGTCTTAGCCATGAGCATCCGGGTCGGTTGACCCTGGTGGCGCTGGGCCCGTTGACCAATCTGGCTCTTGCGCTGCGTCTCGATCCACAACTGCCCTCGCGGTTTGCCCGTCTGGTGATCATGGGCGGGGCGGTGAACGGCCGCGGAAACACGCATCTGGTGCCGGCCGAGTTCAATATCGGCTTTGATCCGGAGGCGGCGCATATCGTCTTTTCAAACTGGCCGAAATTTGACCTGGTCGACTGGGAGGCGACCGTCCGCCATGGCCTGGACTACGCCGATTTCGCGCGCTGGCTGGAGGTGGATTCGCCGCGCGCGAAGTTTTACTCGGCCATCTCGCGGGGTACGCGCAGCTGGGCGCAGGCACAGGGGCGCGAGCGCCTGTATAGCGCAGACGCGCTGGCCATGGCGGTAGCGCTGGAGCCGGAAATCGTAAACCGGGTGCAGGAATGCCACGTGGCCGTCGAGATGAACGGTGAATTCACCCGCGGCGCCACCGTGGTGGACTGGGAGAATCGTCTGCGGCGGCCAGCCAATGCGCGCATCATCCTCGGTGTCGATCAGGCGCGCTTCGAGGATCGCATCAAGGCGGCTCTGGCCGCTCGATGAGCGAACAGCGTAATCGCAGGCTTGCGGGGCGTCCATGCAGCCGATACAATCGCGCTCTTTTCTTCCGGGTGCGCCCGGCCAACGGTACTGTCCCATGAAGCCCGATATCCATCCGAAATACAAAGCCGTCGTTTTCCAGGATCTGTCCAGCGACTTCGCGTTCCTGACCCGCTCGACGATGTCCAGCAAGGAATCCGTGAAATGGACGGACGGCCAGGAATATCCCCTGGTCAAGGTGGATATTTCGAGCCACTCGCACCCGTTTTATACCGGCAAGCAGAAAGTTGTCGATGCGGGCGGTCGGGTCGACAAGTTCCGCCGTCGCTACGCCAAGTAAGTCGGTTTCCAGACAAGCGTCGCAGAACGCCGGCCGAGTGCCGGCGTTTGCTTTTTCGCAGATTGATTGCCCGGCGCGATTGCCACGAGCGGCATTGCGCTATGCAATAATTGCAAGCGGTACGGTTGCGTATGTGCGAGTTGGAAGCGTTCGCTCCTGCCGAGGCGAGGCGCCGCAGCAATCCCGCGTTTTCCGTTTTCCGGCGTCCGCTCGCGACTCCGGAACCCGTTCAAGGAGTCCGTTGTGTCCGACCAATCCGTTCAACTCATCGATACCAAGAACGATCGCAGCATGTCGTTGCCGATCGTCAGCGGCACGCTCGGTGATCCCGCGCTCGATATCGGCAGGCTCAACAAGGAAACCGGTTATTTCACCTACGATCCGGGCTTCGTTTCCACCGCCAGCACACGCAGTGCGATTACCTATATCGATGGCGACAAGGGCGTCCTGTTGTATCGCGGATATCCGATCGAGCAGCTGGCCAAGCACTCGAACTTCCTCGAAACCTCGTATCTGCTGATCAACGGCGAGTTGCCGAGCAAGTCCGAATTCAGCAAATTCGAGCACGAGGTCACGCATCACACGATGATGCACGAGTCGCAGAAGAACTTTCTCAACGGTTTCCGCTACGACGCACATCCGATGGCGATGTTGTGCGCGTCGGTGGCCTCGTTGTCGGCGTTCTACCACGACAACCTGGACATGGATGATCCCGAACAGCGGCGACTGGCCGCAATCCGCCTGATCGCCAAGGTGCCGACGATTGCCGCGGCCGCCTACCGCTCGTCGGTTGGCTGGCCGGTGCGCTATCCACGCAATAATCTCGAGTACGTGACGCGTTTTCTGCACATGATGTTCGAGGTGCCAAGCGAACCGCTGGAACTCAGCCCGACCGTGGCCAAGGCGCTCGATCTGCTGTTCATCCTGCATGCCGATCATGAGCAGAATGCCTCGACCTCGACGGTAAGACTGGTCGGTTCGACCGGGGCCAACCCTTACGCCTGCGTCGCTGCCGGTATCGCGGCCTTGTGGGGGCCGGCGCACGGTGGTGCCAACGAAGCGGTACTGTCGATGTTGACGGATATCGGTGACGCAAAGAACGTCGCATCCGCCGTGGCCAAGGCCAAAGACAAGGATTCGGGCTTCCGCCTGATGGGCTTCGGCCATCGCGTCTACAAGAATTTTGATCCGCGCGCGACGATCATCCGCGAGATGACGCACAAGGTGCTGGCCGATCTGAACATCAAGGATCCGTTGCTCGACGTCGCCATGGCCTTGGAGGAAGTTGCGCTCAAGGATTCGTATTTCGTCGAGCGCAAGTTGTACCCGAACGTCGATTTCTATTCCGGCATCATCTACAAGGCGCTGCGCATTCCGACCGAAATGTTCACCGTCATGTTCGCCATTGCGCGCACGGCCGGCTGGGTCGCGCACTGGCTCGAACAGCAGGTCACGCCGGATGCCAAGATCGGGCGTCCGCGCCAGGTCTATACCGGTTCCGTGCAGCGCGATTACATCGATCCCGGCAAGCGCTGACGAATAGCAAGATCTGAGCGACGTCGTCGCCCTGCGAGGATTTGTGCTGAGCTTGCCGCAGGGTCGGTTCAGCGCGTCAGCGCCTGCACCGATTCAAGCGTGGCACGCCGCATCGGGCGTTCACTGATGCGATCCAGAGGGGCACGGCGCAGCCCGTCGAGTGCAAAGACGGTCACGTCGATTGCCGTTCCGCCGGCCGAAAACAGCAGGGCGGGATAGCGCTCGCGCATATCGGCGGAGTAGCGCAATTCGCGATCCTGTTGCTCGAACGGTATCCGGTTTTCATCGAGAAACGCGATCACCTCGGCGAAGTTGTCGTGGAACAAATGCAGGCAAATGGCCGAACCGGCATCCGCCGTCCCCTCGAGGACGGCGCCGACCAGGCGCGGTTGGAAGCGTTTGAAAAAGCCCATGGCTTCTATCGCTGTTTCGCGCAATTCGTGGAGTTGCGCAGGCTGTATGTGACCCTGGAACAGGCGCTGGTGTTCGCGCAGCGCCTCCTCGATTTCGGTATTTCGCGGCAGCGGGGAAGAGTCGCCGAGACCGAGATTCAGTGCCGCCTTGCGCTTTGCCAGGTGAAAATCACGCAAGCCCTGTTCGGCAATCAGTCTCGCCGCCTCGACCGCAATGCGGCGACGCAACTGCGTGACATCGTCGCGGGGATTCGATCGCATCAGAAGACGTCGTAGGCTTCGCGCTGCTCTTCGTTCTGTTGATCCGGACGCGTCGCCAGCTGGTTGGCGTCCTCGGTCTTGAAGAATTCGATCATCGAATCCGGATCTCCAGCCGGAGCGAGCAGGCCGCTTTCGCGATCGATTCTCGCCGTGGTGATGCCGGGAGGCATGTCGAACGGCTGCTCGTCCATGTCCCTGAGCGCCGCACGCATGAAGCCGATCCAGATCGGCAATGCCGACTTGGCACCGAACTCGCGACTTCCAAGTGAGCTGAAATCATCGAATCCAACCCAGGCGGTGGCAACGACCTTGGCGTTGAAGCCTGAGAACCACGCGTCGCGGTAGTCGTTGGTGGTTCCGGTCTTGCCGGCCAGGTCATTGCGCTTGAGAACCATTGCGCCCGAGCCGGTGCCGCGGCGGACGACATCGCGCATCAAAGAGGTAACCAGGAAAGCATTGCGCGCATCGATGACGCGCGGTGCCAGTCGGGGAATGGTTGAATCCGCTGGTGCCGTGACCTCGGCATGCGCCGATGGAATCGCGCTGAAACCCGAAGTCGTGGGACCGCTCCCTGACGTAAGTTGCTGGCTGGCTTCCTCTTGCTGGCGCTCGGGGCAATCGCGGCATGCGCGCACGGGATTGGCCTGGTAGATCGTCTTGCCATCGCGATCGTCGATGGCCGAGATCAAGTACGGATCAACGAGGAAGCCGCCATTGGCGATCACCGCATAACCGCGCGCCATCGACAGCGGTGAAACCGCTGCCGTGCCAAGCGCCATCGACAGGTTTTCCGGAACCTGCTGGGCGCTGAAGCCAAAGCGGGTGACGTATTCATGGGCGTAATGCACGCCGATCGCATCGAGCAAGCGCACCGAGACAAGATTTTTCGAGCGCACCAAGGCCTCGCGCAGGCGCATCGGCCCGTCGAACTTGCCGTCGTCATTGGAAGGCGTCCACAAACCGTCCGGGCGAGATACGTCGGGGAACACCAGCGGTGCGTCATTGACGACCGATGCTGGCGTGAAGCCGTGATCAAAAGCGGCCGAGTAGATGAAAGGCTTGAAACTGGAACCTGCTGATCGACTCGATTGCGTCGCGCGATTGTATTTGCTGCGCGAGAAATTGAATCCGCCAATCATCGAACGAATTGCGCCGTTTTCCGGATCCAGGCCGACCAGGGCGCCCTGCACGGCAGGAATCTGGGCAAGCTTCCAGGCGCCTTCCTTGTCGCGCATCACGCGCACGATGTCGCCAACTTTGAGAATCTCGCCGATCTGTTTGGCTGCGGCGCCGCGGCGGCTGTCATCGACATAGGGGCGCGCCCATTCCATGGCCTTGATATCGAGCGCGGCACTCTGTCCGTCTGCCATCTGCACAAGAGCCTCGCCAGAATCGAGGTGGCTGACGATTCCCGGAACCAGTCCGTTGACCGGCCGGTATCCATCGATCAGGCGGCTCAATTCAACCGATCCCGCTTGGGCGGGAACGTCGACATGGGCCTCGGCACCCCGGTAGCCGTGGCGGGTGTCATAGTCGATCAGTGAATCGCGCAAGGCCTGGTTGGCGGCTTCCTGATCCGCCGAGTCGATTGTCGTATGGATCACATAGCCGTTGTTGAGAGCGTCGTTGCCCAGCCGCTCAATGGCTTCCTGACGCACCAGTTCGGCCACGTAAGACGCTTCGATCTCGATCGGTGGCTCGTGGGCGAAGGACTGATCCGGTTCGGCCATGCCCTGGTCGTAAGCTGTCTGGTCAATATGGCCGAGGTCGCGCATGCGTCCCAGTACATAAGCGCGACGGAGCAATGCGCGCGGCAAGTTGTTGATGGGATTTCCTGTGGAAGGAAACTTCGGCAGGGAGGCCAGCATCGCGCACTCGGCCTGGGTCAATTGATCCAGGGTCTTGCCGTAGTAGAACTCAGCCGCTGCGGCAATGCCGTAGGCGCGATTGCCGAAAAAACTCTTGTTCAGATAAAGCTCGAGGATTTCGTCCTTGCTCAGCGCGCTCTCGATGCGGAAAGCCAGAAATATCTCGGAAAGCTTGCGCGTATAGGTGACTTCCGGACTCAGGAAGAATTGCCGTGCCACCTGCTGGGTGATCGTGCTGCCCCCGGCCACGTGCTTGCTGCCCGTCGAGACGACCAACCATACCGCACGCAGGATGCCGGTGATATCGATGCCCGAATGCGTATAGAAATCGGCGTCTTCGGCCGAAAGCACCGCATACTTGAGGCGATCAGGCACATCACTCATGTGGATCGGAATGCGTCGGGTCTCACCAAACGTCGCCATCAGCCGGCCATCGGCCGACAGAACCTTCAAGGGCACCTGCAACTGGACATCGCGCAGGGATTCAGCGGACGGCAGCCGGGGGGAAATCAGCCAGTAAGCGATGCCCAGACCCAAGCCACCCAGCACCACGCCTGCGAGGCCGAGGTATAAAGCATAGCGGGCGAGTCGAAGCAGGATGCGAGCGGGAGGTGCGACTTGTGATGGCATTCAAGGACGGATCTTGGCGCAATCGACAGAGTATAGGTGCATTGGAGGGCTTTTCGAGCGTCTCCAGGGGCGCTGGGTCTGACCAATTCGGGCAATTCAGGGCGGTTTTCGCGACGGGATCGACTTTTTGAGTGTTCCCTGTTGCCAAGTGGCCCGGTTTTAGATTTAATGTGAAAACACATGTTTCGCTCGTAAGGGCGCGTGGGAAGGGGAAAAAGTAGTGGGACTCTTCACTCCTAAGACACCGGTTCTGATCGGAGTCGACATCAGTTCAACAGCGGTTAAGCTGTTGCAGCTGGGTCAGGCTGGCGGTCGATACCGCGTTGAGCATTACGCCGTCGAGGCCTTGCCTCCGAACGCCGTCGTCGAGAAAAACATCGTCGAGGTCGAGGCGGTGGGCGAAGCCATTCGTCGCGCACTCAGCCGATCCGGGGCAAAAACCCGGTCAGCTGCAGCGGCCGTGGCGGGATCGGCGGTCATCACCAAGATTGTGCCGATGCCGGCCGACCTGTCCGAGGAGGACATGGAGGCGCAGATCCAGATCGAAGCCAATCAGTACATCCCCTACCCAATCGAGGAAGTCAGTCTCGATTTCGAGGTGATTGGCCCGGTCAAGGACAATCCGGACATGGTCAACGTGCTGCTGGCCGCATCGCGGACGGAAAACGTGGATTTGCGCATCGCCGCTCTCGATCTGGGCGGGCTCACCGCCAAGACCATGGATGTCGAGGCGTTCGCGATGGAAAACGCGTTCCGCCTGATTGCCGACCAGCTTTCGGTGCCGAAAGACGCCGTCGTTGCGGTCATTGATGTCGGCGCGACCATGACTACGCTGATCGTGTTGCGCAACCAGCGCACGATCTACTCGCGCGAACAGGTTTTCGGCGGCAAGCAGTTGACTGACGAGGTCATGCGCCGCTACGGCCTCAGTTACGAGGAAGCCGGTCTGGCCAAGCGTCAGGGTGGATTGCCGGAATCCTATGAAATCGAGGTGCTGGAGCCGTTCAAGGAAGCGATGGTTCAGCAGATCAGCCGGCTCTTGCAGTTCTTCTTTGCCGGCAGCGAATACAGTCGCGTCGACCAGATCGTGCTGGCGGGAGGCTGTGCTTCGATAACCGGGATCGCCGACATGGTCGAAGAGCAGCTTGGCGTGCCCTGCGTGGTTGCAAACCCGCTCGCCAACATGTCGCTGTCCTCGCGCGTGCAAGCACAGACACTGGCCCAGGATGCTCCGGCTCTGATGATCGCATGCGGACTGGCGATGAGGAGTTTCGACTGATGGCCAGAATCAATCTACTTCCGTGGCGGGCGGAACGGCGCAAGCAGCGCGAGCGCGAGTTCTACATGATGCTCGTCGCCACCGCCGTTGCAGCGGTGTTCGTGTTCTTTTGCGCCTCCTACTGGATGGGTATGCGCATCGACAACCAGAACGAGCGCAACACCTATCTCGATCAGCAGATCAAGTTGCTCGAAAAGGATATCGAGAAGATCCAGAACCTCGAGAAAGTCCGCTCGCAACTGCTTGCGCGCAAGGAAATCATCGAGGATCTGCAGTCCAATCGATCGCAGATGGTGCATCTGTTCGACCAGTTGTCGAAGAGCATTCCGGACGGCACCCGGTTGACATCGCTCAAGCAGAACGGGGACAAGTTGACGCTTGAAGGTGTTGCCGAATCGAGTACGCGCGTGGCGACCTATATGCGTGCGCTGGAGAACTCTCCGTATCTCGGCAAGGCTGACCTGGCCAAGATCGAAAGCAAGGAAGGCGCGCCGGGCGCGGACGCGAAGATGCCCTATGTGTTTTCGCTGACGGTGACGACCAAGAAGACAGCCGAAGCCGAAGCCCAGACAAGTGGCGCAGGCACAGCAGCCTCCAGTGCCGCGAACGGATCGGACAAGCCCTCTGCCGAAAAGCCCGCTGATCTTGGCGAGCAACTCAACAATGCCGCAAGCAAGCTGACCAGCAAGCCACGCCGCAGAGCAAGCGCCCGCCGAGGAGAAGAAGCCATGAGTTTCTTCGACGATCTACGCAACCTGGATCGCAACAATGTCGGCAACTGGCCGAAGTCGATCAAGGGTTTTTTTGCCTTTCTGATCGTTGCCGTGATCCTTTTTCTCGGCTGGTGGTTCCAGATCAGCGTGCAGCAGGAGGATCTTGATCGGGCCGAGCAGAAAGAGATCGGGCTTCGCGCCGACTTCGTGAAAAAAGCAGGCCCAGGTGGTCAATCTTGCTGCCTATGAAAAGCAGCTTGAGGACATGACCGATGAGCTGCAGCAGATGATCAATCAGCTGCCGGGCAAGACCGAGATGCCCAAGCTGATTCTGGAGATCTCGCAGGCAGCACTAGGCGCGGGCATCACCAACGAGTTGTTTCAGCCCGGACAGGAAGTCATGAAGGGCTTCTATGCCGAGAAGCCCATCCAGTTGCGCATGGTGGGTACTTATCACGAGTTCGGCGCCTTCATCAGTAAGGTGGCATCGCTGCCGCGGGTCGTGATCCTGACCATGCATGATGTCTCCTTGCGCCCATCAGCAGTAAAGGCGGGCCCGGCAGGCAAGGCAAACAGCCCTGCTGGAACCCTGACCCTGGAAGGCACGGTCAAGACCTATCGCTATATGGACAGCGATGAGATCGCGGACTTCGAAGATGCAAATAATCCGAAGGGCGCCAAAGCCAAGGGAGGGAAGTGAGATGAGGACTCCGATCGCAATCACTTTCAGGCTGTTGGCGGCCGTCCTGACTCTAGTCATCCTGAGTGGATGCATGTCCGGCAAGGATGAGGTCGAAAAATGGGTTCAGCAGGAAAAAGCCAAGAAAGGCACCCCGATTGATCCGCCGCCCCCGATCAAGACCTTTGAAACGTTCGAATACACGTTGCACGCCCCGGATGACCGCGATCCCTTTGACCTGCCGACCCGTGAGGAAGAGCAGGCGGTCGCCAATGCGGGGCCACGTCCCGATCAGAACCGAACGCGCGAACCGTTGGAGTCGTTCCCGCTGGACGGTTTGAAAATGGTTGGTACGCTCGGTTCGCCTTCGTCGCCCGAAGGCTTGCTGAAGGATCCGGAAGGTGTCATTCGCCGCGTTCATGTGGGCAATTATGTGGGTCAGAATTACGGCCGAATAACGGCCATCAACGAGGGCCAGATTGATCTGGTTGAGTTGGTGCCGAACCAAACAGGCGGCTGGCTAGAGCGCCAAACCTCGATTTCGTTGGCGGATGCCAGCAAGTAATGACCGACCCGTTGGGGGTGAGCAATATGATTACGACAGCTACTGACTTGCAAGGGCGTCAGCCCGCCAGAAGGATGCGCAAGGCCGGCATTGCGGGCCTGCTTGCCTTGCTTGGGCTAATTTTCACGGCGACGGTTCAGGCCGAAAACGTGCTGGAGGATCTCACCTACACCGCGCAGCCCGGCGGCAAGGTCGAGATAACCATGCGTTTCGCCGAAGCAGTGGCTGTGCCACAGGCATTCACGACGGAATCGCCGCCGCGAATCGCCCTCGATCTCGCCGACACGCGCAATGCCATTCCCCAGCGCCGCATCGAAGTCGGTGCCGGCGCAACCGCAGGAATCTCAACCGTTGAGGCGGCCGGGCGGACGCGAGTCGTCGTCGATCTGTTCCGGCCGGCGAGCTATGAGACCCGCATCAACGGCAAGGAACTGATCCTGTCGATCGCGGCAAACATCTCCGGCTCGACTACCGCAGCCGCTTCGGCGGCAAGCAGGAACCCGACCAAGCAGGTCGCCAATGACACCGTGTCGCTGAGCAACGTCGATTTCAGGCGCGGCAAGACCGGAGAAGGACGTATCGTCGTCAGTTTCTCGGGCCCCGGAGCGGCGGCAGATCTCAAACGCGAAGGCGACAAGGTCGTCCTCGACATCCTCAATGTGAAGCTGCCACCGGATCAGGCCAAGCGCCTCGACGTACTCGATTTCGCCACCCCCGTGCAATATATCGAAACCCGCTCGCGCGGAACCGGCGTGCGCATCGACATCAGCGCACAAGGCCCGTTCGAGCAACTGGCCTATCAGACCGGCAACGAATACGTCGTCGAAATTTCGCCCAAGCGCGAGGACGAGAAGCTCAAGAAGAACGCCGAGCCAGTGTTCAACGGCAGCCGCGTCACTTTCAATTTCCAGGACATTCCAACGCGCTCGGTGCTGCAATTGATCGCCGACGTGTCCGATCTGAACATCGTTGTTGCCGACAGCGTCCAGGGCAATGTGACCCTGCGCCTGATCAACGTGCCGTGGGATCAGGCCCTGCATATCGTCCTGCAGGCCAAGGGGCTCGATCAACGCAAGCAGGGCAACGTCATCTGGGTTGCTCCGCAAAAGGAAATCGCCGATCGCGAGCAGGCCCTTGCGGATGCGCGCTTGCAGATGGAAGACAAGGTCGAGCTGGTTTCCGATTACATTCCGATCAGCTACGGAAACGCCAAGGATATCGCCGCCCTTCTGACCAGCGAGGTGCAAACGGGTCAAGGCGGTGCGACGGGTGGGGCAAATCAGCAGGAGCGCGGTTTTCTCTCCAAGCGCGGAACGGTGAGTTTCGATGACCGAACCAATACCCTGCTGGTCAGCGACACGCCGCAAAAAATCATCGAGATCCGCCAGCTGATTGCAGTGCTTGACCGTCCCGTGCAGCAGGTATTGATTGAATCGCGCATCGTCATTGCCACCGATACCTTTGCCCGCGAATTGGGCGTCAAGTTCGGCATCAGCGGCGGTTACGAAGATCACAATGGCAATGTCGTTTCGACGGCAGGCACCGCGATCGGCACCGATCGCATGAGCAATCTGGCGCTCAACAACCGGTTCAATGGTGGTCGTGGCCTGCCAGTCTTCAATCCCGGTACGACCCCGCACCTGGGCGTCGGGGCGGAGGAATCGCCGTTCCCAGCCTGAATGACCGCCTCAACGTCAATCTGCCTGCTTCAACTCCCGCTGGCAGTTTCGGTCTCGCCATTCTGGGTGCCGACTATCTGCTCGATCTGGAGCTCTCCGCCGCGCAAACCGAAGGTCGTGGCGAAGTTGTCTCAAGCCCGCGTGTGGTTACGGCAAACCAGAAGGAGGCCATCATCAAGCAGGGTCAGGAAGTGGCCTACGTCACCTTCCAGAATGCAGGCGGCGGCGGGGCCGGTACTGCGACCGTGCAGTTCAAGGAAGTGGTGCTTGAATTGAAGGTCACGCCAACGATCACGGCGGACGACCGCGTGGTGCTGAACCTTGGCGTCAAGAAGGACGCGGTCAACCGTTACATCGACAATCCCGGTGGTGGCCAGGTGCCGATCATCGACAAGCGTGAAATCAATACCTCGGTTCTTGTCGACAACGGCCAGACCGTGGTTCTCGGCGGCGTCTACGAAGTCGAGAAGCGCGACGACCTGACCAAGGTTCCGTTTCTCGGCGATGTGCCGATCCTCGGCAACCTGTTCAAGAAGACCGGCCGTACCGATACGAAGGCGGAGTTGCTGATCTTCGTTACGCCGCGAATTCTGAGTGAAAGCCTGAAATAAAGCGTCCAGGGGCCGGTGACGCCGAACGGCGTTCGCCAAGAGACGTATCTAGAAAATCATTGCGATCCTGGAGAAATTACATGAAATTCCCGCTCAAGACGCTCGGACTGCTGCTTGCAAGTCTGGCCCTCGCCAGTTGTGGCGGCGGTGGTGGAGATGGTGGAGCCATATTGCCTCCGCAGGCCGGCACGATCACGCTGACCGCCTCACGTACGAACCTGCCACTCAACCCGAACAATATTCTGCCTTACCCGGGTTCACCGTTCATGGCCGAGGTTGCGTTCACGTATCGCAACAATGCCGGCGCAATTACCGCATTGACCAGCGATGCCACGTTTACGACCAGCTCGCCTAGTACGGTCAGCTTGTCGCCACCGGATGACCCGTCCACCACCGATATCAACGAACTGGCCACGCGGGTTGTCTCGTTTCACGACACGACCAACAATGGCTCGTACGTGTTCTTCGCTACATCCTACGATGTCGCCGGCAGTTCGACTGTTACCGCTTCGGCGACCGATCCGAACACCGGTCGCACGGTTTCGAAGACACTCACATTCACCGTGCAGGGGGCACCGCCACTTCCCGGATCGGTGACGCTGTCGCCCAGCCCGTCGGTGGTCTATGTCGCCGGGGTCGGTGGAGCCACCAGTTCGGTGATCTCCGCACAAGTCAAGGATGGTGCCAACCAGCCGGTACCCGACCCAGGCGCGGTGGAAAACGTACTCTATGAAATCGTCGGAGACGCCGGGGGTGGCATTCTTTCCGGATCGTCGGGCAGTGGGTCAAGTGTGAGGGCCAAGACGGTCGCCGGTATCGCCGTCGTGTCGTTCCAGTCGGGAACCACCTTGCCTCCGGGACCAGTTCAGATCCGGGCAACGGTCGATCGCGCGGACAACAACGTATCCAATGGCATCAGTGATCCGATATCTGCGACGACCAGCGTCGCCGTGTCCGATGGCAAGCTGTTCGGCTTGGTGATCACTTCGCCGGATCTGGAAGCGATCACCGATAACCATGTCTTCGAGGGTGTCGATTCGGATGGCAATCCCATCGGTGGACTCGATGGCACCTACAGCTTCACTATCAGCGCGCTTGCCACCGATCGTCAGGGCAACCCGGTCGTTCCAGGCACCACGATCCAGTTTGGCGTCATTGACGCTCCCCTGTCCGGGTTCCCGGGAACGGGCGGCGGCACGTTTGACATCGCCGGCGGCGATGGCAATCCGCTTGAGGGCGGCACCGCGTTCAGCGCGCCGACTGGCCACTTCACGACTGCGGGTGGTGGCGCAGGCCCAGGCGACACCCTGCTTGTCTTCGGACAACTGGTCACCGGCAATTTCGACCTCGAAAATGCGCGTCTGGTGCAATCCATCGCGAATGCGACGAACCTGACCGTGACGAGTGCGTTCAACCGCAACGATACGACCGGCAGCTCGGTCAACTACGGGGCCGTCCTTCCGTATGTGATCGGCCGTGCCACCGAAGTCAATATCACGGCCAGCGGAACGACAAACGCGATCGGTGTCGCTTCAACCAAGCTCAACTATCCGGTTTCCCGACTCGGCAAGCAGACCATCGTCTGGGCACAGGGAAACGCGGCGACCAGCTCGGTTGTCAGAACCGTGGCTGATATTCAACCGGTTCGGTTGCCCGGTATAGCCGACGCCCAGTTGTCGGTCAGTCCGACGCCAATCGCCGGAAACACAACGACCCAGGTAACGGCTTGTCTGCTCGACGCGTTGAATTCGCCGATTCAAGGCGCGTATATCGGGTTCAGCTTCTCGGGTCTCGGTGTCGGCACCGGCAGCATTGATGGCAGCATCGGCTCCGGCGTGATCGACAGTCCGACCGGGTTCGATGGTTGTACGACTGGCGTCCTGGTCACCTCCGGCATCTCCTCCGACGATGCCGACGCCATGGTCACGTTCACCGCTGGTGGCCAGTCGGTTGACGTGCCAATCACCGTCAGCACCAGCCTTCTCCTGCAGGCGTTCCCCTCGTCCACCTCGGGTGGCGCGGTCACACTGTTGCTGACCGACGGAAGCGGCAATCCGGTGCCCAATGCGCAGATTGTCGGAGAATGTACTGGCGGCGCCGCATTGACCGGTCCGATTGCACCGACCGGCGCAAATGGCCGCACGATCGCATCGATCTCGGCGGGCGGAATCGAATTTGTCTGCGCAGGGGATGCCCGGAATACCGGTGAATGCGTATTCTCCACCGGCTCGCAGGGTGGCCCAACGGCCACTGTGACCGTGCTTGGCGGGGTTGCTGTCGGACCGGATTTCAGCCCGCTCGGTACGGCGGTTTGCGCTCCAACGCCCTGACCTTTCGGGGGTAACATGTAATCTGGAATGGGCCGCACAAGCGGCCCATTCTTTTTGACTTGCGAGAAATGAAGATTCACGTGGTAGATCCCACCAAGCTACCGATCGTCTGCGACAATGGGGTCGGCTTGAGGAGGAACGTGGGCCGATGGAGTCATCCACTCAGCGATTGATTTTCAAAGCCGGTGAGGCGATTTTCGCCGAAGACGACGCGCCGACAACGGCCTTCCTGATTGAGGCGGGGCGGGTCGTTGTCAGCACGATCCAGCATGGCGAGCTTCGGGAATTGGGGGAGCTCGCCGCCGGTGCCCTGCTCGGCGAAATGGCGGTGATCGACTCGGCCCCGCGTTCTGCCAGCGCCCATGCATTGACCGATTGCGTGTTGATCGCGATTGATCGAAACCAGTTTGCCGAACGCCTTGCCGCCGCCGATCCCGTCGTGCGAGCGCTGCTGATGAGTCAACTGACACGCTATCGATCTGCGCTGGCCACACTGACCGGAGATGTGCGCGTGCAGACGCTGTCAACGAGCACCGACGACTCGGGCGCCTTCGACAAGATTCGCCTGGAGAGCGAATTGCGCGCCGCGCTCCAGCGCGACGAACTGGAGGTGCGCCTGCAGCCCCTCTTGCATATCGCATCGAACCGGATTGCAGGTTATGAGGCCCTCGTGCGCTGGCAGCATCCGCAACGCGGACAGGTGTCTCCCAACGAGTTTATCCGCCTGGCCGAGGAAACTTCGCTGATCATTCCGGTCGGCGACTACGTTCTGGCGCGGGTTTGTGAAATGCTCGCCGAGCTGCGCAAGCGTGGTCGTGAGCCGCTGCCCTTCATTGCATTGAATGTGTCGGCGCGCCAACTCGATGACCCAACCCTGGTCGACCGAATGTTGGGTCAGCTCAAGGCTCGCGATCTGCCGCCTGATCGTCTCGAAGTCGAAATCACCGAGAGTCTGGTTTTCAATCAGACCCAGATTGCAGCCCTGCTGCAGCGTTGTCACGCTGCCGGGATGCAGGTCGCGCTGGATGATTTCGGCACCGGCTACTCGAACCTCGGGCCGGTTCTGTCGCTCGACTTTGATCGGATCAAGCTTGATCAGGGATTCACGCGCGCCCTGAATACCCCACGCGGTTTCGCGGTTGTCAGCGCGATAACCGCGATGACCAAGGCGCTTGGTTGCGAAATGATCGCTGAAGGCGTCGAACTGCCCGAACAACTGGATGCCCTGCGAGAAATGGGTTGTGAGTATGCCCAGGGCTGGCTGGTCGGCAAGCCGGTTTCGTTGAGCGAGGTCCTTGATGCAGGCTGATTGATCGTGCATCGCGGTCGGCAGTCTAGAACCGCAACCCTGCCCGCAACTTTCACGCCGACGAGTTGTCACATCCAGCGCGCCGAAGCGCTACTGTCTTACCTTCCAACTATTCATAGAATCCATGGACATGCCCGAATCCACCTCGGCTGCGGCCGCGTTTTCCCTGCTTCGCAATGAGCTTGAGCAATGCATCATTGGCCAGCAGGCACTGGTCGATCGATTGCTGATCGCCCTCCTTGCCGACGGCCATCTGCTGGTCGAAGGCGCGCCTGGTCTGGCCAAGACCACGGCTATCAAGGAACTCGCTGCACGCATCGAGGCGGACTTCCACCGCGTCCAGTTCACTCCCGATCTGCTGCCGGCCGACCTGACGGGTACCGAGATCTATCGTCCGCAAACGGGTGCTTTCGAGTTCCAGCGCGGACCACTCTTCCACAATGTGATCCTTGCCGACGAGGTCAATCGGGCGCCTGCCAAGGTGCAGTCGGCACTGCTGGAAGCGATGGGCGAGCGCCAAATCACGGTCGGCAGCAATACATTTGCACTCCCTGCCATGTTCCTGGTCATGGCCACCCAGAATCCGATCGAGCAGGAGGGAACCTATCCGCTGCCCGAAGCACAGCTTGATCGCTTTCTGTTGCATGTTCGCATCGGCTATCCGGACGCCGCCGCCGAGGCGGAAATTCTCAATCTCGCGCGAAACCGCGCGCGTGAGGGCCTTTCCACGGTTGTGCCACCGGCCCGGCTGCTGAGTCAGGCACAGATTTTCCAGGCGCGCGCGGAGGTGCTTTCGATCCATCTCGCCCCCGCATTGGAAAACTACATCGTCCAACTGGTACTGGCGACTCGACATCCCGTTCCCTATGGCGAGGAGCTCGGTCGCTGGATCGCCTTTGGCGCCAGCCCGCGCGGAACGATTGCGCTGGATCGCTGCGCGCGTGCGCATGCCTGGCTGGCCGGACGCGACTATGTATCACCCGAGGATGTCCACGCTGTCGCCGCCGACGTGTTGCGACATCGTGTGCTGATGACATACGAAGCCGAGGCGGAAGGGATAAGCAGCGATCATGCGGTCAAGCTTCTGCTTGAGCGAGTGCCCTTGCCTTGACCACGGGGCGTCGCTTGTCAATGCACCCAACCACCAAATTTCAGCAGATCACGCAACGAGGCCTGATTTCAAGGTCGCCCGATCCGCAGTGGCCCATCGTCGAGGCATGGCAGTGATGCAATCAATGCTGTCGCTCCGCCTGCCATGAAAAAGATCCACTTCGATGCCGACGCCGGCGTGCATGTGATGCTCGATGAGCTGCTCGCGCTGTCTGCTCAGGCGCGTGGCAACAGTCTCGCCGAGGTTCGACGCAGCGCAGCCGCGCGCACTGGATTGCATACGTCACGATGGCGTGGACGCGGCGTGGATTTTCGCGAATCGCGCATCTACCAGGCGGGTGACGATATTCGGCACATGGATTGGCGTGTCACCGCGCGCAGTGGGCGGCCACACACCAAGTTGTTCGAGGAGGAGCGCGAGCACGGCTTGTTGCTGCTGGTCGACTTCAATCCGAGCATGCGATTCGGTACGCGCGTGCGCTTCAAGAGTGTGCAGGCGGCGCGCATTGCCGGTTTGCTCGCGTGGATGGCCAGCGCGAGCGGTGATCGCGTCGGCGCTATGGGGTTTGGTGGCAGTATCCAGCATGAGGTCAAACCGGCTGGTGGACGTCGTGGCGTGCTCCAGGTCTTGCGTGCGCTGCGCGACTGGGATCATGCCGCCGGCACCCAGCAGGAAACCCTGGCAAGCGCGCTGGAACGGGCGCGCCGATTGCTGCGCCCCGGCTTCCGTCTGATTCTGGTCAGCGATGGATTCAGCGCTGACGACAACGCCTGGCCAATCATCGGTCGCTGCGCGGGGCGCAATGAACTTGGCTGCGTCATCGTTTCCGATGCGCTCGAACATGCGCCGCCACCGCCTGGCCGCTATGCGCTCAGTACGAACGGCATACGCCAGACACTCGATTTCACGAACAAGACCTTGCGCACGCAGTGGCCTCGGCCGTTCAATCAGGTTCGCGACCGCTTGCGCGGCGAATTCACCCGTCTTGGTGCGCGAGTCGTCGAAATCACCACCGACGCGGATGTGCGGCGTGCCTTGCTGCCGTTCACTCAACGCACGACCGCGCCACGGGACAGTTCGGCATGAATCCGACCGGCCCCGAGCTGCGCGACATCCACCTGCCTGCAGAGCCCTCCTGGTGGCCGCCGGCACCGGGCTGGTGGATGCTCGCGATCCTTGTCATCACACTGCTGGCCTGGCTTTTCCTGTGGCTGCGCCGGCGCTTCGATCGCCGTCGATGGCGGCGGCAGATCATGAATGAGCTCGATCGCATTGCGGCGAGCGAGCTCTTGCGCAAGGATTCGCCACGCCTGATCGGTGAACTCTCCCAGCTGCTGCGTCGAAGCGGACGCCTGATCGATGCCGGCGCGCCAGCCTTGCGCGGGTCAGCCTGGCTTGCGTTCCTCGATACCCAACTCGGCGGGCATGAGTTTTCACAAGGGCCGGGACGAGTCCTCCTTGAAGGGCCGTATCAGCGCCAGACGGATGTGGATGTCGATGCCCTGCTGGCCCTGGTTCGCCGCTGGATGATGCAGGTTCTCGAAAGCCGGGGGCCGCATGTTTGAGCTGGCCTGGCCCTGGCTGCTGCTCGCCCTGCCGCTGCCCCTGCTGGCCGCGTGGATCCTGCCGCGGGCACGTACGAGCGCCGGTTCAGCCGCGTTGCGACTGCCGCACGCGGGCATCACGCTGCCGCATTCCGCGAACGCATCGCCGATCCCGGGCCTGCGTCGCGGACTGGCATTGCTGGCCTGGGCGCTGCTTGTCGTCGCGGCGGCACGACCGCAGTGGCTTGGCGAGCCCGAAGACATTCCGCGCAGCGGTCGCGACCTGCTGCTCGCCGTGGACACCTCGGGCAGCATGAGCATTCAGGACATGCAGATCGGCAATCGTGCAGCAGACCGATTTACAACTGTGCAGATCATCGCTGGCGACTTCATCGAGCGTCGTGCCGGAGATCGCGTCGGACTGATCCTGTTTGGTTCGCGTGCCTATCTGCTGACACCGCTCACCTTCGACCTGAAGACGGTTGCCAAGCAGCTCGACGAATCGGCAATCGGTCTGGCCGGGCGTGAAACCGCCATCGGTGACGCGGTCGGTCTGGCGGTCAAGCGCCTGCTCGAACGCCCGCAGGATCAGCGTGTTCTGATCCTGCTCACCGATGGCGTCAACAACGCGGGCGAACTCGATCCGCAAAAGGCGATCGAGCTGGCCGTCGCCAACAAGGTACGCATCTACACGGTGGGCATCGGTGCCGAAGCGGTCAGTGTTGACAGCCTGTTTGGCAGCCGCATGATCAATCCATCGGCCGATCTCGACGTCGCGATGTTGACCGCGATGGCCGAAAAGACCGGTGGCAGGTTCTTCCGCGCCCGCGATACCGCCGAATTGGCCGGCATCTATCGCGAGATCAATCAGCTCGAACCGGTCGCCGACAAGGCCGAAACCCTGCGTCCGATCGATGAGATGTACCGGGTGCCACTGGCGGCAGCCATGTTGTTGGCGGCATTGGCGCTGATCCTGCCATGGCTGCGCACGCGTGCCTGGCGAATGGCCGTGCAGCCATGAGCGCGCTCGCCGATTTCCACTTCTTGCGCCCAGGGTGGCTGCTCGCGCTGACCCTTCTTCCGCTGGCGGCCCTTGTCTGGCGGCGGGTTCAAGCGCAAGCGGGCAACTGGCGGGCCATGGTCGATGCACATCTGCTGCCGCACCTGATCGACAGCACGATCGAGCGCGCCGGCAATGGCGGTGCCGCGCTGGCCGCTGTTGTGTGGGTTCTCGCTTGCGTCGCCATGGCGGGGCCGGCCTGGGAGCGCGAATCGATGCCGCTGTACCAGAACGATGCGGCCCGCGTGCTCGCAATCGAGTTGGCACCGACCATGCTCGCTGCCGATATCAAGCCAAACCGTCTGGAGCGTGCGCGTTACAAGCTCAACGACATTCTCGAGCAGAGCCACGACATGCAGACCGCGCTGATCGGCTATTCGGGCGATGCCTTCGTTGCCGCGCCCTTGACCAACGACATCAATACCGTGCGCAACCTGATCGATGCGCTGGATCCTGGCGTGATGCCGGTGGTCGGCAATGCCACCGAGCGGGCGATCGCAAGCGCACAGGAATTGGTCAAGCAGGCCGGACTCGATCGCGGCGAATTGATCGTGCTCGCCGACAGCGTCAGCGATGCGGCGATCGCGGCTGCGCGCAACGCGCACTCGGCGGGCCTGACGATCTCGGTTCTCGGCGTTGGCAGCAACAACGGCGCGCCGGTTCCGTTGCCACAAGGTGGATTTCTGCAGGATGCGAAAGGCAACATCGTATTGCCGCGACTGGAAGAGTCCGCGCTGCGCGCGCTGGCCTCGGCCGGTGGCGGACGCTACGCCACGCTGACCAGTGATCGAAGCGATCTGAATGCATTGCTTTCGGGCGATTCGATGCAGGCGCAATCGAAAGGCAGCGGCGAAAACCAGGCAACCAGTGAACGGTTCCGTGATCGCGGCCCCTGGTTTGTGTTGCTGCTACTGCCACTGGCCTTATTCGGGTTCCGGCGTGGCTGGCTGATGGTGTTTGCCCTGGCCCTGGTCACGCCTTCGGCACCCGCGCAGGCTTTCGAATTTTCCGACCTCTGGTTGCGTGCCGACCAGCAGGCCGCGCGCGCGCTGGCTGAGGGTGATGCCAAGCGTGCGCAGGAGTTGGCCCGGGATCCGGCCTTGCGCGGCAGTGCGGCCTATCGCGCCGAGGACTACCCGGCGGCCAGCGCAGCCTGGGCCAAGAGCGCGGGAGCCGATTCGCTCTACAACCAGGGCAATGCGCTGGCCAAGGCCGGCAAATACGAGGAGGCGATCAGCGCTTACCAGCACGCACTCGACATGAATCCCCAGCTCGACGACGCGCAGGCCAACAAGCGCGCCGTCGAGGAGTGGCTCAAGCGCCAGCAATCCGATCAGGACAAGAACCAGCAGAACAGCGAAAAGCAGAAGTCTGACCAGCAAGACAAGAAGGATCAGTCGCAAGACGGCCAGCAGCAAGACAAGCAGAATCAGGAGCAAGGGCAGGACGGTCAGCCCAAATCGCAGGATCAGAAAAAGGGCGAGTCCGCCGAGCAGAAGGATTCGCAGCAGGGCGATTCGCAAAAAGACGAGGAGAATCCGTCGAAGCAGGAAAAGGGTGAGCAGTCGAAGGACGCCAAGCCCGAGTCTGGCAGCGACGAAAAGAATCCGGTCGATGCCCAGAAGAGCGACGCCCAAGCAGCGAAAGATCAGCAGCAAAAAGAGGCGCAGCAAAAGCAATTGAGCAGCGCGATCGACCAGGCGCTTACCGAGAAGAAGGATGGCGACAAACCTGAGGCGGCGGTCGCCAGCCCGGAAGAAGAAGCTGCGCGGGAACAGCAACAAGCCTTGCAACAGTGGCTGCAGCGCATTCCGGACGATCCGGGCGGCTTGCTGCGGCGCAAGTTCCAGCTCGAATATGATCGTCGCCAGCGCGGCGAAGGTGGTGGACGATGAAACGTGCAAATGTGGTGAATATCCTGCTGCTCGCTGGCCTTCTGTGGTCGGTCGGTGCCCATGCGGCGGTGCGCGCCTGGCTCGATCGAAGCAGCATGCAGATGGGCGAGACGGTTACCCTGAATGTCGAGTCCGACGACAGCACGGCCGCAGAACCTGACTTCAACGCGTTGCTCGGAGATTTCAATTCGCTCGGCACGCAATCGAGTCGCCAGATCAGCATGACCAATGGATCAAGCAGCGCGAAGACGGTCTGGGCGATCGGACTCGAGCCCAAGCATTCCGGCACGCTGAGCATTCCGGCCTTCACGATCGGCGGCGAAAGCAGCGATCCGCTGAGCCTGACCGTGTTGCCGGCTCCGCTCGGTGCGCAAGGCAAGCCCGGCGACAGCTTGTTCATCGAAGTCAGTGCGGATCCGTTGAACCCGTATGTGCAGCAGCAGGTGCGCTACACGGTGAAGCTCTACTACGCGGTCAATCTCAGCGATGGCTCGCTCGACGAGCCGTCGGCAGGCAATGCGGTCGTGCAGAAGCTCGGTCGCGACAAGCAGTACACGGCGACCCTCAACGGTCAGGCCTATCACGTCCTCGAACGCGACTACGCACTGACCCCGGAACAGAGCGGCGCTTTGACGATGCCTCCGCTTAATTTTCGCGGCAGTGCGGTCGACAATTCCGATCCGACCGGATTCTTCCGGCGTGGACGCAGCGTGGGTGCGCGCTCGAATTCACTGCAGCTCGATGTACGCGCGAAACCGGCGAATTGGGGTGCGGCGCCATGGTTGCCGGCGGCCTCGCTGACACTCAGCGATGAAACTGAACTGCCGGCCGAGATCAAGGCCGGCGAGCCACTGACACGCACGCTCAAGCTGCGCGCCCAGGGACTCGGATTCGAGCAGCTTCCGGAGCTTGAACTCAAGGCGCCGCCGGGTGCCGAGGTCTACCCAGACAAGCCCGACACGCGCACCCGCGACGACGGCATATGGTTGTATGGCGAGCGCACGCGCAAGTTCGCGATCGTGCCCACTCGGCCTGGCAAGCTGAGCCTGCCGGCGGTCGAAGTGCAATGGTGGAACACGACGACCGACCAGATCGAGACGGCGAGCCTGCCGGCACGCGAGATCATGGTGACCGGCACTACACTGAACGCGGCACCGGCCAACCCGACGAGCTCGTCGCTGTTGCCTTCAGCGGCCAGCGAGGCGCCAGCGACAGCGGTGGTCTACCCATCGGCGACCAGCGGAACTGAACTGCGCTTCTGGCGGTGGGCGGCCGTGCTACTCGGCAGCCTGTGGCTGCTGACCCTGATGTTGTGGTGGCGTTCGCGCGACGTGACGCGGACTGTGCAAGCTGCCAAGTCGCATCCGGCGCAGACACCCGCTCGCAGCGCGTTCCTGCGCGCCTGTTCGATGGGCGACCTGACCGGTGCCGAGCGTGCCCTGGTCTCGTGGGCACGCAGCGAGCAGGCCGGCATGCTGAATCTCGGCGGTTTGTCAGCGGCGCTGGATGACCCTGCCCAGCGCGAAGTCCTCGACGAACTCCAGCGCATGCGCTACGCCGGGGCCAGTGCCGAGGGCCTCGGCGCGCGCCTGACCCGCGCGTTTCGCGGCGGCTTTTCCTGGACCAAGCCGGTGTCCGCGACGGCTGCGTCCTCGCCGTTGCCGCCGCTGTACCCGAGCCGGCGCTGAGATCCGGAGGCAGCCCGCGGTTTCGTCATTTCCGGGCATGCGGCACACTAGGCCGGTTGATCACTTCACACGGTGGCTGGGCCCATGAGCTGTCTTCGAGCAATCCGATTTTCACCGCGTGCGGTACCGCGCTTTCATTGCGGTGACCTCGCATGAATGCGCGCCAGCCGATGGCCCTGCATACGAAGATGTTGATCGGCTTTGTCGTTGGCCTGGGCGGCGGCTTGTTGGTGCACTGGTCGAACGGTGGCGATGCCGCATGGGTGACGTGGTTGATGACCTGGATAACCCAGCCGGTCGGCAAGGTCTTCCTGCGCCTGCTGTTCATGCTGGTGATCCCGTTGCTGTTCTCGGCGCTGGTTGTCGGCATTGCGGAAATGGGCGACATCCGCTCGCTGGGCCGGGTCGGCTGGAAGACCCTGGCCTACACGGTGATCGTGTCATCGATCGCGGTTGTCATCGGCATAACCCTGGTCAACCTGTTCAAGCCGGGTGCGGGAGTCAACCCCGCCGTCGCCCAGCAACTCCTCAGTGAGGCCAGCGACAGCGCGCAAAAGATCGTCGCCAGCAGTGCGATGCAGGGCTCCGGCATGGATCTCGCGCTCAATATCGTGCCGACCAATATCATCCGTGCGGCCGCCGACAACGACATCCTCGCGGTGATGTTCTTCGCGATGATGTTCGGCATCGGCATCGTCATGACGAAATCGCCAATGGCCGAGAAAACCAAGCAAGCCATCGAGGGCTTGTTCGAGATCTCGATGACCCTGATTCATCTCGTCATCCGATTTGCGCCGTATGCCGTTGCCTGCCTGGTCTTCAATCTGGCTGCGGCATTTGGCTGGGATCTGTTGTCGAAACTGGCCGGCTATGTCGGTGTGGCCCTGCTCGCCATGGCGATCCATTTCTTCATCGTCTATTCGGCCAGCGTGTACTGGTTCGGCGGCATGTCGCCGATCAAGTTCTTCCGTGGCTCGCAGGAGGCGATCGTGATGGCGTTCTCGACCGCATCCAGCAATGCGACCTTGCCGACCGCCCTGATGGTCGCCGAAGAAGAACTGAAGCTTCCCAAGCGGATCTCGCGTTTCGTGCTGACCGTCGGCGCCACCGCGAACCAGAATGGCACCGCCTTGTTCGAAGGTGTCACGGTGTTGTTCCTCGCCCAGTTCTTCAATATCGACCTGAGCCTGACCCAGCAGTTCGTGGTCATGCTGGTCTGCATCCTCGGCGGCATCGGTACCGCCGGCGTGCCTGCGGGCTCGCTGCCAGTGATTGCGATGATCTGCGGCATGGTCGGCGTGCCGCCCGAAGGCATCGGCTTGATCCTCGGCGTCGATCGCTTCCTCGACATGTGTCGGACGACGCTCAATGTAACCGGCGATCTGGCCGCGGCTGTTGTGGTATCGAACGGGGCGGAAGAAGCCGAGCCGTCGACGCAGGCGGGATAGGCTACCCCGGTGGGGCCCGGCAGCGACAAGGCAAGTCCAGGTCGTTGAAATGCCCCGTGCGGAACTCTTTCGCCGCGACGTGCCGACACAAATCCCGAAAAGGAACCGGCCTGTTTTCAGGCCGGTCTGGAGTGGCATCACTGCCCCGTGGCTGGGAAAAAACTCCGACATGCGCGGCATGTCGGAACTGCAGTTGTGACTAAAAGCGCATTTCAGCACTGGCCGAAACCAGGCCCGGATCGACCTTCAGGCCCGATTTGTCGGCCTTGTAGTAGTCGTAGTTGAGACCGACACTGAAGCGGCTGTTGAAGTCGTGACCAAAGCCCGCGCCGGCATACCACTTCGTGGTTGTGTCCTTGATACCAATGCGGCTGCCAAATGTGGGAAGTCCCCCGGTGTCGGTCGAGCCCTCAATGAAGTACCAGCCTTGCACGTCCGCGCGAAAAAGACCCGTGCGGCCGCTCACATACCAGTTGTCGCTCAGGTTCCAGTGTGCGTTGACGCCGGCGATCCAGCCCTTGACTTTGGCATCCTGGAAGACATGGATACTGGGAGAGTCGTTGTCGTTTAGCAGGGGGCTCGACCATTTTCCGAGATCGACATACCCGCCTTCCACGCCCAGCGCAAAATCCGGTGCGACTGCCCAGCGATAGCCGAGGTTCACTCCATATCCCGTGTCGTTGTCGTCGTAGATGCCGCTGTCCAGCATGGATCGTCCGACGTTTCCATTGACGAAGAATCCACCCCTGTCTTCCACAGCATGACTGGTGGCCGGGAACACGGAGAAACCGGCGACCGCAATGGCAATTGCAACAATGGTATTGTTCATAAGGTTCTACCCAAGCATTTTATGAGGTAAGGAAGAAACGCGTGCAGTGGTTGCTCGCGGAACAGGACTTGGATACGCGAAGATGGATTTCGTTCCATCGCTCCAGTGCGATTGCTTGCCAACGGCTGTTCGCCGATTTGCAACGTCAGGCATTCAACATTCGGGTATGGGCAGGAAAAGTGAGTGAAAACAAGCGGGTACTTTTTCCGAATTATGAGTGGATCCAGGCTCTGGCAGGGCCGCGCCGTGAATATCGCCGACTGCTCTACGCAGGCTGGGCGGGGTCGACACGCGCCGCCGAGAGGCCGATTCGAGGGCCCGAAAAGACAATCCGGCCCTGATCGGCGACAATGCGCACCCCTTGCGGTCGCCAACCGGTCTGGCCGCGCCACCCAGTCGAGTCCGAACCATGTCGAGCCGCAAAGAACTCGCCAACGCCATCCGTGCGCTGGCCATGGACGCCGTCCAAGCCGCCAATTCAGGTCATCCGGGCATGCCGATGGGCATGGCCGATATCGCCGAAGTGCTGTGGAACGACTTCCTCAGGCACAACCCGAAGAATCCGAAGTGGGCCAATCGGGATCGCTTTGTGCTCTCCAACGGCCACGGCTCGATGTTGATCTATGCGTTGCTGCATCTGACCGGTTACGCGCTGCCGATGACGGAGCTGAAGAACTTCCGTCAATTGCATTCGAAGACAGCCGGGCATCCCGAATACAGTGAAACACCCGGTGTCGAGACCACCACCGGTCCGCTTGGACAGGGTCTGGCCAATGCGGTCGGCATGGCCCTGGCCGAACAGGTTCAATCGGCGCGATTCAATCGGGGTGGTCTCGACATCGTCGATCACCGCACGTTTGTCTTCCTCGGTGATGGCTGCCTGATGGAAGGTATTTCGCATGAAGTCGCCTCACTCGCCGGAACCCTCGGGCTGGGCAAGTTGATTGCGGTCTGGGACGACAACGGCATCTCGATCGATGGCGAAGTCGCGGGCTGGTTCACCGATGACACGCCGGCGCGCTTCGAGGCCTACGGCTGGAACGTGATCCGGGATGTTGATGGACACGATCCAGTGGCGATCAAGGCGGCCATCGAGGCGGCCACCGGCCAGACCCGCAAGCCGACCCTGATCTGCGCGAAGACCATCATCGGTTTCGGATCCCCCAACAAGCAGGGCAAGGAATCCTCGCACGGTGCGGCGCTCGGCAAGGATGAAGTCGCCGCGACGCGGGCCAAGCTCGGCTGGAACCACGCGCCATTCGAGATTCCGGACGCCATCTACGCCGGCTGGAATGCAGACGCGGCCGGTGCCGAGCGGGAGACGACGTGGAACAAGCTGTTTGACCGCTATCGCACGGCGCAGCCGGAGTTGGCTGCCGAATTCGAGCGCCGCCAGAGTGGCGCCTTGCCCGACGATTTCGCGGCCAGTGCCGATGCCTGGATCGGCAAGCTGCAAGCCGAAGGCCCGGCGGTTGCCTCGCGCAAGGCCTCGCAGATGGCGCTGGATGCCTTTGGCCCGCTGCTGCCCGAATTGATCGGTGGTTCGGCCGACCTGGCCGGGTCCAACCTGACCATCTGGAAAGGCTCGAAGAACGTTACCAGCCACGATGCGTCGGCCAACTACATCCACTACGGCGTGCGCGAGTTCGGCATGAGCGCGATCGCCAACGGACTTGCCCTGCACGGTGGCTTCATTCCGTATGACGCGACCTTCCTCGTGTTTTCCGACTATGCACGCAACGCGGTGCGCATGAGCGCGCTGATTCCGACCCGCGCGATCCATGTCTACACGCATGATTCAATCGGCCTCGGCGAGGACGGCCCGACCCATCAGCCAGTCGAGCATTTGGCCAGCCTGCGCTACATTCCGAACAACGATGTCTGGCGTCCCTGCGACGCGGTCGAATCGGCGGTGTCGTGGAAGCGCGCGATCGAGCGCAGCAATGGTCCTTCGTGCCTGGTCTTCTCGCGTCAGACCCTGATCCATCAACCACGCGACAGCGAGCAGGTAGCCGCCATTGCACGCGGCGGCTACGTGTTGTCGGATCCGTCGAGCGCGAAATTCGACGTGATTCTGATCGCGACCGGTTCCGAGGTCGAGATCGCCATGCAGGCGATGCGCATCCTCGCCGATCAGGGCGTTGCCGCGCGCGTCGTCTCGATGCCGTGCACGAGCATATTCGACGCGCAATCGGTCGAGTATCGCGAAGGCGTACTGCCCTTGTGGTGCCGTCGTCGGGTTGCCGTCGAAGCGGGCGTCACCGATTTCTGGCGCAAGTATGTCGGTCTGGATGGCGATGTCATCGGCCTTGATACCTTTGGTGCGTCGGCGCCCGCCGAGCAGCTCTACCAATACTTTGGCATCACTGCTGATGAAGTCGTCGCGCGGGTCAACGCGCTGGGCTGATTTGTCATGCCTGCGGGTCGCGCCCGGGCGAGGATCCCGTTCTTTCCGGGGACCATCGCTCCGAGCGGGACGCAGGCCTTGCCCTGGCTGGCGCATTGACCTCAATCAAGGCTGCAAAAGCGAACCTGCGCGATCATGCCGGGTGACCCACTTCAAGCAACCGCTTCCCGCCTATTTCACCGGATTTCCAAGTGGCAGCTTTCAACCGCGAGCGCGTTCTCAGTGTGCGTCACTGGAACGAATTTCTCTTCAGCTTCACGACAACCCGCGATGCCGGCCTGCGTTTTGAGAACGGCCAGTTCATCATGATCGGCCTGCCGGTTGATGGGCGTCCGCTGCTGCGTGCCTACAGCATTGCCAGCGCGAACTACGAAGAGCATCTCGAATTCTTCAGCATCAAGGTGGCGGATGGTCCGCTGACCTCGCGCTTGCAACATCTTGCAGTCGGCGACGAGATCCTGATTGGCAGCAAGCCGACCGGCACGCTCCTGCTGCAGGATCTCAAACCCGGCCGCAATCTTTATCTGCTTTCGACCGGCACCGGACTCGCACCCTTCCTTGCCATCCTGCGTGATCCGGATACGTGGGAGCGCTTCGACAGGATCGTCCTTGCGCACGGCGTGCGCCACGTCGCCGATCTGGCCTATCGCGAGTATTTCGAGAATGAATTGCCGAACCACGAGTATTTTGCCGAGGCCGTGCGCAGCAAGTTTGTCTATTACCCCTGCGTCAGCCGCGAGGTCTTCAGCCATCAGGGTCGCATCGACCAATTGCTCGACAGCGGCAAGCTCTGCGCCGATGTCGGTCTGCCGCCAATCGATCCGGCCAATGATCGCGTCATGATCTGCGGCAGCACGGCGATGCTCAAATCGATAAGCGCCTTGCTCGACCAGCGCGGCTTCGGGGTTTCTCCTCGCATCGGCACGCCCGGCGACTACGTGATCGAGCGCGCCTTCGTCGATCGCTGACCCAGCAGGCGGTCGAGCAAGTCGGCCAGCCGTTTCGCAGCCAGTCGGATCTGGTGTTCGGCGATCGGGCGCATTCGGTCCAGGTAGGCCTTGTCGATCTTGCGGCCCTGCGGGTAAACGCCATCGTCGCGCGTGATTCGGCAGGATTGCTCGGCCCATTCGATCGGATCCATTTCCCGATCCACGATCAACGGGCGTTCGAGACGACGCGCGTATTCGTTCCAGCGCAGGTGTCGGCTGGCGAGAACCTGTGTATCCCAAACCGCATGCAGGTTGCTGCCCTTGCCGTTGACGCGCACCTGATGATTGTTGCCGCCGCGATCCTGGCGATAGCCGGCATGCAGGGGTTGATGGGCATCGCCGACAAGGTGAACGAGAAAGCGCAGGGCATCGGCGCGCGTGGCATCTGCTGCGTCGCGATCGCCGAGCACGGCTGCATAGTGGTTGATCGCGGCGACGACACACTGTCCATCCGCACAGATCCGCGCCGGATCGTAGTGGCAGCGCGAATCCGAGAAGTTGACGTAGTGCAGACGTGACGTCGCACGCGACAGCTCGCGCTGTGCGGGATCGCTGCGCATCGCGTCGGCCCAATTGGCGATATCGGCCAGCGATGAGGCGCCGAGATTGCCGAGCAGACGCTGAAGCTCCGCATGAGTCTTCGCGGTCACCTGGTTGTCGGCCAGGCTGGCGACCATTCGGTGACCGGTGGGTCCCCACGCCGAGGCGATCGACGGCAGCATGAGTATCAGAAGAAACGCGAACCGCAGGATTTCCCCTGAACTCCGGAAAATAATCGTCACGTGTGGAAACCCTCGCTGTCCAGCGGGATCTTGAGGAATGCCTGATCGCCTGTTTCAGGCGGCGGCAAATGTCCGGCACGGATATTCACCTGGAGCGCCGGCCACAGCAGTCTTGGCGGTGGCAGACCGGCGTCGCGCTCTGTGCGCAGCGCGATGAAATCAGCCGCCGGGGTATCTCCGCGCAAATCGATGTTCGCAGCCTTTTCCTCGCCGATCGTCGTCTGCGCCATCGGCTCCTCGCCTGGCGGGGGATAGTCGTGGGCAAGGAATACGCGCGTGACATCGGGCAGTGAGTACAACCGCTGTATCGAGCGGAACAAGGTGGCCGCATCGGCACCCGGGAAATCGCAACGCGCGCTTCCGCCGCGCGCTGCGAACACCGTGTCACCGACAAACACCGCATCGCCGAATCGATAGCTGATGCTGTCCGGGGTATGACCCGGCGTGGCGATGACCTGACCTTCGAGATCACCGACGCACAAGGTTTCGCCGTCGACAAACAAGGCATCGAACTGACGGCCATCGGCGACGAACTGATCGTCCAGATTGAATATCCGCTTGAAGGTTTCTTGCACGATGGAGATGCCGTGCCCGATGCCGATCGCCGGCGCGGCGCTGCCATCGACAAGTCGCCGCTTGAGCCACGCGGCGGCGGTCAGATGATCGGCATGGGCGTGGGTTTCAAGAATCCAGTCGACCGCAAGCGCGGTGGTGGCGACGTATTCGAGCACCCGCTGCGCGCTTGCGGTGCTGATGCGACCCGATGCAGGATCGAAATCGAGCACCGGGTCGATGATGGCGGCACGTCGGGTTGCCGGATCGACGACCACATGTGTCCATGTGCCGGTGCTGGGGTGATGAAAGCTGCGGATCTGGGGATTCATCGTACGGCCATGGCAACGCTGGAAACCGGAATCTAGCAGACGGCCGGCGATGCCGTATCCACGCGGCGTTTGCGGGCATCCAGCCTGATCGCCGTATCGCCATTGGCAGCGAATGGGTCCTTCCGAATGGCGCTGTGCGCCCTGTCGGCAGGGCCGTTACAATAGACGTCCCTTTCCCTGCCGCGAGGAGTTTGCAATGTCAGTCAAGGTCGCCATCAATGGCTATGGTCGTATCGGTCGCAACATGCTGCGTGCTCTGTATGAGGCGAAGCGCAATGGTGAGATCCAGATCGTGGCGGTCAATGATCTTGGCGATGCGGCGACGAATGCGCACCTGACCCAGTACGACACCGCACACGGTCGTTTCCCTGGCGAAGTGGGAGTCGATGGCGGTGACCTGATCGTCAATGGAGATCGCATCAAGGTGCTTGCCGAGCGCGATCCGTCCAAGCTTCCCTGGGGTGATCTGGGTGTGGATGTCGTGCTTGAGTCGACCGGGTTCTTCACCAGCAAGGCCAAGGCCAGCGCGCATATAGCCGGCGGCGCGAAGAAGGTCATCATTTCCGCACCCGGTGGCAGTGATGTCGACGGAACCTTCGTCTACGGCGTCAATCACGACCAGTTGACCTCGGCTCACCAGATCATCTCGAACGCCTCGTGCACGACCAACTGTCTCGCCCCGCTGGCCAAGGCACTGAACGAGAAGATCGGCATCGTGCACGGTCTGATGACGACCATCCATGCCTACACCAATGATCAGGTGCTGACCGACGTCTATCATTCCGATCTGCGCCGCGCACGTTCGGCCACGCATTCGCAGATTCCAACCAAGACCGGTGCCGCTGCTGCTGTGGGCCTGGTTCTGCCGGAACTCAATGGCAAGCTTGATGGTTTCTCGATGCGCATTCCGACGATCAATGTCTCTGCGGTCGACCTGACCTTCGTCGCCTCGCGCGCAACCACCAAGGAAGAGATCGACTCGGTCATGCAGGCGGCGGCCGAAGGCGCCTACAAGGGCGTGATCGGCGTCAACACGCAACCACTGGTCTCGATCGATTTCAATCACAACCCTTTGTCATCGGTCTACGACGCCACTCAGACCCGCGTCATGGGCGGCACCCTGGTCAAGGTGCTGAGTTGGTATGACAACGAGTGGGGCTTCTCGAACCGCATGCTGGATATGACGTTGGCGCTGGTTAATGCCAGGTAGCGGGAGTGGGGAGTTGTAGTGGCGGTGAGCGGAAAAGCCGAAAGCGGTGAGCGGGAAAGGCAGTTCAGGCAAATTCCTTTTCGCCGCGAAGACCGGAAATTTTGCTTGACGGCATTCTCAAGGCTGCAATGCGCTCACCGCTCACTGCTTCTCGCGCTCCTGCAGATTGTACTTTCATGGAAAAAGAGGCAATCTCGCGCACAACTTCGGGGTGGGGTGAATCGATGAATGGCAGAGTTGCCTTGTTTATTGCAATTCTTGCGTGGCTGGTCGGTGCGGGCACTGCGAGAGCGAACGATGCCGCCGACCAGCAACGGTTTGCGGGCTGGATTCATGCCGGTTTGCTTGACCCCAGCGCGCCGATCGACAAGCGCAGGGAAATTGCTGCGGAGATTGAAGTCCTGACCAAGGATGACTCCGAGCCCGGATTGCTTTACTTGCTGGGGTCGCTTTACCACCAGGATCCCGCCCGTTCCAGTTCACCCCTTCCACAGGACATTGATCGCGCCCGCGAACTGCTTTCCCGGGCAGCCTTGCATGGAAAGGTTCCGGCTATGGCCAAGCTTTCCACGATCGAATTGCAGGCCGGCAATCGATTCGAGGCGAATGTCTGGGCCCAGCTTTTCTACCACTATGCAAAACAGCAGGCGAAGGTCGATCCACGCTGGAGTGAAGGTCTTGCTGCGTCGATTCTGCGCAATGCGCTGGTCGGATTTCCAAAATCCGAGATGGACGCACTCAACGAGAGCGTAGGCGCAATGATTGCTCAATATGACGTGCAGATCATGCAGGGGCTTGGCCGGATCGCCGAGGCCTCAGCAGGCAATCGCTTTCGAGATGCCCGACCTGGCAAGCGGATGCTTCTGAATTCGAGGGACACGTCAGGCCGCACCTACGAGGCGGGAGTCGCGGAATACGTCATTGAGTTCGCCTCGGACGGCACGCTCAAGCAACTTTGGTCACTCGATGCCTGGCCCAACCCGAAGCTGGCAAAGGTGCTGCGCAACCTCGCGCTCGGCTTTCGCATCGACGCGAAGCTGGCGAGTGAAGCCGATGGAGTCGTGGGCATCCTGCCGCTCGAATTCGTCGACGGTCGTTACTCGATTCGGGATCAACCTGCCTCGGATTGAGCTGACCACTTCGCATTCGGCAATCAATGCGCCACCAGCATCGGCAGATCGCTGTGCTGGAACAGGTGGCGGGTGACGCCGCCGAGCACGAGTTCGGTGATGCGGGATTGGCCCCAGGCACCGATCACGATCAGGTTGGCGTCAACCGCATGTGCCGCCTCCAGCACGGCCGGGCCGTGATCCTTGACCGGCTTGAACGGACGGAACTCGGCAGTGATGCCGCGACGTTCGAACCAGGCGCGAAGATCGATCATGGGCAGGTTCTCGAAACCGAGCAGGCCCGGGTTCGACTCGCCTTCGAGCACGGTCACCTGCGCTGCGCGCGCGAGCAGTGGCAAGGCGCCGCGGATCGCGAGCATGGCCTCGCGGCTGGCGTTCCAGGCCACCAGCATGTGTTCGCCGACCTTGTCGATGCGGGCACCTTCGGGCACGACCACAACCGGGGCTGACGAACCGAACACGGTTCGTGAGGCGATACCCCATCCGACCGGGGCATCGGGGTTCGCACACGGACGCTCGGCAACAATCAGATCCGACCAGCGCGAGGCATGACAAAGTGCATCGACGGCATCGCCCTGGACAACCTGGAATTCACCCGCCAAGCCATGGCGCTCGAGTAGTTCGCGCCACCACGGTTCGCGTGCCCGAGCCTGTTCGAGGAGGTGGCTGGTCTCGTTGACTTGCACGGCGACGGCTTCCGGGGAAACAAATGCCGCCGTCGACAGGGCCACCACATGCAAACCCAGCACATGGGCATTGAGTCGTTTGGCCAGGGCGAAGCCGGCCTCGGCAGCCGGGCCGCCGTTGTCACAATTGCGCAGATGAATGACAACGTCAAAATCAGACATGATCGAATCCTCGAATAGCGGCATGTCAGCAGTCTACGCCGAGCCGCCAAGCATGGCTCATGCGACACATTGTCTGTCCGCTTCGCTGTCGATTGTGCTGACGCAGCAACCGACGCAGAATGAAGTCTTTTGAAGCGGAGGCCGGAATCATGCGTGCAGTCCTGAACCTCGCCACGGCGATCGCCGCGTTGCTCGGCGTCGCTTCGGCCCAGGCGGCTGGCCCGATCGATTGCGAGCTGCGCTTTTCGATGTCCGGCTGGTCGGCGTTCTACAAGCATTCGACCGGCACCGGCACGGTGACTTGCGACAATGGCCGATCGATGAAGGTCAACATCTCGGCGAAGGGTGGCGGTATCACCTTCGGCAAGTCGAGGATCGACAATGGCATCGGCAAGTTCACCGAGGTCTACGCCATTTCGGACATCATCGGCGGTTACGCGACTGCCGAAGCGCATGCCGGAGCGAGCAAGTCGGCCAGCGCGCGGGTGGTGACCAAGGGACCCATCTCGCTCGCGCTCTCGGGCAAGGGCAAAGGGTGGGACGTGGGCGTGGCATTCGGCAATTTCATCATCAGCAAACCCTGAGCGCGCGCTCCCGCCATGAGCCAGTCCCAGACCCATCCGCACTATACGAGGGGCGAGGAAATCGCCTCGAGTCTGAGCCACGCGCTCGGCATTGTTCTCGGCATTGCCGGACTCGCCGTGCTGGCCGCGTTTGCCGCCCTGCATGGGGGTGCCTGGCGCATCGTCAGTGTGAGCATCTATGGGGCGACGCTGATCTTGCTGTTCACGGCATCGACGCTGTATCACGCAGTGCCGAATCCCGGCGCCAAGCCTCTTTTGCGCCTGCTCGACCATTCGGCGATCTTCCTGCTGATTGCCGGCACCTACACGCCGTTCGCGCTGATCAGCCTGCGCGGGCCCTGGGGCTGGAGTCTGTTCGCAATTGTCTGGACGTTGGCGATCATCGGCATTGCCCTCGAGTTGCGCCATGTGCGCAATCGCGTGGCGGCGGCCCTGCTGTATCTGGGTATGGGCTGGGTTGGCGTGTTCGCGATCAAGCCGATGATTGCCAACATCGAGCCCGGCGGCCTTTGGCTGCTGCTCGGAGGCGGGCTCTGCTACACCTTGGGCGTGCCGTTCTATCTATGGAAGCGGCTGCCCTACAACCATGCCTTGTGGCATGTGTTCGTGCTCGCCGGCAGCGTGTTGCAGTTTTTCTCGATCCTGCTTTACGTACTGCCGGACAACTGAGTGCGCAGCGAGTGCAGCGGACTGCAAACCAGCAGCCAGGGCAACGCTTGTTCAACGTTGCCCTAAAGCAAGTAGGCGACCGCAAAAACGCCGAGCATTGTGAAACACAGCGCGATCCTGGCCAGGGTTCCGAAGATGAAGCCGAGCCAGGCACCGACACCGACGGTGGCCGATCGCTTGAGTGTGCTGCCGGCGATCAGTTCACCGGCGACGGCACCGACAAACGGGCCGAGGATCAGTCCGACGAGACCGAGAAATAGGCCGATGACGGTGCCAAGTGCAGCACCAAACAAGGCCCACCCGCTGGCACCGACGCGCTTGGCCCCGAACACGCTGGCGAGCACGTCGACAATCACGGCCAGCGCGGTCAGCACGCCGAGTATGGTCAGGGTTGGCCAGCCAATGTGGCTGAAGTCGCCAGCCCAGGCGGCCAGAAACATACCGACATAGACGATCGGCACGCCTGGCAGCGCGGGAAGTACGGTTCCGATCGTGCCAATCACGATCAGGATGGCGGCAAGCACATACAGGAGAATCTGGGTGGTCATGTCTCGGCAGGTCTTGGCGGATCCTGAAGTTTAGCGGGCCTGCGCAGCTCCTGCCGGAGACGCTTTCAGATCTGACCCTGACGAAGGCGCGGGAATCCGCTCTTTTCCAGGCACGGGCGGGCAAACCATCGTTCGTGCCGAGCTTGAGCGGACGCTAGCAGCCTGTCGGACTTAACTCGGTCGGGCTGCGAATCCGTCTGAACGGCCCCACAGTTCCTCCGATTTTTCACCCATAGCACCACTATGGGCCTGCAAATCGACGAAAATCTGGTCTCGCCCAGCCGAATTCTCGCCTCAACCGGCAAAGTCCGACAGGCTGCTAGCCGGGTTGTTTTGCTGGCCTTGTTCTGACTTTCGCCAAAGATACGGAATCCATTTCTTCAACATGAAGAGTTCGATCCGGTACGGGTGCTCTCAATGTCCGAAGTGGCCTGATCGCTTGGCAAGATCACGGCTGCCCAGTGGATCGAGGATCGCAGCCATATCGAACTGTTGCGCCAGCCAGGTGTCGATCAGGCGCAGGGCTGGGGGCATCGATCCGCCCTGCGCGCTCGACGAATTGATCGGCATGACCGTGATCCTGAAGGCGGCCGGCAACGTCAGATTATGGTCGGTTCAACCCTGGTTGACATCGAACTTGACCGGAACCAGCCCGCGCGCCACAACATTGACGCCATTGATTTGCACGGGTCGAAAGCGCCAGCGCAGCACGGCTTCACGGGCGGCGCGATCCAGCAACCGGTAGCCGCTGCTGCGCGCGACCTCAATGTCGATCGGCTGACCATCGCGACCGACCAATACCCGCAACAGCACCGTGCCCTGCTCGCCGCGACGCCTCGATTCCATCGGGTAGCGCGGCTCAATGATGCTCTCGTAGGCCAGGCTGGCATTCGAGGCGACCGTGGGGGTGGCGGCGATGATGTCGGTCGCGCTGGCCGTCTCGGCAACTTCCGTGATCGGCGTCGCCACCGGTACGGCCATGACGCTGTCTGCGCTCACGATCGGTCGCTGTGCAGGTACCGGTTGTTCATGGCGACGGACGATGGTCTGTGGTTGGGGCTCGGGCGGAACTTCGCTGACCGGCAACTCGGGAATGGCATCGCGGATATCAATCGTGATGACAGGCGGCGCAGGCTTCCAGACCGGAATCGCGACGGGCAGCGCGAGCAGCACGAGGGCGGCGACATGCAACCCGAAGCTGCCGCTGAGGCCGCTGATGCGCAGCCAGTTCCAGTCTGGCTTGAGCTTCCGTTGCAAGGCATGTGTGGCCATGATCTTCCCCTTTGTCGTTGGTCGGCAAAGAGCTGCAACGGGGCAGCAATGGATCCGGGGTTTGCTCCTGTCCGCCGAGGTCAGTCGGATCTGTCGGAATCAAGCAGAAACGCGATCTTGTGCGAGCGCGGCAGTCGTTTGATGGCGAATTCGGCGCGTGATGCGCTGGCCCGATTCGGGTATTGGCGCGAGCCGATCAGGCGCAGCGGATGGTTGGCACGGGTGTAGCGCGCTCCGCGCCCTTCGACGTGCGCGGTGTAGCGTGCTTCGAGATCATTGGTGATGCCCGCGTAATACGAACCGTTGCGGCACTCGATCAGGTACAGGCACCAGCATTTGTCCACCATCGGTTTGCCTGCCACGGTCAATCCAGACTCTTGTGGAAGCGGCGCACGGCGATGGCAAGGATGATGACAACGAAGGCCGCCAGCGACAACAGCTCGATCCACAGTTCGCCGAGACCGGCGCCGCGCAGCATGATGCCGCGGATCAGGCGCAGGAAATGGGTCAGCGGGAAAATCTCGGCGATCCACTGCGCGACACGCGGCATGCCGTCGTATGGAAACATGAAACCCGACAGCAGAATTTGCGGAAGGAACAGGAAGAACGCCATCTGCATGGCCTGGAACTGGGTTCTGGCCAGGGTCGAGATGAAGACACCGAGTGCAAGGGTTGCCGCGATGTAGGTCAGTGCGGCGAGATAGACATCGAGCAGCGATCCGCGCACTGGAACCTTGAACACAAGCAAGCCGAGGATCAGGATCAGGCTGACCTGGAGCAGGCCGATGCCGACGTAGGGCAGCACCTTGCCGATGGTCAGTTCGGTCGGCGAGAGCGGCGTTGCGATCAGCATTTCCATGTTGCCGCGCTCGCGCTCGCGGACGATCGCCATGCCGGTGAAGATCGTCATCGTCATGGTCAGGATCACGCCGATCAAACCCGGCACGGTATTGATCTGGGCGCGGCGTTCCGGATTGTAGAAATTCACGATTTCGACCGGGCGCACCATCTCGACGCCTGGCCGATACTGCAGTGAGGACAGCGGGAAGCTCGCGAGCTGGCGCGCTGCCGCCTGCACGGACTGGTCAGAGCCATTGACCATCACCTGCCAGGCGGCCTGGTTCCCGCGCTCGAGGCGAGCCTCGAAATCGCCTGGTATGACGACAGCCGCTTCAATTTCGCCACTGCGCAGCAGGCTGTCGATTTGCTGCACCGCGGAGACGTGATGACGGAAATCGAGCACCTGCGAGGAGGCCAGTTCGGCGATCAGTTCACGCGAGCGCCAGCTGTTCGATTGATCGAGCACGGCGGCCGGCAGGTGGCGGATGTCCAGATTGATCGCGAAGCCGAACAGCAGCAGTTGCAAGGTCGGGATGCCGATGATCATGCCGAAGGTCAGCCGGTCGCGCGAAAGCTGGCGCAGCTCCTTGCGGATGACGGCGAACAGGCGGCCGAAATTCACTTCTCGTCCTGCTTGCGGCCGCGGGTGACGGCGACAAAGACATCCTCGAGATTCGCTTCGGTCGGCTCGATCGCGGCGTCGATGCCGACCTTCTTCATCGCATCACGCAACCAGTCGACGCCATCCTCCTTGCGATCAGTGAGCACGCGCAGACTGGCGCCGATCTGGGCCACACCCAGCACGTGTGGTTCGTTCGCCAGTGCTTGCTGCAGGCGCCGTGGCTTGTCGCTGTCGACGCGCAAGGTCATGCCGGGCAGGCCGACCATCAGTTCGGTCGGAGTGCCATCGGCAACCAGGCGGCCTCGATCGAGAATGGCCAGCCGATGGCAGCGCTCGGCCTCGTCCATGTAGTGCGTCGAGACGAGCAGGGTGGTGCCGGCATCGGCGAGCTTGAACAGGGCCTCCCAGAAATCGCGTCGCGATTGCGGATCGACCGCGCTGGTCGGTTCGTCGAGCAGGAGCAGTTCCGGTTTGTGCATCACCGCCGCGGCGAGGGCGAGGCGCTGGCGCTGTCCGCCCGAGAGGGTGCCGGCCAGTTGCTTGCGCAGTTCGCCGAGGTGGTACTCCTCAAACAGTTCACCGAGGCGCGTCTTCATCACTGGCCGTGACAGCCCGTACACGGCGGCCAGGAATTCAAGATTCTCGGCGACGCTCAGGTCTTCGTAGAGGGAGAATCTCTGCGTCATGTAGCCGATGCGGCGCTTGACCGCCTCGGCTTCGGCCGGTAGTTGATGGCCAAGTACGGACACCGACCCCTCGCTGGCCGTGAGCAGGCCGCAAAGCATGCGGATCGTCGTCGACTTGCCACAGCCGTTCGGGCCGAGAAAGCCGTAGACCTCGGCACGACGCACGCGCAGGTCGAGATGATCGACCGCGACGACATCGCCAAAGCGTTTGGTCAGGCCCTTGGCGAGAATGACCGCGTCCGCTGGATCGCCTTGTGCCGATGTCGGGTTGCCGGCGCTCATGCTTCAGCGTGCGACGGTCGATTCGCTGCCATTGCATTGCGCCTGTGCCGGAATACCGGCAGCCAGCGCGTCAGTGCTTGGCGTCTCGAGGACGAGTTCGGCACGATAGGCGAGTCGGCTGGCGTCGTCGCCGGTCAAGGCAAAATAGGGCGTGAAGGCAGGGTCGGAACGGATGCTGCGCACGCGTGCGCGAAACGGCGCTTCGGTTCCGCTCACGCTGACCGTGCATGCACTGCCCTGGCGGATGTGTGGTCGCTGGCTGGCCGGAACATAGACGCGAGCATAGATCGGTCCGGCCAGCAGGCTGACGAGGACGGCACCGGACGCCGGCTGGTCACCGAGTTTGAAGGGCAGGGCGTCGATGCGGCCATCACGCGGCGCGACGACATCGTAGCGGGCACGATCGAGTTCAAGCTGGTCGAGTGCGGCCTGCGCACTTGAAAGCATGGCTTCGGCCTGCTCGATATCCTCGATCCGCGTTCCGGCGAGTTGTTCGGCAAGTCGCGCGCGGGCCGCATCGCGTTGCGCCGCGGTGTTGCGCAACGTGTTTTCGGCCCGATCGAGGTCGGCCTGGGCGATCAGGCCACGCTTGCGGATTTCGGCGAGTCGATCGCGCTCGCGCTGCGCATTGGCGGTGCTTGAAAGCTCACCGGCAAGATCGGCGCGGGCGACGTCAATGGTTTCGATGCGGCTGCCGTTGCGCAACTCGGCGAGCGCCGATTGGGCGTGGCGGACTTCCGCGCGGCCCTGCTCGATGCGGGCGTCGCTGCGGCGTGGATCGAGCGAGAGGATCGGATCTCCGGCATGCACCTCATCACCTTCGGCGACGTCGATGCGCGTGATGCGCTCGGAGGCCTGCGCGGTCACCGCGACGCGCTCACGTTCGAGAGTGCCGAGCAACAGCGACTGGTCGGAGGATTTGCATCCTCCCAGCGCGGTCGCGAGCGTGGCGCCAAGCACGATCAGACGATGCATTCGGGAATCTCCAGGCCATATTCCAGCAAGGCTCAAGCGTTGTTCGCCATCCTCCAGGCCCGTGGCCGAGCAAGCCACGGCGGCTTCGGTCGGTGGCGTCAGCGGCGTCAGAATGCGGTCGCGCTGCGCAACACCGGGTAGAGATTGTAGCGGTCATCCCATGAGCCATGGCGTTGGGCAAAGAACGCGAGTCGCGCGAACGGATCCTTGGCAAATGCCGGGTCGCTGGCCAGACGCGCGTTGAATTCCGCGGCAACCGCTGGATCGTCCTTGATCATCTGTCGCGCGATCTCTTCGGCGACATAGGATTCCATGTATTCCTTTGTTTCAAATGCATTGTTGAACTCGCCCCAGGCAGCCAGCGAGTCGGGAGCCTGCGGTTCAAGCAGAGCGACGACGAGTCGGGCTTTCGGCTGATCGATCGGCACGAACAGCGAGCCAGCGGTGATGTCGCGGGTTTCTGGTTTCCATGATCCTTCGACATTCAAGGTTTGATGGCCCTCGAACGATTGCGCGCCGAAGCTTGCCTTGCTCGCCCGAAACGACTCGAGTGCCGCCTTTGGCGTGGCTTGTTCGAGCACATGGAATGCGATGTCATGCTGGCTGAGTTTGCTGCCGACCCAGTCGGCATGCTCGGCCGGAACCACGTAGCCGCCACGAGGGGCGCTGATCAGCCGATCCGGCTGCACGTCGTCGCGCAGCGGAATCTTCCAGATCATCGGTTTCGACTCGTCATAGCGGGTCATCAGGGTGCCCGAGATTTCCGATGGCGTACGCATGTAGGCATAGCCGTGAAAGTCGATCAGGTGGCTCTTTTCGCTGGCCTTGTAGTTGAGTGGCACATCGCTGCCGCCGAGTTGGGCAGCGCGTCGATCGGCTGCGGCGGCAAGCTGCTGCCATTCGCCACCACGCTCGGCGGTCAGTTCGAGCAGGTCGATGATCGTGTTGCGTGTGGCACGTACGCGTGTCGCGTAATTCTTCCACGAATGGGTTTCGACGAGAATGCCGAAGCGGTTGCGCAAGGGCATGTAGCCATGCGAAAAGCGCGGCGGCGGCACGCCGTCCGCGAAGCCCGAGGCTGGATCGTCGTCGGTGACGAAGGACGGATAGAAGGCCAGCGGCATCGACCCCTGTCTGGCCAGCATCGCGACCACCGAGGTACGCAAAGCGAGGCCGGCTTCGCGCAGCTCGACATCGCCGGAATACAACGGCTCGATATTGATCGAAATGTCGTGTTCGAACTTGGCCCCATCAGTGACGTGCAGGTCGACCAGGGCGATCGGATCCCAGGCATTCATCAGCGACAGCATGGCCTTCATTTCGGGCGCGTCGGCCTTGACGTAGTCGCGGTTGAGGTTGAAGTTCTGCGCAGTCGTGCGCCAGCCCATTTCCTCGGGGCCGCGCTGGTTCGGCCGATTCCACGCCTTGAAGCGTTCATGGCCGTCGATGTTGAAGACCGGCACGAAGATCCACACGAGCTTGTCCAGTGCACCTTTCGCAACATGGCCATCGAGCACCTCGCGCAAGACTAGAAATCCGGCATCCTTGCCGTCGATCTCGCCGGCATGGATACCGCCCTGCATGAGGATCACCGGTAGCTTTCGTGCATGCGCCTCATCGGCACCGAGGGCGCCGCTGCGCGAAACGACCAGCGCCTGCATCGGCCGGCCTTGCGGGGACTTGCCGAACTCGATGCAGCGCACCGCATCGGGATATTTCCTCGCAAAAGCGGCGCACAGGTGGATCGCTTCGTCATAGTGACCGGTGCGCTTGAATGCGGATTGCTCGGCCACGGTGGCAAGCGGGTTTGCTGCGGCGACGGCACCGGGGGCAACCAGCAGGGTGACCAGAAAGGCTAGGATTGGACGCATCATCAATGGGCTGCCGTTGGAGAATCCCGCCGATGGTAGCGCAGGGCGAGCTTGGCAAGGTCGCGGCGCCCGGTTCGTGCCATCATTTTGCCCTCCGCGGTGGCGCATCGTCCCGAGCACGATCGAAATGAATCCGAGCGCCCGTTTGCCAGCCAAGCCACTCGTCATCGCCCATCGTGGCGCCAGCGCGCTGCGCCCCGAACACACCCTTGCCGCTTATGCCAAAGGGATCGAGGACGGTGCCGACTTCATCGAGCCGGATCTCATCATGACCCGCGACGGTGTCCTCGTCGCGCGACATGAAGTCGAGTTGAGCCGCTCTACCGATGTCGCCGAGCGCGTGGAGTTCACTGCGAAACGAACGCAGAAGACCATTGATGGCGTCCTTGTTGAAGGCTGGTTCGGCAATGATTTCACTCTGGCCGAACTGCGCCGCTTGCGCTGCCGCGAGCCACAGCCGGATCTGCGTAGTCGCGCGCACGACGGCCTGTACACAATTCCCAGTTTCGATGAAATCATCGAACTCGCCGAGCGCGAATCGCACCGCCGCGAACGCCTGATCGGCATCATTCCGGAGATCAAGAACTCGACCTGGTTGCATTCGGCCGGCATGGATCCCGAGCACGCGATCATTGCGGCAATTGAACGTCATGACTACCTCCAGCGTGCGCCCTTCGCGATCCAGTCGTTCGAGGTATCCAATCTGCTCACGCTGGATCGATTGATCGGCGATCGGCCCAATATTTCCCTGGTGCAACTGATCGGTGATCCCGAGCAGTCGCCGTTCGATCAGCAGGTTCAAGGCGATTCGGGGCAAACCTATGCATCGATGCTTAGCGCGACCGGCTTGCGGGAAATTTCGCACTACGCCGACGTGGTCGCCGCCCATGTCCGACGCATCCTTCCCCTCATTGCGGAGACCGGTTTGCCGGGACCCGCGGCGACCTGGGTTGCCGATGCGCGTGCACTCGGCCTGCAAGTGCACGCCTGGACCCTGCGCCCGGAAAACCGCTTCCTGCCGCCCGCATTGCGTTGTGGCGAGGATCCGGCGCAACGCTGTGAACGAGGCTGTATCGCGGAAATGCAGGCATTGATCAAAGCGGGCGTCGTCGGACTGTTCACCGACGATCCAGCTCTCGGCCGACACGCAGTGGATGCGATCGGCACCTGATCTCGGAATCAAATTGGATTGCCACGATCATTCCGTGACTTTCCGCACGCGCCATGGGGCGTGGATCCGGCTCTACTCATCTGTCGGTTGATGCAGCAACAAGCCTGTTGACAGGGTCGTCCGGCCCAAATACGATATGTATCGTACTTTTATCAACCAATCGTCCTGTTGCTGCCGCCGCAGCTTTGGTCAGCCTGTTCCCGCATCGCATTGTCGATGAACCGCAAGGCGGGAGCTTCACATATTCTGGAGTTCAACATGTTTCGAACAATGTCGTTGGTTGCTGTAGTCCTGATGTTGGTTGCCTCGCCGCTGCTTGCCAAGCAAAAGGCGCAGGAAAATGTCGTCATCGCCGACAGCGCCGACAAGTTTGTCGTACTCGTCGAAAAGATCCGCAGCCAGATGGCGACCGGAAAGCGTTATGAGTTTCTCAGCCCTGGCGATCGCAAGCTCGTCAATCAGTCCTTGGACAAGATGGGTGCCTTGCTCGAGGCCAGTGGGTCGGTCGAGGCGATGACGATGGATGACCGTACCCGCCTGTTCAATGAGCAGGAAAGAGCCAACGGCATTCTTGCCAAGAACGCGGATGATCGCCTTGTCTGCACGCGCGTTGCGCCGACCGGCTCGCATCGCCCGGTGACCGAATGCAAGACTTATCGTGAAGTCGAGGAGACGCGCAAGAATGCGCAAACCCAGCTTCAGGAAATGACGAAGTTCCGCGGCAACCCGTCGCAGTAACACGGACGCGCCTTCACGCCGCTGTGGGCGGCTGGGACACAAAGCCGTAGCTGAAGCTGCGGCTTTTTTTTGGTTCATCGCAGCCTGCCGGAAAAGGCATCCTTGATTTCAAGGAAGAAACAGGCGGAAGGCCGAATCCGCCAAGCGTGCACGCGGCAGCGTACTGCACGTCGATGCACCCTCAATCCAATGACCCAGTCCATGCATTTTCGGTGATGCCGGAACGGTCGATTTCGGAGTATGGTCAGGCGATGGTGGCCACTCTTCAAGGAATCCGCGCATGGTCGTTTGGAACCGGAATCATCTGAAACTCGCCCTTGTTGGGGCGCTGCTGGCCTCGTCGGTCGCCGTCAGCGTCAATGCCCAAGCGGTCGATCCAGTGCAACTGAACGGTCTTGAATGGAGACTGGTTGGGCCATTTCGCGGCGGCTGGGGAACCATGGCGGCGGGTATCGCCGAGCAACCCGATACCTTTTATTTCGGCGCCGCCGGCGGCGGCGTCTGGAAGACCACCGATGCCGGTGCGACCTGGCAATCGATGTCGAACGGACTCGACGACGCGGCGATCGGGGCGATCGCTATTTCGGATTCGGATCCGCAGGTGATCTATGCCGGCAGCGGGCATCCCGAGCCACGCTACGATATCCAGTCCGGCAATGGCCTGTACAAGTCGGTTGATGGGGGTGAGCACTGGCAATTCGCGGGATTGCGTGAGACGCGCCACATCGGTGCGATTCTCGTTGACCAGAACAATCCCGATGTCGTGCTCGTCGGCGCGCTCGGCCACTGGTTTGGGCCGAACCCGGAGCGAGGCGTCTTTCGCAGCATCGATGGCGGAAAGTCATGGAAGAAAACACTCTACGTTGACGAGCAAAGCGGCGTGGTCGATCTCGCCGTCGACCCGGCCCAACCGAACAATATTTATGCCGCCTCATGGACAGCACGCAACTGGCCATGGCTGAGTTACTTCACGCCGATTGAAGGCGAGGGCAGTGCGATCTGGCATTCGAGCGATTCAGGCCAGACCTGGACGCGCCTGACCGGTGCAGGTTGGCCGAGCGGAAAGCTCGGCCGCATCGGAATCGGCGTGACCCATCTCAAGAACGGTGCGACACGCATTTACGCATCGATCGATTCGATCGAGCATGCAGGCTTGTATCGTTCCGATGACGGCGGCGCGCGTTGGCTGCGCGTCAACGATGCCAGTGCGGTGGCGACCTGGTACGAGAGTCGCCTGACCGTTGCGCCGAATGATCCAGATACGCTGTACACGGTCGGTCAGTCGATTCACAAATCCATCGATGCCGGTCAGACCTTCAAAATCACCAAGGGCGCACCGGGCGGTGACGACTACCACCACATCTGGATCAACCCCAAGCATCCCGAGCGCATGGTCACGGCTGGCGACCAGGGCACGGTGGTCAGCGTCAATGGGGGAAAGACCTGGAGCGACTGGTACAACCAGCCGACCGGCCAGTTCTATCACCTCGCCACCGACAACCGGTTCCCGTACTGGATTTATTCCGGACAGCAGGATTCGGGCACGGTCGGCATTGCCAGCCGCAGCGACTACGGCGCGATCAGCTTCCGCGACTGGCATCCGGTGGGTGGCGACGAGCGCGATTTCGATATCCCCGATCCGCAGGACGCGAACATTGTTTTTGGCTCGGGGCTCGGCGGGCGCATCTCGCGCTGGGACTCGCGCACCGGCGAAGTGCAGAATGTGTCGCCGTGGCCGGTATCGAGCTATGGCGCGCGCGGCAGCGACGTCAAATATCGCTACACCTGGTTCACCCCGATTGCTTTTTCCGCGCAGGCACCCTACGCGCTGTATTCCGGGGCGCAGGTGTTGTTCCGCTCGCTCGATCGCGGACAGAGCTGGCAAGTCATCAGCCCCGACCTGACCGGCGCGAAGAGTGGATCGAAAGGTTGCGATGGCGAGGTGCCGGTGCGCAACGCGACGGTTTGCGGATTTGGTGTCATCTACGCGATCACGCCTTCACCGCACGACAACAACGAGATCTGGATCGGTACCGACAACGGGCGCGTGCAACTGACCCGCAACGCCGGCAAGGATTGGCAGGAAATCTCGCCAAAGGGTTTGCCCGACTGGGCCAAGATCAGCTCGCTCGATGTCTCCGCGCTCGATCCCGGTACCGCCTATGCGGCGATCGACAACCACCGCCAGGATGATTTCCGACCATTGGTGATGCGTACGCACGACTATGGCAAGAGCTGGAAGTCGGTCAGCAACGGCCTGCCCGACGGGCGCTATGTCAGCGTCGTGCGGGCCGATCCGCAACGTCGCGGACTGCTCTACGCCGGCACCGACAACGGCGTCTATGTCTCGTTTGACGATGGCGATCATTGGCAGAGCCTGCAGCGCAACCTGCCCGTCGCGTGGGTGCGCGATCTCCTCGTTCACGGCAACGACCTGATTGCAGCGACCCAGGGCCGTGCGATCTGGGTACTCGATGATCTGAGTCCGCTGCGCCAGCTCGATCCCGCCAAACCCATGAGTGTTGCTTACCTGTTCGCCCCGGCAGCAGCCTATCGGGTGCGCCGTGATCAGAACAAGGACACGCCGCCACCCGCCGAAACCGCACTCGGAACGAACCCGCCGAATGGAGCGATCATCGATTATTCGCTCCCCGAAAATGCGCACACGGTGGCGATTGAGATTCGTGATTCAAGCGGTGCTGTGCTGCGTCGCTTCGCCAGTAACGACACCTCGCCGGAGCCCGATGCCAAACCGTATTTCTCGAATGCATGGTTGCAGCCACGAACGCTTCCTGGCATCAACCGCGGCGCGCACCGCTTTGTCTGGGATCTCCGTCTCGCTCGACCGAAGGCGGTCAAGTACGACTACTCGATTGCTGCCGTGCTCGGTCAGTCGACCCCTCTGGTTCCTGATGGGGCGCTGGTGGTGCCCGGCGACTATCAGGTTGCGCTCAATGTCGATGGCAGGGAGACCCTGCAAACTCTGACAATCAAGGCTGATCCGCGGGTTTCTACAGCGCTCGCCGATCTGGAAAAAACACTTGCATTCTGGAACACGAGCAAGCTCGAAATCGATCGTGCCTGGCTGGCGCACGGAGAGGTGGAAGCGGTGCATGAGCAGCTCGAGGCACGCATGGGTGTCAAACCGGCTTCGCTGCCCGATGACCTGCAAGCCCGGATCAAACAGTTTGAGCTGGAGCTTGATTCGCTGCTCAAGGACAACGGTCACGATGCTCCTTCACTGGGCACAATCAATGACGTGTTGTCCTCGCTGGCCACGGATATCGAAGCAGCCGATCGTTTGCCAACTTCGCCCCAACAAGATTTGCTGGAAGGTTATCGGGCGAAACTCGAACGCGCGATCGGTCACTGGCAGCAGCTGCGAAGCGGCAAGCTGGAACCACTGAATTCCGCGCTCCGGGCTGCGAATATCCAGGAAGTGACTGTGCCAACAGCCGCGCAGATCGCGCTGGGTGGCGAAGCCGAATCGAAGGATCTGCCGTAAGCAACGCCTGACCTGCTTCCGATCGTGATTTTCTTCGGCAGGCACACTGCGAACAGGAGCCAACCTGCGGGATTGAAAACTGCAGATCGCACCTGGGCCAAGCTGAAGAGCGGGTTCGCCAGGCCGAGACGGCGGCGACGCCCGAAGGCTCTTGGGCAAGCCGCTTTGACGGTAGGGGCCTCGCCCGGATTGCGTGGCTGACTCGCCGCGAAACTTTCACGAAAACGTTGAAAGTTTCGCGGCGCCAATCAGACTCTAGAAATGGTAGACCGCCGACATGACCACCGCATTGACGCGATCCGACCACTCACCGCCGAGATCCAGTTGCAGGTGCTCGGCGATTACTGTGCCGAGTCCGAAGGTGTAGTGCGTATCTCCGCTGTCGAGATCCGCATAGCTGTCATGGTCAGGGTCACTGAATCCACCCGCACGGATCGACAACAGGTTCATGCCCAGTATCGGTTTTTCGAACAGGAACGTCTTTTCGGCCCCAAGGTGGACTGAGTACTTTTTGCCGAGGGGGTCAATCGCTACGCTATTGCCTTGAAATGTGCCGAACAGGAAGCCGGTGGGCGATCCCTCGGGCAGTCGGCTGTAGTCGATCCGGTCGACTTGCAGCGAGAACAGCCAGGTATCGCTGGGACGCAGCGCGATGCCGGCCGAAATGATGTCGGGAAGCTCGATCTTCTGTGCGCGTTGCACCGAGCCGCCGAGCAGTTGCGCGCAGGTGTCATCGCCGGCGCAACTGGTCACATTGAGCACGCTCAACGTGTTCACCGCGTCGTATGAGCCACCTTGCTTGTAGACAAGACCGCCGGAAAATTTGCCATTCGGATTGATCAGCAAGCCCAGATTCCAGGTCAAGTCGTGATCTGATGTTTGGCTCGCGCTGCTCAGGCTGATTTCGTCGACATAGGGGCCGGCATCCGGAAAATGCACGTCGAGATCGCGGAATCCAAACACCGAGGATCGACTCAGTGAGTGATAGTCGAGGCTCGAGTATTTGAGTGAAGCGCCGATCGAGAACATGTCGCTTAGGCGATAAGCGCCGGCCAGGCCATAGGAATCCTGTTCGACATCAATAGCCGTGGAGGCCACGTAAAGGTCGTCGTATTCGGTGTTCAACGCGGCTATGTTCGAGCTTCCGGTGAGCGCACCGGAGTTCTGGTAATAGCCGGAAAGCACAAAGCGATCCATCGGATAAACGAAGCTCGCGAAGGAAACCTTGGTATTGCTTTCCTTGTACGCGGTGATCGGGCCGGGACCCTGCGCGCCGTACAACTCGCCATCAAGCTGATTGGGATCCAGAAAGCGCGCGTTGTAACTCGCATTGCGCACATGGACGGAGACTTCCGGTCGAGTCAGGATTGTTTGGCCGGCCGGATTTGCCTCCGCGGCGGTTGCATCATCGGCGACTGCGGCAAAGGCACCGCCCAGTCCGAGCGCTCGCGCTCCGGGCGCAAGCAGGTCGAACGGAATGGCGGCCAGGTTGCCTCGACAAGCCGCGGTGTCAGGATTGTTGACGTCAAGAAAGAAATCCGCGCAGGTCACGCGAACCGGATCCTGGGCAAACGCCTGGGATGTCCAAGCGATTCCGCCGAAGATACACAACGAGGCGAGCCGATAGATTGAACGCATTTTGGTTCTCCATGAGTAAGTCAAACAGACTCGAACAGTTTCTTGATTGCTTGTGCATCCAAATGCTTCAGGGCAAGATTTTCTGGTCGGAAGGCAGGGTGCTCCTCGCCAGCAGCGCCAGGATTCGTATGCGCCGGTCATCCTGCCTGCAACCGACTTGCCAGGTGCAAGGCGCCGAGGGTCAGCCGGACGGGCTGATCGTGGCAATCGACCGATTGGTTCGCTAAAGCGACTTTCATTGCGCGTCCCCGCAAGACCCCTCTGCCCGTGCGGAGTATAGTCCCGGTTGCCTGCCCGCTTTCAATGTCGACGACTCGGGCTTTGGAGGCTTGTCATGATTGCCACACGGAAATCCCGGTTTGCTTGTTTTTTTGGCTTTGTGCTGGCGTTTCCAGCAGCCGCAACCGGCATTGACGCAACGGCTGACCACGAGCCGCAGACGCAAACCTTCCAGTCGATCCAACTGCTGCCACAACAAGTTGATGCGCTGCGCAATAGAGTTCTTGTCCAGTGCGGTCTGGACAGTTCCGGAAGCAGAAACGTGCTGCCCTGGTATTTCCACTTCCAGTACGGCCAGGCGTTGCTTGAGGCGGGAGATGCCAGTCGTGCGATTGTCGAGTTGAACCAGTCCATCGATCTCAGGCCCGAGCCGCGCGCACGCAAGCGAACCTACGGCATGTGGTTTCTCGATTACCTGCCATATTTCCAGCTCGCCGAAGCGCACGCGATGATGGCCAATTGGCCGTGCGCCGAGCATGCCATGCAACTGTCTCGAATCACCGGCGAAACCACCCTGGGTCGCATCGAACCGAATCGGATTCGTGCGCTGCAGGAAAGTATCGATCGCCATCTTGATGAGGTCGGCTCCTGCAATCTGCGCGACTATCAGGATTCCCCGTCAGCTGGCGACTCATTCGAAAGGTGAGTTGCGGGTGGGATCGTTTTCCGCGATAGCAGGCAGGGAAAGCGGAACGCTGGCATGATTGGGGAATCCCGGATCCGCTCGTGCCAAGCGGGTGAAACCGCATTGCTTCAGTCAAACGGAAACCGCCATGACGATCCTTGTACTCGGCCTGCTGATCTTCCTTGGCATGCATTCGCTTCGAGTTTTCGCCAATGGCGCCCGCGAACGCATGGTCGCCCGGTTGGGACTGAATGGCTGGAAGCTGATGTATGCGGTGATTTCGATCCTCGGGTTTGTGTTGATCGTCTGGGGTTTCGGTTTGGCCCGGCAACAGCCGGTGTCCTTGTATGTGCCACCGATGGCGTTGCGGCACGCGAATTCACTTTTCACCCTGCTCGCCTTCATCCTTGTCGTGGCCGCCTATGTACCGCGCAATCATCTCAAGGCCAGACTCGGGCATCCCATGCTGGTCGGCACCAAGCTCTGGGCGTTCGGGCATTTGCTCGCCACCGGCTTTCTTCATGATGTGATCCTGTTTGGATCATTCCTCGCCTGGGCGATCGTGCTGTTTGCGGTTTCGCGCCGGCGTGATCGCCTTGCCGGGGTCACTTATCCGGGCGGTACCTTGATTGGCGACGCCATCAGCGTCACCGTCGGCATCGCGGCCTGGGCCGGATTCGCGTTCTGGGCTCATCTGCACTGGATTGGCGTGAACCCGCTCGGCTGATTGACTCAGCTCACAAATAGGCCCGATTCGGAAAGCGATATTGGCCGTGCCGAATACTGTGGAGTCTGCATGATGCGCGCAGCTGGTTTACTCCTGTTGCTCCTTGTTTCCTCGCCGCTGCCGGCGACGACCTACCAGGTCGGCCCAGCGCGCACACATACCAATCTCAACGCGTTATTTGCTGCCGTTGATCTTGGTGCCGGCGACCTTGTCGAAGTCGATGGCGGTGTCACCTACGCCGGCGGCGTCATCGTGCCGCAGGCCGATGGTGGGGCTGCCGGCAATCCGGTTGTCATTCGCGGCATTGCCGTCGGCGGGCAAAGGCCTCGTATCGCCGGTGCCGGCAATACCGTGGAATTTCGTCAGTCCGATCATCTTGTCTTCGAGGGGTTCGACATCAGTGGCGGTACGTCCCGTTGCGTCCTGCAGGGCGCACACGATGTGACAGTGCGAGACAGCGTCATCCACGACTGTCCGGGTCACGGCATTCTCGGCACCGATCGACTTTCGGGCTCATTCACGCTCGAATATTCCGAGGTGTACAACGCCGGAAATGGAACCAACCAGCACCCGCTGTATATCCAGAGCGATGAGATTGCCCATCCTGGTTCGGTGTTCAGAATGCAATATTGCTACATCCATGATGGCAACGGCGGCAACCTGCTCAAGAGCCGGCATGAGCGTAGCGAGATCTACTACAACTGGTTCGAAGGCGCGGCCTATCACGAACTCGAGTTGATCGGGCCCGACGAGAACACCCAGGCGCCGGGCTGGACGCGTGATCTGGTGCGCGAGGATGCCGACGTGGTGGGCAACGTCATCATCCACACCAATCCCTCGTTCGGATCAGTGATCCGGGTTGGCGGTGACGGCACCGGACAGAGCAAGGGTCGCACACGCTTCGTCAACAACACATTCGTCTTGTCTTCGGCGGCCGACACCACCGTGTTCCGAATTTTCGACGGCATCCAGTCGGTCGAAATGCACAACAACGTCATCGATGTCAGCGCCGGCGGCACGGCGCGCATCGAGCGCACCGTCGAGGCGGTGTGGACAGATGGTCGCCAGATTCATGGGAGCAACAACTGGATCGAGACCGGATCGACCTTCGTGCCGCCGATGAGCGAATGGACGTCGACTCTGAGTGGAGCCAATCCCGGCTTCATCAACGCTGCATTGTTCGATCTCGCACCATTGCCGGGCAGTCCGCTGCAAGACGCCGGTGACAATGCTCCGACCAGCGTCGTCGGATTTCCGTTTCCTGCACCGTTGTTTCCGCCGACGGGTCAGCCGCGCCGCCAATTGATGGCCCCCGGCGCGGCTCGCGTCATCGATGGCCAGATCGATATCGGGGCATTCGAGGCCAGCGGCGACCTGATATTCGCCGATGGGTTCGACTGATCCCCCCGCTCAATGACGTCGTCGGCAAATGTAAGACGTGACCTGCAGCATTCGCGTCGCCCGCCTGCCAGCGTCCTGGACGGTGGCAGGAGCGGGGCGGCATGCATGAGTACGGAAGGCTTCGTATTGACTCGGTTCCGGATCGGGTTCAGATTGACTTGCCGCCGACTGTGAGGGAGTGCGATGTCATGCGAGATACGAGCCTGATTGCGCTCCACAGGCTTCCAATTGCCCTTGCGCTCTTGCTTGGCGCCTGCGGCGGTGGCAGTTCGAATTCGAGTACTCCGCCGCCGCCGCCGCCGCCGCCCCAGGCAACACTCGACCCTGAATATCGGGCGTCGGCCGCGTCACCGCTCACGGCCGGTTGCGAAGGCGTCAACTTGTTCGGCACAGTGGCGGCAAACAGCGAAGTCGAGCCACATTTCGTGATCGATCCATCCAATCCACAGCGCTTCCTGGGTGCATGGCAACAGGATCGATGGAGCAGTGGTGGCGCTCGTGCACTGGGCGTCGGCGTCTCCAGCGATGGGGGCCATAGCTGGATCCACCGTTTTCCGGCCTTCTCGCGCTGCGCCGGTGGCAATACCGGCAATGGCGGCGACTACGAGCGCAGCAGCGATCCGTGGCTTGCCATTTCGCCCAATGGAACGGCTTTTGTCATCGCGATCGCCTTCAATGGAACGTCGCTGACACCCGGCTCGGACAGCGCCGTGCTGGTCAGTCGCTCGACCGATGCGGGCGCGAGTTGGGGGCCACCGACCACGCTCGTGCTCGAGGGTGATGTCGGTTTCCACGACAAGCAAACCATGACGGCCGATCCGATCGATTCACGGTTCGTCTACGCGGTATGGGATCGCATCTCGATCGACAACACCGGCCCTACGTGGTTTGCCCGCAGCATCGATGGCGGGGAGAACTGGGAGCCGGCGCGGCCGATCTACGATCCGGGGCCCAACAGCCAGACAATCGGCAACATCATCGTCGTGCTGCCAAATGGTACCCTAGTAAATATATATACCCATATCGACACCCTCGCCACTGGCTCAAGCTCGGCCTATCTGGATCTGATTCGTTCCACCGACAACGGCGTGAGCTGGTCGTCACCAATCCGGATCGCCAGTGAGCTCTCGGTCGGTACGGTTGATCCCGAAACCGGCGCACGCGTTCGCGATGGCACCCTGGTGCCGAGCGTGGCGGCGGGTACGGACGGCAAACTCTACGCGGCATGGCAGGATTCGCGCTTCAGCGCCGGCAATCATGACGCCATCGCCGCGGCGCATTCAACGGATGGCGGCTTGACCTGGTCGGCTCCGGTTCGCGTCAACGGCAATCCGGCTGTCGCGGCCTTCCTGCCCGCGATGAACGTGCGCGCTGATGGCATGATTGGCGTCAGCTATTTCGATCTGCGCCCCAACACGAGCGATGCCAATACGCTGTACACCAGCATCTGGCTGGCGCGTTCCACCGATGCGGTGAACTGGCAGGAGAACCAGGTATCCGGCCCGTTCAGCCTGTCCATGGCACCACAGTCGACCTGGGGCAATGGCCTGGCTTATTTTCTTGGCGACTATCAGGGCCTGGCGAGTGCCGGATCAACCTTCGTGCCTTTCTACTCGCGTACAACCGGCCAAGGTGAAAGCAACCGGACCGACGTCTTCGCTGCGCCCGCCGTCTCGGTAACGACGAGCTTCGCGACCATGGCTTCCGAACTGCGCGCAAACGGGCCGACGAAAACAATCGAGTCACCGCCACTCGTGATCACACCGGAATTCCTTCGTCGCGTATCCGAAAACATCGAAGCGAAAATGGAAATCCAGGTGCCTGGGCGGCCAAGACCCGAGCGCGGGTACGATTGATGATGCAGGGATTTTTGCGAGTCCTTGCCTGATTCGAAGATTCGCTTTGTCGGCTTCGGGCAAGTCAGGGGTCAGTGTTCGGCTAAACTCGCGCAATGAACATTCACCAAACATCATCAGCGGATCCGTGGCTGCTTTCGGTTGCGCCGATGATGGACTGGACCGATCGGCACTGCCGGTATTTCCATCGCCTGCTGTCGCCGAACGCGCGGCTTTACACGGAGATGGTGACTTCGCCCGCGCTGATCCATGGTGATCGCGAGCGCCTGCTTGGATTTGATCGGTCAGAGCATCCGCTGGCTCTGCAACTCGGTGGATCCGATCCGGTCGAGCTTGCCGCAGCGGCGCAGATCGGCGAGCAGTACGGTTACGACGAAATCAATCTCAATGTCGGCTGCCCTTCCGATCGCGTGCAGTCGGGGCGCTTTGGCGCCTGCCTGATGCGCGAGCCCGACCTGGTCGCCGACTGTTTTGTTGCGATGCGTGACGCCGTGTCGATCCCGGTCACGATAAAGTGCCGGCTCGGTGTTGATGGGCAGGATGAATACGCCGATCTCCAGCACTTCATCGAGACCGTTGCCGCGAAAGGTTGCACGGTGTTTGTCGTGCATGCCCGCAAAGCCTGGCTGAAAGGCTTGTCACCGAAGGAAAATCGTGACGTGCCGCCACTCAACTACGAGCGCGTCTACCAGCTCAAGCGCGAATTTCCCGGGCTGAAAATCGTCATCAATGGCGGTATCGACCAACTCGCCGACGTGCAGATGCATCTCCAGTATACCGATGGGGTCATGCTTGGACGCACGGCCTACCATGAGCCGTTTCGTTTGGCCGAACTGGAGCACGCCCTGTATGGGACATCCTTGCCCACGCGTGAGGAACTGGTTGAGCGGATGCGTCCTTATGTCGAATCTCATCTTGTTGCGGGCGGCAAGCTGCAGCACATCAGTCGGCATATGCTCGGCCTGTTTCAGGGCTTGCCCGGCGCGCGCAGCTGGCGACGCCATCTGAGCGAGAACGCACACCAAGGTGATGCCGGAATGAGCGTGATCGATGATGCCCTGCAGCTCTGTCTCCGCCAGGCGCGCAGTCGCGCGGCATGAACGCGACCGGGTGAGCCGTTTTGTCGGCTTTTTACGCAATACGCTCGACTTGATGGGCGAATCCGGGGTGCCTGCGGCAGTGCAGCAAGGCGCAGGTTGATGACGATACGGAACGTTAAGCACGTGTTATCTTTGTCGGCGTGGTTCCGCCGATGGATTCAATTGGTTCAACCGGGGAGTGCAGGAATGAACAAGTTGCTCGCAACCGCTGTGGCAATCGGACTGGCCGGAATGGCCGGCAGCGCATTTGCAATCACCGACAACGAGGCCAATGCCAGCCTTCCGTTCAGCTTTTCCAATCCGGGTGCGCGCGCGCTCGGCATGGGTGGTGCGTTCCTCGGTCTTGCCGATGATGCGTCGGCGGCGTATGCCAATCCTGCCGGCCTGACCCAACTGGTCAGTCCCGAAGTGTCTGCGGAGATCCGCTCGGTCAGCACGAACACGCGCTGGCTCGATGGTGGCACGGCCCAGTACAACGATTTCAATTCATCCGGCCTGAACTACTCCTCGCAGGATGACCGCACCAACTCGCTGCGTTCATTCTCGTTCGTGTATCCGGGCGAACGGATGTCGTTTGCGGTCTACCGCTACGAAGTGATCAACTACGATTCGGCCTTCCAGAGCGCCGGCGCGGCGACTACCACCGGTGATGGCAGTGGTTACACGGGCAATATCTTTCCGTATACCGTAAACACCAGCTTTGGGATTGATACCTATGGGGTGGCGATGGGCTTCAAGGCCAATGATCGCCTTTCGTTTGGCCTTGGCGTCAACTACTACCTGCTCGATATTCGCACCACGACCGATCGCTTCAGGCCGACGGACGGCTCGCCCCTTAGCCGTGAAGCCAACCTGGACGGCGACGGCAAGGTTGGCTTCACCCTGGGCGCACGCATGGTGTTGACCGACTGGCTCAGCGGCGGCTTGTCTTACCGGCATGCGCCGAAGTTGAGCTATGACGCCATCCTTTCGTCGCCGGAATTTCCAGGCGATACAGTGAACCTCAGCCCGAGCTTGAACGTACCGGATGTCTTTGGAGTTGGCTTGAGTGTGCGCCCGAGCGATGCCTGGGTGATCAATCTCGATGTCAGCCGGGTCTACTATTCACAGGTGACCGACGATATGGTTTCCCTGTTCGACGCCGACCAGGCCAGCGCTCTCGATCCACTCAGGCTGGACGATGGCACCGAGGTGCGTCTCGGCGCCGAATACACCTTTGCCACAACGCACCCGTTCAGCCTGCGCGCGGGCGTCTGGCGTGATCCGGCGCATGAGTTGGTCTATCACGGCAATCCGCCGATTTTCGATCCGGCGACGCAGGATCCCGAGGCGAATGCGGCGACCTTTTCGTCAGGTCGCAGCAATAAGCAGACCCACTACGCGATTGGCGCGGGCATGGCATTCAGCAAGTTCCAGATAGATCTGGGTGCGGACTTCTCGGATACTTCCGATACCGTGTCAGCGTCAGGCGTGTTCCGCTTCTGATTGTCGGCTCGTCTGCGATCCACCCATGATTCCGTCATCCCGGCGCTCGAACACCGCCGGGATGATGATCGCTACACATCGATTCGGTGCTCGCCCATGGCTCAGCGCGAGTTGTAGTAGCGGATGAACCTGGGCGAGAAATAATCGGCATCCGGCTTCAGCGCGGCATCTGCGGCGCGCGCTTGTTCGACAGCCTTGCGCGCGATGCCATCCGCTTCCGGCATTTGTCCCAATTGGCCTAAATTGAACGCGGCGGCGGCGCGCAGCGTCAGCATGTGCCAGCGCAAACGCGGGGTGGGTGGTATCTGGCTGCTGAGCTTGAGCACGTCCGCGTAACGGCCACTCAGATAGGCATCCACCAACGGACGCAGGATTTGCGCGGAAACCGATGAGGATTCGCGGGGTTCCGTTGCGGGTGGTCGGGTCGGTGGGAGTGCTTGCACAACCGGTCGTGACGGTGGAGGCGCTTCGGGGCGAGCTGGCACCGGTTCGATCGGCGGGGACTGTGCCGGGGGCGCCACGTGAGTTTCGGATTTTGGCGTCGTACCCTGTCGCACAAGCCGGCTGCTGCATTCGACGCGACCCTGGTTCTCCTCGTCGGAGAGTGTAGATACGCTGCTGACGACGGCGACATTGTCGCCCTGCGACCAAAGCACAAGCGCCTTGCTGCAATCGCCGAGGCGCAAGGCGGCCAGACCGGCGTAGTGTTGCGGAGCATAGGCTTCGTAACGCTGGCCATACAAGCGTACGCGCTCGGCCGGTTTCGGATTTCCGGCGATCGCGCTGTGCATGTAGCGATCAACCTCATCCCAGTGACCGTCCTTTGCGGCTTCGAGGCCGCGGGCGTAGTCCTGCTTCCAGTCGGCGAGTGCCGGGGTCGCCCCCAGGGCGAGCAGGGCCAGCAGGCAGCGCAACTCAGAGCCCCGCATGCTTGAGGTACTCCTCGGCGCTCAAGGTCGGGAAGCTGCCGCTGGTCTGGCTGCTCTTGCCGGCGCTTACCCGTGCAAATGCCGACACGGTCTTGCCGGACTGCGGATGGCGAAGGGTCACGTAGTAGCTGCCCGCGGGCAGGGTCAGGGTCAGCGGTGTGCTGCGTTCCTCGGGCAGATCGATTGGCTTGCGTTCGGCATCAAGGACACGATCGACGATGCCCCAGGGCAGGGCATTGATGACCAGTTCTCCATTTTGTGCGGCGAGTCTGGCCTTTTCCTGTTCCTCAAGCGTGGCGAGCCGGGCCTGCGCCGATGATTCAATCGTGCCGAGCGCCTTGCTCTTGCCCAAGCTGCCGGTCGCCATTTCGATCGCGGCCAGGCTTGCCTTGCCGGCATCCAGGTTGGGTGCATTGCGCATGTCATCGGCGAGCAGATCGGCCAGTTGTTGCTCGTAGCGGGAACTCTGCGCGGAGTCGACGCCACGCAACGCCAGGATGGCATTGATCGCGGCCTTGGCGTCGTTGCCGACCAGCGGTCGTTGCTGAAGCAGGTCGGCCAGGCGGCGTTCGGTCGCCAATCGCTCGGCGTTGGCCGTTTCCACGGACTCGCGCTTGCGCACTTCGGCAATCTGTTCGGCGATTCGTGCGTCGTCAGGGTAGGCCTTGGCTGCAGCGGCTGCCAGGGGCACCGCAACACCGAGGTCGTTGCGTTCGCTGGCGCCGCGAAGGGCGTCGGCAACGACGCGCGGCAACGCTTCGCGCAACTTCAGGGCGTCGGGATTTTCCGGGTCGGTCTGCAGCAATGCCTCGAGCACGTCTCGCGCGTTGTCGCTGGCGGGGGGCAGCAGTCTTCCGGAGGCAATCGCCGAGCGGGCGAGGTTGAGTTGAGATGCAATCGCCGCCCGCCGTGAGCCAAGGGCCTGCTGCGCACTGTCGCGGATACCCTTTGCCGCGCTCGAGTCGGGATCGACGCGCAGGGCGAGTTCGGATCGGTCGAGCGCCATTCCGGTATCGCCCTGCCCTTGGGCGGACTTGGCATCCGCGATCAGGCGCGTCGCCAGTTTTTGCTTGAAGGCAACGACCTTGCCATTGCCTGCGTCGATCTGGCGAGCCTGTTCGAACCATTCAAATGCATTGTCGCCGGCCGGTTCGCTGACATGATCGGCCGCCAGGGCCGTGCCTGCCTTGTCGACCAGATCGTCGATGCGTCCATTGTCCGCTGCGATCTGTTGCGCCTTGACGACCTCCTGGCTGAGTGCGGCAAAGGCCGGATCCGAGCCGAACTCGGTGCGCAGTTCATCGAGCGCCCGCTCGGTGGCGGGATAATCCCCACTTCCGAGCAGATTGCGAATGCTTGCGAACTCGGCATCGGTGATGGCCTTGAGGCGTGCCACGACCTGCTTGTTCAATGGATCCAGGCTAAGTGCCGTGCGCAGCAACGCGTAGGCCCCATCGGGGCCGGTGCGCTGCTTGCGCTGCTCGGCATCGCCGGCTTTCTTGAGCAGTTCATTGACGCGTTCGCTGGCCAGTCGCTGCTTTTGTTCGGCAGCGATACGCTGGATCAGAGCCTGCACATCGGCATCGTCCGGCGCGACCAGCATCGCTTGGTTGGCGGTTTCGCTGGCGGCGTCCAGATTTCCCGCAGCCATCGACTTTTCTGCCTCGCCGCGCAATGTCGTCGCAATTTGACCCAGCAATTCGAGTCCGTGCTCATTGCCGGGATCCTTCTGCAGCACCTTCTGCACATCTTCAAATGCATTTGCGCCCGGTGGCGCGAGCAGGTCGCCACTGGCGACCATGCGGTCGGCTTCGCGCAGCAGGGTGCGCACCAGGTACTGATCGTCCTGGCTCAAGCTGCGCGGCTTGAATGCAGCCCAGAGCACGAGGGCGATCACGACCACGCCGATGCCCGCCGCCAGCGTCGCGAGCAGACGCGGTCGCTGCAGAGCCTGGTTGATCATCGAAGTGGTGGTGCGCTGACTGATCGACGGATCGGTCTGCGGCATGCGCAATAGGTCGAGGGCGAAACCGCTGTCGCCGCCGGTGTATTCGCCCGAGAATCCCAGTGCGCGCAACCGCTCCGAGGTGCTCGCCGTGGTGATCGCGCCGAGTTGCTTGACCAGGGCGTCATTGCCGACGACCAGTCCTCGCAATGCCTTGACGAAATCCTGCAGGTTGTCGAAGCGGTCGTTGGGATCCTTGGCCAGCATGCGATCAAAGATCGGCTGCAGCGGGCGCAGGTCATCGGGCAACGGCGGCGGTGGCTGCAGCGCATGGCCCATCAGCACGGCCATTGGATTTTCGCCGACAAATGGCGGATTGCCGGTCAACATCTCGTAGAACAGGATGCCCAGCGCGTATTGATCGGCACGACCGTCGATGTCGCGACCGCTGGCCTGCTCCGGACTCATGTAAGTCGGCGTACCGAGGACGAGGCCGGTCTGGGTAATCCGCGAAGCCAGCACATCGGAATGCTTGGCGATGCCGAAATCGGTCAACACCGGCGTGCCCGGATCGCGGAACATCACATTGGAGGGTTTCAGGTCCCGATGGATCACGCCGTTGCGATGCGCGTACTCGAGCCCGTTGGCGAGCTGCACGACGACGCCGATCGCCTCGCCGAGCGAGAGCCCGCTGCGCATGCGCTCAGCCAGAGTGCCGCCCTCGAGCAACTCCATCGAGATGTAGGCGATGTCGTCGCGGGTGACGATGTCGTAGACGGCGACGATATTGCGATGCGGCAGCTTGGCCATGGTGCGGCCTTCGAGCAGGAAACGCCGCTCGAACTCCGGCATCGGCCCGTTGCGCACGCGAAGCTCGCGACGCATGACCTTGATCGCCACCTTGCGATCAAGCGAATGCTGGATGGCGAGATAGACGGTTGCCATGCCGCCCTCACCCAGCTCGCCGATCATCTCGTAGCCAGGAATGTCCTGGAAGCGGTCAGCCATGTTCCCCCGTCCTCGTGCGCAGCGATCATAGCAAAGCACCACGCGGATTCCGGATTCCGGCAAGGCGACGGACAGTCAATTGCCGGCGGCCTTGATGGTTGTGCCGGGCATGTACCCGGGCAAACCGTGGCGATGACGGCACACGGTTGCTGGTGCAGGGTTGTCCGCCGCTGTCCGCTGGCTCGTCGCGGACACTGTCCGGGGCGCGATGATTCATGGAAAAACCAATTGAAATCAATCACCTGCAGGATGGCACGTAGTTTGCTAAAACTTCCAGGAGTGGCCATCGGGAGCCGCCCATGGAGAGATGAATGATTCGCGACACCTCGGCCCAGGATCGGCAGCTCAAGGCAGAGCCGCAGAGTGGCAAGCGCTGGGTCAAGATTGGCATGGTCGTTGCCGCGCTGGTCGTGATCCTCGCCCTGGTCGTTCCGACCGCAGCGCGGCTGTTCTCGTCGGACAGTTCGGCGAACATGAGCCGCCTGCGTATTGCCGAGGTCAAGCGCGGAACCCTGACCCGTGATGTCTCGGTGCAGGGTAGTGTCGTCGCGGCTGTCAGCCCGACACTTTACGCAGCCAGCGCGGGAACCGTGATTCTCAAGATCAATGCCGGCGACAAGGTGGCCCGGGATCAGATACTTGCCGAGGTGATCAGCCCTGAGCTGAGCAATCGCCTGCAGCAGGAGCAGGCCACTCGCGAAAGCCTCGAAATCGATGTACAGCGCGCAGGCCTTGATCATCGCAAGCAGCAATTGGCGGCGAAGAAGCTGTTTGATCAGGCCATGATCGACCGCCAGACCGCCAAGCGCGAGGTCGAGCGCACTCAACGCGCATTCGATGCAGGGGCGATGTCCGAGATGGATCTGCTGCGTACCAAGGATGCGCTGGCCAAGGCCGACATCACCGTCGGCAACGCCGAAGCCGACATGAAACTCGATGTCGAAAGCCTGGCCTTCGAGCTGAAGAGCAAACACCTCGCGCTCGATCGTCAGCGTCTGCTCGCCGAGGATCTGCAGCGCCAGGTCGAGGAACTGAAAGTTCGCTCGCCGGTCGATGGCCAGGTCGGCCAATTGATCGTGGAGCAGCGCGCCAATGTCGCCGCGAATGCGCCGATCCTGACCGTGGTCGACCTCAGCGCGCTCGAAATCGAGATCAAGGTGCCCGAGGTGTTTGCGCATGACCTCGCCATCGGCATGACCGCCGAGATCCGCGACAGTTCGGGCAACTACACCGGTACGATCAGCGCGGTCTCGCCGCAGGTCATCGATGGCCAGGTCAGCGGCCGCATCCGCTTCGGTGACAAGAAGCCGGCGGGCCTGCGCCAGAACCAGCGTCTGACCACACGCATCCTGATGGATGAGCATCCGAATGTGCTGATGGTCGAACGCGGTCCGTTTGTCGATAGCGGAGCAGGGCGGGTCGCCTACGTCATCCGCGACGGCGTCGCCGAACGCACGCCGATCGAAGTCGGTGCGACCAGCCTCAATTCAGTCGAAATAGTCTCCGGCGTCAAGGAAGGCGACCGCATCGTCATCTCCGGCACCGACCAGTTCAATGGTGCGCAACGAGTAGCTATCAATTGACGGGAGTGGGAAATGTAAGGCGTGCTTTGTGGGAGCGACTTCAGTCGCGATGCTATGCAACTCAGGTAAAGCATCGCGACTGAAGTCGCTCCCACGGAAAGGATTTTTACCCCCACTACCCACTACCCACTACCCACTCCCGAACAGAGGCAACGCCGATGTTAAAAATGACCCACCTGCAAATGGTCTACCGCACCCATCTGATCGAGACGCATGCACTGCGTGATTTCTCGATTCATGTGCGCGAAGGCGAATTCGTTGCCGTGACCGGGCCGTCGGGTTCGGGCAAGACCACTTTCCTCAATATTGCCGGGCTGCTTGAGGAGTTCACCGGCGGTGAATACTGGCTCGATGGCGTCGACGTGCGGGGGCTGAATGACAACGCGCGCTCGAAGCTGCGCAACGAGAAGATCGGATTCATCTTCCAGAGCTTCAATCTGATTCCGGATCTGAACCTGTTCGACAACGTCGATGTGCCGCTTCGCTATCGTGGATTCGCCGCCGCCGATCGCAAGAAGCGCATTGAGGAATCACTGACCCGAGTCGGCCTGTCCTCGCGCATGAAACACTACCCGTCCGAACTTTCCGGTGGTCAGCAACAGCGTGTCGCCATTGCACGGGCGCTGGCCGGCTCACCGCGTCTGCTGATGGCCGATGAGCCGACCGGAAATCTCGATTCGCTGATGGCGCGCGGGGTCATGGAGCTGCTTGAAGAGGTCAACCGCCAGGGTACGACGATCGTCATGGTCACCCATGATCCCGAGCTGGCCGCGCGCGCCCATCGCAACGTCCACGTGATCGATGGCCAGGTCACCGATTTCGATGAGGAGCCGAGATTGAGAAAGAGCGGGAGTGGGGAGTCGGGAGTGGGGAGTGGGTTAAAAGCGCCTGCGAGCGTGTAGTAATCAGCGGACAGCGGTTAGCGGGAAAAGAAGCAAGTGCGCGCTCCTACTCCCAATTTCCTACTCCCCACTCCCGCTCCAAAAAGCTTCAAGCGACAAGCCAAAAGCACATTCCAACGACTCCTCTATCTCCGGAATCACGCCAATGTTCACCTACTATCTACAACTTGGCCTGCGCAGTTTGCGGCGCAACCCGATCCTGACCGCACTGATGGTCATCGGCATCGCTCTGGGCATCGCCGCGAGCATGACCACGCTGACGGTCATGCACTTGATGGGCAGTGATCCGATTCCGTGGAAAAGCGACAAGCTCCACTATGTTCAGCTCGATAGCTGGAGTGCGGATGACAGCTTTTACAGCAACGGTCGCCCACCGGATCAGGTGACCTATCGCGACGCGCAGGCCCTGATGGAAGCCGGCAAGGCTGACAAACAGGCGGCGATGTTCAAGCTGTCGCTGCCGATCCAGCCGGAAAACAAGGATCTGAAACCATTCCGGTCGCTCGGTCGGGTCACCTACACCGATTTCTTCGGCATGTTTGAACCGCCGTTCAAGTACGGCGGGCCCTGGAGCCGCGATCAGGACAGGAGCCATGAACGCGTCATCGTGCTCGGCAAGGTCATGAACGAAAAGCTGTTCGGTGGTCAGGACAGTGTCGGCAGGACGGTGCGCATGGACGACATCGACTACACCATCGTCGGCGTGCTCGATGACTGGAAATTGCGCATGCGTTACTACGATCTGACCAATGGCCCGTTCGAGGATCCTGACGAGTTCTTCATGCCATTCACCACGGCGATCGATCTCAAGCAGCGCTCGACCGGCAACAACAGTTGCTGGAAATCGCCGGGCGATGGCTGGGATGCGTATCTCGATTCCGATTGCGTCTGGATCCAGATGTGGGTGCAGCTCGATTCCCCAGCACGCCTGGCCGAATACAAGTCATTCCTCGACAGTTACGTGGGCGAACAGAAAAAGCTCGGACGCTTCCCGCGCCCGCTCAACAACCGCCTGCTCGACGTCAATGCATGGATGGCCGATCAGGAGGTGGTCTCGCGAGATGTGCAGGTGCAGACCGGGTTGGCGTTTGCCTTCCTCATCGTCTGCCTGGTCAATACGGTCGGCCTGCTGCTGGCGAAATTCACGCGCAAGTCCGGCGAGATCGGCCTGCGTCGTGCGCTGGGCGCCAGCCGTCGCGAAGTCTTCAGCCAGTTCCTGATCGAATCCGGTGTGGTCGGTTTGAGTGGCGGAATCCTTGGCCTGGCCCTGACCGGTCTTGGCCTGCTCGCCGTTCGCGCGCTGTACTCGCAATACAAGACAGTCGCCCATCTTGACTGGACGATGACCGGCGTGACCATCGCCCTGGCCGTGGTTTCAGCCGTGCTCGCCGGCCTGTATCCAACCTGGCGTGCCTGCCGCGTCCAGCCAGCAGCGCAGTTGAAGATTTGAAGACCGGGAGTAGGGAGTAGGGAGTGGGGAGTCGGAACAGCACTTCTCGCACGCAGCACGGTTCCTTCGATGATGGTCGGATCCGCCATCCACGCCCTTCCTACTCCCCACTCCCCACTCCCCACTCCCCACTCCCCACTTCCTACTCCCCCTAGAGAAAGCCATGGAAATCCGCCCGATACTTTCCGCCCTGATGCGCAGCAAGGTCTCGATGATCCTGATCGGAGTGCAGGTCGCGCTGACCCTGGCGATCGTCTGCAATGCGTTGTTCATCATCGGCCAGCGGCTCGATCACATGAATCGACCGAGCGGCATGAACGAGGCCGATACGTTCTACATCGGCAGCTCGGGCTTCGGCCAGGGCTTCGATGCACAGGCGACAATCCGGGAGGATCTTGCCCTGCTCCGGCAAATGCCCGGCGTTGCCTCGGCGACCTCAACCAACACCGTGCCAATGAGTCAGGGTGGCTGGAACACCGGCCTCAGCCTGCAGCCGCATCAAAAGAGCTCAACGGCTGACAGTGCCATCTACATTGTCGATGACAAGGGGCTGGATACGTTTGGCGTCAAGCTGATTGCAGGCAGGGATTTCAAACCGGAAGAGGTCACCGACATCAAATTTGGCGACAGCCTGCGGCCCAGCGTGATCATCGTGACCCAAGCCGTGGCCGAAAAGATGTTTCCCGATGGCGATGCGCTCGGAAAATCGGTCTATCTCAACGAGGATCCACCGACCAGCACGATCGTCGGGATCGTCGAGCGCACCCAGCAACCGTGGATGGAGAGTTCGTCGATCGAGAACTCGACGTTTGTCCCGGCTTACATGCCGTATGGCAATTCCTCGCGCTACCTTATCCGTGCGCAACCCGGGCGTCGTGATGAAGTGATGAAGGCGGTCGAACAGAAACTCGCCGAATCCAATACCAGCCGCATCATAGGCAAGGTCCGCAGCATCGAGGAAACGCGCAAGGAGGCGTATGCCGGAGATCGCGCGATGGCCATCATCCTGGGTGCCGTCATTTTCGCGTTGCTCGCGATTACCGCACTCGGCATTGTGGGCATGGCCAGTTTCTGGGTCGCCCAGCGCACTCGGCAGATAGGCACGCGACGCGCACTCGGTGCTTCGCGAACCGACATCCTGCGCTATTTCCAGACCGAGAATTTCATCATCACGACCTTTGGCCTGATCGTCGGTGGCGTGCTTGCCTATGCTTTCAGTCTGTGGATGATGCAGGCCTACGAGTCACCGCGATTGCCGTGGTACTACGTGCCAATCGGCTTCCTATGCCTGTGGGCGCTTGGCCAACTGGCGGTGCTCGGCCCGGCGATGCGGGCATCTCGCGTGCCACCGGCGGTGGCGACACGGAGTGTTTGAAGGCCGGGAGTGGGGAGTCGGGAGTGGGGAGTCGGAAAGCGTTGAAGCGGGACGTGGTGAGCGGTGAGCGGTGAGCGGTGAGCGGTGAGCGGGAAAAGCAGATTTGCAGAGCGGGGTCTGTGGGAGCGACTTCAGTCGCGATGCAGTTGCTGGTGATGCGAGAAGCATCGCGACTGGAGTCGCTCCCACGGTCAACAAGGCTTGCGCACTGTTCGCCAACCGCCAACCGCTAACGGCTAACCGCCCCACTCCCGTAAAATGTAACCCTTTCCCGCGTGCCTGCATCCAAGCAGGCATGCGTCGATGCCCAAGACAGAACCGAACCATGCGCACCGTACTGGTAATCGACGACAACCCGGCAGTTGGAACCGCACTTGATGTGCTGTTGGGGTTGAACGATATTCGAGCTCTTATCGCCACCTCGCCGACGCAGGGACTCGAAATGCTTGCGCGCGAAGCGGTCGATCTGGTGATCCAGGACATGAACTTCAGCGCGGATACCACATCGGGCGAGGAGGGCATCGAGCTGTATCGGGCGATCCGGCGCGATCATTCCGATCTGCCGATCATCTTGCTGACCGCCTGGACGCGTCTGGAAACCGCGGTCGAGCTGGTCAAGGCGGGGGCGGGCGATTATCTCGGCAAGCCCTGGGATGACAACAAGCTGCTGGCGACGGTCGAGAACCTGCTTGAACTCTCCGAAGCGACGCGCGCGGTCTCCCGCTTTCGTGACGAGCGCCGGCGTCGCCGTCGGCAGTTGGATGAACGCTTCGACTTGCGCGGCATCGTGTTTGCCTCGAGCGGCATGGAACGCGTGGTCGAACTCGCCTGTCAGGTCGCGCGTGCCGATGTGCCGGTGCTGATCACTGGCCCGAACGGGGCCGGCAAGGAGCGCATCGCCGAAATCGTCCAGGCCAATTCGGCACGGGCCAAGGGCGCCTTCATCACGGTCAATTGTGGTGCACTTCCGTCGGAACTGATCGAGGCCGAGTTGTTCGGTGCCGAACCCGGCGCCTACACCGGGGCTGCCAATCGCGCACGCGAAGGTCGCTTCGAAGCGGCCGATGGCGGCACCTTGTTCCTTGATGAAATCGGCAATCTGCCGCTGGCCGGACAGATGAAGCTGCTGCGCATTCTTGAGACCGGGCAATTCGAAAGGCTGGGTTCAAGCAAGACCCGCACGGTTTCCGTTCGCGTGATCAGCGCGACCAACGCGGATCTGCCCAGTCTGATCCGCGAAGGCCAGTTTCGCGAAGATCTGTTCTACCGGCTCAACGTGATCGAGTTGCGCCTGCCACCACTGGCTGAGCGCACCGACGACATTCTTCCGCTGGCCGAATATTTTCTGCAGAACAGGGCCGCGCTCGATGCTGGCGCACGGGCGGCGCTGATCGCTCACGCCTGGCCGGGCAACGTGCGCGAATTGAAGAATGCGATCGACCGCGCCAGCCTGCTGTGCAGCAACGGCGAGATTACCGCGCGGGATCTGGCCCTCGGTCCTGCGCGCAGTCCGGCGGTCCGTCTCGCACCGGATGCCGAGCCAGACAAGGACATGATCGAGGCGGCCTTGCTGCGCGCGCGCGGCGTCATCAGTCAGGCCGCATCGAGTCTTGGTCTGTCGCGCCAGGCCTTGTACCGGCGCATGGAGAAAATGGGTATCGAAACCTGATCGGCAGCATCCATTGCTGATTCGGTTTGTACAAAAGAAAACGCCCGCGTATTCAGCGCGGGCGTTTTCGTTTTCATGGCGGCGTGACCTATTCGAGATCGAGGAAGCTGCGCAGCTGCTCCGAGCGGCTTGGATGACGCAGCTTGCGCAGCGCCTTGGCTTCGATCTGACGGATCCGTTCGCGGGTGACGTCGAACTGCTTGCCGACTTCCTCCAGCGTGTGATCGGTGTTCATGTCGATGCCGAAACGCATGCGCAACACCTTGGCTTCGCGCGGAGTCAGGCCTCCGAGCACGTCGTGCACGGTTTCCATGAGGCCGATGTTGGTCGAGGATTCGATCGGCGAAACGATCGACAGATCCTCGATGAAATCGCCGAGATGTGAATCCTCGTCGTCACCGATCGGGGTCTCCATCGAAATCGGTTCCTTGGCGATCTTCAACACCTTGCGAATCTTGTCCTCGGGCATCTCCATCTTGATCGCGAGTTCTTCCGGAGTCGGCTCGCGACCCATTTCCTGGAGCATCTGGCGGCTGATGCGGTTGAGCTTGTTGATGGTCTCGATCATGTGCACCGGAATGCGGATCGTGCGCGCCTGGTCGGCGATCGAGCGCGTGATCGCCTGGCGGATCCACCAGGTCGCATAGGTCGAGAATTTGTAGCCGCGTCGGTATTCGAACTTGTCGACCGCCTTCATCAGGCCGATGTTGCCTTCCTGGATCAGGTCGAGGAACTGCAGGCCGCGATTGGTGTATTTCTTGGCGATCGAGATGACCAGGCGCAGATTGGCCTCGACCATTTCCTTCTTCGCGCGGCGGGCCTTGGCCTCGCCGATCGACATCGCGCGATTGATTTCCTTGATGTCGGCAACGCTCAGGTACAGCGTGCTCTCGATCGCGACCAGCTTGTGCTGTTCACCGACCAGGGCATCCTTGTGCGTCTTCACCGCCGGCGACCATTTCTGGCGCTTTTTCATGAGCTCGTCGGCCCATTCGAGATTGGTCTCGTTGGACGGGAACACCTTGAGGAAATCCTTGCGCGGCATCTTCGCCTGCTTGATGCACACATCCATGATCAGGCGCTCGTGATGCCGGATATTGCTGACCACCTCGCGCAGCTTGCGCACCAGCGCGTCGATGAGCACGGCCGGCAGCTTGAGCTTGAGGAATTCCTCGGCGATCTGGTCGCGCAGCTTGAGTGCCTTCTTGTCACCCAGACCGTGCTTTTCCGACAATTTCTGGAACTTGGCGTAACCCGTGCGCAGCTCGTCCATGCGCCGCGCAACTTCGATCGGATCCGGGCCGGTATCGATCGGTGTCGACTCTTCCGACTCTTCTTCGGAATCATCTTCGCCATCGCCGTCTTCTTCACCTTCGGCCTTCTCGGCGGCTTCCTTGGCGGCAGCGGCGGCAAGTTCCTCGGGTGTTGGCACTTCGATGTCGAGGAAGCCGGTGACGACCTCGGACATGCGCTTCTTGCCCTCGGTGAACTGGTCGTATTCCTCGACCAGCAGCTGGATCGACCACGGGAAGCTGGCCAGCGCCGCCTGGACCTGGTTGAGACCTTCCTCGATGCGCTTGGCGATGGCGATTTCGCCCTCACGCGTCAGCAGCTCGACCGTGCCCATCTCGCGCATGTACATGCGCACCGGGTCGGTGGTGCGGCCGACTTCGGCATCGACCGCCGAGAGCACAGCGACCGCTTCCTCGGTGGCGGTGTCGTCATCGGTGGAACCGGCAGACTGGGCACGCAGGGTCTCGGTATCGGGCGCGATTTCATGCACCTCGATGCCCATGTCGTTGATCATGCCGATGATGTCTTCGATCTGTTCGGGATCGACGATGTCATCGGGCAGATGGTCATTCACTTCGGCATAGGTCAGGTAGCCCTGTTCCTTGCCCTTGATGATGAGCATCTTGATGTCGGTGGTTTTCTGCTCCTGGATATGCTCGGTCGCCATGGATGTTCTGCTGTACCTAAACGAAAGACTCGGAAGTATAGGAGGCCCGTCAAGGGCGACCCAAGTGATTGAAAACATTGGGATCACGATGCCAGCCTGAAGGCCGCATCAGATCTCGGGGGCCACCCGCAAATGGAAGGTGACCGGGCCGTCATTGACCAGTTGCACCATCATGTGGGTACGAAAGCGCCCGCTTTCCACTGTCGAATGCGCGGATCGTGCCAATTCCACAAGCCGGGTGAACAGCCGCTCTGCCTCCTCCGGGGTCGCGGCATTGGTGAATCCGGCACGCATGCCGCTCGAGGTATCCGCGGCCAGGGTGAATTGCGAGACCAGCAGGAGGCCGCCGTCGACATCGCGCAGCGATCGATTCATGCGACCTGAGGCGTCCGCGAAGACGCGATAGCCGAGCAGGCGCTCGAGCATGCGCCCGACCTGGGCCTCCCCGTCACTGCGTTCGACCGCGATAAAAGCCAGCAGGCCAGCACCGATGCGGCCGACGATCTCATCATCAACTTCGACGCTCGCCTCGCTGACACGCTGGATCAAGGCAATCATCGGCAACTCCGGATCCATGGGCCGCTATCGTCGCCTCGAGTGACGAAGGCGGTCAATTGACGTCGATGCCTGTCGCATTTTGCGGCGCCTGCCGTTTCAGGGGTGGAGGGGTGCCGTTGGCGTCCGCAATATCGGGGATATCGTCATGTGGAACGTAAATCGCCTGCTCATGGGCGCGCTGCTGCTCATGCTGTTTTGTCATCCGGCCGCTGCCGCCGAATATTGTGTGGGAACGGTGGCTGAACTCAATACGGCGCTGAACCAGGCGGTCAGCCCTTCGCAGGCGCTGTTCACGACCACGATCCGGCTCAAGCAGGGCACCTATCACGTCGGCGGCAGCCGCCTGACCCAGCCCAACCAGGCCTATTTCAACGCGTTGGAACTGCTCGGTGGCTACAACAGCGACTGCTCGGCGCGCACGGTCAATCCCGACAACACGGTGTTCGACGCCGATGGCGCCACGTATTTCAAGTTTGACCCGCTCAGCGCCCTGCTGATCGAGGGCATCCGGTTCCAGAACATCACCAACTACGAGCGCGTGGAGATCTGGTCTGCTGCCGACGACGTGTCCGTTCGGGTGCACAACAATGCGTTCGTGGGCGTGGGTTTCTTTGCCGTCTTAGGCGCCACCCCTGCACCTGATTTCGATTCGGTCAGCGGCATGACCATGAAGTTCGTCAACAACCGCGTGCACGGTTTTCCCTCCAGTGGCCTGGCGGCGGTGACAATGAACGCCCTCACCCAGATCCGTTTCACCGGCAATACCATTGCCGACAATCTGGGTTCGCAGGGGGCCGAATTCTGCTCCGACAGCGACATCTGGCTGGTCGACAACATCGCCTGGAACAACGGAGGCGACGACTTCCACGTGCTCGACGATTGCGGCGACGACATCACCTCGGGCGATGCGCGATCCCGATCGAACCTGTATCAGAGTGTCCTCCTCAACCAGGTCGGCGATTCCGGCAGCAATCTGGTCGGAACCAATCCGCTGTTCGTCAACTCGGGTGCCGGCAACTACCGACTGCAGGCCACGTCGCCGGCGGTGAATTCCGGCGTCATTACCAGCAGCATGGTCGCCATCGACCTGGCCGGAAATCCGCGAGTGGTCGGTTCAACCGTGGATCGTGGCGCCTACGAGTCGACAGTCGACGATACGATCCCGACCACGTTGACCGTGACGAACACCAGTGACAGCGGTCCAGGGTCGTTGCGCCAGGCGATCGTGGATGCGAATGCGAACGTGGATTTTTCGTACATCAACTTCAACATTCCGGGCCCGTGCCCGCGCGTGATTGCGCCGACATCGGCCGACCTGCCGGCTATCGTCAGTGGCGTGCGCATCGATGGCTGGACGCAGCCCGGCAGTGCCTCCAACACGCGCACCAAGGGCGACAATGCCACACGCTGCATCGTATTGGCCGGTGGCAACGGACGCAGCAGGGGATTGCAATTCAACGGTACCAGCAACGAGCAATTCTGGTTGCAGGGAGTGGCCTTCTCCGGATTCTCGCCGACGGGTGGCAACGGCGAGGCGCTGAGGATTTTTGGCGGTATCGGCAACCTGATCCGCGGCAACCAGTTCGGCGCGACGCTCTCCCCGGGTGCGGGCTCCCTGGTGCTGGCACCCAGCGACACCAACATCGTGCTCACGGGCTTTTCTTCCAGCACCGTCGGCGGCGAATCACCAGCGCATCGCAACGTCATCGCCGACGCACGCGACAGGGGCGTGCTGATCACTTCGGTCTCGGTCTTCAGTTCCACGGGCAATGACATTGTCGACAATCTGATCGGCAGCTATGCGCTGGAGATTTCTGCAGCCGGCAACAACACCGGCATCAAGATACAAACCAGCGGCAACACGGTGCGCGAGAACACGATCATCAATAACAGCCAGGACGGCATTTTGCTCGACGTTGCGGCGGCCCAGAACAATCTCATCGAATACAACCGGATCGGTGTGCGCGACACCATCTGCACCGGAATCCTCTGCTTTGGCGGGGCAGCGGGCAACGGCCGCGATGGCGTGCTGCTGTCGTTCGGCCCGCACGACAATCTCATCTACAACAACACGATCAAGAACAACACCAGTGCCGGCATCGGTATCGGATCATCCAGTGGCGCCACCAGCCTCAGAAACTGGCTGATCGGGAACGCGCTGTACAACAACGGGGCCCAGGGCACGGCATTCAACGCTTATAACGGCGCCGACAACGATGCCTCTGCTTCGAATCAGGATATGGCCAACCGAGGCCTCAATTATCCCGTCATCACGCGGGCCTACGGCGGCACGCGCAAGGGCTGGGTGGAAGGCACGCTCGCCACGACCAACGGCAATTACATTCTCGACATCTTCTCTTCAGCCGAGGTCGACGCGGGCTTTCCGCGGGGCGAAGCCGAGGTATTTCATCGCAGCTTCTACAGTGTCGCCGTCAGCAACGCGCCCTCAGGGCAGAACGGCAGTGCAAGTTTCCGCGTGCCATTCAGCGGCAGTCCCCTGCAGAGCCTGGCCGGACGCGTGATCACGCTGACAGCGGCGGACAACGTAGGCAACACCTCGGAACTGTCTGCGCCGGCTGCTTACCTGTGCGACGTCATCTACGCCCAGGCCTTCGACGATGCTTCCGACGATCGTTGTCCATAGGAGAGTGCCCATGCGCATGCTTGCCCTGATACTTGTTGCGGGCGTCTCGACATCCTTGCCTGCAGCGGCGAGCGTCTTCATCGTGACCAACAACAGCGACGCTGGCGCCGGCTCGCTGCGTCGGGCCATCACCGATGCCAATGCCGCCGCCGGAGCGGACACGATCCAGTTTGCGATTCCGGGCAGCGGCGTGCACACGATCGCCTTGACCACACAGCTACCGGCGATCAGCGGCTCGCTCACGATAGACGGATTCTCGCAGAGCGGTGCCGTGCCGAATACGAATTCGACCACGCAGGGCGGACTCAACGCCATGCTGCAGATCGAACTGACCGGAACAGGCGGCTTCTACGGCTTGTATACCGACAGCGCGAACAACGTGATCCTGACCGTGCAGGGCCTCGCGATGCATGGCTTTATCGCCAACCTGTTTGGCGCACCGATCGCGGGGAACTCGCAATTGCGCGCGTTCGGCGACTATTTTTGCACCAACGTGGATGGCAGTGCGGCGGCTTCCGGTCCATCCAATGGCTCCGGCATCAACACCAACGCAACACCGGCTTTCATCGGCGGTGATCTCGCCTCGCAACGCAATCTGATCTCCGGCTGCGGCACCTCTGCGATCGACATCCGCAGTCCGACCCAGGTGCGCGGCAATCTGATCGGAACCGATGCGACCGGCAGCGTTGCGATACCGAATGGTCTGAACGGCATCTCGATGCAGAGCGACGCGGCCAATGTTGGCATCGGCGGCGCCACCGCGACCTCACGCAATGTGATCTCCGGGAATCACACGTTTGCAATCGCGCTTGGCAATCTTTCCTCTGCCGCGCAATACATCGGATTGCAAATACAAGGCAACTACATCGGCACCGACTGGACTGGCCTTAATGCACTCCCTAACGGCTGGCCTGATTACAGCGCTGCGCAATTTGGCGGCGGCATCAGGTTGTCGAGCAATCAGACCCTGTCGTCGACAGCGATCATCGGCGGCTTTGGCCCCGGCGAGGCGAACCTGATCGCCTTCAATCGCGGCACTGGCATCATCGCGGCCTCGAACAAGGCAGGTGAGGGCTTCGACAGTCGGGGCAACTGGATCCATCACAATCGTGCGGTCGGTCGAGCGAACCTCGATATCGGAGACGTCGGGCCTACGCCGAATGACGTCGACGACGCGGATATCGGCGCCAACGGCCAGCAAAACTGGCCCGAGATCCTCGCCGCGAGCCAGGCCGGCGACCAGCTCACCGTCACCTATCGGGTCGATACAACGACTGCCAATGCGAACTACCCGTTGCGTATCGATTTCTACGCCAATGCGCTCGGTGGCAGCGGCGTTTGGCTGGCCCAGGACAGTTATTCGTCCACTGATGCACAACTACCGCGCACGATCATCTTGTCGCTGCCAGCCGGTGCGAAGGCGGTTCCTTGCGTGGCGACGGCGACCGATGCGATGGGGCACAGCAGTGAATTCTCGCCTGCGTTCGACGTCCTGTTCGAAGACGATTTCGATTGAACAACGGTTTTCGGCGGCGGCGACCCGGCCGCATTCCTTGGCTCAGGTTTTCGCTCCGGATTGCCGGTCCTCGGTATCGCGGGATGGCGCGCCGCTGCGCGCCCTTCCATCCTTGCCGAGCCTTACTCGAATCCGTCCTCGAAGATCACATCGTCGGAAATGAATTCCCACCAGCCACCATTGTCGAGGCCCACCGGTTGCACGTCGGTACCTGGAGAGCCGAGAAATACCTGATCGTTCAAAACAGCGACGCTGCTGCCGAGATGGTCAGCGCCGTGGGGCGTATTTCCGAAGCCAAGGAGGGATTCGATCCAGACCGGCTGGCCGAGGAAGGTAGTCTTTCGAAAGAGCCGGGCGTTGCCTTGCTGGGCGACGGTTCCGTTGCTGTCCGGACAGCCGAGGACGAACTGGTCAGCGTATTGGTCGACGCTCAAGGCGGCGCCACAATGACCGCCTATGGTGGCTGGCGCGCCTGGAAAATATTCATGCACGAGGTCATAGCCAAACGGGAACCCCGGTTTGAAGATGGTTACCGAGCCGACCCGGCCAGCGCCATTGTCGCGACCCGTGGCGCCCACGTAGACGTAATCCGCGTCGATGCCGACACTGGTGCCAAAAACGTCGAGAAACTGGGGATCCGGCGCAGTCAGCGTGCCGATTTCAACGAGTCCGCCAGTCCCGACATTCGGATTGGGCGCATAGACATGTGCCGCACCGGCGAGCGCATTGCCGTTCCGGGTTTCGCCAATCGCGCCAGCGACGAGTACAAAGTTCTGATCTCCGGTTCGCCGAATGGCCAGAGAAGAGCCGAGTTCCGCCCCGGCCACGCCACAGATAAAATTGTGTATTGCAGGAAGTGCCATGAATTGCTGGGCAGTCGTGTCGTATCGGTAGGTGACGACGCAGCCCGAATCGTTCGAGGGGATATAGCCGAGGGCCAACATTTCGTCATCCATCGCCAGTGAGTGACCATAATGTTGTCCGGGCCCTCCGGAGATGGCGCTTTTCAAGGTCAGAGCAGCAGCAGGCAGGCCGTTGTCGATGTAGATCTCGACCCGGCCGGCGCCTGAGTTGGCGCCGCCGCCGGAAACGAAATCGGGTGCCCCCACGACGAGGAAAGCGTAGCCAAAGGCCAGCGTGGCACCGAAATGCGCGCCCGCCTGAGGACTGTTGGAATACAGGGTGGCGGCCAGTTCCCAACCTTGCGGTCCCGGATTGTAAATACGCACGGCGCCGGCCTGCGCAAGCCCGTCCTTGTCTGCGTCAGGTGCACCTACATACATTCGTATCACCTCTCTCCCGTCGTCACCCAAGACGACGCGTATCGCCATGCTGCTACCAAGATGCGAGCCGCTCGCACCGGAATACAGGTCATAGCGAGGTACCCAGGTTTGGGCGCCGGCAGGAGGCGCGAGGCCGGCTCCGAGCAGCAAGGCCAAGCTGGGCAGCATCGCCAACCAATGTGCGCGGGGGGAGGTGACAGCAAAGGACTTCATTTGATTGACTCCATGGGATGTTGATTGATGAAACGGAGTCCGCCGTAAAATCCGACATGGCGCTATGCTTGAGTGGTCGGCCGTGCTGGCGACGCCGCCCGGATTTCGGAGTCACGCCTCGATGAGTGAGCCGCTGCCCCTGACCGAATGGTTGCGCGCCGCCGGTAGCGGTGACAGCAGCGCGGGCGAGCGCGCCTACACGGCGGTCTATGCGGAACTGCGTCGGCTCGCAGTCTGCCAAATGGCGAATCATGGTGGCCCATCCACGCTGACGCCTTCGGCTCTGGTCAACGAAGCCTTTATCAAGCTTGCTGGTGGATCGCTGGCTGATCTGAATGACCGCTGCCACTTTTTCAATCTCGCCGCGCGCGCGATGCGTCAGACCATGATCGATCACGCGCGCGAGCGCCTTGCGCAAAAGCGCGGTGGCGACCTCATTCGCACCGAGCTTGACGACGGTCTGCCTGATCGGGCGCTCGACGCCCAGCAAGCTCTGGCCATCAACCAGGCCCTGATCGCGCTGGACCAGCAGGATGCGCAGCTCGCGGAGACTTTGAACTGGCGCGCCTTTGCCGGCTTGACCTCGGCCCAGATCGCCGAGTTGCGTGGGGTGACCGAGCGCACCGTGCAGCGCGACCTCGTTCTTGCACGCAACTACCTGCGTCTTGCCTTGGGTGACACCGCGTGAATGACAATTCGGGTACGCCGCTGTTTTCGCAAGAGCGCTGGGCGCGGTTGCGCCGCTCATTGAGCGAATTGCAAGACCTGGAGGCTTCTGCTCGCGAACAGGCGCTGCTGAAAATCGCGCAGAACGATGCTGAATTCGCGGCAAGTCTTCGCGAATTGTTGACTGACGCCGACGGCTTTTTCACGCGTCCTTCCGAGCCCGGGATCGAGGGAATGCTGCCCGTAGACGAATTGATCCCGGAGCGCGTCGGCCCGTTTCGCCTGATTGAGCGGATTGGTGCCGGTGGCATGGGCGTCATCTATCTGGCCGAGCGCGAGCATGCCGATTTCGTTCAACGCGTGGCCATCAAGTTGCTCGACGGGGGTACTTCACGTCTGGCCATGCTGGCTTCTCGCGAGCGTCGCATCCTGGCTGCCCTGACGCACCCCAACATCACCGCCTTCGTTGACGCGGGCATCGAGCAGGGTCGGGCATGGATGGCCATGGAGTATGTCGAAGGCGATGCCTTGCTCGACTACTGCGCAGGGCATGAACTCGATGTGCGCGAGCGCGTGCAACTTTTCGACCAGGTCTGCTCGGCGGTGGCGCACGCGCACACCCAGCTTGTGGTGCATCGGGACCTCAAGCCATCAAATGTTCTGGTCAGTCGGAATGGCGTGGCCAAGCTGCTCGATTTCGGCATCGCCCTGGCGCTGGATACCGGTGACGATTCGACGCCGGCCACGCGCGTGTTCACCCCCGAATATGCGGCGCCCGAACAACTGCGCGGAGAACGCGCGACCACGGCGACGGATGTTTATTCGCTCGGCCTAATCCTCTACGAATTGGTCAGTCAGCGGCGGCTACCCATCCTCGATCGCGCCACGCGGGATGGCGAGTGGACAACGGCTGAGCTCGCGCGGCATGCCGTGGCGAGCAATGCCGCAATCACCCGGCCCAGCGCTGCACACCGGACCATCGACCCGCAGTTGCTCTCACGACTGATGCGCGGCGATCTCGGTCGCATCATCGCGCATGCGCTGAATCCGGCGCCGGCCCAACGCTACGCCTCAGTCGCTTCGCTGCGCGAGGATCTCGGGCGTTGGTTGGCCTTCCGCCCGCTGACGATCGGCCGACCGAGTGTGCTGTACGTTACGCGCCGCTTTGCGCGTCGTCATCGCCTTGGCGTAACGATGGCCGGTGTCGCCCTGATCGCCGTGTTGGGGCTCGGTAGTGCAGCCATCTGGCAGGCGCACGCCAAGACCCTGGAAGCCGAACGCGCGCGCACGGCGCTGCAGCAATCCGAGGTGACCCTCGATTTCGTCAGTTCGATGTTTCTTTCGGCCGATCCCTACCAGGGCAAGGGCATGCAGATCACCGCCGGCGAATTGCTGGCGGCTGCGCGCAAACGCATCGACACCGAGTTGGCCGAGGAACCCGAGGTGGCAACGGCCCTGCTCAGCAAGATTGCCAGTGTCTATGTCTCGCAGGGCGACGATGAGGCGACCAGGGAGGTATTGCGGAAAGCGATGGAATTCAACGCGCGCAGTGCGCAGCCTTCGGCTGAGCTCGCCGCGAGCGCTTCGGTTCGACTGGCCTACATCGACTATCAGTCCCGGCACGATCCGCTGGATCGGCGTCGCCTCGATGACGCCGTGCAGCAGTTGCGTGCGTTGGGTAACCCGGCAAAGGTTTCACTGGGTCTGGCCTTGGTGATGCAAAGCAACCTGCTGTTTGGTGAAGGCCACCACGTCGAAGCAATGGCCATCTCGGGCGAGGCGGTGCAGGTACTGGAGCCCATTGGTGATGTGCATGCCTGGGAATATTTATGGGCAGTCTCGGGCTTCGCCGACTTGCTGGCGTCTTTGGATCGCAACGAGGAGGCCCTGGCGGTCGCCGACAAGGGCCTTGGCCACGCTTACCTGAAATTGCCAGAAGGAGAGGGCTTGCGTCAGGATCTGCTCGGCAATCGCGCGCGCGCCTTGGCCGGCCTGAGACAGTTTGCAGAAGCTGAAAAGACACTCGCACAGGTAATTGACAACAATACTGAAAAATTCGGTTTTGAGCATTTCAACGTGCGCTACCTTCGCTATCGACGCATCCAGATACTGGAGTGGATGGGGCGACTGGATGACGCGCACTCGGAAATCGAAGCGTTAGTGGGCGCGAAAGCGAGCGGTGAGGAGCAACCGTTGTTGAGAATTGCCGCCGCTATCGAGGCGCTGATCATTGAGAATGAGCGTCGCGTGGGCGACGTCACTCGTCAGCTGGAAATGGCGAAAAGGGCCGCCTGCGGAGAGCCTGCTCAACCGCTGTTTTGTGCCAAGGTCAAGCTGATCGACGCTGAAATCGTCCTTCGCTCCAACCACGATGTAGCGGCGCGCGCGCTGCTCGATGCTTACGGCAGTGACGAGGCGTTTGGAAGCAGCCCTGTCCTTGGTCGACGCCTGACCCTCCTGCGCGCGGTGCTCGCGCGCCACGAGGGCCGCTTTGAAGAGGGGCGCAGGATGCTCGATGAAATGCGCGCCGCAACCGACGTGCCGGAAGAGTTCATCGCTGAAATTGACGTGGAATCGGGTTTCCTTGCTTTGGCGAGTGGCGATCGTCAGATGGCTGCCGAGGCACTCAAACGCGCAAGAACATACATTGCGCAGCCGCTTGTGAAGCTGACGCCGCGAGTGATGGAGATTGATGCGGCCATTGCATTGGCGGAACGAACGCCCTGACCCTCGACCGGAATCCGGTCGGTCGACAAGAAGGTGCAACTGCGCAATCCTGCCGCCGTCGCTATCTGGCCCCTGTCATCAACATGACTCGTTGAATCAACAGGATTCTCGACGCGAAACGCTCGATTCTTGACTCGAACGGCAAACTCCGACTGGCTGCGCGTGCGGAGACTGCGCAACGGGAAAAGGTGGCGAAACCAGAGCCGGGGAAGGTTGGACTGAGGGGAAAAATGCGTGAACCGGGCTGCTGCATGTAGCGTGCCGGTAGAATCATGGCTTTCCTCCTGCCACTGATCCGATGACCTGGTCCATGCGCCTGCTGTTCGCCTTGTTGTGGCTGGCCGGATTGTTGCCGCTGCGCGTCTTGCATGCGCTCGGCAGTGCCTTCGGCGATCTCGTCTGGTTGCTCAACGGGCGCGAACGACGCATCACGACAATCAACCTCGCTCTGGTAGAAGCGCAAGATAGCGCCCTGGCAGGACAACTCGATGGCCGACGCGTGTTGCGCGAGACGGGCAAGGCGGCGATCGAAGTGGCAAAGGTCTGGTCGGGGCGCCCCGAGCATGCGCTTGGCCTGGTTCGCGAGGTACGTGGGAGGGAGCTGTTCGAGCAGGCGCTCGCCAGTGGCAAGGGCATCATCATCGCCGCGCCGCATCTGGGCTGCTGGGAGCTGCTGAGCTACTGGCTGGCCGAGCGCACGCCCCTGGCGATTGTCTACCGGCCGCCCCGCAACGCCGCGTTCGAGCCGCTGCTGATCAAGGCGCGAGGCGCATCGAAAGTGGAACAGGTGCGTGCCGAGGGGGCTGGGGTGCGCAGCCTGTATCGGCGTCTGGCCGCCGGTGGCGTGGTCGGCATTCTTCCGGATCAGCAGCCGCGTCAGGGCGACGGGGTGTTTGCCCCGTTCTTCGGCATCGAGGCCCTGACCATGGTGCTGGTTCCACGTCTGGCCGAGCGCACCAAGGCAACAGTGTTGTTTGCCTTTGCAGAACGTCTGCCGCGCGGCGCCGGCTTTCGCATCCATATCCAGGCGGCGCCGGAGTGTATTGCCGATGTCGATCTACGGGTGGCCTGCACAGCGCTCAATCAAGGGGTTGAGGCTTGCGTGCGTGTCGCGCCAGTCCAGTATCAGTGGAACTACAAGCGCTACTCGATCAGTCCGCCCGGGCAGAAGCGCAGGCTGTATGCCTCCGGCTCCGGCTGATTGCCCAAAAAGCACAAACCGCCTCGCGGCGGCTTGTGCTTGATTCGATGTCAGGCTGTTGTCAGCTACGTTTCATCGAATTGAAGAACTCGTCGTTGGACTTGGTGTTCTTCATCTTGTCGAGCATGAACTCCATCGCAGCCAATTCGTCCATCGGATGCAGCAGTTTTCTGAGGATCCAGATCTTTTGCAGCATGTCCGGCTCGATCAGCAATTCTTCGCGGCGTGTGCCCGAACGATTGATGTCGATCGACGGATAGACGCGCTTCTCGGAGATGCGGCGGCTCAGATGCACTTCCATGTTGCCGGTGCCCTTGAACTCCTCGTAGATCACCTCGTCCATCTTCGAACCGGTTTCGACCAGCGCGGTGGCGATGATGGTCAGCGAACCGCCTTCCTCGACATTGCGCGCCGCGCCGAAAAAGCGCTTCGGACGCTGCAAGGCATTGGCATCAACACCGCCTGTGAGCACCTTGCCCGAAGATGGAATCACGGTGTTGTAGGCGCGTGCGAGGCGGGTGATCGAATCGAGCAGGATGACCACATCCTTCTTGTGCTCGACCAGACGCTTGGCTCGCTCGATGACCATTTCGGCGACCTGGACGTGACGCGTCGCAGGTTCGTCGAACGTCGAGCTGATGACCTCGGCGCGCACGCCGCGCTGCATCTCGGTGACTTCCTCGGGACGCTCGTCGATGAGCAGGATGATCAGGTGCACATCCGGATGGTTGTGCACGATCGCCTGGGCGATATTCTGCAGCATCATCGTCTTGCCGGCCTTCGGCTGCGAGACGATAAGTCCACGCTGACCCCGACCGATCGGCGCGACCAGATCGAGAATGCGTCCGGTGATGTCCTCGGTCGAACCGTTGCCGCGTTCAAGCCGGAACGACTTGCGCGGAAACAGCGCGGTCAGGTTCTCGAACAGGGCCTTGTTCTTCGACGCCTCGGGCGGCTCGCCATTGATATGGTCGACCTTGAGCAGGGCGAAGTAACGCTCGCCTTCCTTGGGAGGACGGATGCGCCCGGCGATGTAGTCACCGGTGCGCAGGTTGAAGCGACGCGTCTGCGACGGGGATACATAGATATCGTCAGGGCCGGCCAGATAGGACTGATCCGGGCCGCGCAGGAAACCGAAGCCGTCCTGCAGGATTTCCAGCACACCTTCACCGTAGATGCCGCCGCCCGCTTTCGCGTGCGCCTTCAGGATGTTGAAGATCATGTCCTGCTTGCGCGCGCGGGCCACGCCTTCCTGCACGCCAAGCGACTCGGCCAGGGCGATCAGTTCATAGGCATTCTTGCGCTTTAGCTCGTTCAGATCGATCAGCGGGCCGGTTTCCTGGCTGGCATCGTAGTCATCGTCGTCGCGCGGCAGTCCGCGATGAGCCGGGTTTTGCGGACGATTGCCGCCGCCTCCACCAGGGCTGCGATTGCGATCACGTCGACCGCGCGGCCCCTGGCGTCCCTGGCCCTGACCCTGACCTTGCTGGTTATTCCGGTTCTGCTGGTTGGGATGGCGCTGCTGGTTCGGATTGCCACCTTCCTGCCCATTGCCTTCGCGCGCCTGCGCCGGGCTGCCGCCTTCCTGCGCGTTGCCTTCACGCACCTGGTTCGGGTTGCCGCCTTCCTGCGTATTGCCGTTGCCGTTGCCGGCAAACTCGCCGCCCGGACTGGCGGGCGCCTGGTTGCCCGAGGTTTCCACCTTGTTCACGGGTTCGCGGCGATTTCCATCATCGGCGGGCGCGGCGCTTTCCTGCCTGGGTGGCGAGGGTTCGCGCTTGCTGGCCGAGTTTGCTGGCGATTCACTGGACGGATCCGCGGCAGCGGTCTTGCTGTCTGCACGCGGTGCCCGAGGCGCGCGCGGTGCACGTTTCGGCGTTTCCGGGCGAGCCGGAGGTGCGGCGTTATCGCCACCATTGGGATTTTCGGTATCGGACACGGACGGACCTCGTTGGGTGCCGTAAAAGGAAAGGGATTCAGGGGGTGTTGCGGAAGGGGGAGCGGATGCGCTCCTTGTCACTGCGGCCTAACTTAGCACTGCGTTGTGTGCCGCGTCTAGCTTTAAAGGGCGGGAGTGGGGAGTAGGGAGTAGGGAGTGGATTGAAGCGGGCTTTCGATGAAATTGATTGCTGCGGCAAGTCTGCGCAAATCGATTGGCCAAGCAATCAGCAAAGCGGCCTTGCTGCTCTTGTTCTTCCCGCTCCCCATTCCCTACTCCCCACTCCCGGTTTTTCAAGCTATCGCGCTATCTATCATCTGGCTCAATTGGGTCTTGCTGACAGCGCCGATCTGGGTGGCTTCGACCTTGCCGTTCTTGAAGATCATCAGAGTCGGGATGCCGCGCACGTTGTAATTGCGGGGAGTCTTCTGATTGTGGTCGATATTGATCTTGGCCACCTTCAGACGACCGCCGTAGGTTTCGGCGAGTTCATCGAGGATAGGCGCGATCATCTTGCACGGGCCGCACCATTCGGCCCAGAAGTCGACCAGCACCGGCTCGGACGATTGCAGTACTTCGGCGTCGAACTGGTCGTCGCTGACATGGGCGATTTGCTGGCTCACGAGGAACCTCCAAGGGGTCAAGAGTCAAGGATTGTGCCGCATTTCAAGCGGCTCGCGAAAGCTTGGGCTACACTTGCCCGGCTTTACGGCGTGGATTGGTCAATAAGCGCAAGCTCATTGCGATCCATTTCAGCCCAATCGGTTGTCCTGCGCAAGTTGGGGGCGGATCCTTTCCGCACAAGGAGCCTTGGCGGCAGAGATTTCGTTTTGCGATATCGAGTTTTCCCGGAGACGGGAATTTTGGCTAGTGCACACGGCTTCGACCGTGTGCCCGGTGGGGATCGGGCCACCGAGACACGACTCGATTCGAACGAAGATTTCTGCCGCCAGGGCTCCTCACACCACGGTTCACGGACACCGCCTCCATGAGATCCCTATTGAATGACACATGCACAACCGCTTACCGACACGGTCTTTGAAAGTTTCGATCTGCACCCGAGCCTGCTGGCCGGACTCAACGACACCGGCTTCATCCGTTGCACGCCGATCCAGGCGCTGACCCTGCCAATCGCCCTCATGGGCGGTGATATCGCCGGACAGGCGCAAACCGGCACCGGCAAGACCGCCGCATTCCTCGTCGCCGTACTCAACCGGCTGCTGACCAAACCAGCCCTGATCGAACGCAAGAGCGGCGATCCGCGCGCCGTGATTCTCGCCCCGACGCGCGAACTGGCGATCCAGATCGAGAAGGATTTCCGTACGATCGGTCGCCATACCGGGCTGACCTCGGCCCTGGTCTACGGCGGAGTCGACTACGACAAGCAACGCGAGATGCTCAAGAACGGCGTCGATATCGTCATCGCCACGCCGGGCCGAATCATCGATTATCTCAAGCAGCATGTGGTCTCATTCCGCGCCGTCGATGTCTGCGTGCTCGACGAGGCCGATCGCATGTTCGACCTGGGCTTCATCAAGGATGTGCGTTTCCTGATGCGGCGCATGCCGCCGCCTGACCAGCGCCAGGGCATGCTGTTCTCGGCCACGCTGAGCCACCGCGTGCTCGAGCTCGCCTACGATCACATGAACAGTCCGGAGAAGGTCACCGCGGAAACCGAGACCGTGACGGCCGATCGGGTGCGTCAGGTCGTGTATTTCCCGGCGACTGAGGAAAAAATACCGTTGCTGTTGAACCTGCTCGGCAAGCTTGACGAACATCGCAGCATCATCTTCATCAACACCAAGGCGATGGCCGAACGACTCACGCGTGCGCTCGAGCGTCAGGGTCATCGCGTCGCCACGCTGTCAGGTGACGTGCCGCAGGCCAAGCGCGAACGCCTGCTCGCCCGCTTCCAGAAGGGTGACATCGAACTGCTGGTGGCGACCGATGTGGCCGCGCGCGGCCTGCACATCCCGGCGGTCACGCATGTGTTCAATTTCGACCTGCCGCAGGATGCCGAGGACTATGTGCACCGCATCGGTCGCACCGCGCGCCTCGGTGCCGAGGGTGATGCGATCAGCTTCGCCTGCGATCGCTATGCGATGGGTTTGCCTGATATCGAAGCCTATATCGAGCAGAAAATCCCGACCGCGCCGGTCAGCGCGGAAATGTTGATCGTGCCGCCGCCGCGCGTGCGCGAGAAAATCGCGATGTCCGATGAAGATGCCGAGTCGAATGCCGCCGATGACCTGCGCAACACGGCTGGAGCGCCGCCGAAAGAACAAAAGCCACGATCGGGTTCTTCACGTTCGCCCACCGCACGGCCGGTTGATCGCCCGCGTGGGCCGCGTAAAGATGCGGTAAGGCGTGCTCAGCCGACTGCTGTACCTGCCAAGGTTGAAGCTGCGGCGCCCGAAAGCGAAGCGTCGTCCGCGAGCGCCTCTGTGGATCCTGCCAAGAAGCGCCGCCGCCGCGGCGGCCGAGGCCGCAATCGCGGCAAGCCGGGTGAAGATCAGTCGATGCCCGCGGAATCCGCAACAGCGACGAATGGATCGGAGCCAGTGAAAAGCGAGCGCAAGCCGCGTCGCGAACGCGCTCCGCGAGCCGAACATCCGGCGGCGCGACCAGTCCCCGAAGCCGGCGCCGCCGTTTCACACAAGAAGCAGGGCTTTTTCAATCGCATCGCGAGTTTCTTCGGACGTCATTGATGGGAACAATCGCTGGCGTGAATGCGACAGCATGCAGGGTGGTGAGCATGTCGCCCGCTTGCGGCAACTCGCTGCAGTTGTCGGGTATCGACCTCAGGCTTCCAGGAGCTGCTGACTCGCGCCAGCAAAGCCGCTGACCTGACGAGCTGGCTTCAAGGTTGACGCCGGCGATGCTGAAGTGAGCTTTTGGCAGGAGACTATCCGTCGCGGATGCGCCGGTTGGCGGACAATGGATTGTGAGTACACAAGCGGACTGGAAGGCGAGCAGGATCGACGAGTTTTCCACGCCTACTTGCGAACCAACTCCACCCGACGGTTCAATGCTCGATTGGCATCGGTGTCATTGGCGGCAAGCGGCTCGCTGTCGCCTGCGCCGCGTGTTTCGAGGCGGGTTCGATCGATGCCGTAATCCGTGATCAGGGCGTGGGCGACGCTGACTGCGCGGCGGCGCGAGAGATCGAGGTTGTAATCGCGCCCGCCTTGCGCGTCGGTGTGACCGGTCACGGTCAGGCGCAGTGAGGGGTCGGACTTGAGCAATTGGCCGATCTCATCGAGTGTGGGTCTCGATCCGGGCTGGATATCGTCCTTGTCGAAATCGAATTGGATGCCGTAGAGGCTGATCCTGCCTTTGTCCGCCAGTGCGCTGCGCATTTGCGGGGCGCTCACGAATGAAATCCGGTTCGATTCCATTTCCTTCGTTTCGACGACGCGAATGAAGGCATGGTTGCCACGCACACTGTTTTCGGCGATGACGATCGCGACATACGTCGCTCCTTGCGCACCGCTCAGTCGCGCAAGCAGATAGCGCGCGTTTTCGCGGAAATAATTGCGGATGAAATCACTGTCCAGGCGAGGCAGTTCGGGGTTGGCATCGAAGGCGAGGGCGAAGGCGTAGGGGCCGGAATCGGCCACATGGCCCTGACGAATTTCATAGCAGGAACCGTTGCCGGTGACACAGGTGTAGGCGATGCGAAATCCCTTGCCCTCGAGACTCGACTGGTAATTGCGCAGCACCTCCAGCGAGGATCGATCGGCCGGCAGCGTGTAATAGAGCAGGGTGGTCTGGCCTTCGACATGCAGCCAACCTGGCGCACCGATGCCGCGTGCATTCGTGATCGGCCCGTTGATCAGTTCAACCTCGTCAAACGAGGTGTCGTAGCGACCAACCAGTTCGGAACCCTCATAACGACCGATCAGTGGATGATCGCCGTCGCCGCGGGCTTTGGCAGCTGCAGGATCGGGCGCGATGGTCACGAGCGCGATCAACACCAGCAAAGCGACATGTCTGGCATTCACCATGGTTCTACTCCTCAGTCATTCAGCTTGGCGCGAAATACCGTGTGGACTTCGTCGGCAAAGGGGTACGCAGAAAGGGCGCCAAAGCGGACAATGGCTGTCGGCGCATGGGCGAACCCCGGATTTGCTAAAGTCCTCGTTCCTGCACGTGATGGATTCGAGTAGATGCTGAGTCGCATTGGCCATGCCGGCTGGACCGGTGCCGAGCGTGATCGCTGGTCGGAGCGCTCGGCGATGCTCGCGTTTGCAATTTGCGCCGTGCTCCTGCTGTGGATGCTGGCGCGGACATTCTGGTTGTTGGTGCCAGGCGATGAGGGTCTGGACGCCGGCCCGTTGCGCTCACCGAGCGTGGCCGCCACGGCGCCGGGCGTGTCGGTTTCGAAATGGCACCTTTTCGGCAATTCGCCCCAGCAGCAAGCGATGCTGCGCAACGCGCCGGCAACCACACTGAGCTTGAGCCTGCGCGGCACGCTTGCCGATGCGGATCCACACAGTGGCCTTGCCGTGATTGCCGATGCCGAAGGGGTCGAACGGGCCTGGCGTGTCGGCGAGGAAATCGCCGTCGGCGTGACATTGGACGAAGTGCACGCTGACCGGGTTGTATTGATGCACGATGGGGTGCAGGAGGTACTGGCATTGGTGCGCGAAGAGCCAGCCGGCCAGGTCGCGCCGATTCCGGCCGATCAGCGTAATGGCAAGCCACTGCGCAACACCTCGCCCAATGCGGCGACCAATCCTGATCCGATGCCGATTTTCGCGCCGCCCCAATTGGCCCACGGCGCGCTCGACTGGCAGAAGACGATGGACAAGATCGGTGGCAGTCCGGCTGATCTGGTCAAGAATGTGCGTATCGATCCGGTCATCGACAATGGCCAGATCGCGGGTGTGCGCGTATCTGCCGCCAATGGCGACGGCGCCATGTTGGCCAAGCTTGGCCTGCGGCCCAGCGACATCGTGACCGCGGTCAACGGCGTCGCGGTCGATTCAGCGGCGCGCGGCCAGCAGATTCTCGAAACCCTCGGCAGTGCCAACAGCGTCCGCGTGACCGTGAGCCGCGGTGGCGTGCCCACCGAGATCACCGTGCAATTGCACTGAAGCCGGGAGTGGGGAGTGGTGTTGGGGTAAAAGCGAAATGCAATTCATCGCGAACCGGCAGGAGTCCGTTTACGGGCGAGCCTTTCACGCAACATGAAAAAGAGCTCACCCGTAAACAGGCTCCTGCAAAAAAACACGGAAGCGGACTGTGGAGACAGCAGGTCAGAACGAAAAGCGTCGCTGGATCGCAGGGCAAGCCGCAGGATGCGGCGCGTCAATGGAGAGCCGGAGAAGCGAGGTTCTGCTGCCGAATATCTGGCAACCAGGCTTGAAATGCACACTTGCCTTCGGGCTTTGCTACGCTTGCGCGTCCTGCCGTCTCGCGGTTGACGGGATCAACAAGGATCTCTCATCCGCCTGCCACAATTGAACGAGAGTCCGATCCGATGAAGTGTGCCTTTCTATCTCGAATGATCCTCTTGGCCGCTTGTCTGGTGGCGGCGAGTGTCTGCGCGCAGGCGCCTCCCTCGAAGGTCGCTGCCGATGCCGATGGGCGGCACACCTTGAACCTGAAGGATGCCGATATCCAGGCCTTGATCGCGACGGTCTCCGAGATCACCGGCAAGAACTTCATCCTCGGTCCCAACGTGCAGGGCAAGGTCACGGTCATCTCGGCCAAGCCGATGAAGCCGGACGAGATCTACGATGTGTTCCTGTCGGTGCTGCGCGTGCATGGATACGCGGCGATCGCCCAGGGCAGCATGATCAAGATCGTGCCCGAGGCGATGGCCCAGCAGGATGGCTCGGCCGCGCTCAATGGCGATCGAGCACACTCGACCGATGAGCTGATCACCCAGATCGTCCCGGTCAAGCATGTTTCGGCGAATGAGCTGATCCAGATCCTGCGTCCACTGATGCCGCAGGGTGGACAGTTGATCGCGCATGCGCCGTCGAATTCGCTGGTGATTTCCGACCGTGCCGGCAATGTCGCGCGTCTGGTCAACATCATCCAGCGCATCGATACGGTGTCCGATGCCGAGGTCGAGGTGATTCCGCTGATGCACGCCAACGCCGCCGAGATGGCGCGCACCCTGACTTCGCTGGCCGACGACAAGGTCAGCCAGGTCAATGCCGAGGCGCCGCGGGTTTTTGCCGACACGCGCACCAATTCGATCCTGCTGGCCGGGGCCAAGAATTCACGGTTGAAAATGCGCGCGTTGATTGCCCATCTGGATACGCCGCTGGAAAACGGCGGCGACACCCAGGTCATTTATCTGCGCAATGCCAACGCGAAGGATCTCGTGCCGATCCTGCAAGGCGTCGCCGCGACCCTGACCGGCATCGCCCCACCGACCATACCGAAACCAGGTGAGGCAGGCGGCTCGGCCACGGCGTCCACGGCGACCATCCAGGCCCATGAGCAGACCAATTCGCTGATCATCAGCGCACCGCCTGCGGTATTTCGCTCACTGGCCTCGGTCGTGCGCCAGCTCGACGTGCGCCGGGCCCAGGTGCTGATCGAGGCGATCATCGCCGAAGTCGCCGATTCGACCGCGAGCGAGATCGGCGTGCAGTGGTTCACCGCGCCGCAGCGCGCCGACGGCACGCTGGGCCAAGGTGTCATTGGCGGAACCAATTTCCAGGGGCCCAACGGCAACTCGGCCCTGACCGCCCTGGCCACCAATCCACTCGGCCTTTCCGGACTCGGCGGTTTGTCGCTGGGTTACATCGACGGCACGATCAAGCTCCCCGGTACGGACAAGGAGATTCTCAATCTTGGCGCCCTCGTCCGCGCCCTGCGTGGCGACGGCAAGACCAATATCCTGTCGACGCCGTCGATCCTCACCCTCGACAACCAGGAGGCCGAAATCAAGGTCGCCCAGGAAGTTCCGTTCCTGACTGGCTCCTACACCAATACCGCGAGCAGCGGCAGCAACGGACAAGTCACCAATCCATTCCAGACCATCGAGCGCAAGGATGTCGGCCTTGTGCTCAAGGTCACGCCGCACGTCAACGAGGGCGATGCGGTGCGCATGGAGATCCATCAGGAAGTCTCCTCGCTGGCGCCACCGGTAACCGGTGCGGTCGACCTGGTCACCAACAAGCGTGAGCTGACCACCAGTGTGCTGGTCTCGGACAACGCCCTGCTCGTGCTCGGCGGATTGATCGACACCAATGTCAGCGACAGCAACAGCAAGGTGCCGGGTCTCGGCAGCATTCCGGTCATCGGCAATCTGTTCCGCTATCGCTCGAACAAGAACGAGAAGCGCGACCTGATGATCTTCCTGCGCCCGAAGATCCTGCGTGATGCGGCGACCGAAGCCGCCGTGTCGAGCGAAAAATACAATTACATGCGCACCGAGCAACTGCAATTGCGTGAAGACAGTGCACCATTGACGCCACGCAGCGAGCGTCCCTTGCTGCCCGAAGTCCACGACTTTCTCAGCGATCCCGGAATGGACGCGAACGGAACACAGAAGCCGCCACTCCGGAACAGGCAATGAGCGAGGCCGCGCGCGCCGAGGCACGACCGTCGCGTCCCGGGTTTGGATTTGCGCGTCGTCACGGCGCAACCCTGACGGCGTGGCACGATGGATCGGCCGATATCGCCTGTCGTCAGGGCGTGCGCCCGGAAGTGCTCGCCGAATTGCGTCGTCATCTCGGCGTTGATCTCAAGCTCACCGCCTACGAACCGGCCGCCTTCGAGCGCCTGCTGCGTGATCTCTACGAGCAGGGCGACGATGCGCGCGCGATGGTTTCGGATCTCGATGAACGCCTTGATCTGAAAACCCTCGCCGACGAATTGCCGGAGCCGGAAGATCTGCTCGAAAGTGAGGACGATGCACCCATCATCCGCCTGATCAATGCGCTGCTGACCGAGGCGGTCAAGGAAGGCGCCTCCGACATTCACATCGAGCCGTTCGAGAGCCGCCTCGTCGTGCGCTTCCGCATCGATGGCGTGCTGCGCGAAGTGCTTAGTCCGCAAAAGGGCATCGCCAATGCCGTGGTCAGCCGCATCAAGGTCATGGCCAAACTCGACATTGCTGAAAAGCGTTTGCCCCAGGATGGCCGCATCGGCTTGCGTATCGCCGGTCGTCCGGTCGATGTGCGCGTGTCGACCATTCCGGCCGGGCATGGCGAACGTGTTGTGCTGCGCCTGCTCGACAAGCAGGCCGGACGTCTCGACTTGATCCAGCTCGGCATGGACAGCGATACCCGCACGCGTCTCGAGTCGATGATCGCGCGCCCGCACGGCATCCTGCTGGTCACCGGCCCAACCGGTTCCGGCAAGACCACCACACTTTATGGGGCGTTGCTCAAGCTCAATGATTCCTCGCGCAACATCATGACCGTCGAGGATCCCATCGAGTATTACATCGACGGCATCGGCCAGACCCAGGTCAACACGCGCGTCGACATGACGTTCGCCCGCGGGCTGCGCGCCATCCTGCGTCAGGATCCGGACGTGGTCATGGTCGGTGAGATCCGCGATCTTGATACCGCGGAGACGGCTGTCCAGGCCTCCTTGACCGGCCACTTCGTGCTCTCGACCCTGCACACCAACTCTGCCGTCGGCGCGGTCGCCCGATTGCGTGACATGGGTGTCGAGCCGTTCCTGTTGTCGTCCAGTCTGGTCGGCGTGCTTGCCCAGCGCCTGGTGCGTGCGCTCGATCCGGAAACCCGTGAAAGTTATCGGGCGACACCCACCGAACTGGCGGCGTTCGCCCAATCCCCGGATGCGCAGGTCACCCTCTATCGACCGCGTGCGGATCTTGGCAATCGCCATGCCGGTTACAAGGGCCGTACCGGCATCTACGAACTGGTGCCGGTCGATGACGCCATGCGTCGCCTGATCCATGAGGGCGCTTCCGAGGCCGAGCTGGAGCGCCACGCCCGCACGCGCGCGCCGAGCATCATTGAGGACGGCTGGCGCAAATGCCTGGCTGGTCTGACCACGACCGAAGAAGTGCTTCGGGTGACGCGCGAAGATTGACGCGTGGTGGGCCCACCAGGACTTGAACCTGGAACCAACGGATTATGAGTCCGCTGCTCTAACCAATTGAGCTATAGGCCCGATGCGCAGATTGTGTGCGTGGACGCCACGGTGTGTCTTGGCGACGGCTGCGGATTGTAGCCGCATCGACAGTCTCCTGTGCACCGCGTCGGCCAGGGGGAAGAAGGGCGCCTGGCGGCATGCATCGGGTTGGACGCCACGCAGGCTTGCCCGGACAATGGGCCTTGCCCGGCCATTCATCGGATTGTCGTATCGAATGCGTATCTTCTCGCTGGAAGGAAAACTCGCCGCGACGCTGACGCTGTGGTCCGTGCTGACCGCCGGCGTGGCCATGTTGGCGATGCATTGGCTGGATTCCGCACCCTTGGCGATCGCTGCGGTCGTGCTGGTGCTGGCCACGCCGGGGTTGCTGTTGGCGCGTCGCTTGGCCAGCCCGGTGGCGTCGCTGATTCGCGCGCTCAGCGGAAGCGTATCGGCATTCGGCGACGGTGATTTCAGTTTCTCGATCCGCAATACGCGAAGCGATGAAGTCGGTGATCTCGTTGACGCGCACAATGAACTGGGCAAGATACTGCGCGAGCAAAGGCAGAATCTCTTCCAGCGCGAACTGTTGCTGGATACGGTGGTGCAGAACTCGCCCACGGCGATCACCCTGATTGAGCCGGGTGGGCACGTGGTGTATGCCAATCTGGCCGCCCGCGCCTTGCTCAACGGCGGACGTGCCATGAACGGCACTCGCTTCGATGCGATTCTCACGCAGGCCTCGACCGAGCTTTCCGAAGCGCTGGCGACGGGGGAGGATGCACTCTTCAGTGTCGAGATCGAGCATGAGGAGGAAACCTTCCACCTGTCGCAGCGCAGCTTCAAGCTTCAGGGCCGCACCCACCGCATGATCATGTTGCGGCGCATGACCCGCGAGCTGTCGCGACAAGAAGTGGCAACCTGGAAAAAGGTCATCCGCGTGGTCAGCCATGAGCTCAACAATTCGCTGGCGCCGATCCGCTCGCTTTCGCATTCGGGGCGGCAGTTGGCCCAACGCGGGGAACTGCAGCGGCTGGAACAGGTGTTCACGACCATCGAGGAGCGGGCAACGCACCTCGGCGGGTTTGTCCAGGGCTATGCCCATTTCGCCAAGCTGCCGACGCCGGTGCCGACCTCCGTCGACTGGACATCCTTTCTTGCCGCACTCGGCGAGCATTCGCCGTTCCGTCTGGCTGCGGTGCCTCCGGTTGTGCCGGCCCGGTTCGACCGCGCACAGATCGAGCAACTGCTGATCAATGTGCTGAAAAATGCGCGGGAATCAGGCGGTGACCCGAATGCCATCGAACTGACCGTCAGCCTGCGCGGTCGCGAGGTGCGTGTCGAGGTACGCGATCGCGGGCCCGGCATGAGCGAGACGGTGTTGTCCAATGCCGTGCTGCCTTTTTATTCGACCAAGCGCAGTGGCAGCGGACTCGGGCTCGCCTTGGCGCGCGAGATTGCCGAAGCGCATGGTGGCCGCCTGCAATTGGCCAATCGCGCCGAAGGGGGTTTGCGCGTGACCCTTGTCCTGCCGCAAGCGATTGCCGTGGCGGGCGATTGAGGTACCCGCAAGCCGGCACTCCTGATAGATTGCGGCCTCACAACAGGGTGGCGGAGAACGAAATGGGTGGATTCATCGGTCTGGTGATTGTGGTTCTCGTATTCATTGTGTTGGCCAAACTGGTACGCATTGTTCCGCAAGGTTACGAGTGGACCGTGCAGCGCTGGGGCAAGTACACGCATACGTTGTCGCCGGGTTTCCATCTCCTGGTGCCGGTCGTGCAAAGCGTCGGCCACAAGATCAACATGATGGAGCAGGTGCTCGACGTTCCCTCACAGGAAGTCATCACCAAGGACAACGCGGTTGTTCGCGTTGACGGCGTCGTGTTCTACCAGGTGCTTGATGCGGCCAAGGCGGCTTACGAGGTTTCCAATCTCGAACAAGCGTCGCTGGCCCTGATCATGACCAATATCCGAACCGTGCTCGGCTCGATGGATCTCGATGAATCCCTGAGCAAGCGCGACGAGATCAATGCCAAACTTCTGATGGTGGTCGATCTGGCCACACATCCCTGGGGTCTGAAGGTCACGCGCATCGAGATCAAGGATATTTCACCGCCGCGCGACCTCGTCGATTCGATGGCGCGGCAGATGAAGGCCGAGCGCGAAAAGCGCGCCAACATCCTCGAGGCGGAAGGTTTCCGTCAGGCCGCAATCCTCAAGGCCGATGGCGAAAAGCAGGCGGCGATCCTCGAAGCCGAGGGCAAGCGCGAGGCCGCCTATCGCGAAGCCGAGGCACGCGAACGCCTGGCCGAAGCCGAGGCCAAGGCGACCACGATGGTGTCCGACGCGATCGCCGGCGGTGACATCAATGCGATCAATTATTTCGTGGCCAACAAATATGTCGAGGCGCTCAAGGAAATGGCGCATTCGCCCAACCAGAAAATGCTGATACTGCCGTTCGAGGCGACCGGAATCCTCGGCTCTCTCGCCGGCATTGCCGAGATAGCCAAGAGCGCATTCGAGAAGTCGGCATCGCCGCCACCACCACCGCGTCCGGCCGCCCCGGTTTTGCGCTGAGCGGGAGTCGACATGAGCGAGACGATTTCCAATCTGGTGGCGAGCTACGGCTGGTGGTTGCTGGCCCTGCTCCTGATTGCGGCCGAACTTGTGGCGCCGGGTTATTTCCTGCTCTGGATCGGTCTCGCCGCGGCAATCATGGGGCTGGTCATGCTGGTTGTGCCAGGGCTCGTTTTCCTCGCCCAGGCCGTCCTGTTCGCGTTGCTCGCGATCGGCGTTTGTTTCGTCTATTGGAAGTACATCCGCCCGTCTGCCGAACTGCGCGACGATCAGCCGCTGCTCAACCGCAGGGGCGATCGCATGGTCGGTCGTCGGGTTCTGGTCGTCGATGCGCTCGTCAATGGCCGCGGCAAGGTCAAGGTGGGCGATGGCGTCTGGCTGGTCGAGGGCGAAGATTGCCCGGTCGGCACGCCAGTGCGCGTGATCGCCGTGAACGGCACGACCCTGCAAGTGGTGATCGATTCGCCACGCTGAGTCAACGTGTGGTCGCAGGGACTTCTCGTCCTGTCTCGCGTCGATCATGTCGAATGCTTCGGCGCGGGCGGCAAACCGTTTCATATAATTGGCAACTCCCATGCAGGCTGATGAAATGACCCGCAAGACCGTACTCAATGATTCGCACCGCGCGCTCGGCGCCAAGATGGTTGATTTCGGCGGCTGGGACATGCCGCTCAACTACGGATCGCAGATCGAGGAACACCATGCGGTGCGCCGCGATGCGGGCATGTTCGATGTCTCGCACATGACCGTCGTCGACATGCGCGGTCCACGCACGTGCGAATTCCTTGGTCATTTGTTCGCCAACAATATCGGCAAGCTCAAGATTCCTGGCAAGGCGCTCTATTCGTGCATGCTGAATGCCGATGGCGGTGTGATCGATGATCTGATCGTCTATTTCATTGCCGAGGATTTCTTTCGGACGGTCGTCAACGCCTCAACCCGCGACAAGGATCTGGCCTGGATCACCGAAAAGGCGAAAGCTTTCGATGTGCAGATCACCGAGCGGACTGATCTCGCCATGATTGCGGCGCAGGGTCCGAATGCCCGCGCCAAGGTCGCTTCCGTGCTCGGCGAAGCTGCGGCGGCGAGAGCACTCAAGCTGGGCAAGTTCGTTGCGGTCGAGGCGGATGGCTTGTTCATTGCGCGAACCGGATACACCGGGGAGGATGGCTTCGAGATCATGGTTGCGGAATCCGCGGCGGTGGATCTGTGGAATCGACTGCACGCGGCTGGAGTGCAGCCGGCCGGACTCGGTGCGCGCGATACTCTGCGACTAGAGGCCGGCATGAATCTCTATGGCCAGGACATGGATGAATCGATCACCCCATGGGAGGCCGGGCTGGCCTGGACCATCTCACTCGACGAAGGTCGCAAGTTCATCGGTCGATCTGCGCTCGAAGCGCAGAAGGCGGCCGGTGTCACACGCGACATGGTCGGCATCATCATGGATGAGAAGGGCGTGTTGCGGCATGGACAGAGAGTCCTGACTGAAAGCGGCGATGGCGAAATCCTTTCAGGGACGTTCTCGCCGACACTCGGCAAGGCAATCGCGTTTGCACGGATTCCTGCAGGCGCCCGAGATGCGGTGCGCGTCGATATCCGCGGGCGTGAGGTATCCGTGCGGGTTGTGAAATATCCGTTCGTGCGCGACGGTCAGGCGGTCGTCGCCTGAACGCGCCGCAATCGGTCGCGGCTGCTAGAATCCATCATCAATTCACTCCTCATCCCAGGCCAGCAGACATGAAAGAGATTCCCGGCGATCTGATGTTTCTCAAGTCCCACGAATGGGTGCGCGTCGAAGACAACGGTACCGCCACGATCGGCATCTCGGATCATGCGCAGGGACTGCTCGGCGATCTGGTCTATGTCGAGTTGCCAAACGTCGGCGATACCGCGCAGGCCGGAACTGCCGCGGCCGTGGTCGAATCGGTCAAGGCCGCATCGGATGTCTATTCGCCGGTGAGCGGCGAGATCGTTGCGGTCAACGATGCCCTGGCCGATCGTCCCGAAACGATCAACGAGGATGCCTACGGTGAAGGCTGGATCTTCGTCGTCAAACTTTCCGATCGCGATGAACTCCAGGAGATGCTCGATCCGGACGCATACGCCGAGTTGATCGAGAGCGAGGAAGACTGATCGCGCCCACGATCCTGATCTTTTCGAAAGTTGAAAACGGGCCGGCTGATCGGCCCGTTTTTCGTTTTCGGGCCCGAAACTCTCCTTCAGCGAAAAATATTTTCACTGCCGTTATGGTCGTGTTTAGGCTGATTTCGCGATCGCTCGGCGCGCTCCAATTGGGAAAATGGCGCGCGATGAAATCATTTGTCTTGATTTAATTCGATGAACTGCGTGAAGGTCGATATCCCTGTACATCGCGCCATTGCTTGCTGTCCAGAGATATGGATTCAAACAGTATGGGCGTATAGATGTCTATACGGATAAACAAAACTGCGCATGAAATCGATCAAGTTGCCCTCCGGCCCGGTCGAATTTCGGTGTCCGGCAGCCAATTGCAGCCCGTTGTTTTCCGTCAGAAATTTGTTGACAGGCGCATCCGACAGGAATAATTTTCGCCGCAGCAACACAACGGAAACAAAAAAGGAATCATGGCTGCATCCAGATTCGTCGAACCCTACATTGAGCACGGTCTGAAATCATCGGCCGTAAGAAAAATTACGGTATCGATTCCACTGCACATTCTCAGACTTCTGTCCGACGAACGGACCCGGCGCCAGGTCGCCAACCTGCGCCACGCAACCAACAGCAATTTGTTGTGCGAAGCATTTCTTCACGCTTTTACTGGGCAACCACTGCCAACTGACGAGGAGTTAAGACGCGATATGGCCACAAAGAAAGCAACTGCAAAGAAACCTGCTGCGAAGAAACCGGCTGCCAAGAAGGTCGCCAAGAAAGCAGCAGCCAAGAAGGCTCCGGCAAAGAAAGCGGCCAAGGCGAAAAGCGCCCCCGCGATGAAGAAAGCTCCAGCCAAGAAGGCTGCAGCAAAGAAGGCGCCGGCGAAGAAGAAGGCTCCTGCAAAGAAAGCGGCGAAGGCGAAAGCTGCCACCGCCATGAAGAAGGCTCCGGCCAAGAAGGCGGCTGCCAAGAAGGCACCGGCCAAGAAAGCGGCAAAGAAAGCTGCGAAGAAGTAAGTTGCAACGATCGGTTGTCGGCTGGCAACCGATCCTTCACTGAATGCCCGGGATCGCATCGTTGATGCCAGGCCAAACAGAGTCACTGCACAGCAAGTGCAGATAAAAAAGCTTCACTGGATCTTGCAAACGGACTGCTCTCCCTGCGGTATGCCCAGCGCAGGGAGAGATTTCGTAACCCGATCCAAGGCGAGCGCCGCGTGATCCTGACGGGTTTGGCAACCCGGAAATGATCATCAAGGAACGCCGTCAACGCCAGGCTTCCGCCAAAAGTGTGAACGTCGGCCAATCCTTCAGCATGGCGAATTGCTAGCGTGACGGTGTCTCCCCCGACTGGTGTCCGCCATGCGCAACGTCATCGCAAACGTCTTCCTGATCCTTGCCAGCACGCTTGCCGCCTCGGCCCAGGCCGCGACGGTCGCCGTCCAGTTGGATCTCCAGGCCGATCGGCATTCGATCAATCCGCTCATATTCGGCGTCAGCGGTTCGCCCGACCTTTCTCACCTGGCCTACCCGCTTGTCCGCTGGGGCGGCAATTCGACAACCCGTTACAACTGGCAGGCGGACGTCCACAACACGGCGTCGGACTGGTTTTTCATGAACATTCCGGACGGCGACGGTAGCCCTGCGGGATCATCGGTCGAAGCATTGATCAGTTCGACGCTGGGCGCTGGATCCCAACCGTTGTTGACCCTGAGCACGATCGGTTGGATGCCGAAGCCGGTTCAGCAGAAGCGCTGGAGTTTCTCAGTCGCCAAGTATGGCCAGCAGTTGGTGACCGAATGCAGCTACTTCGGCTCCCCGCCACCAGACTGGTGTGCCGCCGATGCCGGCAATGGGCGCTGCAGTCCCGCGCAAAACCACACCGGATATTGCGATTCGGCTGGCGATATCGTCGGCAATGATCCGCTGGATAGTTCAGATGTCTCGACGGCGCAAACCCAGACCGGCTGGATGGCTCACCTGCAGCAGCGCTTCGGCACAGCTGCCAATGGCGGTGTCCGCTATTACGCGCTGGACAACGAACCGATGTTGTGGAACTCGACGCATCGAGACGTACATCCGCTGCCATTGACTTACGATGAGATCTGGCAGCGCACGGTCACCTATGCAAGTGCAATAAAGGCACAGGATCCGGCGGCAAAGATTCTGGGGCCGGTGACCTGGGGCTACTGCGACCTGTTCGGATCGGCGGCTGACAATTGCCTCGATGGCAGCGACCGTGCGGCACACGGCGGTACTCCGTTCATCCAGTGGTACCTGCAACAGGTGTGCAGCTACCAGGCGGCACATGGCGTGCGTCTGGTCGACTACCTTGATCTGCATTACTACCCGCAAGGTGCAGGCGTGGTGGATTTTTCAGATCCGCCGAACGGCTCGGAAACCACGGACGTTTCCGCGCGTCGTCTGCGCTCGCTCAAGGAGCTCTATGATCCCGCATGGGATGCGGAATCCTGGCTGTCCGACCTCGGCAACAGCGCGCCGTGGCATTACAGCCGCCCAAGCCTGATACCCCGCGTGCGTGCCTGGATCGATGCGTCATGTCCCGGAACCGGGCTGTCGATCAGCGAGTACAACTGGGGCGCCGACAACGGCGCAAGCAGCGCGTTGGCGCAGGCCGAAGCTCTGGCCATCTTTGCGCGTGAGGGTGTCGACATGGCCGCACGCTGGGTCGCTCCCGCCGCCGGGTCACTGGTTGAAAGGGCCTTCCGTCTCTACCTTGATTTCGATGGCAACGGTGCTCGCGTCGAGGGGGAGAGCGTGCGCGCAACCAGCGCCAATGTCGACGCGCTTGGTGCCTTTGCAGTGCACAAGGCTGGCTCGCGCGTGATGGTGCTTCTGTTCAACAAGGCGACTACATCGACCACGGCCGCGTTGAGCCTTGGTACGCGCTTGACTGGCCCGTGGAAGCTCTACCAGTTCAGTGCGGGCAGCGGCGTGTCACTGGTCGGATCCGGTAGCCTCGACGGCTCAAGCATCAACCTCGCCAATCTTCCGGCGCGTTCCGCAAGTCTTCTCGTCTTGCCCGATGTCGACCGGATCTTTGCAGACAGCTTCGATCAGCCCTGAAGCTCTTCCGGTGCGGCCGCGAGCTTGCGCCTTTTGCGGGGTGTCTTGCGCAAGGTTGCTGCAACCAGCATCGAACCCAGCGAGGACTTCATCAGTCCAAAACCAAGACTGGTGATCGAGAGTATTGAGCGGGCGGCCTGCACGAACTGCTTGCGACCGAGCAGCAGGCCCGCGCCAAAACCTCCGCCGACCAGGATCCACGGGCGATGGCGATCGAAGCACTCGCGCAACCACGTGGTGTGCTGATTGAATTGCTCACGCTCGACGATCAGGCGCTCGGCTGCCTTGCGAACAAGCTCACGATCCTTGCGCAGGGAGTTCATGCCTTGCTCCGCAGTTCCGGTGCACTGTCAGGCGCTGAGACGAGCAATGCGCGTGTTTGCGGAAGGCTCAGATCGCGCCAGCATCGACTGATTGCCGTGACCACCCAGAATGCGCCCGCGATATTCATTGCAGCGACGCTGGCAATGCCGAGAAAGAGATTTCCACTCAACTGGAAAATGCCCACCACGATAGCCGCCGTGAACGACAACCATGCCGCCGCCCCCAGGAAAATCAGGGCGAAGCCGAGCCAGACGATCATCACGGCGCTGCGCCGGGCTAGCTGCAGCTCTGCCCGCAACAGGGCCAGCGAGGCCTCGGCAACCTGCATGGCCGCAGCAAAGGCGTCGCGTGCGATATCCACCAGGCTGCGCTCGGCAACGGGCACAGCCTCGGGATTGCTTTCGGTACGCGAGTCCGCCATCGGGATCGACTCAGCGACGACGCATCAGGCGTGACACGATTACGCCGGCCGCAACGGCGATGCCAATCGCGGCCAGGGGATGGGCTCGAATCTGCTCGGAGGCCACGCTGCCAAGCCGCTTTGCGCCGTCGCCAAACCGCTCACTGGCGGCCGACAGTTCGTCGTTGAGTGCACTTCCGTTCTCGCGCAGGCGCTCAGTGAAGCGACTTGCCTTGCGCGCAACCTCGTCGATGCCGTTGCTGATCTGATCCGCCATCCTGCTGGCGATCGGCGCATCTTCGTCCATTGGCTTTGTGCTTGCTTTGGTTGTTGTGCTCATTGTCAATTCCTCGTTGGGATAAGGGACAGATCGCTTCTGCACCGACTCGTGCCGAAGAACCGTGGCACCGATGCTTGCACGCGCTTGCTGAAGCCTGCATGGCTGGAGACTCTGGCGGCCCGGCTTGCGGGCGGCACGGAATGTCATTGCGCGCCTGCAACGCCTTCAAGGTTGTTCACTGTGGGATGTGACACCCTGCGCCGGAATGCGCTATCTTTCCTTCGTCCGTACGTTGATTGACGCTGAGGACAGGGGTGTGCAAGCCGATTGATCAGTCTTGTCCGGTCGGCTCGCGCAGGAAACTTCAGGACAGGTACTGCCAAGCGTGGGCCTGATGCAAGCCGCAGCAATTGCTGGCTTGTTGTCGAGTACCGCTTTGCGGATCCGGTTCGGATTTCCGTCGATGCCGCTGTTTGGACGCGCCAGCTGCAAGTTCGCACATTTCGTCCTGCATTCACGGAGCGTCTGGCCCATGAAACCTTCAATCACAAACATGCGTTGCGTGCGTGGCTCTGCCGCACTCAACATAATCATCGCCGTTCTGGTTCTTGGCGCAATTGCGGGTGGGGTGTGGTGGTACCTGAACCGCGATGCAGGAACTTCGACCTCGATTCCGATAGTGCCGTCGCCGATTCCGGCTGCTGCTGGCGACACGGAGACCCCCGCGTCAGCCGCCTCTTCAGCAGTTGAGGGGCTGAGCATCGATCAACTCTATCGGGAAGCGCGCAAGGCAATGGCGGAGCAACGCATGGTTGCGCCGGCTGGCAACAATGCGCTCGAATTCTATCTCGCGATCCTGGCGAAGGACGCGACCAATACGGGTGCCAGCGACGCCTTGCGCGAACTGTTTCCGTTCGCCAGCGGAACCGCCGAGCAAGAAATCAATCAGGGCAATCTTGAAGAAGCGACGCGCATCATCGATTCGCTTTCCAAGGCGGATCCCAGCAACTACACGCTGACCATCCTGCGCAGCAAGATGGATGCGAAGAGAAAACAGGAGGAGCAGCAGCAGGCCCAGGCCGCCGCCGCTGCGGCGGCGGCCGCTGCGCCGCCCAAGCCGGAAGCTCAAACGGAAGCCGCGGAGACCACTCCCACTGCGGCGGCGAATCCGGCAACCGTCGCTCCCGCCAGCGCAGGCACGACGGCGCCAAAGCCAGCTCCTCCGCCGACAGCCGTAGCGCCGACTCCCACGCCCGCTGCTCCGCAGGGCGAGACGCGTGACGTTGAAGTGATAACAGCGGTTGCCCCGAGCTATCCGCCGCAAGCCGCACGAAATCGCGAAGAGGGTTGGGTCGAGGTCGAGTTCACCGTGACCGCCGATGGCAAGGTACAGAACGCGAATGTCACCGCATCCAATCCCGCACGCATGTTTGACCGCGAAGCGGTCAGGTCGATCGAGCGCACCAAATTCAGTCCGCGCGTGGAAAATGGTGTGCCGGTGACTTCCACCGTGCGCCGACGGATCGAGTTCAAGCTCGGCCGTTGATTCCGTGCCGGCTTGCAAATCGGCGGCGCGTGCATTGACGTCATGCACGCGCCAAGGTCGGCGTGAATGGTTCACCAGATCGCGAACAATCTTTCGAGCGGATCCGTTGCAATGAACGCCGCCCGGAACGACCACTTGACCCCTGTTGCGAGTGGGCGCTGACGCAAGCGTGACCCTTCTGGTCAGCGTCAATGGCCTGCCATTTTGTCTCGCTGCGGGAGCGTGGCGGCAAGCCTGAATGTCATCCTCCACGTCAGGCATGGCATGCTCGGGTGTCAGAATGGGCAGTTCGCGATAACCGCGATATTCGCCTCCCTGTTCGCGGTAAGGCACAGCCTGCAGGACTCTGCCGGATTCGCTCCTAGCGGGTCAGGCAATGCTGAAGCTGCATGAGCAGTTCGTGTCCGCCGATGTCGCTCATGGTCTGCGCCGGCAAATGCATCAATTTTTGCGCTGCGGATTCATGGGCGCCTCCGCTCAGGCTCGCCGCAAGCATTCCGGCAAGATCAGTCAAGATCAGCAGGCCGAGCTCCCTCAGCGTGTTCGGACTTGAGGTGGCGGCGTGGTGCAGTTTCGCCGAGGCTTCGTTGCGGGCCTGGATCGATCGGAGCGGGAAATGCAATTTGCTCCAAGGCCACCAGGATTCGCGCACGCGGTGCAGCACGTCGCGCCGGAACAGGCTTTCGAGCAGGTGCGTGCTCAGCGGGTTGAGTCGCGCAACCAGCAAATCGATCGCTGCGGGCACGGTCAGGCCATTGACCGGACCAGCCAGTATCTGGGTAGCCGCAGCGAGTTGCGGGTGGGTCGTGGGAAGCAAGGTCTCGATCACCACGTGTCCGCCCTGATAGCGAAGCCGACGTTGTTCGTACAGATCGAGAATGATTGCCGCCGCCGCCAGCGCGTTCATGTCCGCATGGGTGCGCGAGGCCTCGAACTCTCCGGCTTTTCGGTCAATGCACAACAACATCAGTTGTTCGGCAATCAGCATTCGAGGCCTCCGGCGAGGGTTGCGATCCTATCGTGGACGATTGTGGGTCGCCAAGCGCGCCCCATGCTACCCGTTTCGGGGGACACGGATTTCAATGGTGCGACCCGATTCGAATCGCCAATTCGTCAGTCGGCTTCGCCGCCGCTGTTCAACGTCGCGGATTCGCCGACACCGGCCCAGTCGACCGAAGGCAAGCCGAGGTAACGATCGAACAGCATCGGCATCAACCCGCTCGGTGCGGCCGACTCGCAATTCCAGAGCATGACCAGGCCAACACGCCGGTTCGGCAGAAAGCCGATCATCGCCCGATAGCCCTGTACCGCGCCGGCATGGAAGACCAGCGGCTCGCCAGCATACTGATAGACACGCCAACCAAGTGCGTACTGCGCATCGAGCAGGCGCCCGCGACGCCAAGGAGTCGAACGCAGGTCGTGCGGCGTTTCGACAAGGGGCTTGTGCAACGTATCAAGCAACTCGGCGGACAACACATCCGGGCGCCCACCCATCTGGGCGATCAACCACTTTTCCATGTCGTGCAGACTTGCATTGACGCCCGCTGCCGGCGGCATCCGGTAGTAGGATTCGCTGGGCAGGAAGGCTTGCCAGCGTTTTCCCCTGCGTCGATGCGGTCGTGCCCAATGGTCCGAATGTTCGAGAGCGTCGCGCCCATAGGTCGCCGTATTCATGCCCAGCGGATGGAAAATTCGTTTTTCCACTTCGTGATAATAGAAATCGCCGGTGACCGCATAGGTAATATCGCCGATCAGGCTGAAAGCGATGTTCTGATACGCGTAACAATCGCCGACCGGGCAGGCCATCGGCACATCGGCAAGACGCTCGACCAGCAAGGGATAGGGCTCATCCTGCTCGATAAGATTGTCGTAGGTGTTGTGTGGCAGCCCCACGCGATGACTGAGGATATCCGCCACAGTCAATTTGCTGCTGGCGTCGAGGTCGGCCAGGGAAAATGTCGGCAGCACGCTCGCAATCGTCGTGTCCCAGTGCAGAAAGCCATTTTCGACCAACAGGCCACTGAGGGTTGTTGCGAAGGCCTTTGAAAGCGAGGCGAGTCGGAACACCGTGTCGGCCTCGATCTTTTCCCGGCTGTTCCAGTCGGCATAGCCGATCGTCCGCTCGTGGACGACCTCGTTGCCCTGGATCACGGCCAAGGCCAGACCGGAAACCTGGCCGGCATCTTCGATCTGGTCAATCCAGCGGTCCAGATCGACCATGAAGGGCTGGATGTCATCGGCTATCGCCTTGGTGTTCACCGTGGGTGGCCGCGCCACGCTTTTCTGCGCACTGGCCTTTCGATGCGAGGGGCGCGCCTTGTGCGTCGCCGCCACGCTGTCATCTGCGGCGCCCAGCAGCAGACCGCCAGTCGCCAGAAAGACAAGGAGGGTTCGTTTCACGCTGGTCATCCTGGGAAATCTCAAGCCCATGCTATGCTCAATTTTACGGCTTGATTATCGCGTTTCGGAGGAAATGAAATGACTGTCTTGATCATTTTGGGTGTCATTGTTCTGTTCGTCTTCTATGCCATAGGTATCTACAACGGACTAGTCACGGCGCGCAACGGCTACAAGAACGCTTTCGCCCAAATCGATGTCCAGTTGACCCGTCGCTATGATCTGATTCCAAATCTGGTCGAGACGGCCAAAGGCTACATGAAGCATGAGCGCGAAACGCTGGAAGCCGTCATCCAGGCACGAAATTCGGCCGTTTCGGGGCTTTCCGCGGCCAAGGCCAATCCGGGCGATCCGCAAGCCATGCAACAACTGTCCGGTGCGGAAAACGTTTTGACCCAGACATTGGGCCGTTTGTTCGCGCTGTCGGAGGCTTATCCCGACCTGAAGGCCAACCAGAACATGATGCAGCTCAGCGAAGAGCTGACTTCGACCGAAAACAAGGTCGCCTTCGCCCGCCAGGCGTACAACGATTCGGTGATGAGCTACAACAATGCCCGCGAAGTCTTCCCGAGTTCGATCGTGGCCAACATGTTCGCGTTTGTGCCGGCGCAACTGCTCGAGATCGATGCCCCCGAAAAGCGCGAGGCGGTAAAGGTTTCATTCACTTGATGGCTGCTGCGGGCGGCCTGCCGGTATCGGCGAGCCGCCCGCCGGGTTGATGTCGAGGATTGTCAGCTGAATTTCTTCGCCCATCAGGAGCTTGCACGCAAGCAGACGCGACGGATGATCGTGCTGTTCACGATTGCCGTGATCTGCATTGTGATCGCCGTCGATTTTGTCGTCGTGGTCGCGCTCGGCATCAGCAACGATCATCGCCACGCTGCGGGTGGGCCCGGAACGGGCGCCATTGTTGCGACCAGCGTCGGCGTGATTGCGGTGATCGGCTTTGCCACGCTGTATCGAGTTTCGACCCTGCGTGCCGGCGGCAGCGCGGTTGCCCTGCAACTCGGGGCAACGCCGGTGCCGGTCGATACATCGGAGTTTGCCTACCGTCGTCTGCGCAACGTGATCGAGGAAATCGCGATCGCCTCGGGAGTGCCGGTGCCGGAGATCTTCGTGCTTGAAGAGGAAACCGCGATCAACGCGTTCGCCTCCGGCTACTCGCCGGCCGACGCCGCGGTCACGGTCACCCGGGGTTGCCTCGACAAGCTCACGCGCGAGGAACTGCAAGGCGTCATCGCGCACGAGTTCAGTCACGTGCTCAATGGCGACATGCGGCTGAACATTCGCCTGATCGGCGTAGCCTTCGGCATCCTTGTGCTGGCCATCGTCGGGCGCAAGATCGCCGAGGCAACCGGGCGCTCGCGCAGCCGCGACAGTGCCGGGATTGCCATCTTCGGAATCGCCTTGCTTGTGGTCGGCTATATCGGCGTCTTCTTCGCGCGCATCATCAAGGCGTCGATCTCGCGTCAGCGTGAATACCTGGCCGATGCCTCGGCCGTGCAGTTCACCCGTCAGACCGATGGCATTGCCGGTGCGTTGAAGAAGATCGGTGGACTCAGCGAAGGCTCCAAACTGACCAGCCATGACGGCGAGGAGGTTTCGCACATGCTGTTTGGGGATGGCGTCGGTTATTCGGCGCTGTTTGCAACGCATCCCGCCCTGACCGACCGCATCAAGCGCCTGCAGCCAAATTTCAATCCGGCCGAGTTTGCCGAAATCGCTGCCGACTGGACGCAACCGCGGCGCGTCGGTGAGACCGATGATCCGCACGTCTCGTTGGCTGGATTCGCTCCGGCGCGCTCATCCGCCCGATTCCATCCGGTCGGGAGAGTCGATGGTTTGCCCTTGTCCACACAGGAAGTGCGCCTGTCGGCCAATGCGGTATCCGAACAGGTCGGTAATCCGGACAAAGGTGACTATCGCGCGGCGGCCGCATTGAGCATGACCATCCCGCCTGCGCTCAGCGCAGCCGCTCACGGAAGAGAGGAGTCGATGGCGATGGTGTTCGCTCTGTTGTTGAATGCGGACGCGGCCGTACGCAAGCAGCAAATTGAACTGATCGCCCACTATTACGATGACGGCACGGCGGCCGTGGTCGAGCAACTGGCTGCTCAAACCGGGCAGTTGCATCCGATGCAGCGTCTGCCGCTGGCCGCGCTAGCGTTTCCCGCATTGCGTCGCCATCCGCGACCCAAGCTGCAAATCTTCGTCATTGTCCTCAAACAACTGATCAAGGCCGATGGCCGGGTCAGTCTGGATGAATATTGCCTGGCCCGATTGGTCGGCGTGCAGGTCATCGATGCGCTGAATCCGGCGACGACGCGGGTCATGGGACGAATCAAGCTCGGGGATGCCGGCGTTGAATTGTGCGACCTTTTTTCGGTGGTCGCCGAGTATGGCCATGACGATATCGAAGGTGCCCGGCGAGCCTATGTGCTGGGTCTCAACGAGGTGCTGCCGAACATGAAGCCCGTTTATGCGCCGCCGGCAGACTGGGCGCTGGCGCTCGATCGCGCCCTGCCCAAGCTCGATCTGCTGACCCCGGCAGGCAAGGAGTTGGTGGTTCGTGGACTGACCCATGCGATCAGCGCGGATGGCATTGTCAGCGTCAATGAAGCCGAGTTGCTGCGCACGGTCTGTGCAGCCCTGCATTGCCCGTTGCCGCCCATCCTTCAGCAGTCCGCCTGAATCCGTAGCGCGACGCACGAATTGCGCGGGTGCCGTTGCGATCTGCCGGCGGGTCGTGGAGCATAGCGGCCCCGTTGCCCACCCCGATCCCATGAGCCGAGATTCCGAAGCCGTCGATGCTCGCCTTGAGCAGGTTCTGAGCGATTTCGGCTCGCGCCTGGGCGCCTTGATGCGCAGCTACCGGCTGGACCGGCACGGCATCGACCCCGACGACGTCGAGCAGGAAGTCCGCATCCGGCTGTGGAAGGCGATCTCGCGTGACCGCTCCGGGGCCTTTCATGCGTCTTATGTGCAGAGAGTGGTAGCGACCACGGTGATCGATGCGTTGCGGCGGGCCGAAGTCAGGGCCACCGAACCGTTGCCCGAGGAAGATGACGAGCCCGGCGGGTTGCCGGAGCAAGGCGTCGGCCCCGAGCAGTCGGCCAGCGATGGCGAGCGCATGGGTGGCCTGCAGCGGTGTCTGGCGGAGATTCCTGAACGCCGACGCCTGCCGATCACCCTGCACCTGCAAGGCTATTCATTGCAGGAGATCGCCGATGTGGTTGGAACATCCGCGGAAGCGGCAAGAAAACTGGTAACGCGAGGCTTGGATGGATTGAAGTCCCGCCTGCGCGAATTGGGATACGGTGAATTCGATGATTGAGCAAAGCCTGTCAAAACTCTATCAACAGATGAGCCTGCAGGCGCAAGCAGGCAGTGCGGAGTTGTTCGATGGCGAGACCCTGCTCGCTGCGGCAGCCGGAACCTTGTCGGGCGATCGACGCGATGAAGTCGCCGCCAGGCTTTCGCGTTCACCTTTGCAAACCGATCTCGTGCGCATGCTGCATGAACTGGCGGTTGATTCAGCAGTCGTCGCCGATGCGGTGAATGAGCGTTGCTCCATTGCACATTCGCGCGGGGGTCGTCGGCTTCGGCACAACGGCGGCAACGCACCACGCCATTCGACTCGGCTTCGCTGGGTCGGCCTCGCCGCCTGCCTGATGCTGGTGTTCGGCTTCGTGCTCTGGCAACCGCATTCCAGTCAGCCGGCGGACGGCGACACGATGGCAGCCACGAAACCCGATCGGATCTTCACCAGCCAGGATCGCATCTTTGCGGCAAATGATGCCTCGGCCTCGCAAGGTGTCGGCGACAGTGTGTTCCAGTCGAGTTTCAACGGCGGCTGATTTCGCCGGGAAATTGATACAGGAAAGCGCCCGGCATGTCCGGGCGTTTTCTTGTCAATCGCTCAGGCGGCGACGGACGTTGCGTGCTCGCGGGTTGCGGCGAATTCGATGTCGGGCCAGCGTTCGACGGTCAATTGCAGGTTGACCCGGCTCGGGGCGATGTAGACCAGCTCGCCGGCGGCGTCGATCGCCAGGTTCTGCGCGGCCTTCTCGCGGAATTCCTCGAGCTTCCTGGCATTGGCGCAATGCACCCAGCGTGCGGTGACCACGCCGACATTCTCGAAGGCGCATTCGACGCCGTACTCGTCCTTGAGCCGGTAAGCGACGACATCGAACTGCAGCACGCCCACTGCGCCGAGAATCAGGTCGTTCGACATCAGTGGCCGGAAGAACTGGGTTGCGCCTTCTTCGGACAACTGGGCGAGACCCTTTTGCAAGGCCTTCATCTTGAGCGGATCCTTCAGGCGCGCACGACGGAACAGTTCCGGTGCGAAATTCGGGATGCCGGTGAAACTGAGCGCCTCGCCTTCGGTGAAGGTGTCGCCAATCGAGATCGTGCCGTGGTTGTGCAGGCCGATGACATCGCCGGCATACGCCTGGTCGACGATTTCACGATCCGATGCCATGAAGGTCAGCGCATTGGCGAGCTTCATTTCCTTGCCACTGCGGGTGTGCAGCGCCTTCATGCCGCCTGAAAATGTGCCCGAACAGATACGCATGAAGGCGACCCGGTCACGGTGCATTGGATCCATGTTGGCCTGGATCTTGAACACGAAGCCGGTCATGTGTGGCTCGTCCGCATTCACCGTACGCGTGGTCGTCTCGTGTGATTTCGGCGCCGGTGCATGTTCGACAAAGAAATCGAGCAGCAACTGCACGCCGAAGTTGTTGACCGCCGAGCCGAAGAACACCGGAGCCAGCTTGCCGGCGAGGTAGGCCTCCTTGTCAAAGGGATGCGAGGCCCCACGCACGAGCTCGAGCTCGTCATTCAGTTCGCGCCATGCCTCCTCGCCGATGCGCGCACGCAGGGCAGGATCGTCAATGCCCTTGAAGATTGTCGAATCCTGGCGCGTGAAATTCTTGCCCGACTCGAAGACATGCACCTCATCGAGAAGCAGGTGATAGACGCCCTTGAGTCGCGAACCCATGCCGATCGGCCAGGTCACCGGCGCACAGGCGATGCCGAGAACGGACTCGATTTCGTCGAGCAGCTCGATCGGCGCGCGACCCTCGCGATCGAGCTTGTTGATGAAGGTCATGATCGGCGTATCGCGCAATCGGCAGACTTCCATAAGCTTGATCGTGCGCTCCTCGACGCCCTTCGCGCAGTCGATCACCATCAGCGCCGAATCGACGGCGGTGAGCACGCGATAGGTGTCTTCCGAGAAGTCGGCATGGCCCGGCGTATCGAGCAGGTTGACCACGCTTCCGGCATACGGAAACTGCATGATCGAGCTGGTCACCGAGATGCCACGCTCCTTTTCCAGTGCCATCCAGTCCGAAGTCGCATGGCGCGAGGTCTTGCGGGATTTGACCGAACCGGCCATCTGGATTGCGCCGCCGAACAGCAGCAGCTTTTCGGTCAGCGTGGTCTTGCCCGCATCGGGATGGGAAATGATGGCGAAGGTGCGCCGCCGGCGCATCTCGTTGACGGAATTGTTCATGGCTGGGTCTGGATCAGCTGCAGGCACCATTGTGGGCTGCATGCGGGGCGCGCATTGTACGCGAGCCGGACGCCGGCTTTCCGTTTGACGAGTCAGCGGGACACGGCTGCCGGCCTCATCTTCGCCTTGGCGTAAGCCCGATCAGTCGCGGCGGATACTGATATCGCCGCTGAACGTGTCGATCTTGATGCGTGCGCTGCCACCGCCGACGGTCGTGTCGAGTGACCGGCCAGGCCCGTGTTCCGGCTCTTCGACCTTGCCGAAATCGGTGCGGATGCGGCCGCTGAAGGTCTCCGCCTCGATTCGCGCCGAGAGATCGGCGCTGGCATCGATGCGGATGTCGCCGCTCATCGTTTCCGCATCGACGCGTGCATCGTCGGTCGGCTTGCCGCGCAGGCTGATGTCGCCGGAGACGGAGCTGGCGGAGAATTCGCGATAGGTGTCCGTTGCCGCCGCGATATTGCCGGATACGGTTTCGAGTTTGAGCCGCCCGCGATTGGCGCGTGAATCGATGTCACCGGAGACCGTTTCTACATGCGCACGCTCGCCGCTGCCGCTCAGTTCGACCCGACCGCTGACGCTGCCGACCTCGAGTTCGTGCGCGTTGCTGTCGAGGCGGATCTTGCCACTGACGCTGTCCACATTGAGCAGTTGGCCGGACGAACCAGTGACTGTCACCTCGGCACTGACGGTTTCGATATGCAGCTCGGCCCCCTGTGGCACGCGGATGTCGAGGATCGAATCCTCCATTTTCGAATTTGAGCCCCAATTGAACCAGCCAGACGATTCGGGTTTCTCGACTTCGATATCGATCCGCGAACCGCTGCCATCGACGCGCAGGCCCTTGCTGCCCTGGCCGAGCGTGCCGGTGATCTCGACGCGATTCTGCTCCCAGCCACTGACAGCCACCGAGCCGCGCACGTTGGTGATGTCGATTCGTGCCGTCGCATCGGCGTCGCGGCTTTCATGGATCGGCGTTCCGGCCAGCGCGGTCGAACTGCCAGCCAGCAACAGGAGAATCGTCAAGGGGCGCATGCATTTCATCGTGAATCCTCAGCTGGCTTCAAGGCCAAGTCGGGCAAGCTTGCGTCGCTGCGCATGGGTGCGGTTGATCAAGCCGACCAGAAAGACCGCATCGGGTTGTTGTTGCAAGGCTTGGTCGAGCTCTTGATTGGCTGCGTCGAGGACGACTTCGGCACTGGCCAGACGGGGGTCACCCGCCGCCGCGAGTTGCCGGGCACGCTCGATCTGCTGGCCGACATCAAGGCCACTGTGCGATGCGCCAGCGGTGCTCGCCATGAGTTCGCGATGATCCTGCACTGCCAGCGAGAACACCCCCGCACCGATCACCATCGCCAGACCTGCAGCCGCTGCCCACGGCCAACGTCGGCGACGAGCCGGTATGCGTGCGGGTTGCGAAGCAGCAGCAATTTGCCGGGCAAGCTGCGGCCAGAGATCATGTTGCGGTTCGCGGGGGCCGCGCAGCTCACGCAATGCGCGGCGGAGTTCAAAATCAGTCATGGCTTTCTCCAAGTGCCCGCTTGAGCAATCCACGGGCCCGATGCAATTGGGCTTTCGACGAACCGATCGCCATGCCAAGTTCGTTGCCGATCTCCTCGTGCTTCCAGCCCTCGATATCGTGCAGCACGAGGACGGCGCGCGCGCGCGGCGGCAGGTTCGCGATGGCGCGTTCCAGATCGGCGCGCTCACCGGCACAGAAAGGCCTGACCGGTTCACTGGCTGCCTCAAGGACACTGTCATCGACCGATTCTTCCGGGTCGTGTTTACGCAGCTCCATCAGCGCGACGTTGACCGCAAGCCGATGCAGCCACGTGCTGAAGGCGCTTTCGAACCGGAAGCTGTCGAGTTTCTGCCAGGCCCGGAGGAAGGCTTCCTGGGTCAACTCCTCGGCGCGCGAGGGGTTCATGCCGGACAAGCGCCATACGGCACCGTGCACGCGTCCGCAATGACGGCGATAAAGCTGCTCGAACGCTCCGAGATTGCCGGCTGCGGCGCGCCTGACCAGATCGCCATCCTCGGGTTCGCTCCGTGGTGCGTCGGTCATCGGCAAAGGCATGGCAAGGCAGGCGGTACTCATGGTGCCAGTTTGGATGCCGACTTGCAGGTTAGGGTTTAGTTGGGGAGTGGGGAATTGGGAATGGGTCGGGGTGGGAGCGACTTCAGTCGCGATGCTGTTCAACCAGCCAAAGAGAAAACAGCATCGCGACTGAAGTCGCTCCCACGTCCGGCCGCCGTGTTGTGCTCAGCCGTTGGCGGCGCGGACAGTTTTCGCAGGCACGCTTGCCAGCGCCTCGGCGATCCTGCGTTGCTCGTCTTTCAGACGTTGCGGCATGCGCGCGCCAAAGCTGTCCAGGTATTCACCGATCGCGGCCAGTTCGACTTGCCAGCCTTGTCTGTCGATGCCAAGCAGGTCACGACCGGCCGCAGCCGTGACCGCAAGCCCTTTGAGGTTGAGATCCTCCGCACCCGGTACAAATCCGACCGGCGTCTCCTCGGCGCCCGCCGTACCTGCACAACGACCCAGGATCCATTCGAGAACGCGAATGTTGTCGCCGAAGCCTGGCCAGAGGAATTTGCCATCCGCACCTTTTCGGAACCAGTTGACGTGGAAGATCTTCGGCAACTTCGCGCCGGGCTTGTCGAATGACAACCAATGATTGAAGTAGTCGGCGAAGTTGTAGCCGCAGAACGGCTTCATGGCCATCGAATCACGACGCAGGACGCCGACCGCGCCAGTGGCCGCAGCCGTGGTTTCGGAACCCATCGCGGCACCGACGAGCACGCCATGGGCCCAGTCCCTGGCCTCGAACACAAGTGGAACCAGGGAGGGTCGACGGCCACCGAAGATAATGGCGCTGATCGGCACACCTTGCGCGGCCTCGGCCTGGGGAGACCAGCTCGGGCACTGTTGCGCGGCGACGGTAAAGCGGGAATTCGGATGTGCGGCCGGCCCGTTGGCCGGATTGTAGGTGCGACCTTGCCAATCGGTCACTGGCTGGCCTTCGCTCAAGCCTTCCCACCACGGCTGGTTGTCGGCGGTGACCGCGACATTGGTGTAGATCGTATCGTGCTGGATCATCTTGAGCGCATTCGGATTGGTCTTGCGATCGGTACCCGGGGCGACGCCGAAATAGCCCGCTTCCGGATTGATCGCCCAGAGCTGGCCGTCCTCGCCAGGCTTCATCCAGCAGATATCGTCGCCGATCGTCCACACTTTCCAGCCCGCCTCACGATAGCTTTCGGGTGGAATCAGCATGGCCAGATTGGTCTTGCCGCAGGCCGACGGGAAAGCCGCCGCGATATAGCGGGTTTCGCCCTGGGGATTCTGGATACCGACGATGAGCATGTGTTCGGCCAGCCAGCCCTCGCTGCGCGCTTGCCAGGAGCCGATGCGCAGGGCGTGGCATTTCTTGCCGAGCAGGGCATTGCCGCCGTAGCCGGACCCGATCGACTTGATCGAAAGCTCCTCGGGGAAATGCATGATGAAGCGCTTGTCCGGATCGAGTTCGCCGGTCGAATGCAGGCCCTTGACGAAGCTTTCCTCGCGTTCGATGCGACTCAATGCCGCAGCGCCCATGCGCGTCATGATGCGCATGTTGGCGACCACGTACGCGGAATCGGTGATTTCAACACCGCAACGCGAGAGCGGTGAATCGATTGGCCCCATGCAGTAGGGCACCACATACATCGTGCGCCCACGCATGGCGCCGGCGAACAGCGCGTCGAGCTTGGCGTGCGCTTCGGCCGGATCCATCCAGTGATTGTTCGGTCCGGCGTCGTCTCGATTCCGGGTGCAGATGAAGGTCAGATGCTCTACGCGGGCGACATCGGTCGGACTTGAACGGTGCAGGGTGCAGCCGGGATGGGTTTGTTCGTTCAGTGCAAGCAGCTCACCGTTCGCCAGCATCTGCTCGTTGAGCAGGCGAATTTCTCCGCTCGAGCCGTTGCACCAGTGGATTTCCGAAGCTTCGGTCAAACGGGCGACGTCCTCGACCCAACGGTTCAAGGATTCCAGCGAACTTGCCATGTGTTCCTTCTGCGCAGGCCAGAGCCTGCTTTGCCAAGAATAAGGGAAGGAACGGTAGCCGCAGGGCCCCGCCTTGGCAAGGTCAGCTGCCGCAAGCGACCGCCCGCATCAGGCGGGCACCAGGGTCTCGATGACGTGGTCGATGTAGGCCTGGTATTCCTCCTGATCCATGCGCGGCATGCCATGGCGCTGGTTGAGCTGGAGGAAGCCGCTGTAGGCGGTGTAGGCAAGCCGGGCGCGATGCCGGGCCGTGCGTGGATCGAATCCGGCCTCGGCATAGGCGGCGGTGAGCAGGGCGAGTCGACGCTTCGAGATGCGTTCGATGACCGGTTGCACGAGCGGATGATCCGAAGCCTGCAGCAGCGCGGCATAGACGAGATGTGACTGGACCTCGCGACTGACTCTCTGAAAGAGTTCACGCAGGCGCTCGCGTGGGTCGACAATGCGCTCGACGTGGCCGATTACCTGATCTTCGTCTCGTTGCTCCCAGCGGTCGATCGCCGCCTTCAGCAAGGCTTCCCGGGTCGGGAAATGCCAGTAGAAACTGCCCTTGGTGACGCCCAGCGTGCGCGCCAGCGATTCGACGGCTACCGCTGCCACGCCACCATGAGCCAGGACATCCAGCGCAGCTTGTTCCCAGTCGGTCGCCGAGAGTCGTCCGCGCGGTTCCGCCTTTGTTTCAGCTGATGTCATTGTCGAAGTGTGCCGGAGCAAGCAGGGGATGAAAAGCAAGCCGGCGTGATCACGCTGCCAGAGGCCGATTGATTTGACGACGAACAGTCTCCATACTTGCGCGTATGGTTACTGATATCGGCGTCCCTTCCCACAATGTCTCGCGTCTGTCCTGTGCTGGCGGGGTCAGCTTGGCGATCGAGAAATTCGGCGACGGACCGCCGCAAGTCGTGTTCGCCCATGGCTTCGGTCAGACCCGCGACGCCTGGACGAGTTGCGCCACGGCGACTGCGGCAGCTGGCTGGACGTGCATGACTTATGACGCGCGCGGCCATGGCGACAGCGACTGGCTCGAATCGGGCGACTATGCGGTTGATCAGTTGAGCAGCGATCTGCAACGCGTCTGCGCTCATGCCGGTGCCGCGCCAGTTGTCGTCGGTGCCTCGATGGGCGGCTTGGTCGGTATCGCGATGGCCGGTGCCGATCCGGGAAGCTGCCGTGGCCTGGTTCTGGTCGATATTACGCCGCGCTGGGAACCTGCCGGCGTCGAGCGCATCCTTGAATTCATGCGCGCGCATCCAACCGGTTTCAACAGTATTGTCGAGGCGGCCGACGCGATTGCCGCCTATCTGCCACATCGGGGTGCGCGCAAATCTCCCGAGCGCTTGCGCAAGCTTTTGATCGCCTCGGCGGATGGTCGCCTGCGCTGGCATTGGGATCCACGCATGCTCGCCCCGATAGCCGAAGACGGCGTGCGTCATCAGGCCGATCTGCTCGATGCGGCGAAGCGTATCCGGGTGCCGACTTTACTCATCAGCGGTGCTGCCAGCGACGTCGTTTCGGAATCCACGATCAATGAATTTCTAGAGTTGGTACCCCATGCACGCCATGCCATAGTCCCGAGAGCGACGCACATGGTTGCGGGCGACGAAAACAGTCAATTCACCCGTCTTGTGCTGGATTTCCTGGCATCGATGTCGGGCACCTGATTCGCAACAAGCGGACAGGCTTGACCTGTCCGTGATTCAAATCGCGCAGCGGTCGGACAAGCGTCAATTGCTTTCAGGCGGCGGCAGGCGTCAAACAGAAACAGAGGAGTCATCGACATGTTGCAACTGATCCCGTTGATTGCCGGGCTGCTGGTTTGCCTGACCGCCGCCTACCTGCGCATCGGTTTGCGCATCTGGACGATCGCCACGGCCGTGGCCATCGTTGCTGCCGGCTTGCTTGCGCACACGCACTGGCTGGCCATTGCGATTCCGTTGCTGGTTTTCGCACTGGTAACGGTGCCGCTCAACCTGCCCGCTTTCCGGCGCGCACGACTGAGTGCGCCGCTGCTTGCGATCTATCGCAAGATCACGCCAACCTTGTCGCCGACCGAGCAGACTGCGCTGGAGGCCGGCACCGTCGGGTTCGAGGGTCAGTTGTTCAGCGGCAAGCCGGACTGGTCCGAACTTCTCGGTCAGGTAAAACCTGAATTGAGTATCGAGGAGCAGGCCTTCATCAATGGCCCGGTCGAGCAGCTCTGCGCGCAGATCAATGACTGGCAGATCACCCATGAGCTGGCCGACCTGCCCGAGGACATGTGGCAGTTCATAAAGGACAACAAGTTCTTCGGCATGATCATCCCGAAGCAATACGGCGGCCTCGGATTCTCGGCACTCGCGCATTCGGCCGTGCTGCAGAAGATTGCCAGCATGTCGGCTACGGTGTCCTCGACGGTCGCCGTGCCGAACTCGCTCGGCCCGGCCGAATTGCTCCTGCATTACGGTACTGATGAGCAGAAGGATCACTATTTGCCACGCCTGGCCGATGGCCGCGAAGTGCCGTGTTTCGCCCTGACTGGCCCTTATGCGGGTTCGGACGCGACTTCACTTCCCGACTACGGCATCGTCTGCAAAGGCGAATGGGAGGGCGGCAATGTGCTCGGTGTGCGGCTCACCTTTGACAAGCGCTACATCACCCTGGCCCCGGTGGCGACGATCGTCGGCCTCGCCTTCCGCATGCTTGATCCGGAACGTCTGCTCAGCGACGAGGAAGATCGCGGCATAACCCTGGCTCTGATTCCGCGCGATACCCATGGCCTCGAGATTGGCCGCCGCCACATGCCACTCAACGTGCCGTTCCAGAATGGACCGGTGCGTGGCAAGGATGTTTTCGTGCCGCTTTCGCAACTGATCGGTGGGCCGGACATGGCCGGGCAGGGCTGGCGCATGCTGGTCGAATGCCTCTCGGTCGGTCGCTCGATCTCGTTGCCGTCCAGTGCCACCGGCGGCTCTTGTGCCGGCGTGGCCGCGACCGGCGCCTATGCGCGCATCCGCAAGCAGTTTGGCCTCGCCATCGGCCGCTTCGAGGGGGTTGAGGAAGCGCTCGCGCGAATCGGTGGATTGACCTATGCGATCACGGCACTCTCGCGCGCCACCGCAGCCGCCGTCGACCGCGGCGAGAAACCCGCGGTGCCATCGGCGATTGCCAAATACCACGCCACCGAGTGGGGCCGGCAGATCTGCCAGGACGCGATGGATATCCATGGCGGCAAGGGCGTAATCCTCGGCCCGAACAACTACCTCGGTCGTTCCTGGCAGGGTGTGCCGATCATGATCACGGTTGAAGGCGCGAATATCCTGACGCGCAGCCTGATGATCTTCGGTCAGGGCGCGATCCGCTGTCATCCCTACGTACTCGAGGAGATGCAAGCTGCTGCCCTGCCTGACTACAGCGAGCGCCTGCGCCGCTTTGATGACGTGCTGTTCAAGCACATTGGTTTCGGTTTTTCCAACGGCGTGCGCAGCCTGATCCTCGGCCTGACCCACGCCAAGATCGGCGCGGCGCCCGGGGATGCCTACACGCGGCGTTTCTATCGCAAGCTCAACCGCTATTCGGCGGCACTCGCCCTGGTCGCCGACACCTCGATGCTCGTGCTCGGCGGCAAGCTCAAGTTCAAGGAAAAGATCTCGGCGCGCCTCGGCGATGTGCTTTCGCATCTCTATATCGCTTCGAGCATGCTCAAGCGCTACGAAGATGAAGGTCGACCGGTGGCTGATCAGGCGCTGCTTGCCTGGGCCTTCCATGAGTGTGTCTGGCGCATGCAGATGGCGCTCGACGGCGTGATCCGCAATTTCCCCGTGCGCCCGGTGGCGTGGATGCTGCGCGCCCTGGTGTTTCCATTTGGCCGACGCGAAGTGCCGCCGTCGGATCGTCTCGGTCGTCGTGTCGCAGCCATCCTTACCGCACCCAATGAGGCACGCACGCGCCTGATTTCGGGCGCCTATCTGACTCCGACTGCGAACAATCCGATCGGTCGCATGAATGCCCTGTTGCCCGATGTGATCCTGGCCGAACCGGTCGAGCGAAAGTTTCTCAAGGCAGTCAAGTCGGGTGAGCTCAATGGTCTCGATTACGATGCGCAACTGATCCAGGCTGAACAGAAGGGGATCCTCAGTGGCGCCGAATGCGCCTTGCTCGCACGTGTGCGCCACGCCAGTTTCGAGTTCATCTCGGTCGATGATTTCGCGCCGGAGGAATTGCGCGCGGCGGTGGCCAAGAAGCCACAGAAGACCCTGCGCAACGTGGCGTGATCCATGGCTGGAAACGCGCTGACGATGTTTCGCAAGCTCGGCGGCTCAAGTCTGGGCCGCTGGCTGTTTTCGCGAATCATCTGCTGGAAGGCTCCCTACTTCGGCTCCATCGCACCGCGCATCGAAGTGCTGGAGCCCGGGCGCTGCATGGTTCGCCTGCGCCAGCGCCGATCGATCCAGAACCACATTGGCTCGGTGCATGCGATCGCGATGTGCAATGCCGCCGAACTCGCCGGCGGCATGGCCACCGAAGTCACCATTCCGGCTTCGATGCGCTGGATTCCGAAAGGCATGAGCGTGCGCTATCTGAAGAAGGCCTTCGGCGAACTGCGCGCCACGGCGCTGGTCGAGGAAATTACCGACAACAGCGCCAGCCAGGAGCTTCACGCACTGATAGAGGTGCGCAACACCCAGGATCAAATCGTCTTCGACGCCGACATCACCATGTGGGTTTCGCCGCGCTAGTCGATTCGGATCAGCCTCCCAGTGCCCGCGCGTGGTGGCGCAGGTGGTCGTCGACGAAGCTCTGGATGAACCAGTAGCTGTGGTCGTAGCCAGTCTGCACGCGCAGATCAAGCGCCTGACCAGCGGTCGAGCAGGCTGACTGAAGCAAGGCGGGTTTCAACTGGTTTTGCAGAAACTGATCGGCATCGCCCTGGTCAACCAGGATCGAGCCGGGGAAACGGGCGCCGTCTTCGATCAGCGCACAGGCGTCGTACGCACGCCAGCTCGCAGGGTCATCGCCGAGAAAGCGTGGAAGCGCCTTCTGTCCCCAGGGTACGAGACTCGGCGCGACAATCGGCGCGAATGCCGATACAGATTTGTAGCGAGCTGGATTTTTCAGCGCGATCGTCAATGCACCATGGCCCCCCATTGAATGTCCACAAATGCTTTCACGCCCCATGTCGGCGCCGAAGTTCGCCCCGATCAGCGCGGGCAGTTCCTCCGTGACGTATTGGTACATGCGGAAGCGTTGCGCAAACGCCGGAGTGGTTGCGTCGAGATAGAAGCCGGCACCTTCGCCGAACTCCCAGTCGCCGGTGGCACCTTCAATGCCGGTGTCACGCGGGCTTGTGTCGGGCGTGACCAGGATCAGGCCCAATTTGGCCGCCAGTTGCTGCGCACCGGCCTTGATCGCGGCGGTTTCGGCGTTGCAGGTCAGTCCGGCGAGGAAATAAAGCACGGGCGCTTTGCCGGTGGCAGTGCGCGGCGGCTGGAACACGCCAAACTTCATCGTGCCGGCGGTCGCCACTGATGCGTGCTGGTAGAAGCCTTGCACGCCGCCGTGACAGCGCTGCTCGGAAATGATCTCGATTGTCATGACTGCTCCAGGTGGAAAACGCTCCGCGGATCAGTCCCCGCGTTCCGGGACCGTTGCCGCATCATCCGCGAAATTCGGCAAGGCCTTTTCAGGCAGCATCTTGGCGGCATGCCAGCCGACCCAGCCGGAACATCCGGCAGCGAGCATGGCCAATACGGCAAAGCCAGGTACGGTTGTACCGAGGCCGCGCAGCATGTTGAAGCTGCTGGTGACGACGAGGTCACCAAAGCGCCAGACCGAGGTGTCGATGAAGTTCTTGGTCTTGTAGCGGGTTTCCGCGTCGACCCGCGTGTACACCGCATCGGCGGCCGGTTTGAAAACGCCGTAGGCGCTGGCGCGGGTGACGACGGCGACGATCGCGATCCATGCGCCGCTGAAGATTGCCAGTCCGGCCATCATCAACGCCTTGATCACGCCATCGAGCGCGAGCGGTGCCGCCGGGCCGAAACGCATGAGCAGGGTTCGCGTCACGCCGAGCTGGAGAATGACCTGGAGCAGGTTGGCGTAGAAATCGACATTCGCCGAAAAATTGATGCGCGCCTCGCGCGTCGCATAGGTCGCGCCGCTGTAGTCGACGAGCAGGGCATAGATCACCGTGCCGACCGCGTCGCCGAGCAGCATCAGCAATGCCATTCGACGCATCAGCGGCGATTTCAGCGTCTCGATGGCGCCGGCGATGAAACTGCCTCCGATCACACGCGTATCGCGTGATTCGTCATTGGCAACCGGGTGTCGGCGCGACCAGTTGGACAAGGCAAGAATGCAGGCGATGGCGAGGCCGAGCAGCAGCGAGGACACGACCAGCAATCCGGAAACGCCGATGACCGTATTCAGTGATCGGGTCAGCGCCGGCCCGGCGATCGCGCCGAGCGTGCCACCGATCGCGATCACCGGAAACAACCGATGCGCTTGTTCCGCATCCAGCAGGTCCGCCATGAAACTCCAGAAGACGGCGACCACGAACAGGTTGAACACGCTGACCCAGACAAAGAAGATCGAGCCGAGCAGACGCGCGCCGATCGCCTCCTGCATCTGGAACAGCGGAATGAAGGCGAGCATGCCGACAAGGAAGAACAGATACACCGCTGGCACGAACTTGCGCCGGGGAAAACGGGCGACGAGTGCGCCGAATACGGGCGCCAGTGCAAGGGTCACCACAAACGTCGCCGCGTAGAAGATCGGCAGCGCGGTCGAGCCGACCGCCGCCGAAAGCTGGTCGCGCACCGGCCGAATCACGTAATACGCTGCCAGGACACAGAAGAAATAGGCAAACGCGATGCTTACGGCAAACCATTCATGCGACTGGATGGCGGGGCGTTTGGGCACGGCTTCGATCTGCGGACAAGGGCGTGAAGACTAGCATGCACGCCGTCTGGGGCAAGTCGGCGGCATAATGTGCCGATGCAGCCGACGCTTTCCCATATCAATGTATTTCCGATCAAATCCTGCGCGCCGTTGACGCCGGATCATGCGGTCGTCGAAATGCGCGGTCTGCGTGGCGATCGGCGCTGGATGATCGTCGATGATGCGGGCAAGTTCATCACCGCGCGCAAACACCCGCGCCTGGTGCTGATCCGCGCCGTGTTCGATGGAGCCTCGCTGCGCCTGGGTGCGCCCGGCATGCCGGGCCTGCGCTTGCTGACCCAGGCGCGCGCGGAGACTTCGAAGGTGATCGTATGGGCCGATGAGGTCGCCGGCTCGACTGCCGAAGCGCAAGCCGATGCCTGGATCAGCGACTACCTCGGTTTTCCTGCGCGCTTCGTGTACATGGCCGATGACTGTGTGCGTCCGGTTGATCCGGGCTATGCCCATGTCGGTGACCAGGTCAGTTTCGCCGATGGATATCCGTTGTTGCTGATTTCGCAGGCGGCACTTGACGATCTCAATGCGCGACTCGAATCTCCCGTGCCGATGCTGCGTTTTAGGCCGAGCCTGGTCATCGCCAATACGTCGTCGCACGCGGAAGATGGCTGGCGCTCGATCCGCATTGGCGAGGTCACGTTCGATGTGGTCAAGCCCTGCGTGCGCTGCGTGCTGACCACGGTGGATCCCGCCACCGGCGAATTCGATCCGAGCGGCGAGCCGCTGCGCACACTTGTTTCCTACCGGCGCGGCTCCCGAGGCGTGACCTTTGGGCAGAATCTGATTCCCCGAGGCAGCGGCACGATCCATGTCGGTGATCAGGTTTCGATCATTGAATGAGATTGCGTATGGAGCATCTGCTCTATCCCTGCCGATTAGGGTCAGGACAATGTCCTGCCGATGCAGCAAGCAATGACCTACGACTTCGTGATTGTCGGTGCCGGCTCGGCCGGCTGTGTCCTCGCTGACCGACTCAGCGCCAATCCAGCCAATCGCGTACTGCTGCTTGAAGCGGGTGGCCGCGACTGGCATCCGTTCATCCACATGCCGGCGGGTATCGGCAAGCTCGCCGAAAATCCACGGCACAACTGGGACTACAGCACCGAGCCGGAACCGAATCTGGAAGGACGCCGCCTGTGGTGGCCGCGCGGCAAGGTGCTCGGTGGCTCGAGTTCGATCAACGCGATGTGCTACATCCGCGGGGTGCGTGGCGACTACGACAACTGGGCGCGCAAAACCGAAGATCCACGCTGGGGCTGGGACAATGTGCTCGGCTATTTCAAGCGCTCCGAGAACAACACGCGCGGCGCCGATGCCCTGCATGGCGGTGACGGCCCGCTCAGCGTCTCTGACCTCAAATACAGCAACCCGTTGTCGCAGGTTTTCCTCGATGCGACGGCGGCGGCGGGATATGCCGGCAATCACGATTTCAACGGTGCCGGACAGGAAGGATTCGGCTTCTACCAGGTCACCCAGAAAAACGGGGCGCGCTGCTCGACGGCGGCTTCGTTCCTGCGCGAGGCGCGCGGTCGATCGAACCTGGAAATCCGCACGCATGCGGAAGTCCAGCATGTGCTTTTCTCGGGCCCACGCGCGACCGGCGTTGACTACCGTCATCACGGCCACCTCAAGCGCGCCGAAGCAGGCGAGGTGATCCTCGCCGGCGGAGCCCTCAATTCGCCGCAATTGCTGATGCTGTCGGGCATTGGCCCGGCCGATCATCTGCGCGAACACGGCGTCACGGTTCGCCACTCGATGGCGGGCGTCGGCAGCAACCTGCAGGATCACCTCGACATTTGTTCGCTGACTCGATGTACCGAGGCGATCACCTACGACAAGGTCAACGATATTGCCGTCGCCCTTGAGTTCCTGTTCAAGCGCAGCGGTATCGGCACCTCGAATATTGCCGAGAGCGGCGGCTTCCTGCGCTCACGTCACGCCGAGGACGAACGTTGCGATCTGCAATTCCATTTCGTGCCAGCCCTGCTCGACGATCATGGTCGTCACCGCCTCGAAGGCCATGGCTACACGCTGCATGCCTGCATGCTGCATCCGAAGTCGCGCGGAACGCTGCGGCTGAAGTCGAGCGATCCACGCCAGCCAGTCGCGATCCACGCCAATTACCTGAGCGACAACGCCGGTTACGATCTGAAGATGATGATCGAAGCCGCCCGCGTGTCACATGCGATCCTTGCACAGACCCCATTCGATCGCTATCGCGGTGCGGAGATTTTCCCGGCGGCCGACATCACCGACGACCGCGCCGCCGAAGCTTTCATCCGGCACAAGGCGGAAACCGTCTATCACCCGGTCGGCAGCTGCCGGATGGGTACGGATGAGGAGGCCGTCGTCGACAGCGAACTGCGCGTGCACGGAATCACGGGCCTGCGCGTCGTCGACGCCTCGGTGATGCCCGACCTGCCAACCGGCAACACGAATGCGCCAACGATCATGATCGCCGAGCGCGCTGCGGAGCTTATCCTCGGCAAGGCGTGATCCCCGCTTCGCTTTTCCATCCTCATCACCAATGGAATCGCGTACACTTTGTGCGCGCAGGCATTGGGGCCGCATGGGGATCTGCATGGAAGAAGAACTTGTCGCGGTGCCAATGGTGCCGCCCGCACGTCCGCAGCCACCGGTTCTGTCCGTGCGAAGGCCGCCAAACCCGCCGATGCTCGAGCACCGCTTCGTTTTCGATGGCCGCGCCGGCGAATATTTCCGTATCTGGATCGTCAACCTGGCCTTGACCTTGCTCAGCCTCGGCATCTTCTCCGCCTGGGCCAAGGTGCGCACCCAGCGCTACTTTTATGGCAGCACGCGATTGGCCGGCGTACCGTTCGAGTACACCGCCAAACCGCTGCCGATCCTCAAAGGCCGCATCATCGCGGTGACCCTCTTTTCCGCCTACGTCCTGGCTGGTCGATACAGTGTATTCATGCAACTGGGGCTGGCCCTGTTGATCGCCGTGCTGACGCCGTGGCTGATCGTGCGCGGCGCCGCGTTTCGTGCGCGCTACTCGTCCTGGCGTGGTCTCAACTTCCGCTTCATTCCGGATTACGCCGAAGCTTACATTCGCTTCCTCGTTCTCGGCCTGCCGCTGATTCTCAGCCTTGGCCTGCTCTATCCCTGGGTCAAGGGCAAGCAGAAAGCTTTCATCGTCGAAAATCATCGCTTCGGCGGAAGCTGGGTCAAGTTCCTGCTCCACGCCGGGCAATTTTATCCGCCCTACCTGATCGCCTGGGGCGTCTTGTCCGCCTGGATGTTTGTTTTCACCATGGTCATGGTCGGCGTGATCATGGTCAGTGGTGCCGGGCAAAGCGGGGGCGCTCCAGCAGGCTGGCTCGTGATCGGCATGACCGTGGTCATGTATCTGGGTTATTTCGTCGTGCTTGCCTTCCTTGCCGCCGCTCTCGCCAACCTCGTCTACAACCATATCGACATTGACGGGCGCCGCTTGCGTTCGACACTCAAAGGCCAGAAGTTGCTCTGGATCTACGCCGGAAACACGGTCGCCATCCTGTGCAGTGGCGGGCTGTTGATACCGTGGGCCATGATCCGCCTCGCCCAGTACCGTGCCGATTGCCTGTGCCTGCTCGCCAGTGACGATTTCAATGGCATGGTGGCCGAGCGTTCGATTGGCGTCGATGCCACAGCCGCGGAGGTGGATGGTCTGTTCGACATCGACATCGGCCTGTGAACGCGTTCAAGGCCCATTACTTCGACGGCCAGACCAGTCGTCTGCACGAGGTCGAAGTGCAGCGCCTCGATGCGGCAACCATCCGTGTCGTTGGCGACGGCATCGATCGCAGCGATCCGGCATCGAGCCTGCGTATTTCGCCCCGGCTCGCGCGCATCACGCGCACCATCGAGTTCAGTGACGGTGCGCGCGTTCTTGCCAACGACCACCCTTTGCTTGACTCGTGGTTTCCGCACGAGGATCGCCTGCAACGCATCACTGATCGACTCGAGCGTCATGCGCATGCGGTCGCCGCGTCGATCGTCATCTGCCTCGCCGTCGGCATCGCCACGTTTGCCTGGGGTGTACCCTGGATCGCCGACCGGATTGCCGACCAGATTCCCGCCGGCGTCGAGACGCGACTTGGCAGTGAGGTGCTCGGTCAATTGGATCAGTACTTCGGTTTTGCGCCAAGCCAGGTCAACGCCAAGCGCCAGGATGCATTGTCGGCGCGTTTCAGCAAGCTGACCGCCGGCTTGCCGGACGCAGGCCATTATCGGCTCGCTTTCCGCGATGCCGAGACGGTCGGCCCGAATGCACTGGCCATTCCGGGTGGCACCATTGTCATTACCGATCAGCTCACCGGCTTGTTCGACGATGACCGCGAATTCGACGCAGTCGTTGCCCATGAGATCGGCCATCAGCAGCATCGGCACGCATTGCGCCAGACCCTGCGCAGTTCGTTCGTCCTCGTCATCGCCGCGCTGTTCACCGGGGATGTCAGTTCGGCCAGTGCGATCGTCATCGGCGTGCCCACCTTCCTTTTGCAAAGCCATTATTCCCGCGGTTTCGAAGAAGAGGCCGATGCTTTCGCCTTCAACACGCTGGCCGCGCACAACACCTCGCCGGCCTGGTTCGCGGCAGCCATGCGCAAGCTGGATGATTTCCACCACGGCGGCAAGAAGGCAGAGGGCGGGGTCGCCTATCTGTCCAGTCATCCAAGCAGCGCTGCACGAATCGCCGCGGCCGAGGCCTCGGGCGAGGCCTTCATTAGCGCCCATCCCGACCAGATCCGCGAAACTCCGGGCTACGACGCTTGCGCAGAAGAGGGCGTCTGCCCGGACGAGGACGAGGATGACAGCGATTGCGATGACGAGAGCTGCCTCGATCCCGATGAAGTCGACGAAAACAGCGACGACGCGGAAATCCCGGATCCAGAAGCATCCCGCTGATCAGCCGGCGTCACATTCGAATTTCCGAGCGTGAATTTCGCCAGCAACTCATCGATCTCGTTTGCGACCGACCGCCACTCACCCTTGAGCAGGTTGGTGGCGTGGCGGCGGGTCAGTTGCGCGGTGTTGAACGGACTCAGAGCGCCGCTTCGAGTTCCGGCACGATCTTGAACAGGTCGCCGACGAGGCCGTAATCGGCGACTTCGAAGATCGGTGCTTCGGCATCCTTGTTGATGGCGACGATCGTGCCGGCATCCTTGATGCCGGTGAGGTGCTGGATCGCGCCGCTGATGCCGACCGCCACATACAGTTCCGGGGCGATGATCTTGCCGGTCTGGCCGACCTGCAGGTCGCTCGGCACATAGCCGGCATCGACTGCGGCACGTGAGGCGCCGACGGCCGCGCCGATCTTGTCGGCGAGCTTGTAGATGATCTCGAAGTTTTCCGATGAACCGAGTGCGCGACCACCGAAATCACCTTGCTCGCGCCTTGCAGATCCGGGCGGTCGGTCTTGCCCTGGGCGAGATCGACGAAGCGCGTGTGCGTGGGCAGGCTGACCTCGGTGCTGGCTGCTTCGATCGGAGCCGTCGCCGACCCGTTCACGGCGGCAGGCCATGACGCCGTGCGGATCGTCGCGATGACCGTGCTTGATGCCGGCGCTTCGACGGTGATGATCGCATTGCCGGCATAGATCGGACGCTGGAACGTGTGTGCCCCTGCGACCGTCATGACATCGGAAATCTGGGCGACACCGAGCAGGGCGGCGACGCGCGGCATCAGGTCCTGCCGAAGGTGGTTGAAGGCGCGAATACATGGCTGTAGCCATTTGCGGCGACGGCGGCGACCTGCGGCGCGAGGATCGCGGCGAGCGCATGCGCGTTCTCGGCTCGGCTCAGGGTCAGGACTTGCTGACGCCATCAATCCGCGCGGCTTCGGTGGCAACACCCGCCGCATCGTCGGCAAGCACGAGCACATCGATCGATTCGGGTTTGGCCGCGTTCGCCGCGCTGACGCAACGTGCGGTGCTGGAATTGAGTTTGCCGTGCAGATGTTCGGCGATGATGAGGATCTTCGACATCGGTGTTCCTTGCAGAATGCTGTGGAGGCGCGTGTGCGCCGGATCGATCAGACCAGGCCCTTGGCCCTGAGTGCCGCCACGAGTTCGGCGACATCCTTGACCATGACGCCCTTGCTGCGCTTGGCCGGCGGCTCGTATTTCGTGGTTTTCAGATGATCGCCCGAGTCGACGCCGAGATCGGCGAACGCGATTGTCTCCAGCGGCTTGGACTTGGCCTTCATGATGTCGGGCAGCTTGATGAATCGCGGCTCGTTGAGGCGCAGGTCGGTGGTGATCACGGCGGGCAAATCGATTTCAATCGTCTCGAGACCGGCGTCGACTTCACGGGTGACCCGGGCGACCTTGTCGTTGATCTCGATCTTCGAGGCGAACGTGGCCTGCGGGCGATCCCACAGCGCGGCGAGCATCTGGCCGGTCTGGTTGCAGTCGTCGTCGATGGCCTGTTTGCCGAGGATGACGATACCCGGATCTTCCTTCTCGATCAGCCTGAGCATGGCGCGCGCAGCGCTCAGCGGCTGGATTGCGTCCTCGGTGACGACATGGATGGCGCGGTTGGCACCCATGGCCAGACCGTTGCGGATATGCGCCTGTGCATTGGCCGGGCCGATGGTGACCACGACGACTTCGCTGGCGATGCCTTTCTCGCGCAGGCGCAGGGCTTCTTCGAGGGCAATGTCATCGAATGGGTTGGCGGACAGCTTGACGCCATCGGTGACCACACCGGAGCCATCCGGTTTGACCTGGATGCGCACGTTGTAGTCGACGACGCGCTTGTAACCGACGAGGATCTTCATCGTTGCGGAATTCCTGAACAGGGAAACAGAGCCCGCGCATTGTAACGTAGGCGGTCGACCGTCAATGAAACAGTGCGGCATTCCGCCCGCGCAACGGGTTGCGCGAGAAAGCGTCGCTGCGCGCTGCGCATTGTTGCAGGCGGCTTATCCACAGCCGGCGTGGACAGGGCTGTGGACAAGATCTGTATGGAGATGCGCTGACCCGCATGGTTGCTGGGGCGCGCCTCGGTTTGCTCATTTCCTGCCCAGAACCCCGATCATCCCCGCATCGAATAAGCCGCGCTCCGGGCGAGCAGGACCGTGGCGAATCGCGCAGCCGAACCGGGTGCGTGCCGGAAGAACAGGAGGGCTCGGCTAGTTCCAGCTCAAGCAACAACCGCGTTCCATCGTCGGCACGGACAAGGTCGACGCGCGCATAGGCCGGTGTATCGGCAAACGGCAGGGCAGCGATCACGGTCGCGGCGAGTTCGCGTTCATCCGCGTCGGGCTGGCGCGCATCGATCTGTTCGGGTGCATACAGTTCGGCGGTCGGACCCTCGTCCCTGCGCAGCAAAGGTCCTTTGCGGATGGCATGGCTGTAGCGTCCATCGAAATGGATCAGCGCGGTTTCACCGGCTTCGTCGACACGATCGAGATAGGGCTGCAGCAGTACGCTGCGACCGCCTTTGAGCAGACGCTCGACATGCGCCGTGATCGCCGCGAGGTTGTGGCGCGCATGCCGCTGGGTGTCGCGTGAGCCGGCGCCGATCGCCGGTTTGACGACCAGCTCGGCACAGTCGCGGTGTTCATCGAGGAACGACTGCAATTCGGCCACGATATCGGATTCCGGTTCGACGAACCGACTGGGCACGATGGCGATGCCGGCCCGTTCCAGCTCTGCCAGATAGTGCTTGTCGGTATTCCAGCGCACGATCGTGAAGGGGTTGAGCAGGTGGGTCAGATGGCTGATGTGCTCGGCCCAGACAAGAAATTCGACGTAGCGCTCGGTGTAGTCCCAGCACGAGCGCAGCACGGTCAGGTCGAAGCGCGACCAGTCGACAATCGGATCATCCCAATCGACGATCGAGACCTGCGCGCCGGCCTGCTGCAGCGCTGATTCAAGCGGAGCCAGATCCTCGTCGGTCGCGCGCGCGGCCTGGACGGTGACGAGGGCGATGTGCGGCATGTCGGTGATTCCGGAAAGGGTTCGCCATCCTGCCCGTGCGCCGCGCAATGCTCAAGCGGTCGCATTTGTGGCCAGGCGCACTCGATGGACGATTCTTGCGTATCCTCGGCAGCGGCCCCTGCGCAGGAATCCGCACATGACCCACGGCAGCCACGATTACGTTGAAGACCCTCGCAATCGCGACATCCTGATCTACGTCAACGGCGCGATGAAGCGGCGCGAGGAAGCGACCGTGTCGGTATTCGACTCCGGTTTCATCCTCGGCGATGGCGTCTGGGAAGGCTTGCGTATCGTTGCTGGCCATCCGGCATTTCTCGATACGCATCTGGATCGACTCTACGAGGGGGCCAAGGCGATCGCCATGGACATCGGTCTCGATCGCGAGGCGATGACCGCCGCGATTCATGCGACCTTGACGCGAACGACATGCACGACGGCGTGCATGTGCGCCTGATGGTCACACGCGGGCTCAAGCGTACGCCGTATCAGGATCCGCGTGTGGTTGTTGGTCCAGCCACGATCGTGATCATTCCCGAATACAAGAATCCGCTGCCGGAAACCGCCGAGAAGGGTCTCAAGCTGTTCACCGTGCATGTGCGCCGTGGCTATCCCGATGTGCAGGATCAGAAACTCAACAGCCACAGCACACTCAACTGCATCACCGCCTGCATCCAGGCCTGCACCGCGGGTGCCGATGAGGGCCTGATGCTCGATCCGCACGGCTTTGTCGCCACCTGCAACTCGACCCATTTCTTCATCGCACGCAAGGGCGAGGTGTGGACCTCGACCGGGCAGTATTGCCTCGGCGGGATCACCCGCGCGAACGTGCTGAGCGTGTGTCGCGAAGCCGGCATCCCGGCGATCGAGAAATCCTTCAGCCTGACTGATGTCTACGGCGCCGATGAAGCCTTTGTCACCGGCACGTTTGCCGGCGTCGTGCCGGTGCGCGAAATCGATGGCCGCATCATCGGCGATGGCAAACGAGGCCCGCTCGTTGAGCGCATCCAGTCGCTGTACAAGGAGCTCGTCAATCGCGACATCGCCGCCCGCAAGGCGCGGACGCTATCGGCATGAGCGGTACCTGCGAGCCGTTGCGCATCGCCATGTGGTCGGGGCCACGCAATCTTTCCACGGCGATGATGCGCGCCTGGGAAAACCGTGGCGATTGTTTCGTCAGCGACGAACCGTTCTACGCGCACTACCTGGCGGAAACCGGGCTCGATCATCCGGCCCGCGACGAGGTGATCGCCGATGGCGAGTCGGATTGGCGCAAGGTTGCGGCAGCGATGGTGGGGGAGATCCCGCAGGGTCAGCCGATCTGGTACCAGAAGCACATGTGCCATCACATGCTGGCGCACATCGATCACGACTGGATGGGCGGGCTGGCGCACGCCTTCCTGATCCGCGACCCGGTCGAAGTGGTCGCCTCGTATCTGCGTTCGCGCTCAAGCGTGACCGTGGACGACATTGGTCTGCCGCAGGAAGTGAGACTGTTCGACGAGGTATGCGATCGCTTCGGCACAGCCCCGCCGGTGATCGATGCCGATGAGTTCCTGCTCGATCCCGAGGCGCATCTGCGTGCGCTGTGCACGCGCTTTGGCATCCCTTTCCGCACCGGCATGCTGCACTGGCCGGCAGGCCCACGCGACAGCGACGGAATCTGGGCGCCGCACTGGTATGCGGCGGTCTGGAATTCGACCGGCTTCGAGCCACCGCATGCGCGCGACATCGCGCTTGATGGTGAAGCCGCTCGCGTTGCCGAAACGTGTCGACCCCTCTACGAAAAACTTCTCAAGCATCGATTCCAGGTCTGACACGGTCGGGATTCCCTGGTCGCTCCCCAGAGGTTGCTTTCGCTCGACTAGCTTTCGGGCATCTTGCCCATTCGTTGATTCTGGCCCTGTGACGTGGATCGCCGCCGAAGCCATTGCTTTCGGCATGACGCCGGTCACGATGTCGCCTGTCGCCTATCGCCAAACCGAGATCGAGAATCTCCCCATCTCGACAACGCCTGTCCATTCGGTCAGCCCGGTGAGCCCGGTGTTAGTCGCCGCAGCCATCGAACGAATCCGCGAACAGCGCGTCACAGCCGCTGCCGGTGCTGGCTGAGACCATTACAAACTTCTCGTCGGCATCGCGCGTACTGAAATAGATGCGGCAGATATTCGGGTGCTGCACGCTTTCAACCGTTCCGAAAAAGCCATCTGCTGCGAATGGCGCGCCATCAAGTGTCAACGCGTTTCCATCGGCAAACACGCCAGCCGGGAGCGACCAGGTTACGCCATTGTCGCTGGATGAGACCGACCAGATCTGTTTGTCGGCACGCGCATAAGTGACCGCATTGCGGAAATTGTAGTAAGTAGCCAGGCTTCCATCGCTCTGTCGCAGCGTGCGTCCAACATTATGGACATAGGCGGCAATTCTCGGATCGGAATTGCCACAATTCGGATCGAGGATCCAGCAATACGGGGTGCCGACGTAGAGATCCGCTTCGTTGAGTTCGGTCGAGGTTGCGGGCGGAACCAAATCGAAGAAATTGAACTGGCCATTGCCGCCGCCGCTGCCGAATGCGCTCGGGCCGGAATCGACGCGCAAGAACAATTGTCCATCGACGAGCCCGAATGTGCCGACGTGGTTTCCCGCAAAGGGCGATTGCAGTGTTCCTGGTGTTGGACGCTGGTGTTTGTGGGCGTACTGCCGAGATCGTTGACGCTGCTGTTGTAGTTGTATTGGCCGGCTGACGCTCCGACATTTTCAGTCCAGGCGAACAGTTTCCACGTGCCGCCGAGCGGATCGAATGCTGCACGGAGAAAATCGAGTGGAGGATCGATCGACGCGCCAAAGTTTGTGTACGGCGCACTGCCTATCTGGTACGAGAGATGCCCATCAGCGATGAAGTGCAGGCCGTCGGTTGAAGTGGCGTGTGTGAATTCTCCGAGAGCCGAGGATGCCGGAAAATCAGGATCGTCATTGGCCAACACCCACAAGTGATAGAGCCGAGTCATCGGATCCCAGGCGATCGTGTTGCGTAGTGAGCTGCCGCCCGGTGTCAGATCCGACCCGAGGCGCACGCCGTTGAGCTTTACCGGGCATGTGCGAGTGCCGAATTCAGGGTTTACCGCCAGACTGGTCTGGGCAATTGCCAATACACAGATTGAAGACAGCACTACAACCAGTCGAGTCAAAATCGCCATCGCGGAACCCCTTGCGTCGTTCAATAGCCGAACAGTACTCGTTCTGGAATCATTTCGCGTGGATTTCAATTTCGACGTGACGGGCCATTTCGGACATCGTCTGCAGCGGCGTGCGTCAGGATGCTCGATTTCATTCGGCAAACCGCGACTTGATCCTTTGCCGGACGCGATGATCGATCCATTGGATCGTTTCCCCCGGGGCTGGCAGCCTGTGGGACGTGACTCGGCACGGCTGCGAATCCGTCTGAACGGTCCATCTACCGCCACATATTTGACCCATGGCATCACTATGAGCCTGCAAATCGAGGAAGATCTGCCCTCGCCTCGCCGAATTCTCGCCTCAACCGGCAAAGTCCGACAGGCTGCTAGAGCTAGCTTGCGGGCATCTTCTGCTGCGGGCTCGCTTTGCGAACGCTGTGCACGGGGTGTTCTTCCCTGAGCACAAGCATGCCATCGACGACATCGGCCCATTGCGCCTGGGTTGGTTTTGAGTAATCGAGAGCGCGCGCCGAAATGGTTCCCAGCGACGTGAGCCTTTTGCTGTCGAGATAAACCTGCTCGCCCTTTTGGCCCTCAAACGCCCTGCTTTCAAGTGAGTCCGCGGGTGCCATGGCCAGTGCGTTCATCGACTTGGCATTGCGACCGTAGCTTCCACCGAGGGCGCTGAAGCCGATTGTCGCGGTCTTGTCGTTCTGCAGCGAATGGATGAGCGAACCCAGCGTCCGGCGATCGGCGACGAGGAACGCGAGGTCTTTCGCTGCGTGCACCGTTGCGCACCAGACAATTATCTTTGTGTGATTGGGCTGGTGCGAGTGATACCACAGAAAATTGTCGTACATCGCCTGCTCGCGCGAGTTGTAGGAATCGTCGGCCGACAGGCTGAGGTGATGGCGGAAGTTCGCTGCCATGACTGCCACGATGCCTTTCGGATCGAGCGAATCGTGCCCAGAGAGACTTCGCTGGATGTCCGCGGCACAGCTTTGCAGGCGCTCGGGAGCATCACGAATCTGTTGCTCATCTTCATAGAGCCAGCCTGTCATCCGCGCGATTTCGAATGCGCATTCCTTGCGGCGAGCTGGGGCAAGGTATTGGGTGATTTCCTGCGGCAGGCCAACTTTGGTGTAAACCGAGGTCGCACTGCCAAGCGTTGGATCCAGTCCCGCCAAAGACACGGCCCCCGATTTCGCCTGGACGAACAACGACGCGATCAGCGGGTCTGTTTCGCTGGTTGTCGACCACAGTCCGCCGATGGCGTCGGCAAGCATCTCGGGGGTTGCGCTGCCGTGATCAAGCTGTCGCTGGAAATCGACAAAATCATAAATAGAACTTTCGAAATAGACCGCGTTGAATCCGCATTCTGCGATCAGTCGACTCACCAGTTCGACTTTCGCCGCGGAGGTTGCGCCGCTGCCGTGATGGCCGTCTTCGCCGAGCAGCACGGTCTGCCGGTTGCAGACATCGGCGACCAGTTGATCCAGCGCTGCGGCCTTTTCCGGTACTGCCGCGGGCATGGCGGACGCGGCGGAGAATGCGCATGTCAACAGACTGATCCACACCAGAGCAAGGCAGGCGGCGTGTGGTGTGTTGGCAGGTTTCATGGCAGTCGCTCTTCAGGCAAGTCCGCCTGTGACAAGCGGAGTCATGGGTGGTTCAAATCTGCGCGGTGGCTGCGTTGCCACCCGATGGGTCACCCTCCAGCACTGGCGCTGGAAACTCGCGAGTCGGGGAGGGCACGCTTCACCGCAGATTGGGAATACTCGCGCAACCGGGCATCAGGCTAGTGAATCGACAGGCAAGGAATCAATCATCACATGTGGTGAGTAGCGTCTTCACATGAGGGCAGGCCAGGGCCACCGCACCTTCACGCTGTCGCATGGGAAACGGGCTCGGCACTCCCGATCTTTGCCTTGTGACATGGATCAGCACCGGTACCCCGGCTTTGCGGCATGATGACCATTCAAACCTGCGCCCCGACTGCCCATGTCCCAACCCACTCCGCTTGATGAAGCGCAGATCGCGCTGCTGATTGACCGCTTTTACGCCAAGGTCAGCGCCGACCCCCTGCTTGGCGCCGTGTTCAATCCGGTGGTCGATGACTGGGTTGCGCACAAACGCTTGCTGACCTCGTTCTGGTGTTCGGTTGTGCTGCGTGCGGGCACCTATCGCGGCAATCCGATGGCCATGCATCGACCACATCCGATACGGCATGAACATTTCGAGCGCTGGTTGGCGTTGTGGGGCGAGACGACGCATGAAGTGCTGAATGCCGAATCCGCGGCGTTGATGGTCGAATATGCCGGGCGAATTGGCCAGGGCCTGCAGCTTGGCCTGGGCTTGTTGGCGCATTCCGCCGGTTCGCGCGGCTTGGGCATTCCGGTTGTTTCTGCTCGATTCGGGCAGCGCGACAGATAGATTTGCGTGCAGGAACCCCTGGCGAGATTGCCGTCACGCCACTGATCGTCGGGCAGCAGGAGAAGGAATCATGCAGGCGGAGTTCTGGTTGCAGCGCTGGCGTGAAGGGCGCACGGGTTTCCATCGCGACACGGTCATGCCCCTGCTCGCCCGGCACTGGTCATCGTTGGCCTTGCCCGAACAGAGCCGGGTATTCGTTCCATTGGCGGGCAAGTCGCAGGATCTGTTGTGGCTGGCGGCCCAGGGGCATCGTGTGCTCGGCGTCGAATTGTCGCCGCTGGCGGTCGGGCAGTTCTTCGATGAGCAGCGCGTCCAGCCCGCAATTCATGAGTCGGCGGCAGGGCGACACTTCGTTGCCGGGCCGATCGAACTGATTCTGCGGGGATGTGTTTGACCTCGATGCGGCTACCCTCTCCGGATGCGTCGGCGTTTACGACCGTGCCGCCCTGATCGCCCTGCCAGTGGACATGCGTCGACGCTATGCCGCCCATCTGTCGGGCGTCCTGCCTGCGCGATCGCGGATGCTGCTGATCACCGTCGACTATGCGCAAGCTGAAATGGGAGGCCGCCATTTTCGGTCGGAGCGGAGGAAGTGGCTGCGCTGTATGCCGATCCCTGGCAAATCACCCGGCTCGAGCGGTGCGACATTCTCGCCGATGAACCAAAATTTTCAGAAAGTGGCGTCAGTGCGCTGCACTCCGACGTCTGGCGCCTGCAACGATCGAACTGCGCCATCGCCTGACCGGATTGTCGGCTCAAGTTATTGGTGTGATGGTCGCGAAGACGGCGTGATTGCACCGAGGATGCCCGGTGGCAGGTTGAGGATGAGTTCGCCCGCGTTTGAGACTGCGACCGCCAGTGCGTGATCCTTAACTCCCGCCATGGGCGTCTGAATGAGCGGGAATTCGATCCCAAGGAGCTTTGCAAGCGACATCTACAAAACTCGCAATCGATCATGCGTGGAATACGCTCACGGATGATGACATTCTTGTGATGGATTGCCGACGGCCATCGATGAGATCTCAGCGGTGATAGTTGGTCATGAGGGTTCGCGATAGCGGGTCTCGGTGAAAGAGTGCCTGGCAGCTCCCCGGCGGCGCCGCGTGACCGGCTATTCGCCGGCGTAGCTGTCGTCGAGTCCGTTGGCGAAGATAAGATCGCTCGTGCCCTCTATCGCGCCGATCGTGCAGGTGTTGTTGAGCGGGCGGCCGAGGTCGAGCTGATCGTTCTGCTCGTAACGTCCGAATCCGCGCCGACAGCGTGTTGCAGGGACCGCGCCGACGGCAATGCTTCCCGCTTCGGCGCGGCATACGGAATATCCGAGCCGGCCATGCTGACTTGCGCGAGATTGATCGCCACGCCGATCTGGTTGCCGGTGGTATCGCCGGAAAATGCGCAATCCGAAGCGCCGACAGCGCCGATGAGATTGTAACCAATGGACAACGTATCGCTTCCCAGTGTCAGGCAGTCTGGCGCACTGAAAGTCGCGTTGCCGTTGTTGTTCCCGGAAACCAGCAAGGAACCGACAGTTTCGCCACCCCTCAGCACCATGCCCCCGCCTTGGGAGCCCGCGTAGTTGCCGGTGATGGTCAGCCAGGACAGTTCGATCTTGCCCGATCCCGTGTTGTAGGTATCGAGGCCACCGCCGCCGGACTCCGCCACGTTGTCGGCAATCAGGCTGTTGCTGACCGATATGTCGGTGCCTTGTCCGAGGCTCAGGCCGCCGGCATCGCGCGCCGCGTAGTTTCGCGTGAACGCGCTGCGCGTGATGCGTGCGGCTCCCGACGCTGAGCCTTGCAGTACGTGCAAGCCACCACCCGAGGAGCCGCTGGAATTGCGATCGAACCAGACGCGGTCGATGGTCAGTGCCAGCGGGTCTCGGAATCGCGCGCCACCGCCATTGAATGCACTGGCTATGTTGCCCGCGGTGACCGTGTTGCCGCCCTCGATGCGCATGCCAAACAAGCCGATCGCGGAACGTTTCACGCTGCTGCCGTAGAGATCGAAAACGCGATCAACGCCGTTGCTGCGGATGATCGTCTTGTCCGACCCTCCCGATCAGGGTGCGACCCTCACCATCGAGCGCAATGATGTCGAGGTCGCCGGTGGCGCCGAGGTCTTCATCCGCGCCGGGAATGTTCACGTTGAAGACACCCGCGGGAATCGTGATGATGATCGGCGTGTCCTGTGCACCGGCCTCCATCAAGGCGGCGCGCAGCGTGCAGCCGCCGAGCGTGCTGAGGCAGATGCCATTGCCCGGGTTGCTGTCCGGCGCATCGGCCGTCGAATCGACTGCGTAGCTGACGCGCAACTCGAACGCACCGCGATCGCACTGCTGCCGCTGAATGCCGCGCTGGTCGGTCGCCTCACAATGTCCCGTGCTGCCATCGTTCGGAGTCGGCGCACCGGAATTGAGCGCCGGGCTGCCCGGCAGCAGGACATGCACCGGCAGGGATTTTCCAGCGTCCGACAAGGTGCCGAGCAGGGGATCGGTCGACGTCAGGTCGGTATTTCGGGGTGGCAATGGGGCAGTTCGCCTTGCGCCAGAGATTGTAGCCATCACTGAACGCGGACGGCACGCAGCGCAGGTCGGTGGAAGTTGAAGTCGTGGTGCTGCTCGCGTTGTCGCTGAAAATCGAGTTGTCGAAATGCGCAACGCCTTCAGCAATGTAAACCCCGCCCGTGTTGGCGCCGGTGTTGTATGCGACAGTGACGTTCTTCATCGCCACGTCACCATTTGCGTACAGGGCAGCACTCTGTTGTGTGATGTTCTCGCTCAGCGTGGTGTTGGTCAGCTTGAGCAATTCGTTGCCATAGTGTGCGATCGCTCCTCCGTTCGAAGTGCTCGCGCGATTGCGCGTGAACGCGCTGCGATTGACTGTGACTGCCCCTGCGATCGATGTGGTCGGAATGTACAGTGCACCACCGAGGATGCGCTGTTTTCGGTCATGTGCACGGCGTATATCGATGCCGTGTGGGCGCACATGTAGATACCGCCGCCGGCTCCGCTGCCGGCATCGCCGCCGCGAATGGTCAGCGAGTTGAATTGAACGTTCATGTCGGAACGGCAGTCGAGATCGAACACGCGATCAATACCGTTGCCGTCGATCACGGTTCCTCCGGTCGAGTTGCCGACGAAGACGATCGTGCCGCTGGCGCTGACATCGAGATCGCCGGTGGCATTGGCATCTTCATCACGACCCGCCCGGGTCAGTTTTGGCTGGTTGGAAAATTGATCGAACGTGATCAGGTCGGTGGCGCTTCCCGCCGGACAGCCGCCGAAGGCGGTATCCGTATTCGCCGCCTGCACCGCTTCGCGCAAGGAGCACTTGGTCGTGTCCTCGCCGAACTGGTCATTTCGAGTCGTCACCTGGATGGCCGTGGCACCCAGTCCACTGCTGGCCAGCAACAAGACGAGTGCAGCATTCCAAAGGCGTGGTTTCATGATCAATTTCCAAAAAACAGGAGGAGTTGATCGTATCCACGTAGAAACGCGCCGGCAGGGGCCAAGGCCCGCAGAAAATTCCCGGTCTGTCGTTCAGGACTGCCGGGTCAGTCCGACGATACCCACTTCACCGCTTCGGTGAACGCACTGTTGGCGAATACCTGCACGGGACATGGCATTGCAAACGCGAATACCCGGGTCGCCCCGGCCAGCCATTCATGATCGGTGACTACAGCGAGCTTTTTCCAGGCTTTCAGGTGGGCAAACCCGAGTTTCATGTCGTGCCACATGGCGCCCGGCGAATAGCCGTCGAACTCCGGACCGAGCAGGAAGAGAAAGCGCACGCTCCCGTGGATCCTGATGGCTTTCTCGACGGCAGGAACCAGCACCGTTTCGTAGTCGCTGGAAGTGATCTTGCCCACTGCCTTCGCACCGAAGATGTTCGATGGCAGATCAGGGACGATTTCGATCATGAATGCTCTCCGGGTCCGAATGCGCCGACGTGGCGACAATGGCGCCGCTCGGTCATTGGGTGGATGCGTGCGGCGAGTCTACTCCGGATGGCCAGCGCGGGTTGAAGTCCGATTGGCAAGCGTATGAAGTATTTCCGCGGGGGTCATCTCCAATAGGTAATTTCCTGATGACAGCAAGTGCTTCAAGTGCCAGCTGGGCAGGAACGTCAGGTTGTCTGACTTTTATTTCACACTCATCTAGAATGACGTCTAATATTTTCCGGAACAAATGATGAAGCTGCGCAACTGGCTGGCCCTTCTGCTCGCCCTGCTGATGTTCGCCTATGCCGCGATCAACGCCGCAGCGCTGCAATTGACCAGTCTCGAATGCTGGTTCGTGCTCAGCCTGATGGCGGCGAGTGCGCTCGCGCTGAGCTTGCTCACGCTCAGACCGGCAACTTCGATCGCGGTCATCTCGGCGCTGTTCACGGCCCTGCAATATGCCGCTGTGGCCAAGTTCGAGCAACTTCATGATCCCCTGCTGGTCACGGATATCCTCTACTTTTCGAGCTTCGGAATCATCGATACCTTGCGCCAGTATCCGGAGATCGTCTGGATCGGAAAGCATGTCGTGCCTGCGGTTCTGGCGGCCTTCGTGCTTCTGTGTTGCCGATATTCGTCTTTGGAAGAACCTGGGCTGGCCCCTGCGCCGATTCCTGCAACTGTCCGGGTTGCCTTGCTGCGCTGCTTGTCGTCGTGCTGGGTTCGGCTCATGGCCCCTTTGCCAGCGTGATCCACAAGGATTTATGGAACTCGCTCAGCGACGAAAGCCATCTGACCAACTTCCTGGTTTCGATACCGAACTCGAGTATCGAGATGCCGACCTTCGTCGGCGCCGCCACCGCCGCCGATCCGTGGACATCCACGCCAGATGAAACCGACGCAGTGGAACGACGGCCCGACATCTTCGTGGTGCTTGAGGAAAGCACGTTCGATCCACGAACCGTGGAGCTGTGCAACAAGGATATTTGCAGGATTCCGGGCTTCTTCGATCCAGGCCAGCAAACCGTCGCCTCGGGCCCGCTGCTCGTGCACACCTTCGGTGGAGCGACCTATACCAGCGAGTTCGCCACGCTGACCGGTTTGCCGCATACCCTGTTCGGCGCGCGGCCGCTACGCGCCATACAAGCTGGCGCCGCTGATGCAGCACACCTTGCCCGATCGCTTGCGCGAACTCGGCTATCGATCGGTGGCGATCTATCCGATCTACGGCGATTTCCTCAATGCGCGCAATGCCTACATCAACTACGGTTTCGATGCCTTTCATGATGCGATCGAGCTCGGTCTGGACTGGGGCAGCCACGACTCCGGACGTGTTCGCCGCGATGGATCGGGTGCTTGAGCAGGAGCGCAAACACGGCAAGCCCCTGTTTGTCTCCGTACTGACTCCCTCCAGCATGGCCCACAGCCATCCCTTCGTCGAAGCTGCCGCCGCCATGGAGCGCCGGCCTGTTTCCGGAGCAGCCGGCCGCACTCAATACCGCGATGACGAATTACCTGTACCGCCTGCACGACAGCGCGACCGCGATGAAGGCTCTGGAAAAGCAACTGCTTGATCGTCCCGAGCCCACCGTGCTGCTGCATTTTGGCGACCACGAGCCGTCGTTCGACGGTTTGCTCATGCCGCTTGCGCGGACACCGGTGGCCATCGGGCCGCCGCAATGGTCGCGCACCTACCACATGCTGAAATCCAATCTCGGCAACACCACGGATCGCACGAAACCGCTGGTCGACGTGCCCGTGCTCGACGTGGCCTACCTGCGGATTGCTGTTGCAGGCGGCCCGGTTACCGCCCGGCCCGTATTTCGATGCGCAGGTACAGTTGCGCAATCGCTGCTCGGGCCTGTTCACCGAGTGCTCCGACCAGACCCTACTCGGCCGCTACTACGATCATGTTTTCCAACCACTTGGCGCGATGCAAGCTCGGTGAGCGGGGATGAATCGCCAGGCCGGCCCGGAGATTCCGTTTGCAACGTGTGGACAACGCTGGAGCGCCGTACCATTGGCAATGGGTTGTCTCAATGGGTGTCAGTGCTTGTCAGATCTTTTCGGGTGAGCTGAAGGATTTTGTTGCAAGCAGGGCGACGCCTGCGGCTTCCGATGCATCATCGAGATCCAGCGCGCGAGTGTAGAAGTGGTAACGATTGTCGCGACATGCTTCAACGAAAACCCGAGAAGCGTCGGTTTCCCGGTCGTCGATCTGTGGCGCCGTGTGAGCCTTCAATACGGATGTCAGCGCTTCACTAATGGCTGTCACGTCTGCGGTTTGGATTTTCCCGAATTGCGAGCGTCGCCATCCGCACGCATCCCGATGGCCAGGTCTTGACGAGCAATCCAAGGTTCGCTCTGTCGCGGAAGCGCCGCCTCTCCAAACAGTCAATTCGACGATCCGGGTTTGCCCGCCGAACAGGCCAGCTTCGTAGCGGATGCGATACGACCATCGCCACGAGCACATCGCATCGATTCGAGCTGCTCTCGACGCAGGGATTCTTCGTGATCCAGCAGTGTGCTGCGCGCCAACGGATCGGCAATATCCGCGGCTACCCCGTCGAAACCCGGATCGGTGACTTCCGCGCTCGGGGCCTGGCCTGACGGCGCGCGAAGCATCATCGTAATCAGGAGGCCAGCCCCGATTGCAGTGACAAGGCTGCCGATTCGCTTCCATCCGAGCCTCGGCATGAGTGGCGCTCAGAGATTCTGGTAATTCGGCCCGCTGCCACCTTCGGGGGTGACCCAGGTGATGATCTGGAGGGATCCTGATGTCGCAGGTCTTGCAGTGGACGCAGTTGGCGGCATTGATCTGCAGACGCTTGCCGGCGGCGTCATCGACGATTTCGTAGACGCTGGCCGGGCAGAATCGCGTTACATGGATTGTTGTATTCCACCGTGCAGCGGGTCACGCAGATGTCGGGATTGGCAACATGCAGGTGGATCGGTTGATCCTCGTCATGCTCGGTGGCGGAGAAGTAGACGCTGGCCAGACGATCGCGCGGCGGCAAGGTGCGTTCGGTCCAGTCGCGGTTGGGTGATTCGTACTCGCTGATCTTCTTCAGCGCCGAGTGATCGGCATGGTTTTTCAGCGTCCACGGCGAGAGTCCTGCGGTCGCCGTTTCCCAGCCGGCGTTGGCGAGGCCGAACCACAAGCCCTTGTCGAAGCCAGGGCGGATATTGCGCACCTTGCGCAACTCCTTCATCACCACCGATCCGCGCAGTTTGGCGTCCCAGCCCAGGGTCGTCCCGGTCGCGGCGACATGTTCGGCAGCGAGCATGCCCGAGCGCATCGCCTGGTGGGTGCCCTTGATCTTCGGCACGTTCAATAGCCCGGCGGAATCGCCGATCAGCATTGCGCCGGGCATCTCGACCTTGGGCAGGGACTGGTAGCCGCCTTCGATCAGGGCGCGTGCGCCAGCGGAGAGGATCTCGCCGCCCTCAAGCAGGGGCTTGATCAGTGGATGGTTCTTCAGTTGCTGGAACGCCTCGAACGGCTTGAATTCGGGATCGACGTAATCGAGGCCGGCGACGAACCGATGGCCACGCGATCGTTGTCGAGGTGATAGATGAAGCTGCCGCCGTAAGTCGCCGAATCGAGCGGCCAGCCAAGCGTATGCACGGTCTTGCCCGGCTCCACGCGGCCGGCGGAACCTGCCAGAGTTCCTTCAGGCCGATGCCATAGGTTTGCGGATCGCTGTCTGCATCCAGCTTGTAGCGGGCGATCAACTGCTTGCTGATGCTGCCGCGGCAACCCTCACCGAGCACGGTGATCGGCGCGACGATATCGATGCCCCCGGTGTAAAACTCGGCTTGTGCGAGCTCATCGCGGGCCACACCCATGTCACCGATGCGCACGCCCTTGACCGCGCCGGCATCATCGAAGATGGCTTTGCAGCGGCGAAGCCGGGAAACACGTCGACGCCGAGCGCCTCGGCCTGCGGTGCCAGCCACGCGCAAAGCGCACCGAGCGAGACGATGAAGTTGCCGTGGTTGCCCATCAGCGGCGGCACGAGCGGCGATCGGGTCGCCTTTCGTGGTCGCGCAACCACCAGAACTCGTCCTTGGTCACGGGAATGCAGATCGGCGGTGGGTTGGCGCCCCATTCGGGCAGCAACTCGTTGAGCGGTTCGGGCTCGATCACCGCGCCAGACAGGATCTGCGCGCCGATCGTCGAGGCTTTCTCGATCACGCAGATGTTCATGTCGGGTTTGAGCTGCTTGAGGCGGATCGCAAAAGCGAGTCCGGCCGGGCCGGCGCCGACGGTGATGACGTCGTATTCCATCGTTTCGCGTTCGCTCATCTCGGTGTTCCGTTGCCATGGTTCGATGGCCATTGTCGGTGTTGGCGGCGCAGGCAGCAATTCAGGGATGCCATAATCGCCGCAAAGAACAGGAATCGAGCACGAGCATGAGCCAGGAATCCGAACTCTCCAGTCAGCGCCTGCGTGGTGCGAGCGCCTTTCAATTGCTGCACTGGATGGCCGCCGGACGCATCAACGCGGCACAACTCCAGGCCATTTATGCCGATGCGATCGCAGTCGAGAACGCGGCGCTGGGCGCGTATGTCTGCCTTGATGAATCCGCGCCTGGCGCGGCCCGGGCCAGTGACGAGCGGCGCAAGGCAAAGAGCACGATCGGTCGCCTCGATGGCCTTGGCGTCGCGATCAAGGACAATATCGATGTCGCCGGCCTGCCCACGGCGCTCGGCCTGGCCGGGCGCAGCCAGCGCATCGCCGCCGCCGATGCCAGCCTGGTTGCCCGATTGCGTGCGGCCGGTGCGGTGATCCTCGGCAAGACCGCCGTCGATGAAGCCGCGCTCGGCACCACCGGCACCACGGCGGATTCCGGCCCGACCCACAATCCGCATCGACACGAATTCATTGCCGGCGGCTCGTCGGCCGGATCGGCAGTGGCGGTTGCCTCCGGCATGTGCAGCTTCGCGATCGGCACCGATACGCTCGGCTCGGTGCGCATTCCGGCCAGCCATTGCGGCATCTACGGCCTGCGCCCGACGCTCGGCGAACTTTCCACCCACGGCATGGTGCCGGCGGCGCGTCGACTCGACAGCGTCGGCATTCTCGCCCGCTCGGTGCAGGATCTTGCGATCGTGCTGCAGGTCCTCGATGCCTACGATGTCGACGACGTGCGCTCGCGCCGTCGCCGTGTTGCCTTGTCGCCGCCGGATTGGGAGCCCGGTCGCCTGCGCAGTGGGTTCATCGCCAATCTGCCGGCGCTCGGCGTGAGTCCGGATGTCTGCGCGGTGTTTGCGGAAGCCACCGATGCGCTGTCGCTGGATCTCGGTGAGCGCAGCGATGCCGACTTCAGCGGCTATGATTTCGCGCGCATGCGTCGTGCGGCCTTGCTGATCATGGAATCCGAACTGGCCTGCGAACTCGAAGCCGATTTGGATGATGGCGCGCATCCGATTTCGCCACGTCTGCGCGACATGCTCGGCTTCGCCCGCAGCAAATCCGCGATCGCCTATGCCGGCGCCGATCGCATGCTCGACCAGGCCGTGCTCAAGGCCCGCCATCTGTTCGAGCAGATCGATGTTCTGGTCTTGCCGACGGTGTCGCATGGGCCGTACAGGATCGGCGAAACCGAACGTGCGGGCGACGCCGATCTATGCAGTTTCGCCAGCCTCGCCGGTTGTCCGGCGATCAGCTTGCCGATGGGAATCCTCGAGAACGGCATGCCGATCGGCCTGCAACTCGTTGGCGCACCCGGATCGGACTTGCGCCTGCTCGAACTGGCCGAAGTCTGCGCGTCGCGGATGGATGCGACGCCAAACTATCCGGTCTTGCCACGCTGACCGCCGGATTCGATCCAGCCCGGTTGCGCAGCGCTTTCAGCCTTCTGCCATGGCGACTGGCACCGGTCGATGCAGTCGTGAAGTGCTGCCTTGACGGGATTTTCAGGGCTGGTTTCGAATCGGTTTCGACTGCTCGCCCGATTTGCTCTCCGCAGCGGCATCGGAGCGGTGCGCCTGACCTTGTTCAAGCGTCCACGCAACGACTTTTTGGCATCAGTTCATCGAGCGCGCTGGTGAAGGCTTCGGCGGCGCTGGCGACATCGCTGCTCGCGGCGACTGCTTCTGCGCTGAATGACTGGCTGGCGACGATGCGGTTGCTGCGGCGGTCGAACAGCTTTGCGTTGAAGCGGATCGCGGCCTGCGCGGAACCGGCAACGAGTTCGATCTGGAAATCGCGCAGATCCATCGACAGCGAATAGTCGCCATTGAGCCCGGAATCGACCGCGCTGACGCCGCCTATGCGTCCGTCGTCATCGAACGCCTGCACGACAAGGCTGCGCAGCATGGCCGGCACCGGATCTCGCCAGCGTGCGTCGGGGTAGACCTCGAACACGCCGGGTCGGGTCATGATCGCGATGCGCGTCGTATCGAGTGCCGCGCTCGCCTGCGGCGTATCGACCAGCAGTTGCCAGTCGATCTTGGGCGAGGTCGCCAGGTTTTCCGCCGCGACCCTGTGCAACTGCGGCGCGTAGACGGTGAATGAGCCGTGCTTGCCGCTGAGTGCGGCGCAAGCGCCGAGCGACAGGCTGGCAACGACGATCAGGAGTCTGGGCAACAGGATCATTTCGACTGGAACTCCTTGGGTTGGTCACGACCGAGCAGCAAGGTGTTCGAGCTGCCGAGCTGGTCGCTGAGTTGCTTGAACGAGCGCAGGGTTTCGCGCAGTTCGAGCAGGGTCGGCCCGACCTGGCGCAGACCCTGGTCGCTGAAATTGGCGATCGCCGCCTGATTCTCATCGAGCATGCGATCGGCCGAGCCGGCGACGCGCTCGATCGAAGCGATGGCCTTGTCGGTCGAGGCCATGACCTTGCGCACGTCGGTGTTGATCAGCTCGTTGGTGGTGCTGGCCATGGTATGCAGGGTCGAAAGCGTCGATTTCAATTCACCACTGGCATCGGCGAGTTGCTTCCAGGGCCTGGGCCATGTCGCCGCGCTGGTCGGCAATGGTCGAGGCGATTGCGTCGAAGTGCTCAAGCGTGGCCGAGACATGATCGACATTTTCCTTCGACAGCAACTGACCAATCCGCAGCAGCGACTGGTTGACGCTGGTGACGATGTCTTCACCTGAAGACATCAGTTTCGACAACGCCGATTCCTTGGCAATGATGACCGGCACTGGATGTGCGTCGGTCGGCAGCAGTGGCTTGGATGTCGGCGATCCGCCGCTGAGCTGGATGAAGGCGGTGCCGGTGACGCCGAGCAAGCCAAGCTTGGCCTGGTGTCCATTTTCACTGGCGTGTCGCCATCGAGGCGGACGCGTGCAACGACCTTGCGGGGATCGTCCGGTGCGAGCTTGAGCTGGGTTACTTCGCCGACCTTGATGCCGTTGTACTGGACAAGTCCGCCCTTGGACAAACCGGTGACCGCTTCGGTGAAAACGACGTCGTAGTAGCCGAACTCCCTGTCCGCGCTGGTCTTGGAGAGCCACAGCACGAAGCCAACGCCGAGCAGGAAGGCGACGATGGCGAAGGTTCCGATGAGGATGTGATGGGCGCGGGTTTCCATGATCAGGTGCCTGCGGATTGTTTGGCGGGGTGGGTCTCCGTGGCGCGCCGTGCTGCACGCCCCCGGGGGCCCTGGAAATACTGCTGAATCCACGGCTCGTCGAATTTTTCGACGACATCCAGCGAATCAGCAACGAGGATGCGCTTGTTGGCCAGCACGGCGACACGATCGCAGATGGTATAGAGCGTATCCAGATCGTGGGTGATCAGGAATACGGTCAGGCCGAGACTGTCGCGCAAGGTCAGGATCAGTTGGTCGAAGGCCGCCGCGCCAATCGGATCGAGGCCTGCGGTTGGTTCGTCAAGAAACAGGATTTCCGGATCCAGCGCCAGCGCGCGCGCCAGCGCCGCACGCTTGACCATGCCACCGGACAATTGCGACGGAAACTTCTCGGCCGAATCCAGCGGCAGGCCGGCCAGCGCGATCTTGAGCATGACCAGGCGATTGACGATGTCCGCATCGAGATCGTGGTGTTCGGTCAGCGCCACGGCGACATTTTCGGCCACGGTCAGCGAGGAGAACAGCGCGCCGTTCTGGAACAGCACCCCGCAGCGACGGTCGATCAAGGCACGCTTGGCATCGGACATTGTCGACACTTCCTCGCCGAGCAAGCGGATGCTGCCGGCGGCCGGTTTGCCGAGGCCGATGATGGCCCGCATCAGCACCGACTTTCCCGAGCCCGAGCCACCGACGACGCCGATGATCTCGCCACGGAAGACATCCAGGTCGAGATTCTCATGCACGACGAAGTCGCCGAACTGGTTGCGCAGGCCGCGAATCCGGATGATCGGCTCTGCGTCCTTCACAGATTGATCTCCATGAAGAAGATCGCCGCCAGTGCGTCGATCAGGATGACCACGAAGATCGATTGCACGACACTGGAAGTGGTATGCGCACCCACCGATTCGGCGCTGCCGGAAACCTTGAAGCCTTCCAGGCAACCGATCGCGGCAATCAGGAAGGCAAACACCGGCGCCTTGCTCATGCCGACCCAGAAGTGGCGCACCGTTGTTGTCTCGTGCAGCCGGGTGATGAACATCAAGGGCGAAACATCCAGGGTAAACACACAGACAGCCGCGCCGCCGATGATGCCGGCGAGCATGCCGACCAGGGTCAGGATCGGCATCGATACAAGCAGGGCGAGCACGCGCGGCATGACCAGGACATCGACCGGTTGCAGTCCGAGCGTGCGGATCGCATCAACCTCTTCGCGCGCCTTCATCGAGCCGATCTGGGCGGTGAAGGCACTGCCCGAACGTCCGGCGACCATGATCGCCGTCAGCAGCACGCCGAACTCGCGCAGGAACGAATAGCCGACCAGTTCGACCGTGTAGACACTGGCACCGAACTCCTGCAGCACGGTCGCGCCGAGAAAGGCGACCACCGCCCCGACCAGAAAGCAAAGCAGGGCAACGATCGGCACGGCGTTGAGGCCGGTCTGTTCGATGTGCGACACCGTCGAGGTCATGCGCCAGAGCCGCGGTTGCAGGGCGCTGCGTGCGAATGCGGCAAGAATCAGGCCGATAAATCCGACCAGGGCAACCAGGTTTTTCCAGAAGGCCTCGAGTGCGGCGCCGATATTGACCACGCTGGCGACAAAGCCGCGATCCTTTCGGCGTGGCTTGGCCGGCGGCGCATTCTCGGCTTTCGAAACGGCCGCGATCAGCTTGCGCGTGGCCTCGTCGGCAACATCGATGCGCTGCGGATCCTCCCCAGCCAGGTCGAGCAGGAAGCTGGCGCCGGCGGTATCGACACGTCCCAGTCCGCGCGCATCGATTCGTGCAGCCTCGCCAGGCGTGCGCTGCAAGCGCGCACATACGGCTGACAAGTGGGCGACATGTTCAAGCGTCCAGTCACCCTCGATGGTGATGCGTCGGCCGTCGTCGACGATGTGGGCACTGCCTGATTCACTCATGGCGGAAAGCCTATCAGCAAAGCATCACGGTGACCGCCTGCACGAGTGTTCAGAAACTCTCATCGACGCCATTGAAAACAGCCGATCCAATCCCCACCCCTTGCGCCGCTTCAACCTGATGTCGCCGTCGCCGCAAGCCCGCATAATGCTGCCGCGCCTGCCTGGATCCCCTGATGACTTCCGCTCCACTGACCACCCGCGTCGAGTTCGTTGTCGAGCTTGCCAGACGCCTGCATGAATACGGCACCGCAGCGCCTCGTCTTGAGGCGGCGATCATCCTTGTCTCGCAACGGCTTGGTCTCAACTGCGATCCATTGTCGACGCCGACCTCGATCATCATGTCGTTCTCGCAGCGGGACGATGACAGCAGCGGAGTTGCCGAGCTGACCCAGGTGATCCGCCTGCCGCCGGGCGAAGTCAACCTGAAGAGTCTTTGCCTGGTCGATGAAATCGCCGATCAGGTGATCAATGGCAAACTCGATCTCGAAGAAGGCCGCCGCCGACTGCGCGATGTCGGCTCACGCAAGCCGAGCACCGCTGCCACGATTACCATCCTGCTCGCTTACTCGGTCGCTTCGGCCTGCGTGGCGGCCATCCTGCTGACCGGCTGGGCCGGCGTGGCCACGGCAGGTTGTATTGGCCTGGCAACCGGAATCACCGCGCTTGCCGCGAGCAAGCGGCCGAACATCGCGGCCGCGTTCGAGGCCATCTCCGCCTTGCTGGCGACGATCATCGCGACCCTGGTCGCCGTCTATCTGGTACCCATCCAGGTTCGCTCGGTGGTCGTCGCCAGCCTGATCATCCTGCTGCCCGGCATGAGTCTGACTGCTGCCGTACGCGAATTGTCCAGCCAGGATCTGGTTTCCGGTACCGCGCGCATGGCCGGCGCGATGGCGGTTCTGCTCAAGCTTGCATTCGGAACCGTTGCCGCGACCCAGGTCTGTGCCTTGTTTGGCCTGATTCCTCCGCCGGTGCCGTTGCTGTCGATTCCGCCATGGACCGAATGGGTCGCGGTGCCGCTGGCGGCGATCACCTTCGCGATCACCTTCCGCAGCCCGCTACGCTATTTTCCGATCGTCATCGCTTCGGTGATCGCCGGTTATATCTGCACACGGGTGGGCGGGGTTTACGTGTCGGCCGCATTCGGTGTGTTTGCGGGCGGCCTGCTGCTCGGCGCGGCGAGCAATGTTTTCGCACGTGTTTTCAACCGGCCCGGTGCGTTGATCCGCGAGCCCGGCATCATCCTGCTGGTGCCCGGAAGTATTGGTTTCCGCACGCTCAGTTTCGTTTTCGAGCGCGACGTGATGCTGGGTCTCGATACCGGCATCACCCTGGTGACCCTGCTTGTCGCCTTGGTCGCCGGCCTGCTGTTTGGCGATCTGCTGGTGCCACCAAGGCGCAAGCTTTGATGATATTCGCCAGGTTGTCGCGCTGGGTATTTGTGGGTGTTGCCCGCATTCATCAACGCGCCATTTGATCGGTCAGTCACGGCGGTCTGAGCGCGTCTCCGTTGCCGGAGAGTTACCAGCCAAGTAGTATTGAATCATACTGACACGGAGGCTACGCCATGCGTTCCACCCAGCAATTCAGCATCACCCTGCCGCACGAGTTGGCTGACGCGGTGAAGGCCAAAGTGGCCGGTGGCGAGTACGCGACCGAAAGCGAAGTGATCCGCGAAGGCTTGCGCGCGTTGATGGCCAAGGATCGCGCCGTGGAGGCGTGGTTGCGCGAGCAGGTTGTTCCTGCGGCGTTGGAGTTGGAGACCGATCCGTCGAGGGCGCTGACGCCAGCGCAGATTCGCGCACACCTGGCGCAGCGTCGACAAGCGCGCGATCGTGCGGGCAAAGCGTGAGCTACACGGTTCACTTTGCACCGGAAGCCCAAGACCAGCTCGATGCCATCGAAGAATACATTGCGTTCGCCAGTGGACTTCCCGTCGTGGCGGCGAATTTCGTCGATGAGATCGTGGCCTACTGCGAGGGCTTCGAGACGTTCCCCGAGCGCGGTACGCGGCGCAACGACTTGTTGCCCGGTCTGCGGATGACAAGCTATCGCAAGAGCACCATGCTCGCGTTCCGGGTAGACACTGACGCCCAAGTCATCGCCATCATCGCGTTGCGCGTTCGCGTGGGTGGAGCTGCAGGACTGGGTGACCCTGAAGGAGGCCGCCTTGCGTTGCAATGAGGCAATTCTTTCAATGACTACAACGTCGCCTTCGACGGCATCACCCTCGAAGCCGACAATGACGTGATCTTCGCCGACGGGTTTGACTGAAGAGCGGGAGTGGGGAGTCGGGAGCAGGGAATAGGAAAAGCAGGATCGCGAGCACGTCAGACGCAAGATTGAAACGCAAAGGCAGGGTCGTGACGACCAATGGCATTGCGCCTCAAACCGCTTCTCCTACTTCCGACTCCCCACTCCCGCCACGGCAAAGCCGTGCTATTTCAACAGCGAACGCAGCATCCAAGCGGTTTTCTCGTGAGCTTCAACCCGCTGGGTGGCGAGGTCCGCGGTCGGTTGATCGTCGGCCTTGGCGGCTACCCTGATCGTTTCGCGTGCGGTTCGCGCGGTTGATTCGTGACCTTCGACGAGCTGCGCGACCATCTCCTTCCATTCCGGCGCGCCGGTTTCCTCCTTGATCGAGGTCAGCTTGCCCAAACTGCGAATAGGAGCCCGGTGCCATGACATCGAGCGCGCGAATGCGCTCGGCGATGACATCGTTGGCGAGCCAGAGTTCGTTGTACTGGGCCTCGAACATCAGATGCAGGCTGTTGAACATCGGCCCGGTCACGTTCCAGTGGAAGCTGTGCGTCTTCAGGTACAGCGAATAGTTGTCAGCAAGAAGTTTCGACAGATGATTGGCGATGCTCTTGCGATCCTTGGCGGAAATACCGATATCGATGGCCACGACGCACTCCTTGGGTAGATGAACGTCGAGTTTGAGCCAAGCCGCGCCATGAAGGAAATCGATTGCCCGGATCATCGGCATAGCCAGCGGCTATCATGACGGCTTCCTGTTTTCCGGCATGGACGGAGCCGTTCCTGTCGATGCTGATCACGAATCCCTGTTCATGTCCGAATTGTCCAAACTCAAATCTGCGCTGGCTGGGGTGTCGACGCGTGATCGCGGCCGCCTGATCGGGCGCTGGCGTCGACTCGAAAAAGACGGCGCATCGGCCAAGGCCGAACAGGTCGCGAAGCTGGCTGCAGAAATCGAAGCTTCGTCGGCAAGGGTCGCGCTGCGTGCGGCGCGGGTGCCGATGATCCGCATCGACGAATCGTTGCCGATTGCCGAGCGCAGCGAGGAGATCGTCAAACTGATCCGCGAGCATCAGGTCATTGTGCTGGCTGGTGAAACGGGTTCCGGAAAAACGACACAATTGCCGAAACTTTGTCTTGCCGCCGGGCGCGGCACGGCCGGCATGATCGGTTGCACCCAGCCGCGCCGCATCGCCGCGCGCACGGTGGCGCGTCGGGTCGCCGATGAGCTCGGAACGACGGTTGGCGATCTGGTCGGATTCCAGGTGCGCTTCAACGATCAGGTCAGCGATGCTTCGCTGATCAAGTTCATGACCGACGGCATCCTGCTCGCCGAAACCCAGGGTGATGCCTGGCTCAGCAGCTATGACACGATCATTCTCGATGAGGCCCACGAGCGCAGCCTCAATATCGATTTCCTGCTCGGCTACCTCAAGCGCCTGCTCGCAAAGCGTCGTGACCTCAAGCTGATCGTGACTTCGGCGACTATCGACACTGCACGCTTTGCCGCGCATTTCGACAATGCGCCAGTGGTCGAAGTCGAAGGGCGCACGTATCCGGTCGAAGTCCGCTGGCGACCGAAATGGGGTCAGAGTCATTTTTCCGCTGGCGATGATGGACGGGCCGCAGCAGGCGCACGGAAAAATGACTCTGACCCCATTTCCCAGATCATCGCGGCCATTGACGAGATCACCACCGAAGATCCACGCGGCGATGTGCTGATTTTTCTGCCGGGCGAGCGCGAGATCCGCGATGCGCATCTGGCGCTCGATCGGCGCAAGTACCGTGAGACCGAAGTGCTCGCGCTGTATGCGCGACTCTCGGCGAACGAGCAGGATCGCGTGTTCAAGCCGGGGCCGAAGCGGCGCATCGTGCTGGCGACCAATGTTGCCGAGACCTCATTGACCGTGCCGCGCATCCGCTTCGTTGTCGACACCGGCAACGCACGGGTCAAGCGCTACAGCCAGCGCGGCCAGCTCGAACGCCTGCACATCGAGCCGATTTCGCAAGCCGCCGCCGATCAGCGCAAGGGCCGCTGCGGCCGCGTCGCTGCCGGCATCTGCTATCGCCTGTATGCAGAAGATGACTACGCCGAACGGCCGCGCTATACCGATCCGGAAATCCTGCGCACCTCGCTGGCCGGGGTGATTCTGCGCATGCTCAGCCTCAAGCTGGGCGATGTCGCCGATTTCCCGTTTGTCGAAGCGCCACCCGAGCGCGCGATCGGGGATGGCTATCGACGATTGATCGAGATCGGCGCGATCGACGAGCAACATCGCATAACGAAAATCGGTGCGACGATCGCGAGCTTGCCGGTCGATGTCGCACTCGCCCGCATGTTGATCGAAGCGCAGCGACTCGGCGTCAGCCGCGAGTTGATGATCCTCGTCTCGTTCCTGAGCATCCAGGATCCGCGCGAACGCCCCGCCGATGCACGCCAGCAAGCCGATGCTGCACACGCAAAATTCACCGATCCGAAATCCGATTTCATTGGCATCCTCAATCTCTGGGCCGCGTATGCCAGCGCCCACGAAGAGTTCACCCAATCCAAATTGCGCGACTGGTGTCGCCAGCATTTCCTCTCGTTTATGCGGATGCGTGAGTGGCGCGAATTGCATCGGCAGTTGGTGGTGCAGGGGCCGGGAGTGGGGAGTGGGGAGTGGGAAGTAGGAGAGCAGGGGAGCGGTGAGCGGTTAGCGGTTGGCGGGAAGAGCAAGGGCGCGCATCGGCGCAGGTCTGGCGGTTCGATTGAAGCGAAGGTCGCTGTTCCTACTCCCCACTCCCCACTCCCCCACTCCCGGCACCGATGAACAAGTTCATCGGTGCCTCCTCTCAGGCTGGCCCACCCAGGTCGCGCGCAAGGATGAGCGCAATCAGTTCATTGGAACGCGCGAGCGGCGCTTTGCGATTTTTCCGGGCTCGGCCCTGTCGAAATCGCCGCCGCAATGGGTGCTGGCCGGGCAGATCATCGATATCGGCAAGGTCTATGCGATGCAGTGCGCGCGGATCGAGCCAATCTGGATCGAGCAGCAGGCGGCCCATCTGATCCGGCGCAGCTGGAACGATCCGCACTGGTCGCGCAAGCGCGGCGCGGTGGTCGCCTATGAGCAGATCAGCTTGTTTGGACTGATCCTGGTCGAGAAACGTGCCGTGCAATTCGGCAAGCAGGATCCGGCTCAGGCGCATGAGATCTTCGTGCGTGAAGCCTTGGCGACCGGCGAGATTGACGCGCGCGCGGACTTCATCCGCGCAAATCAGCGCACGCTCGCCCAGGCCGAGGAAATCGAGTCCAAACAGCGGCGCTCGGGCCTGCTCAAATCGGCCGATGAGCTGGCGGCTTTGTTCTACGGCAAGCTGCCGGCCGATATTCATACCAGTGCCGCCCTCGATGCGTGGTATCGCAAGGCCAGCCCCGCCGAGCAGGCGTCGCTGCGCTGGTCCCTCGCCGATGTGATGGCGTCGACACCGGGACTCGCCGCCGAGGACTTCCCAACATCCCTCGCGGTCGGCACGCAGGAACTCAAGCTCGATTACCGCTTCGTGCCGGGCGATCCGGCCGATGGCGTAACCGCCCATGTGCCGTTGGCCCTGGTCAATGCATTGTCGATCAGCGCTTGCGAATGGCTGGTGCCGGGTTTGCTGATCGAGAAGGTCGCCGAGTTGATTCGCGGCTTGCCGAAATCGCTGCGACGGAATTTCGTCCCGGCTCCGGATTTTGCGCGCGCCTTTGTCGAGTCGCTCGGCAAAGACAAGGCAATTCGGGAGCGGCCACTCGGCGAAGTCCTCGCGACCTATCTGCGCAAGGTGACCGGTGTGGAGACAACCGCCGCTGACTTTGCCGGCATCGCGCTGCCGGCGCATCTGCTGATGCGCTTCCATGTGTATGACGAGAGAGCCCGGACGGTTGCCGAAGGGCGTGATCTGGCGGTGATCCAGAAGGAGTGGGCCACCGCAGCACGCGAGGCCTTTTCAAGGCGCGCCGATGCCGAACTGACCCGCGAGGAACTATCCGGGTTTGATATCGAGGATATCCCCGAATCGATCCAGTCGCCGGAAGGCCTGGTCGCCTGGCCCGCATTGGTCGATCTGGGCGACAGCGTCGCCCTGCGCGTGTTCGAAAATGCCGAAGAGGCCCGCGACGAGCATCGGCGTGGACTCGAGCGCTTGCTGAGGCGCGCGCTCGCCGACAAGATCAAGCAGGCGCGTCGACAGTTGCCGCTGGCCAATATCACCGCGCTCAAGTGGGCGGCACTTGGCAGCGCCGAGACCTTGCGCGCCGACCTGATCGAAGCGGCTCTGGCCGAGCGTCTCGAGGCGCACGACCTTGATGCGCGAACGCGCCCTGATTTCGAAAGACTCAAGTCCGATCTCGGCAGTGAACTGTTTGCAGCGGCGATCGAACGCCTCAAGCTCGCCGAGGCGATCATCGAGGCACACGCGGACCTGATGCCGTGGCTCGAACCGCCCCTGCTTGGCTTCGCCAGCGCCAACTATGAAGATCTGCTGGAACAGCGTGACGAGCTGCTTGCCCCGGGCTTCCTGCGCGAGACCGATCCGCAGCATCTGGGTCATATTCCGCGCTATCTGCGCGGCATGCGTCTGCGTGCCGAACGCCTGCGTCAGGAGCCGGCGCGCGACCAGGCACGCATGCTTGGCGTGCATATCTACTGGCGCGAGTATCTCAAGCGCCGCAGCAGCGGCCAGGTCGATGCGGTCGCGCTGAATGATTTGCGCTGGTTGATCGAGGAATTGCGCGTTTCGGTGTTTGCGCAGGAACTGCGCACGGCCGAACCGGTTTCGCCGAAGCGTCTCGCGCGTGCCGTGGCCGCGCTCGATTGAGCGCGACCACGCGAGTATTACTTGATGCGTTTGACGCGAATATCGCAATTGCAGCCGTTCACATACATCAGCCAGCTGCCCATGCTCATCGGCTTGATCTTCACCTTGGGCGATTGCAGGCGAAAACCCGAGCTGCCGGATTCGACCTGTTCCCAGACCTGGCCATTCTCGAGCGTCACCCGGGTCTTGCCGTGCCAGCCGTTGAACTCGCCGGCAATGGCAGATTCGACGACCTCGCGATCTTGATCGTCGGCGTAGAAGGTTGATGTGCCGTCACGGTGCCGGATCGGCGCACCGATTTCGCTCACGCCTTTGGACTGGACCCAGTCATTCAGGTACTTGAGCTGTTCAGGGGTCAGCTTGTCGAGGCCCGCCGCCGTGAACTCCTCCTGAGACATGCGCTCTTCAAGCGTTGGCGCCTGGGCGCGGACGAGTGTCGATGCGGCGAACGGAATGGCAAGGAGCGCGACGAGAATCAGGACTCTGGGGTGCATGCTATGGACTCTTGGCATTGGTCAAGATGTGACCAGTTGATCGAAAACTCGTTGTCTAACACTAGGTTAACAGGTGCACTTTGCGGAATCAGGAGTTAGAATCGAGTCCATGCAGTCTAGCATCGGGCATCCGGGTTCCGTGTGGCCGAGCGACAAAACCTGATTTTTGATCGTCGTCGTCGTCCTGTGCAGCACGATTCAAACCCCTTCATTCAAGTTGCGGATCTATGATTTTGATGAGCAAGCATTCCGTTGGCAGCCTGCGCGCTGCGCTCTCCATCGCCTTGCTGGCAGGTGCCGGCTCCGCTTTTGCGGTCGACAATGTGGCGACCCTGGTGGGTGGCGATTTGATTTCCGGTGACCAGGCCACGGTCGCCTTGGATGGCGCGGTGGCGAACGCGTTCAGCTACTCGAATTCCGGCTCGGGTGGCGTCGCTACCGTCTATCTGAATGCACACGTGTTCTGCGCCGAAGCTCCGCGCGTGCCATCCCAGATTGCCGTGCAGCCTCGTTACCAGTTGCCGGCAGCGGTCGGCAACGATGTGTGGAAGTTTCCTGATGTGTACGCGCACAGCCTGAGCTATCAGGGCGGTGGCGCGCAGAATGCCGGTGCGCCGACGCTGTTGATCGGCCAGGCAGACAAGGCGCTCAGCAAGCAATTCCGCTGCCTCAGCGCGCAGCCGGGCGACAGTCTCGATCGACCCAACGTCAGCCATGGATTGTTTGACAGCGGATTTGGCGGAACCGTGACACCAACGCCGCCGTCGGGTCCGAGTCAGAACGTCACCGTCAATGCGCAGACCTTTGGCGGGTTTGCCGGCCAGGCGGTCAGTGTGGTCAAGATTGATACCCAGTTCGACCCGACGGCACCGACTGGCGTGGTCTGGACGCTGGTCGATGGCTTCAACACCAGCGCCCTGTCGGCGCTTGCCGGGGCGACATGGTGCGGCCTCGGCACGCTCTGGGTTGAGGGCACATCGCCGCCGCCGCAGTTGTGCGACGACGCGATCCTGGCTGGCGTGATCAAGGAGAGCGGGCAATTCGTGCGTCATCAGTTCAGCGCACTGCCCGGCTTCACGGCCTATTACGTCCTCGTCTATCGACCGGTAGTCGGTTCCGCGACGGCGGGCACGCCACGACAGGGATTTGCCGCGTTGCGCACCGGTGGTGGCATGGTCGGTGTGGCCGAGGAGTCGCAGGACTGGTTTACCGACGACAGCGTCTGGTACACCTACTGATCGCGATCGATCACGGTCGACGACATCGGCCGCTTCGGCGGCAAGTTCCTCCGAACTGAATCTTCCCCTGTACCTTCCCGGGTCAGGCGGTTCGCTCGTTCTGCTGGCGTGCGCCTGTTGAAACGGTGGCGATTCGGTAAAGTTGTCGTGCAATCCACGATTCCGGAAGCCCAAGGTGTCGCAATCGACTAACGAGGCGCTGCAGCATATCGAGGCCCGGCTGGCCTCTTCGCCAGCTGCGCGCACGCGCTGGCAAGCGGCGACGCCGGTCCGAGATGCGATTCTCGCCGAACTCGAAAAGCTCGCCACCGGCCCGATTGCGTACACGGCCCTGCTGGTGTACGAGGCGATCAGCGCGGGCTGCGAATTCACCGATGTGGAAATCGCCGCATTCGGCGCCGAGGTCGTCGAACTGATCGAGGGTCAGCGGGCGGCTGAAAAAGTCTGGTCACTGCACGCCGCACGCAGCGGAGCGGGCGCTGCCGAAGGGTTGCGACGCTTGTTGCTGGCGATCATCCGCGACCTGCGTGTGGTCTTCATCCTGCTGGCTCGCCAACTGGTGATGATGCGCCGCGCCGACGAGCTGGATGATGCGCATCGACGCGCCCTCGCGCAACTGACGGCCGATATCCATGCGCCGCTGGCCAATCGTCTTGGTATCTGGCAACTGAAGTGGGAGCTTGAGGATCTCGCCTTCCGCTATCTGCAACCGGACACGTATCGCCGCATCGCCAACCTGCTCGACGAGCGTCGCGGTGATCGCGAGACCTGGATCGCGCACGCCACCGGATTGCTGCGAAAAGCCCTGGTCGATGCGGGCATCGAGGCCGAGGTGGCCGGTCGACCGAAGCACATCAGCTCGATCTGGCGGAAGATGCAGAAGAAGGGCCTCGATTTTTCCGGCCTCTACGATATCCGTGCCTTGCGTGTGCTTGTCCGCGATGTGCCGTCCTGTTATGCCGCGCTCGGCGTCGTGCATTCGTTGTGGCCTTTCATTGCCGGCGAGTTCGATGACTACATCGCCAGCCCAAAGGGCAACAATTACCAATCCCTGCATACCGCCGTGATCGGTCCCGAAGGCCGAACCGTGGAAGTGCAGATCCGTTCCCACGACATGCATTCCTACGCTGAACTCGGCTTTGCCGCGCATTGGCGCTACAAGGAGGGCAGTGGCGGCGACACCAGTTTCGAACGCAAGATCGCCTGGATGCGCCAGTTGCTCGAAACCCGCGACGAGCATGACGACGATGCCGCCCTGCTCGCCGGTTTTCGAACCGACGTCATCGAGGATCGGGTTTACCTGCTGACCCCGAAAGGCCAGGTATTCGATCTGCCCAAAGGCGCAACCGTGCTCGATTTCGCCTACCTGATCCACACCGACGTCGGTCACCGTTGCCGCGGCGCCAAGGTCAACGGCCGCATCGTGCCACTGACCTTTCAACCCGGCAGTGGCGATCGCATCGAGATCCTGACCGCAAAGAACGCCGAACCAAGTCGTGACTGGTTGTCGGTTCACCACGGCTTCCTGCAAACCGCACGCAGCCGCAACAAGGTACGCAACTGGTTTCGCCAGGCCGATCGCGAGATCAATGTTGCCGCCGGTCGCGGTGTGCTTGATCGGGAGCTCAAGCGTCTCGCCTTGCACAATGTCGATCTCGACACGTTGCCGGCACGCTTCCATTTGCGCAGCGTCGATGATCTGTACGAGGCGCTGGCGCTCGGCGATGTCACGCCGACCCAGATCGCGCGCAGCCTGCATGAAGGAGCGCGCAGCGAGGATGCGCAGGTGCCGCGCTCCTTGCAGGCGCTGAAACCAGCCATGCCGGCCAAGGACGCACTGGTCATCGAAGGCGTCGGCAACCTGCTGAGCGTGCTCGCGCGCTGCTGCCAGCCGGTGCCCGGCGATGAGGTTGCCGGATTCATCACGCGCGGCCGAGGAGTCAGCGTGCATCGAACCGATTGCCGGCAGTTGCAGCGATTGCGCCTGCTCGATGCGGATCGCATCATCGATGTCGAATGGGGTGGTGGAAAACAGCGTGCCTACGAGGTCAATGTGCTTGTGCGCGGCTATGACCGCAAAGGGCTGCACAAGGATGTCAGCAACGTGATTGCGGCGAGCAATGTGCAGATCCTCGCGATCGATGCGCGCGTCGATCAGGCGCGCAACGAAGTGACCATGAACCTGGCTCTGAGAGTCGCCGATTTTGGCCAGCTATCGAGCCTGCTTGGACAGTTGCATGCGGTGCCGAACGTGATCGAAGCGCAGCGCAAAGCCTGAGGCTGGCATGGATTCGAGCGGCGCAGGCAGCGGTTGGGCTGATATGCTAACGCCCTTGTTGCCGCGCGGCATTGGGCATGGATAGAGTCCCGACGTGATTGAAATTCCCGGATACCGATTGTTGCGCCAACTCGGCCGCGGCGGCATGGCCACGGTGTATCTGGCGGTTCAGGAATCCGTGGATCGCGAAGTCGCGCTCAAGATCATGTCGCCGGCCCTGCTGGCCGATCCGAATTTCGGCGAGCGCTTCCTGCGCGAGGCGAAGATCGCCGCGCGATTGCATCATCGGCATGTGGTCGGTGTCCATGATGTCGGCCGCAATGGCGATTTTCACTACATGGCCATGGAATATCTGGCCGGTGGTCCGGTACTGAGCAAGAACGGCCCGGCACGCTCGGTATCGTTCGCCCTGCGCGTGACCCGCGAAATCGCCGGTGCGATCAACTACGCGCAGCAGAAGGGATTCATCCACCGCGACATCAAGCCCGACAACATCCTGCTGCGCGACGATGGCTCGGCCGCGTTGACCGATTTCGGCATTGCCCGGGCCAACGATTCGGCCACGCGCATGACCCGCACCGGTGCGGTGGTCGGTACGCCGCACTACATGAGCCCCGAACAGGCACGTGGCAAGCAGCTCGATGGCCGTGCCGACCTCTACAGCCTTGGCGTGGTGCTCTACGAGATGCTGGTCGGGCGCGTGCCCTACCACGCCGAGGATTCGCTTGCGGTCGGCATCATGCATATCACCCAACCGGTACCGAAACTGCCGGAATCGCTGGCTGTGCTGCAGCCACTGGTCGACGGGCTGCTGGCCAAGGAGCCGCATGATCGCTTCCAGACCGGCAACGATGCCGCGATCGCTATTGCCCGTTATGAGAAGGCGATCGCCAATGGCGAACTGCCGGGACTCGAGAGCGCCCCCGGCCAGGTTGCCGAGGATGCTCGATCGGCGGAGACCCGCGTTTCGCCGCTGCCTGCGACCGACTCCTCGTTGCGTCCGCTGTCGGCTGAAGCGAATTCGCGACATCGTTCCGATCCAAGCATGGGACGGCTCGACCAGATCCTGGCTGCGACCGACGACCACATCATGCGCGCCAGTCGCATCTCGCAACGACCGGCCAAACCGAAGCGTCGCAATGTCGGAATCCAGGTCGTCCTGGTCGCGCTCCTTCTGGCGATCGGCGTCGGCGGCTTCATGGTCTGGAAGCATCAGGACTGGCTGCGCGCCTTGCTGCCGAATACCGAGCTCAACGACATCCTCACCCGTGCGCAGAAGGCACTCGACGCCGGCAATCTGGATGGCAACCTGGGCGACAGTGCACGCGAATTGTTCCAGACCGCGCGCACGCTTGATCAGGACAACGACATCGCCCGTCGTGGCATGCGCGAAGTCGGTGAAAAGCTGCTTGCACGCGCGCACGATGCGTTGAAGCGCAATGATGTGGGACTGGCCCGACAATCCGCAGCCGCCGCGCGCGACCTGCTCGGTGGTGGTGCCGCCGTCGAGGACATCGAAAAGTCGATTGCAGCGCTGGATTCGCGCGGCACCGAGATCGAAGCATTGCTGACCCAGGCGCAAGCCGCCCTCGACGCCGGTCGCCTGCTCGGCGACGACGGTGCGGTCGCGCTGTATCAGCGCGCGCTGGTCAGCGACACCGGAAATTCACTGGCCCGTGCCGGCATCACGCGCAGCGTCGATGCGCTGGCCGCACAGGCCAAGACCGCGTTTGCCGACGGCGATCTGGCCACGGCATCGACGCGTGTCGAGGACATCGCACGCATCCTGCCGGGTTATCCGGCCCTGCCCGATCTGCGCGCCAACCTCGGCAAGCAGCGTGAAGCCGCCAGCGCCTCGTTGGAGAACGATCTCGCCCGTGGCGAAGCGCAACTGCGTGCGGGTCGCTTCAGCGGCAGTGCGGATTCGGCCCAGGCCTTGTTCGAGTCGGCACTGCAACGTGATGCCGGCAACGCGCGCGCCAAGGCTGGCCTGCGCCGCGTCGCCCAGGCCCTGATCGTGCAGGCGCGCGCGGCGCTTGAAGACAGTAATCCCGGTGCGGCTGATCGCCTGCTCAAGCAGGCCCAGACGCTGGCCAGCGATTTGCCCGAGCTGCGCGCGGCCAGTCTCGACTTGCGTGAATTGCGCGAGCGCCTGGCGATCGCGGCGGAGCGGCCGGTGGCGACGCCGGCCGACCTGGAGCGGATGCGCAACCTGGTCAGCGAGGCCGATGCGGCGAGTGCCGCCGGACGCCTGATCAACCCGCCCGGCAACAGCGCCTACGACAAGTATCGCGCGGCCCTCGCCATCGATGGCGAGAACAAGGCCGCGCTCGATGGCCTCAACAGGATTCCGGCTCGGGCCCGCGAATTGTTCGACCAGCAACTTGCCGAAGGTGGATTGAATCGCGCCCTCGGCATGCTCGAAGTGGTGCGCCAGATCGCCCCGGCCGATCCTTCGTTGCTGCCGATGTCCGAACGCCTGGCCAACGCCTACCTTGACCTGGCCGACAAGCGCATCGGCGAGAATCAGGCCGCCGACGCCGAACGCGCCCTGCAATCGGCGCGCAAGCTGAGCCCGGCCAATCCGCGCTTGACCCCGCTCGAATCGAAATTGCGCGGTCTTTCCGCACCTGCAAGCTAAGCGCAATCGAGAACGCTCAAGGAAACCGCAGGAATGTGCATCTTGTTGATCGCGATCGAGGCATTGCCCGAGTGGCCGCTGTTGCTGCTCGGCAATCGTGATGAATTCCACGCCCGTCCCAGCGCTGCCGCGGAGTCCTGGCGCGGCGCGGCGGATTGCCTCGGTGGCCTCGATCTCAAGGCGGGCGGAAGCTGGCTTGCGCAACGCAACGACGGCCGTTTCGCCTCGGTGACCAACCTGCGCAGCGGCTTGCCGGCGCAGGCGCCACGCTCACGCGGCGCCCTCGTGCGCGAGTTTGTCGTCGGCAGTGAATCCGCGCAGGATTTTGGCCAGGGCGTACTCGATCATATCGACGAATACGGACCGTTCAATCTCGTCTTCGGTGATCGCTCGGGTGTCAGTCTGATCGATGGAAGCAGCGCGACCCTGCAACGCCTGCAGGCCGGCATCCATGTGGTCGGCAACGGCCCGTTCGCCAGCGCCTGGCCGAAGGTCGAGCGGTTGCGCACGCGTTTCACCAGCGCGATCCGCAAAGGCGATCGTGACGATGAAAGCTTGTTGAGCCTGCTCGCCGACACGACTCAGCCCGAGGATGTCGAACTACCCGATACCGGTGTCGGCACACATCTCGAACGCGTGCTTGCCCCGATCTTCATTCGCGGCGAGCACTACGGCACGCGGGCCAGCACCTTGGTGATGCGCCATGAGGACGGCAGTCTGTTCTTTCGCGAACGCAGCTTTGGCCCAATGGGACAGAGGACCAGTGAGGTCCACTGGGAGTGTCTGGCGATCGATGGTGAGTGGCGGTTGGCTGAGTAGCCGTTAGCGGGGAAGCGGTTAGCGTTTAGCGGGAAAAGCCCGATTCTGTAGGAGTCCCTTCAGGGGCGAGCGATCACCCCATGTCGCCAAAAAGCATCGCGCCTGAAGGCGCTCCTACGGGTTTACGGCAAACTGCTTTTCGCTCTTCCCGCTCACCGCTCACTGCTCCTCACCCAATCAAAATCCGAAAATGCGCTGGATCGCCTTGTCGGCCGCCTCGAATGAAAAGTGTGCGCGAACATTGTCGAGGCCGTTGGCTGACAGGCGCTTCCACAAGGTCTCATCGTTGTAGAGCTTGACCACCGCGTCGGCATAGGCCTCGGCACTGTCGGCGATCAGCACCTCGTGGCCGGATCGCACATGCATGCCTTCGACCGCCATCGGTGTGGCGACCACCGGCAGACCGTAGCTCATGGCCATGTTGACCTTGCCCTTGACTCCGGCGCCGTAGCGCAGCGGGGCCACGGAGATGCGCGCTTCATCCATGGCCGGGGCGATGTCGTCGACGAAGCCGTGCACGATGACATGTTCGCTGGCCAGGGCGCGGATCGCGTCGGTGACCTTGCTGCCGATCACATGCAGGCGCAGTTCGGGAATCGCTTGCAGCACGCGCGGCAGGATGTCGTTGACGAACCAGAGCACCGCATCGGTGTTCGGCGGATGCTGGAATCCGCCGACAAACAACAGGTCGTGACGATCCGCGAAAGGACGGCGGCAACCGAAAATCTCGTGCACGTTGGAGAGCACGTCGACGACGACCCCCGGCGCATCACGGGAAAGGATCTCCTGCTCGACCGGACTGACCACGAGGGTGACGTCACACTCGCGCATGATGCTTATTTCCTGCGCGCGGGTTTTCGCCGAAACACGGGCAAGGTCGTCGCGACCTTCGAGTTCGGCCGCGCGCAGTTCGCGCAGATAATGCAGATCGACGGTATCGAAAATCAGGCGCGCCTTGCCGGCGTAGAGTCGAGCCAGACCGATGAACTCGGCGGCGACGTAGTGGCGGGACAGCAAGATTGCGTCGAACTCGCCGCCGCGCTCGCGGAAGAAAGCGGCCGGACTGCCGAGATACGGCTGATACAGCACCTCGATGCCGATCGACTGCAGGTCACGGGTGTAGCGCTCGACCCAGGCCTGGTTGCTGGCCATGAACACGACGTGGCAATCATTGCCGCGCAGGATGCGCATGAGGTTGACCATGCGCAGAGAACCCGAATCCTGATCGGGCGTTGGCGTGGTCGCGTCGATGATCAGGATGCGCTGGCGTGCGCGATGGGTCGCGGCAACATGGATGGTCGTCCCCGGCGCGGGTTGACGGCGCAAGGCATCGCGCCACTTGTCGAGAAACTTCTCGCGGTTGATCACCTGGTAGCGCTTCATGCCGCTGCCGGTATCGGTGCCGGCGGTGATGCCCTCGAAATGGACGACACGCGAACGCGGCTCGTAAAACACCTTGCGCCCGGCCGCGCGCACGGCGAAGGCAAGATCGGTGTCCTCGTAATAGGCCGGTGCATAGCGTTGGTCGAAGCGACCCAGTCGCTCGAACAGTTCGCGACGTAGCATGATCGCCGCGCCGGAACAGTAATCGGCCTCGCGACGGAAGCCGAAGCGGCTGTCCTCGGGATCCTCGAAGCGCCCGTAGTTCCAGCCCGAACCGTCATTGAAGATGATGCCGCCGGCTTCCTGCAGGCGACCATCGGGATAGACCAGACGCGAGCCGACCAGGCCGGCTTCGGGCTCCTCGTTGAAGCAGCACAGCAAGGCCTCCAGCCAGTCGGCGGTGACCACGGTGTCGTTGTTGAGGAACAGCACGAATTCGCCACGCGCGATTCCGGCGCCGGCATTGCACGATCCAACGAAGCCGAGGTTCTCGGCATTGCGGATGCTGCGGATGCCGTCGATTTCGGCCAGGCGCGCCGCGGTCGAGTCGGTCGACAGATCGTCGACGACGATGACCTCGAACGGCGTCGCATCGGCATGCTCGGCGAGCGAGCGCAGGCAAGCCGCCGTGTAGGCGAACTTGTTGTGCACCGGAATGATGATCGAGACGCGCGGCTGTTCGCTGCCCGGCACGGAAAATGGCGAGAACGTCTCGTTCGGCGCGGCGAACGTTTCGCGCAACGGAATGGCCGGGCTGCCACGCAGTTCACGCAGCAGGCGGGTCCAGGTGCCGCCCAGGCCATGCTGGACAAGGCTGCCACGCACGCGCCTTGCCTGGGCGAGGAAACGGTTCGTGCGAAAGGCGAGTGAAGCGCGCAGGTCACGCAATCGCGCCGCCAGGCTGCGCAGGGGCGCGGTCAATCGCCATGAGCGGCTGCCGACAACCAGCTCATAGGCCGGCTGGAATGGCCGCAGCGCTTCGACCTCGGCATTCAGACGCATGGCCCAGGCCGTGCGCGTCTCGAGTTCGGCTTCGAGGCCGACGACCTGTTCGCGTGACCTGGCGAGATCGCGCGTCAGTGTGTGCCCCCATTCGCCTCGACGCGCGCTTTCCGCACTCGCGTCTTGCAGGGATTCGCGCAAAGCCACGATGCGGGTTCCGGCGCTGGCCAGCTGATCGCTGCGTGCGGCCAGCAACTGCGAATCGATGGTTGTCGACCGCAACACATAGCGCAAGGATTCGACTGCTGGCAGCATGAGTACTTGCGCATAGGCGTTCGCCATCGTTGCCAGATCGGGCTCTCGGCGCGTCGTCAGGTTCTCGCGCACATCACGCAGAGTTTCACGTTGCGCGGCGAGCTGGCTGATGCGGGCGACGATCGCGTCGGCATTGGCGGCGACGAGGAAACCATTGATTCCGTCTTCGATGCGCTCGACATAGGCGCCCATGCGCGTGGCGATGACCGGCATGCCGAGATCGCGCAGTTCCGACAAGGTGTAACCGAAGGTTTCGGCGACGGTCGGCAACAGCACGGCGGCATCGGCAGCCAGCGTGGCGAGCAGGCCGGGCAGATCCTCGCGACGATAGTCGAGCACGATGTGCACATCGTCCATGCCGAAGAACGCATGTGCATCGGCACCGACGCCGAGCAGGAAAACCTCGGCGACGCCGCGCAATCGCGGCAACACTTGTTCGAGCAGCACGGCACCCTTGCCGCGCCGCACGCGCCCCGGAAAGACCAGACGCAAGCGCGGTCGTGATGGCGGCATCGATGCTTGCACCCGCTCACCCGGCCATGCCGACAGGCCATGCGCAATGACCGTCGATCGCAGCGCGAGAAGTTCGGGTGCCAGGCGCAGGTCGTTGTCGAGCGCCGACCGGCTGGGCGCGATCAGTTGTGTGTGCGAATCGATCATTGCGGCGATCAGCGCATCGCGCAGTGCTTTCCAGTGTGCGGGATCCGTGTTGGCAAACTCGCGATCCGCGCCCTGGGCGGCCAGATCCGCAACCCGTTGCGCATCATCGAAGGCCAGTTGCGGATCGCTGAAATCACGATGCAGTACCGGCCACAGTGGATAGTGATCGTGGATGACGCGGGTCGTCGGCAAGCCTGTGCGCAGGGCATCGAGGCTGTGCCCGATCAGCGATGAAACGATGATCGCGTCGACCGCATGCTCGGTGAGCAATTCGCTCAACAGGACCCGATAGCCCGGGTTGTCGATGTCGGTATCGTCAATCGCGCAGGGCAGGGCGATGCGGCGCAACGGCGGGCCACTGAGCGAGCCATCATGCAGTTCGAGCCACTCACCGTGGCATCTGCGCTGATGGCTGCCACAGGATTTGAGGACGAGATGATCGGCTGCCGCGAACGCGTTGCAGAAATCACGCACCCAACGTTCGGCGCCACCCCCCCAGCCATGCAGGAGATGCAGGATGACCGGCCGCGCCATCAGCGCCGCCGTGGCGGGCGTCGCCTGCGTAGCGAGGGCGCCGCCGAGCTGGGCGCGCAATCCGGCCAGCGGCGAAGGCGGCAGTGGATCACGTGGATCCGGGCCTCGCTCGGCACCGGCGAGCGTGCGGCCGCTTGCCCCGACATAGGCGTGATCGAGCATAACCGTGCGCCATGGCATGCCGGCGTCGCGAAGGCGCTGACCTTGCCAAGCCGATGCCAGTGGCGAAAGTTCGCGCACGTCGATCAGGCCGCGTTGCGAATAGGCGTAGCAGAGCGCGTCGATGCGTGCCACGCCCACATCGCTGCGCATGCCGGCTGGCAATGGCGAGCGCGCCGGGTCGAGATTGTCGAGCACGCCAGCCGCGACTACATCGGCTTCGGCAAGCGCGCGCAGCAGGCGCGGCAATAGCATTGGCGACAATTCGGCATCGCTGCGAAGGATCAGCAGATCGCGGCCAGGCAGGCGCCTGGACAGCTCCATCGCCAGAGCCTCGGCGGATTCCTCGACCAGATCGGCAAGGCGCAACGCATCGGCGTGTCCGCCGATCGACGCCGACCCGCCGAGCAGGGCAAGACCGGCCCGTTCAGGCATCTGTGCCATGGCCGCGGCCAGCCAGGCATCGTCGCAGGCGATCGCGCCATGCACGCAAAGGCAGGCGGGGTCCGACAAGGGATTCTGCACGACGATCCAGGCTACGAGCGGACACCGATTATCGGCGATGCCGGCGCACACTGTCACGGCGGCGGCCCGCGACCTCATGCAGTAAACTCGCGCAATCGCTCTTCGGCAACACGGTCTGCACTTGCTACGACGTCTTGTTTCCCTCATCGCGCTGGGCTGGCGCCTGCTGCGTGCGCCGATCCTGCTTGGCTTTGGCGCCCTGGCCGGATTTCTGGTTCCCTACACGATCAGCCTCGATCATCAACTGCGCGAGCGCTTCGATGACCTCAGCTGGCAGATCCCCAGCCGGGTTTTCGCGCGACCTCTGGATCTTGCGCCTGGGCGGCCCTTGAATGCCGATACCCTGTTGATCGAGCTCGATGCCGCGCGCTATCGCAATGATGGGTCTGCACGCGCGCCGGGCAGCTTCTCGCACAATGGCAATCACTTCGAAATCGCCCGACGCGCCTTTGTCGGTCTCGATGGGCGCTATCCGGCGCAGCGCCTGGCGCTCGATCTGGTCGATGGACGCATCAGCGCCCTTGTCGATCTGCAAACCGGCGTCGCGCTCAACCATGCCGAGCTTGATCCGGCGCGCATCGCCACCCTGTACGGGTCGCAGCAGGAGGAGCGTCGACTGGTCCAGCTCGAACAGTTGCCGCCCCTGCTGGTAAGCGGATTGCAGGCGGTCGAGGATCGGGATTTCAAGCACCACCACGGCATCGCGCCGCTGGCGATCCTGCGCGCAAGCTGGGCCAACCTGAGCGCCGGTCGTGTTGTCCAGGGTGGTTCGACGCTGACCCAGCAACTGGTCAAGAACCTGTTTCTCGATCGCGGGCGCAGCTTCATGCGCAAGGTCAACGAGGCCTTGATCGCGCTGTTGATCGAGTTCCGCTACGACAAGCGGCGCATTCTCGAAGCCTATGTCAACGAGATCTTCCTCGGTCAGCAGGGCGGCCAGGCCGTGCATGGCTTCGCTGCCGCCTCGGAATTCTATTTCGGCCGCGAAGTCGAGGCGCTGGGACCGGCCGATATCGCCTTGCTCGTCGGTCTGGTGCAGGGGCCGAGCTACTACGATCCGCGCAGCACGCCGAAGCGCGCACTGGAACGGCGCAATCTCGTTCTGCAGCAGTTTTCCGAAACCGGTTTGGTGGATGCGAAGACGTTCGCACGGGCGCGCGCCGAGCCGCTCGGCATCAGCGCGAAAGGGGCCCTGCCGCGCAATCGCTTTCCGGCCTTTCTCGAACTCGTGCGCCAGCAGCTGGATCGGGACTTCGCCGATCACGAACTCGATGCGGCCGGATTGACCATCCACACCACGCTGGCACCCTCGGCGCAATTGCAGGCCGAGGCCGCACTCGAAGCGGGGCTCAAGGATCTCGGCAAGCGCGATGCAGGCGTTGAAGCCGCGGTGGTCGTCACCGCCGTGCCGGGCGGCGAAGTGCAGGCCCTCATCGGCGGCCGCGATGCCGATGCACCGGGCTTCAACCGCGCGCTTGATGCGCGGCGTCCGATCGGCTCTCTGGTGAAACCCTTTGTCTATCTGGTTGCACTGGCCCAGCCGCAACGCTATTCATTGGCTAGCCTGATCGACGATGCGCCGGTCGACATGCCGCAACGTGATGGCACGCGCTGGATTCCGAAGAACGACGATGGCGATGTGCATGGCAAGGTGATGCTGATCGATGCGCTGAAGAACAGCTGGAACCTGGCCACCGTCCAACTCGGCCTGCGTCTCGGCGTCGACAAGGTACGCGGCCTGCTCGAATCGTTCGGGCTCGGTCGCACGATCAATCCGAATCCCTCGCTCTTGCTCGGTGCGGTCGAGCTGAGTCCGTTCGATGTCGCCCAGCTCTACCAGTACTTCGCCGCCGATGGCCATGGCGTGCCCCTGCGTGCGGTGCGTGGCGTCATTGATGGCAACGGCCGCACGCTGTCGCGATTCGGCGTCAAGCCGGGTACCGGCGATTACGTCGCGGCCTCGCGGTTGGTCACCTGGGCCATGCAGCAAGTCGTCGAATCGGGGACGGCAAGCTCGATCGGCGCGGCCGGGCTCGGCGATTTGCACGCCGCCGGCAAGACCGGCACCAGCGATACCCAGCGTGATTCCTGGTTCGCCGGATTCAGCGGCAACCAGTTGGGCGTGGTCTGGGTCGGGCGTGACGACAATCGTCCGACCGCCCTGTACGGATCGACCGGCGCGCTCAAGGTCTGGATTGATCTGTTCAAGCGCTTGCCCGCGCAAGCACTGGTGCCGCCCGCTGACGGCATCGAGCGCGTCTGGATCGATCCCGGGAACGGCCGTCGCAGCGATGCGGTCTGCTCCGGTGCGCGTGAACTGCCGTTCATCGCCGGCTACGCACCGACCGATCGCGAGGGCTGCGCGATGGATCGCATTCGCGAATGGTTCGGCCGCGATCATGATTGACGCTATGCTTGGCGACTTGTACATCAGCGCATTGCGTCCATGAAAATCGTCACTCGCAAGCTCCGTCCGTTCATCCTGTTGTTGGCAAGTGCCGCACTGGTGGCGTGTTCGAGTCCGAATCCATCCGGGATGGCCGGCCTGGTTCGTCCGCTCACCGATCGCATCGCCGCGGTCAAGGCGATCCGGGCCGCCAGCGCCGGTGAAGATTCGGCCTTGCAGGTCAATCCGTTGCGCGATCCGGCGGTCGAAGGATTCGTCGAAAAAGCCAGCCAGGCCGAGCAACTGCAGCAGCTTGATGATGCGCATGTGGCCATCGTCAAGGCGCGCGCGCTGGCACCGGATGCGCCCGACTTGTTGCAGAGCGAAGCCGAGATTGAATTCCTGCGCGGCAACATCATCGATGCCGAGAAGCTGGCCTACGAAAGTTTCAAGAAGGGCCCGCAGGTCGGCACCCTGTGCGTGCAGAACTGGCAGACGATCATCGAGGCGCGCAAGAGTTTCAACGACACCGACTACCTGACTCACGCCGAAAAGCGCCGCGAGCAGTGCAAGGTCAAGCGACCCGTGCGACTTTGAACGGCGCGTCGCCAGTCGTCGCGGCAGCTTGCTGAGGGAACGGTCGCGGCATGGATGAATCCGTCGAGGAAGTACTCGGTGCCAACGGCCCGTTTGCGCGCGAAGTGCCCGGTTTCGTGCCGCGCGAAGTGCAGCAGGTCATGGCCCGCGCGGTGGCCGAAGCCATCGACGATCGACATGCGCTGATCGCCGAGGCCGGTACCGGCACCGGCAAGACTTTCGCTTATCTGGTGCCGGCGATGATGTCGGGCAAGCGCGTGATCATCTCGACCGGCACCAAGGCCCTGCAGGATCAGTTGTTCCATCGCGATCTGCCGCGCGTGCGCAGCGTGCTCGGTGCGCGCTTGTCCTCGGCCTTGCTCAAGGGGCGGGCGAATTACCTGTGTCTGCACCGGCTTGACCAGGCCCGCGGCGAAGGCCGTTTTGCCAGCCGCGAACAGGCCAGCCAACTGCAAGCCATACACGCCTGGTCGACGGCGACGAAGAGCGGTGATCGCGCCGAACTGGCCGAGCTGCCCGAGGATTCGCCGCTGTGGCCGCGGGTTACCTCGACCACCGAGAACTGCCTTGGCAGCGATTGTCCTTTCTTCACGGATTGCTTTGTGGTCAAGGCGCGTCGTGCCGCCCAGGAAGCCGATATCGTCGTCGTCAACCATCACCTGCTGTTCGCCGATCTGGCGATCAAGCAGGAAGGCTTCGGCGAGATCCTGCCTGGCGCGCAGGCCTTCATCCTCGATGAGGCACATCAGGTTCCCGAGCTGGCCGGACAGTTCTTCTCGGTCACCCTGACCGCTCGCCAGTTGACCGAGCTGGCCTCCGACACGCTGGCCGAATGCGCGTCTGCCAGTGGCGCGCTGGCGACCCTGCAACCCCTGATCGAGGCGATTGCGCCGGCCGTGCGCCGGCTGCGGCTGGCGCTTGACCGCTTTCCGGCCAAGGCCGCCTTTGTCGTCATCGAGCGCGATACCGAGGTCGAGCGCGAGCTTGAAGCCGTGCGTGTCGCCCTCGATGAGCTCGCCAGCGCACTTGATGCGCACGCCGAACGGAGTCGTGGGCTCGCCGCCGTGCACGAGCGCGCGCTGGCAATGAGCGCACGCCTCACGCATCTGTGCGACAGCAGCGCGCGTGATTCGGTGCACTGGTATGAATTGAGCGCGCATGGCTTTGCCCTGCATGCGACGCCGCTCGATCTTTCGCAACCGTTGCGCGAGTTGCGCGAGCAGAGTCATGCCGCATGGATCTTCACCTCGGCGACCTTGTCGGTTGCCGGTCGATTTGACCACTTCGCACGCCAGCTCGGCCTGCACGATCCGCGCTCGGTGTGTCTGGACAGTCCGTTCGATTATCCGAACCAGGCGCTCGCCTATCTTCCGCAAGGCCTGCCCGAGCCGAGCGCGCGCGATTACACCGAGAAGATGATCGAGGCCGTGTTGCCCGTGCTTGAAGCCTCGGCGGGCCGGGCCTTTCTGCTGTTTACCTCGCACCGGGCCTTGCGTCGCGCCGCCGAACTGCTCGAGGGCCGTGTGCCGTATCCGTTGTTCGTCCAGGGAGCCGCGCCGCGACACCAGTTGCTGGCCGGCTTTCGTGAATCGGGCAATGGCGTGCTGCTCGGCGCGGCGAGCTTCTGGGAAGGCGTCGATGTCGCCGGGGAGGCGCTCAGTGTCGTTGTCATCGACAAGTTGCCGTTTGCCGCGCCCGATGACCCGGTTCTGGTGGCACGCCTGGAAGTGATGCGCGAATCCGGCCTCAACCCCTTCGTCGAATGGCAAATCCCGAATGCCGTGATCGCGCTGAAGCAGGGCGCTGGGCGGCTCATTCGCGACATCAACGACCGCGGCGTGCTCGTCCTCTGCGATCCGCGCGTGACCAGCAAGGGCTATGGCCGCATCTTCCTGGCCAGCTTGCCGGCGTTTCCGCGAGCACATGATTTTGCTGCAGTCGCAGCATTTTTTGCGCCGATCGCGCCCCCCAACCCCTGGCCGGAGCGCTGACTGGTTCTTCAGGTGGAGCACGCCCCCGCAATTGTGGTTCCTCGGATTCGATGGGCCAGGCTGAACGGAGACACAGGCATTTGCCCGAGCCGGGTGGCGATGCTATAAAACCAAGTCCGCTGAGGAGGTCTTCAGGGTTGACAGCCACCTGATGGGCGCGAACTTTCCCGTTTTTATTTTCTGTATTTCAATTTCGGAGTTTGGCAATGGCGACATCAATTCGAGTGACGGCTTTGGCGGCCGTGATTGGCGCGTGCCTTGGCGGCAGCGCATGGACAACCAACGTGGAGGCCGCCGGGATCAGTGAACAATCGGCCAGTGAAGTCAATACCTACCTGATCGAGTTTACGGATGCCGGCGCACTGCACTACCAGGGCGGCATTGGCAACATGCGTGCGACAGCTCCCGATCCGGGCGCGCGGGCGAAGAAATTCGATGCGGCGAGCGCTGACACGAAAAACTATCGCAACTACCTGCGCGAACAGCAGCAAAGCCACATCGCCACCATGGCATCGCTGCTGGGTCACCCGATTGATGTAACCCATACCTATGAGATCACGCAAAGCGGTATTGCCGCCCGCCTGACCGCAGCCGAGGCCGCGAAACTTGCCAGCGCCCCAGGCGTCAAGTCGATCGAACAGGAACAGATCTACCATCTCGATACTTATCGCGGCCCGACCTTCATCGGCGCGGATACGGTCTGGAATCTTGCTGTTCCGGGTGGCGCCAAGAGCCGTGGCAAGGGCGTGGTTGTCGGTGTGCTCGACAGCGGCGTGAATTCCACCCACCCATCGTTCGCCGATGATGCTTCCTGCGGCTTCGGTCCAGCCGATCACAAGCTGCTCAGCGCGCGCGATTGTGCGAGCTCAAGCGCCGGCGTCTGCAACGGCCCCAATCCTGAAGCGGTCGATTCCGGGCATGGCGTGCACACGGCCAGCACCGCCGCCGGCAATTCAGTGACAAATGCGGCTTCACCATCACCGAATCTCGTCGCGCCGTATACGCAAATGTCAGGTGTCGCGCCATGCGCATCGCTTCGTACCTACAAGGTCTGCCCGGCTGATTCGTGTCCGGGTGCCGATATCAATGCAGGTATCCAGAATGCAATCATCGATGGCGTTGATGTCATCAACTTCTCGATTTCCGGTGGCACCAGTCCCTGGTCCAGTTCGGAGAGCGACCGCAAGTTCCTCGACGCGATCAACGCGGATGTCGTCGTTGCGGCTTCAGCAGGAAATACGAGTGCAACAATCACCAATCCGGTGGGCCAGGTGAATCATCGCGGCCCTTGGATGATGACCGTTGCAGCATCGACCCAGGACGTCAACATGGGGCCGGGCATTTCCGCCACAGGACCTGGTACACCGCCGGCAAATACACAGAACCTGCTGTCGGCGCTTGGCAGCAACATCTCCGCTCCGGTGCCATTCACCGATCTGCCCATTCGGGTTTCTTCGACCAACCTGATCGGCTGCACCGCGGGTGGTGCTTTCCCGGCAAACTTCTTCAGCGGTGCGGTGGCCCTGATCCAGCGTGGTACCTGTCCGTTCACGGAGAAGGTTGCCAATGCGGTGACAGCGGGTGCTCAGCAGGTGGTTATCTACAACAACACCTTCGGCACGATCAACATGAACACTGATGGCGCGACGGTCCCGGCATACAGCATCACGCAAGCTGCGGGAAGCGCGCTGAACACGTTCATCACCGCCAATGGTGCGACACCCACGACCGCCAGCCTCAATGCCCGCATTACCGGCGCGGTCCAAGGCGACGTGCTGGCGGACTTCAGCTTCCGCGGTCCGATGCCAGGCAATCTCGCCGACCTGACCAAGCCTGACATCACCGGCCCTGGCGTGAATATCTATGCAGCCGGCCGTGCCGCTGATGGCGACTACTTCACCATCAGCGGAACCTCGATGTCAGGCCCGCATTTGGCCGGGGCTGCAGCTCTTGTTCGTGCGGTCAATCCGGGCTGGACTCCGGCAGAAGTGAAATCCGCTCTGCTGCTGACGGCAAAGAAGTCCGGCACCAAGGAAGACACCACGACATCCTGGAACATCGACGATGTCGGCAGCGGTCGGGTGGATTTGTCGCGTGCGCCGTTTGCCGGTTTCGTCCTTGACGAGACCTATGCAAATTTCCTCGCGGCGAATCCGACCGGTGGCACGATCAACATCAAGGAGCTGAACCTGCCGTCCGTGCGCAATGTTGGGCTGACTGTTGCTACGCCGAACTACACGTGGACCCGAGTGCTACGCAACACCGCGTTCGGACCCTCCACCTGGAACGTTGCCGTCGACCAGCCGCCGGGCGTCACAGTGACCGTTTCCCCGTCATCGTTCTCGTTCACCGGTGCGGGTATCACCAATCCGGAACAGATCTTCACGGGTAATTTCGAGAACTTTGCAGCACCGGGTTCGCCGGAAACTCAGACCATCACCATCACCGCTACCACCACGGCTGCAATGACGAATATCGCGTTCGGTCAGGTGAATTTCACTGAAGCCGGTGCCGGCAGTCCGCCCGCGCACATCACCGTTGCGGTCAAGCGAAACTAAAATTACCGAACTTCCTTTTGTAACTATTCGAAGCCCGGGCATGCCCGGGCTTCTTTTTTGTGGATGTTGTCGACGTCGGATTGGGCCTGAATGGTTTTCCGGCCTGACGAATGATTTCAGCGCTTCCTCGAGCCCCGCAGCACAGACCGTGGTGGCGGCGGTGATCGGTGGAACGATCTCGCGGGCGATGGGTGGAAAGTTTGCTAATGGGGCGATTACGGGGGCGTTTCAGTTTGCGATGGGGAGGGCGATTGAGAAAAGCGCGTATTTGGCGACTGGCCCTGACATTGGTATTGGTACCGATCCTACACCAGATAATGCACGCAGCTCTCGTTTGAAAACGTTCTACGAGGGAATGGCGGCGTCTGAATCTGCAGGAATCGTTTTTGGTGAGGGTACGGTCGCAATATACATTGATAGTTACGCGTATTTACAAAGCGGCAATTTGTTGCTATGCTCAAGAGATTGTCAGCCAATTTGGGGAGGGGGGGGGGGGGGGGGGGGGGGGGGGGGGGGGGAGGGGGGGGGGGGGGGGGGGGGAGGGGGGAGGGGGGGGGGGGGGGGGGGGGGTGGGGGGGGGGGGGGGGGGGAGGGGGGGGGGGGGGGGGGGGGGGGGGGGGGGGGGGGGGGGGGGGGGGCGCGGGGGGGGGGGGGGGGGGGGGGGGGGGGGGGGCGGGGGGGGGGGGGAGCGGGAGGGGGGGGGGAGAAGGGGGGGGGGGGGGGGGGGGAGGGGGGAAGGGGGGGGGGGGGGGGGGGGGGGGGGGGGCGGGATTTCAGTTCGTGCAGTCCTGATCTGGGCTGAACACTTTTTTTCGATGGAAACTTTCCGCCGCGCAACGGCGCACTTGAGAGCGGAGTGCCAGACTGTTGAAGCCGCAACTGGTCGCGTATCTTTGGGGCCGCCCGAGTCATGCCGCGCAATGCGTGGATTTGGTCGGATGTGCTGTGCGATGGCGAGTGTGAACGATGGGCAATGAACGCACCGTGTGTGCCAACTTCGGTCTCAGCCTTCAGTCAGTGCCATGTGCAGCCATCCCTTGGCGAGTCTCCACTCGCGAGTGACCGTGGCGGCGGAAACGTCGAGAACCTTGGCGATTTGATCCAGGTCGAGGCCGGCAAAGAATTTCAGCTCGACGACTTTCGCCTGGCGCGGATCAAGTGTTTCAAGGTCACTGAGTGCGCGATCCAGAGCGAGCAGGGTTTCATCGCGTAGCGGGATCATCTCGGCAAACTCAAAATCCACTCGCTGCCGCGGATCCGGACGCTTGTCAGCCAGTTTGCGCCGCGCATGATCGATCAGGATACGTCGCATCGCCTGCGCGGCGATGGCGACGAAATGGCTTCGCGTCTGCCAATCGGTGCGGTTCTGTCCTATCAGCCTCAGATAGGTCTCGTTGATCAACGCCGTGGTTTGCAGGGTGTGCCCTTCGCCTTCTCCGCGCAATTGCGCATGGGCGAGGCTCCTCAGTTCCTGATAGACCAAAGGAAACAGTTCATTTGCCGATGCCTTGTTTCCGTTGAGGCTGCGTTGGAGCAAGGTGGTGAATGGATCGGTCGCTGCGGTCATTGGGGAATTTCTCCCGCCCAGGAAAGTACGCCGATGCGCCGGGATTTCAAGAGCGCCTGGCGGGCGCGCTGTGTCCTCGGGTTGTTCGGCCCCAGGGTCGATTCCAGTGTTGCAACGCCACTCGTAAGGAAGAGGTTGGCTTGATCCGAATGGCCATTTTCCGAGAGGCACGAACCGAGTGCGACCCGCGCATCGGCAATGATCCAATGATCTTTCGGCAGGGAATTCTCGCGTATGGTCAGCACGTCTTGCAGCAGCGGCTCTGCCTCCCTGGCGCGGCCAGTCCTGCTCAATAGCCGCCCAAGATTGGTCTCGGTCGCCGCACTTCTGGTATTGGCTGCATGCAAAATCTGGAACAAGGACAATGCCTGGCGGTAGCGCGCCTCCGCTTCAAATGTTCGCCCGGCCTTGTCGAGTTGCAAACCGAGATTATTCACCGTCAGCGCAACCCCATCCGTCAGCGGATTCGCGGACGCGATTGCAACAGCGTGATTCAGCAAGTCAATGCCTTCATCGAGGCGCCCCTGGGCGCCGACAGATTGGCCAAGATTTCCAAGCAGAACGGCCGAGGCAGGGTGATTTGCGCCAAAATGTTCAGCATAGATATCGAGCGCCTCGCGCAACAGCGGCTCTGCTTCTGCATCGCGTCCGCTGCCGGAAGTCAGCAACACGGCCAGCTCGTTCAAGGTATTGGCGACGGCAATATTCCGGGGGCCGAGGACGCGCCGTTGCAAGGCCACAATTTCGCGGAGCTCTGCTTCAGCTTCGGCGCTGCGACCCAGCGAATGCAGACAACTGGCGCGAAGCTGCCGCGATACGACAAGGGTGAAATGCTCGGGCCCTAGGCGCTCCGTCCAGGCGCGGCGCGCCACCTCCGCATCGCGAACGCAGTCATCGAATTTTCCGGCCCGGCGCGCCTGATAGCCAAGATCCAGCACACTTCCAATGGTGTACGGATCGTTTGCGCCGGCGGTCCGCAGCAGCATGGCGTGAGCGCTTTCGAGATCGTTGCGCGCCGTGGATTCGTCACCGACCAGGGACATGATTGCCGCGCGCAGTCGAAGTGCGCGACCGAGATCTCGACTGCCCTGCACGGGGGCCAGCGCCCTGGCGTTATTCAAAGCCTGCTCGGCAATCTTCAGCGCGGCTGGGTAGTCACTCTCGCTGGCCAGTGCTTCAGCGAGGTAGAGTTCAATCTGCACGGCGTCCGCCGACGTCGGCGGCATCCCGTGCAACGCTTCTGTCAGATAGCGCTGCGCTGGCTTTCCAAGTTGCAAGCCGACGTATGCGCGCCCCATGACTCCGAGCAACGCGCTGCGTACTTCCGGTTGGTCGGCAAGCTCGGCCTCGACTCGAGGCGCATTCCGATCCAGAACATCACGCACGGTCAGGGTTGCGGCGTCGGTTGCGTGCGCGTTTCGCTCAGCAAGAGGATCCGCGCTTTCAAACATGCCCACGACGAAATCCGTGATCGAGCGTGCCTTGTCGCGCTCGATGCGTGTCTGCTCCAGTTGGCTCTGGCGCTGGATGGCGAAACCAGCAAGCAACAACACAAGCAGTGCCGAAAACGTGACGGCAACGGAGTGCCGCGAAACAAATTTTCGCGTCGAGTACCAGCGACTGCCTTTGCGCGCATCGACGGGCAAGCCGTCGAGGTAGCGGCGTAGATCGGCGGCGAACGCGTCAACGCTGGGGTAGCGCTCGGTCGGCTCCTTGCGCAGGGCCTTGAGGATGATCGCGTCCAGATCCTGATCGGCCGCACCCGTCCGACCGGCGTCCGGCAAGGTCGATTCGTTGCTCGATTCAGTGCTCGATTGCGTGGGTAAATGCCTGCGTCGGCTCGGTGCTGCGGGTACCTCCTCGCAGATCGCCCGCGCCAACTCGGGCGGCGTCGCCGTCGGGTTGGAATACGGCGAACGACGAGTGATCAACGTGTAAAGAATAACCCCGAGCGAGTATTGATCCGTGGCCGTTCCGACGCGTGCGCCGCGGATCTGTTCGGGGCTGGCATAGGTATAGGTGAGCCAGCGGTTCTCCAGATCTGTAACCGTGTCTTCGCCAACGAATTCGGGTAGCAACTTCGCGATCCCGAAGTCCAGCAGTTTGGGATCGCCGTTTTCATCGATGAGGATGTTTGCTGGCTTAAGGTCACGATGGATGATCAAGTTTTGATGTGAATGCGCCACCGCCGCACAAACTTTTATCATCAGGAGTGCGCAGCCACGAAGGGAAAGATCCCGCTGTTCGCACCAGCGATCGATACGATCGCCGGCGACGTATTCCATGACCAGGAATGGGCGTCCGTCCCGGGTGCTGCCCCCATCGAGCAAGCGCGCGATGTAGGGGTGATTCAAATCGGCAAGCATTTGCCGTTCGCTGCGAAAGCGCGCCGCAAGCGAAGGGTCACCGAACGCGGTATGCACGAGTTTGAGCGCTACCTGTTGACGATATTCGCCGTCAGTGCGCTGGGCGAGATAGACGGTTCCCATGCCGCCGCGACCAATTTCGCTCAGGATTCGATAGCGATGTTGCGTGCTGCCGACGATCTCCGTCGGTTCATCGAGCAGCTTCGAATCAGATTCGAGAAAACCATTCGACTCGACGACATCGGTTGCCCCAAGCCAGCGCAAGGCGTCCTTTTCCAAATCGGCATCGTCGCCTGCGTTTGCGCGAATGAAAGCCAAACGCTCGGCCTGCGGAAGGGCGAGTGCGGCCTCCACGATCGCCTTGGTGCGCTGGTATCGATCTCCGATCATGGCTCTCCGTGACCGATTATGAGCAGGAACCGGCGCACAGGGAAACTTTTTGAGGAGGATGACGGAAATCGTCGCTGTTTGACGCGTTGGTGGGATAAGGCGCCACCCGGCAGGCGGTCGACAAATCCAAAATCACGAGGCATCTGATGAAACCCTTGTTTGAAGCACGAAAATACCTGAACAATGCGGTGCGGCTCGCCGTGCTTTGCAGCGTCGTCGGGCTGCCAACTTGGGCGACGGCCCAGTCACAATTGAGCCCGCCGGCAGACTCGCCGGCAACCGCAAGCAGCTTTGATATCCCGGTCTCTCCGAACGACATCGGAACGCCACCGACGGTGTTGATATCGAGCTTTTTCGGAGGCGGATTAACCGACACGATTACGTCGATTCGCGCCAATGCGGCCGGCCAGTTCTTCATTGCCGGCAGAACCACATCCACCGACATGCCTACCACGCCGGGCGCACAGCGAATGCACGGGGGTGGCGGCAGCGACGGCTTCGTAGCCAAATTCAGCGCGGATGGGCGCACCCTGCTCTACTCCACGTACATCGGCACCGGCAACGATGAATACATCACCGGGCTGGCGCTCGACGCGGCCGGCAATGCCTACGTTTCCGGTTATGTCCAGGCATCAGGGGCGAGTCAATCGGATGCGTTCCTCATCAAGATTGTCGACAACGGCACTTCACTGGCTTTCACGGTGCGTATTTTTGGCGGCGCTGCCAATGATCGTGCCAACGACGTCATTGTCACCTCGACCGGAACCGTCGTCGTGGTTGGAACCACCGCCTCGCCGACCGGGTTCGGATCGCCGAACGCGATGCAGGCGAACCTGGTCGGCAGCTCGGATGGCTTTATCCGCCGCTACGACAGCAACCTGAACTTGCTCAGTTCCACTTATCTCGGCGGGCCCTTTGAGCAGGGCATCAACGCGGTCGATGTGGGCGGGGCCGGCAACATCACCATCGCCGGATACGACACCAACTTCGGTAACACGTTTGATAACCACGTCTGGGTCGCGCGCCTCAATGCCGCAGCAAGCCAGGTGCTGTGGACATCAACGCTGATCGGCAACGCGCGCGAGGAAGCGCTGGACGTGCGCATCTCGACCGCCGGTGATGCCATTCTGGGCGGCTGGACCGAGTCCAGCGATTTCTTCACTGTGAACGACCCGTCGGCTGGAACGTTTCCCGGGTTGTTCCAGAGCTACGGCCATAACAAGGACGGCTTTGTCGCTGTCGTCGCCAATGGCAACGGTAACCTGCTCTATGCAAGCTACTTGAATGGGCCGGGGATCGATTTCGTCCGGGCGGTCGAGCGCGGGTCGAACAACGACATCATCGTGTTTGGCGACGCTCAGCCCAATCCGGATAACGTCCTCAGCAAGGACGCCTTCGTTATCCGTTTCAATAGTGTGCTGCAGGTTCCGCAATCGCTTGATTACGTGGCGATAGTCGGCAGCAGCTTGGATGACTACGGGCTGGCGATGGCGCGTACCGCAAACGGTGCGCTGTTCGTCGCTGGCAGCGTAGGAGGAAGTAATTTCTTCACGACGCCGGGCTGCTATATGCCGACCAAACCCAGTCCCTACGCCAGCTCGTTCTTCCGGCGTCTTGCCGACCCTGAGGAAATGCCCGAAATCCTGTTTGCAAACGGCTTCGAGTGATGAAAAACCATGCTTGCCTGTGGCCACTGAAGCGCGCCGCGCAGACGGTGTTTGTACTGATTTCGCTGGCGACTGTCGCCGACGCATTCGCAGGCGCGCAGCCCGCGAATGCGGGCAGCCCATCGGAGCGCAGTGCGCACGCCAACGCGCTCCTTGCAAACGTGCCGATGGCCTTCGAACGCAATCGCGGTCAGAGCCCGGCGGAGGTTGATTTTCTGACCCGCGGCAACGGCTACACGCTGTTTCTCAGTAACGGCGAGGCGGTATTTGCATTTTCAGACCAGCGCCACGAGCCGCAGGCGTCTGCGAAGCCGCCATGCAGCTTGCGTTTGGGATTTGCCAGCGCGCGTGCCTCGTCTGGCGCTGTCGGCGAACAGCTTCAGATCGGACGCAGCAACTACCTCAATCTCGATGGTTCGGCTCGGACAACCGGCGAGGTCGAGCGCTATGCCCGCGTACGCTATCCGCAATTGCTGTCCGGCGTTGATCTGGTCTTTTATGGAAACGAAGGTCGGCTCGAGTACGACCTGGAACTGGCACCGGGCAGCGCTGCGCATCCGCCCGTGCTGATACTGGAGGGCGCCGACGGCGTCGCGCTCTCGGACAACGGCGCGCTTGCTATCGATGCCTGCGACAGCCACGTCTCGTTCGAACCACCCATCGCCTATCAGACCATTGACGGCCAGCGCGAGCCGGTGAGCGTCGCTTACCGATTGCTTGCCGACCACCGTGCCACCTTCGTCGTCGGCGAGCATGACCCGCGCTTGCCGCTGGTGATCGATCCGGTATTTGCCTACTCGACCTGTATCGCCGGCAGCGATGACGATGGCGCGACCGACATCGCGATCGGTCCGGGCGGCGAGACTTACATCGTCGGCTATACCACCTCGGCGGATTTCCCTGTTCGAAATCCGATTCACGGGTACGGCGGTGGCTATGAGGGCTTCGTCACCAAACTCAACGCGGCCGGCACCGATATCATTTTCTCGACCTATGTCGGCAACAATCCCGATAATCAGATCATCAATGGCGTTGCGATCAACAGTGCGGGTGAGCCTTATATCACCGGTTACACGGGCGAATACCTGCACGAGGCTTTTTTGCTCAAGCTCAACGCCAGCGGCAGCGCGGTGTTGTTTTCGAGTGTGTTCGGAGGTAGCGGCGATGACGTCGCAACGCGTGTGGTGGTGGATGCTGGAGGAAATGCCGTGGTCGTGGGGAGCACGTCTTCATCGAATTTCCCGACTCTCAATGCGCTACAGCCAAACTACGGCCAAAGTGGCGATGCCTTCCTGCGGCGCTATTCGGCAACAGGCACCTTGTTGACATCGACGTATCTGGGCGGTGCCAACACTCAATCCGCAGCGGCCGTGGTGCTGGGTCCAGATAACTCGATCTTCATCGGTGGGACCAGTTCAACATTCGATCAAAACGGCGACGCGTTCGTGCTCAAGTTGAACCCATCGGCAAGCGCCGTCGTGTATAGCCGTACGTTTGGCGGCAATAACGTCGAAGAAGTATCGGGCCTGGCGGTCGATGGCACGGGCAGAGCCCATTTGGCAGGATCCACCAAGTCCACCAATTTCCCGACAGCCAATGCAATGCAGCAAAGCTACGGCGGCGGATCATTCGACGGATTCCTGACCGTGCTTGATGCGAGCGGCGCGAACTTCGTCACGTCCACCTATCTGGGTGGCAGTGACCGCGAACTGGGGACCGGTGTTGCTCTGGGGCCGGATGGCTCGGTCTTTCTGATCTCGAACGAAAGCCAGTTCACCTCCCTATATCTTACCAAGCTTGCTCCCTCCTTCCAGTCGGTGGTTTACAAGACCGTCGTCGGTGGCGAGAGCGGCACGTATCTCGGTGGAATTCGGGTAAACGGATCGGGAGCGGTCTACATTTCGGGACGGACCGGGTCGCATTATTCCACCACCGCTGGTTCGTTCCAGAGCTGCCCACTCGCTCTCTCCAACGCATTTGCGTCAAAAATTATCGATGGGTCGGCAACAATATCCATTTCCGACACAACGATTGTGGAGGGAAACAACGGTTCCACGTTTGCGCATTTCACGGTTTCAACCAACGCGCCTCCTCTTCAAGCGATCAGTGCGGATTTCGTGACAGCGGATGGCAGTGCAACCCATCCGATCGACTACGTTGGCTTCAACGGCATCGTCGATCTCGACGCAAGTACGTTGTCAAAAGTGGTCGACATAGAAATCGTTGGCGATACCCTTGACGAGTCAAACGAGACGTTCATGGTCAACCTGTCGAATGCGCAGAACGCAACGATTGCCGATCCGCAAGGTATCGGCACCATCATTGATGACGACCCCGCACCTACCATTGCCATCAGCGATTGCTCCGTTACCGAAGGCAACGCCGGCACGGTGCTCTGCGGGATGACGGCATCGCTGTCGACCGCCTCGGGTCGGGCCGTCACGGTTTCGTATGCATCGGCCAACGGAACGGCCATCGCACCTGGCGACTACACCGCGGGTTCGGGAATGCTGAGCTTCTCGCCAGGCCAGACCAGCAAGCCCGTCAATGTCTCCGTCATCGGCGACACCCTCGATGAAGCCAACGAAACCTTCGTGGTGAACCTCACCGCGCCGCTGAATACGACCATCTCAGACGCGCAGGGAGTCGGCACCATCATCGATGACGACCCCGCACCCAGCATCTCCATCAGCGATTGCTCCGTGAACGAAGGCAACACCGGCACAGTGTCATGCGGGATGATGGCATCGCTATCGACCGCTTCCGGTCAAATGGTTACGCTTTCCTATGCAACGGCCAACGCTACCGCAATCGCCCCTGGTGACTACACGGCGGGATCTGGATTGCTGAGCTTCTCGCCGGGCCAGACCAGCAAGCCGATCAATGTTTCAGTGATTGGCGATACTCTCAATGAGGTCAACGAGACGTTCACAGCCAATCTCTCCGCACCGGTCAATGTGACGATTGCCGATGGACAGGGCCTGGGAACAATCGTCAACGACGATCAGCCGAACGGCATCATTCGCATGAGCGAGTGCGTGGCGGAAATCTCCGAACTCGTGGCTCAAATACAACTGACGGTCGAGCGACTCGGTGGCTCATGGGGCAGCGTTTCAGTCAATTACGCGACCGCCAATGCAAGCGCAATGGCTGGAGCCGACTATGTCGCGACGGCGGGGGTGGCCAGTTGGGCGAATGGAGACCTGGGCGCTCGCACGATCACGGTGCCGCTGATCAACAATCCAGTTGTCGAACCGCGCGAGGACTTTCTGGTCAATCTCGCAACGCCCGGCGGCGGAGCGACGCTGGTGGCGCCAACGTCAACCCGCGTTTCGATTCTGGACAACCCGGATCAGATTTTCGATGATGGATTTGGCGGATTGCCTCCTTGCAATTGACGCTTCAAAGTACAATTTATTCGATTGAATTCCGTCAGACTTCGTCATCTGTCGCTGAAGCATTCGGGCGTTTTCCCGACGCAGCGATCACATGAGCCGCTTTCCATCCGTTGACCACCTGCTGGGGCCGTCGATGCGGGCCTGGCTGGCAGATTCCCCCGGAATGGTGCGGTCGTATCCGTGAACAATCGTCAAGAATGAAATCCGATGTTTGTGCGCGTGAAATGGCGTGATATGAATTGCCTGTTGGTCGTCGTGATGCTTTGCGATGCGGCGACCACACGCCTTTTTACCCACGCGAATGGAGTACTCCCATGGCCGGTTGGTTCGAGTTGAGCAAGAGCAGTGATGATCAGTTTCGTTTTGTTCTCAAGGCGGGGAACGCCGAGACGATCTTGACCAGTCAGTTGTATTCGACAAAGGCGGCGGCCGAAGGCGGCATTCGTTCGGTGCAGGCCAACAGTTCCGACGATGCGAACTACGAGCGCAAGACCGCCGCAAACGACAAGGCCTTCTTCAACCTGAAAGCGGCCAATCATCAGGTGATCGGAACCAGCCAGATGTATGCATCGGAAGCCTCGCGCGAGACCGGCATCAACAGCGTCAAGACCAACGGCTCGAGCACCACGATCAAGGATATGAGCGCCTGAGCAGTCCATCATGCCCAAGGCGTGTCCGTTTGCTGCGCTCGGTCTGGCCCTGGGTCAGCGCCTGAATCCTTCGATCTCGCGGTAGACCGCAACCGTTTCGTCGACGCAGCGCGACCATGGAAAATCCGCCGCGTGGGCAAGCCCGTCGGCTGCGCTGCGATCGCGCCAGCTGTCGTCTTCCAGCAAGCGTTCGAGTCCTTCGCGCAGCGCGTTCTCATCGAGTGGATCGACGCACAAGGCGCTGCCTGCGCAGATTTCGGGCAGCGACGACACATTCGAGGTCAGCACAGGAACTCCACTGGCCATGGCTTCGAGCACCGGCAAGCCGAATCCCTCGTACAGCGACGGAAAGGCAAAGCCGCGTGCACCGGCATAAATCATCGGCAGATCGGCCTCGCTGACATAGCCGAGTCGGCGACTTGACCCGCTCGCTTCGAGCGGGGCCAGCACGCGTTCAAGCTCGGCATTGAGCCAACCGCGTGCGCCGACGATGATCAGCGGATAGCGTTCGCGCAGGCGCATCGGCAAGGCGGCATAGGCATTGGCCAGGCGGATCAGGTTCTTGCGCGGTTCCTGGGTGGCCACGACCAGTACGTAGCCGCCGGCGACGAGACCATGACGCTCCATCGCGGCGGCCAAGGCTTCACTGGTGCGCGGGTGATAGGTCGGATCGACGCCGAGCGCGACTACGCGCAGCTTCTCGCGCGGAACCCCGAGTTTGACGTGGATCTCGTCGGCGATGAATTGCGAATCGGTCAGCACGCGATCAGCGCGCTCGAGCGTGCGCGGCAGGTGGCGCTCGAGGAATCGCACGCGCTCGGGTGGATGAGTCTCGGGAAAGTTGAACGCGGACAGATCATGCACAGTCGTCACGCTCGGCCCGTCAAACGGCAGCAGGATGTAGTTCGGCGTATGCAACAGGAAGCCCTTGAGTTTCCGCGTATGCGCGCGAAACAGCACGTTGCGCACGGTCGAGTAGATCTCCAGCGCGCGCGTCTTGAATGGCAGGTTGGTGCGCAGGCTCGCGAAAATGCGGTTTGACGACAACGCATCGGCCGGATCCTCGACCCAGCGCACGGCCGAGTACAGGCGCAGTTGTTCGACTTCCCGATGGGTGGCGAGCCCTTGCGCGAGTTCGAGTGCGTAGCGGCCGATGCCGGTCAGCGGAGCGCTGATTGCATCGACGTTGAAAATGACCCGCATCAGCTCGTCCGACCGCTGCGTTCGCGCTGCAGATCGGCTTCGACCATGCGCCGGGTCAGCTCACCCAGTGCGATCTGGGGATCAAAGCCGAGCCGCTCGCGCGCCTTGGCCGCGTTGCCGACCAGCAGCGGTGCATCGACCGGTCGAAACAATCGCGTGTCGATGCGCACGCGGATCTTTCCACTCTTGCGCTCGCGTCCGATCTCGGCGGCTGCGCGACCCTGCCAATCGATCGGCATGTCGATCGCTTCGAAGGCCGCGCTGGCAAATTCGCGCACGCTGGCAGCGTGGCCCGTCGCCAGCACGTAATCGTCCCCGGATTCGCGATCCGCCATGTTCGCCAGCGCCGCCATGTATTCGGGGGCATAGCCGAAGTCGCGCCGCGCATCGAGGTTGCCGAGTGCGAGTTCCTGCTCGCGCCCAAGCAGGATGCGTGCAACACCGAGGCTGATCTTGCGCGTGACAAATGCTTCATCGCGCAGTTCGGATTCGTGGTTGAACAGGATCGCGCTGCTCGCTGCCAGACCGAAGCTGGCGCGCCAACTGCGCATTGCCGAATGCGCCAGCAACTTGGACAGCCCGTATGGCGACGTCGGGTGCAATGGCGTGTCTTCATCCTGCGGTGCCAGTTCAGGATTGCCGAAGATTTCCGCGCTGGAGGCAAGTACAAAATGCGCATCCGGAGTCTGCCGGCGCATGGCTTCGAGCAGGTTCAATGTGCCAATGCCATTGGCGTGGATGCTGGCGAGCGGATCGCGAAACGAATCGGCGACGCGAGACTGCCCGGCCAGATGAAAAATCGCCTGCGCTTCGACATCATTCAACAAGCCGTGACAGGCGGCCACGTTGGCCGAATCGAGCGCACGCAGATGCAGGTTCGGGTGGTTGGCGAATCCGAGTTCGTGCAAGCGCCAGTTGCCGGCGGGGCTGGTCGGACGATGCGTGCCGATCACCTCGATGCCTTCGCCGAGCAGGCGTGCCGCGAGCCAGGCGCCATCCTGACCGTTGATGCCGGTGATCAGCGCACGCGAATAGCGTCGAGTCATGACTTGCTTCCGGAAAAGCTGTGCCGGGCGCCGGCCTGCGCATCGTCGCTACCGGCCGGGCCAACGCCATGGTTCGGCTGCAGTGGAATGCCAAGCCGATCAGCCTCGCTGGCGAGTACCGAGCCGAGCGCACTGTTGCAACGCCCACCAAGCGCGATCCGGTCGATCGCATGGCGCTGCAGCCATGTCGAAGCGATCCTTGCATCGAACGCATCGGCCGTTTCGATCGGGTCATCGCCGAAGCGACCGAGTGAGCAACCTGAATCCGATGATGTCAGCATCAGCCTATCGTAACCGCTTGGCCCGCTGTTGCCGCCATCCGCAGCAAGGCACAGCAGGCGTGGTTGCGGATGGTGCTTGCCTGCGTCGGCATGAATCCGGCGCACGCGCCAATCGAGCACGCGACGCTCGAATGAGAAAAGGCTGCTGCCAACGTCGGCCTCATAGCGTGGCCAGCGCTCACGCAAAACCTGCATGCCCGCGCGACCCAGTGCCTGGCGACGCGCGTGACCGAAACTGCGGCTGCGTGCATGCCGCACAAGCACGTTGCCGGCGATCAGGTGGCGGTAACCGGCCGCGCAGGCACGCTGGCAGAAATCGTTCTCTTCGCCGTAACCCTGCGGGAATGCCTCGACATCGAAGGCACCAATCGCATCGATCACTTCGCGGCGGATCAGCATGCAGAAGCCATTGCCGGTTGGCAGTTGCGGATAGGCGAGACCGGCGTCATGCCACAACGCCAGCGCGGTCTGCGCAAACGTCCATCCGGCGGGCAGCGGATTCTCCTGTTCCAGTTCGGGTACCGAAAACGCCCCCGCGTTGTCCGATACGGCCGTCACTGTGGCGATGTCATCGCCCGCATGCAGGGCGCGGCGCAATCCGGTCAACCAGGCAGCGCCCACTTCGGCATCCGCATTGAGCAGGACGACATCGGCCCTGCCGGCGAGCGCAATTCCGCGATTGACGGTTGCCGTGAAACCGAGGTTTTCCGGATTGGCAAGGATCTCGACGCCCTCGATGTTCCGATAGCGATCGAGCAGCGGCGCGATGCGTGCATCCGTGCTCGCATCGTCGATCACGATCAATCGACTCGGGCCGGTGGTGTGCGCGAGGACGGAATCAAGGCAGCGTTCGACGTCTTCGGCCGCGTTGTAGACAGGCACGACAATCGCGACTTCCCGTCGCATCGGGGTGGCATCGATGGGCACGAGTCGCTCGGCGGCACCGAGATCGCGAAGAACATGCGGTCGGGTCGCGATCGTGCCCAGCCCAGGCTGGTTGATCTCGATCCCGAATGCGGCCACTTTTGCACCGGCGACGACGATCCCGAGATCAAGGCAGGCATGGCCCGAAGGCGAGAACGCAAGCTCCAGCCTGGCGACGCCATCCTGCCCGGCAACCAGATCAATGAAACGGGAACCGTCGATCACGACGCCAAGCACGGCCGAAGGCGCCTTATGCAGGGTCAGGCAGCGTCCATCCCATTCGGGGCGGAGCAAGGTTGAAGGCGATGGTGAGTTCATGAAGAGGTAGGGTGGCGACGACTCGACGCGCGATTACGCACGTCACCGCACGGATATGCAAGCCGGGAAAATCTTGCCTGCGCCGGCATGTCTCTGCAACCGCTCCATGGTCGGATTGATGTCGCTGTCATGGCGAGTTGCGCCTGGGCGGAAAATTCATTGCGGGCGGCGCGAACGAGTCGACCCTCGGGTGGCCATCGTGCACTGAAACGTCTATCGATGAGTGAGCGAATGTGTGCGATTGGGTGGCGCGCGTGGTCGGCAATGCGGCGCGTAAGGATGGCAGCGATGCCACCATCTTGCTCAAGCCGGCCGCTTGATGCGATTGCAGACGCTGGCCATGATCGGATTGTCCGCAGCGGTCATGCGTGGTGGCTGCGAAACGCGATCCGAACAGGATGCGGCAATGCCTTGGCTCAGCCAATGCAAATGCGGTCGCGGCCGCTTTGCTTGGCCTGGTACAGCGCATCGTCCGCCCGTTGCAGCATGGCCTGTCCCGATTCGGGCTCGCCGCTCCACTGCACGAGTCCGGCACTGAAGTTGATCTGCAGGCCAGCCACGCCAGCCCAGTTGTGCTGATCGTGGAAACGTTGGCGCAGTCGCTCGCAGGTGAGCTGCGCCTGTTCCAGGGTGGTGTCATGGAAAAGCAGCGCAAATTCCTCACCGCCGACCCGGGCGGGCATGTCGGAAACGCGACTGGCGCCACTGAGCAGGCGGCCGACCTCGCGCAGCACGGCATCGCCCGTGCTGTGTGAATAGCGATCGTTGACGTCCTTGAAGTGATCGACGTCGAGCATGGCCAGGGTCAAGGGTCGATTGCCGTTGCGCGCCCATTCGACGGCGCGGCCGAGCGCATCGTCGAAGGCTCGACGGTTGGGCAGGCCGGTGAGGGCGTCTTCGCGTGCCTGCTTCTCGAAGGCTTCGGATTGTTCGCGGATTTTTGTCAAAAGTGTGGATTTCTCCTCATCGGCAACCTGCAGGCGTTCCGCCTGGCGCTTGAGATCCTCGGTACGCTCGTCGACCAATTGGCTGAGTCTGAGATTGCTGGTGCGGTAGCGCCTGACCAGAAACAGGTAAGCGCCGATGAGGAATGCCAGCGCCAGCAATGCAGCGATAATGCGCACATCAAGGCGCTGCCACCAGAATGGCTCGACATGGAACCGCCAGATCGCCTCGCTCTCGCCCCAGGCGCCACCCGGATGCGCGGCGGCGACATGCAAGGCGTAATCTCCGGGCGGCAGGGCGATGTACTCGACATTGCGCTGGCGGCCGCGCTCGATCCAGTCCTTGTCGAGCCCGTCGAGTCGCGTCCGATAGACGATGCGTTCCGGCAGCACGAAGCTCAAGCCGACATAGGCGATTGAAAGCCGCGTGCCGCCCGCCAGGGAGATTCCTTCACTGGCTGCGCCGAGCGGCAAGGACTGGCCATCGAGGCGCAGGCTCTCGATGACGGTCGGCGGTGCAGGGCGCTGGCTCAGTGCGGCCAGTCGCGCCGGATCAAGAGTACTCAAACCGCTTGCCGTCGCCACCCACAGGGTGCCGTCGCGTCGCAGCCAGGCGGCGGGTCCGGAGCTGCCATTGGCCTGCGAACTGATCATTCCATCCATCTCGTTGTAGCGCTCGACTGCGATCCGCGCACTGCGACCATCGGCGACCGCATCGAGATCCGCGCGGGTGGTCCGCATCACCCCGCGATTGCTGGTTATCCATACATTTCCGGCCTGATCCGGAACCATCTCGAAGGTGGCATCGACCGGCATGCCCTGCTCGAGGCCGACCCGCGCCAGCTTGCCCTTGCGATACCGATACAAACCGCGATCGGAAACAATCCACATGTCATCACCGAGCCGGCGAAACCCGAATACCGAGCGACCCCCGCCTTCGGTATCGATGTCGATGCGTTCGATGCGTGATCCGCGCAGCACGCTGGCGCCTTCGATCGTGCCGATCCAGAGTTCGCCAGGCTCGCTGTCCAATGCGGTGGTCAAGCCGGTCGCTGCGTTCTCACCCTCGACCATGTGCGCATGGCCATCCTGCAGACGGGCCACACCACGCTGGGTCGCGAGCCAGACGATGTCATCGGCGTCGAGCGCAATCGCGCGCAGGTTGCCGGCCGGAAGGCCGTCTCCAACGCCATAGCGGCGAACGCCACCGTCGCCGGCGATACGGTACAGGCCATCGACATAGGTGCCGACCCACATTCGACCCTGGTGATCTTCGGCGAGACTCAGCGCCGAGGGTGGATTGCCGCTGGCCGTCGGCAGATGGATCGCGTGCAGGGAACCATCGGTATCCATCCGGTCGAGCCCTCCTGCCGATGCGATCCAGAGTCGACCGGCGCGATCCTCCATGACGGCGCGGATGTAGTTGCCGCTCAAGCCATCCCGACTGGTGAGGTTGCTGAACAAGGTTTCGCGCAGGCGAAACAGGCCACCGTTGGCGCCGACCCAGATACTGCCTTCGGCATCCTCGAAAATCTCGGTGATACGACCGCCCGGAAGGTTCAGGTTGTCCGCCATGCGTTCGACGCCGAAGCGATCGGTCACACGGAACAGTCCGAGGTTCTCGGTGCCGAGCCAGAATTGGCCGCTGCGATCCTCAAGCATCGCGGTCAGGCGCCCCTTGTCCGGCACACGAAACTTGAAGACCGGGTGACCACCCTCCATCCGGTAGATGCTGTCCTCGGCGGCAATCCAGAGTCGGCCGTCGGGTGCCATGTATGGCCAGGCCAGGCCGCCATCCGGCAGCCCGAAATCGGCTGCGACTCGCCGCGTCACGCCGTCGCCAGCGATGTCCCGATAGAGCAGGCCGCCGAAACTGCCGATCCAGAGCCGATCCTGGTTGTCGAGCACCATGCGCGTATTGGCCAGGCGCAACGGCGAATCCGCCGGCGGCGCGTCGTAGTGGAACGTGCCGTCCGCATCCAGGCTGCCGAGGCCCCGGCTTTCATAGAGCAGCCACAAGCGGCCACTGCGATCCATCGTCATCGCCTGGATCAGTATCTTGGGCAGTTCGGGTGGCCGTGCCCAGAAGCGCAACTGGCCATCGGCTTCGCGACGACCGACGTTGCCGCGCGAATCGCTGATCCACAGTTGGCCCTTGTGGTCGAGATAGACCGAACCGATACCGTTGTCGAGCAGACCGGGCTTGCTGGCGCGGTCGAGCACGGCAAACTCGAGGCCGTTGTAGCTGACCAGCCCCTCCCAGGTGCCAAACCACAGATGGCCTTCCGGCGTTTGGGTCAGGCCCCGTATCGAATTGTGCGGAAGTCCTTCCACCGAGGTCCAGCGGTCAACCGCGTAGTCATGCAGTGCGGGCGGCGATGGCGTGGCGGCGGCATTTGCGTACAGGGCGCAGAACAGCCCGCCGGAAAGACACCACTGGATCACGCGCGGCCAAAAGCTTTGATCGCGATTCTCCTTGCGCCAGCGATTTGCCGTTTCAGACACGTGATGCATTTCCTGACTGGATACGGGTGGCCCGCCGCGGCGGGCCGGAAATCGCCGGAACCTGTGCCGACAGACTGCCAGAGGAGGTCGGCCGGGGTCGATCCCAAAGTCCACCAGGATGGCGTGGTCGAGCCGCGCCGCGAGCGTGCCAGGGTGAAGCCAATGTCGATTCGATGGCTGCCCCACGGGACGCAAGTATGGGTGTTCTTGCCTGCATGTTGGCTGCATCGACGCGGAAGTGACCGATATTGTGACCATTGCTGACTGTTGCGAGCTTTTGCCGCCGGGTCTGGAAAAGGATGAAAATTGGGCCTCCGGCGTGCCAATCGCAGCAATTCCGCCTCGCGTTTGTCACAATGTGTGGCGCCAGACGTTACCCGGCGACGTTGTGCTGACCAGATGCTGGAAATTCCTTGAACGATCCGCGAAGAAATCCCTTCCCGTTGACCGCTGCCCAGATGTGGAGTGCACTGCGTGGGATTGCTGCAGCGACGCTCGATGGCATCATCCGGATGTCGGCGACGCGTCTCAACTATTGGCTTGAGTTCGCCTTCACTGGCAGCCTTGCCATTGGCTTGCTTGCGACCGGCGTCGATCGCCATCGTGGTTCGTGGTTCGCCGCGTTCCTGACCGTTTTGGTCGGCTTGTTCGCCTTCAGCTTCATCGAATACCTGTTCCATCGCTGGATCTTTCATGGGCCCGATTCGATGTATCGGCGTGGCCACGATGCCCATCATCGCGATCCGCGTGGTTATGATGCGCTGCCTTTTTTTCTACCCTCGGTCATCCTGATTGGCCTGACCCTGGCATTCGCGCTGCTGATACCGCTCAGTCACGCGTGCCTGCTTGGCGGCGCCATCGCTTTCGGCTATGTCGGCTATGGCCTCAGTCATTTCGCCATCCACGCCATGCGCTTTCGACCGGCGTGGTTGCGCCGCTGGGCAGCGAGTCACCATATCCATCACTACCACGCCGAGTCCAATTTCGGCGTGACGACGCCGTTGTGGGATCATCTGCTCGGCACGCGCTACCAAGGTCGTAAACTGCCCAGCGCGGCGCAAGACGATTCGCCCGCCTGAGTCGGACACACATTCAGTCAGAGCGGATGCTGCCCGCCTCGAGTCCGTCAAGAAGAATGCTGCGATCTGCGATCACCGCTTGCAGACGTGCTTGTTCGGGACTGGGTACGATGCCGTTGCTGTCCGATCGCGCTCCGCCGGGCTCGATCCATCCGGCGATGTGCGCTGGATCCGGTCGGCTCAGACCTTCGATACCGAGCTGTCCGAGATCATCGAAGAACGCATTGGCGGTTGTGACCGGATCGTCGAGCAGGGCGTTGTAATCAACGACGATGCGCGGCCAGCCGGCGCTGCCGGAAAAGGCTTCGCGCGTGTAGGTTTCCCATAGGGCGAGGGCTTGTTCGGCCGACATCCCGTCGCGACGTCGCAGCGATGTGGCGACTTCGCCGGGATCGCGCACGACATGGACGAACACCGGCCGGGTCAGCAATGGCAACAGTTCGCGGACGAGCAGGCACAGGCGCGGATCCTTGATGAACCATGGCCGTCGCGGTTCCAATGTTTCCAGCACCGCGGCGACTTCGCGGCGGAATGCATCGACGGCTGTGGCCGACGCCTGGCCAGGAGGCGTCTTCCAGTCGCCTCCGGCGGCCTGCAACCGGCGCAGGCAGGCCATGTGGATTTCGCCGTGCTCGAAGTGACCGCGGGGATTGTCCGGGCCACGCAGCAACAGTTCTTCCGCACCGGGCCAGGCGCCGAAAAGGGACAGCAGTCCGCCGATGCTTGAGGTGCCCGAGCGGTGCATGCCGAGCACGACAATCTGCCCGCTCGGCGGCCGATCGAGATCGCGCGGCTGGTGGTGTCGTGCGCCCGGCAGCGGCGCGCGCAGCGTTGATCCGCGCGCGAGCATTCCGCACAGGCGATCGGCGGTGAGGTCGAGATGGTTGGCCGTCGAATACTTCGTTGCGCGTGCCATCGCGGCAGCGACGAGATCGACGCGCCGATTGAAGGCATCGCGCATGCGCCAACCCAGGGCATCCCGGTCGGGTTCCGCCCATCGACAGCCTGGTTCGCCAGGATCGTCAACTTCGCCGACAAGGTCGATTGGCAGACCCCATTCCTGCACGAGTGCCTGCTGGCTGCCATAGGCCGGGGCAATCACCACGCGGCCGCAGGCGATCGCCGCGCGCACAACCGGATCCCAGCCGGCACCCCGACGTGCGCTGACGTAGGCATCGGCGGCGGTCAACAGCTGCGCGCGTTCGTAACCAGGGAATCCCCAGCCGAACATCAGGCGCACACGTGCTCCGCTGGTTTTTGCGAGCGCAGCTTCGAGAACGTCGCGGATGGCACTTTCGTCGTTGCCAGGACAGATATAGATGACCAGCTCGACCGCTTCGTCGGCACGGAAGCTGCGCTGGAAGGTCTCGACGATCAGCTCGGGTGCATCCCGAGCGAGCGATTCGGCGACACTGAGGAAAACAAAATGGCCGCCCGGATGGCGTTGCGCCGGAACCTGCGGGTGGCAGTATTCGCGATCGACGCCCAACGGCAGGATTTCAATCGGCGTATCGATGCCGGCCGCACGAAAGGCATCGGCCTGGAATGCATCGGGCACGAGCAGGAGATCGAAATCCTGGTAATAGCCAGTCCAGTCCGCCGGCGGTTGTCGCCATTCGGAGAACGCGATCGCGACACGATAGCGGCCGCGAGCAGGAGCCTGCACCTGTCCGGGTGCGCAGACCACAGCGACGTCGGGAAACGAGTGCAGCATGCGTCGCGCGGCCAATTCGAGACGGAAATCGCTGCCGTCCAGCAGTTCCGGAGTGACCGAGGAAAAGGCCATGCGCAAGTCACGCGCATCGAGCCGCCAGAGCAGGCCTCGGGTCAGCTGTCCCCAGGCATTCGGCATGCGTGTAAGCCCTTGCCAGAGCACGCTGCCGCGATAGCGATCAATCAGGCGTTGCTGCCAGCGTTCGGCGAAGCGGGCGCGGCTATCCTTCCACAGGCGCTCGCGGAAGCCGCCATCATCGCGCGTCGATCCGTGCTGATCGTGGCGCAAGGTGACGGCGCCGGCGACGACGCTGGTGATTCCGGCATCGGCGGCGCGCAGGCAATAGTCGGTGTCCTCGAAATAGCTGTGGAAAATCTCATCCAGGCCACCGATGCGATCAAGGCAATCGCGGCGGATGTAGGCGAGCGCAAAGGCGATCGCCTGCACGCGACGAGTACGCGTGAATTGGCCGACGTCGGTTTCCTGCTGGCCCGATTCCGTCTGCTGACCCCAGAGCAGTTCCGGCTCGATGAATCCACCAAGGTGGAACAGCAGGTGTCCCGGCTCCGGGCCAAGCAGGCGACAGCCGACAATGCCGTGGTCGGCGGCGGCATAAGCGGCATCGCGCAGGCGATTGAGCCAGTCTGGCTGGTCGAAGACAAGATCATTGTTGAGCAGGACAACATCATCATCCGCCCGCGCCGCAGCAATGCCGGCATTCATGCCGCGCACGAAGCCGAGATTCGCCGGCAGGCGCACGAGCTGGACGCGCTCGGCATAGGCGTTCAGGCCTTCGGCGGTTTCATCCTCGGAGCCGTTGTCGACGACGATGATCCTGGCTTCATCGAGATCTTGTGCGAGCAGGCTGTCCAGGCAGCGGCGGGTCAGTGGCCACTGGTTCCAGGCCAGGATGATGAGGGCCGCCCCGCGCATCAAGACTTCGCCTGAGTGGCGTCCTGCCAGAGCAGCTGCAGGGCGCTATCGAGGGAGTCGTGCGCATAGCTGGCGACCGGGGTCAGCAGCAGATTGGCGCAGCCCTCGAAAAGTGGACAGTACCGCACGCCGCTGTGACGCAGCTGCCGCAGACTTTCTCGGGGATCCGCAAATTCGTGCTCGGTCATGCGCGCGGCGCGAATGAGCATGTGTCTTGGGGTCGTTCCGAGGCGTCGGGCGAGTGCGAACAAATTGTCGGCATTTACCCGATTCATGGTGCCTCGCTGGCCAGCACGAGTTGACGGTGATAGGCGGCAAACACTTCGTCTCGACTGCCCTCGCAGATACTCTTGCCATCCTCGATCCAGACCAGGCGATCGCAAAGGGCCGCTATCTGGGTTTCATCATGGCTGACGAGGACGACGGTATGGCCCTGGCGCATGCGCTCGCGCAAGGCGCTGCCCGATTTCTCCTGGAACTCGGCGTCGCCGACCGCTAGGACCTCATCAATCAGCAGCACATCCGGTTCGGCCTGCATGGCCACCGAGAAACCCAGACGCATGAGCATGCCGGAAGAATACGTGGCGATCGGCTGGTCGAAGAAATCACCCAGTTCGGAAAACTCCTGGATCGCCGGCAGGCGCGAGACGATGTCGCGCTGGCGCAGGCCGATCATCAGGCCCGAAAGGATTGCATTGTCACGCCCGGAAAGATACGGCGTGAAACCGACGTTCAGGGAGAGCAACTGGCAAGACAGCGTGCGCCGACGCATGCTGCCGCGATCGGGCTCAAGGATGCCTGCGATCACGCGCAACAACGTGCTCTTGCCGGCACCATTGCGGCCAATGATGCCGAGACGTTCGCCTTGACGCAGGCGCAGGCTGACGTCTTCCAGCGCCCAGAACTTGCCGCTGCCCACGCGCCGCTGCGCACTGAAGGCGACGCCGACATTCTCGAGTTCGATCAGGGGCTGATTCATCACGATGCCAGCTTCGGATAACGCGGTGACAGGCGCAAGACCACGCCGATGCCGATCGCGCAGACCACGACCGATATGAGGCTGACCTTGAGCAGGGCCAGCCAGTCCGGCCACTGCGCATGCATGAGGATTCCGCGCGTCGCATCGAGCAGGGTCACCACCGGATTCAGGGCGAACCATTCCTGGAGCGGTGGAGGCACGGCGTCGAGCGCGAAGACAACGCCGGAGAGGAACATGACCATGGTCAGGATCTGCTCGATGACGAAGCGCAGATCCGGAATCAGCGGGACAACCGCCGACACCAGGAATCCGCCGCCGGCCGAGAACAGCAGGGTCACGACAAAGACAGCTGGCAAGGCGAGATAGGTGATGTTCGGCGGAAATCCGGCGACCCACAGGACCACCAGCAGCAGGGCGAAGATATAGAAGAACTTGATCGTGTCGGCGAATATCTGCACGAGCGGAAACACGAGCACCGGGATGCGCACCTGGCGAATCAGGCCGAGGTTGCCCCAGATCGCATAACCACCGTGGGTGATGCAGGATTTCATCCACTGCCAGAGGGTCAGGCCAACCAGCAGGAAGGGCAGATAGTCGGGGCCGCCGGTCTTCAGGATAACGTCGAAGACCAGCCAGAACGCGCCCATCATCATGGCCGGTTCGGCGACCCACCAGACCAGGCCGAGGTAACTGCGTGAACGCTCGGCGCGAAGCTCGGCGTAGGTGCTGAAGCGAATCAGTTCAATCAGGTGCTGGCGCATGACGATGACAATCACGAGGGATGGCGAGGATACCGGATCGGAGCCCGGTTCGGGCTCCGTGGCCGGCTTCGATCAGCGGCAGGTGCCGTCGAGGATCGGGCCGAGCCAGGCCAGTCCAAGCAGCAGCGCGGCAAGCACGGCGCCGATCAGCCAGCGCCCGCGCGTGAAGACCAATACCGGCGCCGCGTCTTCGCGACCGACCATTGCGGCGAGGAAACTTCCGGCAAATCCGCACAGCAATGGCTGCATTTGGAAGAAATATCGCTCCATCACGTGCAAGCCGAGAAACAGCGCAAGCTGGTAGCCGAGATAAACCGCGCAGAACGCGGCGAACGGTCGCCGCCAATTTCGCCAGAAGGCGAGTCCAAACGCGCACAGCACGAGCAACAGCGTGTGGCAGGCCGCCGCCAGCCAGCCGATCGGCGTGGTCAGTGCGCTGGCCCCGTATGCGCCCAGATGGCCGTCACAGGCCGGCCCCGGCAACTGCGAGTTGAGCAGGGTCTTGGCGTTGAACAGGCGGAAGTACTGAGTGCCGAGTTGATCGCCGACCACTCCGAGCCACCCGCGCTCGGCAACAGTCGCCTTGACCTTGTCCAGATAGATCGCATTGCGTTGTTGCGGCGTTGCTGCGCTCTCGATGAACGCGGTCAGCGCCGGCAAGCCCGCTTCGTCGATGTAGTCGCTGCGGCTGCGGTCGCGCAAGCCGACATGCAGGTTGTACAACGAACTGTCGGCAATCAACGGTGCTCCGGTTTCGATGTAGCCCTTCCACAGCGCCGGCAAGGTTGCCAGCAGCAGGCCGCTGGCGAATGCGGCGGCCGACAGCCAGGCAAACGTGAAGCGGCGATCCTTGCGTGACAGGAAGGCCAGCAGGAACAAGGGCCATAGACCGCCAAGCAGGCTTTTGAACAGCACGGCCAGGCCGATCAGCAAGCCAGCGAGGAAGGCGCGCAGGCGCGGCCGCACAGTCATCGTCAGCAACAAGGCCAGGGCGCCGAGCAGGCAGGCCAGGTAGGGAACTTCCGGCCACAGCCAGTGCGCATAAGCCAGGCTGGCTGGATTGAGCAGAAATAGCGCGCCCGCCAGCCTGGCTGCGCGCGGGCTGTCGAGGGTTTTCCAGAGTCTGACCAGCAAGGCCGCGCAGATTGCCAGCAGGACGATTTGCACGAGTTGTACAGCCAGCACATGGCTGCCGAATACCGAGTAGATCGCGGTGATGAACCAGATCTGCCCCGGTGGCCAGATGAACAGCTCGGGCATTGGCTGCCCAGCCAACAAGGCGAGTGCGCGCCGGTTGTAGTCGAACTCATCGCCGACCAGCGGCTTCAGCACCGGGTGGTAATAAATCCAGAGCAGACCGGCATTGAGCAGCAGCCACGCCGCGACGACCAGCCAGAGCCATGCGCGACGCGCTGCCGACGCGGGTCGGCCTGCCTCAATCATGCGCTGCAAAGGCGCTGCTCACCGGCCGCCGCGGCGACTCCGCCGACCCTCGCGCACATGAGGATCTCCGGTTTCAATCACTTCCCGGCTGGCTGGGATCTGGGTGAGTGCTTGGCGGGTGCCTTGAAGGTCGGCGTCATCTTCTCGCGTACGCCGGTGGTGCTGATCGATTCGACGTAGTACCAGTAATCCTTGCACGGATCGATCGAGTCGTCGCGCCAGGAGTACTTCTGAGTTTCGTCAGTCGTGCCGGCGCCGAGGATCGGATCCTTGTTCAGCTTGGTGAATTCGCCGTTTTCGCTGTCGCCGCGGAACACGTCAAAGCCGAAGTTGTCCTGCTCGCTGGCAAGCGACCATTTCGGCGTGTTGGCGACGCGTTCTTCCGACGCCAGTGCGGACTGGTCGCCGCAATCGCCTTCCGGTGCCTTGGCCGCGGCAGGCTCGGCGGCCGCCTCGGTCGGGGTGGCGGTCTGGGCGGGTGCCGGTGTGGCTGCGGGTGCGCTGGCGGTCTGATCGGGTGACGGCTGGTTGCAGGCGCTCAGGATCAGGCTGAGCAGTACGGGCAGAATGAGTGGGCGCATGTTGGTTCCAGGGAAGAGGGGATTCCGGCTCGATCCATTGGGGTGACTGGACAGAAGCGGATGCGGCAACGATAGTCGCGCCATGCATGTACTGGCAACCCGAGCCCGCGTGGCGACCTCGACCAAAACCAATCACCTGTATGCGCGAACGTGGCGACTTGTCCTGCTAGGCGCGTGCTGGTTCGGTGCTGCACAGGCGCTGGCACTGACCCTGGACGTCGAAACCACCCCATCGGGGGATCTGTTCCCTGCGCTGGAATTGTCCCAAAGCGGCATCGATGGAGTCGACCCTGGACAGGGCAGTGGCTTGCTGCGGATCCGTATCGGCGATGTGCGCATGCCGCACGACATCCGTCTGACCGTGTCCACGCCGGGGTTGCGTCGGCCGACCGTGATCGAGGCGCGCATCAGCGGCGACATCCTGCTGCGGCCCAAGCTCGACTGGGATACGGAGGCCTTGCTCGAACTGCGGAACCCGCGTCGACAGACCGTCCAGGTCAGCGTGACCGCGCGCGGCATGAAGCCGCTCGAGCGGGCGCTCGAGCTCAACGTCCACCCGCTCGATGAAGCTTTGTATTTTGTCCGCGAGGGTGACACGCGCATCGACCTTGGCTGGGCTTTTGCGGCCTGGGTGGATCCGCAGGATCCGGTTGTCGACAGACTGCTGGATCTTGCCGCCATCAATGCCGTCGAAGTCGCCGCATTGCCGCGCGATCGCAAGGCACGACTCGACCTGGTGCGAAGGTTGTGGATTGCACTTGAACGACATGGCCTGCGCTACGCCGACGAGGGCGCCGGCCTGAGCCAGGGGCCGGTCATTTACAGCCAGCGCGTGCGCCTGCTGTCGAACACGTGGAACGAACGCATTGCCAATTGTCTGGACGGAAGTGTATTGATCGCCTCGGCGCTTGAGCGGCTTGGCATTGGCTCATTCCTTGTCCTCGTTCCCGGCCATGCCTTCGTTGGCTTTTATGTCGAGGAAGGTCGGCGCGATGCGGAGTTCCTCGAAACCACCCTGCTTGGATTTCGCCGGCCGCGAGACCCGGGCACGGAAACGGCGGCGCAGATCCGGCAACGCGCCGTGCCAGGCTTCGAAGCTGCGCGACGTGCTGGCCGCGCGCGCTACCGACTGGCCGCGCCAAAGCTTGATGGTCGGCATCGGCCGGATTACGCACTCATCGACATCTCGACTGCGCGCGCCTATGGCATCATGCCGCTCGCTGTCGGGCGCCGGGAGAGGCCAGCCAGCAGCCCGGTCGCAGTCTCCCCGACTGTCGAATCCAGCAGCCCAGCCCGTAGTTCGCCTTGAAGACACCAGACAAAGACAGCCCGCTTGGGCGCATAAAGCAAGAAATCCGTGCCGATGCAGGGGTCGCGCGTGCGCGCGCCGCGGAAACCATGCGTCCTGCGCCAGCGCCACGGTCGCTTGGCGCGGTCGCGCCAGTGCGTGACCTGTACACGATCGACGAGCTGGCCAGTTTTCACTTCATCGAGTTCATCGAGCGCGCGTATGCCGCCCTGCTTCGGCGCACGCCGGATTCTGCCGGTCTTGAGGCGCAGGTCAGGTTGCTTGAGGCGGGGCGCAGCAAGATCGAGATTCTCGGCAATCTTCGCTACACCGAGGAAGGGCGTGCGGTCGGCGCGCGCGTGCCCTGGTTGTGGCCGCGCTACGTGCTGGCCAAGTCCATGCGTATTCCGATCGTCGGCTATGTGATCGAGTGGTTGATGTGTCTGGGCGGTTTGCCGCGCATGCTCCATCACCAGCGCGCGGCGGACGCCTATCACGCGGCACGTCAACACGTGTTCGTGCGTGATCTTGCGGGATTGGCCGGGCAACTCGACGCGTTGCGCGAGGAGACGCTGCGCCTGGAGCACGAGCAGGTGGCTGCAGCCGCGCAGATGCAGCAGTTCGGTGAGCGATTTGCGCCGGTGCATGTGGAAATCGGCAAGGCATTCCACGAGATCCGCGACCTTCGCCACCTCGTCCTCAGCATGAACCACTGGCTGGCTTCACTGCGGCAGAATCTATCCGCCCTGGAGGCCGCCGAGGCCGAACAGGCGCGCAAGGCGGATGTGTTGTATGCCGATGTGGCCGGGCGGATGATGGATGCCGATCGGCAACGACCGATCCGCTTGGAGCGCTGGGCCGAATCCTTTGTCCAGGGTCTCGCACCAGCGGCTGAAGTGCTCGACATCGGTAGCGGGATTGACTGGCTGCAGGAGTTGGCGCGGCGAGGCGTAACCGTCACGGCGGTCAATCCGAACAACGAAATTGGTCAGCGCATTCGTGATGCAGGTATCACGAGTGCGGTCGCCGAGCCATCAGTGGTGCTTGCTCGGGTGGCCGATCAGAGTCTGGATGGCATTACCATTCTGGATCTCGCCTCCTTGCTGCGCGGCATTCCCGCCGTGATCCTGTTCGAGATCCTGCGGCGCGTATTGCGGCCCGGGGGAGCGGTGCTTTTCGGCATCGGCGCGGAGTCGGCGACGATCACCGATCGCCTTGAAGGTCGGGCGAGCGCGCTTATTGATGGTGATCTGATCGAACGCGCCCTGCAGGCTTCGGGATTTGTGGAAATCAGACGGATTGATTCTGTCGACAACAGTTATTGCGTCATTGCCAGCCAGCCGCGCTAGCAACAGATCGGGGACTCGGACATGCATATCAGGCAGATCGGTCAATGGCTGGCGAGCGTGCGGGTTCGTTGCGCATGAAGGCGGCGATTCTCATTCCTGTCCTGACCAGCAAGGATGCGGTCGGTGCCGATGCCATGGCGATGGCGCAGATTCTCGATGACCTGGGTATCGAAACGCGGATCTTCTGCCAATCCTCCAGCGGCGTGTCGCGCAAGACATGGCCGACGGAGGGCATGGCGGCATTCGCCGGCGGACCGAATGACCTGGTCATCTATCATTTTTCGACCGCATGGCCGGTGGCCGTTGATCTACTCCAGCGATGTCGAGGTTATCGTGTCGTCAAATATCACAACATCACGCCTGCTGGTTTTTTCAAGCCTTTTTCCAACGAATACCACAATGGTTGCGAGAACGGTCGGCAGGAAATAGCGAAGATTGCCAATCTGGGTTGTGAGCTGTATCTCGGCGATTCGGCGTACAACTTCAATGAACTGGAAGCGGCAGGTTCCGCCGAATTGAAAGGCGGGGTTCTTGCGCCGTTCCACCGCGTCGAAGAAATCGTGCAAGCGGAAGCCGACACAGGGATGATCAACGCACTGACCGATGGTGCGCGAAATTTCCTGATGGTCGGGCGGATCGCACCGAACAAGGGACACCTGCAACTGGTCGAGACATTCTCCGCGTACGTGCGCGCTTACCCGGATCCGGCCCGATTGATTCTGGTCGGCAAGATCGATCCGCGTCTGCATGCCTATACCGACGCGATCCGGCAACGCATCGACGAACTTGGTCTGGTCGATCACGTGTTGTGGATCAATGGCGCCAGTGAAGCCCAGCTCAAGGCGGCCTACCTGGCCAGCCATGTTTTCATGCTGATGAGTGAGCATGAGGGGTTTTGCGTGCCGCTGATCGAATCGATGGCGCTGGGCACGCCGATTGTCGCGCATGCCTCAAGCGCGATCCCGGAAACTCTCGGTGATGCCGGCATTGCCTGGGACGAACCGGATCCATGGCTCTATGCCGCGAGTGCGGCGCGGCTTTTCTCCGACGACGAATTGCGCGGTGATCTGCTCGATTGCGGGCGCAGGCGGTACAAGGAATTGTTTTGCAACGGTGTGCTGCGCAAGCGTTTCATCGATTTTCTGGAACCCGTCCTGTGAGTGCACGAATTGCGATCGTCGTGCCGCGCTGTCACGAGCGACTTGTCGGCGGTGCCGAGGCGCTGGGCTGGCAGTATGCGCAGCTGCTGTCGGCGGACTACGCTGTCGACGTGCTGACCTCGACGGCGTTCGACTACATGCGCTGGGACAACGATCTCACGGTGGGCACGGAACGTCGCGAGGGCATCACGATCCGGCGTTTCAACGTAGCCCGTGGACGCACGCCGTATTTTCACTCCTTGCATCGCAACATGCTCGACGCGTTTGCGCGCTCCTCGGAGAAGCCGGCAGGTGCCCGCTACTGCTGGCCGGAGGCGCTCGAAGAGGAGTTCATTCGTGCGCAGGGGCCGAACTGCCCGGAGCTCGCCGACTATCTCGCCGCACATGGCGAAGACTACGCGGCGGTCTTCTTCCTGCCCTATCTTTATCCGCTGACGCTCGATGGCATCCGCGCCATGCCGCATCGACGCTGGGCGCTGATCCCGGCCGTGCATGACGAACCGCCCGCTTACCTGAAAACCTTTGCACGAATGGCCCGCTCGGCGCCGCGCGTGCTGTGGAACGCCGAGGCCGAGCGTCGGCTTGGCGCGCGGATATGGAAGCTTGACGCAGGCAATGTCGTGGCGATGACCGTTGCCACCGAGCTGGTCACGGCGGCAAAGGAAGAAAAGCCCTATCTGCTCTACTGCGGGCGCATCGACGTCAGCAAGGGTTGCGCGCAGTTGCTCGAAGGTTTCGAGGCGTTCAAGCTGGCGAATCCGAAATCCGACCTGCAGTTGATCCTGACCGGCAATGATGTGCTCGGCATTGGTGAGCGTCGCGATGTGCGCTATCTCGGCTTCGTCGAGGAGCAGCGCAAGTTCGAGTTGATGGCTGGCGCCGTCGCCTTTGTCCAGCCTTCGCCGTATGAGAGTCTCAGCATCGTCCTGCTCGAAGCAATGGCGCAAGGCACGCCCGTGATCGTCAATGGGCAGTGCGAGGTGCTCGTCGACCATGTCAACGCAAGTGGCAGCGGACTGGTCTATCGCGGCCAGCGCGAGTTCGTCGAGGCGATCGCCAGCATGAGTGCCCTTGCCGCCAAGAAGCGCCTCAAGCAGGGCGAAATGGCGCGCGATTATGTGCTCCGCAATTACAGCCGCGAGCAGATCACCGCGCGCTTGAAAGCCGAAGTCGAGGCGCTCGCCTCCAGTTGAGTGCGGGTCGGGCCGAGCTCAGCTTCCGAGCAGGCGCACATCGAAACGCGCGCCGCCCAGCGTTTCCGAACGCGACACCTTGAGGCTGCCGCTGTATGCCTTGACGATATCCTGCACGATCGACAAGCCGATGCCGTGGCCCTGCACGCGTTCGTCGCCACGCACGCCGCGCTGCAGCAGGTGATCGACCTGATCCGCGGGGATTCCAGGACCATCGTCCTCGATGCTCAGATCCACGCCACCGAAACGGTTGTCGGCGGGATTGACCGGATGTGCCGAAAACAGGACGGTGTGCCGCGCCCACTTGAATGCATTCTCGAGCATGTTGCCGAGCAGTTCCATGAGATCGCCCTGATCGCCGCGGAAGCGGGCATCCGGATCAATCTCGAATTCGCAGAGGACGTGCCTGGCGGCGTAGACCTTTTCCAGGCTGCGCACGATTTCCTCGGCGAACGGCTCCAGCGGCAGCGGTGCGGCAAACGTTTGCCGGCCCGAAGTGGCCGCACGCGAGAGCTGGTAGGCAACGATTTCGTCCATGCGGCCGACCTGTTCGAGCACGGTCCAGCGCAATTGCTTTTCGTCGGTTTCGGATTCGAGCTGGGTGCGCATCACCGCCAATGGGGTCTTCAGGCTGTGGGCGAGATCGGCCAGCGTGTTGCGGTAGCGCTTGAGCCGATCGCGTTCCGAATCGATGAAATTGTTGAGATTGGCGGCGAGGCCGGAGAGCTCGGTCGGATAGCGATCTCCGAGATGCTCGGCGGCGCCGCGTTCGACCTGGCTGAGATCGGCCGCCACCTTGCGCAACGGTGCCATGCTCCAGCGCAACACCGCGAGCAATAGCAGGATCAAGAGCACACCGAGACCACCGAGCCAGGCAAGCAGGGTGCGCCGGAAAGCGCGAACCTGCGACTGCAGGGCGGAGGCGTCTTCGGCGACGGTGACAGTCAGCTTCAGTTCCGGGCGATTGGCCACGCTCCAGGCGATGCCCTGGGAAAGCACGAACAGGTTGCCATGCTCGGTATGCACCGGACCGACGAACTCACTCGCGCCTTGTTCGAGTTCGACGTTGAAAGGCAGATTCAGGCCGATCGCGGACGGTGAGCGCCACTGGCGATCCTTCGCGTTGCGCACGTTGTCGCCGACGATGACGGCGTACAGACCCGAGTCGGGACGATCGAAGCGTGGATCCGGGCCGACTTCAGGCGGAATCAGATTGCCGGCACGGTTGGTATCCGCACCGGCGAGATAGGCATGCAGGTAACCCTGCAGGCGATCGCGCTGCGAGCTCAAGGCGGCATCAAAGAACGCCCGGTCGAGCGCGAAAAATGCCAGGCCGAGAAAGGCCGCGAGGGCGATGCCCGCCGCGGCCAGCGATCGGGTCTGCAGGGAAAGCGGGCGGGCCATCGAACCGGCCGCGATCAAACGGCGGGTGCGGCTTCAACCTCGTCGGCGCCATTGTCGGTGCGTTCCAGTGCAAAACGATAGCCGCGGCCGCGAACCGTCTCGATCGGTTTGATCGCATTGTCCGGATCGAGCTTGCGGCGCAGGCGGCCGATGAACACTTCCAGCACGTTCGAGTCACGATCGAAATCCTGCTGGTAGATGTGCTCGGTGAGATCCGCCTTCGAGACCAGCTCGCCGGCGTGCATCATCAGGTATTCGAGCACTTTGTATTCGTAGCTGGTCAGATCGACCGGACTGCCATTGGCGCTGACAGTCTGTGCCGTGGTGTCGAGTGCTATCGGACCGCATTCGAGCAACGGGCGCGACCAGCCGCTGGCACGACGCACGAGTGCGTTGATCCGGGCCAGCAGTTCCTCGACATGGAATGGTTTGACCAGGTAGTCATCGGCGCCGTACTTCAAGCCCTGTACCTTGTCCTGCCAGGACGAGCGCGCGGTCAGGATCAGGATCGGATAGCTCTGGCCATCCTCGCGCAACTGCTTGACCAGATCCATGCCCGACAGCTTCGGCAGGCCGAGGTCGATGATGGCGACATCAAACGGAACTTCGCGCCCCAGGAACAGGCCTTCCTCGCCATCGCCTGCCGCATCGACAGCAAATCCGTCGCGCTTGAGCCGGGCCGCCAGTGTCTCGCGCAGCGGAGCTTCGTCTTCCACCAGTAGTACACGCATTGCAATCTCCTGTTATTGATCTGCCTTGATTTCCAGAACGCGCACCTGGCCGCCCGATGTCAGAATCTTGATCCGATAGATCTTGCGGCTGTTGAGGCGCAAGGTCTGCACACTCAGAACCTTGGCACTGGTCTCGCGCTGAACCTGGTCGATGGCCTCCTGCACGGTTATTTCCCGCGCCGTCGCAGCGGAGGAGATCAACATGACCGCAAACGCCGTCGCCAGCGCGGACAATCGTATTCGTCCTGGATTTGCAATCATTTTGACAGTCAAGGTCTCTTTGGCAGCCACTGGGTCAGCGCGATGGGTGCAGTCTTGATGGCGGGCATTGAATTCCCGCTGAACTTGATGAACAGGATTGTCGGCAGCTTGCAAAAGGAGTGGGCCGGATCCACTCAAAACACTTCGGCGACGCAGCAACGAAGACTGCCGCCGGCTTTCTCGATTTCAGCGAGTTCGACATTTCCGACCGAGAATCCGGCGCTTTCCAGCGAACCGATCTGGGCCGGGGAAAGGCTGTTGGCGGCGCGCGTGCTCATCCACACGCGCGCTGTCGAGAGACTGATGGCATTCGCAGCAAACGCCTGCTTCTGGCTGTCGCTGATCGACACCGAGTGCCCGGCATAGATTGCCGCGATCGCATTCGCGGCGGCGCGGTCACGGAATCCCGATTCGGCGATGATCGCCGCGCGACCCGCCAGAATGGCCAGCACGACATTGGTGTGATATTCGCTGGCAGCGAGCTCGAAGCAGAAGCTCAAGCGCAGGCCAAACGCCTCGTGCATCGCGCGTGCACCGGCCATGTCGCAGCGCTCCGACAGGCCGCAGTAGCCGATCCCGCGGGCGCGATCGATGACCAGGGCGCCGGTCAGCTCGGCGACCAGGTTCCGCGTTGAAAGGTCGATGATTTCTCGGCCCTGCATGAACCCGATCCAGTGACGGATGTCCCGGCGCGCCGCTTCGCGCTGGCGCACCGGATGGCGCATGTGGCCGATGATCAGGCGACCCGCAACTGTCGCGAAGACGTTGTTCGGGAATACGCCGTCCATGGCCTCGGGATCGCCCGGGAAGGTGATCACCGGGGCATCCTCACCGAGACGCCTCGCCAATTCCGCGTGTTCGGCCAGGGCGCGCAAAGGATCAGGCTTGCAGGCAAGATCCATGTAGTGGTTGTCGCTGGCCGACTCGGTGGCCAGGCTGAAATCGTTCGGACTGACCAGGAATGCTGCGCCGGCAACGGCCGGCAGATCGGGTTTCAACGCAAGCGACTTGACGGCATCGAGGAATGCCTGCGGATCAGTGACGATCATGCGTGTGGATCTTCCTTCTGGTTGCGTGGATGGCAAAAACACGTGGTCAGGTGATCGTTGATCATGCCTGTAGCCTGCATGAAGGCATACATGATCGTCGAGCCGACAAAGCGGAATCCGCGCTTGTGCAGCGCCTTGCTCAGGGCATCCGATATGCCGCTGGTTGCCGGGACTTCCCGATGCGACGACCAATGATTGAGCAGCGGCTTGCCATCGACGTACGACCACAGCCAGGCATCCAGGCTGCCGAATTCGTCGATGACCCGGAGCGCGGCGCGGGCATTGTTGCGCGCTGAAAAAATCTTCAACCGGTTGCGGATCAGGGCGGGGTCAAGCAGCAGCTTCTCGAGGCAGGCGTCCGACATTGCGGCGACCCTGGCAATGTCGAAATCGTGGAATGCGCGCCGATAAGCCGCGCGTTTGGCAAGCACGGTGCGCCAACTCAGACCGGCCTGGGCACCTTCGAGCACGATGAATTCGAACAGGCGCCGATCGTCATGCACCGGCATTCCCCATTCCACGTCGTGATAGCGGCGATAGGCCAGATCGACCGACTTGCCTGTCGCCCAGGTGCAGCGCGTCATGCCGTCGTCAGGCGGATCGGCCTTGACCCGTTCGGCAGACTTGATCGAGCTTGAGGTCGTGCCAGCCATGCTCAGGCCGGGCGAGCGATTGATGGCCGCTGCGCCAGCCACGGCAATGCATCCAGATCGACATTGCCGCCGCTCAGGATCAGGCCGATACGCATGCCGGCAAAGCGCTGGCGATGCCTGATCACGGCTGCCAGGACGATCGCCGAGGAGGGTTCCACGATGATCTTCATGCGCAGCCAGATCAGGCGCATCGCCGCGATCGTCTCGTCATCATCGACCGTCAGCACCTCGACGCCATGCTGGCGAAGAATCCGGAAGTTGACCTCGCCGACCAACGTACGCAGACCGTCGCAGATCGTATCGGGCACGAAGGCACCGACGCGTTCGCCTTTTTGCATCGACTCGAACGTGTCGGCGGCGCCGCTCGGCTCGGCCGCGATCACCTTGCACCCCGGCGCCAGCGCAGCTGTCGCAATCGCGCAGCCGCTGATCAAGCCGCCACCACCAACCGGTGCGACCAGGACATCAAGCGGATCGGTCTGGGCAAACAATTCCATCGCGGCAGTGCCTTGGCCGGCGATCACGCGCGGATCGGCATAGGGGTGCACGAGGGTCGCACCGGTTTGCTGGCGCACACGTTCGCACGCTTCCTCGCGCGCGGTGGTGCTCGCGGCGCAACGGTGCAGGGTGGCGCCGTAGGTTTCAATCGCCTCGACTTTCGAGCGCACCGCGCCCTCGGGCACGATCACATGGGCCGGAATGCCACGTGTGCGCGCGGCCAGCGCAAGTGCGGCGCCGTGGTTGCCCGAAGAATGCGTGACCACCCCCTTCTTGGACTGCGCATCAGACAGGGACCAAACCGCATTGCAGGCGCCGCGGAACTTGAACGCACCGACGCGCTGCAGGTTTTCGCATTTGAACAGCAGTTCGGCCCCGACCAGGGCATTGATCGATCGTGACCGCATCACCGGCGTCACCTGCGCATGCGGCGCGATGCGGGCAGCCGCAGACTTGATGTCGGCAAAATCGACAGAATCGGTCAGGGTGTGGGTAGTCATGGGCAAACAGCGTCTGACGAAATTGTGAACGATACAGTGCAGGGCTCCATGGGGTGTAGTCCTTTCCAGTCCCGGATGGGCGTGCTCTGATGGCAAACCCCGAACTCGAACTGCGGCCCGTCGTCCATCCATGCACAAACCCATCGTTCGCCTCGAAGATTATCGGCCGCCCGCTTGGCGCATGCAGACGGTCGATATCGATTTCGACCTCGATGTCGAAGAAACCCTGGTCAGCGCGCGACTGCTCGTGATCCAGGATCCGGCGCAGCAGGAAGTTGATCTTCGGCTTGACGGCGAGAATATCGAGCTGCTGGAAATCCGTGTCGATGGCCGTGAATTGGCGAGCGACCAGTTTCGGATCGCTGGAGCGCTGCTGACCATCGAGGGCGTGCGCGGCGAGGCCGTCATCGAAACCCGCTCGCGCATCCGGCCGGCTGGCAACAGCGCGATGCAGGGCCTGTACCTGAGCGGCAGTGGCGAATGCGGCTTTCTGCTCAGCCAGTGCGAGGCCGAAGGCTTCCGCCATATCACCTGGTCAATCGACCGCCCCGATGTGCTGGCTTGCTACACGGTGACCTTGCGCGCGGATCGTTCGCGCTTTCCGATCCTGCTCGCCGGCGGGAATCCGGACGGTGACGGTGAGCTGGACGGCGCTCGCCACTGGGCGCGATTTGTCGATCCGCAGCCGAAACCGAGCTATCTGTTCGCGATTGTCGCCGGCCAGCTCGCGGTCATCGAGGATAGCCATGTGACTGCCGAGGGCCGTTCGGTGCGCTTGAAGATCTGGGCGCCCGCGCCCGTGATCGAGCGCTGCCGCTATGCCCTGGATTGCCTCAAGGCGGCGATGGTCTGGGACGAGCAACGTTTCGGTCGCAACTACCGGCTCGATGTCTTCCATGTGGTCGCCACCGATGATTTCACGATGGGCGCAATGGAGAACACCGGCCTCAACATCTTCAACTCGAAATACCTGCTGGCCGATCCATTGCATGCGACCGACGACGACTATCGGCATGTGCTCGCCGTGGTTGCCCACGAGTATTTCCACAACTGGACAGGCAACCGGGTGACCTGTCGCGACTGGTTCCAGTTGTGCTTGAAGGAAGGTCTGACTGTCTATCGCGAGCAGGAATTCGTGGCCGACCACGTCTCGCGCGCGTTGCGCCGCATTGAGGATGTGCGTGTCCTCTGGCGTAACCAGTTCAGCGAAGATTCGGGGCCGCTGGCGCATCCGGTGCGGCCCTCTGAATACCGCGAGATCAACAACTTCTATACCGCGACGGTGTATGAGAAGGGCGCCGAAATCGTGCGCATGCTGGCGACCCTGCTTGGAACAGACGGCTTCCGTCGCGGCATGGATCTGTACTTCGAGCGCCACGACTGTGCCGCCGTGACCGTCGAGGATTTCCTTGCTGCGCTGGGCGATGCGAACGATCGCGATCTGGGTGGCTGGCTTGTCTGGTACACGCAGGCCGGAACGCCGCTGGTCGAGGTCGATGGCACATACGATGCGGCGGCACGCAGCTTTGAACTCAAGGTATCCCAGGGCGCCGCACCGACAATGGCAGCCGGATCGGCGGCCAGGCAAACCGTGCCGATTCCGCTCGCCCTGGCGCTTTTCGATGCGGCTGGGAATCGGCTGGCAATGGATCTTGAAGGCGCCCAAGCAGGCCTAAGCGAAACGGTTGTTTTGCTCGATCATGCCTGCATGCATCTGACATTCCACAATCTCGATAGCATTCCTGTCCCGTCGTTGTTACGCGGCTATTCGGCGCCTGTGCGCATCGCACAGCCTGCCGATTGGCGTGCTTGGGTGATGCTCGCCACGCACGAGGACGACGGTTTCAACCGCTGGCAAGCCGCCGAAAGTGTCAACCGCCACCTGTTCGTGGCGGCACTGCGCGGCGACGTGGCGGGGGAAGGTGCGCTCGATGCGTGGATGGCGGGTTTGCGCCTGGCATTCAGCGATCAGGATCTGGATCCGGCGACGCTGGCCGAGATGCTGACCGTGCCGGACGAAGCCACCCTCGGCGAGTCGCTTGATGTAATCGATCCAGCCGCGATCCACCGCGCACGCCAACGCCTCGAGCAGGCCATGGCACGTGCCCTTGAGCCGGAGTTGTTGGCCCGATACGAACAGCTTGCTCCGGCATCGGCGGCCGGAACGGCCCCAAGCGCACAGGCGCAGCGACGTTTGCGCAATGCCTGCCTTGCCATGCTGTGTCACGCCGACAGGCGGCATCACGCGCTTGCGCACCGGCACTATCGCGATGCCACCTGCCTCAGCGACACGTTGGCTGCACTGACCTGCCTGGTGCACGGCGGTGATGTCGACGCCGAGCAGGTTCTCGAACACTTCGCCGCGCAGTATTCGCGTGCGCCCACGGTCATGGATCGCTGGTTCTCGCTGCAGGCGACCATTGCCGATGTGGATGTCCTTGAAAGGATCCGAGCCCTGACCAGGCATGCATTGTTTCGCTGGGACAATCCGAACAAGGTCTATGCCCTGCTGCTTGGTTTCGCATTGCGCAATCCGACCGGCTTCCATCGCGAGGATGGTGCCGGTTACCGTTTTGTTGCGGATGCAATCCTCCAACTCGACCGCATCACGCCCCAGGTGGCGGCGAGATTGTGTGCTGCCTTCTCCGCCTGGCGTCGCTACCCGCCAGGGTTGCGCGAGCAGATGCGCATGGAAATGCAGCGCATGCATGAGGTCTCGCCGATCTCGGCCGACCTTGCCGACATTCTTGCTCGCAGCCTCGGTCGTTCAGGCGACGAAGCTGCGCCGCCGCCATGAAAACTTGAATCCGCGCCTTTGCGGGCGCATGTTGTCAACACATGCATGCGCTCAGGCATCTGGAGGAATCATGAAACGACACGCATTGGCCTTGCTTTCAGTATTGCTGGTGGCGGGTTGCGCGACGACCCGCAGCAATTATTACAGCAATGAAAACAGCGGTGATTACTACTATGGCGCGGGCGCGGCCGATGTGGTCATCGACTCATCCCGCTATCCCTATGGATACGTCGGATACGGCGCCGGTTTCGGCTACGGATCGAATTATTGCTATCCATTCTGGTGTGGCCGCTATGGCTATGGATCGGATTTTTGGATTCCGGCTCCCCAATGGATTCCTTCACCGTGGCATGACAATCCCGGCATTTATCGTGACGGGCGCGTTGAGCGGGATCGTGCTGCGCGCAGTGCCCTGATCCGTCGCGACACCGTGCAAGCCCCGAATTCGGCAAAGTGGTCTCATGACTCGTCCGAATCCATGCGTTATCCCGCCAGCGTGCGCCAGAATGACGCGCGGTCGATTCGATCCTCTTCGGCTCGTCAACCGGCGGCCGCACGGTCGGTTGCACCTCTCCGTCAGGCACCGATGATGCGTTCACAGCCTGCACCGAGTCGGTCTGCCAGCCCGCCAGCAGCAGCGCGTTCAGCACCGATCCCGCAGCGGCAATGATCCAGCAGCCCGTTGGGCTTAACTCGGCGGGCTGCGAAGCCGTTTGAACGGCCATCTGCCGCCGATTTTTGATGGATAGCCCCATCGGCGTGCAAGGCGTCGAAAATCTGGCCTCGCCCAGCCGAATTCCCGCCTCAACCGACAAAATCCGACAGGCTGCCAGACAAAAAAAACCGCGCACTGCGCGGTTTTTTTGACCCTCCCGGCATGCCGCCAGGTGATGGTGCTTCAGGCTGGCAGGCGGCTCAGCGCTTCATTGATGCGCGCGCGGCGGCTTTCCAGCTGCTGGAATTGGACGGGGGTTTGTTCAATCGTATCGGTACCGCGCATGTCCTGCATGGCCATTTCGAGGCGGCCGAGCTCGATCATCAGATCGTGGCGGAGGAACAGCGGGTTCAGACTCATGGAGGCGGTGGTGAGCATGGCGGTGAACTCCTTAGGGCATGGGGTGGATGTTTAGAAGGGAGCAAGAGCCGTGCCAGGTCAGTCAAATCCTGAAATTTGCCTGAATTTCGTATTTCAATGTGATCGAGTTGACGTTTCATGTCGTAAAATGACCGGCATTGGTTGGGGTAAACGTGGCCTGCCGGATTTCCGCGATTTAGGTCACAGTCTGTCAATCGCTGTTACCGATAAGGTTCTATATCGCCCGTAAAAACGAATGCCACGCCTTTGCAGGCGTGGCATCGTTGGATCGGGCCTGTGACCAGTCAAACTGGCACCCGGCATATGGTCCTCTTGGATCCCCCCTGTTCCTATGACCGCCGGGTGCCAGCCTTTTCGATGCCGGATCCTGCGTTCACTGGAACAATGCCTGCTTGCGCAGGTGCAACCTCCCACCGGCACGGGGCCAGCCCCTGAATTCCGACCTTCGGCGTGCTCGCATACGCCTAGTACCGGTGGGAGTGCGTAACAGGTACAGCAGATTCCGTGCCAAGCCTCGCCGATCCTCGAGTCCTGCGAGCCGCGTTTGATCGAGTTGTTGGGTAGAGGCATGCGCCAGCAAGGGAAATGCGGGCTAAAATCCCGCTTCTGAATCGAATCCCTGGTATCCATGTCGTCGACTCCATTCGAGCATTTCGATGTCATCGTCGTCGGTGGCGGCCACGCCGGTACCGAGGCGGCGCTCGCGGCTGCGCGCAGTGGCGCACGCACCTTGCTGCTTACCCACAGTATCGAGACGGTTGGCCAGATGAGCTGCAATCCGGCCATTGGTGGCATCGGCAAGGGGCACCTGGTACGCGAAATTGATGCACTCGGTGGGGCCATGGCGCATGCGGCCGACCGCGCCGGCATCCAGTGGCGAACCTTGAACGCCTCCAAGGGGCCGGCCGTGCGGGCAACGCGCTGCCAGGCCGATCGCGTGCTGTACAAGGCAGCGATCCGTTCGATCGTGGAATCGCAGCCGAACTTGTTCTTGTTCCAGCAGGCTGTCGACGATCTGCTGATCGTGGGCGGACGGGTGACTGCTGTAGTGACGCAAACGGGCCTGCGCTTCCAGGCGCCCGCGATCGTGCTGACCGCAGGCACCTTTCTTGCCGGCAAGATCCATATCGGCATGAGCAACCATGCCGGGGGGCGTGCCGGCGATGCACCGGCGCAACGCCTGGCCGAACGCATGCGCGAGCTGCCGATCGCGGTCGATCGCCTGAAAACCGGGACGCCTCCGCGCATCGATGGCCGCACGATCGACTACTCGGGACTCGAAGAGCAGCCCGGGGACAATCCGGCGCCGGTGTTCTCCTACATGGGATCGCGTGATGAGCATCCCGCCCAGGTGAGTTGCTGGATCACGCATACCAGCGAACGCACGCACGAGGTCATCCGCGGCGGGCTCGATCGTTCGCCCCTTTACAGCGGCCAGATCGAAGGCATCGGTCCGCGCTATTGCCCGTCGATCGAGGACAAGGTCGTGCGTTTCGCCGACAAGTCTTCGCATCAGATCTTCATTGAACCGGAGGGGCTGGATACTTACGAAATCTATCCGAACGGCATTTCGACATCGCTGCCGTTCGACGTGCAGCTCGAGCTCGTGCGATCGATACGCGGATTCGAAAATGCGCATATCACCCGACCGGGTTACGCGATCGAGTACGACTATTTCGATCCGCGCGGACTCAAGCCTTCACTCGAAACCAAGGCCATCGAAGGTCTCTATTTCGCCGGCCAGATCAATGGCACGACCGGGTACGAGGAGGCAGCCGCGCAAGGATTGATCGCCGGCTTGAACGCGTCGCGCGCTGCACGCGGGCTGGCCGCGTGGACGCCGCGACGCGACGAGGCCTATATCGGCGTACTGATCGATGATCTGACCACCAACGGCACGATCGAGCCGTACCGCATGTTCACCTCGCGTGCCGAATACCGGCTGCATCTGCGTGAAGACAATGCCGACCATCGCCTGAGCGGGATCGGGCATGCGCTGGGATGTGTTTCTGCTGCGCGCCATGAGCGAGTGCTGCGCAAACACGAGGCGGTAGAGTGCGAAAAATCACGCCTGCGCGCACTGTGGGTGACCCCGGCCAACGCGCTCGGATCCGCGATTGAAAGCGGGCTTGGCGTGGCGGTCACGCGCGACGCAAGCGTGCTCGACTTGTTGCGTCGACCCGAGCTCGACTACGCCAGGCTGACTTCGATCACAGGCATTGGCCCGGCGGTCAGCGATGCCCTGGTGGCCGAACAGGTCGAGATTTCCATCAAATACGCAGGCTATCTCGATCGCCAGCGTGACGAGATTGAACGCAGTCGCCGACACGAGGACACCGGGATTCCGGAAGGCTTCGATTATGATCGCGTGCGCGGCCTGTCCGCGGAGGTTCTGATCAAGCTCAAGACCGCGATGCCGGTGACGATCGGCCAGGCTCAGCGCATCAGCGGCGTGACCCCTGCGGCGATCTCGCTATTGCTCGTGCATCTCAAGCGGCAAGCGCGCGTCGCCTGACATCCTTGCCCCATTGCAACGAGCCGCGTCGGCGGCTCGTCGTGCTTCCGTCCATGCCATCAGGAACACCGAGAAAGAATGTCGAGCATAGAGAAGAGAATTGCCGAAGAAGTTGCCGCACGCCCCGAGCAGGTACGTGCGGCGATCGAGCTGATCGATGGCGGTGCGACCGTACCCTTCATCGCGCGCTATCGAAAGGAAGTGACGGGTGGCCTCGATGACACCCAGTTGCGTCTGCTCGAGGAGCGTCTTGGCTATCTGCGCGAACTCGAGGATCGTCGCGCGGCGATCCTGGCCAGCGTCGAGGAGCAGGGCAAGTTGAGCGACAGTCTGCGGGCGGACATCCTCGCGGCCGACAACAAGGCGCGCCTGGAAGACCTCTATCTGCCGTACAAGCCGAAGCGCCGGACCAAGGCGCAGATTGCACGCGAGGCGGGGCTTGAACCGCTGGCGCTTGCACTGCGCGAGGATCCGACGCAAACGCCTGAAGATCGGGCGATGGCGTATGTCGATGCCGAAAAGGGCGTTGCCGACATCAAGGCGGCGCTAGATGGTGCCCGGGCCATCCTGCTCGAATCGTTCTCGGAAGATCCGGCCCTGGTCGGCGCATTGCGCGACTGGTTGACCGCCAAGGCTGTCGTTCGCGCCAGAGTGGTCGTCGGCAAGGAGGAGGCTGGTGCCAAATACCGCGATTACTTTCAGCATTGTGAGGCGATCGGCACGATTCCCTCGCACCGCCTGCTCGCCTTGTTCCGGGCGCGCAATGAAGGCGTGCTCGATCTCGAACTTGCGCCACGTCCGACCACCGCGATCAAAACCTCTTCGAGCGAAGCGGATCCGGCAATTGCGCTCGATGAAATGGCGGCGGCTGGACATGCCGAAGCCGAAGGCCGCGTCGCCCGTCATTTCGACATCGTCGATCGCGGCCGTCCAGGCGATCGCTGGTTGCTCGACACGATGCGTCAGACCTGGCGTGTCAAGCTGCATCTGCACCTCGGGCTCGATCTGTTTGGACGTGCCCGCGAAGCCGCCGAAGCCGAGGCAATCCGTGTGTTCGGCGACAATTTGAAAGATCTGATGATGGCCGCGCCCGCGGGTCCGAAAACCGTCATGGGACTCGATCCAGGCATCCGCACCGGGGTCAAGCTCGCGATTGTCGATGGCACCGGGAAGTTGTTGGCGACCTCGGTGATCTATCCGCATGAACCCAGGAAGCTCTGGGATCAGTCGATCGCCGAACTCGCGACTTTGAGCCGCAAGTACGGCGTGAACCTGATCGCGATCGGCAACGGCACGGCTTCACGCGAGACCGATCGCCTCGCCGCCGAACTGATGCGCAAGCATGCCGATCTCATGCTGGCGAAGATCGTGGTCAGCGAAGCGGGCGCTTCGGTGTATTCGGCGTCGGAAATCGCGGCCAAGGAATTTCCTGATCTCGATGTCTCCTTGCGCGGCGCAGTATCGATCGCGCGCCGCCTGCAGGATCCTCTGGCCGAACTGGTCAAGATCGATCCGAAATCGATCGGTGTTGGCCAGTACCAGCATGATGTCAATCAGGTCAAGCTTGCGCACGCGCTGGTGGCGCGCGTGGAAGATTGCGTCAATGCGGTCGGCGTCGATGTGAATACCGCCTCGGCGCCGTTGCTGGCCCGGGTCGCCGGATTGAGCGCGGCGGTGGCCGAAAACATCGTCCGCCATCGCGACGAGAATGGTGCTTATCGCACGCGCAAGGCATTGCTCAAGGTTCCGCGTCTCGGCGACAAGGCTTTCGAGCAATGTGCCGGATTCCTGCGCATTGCCGCCGGAGATGATCCGCTCGATGCCTCAGCCGTGCATCCCGAAGCCTACCCGGTCGTGCAGCGGATCATCGAGCAATGCGGACGCGAGGTGAAATCGTTGATCGGCGACAGCACGTTTCTGCGATCGCTGGATCCGCAGAAATTCACCGATGCGAGCTTCGGCGTGCCGACCGTCCGCGACATCCTCCGCGAGCTCGAAAAACCCGGCCGCGATCCGCGTCCCGAATTCAAGGCCGCGACCTTTGCCGAAGGCGTCGAGGACATTCGTGACCTCAAGCCCGGCATGATCCTCGAAGGCGTGATCAGCAACGTGGCGGCATTCGGAGCCTTTGTCGATCTTGGCGTGCACCAGGATGGCCTCGTGCACGTTTCCGCGTTGTCGAACAAGTTCGTCAAGGATCCACGCGACGTGGTCAAGGCCGGCGACATCGTCAAGGTCAAGGTCATCGAGGTCGACATTGCGCGCAAGCGCATCGGACTGAGCATGCGCCTCGAAGACGAGCCGGGCGAGAGCCGCAATGCGGGATCGAATCCCGCCCAAGCCGGCAGGCAAGCGCGCGAAGCGCGGCCAGCGCAGGTCAGCCAGCCCGCGGCAAGCAATGCGTTTGCCGATGCCTTCGCCAAGGCGCGGCGCTGACTGGAACGGGCATTTGCGGCCCCCAAAACAAGAAAGGCCGGCAACGCCGGCCTTTCGACTGCAGGTCTCGAATCGACTGGTTATTTCTTCTTCGGCAACTTCTTTTCGCCCATGGCAAACGCCTTGGCTGCGGCGTCATAGAACGCCTTGGCTTCCTCGTCACTGACCGTGCCATCGCCGCTCTTCTCATTGAGGATGACCTGACCTTTTTCGTCCCAGCCGACCCGGGTCGTGACCGAGCCCTTCTTGAGCATCGCCATCGGCTTGCCATCGAGGAAGGCATATTCGACGTTGGAGCGAACGGCCGTGTCGCCATCGCCCAGCTCGGAATTGACGCGCATGAAACGGAGCTTGTTGCCGGCTTCGACGAAGCCGTCCCATGCCACCGAAAGATCGCCATCAAGGAACGCATCCTGGATTCGCTTCATGCCGCCGATATGGGCCTTCAGCTTGTTGAAAGCTTCCTTCAATTCCTCGCCAGGGGTCGCCTCGCCATTCAGGACAACATTGATTGTCGACCCCGCACCGCCAGTCAAAACCGGGGATTGCAGCGCCTGCACATAGTGACGTTCGCCATCAACCAGGGTGACGTTGACGACATACACGCGCGCGTGGTCGATCAACGAGGGATTCACGGGTAACGTGAACGGGTAGGGGGGCTGGCTGGTGACGTCCTCGGATGTTTCCGCGAGTGTCAGATCCTGTTGGGCCACATCGACCAGCTTGATGCTCAGTTTCGATCCGGGAGTGATCGCGGCGGGTTCGCGCAAGCTGATGCTGCCGCTGATCTGGTTCGGAATCGGCGCCGCTGCCTGCGGATGCGTACCCGCGGCCGCGCCATTGTCGCTGACTGTGGACGTGGCGGTGTTTTGATTGGAGGAGTTGCAACCTCCGAGAACAGCCAGCGCGGTCAATGCAGTGGCGACAAATTTCATCATGGCAGGATCCTCGACAAACGATAAACGAAATGAATCGTAGTTTACTCGGCGAGCATAGCGCTCAATTCATGAACGGGCTATGGGCGCGGATGGGGTTTCAAGACGACGAGATCCTCGATGGATTCCCGCGGGCGGAGCACAATAATGCGCCACGGCTGGGGAATCAATCGCCGTCCGTCGTTGCGGCCTGGGTTCAGCCGTCTGAATGCGTATCGTGAATCAGCCGCCGGCATGCCCGCCTGAATGCAAGGACTTGCGTGTCGCGGAGTTCGGCCGGCGCGATCCGTCGAACCATCGCCGGCGTCACTATTCCGATGCTGTCGAGCAGACCCGATTGCGACCGGCCTGCTTGGCCCGATACAACTGCTCGTCGGCGGCCCGCATGAAGTCGCTCGTCGACGCCATGCTTGGCAACCACGTGGCCGCGCCGATACTGACCGTGATCTTCTTCTTCTCGTCATTGAGCTGAAACTCGAGCTCGGCCATGGCGCGACGCAGGCTGTCGGCGAATCGTATTGCCTCGCTGAGTCCATGCTCGGGCAGGACAATGGCGAATTCCTCGCCACCGATCCGCGCGATGATGAAATCCTCGCGTGAATGATCGCGCAGGGCGAGAGCGAAATTCTTCAGCACCAGGTCGCCGTTGGGATGGCCGAACTGATCATTGATCAACTTGAAATGATCCAGGTCGATGATGAGCAGGGTCAATGGCCGGTTGTAGTTTGCCGCACGCGCGATTTCACGATCGATCAGTTCGAGGAACTGGCGGCGGTTGTACAGGTCGGTCAGCGGATCGGCGGTCGCAAGCTGATAAAGCTCTTCGTGGTAACGCGCCTCGACCGAAGATCGATCCATGAACTTGAGGACGCAGCTGCCAACCGATATGTGGTCGCCGTCCTTGAGTTCTGCCTCGATGATCGGCTGGTCGTTGAGGAAAGTCTTGTTGGTCGAGTCGAGATCCTTGATCCGATAGCCGGCCGGCTCGCGCGTGATCCTGCAGTGTTCGCGCGACACGCTGCGTTCGATGATCTGGAACTCCGCTTCGGGTGCGCGACCGATGATCAGCGGCTGATCGCCGAGATCGATGCGCTGGCCAAGCCGCTGGCCCTGCAGCACGACCAGGCAGGCCGGCACCTCGCCGGCACCGACTCGCCGATGCGGATGCATCGTGCGGCGTTGGGTCGTACTGGCGTCGTTGCTGCTTCGGGTCATGCTGCCAAGGCGGGTTGCCGCCAGCCGTTGCGATCGGGTCAGAAGTCTACGCGATCATCCCCGTTGGTTGCGCAATGCGGCATTCAGGCCGGGCCGGTTGCTGACGGAAGCAAGGAAATGTCCGCCACACGGAGGAAAAGTCCGCGCAGGCGATCGAGAACGATCAGACGATTGCGCCTTACCGCCTCGTCTTCGGCCATGACCATCACATTGTCGAAGTAGCGATCGACCGGATCGCGCAAGCTTGCGATTCTTTGCAGGAGGCCGACGTAGTCCGAACAAGCTATCAAAGGAGCGCTATCAGACTCGGCTTGCGCAAGCGCAGCGACAAGCTCGCGTTCGGCATCCGATTCGAGCAGGCTGTTTTCGATTTCACCCGTCACACGCGCGCCGGCCTGGCGCAGGATGTTGCCAATGCGCTTGTTCGCCGCGGCCAATGCCTGCGCTTGCGGGAGCCGGGTGAATTCCACCACCGCGCGCAGGCGACGATCGAAATCGACCAGCGAGGAAGGCATCAACGCTCGCACCGCTTCAAAGGCTTCGCTGCCGATCGCCTGGTCGGCGTAATAGCTGCGCAGGCGGTCAATGATGAAATCGAAGATCTCGGCGGCCAGCTCGTCGCGTCGACTGCCCGGATCGAACACCGGCGGCTTGCCATCCTTGCCCTTTCCAAGTCCGGCAATGAGGGCGGCTTCCGGGAGACTGGCCAAGGCTTCGGCGAGTTGAGCCTTGAGATCCAGGTCGAGGCCGCCTTCAATCAGCGTGCGTGCAAGCCCGAGCGCGGCGCGGCGCAGGGCAAATGGATCCTTGTTTCCGCCTGGTTTCATGCCGACCGCAAAGATTGCGCATAGCGTGTCGATCCGTTCGGCGACCGCCAGAACCTGTCCGGTTCGCCCTTCGGCAATCCCGTCAGCGGCATTGCGGGGACGGTAGAACTGGTCGAGTGCATTGGCAACTTCGACCGGTTCGGGTTTGTCGCCTTGGCTCGCGTAATAGCGGCCCATGATGCCCTGCAGCTCGGGAAACTCGCCGACCATGCGCGACATCAGATCGCATTTGCACAGGGCGGCCGCACGCGTAGCCAGAGCGGCATCGGCACCGACGCGGTTGGCGATCACGCGAGCCAGTTCGGCGACGCGGATGCATTTGTCCCAGACACTGCCAAGCGACTGCTGATAGGTCACCGATTTCAGTGACTCCTGGAACGATTCAAGGCCGTATTTGCGATCTTCGTCGTAGAAAAACTTGGCGTCGGCGAAGCGCGGGCGGATGACACGCTCGTAGCCCTTGCGAACCTCGGCCGGATCCTTCGATTCGATGTTGGCGATGCCAATGAAATGCTCGCTGAGCGCGCCAGTCGCATCGAAGACCGGAATGAACTTCTGGTTGGTTTCCATCGTCATCACCAACGCTTCCGCGGGGACGTCGAGAAACGCGCGCTCGAATGCGCAAGCGATCGCGACTGGCCATTCGGTCAGGTTGGCAAGCTCGTCGAGCAGATCCGCGGATAGTCGCGGCTTGCCGCCGACTTCGCTGCTGACACGTGCAACCTCGTCGACGATGCGTCGACGGCGTTCAGCGGGATCGGCGAACACCCTTGCGCTTCTCAGTGCGTCGAGCCACGACGCGGCATCGGCGATGTGCACTGGCGCGGCATGGTGGAAGCGATGTCCGCGTGATTGTCGACCCGATTGGAGCCCGAACAGCTCGGCGGGAATGATCTCGCTTCCATGCAAGACGACCAGCCAGTGGGTTGGCCGCACAAACGCGAACTCGTGGTCGCCCCAGCGCATTGGCTTCGGGATAGGCAACGCCTTGACGGCATCGGCAAGAATCGTCGGCAGCAGGCGGGCGGTTGGCTCGCCAGGCTGGGTCGCACGATAGACGAACCAGGCCCCTTTCTCGGTTTCGAGCTTTTCCAGCGCTGAAACCTCGACCCCGCAGCTCGCCGCGAATCCGCTCAGGGCGCGGGTCGGCTGTCCATCCGCATCGAGGCCTGCGGCGAAGGCAGGGCCGCGACGTTCAATGGCCTGATCAGGTTGATCGCGGGCAACCGCTGGGACCAGCACGGCAAGGCGACGTGGCGAGCAATAGGTCTTCGCATTTTTCGCATCGGATGTGATGCCGTTTTTTTCGAGCCCTTCAACGATGCCCCGGGCAAATGCTTCGGCGAGTGCGTCGAGCGCCTTGGGAGGCAGTTCCTCGGTGCCGATCTCAATCAGCAGCGAAGCGGATCTGTCGTTCGTGCTCATGCGGCTTCCTTGCGCTTGTGCAGACCCGGGAAACCGAGCTTCTCGCGCTGGGCGAAATAGGCTTCGGCAACCGCGCGCGCCAGGGTGCGCACACGCAGGATGTAGCGCTGGCGCTCGGTCACGCTGATCGCGCGACGTGCATCGAGCAGGTTGAAGGTATGGCTGGCCTTGGTCACTTGCTCATAGGCGGGCAGCGGCAAACCGGCTTCGACCAGCTTCCTTGCTTCCGCTTCGCAGGTGTCGAACCAGTCGAACAATTTGGCGACATTGGCGTGTTCGAAGTTGTAGGTACTCTGCTCGACCTCGTTCTGGTGGAACACGTCGCCATAGGTGACCACGCCGCGCGGGCCGTCGGTCCAGACCAGGTCATAGACGTTGTCGACGTTCTGCAGGTACATGGTCAGGCGTTCCAGCCCGTAGGTGATCTCGCCGGTTACCGGCCGGCATTCGAGGCCGCCAGCCTGCTGGAAATAGGTGAACTGGGTGACTTCCATGCCGTTCAGCCAGACTTCCCAGCCGAGGCCCCAGGCGCCGAGCGTCGGTGATTCCCAGTTGTCCTCGACAAAGCGCAGGTCGTGCACGAGCGGATCGATGCCGAGCGCCTTCAGCGAACCGATGTAAAGGTCGAGGATATCGTCCGGATTCGGCTTCAGTACGACCTGGTACTGGTAGTAGTGCTGCAGGCGGTTCGGATTGTCACCGTAGCGACCATCGGTCGGGCGACGCGAGGGTTGCACGTAGGCTGCCGACCATGGCTCCGGCCCCAGCGAGCGCAGAAACGTGGCCGGATGGAAGGTGCCTGCGCCCACCTCGGTGTCGAGCGGCTGGATCAATACGCAACCCTGCGCCGCCCAATAGCGGTTCAGGGTCTGGATGACGTCCTGGAAACTGAGTCCTGACATGTTCTCGATCGCGGAAGCGGCGGCAAAGCGCGCTAGTATAACGGGCGCTCAAGCTATTCGAGGATAGACGCGGCATGGCCACACGACCCGTGCGACCCGACGCCATCGAACGATCCGTTGTCGGCGTGGCTGCGCCAGCGACGCAGCTCGGTTTGCACCACCGCATTGATCTCGATGAGACCCTGGCCGCGCTGATTGCCGATGGTGTGATTTCCGAGGTCGACATGCGCCGCGTTCGCGCCGATGTGCGCACCGCTCGCGGCAAGCTCGAACTGCATCCGCTCATCCTGGTTGCCAACCTGAAGCTGACGGACGCGCGTGATCCGGCCAAGCCGCTGAGCCTGGAGGTGTTGACCCACTGGCTCGCCGGCCGCGCCAAATTGCCGTATCTGAAGATCGATCCGATGAAGATCGACGTGGCAGCCGTAACCCAGGTGGTCAGTCACGCCTATGCCTTGCGCTATCGCATCCTGCCCGTGGCGGTCAGCGAGATGCAGGTCGTGTTCGCCACCTCGGAACCGTTCGATACGCGCTGGATGGCCGACCTCGGTCATATCCTGCGTCGCGACATCCAGCGCATGGTTGCCAGCCCGATCGACGTCAGCCGCTTTCTGACCGAGTGGTGGGGCGTGCAGCGTTCCATTCAGCGTGCCAGGGATGCCAAGATCGAATCCGGTGGTGGTTCGGCCCTGCTCAACTTCGAGCAGCTCGTCGAACTAGGCAAGGCCGGCGACCTCGGCGTTGATGATCGACACGTAGTGCACATCGTCGACTGGCTGCTGCAGTACGCATTCGAGCAGCGCGCTTCGGATATCCATCTGGAGCCCCGCCGCGATACCAGTGCGATCCGCTTTCGCATCGATGGCGTCATGCACAAGGTGTTCGAGCTGCCCACCGCGGTGATGACCGCGGTCACCTCGCGCATCAAGATCCTCGGGCGCATGGACGTGGCCGAGAAGCGTCGCCCGCAGGATGGCCGCATCAAGACGCGCTCGCCGGGAGGGCGCGAGGTCGAGTTGCGCTTGTCGAGCATGCCGACTGCGTTCGGCGAAAAGATCGTCATGCGCATTTTCGATCCGGATATCGTGGTCAAGGAATTCCGGCAGCTCGGTTTCACCAATGAGGAAGAGGCGATCTGGCGCGGCATGGTCGAGCGTCCGCACGGGATTGTTCTCGTCACCGGGCCAACCGGTTCGGGCAAGACCACCACCCTGTATTCGACGCTCAAGGTATTGGCGACGCCGGACATCAATGTCTGCACGGTCGAAGACCCGATCGAAATGGTCAGTCCCGAGTTCAACCAGATGCAGGTGCACAATGCCATCGATCTCGATTTCGCGGCCGGCGTGCGCACCCTCATGCGTCAGGATCCCGACATCATCATGGTCGGTGAAATCCGCGACCTTGAGACTGCCCAGATGGCCGTGCAGGCCTCATTGACTGGCCATCTGGTGCTTTCCACCCTGCACACGAACGATGCGCCGAGCGCATTGACGCGTCTGCTCGATCTCGGCGTTCCAAATTACCTGATCCAGTCGACCCTGACCGGCGTGGTCGCGCAACGACTCGTCCGCACCTTGTGTGCGCACTGCAAAATTGAAGTGCCATTCGACGAACGCGGCTGGCTGGCCATGACCGCAAACTGGAAACTGCCGCCACCGGAGCAGAACTTCGGCCCCAAGGGATGCCTGGAATGCCGCAAGACCGGCTTCCAGGGACGCACCGGCATTTATGAAATGATGCGCATAACGGCGCCCCTGCGCGCCCTGATCCTGCCAAACATGGAATTGGCCAAGGTCGGCGCGACGGCGCTCGCCGAAGGCATGCGTCCCTTGCGCGTGTCGGCGGCCGCCCAGGTCGCCCGCGGCGTGACCACCTTGCGTGAAGTGATGAACGTGCTGCCGCCGATCGAATAGGCGCTTAGCAGCCTGGCATTCGCGGAAGGCGGAAACAAAAACGCCATCCGACAGGCGGATGGCGTTCAGGATGGTGAGCCGCCCGATCGATCCGGGCGGCACAGCCGGACAGCGGTAGCGCTTACTTGCGGCGTGCCGCGTTGCTGCGGATTGCCTTCAACGGGTCACCGAGCTTCACGGTCGACAGGTAGCTGTTGATCGCCTCGTTGGTGACGTCATACAGCGGACGGCCCATGACCGCGGCCGTTGCCTTCAGGCTGTCGCGCATGCGCTTGGAAACGCGCAGGCTGGCATCACGGGCGTCATCATCAACGGGTGCTGCTTTCTTCTTCGTAGCCATGTTTCCCCCTTAGGGATAGTGATAAAGAGTCTTCTGCGACGATATCCTTTTTCGCCAGCGTTACAAGTGTAGCGTGATTCGGGTCCGGAAGAAAATGTGCCACAGGTTGGGTTGGGTAATGTTTTGTAAAAAAGCTTCCCGACAAGCTGGCACTTGACCCTTCAACGGCTGGCTAGTTCCTGCTTGTGGCGTCAAAGGTCGAAACCTGAATCAAACCTCAGGCCGAAGAAGAGCCGCTTTCGTTGGTTACGCGCCTGGCCAGGAACCTTGATGCGAAGATTCCCAGCTCGTAGAGCAGGCACATCGGAATCGCCAGCAACAATTGCGAAACCACATCCGGCGGGGTCAGGATGGCGGCAATGACGAAAGCACCGACAATCGTGTACGGGCGGCTCTTGACCAGTTGCTCGGGCGTGGCGACACCGATTGCAACAAGGATGACCAGGGCCACTGGTACTTCGAAGCAGAATCCGAAGGCGAGGAAAAGCACAAGTACAAAATCAAGGAAGCGGGCGATATCCGGCATCACCGCGACACCTGCGGGAGCAATGCTGGTCATGAAGGTGAAGATCGCCGGCAGCACAAGAAAGTAGGCAAACGCACAGCCGATATAGAAAAGCAGCACGGAAGAGGCAAGCAGGGGAATTGCCAGTCGCCGTTCGTGCCGATAGAGGCCCGGTGAAACGAAAGCCCAGAATTGATAAAGGATAAAGGGCATTGCCAGGAAGATGGCGACAAAAAAAGCCAGTTTCAGCGGCGCAAAAAATGGCGATGCGATATCGGTCGCGATCATCGCTCCACCGACCGGAAGATGGTCGATCAAGGGCTTGGCCAGCCACGCATACAGCTTGTTGGCAAATGGAATCAGTGCCAGCAAGATCAGCAGCACGGCGGCCACCGCGCGCAGCAGGCGGGAACGCAATTCGATCAGGTGCGAAAGGAAGGACTGCTCCTTTTCGCCGGCTTGTTCAGTGTTGCTCATTGGAGGGTGGCGTTCCGGGTTCGCCGCTCACGGCCTTTCGCAACCGCTCGGTGGCGGAACGGACATCCTCTCGGACATCGACCTGTTTTGCCGTGTCGTGGATATTGCGTTTGATGTCTTCGGCGGCAAGCTCACGCTCAATCTCCGAGCGCACCCCTTGCCAGCCATTGCGCAAGCGGCGCAGCAGCGCGCCTGCGGTGCGCGCCGCACCGGGTAATCGTTCCGGGCCGAGCACAATCAGGGCGACGACGGCAATCAGGGCCAGTTCGCCAAAACTCAGATCGAACATGATGGCGGCCTAGCGTTCGCTGCGATCCTTGTCGGAGTCGGTGGTCGACTGGGGCGCGGCCGGTGGATCCGCCTTGAGTTCGGATGGCTTCGATGGTTCATCGCCTTCCTGCATGCCCTTGCGAAAGCTCTTGATTGCCGAGCCCATGTCCTCGCCGATATTGCGCAATTTCTTGGTGCCGAAAACCAGGGCCACAATGACCAGGACAATAAGCCAATGCCAAATGCTGAAACCGCCCATCTTGATTACTCCGCGGACATTGTCGCCGACCTCAAGTCGACGATGGGAAAGTTGAGATTCGCTACGCAGAATTCAATCAGGCGCTGCGCATTGCTGTTTCGTCGATGGCGGGAAAGCTATTCGCGCCGGACTACCGCGCAGTGTACTCCTCCAGGCGGTCGCGGAAATCAACCAGGGCAGCGGGAACGTCACTGACTCCGCCCTCGAAGATACGTCGGGGGGTCACCCCATCGCCGTAAATCAACTGGTTGCTGCCGTTGTCGATCGACAGCACAGAGCCGTCAAAGGCTACACCGGCAAACAGGCCGCGGGCACGCGAATAGGAGAATATTTCGGCCTTGAGCTGGGCGTCGGTCGAAGCTTGCGCCGTTCGTCCGACCGGGCCGGCGGCGGCCGAAGCGTCGGCACCGATCGTGAATTTCCCATGCACGATTGAATCGACGCCGCGTTCGGTGCGGAAAACCAGGACAACATCGGTTGATGACACGCCGACCTGGAAGCCGACACTGCCGCCGGTCAGATTGACAAATGCCGGGTTCGACCAGGTTCCATCCCGGGCCTTGACCGCAATCAGGCCTTCGCCACGGCGCCCGCCGATCACAAAGCCGGCCTTGAGCACGTCGGGGACGACGACAATGGCATGGGCAGTCTGCAGGAGATCGCGTGGAATCGCCTTGTCCGGCGCCTGCATGATTTCGTTGAGTACGCGCACCGCGTTTTCGGCGCGCTTGAGCTCCGGCTCGGCGGCCTGGGCTGTGACCGCAGTCAGGGCAAGCAATCCGACAATCAAGCGCAACAGGACGGGCATGGTCGACTCCGAAAGGGATAACCGAGGCAAGTTAGCAGGCCAACCTGAGTCTGCGATGAAGCAAGCCGATCGGAACCGCAGTCCAAACAGCCAGGAATCCCGTGGATCGCAGGGTTGACCTCGACGCATCAGTCAAAGCTTGACACGGGGGATACTCGCACCTCGCCGAGCCGATTGAGGCAGCCGCAAAAAGGGGCTATCCGGGGAATGCGCTACGACCAGCAATCATTGCGGTGCGCGGGGCTCGGCAAATCGCCACGCCGCAGCCATCAGCAGCGCGAGAAGCAGAACGAGCAGGCTCGAGGAGGAAGCCGAAGGCAATGTTGCAGGCGATGGGCCGCCACCTGTTGGTGGAGTTGTCGCGCAAGGGGTCTGCCCTACCGTAAAACCGGTCATGCCGATGCCACGCAGGCTCTCCGGCCCGGTTATCGGGCCAATCACGGTCGCGATTCCTGAGGACGGGTCGATTCTCGCGAGGTCGCTCCAGTCGGTAAGCGTGCTGCCTCCCGGTGCCGGGGGCAGATAGTTGAGAACCGACCAGAGCGTGCCATTGGCATCGAAGCTGATCGAAATCGTGCTGATCCAGCCACTGCTGGCCGTGCCGAATCCTCCAACCAATGCGGCCGCGCCAGTGTCGGTATTGATCTTGTACAGGCTGTTGTTTCCGCGACCGCCGGCACCAAAAAGCTCGTTGCCTTTCGCGGCCAGGCCCGTGATCGTCTGGCCCAATGCGCCAACCAGGGTAGTCTCGCCATTGGTCGGATTGACTCGCCAGAGCTTTCTCGTCGTCGCTGAGGACAGCCACATTTGCCCGTCGCATGTGAAGGCGGAGGCAAAATCCAGGGAATTGAACTGGCCGGTTCCGCCACTCAGGTTCAACGCAGACAGGTAGGTTGCCGCGCCGGTTGATGTACTCAGCGTCACGACCGGTTTCTGGCTGAGACTGTCGGAAACCGCGTAGAGCGTATTGCCCGGGCCGAATGTGAGGCCCTTCAGCAAGCCATACGGTTGTCCGCCGAAACTCCCCGCGTCGCCAATATAAGTGGCTCGTGGGGGCGATGTTTCGACGCGATAAAGCTGGTCAAAAGCCACGCCATAGCCGACCGGATCCGCCTTGGCCAGCGAAAACGGAGCGATCAAAAGCACAGCTGCAATGAGGCAGGCACGCATGCGCATGGGGGCATTCTTTTGTTATGTTATTGGTAATCGTCTGCCTCAACGTTTCCGCGAGGCGGTCTTGAGTCTAGCAGTTTTCTCTGTGCCGACAAGGCCTTGGGGCGACTCCTGAGTTTTCTCCTTGCACACGGAGCTGAGCCTTTGCATGTCGCGTTTTCTCTCGTTTCCCGAACCCGCGCAACCGAAGCGACTGGCCATCCTGCTCGTCAACCTGGGTACGCCCGATGCACCGGATACGGCTTCGGTCAGGCGTTATCTTGCTGAGTTCCTTGCCGATCCGCGGATTGTCGAACAGCCGCGCTGGCTCTGGTGGCTGATCCTCAATGGCATCATCCTGCGCTTCCGGCCGGCGCGCTCCGCGCGGGCCTATGCAAAGGTATGGACCTCGGCTGGGTCGCCATTGCAGGTAGAGACGACAGCATTGGCGGCACGCCTTCAGCCTGCACTGGAACCAATGCTTGGCACCGACGTGATCGTTCGCCACGCGATGCGCTACGGTTCGCCATCGTTGCGCGAAACGCTGGCTGAGCTGGCGCGTTCGGGGATGCGGCGATTGCTTGTCGTGCCGCTGTTTCCGCAATTTTCGGCAACCACGACGGCTTCGGTCTTCGATGCGGTTTCGGCCGAGTTCCGGCGTTGGCGGTACCCGCCCGAATTGCGTCTGGTCAACGACTATTGCCATGAGCGCGGCCATGTCGAGGCGCTGGCGATCAGTGTCGAGAAGCATTGGCAGGCAAATGGGCGCAGCGATCGGCTGCTGCTCTCCTTCCATGGAATTCCCGAGCGTTATGTGCGCAATGGCGATCCGTATCGCCGGCAATGCGAGGCAACCGCCACGCAACTTCGTCAGCGCCTCGGCCTGAGCGATGTTGAGCTGATGCTGAGTTTCCAGTCGCGCCTTGGCCGCGAACCATGGCTTCAGCCCTACACCGATCGCACCCTGGCCGCGCTGCCATCGCAGGGCGTGCGCAGTATCGATGTGATGTGCCCCGGATTTGCCGTGGATTGCCTCGAAACACTGGAGGAAATCGCGATGGAGGGACGCGAGACCTTCTTGCACGCGGGCGGCGAGCGCTTCAACTACATTCCTTGTCTGAATGCCGGCGATGACCAGGTCGCATCCATGTGTGAGCTGGTCTTGCGTCATTGCCAGGGTTGGCCGGAATCCGGGATCGTCGCGAAATCGGGTTCATGAGTGACAGTCGCGCCAACGAGTTGCGCATTCCGCTGCGTCACCTGATCCTGGCCGCAAAAGCGTGGGGAGATCCGTCTGATCCGCCCCTGCTGGCCGTGCATGGCTGGCTCGACAATGCCGGCACGTTCGATCGCCTCGCGCCATTGCTGCCCGGGCACTACCTGGTTGCGCTCGATCTGGCCGGACACGGGCGATCCGGTCATCGCCCGGCGGCGAGTTGGTACCCGTACGCGGATTTCCTCGACGAGATCGGTCAGGTGATCGACTGGTTCGGATGGGCGTCGGTCGACCTGCTTGGGCATTCGCTCGGTGCGGCCCTGGTCAGCACGTTCGCTGCGATCTGCCCTGACAAGGTTCGTCGTCTGCTGCTGGTCGAGGGGCTCGGGCCGCTGACCCAGGGTGCGGAGAAAACCCTGGACCAATTGCGCCGGTCGTATGCGGCGCGGGCATCCTTCGACCCTGGCCGCCTGCGCGTGTTTTCGAGTCTGGACGAAGCGATCGACGCGCGCTGCCGCTCTGGGCATCTGTCAGTGCACGCTGCACGTTGCATCGTGGAGCGCGGCGTGAAGCGGGTTGGTGGATCGGATGGGCAGCGTGAGCAGGGCGCGAATTCCGGCCTCGAACAATTTCAAGCGTCAGCGGGCTTCAGTTGGTCATCCGACGCGCAATTGACGATCCCGAGTCCGACGCGACTGACCGAGGAGCAGCTTGCGGCGGTGTTGCCGGCCATCGTGGCATCGACCCTGATCGTGCTGGCCGAACCGCACGCGCCTTATCTGCAGACGACCATGGTTGATGCACGTATTGCCTTGCTCGCCGATATCGAGGTCGTGCGCATGGCCGGCACGCATCACCTGCATCTGGAGAATCCCGAACCCGTCGCTGTCGCGATGCGCGATTTCCTCACCCGACATCCGCTCGTCGCCTGATCGATCCGGATCAAGTCGCTCGCACGAGCCGATCGAGTTCGGCCTTGAGGGCTTGGCCGTTGATGCGCAGCCAGTCGCGTTGCTCCTGCCAGTTCGGCAGGATCGAAGCGACCAGCGCCCAGAACCTTGGCGAATGACTACGTATGCGCAAATGACAAAGTTCGTGCACAAGCACGTATTTGAGTGCTGCCGGAGGGGCGAGTGCGAGGGCGAGGTCGAGAGTGACCCTGTCGCGTGTATCAAGGCTGCCCCAGAGGCTCTTGAGTGCACGCACCCGCAAAGCCGTCGGCGCGATGCCGAGACGCGGACAATAGCGGGCGAGCCAGCGCGACACATCTTTGCGCAACTGCGCATCGAGATAGGCCTTGAGCAGGCCCCGGGCGGTCGCGAGTGAGCGACGGTGCGGCTGCGGCAGGGTCAGCTGCAGGCGATCACCGATCAACTCGATGCGCGGATAGGGTCCCGCGTGCCAGCACAATTGAGTGGTTTCCCCGCGCAATGGAATGACTGTTGTTGTCCCTGGCTCCAACGCGGGCGGTTGGGTGCCGAGGTGAAGTTCGTCGAGTTTTCTCTCCAACCATTCACCGTGCTTGCGCAGGAACGCAAACACCTGGGCCGGATGGGTACCTTTCGGACAGGTCACCCGGGCGCCTCCTGACGTAACCGTCAGGCGCAGGCGCCGTGCCTGCGGGTGGCTGCGCCGCAAGACACGGATCACCTCACCGGTCGGGGTCGGCAATTCGAGATACTGGTTTTCGGTTTCCAGGTTCATCGTTCAAGCCACCAGGTTTCGTCATCCCTGCTCGCGCTCGTCCGGCCGTGGCAGACCGAACCATTCGTCGAGCTTCTCGAGCAGACGTTTGCTTTCGAGCGTCATCAGCGCAAAACGCGCATCGAGTTCGGCTCGAGCTGATTCCGAAGCATCTTCACCAATCTCGTCAAGGACGACATCGAGAAAGCGGAACTTGCGGACAATCAGATCCTCACCGAGCACGAAGGCCATGCGCCCATCGAGTTCCAGGCCAAGCTGGAATACCTGCTTGCCGGATTTCAGATGTTCACGCACCTCGTCCGATTCAAGATCCTGGCGACGGCAACGAACCACGGCACCCGCTTCGGCGGGATCGCGCAATTCGCATTCGTCACCCCAGCTCAATCCTGGCGGAAGCTTGCCACCAACCAGCCAATCCGTCATCAGCGTTCGCGGCGAATCGGAACGGGGCCATCGGTGTCGCCGGGAAGCGACCGAGCGCCTCGCGCACCTGGGTGACGGCTTCCTCGGCCAGCTTGCGGCTGGCGGTGTCGATCACCATCCAGCCTTGCGCCTCGTCGAGGTAGGCGAAAACCCGCGAAGGACGGACAAAGGCGCGCGGTAGCAGGTCGGTCATGACCTCTTCCTTCAGTCGCTTGCGCTCGCGGGCGCCGATGCGGCGGCTTTCCTTGTCGGTGATTTCAGCGATCTTGACGGCCAGTGCCTCCCCGATCACTGACGATGGCAGCAGCTTGTCTTCGCTGCCGATCGCCAGCAGGGTGAATTTTCCGGCCCGGTGGGTCAATTCATCTGAATCACGGCCATAGGGCGAAACAAACCCGCGCGTAGCCAGTTCAATCGGGCCGCACGGGCGCAGCCGGTGTTCATCGAGCAGGCCATCCAGTTCAGACAGGTTTTTCGAGGTGCTTTTCGGGAAACGGAACAGGGTCAGGTTGCGGAAAAACATGAGGGTGTGGGGATTCCTGGGGCGGGAGAAACGAAGTGGCGATCCTTGCGTGGTGCAGGATCAAATTATGAGAAAGCCTGGGTCGGGTGCCGATCATGCATCGAGGGGGCGGGCCGGTGGCTCAGGATACGCGTCGGGCGGGCTCACGCCGAGTGCGCTGAAGTCGAACAATACGGGATCAGCCAGTTGCGACGGATCGATCCGGGTCAGCGCGCGAAAGATGTTCTCGACGCGCCCTGGGGTTTCTGCTTCCCAGGCTTGCAGCATGCGCTTGACCGCCTTGCGTTGCAGGGTTTCCTGAGAGCCGCACAAGTCGCAAGGAATGATTGGATAGGCCCGCTGCCGGGCAAACTCGGCAATATCGCTCTCCGCGCAATAGGCCAGCGGGCGGATCACGATGTTGCGACCGTCGTCGGCGCGAAGTTTTGGCGGCATGGCCTTGAGCCGGGCCTGGTGGAACAGGTTGAGAAACAGGGTTTCAACAATATCGTCGCGGTGGTGTCCAAGGGCGATCCGGTTGTAGCCATTTCCTGCAGCGAATTCGTAAAGCGCGCCACGGCGCAGGCGCGAGCACAGGCTGCACATCGTTGCTCCGGCCGGAATGATGCGCTGGACAACGCTGTAGGTGTCTTGTTCGATGATGTGGAACGGAATGCCGCGAATGCGCAGTGCGTCGGGCAGGATCGTCGCATCATAGCCAGGTTGCTTCTGGTCGAGATGCACCGCCATCAGCTCGAAGCGGATCGGCGCGCGTGCCTGCAACTCACGCAGCATGTCGAGCATGACCCAGGAGTCCTTGCCGCCGGAGACGCAGACCAGGATTCGGTCGCCATCATCGATCATGCGGTAGTCGGCAATCGCCTGGCCGACCTGCCGGCGCAACTGGCGGGCCAGCCTGTCGGCATTGATTTCCGAATCATCCACCTTTGGCGCAGTCATTCATCTTCCTCGTGTGTTCCCAGCGGGCGGAACAGGCCTTGGCATTTCACAGCCTGTTAAACTCCATCAAGGCCAAAGGACGCGCATGAATCCCGAAGATCCCGCCATCACCGTGCGTCAATTGAGCATGCTCAAGATCGAGCATCGTGACCTTGACGTGATGATCGCGAAGCTCGCGATCGATCCCGGCAATGATGAGCTCGAACTCAAGCGGCTGAAAAAGCGCAAGTTGTATTTGAAAGACACCATCGCGATTCTGGAAAGCAGCTTGATTCCGGATCTGGATGCCTGACCCCGGATTGTCAGGCGGCCTCGTCAGTCTTTTCAGCACTATCCGCAATGCCCGGATCTGATTTTCCGGCAGTCAGCTTGAGGATGCCATGGCGGATGTCGCGGCTCAGGATGACCTTGGCTTCCCTGACCAGTTCTTCCAGGCCGGCATCGAAATCGAGTTTGTTGTCGGCATCGGCCCAGATCACGCGGCGCTCACGCAGTTTCTGGATGAAGCCGCGAAACAGCGATTTGTCGAAGAACTCCGGAGCATTCAGCTCATGCAGCAGCGACAAGCGCTGCGCGGTCAGGGTGCACAGGTTTTCCAGCTCGGCGGCAGACAACATATTGCGACCATTGTTGACCAGCAGGGCAATCGTTATGTAGTAACGCTCAACCGCCTGCAGCAGGCTGTGCGACATGGCGCGCAAGCGGAATGCGCTGTCACTCTGGCCCGGTGAGCGTTCCAGCACGCGGCCATCGGCATCGCTTTCGAGCAGGCCGCGGGCGACGCAGAAATCGATCGAGGCACGCAGTCGCTCACTGAACTCTTCCTCGTTCCACGGCAGGAACCATTCTGCCTGGATGAACGGATAGACAATTCGACCGAGGCGCAAAACGCTGGATCGGCTCATACGCCGGTTGTTGAGGAAACAACACGCAATCCACGCACCGGATACAAATACATGTTGGACATTGTTGCGGAAATAGGAGAGCAGCACGGCGTCATCGCCTTCCGTCTTCAAGACATCGCCGAGCGGATGACTGACCCTGCGGATCCACTGCATCGATTCCCCGTAGGCGATGATCTCGGCCGGGGATTTCTCCGTGATCGTGACCCGATCACCGAACGGCAGCGCAGCAAGGAGATCCTTGTACAAATCCAGCTGGGCGAGCAGGTCGGCTTCGGCCATGGCGTGCTTTGGCATGGCCAGCAGGGCCAGGGCGAGCAGGTTGATCGGGTTGACGTCGACCGCACGGTTGATGTTCGACTGGATGCGATTGGCCAGGGTATCGACCGCCGCAGCGAGCCATTCCGGCTTCGCATCCGGTGTTTCGATCGACGCCCGCCACGTCGGGGCAACCTCGTCGAGCAGCTTGCCGAGGTCGATCGGCTCGCCGAAATTGATCGTCACCTTGCCGTAATGCTGGCGCAGTACGCTGAATGAGCGGAGCACGCCGAGAAGTGATTCCTTTTCCTTTGGCTTGCCCGAGAGCTCACCGATATAGGACTTGCCCTCCATCAGTTTTTCGTAACCGAAATAAACCGGCTGGAACAAGACCGGCCGACGCGATTCGCGCAGGAAGCTGCGCAAGGTCATCGCGAGCATGCCGCTGCGTGGACTCAACAAGCGCCCCGTGCGCGAGCGGCCGCCTTCAATGAAATATTCCAGCGCCACGCCGCGCGCGAACAATTGACTGACATACTCGGTGAACACCGCCGAATACAGGGCATTCGACTTGAAGCTCCGGCGCAGGAAGAATGCGCCACCGCGGCGCAGGATGGGGCCAAGGCCGGGCAGATTGAGGTTCACGCCAGCGGCAATATGGGGTGGTACGAGGCCATTCTGGTAAAGCGTGTAGCTGAGCAACAGATAATCGACATGGCTTCGGTGGCAAGGCACATAGATCACCTCGTGGCCGGGTGCGACGGCGCGCAGCTTGTCGAAGTGATGCATGACGACGCCGTCATACAACTTGTTCCACAACGCGATCAGCATGAACGAGATCGAGCGCACCACGGTATGCGAGTAATCCGCTGCAATTTCGAGGGCGTAGCCGCGTGCGCGGCGGCGAATCTGTTCGACTCTGGCGTTTTCCTTCGCGGCCACGGTGTCGATCGTCTGCCGGACTGAATCGGCATTCACCACCGCGTCGACCACGGTGCGTTTGTGCGACAGGTCGGCACCGATGATCGTCGTGCGGGTCAGTCGGAAGTGCACACGCAGCACACGCGACAGCTTGCGCACCACGCGTTCGAGGGCAAGGCCTTCCTGCTCGGCAAGAGTCTGCTTGAGCGATACCGGGGCAGAAAACTGGACGATCGTGTCGCGGCCATTGAGCAGGATTGCGAGCAGGCGCCGAAAGCGCCCAACAACAACCCAGTTTTCTGCAAACAACACGCGGAACCAGCCCGACTGCCGATCCGGCGCACGGCCAACGAAGATCGAGACGGGCACCAGGCGGATGTCGTCCTGGCGCCCGGCGTGGATCAGATCAACGAGTTGGCTCAGGGTTGCCGAGCGCGATGGATGCGATCGATCGCGAAAAAGGCTTGGTCTTGGTGTAAGCGCGATGATCGCGCGCTTGCGCTTGATCGGCAGACGCGCGGCCGCCTCGTAGGGCGAGGGCAGATTCGCCTCCAGACAGGCCTGTTCGAGAATCAGGGTATCGGAGAGCCCGTAACGCTCGACTACGTAGACCGTTGGAATGCCGTCGTCGGGCAACAGCTCGCGGGGTTCGCGCGGCTCGCGGCGGATTCGAATCCACGGACGCAGCAGCGCGCTGAACAGCTTGAGCCAGAACGGCGCGCGCGCGGCCGGATCCGGCGACCGATGAAGAGGAAGATTCTGCTGCATTTTTGTCCAAGCTCAGCCGTAAGTGACACCGGCATGAAGGTCAGCCCTTGGCCGCTTCCGGCACGGCGGTTGCAGTGGCTCGTTCGGCCTCGCGTGCCTTGAGCTTGTCGATGGTGTCCTTGTTGTACCAGCGGTCGTCGATACGCACCATCTCGACGGTCGATTGCAACGGCGTATCGAGCAAGTTGTAACTCAGCTTGACGACGGCACTGTCGGCGTCGCTGGAAACCAGCTCGGTGGTTGCCGAATCGAGGGTCTGGTCGATCGAGAAACCGTACAGCGCGAGCACCTTCTTCAAGCTGTTGAAGGAAACTTTCAGTTTCGGCATTGATTGCTCGAAACTGAGGTTGCGGGCCTCATCGAGGGTCTTCAAATCAAGCTGCCGCGCGGTATCGGTGAAGATGCTCAATGCCTTCTTGACCAGATCGGGATCGGTGAAGCGGGTCTTTTCGACCCACTTGGCGAGGGCCTCGATGATGTTGCTGGCCTGCTCCTTGTCGCTGCTCGAAAGCTCCTGGCTTTGTTGCACAAGGCCCTTCATGTAGCTGCGACCCATGGCAACCATGGTCGGAATCTGTTGCTGGTACTGCGCATCAAACTGACGGATATCGGGTTCAAACTCCTTGAACAGCGCTTCGGCGGCATCCGGCGCGGTCAGCTTTGCCATGGTTTCGGCAAAACGCTTGCGCGCGGCATCATCCACCGGAGCCTGGTCTTTCTGATTGGTCCATTCGGCCTTGATCCGGTTGAACTCCTGGGGAGGAAGCATGTGCTCGATCAAGCCGCCGATGTCCCCCTCGCGGGTCAACTGGATGGATTTCTGCAATGCCTGTTGTGGGCCGCTCGCGGCATCACGGCTGGAGGTGGCGGAATCACGATTGCAGGCTGCGATGGAGATCGCAAGGGTGGCCAGCAAGGCGGTTCGGGCAAGCATCGTGAACATGGATAGTCCGGAATCGGGAAAGGCAGGCACTCTATCAGTCCGCGCCGCTCGGGTCAGCCGGGCGCACGTCCGTACGACCGCCAAAAGAAAACCCGGGCAGCGAGGCTGTCCGGGTTGAATCCGGCAAGGCCGGAGGGGGAACTGATGCGTCGTTCTATGCGGTGTGGAACTGCAATCCGGTGGGGCGCGCCGGGGAACTCACGAGACGCATCTTAGTAAGATGTTAAGTCTAATGCAACACTTTAAGTTACATGTGTTAAATCATTGATTTAAATGATTTAAAATCTCAGTTTGTGCGTAGGGATGCCTTCTTTGCACGCCTTCGCTCAGCCGCTGGCAGTTTCCAGTCGTTGTTGAACAAGGCTGGTTCCCAACTTCCGTAGGTCGGATTCGGCAGCACGAACCAGCGCTGGCCGATCCAGTCGAGATAAGGCGTAATGGCCTGCTCACGTCCCGCTGCCGTATTCGTGGGCACGTCGATGAAATCGCCCAACTGGTCGCCGATCTGCAGCAGCACCCGATATTTGCGCGAAATCAGCTCGCGGCGACAACCCTTGTCACTACCTTTCGACGCGCAGCCGGCAACAGTGGTGCCGAGCCCCAGAAAGACGTCCTCGTCGCTGGCGATCGGAAATTCGAGCTTGCGCAGGTTGTCGAGCGTCGCAGCGCCAAGCTCGCCGGCACGATTGGAAAGATAGAAGACCTTGACTCCTTTGCTCGCTGCGAGCTGGGTGAAGGCGAGCGAGCCCGGCATCGCTCGAGCCGCTTCCTCGCGGCACCAGGGGATCCAGGTGGCCTCGTTGTAGCTCTCTCCATTGACTACCAGACGCGCCTGATACGGTGAGTTGTCGAGCACCGTTTCGTCGATATCGAGAATCACCGCGGTCTGGTGCGGATCGAGCACCGGTGATTTCCGTTCGCCGATTGGCAGCGCCTCCCAGGTCGGGTCGGACAATGCCTGCAGGAGTTCATCGCCGGCCATGCGGTACGCCTGACGGTAGATCAGATCATGTTCGATCGCGGTCTGGGTCCAGGCGACGGCATTCAGATTGTCGTCGGGCGAGGGCAGGGCGCTGCTGTCCGAGCCTACCCGCGGCGCGGACTGTGTGGAGATGGTTGCCGAGGTGTCTGGACGCCGCGCCATGGGCTGGCACGCGCTGAGGGCGAGCATCGTCACGACGATGCACGGTGCGAATCTGGACATGCTGAGACTCCGCTTTTATCGAATCGGCGATGAGGTGGCCAATGCGGAAGTCTACTTCACCCGCCGGATCGCCCGGACTGGCAATGTGGAACTGCGACTGACAGACTGCGCGACGTTCAGGAATCCACCAGTCATGCCGTTTTCCGCGAAGTTCACCCCACTGCGACTTGCCCAGGTCAGTCATGTGCTCGCCGCGCTTGCCCTGCTGCTGGTTCTGCAATTGCGGTTGCTGCCGGTATTGCTTGCCGGGTTGCTTGTGTATGCCTTGGTCAATGCGCTGGCGCCATCCCTGCAGCGCCATCTGCCCGGCGCCCGCGCGCATTGGCTGGTAGTTGCCTTGCTGGCGGCGCTGGTGGTCGGTCTGCTCAGCTTCGCGATCGTCGGCAGCATCGCATTTCTCGGCTCGGAACATGGCAATCCATCGCTCCTGTTCGAGCGCATGGCGCCGCTGATAGAGCGCGCACGCGCACAGTTGCCGGCGATCGTGGTCGATCACCTGCCGGACAATTACGAACAGATCCGGGTCGCCGTCATGGGTTGGCTGCGCGAACATGCCGCCCAACTCCAACTTGCCGGTGCCAATGCCGCGCGGGTGATCGTGCATCTGCTGATCGGCATGGTGCTCGGTGCCATGTTGGCACTTCAGAACGCGCTGGATCGCCCGCTGGAAGGGCCGCTTACGCAGCAATTGCGCATGCGCAGCATCAATCTGGCCACGGCGTTCCGCGATATCGTCTTTGCTCAGGTCAAGATTTCGGCGCTGAATACGCTGTTCACCGCGATCTTCCTGCTGATCGTGCTGCCGCTGTTTGGGGTCAACCTGCCGCTGGCAAAAACCCTGGTCGTCGCGACCTTCGTCTGCGGCTTGCTGCCCGTTGTCGGCAATCTGATCTCGAACACGCTGATCTTCGTCATCGGCCTGTCGGTCTCGCTCTGGGTTGCGATCGCCGCCCTGATCTTCCTCGTCCTCATCCACAAGCTCGAGTATTTCCTCAATGCCCGCATCATCGGCGGCCAGATCCGGGCGCGCGCATGGCAGCTGTTGATTGCCATGCTGGTCATGGAGGCTGCATTCGGCCTCGCCGGCATCGTCGCCGCGCCGATTTATTTCGCCTACCTGAAACGTGAGCTTGAGGCCGCGGACCTGGTCTAGCCGACCGATCGTCTGTGGACATGGTGTCGCAGGGGAGAATCGCCAGATCGGGCTGGAAGTGGCGACTGGATGGCTGGGCACGCGATGGATCGGCGCCAAATAACGATGATCCTCGTACTTGTGTCTGAGTGGACGGTTGTTCGAGGGCGGCCGCACCTGATTTCCCGTTGGGGAAATCGTGTGAAACGGGTTTATTCCGTGTTAAGGACGTGTTAGGGTCGGATTGTCAGGGGGCCTGACAACCATCGAAGTCGCTGTTTCTCCTCAGGATCCAGACTCGTCCGAACGGTCGGGTGCGGGCTCCGACAGGTTTAGTTGCAGTTGTATCTAGATACTACTCTCTCACTTCCAACCAGTTGGGGATGATATGAACAAGCAAAAGAAGCCGTTGCGTCTGGCGGCATTGAGTATCGCGATCGGCATGTGCTTCGCCTCGGCGGCATATGGCCAGTCGAACGTTACCGGCACCATTTACGGCACCGCACCGGTCGCTGAAGGCACATCGGTCGTTGTCGAAAACATGGATACCGGGCAACGCCTGAGTTTCAAGACCGATTCACAGGGCCGCTATCGCGCGACCTCGCTGCCCAGTGGTCGTTACAAGGTGACCCTGCAAAAGGACGGCGTTGATGTTGCGACTCGCGAAGGCATCGCCGTCAATATCGCCAGCGGCACCGACGTCTCCTTCGTCGATAGCAATGTGCAGACTCTCGAGGGTGTCCAGGTCACCGCCAATGCGGTGCCGCAGATCGACGTTTCCCAGGTCGATACGCGTACGGTCTTCACGTCGGATACGATGGCCAGGATCGCGATCCCGCGCAATCTCGCCAGCGTCGCCTTGCTCGCACCGAGCGTCGTCAAGAACGACAGTTACACGGATGCCAATGGCACCACGATTCCAAGCTTTGGTGGTTCGGCTTCGTCCGAGAACGCGTATTACATCAACGGCTACCCGGTGACCAACCCGTTGACGGCACTCGGCTTCTCGACGCTGCCGTTTGACGCGATTGACCAGGAACAGATTTTGACCGGCGGCTACGGTGCGGAATTTGGGCGTTCCACCGGCGGCGTGATCAACATCGTCTCCAAGCGGGGCACCAATGAGTGGAAGTTCGGCGCCTACGACATTTGGTCACCCCGGCAGTTGCGCGCAAACCCGCGCAATCGCTATTACCCGGATACGGGCTTCTATGGCTCGAACAATCCGAATCCTGCCGAGCAAACTGACGGCACCTTGGATCAGTATCGGAACGGCAACCAGTTCTGGAACAACACGCTGGGTGCCTATGTCGGCGGCGCAATCGTTCCTGATCGCTTGTTCATCCGCCTCGACGCCGAGCTGGAGCGTGACAAAGGCGATAGCGTTCGAATCTTTCGGCTGTCCAATCCGGCTACGCCTGGAGGCTTTACCAACTACACGCGCGACCAGCCACGCTGGTCGGCCAAGGTTGACTGGAACATCACCAACAGCCACATCCTCGAGTTCACCGCGGTTTCGGATGTGCGCAAGTACAACAGTGACGGTTACACCTTTGATTACACCGACAATTCCCACGGCACCGAAAAGAACTATGGTCTTGATGACAAGGACGATTCGCGTCTATATATCGCCCGCTACACGGGTTACATCACTGACGACCTGACTGTTTCAGTTCTCTACGGCCAGCAGAAGATCAACCATTCGAACAATCCGTTTGGATATGACCCGAGCTGCCCGCGAATTTCAGCCGGTGCCAGTGCGCGTCTGCCCCAGTTCAACTACACGGGATGCCAGACCGCCGCAAATGCTCCGCTTGACGGCGCAAATGACTCGACCAAAGGCGGCCGCCTCGATGTGACTTATCGTCTTGGCGACCATGAAATCCGCGCGGGCTACGATCGCAACGACGCGCGTTCGCTTGCAGGCAGTTCCTATGCCGGCGGCTTCATCTGGGTTTATTCCCGCGCGACCGTTGCAACCAATCCGATTGATTCGTCGAACGGCGTCGGCGCACCCGCGGGCAATGGCGGCTTCGGTGACACGGGCTACTACGTGCGTCGCCAGTATTTCACCCAGGTCGGCAACATCAAGACGGCCCAGGAGGCTCAGTTCATCGAGGATCGCTGGCAGATGACCGACAACTTCCTGTTGTCGCTGGGTTTGCGCAATGAGCAGTTCACCAACTACACCGGTGGTGGTGAACCCTACATCAGCCAGCGTCATCAGCTCGCCCCGCGCGTCGGTGCAGTCTGGGACGTAAACGGCGACTCCTCGCTCAAGCTCTACGGCAATGGCGGTCGTTACCATCTGGTTCTGCCGAGCAACGCTGCTCTCCGCGCCGCATCGGCTTCGACGTTTACCCGCGAATACTTCACCTACAGCGGAGTCGATCCCGTTACTGGCGCTCCAACCGGCCTGACCCATATTCCGGTCGATCCCGCGGCGGGAACCCTGTGTCCGGGCAGCGAGTATCTCGTATCGGCAAATCTTGAGTGCGGCAATGCGCCGGATCCGCGCACAGTCGCGGCTGTGAACATCAAGTCGCACTATCAGGATGAGTTCATCGTCGGCATGGAACAGGCACTCAACGAGGATTACAGTTGGGGAGCCAAGGCTACCTATCGCACGTTGCGTAGTGCGATCGACGATACCTGCACGCCGGCCCTCGGTGGGGGTTGCTTCCTGTTCAATCCGGGGGAGGACAACACGTTCTATGAGGAACAGCCGGACGGAACTCTGGCACCGCATACATATACCGCAGAAGAACTGGATCTGCCCAAGCTCAAGCGCAAGTACATTGGCCTCCGAGTTCTTCATTGAGCATCAGTTCACCACCAACTGGTACGGAAAAGCCACCTACATCTGGTCCCGCAATTTCGGCAATACGGAAGGTCAGCTCGCTTCCGACCTCGATACCGGGAGCGGCGGTCAGGCGGATGTCGGGCAGACGCAGGATTGGGATCTGCCGCAGTTGATGGACGGTTCGAATGGCTTGTTGCCGAATCACCGTGCCCATCAATTGAAGTTGTTCGGCTACTACAAGCTCAACGAGGAATGGTTGTTCGGTGGCAGCTCGATCATTTCCTCGGGGCGTCCGAAGAACTGCACCAGCTTCTATCCGAGTGCTGATGCGGGCTTGTACAACGGTGCGTACTACTACTACTGCGGTATTGCGGGAACCGGAACCCAGGCAGCCCCGGGCTCGCCTGGATACGTCCCGCCGTCGGCCAATTACGGTCCGTCGCCGCGCGGTTCGCACGGCACGACGCCATGGACCTATGCAATCAATTTGAATGTGGCTTACGTGCCGAACTGGGCTGACCAGAAGTTGACCCTGTCGCTCGATGTCCTCAATCTGCTCAATCGGCAGATTCCTGGATCTTTCGATTCGCAATACGCAAGGAACCGCTTCGAAGCCAACCAGTACTATGGTCAGGAGTTGAACTACAACGCACCACGTTCGTTCCGCATCACCGCTCGTTACGATTTCTGACGAGTTGCAACAAGCCGCCAGCTTCGGCTGGCGGCCCGCTTCATCTCCAACGTGTCAACTTGAACCGCCGATGGCAACATCGGCGGTTTTTTTATGCGCACTTTGCGGCGATCATGGGTCGAACAGGGCGGCCAGCTTGGCGATACTGGAACTGGCGACTTCCTTGCGCTGGGCTTCATCCTGCTCGGCATCGCGGCCCGACCAGTGCAGATCCGAAGCGGGCAATTCTGCAAGGAAGCGGCTCGGATCGTTGGCGATGATTTCGCCGAAGCGGCGCTTGCGACGGGTGAAGCTCAAGGCCAGTTGTTCCTTGGCGCGGGTAATGCCGACATACATCAGCCGGCGTTCCTCGTCGAGGCGACCTTCATCGATGCTCGCCTCGTGCGGAAACGAGCCTTCTTCCACCCCGATGATGAAGACGAAGCGGAATTCGAGCCCCTTGGCCGAGTGCAGGGTCATCAGGCGCACCGCATTGCCGGGATCATCGCGGTCGCCGTGGGTGAGCAGCGCGAGCTGAGCGGCCAGGTCACCGGCTGCCCCTTCCTTCTGCATGGCGCGAAACCATTCGGTCAGCTCCTTGAGATTCTCGAGCCGGCGCGCACGCAGGCCGGGTTCCTTGATCTGCGCAGCGATGTGATCGGCGTAGCCGACGCGTTCGATCAGTTGATCGACCAGATCGGCCGCTGCGGTGCGTTCCGCCGAGCGCGCGAGATCGCGGATCAGCTTCACGAATCCAGCCAGGGCCGAAGCCGGGCGGGCCGACAAACCGGCCAGCACGGTGTCATTCTGCGCGGCACGCAACATCGAGACATGCCGCGCTCCGGCCGCCTGGCCCAGCTTTTCGAGTGACGTTGCACCGATGTCGCGGCGCGGAATATTGACGATGCGCAGGAATGCCGCATCGTCATCCGGGTTGTTGATCAGGCGCAGATAGGCGAGCAGGTCCTTGACCTCGGCGCGTTCGAGAAACGCCGTGCCGCCACTCAGGTGATAGGGCACGCGGGCGATGCGCAGGGCTTTTTCAGCGCGCGCGACTGGTGGTTGCCGCGGTACAAAATGGCGAACTCGTTCCAGCGCGCCTTGTGCTTCTCGGCCAGATGTGCGATCTCGGCCGCGATACGCTCGGCCTCGTGCTCGTCGTCGCGACATTCGAGGACGCGAATCGGTGGGCCTTCGGCAGCTTCGCTCCAGAGCTTTTTCTCGAACAGATGATCGTTGTTGGCGATCAAGGCATTGGCGACGCGCAGGATGCGTTTCCCGCAGCGGTAGTTCTGCTCAAGCTTGATCACCTTGAGCTTCGGATAGTCGCGCGAAAGCTCGCCGAGATTTTCCGGATTGGCGCCGCGCCAGGCGTAGATGCACTGGTCGTCATCACCGACCGCAGTGAACATGCCGCGCTCGCCGGCCAGCAACTTGACCAGGCGGTATTGCGCGATGTTGGTGTCCTGATATTCATCCAGGAGCAGGTAGCGGATGCGTTCCTGCCACGCCGCACGCGCCTCGTCATCGCTTTCGAGAATCTGCAGGGGCAGGCGGATCAGATCGTCGAAATCGACCGCATTGAAGGCTGCGAGGCGCTTCTGGTAGGCCGCATAGATTGCCGCCGCCTCGCGCTCGCGCACGCCGCCTGCCTGCGCCTCGGCCTGCGCCGGAGACAGACCCGCGTTCTTCGCCCGTGACACCAGCGATTGCAGTGCCCACAGCGCATCGTTCTTGATGCCGTTCGGCGCGAGTTCCTTGATCAGGCCCTGGCTGTCATCCGCATCAAGCACTGAAAATCCGCGGCGCAGATTGGCCCGTGCGTGTTCGATCTGCAGGAACTTGAGCCCCAGCGCGTGGAACGTGCACACCGTCAGTCCCTCCGCCACTTGTCCCTGGATCAGCTTGCCGACCCGCGCTCGCGCATCTCGCGCGCCGCCTTGTTGGTGAACGTGATCGCGGCGATTTTCGAGGCCGACAGGTGTTTGCGCTTGACCAGATGAGCGATTTTCTCGGTGATTACCCGAGTCTTGCCCGGAGCCCGCACCGGCGAGCACGAGCAGCGGGCCATCGCAGTAGTCAATGGCGGCACGTTGGTAGGGGGTTGAGCATGGTTGGAGCGGGGATGGAGAATGGGGAAGTAGCCAAGCAACGACGTGGGATTTTCGCATAGACGACAGGTCAACTTACCCGTCGCATGACGCAGTCGCCGCACACAGGCACAATTGCGGGCTCTTGCGTTACCGACTCCCCACTCCCTACTCCCCCACTCCCGTTCTATCGATGTCCAAACTCTATTTCTATTACTCGGCGATGAATGCCGGCAAGACGACGACGCTGCTGCAGAGCGCGTACAACTACCATGAGCGCGGCATGCGCACGCGCATCCTCACACCGAAACTCGACAACCGTGCGGGCGAGGGCGTGGTCGCCTCGCGCATCGGGCCTCAAGGCCGAGGGCCTGCGTTTCGAGCGCGAGGATGATCTGCTTGCACTGATCGATGCCGATATTGCCAGCAACGGCAAGCTTGATTGTGTGCTCGTCGACGAAGCCCAGTTCCTGAGCAAGGCACAGGTCTGGCAACTGACCGATGTGGTCGACAAGCGCGATATTCCGGTGCTGGCCTATGGTCTGCGCACCGATTTCCGCGGCGAATTGTTCGAGGGCAGCCAGTATCTGCTGGCCTGGGCCGACAATCTCGACGAGATCAAGACGATCTGCCACAGCGGCAGCAAGGCAACCATGGTCGTGCGCGTCGACGAACACGGTCGCGCCGTGACCGACGGGCCGCAGGTCGAGATCGGCGGCAACGAGCGCTATGTGTCAGTCAGCCGCGCCGAGTTCAAGAAAATCGTCGACGGTGAAGGGCGCATCGAATTGCAACAGCCGGTGTTGCCGCTTTGAACGGGAATGGGGAGTGGGGAGTAGGGTGAGGAAAAGCAGATCGCGGTATGCGCAACCATCGCTAGGGATTCTGCCTGTAGCGAGCGCGAGAAACGAAGTTGGTGGAGCGAATGCAGTTCAGTTCGCCTGGCAGTGCTTTCCGATTCCCCACTCCCTACTCTCCACTCCCGGCCTTCAACGCTGACACCGCCCGCAAAAGAAGGTCGAGCGCTGGCCCAGGGTGATCGAGCGGATCGGTGTGCCGCAGTTGCGGCAGGCTTTTCCGACACGACCATAGACGTACAGCTCCTGCTCGAAATAGCCGGGTACGCCATCGGGCGAGATGAAGTCGCGCAGGGTGGTGCCGCCGCGCTGGATGGCGTGGCCGAGGATGCGCTTGATCGCTTCGGCGAGTTTCGCGTAGCGCTCGCGGGAAACCGCTCCGGCCTTGCGCCGAGGATTGATGCCGGCGGCAAACAACGCTTCGGCCGCATAGATGTTGCCGACGCCGACCACGATCGCCTGATCCATGATGAAGGTCTTGATTGCGGCCGACCTTCCACGCGAACGCTGCCACAGATGGTCGCCATCGAAGGCGTCGTCGAGCGGCTCAGGCCCAAGATGCGCAAGCAGTTCGTGCATGTGGCCGACCGGTTGCCAGAGCAGGCTGCCGAAGCGGCGCGGATCGGTGAAACGCAACAGGCGTCCCGAATCGAGCAGCCAGTCGTAGTGGTCGTGCTTGCCCGCTATCGTTTCGGGATCGAGCACGCGCAAGCTGCCGGACATGCCGAGATGGAGCAGGGCGCTGCCGGCCTGTGTGTGCACGAGCAGGTATTTGGCGCGGCGCTCGATCGACTCGATACGTTGACCGGGCAAGGTCGCGATCAGCTGTTTGGGGATCGGCCAGCGCAATCGCGCCTGGCGGATGACGAGGTTCGAGATGCGCCGGCCGAGCAGATGCGGCGCGATGCCAAGGCGGGTGGTTTCAACTTCGGGAAGTTCGGGCACGGCGCGATCGAGTCACTGCACGCTGGCGTCGACGTCGCCAAGCAAGGCGGTTGCCTGCTCCGGCGACAACAGGTAGTCCAATGCAGGCTCGTCGCGTCGGGCGACGGTGGCAGCACCGTTGCGGATGAATTGAAAAACGACCCGCTCGCCATCAGCGAGCTGCAACTCGACGGCGGGATTCCCGTCGCTTGGCGATGTGTCGCCACGGACGCTGATCCGATCGGCCAATGCGACATTCCAGGTTTCGATCAATTGCGGCTGCTCGATGCCATCGATCTTGAGGCTCGCCAGCACTGATCCGCGCGGGACGAGGTGACGATCGAGTTCGCTTGCCGGCGCGGCGATCAGGAACGGGCTGAAACGATCCGGAACCATCGCGATTTTGTCGCCGACATGCACGTAGCGGTCGCCATTGAATGCGTCGGTCGTGCCGATATCAAAATGCATGGAATCGAGATCAAGGCTTACCAACGCAGGATCGAGGCCAATCTTTCTGCATTCAGGCTGGCGAACGCGCGTCGACTGCGCACCGGTGAGGTCGCGATCGAGAGCAGTCGCGCAACCTGCGCATCGTCTGCGGGCAGATTGAACGGCTCGCGCATCATCCAGTGACCGTCAATGCGTTCGAAACGGCGCGCCACGCATTGCAGGCAAGCGACGCGCACCTGCCTAATGGTCGCCGGATCAAGCGCGCTGAGCGGCGGTTCGAATCGCGCGACTTCCCGGTGAACCTGCCAATACACGGCGACGCCGAGCGCGGCGACGACGCCGATCAGAATCAGGTTGGTGCGCGTTGCGCGTTTCATCAGCGACGCCGACGCCGACGCCAGATCCACAGGCCGCTGCCGGCGAGGAGGATCGGCAGGCCAAGCTGAAATCCGAGGCCGATAATGTTTTGAGAGGTTTGAGATAGGTCGACGTTTCGGTCTTCCACGACAGGTTCGGGAACAGTGATCAAAGCATCATCGGCCAGCAGCCAGTCGAATACGCGCATACCGAAATGGCGGTTGCCGCCATTGCCGAGATAGCTGTTTGAAATGAAATCCCCATCACCGATGACGACGACCCGTTGATCCCTTGTGCCCGGACGCGGCGACAATCGCGTCATCGCGAAACCGAAATCAAGCGGGCCGGAAATTTCGCCATTGGCGCCGTCGTAGCGCACGTCACCGGCCGCTTCGCCCGCTTTGGGAATATGCCCGGTTTCATTCCACGACTGCGCCGAACTTTTCAGGATGGGTTTGAAATCCCACTGTGGCAGTGCGAGCTGGGCCAGGGCAACCGGTTGCGGAAACATGGTGCCGAGATCGAAATCCTTGGTGATCGCGTGAGGTGGATAGCGATTGACGGCGACGAAGCTGGGATCCTCGATGCCGTAAGCCTGGCTCGCGCCATCGACGATCACGCCGGGCAGGACATGAATCGACAAGATTTCAGCGAGCGCATCAAGGCCGATGTCTTCACCGGCGTCAAGCAGCCAGAGCAGGTTTCCGCCGCGTTCGACATAATCGACAATCGCCATCGCTGCCGATCCGCTCAGCGCGACACGCGGATTGGCGATGACAAGCAGGTCGACGTTGTCCGGAACCTTTCCAGTTGCAGCAAGGGCGAGGTTGAGGCTGTGGATGCCACGCTGCTTTAGCGTTGCGCCAAACTGGCCGAGATCGGCATTGGCAACGCCATCGGGTTTGCGCTCACCTTCGCCTTCGAGAAACGCAACCAGGCGTTCGCCGCTCCGCGACAGGCGCAGCAGGGCACTGCTCAACTCCGCTTCGCTCAATACCTTGAGCCGTTCACTGTGCCCGTTGTAACTCAGTTCGAGCTCGCCATCGATCTGCACGCCGGTATCACGCATCGCGTCGGGATCGGCATCGGGATCGACGAAGCTCAGCTGCAGATCAGATTTGACCCGTTCATAGCGGGCGACAAAATCGCTGATCGACTTGCGCAGGTTTCCCTGAGGACGAGCATAGGAAACGATTTCGATCGGGCCTTGCATCGATTCAAGTAATTTCGCCGACGGCTCGCTCAGGCTCGCGCGCTGGGTGTGGCTGACGTCATGGACGAAGCCGTATCGCGTGCTCAAGAAACCAATCAGCATCGCGACGGCGATCAGCAATACGACATGGACGACGTTGTTCAGGCGTTCGTTCATCACTCAGCCTCGCGTGCGCAGGCTGTCGAGGCGACGCGCCGCAAACAGCAGTGCGAGCATCGTGACAAGCAGGAAATAGACGATATCGACGCTGGCAATCAGGCCGAAGAAAAACGGCTCCAGATGCGTCGACAGTGACATCCAGTTGATCAGCTCATTGTTGACCCCCTGTAGGCGCGCGCCCATATCGATTAGCGCGAGCAGGCTGCTGATGATCAGTGCCGCAGCGGCGGCCAGGGCGGGATGCGCTGTCCATGCCGAACAGGCGATGCCGATTGCGGTCAGGCTGGCGGAAAACAGCAGCAGGCCCAGCGTTGCCGCAGCGAGGCGGCCGAGATCAAGTGTGGTGCCGAACTCAAGCGACAACGGCATGCACACGGCAATCAATACAATCAATGCAACCAGCGCAAATGCACCCAGAAATTTTCCGATGACGATGCGCAGGTTGCCGACGCCTGCGGCGAGCAGCAGTGGCAAGGTGTGTGCGCGGCGCTCACCGGCCAGGCTCTGCATCGTTGCCAGCGGTGCAATCAGCAGTAGCAGTCCCGAAAGGATCCGCAGCACTGGTAATGCGACTGAATCAGATGCACCTCTTGGATCAGCAGCATTGAGTTTTGATGCCAATTCGAGATAGACCTCGAATAGAAGAAGAAATTGCCAAGCCAATAGGATTGTGACTAGCGCCAGAAGGATCCATGCAAATGGCTGCGCGAACTGGCGCTTGATGTCGTTGCCGGCGATTAGGCGGATGGTCTTCATGCAGCCGCCTCGGTCGTGTCGGGCTGAGTTGCGATGCGTACAAAAATGTCTTCGAGCGCGTTGCCGTCAGCACGTAGTTCGAGCAGTCCGAAGCTGCAGTCGTTGATGGCCTTGGCGAGATCGCTGGCGCTGCTGCCATCACGAAGTCTGATGCGCCAACACCTGGCGTCGATGATTTGCGCGCTCGCTACCATGGGCATGTGCAACCATGCGTCCTTGTCGACATCGCCTTCGATTTGCACACGTAGCGCGCTGCCCGCGTCGATCTCCGAGAGCACAGCGGAATGGCGCAAACGTCCTTGATGCAGGATCGCGACGCGGTCGCAGCAGGCGAGCACGTCCGAAAGCACATGGGTGGAAAGCACGACCGCATGATCGACGGCAAGGGTGCGGATCAACTCGCGCAGACGCAAGGCCTGGATCGGATCAAGACCGGAGGCCGGTTCGTCGAGCACGATCAGGGCCGGCTCGTGGACGATGGCCTGGGCCAGGCCGACGCGCTGGCGAAATCCCTTCGACAACAAGCTGGTCAGGCGGCGGCGCATCTCGCCCAGCTCGCAGCGTTCGATCACCCGCTCGACCGCAGCGTTGATCGTCGGCCGGGGCAAGCCATGCAGGCGTGCGCAGAAGCCCAGGTATTCCTCGACGTTGAGTTCGCCATACAGCGGCGGCTCCTCAGGCAGGTAGCCGATATCTCGACGGGCGCGCTCGGGATTCGCGTACAGATCAAGGCCGCCAAGAGTCACGCTGCCCGAACTGGGCGCGAGCATGCCCGAGATCATCCGCAACGTGGTCGATTTGCCGGCGCCATTGACGCCGAGCAGGCCGAGCACCTCGCCACGATCGAGAGTCAGGCTCAGGTCTTCGATGATCGTGCGCCCGGAAAGATTTCGGCTGACGCGATCGATGACTAGTTCAGGGGTGGATTGATTCATGCCGCGGGGATTGTTCTTCCTATGGAGAAGAAGGGCAGCAGGATCCGCTTCCCGTCTTTTCGGCTGGCGCGGTCGCCTGGTCTCGTGCCGCGGTTTTCGTGCGCGCCCGGCTAGGCGCAAGGTCAGATTTCGTGGGGCGTGCGGTCGCGTGGCGCTTGGGGCGATGCGGGCGCCGAGTGGCGTAAAATCAACAAAAGCGGGAGGGGCCCGCGGCTCGCTCTTGAAGTATTCGACTGCGGATGATTCTCAGGCAACAAAAAACCCGCCGAAGGGCGGGCTTTTTGTTGAAGCAAAGCAAGATCAAAAGCTGCGCCTCGGCTTTCACCGGGGGAAGCATTGCGCAAGCCACGCGCGGAGCGCGCGGGCCAATGCTTCACTTGATCTTCGCTTCCTTTGTAGGCCACATGCTTGCGCACGACGGGATCATATTTCCGGATCTCCATCTTCTCGGGCGTGTTTTTCTTGTTCTTGTCGGTGGTGTAGAAATGGCCGGTGCCGGCGGAGGACACGAGGCGGATCTTGTCGCGTTTGGATGCCATGATTGAATACTCCTCAGATCTTCTCGCCGCGCGCACGCAGCTCGGCAATGACTACTTCGATACCGCGCTTGTCGATTGTGCGCAGACCATGGCTCGATACCTTGAGCTTGATCCAGCGATTCTCACCGGCGACCCAGAAACGGCGTTCGTGAAGGTTCGGCAGCCAGCGGCGGCGGGTCTTGTTGTTGGCGTGTGAAACGTTGTTGCCGGATTGAAAACTCTTTCCGGTGACTTGGCATACATTGGACATGCGAACCTCGTCATTGTCGGTTACCGCTCTTGGCCAGGACGGAAGCGGCCCAGCGGCGACAGTGCGCCACACGATGCTGGGGGTGCCTCGGCAAACGACAGAAGGTCGTGTACCGGAATCTGCCATCCCGGAGAACCGGGCATGAAAGGCCGAAGCGAGCCGCGCTGTATAGCCGGTTCGGGATGTTCTGGCAAGCCAGTGGGCAAGCGCGCCCTCAGATTTCCTCGATCGCGGTGCGCTTCGAGCGACGAATCAGCCAGGCCACGCCGCGTAGATCGGCGATGCCGACCAGGGCACGGTTGAGGTTGTTGTACTTGGAAACGCCGGTGCCGCGGGCGCGATGGTTGACCGGTACGCTCCTGACCTGCCAGCCGGCCCGCTGCATCAGCGCTGGCAGATAGCGGTGCATGTGGTCGAAATAGGGCAGGTCGAGAAAGGCCTCGCGCTCGAACAGCTTGATGCCGCAGCCGGTATCCGGCGTTTGATCGCGCAGCAGGCGGCTGCGGATCGCGTTGGCCAGCTTTGAGGCCAGGCGCTTGCTGCCGGTGTCCTTGCGCTCGACGCGCCAGCCGGCAAACAGCTTGATCTGCGCGGGCGATCCGTCACGCATCGCGAGCAGCTTCGGGATGTCGGCCGGATCATTCTGGCCATCGCCATCCAGCGTCGCGATCCACTTGCCGCGCGCGGCCTTGATGCCATTGCGCACGGCCGTGCTCTGGCCGCTTTGCGATGCATGGCGAATCACTCGCAATTCGGGGTTGCCGGTCTTGGCTGCGCTGAGTACCGCAAGGGTATCGTCGTTGCTGCTGTCATCGACGTAGACGATTTCGAAATCGAGCAGGCCACGCAAGGCTGCCGTGATCTCGTTGATCAGCGGCAAGACATTGTCGCGCTCATTGAACACCGGCACGACGACGGAAAGCTGGGTCATGGCCCGGATCCCTGTGATGGGTAGGTCGACAACCCATGCGATTGCCGATCAAGCGCGCAATTATCGCCGATCTCTTCGTTCGCCCAAATCAAACAGGTGAGGTGTCGCCACAGTCGCGGACTGTTCGGCAATTTCCAGAACGCTCGCCTGTAAACCCCTGGCTTGTGGAAGGGTTCTCACGAACTGAAACGTCAGGCACTCGCGGGCCTCTTCAGGGGCGAGGCTTTTCGTTGGTTTGCAGAATGAAGCCTCGCCCTGGAGAGGTTCCTGCAAAGCCACGACAAAAGCCGCCGCAACTTCAGCGGATTCTGCCGAGGATGCCGTCGAGTTCATCAAGGCTGTGATAGCTGATGACGAGCTTGCCGCGTCCGCCACGCCCGTGATTGATGGCGACGCGCGCGCCAAGCTTTTCAGCGAGCTCGGATTCCAGCGCCACGATATCGGCATCGCGCTTTGCCTTGGGCGGTTTGCCCCTGGGCAGGTCGCTGGCGTTGCGCACGGCCGCTTCGAGCTCGCGCACGCTCCAGTCGTTGTCGATGGCCTTGCGCGCCAGCGCGATGGCGCGCGCTTCGGCCAGCGGCAACAGGGCGCGCGCGTGGCCCATCTCGAGCGTGCCCTGGTCGAGCAGTTCGCGAATCTGATCCGGCAGGTCGAGCAGGCGCAGCAGGTTCGATACGGCGGCGCGCGAGCGACCAACGGCATCGGCAGCCTGCTGGTGGGTCAACTTGAATTCGGCGATCAGGCGGGCCAGTGACTGTGCTTCCTCAAGCGGGGACAGATCCTCGCGCTGGATGTTTTCGATCAACGCGATCGCGATCGCGGCACGATCATCGATGTCGCGAACCAGGGCCGGAATCTCGCTCAAGCCGGGCCATCTGGCCGGCTCGCCAGCGACGCTCACCGGCAATCAGTTCGAAGCGGCCGCCGGCAATGCTGCGCACGATGATCGGCTCGATCACGCCCTGCACCTTGATCGAGTCGGCCAGTTCCTGCAGCAGGTCTTCATCGAAACGCCGGCGCGGCTGGTATTTGCCGGCCCTGATCGAGGCCGATCGCCAGAGCAAACGCAATTCGCCGTGTGCGCCTGATCCGGACGCTGCCGATTCGCCGGCGTCGTCATTGCCGCCGAGCAGGGCATCGAGCCCGCGTCCGAGGCCAAGTCCGCGTTTCTTTGCTGCCATTGCGTTTTCCTGGGTTGGTCTGAGGTGGCGGCCGGTTCACCGGTTTGCGATTGGGCGCAGGCGGTGGTTGCCGCAGCGGGTGGCGTGCGTTCGCGGCGCAGCATTTCGCCAGCCAGGCCGAGATAGGCGATGGCGCCGCGTGATTCGCGATCATAGAGATTGATCGGCTTGCCGTGACTGGGCGCTTCGGCGAGGCGGATGTTGCGCGGAATGATCGAACGCAGCAGCTTGTCGCCGAAATGCTGTGCAACTGCGCCGAAACATCGTTGCTGAGGTTGTTGCGCACGTCATACATCGTGCGCAGCAGCCCTTCGATCTCCAGGCCGGGATTCAAGCGCTTGCGCACCGCCTTGATCGTGTCGATCAGGCTCGACAGACCTTCCAGGGCGAAGTATTCGCACTGCATCGGAATCAGCACGCCATGCGCCGCGGTCAACGCGTTGAGGGTAAGCAGGTGCAGGGATGGCGGGCAATCGATGAGGATCGTGTGGTAACGGTCGCCGAGCTTGTCGAGCTGCTCCTTGCGACGGTGTTCGCGGGCCAGCGCGTCCATCAGCTTGATCTCGGCCGCAGTCAGGTCGCCGCTGCCGGGCAGCAGGTCGAAGCCGCCTTCGGTCTTGACGATGGCATCGTCGATCGCTGCTTCCTCCAGCAGCACGTCGCAACCGTTCGGCTTCGCCGCGCGCTTGTCGATGCCCGAGGCCATCGTCGCGTTGCCCTGCGGGTCGAGGTCGACCAGCAATACCCGCCGCCGGGTTTCCGCCAGTGCGGCAGCAAGGTTCACCGACGTGGTGGTCTTGCCGACTCCGCCCTTCTGGTTGGCCACGGCAATGATGCGTGTCATGGAAGCATCCGTCCTGCGTCGGCGCGATCACTGCGTCGATGATGACCAGGTGCCGTTCGGCATCGAGGCCGGGCACATCGATTCGATGCACCGCCTCGATCTTGAATCCGGGGGGCAGATTATCCAGCTCATCCTGCGGGAATCGCCCCTTCAGCGCCAGCCAACGCCCCTCGGCAGCCAGCAGATGGCCGCCCCAGGCCAGCATGTCAGCCAGTGTCGCGAATGCGCGGGCGGTGATGCAATCGAATTCGCCATTGACGGCCTCGACCCGGCATTCGTCGACGCGAACTGCTCAGAGTTCAGGTGGCGCACGGCCTCGCGCAGGAAACGCGCCTTCTTGCCGTTCGAGTCGACCAGGTGAACCTGAAGCTCGGGGCTGGCCAAGGCCAATGGAATGCCGGGAAGCCCGGCACCCCTGCCGAGGTCGGCCAACGTGTTGCCGGTCACGTAGGCCACATGGCCAAAGAATCGAGCAGATGGCGGGTAACCATTTCGCCCGCATCGCGCACCGCGGTCAGGTTGTAGGCGGCATTCCAGCGCAGCAGCAGATCGACATAATCGAGTTGCTGCTCGATGGTTGGATCATCAAGTTCAAGCTTCAGCGTCGTCAGTCCCGCACGAAGCCGCTGCCTCAGCGCTTCGCGGTTGGACATGAGTCGCTCGGAATCGAAAGGGGCGCCAGTATCGCGGCGTGCGCAGGCAAAATCCAGCCAGGCGGGACTTCAGGCGGCCCCGCGCAAGTCGATGCGAGTGACCAGCAGGCCGCGTTCGCGGACTTCCGCATTGAGGCTCTGCTTGAGCCAGAGGCGGCGTTCGAGCGGATCGGACGGGGAATCGCATCGCTGGCCAGCAAGATCGGCAGCGCGTTCACGCAACAGGCTGTCGACGGACTCGATCACGTGATCCGCGCGTTGCGGATCGAGCACCTGGAAATACCGAGGCCTGGCAATCCTCACCCGACCCGAGGGCGGCACGGACGTCAA
>JADKJL010000002.1 GCA_016721015.1 Lysobacterales bacterium
ATGCGGTGCAGCTATGGGTCGAGTGGCAGGGTCAACGCGTTGACCTTGGCGCCGATCCCGATACGTTCTTCCGGCTCCTTGCGCAACTGCTTGTCGGCAAACGACCTGGACGCGTCGAACCGCGGGCGCGAAAACGTCGACCCAAACCTTACCCATGGCTCAAAATGCCTCGCGCCAAGGCCCGTGAACACGTCCAAAAATACGGTCATCTGTGGCGCTACAAGGCTTAAGTAAGTGCCATTCGCTTAAGGCAACGCTGATTAAGTGGCGCAGCCGTCACGACACCTGTCTGCGTGCAGATCGCGGCGCGCTGACGCTGATGGACTGGCCGTCCCTGGCCGGCAGCGCAACAAAGAAATGCGCGCAGACAGGTATCGCCTAACCGATTGTTTTTACTAAAACAGGTGGCATCCAGAAGGTCGCCAGCCGCACTGCGCGGCTCGTCAAGGCAACCAGCCTTCACTTCGCCACGCAGCACGGCTAGCGAACCTTCTGAATGCCATGACGGTTGTGCCACTTAATCAGCGTTGCCTTAAGCTGTTCGACCTTTCCAGCCTTATCGGCCTGCCGTCCCGCCTGCCCAGGAGTCGCAATGACCGCAAGCACGCCACTGATCGTCACCTTCGCCATCTACCTCACCGCGACGATCGCCATCGGGTTTTATGCCTGGTATTCGACGCGCACGTTCGATGACTACATTCTCGGTGGCCGCTCGCTGGGCAGCTATGTGACGGCGATGTCGGCCGGCGCATCAGACATGAGCGGCTGGCTGCTGATGGGTTTGCCCGGCGCGCTGTATCTCAGCGGTGCTTCCGAGGCCTGGATCGCGATTGGCCTGATCATCGGCGCCTGGGCGAATTGGCGCTTCGTCGCCGGCCCGCTGCCTGTACACCGAACGCACCGACAGCGTTGACCCTGCCCGATTATTTCACCCATCGCTTCGCCGACGACAAACGCATCCTGCGCATGTTCTCCGCGCTGGCGATCCTGCTGTTCTTCGCGATCTATTGCGCCTCAGGGCTCGTCGCCGGCGCGCGCCTGTTTGAAAGCGTGTTCGGCGTTCCCTACGCGCAGGCGCTTTGGTATGGCGCGGCGGCAACCATCCTCTACACCTGATCGGCGGCTTCCTCGCGGTCAGCTGGACGGATACCGTGCAGGCCACCCCTGATGCTGTTTGCGCTGCTGCTCACGCCAATCATGGTGATCGTTAGCAACGGCGGTTTCGATGCAAGCCTGGAGGTGATCCGGCAAGTGGATCCAACGCGGCTGGAGTGGGTTGGCAAGGGTGGCATGATCGCGATCGGTCTCGTCGATGGCCTGGGGACTGGGCTACATGGGGCAGCCGCATATCCTGGCGCGCTTCATGGCAGCCGACAGCGTGGCCACGATTCCGCAGCGCACGCCGCATCGGCATGACCTGGATGATCCTGTGCCTGCTGGGCGCGGTGGCGGTCGGCTTTTTCGGCATCGCCTGGTTCGGTGCCCACCCGGCGGTTGCCGGCGATGTCGAGGCCAATTCCGAACGCGTCTTCATCCTGCTTGCCGAGCAACTGTTCAACCCGTGGATCGCCGGCATCCTGTTGTCGGCGATCCTCGCCGCGGTGATGAGTACCTTGTCGTGCCAGTTGCTGGTCTGCTCAAGTGCGCTGACCGAGGATTTCTATCGCGGTTTCCCTGCGCAAGAACGCGAGCAGCCGCGAACTGGTCTGGGTGGGCCGCAGCAGCGTTTTGTTGGTCGCCCTGATCGCGATCGCGATCGCCTCGGATCCCGACAGCAGCGTGCTCGGCCTGGTCAGCTACGCCTGGGCCGGTTTTGGGGCCGCTTTCGGCCCGGTCATCCTGCTTTCGCTGTACTGGAAACGGATCAATCGCAATGGCGCGCTCGCCGGCATGATTGTCGGTGCAGCGACGGTGATCCTGTGGAAGCAGACCGGCAGCGCGCTCTACGAGATCATTCCGGGTTTCATCGCGGCCACCCTCGCGATTGTCGTGGTCAGTCTGCTCACCCGTGAACCGCCGGCCGAAGTTCAAGCCACACGACGCGGTCAGCAAGGAACTGCGCACAACCGGCTATTGATCCGGCACGGTTGCATCTGTCAAAGCCTCGCCCTGGGCAATTTCAACGCAGGGCGAGCGACAGGCAGAACGACCGGGTTACGGATGATCGCCGCTGAAGCGGACCGGCTTGGCACCCGTCACTTCACCGATCTGCGCGCTGTCGCTGACCAGCACTCGACCTTGCGTTCGAACACGAGCGCGCCCTTGACCACGGCGCGCGGGCCGATGACTGACATGCACGGGCTTGTCCTCGCCCCAGCTGAACCAGCTGTTCGATTTCTCGACGTGAATGCCATGATCGACGCTTCGAATCGGCCCCGATTTCGATATCGCCGGCGACGGTCTTGATGCCGCCGCCGACAGCGCCTTGCGCAAGCGGATGCTGCCGTTGACATTCGAGACGTCGCCGCTGACATCGCTGTCTTCATCCAGGGTGAGCGGACCGTTGACGGTGTCGATCCCTCGCTCACGCGCGAGCGCTTGCCAAGCGAGATGCGGCCGTTGACCGTGCCGGCGGAATGGATGCTGGCATCGTCACCGATGTCAATCGAGCCATTGACGGTCGAGATCTCGTCGGCCTGGCCGTGCTCGCCGAGGCTGATCGAACCATTGACCGTATCGAGGTCGCCAACCGTCTTGCCGTCGTCAATGCGGATCGAGCCATTCACCTTGCTGGTGTCGTCGCTGGCGCAAGCCGGCGATAGCGAGCCCAGCGCCAGTGTGGCCGGGACCAGTGAAATCAGGAGGGTCGCAACATGGGAAGCTCCGAGGGTTGGTAACCCGGGAGTAGATGCGTCGGGACTGCGCATGGTTTAACGCGAAGCTTGCCGTCGTCGGAGTGGCTTCAGCCACGATGCCTTGGGAAATCACAGCAAGGGCATCGCGATTGAAATCGCTCCCACCAAAGTCGGCGCCTGGCGCAGGCTCGGGATCGGAGATACTTTCTGGCATGAAGATCCAAGCATGCCTGTCGTGGGAGTGGCTTCAGCCACGATGCCTTGGGGGAATCACAGCAAGGGCATCGCGATTGAAATCGCTCCCACCAACCTCAGCGCCTGGCGCAGGCGCAGGCGCAGGCTCGGGATCGGGATCGGGATCGGGATCGGAGATACTTTCGCTGGCGTGAAGGTCCAGGCAGCAAGCCTGTCGGGCGAACCTGTCGTGGGAGTGGCTTCAGCCACGATGCCTTGGGGGGATCACAGCAAGGGCATCGCGATTGAAATCGCTCCCACCAACCTCAGCGCCTGGCGCAGGCTCGGGATCGGAGATACTTTCGCTGGCATGAAGATCCAAGCATGCCTGTCTGGGATGGCTTCAGCCACGATGCCTCGGGGAATCACAGCAAGGGCATCGCGATTTGAAATCGCTCCCACGAAAGTCGGCGCCTGGCGCAGGCTCAGGATCAGGATCAGGATCGGATCGGAGATACTTTCGCTGGCGTGAAGGTTCAGAGCAGCCTGTCGGGGAACCTGTCGTGGGGAGTGGCTTCAGCCACGATGCTCTGGGGGAATCACAGCAAGGGCATCGCGATTGAAATCGCTCCCACGAAAGTCGGCGCCCGACGCAAGCACGGGATCGGAGATACTTTCGCTGGCGTGAAGATCCAGGCAGCAAGCCGGTCGTGGGAACCTGTCGTGGGAGTGGCTTCAGCCACGATGCTCTGGGAACGCGCGGCCACCCCGAGGAAACCCCCCCCCGAAGACGGCCCCCCCGCCGGGCCGGGACGCCCCCGCCGGGTGATTGGAAGCATGGCAAGGGCATCGCGATTGAAATCGCTCCCACAAAACTCTCAAGCCGCACGAATCCGGGCATCACGGCCCGCATCCGTTACCATTTGACGGCAATTCATTCGCACTTCCTGTTCCTGCCTCGCCGAGCTTGTCCATGTCCCGACCGAAACCCGTGCTCCTGCTCATCCTCGATGGATGGGGCCACCGCGAGGAAACCGCGCACAACGCGATCGCCCTGGCCCATTGTCCGAACTGGCGACGCCTGCTCGCCGAATGCCCACCACAGCCTGGTCGATACGCACGGCCTGAGTGTCGGTTTGCCGGATGGGCAGATGGGGAACTCCGAAGTCGGCCGCCTGAACATCGGCTCCGGTCGTGTCGTCTATCAGGATCTGACCCGCATCGACGCGGCGATTGCCGACGGTACGCTGGCGCAGAACCCGGCTTTGATCTCGGCCTGCGCGGCGGTCAAGGCGAATACCGGATGCCTGCACCTGTTTGGCCTGCTGTCGCCGGGGGGCGTGCACAGCCACGAGAACCACATCCTCGCGATGATCGATATCGCCGCCCGCGCCGGCGTGACACGGATCGCCGTGCACGCCTTCCTCGATGGTCGCGACACGCCGCCACGCAGCGCACGCGAATCGCTGCTCAAGCTCGAAGCGAAATGCGCGGAATACCCGGCTGCGGTCATCGCCAGCATCAGCGGCCGCTACTTCGCCATGGATCGCGACCAGCGCTGGGATCGGGTCAAGCTCGCCTGGGGATGCGATCGTCGACGCACGGGCGGGTTTCATGCCGACTCCAGTCTGGCGGCGCTCGGTGCGGCCTACGCCCGCGACGAGAACGACGAGTTCGTCAAACCAACCGTGATCGGCACCGGCGTGCCAGTGGCGGATGGCGACGCGATCCTGTTCATGAATTTCCGCGCCGACCGTGCACGCCAGTTGAGTCGCGCCTTTGTCGAAGCGGATTTCGCCGGATTCGACCGTGCGCGGGTGCCGAAGCTCGCCGCGTTCGTGACCCCTGACTGAATACGCCGCCGACCTGCCGGTCAGCGCGATTGCCTTCCCGGCGCAGTCGATGGCCAATACGCTTGGCGAAGTGCTTGCCGCGCAGGGCATGGCGCAACTGCGCATCGCCGAAACCGAGAAATACGCACATGTGACGTTTTTCTTTTCGGGCGGACGCGAGGAACCGTTTGCCGGCGAGCAGCGCATCCTCGTGCCGAGTCCGAAAGTGGCGACCTACGACCTGCAACCACAGATGAGCCTGCCCGAACTGACCGATCGGCTGGTGGTGGAAATCCACGCGCGTCACTTCGACTTCATCGTCTGTAACGTCGCCAATGCCGACATGGTCGGCCATAGCGGCATCGAAAGTGCGGCGATCAAGGCTGCCGAGGCGATCGACGTCGCGCTCGGCCGGATCACGGCGGCCATTCGCGAAAGTGGCGGCGAGATGCTGGTCACCGCCGATCACGGCAATCTCGAACAGATGCTCGACGACAATGGCATCGCGCACACCCAGCACACGGTTGGCCCGGTACCGCTGGTCTACGTCGGCCGTCAGGCCCGCCTCCACGCCGGCGCCTTGCGCGATCTGGCACCGACTGTGCTTGCCTTGATGGGCATTGCGCAACCGGCCGAGATGAGCGGGCGCAACCTCGTCGAATTTGCCACTTGAGCGTGGCGCGCCGTCTCGTTCTTTGCGCCTTGCTGGTCATGGCCATGCTGGCGCGCGCCGAAGCGGACGACCCTGCCCGCGATGCCGGCGAGAAGGAGGCCCAGCAGAAACTTGAGCAGGTTCGCACCCTTATCCGCGCGCTCACTGACGAACTGCGCGCGACGCGTGGCGAGCGCGACGAGGCCACGGCCGCGTTGCGCAAGCAGGAAATCGCGATTGCCGCGGCGGCCGGCGAAGTGCAGACGATCGACGCGCAACTGATCGCGCAAAACAGCGAGCTCGATGCACTCGGCCAGCAGCGCGATGCGCTGGCCGGGAAACTGCGCAAGCAGCGCGAGGCGCTGGCCGTGCTGCTGCGCTCGGCCTATGCGCTGGGCCGCAGCGAGGAGCTCAAACTGCTGTTGCAACAGGAGGATGTCGGCTCGATCGCCCGCGTGCTCGCCTATCACCGCTATTTCCAGCGTGCCCGCGTCGATCGCATCGATACGCTGATGGTCGATCTCGGCCAGCTCGCCACTGTGCAGGAACAGATCGAGGCCAAGCGCGTCGCGCTGACCGCCACGCGCAAGCAACGCGAGGTCGACGTGGCCGCCTTTGCAGACCCAGCGTGACGAGCGCGCCAGGCTGCTCGACGGACTCGACGGACAATTGAAAGATCAGCAAGCGCGCCTCGCGGTGATGGCGCGACGAGAAAGGTCTCATCGACCTGCTCGAAAAACTGCGCGACGTGTTCGCCGACATTCCCGACAAACCGGACGGCGCGGAGCCGTTTGCGAGCCTGCGCGGGCGCTTGCCGAAGCCCGTCAGCGGTCGCATCCTGACCGGTTTCGGTGCTGCCGACGACAGCGGGCGGGCGCTTTCGGGCGTGCTCATCGGATCACCCAGCGGCAGTCCGGTGCATGCGATCGCGCGCGGTCGCGTGGCCTATGCGGACTGGCTCAAGGGCTACGGCATGCTGCTCATTCTCGATCACGGCGATGGCTACATGAGCCTGTACGGCTACAACGAAACGCTGCGCAAGGAAGTCGGCGACTGGGTTTCGGCCGGCGAGACGATCGCCACCAGCGGCAACAGCGGTGGCCAGAAGGCGGCGGCCCTTTATTTCGAGCTGCGCCTGCAGGGGCAAGCCGCTCAATCCGAAATCCTGGCTTCGCTGATACGGCACTCGCGCTATGATCGGCGCGCTCCTGAGGTTTTCCCCGATGGCTTTTCGATTCCGTTTGCACTTGATCCTCGTTGCCGTTTTCGCCGTGTGCGCGCATGCCTGGGCGGCGGATCCACCGGCCAGCACCGAACCCGTCGATGAAACCGACAGCACGATCGATGTGCAAGATGGCGTCCCGCCGCCGGCGGCAGCGGCGCCAAAAGCAGGGCGGAGATCAATCTCGATGACGTGCGCCGCTTTACGGCAGTGATGAGCCTGGTCAAGCAGGCCTATGTCGAGCCGGTCGACGACCACCAGCTCATGCTCGCCGCGATCAGGGCATGCTGGTCGGACTGGATCCGCACAGCGAGTACCTCGAAGCCGATGAACTCGATCAGCTCAACGAAGACACCTCGGGCAGCTACGCCGGCCTCGGTCTCGAAGTGACCACGGTGGATGGTTTCCTGCGCGTGATCGCGCCGATCGACGAGACGCCCGCCGAGCGCGCCGGGATCAAGGCCGGCGATACCATCCTGCGTATCGACAACGTGCTGGTGCAGGCCGACAACCTCGGCGACGCGGTCGACATGTTGCGCGGCGTTGCCGGCTCCGATGTGACGCTGTCGATCCTGCGCGAAGGCTCGCGCGAGCCCCAGGATTTCAAGCTCAAGCGCGAGATCATCCCGCGTCGCCAGCGTGCGCGGCCGCCTGCCTCGAGCCGGGTTATGCGTATCTGCGCGTGTCCCAGTTCCAGGCCGAGACCGGCAGCGACCTGCGCAAGCGCATCGCCTATCTGCAGAAGGAAAATGGCAAGCCCCTGATCGGCGCCGTGCTCGATCTGCGCAGCAATCCGGGTGGCCTGCTCAATGCCGCCGTCGAAGTCAGCGACCTGCTCCTCGATGCCGGTGGCATCGTCACCACGCGCGGTCGTATCCGCGAAGCCGGGATGGCGTTCCAGGCGACTCCTGGCGATGCACTCGATGGAGCCTCCCTGGTCGTCCTGATCGATCGCGGCAGCGCGTCGGCGGCCGAAATCGTTGCCGGCGCGCTCAAGGACAACCACCGCGCCCTGCTCATGGGCCGACGCAGTTTCGGCAAGGGCTCGGTGCAGACCGTGCTCAATCTCGATGATCGGCACGCGCTCAAGCTGACCACCGCCCGTTACTACACGCCGAGTGGCGTTTCGATCCAAGGCCGCAGGCATCCAGCCCGACATCGAGCTGGCTGATCTGGCCCTGAGCGAAAACGAAGGCGATGCATTCGGGCGGATCAGCGAGCGCGACCTGCGCAATCACCTGAAGGGTGACGCGGAAACGCCGGCCGGCAAGTCCGCCGGGGACGCGAAGTCAAAGCCCAGCGCGCCCACCGACTACGCCCTCAATGAAGCGCTCAATGCACTGAAGGCGATGGCTTTGCAGCAGCGCCGAGCGGCTCCACCGGTTCCGACCGCGAAGGAAAACAAGGGCTGAGTTGGCGCCGTCGGCAGCGGCGCGGAAATCCGTGTCTGGCAGACGCTTCGATCTTTCCGGCAGAACAACGGGCAACAGGCTGTCAAGGTGCCTGGCGCGTTAAAAGTTCGTGATGGTGAAGCACGGGGCTACGCAAACGGCGTCCACGCGCTAAACTTGGAGTTTGACCCACCGCGCTTGAACGCTGCGGAGGGTTGCCTGACCCGGCCCCCTGGACGCGTCAGCAAGCGATCGAACAAAGGAACCCCTGCATGAAGAGTCAAAGTCTCGCCGCCCTGTTGTGTTGCCTTGCTGGATCCCTGATCGCCTCGGCGGCCTGCGCCACCCAGCTGTACAGCAATGGCCCCATCGTCACCAATCCGGGTGCGCATCTGCCGAGCGGCGATGTCAGCCTGGTCAGGATGTGACCTATCCAGGTGCGACCGCGTTCGGCATAACGGCGGGACCGGATTATCGCCTCACCGACGACTTCAGCGTGCCGGCCGGCCACTTCTGGACGATCGACAGTGCGACGTTGTTCGGTTATCAGACCGGTTCTGGCGATGCCGCATTCACCGATGCGCGGGTCATCATCTGGCAGGGATTCCCGGATTCCTTCAACAGCACCAAGCTGTTCGATGGCACGGTCAGCAACAACCTGGTCTCCTCGACACCCGGTGTCTGGCGCACGGCGGAATCGTTCGGCGCGACGACCTTCAGCAATTCCGAGCGCCGGGTCAAGGATCTGCTCGTGGCGATTCCGCCCCTGGTTCTCGGCGGCGGGACGTACTGGATCGACTGGCAATTGAAGGGGCCGGTAGCGACCGATCGGGTGTTCACGCCACCGGTGACAATCCTCGGCCAGCCCTCTACCGCGGCCAATGGATTTGCCCGTCGCAAGTGTCCGTCACCGGCGCCCGAAGGTGACGCCGAGTGCGTGAATACGCCCGGAGGTTGGATATTCTTTCGCAATGGCATCGCGCCTTACCTGGTCGATCTGCCATTTCTGCTGCATGGCAGCGACGTGGTCGATCTGCTCTTCAAGGATGGTTTCGACACGGTACCGGCTACGCCCTGAGGCGAAATCGGGAGGCCCGCATTGCTGACCCGAACGGCAGGCCTGGAGAATTCCGGCCTGCCGTTTTCATTTCTACCGGAACGCTTTCGATGGTTTCGGACTCGCCGGCCCGCGCTCGGGCCGGGGCATCGGAGGACTGATGAAAAGCGCAATGACCGCATCCGTTTTGTTCAGCACGATCCTCGCCGGTTCGGCCGCCTGCGCGAACCATCCCCCAGCGAATCCCGCCTGGCTCGATCGCATGGTCGCAAAGTTCGCGGCGGCCCCGGTTGCCAATCCTCCACATCGCATCCTGCGCTATCGCTATCGAGGGCAGAACGTCTATTACGTTCCACCAAGTTGCTGCGATCAGCCAAGTTCCCTGTACGACGAAGACGGGGAACTCCTGTGCGCACCCGATGGTGGCATGACCGGACGCGGCGATGGGCGCTGCGCTGATTTCCATCGATTGAAGTCCGACGAATCGGTGCTGTGGAGCGATGCGCGCAGCCGCTGAGCAAAGGGTCAGCGAGCGCCGGGGCGTGCCGGGCGGTTGGCGGAATCGCCGATAGAGGCGAGAATGCCCGTTCGAGATCCGCATCATTTTCAGCCCGGAGCAGTTTGATGGCCAGCCATGAAGTGAAAGTCCCCGACATCGGCAACTACACCGGCATCCCGGTCATCGAAGTGCTGGTCAAACCGGGCGACACGGTGCGCAAGGATCAAGGCCTGGTCACGCTGGAGTCGGACAAGGCGACGATGGAAGTGCCTTCGTCGGTGGCCGGCGTGGTCAAGGAGGTCAAGGTCAAGCTGGGCGATGAGATTGGTGAAGGCACGGTGGTCGCGATCATCGACGCCGAAGAAGCCGCGGAATCGCCCAGGAAGACCAAGAACCCGGACAAGTCGGCTGCGGAGCCGGCCAAGGCGGAGTCGACTCCGCCACCCGCAAAACAACAAGACGCACCTGTAAAAGCGACGATCGACACCAGCAAGCCGATGCGCTTGACCGAGCTCGAAACCGCCGCGCTTGCGCCGGACATCGATCCGGAGGTGGCCGGCCCGCAATCACCGCCGATTGCCTTCGGCGCCGATACGGTCATGCCGGACAAGGTGCCGTACGCGAGTCCTGCGGTACGCCTGTTCGCCCGCGAACTTGGCGTCGACCTGTTCAAGGTCAGCGGCAGCGAACGCAAGGGTCGCATCTCGCGCGAGGATGTGCAGAACTTCGTCAAGCAGGCGCTGGCCGGGGCTGGCGCGGCGCGCGCAGGTTCGGGTGGCGTTGGCGGGCTCGATCTGCTGCCATGGCCGCAGATCGATTTTGCCAAGTTTGGCGAGGTCGAGTCGAAGCCGCGCTCGAAGATCAAGAAGATTTCTGGAGCCAACCTCGCCCGCAACTGGGTCATGATCCCGCACGTCACCCAGTTCGATGATGCCGACATCAGCGAGCTCGAAGCCCTGCGCGTCAATCTCAACAAGGAGAACGAGAAGGCCGGCATCAAGCTGACCATGCTCGCCTTCCTGATCAAGGCGGTGGTCGCCGCCCTGAAGAAATTCCCCGATTTCAATGCCTCGCTGGATGCCAGCGGCGAGAACCTGATCCTGAAGAAATATTTCCATATCGGCTTCGCCGCCGACACGCCGAATGGACTGGTCGTGCCGGTCATCCGCGACGCCGACAAGAAGGGCGTCATCGAACTCGCCCAGGAATCCGGCGACCTCGCGAAGAAGGCGCGTGATGGCAAGCTCGGCCCGGCCGACATGTCCGGCGGGTGTTTCTCAATCTCCAGCCTCGGTGGCATCGGCGGCACGGCATTCACGCCGATCGTCAATGCACCGGAAGTGGCCATCCTCGGTGTGTCGAAATCATCGATGCAGCCGGTCTGGAATGGCGAGAAGTTCAAGCCGCGCCTGATCCTGCCGCTCAGCCTGAGCTACGACCACCGCGTCATCGACGGGGCCTCGGCCGCGCGCTTCACCGCCTATCTCGGCCAGGTGCTGGCCGACATGCGCCGCGTGCTGCTTTGAACCGGAGAAACTGAGATGGCAAATTCGATCGAGATCAAGGTTCCGGACATTGGCGGCAGCGGTGATATTCCGGTCATTGAAGTGCTGGTGAAAGCGGGCGACACGGTGCGCAAGAACCAGGGCATCGTCACCCTCGAATCGGACAAGGCGACGATGGAAGTGCCCTCGCCGGATGACGGTGTAATCAAGGAATTGAAGGTCAAGCTCGGCGACACCGCGAGTGAAGGCACGGTGGTGGCGATTCTTGAAACCGCCGGCGCTTCGGCTGCGACAGACAAGGCTGCCAAGCCCGAAGCGGCAGCGCCGAAAGCCGCACCTTCCGGCAAGTCCGAACCCTCGGCAACTGTTCCCGGCGTTGCTCTAGCTCCTCCATTCATGGAGTCGACACCCACCCCTGCGGGGCACCCTCTCCCCGGGGGAGAGGGGAAAGCTGCGCCGAAAGCGGCGGCAGCGAGCGGGCGCAAGGCCGATATCGAGTGCCAGGTGGTCGTGCTCGGTTCCGGCCCCGGTGGTTACACGGCGGCATTCCGCGCCGCTGATCTCGGTCAGCACACCGTGTTGATCGAACGTTACCCGAGCTTGGGCGGTGTCTGCCTCAATGTCGGCTGCATTCCGTCAAAGGCGCTGCTGCATGCCGGGCGCGTGATCGGGGAAGCCGCGCACGCCGAGGACATCGGCATCAGCTTCGGCAAGCCGAAGATCGATCTCGACAAGCTGCGTGCGAGCAAGGACAAGGTGGTCAAGCAATTGACCGGCGGCCTGGCCAGCATGGCCAAGCAGCGCAAGGTCACCACGCTCCAGGGCACCGGCAAGTTCATCTCGGCCAATGAAATCGAAGTGGAAGGCACGGATGGCACGAAGCTCGTCCGCTTCGACAAGGCCATCATCGCTGCCGGTTCGCAGGCTGTGAAATTACCGGGCTTCCCGTGGGACGACAAACGCATGATGGATTCGACCGACGCGCTCGATCTGGCCGACATTCCGAAGAAACTGCTGGTCGTCGGCGGCGGCATCATCGGTCTCGAAATGGCCTGCGTGTATGACGCGCTCGGCAGCGAAGTGACCGTGGTCGAGCTGCTTGACCAGCTCATGCCCGGCGCGGACCCCGATCTCGTGCGTCCGCTGCAGCAGCGCCTGTCCAAGCGCTATGCCGGCATCCATTTGAAGGTGAAGGTGGCGAAAATCGAAACGGGCAAGAAGGGCCTCACGGCCACTTTCGAAGGCGACAAGGCGCCCGAACCGCAAACCTACGATCGCGTCCTCGTCGCCGTCGGTCGCTCGGCCAACGGCGGCAAGATCAATGCCGAGGCGGCCGGCGTCAATGTCACCGATCGCGGCTTCATTCCGGTCGACAAGCAGATGCGCACCAATGTGCCGCATATCTTCGCCATCGGCGATCTGGTCGGCCAGCCGATGCTGGCGCACAAAGCCACCCATGAAGGCAAGGTTGCCGCCGAAGTCGCTGCCGGTCAGAAGAGCGAATTCGTCGCTCGCGTGATTCCGTCAGTGGCCTACACCGATCCCGAAATCGCCTGGGTCGGCCTGACCGAGACCGAGGCGAAGAAGGCCGGCATCGCCTACGGCGTCGGCAAGTTTCCGCATGCCGCATCCGGGCGTGCGATTGGCATCGGTCGCACCGAAGGATTCACCAAGCTGTTGTTCGATGAAGCCAGTCACCGCGTCATCGGCGCCGGCATCGTCGCGCCCAACGCCGGCGACCTGATCGCCGAAGTCGGCCTCGCCATCGAAATGGGCTGCGAAGCCGCCGACATCGGCCTGACCATCCATCCGCATCCGACCCTGAGCGAATCGGTCGGCATGGCCGCTGAGGTTTACGAAGGCACGATTACGGATTTGTATATTCCGAAGAAGAAATAGCAGCGGCGATCTCCCCGTTACAAGCAGTCCTGGAATCGCCTGCCGCAGCCGGCAGAAAGGCGGGGCTACAGAACAGGCGCCAACCGAACTCGCAATGGATTGCCGGTTGCCTTGAACCACGATCTACGGGCGGTGCAAGCGCTGGGTCGCGTTGCCGGCGACCGGTAGCGTAGCGACCTTGGCACGATCTCGTAGCGAATCCGCATGCCAGTTCAACCAGTTCAGCAACGGTGTCCAATCGGCGCGGTGGGCGAGGATCGCCTTGCTGTCGAGGTCGAAGACGCTTTGCCCGTGCTCGGCGAGTCCGACATAGGTCTGCGAATCACGGATGCGGATCATCGCCGCCGAAGTCACCCGGCCGAGGGTCGCATCAAGCTGTCTCAGCGAAAGTGTGCGTTCGCGCACGCGGTTGGCGATCATGGCCAGGCGCATGCGTCCCGAACGCACTTCGTCGCGCTTGCGCACCATGTCGATGAAGCCGAGGGTGGCGCGCAGATCAATCGACGAAGGCACGATCGGAACGATCAACGCATCGGCATGGCGGGCGAACTGATCGAACTCGTGACCGCGCAGACCAGCCGGGGTATCGATCAGCAAGATTTCGGTGGGCGCTGGAATGCGCAGCATCCAGCCCGGGGTCAATCCACGCGCCGGATCATTGCCGGCGACGGCGGTGACCGCAGCCAGATGCGCGGGTCGTTGCTGGCACCAGGCCAGTGACGAGCCCTGCGGATCGCAGTCAAACAAGGTCGTCTGCTTGCCCGCATTGGCAAAGTAGGCAGCGAGGTTTGTGGTCAGCGTGGTCTTGCCACATCCACCCTTGCTGTTGGCGATCAGGATCCTGAACATTGCGCTCATGAATTGCCGACTCAACCTGCCCTCGTAGATGCCACCATACGCCAATCGACGACGAATCCGGAACTCCTCCGCAACGATGCGTGCTCAATCAATACTCCGTGCCTGCATCAGTCGACTGCGGCCTCTGCGATCACCCGCAACTGACGGCGGCCGGGTCACCCCGGCCGCCGTGGTTTCACTGTTGTACGTGGATCGTTGTGGAGATCTGCGCGCTCGTGCTGTCGATGGCGAGTTGCAGGTCCGCAGTCGCACCGACCAGCAACACCGACTGATCGGCCAGGCCGACCACCAGCTGGCGGGTGCCGGCATTGATCGTCGTCCATTCACTGACCGCATTTGATCCGAGCAAGCGAACGAGCAGCTGCCCGCTCGTGCGCAGGGTCTGGATGCGGATCACCTTGCCGGTGTCGCCCTGCACGCGGGCCAGTTCGGTGATGCGGCCATCCGCGTTCCATGCCGTGCCCAGATCGAGCATCTGCAGGTTGTCCGCCGTCAGCGGATTGACCTGATCGGGGCTGCTGATCGCATCGACATCCTCGGCCCCGTCACCGCCGACCTCGAAACCATCGCGCAACAGCACCGCCTGGGTGTTGTCAGTGGCGCTGTCGTTGGTGGGCTGGATGTCACCTGCGGCACTGACCGTGGCCGTCGTGCTGATCACGTCGGTCGGCAGACTCGCATCGTCCTTGACCCAGGCATTGAACAGGTAGACCACGCCACCGCCGGCCGGGATGTTGACCGCCGTGTCGCTGAGGTTGCCGGTTCCGCTCGGGGTACAGCTCGCGCCCGGGCTGACCTGGACACACTGCCAGCTCGGTGTCGCATTGAGCAGGGTCACCGGCAGGTTGCTGGTGACGGTGGCGCCGGTCATGTTCATGTTGCCGGGGTTGTTGACCACGATCGTGTAGGCCAGCAGCTTGCCGAACTGCACGAACTGGCGGTTGTCGGTGATGCTGATGCCAAGGTCCGGCGCATCGGCTTCGACGATGTGCAGCACATTGCTGGCCTGCGGGCCGGTGTAGTTCGGATCGGTGATCGTGGCGACCACCGCGTAGTCGCCGATGGCACTCGGCGCGGTCGGGTTGCCGTTGTAGGTCACGCTGAAGCTGACACCAGGCGGTGTCGAGGTGACCGTGGCCGGCTTCGGTGATCCGTCAAAGGTCTGGGTCAGGTTGCTCAGAGCGAGCGTGGCACTGGCCGGGGTGATGCTGGCTGTGTTGGTGCCACTGGCGGCGTAGGTGGTGCCGTTGCAGCTGGCCGTGACCGCGTAGTTGCCAACGTTCGGGCCGACCGCCGGGGTCACCGTGCAGGTCGTTGCCGGTTCCTCGGTGATGTGCGCGGTGGCGAGGTGGGTATTGCCATCGTAGACAAAGCTCAAACTATCCCAGCTGACCGTGCCGAGGATCGGATCATTGGTCAGGGCGAAGCTCGCATCCGGGCTCAGGCTGCCGCTGCTCGCGGTCACCGCATAGCTGCCGGCCAGGTTGTTGGACGTGGCACTGATCGAGACAACACCGTTGAAGTTGGTCAAACCGCTCACTGGGCCAAGCGTTGCCGTGGCGCCACTGGCCGGTGCGGCGAAGCTCACGCTCTCGCCCATCACCGCGCCGCCCAACGCATCGATCACGCGTGCATCGAGCGTCGATGCAAAGGCCGTGTTGACCAGCGTGCTCTGCGGCGTGCCCGCATAGGCGAGGATTGCGGTGGCGGCGTTGACGCCGCAGGCGGCTTGGCCGATTGGCGTCGCCGGCAGTGCATCAGCGACGAAGACGTTGCTGCCCGTCACCAATGCCGGGGTACCGCCGTACCAGTTCGAGCCGACCACCAATGGCTGGGTCTGTCCGTTGTTGATGTCGGCGGTGGCGCCGCCGAGAACCGCATTGTCGAAGATACGAATGGCGGTGTTCGGAACATTGCCAAAGATGTTCGAAGTCGAGATGCCTCGCGTGACCGCATCGATGCTGTTGCACAGCACATCGAGGTTGCTGACCTTGTCCGAGAAATACAAGCCGGTCAGCACATCGGTAACGGTATTGCCGCGGAGTTGCATGCCGTCGACATTGGTCGCGAGAAAGGCGTCATAGGTGCCCAGCGCCAGTGAATCACTGATCACGTTGCCGGTGATGGTCGTATTCAATACCGAGCCGTTGCCGCCATTGATCTGGATCGCATAGGTTCGCGCGCTGTCGATGTGGTTGTTGCTGACGACCGCGTTGCGAGTGCCCTTGTAGAGCTGGATCGCCGAGCCGTTGACGCCGGAACCATTGATATTGGCGAACAGGTTTCCGGTGATCGTCAGGCCGCTTGCCGGCGTTCCTTCACCCGGCTCGAAGCGGATGCCGACGCCATCGGCGATGTCGACGATGCGATTATTGATGAACTGCATGTTGTCACGGCTTGCACCACCGGGGCCCACGGCGACACCATTGGCGACTGTGAGCGTGAAGCCATCGACCGCGGCATTGCTGGCGGCCAGCGTGAATGCCGAACCGGAGACCGGCGCAATCACCGTTTCGCCGCTACCGCCACGCAAAGGATCGAAGCCGGTGGTGCCGGCAAAGGCGCCCTTCACGCTGACCGATTTGTTGACGTTGACGCTCTCGTTGAAAGATCCCGCCTCGACACTGACCGTTCCGCCCACCTGCACATAGCCGATGGCCGGATTGATTGCCGCATTGGATACATTGTAGGGCGCTGCCGCCGGACGGTAGTAGTAGCCACGCGCCGAGCGCACGAACACGCTCGCGACATCATTCTGGCTGTCAACAAATCCAGCCGCCGGCGCGCTGCCGGACAAGGCCAGCACGTGCGCGACGCTTGTGTAGGTGTTGCCATCACCAATGCTGAGCTTGGCCGATCCGGCCTGTTCGGTCGTATCTTCGACATAGAACGCCGCGATGCCGATATCGGAAAAGGCAATATTGCGCACGACAAAATCGTTGACCGGCCCGGTGTAGCGAGTGGCGTCGGTGGCGAGGACGCCGACTCCGATGTTGCTCGCGCTGCCACCATTTATCACGGTCGATGCACTGGCCGTGCTGGTGATGTTGTTGAGCAGGTAGCCAACGCTTGGGCGACTGCCGGCAACGGCCAGGCCGTCAACCGTATTTCCGTTGATTGTCACGGTCTGTGCAGCGCCCATCGACTCGATCCACAGGCCCATCCATTGTCCGGCTTCGCCCGCATTGGCCACCGCAATGAAGTCGTTTCCATTGATCGAGTAAGAGGAGGCGGACGAGTAGAACAAGTTGTGGAAGACGCCGATCCGGGTGGCATGAATCTCGTTGCCGCTGATACTCGGCAGAAATCCGTTCGGCGCGACACGATGATTGTTGTTGGTCTGCACACCAACGCGGACCTCGTTGAACAGGTTGTCATTCACCTGCGCGTAGAAATTGTCCTGCAGGATGACGGCAACTCCCCAGGCAGAAGGCGAAGTGATGTTGGCAAAGCGGTTGTGGCGGATGATGTTGCCGCCGCTGGCACTGTTGCCGACGTGGTAGCCATCGATACCGGAATAGAGGATGTTGCGGAAAATGCTGTTTTCGAAGCGGGTGTTGTTGCCCTGGACAAAAATGCCTGTCGCAACATCGGGATCCGCACCGTTGTAGGCAAGACCCGAGGTCAACGCCGGGTTGTCGGCATCGATGATGACGCCGTCGAGAGCCACATCACTGCTGTAGATGTCGATGACCGGAATTTCATACGAACTCAAGGTGAGTCCGGGCTGTGCGATACCGGGAACAATGATGGTTTCGTCAGCATCGACCGTGCTGCGCGTGCGTGCATCGACACCGGCCTGTTCACCGACGATGCTGACCGGGCGACTGATCGCGAGGAAATCCTCGGCATAGCGGCCCTTGGCCACATACACGGTGCCGCCGACCTGAACCTGGGCGAGGGCATCGGCAATCGTCGCAAAGGCGTCCTGGCCGAAGACGACCGGAATCGCGGCGCCGCCATTGACTTGCGGGTGAACGAAGCTCTTGGGAGCGCCGGGCATGGAGCCGGCAAAACCGTCGTCGACGTAAACGGAACCCGGTCGCTGGGTGATCGAGGCATAGGCTTCCAGTGTTTCGCCCTGATTCTCGACCGATCCTTGCGCGCCTGCGGGGGCGCCGTTGTAGCCAAGAAATTCTCCGGAAGGGTCCTGCAGGCTCGAAATGTAGGCAAAACCATTCTGGATTTGCGCCGCGTAGCCCACGGCATCGACCGCATCAAGCGCCTGCATCGCGAACGCGGTGGTTTGAGTGTCTGCGTTGCCGTCAATGACGCCACCGGACAAGGTGGTGCTGCCGACAAAACCGCCGGATGGCGTCTGGTAGGCAAGCAGCTGGGTCACCAGCGCGGCCGTGCTGTTGGCGGTAGTCCATTTGCCCGTAGTCGGATCGAGATCAACGCCGGTCACTGCCGAGGCCCAGATCGCGCCAGTCAGGCCGACCACGTCGAAGGTCGTGTGTGCGCCGTCGGAAGCGTTCAGGCTGGCGAGGATTCCTTGCATCATGGCGTCGCGGGCGACAGTTTCGCCGGCCAGCTGCGCCGCAATGGCGGTCTTCGACAGATCCCAGGCGGCAAGCTCGGGATAGTTCTGTCCGGTGCGATTGGCAACAACGGCGTTCGCGTAACCGGCTGCATTGAGATTGGCCGACGCGCCATACACGGAGCCACTCAGACGGCCCCAGAATTCGCTATCGACAAAGTTCGCATATTGCGGATCGCCACTGTCGATCGAGAGCTGCTCCAGAAACAGCGGATCGTGCGTCGCGAAGCGGTGATGCATGTCGGGATAGGTCGATCCGGGAATACAGTCGTTGACCTGGCAATCGCCATTGGCCACAGCTGCGGCGAGATCGGCGGCATGGCCGCTGCGCTCCCACGCACGAAGCAGGCCGAGAGCCGATGCACCCTGCGTATTCGCTGTCGCAACGTCGCCCGGAGTCCAGGGAAACGCCCCGGCGGTCGGACCCGCTGCTATCTGCTGGCCTCTGAGCCAGCTTGCCGCGTTGTCACTGACGCTGTCAGCGCTTGCCGAACTGGCCAGAAAAATGCTGACTACGGCCAGCAAGAATGAAATTGCGCACTGCGACGCAAGACGCTGTTTGATCTTCATGATTATCCCTTCCTGATTGGATTTGATGCGATCGACGGCTTTGCTTGCGAGCGCAACTGCCAAGGCATGATTCGTAAGGCAAGATTCATGCCGGGACGCGTTCAGGAAACCTCTGCCGGCGCGGATCAACGCCGGCAGAGTCATTCAATCAGGCGGCTCCTGTCATTTGAGGGATCTCGGCCCGGATCCCGAATGCTTGCTCAAGGCGACCATGATGAGCAGCAGCACGAGCAGTCCCAATGACCACGACGAAGTTGCCGGGATGGCGGTAATCGAACCAGCCCCGCCACCAAGATCGCTTTCAAGGATCGTCAACGTCGCGACCGATGGCGCACCGAGCGTCGCCCCACCGGTGGGTGCGGCAAGCGTCAGCATAACGGTCTCGCTTGCTTCCGGCGTGGGGTCATCGGTGACCGCGATCGTGACCGAGCGGTCGCTGCTGTCGCCATCAGCCCAGTTCAGGATCAGGGTCGAGGATGTGTAATCGCTGCCCAATGTTGCCGTTCCGCCAAGTGCAACGGTCGTGCTGCGCGTCACGGTGAAGGTCGCCGTGCCGACATCCTCGGCCACGCTTTGATCGGCCGGGTTCGGCGTGAACTGCAAAGAACCCGCTGCGGCGTCATTGGCGACGATCGTCAGTGTGGCCATCGATGGCACGCCGAGCGTGGCACTGCCGGTGGGCGCACCGAGGGTCAGGCTGACCGTTTCATCGGCTTCCGGCAGGGCATCGTCGTTGACGGTGATCGTGACGGCGCGATCGGTTGCATCGCCATCCGCCCAGGTCAACACCAGATTCGAAGCGGTGTAATCGTTGCCTGCGCCGATCGTGGCGTTGCCGCCCAGGGCGACCGTCGTGCTGACCGCGCCGGTGCTGCCGCCGCTGCGCGTCACGGTGAAGGTCGCCGTGCCGACATTTTCCATGACCGACTGATCGGCCGGGTTCGGGCTGAACTGCAAGGTGCCTGGCGCGCCGTCGTCGTTGGTGATGGTGCCGATGCCGAGCGCGTCGGCGAGGTTGGCGTTCAGTGGTCCGCCGGGATGGGCGGCGAGCTTGAGGCTGAAGCTCTCGGTCGGCAGCGGCTCGAAAGTCGTGTCGCCGACCACATCGACGGTAACCGGCATCGAAATCATGCCGGCGGGAATCGCCACGACCTGGTCGATGCTCGCGTAGTCGTCTGGCGCGAGCGCGGTGTCGCCGGGATCGCCACTGACCACCCGCACATTGACCGGGCGTCCGCTTGGCGCATCCAGCGACAGGGTGAAAATGAAGGGCGTCGGTGCGGGCCCGTTGCCTTCGTCGAGCGGACCGACATCGTTGATCGAGAGTTGCGGCAGCGGGTCGTTGTCGATGATCGTGCCAAGCGCCTGCAAATCGCTGCCGGCGACGGTCGTGTTGCTCGCGCTGATATTCAGCAGCAGGGTCTCGTCATCCTCATTGAGCACATCACCAATGATGTCGACGGGAACGCTCACGCCAGGTGTTCCGGCCGGAATCGTGATGTTCTGGCCGATCTGGGCGACATAATCCGATCCGGCGGTTGCGCTGCCATCGGCCGTGGACCAGGTGACCACGACATCGCGTCCGCTGATCGCCGAAAGCGTGATCGCGAACGGCATCGTCACCGTGGCATCACCCTCGGCGATGCTGGTGTCGGCGATGCCGATGGTCGGCGTGGCGTCGTCGTCGGTGATCGTCAGCACCGTGGTGTTCGGGCTGCCGGCGACCGCGCCGCTCACATTCTGCAATTCGAAATTGACCGTCTCGTCATTTTCGTCGAGGTTGTCGTTGCTGATTGCGATCGTGAACTCCTTGTCGACATTGTCACCATCGGCCCAGGTAATCGGATTGGTGCTGATCAGCGTGTAATCGATGCCGCCACCGGTGGCGGTTCCGGGCGCAGCCGAGACGACCACATCCACGCTGACTGCACCGCTCGGATTGCCAAGCCTTTGCACGACAAGGGTGGTGGTGCCGTCGGCCTCGGCGACTGTGTAGCTCGATGCGCCGAAGGCGACCTCTTGCGGGATACCGGCTGGCGCGGAAAATTCCGACGTGTTGTTGGCCGGATCGGTCAGGACGAATCCGTCCACCGGCGGCACATCACTCGGAAACACATCGGTGGCGGTCATCACAATGCTCTGGCCACGCGAATCCCCGCCGCTCGAAGGTGTCGCGGATGCCGTGCAGACGCCGGCTACACAAGTGCTGACCGTGCCGCTGAGCGGCAGACCGGCTGCGTCGGTGGTGACCATTTCGTCGAACAGGAAACTCATCCCGTCCGGGCGCTGGGAAAAATATTCAATACGAAGTTGTGTATTCGGTCGCGTGACGATGCTCCAGGTTGCACTGGTCGCCCCACTGCCGGCGTTGAAGCCCGGCGCCGTGCAAGCCGGCAAGGGCACGCCATTGCCGGTGCACAGCGTTGGCTGGTTCTGGCCGAAATTGGCGTAGTTCGTGTTCGGATCTTCGCCAGCTGGGTCAGGCTGTATGTCAGGTACATCGTTATCGTGTGCGAGATCGATGCCGATACCGACCCCCGGCGTGGTCACGCCATTGGCATAGATCTGGTTGCGCTGGATCAGGTTGGCCCAGCCGTTGTCTGGATTGCCATCGCGCAAGGCGACGCCGTTGATCCCGTTGGCGGCGATCACGTTGTCATCGAGATCTCCCGGCCCACCGATGATCGTGCCGCTGGCCGACTGCACGACAATGCCATTGCCACGATTGCCAAGAGTGAAAATGTCGAGCCCGGTCGGCGGCGCGACGCCGATGAAATTGCCGCGGATGATGTTGCCGACCGTGTCGCTGCCGCGCACCAGGATGCCGTGGCGATCGTTGTGCAGAATGAAATTGGCCTCGAATACCTCGCTGCCGCCGACCTGATTTCCGCCGGTCGTGATGACGATGCCATTGCCGGAATTGCCGACATCGAGCAACTGATCGGCCAGGCCAAACGAGGCACCGGCAGGGAACGCGAACAGGCCGATGCCATTGCCGAAGATGCGCACACCCTCACCCGAAACCAGGATGCCGCCGCTGGTATCGCCGCCGTACTGGTCAAGCGCACCAGCGCCGTTGTCGCTCTTGTTGTCGCTGATGACATTGGCCGGTCCGATGAAGGTGCTGTATCTTTTCGGACTGTCCGGCGGGGTGCCGTCGTCTTCGATGGTGGCCGTGATGTCGATGCCATTGTCGCCATTGCCGAGCTCGAGCCCCGGCAGGCCGCCAAGCCCGATCACGTTGCCGGCGATGAAATTCGGCAGCAGCACGCTGCCGCTGATCGAGATGCCATCGTTGATGTTGCCGCTGATGACATTGCCCGGACCGATGAAATTGCCATAGGCGCCATTGCTGAGCACGACCGCATCGGGCGAACCACCGCCGGTGCCGTTCGGGATCGCCGACAGCGAATCGGCACTGAGACCAATGATGTTGCCGGCGACAAACGTGTTGACTGTCATCGCATTGTTCAGCGTGATCGCCGTCTGCAGATTGCCGGAAATATGGTTGCCGGTGATCGCGTTGGGCATGGCGATGACCGTCAATGCCGCCTTCAGCGCGAGCGAGTAGGCCACGATTCCGGCGAAGTCGGTCGGCGGATTGTCGATCAGATTCTGGATATCGGGAATCGACGGCGGCAGAATCGTGCCGGAAAGGTTGATGCCATCGCCATCGTTTGGCGCGGCAGAGGTTCCAGCCGGATTGGTGCCGATGCGATTGTTGGCAAATGTGTAGCCGTGCCCACTCGCGTCGATGCCGTTGCCAGCGCAGTTGCGGATGACCAGATTGCTGATCGTCGAACCCTGGCCGCCATCGGGGTTGTGGATCGGCGGCGTGGTCGTGTCCGTGCCAGTCGCATTCAATTGGAAGCAATTGAAACCGCCAGCGCCGTTGACGGCGGCCGCGTTGATGTCGACGCGCCCGCCGACGGCGGTCGCATTCGTTCCATCGATGCTGACCTTGGCGATGATCGGAGGCAGGTCGGCACTCAGGGTAATTGTCTTGATCGCCGTGGCGAAGGTGATCATGTGCGGGCCGGTCTGCTCGTTGGCCTCCTCGATCGCGGCCCGCAGGGAGCAGGTGCCGGCGGCGGTCTTGCACAGGGCATCGTTGGGTGGTTCGTCGTCCGGATCACTGGTCGCATCGTTGACGACGAAGTTCAGGGCTTGTGCGGGCGGTGCCAGCGCGAATGCACAGACAATTGCGAAGATCATGGAGCGAATCACTGACATGGGTGCTCTCCCGGCAAGCCAGACTGGATGGAATCGGCGGCCTCGACAGGAGTCCGTCCCTATTCCAAATGAAAACGGAAACTGAAGCGAACGGGGGCCATCAAGTTTTCTGCGTTAGAAAAGCGGGCTCGCCGGGCATGACCAATCGGCCACGACCTGACCTCGGCCGGCGGGCACAATGTGCGCTGGTCCCGGGAGGAATCGCCGATGAAATCGGTTTTCGCTGCACTGCTGCTTCTGATGGCTTGTCCATACGGCGCTCGCGCCGAGTCGATCTATGCGCGTGGCCCTTCGCTGCATGGGGACACCCTCGTGTTCACCGCCGAGGGCGATCTATGGCGGGTGCCATTGGCCGGAGGCACGGCCCAGCGCCTGACCAGCAATGCAGGTGAGGAGAGCCAGGCATCGATCTCGCCCGATGGCCGTCGCATCGCCTTTGTCGGCAGCTACGATGCCAGCCCCGGAGGTCTATGTCATGCCGATCGACGGTGGCGCACCGAAGCGTTTGAGTTTCGACGGGGCTGGCGTACGCGTGGTCGGCTGGACGCCGGCTAACGAGGTTCTGTTTGCGAGCACGGCGGTAACCGGGCCTGGCAGCAGCATGATCTTGCGTGCGGTGAATCCGGATACGCTGATCCAGCGCAGCCTGCCATTTGCCGATGCCAACCAGGCCAGCTTCGATGCGAAGAGCGGTTCGATCTTTTTCACCCGCTTCGGCCTGCATATCACCGGCGACCACGCACGCGGCTACAAGGGTGGCGCAATGGCGCAACTTTGGCGCGCGCCAGCTGACGGCAGTGCCGAGGCGACCCGACTCGACGCCGATGTGAATGCCTCGCTGCGACGGCCGATGTGGTGGAAGGGTCGTCTCTATCACCTCAGCGACGAGACCGGCAGCGACAATCTCTGGAGCATGGGCGCCGACGGCAGCGACCGTCGCGCGCTGACCTCATTCAACGCTTTCGAAGTACGCGATCCACAACTGCAGGATGGCCACATCGTCTACCAATACGGGGCCGACATTCGCGACATCGATCTGGCCACCGGCACCGATCGCGTCGTTCCGATCGACCTGGTCAGCGATTTCGAGCAGCGCCGCACGCGCTGGCTGGAGAAGCCGCTCGACTATCTCGATGATGTCGCGCTCAACGCGGATGGCTCGCGCGCTGTTCTCGTTGCCCGCGGCTCTGCCACGTATGCCGCCACCGATGCGCGCCGGCGCATCGACATCGCGGTGCCGAAGGATGCGCGGATTCGCGCCGCGGTGCCGAGCAGCGACGGCAAATCCATCTATGCGATCAGCGATATCGGCGGACACGAGGAAATCTGGCGCTTTCCCGCCGATGGATCCGGTCCGGGCGAAGCACTGACGCGCGACTCGAACATACGCCGCTGGCATCTGTACCTGTCACCGGATGGCAAGTCGCTGGCCTTCGACGACAAGCGTGCGCGCCTGTCGGTCCTCGATCTCGGCACGCGCAAGATCCGCGTGGTCGACGAATCCCATTTCGGCGGGGACGATGTCTACGCCTCGGTGAACTGGTCGGCTGACAGCAAGACACTGGCCGTGGCCCGCCCGGACAGCCGCGAAGGTCGTCCCCAGATCGTGCTGGTTGCGCTCGACGGCTCGCAAAAAAGCCGTCGTCAGCAGCGATCGTTACGAAAGTGGATGGGGCGTGTTCTCGCGTGATGGCAAGTGGCTCTATTTCCTTTCCAATCGCGAGTTCGCAACCATCCCGCAGGCGCCTTGGGGCGATCGCAACATGGGTCCGACCTTCGATCGGCGCACGAAGATCTACGCGCTCGCACTGCAACCCGGCAACCGTTTTGCCTTCCAGCCCGCCGATGAGTTGAACAAGGATGACAAGGATTCAGGCAAGGACAAGGACGAAGACAAGAAGGACGACAAGAAGAAATCCGATGCGAAAACCCCCCGCTTCCTGCCATTGCCTGGAATGGCTTGTCCCAGCGGCTCTACGAGGTGCCAGCCGATGCCGGCAACTACCGCTCACTGACCATCGACGACAAGCGCCTGTACTTCCTCGACGAAGGCGTCGCCGATGCGCATCCGCAACTCAAGACGCTCGTGCTTGGCAATGACGGCGACGAGGCCAAGACCTTTGCCGAGGACATCGGCCGCTACCAGCTGTCAGCCGACGCCAAGAAATTGTTGCTGGTGAAATGGAGCGAGCATGGCGCCGGCGCGATGTTCATCGTCGATGCCGGAGACAAGGCACCTGACAAGATGGACAAGAGCAAATTGCGCGTTTCCGATTGGCGCCTTGCCATTGATCCGCGCGCCGAATGGAAGCAGATGTTCAACGATGCCTGGCGCATGCACCGCGAGTTCTCATTCGATCCGGGCATGCGCGGGGTCGACTGGGATGCCGTCTACGCACGCTATGAGCCCCTGCTCGCCCGCGTCGCGGATCGCAACGAGCTCGAAGACCTGACCGGCCAGATGACGGCCGAGCTCGGCATCCTCCATTCGCAGGTTCGCGGAGGCGACAAGCGCCGCGATGACGAGGTCGCCAAACCAGCTGCGCTCGGCGCCGATCTGGTCGCCGTCGGCGACGGCCTCAAGATTGCCCACATCTATCGCAGCGATCCCGAATTGCCGAATGAACGCGCGCCGCTGGCCCGACCCGGCGTCGATGCCCGCGAAGGCGATGTATTGACGGCGATCAATGGTCGGCCAGTGCGGACTCTTGCAGACGTCGCTGACGCATTGGCCAACCAGGCGGGCAAGCAGGTGCTGCTCGCACTGAGCCGCGCCGGCGATGCACGCAAGACAGTGGTCACGGCGATCGACAGTCGCGGCGAGTCCGATTTGCGCTACGGTGATTGGGAACAGAGCCGCCGCGATCGCGTACTCGACAGTGGCAAGGGACGCATCGGTTACCTGCACCTGCGCGCCATGGGTTCCGGCGACATTGCCGATTTCGCCCGTGAGTTCTACACCAACATCCACCGTGACGGCCTGATCATCGATGTGCGCCGCAACAATGGCGGCAACATCGACAGCTGGATCATCGAAAAGCTGTTGCGTCGGTCCTGGGCATTCTGGGTCTACCCGGACAGCCCCCCTGAATTCAACATGCAGCAGACATTCCGTGGTCACCTCGCCGTGTTGATCGACGAGCGCACCTATTCAGACGGCGAAACCTTCGCCGCCGGCATCAAGGCCTTGAACCTGGCACCACTGATCGGCCAACGCACATCCGGTGCCGGCATCTGGCTATCCGGGCGCAACCCGCTGATCGACGGCGGCATGGCGCGCGTCGCCGAGTTTCCACAGTTCAGCGCCGAAAATGGACGCTGGCTTATCGAGGGGCGCGGCGTATCTCCGGATATGGCCGTGGTCAATCCACCGCAAGCGACGTTCAACGGTGGTGACGCGCAACTCGATGCCGCACTCAAATATCTCGAAGACAAGATGGCCGCCGAACCGATCAAGTCGGTCACGCCGCAAGCGATTCCTCCGCGCGGTGAACCCGCCTGGGATCTGCACCCGTAACAGAGGGATCGCTGACCGGATCGGCAGCCGTGGCCGATCCGGTTCGTGGCCCCCGCCCAGCCCGGCTCGAACCTCACTCAGCGGCACGGCCGTTGCGCGGAATCAGATGGATCCGAGTCTGGCGGCCATCGAGGTAGCGGAATGTTCGGCCGTCGAAGCCGCCATCCTGCTCAAGCATGATCCGGATTTCTTTTTTCCACTCGGGGATATCCGAGGCGGCGTTGAGCTCGATCGAATAGACCGTGTTGGCGTGCATCGGAAAATCACCGCTGCCCGGCACGCCATCCTGCTGATCCCACATGCCGATGGTCGGGCCGGCTGCATGGCCGTGGCTGCCAAGCGGGTGGGTGTAGATCGTCGCCTTGATGTCTTCCTTTTTCGCCTGGGCCAGGGCGCCGGCAAGGATCTGGTTGCCGCTGCGACCAACGGCGAACTGGCTGGTCAGGATGTCCTGCAGGCGATTGGCCTTTAGCATGGCTTTGGCGATTCCGGCCGGCACAGCGGATTCACCCGGGCGCAGGACATACGCGTGCTCCTGCACATCAGTATTCAGGCGCAGATAGGTGATGCCGAAATCGACATGCAGCAGATCACCTTCGCGGATGATCTCTCCGGCCGGATGATCGATGAAGCTCTTGAGGTGATCGAAGCTCTCGCCATCATCGCGCTGGATCGACACGGTCGGATGGAACCAGGTGTCGAGGCCGAGATCGCTGACCCGCTGGCGCAACCACCAGACCACATCGTCACTGGTCGTGATGCCGGGCGTGATGACGCGCTCGGAAAACGCCTCGTCGATGATCGCGTGGGTGATGCGCACGAGTTGCGGATAGATCTGCATCTCGCGGGCGGTGCGTGTTTCGAGCCAGCCGACGGCCAGATCCTGGGCCGAAACAACACGTGACCTGAATCGCTCGGGCAGCGCCCGCATGAGCTCGTCGTGGTCTGTCTTGACGAGGCCATCGGCGTGGGCAAAATCCGTCGAGATATCGAGCGCGATCTTGCTCGGGTCTCGCGTCGTCACAATGTCGGCGAGTGCATCCCATTGCTGCGGGAAGCGCTGCATGTCCCAGGCGGCGGTGATTCGATCGCCGACGTTGTAGCGGGCCACGGCGAGCTTTTCGTACTTGTCGTTGGCGCTGCGCGCGAACACGAGGATGGTGCGCCTTCGCGCATTGAGCCAGGTTGCCGGCAGCATCGTGCGCAATAGCGGATCCTCATTGTATTCGCGCGAAATGACGATCCACATGTCGATGCCGTTGCGTTGCATCAGATCGGGCAGCACGGTATCAAGACGTTCGGCGAGGATCTCGTCGATCACGCGCGCCTGCTCACGCACGGGCAGGATTTCGCTGGCTGCAAAGGTCGGACCGGAGATCACAAGGGCGCAGCAAAGCAGCAGGCTTTTCATCGGTCGTTTTCGCGGGCGGGTTCGAGCCATCCTGTCATCGGCCCGCGCCGCTGACAACCCGAACAATCCGCGGGATGCGACGGCCACGGATTTCCCGCGGCCGTCGGCTTGATGCGGCCTAAGGCACGCCGAGCACCTTTTCGACTGACGCCTGGGTCAGCGGGTGATAGCCGGGTTTCGCCTTGACGTAGATGGCGCGGGCGAACGTCTTGCCCTCGGCGGTCTTGGCCAGCTCGGCATAGATCGGCACGACCAGCTTGCGCCGACCGATGCGTTCGATGAAGGCGGCCATCGCCGGACGCGCCTCGGTATAGCCCGCGCGCACGCTGGCGACATACCAGCGGAAGGCGACTTCCGCGTTGCCCTTGCCGGTCAGTTTCCAGGCCTTGTCGAGCGCCTTCATCTGGGCGACGGTCGGCTTCGCCGGCAGTGCATTGAGGAAGCGCAGCCACTCGTAGGTCACCCAGTGGCTGGCCGGAAGCTCCTTGGCGGCCAGCTTGCCGGCGAAGAATTCGGCTGCAGCCTTGTCGACGGCATCGAAGCGCGCCGAATGCGCGATCGGCGCGTACTCCGGAATTCCGGGTTGATGCAGCCACTCGTCGATTTCCGCCGAACTGACCTTGCCTGGATATTTACTTTCGAGGTTTTCGCTGTAGTAGCGGAGGAAATCCGGGGTGGTGATGCTGTGGAACGCGAAATGGTCGAAGTACGCACGCAGGAACGGATCGAACACATCGCGGCCATAGCGCGATTCGAGAAAACGCAGAAACCAGCGGCCCTTGTCATAGGGCACACCGGAAAGTCCTTCGTCGGGATCGATGCCCTCGAGGTTGGTGACCAGCAATTGTTCGCGCGCCTTCATGCCCTGCATTTCGACCCGCAATTCCTGCGCATCGACGACCAGTTGCATGGTCGCTTCCTCCTTTCCATAGACGGCCTCGACGATGCGATTCTCCACATAGCTCGTGAAGCCTTCGTTGAGCCACATGTGCTGTGCATTGGCATTGGTGACCAGGTTTCCCGACCAGGAATGCGCGAGTTCGTGGGCGATCAAGCCGACCAGGCTCTTGTCGCCGGCAATCACGGTCGGCGTGGCAAAGGTCACCCGCGGGTTCTCCATGCCGCCGAACGGAAAACTCGCCGGCAGCACGAGGATGTCGTAGCGATCCCAGCGATAGGGGCCATAGAGCTTTTCGGCCGCCTCGATCATGGCCTCGGTGTCTTCGAACTCCTTCGCCGCCTTGGCGACGACACTCGGTTCGGCAAACACCGCCGTGCGCGGTCCGGTTGCGCGCACGGCGAGTTCACCGACACTGATCGCGAGCAAGTAGGACGGAATGGGCTGCTTCATGCTGAACCGGTAGTCGCCATCGAGCGCATGGCTGATGTCGTTGTCGGCACTCGTGACCACGCGCAGGGGTTTGGGCGCTCGGATATGCGCGCTGTAGGTGAAGCGCACCGAGGGCGTGTCCTGCAGCGGCACCCAGCTGCGGGCATGGATCGCCTGCGATTGCGAGAACATGAAAGGCTGCTTGCCGCTGGCGGTCTGTGCCGGCGTCATCCACTGCAGACCTGATGCCTGTGGTGAGGTGCGATAGCGGATGCGCACGCGCGGCACCGGCGATTTCGTGTCGATGCGCAGGGCCGAGCCAAAAATCGGATCGCGTTTGTCCAGCGTGTAGGCGAGATCGTCGGTCGAGCCATCGGCGGCGATGCCCTGGATCGATTCGATGGCCAGGTCACGCGTATCGAGGACGAGGCTGTGTGCCTGCGCATCGCGCCAGTCCAGCGCGAGCTCGGCCATTCCGACCAGCTGCTGCCGTTCGAAATCGACATCGAGATCGAGATCAAGCGCGTTCACCACCACCGTGCCGGGCTCGGCATAACTGTGGGGGGTCTTGTTCCGCCTTGGCGTCGACGGCCCCAAAGCCTAACGCGAATGCAACCAGCAACAGGCAACCGCTTTTCATGAATCCTCCAGTGTTTGAATCGATTCGCACGCAGGCGCTCGCGGCCATTTGCCGCAATGACAATCATGCGGGCCCACATCAAGATTCGGGCAATCCGATTGGTGCAGACTTCGTAATCCGGCGCAGGCCTTGCAACCTTCAAGTATGCCATCGTCAATCCGGTCTGCGGCCCGGCCCACAGACGGAAGACAGCGGGTCGATGCCTGCGTATATTGGCCGGCAAGGGGGATGAATGCTCAAACAGTGGGACAACCTGCAACACCTGCTGGAATGCACATCGGCGCCGCATCTGCGCACGGTGGCGTCTCGGCACGTGCAGCAACTCGGTTTTGACAACTGGATCTACAGCAGCGGCGCCGAACCACGCGATGTTGGCGACGGTCTCGTCACCTATCCACCGGAATGGCTGAGCCTGTACCGACGCCGCGGTTATTTTGCGGTCGATCCGGTGGTCGACCATTGCCGCCAGCACATCACGCCGTGCCTGTGGGCTGCCGATCCGGCCGCTCGCGGCGCCGGCTATCAGACCCGCTTTTTCGCTGAAGCGATTGATTTCGGCCTCCGCGCGGGCATCGGACTGCCGATTCATGGGCCGCTGGGGCATTCCGGCATGTTGTCGGTGGCGATGGCCGATTCAGCGGATGCCGGCACGCACTTGCATCAACTTGGCGAGCTGCAGCTGCTTGCCACGTTCATCCACGAGGCTCAGATACGTTTGAGCAGCAGAACCGCCAATGCCCAGGTTCACCTGACCGCGCGCGAACTCGATTGCCTGCGCTGGGCCGCGGAGGGCAAGACCAGCTGGGCGATCGGCCAGCAGCTTGGCATCTCCGAACGGACCGCCATCTTTCACCTGAGCAACAGCGCGCGCAAGCTTGGTGTGATCGGTCGTCGGCAGGCCATTGCGCGAGCAATGAGCCTGAACCTGATCGCCATCTAACCGCTTGTCGGACTCTGCGGGTTGAGCCCGGAGGTCGGCAGGGCGAACCCAGCTTGGCAACGATTTGCAGACCCATCGTGTTTCCGGGGGAAAGCAGAGCGGCGGCTGTTGGTCCGTCCACACAGACGGATTCGGATACCAGCCGGGCAAAAGCCGACAAGCCACTAATCGCGCCTAACACACTCACGATCGACAAACAAGCTGTAAGAACTGACAGCTATGGCGAGGCGGCCGTAACAGGCATGCTTGGAACACTGATTGGCGATGCCATCAAGCCTTCCCCCTGGTCGGGCGAGGAGACAACGGTTCGCAGGATGTGCTCCGCTTCTCGTCCGACCTTTTATTTTGCCACCCGGATCACCCCGCTCACGCAGCGAAGTCAGATCCGGTAGCCCCGATGGATCGCGACAATACCAGCCGAAAGGTTGCGCACATCGACCCGGGCCAGACCCGCTTCCTCCATCATTGCCTTCAAGCTTGCCTGGTCGGGGTGTTTGCGAATCGACTCGGCCAGATAGCGATAACTGGCCTCATCGCCAGCAATCCACTTGCCGATGCGCGGCAAGACCGAAAACGAGTGGAAATCATAGAGCGGCTAGAGCAGCGGTTCGCGAACCGCTGAGAACTCGAGCACCAACGCACGACCGCCCACTTTGAGCACACGATGGATCTCGGCCAGGGCTTTTCCTTGCGCGTCACATTGCGCAGACCGAAGGCCATGGTCACGCAATCGAAGCTCTGATCCGGGAACGGCAGCGCCTCGGCATCGACCTGGCTGTAATCCAGACCACGCAGCAGACCACGATCAATCAGCCGATCGCGGCCGACCCGCAACATGTCGCCATTGATGTCGGCGATGACGATACGTCCATCCTTGCCGACCCGCGGCAGCAACAGCGCCGCGATGTCACCCGTGCCGCCGGCCAGATCAAGCACGTGATCGCCCGCACGCACGCCGCTGGTGGCGACGAAGTGACGCTTCCACAAGCGATGCACGCCGAACGACATGAGGTCATTCATGATGTCGTAGTTGCGCGCAACCGAGGTGAAGACCTCGCCGACCAGACGCGCCTTGTCGCCCTCGGCGACGTCTCGATAACCGAAATGGGTGGTGTCTGTGCTGTTCATGACTGACATCCTAGCGGATTCGGGGCGCGGGATGACCAGCCGTTCGACTGTTGAAAACCGAAAGCCGAAATTCGGGTTTCGGGTTTCGGGTTTCGGGTTTCGGGTTTCGGGTTTCGGGTTTCGGGTTTCGGGTTTCGGGATTCGGGATTCGGGATTCGGGATTCGGGATTCGGGATTCGGGATTCGGGATTCGGCTTTCGGCTTTCGGGATTCGGGATTCGGGATTCGGGATTCAAGGTTCAAGGTTGGAGAAGTAGATTCGTGGGAGCGGCTTCAGCCGCGATGCTTGTCATCACTGGCACGAGCATCGCGGCTGAAGCCGCTCCCACCACTCGTCCCACTCACCACTCACCACTCACCACTCACCCTCCACCCCTCCACCCCACTCACCACTCACCTCCTCCCCTCACTCCTCACTCCCCACTCCCCACTCCCCACTCCCCACTCCCGATTCCCGATTCCCAGCTCCAACGCACGCCGCACTCTCAATCCGTAACGCGCTTGCGCAAGGTCAGGCGTGCGCTGGGCGCGGCGCTGCGGATGACGCCGAGTTCGCTGGCGACATCGACGTACCCGAGCAGGGAGGCGACTTCGCCAGCCGTGCGACCCAGCGTGTCGGTTTGCGTGATGGGTGCGTCGTGCGATTTCAGCAGCCGGGCCACGCCGAGCAGCCCGTGCAGGGCACAGGCATGCAGCGGGCTGATGCCACGCTGATCGGCGCCGGAAACGCTCGCACCCTTGTGAATCAGCAGTTTCGCGAGCTGGCCGAGATGCTGGGCATCGCAGGCGCTGCCCGGCTCGGCGCGCGCGCCGAGCAGCATCAGCAGCGCATCCTGGCCGGCCTGGTTGCGCATGTCGATGCGCGCGCCGTGGCGCAACAGGAGTTCGAGCAACTCGCCGGCCAAGGCGGTATCGCGACTATCGAAGGCAAACTGGGCGGCGGCCTGCAGGGCGGTGTTGCCACGATCATCCGCACAATTCGGGTCGGCACGATGTTCCAGCAATGGCTCGGCCAGGCGCGGCAGACCGAGTGCGGCGGCGATCATCAGGGGTGTGCCGCCGCCGGGCAGAGCCTGGTCGGCGTCGACTTCATGCTGGAGCAAGGTGCGCACGACCGCTTCACGGCGGGCCGAAACGGCTGCCAGAGACAGGTGGCGCCCGAGTACGACGTCTGCCGCGGATTAGCGCCGGCATCGAGCAGACGCACGACCAGGGCCGCATAGCCCGAGCCCGCCGCACGAATCAACGCGCTGGCACCCTGGCTGTCGATGCTGTCAACCGGAATGCCGAGGCCGAGCAGCTTGTCGATCGCATCGATGTCGCCGCTGGCCGCGGCGGCCGGAAGATCCGGGCCGCGCAAGGCACGTCCAGGCAAGCGCCAGCGTGGCCAGTTGAGCCAGTAGACCAGGTCGCGGTCAGCCCGGGCCAGGGCCAGGCCGAGCGGGGTCTCGCCGCTTTCCGTTGGACGCTCGGGATCGGCACCCGCGGCAATCAGGGCCCGAACGACCGCAATGGCAGGCGCGCCGCTGGCCTTGAGCGCATGGTGCAGGGCATGCGGCCGCGCGCATCGCGTCCATTCGGATCGGCACCACGCGCGAGCAGAATCTCGACCAGATGCGTTTCACCGAGGGCGGCGGCGAGATGCAGGGCCGAAGCGTCGAGTGGGCCGCGTCCGCAGCAATCGGCTCCGCGCTCGACCAGATCGACGACCAGATCGACCAGCGTTCGATTGTCCGCACCGACCGGCGCGCGAGCGAGCAAGCTGGCGACCACTCCGGCACCACCGATGGGCACCCCATGGCTGGCCAGTTGGCGCAGCGCAGCGCAACTGGCAGGCAGGCTTGCGATCAGCGAATCGCTCAACAATTTACCGTTTTTCCAATTCGGCACCCGCAGCCAGGCCCAGATTGCAGACCCAGTTGCGCGCACGATCATGTTCATCATCGAGCAAGCCGAAACTGGCGGCTTCAGCGGCCAGGTTGCTGGGCAGGGAAAATGTGGGATCGAGCAGGGCGACTATCGGCCAGCGCCCACTGGCCAGCGCATGGTCGAGCGCGCGTCGACCGTCGTTGGCGGCAATGCCAGGATTGGCGCCGAGCGCGAGCAAGGCACGCACGACTTCTTCGTTGGCCGTGCGCGATCCGCACGCGATGATCAGCGCGCTGCGACCGAGCGCGTCGACGCCGTTCGGATCGACCTTGCGCTTGCGCAGCGCATGGATTATCGAGACCGATCCGGAGCGTGCGGCTTCCATCAACGCGCTGGTACCATTGCGATCACCCAGGTCGGCATTGGCGCCTGCAGCCAGCATTGCCTCGGCGATCTGCACATGACCCGCCAGAGCGGCCACCATCAAGGCAGTGCGATCGAGAGATCCACGCGCATCGACATCGATCTTGCGCTTGCTCAACAGCTTGACCCCGACTGGATCATCATCGGCAACACCAGCCGCCATCAGCAAGACCGGCTGAGCGTGTTCGACCACGGCGGCAGCGCCGTGCTCAAGCAGGAATCAGCGAGAATCCAGTTGCCCGTTCACACAGGCGTTGCCAGTGCGGTCAGACCTTCTTCACGATTGACCCCCGCATTGATCGGCACCCCGGCATCGACCAGCCACAAAGGCGGCCACGATGGGCTCACCGCACGGGGCCGCGTGATGCAGGGCCGTATTGCCTGACGCATCCAGCGGCCGGATCCGCGCCGCTGGGCCAGCAAGGG
>JADKJL010000003.1 GCA_016721015.1 Lysobacterales bacterium
TTCTCAAATGGAGACATTAAGGTTTGTCTTTGAATTCCTTGACGCGACGAATCTCGGATGCCGAGGCATCGCATCTGGTTCGCCTTCGGTTCACGCTGAATGACGGCAGCAGTCTCGACAGGATTGAAACCTATCGTCGATCAGGCAAGGACGATAGCAGTCGGCTGCATCTGAGTCGGATGCGCAATCCAGCCCGTGAGCGCAGCCGCAGGCCATGGATCTTAGCCATATCGCCGATACCCTCGGCGAGAGCGCGCCGGCAGCTATCATGGTGGCGTCGCTCCACCGATCATCTGATCGTCCATCTTTGCATTACAAACAGAAGTTGCCGAAATGCGCCTCAGATTCGCCGACCCGAGTTTTCCGAGCACGCGCCGCTTTGCACGCGCGGCAACAACCCGACCGTGGCGATCCTGCCCGAAAGTCGCCGCGCTTCGAGGGGGCGGATTACCTCGCATTTGCCGGCGGGCGACAGCGATGTCGAGCGCTGTATTCGCCAGTGTCCACGCAGGCGATCACGTGGTCTTTCATCATAAACCCTACAGTTGGACACGCGGCCTGTTGCGCGACCTGCTGCTGCCGCAGTTTGGTGTCACCTACGAAGAGCTGTCGACAGCTTTTGAAACCAGAATTTCAAAACAGCGATCAAGGCCAGACTCACCTGATCATTCTCGAAAGCCCGAACTCGATGACCTTCGAGCGGCAGCAGGATCTCGCGGCGGTCGCCGAGCTCGCCCGCAGTCAAATGTGCGATCTGCGACAACGGTTTCGCGACGCCTCTCAATAGTCACCGATCGCTCAGTGTTGATCTGATCGTGCATTCGGCGACCAAATATCTCAACGGTCACAGCGATGTCGTCGCCGGCATGCTTTGCGGCAGTGAGAAGATCCCTGCGCGAAATGTTCAAGGGTCCGTACAGGACATTCGGCGCGATTCTCTCGCCGCACGATGCATGGTTGATGATCAGAAATGACTTACGCACTGGCTGTGCGCATGGGCGGATCGCCGCGACCGGCGACCGCGTTCTTGCGTTTGTCGAGGCGCATCCGAAATTCGTCGTGTCTATCACCCGCATGCGTCCTCGTACGCGCAGGCCGACCTGACCCGCAGCCCGGTTACCACGCGCGGTGCGCCTTTGACCATCGTGATCGACACCGATGGAGGTTGCCGCAGTCGAGCGCTTTTTGCGATGCACTGCAGCGATTCCTCATGACCGTGTCGTGGGGTGGCTACGGGTCGCTGGCGTTTCCGGTTTGTGCGGTGTTTCCTCCCGATGCGCCGCTGCGCGCCGCCGTTTGCGCTCAGTCTTGTTCGCCTTTCGATCCGGACTGGAAGACCCCGACGTGCTGATCGCCGATCTCGAGCAAGCCCTGGCAATGGTCTGATGGCGCGAGTGCGTCATTTAGCGGAAAAAACTGCATGGCGGTGAAACCACTGCATGTCGCCATCTATCGAGATACGGAACGGCCGGGCAGGCCACCGCCGTCCTGCTCTCACGGGATGGTCACAAGGTTGAAGTCTTCGAGCAGTCCAGCGAACTCGGGCCAGTCGGCGCGGGCGTGTTGCTGCAGCCAGTCGGTATGCGGGTGCTGTGAAATGGGCTTGCTCGGCGAAGCGTTGGCGCACGACCGTCGCATTGATCGGCTGCATGGCGAAACGGGTTCTGGGCACGGTCATGGACATGTGCTACGTGAAGCTCGATCGACGCATGAAGCGGGCTTGGCGTGCAACGCGGAGCGTTGTTCTCAATACTCGCCAGTGCGCTGGACGACACCGTGCCAGTGCATTGCGGCCACCGGATTATCAAAATCGACGATGCAGGTCGATGCATTCAAGACAGCCGGCAAGATGCGGGCCGTTTGATCTGGTCCCGCCGCCGATGGGTCAGCATCCGGTTGCGCCATGGCGTGGGCCGTGCGCGCCATGGATCGGCAACCTATCCCTGGGGCGCGCTTCGGTGTCTGGTCGAAGGTAAAGTTGGCCGTATCCCCACGAGTTGCGTCAACGCTATTCGAAGGCGCGCAAGATGATTGGCACGCTGCCCGTCGGTACGCGACCCGGCGATGCAACCGAACGCATCAGCTTTTTCTGGAGCCTGCCGACGGCGGTGTTTGATTCCTGGGCGAGCAGCGGAGTTTCTTCCTGGCTTGAGGCAGTACGCACGCTCTGGCCCGCGGCGCTATCCACGAATCCGAGCACGTGCAGGATAGCGGTCGCCTCAGTCGAGCCAGCTACCGCGATGCAATTCCTGCGCGCTGGTATCAGATCGCCTCGTCCTGCTCGGCGACAGCGCGCACGCAATGAGTCCGCAGCTCGGGCAGGGCGTCAACATGCCTTGCTCGATGCGCACGCCTTGCGCGATTCGCTTCGCAGATGTGCATCGATCGAAGCCGCGCTTGAACACTACGCGCAATCACGGCGAACCCATGTTTCCGCCTATCAATTCTGGAGCCGCTGGCTGACTCCGGTATTCCAGTCCGAGCGTGATCTTGTCGCCGCACTGCGTGATATGGCATTCCATCCTCTGGGACGAATCTGGGGTCTGCGCACTGATGTTGCGCGTGCTTTCCGGAACCCAGCACGGAATGTTCGGCAAGCTCGTTTTGCCTGACGCGTTTCTTGACGAGCTCGCACGGATCGGTGGGCACGAGCTTCGAACGGCTGCGTTAGACTCATTCGTTGAATTGAACTGAAGAGGCCGAAATGACTCCATTCCAACCGCCACATGTCCCTGCTGCTCGGGCCGGGGCCGTCGCCTGTGCCCGCAACGGGTTCTCGATGCGATGGCGCGACCGACCATCGGCCATCTTGACCCGCGATTTGTCGGCATGATGGACGAGTTGAAGGAACTGCTGCGCTACGCCTTCGAAACGAAAAATGCCTTGACCGTACCGATCTCGGCGCCGGGCTCCGCCCGGCATGGAGGCGGCCTTCGTCAACCTGATCGAACCCGGCGACAAGGTCGTGGTCTGCCAGAACGGTGTATTCGGTGCGCGCATGCGTGAGAACGTGGTGCGTATCGGCGCCACGCCGATCATGGTCAACGATCCGTTCGGCATGCCGATTGATCTTGAGAAAGCCGAGGCCGCGTTGAAAGCCAATCCCGGCATCAGCGCTGGCCTTTGTCCATGCGGAACATCGACCGGGGTCGAATCGGATGCGGCGTCGCTATGCAAGCTGGCGCAGCGGCATGATGCGTTGAGCATTGTCGATGCGGTGACCAGCCTCGGCGGCATCCCGCTGCGTGTCGATGCGTGGGCTGCGACGCCGTCTATTCGGGATCGCAGAAATGCCTTTCCGCGCCGCCAGGCCTTCGCCGCTGACTTTCAGCGACAAGGCTGTGGCTGTACTCAAATCACGCAAGACCCCGGTCCAAAGCTGGTTTCTCGACCTGAGCCTGGTCGCAAGCTACTGGCAAGGCAGTGGCGCACGCGCCTATCACCACGGCACCGATCAACATGCTCTATGCCCTGCATGAAGCCTTGTTGATGTTCAAGGAAGAAGGTCGCGATGCCGCGTATGCGAGGCATCGCGAAAATCACTTGCTGCTGGTCGCCGGATTGGCCACGATAGGTCTGGATCTGCTGGTTGCAGAAAGCGCGCGTTTGCCGCAGTTGAACGCGGTCAAGGTGCCCGAAGGTGTCGATGAAGCGGTCGTGCGCAAGCGTCTGCTTACCGATTTCAATATCGAAATTGGTGCCGGGCTGGGTGAGCTCACCGGCAAGATCTGGCGCATCGGCCTGATGGGCGCTGGCAGCAATCCGGAAAGTGTAGACCGGGTGGTTCAGGCGCTCGGCGTCTGTCTGGATCGCAAGGCGGCCTGAACCCTGGGCTGTCAGTCAACAAAAAACCGCAGTAGTGCGCAGTCGCAGCTTCACTGCTTCGCTCCATCATCGAGAAGCGCGTGCAGGCTGGGTGACAAGGCGCCGGGGCAAGGTTTGACTCGGTCCGAGCGAGAAAGCAGGCGATCGGCATCCGCTGAATCACCCCGCTGACGACGGACTTTCGCGAGTATCGTGCGTGCCTCGATGCGGTTCGTCGACAGCTGGTCATCATGCAGCGGTACCAGTGGGATCGCTTCGCGGAGTACAGCCTCCGCGTGGTCGAGGTCGTTGGCGGCGGCTAGCGTTCGGCCGAGACCGATCAGGGTGACAACCTGCCATTCCTTGGGCGCATTAGGCAATTTTTTCCGGTGTAGATCTGCCGGGCTCGTTGGTAGCTTGCCTGCGCCTCTGCCAGACGGCCGGCGAGTCGTTGCAGATCGCCGCGCTTTTCGAGTGCCGCGCACACTTCGCCCCAGTCAATCTCGGTTTGCGCTTCGAAAACGGTGGTGATTTTCCGATCATCATCAAGCCGGCATCGATCTGGCCGCTGCGGCCTGTCGCAGCACCGAGTTGCGAGCGATAGATGGCAATGCGACGCTGGTTGTCGGGGATCGGTTCCGATATCGCCAGCGCAGCTGGTACTGCTCGATGGCCGCGGCATATTTGTCGCGCGCATGTAGGTGTAGCCGAGTGTTGCATGCGAGGACGCGAGGGCAGGGTGCGCAGGCCCTAGCGTCGCCTCGTCCATGGCGACGATGCGCTGGCCGATGGCTTCCGCTTCGTCGAGCTTCCGCTCGTCGATGAGCAACTGCCACAGTGTATCCAGTGCATCGGAGCGCCGCGAATGCGGATCAGGCACGCTCGCCTCGATGGTCGCAAGCGCATCGCGTGCAAGCTGCTCCGCCGTCGAGTCGACCCAGACGCCGCTGCGCTCGCGAGCAACTGCTGGGTCTCCGCTATCGCGACATGCGGCCCCGCGTACAGTTGTTGCTGCAACGCGAGGCGCGCTCCATCATTGCAACCGATTCGGTATCTTGCTGAAAACCGAACAGCACGTTTCCACGCGCAAGCACGCTCTGTATGCGCATGCGCTCGCTGCATGCGTTGGCGCAGAGGGTGATGGCCTGCGCCGATTCCGCAAATGCGCGTTCGCGTTCAAAGCGGTCGATCGCCAGCATGGCCGATCCGGTCAAAAAGCGGACACGCACATCGACGGCAAGTGCCGACATCGGTGATTTCATCAAGGTATTGCAGAGCTGCGCGCGCGGCCATTGCGCTCACCGGCTGCGGCTTGCGCTTCGGCGAGGCCGATGCCGGCGAGGATCACGACCGGATGATCGGTGCCGAGTTCAGCGACAGCGTTGGCGCGGTTCGCGGCGAGCAGCGCAACGCCCTCATCGAGCGCGCCCTGTTCGGGCAACACCTTGCCGAGCGCCTCAAGCAGTTCGATGCGAACGCTCGGTTCCAGCGCGCGTGAGTGTTGCGCGTCGGCAATCGAGACACGGACAACGTCGGCGACCGACGGCGGCGCGAGTCGGGGCCGGCGGGTTCGGCCGCGGTGAAAACACGAATGAGGAAATCGCGCACGCTCTCCGGCGCGCTCGGCCTGCGTTGTCGCGAGGGCCGTCTGCGCATTGGCTCGCCGCGCTTCCAGTGCGCGCGAGTCGCGCCTGCCATAGCGCGATGCCAAGGCTCGCAATCAGACCGCAGGCAAACATCACGGTCAGCACCACGCCGCCGCGATGCCGGCGAACAAACTTTCGGGTCCGATACCAGTTTGACGGCGGATGCGCAGTGACAGGCTGGGCATCGGATGACGCTCGATATCGTCGGCAAAGTCACCGGCCGAGGCATAGCGTTGATCGGGCTCGTTGGCGAGCGCCTTGGTCACGATGTTGTCGAGGTCGCCGCGCAGGGCCTGGCGCAGGCCAGCGCGCGACATCAGCGGAGTTCGTGCGGTCGCATCGAGTTCAATCACCCGAGTGGATGGCTTGCGAGGATCGGTATCACGCCAGGCCGGTTTGGCGTCGAGCAGTAGTTCGTGCAGGAGGACGCCGAGGTGCGTAGACATCAGTGGCTGTCGATATGACGCCTCCGTCGAATTGCTCCGGCGCGGCATAGCCCGCGTCAGCGCTGCGGCTCCGGCCCAGGTTGCTTCGTCCTGATCATCGGCGAGCAGCTTGGCGCTTCCAAAATCGAGCAGTTTCACCTTGCTTTCGACATCGACCATGATGTTTGACGGCTTGATGTCGCGGTGCACGATCAGGTTCTTGTGCGCCGCCGCCACGGCACGACAGACGACGACGAACAGGCGCAATCGTTCAGTCAGCCAAGCCGCTGATGCGCGACGAAATCGGTGATCGGCACGCCATCGATGTATTCAAGCACCAGGTACCCGGAATGCCTGTTTCGGAAACGCCGCCATCGATCAAGCGGGCGATGTTCGGATGCGAGAGCGATGCCAGGGCCTTGCGCTCACGTCGGAACAATCGCTGTTCGACTTCCGAATACAACCCGTGGCGCAATAGTTTCACGGCCACAGTCTGTTGAAAATCGGCGTCAGTGCGTTCGCCGAGATAGACCGTCGCCATGCCTCCTGGCCAAGTAGCCGCACCAGGGTGAATGCGCCAATATGAAAACCAACCCGATCGAAGGTGTTGAGTTCGCGTTCGCTGCCGATGCGCGCGGCTCGCTCGGCAGATGGTGTATCGAGTGCGCCGCTTATCTGCTCGGCGGCGAGAAGACGCAATAGTTCGGCACGCTGTTGCGGATCGATGATGTGCGCCAAAACCCAGTTCGGGCGCTGCGCTGCCGGGCAGATCCATCGCCGCATCGAAGCAGGCGCGCAGGCTCGTCAAATCGACATGGCTCGATGTGTCGCCGGATTCCGCATCCGCCGGTGGTTCAGCGCTCATCGGGGCAGGGATCTTCATGCAGGAACGGAGCGCAATTCCGGATTTGGCTGCACACGGATAACTCCTAGGGATTCAGATTTCGTTTTCCCAACAACGGACGAAAGCGCAATCTTGCGACATGATTCAGGTCAGTTCAGCGTGCAGGAACGCCCGCGCAAAACTCCAGTCGCGGTCGACCGTGCGCCGGGCAAGCGCGAGCGTGTCGGCAGTCTGCTCCAGAGACAGACCGGCGAAATAGCGCAGCTCGACCACGCGAGCAGCCCGCGCATCGATCTTCTCGAGTTTGACCAGTGCCGCCTCGAGGGCGATCGCTTCGTCGGCGCTGTCGATGGCGAGGCGTCGATCACCGTCAACCAGGGTTGTCGCTACCCAACCCACAGCGCCGCCAATACGCTCGCGTGCTCGATCGATCAGCAAGTTGCGCATGGCCTTGGCGGCGTAGGCGAAGAATTGGCCGTGCTCGATTGATTGCAATTCGGCGCGGTGGCCGACGCGAAGATACAGTTCGTGAACGAGCGCGGTCGTATCCAGCGTGTCGCCCGCATGGCGCTTGCGACTGGCAAGCGCCTTCAGGCGATCGTAAACCTCGACAAACAACGCATCGATCGTCCCCCTCGCCTGAGGCGTTGTCGGTACCGCTCGAACCGGGATCCATGCTGCCGCCATCGTTCTGCACAAGCGAGATGCGAGCATACGCTGCCATTGTCCGCGCTGCATCGACTCCGCACTGGCACGCGCGAACCATCGCTTTTTCGGACGCAGCCCCTTGTATTGGCGATATTCGAAGGAACGCTTTGCCGTGAATCCTAACGATCGACGCCACGAAAATTTGCTCAAGGCTCGAAGCCATTGGCAAAGATTCGATCGTCGAGAGCCTGGAGTACGATTCCATCGAAGCTGCCTTCGGTCGTTCCGGTCGTGGCGAAGCCGCCTTCGTCGACAACCAGCAGGATTTCCACCGAGGTGAAACGCGTCCACGATGCTGCTGGGACGCTGATTTCGCCCGGTGACGTCGAGGCCGCGAAATTCAGGCCACTAGGAAAGCTGACGTTACCCTCGGCGTTGACCGTGCCGAAGCAATCTTCAACGCCCGGATTGTTGCGCAGCCGCCAGCGCAGCACAGGATGATCGCGTTGGGTGTTGGAACTGGCAGAACCCCCCGTGCGCGAAGCCGCTGAGTTCATACGTTCCTGGCCCCGGGATGTGCACGCATTGCGACAGACCGATAATCTCGCTACCACCGCCGATAACCAGCGCTTTCGAGATCGTCACCGAACCCGCGCTGCTTGCCCCCACTCGCGACCCACGTCGATATGCCGGCCATTACGGGATTCCACAGGCGCAGGTCGACAATGAAACCTGGATCGAGGACCAGGTTGCCGATCGATTGCACCTCATAGGCACCGAGGTCTCCCGCGCCATAGCGATTTGCGACCAGGCCCATATCCTTGTTGTGAACCTGACCATCGACACCGCTCGTGGTGATGACACCAGAAAAATCTACCGCCGGAGATGCTGCCTGCAGGTGATAGTCGTTGTGAGCCGGGTCAATGAATCGTGGATCAGCGTAGATCACCGACGCACTGGTCGGCAGGCTCGCGACATCGCTGGCAACCACATCGTCCACACTCCGCGCGCCGGTCAGCTGCGAAGTAATCTTGCCGGGTTGCCAGGCAATCGACTGTTCCATCGTGATGCCAGCTTGACCGGTAAACACGGCCGTGCCACCGAGTGTATTGCCGGCAATCGTGCTGCCCAGGACTCGCAGGTTTCCGTTGCTCTGTACTTCAACCAGTCCGCGCTGCAACGTGTTGCCAGTGATCAGGGAATAGTTCAGTGTCAGGTCGCTGTCGTAGGTTCCGTCGGTGCGCAAAAGCGTGCCGCCGCTATTGTTGCCGATCAGCGTTCGCGAGATAAGGCTGCGTCCGTTTTCGGAGACCCTGATGATCGCACCGCCGGTCGGCTGGCCACTCGTATTGAGACATGAGTTGTTGATGAGGCTCGCATTACTCATGTAAAACGCGGAGCCGCGATAGGCCCCGATAGTTGGAGAGTCGTGACCGACGTAGACTGCAGCGGCTTCCGGCGCGGTGTTGCTGTCGAGGATGCTGCCGCCAGAGATATTCGCGTCGACATCGCCGACGTCATCGAAGTCTCGATAGTTCTGCAAATAGATACCGCCACCTGAAGCGCTCGCGGAGTTTGAATCGATGCTGGCTCCGCTGGTCAAATAGAAATACGCATGTCCGCCTGCGTCGACGCGACCCTGCACGGCAACGCCGCCACCATACGCCGCACTATTGGAGTAAATGGCAGGAACGCCCGAGTAACCGCCACTTCCCACCGTAACGGTCGAATCGCCGAATATGCGCAGGCCGCCACCAAATTGCACCGCCGTGTTGTAGATGATCGAGCTGCCCGCTGCCGTCATATCCATCTTGGCGTTTTGTATATAGATGCCACCGCCGCTGATGTCAGCGGTATTGAGACTGATCAGATTGTCCGCGCCCAGAGTCAACTTTGCCGTGGCATTGGTCGCCTCGAAGTAGATGCCGCCCCCGTACCCGCCGCGGTTGTGGTCGACCAGCGTATCGGTCAATTCCAGGTTTCCCTGTCCCTTGAAATAGATGCCACCGCCATAGCCGTTGTTCGTCGCGTAGCCTCCCCTGATCTGCAAATGCTGCAGGCGGATCGTCGATACGCCAGTGCTGGTGATCGACAGCACCTTGTAAGCGGTCGCGCCCGCTGCATTGATCGCGGTGCGGCCACCATCCGGCGTCGCCGAGCGGCACGTTGCGTAGCCGCCGTCGATGGTCAGGTCTTGCGCGGTATTGATGGAGCCATGCATGCCGGTTCCGGTCAGTGCATGGACGATGCGAACCGTGTCTGCGCCTGCGTGGGACTCGGCGGCATTCAGCGCCGACTGGATATCGGTGTGGCTGCAAAGAGTATTGGGTGGCCCTACTGTATAGGTGCTGGCGGAGGCGGGCACGCACAGTATTGCTGCGGTAACTGCAAAAATGCCCGCACAAGCCGTCGAAAGGCGCATGGAGAGTGGGAATGGCTGGAACATGGCGAGATCCTCATGAGTCCCGAAAATCCGGTTCACATGTAGGACGGAGAAAGAGCGAATTTTGCGACATGCCGTATTGCGGGGAATCGCTCCAATACTGACGGGGCGTTATGCGACCCGCGCTGGCGAAGCGATTGAGTCGGTCGATACCACTCGACCGTGCTCATGCTCATTGGCCCGTTAGCTATGGGACATGCCCGAGGACAGCCACGCACCACGTACTCCGCGTTGTCGGCGATCCAGGCGCTCAGCGTTCTGGATTCCGGATCAAGCGCATATCCTGTGCTGTCCGGGATGAAGGCGATCGTGGAGATGTATCCCGTGTCAGCGTGCATCCATGCACTGCACGGGATGAAGGCACTTCAAGGCACTTGATCCCGGATCAAGCGCACATCCTGTGCTGTTCGGGATGAAGGCGATCGTGGAGATGTATCCCGTGTCAGCGTGCATCCATGCACTGCACGGGATGAAGGCACTTCAAGGCACTGGATCCCGGATCAAGCGCACATCCTGTGCGGTCCGGGATGAAGGCATCCTGCCTTCACTTCATGCGGTAGGTGATGCGGCCTTTGCTGAGGTCATAGGGAGTCATCTCGACCTTGACCTTGTCACCCGTAAGAATACGGATGTAGTTTTGCGCATGCGACCCGAAATATGGGCGGTGACCACGTGGCCGTTTTCCAGCTTTACGCGGAACATGGTGTTGGGCAGGGTCTCGAGAACCGCACCCTCCATTTCGATGACATCGTCTTTGGACATTTTCCCTGGGATTGGAACTCGGGGGGCCGAGAAGGCGGCGAATTCTACACTATCAGGGCGCCTCACAATAAATTTCGGATTCAAGCCCAATGGCGGCATCAGGCCGGGAGTCAGGCTGCATTTGTGCGAATGACGAGGCCGGCGCTGAAAAAATCCGGCGCCGGAGGCGGTCGGAGCGAGCCGAATTTCAGAGGTTTCTAGCAGCCTGTCGGACTTTGCCGGTTGAGGCGAGAATTCGGCTGGGCGAGGTCAGATTTTCGGCGATTTGCAGGCCCATAGTGGTGCTATGGGTCAAAAAGCGGCGGAAATATGGGCCGTTCAGACGGATTCGCAGTCCGGCCGAGTTAAGTCCGACAGGCTGCTAGGTCGACAGGATCGAACAGGCCGGCCCAGCTTCCTGGAATACCCGTTTGCGAACAGAGTCTTGTGATCTCGCGCCGGAAATCGGCCCGCGACATCGACTGCGCACCCAGCGATTCGAGATGGGCGGAACAGACCTGTGCGTCGAGCAGGGGGAATCCCTGCGCGGCAAGTCCATGGCAGAGGCAGAGCAGGGCGATCTTCGAGGCATTGGTGCGGCGGCTGAACATTGATTCGCCGAAGAACATGCGACCGATCGCGATGCCGTAGATGCCGCCAATCAGTCGATTGTGGTCGTACACCTCCAGCGAGTGGGCATGACCCTCATCGTGCAGGCGGGCATAGGCATCCAGCATGGCTTCGGTGATCCAGGTGCCACCACCGTCGTGGCGCGGCTCCGCGCAGGCCCGCATGACCTGGGCAAACGCGTGATCGGTCCGGATCGTCCAGGTGCAGGATTTCAGCCATCGGCGCAGCCGACGGGGGACATGCACAGCGCCGGTCGCGAGGATCATGCGCGGATCCGGCGACCACCAGAGGATCGGCTGACCTTCCGAGTACCACGGAAAAATCCCTCGCGAATAAGCCGCAAGCAGGCGTTCGCTGCCGAGATCGCCGCCGAAGGCGAGCAAGCCATCCGGTTCTTCAAGCGCCGTTTCGATAGCGGGAAAGGCACTCGGATCGGCACCCAGCAGGGGTAGCCGGATCATGACGATGGTGCCGGTTCGGCATACGGCGAGTGGGCGAGCAGGTCGTCGCGATACATCTCAAGACCGGGCGCCTCGCGCTGCAACGCCTCGGTAATCGCGCGGGCGAAGCGCGGGTCGGAGACATGGTGGAAGGACTGCGTCCGCACCGGCAGGAACCCTCTGGCGATCTTGTGTTCGCCCTGGGCGCCCGGTTCGAAGCGCTGCAAGCCATGGCGGATGCAGTAGTCGATGCCCTGGTAATAGCAGGCTTCAAAATGCAGGCCGGGGATCTGTTCCTCGGCTCCCCAGTAGCGACCGTACAAGGTATCGCTGCTGCGCAGGCAGAATGCGGCGGCAATGATCCGGCCCGCGCGCCGGCACAGCACGGCGACCACCTGACGCGGCATGGCTTGGCCGAGATGGCGGAAAAACCCTTCGCTCAGGGCCGGGTGATTGCCGTGTGCATCGAAGGTCGATTGATAGAGTCGATGCAGGGTGCGCCATTCGTCGTCGCCGAGCTCGTCGCCATGGCGGATCTCGCATGAGACGCCGGCCGCGACGACCTGCTGGCGCTCCTGGCGGATGTTCTTGCGTTTTTCGGCTTCAGCGCGGCGAGGAAATCATCGAAATCGCTCCAGCCGCGGTTGCTCCAGTGGAATTGCCAGTCGAAGCGCGGCAACCAGCTGCTGCCGGAAAATGCATCCGCATCCTCTTGATCGGCGAAGTTCAGGTGGGCGGACGAGAGCGCCAGCGTTCGTTCCTGAAGCTCGATCGCCTCGATCAGCGCACTGCGCGATGTGCGGGCTTCGGCGTTGGCTCCGACCAGCAGGCGAGGGCCGGTAACCGGGGAGTAGGGCACGGCGCAGAGCAGCTTCGGGTAATAGTCGAGCCCGTGTCGCTCATAGGCGCTCGCCCACGACCAATCGAACACGAATTCACCGTGTGAATTGCCTTTCAGGTAAAGCGGTGCGGCGGCGACGAGGACGCCATCCTCGTACAGCCCGAGCGGGCAGGATTGCCAGCCCAGTCCGGCCTGGATGCAGCCGTGCTCCTCGAGCCCGGCGAGGAAGGCGTGCGCGACGAACGGATGGTCGCCGCCGGCCAGGGCGTCCCATGCCCCGGCATCAATCGCGCTGACGCCTCCGTGAAAACGGGCTTCAAGTTGTGACATGCGAGCGAGATATGCTTCCTGTAGGAGCGCCTTCAGGCGCGATGCTCTTGCTGGTGTATCCGGAAAGCAGAAGCATCGCGCCTGAAGGCGCTCCTACGAATGCCTGATCAACCGACCAGGCCGAGCTTGTCGAGATATTTCTCGGCATCCAGCGCAGCCATGCAACCAAATCCGGCCGAGGTGACGGCCTGGCGATAGACCTGGTCGGCGACATCCCCTGCGGCGAACACACCGGGAACGCTGGTCGCGGTGGCGTTGCCTTCGAGCCCGGTGCGGATCGTGATGTAGCCGTTGCGCATGTCCAGTTGGCCTTCGAAGATGCCGGTATTCGGCGTGTGCCCAATGGCGACGAACATCCCGGTCACCGGAATGTCACGCGTCTCCCCGTCCTGCGTGCTTTTCACGCGGATGCCGGTGACGCCCGTCTGATCGCCGAGCACTTCATCGACGCCGTGGTTCCAGACGATATCGATCTTGCCGGCGGCCTGCTTCTCGAACAGCTTGTCCTGCATGATTTTCTCTGCGCGCAGCTTGTCTCTACGATGCACGAGGGTGACTTTTTTCGCGATGTTGGCCAGATACAGGGCTTCTTCGACAGCGGTATTGCCGCCACCGATCACTGCGACTTCCTGATCGCGGAAAAAGAAGCCATCGCAGGTTGCGCAGGCGGAGACGCCCTGGCCCTTGAACTTGTCTTCCGATTCGAGACCGAGATACATCGCGGTCGCGCCGGTGGCGATGATCAGCGCGTCACAGGTGTATTCGCCACTGTCGCCGAGCAGGCGGAACGGACGCTGGCTGAGATCGGCGGTATGGATGTGATCGAAAAGGATCTCGGTGTTGAAGCGCTCGGCATGCTCCTTCATGCGCTCCATCAGGCCGGATCCTGCAGGCCCTCGACATCACCGGGCCAGTTGTCGACATCGGTGGTGGTCATCAACTGGCCGCCCTGGGCAAGGCCGGTGATCATGGTCGGCTTCAGATTGGCGCGGGCCGCGTAGACGGCCGCCGAATACCCCGCGGGGCCGGTGCCGAGGATCAGGAGGCGCGTGTGTTTCGGGGTCGTCATGTATAATCCCGGCCGCTCTACGGCCTCTTGTTTGGCGATGAATTTGATGCCGGCAGACGATGCGATGTGCACCGCTGCTGCCGTCACGCCCGATTCCAGAACTTGTGTCGCAGACGTCCAGAAATCGGGCGTCGGCTGTGCGGCTGGTCAGAATGGGGTGCCGGAGAGGATGAATCAAGACGCAGGCGGAAAGCCGGTGTCACCCTTGTCGAAAATTGCGCACCGGCATCCGGCCGCTGCGTCCCCTGATCAATCTGGAGATTCTGATGCGCATCGGTGTTCCGTCCGAGACCAAGACCCTTGAAGGGCGCGTCGCCCTCGTTCCGGCAGCTTGTTCCGATCTGGTCCGTCGCGGCCATGAGGTGTTCATCCAGTCCGGCGCTGGCTTGAAGAGTGGATTCAGCGACGATGAGTTCGTGCGCAACGGTGTCACCGTCGTGGCCGATGCCGACAAGCTCTACGAAATTGCCGAGATGATCGTCAAGGTCAAGGAGCCGATCGCGGGCGACCTGGCACGCTTGCGCAAGGATCATCTTCTGTTTTGCTACCTGCATCTGGCCGCCGAACCCGCGCTGACCAAATCCCTGCTTGATATCGGCCTGACTGGCATCGCTTTCGAATCGGTCCAGGACATGGACGGATCACTGCCGCTGCTCGCACCGATGTCGATCATCGCCGGTCGCATTGCGGTGCAGGTCGGCACGCATCTGTTGCATCAGCCCGCCGGCGGCAAGGGCAAGCTGCTTGGCGGTCTGCCCGGAACCGAACGCGGCAAGGTGGTCGTCCTCGGCGCTGGACAAGCCGGTGGCAACTCGGCGGCGCTGGCCGCGGCCGGTGGTGCCAATGTCGTCGTCTTCGACAAGCGCCCGGATCGGCTGGCCGAGATGATGGCGCTTGGCTCCAACGTCACTGCGCTTTACCCCTACGAAGAATATGTCGCACGTGAGTTGCGCAATGCGGATCTCGTCATTGGCGCCGTGCTCGTGCCGAGTGCGCGCGCACCGCGCGTCGTCACTGCCGCGATGGTCAAGGACATGGAGCCGGGCAGTGTGCTCGCCGATATCTCGATCGACCAGGGCGGCTGCTTTGAAACCTCGAAGCCGACCACCTGGAAGGATCCGACCTATGTCGTCGACGGCGTCACCCATTTCGCCGTGACCAACATGCCCGGTGCGGTTCCACAGACTTCGTCGCAGGCGATTTCTGCGGCGATCCTGCCGTATGTGCAACGTCTTGCCAGCGGGCCGGCCTGGCGCGATTACGCTCCGCTCAAGGGCGGCATCAATGTCGATGCGGGCAAGATCGTGCATCCGGCACTGGAAGGCTTGGTTTGAACAAAAACAATCGCTTGCCACGGTAATTTAAGGTAAGTTCTGCGCGTGGCGCGAGAATCCAGAATCCAGAAACCCATCCCGCTCAACGACAAGCTGCAACGCCGCTTGCGCGAGGTGGGTTTTCTGCTGTTGCTGCCATTGGCGGTCTACCTGTTTATCTGCCTGTGGACTTACAACGCCGGCGACTGGGGCTGGTCGCACGCGGGCGGCCTCGAGCAAACGGTCAATTTCGGCGGCAAGATCGGCGCCTATCTCGCTGATTTCCTGTTCTATTTCTTCGGCGCGTTGGGCTATGCATTCCCGGCATTGCTGTTGCTCATCGGCGCATTGGTGCTTCGGGGTGGCGAGGCCAGCGATGGTTCTCCCATCGAGCCCGCGTTGCGCCTGGTCGGCGGGCTGGCGTTCTTCATTGCCGGTTCGGGTCTTGCCCATCTGCATTTCCATGGGCCGAGCGCATTGCCGGCACAAGCGGGTGGCGTGCTCGGGGCCTTGATCGGCGGCTCACTGATGAAGGGTTTCGGCTTTCTCGGTGCGACCCTGTTCCTGCTGGCCTTGTTCCTGATCGCGATCACGCTGGTGACCGGCTTGTCCTGGTTCAAGCTGATGGATTCGATCGGGCGCGGCCTGCTCGCATTGTTTGCCTGGGCGCGTGATCGCTCGCGGCGGGCCGAGGATTGGAGTGCGGCTCGTCAGGCCCGGGTCGAGCGCGAAGTGGTGCGCAAGGTCGATACCGTGCGCCAGTCCAAACGCGAGCCGCTCAAGATCGAGCCGACCCTGGCGCCCATCGGCAAAAGTGATCGGGCCAGGCGCGAGAACCAGATTCCCCTGTTTGTCGGCTCATCGACCGAAGGTGTGGTGCCACCATTGGCCCTGCTCGATGAACCCAAGCAGCGTGTACAGGGCTATTCGCAGGAAACCCTCGACGCGCTGTCGCGCCAGGTCGAGTTCAAGCTCAAGGATTTCCGCATCGATGCACAGGTGGTCAGCGCGCATCCGGGGCCGGTTATCACGCGCTTTGAAATGCAGCCGGCACCCGGCATCAAGGGCAGCCAGATTTCCAGCCTCGACAAGGACATCGCCCGCGGCCTGTCGGTGATCAGCGTGCGCGTGGTCGACGTGATCCCGGGCAAGTCGGTGATCGGCCTCGAAATCCCCAACATCAACCGCGAGATCGTCTATCTCTCGGAAATCCTGCGCTCGGACAAGTACGACCAGCTCAAGTCGCCGCTGGCGCTGGCGCTCGGCAAGGATATCGGCGGTGGGCCGGTCGTTGTCGATCTGGCCAAGATGCCGCATCTTCTCGTCGCCGGCACAACCGGCTCGGGCAAGTCCGTGGCACTCAATGCGATGGTGCTGAGCCTGCTCTACAAGGCCAGCGCGAGCGATCTGCGCATGATCATGATCGATCCGAAGATGCTCGAACTTTCGGTCTACGAGGGCATCCCGCATCTGCTCGCGCCGGTCGTCACCGACATGAAGGAGGCGGCCAACGCATTGCGCTGGTGCGTCGCCGAGATGGAGCGCCGCTACAAGCTGATGGCCGCCGTCGGTGTGCGCAACCTGGCCGGTTTCAACAAGAAGGTGCGCGACGAGGAAGCCAAGGGCCAACCCTTGCTCGATCCGCTGTTCCGCCCGGATGCCTCGCAGCCCTCGATGAAGGCCGAGCCGCTCAAACCGCTGCCGTACATCGTCATCATCATCGACGAGTTCGCCGACATGATGATGATCGTCGGCAAGAAGGTCGAGGAGTTGATTGCACGCCTCGCGCAGAAGGCGCGTGCGGCTGGCGTGCATTTGATCCTCGCCACCCAGCGCCCGTCGGTCGATGTCATCACCGGCCTGATCAAGGCCAACATCCCGACCCGCATCGCCTTCCAGGTATCGAGCAAGATCGACTCGCGCACGATTCTCGATCAATCCGGTGCGGAAACGCTGCTCGGACACGGCGACATGCTTTATCTGCCACCCGGAACGGCCACGCCGGAGCGCGTGCACGGTGCCTTTGTCGATGACCACGAGGTGCACAAGGTCGTTGAATGGCTGCGTGCCCAGGGCAAGCCCGATTACATCGACGGTGTGCTCGAAGAAACCCAGACCATGGCCGATGGCAAGGTCATTGGCGAGACCGGCCTGCCGCAGGATGCCGTCGACGCCGAAGGCGGTGAAGATGCCGTGCTCTACGACAAGGCCGTGCGCATCGTCACCGAAACCCGGCGCGCCTCGATCTCGGGTGTGCAGCGACATCTGCGCATCGGCTATAACCGCGCCGCCCGCCTGATCGAGCAGATGGAGCGTGATGGCGTGGTCAGCGGACCCGAGCACAACGGCAACCGCACCGTGATTGCGCCGCCGCCGCCGCGCGACTGAGCCGGCCAGCCGCGCTTAAGCCTGATCATGTGATCCTGCTTCCTTTGTCTCCCGCTCCACATTTAATTCTCAGGAATTCTTCGATGTTGCGAGTCATCCTTGCGCTTGCCTGTTTCATCCCGGCCATGGCCAGCGCGGCGGATTCCGCTCGTGCCGAACTCGAAGCGTTTTCGCGGAACATCCAGATCATCAGCGCGCATTTCGAGCAATCGGTGATTGGCGCCAAGGGCAATCGCGGCGAGGTCTCATCCGGCACGCTGGCGCTCAAGGCGCCGCGTCAGTTCCGCTGGCAGACGACCTCACCGTATGAGCAACTGATCGTCGCCGATGGCAATCGTGTGTGGATTTACGATCCGGATCTCGAACAGGTCAGCGTGCGCGGGCAGGGCGCAGAAGAGGCGCATAGTCCGTTGTCCGTCCTCACCGATCTGTCCCGCCTCGACGCTGAATTCACGGCCAGCGAGAGCGGCGAGCGCGAGGGTCTGCGCTGGCTCAAACTGGTCTCGAAAGCCAAGGAGCCTGAATTCGCTTTCGCCGAACTCGGTTTCGAGAAAAACAATCTGGCTCGCATGCGTTTCGAGGATGCCCTGGGCAACACCACCGAGATCCGCTTCTCGAACTGGCAGCGCGATCCGAAATTGCCTGCCGATACCTTCTCGTTCACGCCGCCTGACGGCGTTGACGTGGTTGGCGATCCGGGTGCGGATGCCGAAGTCTTCCCGATCAAGGACTGATCGCTGCCAGCGAAACTGAGTGAATCCTGAATGAGCCAAAAAAACCCTTGACTCTGGACTAGGGTCTAGGGTGCAAGCTGCCGACTTCGCGACGCGGATTCCGTTCCGATTGCCAGGATTGTGTAGGAGCCCCTTCAGGGGCGAGCGCTTCACCAATTCACCCTGCGCTCGCCCCTGAAGGGGCTCCTACAACGGCTTCTTGTCCGCATCGCATTCCATTAATCGGAGGCGGCAATGACCAGCTTTGCAATCGGCCAACTCGCCAGTGCGGCCGGTGTCGGCATCGACACGGTTCGCTATTACGAGCGAAGTGGCCTGCTGAAACCGGCTACTCGTTCGGCATCGGGCTATCGAAAATATGGCGAGGGCGAGCTCGATCGCCTGAACTTCATCCGTCGCGCCCAGCATCTTGGTTTCAGCCTCAATGAGATCGGCGAGTTGCTGACGATCAGCCATCGCGGCGATGTCGCCGCCATGTACCAGGCTGCCAAACTTCATCTCGACGATATCGACAAACGCATTACCGAACTTCATCGAGTGCGTGATGCGCTCAGCAAGCTCATGTCCGAATGCCCGCGCGAGGGATCTGACGAGAACTGTCCGATCCTGCGCGCCCTGATCAACAAAGAGGTTTCCCCGTGAACTCATCCAATGCATCGTCGGTTGCCGAGCGCGCCGAGCGTCAACCTTCTTCGTGCTGCATCGCCTATGTTCGCAATCTGCTGGAACGCGTGCGCACGCGACATCGACAGGATGGGCAAGATCCGCGCCCCGGAGGTGGCTCGGACGATGCCGAGTCGGATCTGCCACGGCCATCACTGCACGACATCCTTGCCGGTGAACTGGAAGCCTCGCTCATGGCCGATGGTGGCCCTGCGCTGACTTGTCCTGGATTGGAAATCCGCCATGACGATCCCGCCGAACTGGCTCGCGCACGCGTCGTCTTCGCACTGACCTTGCTCGTTCCGCTGCTGCTGGTTTCGGCCAGCATGGTCTTGCTGGATGGCGCACTCGGTCACGCGCTGCACGCGTTGTTGCGCTTCTCGATGTTTGCACTTGCCGTGCCACTGGCCGTTTCGCTGACGATGCTTGCCGTGCGCACATTCCAGCGCAAACGCAACCGCCACGCTCCTGTTGGGTCACTCATCACCTCACGCCTGGAACAGACATGAGCACGCACGATCACGACCCTTCCCCATCCAACAGTTGTCACGCGGCAAACGCCGCCACACCAGCTTCCGGACAGGTCAAGGATCCGGTTTGCGGCATGTTGGTCGATCCGGCAACCTCCGAGCTTTCGGCCGAGCATGATGGACAGACGTTCCATTTCTGTTCTGCTGGCTGTCAGAAAAAATTTATCGCAGATCCCTTGATCTATCTCGATGCGGACAAAAAGGCCAAGCCGGAAAAGCAGGACAAGAACGTGATCTACACGTGCCCGATGCATCCGGAAGTGCGCCAGGTCGGCCCCGGCTCCTGCCCGAAATGCGGCATGGCGCTTGAACCGGAAAGGCCGGGCGCCGAAGAGGACGACAGCGAACTGCGCGCGGTGCGTCGGCGCTTCGTGATTGCCTCGGCGCTCGCACTGCCGCTGCTGCTGGTCGCGATGGTGCCGCATCTGCTCGGCCTGCATTTCAACCCGACGATTTCGTCGACCTTGCGCTGGGCCGAATTCCTGCTCGCCACGCCGCTCGTGCTCTGGCTCGGCAGGGCCTACTACGCGCGCGGCTGGAGTGGTGCAATTTCTGGCTCGCCGAACATGTACACGCTGATCGGAATCGGCGTGCTCGTGGCCTACACATTCAGTCTCGTCGCGATGTTCGCGCCGGGTCTGTTTCCGCCATCCATGCAGGATCACAATGGCGAAGTGCCGTTCTATTTCGAAGCTGCGGGCGTAATCATAGCTCTGGTCTTGCTCGGCGAATGGCTCGAACTGCGCGCGCGCGGCAAGACTTCCCAAGCCTTGCGCCGCCTGCTCGATCTCGCCCCCAAGACTGTGCAGCGACTGGACGCCAATGAAACCGAAAGCGAGGTTCCGCTGGATGAGGTCAAGGTCGGCGATCGCCTGCGTGTCCGACCGGGGGCAAAGATCCCGGTTGACGGCAGCGTGCTGGAAGGCCGCAGCAGTGTCGATGAATCGATGCTCAGTGGCGAACCGGTGGCGGTCGAGAAGGGCAGTGGCGATACGGTCACCGGCGGCACCATCAACGGCACCGGCAGCTTCGTCATGCGCGCCGACAAGGTCGGCGATGAAACCATGCTTGCCCAGATCATCGAGCTTGTCGCCAAGGCGCAGCGTTCCAAGGCGCCGCTGCAACGTGTGGCCGATCGCGTCTCACTGTATTTCGTTCCGGCCGTGGTCGCGATCTCGCTGCTGACCTTTGTGGTGTGGTGGCTGTTCGGCCCTGAGCCGCGCCTGGCCTATGCCGTGGTCAATGCGGTCGCCGTGCTGATCATCGCCTGTCCTTGCGCGCTCGGCCTGGCCACGCCGATCTCTATCATGGTCGCCAGCGGGCGCGGAGCCGAATCCGGCGTGCTGTTTCGCGAAGCGGCGGCAATTGAAAACCTGAGTCGGGTCGATACCCTGATTCTCGACAAGACCGGCACGATCACCGAAGGACGGCCACGCCTGACCGATGTCGTCGCCGCGCCTGGCAACGACGAATCCAACGTGCTCGCGCTGGCTGCCGCACTCGAAGCGGCCAGCGAACATCCGCTCGCACACGCGGTGATTTCAGGGGCAAAGGAACGCGGGGTCAGCTATCAGCAGGCAAGCGAGTTCGCCTCGGAAACCGGGCGCGGCGTGCGCGGTCAGGTCGATGGCCGATTGATCCGCCTCGGCAATCGCAAGATGGTCGAAGCGTGCAGTCTGGGCGACGACCTTGCCGGCAAGGCGGAGACGCTGCGCAAAGACGCCAAGACGGTGATGTTCGTGGCTATCGAAGACAAGGTGGTCGGCCTCGTCGCCGTGCAGGATCCCCTCAAGGCTGATGCCGCCGAGGTGCTGCGGCAACTCAAGCAGGAAGGCCTGAAGCTGATCATGTTGACCGGTGACAACGAGGCGACCGCGAAAGCCGTCGCGCGCGACCTGCCGCTCGATGAAGTGCGTGCCGGCCAGTCGCCCGAAGACAAGGCCAACGTGATCCGTGCATTGCAAAAGGCGGGCGCCCGCGTGGCGATGGCCGGCGATGGCATCAATGACGCACCGGCCCTGGCCGTCGCCGATGTCGGCATTGCCATGGGCAACGGCACCGATATCGCGATGGAGAGTGCCCAGGTTACCCTGGTCAAGGGCGAGCTCTCCGGCATCCTGCGTGCGCGCCGATTGTCCGCGGCAGCGGTGCGCAACATCCACCAGAACCTCGGCTTCGCCTTCGGCTACAACACGCTCGGCGTGCCGATCGCCGCCGGAATCCTGTATCCGTTCTTTGGCCTGTTGCTGAGTCCAATCATCGCTGCACTGGCCATGAGCTTGTCGTCGGTCTCGGTGATCAGCAATGCCTTGCGTCTTCGTCATGTGAAGATTTGAAGGGTCTTCGGGAAGTCGTGTGGGTCATTCGGTCACAATCCGTAGCTTTTCGGCAAACTACCGCTGAGCGCTTTCCATCGTAGGTTGGTGCTGAGCACAGCGAAGCCCAACGGTTGTTCCGGCACGTTCTACGTCACGCGGAGGAAAGATCGCACCTCGTTGGGCTTCGCTGTGCTCAGCACCAACCTACGGAACCCGCGTGCGAAGAATGCGCCGCACTCCAGAACGATGCGTCAGCCTTGGGGGTGAACGGGGAATCGGCAGACAACCAGCAAACGCTGAGGAAGCCTCACTGAAGTCACCGTCAACAAGGCAAGTCAAATCTCCGGACAACTCTGTAATCCGCAAAACCCTGTTCTGCACCGGTTTCGCCGGTACCAACGCTTCAGAATCACCCACTGGCTTCCACGAAGATCCGATTTGAATGGTTTGAAGTCGGACCCCGACTCCAGGCCTTTCAGGCGGCGGTAGCAGCGCTCGCTTGATTGACACAGGAGTGATTCAGGGTTTGATCGACCTCGATCTCGCCGCGACGGCGCCATCAGCCCGCAGCTGGATTCCGATTTTTTTGACGTTCGTCACGGCGTGACCCTCATCCCCTGAACACACTGCGCGGCGCGATGCGATCCTGCATCGAGCTTTCAACAGGGGATTGCCGTGAGACTGATTTCATTGCCGCGCGGGCCGCAGCGGTGGCTGCTTGTGTTCGGATTGGTCATCGCAGGCATGGCGCTCGCCGCTACAGCGAATGCCGCCAATTATTACGCCTGCGATTGCGCCAGCGGTGCCGATGCGCAATGTCAGGTGGGCAATGACAGTGCCAACGGCACGTCCCCGGCGAGCGCGTGGCGAACCTACGATAGGGCCCAGAACGCGTTCGGTGGTCTGGCCGCCGGTGATCATCTGAGCTTCTGCCGTGGCGGCGTGTTCCCGATTGCCGGCGACACCCGCTGGAACAATAGCAACTGCACCGCCGCGCAAAACTGTTTTGTCGGGGCCTACACACCAGCGTGGGCCAGCGGTGACGAAGCACGGCCACGGATCACGCAAACCAACGGTCACGCGTTCGAGTTCATCGATGGCGGCGAGCCGGACCATGAAGAGGGCTATCGATTCAGCGATCTGGATCTTCGCTGTTCGGCCTGCAGTGGTGAGGCCTACGGCTTCGTGCTCTACAACGATATCGACGATGTGCGACTGGAGCGCCTGCGCATCAGTGGATTCTCGATCGGTGTCTACCTGGGCGGCTCAAACAGCTGTAACGGCAACCCTCAATGCGATGCCCACAATGAGCGTCTGACCTTGGTCGAAAGCGACATTCTCGACAATCCGGGGCAGGGATTTCTCGGTAGCGGCAACGATCTGCTGATTGCCGACAACCTGTTTTCCGGCAACGGGGGTGCCAATAATCGTGATCACAACATCTATATTTCGGAAAGCGGCGGCCAGACCAATCACATCCGCATTCTGCGCAACGAGCTTTACCGCTCATCCATGGGCAACGGATCCACCTGCCTGGGTACGTCGCTGGTGGTGCACGGCTATACCAGCGATCTGTTGATTGAAGGCAACCTGGTTCACGAGGATATCGGCGGCGCGGGTCAGGGCTGCTGGGGCATTTCACTGACCGCCGGCGGCACCGACGAGGCCGAAGGCTTTCCGCGCGCGATCGTTCGCGGCAATACCATTCGCAACGTCGGCAACACCGCGATCGCATTGTCGAGCTGCGTCGACTGCATCATCGAAAACAACATCATCGAGCACGAGCAGCCTTTCGAGGTCACCGGGATATCGGCACCCGCCCTCGGGCACGATGGCAATGATTTGATGATGACCCACCTGACCGTGCGCAACAATTCAATCTACACCACCGCCAATCAAGACAGTCTGGGTATCAAGGTGGGCGGCGAAGGTACCCAGCATGTGATCGTGAGCAATGCCATCCAGGCAACCAATACAAGCGGACTGTTTGCATGTCTGAGCTTGAATCTGCCGACCAGCGCCTATGCCGCCGTCAACAACAACGTTTGTGGCTATGTGGCCGGCGGCGGTCGCGAGTGGGAGGAAGGATCGGGCAGCCTCAGCGCCTGGCGCACGGCCAGCGGATTCGATCTGGCGTCGCTCGCCGTCGCACCCGGTTTTGCCAGTCCCGGCGCACCAACGCACGATCTGCGCGCCGCCAGCATCGGCGCAGCCATGGTCGATGCCGGTCACTTGACCTTGAGCGCGCCGCGCGAGTTTTTCGGCAACCTGCGTGGCGCGTCACCCGATGCAGGCGCTCACGAGTTCGGCAGCAACGACGTGATCTTTGCCAATGGGTTTGAAAGCAATTGACCCGAGGTATCGTCAAGATTCAGTGGATCATCAGAGGCTGATGCGCCACCGCCCGATCAATTCCCCAATGACCGGGAATGCCGTCCGCCATCGTCAACGGACAGCGAGTTCGCGCCATAGGGGACGATCTGAATCAGCGTTCGCCGGATTTGTCGGACCGGGAGCCGCTGCGCGAACGGCGTGACGAACGCCAGGCGCGCGCCGCTTGCAGGCCCGCGCCGCCGCCGATGCCGACCAGCACGATCGCGATGATGCTGGGCGTGTCGTAACCCGGCGCAAGCAGATCCATTCCGAGCAGGCGTCCAAGCGCGAAGCCACTCAGTGCGCCGCCGGTGAAGCCAATCGCATCGGTGATGCCTTCAAGCCACGGCGATTCAGTCACGTGATTTCATCCTTCGCGTTCGGCTGGCGGTTGCACCGGTGAGCACACAGCATACTCAATGAACCGCTTTGGCCGGCTGCTTGCCTGATTTGGGCAAGGCGTCGTCGCCCGCGCTCAAGGTGGCCTTGATCGCCTGTTGCTGGGATGCTGGCCACTCCCACCCCCATGCGGACACCGCCATGACCCTTCCGCCACGCAAGACCATCGATGATTTCGATCCGGACGTTCTCGGCCTGTTCGATCAATATGTTCACGGCGTGATTGATCGTCGTGGTTTCATTGCAGGAGCCGCACGGCTGGCCATCGGCGTAACGGCTGCCGTCGGATTGCTCGCCGCATTGAGTCCGCAGTTCGCGCTGGCACAGAAGATCAAGCCGGACGATGTGCGATTGAAAACCGCGTATCGCGAATTCGATTCGCCGCAAGGCAACGACAAGGCGCGTGGCTACCTGGTGCAGCCAACCAAGGCCAAAGGTCCGCTGCCGGTGGTGCTGGTGGTGCACGAGAATCGCGGACTCAATCCGCATATCGAGGATGTGACACGACGCATCGCGCTCGAAGGTTACATCGCCTTCGCACCGGACGGATTGTTCCCGCTCGGCGGCTATCCGGGCGACGAGGACCGTGCTCGCGAATTGTTCGGCAAGCTCGATCAGGACAAGGCGCGCCAGGATTTCATCGCCGCCGCGCATCTCCTGCAAGGCATCGAGGGCGGCAACGGACACATGGGTGCGGTCGGCTTCTGCTACGGCGGCAGCATGGTCAATTTTCTCGCCACGCAATTGCCCTCACTTTCCGCCGCCGCCCCGTTCTACGGCAGCGCGCCCGATCCTGAAGATGTGCCGAAGATTCACGCGGAAATGCTGATTGTCCTCGCCGCCAAGGACGATCGCGTCAACGCGAAATGGCCCGAGTACGAAAAAGCGCTCAAGGCAGCCCACGTCACTTACGCGATGTTCCAGCCGGAAGGCACCGTGCATGGCTTCAACAACGACACGACCCCTCGCTATGACGAGAAGGCCGCCAAGGAAGCGTGGTCACGCATGCTGGCGTTGTTCGCGCGCAAGCTGAAGACGTAGATGATCAAATTTCGCGACACGCTTTGAGCGAATCCGTCGTCAGCTCATTCGGTCGATTGACCTTGCGCAAGGCCAGTCCCGGTTGCGTTGCACCATTCTGCGCACTTGAATAGATGGCGCATTTGTTGCTCTGTGGGTCGTTGCCACAGGGGGTGATGAGCAGGGATGGAATCCGTAGTCTTTTGCGCGCGAAACCGCGCTGGTTCCAGCGCTCTATTGGCATTCGTCAGTGTGCTTGTCGCACTGGCCGTCGTCGGCTGTGGACAATATCCGTCGGAATCGGCCGTTGAACAGCGCAAGCCGCAGCAGGCAGGCAAGCCGGTCAACCCCCGCGAAATGGCCGTGCACCTCACCGCCGCGAGGGCGTTCGTGGTACTTGGCGACACCAAGGTTGCCTTAGCACACATCAATGCGGTCGCAAACGGCATCACCCGATCGGCACGAATACCCGATGTCCATCGACATCCCAGCCTGGGGCAACGTCCCAAATTGCGGTCCTGCGGAACCATTAGGCTGCACGCCCGCCCGGAACCTGCGGCGTCTATCAAAGGCGATCGTGGCCCCCAGACTGGCTGGGGCATTCCCCGGCGCTCGTGCAGTTCCACCAGGCACAACCTCAGAATAGTTGTCCGCCCAATGTCACAGTCCTCGGCCGTCTTTCGTATTCCTCGATAACTGCGCTTTTTTGGCAGCCGCGCCAGGCCGGCGTCCGGCCTCCAGCTATCGAGGGACACCATGAATCGATCTTTCATCCTGGGGCTGCTGTTGCTGCTGTTCGCCGCGCACGGCCATGCAGCGGACCGTTACAGCGGCGCTGCAGCGCTGGCACCGCTGACCACCGTGACCAGTGACGACACGCGCTTTGCGCTCACTGCCGCGATGAAGCCCGCTGTCGCCCTCCCAAAGACGTCGGCCGATGAGCGCTACAGCGTGCTGGCCGCGCTCGCCGCACCCAAAGCACTGGCGACCAGTTGCGGCGCCGGGGACATCATTTTCAAAAACGGTTTCGACAGCTGATTTTTCCACCCTTTGGAGACGCACATGAAACGCACTGCATTTGTCATCACCCTGCTGATCGCTGCCGCTTCGGCCAACGCCGCGCCATGGACTTACCACGGCACCTTGAACGATGGCGGCAAGCCCGCCAACGGCCCCTACGATCTTCGCCTGACCTTGATCAATGACGCCGGCACGGCATCCGTCGGTCAACCGATCACCCTGTACAACGTGCCGGTCAAGGACGGCAACTTCAGCGCCGAGGTCGAATTCGGAGTTGACCTCAGCCGGGCCCCACCGCTGAAGCTGAAAACCGAAGTCGCTCAGAACGGCGATGGCTTCAGCAGCCTGGGCGAACCGACCCGCTTTGATCCCAAAGCCACGCTCGCCGGAATTTGCTGGGATACCACGGGCAATGTGCTGGCGGCGGGCGAGTTCTTGGGATCGACCAACAATGAGCCCTTGGAATTGAGATCGAACAACGTGAAAGTCATGCGGATTACCGGCGGACTGACACAAGGCGGGGTCAATATCGAGTCCGGCGCGACGGCAAATCTTGTGACGAATGGAAATGTCGCTCAGACCATCGCAGGAGGAGGACTTGCAGGTCAGAGCTGTGGATATTCTGGTAACTCGTCGTGCAGCAATACGACAACTGAAGATGCCGCAACGATAGGCGGCGGAATCGCGAACATCGCCTCAGGCAGGTACACGGTGGTAGCCGGCGGAGCGACAAACCAAGCGTCGGGCAGGTTCTCAACGGTTAGTGGTGGAGAGCGTAATACCGCACTGGGCGGAAGCTCGGTTGTTGGTGGAGGAGACTTTAACGTGGCATCGGGCGCTTACTCCACGGCGAGTGGTGGTGCTTCAAATTGCGCGGGGGGTAACTATTCTTGGGCCGGTGGCTTTGGAGTGAAGATCCGCCCTGGCAACGAGCCTACTGATGGCACCTGCGCCGCCAACTCGGGCGATGCCGACGGCGACAATGGCACATTCGCCTGGGCCGATGATCAATCCGGGTCTTTCGTTTCTACCGGTCCGAGACAGTTCCTGGTCCGCGCCCAAGGTGGTATGGCCATCAACACCAATTCACCGACTGCGGGCGCGGCGCTGACGATCAACGGCAATGCCGCGATCAGCGACACCGGATCAATCAGCTTTGGCAGTGCATCCCGGCAAATACTAAACCTGTATGGGGTCGATTTCGGGATTGGCATACAGACAGGCACGCTATACAGCCGCAGCAATACTAATTTTGCCTGGTTCCAGGGTGGCGTCCACGACGGCGGTACGTTCAACCCAGGTACCGGAGGCACGGTGCGCATGACGCTCGACGGCCTCGGCCAACTGCGCACCACCACCGGCACCATTGCCACCGTCTCCGATGCACGACTGAAGAAGAACGTGTCGGACTACACCGGCGCACTGAGCCAGATTGCCGCGTTGCGACCGGTGTATTTTGAGTACAAGGACACAACCAAAGCCTTCGAGGCGCCGGGTCAGCACTTGGGTTTCATCGCCCAGGAGGTGGAAAAAGTTTTTCCCCAATGGGTAAGCACGGACGAGCAAGGTTACCTGTCATTGTCGCTGCGCGGCTTTGAAGCCGTGGCGGTGCGCGCGATGCAGGAACTGGAAGCGGAGAACGCAAGCTTGAGGGCATCGCTCGCTGCGCAAAACGCAAGGCTTGATGCGCTGGAGAAAGCGCTGGAACGCTAGTGGCGAGAGTCTGCTTCGACAGCGCGATGGGGTCCGGAAACCGGGTGAGGTTGAATTTTCCAAGTCAGTGGTCGATTTTCCGGGGCGAACGATCCTTGCTGGACCTGCGCATCGATTGAGAAGTCTCTCGATAGAGATGTGAAATCGATCAGATCCCAGCGCATGCTGAAGATCAAGGTGCGCTCGAATCGCATCAAGCTGATCGCTGTCCAGGGTTTCCCAACAGGCGCTTTGTACGCTTCGCAGCGATACTGAAAATGTGCAGCAATACAGAGTCAGGTTTATCTTCGTAGCATGCGTTGCTGACTGCATGGGTATGGTGAGTCAGAGATTGAAATTTGAATTGGGTCGAATTGTGACCTGGTCGTCCATTCTTTGAAGAAGCCGATGGATGCCGGGCGAAGGCATCGATCTGGCTGTTGATTCCGGCGGAACGAGCCAGGGACGATTGAAAGTGGCGCGTTGAGTGGTTCTGGCTCCCGGAGATTCCGGTGGATCGGATCCTTCGTGGCTCAACGCATGGATTCACCCGGACAACCATCCTGACCCAATGTCGGCGTGCCTGGGAATCGTGCATGATCGCGCTCCGGTTGGCGACTCAGCCACGGTCTCGGGGGATGACAGCGCTATGTGGCAAGTGTGTGATCGGCGGGTTTTGGTGACGGGGGGCGCGGGATTTCTTGGCTCGCATCTGTGCGATCGCCTGGTCGCGCGGGGCGAGGATGTGCTGTGTGTCGATAACTTTTACACCGGCAGCAAGCGCAATGTTGCGCACCTGCTCGGCAACGCGCGCTTCGAGTTGTTGCGTCACGACGTGACGTTTCCGCTCTACGTCGAGGTCGATCGCATCTTCAATTTCGCGTGTCCCGCTTCGCCAATTCATTACCAGCACGATCCGGTGCAGACGACCAAGACCAGCGTGCATGGTGCGATCAACATGCTGGGACTGGCCAAACGGCTGCGTGCGCGGATTCTGCAGGCTTCGACCAGCGAGGTCTACGGCGATCCGGAGATCCACCCGCAGCCGGAGAACTATTGGGGCCGGGTCAATCCGATCGGTTTGCGCAGTTGCTATGACGAAGGCAAGCGTTGCGCGGAGACGCTGTTTTTCGATTACTTCCGCCAGCATGCGCTGGAAATCAAGGTGGTGCGGATCTTCAACACCTATGGCCCGCGCATGCATCCGAACGATGGTCGCGTGGTCAGCAATTTCATCGTGCAGGCGCTCAAGGGCGAGGACATCGCGATCTACGGCGACGGCAGCCAGACACGCAGCTTCTGCTATGTGGATGATCTGATCGACGCGGTGGTGCTGGCGATGGATAGCCCGGCCGATTTGACCGGACCGATGAACCTCGGCAATCCCTGCGAATTCACGATGCTGGAACTGGCGGAGAAAATTGTGCAGCTCACCGGCAGCACATCGCGACTGGTTCACCAACCGCTGCCACAGGATGATCCGCGCCGGCGCCAGCCGGATATCAGCCTGGCGCAGTCGGCGCTCGGCTGGCAGCCGAAGGTGTCGCTTGAAGATGGTCTTGGCGAAACCATCGCGTACTTCAGGCAATTGCTGCGCTCGTGAAACTTTCCGTCATCATCCCTTGCTACAACGAGGAGCGCACGATCCGCGCGATCGTCGACGCGGTGCATGCCTCGCCGTATGAGCCCAAGGAAATCATCATTGTCGATGACTGTTCGAGCGACAACACCCGTTCGATCCTCGAGGGCGAGCTCGCGTCGCGCGTGGATCTGGTCATCCATCACACGACCAATCAAGGCAAGGGTGCCGCACTGCGCAGCGGAATCCGGGCGGCGACCGGCGATATCGTGGTGATCCAGGATGCGGATCTGGAGTACGATCCCAACGACTATCCGCGATTGCTCGAACCGATCCTGCAGGGCAAGGCCGACGTCGTCTACGGTTCGCGCTTCATGGGTGGGCAACCGCATCGCGTGCTGTATTTCTGGCATCGCCTCGGCAACGCATTGCTGACGTTCGTGTCGAACATGTTCACCAACCTTGACCTGACTGACATGGAGACCTGTTACAAGGTTTTCCGGCGCGAGATCATCCAGGCCATCGTCATCGAGGAGAACCGCTTCGGTTTCGAGCCCGAGATCACCGCCAAGATCGCCAGGACCGGCTGCCGTGTCTACGAGATCGGCATCGCGTATCACGGGCGAACCTACGCGGAGGGCAAGAAGATCGGTTGGCGGGACGGGTTCCGTGCGCTCTACTGCATCGTGAAGTACAACGTCTTTCGATGAAGCCGCGGCGCTTGAAGTCGACCCACGTGTGCAGCGCATGAGCGCGGCGCCGCGTGGCGAAGGGTGGGGCGGCGGCACTCTCTGGCCTGCGCTGCTGGCGCTTGCACTCGGCTTGCTCGGCATCGCGCTGCCGCAATCGGATTTCTTCCGCGCGATTCCCGGCGATCTCGGTGACGCGCGTTTCAATGGCCTGATCCTGGAGCATGTGTTCCGCTGGCTGAGTGGAATCGACGCCAGCCTGTTGAGCCCCGGCTACTTCTTTCCGTTTCCCGGCGCGCTGACCTTCAGCGACAACCATTTCGGCACGGTCGGCGTCTACGCGTTGCTGCGCCTGGTCGGACTGAGTCCGGAACTCGCCTACATCGGCTGGTTCACGTTTGCCTACGTGGCCAACTATCTGTGCGCCTACATCGTGCTTCGGCGATTCGGCCTGAGCGCCGGCGGCGGAGCGGTCGGCGCGTTCGTGTTCGCGTTCGCGATGCCGGTGCTGGTGCAGGCTGGACACGCCCAGCTCGGCTATCGCTTCGCGGTGCCACTGGCGATACTGGCCTTGCAACGCCTGCTGCGCGACGGGCATCCGGCGCCGCTCGGCTGGCTTGGCATCTGGGTCACGCTGCAGTTCTATTGCTCGATCTATCTCGGCTACTTTCTGCTGCTGTTGCTCGGCGGTTATCTGCTGGCTGCCTATCTGGTTCCTTCGTCGCGGTTGGTAATGATGCGCCCGGATCGCGTTGTCGCCGGTCTCGTCCGTTGGCCCCAGCGCGGCGAGTTGTGGCGCTGCATCGGCGTGCTCGTCGTCTGTGCCGTCGCGCTGATCGCATTGTTTGCGCCATACGCGTATTACGCCGACCTGTACGGATTGGCGCGCAATCCGGCGGACATAGAAAGAATGCTGCCGCGCATTGGCAGCTACCTGCTGGCAGACAGCTCCTGGGTGTGGGGACGTTTCAGTCAGCATGTGAGCGGTATTCCGATGCGACAGGAGCATCAGATGTTCATCGGCGCGGCAGCCTGCCTGCTGGCGATCATCGGCGTCGCGCGCGGCGCATCGCATTGGGCCCGGGTCTCGGCGATCGCCATGGCGCTGCTGGTCATGCTGACCCTGAACGTGCTCGGGCTTTCGCTCTACGCATTTGTCGAGCATCTGCCGATGGCGAATGCGATCCGGGCGGTGAGTCGGATCGGTTTGGTCATGGTGTTTCCGCTGGGTCTGCTGGCCGGCACTGGCTTTGACCGACTCACCCTCGGCGTGCGCAGTCGCGTCGGGTCAATCCTGGCCGCGATATTGGTGATTGTGCTGCTGGTCGAGTGCGCCACGTTGCGAACCGCGAGCGTGCCGCTGTCGGACTGGCGCGATCGCCTTGCAATGTCGCTCGCCGAGGTGCCGGGTACGCTGGCGCCGGATGCGATCGTGTACGTGCCGCGCCAGCCGAACGAGCCATTGTTCATGACCGAGCTCGATGGCATGAGTGTGGCTCAGCGACTCGGCCGCAACACGATCAACGGCTATTCCGGCAACAGTCCGCCGGGCTTCGGCTTTGTCACCGATCCATGCGACGACCTGATCGACCGGCTGAGCGGCTACGCACGTTTCATGAAGCTGGACATGGCACAAGTCGATGCGCTGGCGCGTCGAGTGGTTGTGGTCGGTGCGACGCTGGACTGCGCAATGCCACGCTCGCTGCCGGAGCGCACGCATTTCGAGGGCGCATTGCCGAAGGCGGCGTTCGCACGCGTGCATGTCGCAATCGCCGGCCTGACGATCGCGAACGCGCAACAACTCACAGTCGAACTGGTTGTCGGCAATGGCCTCGACACGGTGTTGGCGTCAGTTTCCGACAGCAACCAGCCGATTCGTTTCTCGTGGCGTTTCCTCTCCGTGGACACCGGTGCGCCCGTGTCGGCGGACTGGGCCACGCGGAGCGAGTTGAGAAAGGATGTTCCGGCGCACGCCAGCGAACAGCTGCGATTGCTGATCGACGCGCCGAGTACTCCCGGTCGCTACCGGCTGGAAATGACGATGGTTCAGGAAGATGTGGCATGGTTTCATGAGCGGGGCATGCCGATTGCGCGCAGCGCGCAGGTGATCGAGGTGGGCAGTGACGGCCGCATCCAGCGCGATACGAGGAATTGAGCGAGGCACAAAGCGCCCGCGCAAGCTAGGAGTCAGAAGTTCCGGATCAAGTCTTGATCTTTGAATTTTGAAGCCCGGAGGCTATCTTCGGATTCTTGCAGCGTACCGACCGAGTCAATAGCGATGATGTGGATCAGTGATTGGCTTGAGAATCGGCGCGTCCGGAAAATGGGCGTCAGCGTCCAGCAGTGGGAGGCAGCTATTGCCGACTGGCCGGTGGCGAAGCGATATCTGGGCGCCGAACGTGTCGCATTGCGCGAGGCCGCATTGCGGTTTATCGCGCGCAAGACGATCACGGCGGGCGGCGACTTCGTGGTTACCGATGCCATGTGTCTGAAACTCGCGACGATGGCGTGCGTGCCTATCCTCAAGCTCGGGTTGGACTGGTACGACCATTTCCAGACCATCATCGTTTACAAGGACGACTACGTTTCGCATGAGCCTTATCGCAGTGAAGACGGTGTCGTTCACTCCGGTACGCGCGGACTGAGTGGCGAAGCCTGGCTTCGCGGGCCGGTGATTCTTTCGTGGCATTCGATTGGCCAGTCCGGGACGCATTCGCGCCAGGGGCATGCCAGCAACGTGGTCATTCACGAGTTGGCGCACAAGCTCGATATGTTGCGGGATGGCGCGAATGGCGCGCCTCCGATGCACCCGGACATGCGTGCGGGTGAGTGGCATGAAATTTTCTCCGCCGCGTTTGGACGATTGCAGAATGACGAGAATCATGGCCGGTCATTGCCGATTGATGGCTACGCGCTGACCAATCCGGCCGAATTTTTCGCCGTTTGCAGCGAGTCGTTTTTCGAGGCGCCGGAGAACCTGCAGCAGAAGATGCCCGAGGTTTATCGGCTGCTGTGCCAGTTCTATCGCCAGCAACCCGCCGAGCAGCAAGGAGACGCTCGCCTGGCTTGAAAGACCAATATGAGTTGCCGACGTGATCAGGAAGCGCGCGAATTGGCGCCGACGATACGTTGAGTCTGAACGGTTCCTGCAGGCTGGCGCGAAGGACCGGGCGAACCATCTCGCAGGCGGCAAGATCGGCGTATGGTTGGTGCAGTTTCGGAGCATTCCACAATGCCAGTCGCCCTTGATCCTGGCACATCAGCCTGGCCGTCGCCGTCGGTGACCGAGCGCTATACGCGCACCCTGGTCAATCTGACGCGTGAAGTCTGGGGTCCGAGTTGCACATTTGAAACCGCGATTGGCGCGATCTGCGAAGGCGCTGCGTGGGCGCTTGATGTCGAGCGCGTCAGTGTCTGGAACTACAACCCAGACGATGCAGTGCTGAAATGCCTGAATAGCTGGGACGCAATCAAGCAGACTCACACCGGCGCCGATGATCAGGAGACACTGGCGATCGATGCCGACGACTACATGGCGATGCTGCGCGAGGTTCGCTCGCTGAGCAGTGTGCGACCCGAAAGCGATTCTCCACGAGAAGTTCATCGAGGCGTTTTCCCCGATTTCATCCAGCGTTTTCGAATGCACGCCGTACTGGATGCGCCGGCATGCCTGGGTGGAGAGCTATTCGGCGCGATCTGTCACGAGAGCACGCGTGCGAACCGGGTCTGGACGAACGAGGAAGCAACGTTTGCGGCGAGCATGGGTGACTTCGTGGCGATGGCGTATGAGATCAGCCGCCGGCATGACGCGGAAGACGAGGTGCAGCACCTGCTCCTGCATGATGTCAAAACCGGCCTGGGCAATCGCGACTATCTGGTCGAACTGACACGGCAGAGGTTGCTGGTGCCTTGCCGCGAGGAACAGACGGTTGCCATCGTTCTCGTGCTGATCGATTCGTCGAGCGTCTCTTCATCTGCGCACGCGCCAAGCGCCGAAGACGTGATGGTGCGCATCGCAGAAGAGCTGCGTCAGTTGTGTGGCAGCGAGGTCGATCTGGCGCGTGTGCATTCAAACAAGTTTGCCTTCCTGATGATGCAGGATATCGCGCGGACTACGGCCATCAACCTCGCCGAGCGTTGCCTCGATCGCATGTTTGCACTGGATTGGGAGAGCGCTGATACGGCGCCGGGAATGGCCGTGGGAATTGCATTCGCGGACGAGAACACAATAGACGATCCCGCTGCCCTGCTGCGCCAGGCGGAGGAAGCCGCACAACGTGCCCAGACCGCCAACAATCAGGGCTACGAGGTGTTCGAGCCTGCCCATCACGACAAGCTGATCGAGCGCCTGCGTCTGGAACGTGTGCTTCGCAAGGCGCTGGCACAGGACGAATTCGAGGTGTACTACCAACCCGAGTACGACACCGTGCGGCAGCAATGGGTCGCTGCGGAGGCTTTGCTGCGATGGAACAACGAAGGAATCGTGGTCGGCGCAGGCGAGTTCATTGAAGTGGCGGAATCATCGGGATTGATGGTTCCGTTGGGAAAATTCGTCTTGCGCCAGGCCTGCCGGGACGCCGCGCAATGGCCGCCGACGATCAATGGAATTCTTCTGGCCTTGCGGGTCAATGTTTCTGCCCGGCAGTTTGCGAGTGAGTCGCTGGTGGATGACATTGCATCCGCGTTGGAGGACTCCGGCCTCTCGCCTGACCGTCTCTGCCTGGAGATCACGGAAACAACACTGATGGGCAGCATCGATGCCGCGTTGCACACCTTGAATGCGCTTCGAGCCACGGGCATTCACCTTGCCATCGATGATTTCGGGACAGGTTTCGCCTCGCTGGTGTACCTCAAGCGCTTGCCCATCGACATCCTCAAGATCGATCGGTCTTTCGTCTGCGGCTTGCCGAAGAATCGCGTCGATGCAGCCATTGTCTCGGCCATTGTCGGTTTGGCTGGCGATCTCAATCTTGATGTGATTGCGGAGGGCGTCGAATCCATCGAGCAGCAGCATGCACTGACCACAATTGGTGTGCGCAGGATGCAGGGCTGGTTGTATGCCAAGGCGATGAACCAGGAGACGTTGCTCGAAGCCATCGGAGTGCCCATTGCCTCGCGCGGGACTGAATCGTTGATGGCAGTCCGGCAACAGGAAAACGCTTGAAGGCGTTGCCTGAGCTACTGCCAAATGCGGCAGGTTCTTCTACGCGCTCATACGACTGGAACGGCTTGACGCGCAGGTGCTCACTGTCCCGTCGCATGCGTACGAACCAATGTGCCGTCGGTCCAGGCCAGGTTCGACATAGCCTTCGGCACCGGCACGTACAATCCGCCCAAGTCGCAATATTGTTCGAATAGAGCCGTTCGCCCTGAGCAGTGAGCCCGCACGGTTAGGGTGCGTAACCGAACAGTATTGCCCCAGATCTCGATGTCCGCGATCTCGTGTCCGATGTCGATCATGTGGACGCGGGTTCGCTGACTACCCTGGTCGTCCATGCCAGCATCGCGCTATTGGCCTGAGCTGAACATGTGGGTCTGCCGTTGGCGCTTTTCCGTATCATGGCCGCATGTCGCGCAAGAAAGCCGCCCCCACAACTCCATTGTTTGCCGAAGCCGAAGGCCTCAAACCGTTGGCCGAACGTATGCGCCCGCGCACGCTCGACGAGATCGTCGGCCAAACGCGCCTGCTTGATTCGGGCAAGCCGCTCGGCGGCAAAGGGTCGCCCATCGGCAAGTGCAGCACTACCCGGCGTACCGATGTTTCGATCCTGACCCCGAGCTTGAGCAAGCGCTCGCGTAACGTGCTGATTTGGGCGCGGGCGCAACAGGTACCGCGCGCATGCAGTCGCAATTCCTGCATCAACACGTAGACGGCAGCGGTGAGCAGGCCGCGCAGCTGTTTGGCCAGGAATCGGCAGGGCGAAAACCGGATCGGCACCTGGGGGGATGCGGATCCGTCGCCTCCGTCCCTGCACGATTTTCATGTTGCCGAGCTTGAGGCGACCCTGCTCGCCGACAGCAGAAAGGCGCCTGCCTCCGGCGAAGCCGGAATCCGCCACGACGACCCCGGCGAGCCGGTACGTGCACTATGGATCATCGCCCTGACTTGGCTGATCCCGCTGCTGCTGGTATCCGCCACCCTGGCCGTGTTCGGCACATCGTTTGATCGGGCCGTATATTCGCTGCTGCGTTTTTCGGCGCTTGCCTTGAGCGTGCCACTCGGCGCATCACTGCTCGCGCTTTTGCTGCGCATCTTCAAGCGCAGGCGCAATCGGAAAGGCCATGGTCTTCCCGGCCCCTATGGACTCTGAGTTTCCGGAACGTCACAGCGCCTGGCCTTGTCGTCCAAGCTGCCTTTTGCATCCGGTCGAACCGTACGTATGGCCGGTATGAAAGCACAGTCCCATACGGCGTTTTGAATTGTATTTGTTGCCTGATTATGTTCAGATGCTACGGCTATGACTCGACCGGGATCGCAAATGAAACAGCCGAAACAGAAATTCTTGATTTTTTCCCTGGTGGTCCTGATCTGCAGCGGTTGGCATGTTAATGCGTTTGCTTATATCGATCCGCCGGTTCTCGTGCCGCCCGTTGCGGACGTGGGCCAGACAATTGGAGTCCAATTCACGGCCGGTATCTGCGACATATTCGCGTCGGATCCTCAAGATGCCTATCCACAAATCACAGTTTCGGGGAATCAAATTCACTTAGTGATGTTCAGTTTTCACTACGAGGATCCCATTGAATGCGTTTTTCCGCCTGAAACTGCCGTCCAGCCATTGGGAACATTCGATGCAGGTCGATATGTCGTAGTAATTGACCGCGTATATCCAGAAGTAGGTGGGGGCGTGACGACAGAGCGATTGGCCGAACTTCAGCTCGTCGTCGGTGGAGGAGGAGCGCCACCTGCTCAACTTCCCGTAAGCGGGCCAGTTGCGCTGTTCGCACTGTTCGTTGGAGTGTTGCTCATTTCGATGCGTAGATTCCATTCCAGAACAATGGATGAATCGATAAAACGGTAGCCGGGGCTATAAATCCCGCTGTGTTGCTGGCGTTATTACGCTCATCCACTGATTGGCGTGAATTTGACACGGTCGCATGGCTGAATGTCGCGCAAGAAATCATCCATTACCCCGACCTTGTTCGCCGAACCCGAAGGCCTCAAGCCGCTCGCCGAACGCATGCGTCCGCGCACGCTCGACGAGATCGTCGGTCAATCGCGCCTGCTTGATTCGGGCAAGCCGCTGCGTCGTGCGATCGAGAGCGGCAAGCTGCATTCGATGATCCTGTGGGGGCCGCCCGGATGCGGCAAGACCACGCTGGCCTTGCTGCTCGCGCGCTATGCCGATGCGGATTTCAAGGCGATCTCGGCCGTGCTCTCGGGTTTGCCCGATGTGCGCGCCGCGCTGGCCGAAGCCGAAGTGAACTTCGGCCAGGGTCGACGCACCGTGTTGTTTGTCGACGAGGTGCATCGTTTCAACAAGACCCAGCAGGATGCATTCCTGCCGCATATCGAGCGCGGCATCATCATCATGGTTGGCGCGACCACCGAGAATCCCTCGTTCGAATTGAACTCGGCCTTGCTCTCGCGCTGCCGCGTGCACGTGCTCGAATCCCTGAGCATCGAGCAGATCGTCGCCGCCTTGCATCGCGCCCTGAGTGATACCGAGCGTGGGCTCGGTGACATGCAATTGCACATTGAAGAAGAATCGCTGCGCCTGATTGCTCAAGCCGCCGATGGCGATGTGCGCCGTGCGCTGACCCTGCTTGAGATTGCCGCCGAGCTGGCCGATGACGGGCGCATCGATGATTCCACGCTGACCCAGGTGCTGGCCGATCGCACACGCCGTTTCGACAAGGGCGGTGAACAGTTCTACGACCAGATCTCGGCACTGCACAAATCGGTGCGTTCGTCCGATCCCGATGCGGCGTTGTACTGGCTGACGCGCATGCTGGACGGCGGCGTCGATCCGGCTTATCTGGCGCGACGGCTGACGCGCATGGCGATCGAGGATGTCGGCCTGGCCGATCCGCGCGCCCTGACCCTCGCGCTGGAGGCCTGGAATACCTGGGATCGACTCGGTTCACCGGAAGGCGAACTCGCCTTTGCCGAACTCGTGATCTATCTGGCCATTGCGGCCAAGAGCAACGCGGCCTACGCGGCGTTCAATGCGGCGCGTGCAGAAGTGCGTGCGAATGGCACGCTGGAGGTTCCAATGCATCTGCGCAATGCGCCGACCAAATTGATGAAAGGCCTCGGCTATGGAAAGGGCTACCAATACGATCATGATGCCGAAGGCGGTGTCGCGCTGGATCAGCAATGTTTGCCGGATGCGCTGGTTGATCGCGAGTTCTATGCGCCGGTCGATCGCGGACTGGAGTTGAAGATTGGCGAAAAGCTCGCTGCATTGCGCGTCGCTCGGCGCCAGGCGCGCAAGGCCGGGGGCGAATCGTGAAGCGTGGGTGGTTCAGCTGGCGAATGCTCGTGCTCTGCCTGCTGCTGGTGTCCAGCCCGGCGCTGGCGCAGGACAAGGCCGCGACGGTCGACGATCAATCGACGCTGGCCGCGCTGGCGCAGCGCATCGATGCGCATCTGGCCGAGCCGGCATTCGCCGATGCCGCCTGGGGCGTGCAGGTTGTCTCGCTGGATACCGGCAAGACCCTGTATTCGCACAATGCCGACAGATTGTTCGTGCCGGCATCGACGGCCAAGCTCTACACGGCCGCGTTGGCACTTGAAACCTTCGGCCCCGATTACCGCATTCCGACCAGCCTGTTCGCGACCGAAAAGGCGGGCAGGGATGGCGAGTTGCGCGGCGATCTCGTGCTGGTCGGTTATGGCGATCCAACGCTCGGCGTCGACAAGCGCGTGTCCTGGGCGGATACGCTGGCGATAGCGCTGCGAAAAGCGGGCGTCCGATCGGTGCGCGGTTCGTTGATCGCCGATGCCACCTGGTTTGCCGCCCCGCTGTATGGCAGCGGCTGGGAGGCTGCCGATCTGCAGAGCTGGTTTGGCGCGCCTGTTGCGGCGCTCAGCGTCGATGAGAACGTCGTCCGTGTCGAAGTCCGTGCGGCGCCACAACCCGGCACCCGGGCGCGCATCCGTTTCGAGCCAGCGGAATCCGCACCGGATCTGGACAACCAGCTGATCACCTTGCGTGAACCGGCGCGAACCGATATCAGCCTCTATCGCGCACCGGGCACATCCACCTTGCATGCGTTCGGCACGATTGCGAGCAATGCCGAGGTGCAATTTTACCGGCTCGCCGCGCACGATCCCGCGCTGATCGCAGCGGAGCAGTTGCGCGCCGCCCTGGGCCGTCAGGGAGTCAGCGTGCAGGGCAAGTCGCGCAGCATGTACTGGCCCGAGCGCAATGAGGCGCTGAGCGGTGACAAGGTTCAGCGCATCGCCGATGTCTGGTCGCCGCCCCTGGCGGACATCGTCAATCGCGGCCTGAAGGTCTCCCAGAATCTGTATCTGCAGAACATGCTGTTGATGGTCGGCGCCAAGGCCGCCGCCGACCAGCTCGCGGCAGGCGAGGATTCCGCACCCTTTCGCTCGAGTGAATCGCGCGGCATCCAGGCGCTGCGCAGCTATCTGCGCAAGATCGGCGTGCCCATGGATGGCGTCTTGATCGAGGATGGCCCGGGCTTGTCGCGGCGTGACCTGACCTCGCCGGCAGCACTGACCAGCCTGCTCGCGCATCTGGGAGATACACCCGGAGCAAAGGCATTCCGCCTGGCCTTGCCCGAAGCCGGCGTCGATGGCTCACTGACCGGACGCATGCGCAACAGCGCCGCCCAGGGTCGCATCCACGCCAAAACCGGCAGCATGGCCTTCACCTATGCACTGGCGGGTTACGCACTCACGGCCGCCGACGAGCGTCTCGCCTTTGCGATCATGCTCAACAACTATCGCCGGCCGGTCGATGCCGGTCGTCCGACCGCCGAACTCGACGCGATCGCCATCATGCTCGCCGAGCTGAGCGAGCGCAGCCAGCCCTGATCTGGTCGTCTGAACCGCAGTTGCGGCAACGCCAAAGCCGGCGTAGCGTGCCCGCTTCATTGCTGGGGAGGAGAGATGTCGATGCGTATCATCATTGCCGCACTGTTCGGTGCCGTCATTCTTTTTGTCTGGGGCATGGCCGCCCACACGATCCTGCCGATCGGCGAGATGGGCGTTCAGGCACCGGCCAACGAGGAAGTCGTCCTTGATGCGGTCAAAAGCGGAACGCCGACACCCGGCATCTACATGCTTCCCTATGCAAGTCCGGCGCAATGGAATGACGAATCGTTCATGAAATCCTACGCCGAGAAAGCCAAGGTGCAGCCATTCGTCTACATGGTCGTCAGCCCGCCGATCGGCGATCCGATGCAGATGACGCCGCAACTGATCAAGCAGTTCGGCTGCAATTTTCTCGGCAGTCTGATCGTGGCCTGGTTGCTGGCGGCGACCAGTTGGGGATTTGCCGCGCGCGTGCTCGGAGCGGCCGGCATGGGCCTGTTCGTTTGGGCGGGTTCGGTCGTGCCGATGGCGGTCTGGTACCGTTTCCCGACCGATTTCATGATCGGTGGCCTGATCGAGCACGTGGTCGGTTGGTTACTCGGCGGCATCCTGATCGCGTGGTGGCTCGGTAGAACCAAACCTCGTCGATTCTGAACTGCGCACCGCGCGAATCCGATTCCGGCGCGCGGGCCACCGGCAGGTACAGACGATGGGCTCAGCGCCGCTGGTTTGCGGCCAGCGAGCGGCGCGGCGATAATCCGCGCCCTTCGTTGTCTTGCGGAATCCCTGCCATGCTTGATCCAGCCCTGCTGCGCGGCCAGCTTGATGTTGTCGCCGAGCGCCTCGCCAGGCGCGGTTACACGCTCGACGCGGCGGCCATCGAATCGCTCGAAGCGCAGCGCAAGAGCGTACAGATCGAAACGCAGGAGTTGCAGAACACGCGCAACACGCGCTCCAAGGCGATCGGTATCGCCAAGGGCAAGGGCGAGGATACCGCCGCGCTGATGGCGGATGTCGCCGCCATCGCCGATCAGCTCAAGGCGAATGAAACGCGCCTGGCCGACATCCAGCAGCAGCTTGCCGCGATCTCGTTGGGCGTACCCAACCTGCCGGATGAGTTGGTGCCGCCTGGCGTCGATGAAAAAGCCAATGTGGAAAAGCATCGCTGGGGCACGCCGCGTCATTTCGATTTTCCGGTCAAGGATCACGTCGAGCTGGGTGCGCACAAAGGCTGGCTGGATGGTGAAGTTGCCGCCAAGCTCTCCGGCTCGCGCTTCACGGTACTTCGCGGCGAACTCGCCCGCCTGCATCGCGCATTGGCGCAGTTCATGCTCGATCTGCACACCGAGCAGCATGGCTATCTGGAAACCAACGTGCCGCTGATCGTCAACGCGGACTCGATGCAAGGTACCGGCCAGTTGCCAAAGTTCGAAGAAGACCTGTTTTCGATCGAGGTCAATGAAGCAAAACGCTATCTGATCCCGACCTCCGAAGTGCCGCTGACCAACATTGTTCGCGACAGCATCCTTGATGCCGACCAGCTGCCGTTGCGCATGACCGCCCATTCCTTGTGCTTTCGCGCAGAAGCGGGCTCCGGTGGCCGCGATCTGCGCGGGATGATCCGCCAGCATCAATTCGAGAAGGTCGAGCTGGTCTCGATCAGCAAGCCGGAGGAGAGCGATGCCGAGCATGAGCGCATGACGCGCAGCGCCGAGGTCGTCCTCGAAAAGCTCGGGCTTCCCTATCGCCGCATGCTGCTCTGCGCCGGCGACATGGGTTTCACGGCGAAGAAAACCTTCGATCTCGAAGTCTGGCTGCCGAGCCAGGAGACCTATCGTGAAATCTCCTCGTGCTCGAACTGTGGAGATTTCCAGGCCCGCCGAATGTTGGCCCGCTGGCGCAATCCGGAAACCGGCAAACCCGAACTGGTGCACACCCTCAACGGCTCGGGCACCGCGGTCGGTCGCGCCCTGATCGCCGTGATGGAGAACTACCAGAACGCCGACGGCTCGATCGATGTACCCGAGGTCTTGCTGCCCTATATGGGCGGAATCACCCGACTAGGCTGAACTCGATTCCGGCATTCAACCCTTCTCCCTGCGGGAGAAGGTGCCGAAGGCGGATGAGGGTTCCTGCGAAGCCCCGACTCCAATGTAGTGCGTACCCTCGACGGCGGTTCCCGACGCCGTGCCACCTCGTGCATCCATGCAGTCATCATCCGGCCTGTGGCCACCTTCTCCGGGGGTAGAAGGACAAATCTTGGGCAATTCTCCCGACTAGGCTAAACTCCGCGTCCGGTCGTTCTGTCGAAGTGCGGGATCCAGGGCGTTCAGGCTTCCAGGGCAAAGTCACTGGACCCCGGCCTGCGCCGGGGTGACGGTTGATTGAAGGTGAGAGCGCCGAGTGGTTCAATGCAGCCGCCTTGAGTGCTAATGCAACAAGCCGTGACGAGCAGAAAAATACGGAGAGATGGCCGAGTGGTTTAAGGCAGCAGTCTTGAGTGCGGAGGCAGGAAGCCGGAGCCAACATCGCCGCAGGCGATGGCCCGAAGGGCGGAGGGCGGGACGCCCGGAGTCAAACTGCCGTGGTGGCGCGCAACGCGCGCCTGCGGTGGACAATTGAATACGGAGAGATGGCCGAGTGGTTTAAGGCAGCAGTCTTGAGTGCGGAGGCAGGAAGCCGGAGCCAACATCGCCGCAGGCGATGGCCCGAAGGGCGGAGGGCGGGACGCCCGGAGTCAAACTGCCGTGGTGGCGCGCAACGCGCGCCTGCGGTGGACAATTGAATACGGAGAGATGGCCGAGTGGTTTAAGGCAGCAGTCTTGAAAACTGCCGTGGGTTTACGCCCACCGTGGGTTCGAATCCCACTCTCTCCGCCAATTTCAATGAAACAATCCTGCCCATGACGCGCTGAAGATTTCGATTCGGGAGATTGCGGCATGAAGCGATGGTTTCTGGCGATCGGTGCAATCGCCATGTTTTCGGGATGCGTCAATGTCCAGACCATGGCCCTCAAAAGGGGACAAGATGCGCTGAATACCGCGACCAAGTCCGTGGTCTTGATGAGTGTTGAAGCAACGCGAGCTGACGATAGCCGCTATCAGCCAGTTCCCTCGATCCTTTGGGTGACGGATCTCAATTGGGGGGCCGGGAATCAGTCACTGAGATTCCAGTTGAACCGAAAGGAAGACACGATCGAAGTCGACGGCCGGACGATGTATCTGACCAGCATCGCCTTGTCGCCCGGTTACTATCACTTCGAAGGAATTTCCGGAATCGCTGCCGCGTTCCCGTTTATCGGACAGTTCTTCATTCCGATGGTTGCCGATTTCGAGGTCAAGCCGGGCAGTGTGAGCTACGTCGGACACCTCAACGCAGTCATGCGCCCCCGACGCGAAAATGAATTTCGTGCGGGCTCGGTTATCCCGCTGGTCGACCAGTCGGCGACCGGGATGATCAGTCATTCCTGGGATGTCGTCATCGACGATCAATCCGATGGCGACCTGGCGAAGTTCAGAGCGCAGGTGCCCGCGCTGGCTGGAATCAAGATCGATATCGAGCCGCTGGCGCCGTGGGATCGTGCCGCAGCACAGCGTCGCTGGGACGGTCAGGCCAATGCGGAAGAAAAGGCAGGGACTTCGAAAGCCGCCAAGAGCGATTCGGAGTAGTCCGCTCGGCGATCGGGGGCCTGATCACGTAGCATTGCGAGCCTGCAATCTCGAAAACTGATGCGTAGCATTTGGCATGTCAGAATCACTTCCCGACCGACTTTGAGGTCATTGATCCGTGGGAGCGACTTCAGGGACTCCCTTCGGTCGCCCCGAAAAGGGACTCCCTTCGGTCGCGATGCTTGGGTTCAACACTCCTTGACTGGCGCTATTCCTGCCGCAAAGTGGGCTGCAAGGTAGAGCATCGCGACTGAGGTCGCTCCCGCGAAAGTAGGGCATCGCGACTGAAATCGCTCCTATTAAAAAGCGGGTCTTCGTGAAGTCGTGGGTCATTCGGTCACAATCCGTAGCTTTTTGGCAAACTATCGGTGAGCGCTTCATCGTAGGTTGGTGCTGAGCACAGCGAAGCCCAACGGTTGCTCCGGCACGTTCTACGTCACGCGGAGGAAAGATCGCCTCGTTGGGCTTCGCTGTGCTCAGCACCAACCTAGGAACCCGCGTGCGAAGAATGCGCCGCACTCCAGAACGATGCGTCAGCCTTGGGGTGAACGGGGAATCGGCAGGCAACCAGCAAACGCTGAGGAAGCCTCACTGAAGTCACCGTCAACAAGGCAAGTCAAATCTCCGGACAACTCTGTAATCCGCAAAACCTTGTTCTGCACCGGTTTCGCCGGTACCAACGCTTCAGAATCACCCACTGGCTTCCACGAAGATCCTAAAAAGCGTGGCCAGGCTGCGTAACATGCGGTCATCTCTCGCCTGATCACGTAGCATTGCGCCCTTCGTAACCAAGGCTTGCAGCGGAGCATTCTGAATGACTGAATCACTTCCCGACCGACTTTCAGTCGATCCCAAAAGCCCGTTCCACGATGCGGATCTGCTGGCCCGCGGGATTGGCATTCGTTTCAACGGCCAGGAGCGCACCACGGTCGAGGAATATTGCGTCAGTGAAGGCTGGATCCGGGTTGCCGCGGGCAAGTCGCTGGATCGGCGCGGCAGACCGATCACGTTGAAGATCATGGGCGAGGTGGTGCCGTACTTTCTCGACGTGGCGGAAAACCCGACCCACTGAGGCGACCGCCGGAGTCGTTGCGGGTCAGCCGAAACATCAGCGATGTTGCCCGATAGGCACGTTGCCCAGCTCAGTTGGATGCGGCGGCGCCGGAATTTCTTGCGGGCGGTGCGGGTTGCCCAAGAACTTCATCCGCCTCATCAGCAATCGGCAGTGCACCCGCCTCGGACAGCTTGAGCTCAGCGGCTTCGGTTTCTGATCGCAGCTTTTCGTAGGCATCGATCAGGTTGTCCGCCAGGGCCCGATAGACCGGCTTGCGGCAGATCAGGGAGGAACTGGCGCGGGCAAGCAGACAGGCCGCCAGGATGGGCAGGAACATCTGCTGATTGGCGGTCAGTTCCATGGAAATCACCGCTGCCGTCAGCGGTGACTGGGTCACGCCGGCAAGGTAAGCAGCCATTGCCAGCAGGATGACCGCCGATGGCGCAGTGCCGGGAAGGAAGGCGCTGATGTTGGCACCAAACCCGGCTCCGACCGACAACGCCGGCGAAAAGATGCCGCCGGGAATCCCGGCCCAGTAGGAGGCGATGTTGCCGCAGAACTTGAGCAATCCATAAGCGTCGACCTGGCCCATGCCGCCTTCCAGGATCGAGCGCGCCTGGGCATAGCCGGTGCCATAGAGTCCGCTCTCGCTCAATTGGCTGAGCAGGACAAGTGCCAGTCCGCAGGCGGCGGCAAACACGATCGGTTGACGATTGCGCAAGCGGCCGACCAGCCCGCGAAAGCCTCCGCTCGCAGGAATGATCGTTCGCGCAAACAGGCCGCCGGCCAGACCGCACAGGATGCCGGTCACCAGCACCGCAATCCAGGCCTTGCCGAGCGGCAGGCCGACACTGACGTGGCCGAAATACGCGTAGTTGCCGAGGATGCCGAGTGAAACGACGCCGGCGATGATCACCGCCGTGAGCAGGATGCCGCTCATGCGATGTTCGAACGCGCCACTCATTTCCTCGATCGCGAATACGACGCCGGCCAATGGCGTGTTGAAGGCCGCGGCCAGACCCGCGGCGGAACCGGCCAGGATGAATCGTGCGCTCGCGGCCGGATCATCGAAACCAAAGCGGCGGCCCAGCGAATAGAGCAGACCTGCGCCAACATGGACTGTCGGGCCCTCGCGGCCGACCGACGCGCCGCCGATCAAGGCGACCAGGGTCAGCGCCATCTTGCCGAGGGCGACACGCAACGAAAGCAAGCCGCGCCGGAATGGCTCGTCGTCGATCTGCAAGGCGGCGATGGCTTGCGGAATGCCGGAACCGCGCGTGGTCTTGAGAAAACCCTGGGTCAGCCACGCGAGCAGGGCGAATGTGGCCGGCGTAAGCAGAAACGGCCAATAGGCGTTGTGTTCGACAACCCGCTTGAACACGCCAAAAGCCTGATCGGCCAGATGCGCGAAGCCGACCGCCGAGAGGCCGACCATGATCGCGCCGGACCAGAACAAGATGCGCCGCCGCCATTGCACCGGCGAAAACAGTCGATGCGCCGCCGCCCGCCACGACACCGGCGGGTGCTCATGCGGATCGTCGGGTGAAACCTGGCTCATTCGGAAGCGGGACGGTCGATCATTGCGAGACCCGCATCATACATGGCCCACAAAACGCCCTGGCTGATTCTCGCCGAATCGGCTTGCGGGGCAACCGGTTGCGTTTGATGGATGCACTGGATACGGCTATGGTCAGCGAGCCCGAACAGATTCGACACGACGAGGTCATCGCGGATTTCAAAGACGGCATTCAATTGCCGCATCGAGCGATGGATCTGCATTCAATGCCGGTGCAAGCAATCGAGCCACAACCCGGTCTTCATTCGCACCATCCATCTGGAACGACCATGATTCGCCACATCCTTGCGACTCTCTTGATGATCAGCGCTCCGGCCTTTGCCGCGGGTGAACTCGCTGCTTCGGCCACCGGCGTCCAACCGCTTCTGTTGGGCAGCGAGGCGCCCGATGTCGCGTTGAAGACGCTTGAAGGAAAAGCAACTTCGTTGTGGAAGCAGATGGATGGCAAGCCGGCGATTCTCGTCTTCTATCGCGGTGGCTGGTGTCCGTACTGCAATACCCAGTTGAGCGATTTGCGCTTGATCCTCAAGGATGTCGAAGCACTGGGCTATCGGGTGTTGGCCATCAGTCCGGATCGCCCGGAAGAATTGGGCAAGACGTTGAGCAAGGACAAGCTCGAATATACATTGCTGTCCGACAGCAAAGCTGACGCGCTGAAGGCATTCGGCATCGGCTTCGTGGTGGATCAGGAGACGATCACGAAATACCAGGGCTATGGCATCGACCTGGAAAAATCATCCGGGGAACAGCACCACGCCTTGCCGGTTCCGTCGGTTTTCATCGTCGACAGCCAACACATCCTGCAGTTCTCGTTCACCCATCCGGACTATCGAGTGCGCGTTCCTGGCAGCGTCATTCTGGCGGCAGCCAAGGCGATTTCCGAGCGCGCACAGTACGTCCAGCCAACGCGTTGATCGCGATGGGTTGGGCGACGGATGCGCGCATGCGACCATGCGCGCATGAAACCCGACCATCTGCCGCCAGCCCGTCCGGACCTGGCCGAAATCCTCGCCCAGGTACACGATCATGTTCGTCCCTTGATCGGCCAGGGCAAGGTTGCCAGCTACATTCCTCGCCTGGCGAGCGTTCCGATCGACCGCTTCGGCATGGCCATCGCAACGCTCGACGGCGAGTTGTTCGCGACCGGCGATGCCGATGAGCTGTTTTCAATCCAGAGCATTTCCAAGGTTTTCACCCTGACCCTTGCGCTGGAGGCGCTTGGTGGCGATCTGTGGAAGCGGGTCGGGCGCGAGCCATCCGGCAATCCGTTCAATTCGCTGGTCCAGCTGGAGCGCGAACGCGGCATTCCGCGCAATCCCTTGATCAATGCCGGCGCGCACGTCATCGCCGATGTGATCCTTTCGAGCTCGGCGACCGCACGCGAGGATCTGCTCGGCTTTGTCCGTGATCGCGCCGACAATCCGGCGATCATCATGGATGAGGATGTGGCGCAATCCGAGCGCGATGCGGGATTCCGCAACTGCGCCCTGGTCAACTTCATCCGCAGCTTCCACAACCTCGACAACGACGTCGAGCGCGTTCTCGATTTCTATTTTCACCAGTGCGCCTTGCAGATGAACTGCATGGATCTGGCGCGGGCCTTCCTCTACCTGGCCAATCGCGGCGTTTGCCAGCGCAGCGGCGTGCCGGTCATCAAGGCCGACCGTGCGCGGCGAATCAATGCGCTGATGATGACTTGCGGTACCTACGATGCCTCAGGTGAATTCGCCTTCCGGGTCGGCCTGCCGGCCAAGAGCGGTGTGGGTGGTGGCATCGTCGCGGTGGTGCCGAATGCGATGTCGGTGGTGGTCTGGTCGCCGGGTCTGGATGACAAGGGCAACTCCCTGGCCGGTGCCGCCGCGCTCGAGCGGTTTTCCGAGTTGACTGGTTTTTCAGTGTTCTGATCCCCTCAGGCAATTTCGTCCCGGAGGGTGCCGTTCATTTCTCGAGCATGATCGCCCAATGGTGCAGGCCTTCGACGCGACTGCAAACAACCTTGGTGCAAACCAGCATCGGCACGGCAAGCAGCAGGCCGAGGATGCCCCACATCCATCCCCAGATCAGCAACCAGAGAATGATGGCGAGTGGATTCAGATTGATCGTGCTGCCGAGCGCGAGCGGCGTTGCCAACTGGCTTTCGAGCAGATGCAAGCCAAGGTATCCGGCCGCTGGCAGGAATGCGACGCCGATGCTCGGAAACTGCGACAGCCCGACCAGGGCCAGCATGCCCGCCATCGCCATCGGTCCCACGTAGGGTGTCAGATTGAGCAGGGCAGCCAGTGCGCCCCACAGCAGGGGCGTATCGACACCGAGCGCCCAGAGCAGGATGGTGGTGGCGCAACCCAGCGCGATGCTGGTTGTGCAGACGGTCAGAAAGTAGCGGGAGAGGTCATTCTGGATCGCGCGCACGATATCCACGGTGACCCGTTTCTGCTGCCAGGTGGAACGCATCATCAAGGTGCGTCGCAACAAGCTGTCGCCGTAGAGCAGGAAAAAGTAGGTCAGCAATACAACGGCGAGCGCACTGGCCAGCACGCGTGGTGTCGTCGACAGCAGGCTTGGGCGGTCGGGAGCCTGCACGACAACCTGCTGCCCGTTCTTGCCGCCGTCCGAGGCGATGGCGCTGATGGATTCACCGACCTTGTTCGCCTCGTTGATCGGGCGCATCAGGGATTTGAGTTTTGGCGTCACGCTGCGCACCACCTGGGGTGCGCGACCTACCCATTCGGCAGCCGGTGCGTAGAGGGCATTGCCGATGCCTGCCAGCGTCGCCATGGAAATCGCGATCAGCAGCAAGGCCGCAACCCAGCGCGGCAACCAGCTGTTGCACAAGCGCTTCATCAGCGGACTCAGCAACAGCGAAAAGAATCCCGCGAGCAGGATTGGCAGCAACAGTTCGCGGGCAAAATAGCTCGTATAAAGAACGCCGCCGATGACCAGAATGCCAAGCAGGCGATGGATGCCGGCGTTGACCTCCAACTGGGATTCGAGGATGGCGCGATTGAGCACGACGCCTGGGGCATCGTCGGGTGAGGCTTGCTCAACCGCAGCCACGGGAACGTCTGCGGTGGCCTCGATATCCTGGATTTCCTCGGTGGTCAGATCTTTCGAGTCGGTGTCAGCCATCGGACAGCCCCAGGCAATGGAATCGCGACATTCTGCACGCCAAACGGTGGATTCAGCCGATATGCGAATCGCCCGTTCATTCGCGGGCAGGAAAGTGCCAGTCCGTACCCCGCGTCGGATTGGGCAGGTGTTCGCGCCCGAAGGCAATCGAGGGAGACTGGGTCAGATAGCCAGGGGCAGCGAGGCCGATGTCGAGGACGTGGTCAGCAGCCGGCACCATCCGCTCCCCAGAGGCGTCGGCATGGGCAGGCCACGAACCATACGCTCAATGCGCCGGAGCATGCGCTTGCATTGCCATGGCGACAGCCTCGGCTACCTTGATCCCGTCAACGGCGGCGGAAAGGATTCCTCCGGCATAGCCCGCACCTTCACCCGCCGGGAACAGGCCACGCGTATTCAGGCTTTGCAAATCGTCATCGTTGCGCTTGATCCGGATCGGCGACGAGGTTCGGGTTTCGACGGCGGTCAGCATCGCATCAGCGTCGCCGAAGCCGCGAATCTGTCTTTCGAATGCTGGTATCGCTTCGCGCATGGCGAGCAGGGCATAGTCGGGCAGGGCGGTGGCAAGATCGCACAAGTGCACGCCCGGCTTGTAGGAGGGCAATACGCTGCCGAATCCGCTTGAAGCCTGACCGGCGATAAAATCACCGACGCGCTGGCCGGGTGCGTCGTAGTTGGATCCGCCGAGTGCAAAGGCGCGTTCTTCCCAATGGCGCTGGAAGGCCACGCCGGCGAGGGGGTGGCCCGGATAGTCATCAGGCGTGATGCCGACCACAATGGCGCTGTTGGCATTGCGTTCGTCGCGCGAGTATTGGCTCATCCCATTGGTGACGAGTCTGCCCGGCTCGGACGCCGCCGCTACGACCGTACCGCCCGGGCACATGCAGAAGCTGTAGACCGAGCGTCCGTTGCTCGCATGATGAACGAGCTTGTAGTCGGCCGCGCCGAGTAGCGGATGTCCGGCACTCGGGCCGTAGCGCGCGCGATCGATCAGCGATTGCGGGTGCTCGATGCGGCAGCCGATCGAGAACGGCTTGGCCTCGATGTAGACGCCGCGCGCATGCAGCATCTCGAAGGTATCGCGGGCGCTGTGGCCGATGGCGAGAATCACATGGTCGGCGCGAATCTGCTGGCCATCGGCGAGGGTGATGCCACGCATGCAACCATCCTCGATGAGCACATCTTCGACCTTGCTCGAAAACCGGAACTCGCCACCGAGCGCCTCGATGCTGGCACGCATGTGTTCGACCATCTTGACCAGACGGAACGTGCCGATATGCGGTTTGCTGACGTAGAGGATTTCCTCCGGCGCGCCGGCCTTGACGAACTCGTTGAGTACCTTGCGTCCGTAATGGCGCGGATCCTTGATCTGGCTGTACAGCTTGCCGTCGGAAAAGGTTCCGGCGCCGCCTTCGCCAAACTGCACGTTGGATTCGGGATCGAGGATGCCCTTCTGCCAGAAGCCCCAGGTGTCCCTGGTGCGCTCACGCACGGCTTTGCCACGTTCGAGGATCAGTGGCCGCAATCCCATCTGGGCAAGAATCAGCGCAGCGAGGAGTCCGCAGGGTCCGCTACCGATGACGATCGGGCGCGGCGCTCCGGCGGGCAGCGAGCAGTCGCGAACAATGAATTGGTAGGAAGTGTCTGGCGTCTCCACGACATGCGGGTCGCTGCTGAACCGGCGCAGCAGTTCCGCTTCGCGAGTTGTCTGGATATCGAGCGTATAGATGAAATGGATTGTCGATTTCTTGCGTGCATCGAGGCCGCGACGAAAGATCGTGAATCCGTTCAGTTCGTCGGATTTCAGTCCGAGGCGCGCGCAGATCGCGGCCGGAATTTCATCGGCGGCATGATCAAGTGGCAGTTTGATTTCAGTCAGTCGCAACATGGTCTGGATTACGGTTGGCGTGCAGATTGACGATCAGACGGCATTGCCGGCAGCATGCCCGGAGGCCCAGGCCCACTGGAAATTGTAGCCGCCAAGATGTCCGCTCACATCGACGACTTCGCCGATGAAATAAAGGCCTTCGACGAGTCTTGACTGCATGCTGCTCGATGAAAGCTGATCGGTGTCGACGCCGCCCAGGGTCACCTCGGCGGTCCGGTAGCCCTCGGTACCGCTGGCGACGATCGGCCACGCTTTCAATTGTTGCGCAATATCGCGCAATTCGGCTTGCTGATATTGGCGCATCGGCTTGCTGTCGAAGCGGAGTTCGCAAAGGCGCTGGGCCAGACGCTTCGGCAAGGCATCGGCGAGGATGGTTTTCAGTTCCGCTGCCCCGCGCTGACCTTGCTGTTCGAGCAAAACGGCGAGGGCATCCTGGCCGGGCAACAGATCCAGTCGCAGATCGTCGCCGGGTTGCCAATACGAAGAAATCTGCAGGATGGCCGGGCCGCTGATGCCGCGATGGGTGATCAGCATGTCGGCGCGGAACTGCTTGCCATTGCAATGAGCCTCAACCGGAAAAGCAACGCCGCTGAGATCCTGCCAATGCTCCTGATGCTTGCCGCTCAGGGTCAGTGGAACCAGGCCAGCGCGTGTCGAAAGGACATGGTGGCCGAATTGGCGCGCGAGCTCATAGCCGAAACCGGTCGCGCCCATGCTCGGGATCGACAGACCGCCGGTGGCGACAACGAGGGCTGGGCAGTCGAGCGTGCCGAATGTCGTGTCGAGGCGAAATCCACCTTCGACCTTTCGCACCGCTTCGATGCTGCAGCTCGTTTGCACCTGCACCCCGGCGTCGGCGCACTCGTCGAGCAACATGCCCACGATCTGCTTTGACGAGTCATCGCAGAACAACTGACCGAGTTCCTTTTCATGCCAGGCAATACCGTGTGCGTCGACCATGGCGATGAAATCGGCGGGTGTGTAGCGGGCCAGGGCCGATTTGCAGTAGTGCGGATTGGCCGAGAGGAAATTGGCCGGTGTCGTTCCGGTATTGGTGAAGTTGCAGCGCCCGCCGCCCGACATGAGGATTTTCTTGCCAACCCGATTGGCATGTTCGATCACGCGCACGCGCTTGCCGCGCTTGCCGGCGGCCAGTGCACACATCAGCCCCGCGGCGCCGCCGCCGATGATGGCGACATCGAAACTATCCGGCATTGCTCCAGCGTCCGGATTCCTCGGAAGACATGCGGGATTGCGGATCAATGCCGATCACGGTGTCACCGCTGATGATCTGCACATGGCCATCCTGGATAAGGCATTGCAGACGCAATCCGCGTTCAGCCAACGCAGCGAGCGAGTCGACAACGTTGGTCGGAATATCGAGGACGGTCAGGTTCTTTGAGCGGCGCAGCTCGTTGGCGGACTTCTCCCACCAGATGTCGCCACCGCGGCCACCGTAGTTGATGAGCACGACCAGATTGGCCCGGCCGCAGGCCTTGCGCACCCGGGCCGGATCGGGATGGCCGAGGTCGATCCACAGGGCGATGTCACCGTTCAACTCCTTGCGCCAAAGATCCGGCTCGTCGTCGGTACTCAAACCCTTGCCGAACTCCAGTCGTTCGTCAGCGTAGAGGGCGAAGGCGAGCACGCGAATCATCATGCGCTCGTCGGTTTCGGACGGGTGGCGGGCGAGGGTCAGCGCATGGGTCGCATAGTAGTGACGATCCATGTCGCTGATCTGCAGTTCGATCTTGTAGATGGTTGCGTTGGGTGCCATGCGCGGGCCGGTCGCGGAAAGTCGACCATTGTAGTCGGCTGGCGTTCTTGCGCGGGCCGCTTTGCGGATGTCGGGCGTTGGAAGTATTACCTTCGAGGATATCGCGAGGCATTTCGGTCGAACGCGGCGGGCATCGGCCGGTCATGGGCAATGCCTGAAAACCGGCCGATGCGACGCTCAGTCACTTCAAAAGACCCTGGTCGACGGCATACTTGCGTCATGGAACGATCGCTGTCGACCCTGTTGCGAACCCTGACCATGCTGCGCTGGCTGGCAGTGATTGGCCAATCGGCGACGATTGCCGTGGTGCTCGGCCTGCTTGGGGTGGCCTTGAACGCCGCAGCGCTGTGGGCAGGCGTCGCCGCGCTCGTCGCATTCAACCTGTGGGCCGCCTGGCGGATTCGCCGCATCGGCGAGCCATCGCATGGGGAGGTATTGATTCACATCGGCGTCGATGTCGCTGTGCTGGCGTGGTTGATCGCCTGGAGCGGTGGGGTCACCAATCCGTTCACTTCCTTGTTCCTGCTGCCGATTGCGTTCGCCTCGCTGGCCTTGCCGGTACGCTGGATCCATGCCGTGGCGGCGATGTGCTGCGCCGGCTATGCGGCGTCCGTCCTGTTCGGCCAGCCGCTTCCACATATCCACGGCATGTCCGACGGTTTTGATCTTCACTTGTGGGGAATGGCTGCCAATTTCGTGGTTTCGGCGCTCGTGCTGTTGATCTTCTTTGCGCGCATGTCGGAACTGCTGCGTCGGCGCGAGCATGAGCTGTCGCTGCTGCGCGAACGGTTCACGCGCAACGAAGGCATCGTTGCCCTGGCCACGCATGCCGCCTCGGTGGCGCACGAACTGAACACCCCGTTGGCGACGATGACCCTGATGCTGGATGACCTGATCGAGGACGCTTCGGGTTCCGATCTTCGCGAAGATCACGCAACCCTGCGCGCCCTGGTTGATGTCTGTCGCGATCGCGTACGCGAGCTTGCCGCGCCGGCCGAAGCGAGTGCAGGGGAATCGGGATCGGCACGCGTCGACATCGAGACCATCATCGCGCGTTGGCAACTGGTTCGGCCGACGGTCAAGCTTGTCCGCAGCGGAAAGATCGATGCATCGACTCGTGTGGTTGCCGCCGTCGGCCACTTGCTGCAGGCCCTGTTGAACAACGCGGCCGATGCCGGCGAGGCGGCCGGCATGGCGCAGGTCGATCTCAAGCTTGAAATCCACGGACATTCCCTGCATGGCGAAATCCGCGACTACGGTGCCGGTTTCGGCGAGGCCGAGCCATTTCTGCCATCGCGCATGTTCGCCAGCAGCAAGCCGGATGGCCTGGGCGTCGGTCTCGCCCTTTCGCATGCCACGGTCGAGCGCCTCAACGGTGAATTGTCGGTGCAAAAGACCGATGGGCGCGGTGTGCGCGTGTGTTTCGAGCTTCCACTCGCCAACCAGGCTGACCCATGAAGAAGGGACTTCTGATCGATGACGACGCGCTCTACCTGCGCGCCTTGCAACGCTCGCTCGAACGCCGTGGTCACGCGATCCAGACCGCGACGAACGCCGCGCAGGCGGTCGAACTCGCCCATGCACACAAGCCGGACTACGCCCTGGTCGATCTCAAGCTTGCCGAGCAAAACGGTCTCGACCTGATCGCGCCGCTGCACGCCGCACACGAATCGATGCGCATCATCCTGGTCACCGGCTATGCCAGCGTCGCCACCGCTGTCGAAGCCATCAAGCGCGGCGCCGACCACTACCTGGCCAAGCCGACGACGGTCGAGGCGATCCTGCGTGCAATCAACGATGATGCCGAGGGTGAACCGGCGGAAGCCGAGGCCACGATGACGCCATTGAGCCGGCTTGAGTGGGAACACATCCAGCAAGCCATGATTGACAGCCAAGGCAATGTTTCGGCCGCCGCACGACTGCTCGGCATGCACCGCCGTTCGCTGCAGCGCAAACTGTCCAAAAAGCCGGGTCGCGAACGCAAGCCGGCGGACGAGCTCGACTGATCGCGACTCAACGGTTGGCGCGGGATTGACCCGAACGAGCTATCAGGCGGATCGTTCGAGGCGATCTCGCAACCATTCGCGGGCAGCCACCCAGTCACGCCGCGTGGTGCGTTCGTCGACGCCGAGCGTGGCGGCGATCTCCGCCGAATCGAGCCCCATGAAATAGCGCAGCTCGACGACTTTGGCCATGCGTTCGTGCGCGCTTTCCAGATCACCGAGTGCGCGGTCGAGCAGGGCGAGATCCGTTCCGTCCGGGATCGGCAGCTCCAGCGCTTCGGTGAAATCGTCGCGGATCCATTGCCCGCCACGTTTGTCGGCCTGCGCACGGCGGGCTCGATCAACAAGCACCTGGCGCATCATGCGGGCCGAGGCATTCAGCAAATGCGCGGTGTTTTCGAATGCGCTCGGTGGCCGCCCGAGCAGGCGCAAAACGATGTCGTGGACCAGGGCGGTGGTCTGCAAGGTGGCGTGACCGGGAGTGGAGCGCAATTCGCGTGAAGCAATTCGCCGCAGATCCGTGTAGACCAGAGGCAGCAATCGATCCAGCGCGGTGTTGTCGCCGTCACGCCAGCGTTCGAGCCAGCGGGTAATGCTGTCATTGTCGTGCTGCGCCATTCGCGCAAGGTAACCTGAGGCGACGATTTTCGCCAATGTTGCGGTCAACAAAATGAAGGCGGGGGTTTGGATCAGCGCCTTTCCAGTCGTTTATTGAGGCCGAGCGCACGCGTTCGCCGGGGATTGCCGGCTGGATGATTTTCCAGCGCAGGTGTCACCAGCGACAACTGCTCCTGGACGGCAGGATCGATTTCATTCTGGATGAAGATTTCGGCGCGTCCCGGACGCGTGGAAGGTTGTCCGCAATTTCTCTCAGCCACGCTGCAAGGCATGCCGCAAGCGCTCCTTGAAATGCGATTTGCCTGATTGAACTTGCTGGAACGAAATTCAACGTTGGCACGCTCGGCATACCGGTCAGGCAACGCGGAGGAGTGGCTCGCCAACTTCGTCGAACATGACATTGAATTTGGCTGCCCGCAATTCAGCAGCGAACCAGATCGAAATTGGGCAACACGATCGCTCCTGTGTCGTGCGCTAGGACTTGCGGGGTTTCGACGCGCTGTTTTTTCGCAGCAGCTTGCATTTCGCTCTCCCAGGGCAGCAGGCGGGCGAATTCCTTTTTGACCACTTCGTAACATTCGCAGGCCATTTTTTCCAGGCGAGCGCGATCCAGCACGCGGATGCGACCGCGGCTATAGGTGATCACGCCGGCGCGTTGCAACTTGCCGGCGGCTTCAGTCACGCCTTCGCGCCGAACGCCGAGCATGTTGGCGATCAGCTCCTGGGTCATGGTCAGTTCGTTTGAAGACAGCCGATCCAGGCTCAGCAGCAGCCAGCGGCACAGTTGCTGATCGACGCCGTGGTGGCGGTTGCAGACGGCGGTCTGTCCCATCTGGGTAAGCAGGGCCTGGGTGTAGCGGAGAAACAGGAATTGCACCGGTCCGGCGAGGACGAACTCGTCGCGGATGAACTCGGCGCGCATGCGCACCGCGTGACCCGCGCTCTGCACCACGGCGCGGCTCGGCGTGGTGTCGCCGCCCATGAACAAGGAAATGCCAACCAGACCTTCATTGCCGACGATCGCGATTTCAGCCGATGAGCCATCTTTCATTACGTACAACAAGGAAATGATTGAATTCGTTGGAAAGTAGACCCAGGGTTGCTCTTTGCCTGATTCGTAGACGACATCCCCCAAATCCAGGAATACGGGCGTGAGATGGGGCGCGAAGCGGGCCCACTCTTCAGCCGGCATCGCCGCCAGCAGGTGATTGCTTTTTGGATCAGGAATCGTTGTTTTCATGCGAGGCCTCGATGCCTGATGGTGGCCGGAATCCCTGCCGTGGCCATTTCCGGATCACGCGCATGTGCTCCGGGTGGTGCGCGTGTTCGACAGCGCACATAGTCCTCATGCTACTCCAACAACTGGCCAGCAAGATGGCGCGTCGCAAGGAAAAGCGCCTCGGGCACGCGTCGAAGCATGATTGCCACGATGCAAATGGCTCGCACTCGGCTTCCGGCGGCCAAGTCTACGCTCCCGGCGTGCCGGCCGCGCTGGAGAAAGCTGCCAGCGTGGCGGTCGTTGCACGAACGACGCGCCCGGGCGCTGGCGGCGTTCGACGGGTCAGAAATCGCCACGTCCTGTTCTGCAGGATCAGTCCAGCCGGCCTGGGAATTTCAGTGGCCGGATTGGCGGCGAACAGTGAGTAAACCGAACAAAGCGACGAGTGATGCAAGCAAGCCAAGCGCCCATGCGGATAGCGTCGGGAGTGCTTGCGTGGTGACCACTGTCGCGCCGACCTGCACGCTCTCGTTCGGATCATTGCAGGCGGTCATGGCGGCATCGTTGTTGACGTCGCCGCTGTAGTTCGCGACCCACTGATAGGTGCCCGCGACAAGCGCCGTGAAATTCGCCGAATCGTAGCTTCCGTTGCCGTTGACCGGGATGGCCGAGGTGAACAAGGAAGCGCCTGTGCAGGTCGCATCGCCGGGGCCGTAGAGATCGAAGGTGATCGTGCCGGTTGGATTGACGCCGCCGCTGAGGAAGGCCGTATCGTGGATCTGGCCGCCGATCGCGACACCTGCCGATGCCTGCGTGGTCAACGTGGTCGGAACAGTTCCGCCACCGGCCGTGCATTGGGTGATGTTGTTGCTGCTCTGCGATACCAGCGCATTGCGCGCAAGCGCGCGTCCGCTCAGGCTGGCATTCGTATTCAGCGTGATACTGGTCAGGGCGAGGATGGTGCCGGCCATTTGACTGGTGGTATCGATGGCCGCACTGCTCGTCACCTGCCAGAAAACGTCGCACGAGCCGGCGCCGTTGATCATGACGACCGAGGAGCCCGGCGCGGTGATGAGCCCGCTTGCAATCTGGAATATGTAAACACCAGCGCCATCCAGGGTCAGGGTTCCGGTCAGGTCGGCCGAGTCCATGCAGTAGACGCCAGGAGTCAAGGTCAGGCCGCCCAGCAGACCGCCGGCAACGGTCACTCCGCAGGCGCGGCCGGATGCATCGTCGTAGGCCACACCGAGGTCGAACTGCGCCTGTTGGGCAACGGTATCGGCGGAATGGAAGGCGCCGGAGCCGGGAAAGATCGTGCCGGGAGGAAAGCCGCTGATCGAAGTTCCGGGCCAGACGCCGACGCTGCCATAAACCTCACTCGGTCCGGTGTTGGTGACTTCGCTGCCACCCAGCACGCCAAAGTCGCCAGCGGTGCCGAGTGGCACGCCCTGTGCAGTAGCCGACGCAGCGAGCAGCAGGGAGAGGGGCAGGCCGAGCCACGCAACTGACTTGATGCCAGCCATGGATGAGGAACGGTTCACGGTGATTCTCCCTGCAGGAATGGGAACTCGAAACTTCCGCAGGCGTGGTCAGGCACTCATGGCCGGAGCCATCAGCGTTTTGTGGCAGCGACCGGGGCACCGATGGATTGAAGACGCATCAGTCCTCGCGAGGCAGACCCGCCTGCGGCCCGGTGAGTGTTTCATGCGATCGGATCGGAGTTCTGTACGTTTGCGCACATAGGCCGTTTCTACAATGGATGGTTTTCCGAAGCCATGCAGACGTCGTACTCGGATCCACCGGCGGAGAAAGCATCGATGCCACGCTTCTCGTGCCAGAGGGGAGCGGCGCAACCCGGGGAGTATCCTTGACCAATGATTGGACATTTCGCTTGAATGCATATCACTTGTGGAGCTTTTTGCGCGCGCCAAGTACGCGCCGATAAATGTCCAGATCGCTTTGATAGCAGGCGCAGGCTGCCGCTTCGAGCCCGCTGCGGTCAAGCACGGAAACATGTCCGCGTGCATAGCGGATCAGCTTTTGCGCCTGCAGGGTGCGCGCAGCGGCGGTGATACCAACGCGTCGCACGCCGAGCATGAAGGCGAGAAAATCCTGGGTTACATCGAACGTATCGGCATGCGCCCGGTCCTGCGTCATCAGCAGCCATCGTGCAAGCCGCGTCTCGACCGTGTGGAAGCGCGTGCAGGCCGCCGTCTGAGTGAGCTGGCTCATGAGTACATGGGTGTATCCGAGCAAAAGCTGCCGCAGCGCGGGGCTGGTTTCCAGGATTTGCCGAAAGCTCGAAGCCTTGAGCCGCAGGCTCGTTCCAGCGCCTTGCACCAGCGCCCGCAAAGGTGCCAAGTCCGCCCCGAGTGCCAGCGAATGTCCGCACATGCCCTCGTTGCCGATCATGCCAACTTCCAGCGTATGCCCATCGACCGTGATCAACAGGGAGATGAAGCCGGAGTTTGGAAAATAGACGTGGCGCATGCGCTCGCCTTGTTCCCACAGGGTGTTGCCGAAGGTCAGCTCGACCTGCGTGCTGGCCTTGAGAATGCGTTCGCGTTCCTTGGGCGGCAACGAGGTCAGCAACCAGTTGTCCTGATTGACAGGCGATACGATCGGCATTGGCTTCTCCAGCGAGTGGCGAGACTTCTTCCCGCAGCGGTACGGGAAGGTCACCGGAAGAGTCCGGAGCGAGGTTGCGACGGGTGGTCAGGGACAACATCTGAGTCGCGCGGCGAATGTGACGTGAAACCGCCGCGCTGTCTGTGTGGCAGCGCACTTAGCCGATCAGCGGATCCGTGTTCAACAGCCGGCATTTGGACCCGTGCCGGTTCAACCGCTCTCGAGAGCGTTGCGCAGATCGGGGATTTGGCGCGCAGCCAACGACGGCCGTTCGTGCGATGAAATATCGATCATTCGATTTGAGTGCTGCTATGTACGCCAACGCACAGACTCAACCTGAACGGATGTTCCATGCTGCCCGTGCAGCGCGAGTCGCGCAGGGGATCCGAACGGATCGTGGTCAAAAGTGGCAGGAGGCAATATGTACGCCGATTGGAACCAGAGTTCGAATGGGCTTCCTCGCGAGGGGCAGCAGATCGAGTTCATGCTGGATTATCGCAGCGTCGCCATGGAAGGCACCTACGATCACCAGGTCTTTCACTCGCATTGGGCCGAATACACGGTGGATCGTGTTCGCAGCTGGCGCAACCTGGTCCAGGAGTGCGATCGGGCAACCCCACCTCGGAATCAGGCGGAACGCGTTCTCTCCAGCGCACCCCGCTACGACACCAGCCATGATCCCTTGCCCTTAGGAGGAATGGCTCATGCTGCGTAATCCGATCAGCTACATTTTCAAGCTGGGCAAGCATCGATCATTGCCATTGCGACCGTTGAGCCAGCTCGGTGCCCAAGCCGAGGAACTGCCGCAGTCGCTTCCCACCCTGCCAAGGATCTCGGATAGATCCGCGAAGAACGGGCAAGCACAGCACAGCAATCAGATGTCGTCGTAGCCATTTGCGAATCCGCTGCGCAGCGTACGTTGTCCGCTGCGCGCCGGAATCTGCGACACAACGGCATTGGTACGCGGACATCAACGCAAACGGCGGATATGACATGGATATTGCTACAGGATTCAGACCGGTTCCGATTCCGACTCGTTTGATGCGAGTGGGGCAAAGCGAGATTTCATCCGATGAGAAAAGCTGGGATGCGGTTCTTTACGATGGCCAGTCTGTGCTCATCCGCAACATCCGCAAGGACGACATCGAACTTGAGCGCCGATTCATCGAGCAGCTCTCGCCGACATCCCGTCGCTTCCGCTTTCTCGGAACGCTGGTGTCACCAAGCGACAATCTGCTGCGCCAACTCGTTGTTCTCGATCCTGCCCGAAACGTTGCCTTGATTGCCCTGGTCGGTGAGGGGCGGAATCAGTCGGAGATCGGCGTTGCCCGCCTGAGCGTGGAAGCCGACGACACCTGCGAATTCGCTGTGACGGTCAGTGATGAGTGGCAGAACAAGGGGCTGGGAACCCTGCTCATGCAGCACCTCATCTGCAGTGCGATTGAGCGCGGCATCAAATCGATGCACTCGATCGACGCCATCAACAACGAGCCCATGCGTGAATTCGCTGCCCATCTGGGCTTCAAGCGCGCCCCTGTTCCCGACGATGCCACGCTCGTAATCCACAGCCTTGATCTGTCTGCGACGGCAGCCCGCAAGCACGCGATGTCAATCTGACGGGTCGGGATTTCCCTCGTCTGGATTGGGCCATGCCCGATGGCATTGAGGCGCTGTCATTGACCTGCGTCATGACACATTCACCGCGTTGAGCGGATTGTGAATGTCGTTGTGGTTCGTTTCGGCCAGAACTCAGGTTCGCCGTATCAACGATCCATTGCAGGTCGCAAGGCGGCCTGACCAACCCATGCCGGCGACTTGATCGGCCAGCTCCCAGTCCACAGGAATACCGAATCATGAATCCATCCACTCTGAGCCCTGACCTGTCTCGGCGCATGGATGCCTATTGGCGTGCGGCCAACTACCTGGCGGTCGGCCAGATCTATCTGTTTGCCAATCCACTACTGAAGCGACCGCTCGTGCTCAGCGACATCAAGCACATGCTGCTCGGCCATTGGGGAACGACACCGGGACAGAATTTCATTTATGTCCATCTCAATCGGGTCATCAGGAAATACGATCTCGACATGATCTATGTCTGCGGCCCCGGACACGGTGCGCCGGCGGTTCTGGCCAACACCTATCTTGAAGGCAGCTACAGCGAGATTTATCCCGAGATAAGCGAGGATGAGGCTGGCCTGCAGAAGCTGTTCCTTCAGTTCTCGTTTCCGGGTGGCATCCCGAGTCACGCTTCACCGGAATGTCCCGGCTCGATCCATGAGGGCGGCGAACTCGGCTATTCCCTCAGCCATGCCTTCGGTGCCGTTTTCGACAACCCGGATCTGGTCGTTGCCTGTGTCATTGGCGATGGCGAAGCAGAAACCGGACCGCTTGCCACGGCCTGGCACTCGAACAAGTTCCTCGATGCGGCGACCGACGGCGCGGTGTTGCCGATCCTGCACTTGAATGGCTACAAGATCGCCAACCCGACCGTGCTTGCGCGAATCTCCCACGACGAGCTCGATCAGTTGTTGCGTGGCTATGGCTGGACCCCGATCTTCGTCGAAGGTGACGACCCCGCGTTCATGCATGAAGCGATGGCGACAGCGCTGGATACGGCCATTGAACAGATCCGTGCATTCCAGCGTGACGCGCGCGAGCAGGGTAATCAGGATCGTCCGCGCTGGCCGGTGATCGTGCTCAGGTCACCCAAGGGCTGGACTGGCCCGAAGATGGTGGACGGTCTTCAGATCGAGGGTACGTTTCGCTCGCATCAGGTGCCGATCTCGATATCGGCATCCAGGCCCGATCATCTGGTCTTGCTCGAAGAGTGGCTCAGGAGCTACCGACCCGAGGAGCTGTTCGATGCAAACGGTCGACTCTTGCCGGAGCTGGCCGAACTGGCTCCGGTTGGCTCACGGCGCATGGGCGCAAACCCGCATGCAAACGGCGGCATCCTTTTGCGCGATCTGGCCTTGCCCGACTTTCGCGATTACGCCTGCGACGTGCCGATGCCCGGCATCCGCGGAATCGGCGACACGCGGGTCATGGGTCCGTTTCTGCGCGACGTGACGGCTCGAAACGGCGCGGCTCGCAACTTTCGGGTGTTCGGCCCTGACGAGACTGTGTCAAATGGACTGGCAGCACTTTTCGAAGTGACCGAGCGCCAGTGGGACGCGGACATGCTGCCAAACGATCAATGGCTGGCGCCGACCGGGCGGGTCATGGAGATGCTCAGCGAGCATCAATGCCAGGGCTGGCTGGAAGGCTATCTGCTGACCGGACGTCACGGCCTGTTCAATTGCTATGAGGCCTTCATCCATATCGTCGATTCGATGTTCAACCAGCATGCCAAGTGGCTGGACATTTCTCGCGGCTTGCCCTGGCGACGCAAGATCGCGTCACTCAACTACCTGCTCGCATCGCACGTCTGGCGTCAGGATCACAACGGCTTCTCGCATCAGGATCCGGGATTCATTGATATTGTCATGAACAAGAAGGCATCTGTGGTGCGTATCTATCTGCCACCCGATGCCAACTGCCTGCTGTCGGTCATGGATCACTGCCTGCGCAGCCGGCACTATGTGAATGTCGTCATCGCTGGCAAGCATCCGGCACCACAATGGCTGACCATGGATCAAGCGGTCGCGCATTGCACGAAAGGGATCGGCATCTGGGACTGGGCCGGCAACGATTCCGGTGCAGAACCCGATGTCGTGATGGCCTGTTGCGGCGATGTGCCGACCCTGGAAACGCTCGCGGCGGTTTCGATCCTGCGCGAACATCTGCCGGAACTGAAAATCCGTGTGGTCAATGTCGTCGACCTGATGCGCCTGCAGCCGGAGATCGAACACCCGCACGGTTTGAGTGATGCCGACTTCGACGCTTTGTTCACCACCAGCAAGCCGGTCATTTTCGCCTTTCACGCCTATCCGTGGTCGATCCATCGCCTGACCTACCGGCGCACCAACCACGACAACATCCACGTGCGTGGCTACAAGGAGGAGGGTACGATCACGACGCCCTTCGACATGACCGTGCTCAACGATCTCGACCGCTTCCACCTGGCCATGGACACCATCGATCGCTTGCCGCAGACCGGCGACAAGGGCTTGCAGCTGAAACGCAATCTCGCCGAGAAACTGATTGCGCATCGCCAATACATCAATATTCACGGCCAGGACATGCCCGAAGTCCGCGACTGGAAATGGACGCCGTCCGCGCCGCTGCTGCCGGATCTTCGCGCCCGACCATGACCGTCCCCGCCGACGCCTGCAACAAGGAACCGGATGCGACCATGGCGCAGCAGGGGCGTTCGGGCGTGGTCGTTTCGGTGCACGGCAGCGTTGTCGATATCCGCTTTGACGCACAGCTTCCGGTCATTCATTCGCTGCTTCGTGCGGGGCCTGATGGCCAGATCATCATCGAAGTGCTGGCCCACCGGGATGCCAGGCACGTGCGCGGTATCGCGATGACCCCGACCCAGGGACTGGCTCGCGGCACCCTTGTGGTGGATACGCAATGTCCGCTGGAAGTGCCGGTGGGCAAGGGCATTCTCTCGCGCATGTTCGATGTGTTTGGCAACGTCATCGATCGTGGTCCTGCGCTGTCCGACGTTCAGCGGCGTTCGGCGCATCGCGATCCACCTGCGCTGGTCCGGCGTTCGACGCAATCGGAGATTTTCGAAACCGGAATCAAGGTCATCGATGTGCTGGTTCCGCTGGAGCGCGGCGGCAAGGCCGGCCTGTTCGGAGGAGCCGGGGTGGGCAAGACAGTGTTGCTGACCGAAATGATCCACAACGTGGTCGGCCACCATGCCGGCGTGAGCATCTTCTGCGGCATCGGCGAGCGCTGTCGCGAAGGCGAGGAGCTCTACAGCGACATGAAGGCGGCAGGTGTCTTGCCGAACATGGCGATGGTGTTCGGCCAGATGAACGAGCCGGCCGGCAGTCGCTTCCGCGTCGGTCACGCGGCGTTGACGATGGCCGAGTATTTTCGCGACGACGAGCATCGCGATGTCCTGCTGCTGATCGACAATATCTTCCGCTTCATCCAGGCCGGCATGGAAGTATCCGGGCTGATGGGGCAGATGCCCGCCCGGCTTGGCTACCAGCCGACCATGGGCACTGAGCTGTCAGGTCTGGAGGAGCGCATCGCCAATACCGACAGCGGTGCCATCACCTCGATCCAGGCGGTGTATGTGCCGGCAGATGACTTTACCGATCCCGCCGCGGTCCATGTGTTTTCGCATCTGTCCGCTTCCATCGTTCTTTCGCGCAAGCGTGCGGGCGAAGGGCTGTATCCGGCGATCGATCCGCTGCAATCGAGCTCGAAAATGGCGACCCCCGGGATTGCCGGTGAACGTCATTACCGCCTCGCTCAGGCGGTCAGGCGCACGCTGGCCCAATACGCCGATCTCAAGGACATCATCGCCATGCTCGGGCTCGAACAGCTTTCGCCGGATGACCGCAAGGTGGTCGCGCGCGCGCGCAGGCTCGAGCGCTTCCTGACCCAGCCTTTCTTCACCACAGGCCAGTACACGGGGCTGCAGGGGAAGCTGGTCAGCCTGGCGGACTCACTGGACGGCTGTGAGCGTATCCTCGCCGACGAGTTCAAGGATCTGCCGGAGAGTGCGTTCTACATGATCGGCGCCGTCGACGAAGCGAAAATCAAGGCCGCGGCTGCCGGCAGCCGCAACACCGCGAAGTCCGGGGCAGCGACACATGAAGCTTGAGGTACTGCTGCCCTGGCGGGTTTTCATCGAGCCGACCGAGGTCTCGCGCATTGTCGCCGAGACTGGCGAGGGATCTTTCGGCGTGTTGCCGCACCGCCTCGATTGCGTCGCCGCCCTGGTCCCGGGAATCCTGATCTACGAAACCGAATCCGGTGGTGAGGTCTTCCTCGCCGTAGATGAAGGCCTGCTGGTCAAGACAGGCGCGCAAGTTCGGGTGTCGGTGCGTCGCGCCCTGGCTGGAACGAATCTCGAATCGCTGCGGCAAAAGGTCGAGCAGGATTTCCTTGTCCGCGATGAGAATGAACAAGGCATGCGTTCGATCATGGCCGGACTCGAGACCGGATTCATGCGCCGGCTTGCGCAGTTCGAGCATGAATAAGCTGCCCACCGAGCCTCAGGGCAAAGACGACTCGGCCTTCGTCGCGCTGGTCAGGGCAAAGGCCGAGCGCAAGCAGAAGTCACGCAACAATCCTGCGCCCGGTATCTGGTTCGGGCTCGGTATGATGGGCCTGATCGGCTGGTCGGTGGTGGTGCCAACCCTGCTTGGCACGATGCTTGGTCTGTGGCTGGACGGAAATTTTCCTGGCTCGCATTCGTGGACCCTGGCCCTGCTGGTCGGTGGACTCGTGCTCGGCTGCGCAAACGCCTGGCACTGGGTCGCTCGACAGGATCAGGCGACGCGGGAGGAGTCGCGCCATGTCGATGAATGAGGTGCTGGTGCTGCTGTTCGCCGCATTGATGGGCTTTGTCCTCGGGCTGATCTTCTTTGGCGGTCTGTGGTGGACGATCCGGCGCATGCTGCATTCGCAGCGTGCAGCGTTGTGGATGCTCGGCAGTCTGTTGCTGCGCACGGCCATTGCCTTGTCAGGATTCTGGCTGGTTGCCGGCCATGACTGGAAGCGCATGCTGGTTTGCCTGGCGGGATTCTTCATCGCGCGCCTGGCGCTGACCTGGCCGCCGCGGTTCTGGCACAGGCAACCATTGGATGGCGCCACGGAGAATCGTCGTGCATCTCAGCCCTGACGCCATCGTCTACTGGCAGTTCGGGCTGCTCAAGCTCAATGCGACGATCGTTTTTACCTGGGCGATCATGCTTGTGCTCGTGGTCGGATCCAGATGGGTCACACGCAAGCTGTCGATGGGTCTGGAGCGTGCGCGCTGGCAGAACCTGCTTGAAATCGTGGTCATCGGCATGACTCGCCAGATCGCGGATATCGGTCTGCAGCAGGCGCGCACCTACCTGCCATTTCTCGGTACGCTGTTCCTGTTTCTCGCGGCGGCCAGTCTGGCAACCATCATTCCGGGTTTCGAGCCGCCGACGGGATCGCTTTCGACCACCGTCGCGCTCGCGCTTTGCGTGTTTGCCGCGATTCCCATATTCGGCATCAGCAAACAGGGATTGGCGGGTTACCTGAAATCCTACGTCGAGCCGACGGTCGTCATGCTGCCGTTCAACATCATCAGCGAAGCCTCGCGCACGCTGGCCCTGGCGGTGCGTCTGTTCGGCAACATGATGAGCGGCACGATGATCATCGCGATCCTGCTGACGATCACGCCCTTTCTGTTTCCCGTCGTCATGACCGTGCTGGGTCTGCTCACCGGAATGGTTCAGGCCTACATCTTCAGCATTCTCGCGGCGGTCTATATCGCCGCGGCGACACATTCTTCGAAATCGAAAACCGCCGCCACAGCTTCAGGTTCGGCATAGCCAAGGAAAACAACATGGACAGCATGACGATCATTGCGGTGGCCTCCATAGTCATCGCGGGCATCACCACCGGATTCGGCACGATGGGGCCGGCGTTGGCTGAAGGGCGTGCGCTCGCCACCGCCATGACCGCACTCGCTCAGCAACCAGATGCATCCGCGACGATCAGCCGGACACTTTTCGTCGGCCTCGCCATGATCGAATCCACCGCTATCTACTGCTTTGTCGTCTCGATGATTCTCATCTTCGCCAACCCGTTCTGGGACTACGGCATCGCCCTGGCCACGGGCAAGTAGCTCATGCTCATCGACTGGTTCACGGTGGTTGCGCAGGCGCTCAATTTCCTCATCCTGCTGTGGTTGATGAAGCGTTTCCTGTATGCGCCGATCCTGCGCGCCGTGGATGCGCGTGAGCAGCGCATCGCGGCGGAACTGAAGGATGCCGAGGCAAAGCAGAGCGAGGCGAACAAGGAGCGCGAGGACTTCGAGCGCAAGAACGAAGTCTTCGACCAGCAGCGCGCCGATCTGCTGCGCAAGGCAACCGACGAGGTTGAATCGCAGCGCAAGGCGATGCTCGATCAGGCGCGAACGACCGCCGACAATTGGATTGCAAAGCGACAGCAAGCCTTGCGAACGGAAGCTGACGGACTGAGCCGGACAATCGAAGATAGCGCCCGCAGCGAAGTCCTCGCGATCACGCGCAAGGCATTGCAGGACCTCGCCACAACCGACCTCGAATCGAGCATGGCCGAGATTCTCATGCGGCGCTTGCGTGCACTGGATGGGCAGTCGAAGGCGGATCTTGTTGCCGCCCTGGGCCCCGCCTCGACGGCGCCGATCGTGAGCAGCGCGTTTGTCCTGCCACCTCAAAAGCGTGCGGCAATACAACAGCTTCTGCTGCAGCTGTTTGGCTCGAATGCACCGCTGCGTTTCGAGATCCGGCCGGAACTGGTCTGCGGTATCGAACTCAGTGTCAACGGACAAATCGTGGCCTGGAATGTCGACGGATATCTGCAGTCGCTGAGGAAGGAGATCGAACGGATTGCAAGCGAACGCACATCATCGGCCACGGCTGCTGTAGTGGCTGCGGACGGACAAGGCGGGCTGCCCGGGAAAGACGCGCGGCCCCCCGACACGGAGGTGGCCGAGGATCCCTCGACCGCTGCGGCAGCACCGGTGCAGGTCAGCGCCGCATGAGTGTCGAAGTGACCGATCTGCGGGAAACCATCGAACACGCCATTCACGATATCGGCGAGGCGAGGGAAGGGTTTGCAGCGCAACTCGCGGTGCACGAAGTCGGCACGATCACGCGCATCTCGACCGGAATCGCGCGCGTCTCTGGTCTCCCTCACGTCGGCTCCGACGAGTTGCTCGCATTTTCCGGCGATGTTTACGGCATCGCCTTCAATCTGGACGAGGATGATATTGGCGTCGTCCTGCTCGGCGACTATGCAGACCTGCATGCCGGTGATCGCGTCGAGCGCACCGGACGTGTCATGGATGTGGCGGTCGGCGAAGGTCTGCTGGGACGCGTCATCGATCCGCTGGGGCGGCCGCTGGATGGCTATGGCCCGGTTGCATCCAGCGCGCGCCTGCCGATCGAACGCCCGGCAGCGGCGATCATGGACCGGGCGCCGGTCAGCGTGCCGTTGCAGACCGGTCTCAAGGTCATCGACGCGCTGATCCCGGTCGGTCGCGGTCAACGCGAATTGATCCTCGGTGATCGCCGTACCGGCAAGTCGGCGATTGCGATCGATGCCATCCTCAACCAGCGCGGTCGCGATGTGGTTTGCGTCTATTGCGCGATCGGCCAGCGCGCCTCGGCGGTGGCCAAGGCGGTGGCCAATCTGCGTGCAAAAGGAGCCATGGAGTACACCATCGTGGTCGTGGCCGAGGGCAACCAGGCGCCCGGTCTGGCCTATGTCGCACCGTATGCCGCGACCAGCATCGCCGAGCATTTCATGGAAGCGGGCCGCGACGTGCTGATCGTCTACGACGACCTCACCCATCATGCCCGCGCTTATCGCGAGTTGTCCCTGTTGTTGCGACGTCCACCCGGGCGCGAAGCGTTTCCCGGCGACATTTTCTACCTGCATTCGCGCCTGCTTGAGCGCGCCACCCATTTGAACGAAGCACGTGGCGGAGGCTCGCTCACCGCGTTGCCAATCATCGAGACCGAAGCACAGAATATCGCCGCCTATATTCCAACCAACCTGATTTCGATCACCGACGGCCAGATCTATCTGTCGCCGACGCTGTTCGAACTGGGGGTGCTGCCTGCCGTCGATGTTGGCAAGTCCGTATCGAGGGTGGGAGGCAAGGCTCAATGGGCCGCGTTTCGCGCAGCTGCCGGCGACCTCAAGCTGGCCTATGCGCAGTTCGAGGAACGCGAAACCTTCTCGCGCTTTGGTGCGCAACTCGATGCGGATGCGCGCACCATCATCGAGCACGGCAAGCGCATCCGTGCCTGCCTTGGCCAGGCGGAATCTTCCCCCGTTTCCGTTGCCGCCCAGATCATGATCCTGCTGGCGCTGTCCGCGAAACTTTTCGACAACGTGGCAATCGAACAAATGGGAGAGGCCCAGCAGGCACTACTGAGCGCCTCGGACACGCTTCCGGCGGCCATGTGCAAGCGCTTCGAAAGTACCGAAGAATTCAGCGGCAAGGACCGGGCAATGATCGTCGAAATCGCCCGCAAGGTGCTTGCACCTTTTGCATCGGCGACAACTCTGGCGAAAGGGGATGCCGGAAAGCTTCCCGAGCCGGGGCCTGCCGTCACTGATGCGCCAACATTGAATGCCGCGGCAAATGAGAGCGGCAGCGCAGCGATGCCGACCCAGGCGACGAACGCGGATTCGTCCACAGACGACAAACATCCCAATCACCCCAAACAGAGAAGCCCATGAAAATCCAGATCAATACCGACAACAACATCCAGGGTCGCGATGCCCTGACCGAACGCTATACCGACGAGGTTACCAACGCGTTGGCAAACGTCAGCAAGCATGTGACTCGCGTGGAGATCCACCTGAGCGACGAAAACGGGTCAAAGAGCGGGCAGGACGACAAGCGCTGCTTGATGGAAGCCCGTCTCGAAGGGCGACAGCCGATTGCCGTGACCGAGAATGCGGCGACGCTGGATCTGGCCTTGCACGGCGCCTGCCACAAGCTGGTCAGGATGATCAGTGGCATCGTCGACGCGCAGCGCGATAGCAAGCGGCAACCGTCCAGCATGCCGGGTGATGGATTGCCACCTGCGGAGGATTGATGAGCGTTACGGCTGCCACTTTGAGCAGAAAGATTGCCGGCGCCGGCGATCTGCAGTCGGTCGTGCGCACAATGAAGGCGGTGGCGGCGGCAAACCTGGGACAATACGTGCAATCGGTGCGTGCCCTGGCCGACTACTGCGAGACAGTGGAGCTTGGACTCGGAGTCTGCTTCAGGCAGGCCCTGGAGCCGGCAATTTCCAATGCCGAAAACGATGCCAGAAGTCGGAGCTCGCCGACCGCCATCGTATTCGGATCCGATCAGGGACTTGTCGGCCGCTTCAATGATGAAATTGCGGACTTTGCCCTGGCCATGCTCGCCACGCTGCCGGGCGAGCCTCGCGTCTGGGCCATTGGCGAGCGCGTACACGCCCGACTCGTTGACGCGGGCCTCACGCCGATGGGAATGCTGCCTGTTCCCGCCTCGATCCATGCCGTGGCAGCCCTGGTCGGAAAAATCCTTGTGCAGTGCGTTTCGGCGCAAGAGCAGGGTGCCGAACTTCATCTGTTCCATCAAGAGCCAGGTGTATCCGGGGGCTGCGGGCCGACCAGCCTGCGCCTGCTTCCGCTGGATACGGAATGGCGCATCGAGATGGCTCGAAGGCGATGGCCGGGAAGCTGCCTGCCTGACGTGGTCGGCGGCGTTTCTGCGACCTTGCGCGCGCTCCTGCGCGAGTATCTTTTTGTTTCGTTGTTCCGGGCCTGCGCGGAATCGCTGGCCAGTGAAAATGCGAGTCGCCTCGCGGCGATGCGACGCGCCGACCGCAACATCGATGAACTGCTCGAAACACTCAACACGACGTTCCACATCGTGCGTCAGAATGGAATCGACGAGGAACTGTTTGATGTGATCTCGGGCTTCGAAGCACTCAACCCGAGCTGATGGACGTGGACGGCGCGGGCACGATCTCCCGGATCCCGGCTGCCGAACCAGGTTGCCGGATCCACAGCGCAAGTATCCAGCAAGGGCGATTTCGCACCTGTCGACAGCGGTTGTGGGGCACACTGGCCGGTGTGCGAAGGACATCCGCGTTCCGGCACAGCGCTCACGGCAAGGACAAGGCAATGAAGCGCATCCGCATGAACGGTTTCCTCGCATGGCCCTGATGAAGCTGAAGTCCATGTTTGCCTGGTTGCGCCAGGCGAGCAAACGTTCGACCGCATCGTCGCATGGTGGAAAAGACGAATCGCCGTTGCGGGCACGTCTGCTCAGCGCCGAGCAAATGGAACGTCATGGCAAGCTGCTGGCACGAAGCCATCGGATCGGGCCCTCGTCTTCAGCCGATCTGCTGCTCGCACGCCTCAGCGAGAACAAGGATCTGATCGAGAAGGCCTGCAGCCTGCTCGGGGCGGCTTCACAATCAAGCAGTCGTTTGACGCCCGCGGATGAATGGTTGCTCGACAACATCTACCTGATCGAGGAGCAGATTCGCATCTCGCGGCGTCACCTGCCGAAGGGTTACAGTCGCCAGCTTCCGCGACTGGTCGGCTCAGGCGCCGAAATACCGCGTGTCTATGACATCGCGCTTGCGGCGATCTCTCATGGTGATGGTCGCGTCGATGCCGAGGGCCTGCTCCGCTTCGTCGCTGCCTACCAGACGATCAGTCCGCTGCAACTCGGCGAGCTGTGGGCGATTCCGATCATGCTGCGCCTGGCCCTGATCGAAAATCTGCGTCGGGCCGCCGCGCGCATCATCGCTCAGCGCACGGATCGAAACCTGGCTGATTATTGGGCCGACCAATTTGTTGCAATGGCCGCCTTGGATCCGAAAAATGTCGTGCTGACTGTCGCCGACATGGCGCGGTCGAATCCGCCGGTGGCGACGACGTTCGTGGCCGAGCTGGCGCGACGCCTGCAGGGGCAGGGATCCATCCTCGCCTTGCCCCTGAACTGGATCGAGCAATGGCTGGCACAGTCCGGCCAGACGATCGAGAGAATGGTCCAGTTGGAGAGCCAGCAACAGGCGGCCGACCGCGTCTCGATCGCCAACAGCATAGGCAGCCTGCGCTTTCTCGAGGTGCTGGATTGGCGCGAGTTCGTTGAAACCCTGAGTGTGGTTGAAGACCTGCTGCGCAAGGATCCCGACAACACTTACGCGAAGATGGATTTCGCCACCCGCGACAACTATCGGGGCGTTGTCGAACGCCTCGCCCGTCGCGGTCGGCTGGCCGAACACGATGTTGCTGCCGGCGTGCTCACGCTGGCTCGCACGCATGTGGTTTCGGGGACGCCCACAGCGCCTGCCGCGCATGTCGGTTATTACCTGATCGACAAAGGCATCGCGGAGCTGGAAACGGTGCTTTCGCTTCGTCGCGGCATTCGCGTCCGATTGCTGCGCTGGCTCCAGCGAATTCCATTGTTCACATACATTGCGCCAACCGCGATCATCGTTTCGTTTTTCACCTATGGAATGATTGCCGAAGCGCATGCGCAATTGAGCGCATTCGGTGTGGTTTGGCTGGCCGCCATTCTGTCCGTGATCGCATTCAGCGACCTCGGTGTCGCCCTGGTGAACCGGCTTGCGACCCGACTCGTCAGACCGGGACCATTGCCGCGACTGGACTTCTCGAAGGGGATTCCCGACGACGCACGCACCCTCGTGGTGGTGCCGACCATGCTGGGCAACGTGCCGGCGGCACAGAACCTTGTCGAAGCCCTTGAAGTGCGCTACCTCGCCAATCGGGACAGCAATCTTCAATTTGCGCTGCTGACGGATTTTCTGGACGCCGATCAGGCCGAGCTGCCCGCTGATTCAACCGTCCTGGACGCCGCACAACACGAAATCGAGGCCCTCAACGCACGCTATTCCGAGAACGGGCGGGATGTCTTCTTCCTGATGCATCGGCCGCGCCTGTGGAATCCCGAGGAACGCAAATGGATGGGCTACGAGCGCAAGCGCGGAAAGCTGGCTGCACTCAATGCCTTGCTTCGCGATGACACTGCGGCTGAAGCCTTCTTGCGTATCGTCGGTGATCATCGATCGCTCGATCGCATCCGCTACGTGATCACGCTGGATACCGACACCCGATTGCCGCGTGATGCCGCACGCAAGCTGGTCGGAACCCTGGCTCATCCGCTCAATCATGCACGCTTCGATCCACGCAGGCGGGTGGTGACCCGCGGCTACGCGATCCTGCAGCCGAGAATCGACATCTACGTCGGCGCCGGCAGGCGCTCGTGGTATGCACGGCTGGATGGCAGCGAACCGGGCATCGATCCGTACACGAGATTGGTCTCGGATGTGTATCAGGATGTGTTCGGCGAGGGCTCGTTCATTGGCAAGGGAATTTACGACGTCGATGCTTTCGAACTGGCCCTGAAAGATCGGTTTCCCGCCGGGCGCATTCTGAGCCATGACCTGCTGGAAGGCTGCTATGCCCGTGCCGGCCTGGTCAGTGACGTCACCCTTTACGAAGATTCGCCGAGTCGCTATGCGGTCGACGTCAAGCGCCGACAACGCTGGATCCGCGGCGACTGGCAGTTGCTTCCCTGGTTGCTTCCGTGGACGCCGTTGCCGGGCGGATCACGCGAGCGCAATCCTCTTTCCATCCTGTCGCGCAGCAAGTTGCTCGACAACCTGCGCCGGAGCCTGGTTCCGGCGTCGATGCTGGCGATGCTTCTGCTCGGATGGCTGCTGTCGTCCCAGCCGGGCGCCTGGACGCTTTGGGTGCTTTCGATCCTGCTGATTCCCGCCTTCGTCAGCTTCCTGTTCGATATTTCGGGTTGGCCGCCCGAGATGCCACTGTCGGCTCACCTGCGCCATGTGCTGACGGCTGTGGGGCGGACGCTCTCGCCGATTCCGTTGATGCTTGCGTGCCTTCCGTTCGAGGCCATGTTCAGCCTGGATGCAATCTTCCGAACCCTGTGGCGGATGCTGGTTTCGAAGCGCCATCTGCTGCAATGGAACCCTTCCAGCGAGGTGGAAAGAACCCTGGGAAATGGCTTGCTGGCGTCGCTGAGGTCGATGTGGATCGGTCCGGTCGCGGCCTTGGCCAGCGCCGGCATCTTGATTCACCTGGGCGGACACGCGGCATTGATCGCCAGCCCCATCCTGTTGCTGTGGCTGCTGTCACCGGCGTTGATGTGGTGGCTCGGCCGCCCCGTGTTGCGCAAGCCTGAGGCGCTGTCTGTCCAGCAAGCCCGCTTTCTCGCGCGACTCACGCGCCGCACCTGGAGCTTTTTCGAAACATGGATGTCGGCGGAGGATCACTGGCTGCCACCGGACAACGTGCAAGAACATCCAAACCTGCAGGTGGCCCGGCGCACGTCGCCGACCAATATCGGCCTGTCACTGCTGGCAAATCTCGCGGCCTATGATTTTGGCTATCTGCAGTTGAACGAATTGATGGAGCGTACCGCGGCCACGCTGCAAACCCTGGAGTCATTGCCGCGTTTTCGCGGACACTTCTACAACTGGTACGACACGGAAACCCTTGAAGTTCTCGCGCCGTCGTACATTTCGACGGTCGACAGCGGCAACCTCGCCGGTCATTTGCTGACCCTGCGTCAAGGCTTGCTGGCCCTGGTCGATGCGCCCGTGCTGGCGCCGTCCACATGGTCCGGATTGCGCGATACGGTCGAGGTGCTCGCCGAAGTCATTGCGGATGGACCCGGCTTGAGCACGTTGCTGGAGGTTCGCAAGCTGCTCGATGGGGCTTGCGCCAACCCTCATGCGACATCGCAGGAAGCGGCACAGATCCTTGCTGGCTTGAACGTGTTGGCCGCAAGTCTCGATGGTGAATATGCGCTGCAGCCGGGCCATCCAAACCATTGGATTCTTGCCCTGACCCAACAGGTCCTGGCCGCCCAGGAAGAACTGCAAGCGCTGGCAGCGCGGCCGCAAACGACATCCGTCCCGGTGCAGGACGAGATGGTCGGAATCGTCGATTCGCGGGGCGCCGAGCGTCATTCGCAATCGCCAGCGCGGGTCGAGGAATTGCAACGCCTGGCCCATGTCGCCGGGCAGTGCGCGCAGATGGATTTCGTATTCCTCTACGACAGCGGCCGGCACCTGCTCAGCATCGGCTACAACACCAGTGAGCGCCGCCTGGATTCCGGACATTACGATCTGCTGGCTTCCGAAGCGCGGCTGGCCAATTTTATCGCCATCGCGCAAAACCAGTTGCCGCAGGAAAGCTGGTTTGCACTGGGCCGACTGATCACCGAGATCGACGGCGATGCGGCTCTGCTGTCGTGGAGCGGTTCGATGTTCGAGTACCTGATGCCGCAACTGGTCATGCCCAGTTATGAGGACACCTTGCTTGAGCGCACCGCGCAGGCTTCGGTGCGCCGACAGATCGAATACGGCAGGCAGCGAAACGTGCCGTGGGGTATCTCCGAATCGGCCTACAACATGGTCGATGCGCACTCCAATTATCAATACCGCGCGTTTGGGGTGCCTGGACTCGGGCTGCGCCGGGGACTTGCCCGGGATCTGGTGATCGCGCCGTATGCGAGCATGATGGCCTTGATGGTCGCGCCGAAGGCTGCTTGCGAAAACCTGCAACGGCTCAGTGAGGCCGGCTTCTCCGGCCGCCACGGATTGTACGAAGCCATCGACTACACGCCCGAACGGCTTCCACGCGGGCAAACCCAGGCGCTGATCCGTTCGTATATGGCCCATCATCAAGGCATGGGATTTCTGTCGCTGGCCTACCTGCTGCGCGACCAGCCGATGCAGAAGCGCTTCAGCGCCGACACCGAATTCCAGGCGACATTGTTGCTTTTGCAGGAGCGCATTCCGCGCGCCGGCGCTTATCATCCGCATGTACAGGAGGCGGCCGCGACCGATATCGACGCCAGCATCGACGAGACCCGTCTGCGCATCCTGCGAACTGTCGACAGCGCGCTGCCCGCCGTGCAATTGCTGTCGAACGGGCGCTACCGGGTCATGCTGACAAGCGCAGGCGGCGGCTACAGTCGCTGCGGAGACCTGTCGGTGACACGCTGGCGCGAGGACACCACGCGCGACAACTGGGGAAGCTTCTGTTTTCTGCGCGATGTCGAGAGTGGGTCGTTCTGGTCGACGTCCTATCAGCCGGTCGCGGCCAAGGTCGACAACTACGAAGCGATCTTCTCGGATGGCAAGGCCGAGTTCCGCGGCAGCAAGTACGGCTTCGATACCCACACCGAGATTGCGGTATCGCCAGAGGACGACATCGAGCTTCGACGCGTCACGATCTGCAACCGCTCGCGCGGGACACGAGTGATCGAAATCACCACGTACGCCGAACTGGTGTTGGCGCCCGGCATTTCCGACGAGCTGCATCCCGCTTTCAGCAATCTGTTTGTGCAAACCGAATTGCTGCCGGCACAACAGGCGATCATTGCCACCCGCAGACCGCGCACGGCGCTCGAAAAGCCCCCGTGGAGCATGCATGTGCTGGCGATCCACGGTGCCGATGTCGACGCGATTTCCTATGAGACCGATCGCGCCCGATTCATTGGTCGAGGCAACGATCTGCGCCGGCCTCAGGCGCTTGCAGTGGACGAGGCACTGTCCAACAGTGCGGGCTCCGTGCTCGATCCGATCTTCGCCATCCGCTGCCGGTTGACGTTGAAGCGGGAACAAAAGGTAACCATCGACATGGTCACCGGTGTCGCGCTAAGTCGTGACGACTGCACCGGCCTGATCGACAAGTACCGCGACCGCCACCTGGCTGATCGCGTGTTCGATCTGGCCTGGACGCACAGCCAGGTGGTCAGGCGACAGATCAATGCCTCGCAAGCCGATGCGCAGATATTCGAACGGCTCGCCGGCATGCTGATCTACGCCCATGCAGCCATGCGCGCCGATCCTTCGATCCTGATGCTCAATCATCAAGGTCAATCCGGGCTTTGGGGGCAGGGCATTTCGGGCGACCATCCGATCGTGGTCGTGAAGATTGTCGATGCGACCAACATCGAGCTCGTTCGGCAGATGGTGCAGGCGCATGCCTATTGGCACCTGAAAGGACTGACCGTGGACCTGGTGATCTGGAACGATGACCAGACCGGCTACCGCCAGCAACTGCAAGATCAGATCATGGGCATGGTTTCGGCAGGTGTCGAAGCCAACGTCATTGATCGGCCGGGTGGAATCTTCGTGCGTGCCGCATCTCTGCTTTCGCATGAGGAGCGCATCCTGTTGCAAGCGGTGGCGAGAATCATAGTCAGCGACAGGGAAGGCAGCCTAAGCGAGCAAGTGCGCCGCAAGCCGCCGAGCGCTTTGTCGATACCTTTCGTTTTGGATAATTCAATAACCAGGCATCAATCGATCCCGTCGCCATCGCTTGCGACCAGCGCTCGTGTCATTGATCCTCGTGTTACCGGCCAGCACCCGAATCAGCATCCAGATGATGCGACGACTCCAAATCCGTACAAGGCGGTCGCCATTTCCGCCGCCTCTGAAAACGGCATCGGTGGGTTTTCATCCGATGGCCGCGAATATGTCATCGACCTGCGGCCAGGCGAGACCACACCCGCCCCCTGGGCCAATGTAATCGCCAACGCCGCTTTCGGTACCGTGTTGAGCGAGAGCTCGCTCGGCTACACCTGGGGCGAGAATGCACACGAGTTTCGGCTCACCCCGTGGCACAACGATCCGGTCGTCGATTCCTGCGGAGAAGCCTTCTACCTGCGGGATGAAGAGACGGGTCAGCTCTGGTGCCCGACGCCACTGCCGTGTCGCGGCAGCATGCCCTATCGAACGCGGCACGGATTTGGCTACAGCGTCTACGAGCATGTTGAGCAAGGCATCGCGAGTGAACTTTGGGTTTTCGTTGATCGCGACGAGGCGATCAAATTTAGCGTGCTCAAGTTGCGCAATCTTGATGTTCGTCGCCGCCACCTTTCGGCGACCGGCTACGTGGAATGGATACTCGGCGACCGTCATGCGGCTACCCAGATGACCATCGTCACCGAGCGCGACGCTGAAAGCGGTGTGTTGCTGGCACGCAATCGCTACAACCAGGAGTTTGCCGGACGCTGCGCGTTCTTCGATGTCGACGCCCCGGGTTGCGATCCGGAAACCATCAGCGTCAGTGGTGATCGCACCGAGTTCATCGGACGCAACGGCAGCCTTCGTGAACCGGACGCCATGCTGCGCGAACGGCTTTCGAATCGCCTTGGTGCGGCACTCGATCCCTGTGCCGCGATCCAGGTTCCGTTGCAGCTTGAGCCTGGCGAAGAGACCGAGCTCGTGTTCCGGCTGGGACTCGGCCGCGACGATGCCGCTGCGCTCTCGCTGGCGCGCCAGGCGCGCGGCAACGCAATGGCCGGGCAGGCGCTGGCCAAGGTTCATGAGTACTGGCGGCGCACCCTCGGTGCAGTGGAAGTGGATACGCCGGATCGATCGATGGATCTGCTCGCCAATGGCTGGCTCCTGTATCAGACCATTGCCTGTCGCTATTTCGCGCGCAGCGGCTACTACCAATCCGGTGGGGCGTTCGGATTTCGCGATCAGCTGCAGGACAGCATGGCCATGCTGCATGCCGAACCGCAGCTGGGGCGCGCGCACCTGCTGCTATGTGCGGCGCACCAGTTCCCGCAAGGTGATGTGCAGCACTGGTGGCACCCACCGCTCGATCGCGGCGTGCGCACGCGTTGTTCGGACGACTATCTCTGGCTACCCCTGGCAACCTGCCGCTATCTCGAGCTGACCGGCGACCGCAGCGTGCTCGATGAGTCGGTTGCCTACATCGAGGGTCGGCCGCTCAATCTCGACGAAGAGTCCTACTACGATTTGCCAGTCCGTTCCCCGCTGCGCGAAGACCTTTACCGACATTGCGTGCGCGCTCTTGAGCGCGGCTGGGGGCTGCTTGGCGAACGCGGTTTGCCGCTGATCGGAAGTGGCGACTGGAACGATGGCATGAACCGGGTAGGCGAGGGCGGCAAGGGGGAAAGTGTCTGGCTGGGCTTCTTCCTTTTCGATGTTTCAACGCGCTTCGCACCAGTGGCACGGGCGCGCGGGGATTTTGCGATCGCCCATAGCTGCGAACAAAATGCGGCCCTGCTGCGCGAAAACATCGAGAAGCACGCCTGGGATGGCGACTGGTATCGACGTGCCTGGTATGACAACGGCGCACCGCTTGGCGCAGCTCAAAATGAAGAATGTCGAATCGATTCGATTTCGCAAAGCTGGTCCGTGCTTTCGGGCGCTGGCAATCCACAGCGCGCGCGCCAGGCCATGTCGGCACTTGACAGCCACCTTGTCCGTCGCGATGCCGGACTGATCCAGTTGCTCGAGCCGCCTTTCGACAAGACCCTTGAAGATCCCGGCTACATCCGCGGCTACGTGCCGGGCGTGCGCGAGAACGGCGGCCAATACACGCATGCAGCGATCTGGACGATCATGGCTTTCGCCGAACTCGGCGATCACGAACGCGCCTGGGAATTGCTGCGCCTGATCAATCCCTTGCACCACGCCGACACGGCCGAGCGAGTGGCGATCTACAAGGTCGAGCCCTATGTTGTTGCTGCGGACGTTTATGCCGTGGCGCCGCATACCGGCCGCGGTGGTTGGTCCTGGTACACCGGCTCGGCCGGCTGGATGTACCGCTTGATGATCGAATCCCTGCTTGGCCTGCGTCGCCAAGGGCAGGGTTTGCGTATCGAGCCTTGCATTCCTGCCGATTGGTCCGGCTATCGACTGAGCTATCGCTACGGCGACACCGCCTATCGCATTCAGGTTACCCAATCCACACTCGCCGGCGCGGTCAACAGCGTGAGCGTTGACGGCGTCGACAAGCCCGACAGGATCATTCCCCTGCTGGATGACGGAGTCGAGCACGCAGTGGAGGTGGTGCATGTGCAAGCTGTTGGTCAGGAAAAGAAATGAAATCCATGATTCGCCCGGACACCTGCAATGCTTGAATCTGCGCTGGCAAAAAATGCGCATATGTCCTGCGTGAGCTGCGTCCCGGACTACTCCGCTGACGCGCTCAACGAGAATTGTTTTTGCGTCGCAAGTGACCCCTCGGAACTGCGAGCGGAATTGGAGAGCTTGCTGGCTGCACGCGGGGTTTCCGCTTCGATGGCGCAGACTCATCCGCATTTGTTTGCTTCATTGCCTGTCTACGTTCCCCCGCTCGCGATCAAGCAGATCGCGTCCGTGGTCGAGGCGGTGGATGCGATTGCCATGCTTCCGGCCTTTCGCGAAGCTGTCATGGCCTGGGCACCCGCCATTGCCAGGAAAGATCCAGGCTCGCCAGGTGGTCTTTTGGGCCTGGATTTTCATCTGACGGCCAACGGTCCCCGGCTCATCGAGATCAATACGAATCCCGGCGGCGTTTTGCTCAATGCGATGCTCGCACAGGCGCAGCGCATCTGCATGCCGAAACAGATGGTCGCGACAAGCGATCCATCCGGGGTTGATGACGCAATCATCGAAATCATCAAAACGGAATGGCATCTTCAGCGGGGAACGCGAGAGTTGGCATCCATCGCCATCGTCGACGAATCGCCGACCGGGCAGTATCTGTATCCGGAATTTCTTCTTTTTCAGGATCTGTTTCGACGGCATGGCTACGAGGCGGAAATTTGCACGCCGCAAGCGCTGGATCATCAGGATCACCGGCTGGAACTGAATGGCAGGCCGCTGGATCTGATCTACAATCGGCTCACCGATTTTGCACTTCAGAAGCCGGAAAACCACGCACTGCGCGAGGCCTATGTCGCTGGAGATGTGGCGCTCTCGCCACACCCGCACGCACATGCGCTCTATGCGGACAAGCGCAACTTGATCTTGCTCGGTAATGCCAACTTTCTGGCACAGGCCGGAGCGTCGCCGGGTACGCTGGATACCTTGTCCAACGCCATACCGATGACCCGGTTGGTTTCAGCGGATAACCGGGATTGGCTTTGGGTGAATCGGCGCGACTTCTTTTTCAAGCCTGCTGGCGGATATGGAAGCAGGGCGGCCTATCGAGGAGACAAGTTGACACGCCGGGTCTGGGATGAAATCGCTGCCGCTGCGTATGTTGCCCAGGCGATCGTCAAACCAAGTGAGCGACGTACAAGCGAAAGCGGAAGTCCCTTGAAGGTCGACATCCGCTGCTATGCCTATCGAGGCAAGGCATTGCTGTACGCGGCACGCTTGTACCAGGGACAGACGACAAACTTTCGCACGCCCGGAGGTGGCTTCGCACCAGTCTTGACCATGGCTCAAGCGAACGCCGAAAACGCTGGAAACGTGCTCTGATCAAAAGCCCGCCACGGCCCCCAACGCTGGCCCGCTGCACGCGGGCTGGATTGGGTGACGCAGTCATCCTTTCACAAATGAACCGACCAGTATCTCGATAGCTGCGTTGTGTACCAAGCCGTCCGGGAAATGTGATTTTTGAGCCTGTTCTTGATCATTGCCAATTCGTCTATTTTAAAAGCTCGAGAGCAATCTCGTAGCCTCGAGCAGCCCCCTGTGATTGCAGGGCAATAATGCACTGGCGAATTCTTGCTGGCTCGATCCGTTTGGATCCGCGCAAGCTCACGCCTCACCCATGCCCTCGGCTGGCTTCGGTGCACTGCCGGATCGCACCTTGTCCTCGATGCGCTGGCCGACTGCGGGATCGATGCTCTTCCAGTACTCGAAAGCGCGCGCAAGCACCGGGCTGCGCACGCCGCCAAGCAGGGCGCCTGCCACGGTTTCCACCAGTGCATCGCGCTGCGCAACTGCGGCATATTTTGCGGCCCAATGCGGCTGTTTTCCGAGTCGGCTGCGGATGAGTTTCCGCGGCGACCACCGCGGCGACCATCAGGTTTCGACGGCAAACACTGGCCTATCAGCGAATTCCATGCCACGGACTCACTCCTCCTCAGTATTCTTATGATGCACAATGCATATTATGTCAAATCAAATCTGGTTGAATGAAAAGAACCGACCGCACTCTTGAGTCGCTGCCAGGTAGACCTTCAAGGAGAAACAGCGCGTTTTTACTTTCTCACCCCGTCACTCAGTCCAGGCCCGAACTTCGTGTCTCTGTGGGAGCGGCTTCAGCCGCGATGCTTCAGGTGGCACGGGAAATCAGCAGCATCGCTGAAGCCGCTCCGGCGAAACACTGAAGCGAGGCGCGGCCCTGCGACCGTCGGTCACATCCGAAACTCCGCTTCACGTGGTCAATTGAGCGCTTTGAATCAGGGAAATACCTTCTTGAAGCGCAATGCCCTCTGTGTTGGTCTGGCCGCCGTTCTTGCCAGTGTTCCCGTGTTCGCCGCCCTGCCTGCACCGGCGCCCGATTCCGATGTCGACACGCGTTTCGAGCCGGTCGTGGTCACGTCGGCCACCCAGACCTCGCCGCTGACGTTTGAGCTCGATCCGAAGACACCACGCCAGCCGGTTCCGGCCAGCGACGGTGCCGACTATCTGAAGACGATCCCGGGCTTCAGCGCCATCCGCAACGGCGGCACCAATGGCGATCCGGTGTTGCGTGGCATGTTCGGCTCGCGCCTCAAGCTGCTGACCAACGATAGCGAGATGCTCGGCGCCTGCCCGATGCGCATGGACAATCCGATGTCCTACGTGTCACCGGAAACCTACGACAAGCTGACCGTCATCAAGGGCCCGGAAACGGTCATCTGGGGCCCGGGTTCGTCGGCCGGCACGGTTCGTTTCGAGCGCGATACCGAGCGCTTTGAGCAAGCCGGCTGGCGCGGCTATGCCGGACTGTTGGCAGGCTCGTGGGGACGCAATGACCAGGTCGTCGATGTGGCCGGCGGTGCACCGAACGGTTATGTGCGCATGACCGCGAACCGCTCTGAGCAGGATGACTATGAGGATGGCGGCGGCAATCGCGTGCCATCGCACTGGATGAAGTGGAATGCCGATGTCGAAGCCGGCTGGACGCCGGATGCCGATACACGACTGGTTGCGACGATCGGTGCGGGTGACGGTGAGGCCCGCTATGCCGGACGTGGCATGGACGGATCGCAGTTCAAGCGCCAGAGTGGCGTGCTGCGTTTTGAGAAGGTGCACATTGGCGGCGTGCTGGATGCCATCGAAGCCAGCGTATTCAGCAACTACGCCGACCATGTCATGGACAACTACTCCTTGCGTGATCCGGATCCGAATGGCGCGATGCCGATGCCGATGGCCTCGAACGTCGACCGGCGCACGACCGGTGGGCGGTTGGCGACCACCTGGCGCTGGGGTGAATCACTCAGTCTGGTCACTGGGCTGGATCAGCAATCGAATGCGCATCGTGCACGCAAGGGCATGGGCCGCGACACATACTCGTCCATGCCCTGGGTCGCCGACGCGCGTTTCTCGACAGCGGGTGCGTTTGCCGAATTGACCTGGAAACTGGCTGCACATGATCGCCTGATCACCGGCGCGCGCGTTGACCGCGCCACAGCCAAGGACAAGCGTCTGTTGACCAGCGGCATGATGCCGATGCCGAATCCGACCGCCGGTGTCACCCGTCGAGATACGCTGGATTCGGGCTTCATCCGCTACGAGCGTGATCTGGCCAATTCAGCGACGACGCTTTATGCGGGTCTCGGCCATGTCGAGCGCTTCCCTGATTTCTGGGAACTGTTCTCAGCCTCATCGGCCCCAATGGGCAGCGTCAACGCGTTCTCCTCGGTCAAACCCGAGCGCACCACCCAGCTCGACGTCGGCGCGCAGTACAACGGCGAGACTGTGCGCAGCTGGGTCTCGTTGTATGCCGGCAAGGTCGATGATTTCATCCTGTTCCGTTACAGCAGCGGCGGCATGATGGGGCCGAGTTCGCAGGCCTTGAACATCTCGGCACGCACGCGCGGCGGCGAGCTCGGCTCGCAATGGCGATTTGCCGAGCACTGGAATGCCGATGCCTCCCTCGCCTACGCGTGGGGCGAAAACACCACCAACCCACGCGCCCTGCCGCAGATGCCACCACTTGAAGGCCGCTTTGGCCTCAACTACGACAACCACGCCTGGTCATTCGGCGGCCTGTGGCGAATCGTTGCGCGCCAGGATCGTGTCTCGGTAAACGAAGGCAACGTCGTTGGGCGCGATCTGGGTCCGAGCGCTGGATTCGGAACACTGGCCTTCAACGGCGGCTACCGCTGGAGCGAGTCACTGCAGTTGACTGCCGGCGTCGACAACCTGCTCGATCGTACCTATGCCGAGCACCTGAACCTCGGCGGCAATGCCGCGTTCGGTTATCCGGCCGATCCGGTGCGCATCAACGAACCGGGCCGCACATTCTGGAGCAAGCTCAACGTCAATTTCTGAAAGGCGTCAGCGCCCGAGCTTGCTGACTCCTGCCGAATGAGCTGACCGCCCTGCCCCTACCAGTCGGTCGGCTTGTAGTCCTTGAGGAATTGACCCCAGACGTGCTCGCCACTGTTGATGCCGTGGATGATTGGATCGACGATGCGGGCGGCGCCGTCAATGATGTCGAGGGGCGGGTGGAAACGCTCCTCGACCACCTTGCGTGCGGCGATCTCGATCGGATCCTCATCGGTCACCCAACCGGTGTCGACGCTGTTCATGTGGATGCCGTCGTTGTGGTAGTCGGTCGCCGAGGTGCGCGTCATCATGTTGAGCGCGGCCTTGGCCATGTTCGTGTGCGGGTGTTTGGTGGTCTTGAAGTTGCGGTAGAATTGGCCTTCGACAGCCGAGACATTGACGATGTGCTTGTCACGCCCGGGCGTGCGCAACATCAGCGGCTTCAATCGCGCGTTGATGATGAAGGGCGCGATCGCATTGACCAGTTGTACTTCGAGCAGCTCGACCGAGGGCACTTCGGCCATCAGCAGGCGCCACGAATTGCGCCCACGCAGATCGACTTGCTGCAGATCCTGATCGAGCTTGCCTTGGGGAAACAGATGCTGCTGGGCAAGCAGTTCATCAGGCAGCAACTTCATTTGTGACAGCTCGGCGGCACGGGTCAGGCCCGGCAGCTTGCTTGGCGTCTGCCCGCTTGCAAGGGCATTCCCAGCCGCGCTGCCATCGAGCATGTCGGCACTGCGCAAACCCTCGTATTCGCCAACCAGCTTGCGCACGTTCTCGGGCAGATCATCGAGCGCGGCGGTTTCGCCTTCCATCATGTGGGCATAGAACTCGGGCGGGCGGCGCACGGTCTGGCAGGCGTTGTTGATGATGAAGTCGAGGCGCGGACGCGTCTTCAGCAACTCGTTGCAGAACGCTTCGACACTGGGTGTGTGGCGCAGGTCGAGGCCGAAGATTTCCAGGCGATCACCCCACTCCGCGAAATCCGGCTCCTCGGCGTAGCGCGCGGCCGAATCGCGCGGGAAGCGCGTGGTCACGATCAATTCGCAACCCGCCCTCAGCAATTTCAATCCGGCCTGATAACCGATCTTGACCCGACCGCCGGTGAGCAAGGCAACGCGCCCGGTCAAATCGGTGAGTTCGGTTCGCTTGGCGAAATTGAACGCGGCACAGGCCGGGCACAACTGATCGTAAAAGTGATGGATCAGCGTGTATTTCTGCTTGCACACATAACAATGCTGCAACTCGATCGACTCGCGCCGGGCGACGCTTTCGTCATCGGTATCGACGATGGCATCAGTCTGCGGCGGAAAGAAATTCTGCGTGGTGAACACCGGTTTCGCACGCAATTGGCGGATGCCAGTCGCATTCAGCAACGCATCATCCTTGCTGATGGTGCTGTTGATGCGCTCGCGCTCGGCTGCCTTCATGCGCTGGCGTCGGGATACCGGATCGGGGTGATACACCCTCGCGACAGCTTGGTGGAGAAGCTTGCGGTCTGCATCCGGCAACTGGTCGAGCAGGCTCCAGTCATTCGCCACTTCAAGCAGTGCGGCCGTCGCGGCACGCAGGCGGTCGGGCAGATCCGATGTTTCGGCGGAAGCGGTGTTTTCGGTGTTTTCGGTCGTCACGGAAAGCGATTCACAAACGGGCAGCCGCGCATGATCGCATGCAATGCCGGCTCAGCTCATCGTGGGAGCGACTTCAGTCGCGATGCTCTGCGTTGACGAGCGAGGAGCATCGCGACTGAAGTCGCTCCCACGAGCGCGATTACGCGGCCGGCGTCGGTTCGGCAAGTCGCCCAAGCAAGGGGCGGTAGTAGGCCAGTTCGGCGATGGAATCATGTACATCGCTGAGCGCGGTGTGTGCCGATTCCTTGCTGAATCCCTTGCAGACGTCGGGAGCCCAACGGCGGGCCAGTTCCTTGATCGTCGAGACATCCAGGTTGCGGTAGTGGAAGAACCGTTCCAGCGGCGGCATCAGTCGATGCATGAAGCGGCGGTCCTGGCAGAAAGCTGGTTCAGTCTTCGCGGGTTGGGGAACTCGTCTTCGCGAGTTGAAGAAGCTTCTCGTTGTGGGAGCGACTTCAGTCGCGATGCCTCACTTGACGAGCGAATAGCATCGCGACTGAAGTCGCTCCCACGAATCGGGCCTTACGAGTCCGGGGTCGGCTCGGCAAGTCGCCCAAGCAAGGGGCGGTAGTAGGCCAGTTCCTTGATCGTCGAGACATCCAGGTTGCGGTAGTGGAAGAACCGTTCGAGCCGCGGCATCAGTCGATGCATGAAGCGGCGGTTCTGGCAGAAAGCTGGTTCAGTCTTCGCGGGTTGGCGAACTCGTCTTCGCGAGATTAAGAAGCTTCTCGTTGTGGGAGCGACTTCAGTCGCGATGCCTCACTTGACGAGCGAGGAGCATTGCGACTGAAGTCGCTCCCACGAATCCGGCCTTAAGAGTCCGGGGTCGGCTCGGAAAGTCGCCCAAGCAAGGGGCGGTAGTAGGCCAGTTCGGCGATGGAATCATGTACATCGCTGAGCGCGGTGTGTGCCGATTCCTTGCTGAAGCCTTTGCTGACGTCGGGAGCCCAACGGCGGGCCAGTTCCTTGATCGTCGAGACATCCAGGTTGCGGTAGTGGAAGAACCGCTCCAGACGTGGCATCAGTCGATGCATGAAGCGGCGGTCCTGGCAGATTGAGTTACCGCACATTGGTGATTTTCCGGGTGGCACCCATTGCAGCAGGAATTCAACTGTGCGCGCTTCGGCCAGGGCCATGTCGATCTCCGAATCGAGCACGCGCTGCCAGAGCCCGGATTTGCCGTGCTGGTTGCGGTTCCAGTCGTCCATCGCCAGCAGTGCTGCCTCGTCGTGGCGAATTGCGAATTCCGGGCCTTCGGCGAGGAGGTTCAGATCCTTGTCGGTGACCACCGTGGCGATTTCGAGGATGGAGTCATTGTCGGTATCGAGCCCGGTCATCTCCAGATCGATCCAGATCAGGTTGTCCTCGTGAATCGTCGGCATTGCGTGCTCCGCTGGAATGAATGGGGTGATTATTGCCGCGATGGGCGGCGCAGGCCAAGTTTCCGGCTATCGATGTAGCATGCACGTACTACCGCCCTGCTCTTTCCATCATGGCCGACACGACCTTCTTCTGGCACGACTACGAGACCACCGGTGCCGATTCGCGCCGTGATCGCCCCTCGCAGTTCGCCGGCATCCGCACCAATCTCGACCTCGAAATCATTGGCGATCCGGTCATGCTTTATTGCAAGCCGGCGGCCGATGTCCTGCCGCACCCCGAAGCCTGTCTGATCACTGGTATCACGCCGCAGCTATGCGAGCGCGAAGGTCGAATCGAGGCGGAATTCGCCGCAATCGTGCATGAGGAACTGGGCGCACCCGGCACCTGCGGAGTCGGCTACAACTCCCTGCGCTTCGATGACGAGTTCACGCGGCATCTGCTGTATCGCAATTTCCATGATCCGTATGAGCGCGAATGGAGAGGCGGCAACTCGCGCTGGGATCTGATTGATCTTTCGCGCATGTGCTACGCGCTGCGCCCGCAAGGCATCGAGTGGCCACTGCGCGATGACGGCACGCCGAGTTTTCGACTCGAGGACCTGGCCCGAGCCAATCGGCTCAAACAGGATCGCGCCCACGATGCCCTGTCCGATGTCGAGGCCACGATCGAACTGGCCCGCCTGATTCGCCAGCATCAGCCGCGCTTGTTCGATTTCCATTTTGATTTGCGCCGCAAGCAGCGTGCATTCCAGTTGCTCGATGTCGCGCACCGCACGCCGGTCGTGCATGTGTCCTCGCGCTATCCGGCCAGTCGCGGCTGCCTGGCCATCATCGCGCCGCTGGCGATTCATCCGCAGCAACCGAACGGTGTGATCGTCTTCGACCTCGATGTTGATCCGGCCCCGCTGCTGGAACTTGACGCCGACGAGATTGCCGATCGCGTCTTTGTCTCGCGTGCCGATCTGCCCGAGGATGTCGAGCGCGTCCCGCTCAAGGTCGTTCACTCGAATCGATCACCCGCATTGGCGCCGCTCGGTGTCTTGAAGGATGTCGACCACGCACGTATCGGCCTCGACCTTGAGCGGGCCCTGCGACATCTCGACATGCTCAATGGCGCCGAAGGATTGCAGGCGAAAATGCAGGCGGTGTTCTCGGCGCAAGCCTCGCGGGAGCCACCCGCCGATCCCGAATTGGCCCTGTATTCCGGTTTCCTGCCCGATGCCGACAAGAACCGGCTGCGCGAGGTGCGGCGCACACCGAGCGAATTGCTCGGTTCGTCATCCCTGGTTTTCACGGATCCGCGATATGCCGAACTTCTGTTCCGCTACCGCGCCCGCAACTGGCCACATTCGTTGAGTCACGAAGAGTCGGCGCGCTGGCAAACCTTCCGGCAACGCCGCCTCACCACCGAAACCCCATTGACCACGCTGACCCTCGATCAATACTTCGCCCTAATTGAACAGAAGCGCGCCGAAGTTGATCCGGGCAAATTGCCGTTGCTGGATGCGCTTGAAGATTGGGGGCGCGAGCAGCAACGGCAGATCGAGTAGACAATCCCGGTCTCTGCCTTGTGGAAGCGACTTCAGTCGCGATGCCTTGCCAGCCCCGGGTGAAGCATCGCGACTGAAGTCGCTCCCACGATGAGTCGTTAAGCATGCCTCCTTTCAGCATTGCAGCTCAAAGCCCCAAACAGCGACCATAGCCGCGCGACATCTTCGAAACATGAGGCAGCATGACAACCCCCTACTTCACGCCCGCCACCTTTCGCTTTCTGCGCGACCTCAAGGCCAACAACAACCGGCCCTGGTTCAACGAGCACAAGCCGCGTTACGAGGAAGTGTTGCGCCAGCCGTTCCTGCAACTGATTGCCGACCTGCAGGCGCCGCTGGCAAAGATCTCGCCGCATTTTGTAGCGGATCCGAGGGGTCAGGGTGGATCGATGTTCCGCATCTATCGCGATACGCGTTACGCCAATGACAAGACGCCGTACAAGACCTGGTCTGGCGCGCGCCTGTTCCATGAGCGCGCGCGACAGGTCGATGCGCCCTCGTTCTACCTGCATTTCGAACAGGGCGACTGCTTTGTCGGTGGCGGCAAGTGGCACCCGGAACCCGAGTCGATCAAACGCATCCGCGCGTTCATCGCCAATAATCCGGCGGCCTGGAAAAAAGCCACGCGCTCGAAATCCTTCACCTCGCACTTCACCCTAGGCGGCGCCAGTCTGGTTCGACCGCCGCGTGGCTTCGATCCGGAGCACGAGTTGATCGAGGATCTCAAGCGCAAGGATTTCGTCGCCGTTGAACGATTTGCCGACAGCATCGCGCTATCCGCTGAACTGAAACCGCTTCTGGTCGATCGTTTCAAGCGGGTGGCGCCGCTGGTCGACTATCTGTGCGCGAGCCTCGATCTGGAATTCTGAGATGACTGCCGCGGACACCAGCCCGCCCCCGGTCGTGCCCGCGCTGCGCCTGTCGAGCTTCTATTTCGCCTATTACGCGGCGCTCGGTGCGTTCAATCCGTACTGGGCGCTGTATCTGAAGGAGCGCGGCCAGGATATTGCCGCAATCAGCATCCTGATGAGTCTCTGGTATGGCACGCGCATTTTTGCGCCAAGCACCTGGAGCACCCTGGCCGCGCGATCCGCTCATCCGATCCGCTGGTTGCGCGTGGGTTCCGTATTGACCGTCGCCAGCTTCGCGTTCTTCACCGTGCCGCACGATTTCACCGCGCTGTTCGTTGCCATGTGCGTGTTCTGCTTCATGTACAACGCGGTGATGCCGCAGTTTGAATCGATCACCCTGTCGCATCTGGTCGGCAGGAGTGAACGCTATGGCCGCATCCGCGTGTGGGGCTCAATCGGCTTCGTCAGCGTGGTTGCACTTTTCGGCGTGCTGCTCGATTACCTGCCGGTCACCTCCCTGCCCTGGCTGATGCTGCCACTGTTCGTGGCGATGGCGATCGCGGCCTTCTTCAACGATTACGGGAGGCAACCCGTTGCCGTCGCCAGCGCGGAGTCACCGAGCTTTCTCGGCAAGCTGCGTCGCCCCGAGGTGATCGCGTTCTTTGTCGTCGCCCTGCTCATGCAGATTTCGTTCGGGCCCTACTACACGTTCTACTCGATCTATCTGGACGAGCATGGCTATCGCACTTCGGCGCTCGGCATCTACTGGTCGATTGGCGTCGTTGTCGAAATCCTCGTGTTCGCCTTCTCGGCGTGGATCTTCCGCCGCTGGAACGCGGCGACCGTGTTGATCGTCTCGCTGATTGCCGCCAGCCTGCGCTGGTTAATGATCGCGCTGTGGCCCGACAGCGCCATCCTGATGGCCTTCGCGCAAACGCTCCACGCACTGAGCTTCGCGGCTTTTTTCGCCGCCAGCATGCAGTTCCTCGTGCTGTTCTTCCCGGGCCGCCAGAACGGCCATGCGCAAGGCATCTACTACGGATTTTCCTCAGGAATCGGGGGCGTACTCGGCGCCCTGCTTTCAGGACAAGTCTGGGAAGCCGGCGGCGGAGAGACCGCCTTCATGCTCGGCTCGGTGACGGCTGCGGTGGCGGCGGTCATCGCGTGGATCTGGATTCGGCCGCGTGGTGCGCTTGCAGCGTCCTGAAGACAGAGTCCGGCCATCGAGATTGGTAAAATTCACACACGACGCCCCACCAATTCGTCATCCCAGCGTAGGCTGGGATCCAGTTCTATACTGCAAAACAAAAACTGCGTACCAGCCTACGAAGGGATAACGAGCAAATCGCTTCAAGTCGAAAGAATGTGCGGAAGCAGTCGGTAGAAGTGCGTCAACAAGGGTAGATCAGCGCCAGGGATCGATCAAAGGAATGCCGCAGCCCTCGAAATCCCGCAGATCGCGGGTAGCCAGCGTAGCGCCACGAGAGCGCGCAATACCGGCGATCATTGCATCGGACTGCGCAACCGGTCGGCCCTGGGCGCGCCGCATGGCCGAAAATTCGGCGTGGGCATCAGCGGCATCGCTGTCGTACGGGAGCACCCGTCCGGCCATATCGGTGGAAAATATCGCCAGCACTTCCTGCAGTAGCCGAATCTTGCGCTGGCCATCGGGAAGGATCTGCACTCCATACAGCATTTCACCGCGACTGACCGCGGTGGTAAACACCATAGATCGCGTTTGCGCGAGCAGCCACTCCACTACTCCGGGATGTGGGCGCGGCCGCATTAATTCCGACAATACATTGGTGTCGAGAACGATCACTCGTCGAAGTTCAGCGGCTCGGTTTGGGGCTCACGAGGAGGCAATTCCAGCTCGACGCCTCCGAAAGGCTCCACGCGAGCGCGAATCGCGGCGTACAACGCCGCGCCCGAGTTGTCTTCCACCCGATCCGCCAGAGCGCTGCGCAAAATACTCCGTGCCTCCTCCTCCATCGACTTCCCGTGCCGCGCCGCCCGCAAACGCAGCAGCGTCTTCAAATCGTCATCCAAATTGCGAATGGTCATGCTGGCCATGGGCGTGCCCTCCGATAATGAATGCATTGACTGCAATGATGGCATTGTAATCACGCATTTCAAGCAAAGCCATGCGGGATTCCTAAATGCGCTTTCTCGGCCTAGATTTTCCCCGGCGGCGGACTCGGCATGCTGCAGTCAGGACAGGTCTGGGAAGCTGGCGGCGGAGGGGGCGCGCCCCCCGGGGGCACCGGGGGGGGGGGGGGGGGCCCCCGGGTTTGGGGGGGGGGGGGGGGGGGGGGGGGTGCTCCCCCTGGGGGGGGGGGGGCACCCCCCCGGGGGGGGGGGGGAAAAAAGAGGGGAGGGGGGTTGGTGGGTTGGGGGGCCCCGGCGGGGGGCGGGGGGGGGGGGGGGGGGGGGGGGGCGCCGGGGGGGGGGGGGGGGGGGGGGGGGGGGGAGGGGGCCGACAGGGGGCCCGCGGGGGGGGGGGGGGGAAAGAGGGGGGGGGGGGGGGGGGGGGGGGGGGGGGGGGGGGGGGGGGGGGGGGGGGGGCCGGTGGGGGGGGGGGGGGGGGGGGCTGGGGGGGGGGGGGCGAGCATGGGGGGGGGGGGGGGGGGGGGGGGGGGGGGGGCGGGCCGGGCGGGGGGGGCGGGGGGGGGGGGGGGGGGGGGGGGGGGGGGGGGGGGGGGGGGGGGGGGGGGGGGGGGGGGGGGGGGGGGGGGGGGGGGGGGGGGGGGGGGGGGGGGGGGGGGGGGGGGGGGGGGGGGGGGGGGGGGGGGGGGGGGGGGGGGGGGGGGGGGGGGGGGCGCGGGGGGGGGGGGGGGGGGGGGGGGGCGCGGGGGGGGGGGGGGGGGGGGGGGGGGGGGGGGGGGGGGGGGGGCGGGGGGGGCGGGGGGGGGGGGGGGGGGGGGCGGCGGGAAAGCCCAGCCCCAGGGGGAACGGCCCGGGGGGGGGGGAGGGCAGGCGGGGGGAGGGGCGGGGGGGGCGGGGGGGGGGGGGGGGGGGGGGGGGGGGGGGGGGGGGGAAGGGGGGGGAGGGGAAAAAAAAGGAGGGGGGGGGCGGGGGGGGGGGGGGGGGGGGGGGGGGAGGGGGGGGGGGGGGGGGGAAAAAAAAAAGGGGGGGGAAAAAAAAATTGTGGGGGGGGGGGGGGGGGGGGGGGGGGGGGGGGGGGTTCCAACTTACGAACTCGATCAAGGATTCTTTTCGGAGTTCCGAGACGCCTAAGCATTTGTGACGCCCCAAGAGGTTGGAAGCAACTCCTCTTCATTCTGAACCGATCAACTGCCTGAAAATTCGAAAGCAAGCAAATCGCGTATGTCTTCGCTTCCGCAGAGACACATCAACAGGCGCTCAATCCCCAACGCAACGCCTGCACAGTCGAGCAACCCACTTTCAAGCGCAGCCAATAAATTCTCATCAATCGGAAGCTCGCGTTGACCGCGTGACTCACGGCGGCGGTTGTCGTTTTCGAAACGGGCGCGTTGTTCTTTTGGGTCAGTGAGTTCGTGGTAGCCGTTGGCGAGTTCGTGGGGGCCGAGGTAGAGCTCGAAGCGTTCGGCGACGGGTGGATTGCCGGGGCGGATTTTGGCGAGGGCGCATTGGGTGGATGGCCAGTCGCGGATAACGGTGATGCGATCGGTCGGGAAAACAGGCTGGATGCGATGGGTGATCAGCAGATCGAGCCAGTCGTCGCGTTGGAGGCCTTCGCCATTGATTTCGATGTCGCGCAGTGGTTCGCGCAAGGTGTCGATCGATGCAGTGAATGGGTCGATGCCCAGGCTGTCGACGAACAGCTTTTGGTAGGTCATCGAGACCATGCTGGCTTCGCGGCCGACCATGGCCAGTGCAAGGCGAACGAGTTCGACGGTTTCATCCAGCAGGCGCATATGATCCCAACCGACCCGATACCATTCGAGCATGGTGAATTCGGGGTTGTGTCGCCTGCCCGCTTCGCCGTTGCGGAAGACGCGGCCGAGTTCGTAGCAATCCCCTACTCCCGCCGCGAGCAAACGCTTCATTGGGAATTCGGCCGAGGTGCGCAGCCAGCGTTCCGGCGAACCGGCATCGACATGGCCTGAGAACATCGTGCTGAAGCTCTCGATATTCGGCTCGGTGTTTGCCGCCGCCGACAGGATTGGCGTCTCGACTTCGAGCACATTGCGCTCGGCGAAGAATTCGCGGATCAGAGCGTAGAGGCGTGCGCGCAGGGCTAGTGCTTCGTGCAGGGTGATCGCGCTCAAGCGGGATTCCCGGCGAGGAATTCAAGCAGGCGCGCTTCATCCCAGACTTCAATGCCGAGGGCCTGAGCTTTTTCGAGCTTGGAACCGGCGGCTTCACCGGCGACGATGAAGTCTGTCTTCTTCGAGACACTGCCAGCCACCTTGGCACCGAGCGCTTCGAGCTTGGCGCCTGCTTCGTCGCGGGTCATTGCCGACAGTGAGCCGGTCAGCACCACCGTCTTGCCATCGAGTGGAAGCAATTGTTCGGTTTCGCTGGTGGATCCGGCGAGTTCACGCAGCGTATTCCAGATGCGCAGGCTGCGCTTGAGCAGATCGGCGTTGTGGGTTTCCTCGCGCCAGCTTATGAGCGCGGCGGCGGTGTCGGCGGGCAAACCGGCGGTCACCAGTTGATGTTCGGGCACGCTGGTGACGCGACTGGGATCGTCGAAGGCGCTGACCCATTGCGCGGCGCGCTTCTCGGTCAGCTTGGGGATTTCGAGGCTGGCGAGGAAGCGATCGGCGCCAAGGCTCTGACGCAATTTCGGCGAAACATCATGCTCGTCCTTCAAACTCACACCGCGCATCAGCAGTTCATCGATAGCCGACTGATTGCCTTCCTGGGCGAAGAAGTGATCGATCGAGCGGGCGACTTCACCGCCGATATCGGGTACGAGCTTGAGCAGTGGCCATGGCAAATGGCGGATCAGTTCGAGTCGGCCGAACCATGCGGACAAGGCCTTGGCCGTGCTTTCGCCGACATGCTCGATGCCGAGGGCGAAAAGAAAGCGTTCCAGCGTGGTCTGCTTGCTGTGCTCGATGGACTCGATCAGGTTTTCGGCCCATTTGGTCGCGACCTTGCCGGCCTTGACGGTTTCCGGCGTGGTGCCATCGCGCTCGTCGGCGCGGCGCTTCATCTCGATGAAATCGTCGAGACCGAGCTTGTACAGATCGGCGACCGAGACAACGAAACCGAGATCGCAGAGGTCCTCGATCAGGCGGGAGCCGAGGCCTTCGATATCCATCGCGCGGCGCGAGGCGAAGTGGATGACCGCTTCCTTGCGCTGGGCCGGGCAGATCAGTTCGCCCGAGCAACGCCAGACGACCTGACCCTCTTCGCGCACGAGTTCGGAATGGCAGATCGGGCAATGCTTAAGCATTTGCCACGCCACGGTATCGGCGGGTCGCTGATCCTCGATCACGCGCACGACTTCGGGAATCACGTCACCGGCACGACGCACGATGACGGTATCGCCGACGCGCACATCGAGTCGTTCGATCTGATCGGCGTTGTGCAGAGTGGCATTGGTGACGACGACGCCGGCGACCTGCACCGGTTCCAGCCGGGCAATGGGTGTGGCCGCGCCGGTGCGGCCGATATTGATGTCGATGGCGAGGATGCGCGTGCTCTGCTCCTGGGCCGGAAACTTGTGCGCGATGGCCCAGCGCGGCGTACGGCCGACGAAGCCGAGGTCGCGCTGAGCATCAAGATCATCGACCTTGTAGACGACGCCATCGATATCGAATGGCAAGCTGTCGCGCGCTTCACCGATGCGTCGGTAGTAATCGAGGCACCCCTGCGCGCCACGTGCGGTTTCGACCAGATGGCTGACCGGGAAACCCCAGTCGCGGAATTTCTGCAGCAAGGCCGAGTGCGTTTTCGGCAAAGCGCTGTCCTCGACTGCGCCGGGTGCATAGGCGAAAAAGGCAAGCGGCCGCGAAGCCGTGATCGAGGAATCGAGCTGGCGCAGTGAACCGGCGGCGCCGTTACGCGGATTCGCCAGCACCTTGCCGCCGTGCTCGCGGGCGTGTTCGTTGTAGCGTTCGAACTCTGCACGCGGCATGTAGACCTCGCCGCGCACTTCAAGCCCGGCGGGCCAGTCGTCGCCGCGCAGGCGCAGCGGAATGGATTTGATCGTACGCAGATTGACCGTCACATCTTCGCCGGTTTCGCCATCGCCGCGCGTTGCGCCTTGCACGAAAACACCGTTCTCGTAGCGCAGGCTGATGGCGAGACCATCGAACTTGGGTTCGAGCGAGAACAGTGGATCGGTGATGTCGAGGCGCTCTTCGATGCGGTGAACGAAATCCTCGATTTCCTCGTCGCTGAACGCGTTCGCCAGCGAGAGCATGCGCAGCTCGTGGCGCACCTCGGCGAACTCGCGTGAAGGGGTTGCACCGACGCGCCGGGTCGGCGAATCCGCCACCGCCAGCTCGGGATGCGCGGCTTCGATCGCCTCAAGCTCACGCATCAGCTTGTCGTAATCGGCATCCGGAATCTGCGCGTCGTCGAGGACGTGGTAGCGGTAGTTTGCTTCCTCGATGCGCTGACGCAGTTCGGCGGCGCGGGCGGTTGGGTTGGTGGTTTTTGTGGGAGAGGTCATTGGGATTTTGGATCAGAAGTTGGCCAGATCGCTTTCAGTAACCCTTGTGCAACATGCTCGACGTGAACCCAAACGATTCGTCATCCCGTCGAAGGCCGGGAACCAGCGCCTTTGGCTTCACAATCGGAGTCACTGGATCCCGGCCTTCGCCGGGATGACGGTGAGGAGAGTCGGATTCCAGCGCGACGTTGGAGTCATCGGTTCAGTCGGCAATGCCTGGATCTGCGGCAAGGCTGAGTGAAGTTGCCCCGAAGTTTAGCGGCTTGCCGCCGGATGCGGTGCGGTGCAGGATGCGGGTTGATGAATTGAGGGCTTGATCATGGCGAAGAAGAACTGGGCGGCGTTTCCACACAAGGACAAGGCATTCGACTACGCGGGCGACAAGCTGGCCAAGGCCTGGCCGAAGCTGCATGCGGGTGATCAAGAGCCCTACCCCGATGAGAAGCATGTCGCGACCTTGCTCAAGGCCAATCCGAAGCTGGGCAATGATTCGGCGGCAATTGCGGCACAGTTGCAGGATGCCTGGCGCGACTTCCATCGTGGCGATTTCCAGCAGGCCTATGAATCCGGGGTGGCGCTGAAGGCACTCGGTGCGTCGGTGGCAATCAAGGCGGCCGGAATCCATGCCTCGTATCTGGTTGAGGATGAGGATGCGAAGACCAGCCGCTACGAGGATCTGGTTCGCCTCGCCGATGAGGCCGTGGCTGCCCTGCCCGGTCTTGCCAACAGCCATTACCGACGCGCATTCGCAATCGGTCGTCTGAGCCAGTCGATCTCGATCGCCAAGGCGCTCGCTCAAGGTTTGGCCGGCAAGGTCCGCGAATCGCTCGACAAGACCCTGAAGATGGAACCGAAGCACGCCGAGGCGATGACTGCGCTGGGTCTTTACCATGCCGAAATCGTCAACAAGGTCGGCGGCATGCTGGCCAAGCTGACCTATGGCGCGAACGCGTCGGATTCCGAAAAGAACCTCAAAGCAGCGCTCAAGCTGACCCCCCAATCGCCAATCGCCTGGATTGAGTACGGCAACGGCCTGATGCTGCTGCATGGCGAGAAGCGCGAGGACGATGTTGCCGAAGCCTACGACAAGGCCGCCAACTTCAAGCCGCTGGATGCGATGGAAGCATTGGATGCGAACTGGGCGCGCGAGCAGATTGAGTAGATGCCGTGAGCGGAAGAGCCGTAAGCGGTTAGCGGGAAAGGCGTGGCGCTTGCGGTGGGCCGTCAGTGAGCAGCTTTCGCGCGGGCTTTCCGCAGGATTGGAGTGCAAGCCCCAAGCGGCCACGTCGCCGATACGGCTTTTCCCGCTAACCGCTTACCGTTCTTCCGCTGACTGGCGCGTATCAGTCAGCCTCAAACCGCATCCATTCTTTCCGCCGCAAAAACCCCGAAACCCGCGTCCAAGCGTTAACCAACGCACCTATGTTGATGACGGACTCCATGGATTGCCTTAACCTCGCACCCATGGGGTCGGAACGAACGGACGAAGAACTGATGCTTGCGTATGCCGGAGGCGACATGCTCGCCTTCGAAATGCTCTATCGGCGCCACCGTGGCACCCTGTACCGCTTTCTCCTGCGATCCCTGCGCCAGCGCGCCGATGCCGATGAACTGTTCCAGGAAACCTGGAGCCGTGCCGTGGCTGCGCGCGAGCGTTATCGCGTCGAGGCCAAGTTCACCACCTGGTTGCTGCAGATTGCGCACAACCTCGTGATCGACCGTTTTCGCCGCAGCCGTCCGCAGGCCTCGGCCGAAGAAGCCGAGGTGGTCTTCAGTCAACTCGATGCGCCCGAAGACGAGCAGCCCGATCGCGTGCTGAGCGAGTTCGAGCAGCGCCGTCGGCTGCAGCTCGCACTTGAGGAATTACCTGAGGAACAACGCGTAACCTTCTTGTTACGTATGGAAAATGGCCTCGGACTTGAGGAGATTGCCGAAGTCACCGGGGCCGGTCGCGAGACGGTCAAATCGCGCCTGCGCTATGCCCTCGCCCGCGTCCGCGCAAGGTTCGAGACATGAGCAAGCGTCGCGACCCCGAACAGGATCTGCAACGTCTGCTCGACGAGGATGGCGGCGAGTTCGGCGCGATCTATCGGCGCCTGTCGCATCCCGAGCCGCCGCGTCGTCTCGATCGTGTCGTGATCGCCAATGCGGCGCGGGCCGTTCGTGGCAATCGCGCTCCGCCGGCACAACGCTGGTTGCTGGGCCTTGGTTCGGCCGCGGGCATCGTGTTGGCGGCCGGCATCGCCTGGCAGGTTGGCAAGCAGATCGATTCGCAGGAGGCGCAGACCAGCCCGGAACGCAGCCATCGATCGGTGATTCCGGTGGAGCCGATCAGTGAATCGACGCGCTTGCAGAAATCCGTGTCGCCCGACGCCGCTGCGGCGATGGCAGACAAGGAGATGCCCGTCGAGGCAGTGCATGCCAAGCAGGAATCCGTGCCGGCGGTCCGACGCAGGATGGCAAGTCCGCCGCCTGCGCCCGCCGCCGCTCCACCGCCACCACCGATTCCCGAAGCGCCGCCGCTGCTCGAACAGCGGGCGGCGGAGCCGGAACCCGCGCCAGCGATGTCTGCGGCCGATGAGGCACAAGCGTTTCCGGAGAAGAAGGACAACGCATCGAGCGAAGGCACGTCGAGCGCGCTCGGTGCGCTGCGCAGCGAACGGCAAGATCAGGCTGCGGGCAATGCCGCGACGATGAGCGCGCCGAAGGCCGCTGTCGAACAATCGCGCGCGCCGTCGCCGAACTCGTCGGTCAAGCTGCGCCAGAACATGCATCTCGCCCCGCAGGACTGGTTGGCCGAGATCGTGCGGCTGAAGAATGCGGGCCACCGCCAGGAAGCCATCGAGAACCTGCGCCTGTTCCGCCGCATGCATCCTGATTGGCAGCTTTCCGACGAGTTGCGCCGGCTGGCCGAGTGAGTGGGCTGCATACCCTGAGTGCGCCGGCCCGCCTGCTGCAGGACATCCGCAAGAGTCGCTTCCTCGCCAACGCGGCTGCGGTTGATGATCCCGAGCAGGCCCTGGCCTTCCTTGCCGACATCGGCGATGCGCTGGCGACGCACAATTGCTGGGCCTACCGGATCGGCCAGCAGTACCGGTTTTCCGACGATGGCGAACCCGGCGGCACGGCGGGTCGGCCGATCCTGCAGGCCATCGAAGGGCAAGGTTTTGACCGCGTCATGGTCGTCGTCACGCGCTGGTATGGCGGGATCAAGCTCGGTGCCGGCGGGCTGGCCCGGGCCTATGGCGGCTGCGCGGCCGAGTGTCTGCGGCTGGCGGCGAGAACCCCGTTGATCGACATGGCCGACATTCGGCTCGATTGCGAATTCTCGATCCTGCCCATCCTGCATGCGCGTTTCGAGGAATTCTCGATCAGCAAGCTTGATGAATCCTTCGATGCTCACGGAGGTCGCCTGCAATTGCGCCTGCCGCGTGATCGCGTCGAGGCGTTTTCGGCTTTTGTGCGTGATCTCAGCCGGGGCCGCGCGTTGGTCAAACGCGCCGAATAGTTCAAGAACAGCCAGCGACGATTGTCGGAATACGTACTAAGATACGTACATCGATTTCCGCTGGACCGCCCCATGCTCTGGGCATGCCTGTATTTTCCCGAATTGCCACTCGATGCCGTGCGTCCGCCGGACTGCGCGCGTGAGGTGGCGGCTGTGCTGGTCGATGGCCCGGTGCGCAATCCGCGGGTGGCCCTGGTCAATCGGGCCGCGCGCCTGGCGGGTATCCGCAGCGGCCAATCGCTGGCGGCCGCGCGCGCCCTGCAAGTGGATCTGCCGGGCTGGCGCCGGGATACCGAGGCGGAACGTCATCTGCTGACCGCACTGGCAGATACGGCCTACCGCTTCAGCAATGAAGTGAGCCTGGCCCCACCGCGGGCCTTGCTGGTCGAGATCGGTGCCAGCCTTGGCCTGTTTGGTGGCTGGGCGGCGCTGGAACGACGCCTGCGCGTGGATTTCGATGGCTGGGCTATCGGCTATCGGCTGGCGGTTGCTCCCGTGGCTGCCGGAGCCCGTGTGCTGGCCACGGGCCGGGATGGGATCGCACTGCTGTCGAAGCCGCATCTGGTCAATGCACTTTCCGATATTTCCGTTATGAATTGCGGGCTTGAGAGAAAAATCTCAAGTAGTTTGACATCCATGGGCCTGAACCGGCTGGAGCAATTGTTCGCCCTGCCACGGGCCGAGTTGACCCGTCGCATTGGCCCGGCTGCCCTGCTCCATCTCGATCGCATGCGCGGGCTCGTTCCCGAGGCGCTGGCCAGTTATCAGCCAGCAACCCGCTACCAGCGCCGCATCGAGTTCGACTACCGCATCGATCGCGTCGAAGCTCTGCTGTTTCCGCTGCAGCGCATGCTGCGCGATCTTGGCCGTTTCCTCGTCACCCGCGACGGCGGCGTGCAGTCCTTTGATCTGATCCTCGAACACGAGCGCCAGGCCACGACCCGGATCACGGTCGGCCTGCTTGAAGCGCAGCGCGATGCAAACCTGTTGCTCGAACTTGCCAGGACACGGCTCGAACGCGTGGCCCTGGTCGCTCCGGTGGAGGCCTTGAACGTCATTGCCGAGGATCTGCCGACCCTGCGTCCGCTGCATGAGGACCTGTTCGATACGGCGCCACGCGGAACCATGGAATGGCCGATGCTGGTCGAACGCCTGCGTGCCCGGTTGGGCGATGAAGCGGTGTGCCGATTCCTCGAAGTGGCCGATCATCGTCCGGACCGGACCTGGCGGATGTGTCCGCTCGACAGGGATCCATCGCGCACTGCCGCCTTCCCTTCGCGCCGGAAATCCGCCCGTGAAGAAGCAGGCATCCGCGCCTTGCGCCCCTTGTGGTTGTTGCGCCGGGCGATCCCTCTGCGGTGCGCACCGGTGCACATCCTGGCCGGCCCGGAACGCATCGAAAGTGGCTGGTGGGATGGTGACGACCAGCGCCACGACTACTACGTCGTGCAGACGCGCGAAGGCCAGCGCGCCTGGGCCTATGTCGCGCACGGTGAGATCGGCAACTGGATGCTGCAGGGATGGTTTGCCTGAATCCACCACCGGCCTACGCCGAGCTGCACGCGCTGAGCAATTTCAGTTTCCAGCGCGGCGCATCGAGTGCCACGGAATTGTTCGAGCGTGCGGCCCGGCTCGGCTACAGCGCGCTGGCGATCACCGACGAATGTTCGTTGGCCGGCATCGTGCGTGCGCTGGAAGCCTCCGAGGCCTCCGGCGTGGCCCTGATTGTCGGTACCGAGGTGCAACTCGATGACGGTCCGAAACTCATCCTGCTGGCGAGCAGCCAGATGGCTTATTCGAGCATCTGCGAGCTGATCACGCGCGGTCGCCGGCGCAGCGCCAAGGGCGAGTACTCGCTCAATCGTGCCGATGTCGAGCGCTTGCATGAGGAGGTGCTGGTGTTGTGGGTCGACAGGGCGGATGCGATGCCGCTGGGGGATCGCCGCATGGGTCGCTAAACATTTCGGCGGGCGCGCCTGGCTGGCCGTCGAGTTGCATCACGCTACTGACGATGCCGCGCTGCTGGCCGACCTGCAGGTACTCGGCCAGCATCACGCCCTGCCCCTCGTTGCCAGCGGTGATGTGCACATGCATGCGCGCGGCCGGCGCGCCTTGCAGGATGCGCTGACCGCGATCCGCCTCGGCTGCACGATCGCCGAAGCCGGCCATGCCCTGTTTGCGAATGGCGAGCGGCATCTGCGCCGACGCGAGGACCTTGCCGCGATCTATCCGGCCGAGTTGCTCGCGGAAAGCGGACGCATCGCGGCGCGTTGCCGGTTCAATTTGCGCGCCATCCACTATGTCTATCCGCATGAGCTGGTGCCGCCCGGCGTGCGCGCGATCGATCATCTGCGCCAGCTCACCGTGGCCGGTGCGCAACGCTACTGGCCGCGCGGCATCCCGGCCAAGGTCAGTCATCAGCTCGAGCACGAATTCGCCTTGATCGAGAAGCTCGAGTACGAGCATTTCTTCCTGACGGTCCACGACATCGTTGCCTGGGCACGCGCACGGCCACAGCCGATCCTCTGCCAGGGGCGCGGCTCGTCGGCGAACTCGGCGGTCTGCTACTGCCTCGGCATCACCGCGGTCGATCCCGAACACGGCAACCTGCTGTTCGAGCGTTTCCTCTCGATCGAACGCAAGGAACCTCCCGATATCGATGTCGATTTCGAGCACGAGCGGCGTGAGGAAGTGATCCAGTATGTGTTCAACAAATACGGTCGCACGCGGGCAGCGTTGGCGGCGACGGTCATCCGTTATCGCGGCAAGAGCGCGGCGCGCGATATCGGCCGCGTGCTCGGTCTGGCTGAGGATCAGCTCGATCAGTTGAGCATGGCCTATGCGCACACGAATGCGGATCTGCCGCTCGCCGATGCCCTGCGCGAGCGCGGCTTCGATGCCGATGCGCGCGTCCTGCAGCGGGTCGTGGCCCTGGTCGACCAGTTGCGTGGTTTCCCGCGCCACCTGTCCCAGCATGTCGGCGGCTTCGTCATTTCCGAGCATCCCCTGCACACCCTGGTGCCGGTCGAGAATGCCGCGATGGTCGACCGCACGATCATCCAGTGGGACAAGGACGATCTCGAATCGCTCAAGCTGCTCAAGGTCGACTGCCTCGCGCTTGGCATGCTGACTTGCCTGCGCAAGTGTTTCGATCTGGTCCACCGGCATGCCGGAATGCGCTTTGATCTCGCCACGCTGCCGCAGGATGACGAGACGACCTACGCGATGATCCGCGCCGCCGATACGATCGGCGTATTCCAGATCGAATCGCGTGCGCAGATGTCGATGCTGCCGCGCCTGCGTCCGGCCGTATTCTACGATCTGGTTGTCCAGGTCGCGATCGTGCGCCCTGGCCCGATCCAGGGTGGCATGGTGCATCCGTATCTGCGTCGCCGGCAGGGGCTGGAAGAAGTCGACTATCCGCAATCGGCCCGCGAGCGCGCGGCTGGCAAGGGCGAATCGCGGATCAGGCCTGTGCTCGAGCGCACGCTCGGCGTGCCGATTTTCCAGGAGCAGGTCATGAAGCTGATCGAGGTCGTGGCCGGTTTCACGCCGGGCCAGGCCGATGAGCTGCGCCGTGCGATGGCGGCATGGAAACGCAAGGGTGGTCTCGAACCGTTCCATGACCGCATCCGCGACGGCATGCTCGCCAATGGTTACGAGGAAAGTTATTTCGAGCGCATCTTCGAGCAGATCCGGGGTTTTGGCGAATACGGTTTTCCGGAATCGCACTCGGCCAGCTTTGCCCTGCTCGCCTACGCCTCGTCATGGCTCAAATGCCATCACCCGGCTGCCTTTACCTGTGCCCTGCTCAATTCGTTGCCGATGGGTTTCTACGGCCCCGCCCAGTTGATCCGCGATGCGCAACGCCATGGTGTGCGCGTGTTGCCGGTCGATGTGATGATCAGCGAGTGGGATTGCACGCTGGAGCCGCTGTCGGAATCAGCACATCGTGGGAGCGCAGCCTGTGGGATCGAAGAAAGGAGCGAAGTCTGTGGGAGCGACTTGAGTCGCGATGCTCTTCCGCCATCCGCAAATCAAGCATCGCGGCTGAAGCCGCTCCCACGAAAGCCACTTCATCGAGCGAGCGAAGAAAGGAGCGAAGTCTGTGGGAGCGACTTGAGTCGCGATGCTCTTCTCCAAATCCAACATGAAAGCATCGCGGCTGAAGCCGCTCCCACGAACGACAAGTCACACGTCCTGCGCCTCGGCTTCTCGCGCATTGCCGGCTTCTCCGAGGCGACCGCACAACGTGTTGTCGAAGCGCGCCACGAACGTGCCTTCACCGATGTCGCCGATCTGATTCATCGTGCCGGTTTGAATGCCGGAGAACGCGCACGGCTTGCCGATGCCGATGCCTTGCGCAGCCTGAGCGGGCATCGCCATCAGGCGCGCTGGGACAGCGCGGGCGTCGATCCGCCGATAGCGGTGCTCGCGGAGGCGGCGGTGAACGAGGAGCGGATCGCACTGGCCTCGCCGTCCTTGCGCAAGGACGTGATCAGCGACTACGCGAGCCAGGGTTTCAGCTTGCGCCGGCATCCGTTGTCGTTCGCCCGCGAGGCGCTTGATCAGCGCCGCATGTTGCGCGCCCGCGATGTGCTCGGCAGTCGGCATGGCCGGCGTGTGCGCTGCGCGGGCCTGGTCACGGTGCGGCAACGGCCACATACCGCGAATGGCGTCACCTTCGTCACCCTCGAGGACGAAACCGGCATCCTCAACATCATCGTCTGGGCGGCTCTGGCCAGCAGCCAGCGCCGAATCCTGATCGAGAGCAGCGTGCTCGGCGTCGAAGGCGAATTGCAATCGAGCGAAGGCGTGCAACATGTGATCGCCCACCGCCTGCTCAATCTCGATGCCCTGCTCCCGGAGCTTGGTTCGCAATCGCGCGATTTCCACTGACTCCACGTAGCCCCGCAACGAGCATCCATTCCCCTCACCGTCATCCCAGCGAAAGCTGGGATCCAGTTTTACATCTGAAATCCCAAACCGGATCCCAGCCTTCGCTGGGATGACGAGAAGTGGAGTTGAAGCCGAGGGTGACGGCATCGGCTCACGATTTTCCGCTCACTGCTTACCGCTCGCGGCTTACTTGAATTGCACCGCACTCGCACCCATTCGATAGGCTGCCCCGACGAATCGAAATCCATGACCGAGCCCACCCCCGAAGCGCCGCGCAAGCTGGGCACCTATCGCCGTCTGATCCCGTATCTGCGCGAGCAACGCGCGCTGATCGCCGGCTGGCTTGTGTTCCTGGCGATTTCCTCGGCAGCGACGCTGGCCTTGCCGGCTGCCGCGCGCTTCATGATCGACCGTGGTTTCGGCCAGACCGACCCGGCCCAGCTCAATGCGGGGTTCATCGGATTGTTCGGGGTCGCCGTGGTCATGGCGATTGCCGGCGCTTCGCGCTATTTCTGCGTGACCCTGCTCGGCGAGCGTGTCGCGGCGACTTTGCGCTCGCGTCTGTATTCGCATCTGCTCACCCTCGATCAGGCGTTCTTCGAACGCACCCGCTCGGGTGAACTGGTATCGCGCCTGGCTGCCGATACCGAGTTGGTGCAGACCGTGGTCGGCTCGACCCTGTCGTTGTCGCTGCGCAGCGTGGTCATGCTGATCGGTTCGACGACGATGCTGATCGTGACCAGTCCGCAACTGGCCGGATTGACCGCGCTGGTGATTCCCGCGGTGATCCTGCCGATCGTGTTCCTTGGCCGACGCGTCGAGAAACTGTCGAGGCAAAGTCAGGATCGCATCGCCGATGCCTCGGCGATCGCCTCGGAATCACTCAATGCAATCCATACCGTGCAGGCGTATACGCGTGAGCCGCGCGAGCGAGACCGCTACACCTCGGCCGTGCTGCTGGCCCTGGCAACGGCGCGCAAACGCATTGGCACCACGGCCCTGCTGACTGCCCTGGTCATCCTGCTTAGCTTCGGTGCGATCACCGTGGTGTTGTGGGCCGGCGCGCATCAGGTCATCGCTGGGCAGATGAATGCCGGCGTGCTCGCCCAGTTTGTCCTCTACGCCGTGGTCGCGGCCGGATCAGTCGGTGGTCTCACCGAGGTCTGGGGCGAGTTGCTGCGTTGTGCCGGGGCGCTCGGACGCATCGGCGAATTGCTCGATACCGATGCCGCGATTTGTTCGCCCGAACACCCGGCGCTCCTGGCGCATCCGGTGCGTGGTGCGCTCCGTTTCGAGCAGGTCGAGTTTCGCTATCCGTCGCGCCCGGATCAGGCGGCACTTCATGATCTTACGTTGAGCATCGAACCCGGTGAAACGGTCGCCCTGGTCGGACCCTCAGGTGCGGGCAAGACCACCTTGTTCCAGTTGCTGCAACGCTTCCATGATCCGCTGCATGGGCGCATCACCATCGATGGCCAGGATCTGCGCGCGATTGATCTGGCCGAACTGCGTGGCTGCTATGCACTCGTGCCGCAGGATCCGGTGTTGTTCGGCTCGAGCGCCGCCGACAACATCCGCTTCGGTCGCATCGAGGCCAGCGCGGCCGAGGTCGAGGCGGCGGCGCGGGCGGCGGAGTCACACGAGTTTCTGGTCACCCTGCCGGAAGGCTACGATACCTATCTCGGCGAACGTGGCGTGCGACTCTCAGGCGGACAACAGCAACGCGTTGCGATCGCACGTGCCCTTCTGCGCGATGCGCCGATCCTGCTTCTCGATGAAGCGACCTCGAGCCTCGATGCGCAATCGGAACGCCTTGTGCAGAATGCACTCGAGCGCCTGATGAAAAATCGCACGACCCTGGTCATCGCACACCGCCTGGCGACTGTGCAGAAAGCCGATCGCATCATCGTTCTGGATGGCGGGCGCATTGTCGCGCAGGGCACGCACGCGCAATTACTCGAACAAGGCGGCTTGTACGCCGAGCTTGCCCGACTTCAGTTCGCTGCCTGACGGAACATCCTCGCGCGTCCAACTGCGCACGGGTTACCTCAGGATGGACTCAGCATCGCCGTGATGATCGGCGGAACCTGTGCCGTGACCTGTTCTAGGTTGGCGAAGATTTCATCGAGGCTGATCTCGCCTTCATCGCCGCAACCGGCCGCCCAATTCGCAACCAGCGCCAGGCAGGCGTAGTCGAGATCGAGTTCGCGAGCGAGCGTGGCCTCGGGCATGCCGGTCATGCCGACCAGATCGCAGCCATCGCGACGCATGCGCGCAATCTCCGCCCGCGTTTCGAGGCGTGGACCCTGGGTCGCGCCGTAGCAGCCGCCGTCGACCACGGCAACGCCGGCACGGCTGGCCGCGTCGAGCAGGTCGCGGCGCAAGGCCTGCGTGTACGGTTCGCTGAAATCGATGTGGCGCACTTCGACACCCTCGGCATCGCAGAAACTGGTGATGCGACCGTGCGTGTAGTCGATGATCTGATCGGGGACGACGACGACGCGCGGCCCCATGTCGCCGCGGATGCCGCCGACCGCGTTCACGCCAATGACGCGGATGGCGCCAATCTGCTTGAGCGCATGCAGGTTGGCGCGGTAATTGACCTTGTGCGGAAGGATGTCGTGGCCACGCCCGTGGCGAGCCAGAAACGCAACGCGACATGATCCGAGTCGCCCGCTCACGATCACGTCGGAGGGCTTTCCCCACGGCGTTTCAAGCACGTGCTCGCTGACGTCTTCCAGGCCCGGAAACCGGTACAGCCCGGTTCCACCGATCAGGGCGAGATCAATCGTCATTGGCATCACAGCGCATAAATGGCAGGAAGGTTTCGGCCCTGCTCGTGGAAATCCATGCCATAGCCGAAGACATAGCGATCGGGCACTTCGACTCCGACAAAATCGGCGCTGAGTCCAGGCACGGTGCGGCCGTGGCGCTTCTCGCAGAGCACGGCGAGCAGTACGCGCGCGGCGCTTTGATCGCGGCACCAATCGCGGATTGCCTTGAGCGTATGGCCCTCGTCAAGGATATCGTCGACGAGAACAACGATGCGGCCAGCCAGTGGTGTGTCCGGACGCCGCATCCACTTCAGCTCACCGCCCTCGGTTGTGCCGCGGAATCGCGTGGCATGCACATAGTCGAATTCGAGATCGGCCTCGATGGCAGTCGCCAGTTGCCCGGCAAACACCAGGCCGCCTTGCATGATGGTCAGAAAGACGGCGGATTCGCCGACCAGCGTCGCACCGATTTCTCTTCCCATGCGTGAAATCGCCGAAGCAAGAACGTCAGGGCCGTGGATCAGGTCGGCGGTTTGCAACGCCTCGGATAGTTTGGGTCGGCTCATTTTTTGCTCGGATCAGGACACAGTTCGGCGAGTCGGGCAATGACCTCGTCGCGTTTGGGGTTGTCTTCGAGCGCTTCCCAGGTCGGTGCAACGGCGCCACGCAGACTCTCGACACGCGCCGCTGGACATGCGGAAAGGTGGGCAGTTTCATTGACGGATTGCTCGACGATCGCGGGACTGCAGGCCAGGATCAGCTCGCAACCGGCCTTCAGATGCGCCTCGATGCGCGCCGGGATTCCACCCGCGGTCTCGGCTGCGGCCATGCCGATGTCGTCACCGATGACGATACCGTTGAAACCCATTTCCTTGCGCAGGATGTCGCCGATCCAGATGCTCGAAAAGCCCGCTGCCAATACATCGACTTCTGGATAATTCACATGTGCAAGCATGACCGCCTCGGCACCTGCGGCAATGCCGTCGACGAATGGGATGAAATCAGTGATGCGCATTTCCTTGAGCGTGCGCGGATCGCTCGCTGCGTCAAAATGGGTATCAGCCAGCACGCTGCCGTGCCCCGGAAAATGCTTCAGGGTGACCGCCATGCCGGCCAGGTGCATGCCGCGCGCATAGGCCTGAACCAGCTCCGAAGCGATTGCGGGATCGGCGTGAAACGCGCGCTGGCCGACGGCAAGATTGCCACGCGCCAGGTCGGCAACCGGAGCGAAACTCAGATCGATGTCGATTGCGCGCATCTCGCTGGCCATCAGCCACGCATGTTCCTCGGCCAGGGCAACGGCAAGTTTCGGATCACGCTCATACAATTCGCCGAGTCGCGCCAGCGCCGGCAAGCGCGTGAAACCTTCGCGAAAACGCTGCACCGGCCCGCCTTCCTGATCGACGCAGATCAGGAACGGGTCATCGGGACGTTCCATGCGGATATCGTCAATCAGTTCGACCACCTGATCCCGATTCGCACAGTTTCTGGAAAAAAGGATTACGCCGCTGACCTGTGGCGACGACAGCCAGACGCGATCCTCATCGCTCAGGGTCTTGCCGGGAACGCCAATGATCAGCATGCGTCATCTGCCTCGCGTGTTGTCGTATTCATTTGCAATACTTGGTTCGCTGTGACTTTGTCTGGTTGGGATGACTGGCATCCTACCGGTCGTTCAACGGATGAACAACGCAATCGACTCGACATGCGCCGTTTGCGGGAACATGTCCATCACGCCGGCCTCGACCATTCTGAAGCCATGTCGATTGACGAGAACGCCCGCATCGCGCGCCAGTGATCCTGGATGACACGAAACATACACGATCCGATCGGTTCCCTTGCGTGGCAGATAGTCCAGCACAGCGGCGGCACCCGAGCGCGGCGGATCGAGCAGCAACTTGCTGTATCCACTGCGTGCCCAGGCTGCGGTTGCGTGATTGAGAAGCAGATCCGCGGCGTGAAAGTGGGCGTTTTCAATGCCGTTGCGCTCCGCATTGGCGCCCGCCCGGACAATCAGGCCTTCGTCGCCCTCGACACCCACGACCGAGGCGACGCGTTTGGCGATCGGCAAGGTGAAATTGCCGAGCCCGCAGAAAAGATCCAGCACAACATCATCGGGTTGGACGTCGAGCAGATCGAGCGTGTGCTGGATCATGCGTTGATTCATGCCGGCATTGACCTGGATGAAATCCAGCGGCTTGAAGGCGAGGTCGACGTCGGCATCGGCGATCCGGAAATGCAGATCGATTGTTTCCGGCCAGAGCGGATGAACGCTCTCCGGCCCGCTGGGCTGCAGCAGGATCGCGAGATCGTTCTTTACGCCGAAATTCCTGAGCTTTTCGCGATCGCCATCGACCAGCGGGAGCAGATGACGAAACACCAGCGCGACCGTGTCATCACCGGCCGCGATCTCGATCTGGGCGATCTCGCGTCTGGCTTCGAGGCTGCCGATCAGCTCGGACAGCGCGTCGATTCGATGTCCGACTTCGGGCAACAGCGTGTGGCAAACGGTAAGGTCGGCAATGAAGCGTGGATTGTCCTCACGAAAACCGACCACGGCCTTGCCTTTCTGCTCGACCCACTTGACCGACAAGCGGCCCTTGCGTCGATAGCCCCATGGTTTGTCGCTGATTGGCGCCAGCCAGCGATCGGGTCTGACCTTGCCGATGCGTTCGAAATTTTCAGCGAGCACATTCTGCTTGACCTCGATCTGGCGTTCGGCAGGCAGATGTTGGAACGCGCAACCACCGCATGCACCAAAATGCGGACAGCGCGGTTCGATCCGATCAACTGAACGCGTCAACAGTTCCTCGACCTTGGCCTCGTCATAATTGCGGTGTCGTTTGCTGTAGCGGATCTGCGCGCGCTCGCCCGGCAACGCCCCCGCGATGAAGATGGCCTTGCCGTCAATCCGTGCGACGCCGCGTCCATCGTGGGTGAGGCTGTCGATCTCGACTACGGGATTGTGCATGGAAACGAATATGGCCTTGCGTGCGGCTGCGCATGTTAGCCCAGCGCTTGCGTGTGTGGCGCATCGCGCCGCGAGGTTCAACAGATTGACCTTGGATCCATTTAGGATAAAGCTGCACCGCGTCGCATGGACATGGAGATCCCCCGATGGCAAGGATTCTGGTCGCCGATGACAATCCACTGAGCCTGCATTTCCTGACCGAGGCCATTGCCTTGGCCGGCCATGAGTCAATCGCCGTGGCAGATGGGTGCGCTGCGCGGGCGGCGGCGATCGAACAACGCTTTGACTTGCTCGTGCTCGATGCGCGCATGCCGGGACTCGATGGCTTGCAGGCCTTGGCTGATATCCGATCCGGCAATGGTCCCAATCAGTCGACTCCTGCTCTGGTGACGACGGCGGAGGCCTCGGCGGACCGGAATGCGATGCGCGGTCGCGGCTTCGCCGACATCCTCTACAAACCTCTCGGAATTTCCGCTGTGCATGCGGCGCTGGCTCGCCATCTGCCCGGATCGTCCGGCCGGATCCGAGCCGGCGAGGTGCTCGATGATGCCCTCGCCGCCGAGAAGACTGGCGGAAATGCATCGATCATTGAGGCCCTGCGCGGTCTCTTCGCCAGCGAGCTTGATGCACTTCCGGATGAGCTTGATCGCTATGCCGTGTTGACAGATCGCGAGGCCCTGCTCGATCGCCTTCACCGACTGGACGCCTCGGCAGGATTTTGCGGTGCGGTAGCGTTGGGTCAGGCCATTTCCATGCTGCGGAAACGCATTGATGCCGATTCGGCCTGGCCGTATGCCGCGCTGGCGGATCTGTTGGCGGTCAGCATGGATACGCGCAGGGCGCTATCTGGATGAACCCGATCGACGCGGTGATTTCTGGCGACGCCTTGAATCGCACCGGCTGATCTTCATTCCCGAGCTGCAGGTGACATGCGCATCGTCCACGCATTGAGGCTGCCGCCGCCGAGTTGATGCTGGAGCAACGCACGCATGAGTCGGCGCAACTCGGCCATGTGTCTGGACGATGGCATCTCGTCCGTGGCCAGGGCCAGCAGGGCTGCGCCGCTGACGCGCAGATCCCCTGGGTTTCCGCTCCATGCACGCGGCCCGCCATCGATGACATATGCGTACTCGGCGGAAGCCTGCAATGCCTGTCCCGACTCGATTTCCCGATCCAGCACGAGACCGTAGCCAAGGGCGATCAGCAGATCACGTTCGAATCGGCGCAGGCTCCACGCTTCCGGCTGTGCGGAAGACAGACGGTTCAGGCATTGCACGTAGTGGTCAAAAAGGTCGCTGTGCGGATCGCCACGCGCACACAGACGCAGGACGAGCTCATTGAGATACATGGCCGAATAAATCCGCTCGCCGACGAACGAGAATGGCGCGGCGCAGGCCTCGGCCTGGGTCATCGTCATGAGTTCTCCCCGGCCGGTCCAGCCCAGCAGCAGCGGCTGCAATGGTTGCAGGAGTCCGCGTGGCAGGCGCGATCGCTCCCGCCGCACACCACGCGCAATCAAACCGATCCGGCCATGAGAGCGGGTCAGACACTCCAGCAACAACGAGGTTTCGCGATAGGCCCTTGCGTGCAGGATCAGCGCTGGCTCGGCATCAACGTGCACGACACTGTCTCAAACGGGTCTCAGCCGGAATAGCCGAACTGCTTGAGCGAAGCTTCATCATCGGACCAGTTCTCGCGAACCTTGACCCAGAGCTCAAGGAAGACCTTGCAGCCAAAAAGCTTCTCCATGCGTCGACGCGCATTGCTGCCGATTGCCTTCAAGCCGGCACCGGAAGCCCCAATCACGATGGCCTTTTGACCTTCGCGTTCAACCCAGATGGCAGCGGATATCCTGGCAAGATTGCCGACCTGCTCAAAGTGCTCGATCTCGACGGTCGTCGCATAGGGAAGCTCCTCGGACAAGCGCAACATGAGTTGCTCGCGAATCATCTCGGCGGCAAGGAAGCGCTCGCTGCGATCGGTCAATTCATCCTCGCCGTATTGTGGCGGCGCCTCGGGCAGAAACTTGATCAGATCATTGAGAAAAGGCTTCAGACCCTTGCTGTGGGTGGCGCGAAGATAGTGGATGCCATCGTAATGACGAGTCTCGCTGAGTGTTGCCACGAACGGCAGCAGATCAGCCTTGTCCTTGACCAGATCGATCTTGTTGACGACCAGCAAGCGTGGCACCTCGTGTTGCGAAATGACCTTCCAGACCTGTTCGTCCTCGTCGGTCCAGCGGGATGCGGCAATGACATGGACGATCACATCCGCTTCATCGGGAACCTGACGAGCGACCCGATTGAGCTGACGGTTCATCGCCCGCTTGCCGCCCAGATGCAGGCCGGGCGTGTCGAGAAAGGCGATTTGCGCATGCGCATGCGTGGCTATGCCCAGAATTCGGTGCCGGGTGGTCTGCGGCTTCGGCGAAACGATGCTGAGATCCGAGCCGATCAGCGTGTTGAGCAAGGTCGACTTGCCGACGTTCGGGCGGCCTACGATGGCGACCTGGCCGAAACGGTGGACAGCTGGTGACGGTTCATTCATGCCTTTCGACCCTTTTTTCTGATGGCCATGGCGGCTTGTGCTTGATCCAGCAGTGCCAAAGCGGCAGCCTGCTCGGCCGATCGTCGGCTCGATCCATGTCCATTGGCGGTCAATGCGAGGGCCTCGACACGGCAATCGACTTCAAACACCTTGTCATGATCATCGCCATGGCTCGCAGTCAGTTGATATTCGGGCAATGGCAGCGAGTTCGCTTGCAGCAGCTCCTGCAACAGGGTCTTCGGATCCTTGGCAACTTTGCCTTCCACGGCCATCACACGCTCGTAGAACAGGCTGCGAACAAGAGTCCTGCAGCGTTCCCAACCCGCATCGAGATAGACCGCCGCGACCAGGGCCTCGAAGGTATCAGCGAGGATTGATTCGCGACGAAAGCCGCCGGTCTTGAGTTCGCCAGGGCCGAGCACGAGTTGCTCGCCGATCTGAGCCTCACGCGCCAGTTCGGCGAGTGCAGCCCCATTGACCAATGAAGCACGCGCACGCGTCATGTCTCCCTCGCTGGCGCGCGGATACTGCTCAAAAACAAACTCGGCGACAATCAGATTGAGCAACGCATCGCCGAGAAACTCAAGCCGTTCATTGTTGCATCGACCGGCACTCCGATGAGTGAGTGCCTGCTCGAGGAGCTGCGAATCGGAAAATGAGTGGCCGAGAGCGTCCGCCTTAGAGCCCATTGGTTGCGGATAGGCTTACAGATTTTTCAAACGTTCCCACCAGTTCGAGATTGTAGACAAAGGGAACTCTTCGCTCATAGGTTATGCTGAGTGTTGAGGAATTTCCTTGACGGACAACTCGAATGGCTTGCGGCGGGATTGCGTTATCGTCCACATACTGGGTATCAAATTTAAGCATTAACAAACTTCTCACTTGCGCAGGGTCCATATTGGCTGCATTCGGTTCGGCTTTAACCTGCTCCATCGCTTTGACCACCCCCATGTATTCCACATACATCGGAACAAGTCGCATCGCCAAATAGCCGAAAAAACCGATAACACACAACAACATCAGGAATCCGATCAAGGTAATACCACTGGCGCGCTTTCGTCCCAACATGACTCACCCTCCGCTTATTTGATGATGGTACCGATACGCCGATAGTCGATGCTGTCGTCCCAGTTCATCCAGATCAGGATGGCACGACCGACCAGGGCATTCTCGGGCACGAATCCCCAATAGCGACTATCCGCGCTGCTGTCGCGATTGTCACCCATGACGAAGTAACTTGTCTCGGGAACCGTCCAGGTTCCTTCGCGACCTGAATTCTGCGGCATGGTCATCATGCGGTGGCTGGTTTCCGCCAGCATTTCGTCCTTGACCTGGGCATCGGCCATGTTGCGCCCCGATTCGGATGGGCCGATATAGGGCCCGACATAGGTTTGTGGTATCTCGACGCCATTGACATAGATCAGCTTGTTTCGATAGGTGATCTCGTCACCCGGAAGACCGACGACGCGCTTGATGTAATCCTGTTTCGGTACTGCTATCTGTGGCTCATAACACGGATTTCCGCTGCGCACGGGTTTGCCGTTGCGCTCACATTGGTATCCGGGATAGCGGAACACCACGACATCGCCACGCTTCGGCTCCCCGAGTTCGAGGAAGCGCGTGTTCAGGACCGGCAGGCGAAGTCCGTAGGCGAACTTGTTGACCAGGATGAAATCGCCGACCAGCAAGGTCGGCATCATCGAACCGGAAGGGATCTTGAACGGCTCGGCGATGAAGGAGCGGAACAACAGGATCAACAGCAAGACCGGGAAGAATGAGCGCGCATATTCGGTAAGCACCGGCTCGCGCATGGCTTCCAGGATTCGAGCCTTGCGCTCGGCATCGGAAAGCGCGGCGATTTCATCGATGGTGCCCGCACGTCTGGCGCGGGCCGGAGCGAAGGCCAGCTTGTCGATCAGCCAGATCACCCCGCTCAGGGCGGTCAGAATCACCAACACCAATGCCAGATCAAAATTCATTCAAAATCCTCTGCAGCGAGCCCGCGTTGCGCGCTCCCGTCTACTTGTTGTCCGATTGCAGGATGGCAAGGAATGCCTCCTGTGGAATATCGACCCGCCCGACCTGCTTCATGCGCTTCTTGCCTTCCTTCTGCTTCTCCAGAAGCTTGCGCTTGCGCGAGACATCGCCGCCATAGCACTTGGCAAGGACGTTCTTGCGCAAGGCCTTGACCGTCGAGCGCGAAATGATCTGCGCGCCAATCGCACCCTGGATCGCGACGTCGAACTGCTGTCGTGGGATCAGATCCTTCATGCGCTCGACCAGCTCGCGACCCCGACGATCAGCGACCGAGCGGTGCAGGATGAGACTCAGCGCGTCCACCCTTTCACCATTGATCAGTATGTCCAGGCGAACCAACGGCGCGACCTGGAAACGCTCGAAATAGTAGTCCATCGACGCGTAACCGCGCGATACCGATTTCAATCGATCGAAAAAGTCGAGAACGACTTCGGCCAGCGGCAACTCGTAACTGATCTGGACCTGATTGGCCATGTAGTTGATCGAGCGCTGCACGCCCCGTTTCTCCTCGCAGAGTTTGATGACGTTGCCGACGTAATCGGGAGGCGTGAGGATATTGGCGACGATGATCGGCTCACGAACCTCCTGGATATTCTGGCTGGGCGGCAACTTGGCCGGGTTGTCCAGGCTGAGGATGGATCCATCGGTCTGCAGAACCTCGTAGATTACGGTCGGCGCGGTGCCAATCAGATCGAGGTCGTACTCGCGCTCGAGGCGCTCCTGGATGATATCCATGTGCAGCAGGCCGAGGAACCCGCAGCGGAAGCCGAACCCCATGGCCTCGGAGCTCTCCGGTTCGAAATGCAAGGCGGCATCATTGAGCTTGAGTTTGTCGAGTGCCTCGCGCAGCGAAGGAAAATCCTCGGCATTGACCGGAAACAGTCCCGAAAAGACACGCGGCTGAATTTTCTTGAAACCCGGAAGCGGACTCGGCGCCGGATCTGAATTCAGGGTCAGCGTGTCGCCAACCGGTGCGCCATGAACCTCCTTGATTGAAGCCGTCACCCAGCCCACTTCGCCGCCGCCAAGCTTGCTCTTGACCAGGCGTTTTGGCGTGAACACGCCAACCTGATCGACCTCGTGCCAGCGTCCGGTCGACATCACCAGCAGCTTGTCCTTTGGCTTGATCTCGCCCTGCATGACCCGAACCAGGGAAACTACACCGAGGTAGTTGTCGAACCACGAGTCGATGATCAAGGCCTGCAACTTGTCGGTGTCGCGAGGCTTTGGCGGCGGAATCCGCTCGACGATGGCCTCAAGGACGTCGATGACGTTGAGACCGGTCTTGGCGCTGATGGCAATCGCGTCTTCGGCGTCGATGCCGATGACCGCTTCGATCTCCTCTTTCGCGCGTTCGATATCGGCGGTTGGCAGATCGATCTTGTTCAGCACCGGCACGACGGTCAGGCCTTGTTCCACCGCCGTGTAGCAGTTGGCGACCGACTGGGCTTCGACGCCCTGGGCTGCGTCAACTACGAGCAAGGCACCTTCGCACGCCGCCAGCGAACGGCTGACCTCATACGAGAAGTCGACATGTCCTGGCGTGTCGATGAAATTGAGTTGGTAGGTCTGGCCATTGCGCGCTGTATACGGCAGCGAAACGCTTTGTGCCTTGATGGTGATGCCGCGTTCGCGCTCGATCGGATTCGAATCGAGCACCTGGGCCGACATTTCCCGCTCCTGCAGTCCTCCGCAAATCTGGATGATGCGATCGGCCAAGGTCGATTTGCCATGGTCGACATGGGCGATGATCGAGAAATTTCGAATATGATCCATCAAGGTTTGCCGTTGCGCACCAACCCGCGGTTGGCACAAAGGCGGCGATTATCGCAGAAAGCGGGAATCTTGGCTGCAATGCAGCATTTGTCCTCGGACACTCGGGCAGCGCTGCCAAATCCATGCAGGATTCCGCAGCGCTGCATCCATTCATGCCGAGGGTGAAGTCAGTTCACTTCGCCATTCGGCACTTCGATCGCGACAAATGAAGTCACATCGTTGCGACGAATCAGCAGCATCACCGAGTCGCCGCTCTTGAGCTGCTTCGCGCTGGCGCTGAAATCACTCGCCGACGTCACCGATTTGCGCCCAACCATCAGAACAATATCGCCAGGCTGAAGTGCTGCGCGCCGCGCCGCCATTCCATCGACACGGGTGATCACCACCCCCTCTTCCTTCAATCCCAGTTGCTGGCGCTGCTCAGCAGTCAGATCCTCGACCACGAGGCCGAGCCTGTTGCTTGGCGTCGCCTTGGAACCGCCTGCCGCCTTCACCAGCGGATCCTGCGGCAACTCACTGACGACTATCGGCATTTCAATGGTCTTGCCATTACGGAACACGGTCAGTTTTGCCTTGGTTCCCGGAGGAGTCAGACCGACCAAGGGGGGCAGATCCGACGAACTGACCACCTCACTGCCATCGAAGGCGAGAATCACATCACCCACCTTGACCCCGGCTTTTTCAGCTGCGCTGTCGGCGGACACGCTGTTGACCAACGCACCACCGCTGCGAGGCAGTCCCAGCGCCTTGGCCGAATCGCGATCGACGTTCTGGATCTGCACCCCGATCATGCCGCGCGAAACGTGGCCCTTCTCCTTCAACTGGCTCATCGTGTTCATTGCGACCGAAATCGGTATCGCAAAGGAAACGCCCATGTACCCGCCGGTATTGGAGAAGATCTGCGAATTGATGCCAACTACCTGGCCAGCAAGATTGAACAACGGACCTCCGGAATTGCCCGGATTGATCGGAACGTCGGTCTGGATGAATGGAACATACTGCTGGCTGCGGTCGTAACCGCGTCCGACCGCGCTGACGATTCCATGGGTGACCGTGTGATCCATGCCAAACGGAGAGCCGACGGCAACCACCCATTGCCCAGGCTTGAGTTGGGTCGAATCGCCGATGCTGACCACTGGAAGATTGTTCGCCTCGATCTTGAGCAGGGCGATATCGGTTTGCTCGTCGGTACCAATGACCTTGGCATCGAGTTCGCGTCGATCCGACAGACGCACGGTCACCTGATCCGCGCCATCGACAACATGATTGTTGGTGAGAATATAGCCATCTGCGGAAACGATGAATCCAGAGCCTGCCGACTGGCGCTCGCCGCCGGGTTGCTGTCCGCGCGGAATCGGGCCAAAGAAGCGGCGAAAGATCTCGGGGATCTCCTCCTGCTGATCATTTCCGGGCATCTGCGCTTGCGGATTCGTCTTCGGCGTCGTGCTCGCGCGCACGTTCACGATCGCCGGCGCGTTCTTCTCAACCAGGGCTGTGAAGTCAGGCAATTCAGCCGCGGGCGCGTCTCCCGCGATCAGAAACAATGCCATCCAGATTGTCGAAAGCGTCAGCGAGAATCGTTTGTCCGACAGGTGGATCATGGGTCTGGTTCCTCGAATGGAGTTGAAGGAGTGGATTCGCGGGAGTGGACTCACGCAGAAGTATCCGACGCCGATTTGAGCATTTCGTGTCGACAAAGTTCCCGTTGCCGAAAGCTTGTCAACGAGACGGCAATGGGGGTGACGCGACCGTCGTGTCAGGCTCGAGTGACTCGGCAATGGCGGTCACTGTCGCCGCCGGCACATCGCCGAGCACCGTGAATCGCCATGAGTTGTTGCTAAAACTATAGATATTGAGTGTGCCTCGGCTTGCCAGTGCAACCGGCAGGTCGATACCCGGTTGCATCGGTTCGACATAGACTGAAACGCTGGCAAGCCCATCCGAGTAGACGAGGTGCTGAGCGCCTGAAACTGCCTTTGTTGATTGGCGGGCGGAGCGCAGCGTGAAGCCGGCTGGCGCGTTGAGTACTTTCCAGGCAGGTGGGCCGCGCAGATTGATTTCGTCAGCCGGTGCAGCGGTTGTCGTCAGCAGCTCCCGTTCGCGTGGAACCAGATCGGTATCTGCAGGCGTCTTGCCGATCTCGAGAGAGACAAACATGAATTGTTCCACCGACTTGTTGTCGTGGTCGGTGACGATGGAGCGCAACAGCAGTCGTGTGCCCTTTTCAAGCCAGAGCCGGTAGCCGTAGCGAAATGCGTCACGCGGCAGCACTTCCACAACGTCGGCCGCATAACCGGCAACCCGATCTTCGCCATCCATTCGGATCACGTAGTGATCATCAATCCCTGCCGTTGCCGCGGCTGGCACCAGCGGCAACAGACCGCGTCCCGATGTACTGGCGTAAACGATCGCGGAATTGTCCGCCTGGATGCAGGTGACATTGGTTCCGTTGCGGATGACTTCGCTGCGTGGACCATTCAGGCTGATCAGGCGTTCCTGCTCGCGCGCACCGCCGGCATGGTAGACGCGCAAAGTGTCGATGCGTCCGGCGTGCTGGTAGACAAATGAGCCCTGATAGTCGAGCTCTCGAACCGAAGAGGCCATCCGGGTCAGCAATTCGCCACCCTGAGGCACCTGTGCAGCGACGCTGAATGAAACCAGCACACCGAGCGCAATAATCAAGCCATTGCTCGCAGAACCACCGGCGGTCAGTCGGCCGCGGACAAATACCTCGGAATGTTTTTGCATCGGGCCTCAGCGTTGCTCGACGGTTCCTTCTTTGGCATTCCTCGCCGACGGTTGTTGTGGCGGCACAACGAGCAGGATGTAAGGCGGCATCGCAGCTTGACCATTGCCCGCCGCAGCGTCGTAGTGGCGTATCAGATACGACTGCAGGCGTGGGTCGATTGGTGCCGACGGAGTCGCAAAGCCTTGCGTGCTGACCGAAGCAGGCTGGACGTCGAGCGCGGGGGAATTCAGCGGAGCGCGAAATTCACCCGGTCGAGGAGTCGCCACCATCGCGGGCTGCTGGATGGAACTGACCGAAGTCGCCAGCGGCTCGCCGGAAACATCGCCTTGACCGCCACGTGGCCCACTGAAAACAAGGGCAACGACTGCCACCGAGGCGGCGATGGCGCCACCGCCGGCCCAGCGCAGCCAGCGTCCCGAGTGCACTACATGCACGGACTCCGCGTCCAGCTTGAGCAGAATTCGATTCGAAAAGTCGGCCGGTAGCACGAACACATCCTGACGCCGTAGAACCTGACGAGTCACGTGAAAGTTCGACCAGCTTTGCGCAAGCTCACCATGACTATTCAGGCTGCGCAGCAGAAACAGGGTTTCATCTCGCGGCAACTCGCCATCCATCAGGGTGGACAACTGCTCTCGGATTTGCTGGCTCATGCGGGTCAATCCTCGTCTGCAGACAGTAGCGGCCGAAGCCGTTCATCAATCGCTTCCCGGGCGCGGAATATCCGGGAACGCACCGTACCAATCGGACAATTCATGGCTTCCGCAATTTCCTCATAGCTCAGACCATCGACTTCCCGCAGGGTAATCGCGGTACGCAGCTCTTCAGGCAAACCTTCGACCGCGCCGAATACGGTTTGTTCAATTTCCTGACGCATCAATTCGCGCTCGGGTGTGGCGCGGTCGCGCAACTGGGAAGCTCCGTCCAATTGAACGGCATCCTCGATGGCGATATCGCCGATCGGCGGACGACGTCCTCTCGATACCAGGTAATTCTTCGCCGTATTGATCGCAATCTTGTAGATCCACGTATAGAACGCGCTGTCGCCGCGAAAAGCGCCAATCGCCCGATAAGCGCGGATGAATGCCTCTTGGGTGACGTCCTGTGCCTCACTCCAATCCGAGACATAGCGGGTCACCACGCTGATGATCTTGTGCTGGTACTTGCGAACCAGAAGATCGAAAGCGCGTTTGTCTCCATTCTTGACGCGCTCAACCAGCGCCTGATCCAGTTCGCTCTCGCCCATGCGGGCAGGTCTCCTTGCCGGCGATAGGGTCGAGGCATGCAGCCTGTGACCCGATCGGCGGGAAATAGTTTCAATGGGGAAGCGCTCGCCGACCGCGCTTCCCGGTCAATATGCGGATTTGTGCCGACGATTGTATCAATCGGAGCGCGTTCGAGCTTGCGCCTGGCGCTATTTGCTCAACCTCGTTGCGAGGAGGTCTGCAGTTCCTGATACAGGCGTTCGCGTTCGCTCAACAGACTCTCGAAGCTCGCGGCCGGCAATGGGCGACAGAAAAGATACCCCTGCAGCACTTCGCAACCGAGTTTGCGCAGAAAATCGAGATGGGCCTCGATCTCGACGCCCTCGGCGACAACTGCCCTGTTGAGGTTGTGGGCCATGCCAATCGTGGCCTCGACGATGGCTTCGTCGTCGGGATCGAGTCCGATGTTACGGACAAACGACTGGTCGATCTTGATCCGGTCGGCCGGGAACCGCTTGATGTAGTCGAGCGAGGACTGACCGGTGCCAAAGTCATCGATCGAGATCTGGCAGCCAAGATCACGCAGCGATTGCAGCGTTTCCAGAAGGTTGGGAATCGATTTCACACTGATACTTTCGGTCACTTCCAGATCGAGCAGGTTGGCGGGCACACCGGTTTCCTCGATGATCGAGGCAACCAGATTGACAAAGCCCGGCTGGCGCAACTGCAAGGGTGACAGATTCACGCTGATGCGCAACGGAAGCGAAAAACGCGATTGCCAGCGTCGCGCATCGATGCAGGCCGCGCGAAGGATCCATTCGCCGATCGGGATGATCAGTCCGGTTTCCTCGGCCAGCGGAATGAAGAAACCCGGGCTGATCATGCCCAGCTCGGGATGTTCCCAACGGATCAGGGCCTCCATGCCGACGATGTCCTCTGTCGCGGTGTCGACCTGGGGTTGGTAGAAAACGCGAAGCTCCCCATTGCGCTCAGCCTGGCGCAACTTGGCCTCGAGCGCGAGGCGCTGCTGGTGGGACTCCTCGGGTACCGCCACGTAGGCCTGGAAATTGTTCCTGCCCATGCCCTTTGCGGTGTACATCGCGACATCCGCATGCTTGAGCAGCTTGTCCGCGACGGTCGCATCATCCGGGTAGAAGCTGAGGCCGAGACTGGCGGTGATCTGGAGTTCGAGCCCATCCGGCAGGGTCAGCGGCGCCTCCATGACGCGAACTATCTTTTCGGCGATGCGCATGACGTCATCGCGCTGCACGATATGGCGCAGGATCATCGTGAATTCATCGCCGGCATAACGCGCCACTGAATCCGATGCGCGTACACACAAGCGCAAGCGTCTGGCCACGGCAATGAGAACGTGATCGCCGATGCCATGTCCAAGCGAATCATTGATGTTCTTGAATCGATCAAGATCGACAAACAGAACCGCGAACATTTCGCCAGTGCGATGGGCCTCCTGGATCACTGATTCGAGACGATCATTGAACAGCAAGCGATTGGGCAATCCGGTCAGTGCATCCTGCAGTCCACGCACCCTGCCCTGTTCACGCGCTCTGCGCAGCTCGAGCTCGAGGGCCAGCCGATGGGCGACGATGCGCAGTCCCTCGATGGTCGGCGAGGCATGCAGCAGCGGGCGGCGACGCGCGACAATCAGCGCTCCGAGAACGACCTTGCGTTCGTCGCACAAGGGCAGGCCGATCAAGCATTCGAAGCCGCGCTCGACAGCGAACTCGTCGTTTGCATTCGCCCGGCACGCGTCCGACAGCACAACCACCTCATCGCCATCGAGAACCTGCTTGAGCGTCGGTTGGCGCAGTGGATCGGGCGTTTCGTCATCCGGGCTGAAGCGATGGTAGATGTGCAGTGGCTGAATTTCGCTGTCCTGCTCCAGCCGCAGTGAAACCAGTTCGACGAAATCCAGTGACAGCCATTCGATCAGGCTGCGAATGGCTGCGGTGATGCCTTCCTCGCCCCCGCCTGCCTGGGCCAGTCCGGAAATGACCTCCATGGCTTGCTCGTAGCGGCCGAGGTCGCCCACCTCGCGAAACGTGTACAAACCCAGTCTCTGCCCTTCCTGTTCGACTATCCGCACATGGATATCGACAGGGTAGGTGGTGGAGTCAGCGCAGGGCTTGTTGGCGCGGAAACGTACGCCTCCTTCCTGGGCGAGCTTGAGATTCATTTCCGTGCGTTGTTCGGGTGAAAGTGCGGCATCGAGAGTCTCGATCCTGCTGCCGATCGACTGCGAGCGAGAGAAGCCGCTGCGCCGGATGAATCCCGGATTGATATCGAGGATCCGACCGCTGTGGAGGTCGACCACCGCCAGCTCGTCGATGGCGAACTCGAAAGCCAGGCCATGGTTCAACTGGGTTGATTCAACGACTTCGATGCTGTCCGGTTGCTGGGTGCCGTTCAATTGCGCGTTGATCTTCTGCAAAGCCTGCACGGGATTGACTGGACTGGAAATCCAGTCGACCACGCCCACCGGCAACGCCGGGGTTGGCCCAAACTGAACATCCGGCGAGCCGGCAAAGATGCCAATGACCGGGATCGGATCCTGGCGACGCTGCTGGTGCAGTTCGTGACAGAACGCGATTGCATCGGCATTGCTGCCAAGAAATTCCAGCAGAACCAGGTCGATATGCGGTTCCTGGGCCAGGAATGTGCGCGCCTGGCCAATATCCTTGGCCGTGTAGATGGCTTCGAATTCCTGACTGTCGAGCGCTTCGAACAGGAAGCGACGATCGTCGCGATTCGTCGCAACAATCAATACCGCGCCATTGGATTTCTCGGTCAGCATGGGCTTATCGCACCCAGCGGCCATCGCGAAGCCGCGGCGGGGCGCTCGATCTTGCGCCGGTCTGCAGGCGCTCGACCAGACCGTCGATCTCTTCGCCGAGTTCCAGTTTGGCCGAGAGAAACACGATCTTGCGCTGATTGGCGCTGCGAATGCGGGCGAAGCGCCGCAGCAGCGAGGTGTTCGGCGGCTTGATCTGATCCTCGAAACCGATCAGCAGGTAGATACCGAACTGCATGCTCTGCAGGATGAAGCGCAGGGCATCATTGAAGCGCTTTGAACCAGGTACGCGCAATTCGCTCTGGCGCAGCGCGGCGATGCCGTTCTCCGGATCCCATAGATAGACAGATTGGCCACTGCGCAAAGCCAGTTGCCTGAATTGCTCCAGCGTATCCTCGATATGCGCCGACTCGATGCCAATCAGATTGCTCTCGGAATCGAGAATCTGTTCGAGCAGCTTCGGCGTGACGATCACGTCCATCGCATCTTGAATCACGTTGATAAGGTGCCCCACCCGGCGTTCCGGCAACAGTAGACCGAACCGCATGCATTGACCAGAGCCGCGGCTTGCCCGGATCATAGCTGTCCGCCTTGTTCAAGGAACCGCCATGTTTGAAGGACTCCGTTTCAAGCACTGGAGCAGCGAGCAGGATGCCGATGGCATTGTTGTCCTGACCTTTGACAGGGCCGGCAGCTCGGTCAACACGTTTGCCCGTGAAGTTCTCGACGAGCTCAACGAAATCGTCGAGCGCCTCTCTTTCGAGCCGCCAAAGGGACTGATCATCCGCTCCGGAAAGCCGGCCGGCTTCATTGCCGGTGCCGATATCAGCGAATTCGAGGGTTATGCCGAATCGGGCGCGGTGCTCGATGCGATCAGCTATGGGCAACGGGTTCTGCAAGGTCTGGCCCGGCTGCGCTGCACGACCGTGGCAGCCATCCATGGCCATTGCATGGGTGGCGGCACCGAGCTGGCGCTCGCTTGCAGGTTTCGGGTTGCCAGTCGGGATGCGTCGACGAAGATCGGGTTGCCCGAGGTCAAGCTTGGAATCTTTCCGGGCTGGGGAGGCAGTGCCCGCCTGCCCTACCTGATCGGAGCGCCAAAAGCGCTGGAGTTCATGCTCGGTGGTCGCTCGGCATCCGCCGACTATGCGCGTTCGATCGGATTGGTCGATGCGGTCACCTCACCGGAGATGCTGGTCGAACGCGCGCGCGAGATAGTTCGCAAGCCACCCGCGCGCTCCGCCCAGCAGCGTTTCCTGGCTTGGGTCACAAACACCTGGCCGGTGCGCCAGATTCTTGCTCCGATCGTGCGCAAGCAGACTGCGGCCAAGGCGCGGCCAGAGCACTATCCGGCGCCATTCGCCCTGATCGAGACGTGGCGACGCGGCGGCAGTCTTTCGCAACGGCTGAGGAATGAAGCACGCGCTGTCGCAAAACTTGCCGAAACCTCGACCGCACGCAACCTGATCCGGGTCTTTTTCCTGCAGGAGCGGCTCAAGGGCCTCGGCGGCGGTATCGAACATGGCATCAAGAACGTTCATGTGATTGGCGCCGGCGTCATGGGTGGCGACATCGCGGCTTGGGCGGCATTGAGCGGTTTCAACGTGACCTTGCAGGATCGCGAACAGAAATACATCGATCCGGCGATGGTTCGTGCACGCGAATTGTTCGAAAAACGCCTGAAAACAGAAGAACGGATCAAGCCGGCGCTGGCGCGGCTCAACCCGGATGTCGAGGGCAAGGGCGTGGCCACCGCCGATTTGGTCATCGAGGCGATTTACGAGAATGCCGAGGCCAAGGAGGCGCTCTACAAGAAGGCCGAACCGGACATGAAGGCGGATGCCCTGTTGGCGTCGAACACTTCGAGCATTCCCCTCGATGAGTTGCGCGTGGCGGTCGCCCAACCTGCCCGCTTCCTCGGCCTGCACTATTTCAACCCGGTCGCGCTGATGCCCCTGGTCGAGATCGTTCGCCATGATCAGCTTGATCCCGCCATCGAAAAACGTGCATTGGCCTTCTGCAAGGCGATCGACAAGCTGCCCGTGCCGGTCAAGGGCACGCCGGGCTTTCTGGTCAATCGCATCCTGATGCCCTACATGCTGGAGGCTGTGCGCATGTACGGCGAAGGCGTGCCGGGGCCAGTACTCGACAAGGTGGCAAGGAAGTTCGGCATGCCGATGGGACCGATCGAACTGGCCGACACGGTCGGTCTCGATGTGGCCGCCTCGGTCGGCAAGGAATTGTCGGAATTCCTCAACCTGGAAATTCCCAAGGGCATGGAATCGCTGCTCGCCTCCGGCAAGCGTGGCAAGAAGGATGGTGAAGGTTTCTATCGATGGGAGAACGGCAAGCCGATCAAGCCCGAGGTTGATCCAAAATATTCGGTCGCGAGCGACGTCGAGGATCGCATGATCCTGCCGATGCTCAACGAATCGGTTGCCTGCCTGCACGACGGGGTTGTCGATGATGCCGATCTTTGTGATGCCGGCGTTATTTTCGGAACCGGATTCGCGCCGTTCCGCGGAGGTCCGATCCAGCACATCCGCGACACTGGCGCCGAAATCCTCATGCAACGCCTTAAGTCGCTCGAAGCGCGCTATGGTGCCCGTTTCGCGCCACGCGACGGTTGGGACAGCACCGCATTGAAGGGCAAACTGGTCAAGGTGCCCTGAGCCGGGCACTCGGTTCAGCGCAACAAGGCAGCCTCGTGGATGCGCAAGTGGGCGCAAGCGGCGCTGAGCAGGGGCGCATCCACACCGAGGGTGTGCGAACGTGCGAGCATGTCGCCGAGCACGTGCTCGACTTCGGTGCGCTTGCCGCGCTCGACGTCCCGCAGCATCGACGCCTTGAGCGGCGAATGCTCGCTGGTCAGGATGCGCAATGCCTGTGCGACCTCGTCGTCGCCGGGTGCGAAACCACTGCGGCGGGCGACTTCAGCACATTCCAGATAAAGCCAGCGGGCCAGATCGGCACCTTCGGCAACAGCGACAATCTCGCCGATGCTGGCCCGCATCAGGCAGGTGATTCCTGCCAATGCCGACAGCAGGGTGAACTTGTTCCACATCGCCGCGACGATATCGGCGCTGTGGACGGTTTCAACACGCATGGCAAGCAAGCCGTCGACGAGGCGCTGGGGAATTTCGGGTTGACCCGGCCGTGCACCGAAAGACAGCCGGCTGGTGCCGCCGATCTGCCGGATCGAGCCATCGGTTTCGAGGTTTACCGAGATATGACAGAGGCCGCCAAGCACGTTGTCCGCTCCAAACTCGCGATCGAGCGATTCCAGATGACGCAAGCCATTGAGCAGGGGCAGCAGGCGCGCGCCATTCGCCATGGCCGGGACGATAGCCCGGGTTGCCGATTCGAGGTCGTAGGACTTGCAGGAAAGGATGACCAGATCGGTTGCATACGAATCCGGCAACTGCTCGAGCGCCTTGATCCCGAACTGCAGATCGCCCGACGATGTCCGCAGACAGAGTCCGGAACGCGCCAGTTGCGCCGCACGCGCGGGCCTGACCAGGAAATCGACCTTGGCACCGGATTCGATCAGACGCGCGCCAAAATAACCGCCCGTAGCACCCGCGCCGAGGACGAGAATGCGCATCACATCGTATGCGTCGGGCGTTCCTGACCAAGGATGCCGGCAAGCATCGATTCGATCTTCGTGCGCGCAGCATCGCCATCGCTGGATTCATTGAATTGCACGCCGATGCCGGCGGTGCGGTTGCCTTGCGCACCGGGAGGCGTTATCCAGACCACCTTGCCGGCGACGGGCAGACGATCCTTCTCGTCCATCAGCGAAAGCAGGATGAAGACCTCGTCGCCCGGGTTGTAGCGCTTGCTGGTCGGCACGAACAGGCCGCCGCCCTTGACGAAGGGCATGTAGGCATTGAACAGCGCGCCCTTGTCCTTGATCGCCAGGGACAGGATTCCCTGTCTCGGCATACCTCCGATGGCGGGTGTCGACATTTCATGAACTCCGTGGCGTCTGCCATGCGTGCAACAAGTCGAGGACGACCAATTCGCCACGAACCGGGGTGGCAAGCAGTTCGCGCGCGCGATTGACGGCGGCGAACCACCCCGCTAGCTTCGGGATTTCATGCGCCCCGGTCAAGCCAAGCGTGCCGCGCTTTCCACGCGCGAGCTGTGCGGCCTCGTCGCGAACGAGTACGGCGGCATGCCAGAGGCGTTCGGCAGGTCGATCCGCCGCCCAGGCTTCGGCGATGCCGAGCGCATTGCCGCGATGGCTGCGCAAAGCCAGCAAATCGCGCGAGCATTCGCTGCGCAGTTTCAGGCTGTCATCACCGAGCGCCTCGAGCGCACGCCCCGGATTGTCGAGCATGGCGACCAGGGCAAGCTCGGCGTCGCTGGCGGAGATGCCCCGGCCAAGTATCCATTCGAGCGCCTGGGCGTGGCTGGGCGGATTGATCTGGATGCGCTGGCAACGACTTCGAATCGTTGCCGGAAGTCGCGATGGCTGGTCGCTGACGAGGATCATGACGGTGCTTCCGGAGGGCTCTTCCAGAGTCTTCAACAGGGCATTGGCCGCGCTCGGGTTCATGCGATCGGCCGGATCGATGATCACGACTTGCATGCCGCCAAACTGGCTGGACAGCGAAAGCTTCTCGGACAGGGTGCGAATCTGTTCGATCACAATCTCGGTGCGCGGGGTCTTGCCATCATCACGCATCTCGAAGCTCAAATACATCCGATCGGGATGCGTGCCCGCGGCGAGCAACAGGCAGGCTCGGCACTCGGCGCAGGCGAAACCATCAGCCCGGCGGCTCTCGCACAAGGCGGCCGCGGCCAGCGCGTCGGCCAGCACACGTTTGCCGAGTCCGGCCGGACCACAAAGCAGGAGTGCGTGTGGCAGGCGACTCGTTGACAGGCGCTCGCTCAGCGAATGCCATGTTTCCAGCAGCCATGGGGCCAGGTTCACTTGGCGGATCTCCGAGCAGCGAGGAACTGATCGACAAACGCACATGCGGCGGCACGGACCTCGTCGATTTCACGGCTTGAATCGATGATGCGGAATCGATCGGGCTCGTGCCCGGCACGCTCGCGATAGCTGGCACGCACGCGATCGAAGAAGTCCGATTTCTCGCTTTCAATACGATCCGGACTGCCGCGTCTTTCGGCCCTGGCCCGACCGATCTCCACGGGCACATCGAGCAGCAAGGTCAGGTCCGGGCGCAGCCCGTCCGCGGCCCAGCGTTCGAGCTCGGCGATGCGCTCCTGTGGTTGCCCTCGCCCACCGCCCTGATAAGCGAAGCTGGCATCGGTGAAGCGGTCGCTCAGCACCCATTCGCCTTTGGCGAGCGCCGGTTTGATCAGTTCGCGCACGAGTTGCGCACGCGCCGCGAACATCAACAACAGTTCGCTTTCGGCACAGACGTCGCGCATCGAGCCGTCGAGAACCAGAGCCCGGATCGCCTCGCCAAGCATCGTGCCGCCGGGTTCCCGGGTCACATGCAGGACAATCCCATGCGCCTCGATGTGGGATCGCAAGCCGGACAGGACGGTGCTCTTGCCAGCACCTTCGCCACCCTCAAGGGAAACCAGGCAACCTTTCATGGATTCCGTCGCCTCACCAGGAATCGCGCCACGGCACGATTGTGCTCGGCCAGGCTTGCCGAAAACTCATGGCGGCCGCTGCCATCACCGAGAGCGACGAAATACAGGGCGTTGCCAGCGGCTGGATGCAGAGCCGCTTCGAGTGCGGGCAATCCCGGCAGGGCGATCGGGGTGGGTGGCAGGCCATCGCGGGTATAGGTGTTGTAAGGCGTATCGGCTTCGAGATCGCGGCGGCGGATATTGCCGTCGTATTGCTCGCCGAGGCCGTAGACCACGGTCGGATCGGTCTGCAGGCGAATGCCGATCTGCAATCGGCGTGCGAATACACCGGCGATTTGCGCCCGCTCCTCGCCAATACCCGTTTCCTTTTCGATGATCGAGGCCAGGATCAGGGCTTCGTAGGGGCTCTTCAGCGGCACGGCGGAATCACGCTGCGGCCAAAGGCGATCGAGGGCCTTCTTCATGGCCGCGTTGGCGCGCTTGAGCAGATCGAGGTCACTTTCACCCTTGATCCAGGCATAGGTCTCAGGCAGAAACCAGCCCTCCGGCTTGCTGTCGCCGAGGCCGAGTTCGACCGCGATCGTGGTTTCGTCCTTGCCCGGCAGGGTCTGTCGCAGTCCCTGCTGCTGGGCAAGCGCCAGGCGCAGTTGGCGGAAGCTCCAGCCATCGACGATCGTGAATGGGTGCTGGACGACCTTGCCGGATGCCATCAGCTCGATCAGGCCGCGCGGAGTCAGGCCCGTGTCCAATGCGTACTCGCCTGCCTGCAGGCGTGAAGCGACCTTCAATTCGCGCGAGAGCAGTTTCCAATAGAACGGAGAGCCATCTGTGATGCCTTCGCGACGCAGTTGGCGCACCAGCTCCTTGAACGGAGTGCCGCGCGAAAACTCGATGGTTCGCGCCGAGGGAAGATTCATCGGCGCGTCGACAAAGCGCCGATAGTCCTTCCATGCAAGGCCGGCAACAACGCTCGCGCTGCCGACCAGCACGAGAAACAGCAAGGTGAACCAGCGCACACGGCCGGATTGGCGATGAATGGGTTGCAAGGACATCGGGATCTGTCGACGGACTCGGAAGGTTAGCAGGATTGCCCAGGATTATCGGCGCAAGGCGATCTCAGCCGGCAAGTCCGAACGCGCGGAGCAAACCCCGCGCCTTTGCCCGGGTTTCAGCGAGTTCGGCTTGCGCTTCCGAATCGATCACGATGCCCGCCCCGGCGCGCAAACGAACCTGGTCACCCTCGATGGTCAGACTGCGAATCAGGATGTTGAGATCGAGATTTCCATTGTTGTCGAGATATCCGAGCGCGCCGGTGTAGGCGCCGCGTGCGCTGTGCTCAAGTTCGGCAATGATCTCCATGCAGCGGACTTTCGGGCAGCCGGTGATCGTGCCGCCCGGAAAGACCGCGCGGATGACTTCACCCGGTGTCGTCCCTGCACGCAACCGACCCCGCACATTGGAAACGATATGGTGCACGTGGGCATAACTTTCCACACCCATCAGCTCATCGACGACAATGCTGCCCGGAATGCAGACGCGGCCGAGATCGTTGCGCTCAAGATCGATCAGCATGACGTGCTCGGCCCTTTCCTTTGGATGCGCGATCAGTTCGTTGATGCGGGCCCGCGCATCATCGCCTTCGATGCGTGGACGCGTGCCGGCGATCGGGCGCGTCTGCACGCTGTCAGCGCGGACTTCGACAAGGCGCTCGGGCGACGAACTGGCAACGGCCCAGTCTCGCCATTGCAGCAAACCCGCAAACGGCGCCGGGTTCGCCAGACGCAATGCCGCATAGATATCGGCGGCAGGCAATTCAATGGGCAAGCTGATCCGCCATTCCCGAGACAGATTGACCTGAAATACGTCACCTGCACCAAGGTAACTGTGCGTTCTTTCAACGGCTTCGACGAACAGATCCGCGTCATCCTCTTCGATGCCCTGCACGGTCAAGGGCGATGGCTGCCAGTCGATGGCTGCGGCCAGATCCGCCTCGACTATGGCCAGCATCGATTCAAAGCCGGGCTCGGCGATCAGCGTGGTCGTGCGATCCATATGGTCGACAATGACCGCGACAGGACAGCGCAGTGCCAGTGCTACAGGCAACCCGCCATTCGCCATCGGCAGGCGCAGGCGCGATTCGATCTCGCCGGCCAGTTCATAGCCGAGATAGAGAAACCAGCCGCCGTGAAACGGAAGCCGGTCGGATCGATCGGCCGAGTCATCGCGCGCCGCGCGCCAGCGTTCGTCGAGGACATCGAGAAACCTCTTGCCGACGGCGACCCCATCGTCATCGCGCACATGGCCATCCGCATCGAGGCGAAAAGAGTGCTGCGGAAACGCGGCGAGTACATCAAAGCGCGCCGACAAGGTACCGTGCGCGACACTTTCGAGCAGGCCCGGATAGCGCTCGGGTCGCATCGCCGCCAGCGCCAGCAGATCGGATTTGCCGACGAAGGTGCGCGTTGCCAGTGCCGAAGGTGGCACGTCGCCCGGACTCAGAGACTGCGGAATACCAGGGTACCGTTGGTGCCGCCGAACCCGAACCCGTTTGAAATGGCCACCGAGATCTTTTTTTCGCGGGCAACATTCGGCACGTAGTCGAGGTCGCAGCCCTCGCCCGGATTGTCGAGGTTGATGGTCGGCGGGATGATGCCGTGATGCAGGGCGAGAATGGTGAATATCGCCTCGACGCCACCAGCGGCACCGAGCAGATGGCCAGTCATCGACTTGGTAGAACTGACCATGGTCTTGTAGGCGTGGTCGCCGAGGGCGCGTTTGAGTGCCAGCGTTTCGGCAAGATCGCCAAGTGGGGTCGATGTGCCATGCGCGTTGAGGTATTCGATCTGGTCAGCGTTGACGCCGGCATCCTTCATCGCCGCCGCCATGCAGCGGGCCGGGCCTTCGCCATTCTCGCTGGGCGCGGTCATGTGGAACGCATCGCTGCTGGCGCCACTGCCCGCCAGTTCACAATAGATGCGTGCGCCGCGCGCCTTGGCGCTTTCATATTCCTCAAGGATCAGGATGCCGGCACCGTCACCAAGGACGAAGCCGTCACGGTCGCGATCCCATGGGCGGCTGGCCTTCTGAGGTTCATCGTTGCGCGTTGACATCGCCTTCATCGTGCAGAAGCCGCCAACGGCGGTTGGCACGCTGGCGTACTCGGCGCCGCCGGCAATCATGATGTCGGCATCGCCATACTGGATCAGGCGCATGGCCATGCCGATGCTGTGATTCGAGGTGGCACAGGCCGAAACCGCCGAGAAGTTGGGGCCTTTGCTGCCGGTGATGATCGACAGATGGCCGGCAACCATGTTGATGATGGTCGAGGGCACATAGAACGGCGAAACCTTGCGCGGACCGCCTTCATTCAAGGCCAGCGTGGTCTTTTCGATACCGGCAATGCCGCCGATTCCCGACCCAATCAGAATGCCCGTGCGCTCTGCATTTGCTTCGGTGATTTCGAGTCCGGCATCCTTGAGCGCCATCAAGCCGGCGGCAACGCCGTAGTGGATGAAGGAATCCATCTTCTTGACGTCTTTCGGGGCTATCCAGACGGTCGGGTCGAAATCCCTGACTTCGCCTGCGATGCGCGTCGTAAACGCGGACACGTCGAAATGGGTCAGAGGTCCAACGCCGCTGCGACCTGCGGTGATGTTGTCCCAGGCGGTGCCCAGATCATTGCCGACCGGGCTGACGATGCCCATGCCGGTAACGACGACGCGACGCTTGCTCATGTTCGAATTTCCGTTTTGCGGGGAACGCCGCCGGCAACATACGCCAGCGTAGTGTTGCCTGTTCCGAAAATGAAAGCTGCGCCTCGAGGGCGCAGCTTGATGAAACCTTGGATGTCGATCCGGGTGCTCGTCACAGCGAAAACGACGCAGGAGGCACCCGGGGGCCACGGAGCGCGAACGCGTCCGCAGCGAAGCATCAGGATTTGACGTGTGCCTTCACGTAGTCGACAGCCTGCTGCACGGTGGTGATCTTCTCGGCATCTTCGTCGGGAATTTCGCACTCGAATTCCTCTTCGAGAGCCATTACCAACTCGACGGTGTCGAGCGAATCGGCGCCCAGATCGTCCACAAACGAAGCGTTTGGCGTTACTTCATCTTCTTTTACGCCCAACTGCTCGACGACGATTTTCTTGACGCGTTCTTCGATAGTACTCATGAGTCTTGTGTCTCCCGATGGGATCTTGTTGGGTGATGCGGAATGCGGGCGGCCATGGCAATGATCTGCTTTCGGCTCCGCCGGGCAGGCAAGCATGCCTGCAAAGCGCCGCGAATTGTAGTGCAACGTGCCGACGCTCGCCAGCGCTGGCGAGCAGGCAGGCATAACCTCACTGTTGGCTCCAAAGTCACTGAAATCATGCCGACCGGTTGGGGATTGCTTGCAGACGCCCTCAGGCCATGTACATGCCACCATTGACGTGCAGTGTCTCGCCGGTGATGTAGGCGGCGGCCGGCGAAGCCAGGAATGCGACGGCGTGGGCGATGTCGGCCGGCTCGCCCAGGCGTTGCAGTGCGATCTGCCCGAGCAGGGCATTGCGCTGCTCTTCTGGCAGCGCGCGGGTCATGTCGGTATCGATGAATCCAGGCGCGACGACATTGACCGTGATGCCGCGCGATCCGATTTCCCGGGCAATCGATTTCGAGAACGCGATGATGCCGGCCTTGGCCGCCGCGTAGTTCGACTGCCCGGCATTGCCGATCGAGCCGATTACCGAGGCGATGCTGATGATGCGTCCCTTGCGTGCCTTCATCATGCCGCGCAATACGGCCTTCGAAGTGCGGAAAACCGAACTGAGATTGGTATTGATGATCGCCTGCCAGTCCTCGTCTTTCATGCGCAGCAGCAACTGGTCGCGCGTAATGCCGGCGTTGTTGACCAGGATGGTGATCGCACCGAACTCGTCGGCAATCGAAGCAAGCATCGTATCGACTGCAATGCTATCGCCGACATCGAGCACACGCCCCGCGCCACCGCGTGCGGCAAGTCGCTCACCGATTGCCTGCGCGCCAGTTTCGCTGGTCGCGGTGCCAATGACGGTCGCGCCACGCGCAGCCAGTTCTTCGGCGATTGCGGCGCCGATTCCCCGGCTGGCGCCGGTCACCAGGGCGATTTCACCTGCCAGTGATGCAGTCATCGAAACTCCTTGTTTGGTCTGATGGGAAACCGGCTCAGGCCCATGCTTCGCGGGCAGCATCGAGCTCGCCAGGCGTACCCAACGGGCGCATGTCGAGGCTCTTGTCGATGCGTCTGGCCAGTCCACTGAGCACCTTGCCGGGCCCGCATTCGGCACATCGATCGATGCCGGCCGCCATCAGCGCACGCATGCAGTCGGTCCAACGAACCGGCAGGTAGAGCTGCCGCACCAGGGCCTCACGGATTGCCGTGCTCGAGGCGTGAACCCTGGCATCGACGTTCTGCACGACCGGGATCCGGGGCTCCTGCCATTGGTAGGCGCTCATCGCTTCGGCAAGGCGGTTGGCTGCCTCGCGCATCAACGGCGTATGCGAAGGAACGCTGACCGCCAGTTTCACCGTCTTGCGCACACCTTCCTCGGCAAGCCTGGCCAGCGCCGCATCGACCGCGACGAGATGACCGCCAATGACGATCTGGCCCGGTGAATTGTAGTTGGCCGGCACAACCACATGCTCGCCCGAGACTTCCGCGCAGATCGATTCGACCAGGGCGTCCTCGGCTCCGATCACGGCGGCCATCGCACCCAAACCTGCCGGAGCGGCGGCCTGCATGGCCTGGCCGCGGATGCGCACCAGATGCGCGGCATCGACGAGGCTGATCACCCCCGCCGCGACCAGGGCGGTGTACTCGCCAAGGCTGTGCCCGGCCAAATGCGTGGGGCTGGCGCCATTCACCGCCTGCCACACCCGCCAAACGGCAATTCCGGCGGCGAGCAAGGCCGGCTGGGTAAACTCGGTGCGGTTGAGCATTTCCTCTGGGCCGCCCTGCGAGAGCGCCCAAAGATCCGTACCGGCACCCTCGGAGGCTTCGTCAAACGTTTCGCGAACACCTGGATATTGTTCGGACAACGACGCCAGCATGCCAAGGCTCTGCGAGCCCTGGCCGGGGAATAGGAAGGCAAGTGCAGTCATGAAACCGGTTCCGGTTCAGTAGCGAAGCAAGGCAGAGGCCCAGGTGAATCCGCCCCCAAAGGCCTCAAGCAAGACGTTCTGGCCGCGTTTGACCTTGCCAGAGCGCACCGCTTCATCCAGCGCGAGCGGCACCGAGCCCGACGAGGTATTGCCATGCCGGTCAACGGTGACGATGACCCGCTCCATCGGCAATTTGAGACGCTTCGCGGTGGCTTCGATGATGCGCAGATTGGCCTGATGCGGAATCAGCCAGTCAACCTGGGATTCATCCATGCCGGCCGCTTCAAGCGTCTCGGCGACGATGCGATCAAGTGTCTTGACGGCAACCTTGAACACCTCGTTGCCGGTCATCATTACGCGGATGCCGTGGTTCGGCTGATCATCGCGAAAGCCGACGGACACGCCGACCGGATTGTAGAGAAGATGCTTGTAGCCGCCATCGGCATGCAGGCGAGTCGCGTAGATGCCTGGCTCGTCGGCGGCCTCGAGCACCACCGCGCCCGCGCCGTCGCCAAAAAGCACGCAGGTGCCGCGATCATTCCAGTCGAGCATGCGGGTCAGGGTTTCCGCACCGACCACGAGCGCCTTGCGGTACTGCCCGCTCTTGATGAACGCATTGGCGACACCGAGTGCGTAGACAAATCCGGAGCAGGCGGCGTTGACGTCGAAGGCCGGGCAGCCATTGGCGCCAAGCCGGTGCTGCAGCAGACAGGCCGTCGACGGAAAGATGATGTCCGGGGTGGTCGTGCCGAGGATGATCAGATCGATTTCGGAAGCCTCGACTCCGGCTGCTTCCATCGCACGCTTGGCCGCATGGAACGCCAGATCGCAGGTGGTTTCACCATCCGCAGCCTTGCGTCGTTCACGGATCCCGGTGCGCGTACGAATCCATTCGTCACTGGTCTCGACGAACTTTTCGAGATCCTGGTTGGTGACGATCTGTTCCGGCAAATAGCTGCCAGTGCCCGCGATGCGTGAGTAGATCAGAGCCGTTTCTCCCGAACAAAAGGAAACGGCGGATGCCGGGGCATCCGCCGTTTCGGCAAATCAATCGCGTAGGACCAGCCTGCGCGGAATCAATCGGCGTCGGCGACGGATCCCTTGGTTTCGATCACTTTCTTGCCGCGATAGTAACCGTCCTTGGTGATGTGATGGCGCAAATGCACTTCACCCGAGGTCGGGTCGGTGGCCAATTGCTTGGCGGTGAGGGCATCGTGCGAACGGCGCATGCCGCGCTTGGACGGGGATTTACGACTTTTGGCAACTGCCATGACAACTCTCCAGATGAAACCGGTGCTTGCGGACAAGCGACTATTGTAATGAATCGGTGGCGATTGCGGGATACCGATGCGGTATCGCGGCAATCAGTGACGTGAAGTCTTCAACTGTCCAAGCGCGGCGAACGGATTCGGCGGCTGTTCGTCTTCCGGAACGGATCCCGCCGTGACGGGCATCTGTTCCAGCGGCGCGCCCGGACTCAGCGCAACCAGCGGTAGGCCGAGGATCAACTCATCCTCGATGACATCCTTCATGCAGATCGCGCCATCCTTGATCAGCAGCGGATCATATCCCTCGGGCAACCGGGCTTCCTCGGATTCGTCGTGGATCAATCCCAGGCGCTGATCAATGTGAATCGGCTGCGAAAACTCGACCATGCTGCGCTGGCACACCATCATCAAGCGCGCATCCAGCTGGATATCGACATGACTGATGTCGTACTCGTCGCGTCCAAACTCGACCTTGTAGGCAACCTCGCCATCCGCGGAGGCAAGCAGTTCGACCAGGCGGCGCAACTGCGCTACAGCGAGCGTTCCTTCAAACACGCGCCGCCCCTGCACCATGCGCCAAGGATCAAGATTTTCGGGCAAGGTGTTCGACATGGGCGCGCGATGGTAGGTGCGGAGTCGGCCAAAGTCAAATGGAAAAGCGCCGCAAGCGCTTGAAGCGAGCGGTTATTTCCGCCACTCCCAGACGGGTTTGCCGGTCGCCACCGCAACCGGCAGACTTGATCCCTGATTGGAGGATCCACCTTGACCCTGTACTTGCTGATTGCCGCCGTCTTGCTGGCCCCTGTCGTGATCGTCGTCTGGTTGCGTGAGCGACGGCTTGCGGCGCGCACGCGCGAGCTGCGCAGCGTGCTCGACCATGCCGATGCGCTCGAAGGCGAGTTGCAGGAGTGCCGAGCGCGCCTGCGCGAGATTCCGGCACTGGTCAGCCATCTGCCGCCGGCGATCAGTCTTTCCGCGCATGCCACGTTGACTGCCGAACCCGCGGTGCAAGCCGCCCTGCATGACTTGTTGCAACATCGGCTCTGGCTAAAGCAGTTCGGCGCGGATGCTTCGCTGGAAGCGCTGCGTTCCGCGAGCGCAGCGCTTGTGCAATCGAGACAGAAGCTTGCGATGCAGCTGACCCAGCTAGGCGCGGCCCGCGCGGAACTGGTGCAGGCCAATGTCGAGATTGAGCGATCGGCGCGATGAACCCGCCATTGCGTCGGCTCGTGCTGGCCTCGACTTCGATCTACCGGGCCGAGTTGTTGCGCAGGATCGTGTCCGATTTCGAGACCTGTGCCCCAGCCGTCGACGAAACAATACTAAGCGCCGAGATACCCGTGGCGGCGGCAGTGCGCCTGGCCAGGGAAAAAGCCAGCGCCGTTGCCAGTCAGTACCCGGACAGCCTTGTCATCGGCTCCGACCAGGTCGCCGACCTCGACGGCACGCTGCTCGGCAAGCCGGGGAGCATCGAGCGCGCGCAGGCGCAATTGAGGCAGTGCTCGGGGCGCGTGGTGGCTTTCCATACCGCTGTCTGTGTCGCCGATTCGATCGGCGGACAACCCGTGTTCCATGCGGCCACCGACACCACACGGGTGGTATTCCGAACACTGGATGCAGCGGAGATCTCACGCTACCTGGCCATTGACGATGCACTGGACTGCGCCGGAAGCTTCAAGGTCGAGCGCCTCGGTATCGCATTGTTCGATCGCGTCGAAAGCACCGATCCAACCGCCCTGGTCGGCTTGCCTCTGATCGCGCTGTGCCGATTGCTGCGCACGGCGGGGATGTTGATTCCCTAGCAGCCTGTCGAACTTTGCCGGTTGAGGCGAGAATTCGACTGGACGAGGACAGATTTTCGACGGTTTGCAGACCCGAAGCGGTGTTATGGGTCAAAAATCGGCGGTAGATGAACCGTTCAGACGGATTCGCAGCCCAGCCGAGTAAAGTCCGACAGGCTGCCACGGCATCGCTCGCAACGCGATGGCGGCTCCGGCTAAGCTGACTGGCAATGCGTTGCCCGCACCCACGAACCGCGACTGAAGACCCATGTCCGAATCATCTTCCACAAACAACTCCGAGCCGACTTCGATCGATGTCGAACTGCGTGATGCATTGGCACGCAGCATCGCCCAGGTCAACAGCATCCTGCTCGGCAAGCGCCAGGAGGTGCGCCTGGCTTTTGTCTGCCTGCTCGCCGGCGGTCATTTGCTGATCGAGGATCTGCCCGGTGTAGGCAAGACCACCCTTGCCCATGCACTTGCGGTCACTTTGGGACTCGATTTCCAGCGCGTGCAATTCACCAGTGACCTGCTGCCCTCGGATATCCTCGGTGTGAGCATCTACGAGCGCGAAGCCGGCAATTTCCGGTTTCATCCAGGCCCGGTTTTCACCCAATTGCTGCTGGCCGACGAGATCAACCGCGCCACGCCGAAGACGCAAAGCGCCCTGCTCGAAGCGATGGCCGAGGGCCAGGTCACGATTGATGGGCATACACACGCCCTGCCCGAACCGTTTTTTGTCGTCGCCACCCAGAATCCGGTTGATTTCGCCGGCACTTATCCGCTGCCCGATTCCCAACTGGATCGATTCATGTTGCGCATGAGCCTCGGTTATCCGGATGCCGAATCCGAGCGAGCCATGCTGGCATCGACGGATCGTCGCCGGCTGCTTGAAAACCTGCCGGCGTGCTTGCGTCCCGCACAGATCCTGGCCTTGCGCAACGCCACCACCGGTGTGCTGGCAAGTTCCGCCCTGATCGATTATGTGCAACGCCTGCTCGAGGCGAGCCGCGCGCATGCCGAAGTTCGCGTCGGGCTCTCGCCACGTGCCGGCCTGGCCATTCTTGCCGCCGCGCGGGCTCAGGCGCTTCTCACCGGCCGCAGTTATGTCGTGCCGGAAGATGTGCAGATCGTGTTTCCGTATATCGCCACTCATCGACTGAATCTCGGCGCGAGCGCCCAGTCCGGACGCGCCGCCATCGTTTCGCGACTGCTCGAGGCGACGGCGGTGCGATGAGCGGCTCCGGCGCATCGACCGGCACGTTGCGTTCACGTGTATTGGTGATTGCCGAACGCAGGCTGCCTGCGCTGACCCGTCTGCGTGCGCTGGAATCGCTGCCTATTCGTCTGCATCGCCGACGCATTTACGTGCTGCCCAGTGCCTTCGGCGTCGGCTTCGCAATCCTGCTTGGGGTCATGCAGCTCGGCGCACTCAACTACGCGAACAATCCAGCCATGCTGTTGACCTGCCTGCTGGCGGCGGCCGCCTGGATGAGCCTGTTTGTCGGCTTTCGCAGCTTGGCGGATCTGGAGCTCGTCTCGGTCAGCGCGTCGGCGTGCCACGCCGGAGACTTGGCTCAAGTGAGTTGTCGTTTCGCCACTTCCCCGCGGGCACGTCCCAACCTGCGCTTGCGCTGGAACGGAATCGACAGCGCATTTGCCCTTGCTGCGGATACGGCCGGGAAGCACATGGTTTCGCTGCCCACCGAACGACGCGGCTGGTTTCGCCCCGGAAGACTGCGCTTGTGGACCGACCAGCCGCTCGGCTTGTTCGTGATCTGGAGCTGGCTGAATCCGGATGTGGCCATCCTGGTCTATCCGGCAGCGGAAACGTCAGCGCCGCCGTTTCCGAAAGGCTCGCAGGGCCAGGCCGAGCGGGCGAGCGCCGCGGATGGCGATGAGTTCTCGGGCTTGCGTGACTATCGCAGCGGCGATCCGCAACGTCGGATTGCCTGGAAAGCATCGGCCCGCCACGAATCCCTGCTCGTTCGCGAAACCGAGCGGCTGGTCGATGACGATCTCCACTTCGACCACACGGCCCTCGCCGGACTCGACGGCGAGGCGCGTATCCGCCGCCTTACCGCCTGGATCCTCGCTGCTGAAGTGGCCCGACGCAGCTATACGCTGGAGCTTCCCGATCAGCGTTTCGGTCCCGGTGTTGGCGATTCGCATCGACATGCCTGCCTGCGCGCACTGGCGCTGATGCCCGATGCGGCTTGACGATCGCCAATTCAACCTGGTCGCTGCGAGCGCACTGATCGCCGTTGCCGCGCACTTGCCGCGCCTGCCGTTGTGGCTTGCGGCGACCCTGGTGCTCATCGCACCGTGGCGCATGTGGAGCCGCAGGCGCACGGCCAAGCCGATTTCTGCCTGGTTGCGGGTGCCGCTGGTGATCGTCCTCGTCTCCGCGATCATTGTTTCCTACGGCAACATATTCGGCCGCGAACCGGGCAGTGCGCTGGCTTGCGGTTTGCTCATGCTCAAACTGCTGGAAAGCGAAAAGGTCCGGGATGCGCGTGCTGCACTCGGATTTGCTGCCTTCGTCATGATGAGCGCGTTGTTGTTCACCCAGACCATGGGCTTCACCGTGCTGGTCTGCCTGAGCCTGATCCTGCTGCTGGCTTCGCTCAATGCGCTGCAACCCGCGCCGATCGAGCGCCGCCATCGCCTGGCAAGCGAACTGCGCATCGGCGCGGCCCTGCTCGGACTCGGCCTGCCCTTGGCCATCGCCGCATTCGTATTCGTCCCACGCCTGAGTTCGCCCCTGTGGGGTTCGCCAGACGCGTTTGCGGACGCCCGAACCGGGCTCAGTGATCGTATGTCGCCCGGCTCGATGACCGAGCTTCTGATCGATGATTCACCCGCACTGCGCGTGCAATTCGAGGGCGAGGTGCCACCGAGTGCGGCACGCTATTTCCGCGCCCTGGTGCTTTGGGATTTCGACGGCAGCAGCTGGGTTCGCGAAGACTGGCTCTCGCCGCAGACACCGGAGTCGGTCCAGACGACAGGTGCTGAAACCCGCTACGAGATCACGCTTGAACCGACCAATCGACCCTGGCTGGTTTCACTCGATGTGCCGCTGCAGGCGCCGGAAAATACGCGCATGACTCGCGACCGCACGCTCTATGCACGGAACCGGGTCGACCAGTTGCGCCAATACCGGGTGCGTTCGGTATTGCGCTACCGGCTCGGAGCATCGATCGAGCCGCGTGAACGCGAGCGTGCGCTGCACCTGCCGGAAGGATTCAATCCGAGGACGCTCGCCCTTGCCCGCCAGTGGCGCAGCGAAAGACGAGATGACGCTGCCGTGATGAAAGCGGCTCTCGATCTGTTCGACGCACGTTTCACCTACACCTTGTCGCCACCTCTGCTCGGCCGCAATTCGGTCGACGATTTCCTGTTTGATACCCGCGCCGGATATTGCGAGCATTTCAGTTCGGCGTTTGTCGTGCTGATGCGTTCAGCGGGCATTCCGGCCCGCGTCGTCACGGGCTACCAAGGTGGCTGGTGGAACGCGCTCGGCAACTATCTGCTGGTGCGCCAGTCCGATGCCCACGCCTGGTCGGAGGTCTGGCTGGAAGGACGCGGCTGGGTGCGTGTCGATCCGACTGCCGCGGTCAACCCGGCCCGCATCGAAGCTGGCGCGACGGCAACCCGCTCCGGACAGGCCTGGTATTCAGGTTCCTGGCTGCTGGAAATCCGCAATCGTCTCGATGTGATCAACAACCTGTGGACACGCACCATCGTGCAGTTCAACGCACTTCGGCAAAAGAGCCTGCTGCAACCGCTTGGCATCGGCAATGCCGAGCAGCGCGATCTGCTGCTCACGCTTTCGATCATGCTGGCGACGATCCTGATCGTGGCCACGATATGGGTCATGCGCAGCGGCCGGAGCCAGGGCGGCGATAGCCTGGATGCCGCCTGGCGCACGTTGCGTCGACGCCTGGCAAATCGTGGACTGCCTGAACGCGCCGATGAGGGGCCGCTGGATTACCTCAAGCGAATCAAGCAAAGCTGGCGGGCCGATCCGGTTCTGCCGGTGCTGGAGGAACTGGTGCAGCGTTACGTCGAGTTGCGCTACTCGCGTGGCTCAGTCGAAGTCGCCGACATTCAGGCATTCGCGCGCAGAATCAGGGAATTCGAACCGCCACGTGCGGTCAAAACAAATCGCAATCGCGCGACGTAACGGCTGTGTCGTCCGTCATGCATGTATCAATCGAGGAGCGTCAGATGCGCAAGTCCATCGTCCTGATTCCCGTGTTGGCTTCACTCGCGGCCTGTGCGACCGCGCCGGTGCCCCTGAAGGGCGAATTTTCAACCCTGCTGCCGTCGGCGGCGATCGCCGCCAACCACACCGGTGAACGGATACGCTGGGGCGGAGAAATCATCAAGGTTTCGCCAAGTGAAAATGAAACCTGTTTTGAAATCCTTTCGCGCGAGCTGGATGCCTCCGCGAGGCCGCGCAAGCGGGACAACAGCGATGGACGTTTCATCGCGTGTCGAGCCGGCTTCTATGATCCCGAGGTCTTCACCAAGGGCCGCGAGTTGACCGTGGTTGGCAACATCAGTGGCACCGAAGCTGGCCGCGTCGGCCAGTTCGATTACACCTACCCGAAGGTCGTCGCCGAAGCCGTTTATCTGTGGCCGCCGCGTCCGCTTGTCGTCGAACAACGCAATGCCTGGCCGTACGACCCGTTCTGGGGCCCGGGTTTCGGCCCCTGGTGGGGTGGTGGTTATTGGGGGCCGCCGCCGGTTGTGATCATCCGACCGAATCCGCCACCGAGTGGCGGCGAAAAACGCTGAGAGTTCCGCTCAGCCAGGCGGCCAGGTCAGGCGACGCCCGGCCAGCAAGTGCAAATGCAGGTGATAGACCGACTGGCCACCGTCCTCGTTGCAGTTGATCACGCAGCGATAACCTTTTTCGGCGAAACCCTCGGCCTTGGCATAGGCGGTGGCAGCGAGGACGAGCTTGCCGATCAGCAATGCATCGGAATCGCCGAGGTCGTTCAACGTCGCGATGGGTTTGCGCGGAATGAACAGGACATGGGTCGGCGCCTGCCCGTTGATGTCGCGAAACGCAACCAGATCTTCGTCCTCGTAAACGATGTCGGCCGGAATCTCGCGACGGATGATCTTCGAAAAAATGGTGTCGCCCACGTCCTTCTCCTTCACAACGATTGACGACCGCCGAAGGCATGCGCAAGCGTGCCGCGGTCGATGAATTCAAGCTCGCCGCCGAGCGGCACGCCATGTGCGAGCCGAGTGGCCTTGACCTCGGCAGCCTTGGCCAGTTGCGAGAGCATGTGTGCGGTGGCCTCGCCCTCGACGGTCGGATTGGTCGCCACGATCATCTCTTCGATCTCGCCTTCGCCAAGTCTTGCGGCGAGCAGGTCGAGTCCGAGTTCTTTCGGTCCGAGTCCATCCATCGGCGAGAGGCGGCCAAGCAAAACGAAATAATGGCCGCGATAGCCGGTTGCAGTTTCAATCGCAAGCTGGTCGACCGGAGTCTCGACGATGCACAGCAGATGCTTGTCGCGCGATGAATTCGCGCACAGGGAACAGATCTCCTGCTCGCTGAAGCCGCGACAGCGCCGACAGTTTCCGACCTTTTCGATTGCCAGCATCAGGCGCTCGGCCAGACGCCGCGCACCGGCGCGATCGCGCTCAAGCACATGAAACGCCATGCGTTGGGCAGTCTTCGCGCCGACTCCGGGCAGGCAGCGCAGCGCTTCGATGAGATCGCTCAGCAGGGGCGAGCCGGTACTCAAAACGGAAGCTTGAATCCGGGCGGCAGGTTCATTCCCGCGGCCATGCCACTCATGCGTTCCTGGCTCATTGCGGCAACCTTGTTGACCGCATCATTGAATGCGGCGGCAACCAGATCCTCGGCCATTTCCGGATCATCAGCGAACAGCTTGCGGTCGATGGTGACCCGGCGCACTTCATGCCGCCCGCTCATGATCACGCTGACTACACCACCGCCTGATTGACCTGTGACTTCCTGCTGCGCGAGTTCTTCCTGCGCCTTCTGCATGTCTTCCTGCATGCGCTGGGCTTTTTGCATCAAACCGGCCAAGGGACCTTTCATTTCAATTCTCCAGTGGGCGCACGGAATCGGAGATAAGGCGTGCACCGAAGGTTTCAATCAGGGATTGCACGGCCGGATCGGATTGCAGGCCGGCTTGTGCCTCTTGCTGGCGCGATGCACTGGCCCGGGCGCGAGCATCCGCCGGGCTTTCAATCGTATCTGAAACGGTCTCGATCCTGATCCGGATCGCACGGCCGAGCACTTCGCCAAGTCGCTTGCCGAGCAACTCGACCAGGGCCGGCGCGACGAAATGCTCATGCGCGGATTTCACGCCGAGCCGCAACAGGTTGCTTTCGACGCCGAGCAGAACCGAGTGCAAGGCCAACTGGCCGACCGGCCCACCCAGTTCCGCGCGATCGAGCAGCCCCTGCCAGTTGCCAATCACGAGCGGCCCGGTCGCTGCAAGAGGTTCGGCCACTTTGTCGACAATCGCATTTGCGGCGGCTCCGTCGACGCTGCGTGGTTGTGTCGCCGCCGTGGGTGGCGTTGGCACGTTCGGCGCTGCTGTACGTGCAGCGGGGGTGCGCGAAGCCGCGACGGGAGCGGCCCGCGGCGAACCACCGGTTCCGGCATTCGGCGCAAAGGCGAGCATGCGCAACAAGGTCATTTCGAAGCCGACCCGTGCTGTCGGCGCCAGCGGCAGGTCACGACGCGCGGTGACCGCAATCTGGTAGTAAAGCTGCACTTCACGAGGATGGATCCGCGCCGCCAGTTCGGCGAGGCCGGCATCTTCTGCATGCGCGGCGTCATCGAGCAACTGTCGAAGCTGGATCCGGTGCAGCAGACCAGCCAGTTCATCGAGCACCTGGGCGAAATCCGGGGCGAACTCGGCGATGCGCTCGATCTCGGCCAGCAACTGCGAGGCGTCGTTCGCTGCCACAGCTTCTAGCAGGGTTCTGACCTTCGCTCGCTCAACCGTGCCGAGCATCGAATGCACGTCTGCCGCGGCAAGGCTGCCGCCTCCATGCGCAATCGCCTGATCAAGCAGGGACAAGCCATCCCGCAGCGAGCCATCGGCTGCTCTCGACAACACTTCGATCGCCTCCTCGTCGAAGCTGACCGCTTCGGCACCGAGGATGTGGCGCATCTGGCCGACAATCTGCTCAGGCGTCAGACGCTTGAGGTTGAACTTGATGCAACGCGACAACACGGTGATCGGCAGTTTCTGCGGATCCGTCGTCGCAAGCAGAAATTTCACATGCGCAGGCGGTTCCTCAAGCGTCTTCAGCAGCGCGTTGAACGCCGCCTTCGAAAGCATGTGCACTTCGTCAATCAGATACACCTTGTGGCGACCGCGGGCCGGCGTGTACTGCGCGTTGTCAATCAAGTCGCGCACGTTGTCGATGCCGGTATTGCTGGCGGCATCGATTTCGAGCAGGTCGACAAAGCGGCCTTGATCGATCTCGGTGCAGATGCTGCACACGCCGCAAGGCTGGGAGGTCGGCCCCTTCTCGCAATTCAGTGACTTGGCGAAGATGCGTGCAATCGTGGTCTTGCCGACGCCACGAGTTCCGGTGAACAGAAAGGCATGATGGATGCGGCCACCGTCCAATGCATGCGAAAGCGCGCGCACCACATGTTCCTGCCCGACCAGTTCGGAGAACTGCCTGGGACGCCATTTGCGCGCAAGGACCTGATAGGACATCGTGAATTCCGGAAAGCAATCACGCGATTGTGCCAACTTATCGGCGGGCTGACCAAACCTGCGTGGTTTCGCTTGTCTGAGGCCGGCATGCCTAGTATCCTCCGCCGCCCGTCGAGCCGTGCATCATGGACGCATGGTTGGCGGGTTGCTGGAGAGGTGTCCGAGTGGTTGAAGGAGCACGCCTGGAAAGTGTGTAAGCGGCTTAACCCGCTTCGCGGGTTCGAATCCCGCTCTCTCCGCCAGTTTTGGTTCAGGTGCAAGATTTGAATTTCCGCTTCGATCTCGATCTTGCGGATGAGCGGGATGCGAACCCGCTAGAAACAAACGCCCGTCTTATGGTGGCCTCGTCGGTCCCCTCGCGACGATAGCTTGTGAACTCCGCCAGGTCCGGAAGGAAGCAACGGCAGCAAGTGACTCGGGTGCCGGGGTGTGACTGGCGAGGCTGCCACTCTCATCAAACTTCTGAAGCAGATCACGGCAAGCAGCCGTCCGTGGAGCTGTTCCCGGCCCGGCCATCCATGGCCGGTCGCTCGGCACCGCATGCGTTGTCCGACGACAACGCATAAGCGCGGCACTTCGCCCCCCAGGTCCGGAAGGAAGCAACGGCAGCAAGTGACTCGGGTGCCGGAGTGTCGCTGGCGGAGCTGCCACCTTCGAATCAAAAGCAAATTGCCGCAAGCAGCCGTCCGTGGAGCTGTTCCCGGCCCGGCCATCCGTGGCCGGTCGCTCGGCACCGCATGCGTTGTCCGACGACCACGCATAAGCGCGGCACCTCGCCCCCCAGGTCCGGAAGGAAGCAACGGCAGCAAGGGACTCGGGTGCCGGGGTGTCGCTGGCGGAGCTGCCACCCTTGCTCGAAATCGCAATTCATGCGCACTTGCGCGGGTGTTTCGCATGAGTGGCACTTTCGTGGGAGCGACTTCAGTCGCGATGCGTTCCAAGCAGATCATGGCAAGCAGCCATCCGTGGAGCTGTTTCCGGCCCGGCCATCCGTGGCCGGTCGCTCGGCACCGCATGCGTTGTCCGACGACAACGCATTAGCGCGGCACCTCGCCCGCCAGGTCCGGAAGGAAGCAACGGCAGCAAGTGACTCGGGTGCCGGAGCGTCGCTGGCGGAGCTGCCACCCTTGCTCAAAATCGCAATTCATGCGCACTTGCGCGGGTGTTTCGCATGAGTGGCACTTTCGTGGGAGCGACTTCAGTCGCGATGCGTTCCAAGCACATCATGGCAAGCAGCCATCCGTGGAGCTGTTTCCGGCCCGGCCATCCATGGCCGGTCGCTCGGCACCGCATGCGTTGTCCGACGACAACGCATAAGCGCGGCACCTCGCCCGCCAGGTCCGGAAGGAAGCAACGGCAGCAAGTGACTCGGGTGCCGGAGTATCGCTGGCGGAGCTGCCACCCTTGCTCAAAATCGCAATTCATGCGCACTTGCGCAGGTGTTTCGCATGAGTGGCACTTTCGTGGGAGCGACTTCAGTCGCGATGCGTTCCAAGCACATCATGGCAAGCAGCCATCCGTGGAGCTGTTTCCGGCCCGGCCATCCATGGCCGGTCGCTCGGCACCGCATGCGTTGTCCGACGACAACGCATAAGCGCGGCACCTCGCCCGCCAGGTCCGGAAGGAAGCAACGGCTGCAAGTCAAACGACCGGCGTTGGCGCTTGACGCTACCCCGTGCCAAAAGTTCGAGCAGTTTCGCCGCCCGATTCGACGTGACCCACGCCCGATCTCACAATCCCTCAAAACCATCGGAGAATAGCGGCAACTCGGTCGGCGTGGGCATGAACGGCAGCAGCCAACTCATTTGCGGGCGATCGATTGCGAAGTTGCCAGTCGGTTCAAGTGTGTACATGTACTCTCCCCACCACGGCCCCGCGGCCCACCACGTCCAGCCCAGCCAGACGTCGTCGTTCGTCTGCATGTGATCAAGGGCACTCATGATTGCGCTTTGGCAATCCGCGTTGGCTGCACCGGCGAACTCACCAAGAAAACCCTTGAAGCCATGGCTGCGCAGCCAGGTGGTCACGCCTTGCAACTGACTGGCTCCAGTGCCTGCCGCGGAGGCGCAGGCAGAAGACGTTCCGGAGTAGTCGCTGTCAAAATACTGGTGCAGTTCGAAGGCGAAATGATCGGCGCTGTCGGTGATGGCCAACATGGCTGTCGCATTTGGAGTTCCATACCAGTTCTGCGACCAGCTGTGCGCACCCGTCCAGGCATTGCCTGGAACGAGGATGAGTTGTTGTGCACCGTTCGCGCGGATCGCCGCAATCGCGGCATTCGCGGCGCTCGCCCATTGCTCGGTGGGCATGGAATTGGGTTCGTTCATGAGCCCGAAGATCACCGACGCATTGCCCAGATAGTGGATCGACAAGCGGGACCAGAAATCCGCGAATGCGGCATTCGGAAGCGCGACCGTGCCGATGACATTGCCGCCGTAACGAGCATAGTTGTGCGGATCGAGAATAACCCTGACACCCATGGAGGCCGCATGGACAACCACGCCATCAAGTGACGCCAGATAGAGCGCGTCCAGCGATCCATTGGGGGCGGGCTGCATACGCTCCCAAAGGAAGGGAACACGCACGACGTTCATGCCCCGATTGCGGAAATAGTCAAGTTCGGCGTTGCTCGGCCAGGCGTAGTCGACGTTGATCGTGCCAGGCACTGCACTGCCGAATTCCGCCCCGGCAAGATTGACTCCGCCCAGTTGGGTATTGGCGCTGGCAGCGGCGGTGATCGTGATCCCGAGCAATAGCGCCCAGCGTTGGTGTGCGTTCCCCTGCCTCATACTGTAGACATCCATTGAGTGGTGTGGGCAATGATCGGATATTCTGGAGTTGTCACGCACGAATGACCGTGACTGCCATTGCGATTTTCGATCACGGCGAAATCACGGATGTTTTCTGACGGCGGTTTCCGGCAATCAACAAGGCGTTGCAGATGACGCTCTATCGAGATGTGCTTGGCAAAGAGTTCGACAAACTCGATGCTCCGGTACAACGCTTGCATTCGCTTCAGGGTGGGCATCGATTGACCGGCACGTGCACGATCATCGGCGCTGAACGCCGGATCGGACGCTGCCTCTCTGCCCTGCTCGGACTACCCTTGCCTGCGCAAGCTGGGCCATTCACATTCGAAATCGACGCGAATGACGGTCACGAGACCTGGATCCGGCACTTCCCGCGACGAAGCATGCGGTCGCGGCTGTACCAGCTCGCCATTAGCCGCCTCGGCGAACAGATCGGACCTGCCCGACTGACGTTCCGGCTCGAAAACCGCGACGGCGAACTACATCTCCACCTGCAGCACATCCGCGTCTTTGGAGTCCCCTGGCCGACACGCTGGCTGCCGCGGATCTGGGCGGTCGAACGTGGCGAGGACACGCGATTTCATTTCGACGTGGGTGCCGACCTTGGCAGATTCGGTCTGCTCGTGGCCTATGCGGGGCATCTCGAATTGCCTACCCCGGAAGCAAACGCATGATTGTCGTCTTCGATGCGCATTGCCTGCTCTGCAGCGGCTCGGTGCAATTTCTCCTGCGTCACGATCGATCTCGCCAATTGCGCTTCGCGACTGCACAGTCGGACGCCGGCAAGCAGCTCATGTCGCTTGCGCACATCGATGCGCTCGCTCCGGAATCGTTTCTCCTTGTCGATGGCGAGCGCATCTGGACTGAGACCGCAGCCGTGCTTCACGTCGCGCATGCGCTGGGCTGGCCGTGGCGACTGGCCTGGGTCGCATGGCTGATTCCCTACCCTTTGCGCGATGCGATCTACCGTTGGGTCGCACGCAACCGCTACCGCTGGTTTGGCCGACGTGAGGTCTGCTTCTTGCCCGACCCCGAGGACGCCGAACGCTTTATCCGCTAGCATCGTGAACCAGCAGACAACACCCATAGCCCCGACGCCATGATCACGCCCGCGTTCAACTTGCAGCAATGGATAGACGAGCATCGCCATCTGCTCAGGCCTCCGGTGGGCAACAAGTGCATCGTCGATGGCGACTTCATCATCATGATCGTTGGCGGGCCGAATTCGCGCACCGATTACCACTGGGATGAAGGCCCGGAGTTTTTCCATCAACTCGAAGGCGAGATGGTGCTGAAGATCCAGGAGGATGGCGGCGTTCGCGACATCCCGATCCGCGCCGGCGAGATGTTCTACCTGCCGCCACGCACTCCACATTCGCCTCAGCGTGCAGCGAACTCGATCGGCCTGGTCATCGAGCGCAAGCGACTTGCGCATGAGAAGGACGGCCTGCTCTGGTTTTGCGAACAATGCAACCACAAGCTCTTCGAGAAATTTTTCACGCTCGAGAACGTCGAAGTCGACTTTCTGGCAGTGTTCGATCGATTCTATCGATCACTCGATGCGCGCACGTGCAAATCCTGCGGTCATCAGAATCCGGCACCGCCGCAATACTCCTGATTGAGCATCGGGTTGCGCCAAAGTCTTCCCGGTATCCCGTGAGAGGCTGCCAGCCCCGATGCCCTCTTCATGGATTTTCATGGATTTTCGATAGGGCATCGCGGCTGAAGCCGCTTCCTACGACGCCTGCGCGCAATCGAGGTCCGCGCCCCAGCTTCGCCGTCTTTTCGCAGGAGAGGCTTCAGGCCCGATGCGTCTATGGGAAATCGCACTGATCCATCACTCCTCGTCAGAGGCTCTTCTCCAGTCCTGCCCCCGTCCCTTGGCGGGCGCGCTAAACTCCGCGTCATGCTCAAGATCGATACCCACGCCCATATCCTCCCGGAAAGCTGGCCAAATCTCGCAGAGAAGTATCGCGATGACCGTTTCCCGGTCATGGTGAATGCTGACGGACGCCATCGCATCTACAAGGATGGCAAGTTCTTCCGAGAGATCTGGGCGAATGCCTATGATCCGGAAGTCCGCATCGCCGACTACTCCAAGTTTGCCGTGGATGTGCAGGTCGTCTCGACGGTACCGGTCATGTTTTCGTACTGGGCGAAGCCCAGCCAGGCGCTGGAACTGCATCGTTTTCTCAACGACCACACGGCCGGGATCTGCCGCCGCTACCCGCGCAACTATGCCGGCATCGGCACAGTGCCGCTGCAGTCGCCGACACTGGCGATCCAGGAACTCGAACGCTGCGTCGACCAGCTCGGCATCACGGCCGTGCAGGTTGGCTCGCACATCGAGGACTGGAACCTGGATGCACCGGAGCTGTTCCCTTTTTTCGAAGCCGCTGCCGATCTCGATGTCGCCATCCTCGTCCATCCCTGGGACATGATGGGCAAGGAAAGCATGCCCAAATACTGGCTGCCCTGGCTGGTCGGCATGCCTGCCGAGCAAGCGCGTGCGGCCTGCTGCCTGATCTTCGGCGGTGTGCTCGAACGCCTGCCGAAACTGCGCGTGTGCTTTGCCCACGGCGGTGGTTCGTTCCCCTATTCAATCGGTCGCATCGAGCATGGCTTCCGCATGCGCCCCGATCTGGTCGCCACCGACAACGCACGCAATCCGCGCGACTATTTCGGGCGCATTTATTTTGATTCGTGCGTGCACGATGACGCCGCGCTGCGCTACCTTCTCGATGTCGCAGGTGTGGATACAGTCATGCTCGGCACCGATTATCCTTTCCCGCTTGGCGAACAGGAACCGGGCAGCGGCATCACCGCCCTCGGTCTTTCCCGCGCAGAACAGGCGCGTCTGTTCCATGGCACCGCACTCGAATGGCTCAACCTCCCCTACTCGCAATTCGCCCAAGACGACACGGAGTAACCGATGAAACTGCTTCCCCTGATCCTGCTTGTCGCGGTCGGTAGCGCGCATGCGCAAGACCGTACCAACTACAACCTCAATGACGGCAAGGTCGCCTTCAGCGTTCCAGCGGGCTGGAGCGCCATCATGGAGAAATCCGACGGCAATCCGCAGGCGATCACCTTCCAGATTTCCGATCCGGCAACCGCCGGAACCGACGACATGGCCAGCGTCACCGTGAAGACGCGCCAGCTGAAATCGGTGGCCGACTTCGCTGATGCCACCCAGAACGAGATGTCGCTGTCGAAGGCGCAGACCGGTTACGAGGCTGCGCTGGATGGCAGCAATACCGGCATCCATCACTACCATGTGATGCGCGGCAAGACCCGCTACGACATCCGTGACCGCTTCACCCTGATGGGTACGATCGCCGTGCAGGTGCGTTGCCAGCATCCAGAGCTCAATGCCACTGGCAAGGCCTGGACTTCGAGCTTTGACAGCGGTTGCGACAGCGTCGCCACTTCCCTCAAATGATTGAACTGAACCACCTTGATGCGGGCGCGGAATGGGCCCTCACTGCCGATGCGGCCGATCCGCTCGGATCGTTCCGCAACGAATTCCACATTCCGCAGCAGGAAGGCCGCGACATTGCCTATTTCTGCGGCAATTCGCTGGGCCTGCAACCGCGTGCGGTACGCCAGGCCGTCATCGATGAACTCGACTACTGGGCAGAGCTGGCCGTTGAAGGCCACTTCCGCGGGCGTCTGCCGTGGATGGACTATCACGAATTCGTCCGTGATGACCTGGCCAGCATCGTCGGCGCCAAGCCGATCGAAGTGGTCGCGATGAATTCACTCAGCGTCAATCTGCATCTGCTCATGGTCAGTTTCTACCAGCCAACGGCGGAACGCCCGGCCATCCTGATCGAGAAGAGCGCGTTTCCGTCGGATCGCTACGCGGTTGAAGCGCAGGTGCGTTTCCATGGCTACGACCCGGCCGACGCCTTGATCGAGCTTGAACCGGATCAGGCAGACGGCACGCTGTCAGATGCGGCGATTCTCGACGCGATCGGGCAACACGGTTCGCGTGTCGCCCTCGTTCTTTTACCCGGCGTGCAATACCTGACCGGCCAGGCGCTCGATCTTCCAGCCATCACCCAGGCCGCGCATGCCAGGGGTTGCATGGTCGGTTTCGATCTCGCCCACGCGGTCGGCAACATCGACCTGAACCTGCATGACGCGGGATGTGATTTCGCCGTGTGGTGCAGTTACAAGTATCTGAATTCAGGCCCTGGCGCGGTCGGCGGCGCCTTCGTCCATGAGCGACATGCGCACACCACGCGACCCCGCTTCGCCGGCTGGTGGGGGCACGAGAAGGCGACACGCTTTGCGATGGGCCCCGAATTCAAGCCGACGCCGGGCGCGGACGGTTGGCAATTGTCCAATCCACCCATTCTTGCGCTTGCGCCGCTGCGCATCTCGCTGGAGGTGTTCAAGCGCGCGGGCTTTGCCGCGTTGCGCGACAAGTCACGCGCCTTGACCGGCTATCTCGAATGGCTGATCGGACAACGGTTGGCCGATGTGCTGGACGTGGTCACGCCGAAGGAGCCGTCCCGTCGTGGCTGCCAGTTGTCGCTGCGGGTCAAGGGTCCGCGCGATTCGGGCCGCTCGTTGTTCGAACATCTGCAAGGTGACGGCATCGTTGTCGATTGGCGCGAACCCGACGTCATTCGCGCCGCGCCGACGCCGCTGTACAGCCGTTTCGTCGATTGCCGCCGTCTGGTCGAATCGGTCGCCCAATGGCATTCCTCGCGAAAATGAAATCCCCCGCCATCACAATTGTCGGGGCCGGACTGGTCGGTGCCCTGCTCGCCAGCCTGCTCGCCCAGCGCGGCTTCAGCGTGACCGTATTCGAGCGCAGAGCGGATCCGCGCAAGGCCGGCTTTCTCGGTGGCCGCTCGATCAACCTGGCCCTTGCCGAACGTGGCTGGCACGGCTTGCGCCTGGCCGGATTGCAGGAGCGCATGCAGCCCATCGCGGTGATGATGCGCGGACGCATGATCCACGATCTGGATGGGCAAACGAATCTGCAGCGTTATGGTCGCGATGATTCGGAAGTGATCTGGTCGGTCAATCGCGGCAGCCTCAATATCACCCTGCTCGATGCGGCCGAGGCGGCCGGCGCGCGAGTCCATTTTGACCAGAGCCTCGATGCAGTCGACTGGAACACCTCGACCCTGCATCTGCGCGCTGACGATGGCAGCAGACGCGAACATCGAGCCGATCGGATTCTCGGCTGCGACGGCGCGGGTTCCGCCTTGCGTGCGGCAATGGCCAACGTGACGGATCTCGGCGAGCGGTTCGCGCCACTCGGGCATGGCTACAAGGAACTCGAGATTCCGGCGCTTGCGGATATTCCGACGGAGAATCTGAGCGCATCGCTGCGTCTGGCTCAGGCTCGCGGCGAGCGCTTCGCCATGGAACCCAACGCCCTGCATATCTGGCCGCGCGGCAATTACATGTGCATCGCCCTGCCTAATGCCGAAGGCAGTTTCACCGTCACCTTGTTTCTCGCCAACGAGGGAAGCCCGAGTCTCGCCAGCGTCGCCAGTGCGACCGAGGTGCAGGCATTCTTCGAGCGTGATTTCGCCGACGTGGTGCCGTTGATACCGGATCTGCGCAAGGATTATCTCGGCAATCCGACCGGCCTGCTCGGCACGCTCTATCTCGACCGTTGGCACATCAATGGACAGGCGCTGTTGCTGGGAGATGCCTCGCACGCCATCGTTCCGTTTCACGGCCAGGGCATGAACTCGGGGTTCGAGGATGCCGTCGAACTCGCCGAATTGCTTGAGGCGTCACCCAACGACAGTGCTGCGGTATTCGCCGAGTTTGAGCGTCGACGCAAACCCAACGCCGACGCCATCGCCGAGATGGCGCTCGACAACTACATCGAGATGCGCGATCGCGTCGACGACGCCGACTATTTGTTGATGCGCGAGCTCGATCGCAAGCTTGCCGAACGCCATCCCGTGCGCTGGATGCCGCGCTATGCCATGGTCACCTTCACCCGCATTCCCTATTCCGTCGCGTTGCAGCGCGGCAAGATCCAGGCCGGTCTGCTGCGCAAACTGGTCGCCGGAAAGTCCTCGATTGCCGGAATCGACCTCGCCGGCGCCGACGCGGAGGTGGTCGCTCAACTGGATGTGCTGCCTGCTCCGATGTAATGCGCAATCATGCAATCCGCAGCACAACTCCTCACCGCCTATCTCGACACCCGCTACGACGTGCGCTTGCCCGGCGGCCGGCGTGCCTGCCTGCGCATCGGCGAATCCGTTCCCGAGCCCGTACGCGAATGGGTGGGACGTGATTGGCCGTTGCTGTGCATCAGTGCTTGCAATCCCCACTCACAGCGATTGTCACCCACCGCGAACCGGATACGCACACGTCAATTGCTCCGCGTGATCCAGGCTGACGGCCATCGCACGCTGCACGGAGTGGGTCATGTTCCGGGGCAGGTCTGGCGAGAAGCTTCGATATTCGTCGCGGCAGTGAGCACGCACCAGGCAGATGAACTTGCTCGCGAATTCGAACAGAAGGCCATCGTCATGGCCGACGAAGGTAAGTGTGTCCGCCTGCGCCTGCTTGCCGAGCCGCTATGGCAGGCGATGGCTGAAAAGACGTTTGCCGATTGGGCGGGTCAATGACCTGCCGGAAAGTCCGACAGGTCGCCCATCGATCGGAATCGTCAATGGCTGCGGTTATTGGCCACCGGATAGTCGCCGTTGGCACCCAGGAGCACATCGAAAGGTGCGGCCGTATTCGAGCTCGGTCGCACCGAGAATTTTGACATTCCGGGAGTTGCGCTCGGTCGCCACGTGGCGTAGTCGTCCAGGCCATCGCCATCGTAGTCGCCGGTCAGCGGGAAATCTGTTGCCGAAGCACCGAATGGCACCGCTGCCTGGGTAACCCCCGACTGTCCGTCGCGTGTCGTCCAGTTGATGACGCCGCCAACACCTTTCACCACCGTGACGTCGCCCAAGGCCGTACCCACGTAGTTGCCGAGCTGGACGACATCCGTTGGTGTTCCAAACAGAAACGTCGAAACAAGAGCGCCGGTCGACCCGTTGAAGATACGGAACGAAGCCATGCCTCCGCCGGAATTTGCCTGTATGGCCATATCAGCCTTGCCATCCCCCGTATAGTCGATGCCGCCACAGGGAAATGCGCCGTTTTCGCCAGTGACCAGATCTCGCGTACCGCCACTGGAGAGCCGAACCAGGGTATGCGATGCAAGACCTGTGCTGGCACCGACACGATAGAGCGCAAAATCGTCGACTCCATCGCCGTCGTAGTCGCCCGAATGACTCGGATCATCACCGTTCTGCCCAAATGCAATCGCCACGGGGGATTCTCCCGGACGGGTCGAGCGACGCACCAGCAGTTGTCCGGTGGCCGGCGTCCAGACGGCACCATCCGTCTTGCCATCGCCATCGAAATCCAGATCGACGAAGCGGTCCGCGGCAGTACCAAGGATGAAGCTCTGCTGCGCCCCTGCTGCCGTTCCGTCGTTGTCCTGTATCGTCCAGGTGATCGCACCGGTCGCACCGCCACCGGTATTGCGCACGAGAACATAGTTGCTGCGACCGCTGCCGAAATAATCGTAGCGCGCCAACTGGCAGGTTCCCCTGGGGGAATCCTCGAATCCGGACGAGAAGATATCCGGCGAGGAACTCACACTGAGCAGGGCGCTATCGACCGTGCCGGTGTCACCGGACACACGATCCGCCACGGTCAACGTCCAGGTTCCGTTGAGCTGGACTCCGGAAAGGCCATTGAAGGCCCCGGCCAATGACGTGGAACAACCTCCGTGTCGCGTGTTGACGACGCCCAACCCGAAGGTTCGGTACTTGCCGGAAGGAATCGTTGCGCTGGTTATCAGGGGTGATGCCGTTGCCCAGAGATCCTGCGTTGCGTCATCTGCAAACTCGTAGGTGCCGGCAAAGTTTGCCGGGCTGCCAAAGCTCGGGTTCGGTTGTCCGTAACCAACGCCTGTTCTTCCAAACAGCAGCAGCGTGGAAACACCGCCAGGTGAGCGCAGGATGGCCTCAACATCGCCCGCAAAGGAATGGGTCAAGCCGAGCCGGACGCGGATACTGGCAAGCGGACCTGATACACCGGAGACGCTGAAGCTAACCGTCCGTCCGCTGGAACTGTTGTCAGGGATGGCACCCACACCGCTTCCAGCAAAATCAACGGAGAACGCCGGTGACGAATAGCCGGAGACAAGCATCACAAGCAGAACCAACGAAAGAAAACGCATCAAATACCCCTGACCGGCTGGAATCGGATCTGGAGCTTACCCGTTTTGCGGGTTATTGAGTCATGCCAGCATCATGCGGGAATCGAACCCGTCAGGTGTTCAACACCGCCGTGTGTTCAGGCCGCCCGATCGATGACCGAACACGCTTTTCATCCCGGTCAAACGCGAATGCATTCTTTTTTTCTGGCTCGGTGAAATGAAGAATGGGCCCCGTGCATATGCGCCTGTGCGCCAATGCCCATGCCATCGCGAATGATTCCCGGGTCAGAACGCCAACCAAACGCGTGACGCGTCCCAAGGCAAGAATAAACCGGGGCAGACTTGTTCACCCTTTGATCCGGGCGCGCAGTCGGGCAAAGCCCGACGGGCTGGTGAGCTCAGGGGCGGCGGCGATAGGTCCACATCAGACCGACGCCCATGAGGACCCCGATCACGAGGAACAGTATCAGCCAAGCCATCAACGGCAATACCGCGCTGAAGACCAACACGCTCAGGCGGATCGGATCGCTGTTTTGCCAGATGACCATCAGCACGAGCACGAACACGACAAGCAGGGTGATCAGGCGAATCTTGCTCACATGGGCTGGCGTTGGCATGGGGTCTCTCCCGACATTCAGTCAGCAGATTGAACCGGTCGGGCCTGTTCGGCAAACGGCAACGCAGCACAATATTTTCCAGGGCGGGTCGCAACGCCTTCAGGCAGCAGAAAGCCGTGCGGAATTTTGATTACGGCAATTGCGGCTGTCTCCAGGCATCCATGCGCTAACTGCAGGTTCCGGTCGGCTGTCGTATGATCGCCTGCGAATTGGAAAATCGCCCCTCGGAGTCACCATATCAACTCGCTCCCCTACGACAGCGCACTGCTTGCCGCTCATGCGCTGAGCATTGCCGACAACGCCCGCGAACTGGCCGCACTTGGCTGGACACCTGCAACCAGCAGCAATTTTTCGATGCGTCTCGACCAGAACCATATTGCGGTGACGGTTTCCGGTCGCGACAAGGGAAAACTTGACGCAAGCGACGTCATGGTCGTCGACCTCGAAAACCATCCGGTCGCGACTTCGGCTCGGCCATCCGCCGAGACCGCCTTGCATACGCAAATCTATCGCCGCTTTGCGGACGTCGGCGCGGTTTTGCATACGCATTCGCGCGCGCAGAGTGTGGCTTCGCGTCTGTTCGCTGATGCCGGTGTCGTGCGCTTCGAGGGTTGGGAGTTGCAAAAGGCGATCTCCGGCTATCAGACCCACGAGAGCGTGCTTGATCTGCCGGTGTTTGCAAACACACAGGACATGCACACCCTCGTCGACCAGATCGACGCCTGGCTTGATGCCGGAAAGCCACTGAACGGTTACCTGATCGACGGCCATGGGATTTACGCCTGGGGCGTTGATATGGCCCAAGCTCGTCGCCATCTGGAAGCCTTCGAGTTCCTGCTCAATTGCGAACTGGATCTGAGGAGACTGTCACCGTGAGCTACCTGCGCATTTTTGCCGAAGACAACAGCGAAACGCCCTTGGCGTCGCATGCCGCGCATGCGGAAATTGCCGAGGTTCTTGGCGACGTCGGTGTGCGCTTCGAGCGCTGGCAAACGAACAAAACGATCAACGCTGGTGCAAGTCAGGAAGAAGTGATCGAAGCCTACCGCGAAGATATCGATCGCCTGATGCGCGAGGAGGGCTACAAGAGTGTCGACGTCGTCAGTCTGACTGCGGATCATCCGGATCGTGCCACGCTGCGCCAGAAATTTCTCAGCGAGCATACCCATGCAGAAGATGAGGTGCGTTTCTTCGTTGCGGGCTCGGGTCAGTTCACCTTGCACCTCGGCGGCAAGATCTACGACCTGCTGTGCGAACAAGGCGATCTGATTGGAGTACCCGATGGCACCCGCCACTGGTTCGACATGAGCGAAGAACCGAATTTCGTCGCGATTCGTCTTTTCACCAACCCCTCAGGCTGGGTTGCCGAATTCACCGGCGACGATATCGCGGCGAAGTTTCCGCGCATGCAACCGACGCGAAGCAAGGCATCAGCCTGACCGAACCAACCGATTGCCTGGGCACGCGCACGATTCATGCCTGGTGACGCCTGCGCCTGCTACGCTTTTCACTTCGTCCAAAAGAGCAACAAGACATGGCAAGCATCCGCGCAATCCTTACCGACATCGAAGGCACCACGAGTTCGATCAGTTTCGTCAAGGATGTACTCTACCCGTACGCCCGCAAACGCCTGCCGGCCTTCGTCGTGACCCATGCCGACAAGCCCGAGGTGCAGCACTGGCTGCACGAGGCGGCGCGCGAGGCTGAACTTGTCTCCGCCAGCGAACAGGAAGTCATCGACCTGCTGATCGGCTGGATCGACGCCGACCGAAAATCGACGGCCTTGAAGGCATTGCAGGGAATGATCTGGGCCGAAGGTTATGCCGATGCGGATTTTCGCGCGCACATTTACGCCGATGCGGCACGCGGCCTGCACAAGTGGGCAGCCGACGGCTTGCGCGTCTACGTGTATTCGTCCGGCTCGGTGCCGGCGCAGAAGCTGCTGTTTGCCAATACCGAAGCGGGCGACCTGAGCGCGGTTTTCACCGGCTATTTCGATACCGAGACGGGCGCCAAGCGCGATTCTGCATCCTATGCGCGGATCGCCGAAGCGATCGCATTGGCACCCGCCGAAATCCTGTTCCTGTCCGACATCGTTGAAGAACTCGACGCTGCCCGCACGATCGGCATGCAAACCATCCTGGTAGCCCGCGACGGATGCCCGGCGGATTCGGGGCACCGCTGCGTGACCGATTTCGATGCCATCGGGCCTTCGATGATCTGAACCCATGAGCTCGATTGTCCCGGTCATTCGAGATGGCATCCGCGTCACCTTCTTGCGGCGGCCGCACGGCAGCCCTGCGCAGACAGGGCCGGACGCATTCGTCGCCAGCCTGGTGTTCTACCTGCTGGTCGAACTGGTCAGCACGTGGTTCCAGTCGGATCCTCCGCGCATGCTGGTCGGCTGGGGTCTTGGCACCCTGCTCGCCGATGCCTGCCTGACCCTTGTTGCTGCGTGGCTGCTCGTGCGCCTTGCCGGGCGCACGAGCATCACCTGGGGTGTTGCCGCGATCGCCGTGGCGGCCACGGCGACAACGGCACTGCTCGTACACTGGCCCTTGCAAATGGCTGCAGCGTGGCTGTTTCACAATGGCCACAACTGGTTCGCCCTGGCATTGACCTGGCTTTCCGAACTGTGGTGGTTGCTTGTGCTGGTCGCACTTGCGCGCTGGTTGCTGCCGCGGCATTTGCCGAAGAACCTGCTTGCCGCCGTGCTTGCTTTTGCCATCTCGGCAATGCCGTGGTGGTGGATCCCGGGTGCGCCCATGATCATGCAGGATCGGGTTGCCACCACCAGCGTTGCGACCGATGCCAGTGACAATGATGCAATCGCCGACGCTGGATTCGATACCGAATCCGCCGACGAGGGCCTCGCCTTCGATCCCGAGCAGCTCATGTTCGATCAGCCACAGCTGCTCGGCGCGGCGATCGACGCGCTGCAACCACGTACTCCTGACAAGGTAAATCTGTATGTGGTCGCATTCGCAGGCGACGGCAGTGAAAACGTGTTCCGCAACGAAGTCGAATATGCCGCGCAGTTGTTTGCGCACCGCTTCGATGCGAGCGGACATATCCTTGTCCTCGAAAACAACCCGGTCAGCTTCAGTCTGCGGCCGCTGGCGACGCTGACGAATCTGCGCCTCGCGCTGGCCGCAGTCGCCGAACGGATGAACCCGTCCGAAGACATCCTGCTGGTCTATCTGACCTCACATGGATCGAAGGATCACGAGCTGTATGTCGCGCTGGATCCGTTGCCACTCAACCAGATCGGCCCCGAGGACCTGGCCGAAGCATTGCAGACGACGCCGTCGATGCGATGGAAGGTACTGGTGGTCAACGCCTGCTATTCGGGCGGATTCATCGACGCATTGCGCGATGATTCAACGATGGTCATCACCGCGGCACGCAGGGATCGCACCTCGTTTGGATGCGGCTCCGATTCGGAGATCACCTGGTTTGGCAAGGCTTTCCTTGCCGATGCGCTGAATGAGACAACCTCGTTCCCCGAGGCCTTCGAAAAAGCCAGGGGTTATGTTGCCGAATGGGAAACGCGCGAGCATGAAGCACAAAGCTCCGAACCGCAGATTGCCAGTTCGCGCAGCATTGAAGCGAAGCTCGAAAAATGGAGTCGTGGCCTGCCCGCGAGCAAGCCGATTCCATTTTCGCCGACGGTTACACCCAAGCCATCGACTGGCTCGGCGATGTAATCAGCCGAGCAGCTTGGCGACGTCCTTGCCAATTGCTTCGGGCTTGTCAGTGGGTGCGTAACGTTCGACCACGTTGCCATTTTGATCAACGAGGAACTTAGTGAAGTTCCATTTGATCGCACCAATCCCAAGCAGACCGGGTTTTTCCTTCTTCAGCCAGGCATAAAAGGGATGCGTGTCGCTTCCATTGACATCGACCTTCGCAAACATCGGAAACGTGACGTCATAGGTCAGCGAGCAGAAATTCTTGATCTCGGCTTCATCGCCCGGCTCCTGGTGACCGAACTGGTCGCACGGAAAACCAAGCACCTCGAAACCCTTGTCGTGAAATTCCATGTACAAGGCCTCGAGGCCGGCGTACTGCGGCGTGAACCCACACTTCGATGCGACGTTCACGATCACCAAGGCTTTGCCTTTGTACTTCGACAACGCTTGCTCTTTGCCGTCGATATCGCGTGCGGAAAAATCATAGGCTGTGGTCATCTCGATCTCGATTCGCTGGGACGCGGCTAGCCTACAGCAACGCCGCGTTCCGGCAAGGTTAATGCGTGCCGGTGACAATCAATGATTCCCAGTCGAGGAGTGCCAGTGATGAACAAGGTAATTGCGAGTATCGCTGTTGTCGCAATGGCTGCCTGCAGCGCGTCCGTCATGGCGCAATCAGGAACCGAATATCGCAGTGCCGATGGCCTGCTGACCATCCGCAGCGCCGGAACCGGCTATACCCCATCCGGCCCGGCCCCGGACTTCGGCCAGCTCGATACCAACGGCAATGGCAGCATTGATGCATCCGAGGCGCTTGGCTACAAGTTGCTGGCCAATGATTTCCGCATGGCCGACAGCAATCGCGATGGACGTGTCTCGAAGCGCGAATACGAGCGCTGGTCCACGATGCCCTAGACAGGCGTTCGAGCAACGCCGGTTCAGCCACGTTGCCGAATCACCGTGGGAACGGCGGCCTAAGCGAAATTTCATTCTGACCCTGTCGGTTCAGTCGGAATTCGATCGCGAGTGACACTGTCCCGGCTCATTCTCCGCTGGCAGCCTCGAGCTCCTGCCAGCGTGCGTACGCGACATCGAGCTCTGCCTGGGTCTTTGCCATCGTATCGTTTGCGCTGACGATGGCGTCAGCCGATTGCTTGAAGAAGGCCGGATCATTCATCGCGGCGGTCAGTTTTCCGATCCGCGTCTCAAGCGTCTCGATCACGCCTGGCAGCTTTTCGAGCTCGCGCATTTCCTTGTAGGCCAGCTTGCGTTTGGCCGGTACCGGCGCGAGCGGCTCGATTTTTTCGGCAGATGCTTCATTGCGTGGCCGCATCGCCATCGCCTGCGGGCGCTGCCGCAGCCACTCGGCATAACCGCCGACATACTCGCCGACCCTGCCCTCGCCCTCCAGCGCGAGGGTGCTGGTGACGACATTGTCGAGGAACTCGCGATCATGCGAGACCAGCAGCAAGGTGCCCGGATAGTCGACCAGCAGTTCTTCCAGCAACTCAAGGGTCTCGACGTCGAGATCGTTGGTCGGTTCATCCATGACCAGCAGGTTGGAGGGCTTGGCGAACAGGCGTGCGAGCAGCAGGCGATTGCGCTCGCCACCGGAAAGCGCGGAAATCGGCGAGCGTGCACGCTCCGGGGTAAACAGGAAATCCTGCAGATAGCCGATGGCGTGCTTGCGCGCACCGTTGATCTCGATGAATTCGCGTCCATCGGCAACGTTGTCGAGTGCGCTCATGTCCTCGCGCAATTGCGTGCGATGCTGGTCGAAATAGGCGATTTCGAGCTGGGTGCCGATGCGCACCTCACCCGCATCAGGTTGCAGATCGCCGAGCAGCAGGCGGATCAAGGTCGTCTTGCCCGCGCCGTTCGGCCCGATCAGGCCGATACGGTCGCCACGCATGATCGTGGTCGAGAAGTTCGCGATCAGGGTACGGCCCGGAATCGAATACGAGATTTCCTTCGCCTCGATGACCTTGCGTCCCGAGTTCTGGGCACCGCCGGCCTGCATGCGCACGTTGCCGGTCTGGTTTCTGCGGTCGCCGCGTTCGCGGCGCATTGCCTCGAGACGGCGCACGCGGCCTTCGTCGCGGGTTCGCCGTGCCTTGATGCCCTGGCGGATCCAGACTTCTTCCTGCGCGAGTTTCTTGTCGAACAGCGCATTCGCCTGGACCTCGGCATGCAGGCGTTCCTCGCGGCGGCGCAGGTAGTTTTCGTAGTCACCGGGCCAGCTGGTCAGGCTGCCGCGGTCGATCTCGATGATGCGCGTCGCCAACGAACGGACGAAGCGTCGGTCATGAGTGATGAAGATCACGCTGCCGGCGAAGTTCTTGAGGAAGTCCTCGAGCCAGGCGATCGCCTCGATGTCGAGGTGGTTGGTCGGTTCGTCGAGGAGCAATACGTCGGGCTCAAGCACAAGCGCCTGGGCGAGCAGGACGCGACGCTTCATGCCACCCGATTGCGCCGAAAATTCTTCGTCTTCCGGCAATTCGAGCTTGCTCAGCACCTGGGTGACCCGGCGATCGAGATCCCAGCCATTGGCGGCCTCGATGCGCGCCTGCACGTCGGCCAACACGCGCATGTCGCTGTCGTCGACCAGGTGATGGATCAGATGGTGATACTGGGCGAGCAGCTTGCCGATTTCGCCCAGTGCCTCGGCGACCACGTCGAAGATCGTGCCGGCCGTGCCCTGCGGCACCTCCTGGGCGAGCCGTGTGACAACGACGCCCGGAGATACCCGCACCTCGCCGTCGTCAGGGCGAATTTCGCGGTCAATCAGCTTGAGCAGGGTCGACTTGCCGGCACCATTGCGGCCGACCACGCAAACCCTCTCGCGTGGTTCAAGCGCAAATTCGACATCATCCAGCAGCAAGGGTCCGCCGATGCTGTAGTCGAGTTTGCGCAGTTCAATCAAGGCCATGGAGTTCGCCAGCAGGAGTTGAAACGATCAGAAAAATGCGAAAAACCACCGTCAGCGATGCGCGGGACTCGCAGGATGGGATTCGGGGATTCGACCCGATGACTGGGCCGGGACTGATGGCACTGTAGACTGCATCTTCAACGCGCAATGCTTGCGATTCCGAGAAGGACTCGGTGCCTGTCATCGCCTGTCGGGGAGTTCGTGATGCCGATCAGCCGCCGCAATCTTATCAAGTTGGGCGCCCTTGCTGGCGCGATCGGTCTTGCTTCAAGGAATTTTCTGGCCGAAGCGACGCCTGAAAACCCCCGCAAACCTTTGCGTATCCTGATTCTCGGCGGCACCGGATTCATCGGTCCGCACCAGGTTCGCCACGCGGTCTCGCGCGGACACCAGGTAACCGTCTTCAATCGCGGGACACGCGAGGCCGGTCTGCCAGCCAGCGTCGAACATCTGAATGGCGATCGTGACTTCGGCAAGCTCGATGCCCTGAAGAATCGCGAATGGGATGTCTGCATCGACAATCCGGCCAGCGTGCCGTTCTGGGTTCGCGATGTCGGACAAATCCTGCGGGGCAAGGTCAAACAGTACGTTTTCGTGTCGACCATTTCGGTGTATGCGGACAACAGCCAGGTTGGTGCCAGCGAGGATTCCGCACTGAAGAAATACGCCGGCAAGGATGTCATGGCAGAAACCCGCGACACGCTGAAGGCCGACATGCGCCTTTACGGGCCGCTCAAGGCGGCCAGCGAACGCGAGGCGGCGCACTGGTTTCCCGGCATTCTGACGATCATTCGGCCCGGCCTTATCGTTGGCCCCGGTGATCCGACTGATCGCTTCACCTATTGGCCGGTACGCCTGGCGCGCGGAGGCGAGGTGCTCGCTCCCGGCGATGGCACCGACCCGGTCCAGTTCATCGATGCGCGTGACCTGGCCGAGTGGATGATCCGCATGGCCGAAACGCGCAGTTTCGGCACTTTCAATGCGACTGGACCTGATCATTCTCTGACCATGGCGGAGATGCTGAAGGGAATTCGCACAGCCACGAACTCGAACGGCGCACTGACCTGGGTACCCGCAGCGTTCCTTGAAAAGAACAAGGTTTCCGCATGGTCGGACATGCCTGTCTGGGTTCCGGGTCAAGGTGAAACGGCTGGTTTCGCATCGCGCAGCAATGCCCGCGCACTCGCCAAAGGGCTGACCTTCCGATCTTTGGAGATGACTGCAAGTGACACCCAGGCGTGGTTCAAGGGTTTGCCAGACGAGCGTCAGACAAAATTGCTGGCCGGCCTCAGCGCGGCGCGCGAAGCCGAGGTTCTCGCCGCGTGGCATGCAGGCAGTCCGGACAAGCAGGGCTGATCAACGACTCGATGCAAGCATCGCCTGACATGAGCCATCCCGCGTCGGATATTGATCCGTCCATCCAGTGCAGTCGCTGTGAAGCGACTTGCTGCCGATTGACGGTGTACGTGATGGTCGATGATCCGACCCCCGACTACCTGATCGACCAGGACGAGCACGGCATGGATGTCATGCGGCGACTGGATGACGGCTGGTGCACGGCGCTGGATCGCGAGACGATGCGCTGCACGATCTACCCGCTGCGTCCGCAGGTGTGCCGCGACTTCGACATGGGCGGCGCGGACTGTCGCCAGGTGCGCGCAAACGACCGCAATCTGGCGATTGCGGTGCTGTAAAACCCGTGGCGCAGCAAGAAACTTGTCCGGATCAGGGCGCGACGACGCGATTGCGCCCCTTGGCCTTGGCCGCATAAAGCGCCTTGTCGGCGGCTTTGAGAACCTCCGTGCTGTCGCGACCACGCGGGCTGCGGGCGGCGAGACCAATGCTGATGGTGACACTGACTGCGCTCGAATCCCGCGTCGGCTTCGATGTTGAACGCTTGCGCGCCGGCGTGGAACGCACCTTGACGCGCATCGACTCGACTCGCTCGCGCAATTCCTCGCAGGATTCTTCGGCCTGACGCATGCCCGCGCCGGTGAATACCAGGCAGAACTCCTCGCCGCCATAACGATAGGCATTGGCACCGCGAGTCGCCTTCAACTGGTTGGCAACCGCCTGCAGCACACGATCCCCGGCCGCATGGCCGTGCCGATCATTGAAGGCCTTGAAATGGTCGACATCAACCATGGCCAGCATGAAATCGCCGGACAGTCGCGCCAGCGCCTCATCGAGTGCTCGTCGATTCGGCAAACCCGCAAGCCCATCGACAAAGGCCATCCGGTAAGAGGTGAACAGGATCGCTGCGATCGCAAGCGCGCCAGCGATCGCAAGCAAATCGAGAATCGCTCCTGCGCGCATCGTCGGCAGCAAGGCAATCGCGACGAGAATCAGCACGAAACCCAGCGCGGACTCCATTGGCACGCGCGATGCCAGCCAACGCGCCCAGCACAGGATTGCAGCCGCGAATACCAGACCTGCGCCGACCAATCCGGCTTTCAGATCCAGCCAGCCAAGGGGAAGGACATCACGCAAAAGCGGCCAGATGTGCACAGGCGCGGCCAGGGTCAGCCAGATCGCCATCGCCAGCATCGCCAGCAGGGCCAGATTGCCCCGAGCGAGCAGGCGACGCTCGGGCACGGCGGCGGCGGCCAGCAGCAGCCACGGTGCGAACATGCGGATTGCTTCTTCGCCTCGAATTGCGAGAAGGGTTTGCTCGTGGCTGGCCAAGGCCAGCGATGCAATGGTCAGTATCGCCAGCAGCATGACCGCACGATTGCGACGAAAGCCAAGCGCAAGCAGGAAGGCCATGCCATTGAGCACAGGCACCACCAGGGCCGGCCATAACTGGGTTGATGTCACGATCTTGCGTTCCCCCTGGATTGTCGCTGTCTGCCGATTCCTGAAAGAGAATCGTCAACGCAACAAATCGTAAGGGCCGCCGCGCTCGAGCGCGCGCCGGTAGGCTGGTCGTGCATGAATGCGTTCGAGCCAGCTCGCCAGCCTGGCATGTTTCCGCCCAAGCCCGCCGCGGGCAGCAAATGCCTCGACCGGGAAGCTCATCTGGATATCGGCGGCAGTGAATTTCCTGCCGGCGAACCAGTCTCGATCGGTGAGTTCGCTTTCGATGTAGTCGAGGTGCTGCTTGAGCTGGGGCTCGATGTAACTGGTCAGCACCTTGTCGGCAATGCCCTTGGCGACTGGACGCACGAAAAACGGCATTGGCTGTGTCGGGATGCGGGCAAACACGAGGCTCATCAGCAGGGGCGGCATCGCCGAACCCTCGGCGTAGTGCAGCCAGTAGGTATAGCGGCGTTGCTCGGCGGATCCGGCTCGTGGCTTGAGCTTGCCCTGGCCGTACTGATCGACCAGGTATTCGATGATCGCGCCGGATTCAGCCACGGTGACGTCGCCATCGCTGATCACGGGCGACTTGCCGAGCGGGTGCACCTTGCGCAGGGCGGGCGGAGCGAGCATGGTCTTGGCGTCACGCTCGTAGCGGATCACCTCGTAGTCAAGTCCAAGTTCCTCGAGCAGCCAGAGCACGCGCTGCGAGCGGGAGTTGTTGAGATGGTGAACCGTGATCATGGCAGTCTCGTCACCGGCTGGATTCGGGTTGTCGTGCAAAGCATGTCCGTTCGATAGCGGACGTGGCAAGCTTTCACCCCCGGTCAATCCCCGTGCATGCTCGGTTCGCTCGCTGCCTGATGTTGGCAATCGACCGCTCGACCCACCATTTTCTGCTGTCTACCTGCCTGCCACCATGTCATCGCATCGATTCTTCCAGCTTGATGTCTTCACGCGGCGCCCCGGCGGCGGCAATCCTCTGGGCGTGGTCGTCGCGGCCGACGACTGGAGCGACGCGGCCATGCAGGCATTCGCGAAATGGACCGATATCGTCGAAACGACGTTTTTGTTGCGTCCGACCACCGTCGCGGCGAGCTATCGACTGCGCATCTTCACGCCGAGCCGCGAGATCGCGTTTGCCGGCCATCCGTCAATTGGCAGTGCGCATGTCGCCCTGCTTTCCGGATTCTGCAGCCCGAACGATGGCGTCCTGATCCAGGAATGCCAGGCCGGTCTGTTGCCAATCCGGGTCGAAGGCGAATCGGATCAGCGCCGGCTTTTCATCCAGGCACCGAAAGCTAGCGTGCTCAAGACCGGAATCGAATCGAAGAGCCTGCTTGCCACAACCCTGAAGAAGGTCAAACTCGGCAAGCTGCCGCCGGCCTTTGTCGAAGGTGGTCGTCGCTGGTGGCTGGCAGAATTCGCCGATGTGGGTGCGCTGCGCGCCTGGCAGCCCGATCACGCCTCGATACGCAAGATCGCGCTCGACAGCGACAGCCTCGGCCTCTGCGTGTTCGCACGCAGCGACGAGCCGGGTCAAGACATCGTGTTGCGGGCTTTTCCGGCCGGTGTCGGCATCGTTGAGGATCCGGCCTCGGGTGCGGCGAACGGTCTCGTTGCCGCCTATATCGCGCACGCCGAACCCGGGGGTCCACTGGCGCGCGGTTATACCGTCAGTCAGGGCCGCGAGATCGGCCACGACGCCGAACTGACCGTGCGCATCGACGCCGATGCAACGGTCTGGGTTGGCGGGCAGACGCAGACCGTGATCAGCGGCGAAGTGGAGTGGCCGCATTCGCCCTGAGCGGTCGTTTTCGCCTGATCGTCCTGTGCTCCCAGAACAAGGCCAAGGCAAATCCGACGAACCCGAGCGGGACGCCAATCGCCATCTGAAGATTCGATTGTGAAATGGTGTCGAAAACCCACCATACCAACGCGACCGTCAACACCATGACCAAGGAAAAGCGCCAACTGAAAAGCGCTTCGATGAAATAGATGAGGGGCTCAGCAATCTCAATCATCAGGTCGACAGCAGACCGGGAATACACCGAAGTGGTGCACCTGATCATAAGGCAACCGAAGGCTGCGCATTACCGTCGTCCGTGATCCAGCCAAATCTCCAAACCCTGCGCATTCAACTCAATATCCGAAGCAAGCAGTTCCATCATGCGCTCGCGCGCCATCACGCAACCATGTGCCAGGGCCCAACCAATATAGAGTTCAGCGAGTTTCTGCTTGAGGAACTCATGCCGATCCGGCTGGCCTGCTGACGATTCGGCAATCGCAACCATCGCGTCGATCTGCTTGAACAAATCCCGGCCGAGACGCTCGATGTCGCTGACCCGGCTGTAATGGGTCAGGAAAATCGCATCCGGCTTGAACAGCAGCATGCGTGCAATCGAGCCCTTCAGCGCGACCGGGTCGAACTGCACCGGAGTCGTGGTCGGCAGGATGAAGGCGCCCTTCGCCGTATCGAACTCGCGATAAGACAGACCGAAGGTGTCGCCGCTGAAGAATGAACGGCTGCGCTCGTCCCAGACCGAGAAATGATGTCGCGCATGACCCGGCGTATCGAGGCAGCGCAGCGGCCGGCCAGCGAAATCGATGACCGCCTCATCGCGAATTTCGACAACCCGTTCTGCCGGAACCGGAACAAGCTCGCCATAGGTCCGTTGCACCTCCTCGGCACCGTAGACCGACGAGGCGCTGGCTACCAGCCGGGCCGGATTGATCATGTGCGGCGCACCCCGCGGATGCACGGCCAGTCGGGCATTGGGCAACTGGCGCATGATCTCGCCGGCACCGCCGGCATGATCGAGATGGACATGGGTGACGATGACGTAGTCGACCGCATCGCGCGCGATGCCCTTGGCATCGAGTTCGGCGAGCAGGAATGGGATCGAGTAATTGGTGCCGACATCGATGAAAGCCGCACGCCCGCCCTCGATGATCAGATGGCTGGCATCAAACTGCGGCCGATGAAAGCCGGTGTCGATGGCCGTGATGCCGTGTTCGAAATCCATGGATGCGTCGCTGCGGGTGTCGGTTGGCCGAGCATGATCGCAGAGCCAGCGGCGGAGGGAAACGCGGCGAACGACATGGATCCACCAGGAAAGCGTTGCGGTCGCTGGAAACGAGTGAAAGAAATCCGATTCACGCCCGCATTGGCGACCGCTCCCGACCTGGTGTGGTGTCCCGCAAATAGCTGGGTGGAATCGCGCCGCGGATTCGGTTCCGAGACAAGGAACGAGGAAGAGGCATAGTGGGACTATGGTGACGACGAGCAACGCAGGATCGGGGCCGAAGACCAAGCAAGTTTGCCTGGCTATTTGTGGGGCACCACACTAACTGGCTCGCAAGCTTTTGCGCAGCACGGCCGCGAATGAACGCGGCTCACTGCGGCGCACCCTGACATCGGGAGTTTCGTGCCAGTCGGCGCAAGCCTGGATGGCCTGTGCGATCGCCTCGGTCATGCCATCTCCGGGCACGATGCCCGCTTCGAGGTGGATGCTCTTGATCTCGAACACGCCCTCGCTGCGATGTGCCTTGGCATCGAGACGACCCACCAGTTCGCCGCGGTGCAGGATCGGCAGGACGAAGTACCCATAGCGACGTTTCGCTTCGGGCACGTAGCATTCGATGGTGTAGTCGAAACCGAACATCGTGCTGGCGCGGGCACGATCCCAGACCACCGGATCGAACGGCGAAAGTAGCGTCGTATGGGTGGCCCGGAGCTTGCCGGCCATGGCCTGTTGCACCAGCCCGGCATGCTCGCGATGCACATAGGCGGGATTCTCCCAGCCACGAACCTTGAGCCGCAGCAGCTCGCCGGTGTTGACCAGCTCATCGAGATCGCCATCCTTGTGCCGTGGCCGCGTACGGTAATAGTCGGCGATCCAGCGCGCCTGGGTGATGCCGAGGGCCTTGACCGAATCCAGGATCAGTCGGCGTTCGATCTCATCCGTGCTGATCGTGCTTATGCCCGACTCTGCCTGCATGCGTGCAACGACGCGCTCACTGAGGTCGTAGACGCGCTGAAATCGTTCGCGTCGGGAGACCATCAATTCGCCGCGGGCGAACAAGGCTTCAAGCCAGCGTTTTTCGTCTTTCCAGTCCCACCAACCCGTCTTGACCCGCTTGGCTGTGTCGAAATCGGAAGCCTTGGCCGGGCCCTGATCGCGAATGTGGGCAAGCACGGCGTCCATGCCGGCACGTTGCCCAGCGTTTGTGCGCACGGCATGTTTGCTCGCCCAATGATTGTCGCGTGCGCCGCAGGCCTGATGGGCGCGGTGCAGGGTAAACGCCGAAGCCGGCATGAAACAGGCTTCATGCGACCAGCCTTCAAAGATCCTGCCCTGTTCCAGGGCCTCACCCAGCCAATCGACCGGGTAATTTCCAAGCCTGGAGAACAACACCAGGTAAGGACTGCGTGCGACAACGTGGATGGTGTCGATCTGCAACAAGCGCATGCGCTCGATGGCGGACACCAGGTCGCTGGGTCGGGGTTTGCGGCTCGGCTTGTGCAGCAGTCCCTGTGCATCGAGATGGAGGTTGCGCGCCTGTTGCAGGCTGATTTCCGCGGCGCCGTCGTTCGCTGTTTTCATGCGCCGATCATGCGCAGGCACGTGGATCAGGGCAATGGCGGATCGAAGGCGTCACGAAATATCAGGTCATCGAGTTCGGCGGCACCGATGTCGCAGCGCGATCCTTGTGGACGAACAATGCCTCGCGCATCGGTTGCCTCACAGGCACCAGGCGCACCCACCATCGCCGGGCTGCCCCGCTCGACCGCCGGGCTCGCGGCGATCGGTGGCTCCGTTTCCACCGTACCACCGTAAACGGCAAATGGCTGCAGGCGTGGATTGATCGGTTGCGCGGCATTGCCGATCTGGTCACTGGGTTGCACACCACCCAGCGTGCAGACCGTGCCGATGTTGCCGATGATGTTGTAGCCCGCCGAATCGAGCGAGCCCGACACCCCAACCACGCAATCGGGATTGACGGTGCTGCTGCCGCCAAGACTGAGATCAATATTGCGCGCGACGATGCTGTTGGAAATCGACACATTGGCATTCATCTCGAGCGCACCATCGCCGATGTCATCGAGGTCGCTGTCGGCGATGTTCAAGGTCATCGTGACATTGTTGAGCAGCGCCGGCGCATTGAAACTCGCGACCGATCCCGAACCGGTCGCCGCGTTCGCATCGAAGGTGACATTGCGCAGAGTTGCGCTTCCGCCACCGGTCCAGATCGCACCGCCGTTGCCTGCCTGGTTGGCATGGAAGGCCGAATTGACGACTTCAAGCGTCCCCATGGAGGCTATCCCGGCGCCTTGGGCAGCGGTATTGTTGACGATCGAACAACCGCTGACGAGCAGGCTGACGCCATCCCCATTGATGATCGCGCCGCCCAGGATCCCGTCACCGTTGCGCAGGGTGATTGCCTCGATGACGACGTTGATCGGCTGCCCGGCTCCTGGCATTGCGAGATCGAACACATGATCGCCACGATCGCCGCGGATGCGCGTGAGATCGGCACCGGCGCCGCGCACGCTGAGGCTGCTGCGGATGTCAAAATCGCCCGTCGCATTGGAATTCTCGCCCGCTCCGGCGAGGTCGATCCGATATTCTCCGGCACCAAGCACGATGACATCCGCGCCGCTTCCGGACGGGCAGTCCATGAAGGCACTGTCGATGTTCGCGGCCGTGATCGCTTCACGCAGACTGCATTGGCCGTCCGCTGAAACTGCATCGTCGGTCGTTGTCACATTCAACGTTGCAGCCGATGCACTTGCGCTCATTCCGAACGCCAGAAGTATCCCCGGAAAACGCATGTTCGCACCGAAGTTTGGCAGTCTGCGAAGATCACCGCATTTGCCAGGCAATTCAAGTGCCAAAGGATGCGGATCGAATGCCCATACCTGAACATCGTGCAATAATCGGCCGCTGACCTGCATCGATCCATCCGGATCCTCGCCCTCACCTGAAACGGAGACTACACATGTCCGGCATCGTCATCGTCGGCGCCAAGCGCACCGCCATCGGTTCCTTCCTCGGCCAGTTCACCGGCGTTCCCACAACCACGCTTGGCGCAACGGCGATCAAGGCGGCAGTCGAGCAATCCGGTGTGCCGGCCGCCGACATCTCGGAAGTCATCATGGGTTGCGTGCTGCCGGCCAACCTCGGCCAAGCTCCGGCCCGCCAGGCCTCGCTCGCCGCTGGCCTGCCGAAATCGACCGGCTGCACCACGATCAACAAGGTCTGCGGCTCGGGCATGAAGGCCATCATGCTGGCGCACGACCTCGTCAAGGCCGGATCCGCCAGCATCGTTGTCGCTGGCGGCATGGAGTCGATGACCAACGCGCCGCACATGCTGCCGAATTCGCGCACGGGCAATCGTTACGGCAATTTCTACGCGGTCGATCACATGGCCTGGGATGGTCTGACCAATCCCTATGATGGCCAGTCGATGGGCGTATTTGCCGAGGCCACGGCCGACAAATACAAGTTCACCCGCGAAGAACAGGATGCGTTCGCGATCGAATCGGTCAAGCGCGCGCAAGCCGCGATCGCCTCCGGCGCGTTCACCGACGAGATCGCTGCGGTGACCGTGTCGACGCGCAAGGGTGATGTCGAGTTCGCCACCGACGAACAGCCCGGCAAGTCCGACATCAGCAAGATCCCGACTCTGAAACCGGCTTTCCGCAAGGACGGCGGCACGGTCACGGCGGCCAGCTCGTCAAGCATCTCCGACGGCGCCGCCGCAACCGTCGTCATGTCAGCCGACGAAGCGGGCAAACGCGGGCTCAAGGCCCTGGCCACGATCGTCGGCCATGCGACCAATTCGCAGGAACCGGAATGGTTCACCACCGCGCCGGTCGGGGCGATCGAGCGCGTGCTCAAGCAGGTGGGCTGGAAGATCGAGGATGTCGATTTGTTCGAGATCAACGAGGCGTTCGCTGTGGTCGCGATGACTCCGATCCGCGAACTCGGCATTCCGCACGAGAAGATCAACGTCAACGGTGGCGCCTGCGCCTTGGGTCATCCGATCGGCGCTTCCGGCGCACGTCTGGTGGTCACCCTGATCAACGCGCTCAAGGCACGTGGCGGCAAGCGCGGGGTGGCCAGCCTGTGTATTGGAGGTGGTGAGGCAACCGCGATCGCAATCGAACTCGCATAACGATTTTTTGCTGTTTCAGCGGATACAGTATGCTGAACGAGATTTCATCGAAACCAGAAAAGCCAAGCAGTTGTGTGCCTGGTCGCGGAAGTTGCCAATGCGGCGGGCAGCCCACCGAACACCCTGATACGCCGCTTCAATTTTGAGGGGACACCATGAAATTCACCCGTATTCTCCTGGCTTCGGCGCTGGCTCTCGGGCTGGCCGCTTGCGACAACTCCCAGAAAGACGCGCAGCAGGCTGCCGACGCTGCCACGAAGGCCGCCCAGGACGCGGCGGCCGCCACGCAGAAGGCCGCCGATGAAGCCGCAATGGCTGCCAAGAAGGCTGCCGAGGCAACCGGTGCCGCTGTGGACAGCGCTGCCGCGAAGACCATGGATGCCGCAAGCGACGCTGCTGACGCAACCAAGGAAGCAGCAGCCAAGGCAGCTGACGCCGTGGGCGATGCTGCCGACAAGATGAAGGAAGCTGCCGAAACCAAGAAAGAAGCGATCGAAGAGAAAAAGGACGACGACGCCAAGCATTGATCCTGCTTAGAAGTCACGATTTCGCCGGCCGCCTTGTGCGGCCGGTTTCGTTTGTGCTGATCGCCATTCGCGACCCGCTATGATCTGATCCTTCGGATTTCTCCAAAGCACGACCACCATGCCTCGCATCCAGACCCAGATTGATCTCCGTTCTCCCGATTTCATTGCCAACGCCGCGCACTTGCGCGGCCTGGTCGAGGATCTCAAGCAGCTACTGCGGATCACGTCCATGGGCGGCGGCGAGAAGGCCCGTAACAAGCACACCGAGCGCGGCAAATTGTTGCCTCGCGAACGCATCCGCGCGCTGCTCGATCCCGGCTCGCCCTTTCTCGAATTGTCGCCACTGGCCGCGCACAAGATGTACGACAACGCCGCGCCGTGCGCCGGATTGATTACCGGCATCGGCCGGGTCAGGGGCCAGGAAGTGCTGGTCGTCGCCAATGATGCAACCGTCAAGGGCGGAACCTATTTCCCGATGACCGTGAAGAAGCATCTGCGCGCCCAGGAAGTCGCCCTGGAAAATCGCCTTCCCTGCATCTACCTGGTCGATTCTGGGGGCGCGTTTCTGCCGCTGCAGGACGAGGTATTTCCCGATCGCGAGCATTTCGGCCGCATCTTCTACAACCAGGCACGCATGAGCGCGCTGGGCATTGCCCAGATCGCCGTGGTCATGGGCTCGTGCACAGCCGGCGGAGCTTACGTTCCTGCGATGAGCGACGAGACCATCATCGTCAAGGAACAGGGCACGATCTTTCTCGGCGGCCCGCCACTGGTCAAGGCGGCCACCGGTGAGATCGTCGATGCCGAAGCGCTCGGTGGTGCCGACGTGCATACCTCCGTTTCAGGGGTGGCCGATCATTTCGCCGAAAACGATACGCATGCACTGAGCATCGCCCGCGATCTGGTTGGCAACCTCAATCGCAGCAAGCTCATGCCGCTGGCGCTTGTCGAGCCTCGTGATCCGGCTTATGCCGCCGAAGAGATCTACGGCATCGTGCCGCGCGAGACGCGCATCCCGTTCGATATCCGCGAGCTGATCGCGCGCATCGTCGATGGCTCGGAATTCACCGAATTCAAGGCCCGTTACGCAAAAACGCTGATCACCGGTTTCGCCCATATTCACGGCTACCCGGTTGGCATCATCGCCAACAACGGCATCCTGTTTGCCGAATCGGCGCTCAAGGGCGCGCACTTCATCGAGCTGTGCAACCAGCGCAACATCCCGCTCGTATTCCTGCAGAACATCACAGGATTCATGGTCGGTCGCAAATACGAGAACGCCGGCATCGCCAAGGATGGCGCGAAGATGGTCACCGCGGTGGCCTGCTCGCATGTGCCGAAGTTCACGGTCGTCATCGGCGGCAGCTTTGGCGCGGGCAACTACGCAATGTGTGGCCGCGCCTACGGTGCACGCTTCCTCTGGATGTGGCCGAACTCGCGCATCAGCGTGATGGGTGGTGAACAGGCTGCCAGCGTCCTCGCAACGGTCAAGCGCGATGGCCTCGAAGGCGCCGGGAAAACCTGGTCAGCCGAGGCCGAAGCCGAATTCAAGACGCCGATCCGCGAGCAATACGAGCATCAGGGCCATCCCTACTATGCCAGTGCCCGACTCTGGGACGACGGCATCATCGATCCGGTCGATACGCGCCGCGTGTTGGGACTGGCAATCTCCGCTTCGCTCAATGCGCCAATCGAAACGGGTCGTTTCGGTGTTTTCCGCATGTGATTGCTGACCGATAAAATATTTGAAATCAACCGATTATGGAACATTCCTCGATTTGTTCTCGGATTGTCGCAGGCGCCTTGGCGCTCGTGCCCGGCATTCCAGGGATAACCAAAGCGGCCGAGCCGCTGGCAACGTGGCTGCAAACCCGTGATCAGAATCCGTTTGCGCTTGCCAGTGGACTTCCGCTGGCGCCGTCCATTCCGTCGGCGCGGCGTTGGCAATTCGATACGACCTTCAATGCCGCCAATACGGAGCTTGCCCAATTCCGCGGCGATTCGTCCATGCTGTTTGATGCAGAGACCCACGAAACCCGAATCAGCGCCGCCTACGCCTTCAATGATCGCTGGAGCCTGCGCGCATCGCTGGGCCAACTGTCGATTGGTGACGGGTTCATGGATGGGCCGATCGAACGCTTCCACCGCGCATTCGGATTCGACAATGGCGATCGTGGTCAGCTCGATACCGCGGCACCGGTGATCGAGGTGCGCGGCAGCGGTGCACCGCTTTACTCGCTGGATCACGCCACATCAGGAACCGCACCGCTGCTGGTTGACCTGACGCGCCGATGGAGATTCGGTAACGCGGACGTTTCCGGCATCTCGCTCGGCACCAAGTTCGCGACCGGCAGCGTGAGCCGATTGACCGACAGTGGAAGCACGGATGTTTCCCTGTCCGCCTTCACCCTGCTCGGCGTCGGCGAACGACTGGCCTTCGGTGCGCGCGCGGGTATCCTGCTGAGAACCGGCAACGACCTCCTCGAAGACCATGCCCGCGGCCAGGTGCCGTTCGCCGGCATCCTGCTGCGCTATCGACTCGGTGAGAACTGGAGCGCGTTGTTGCAGTCCGACGCGCATGGCGCGCTCTACCGGCGCCTCCCGGATTTCCTCGGCAGCACCAGCAACCAACTCAATTTCGGCTTGAGCCGGCGCATCGGCGGGAGCTCCGAGTTTCAGGTCACCCTGGCCGAGGATCTGCCCGCACTGCATTCAACGGATGTTGCGCTGACATTGAATTGGCACCTGACTCCGGGACATTGAACCTGCGACAACACGTCACTGCCTTTTCCCTTTAGATTCAGTCGAACGGGCCTACCTTGATGGTCGAATCGAAATGCACCCACGCGGGCGCCTGACGATGAAACGCCACCCTCAAAGGAGTTCAATCACCATGCGCAATCTTTTCATTGCAGCCTCTTTCCTGCTCGCCTCTTCCTCGGCATTCGCCGCCTGTTCGGTCGACGTCGATGGCAACGACGCCATGCAGTTCAACGTCAAGGCCATCGAGATCCCAAGCACATGCAAGGACTTCACCGTCAACCTGACCCATTCCGGCAAGATGCCAAAGGCCGCCATGGGCCACAACTGGGTGCTGACCAAGACCGCCGACATGCAAGGCGTCGCCAATGACGGCGCGACCGCCGGTCTCGCCAAGGAGTATGTCAAGGCGGATGACGCCCGCGTTATTGCCCACACCAAGGTAATCGGCGCCGGCGAAACCACCTCGGTCACCTTCCCGGTCAGCAAGCTGGCCGCAGACGGCAAGTACTCCTTCTTCTGCTCGTTCCCGGGTCATTGGGCGCTCATGAAGGGCACGGTCACCATCAAGTAAGGTCGTTCCACGACTCGGTTTCCGAGTTGTGTTATGGGACAATCCGGGGCCGCAGGCAACCTGCGGCCCCGTAGCTCAGCTGGATAGAGCGTCCCCCTCCTAAGGGGAAGGTCGTACGTTCGAATCGTATCGGGGCCGCCATCCAATTCAGTGGTTTGCCCGCCTTTGCGGGTGTATTCGATCCGATTGGCCCGTTCCGAAACGTGTGCTCGTGCGGGTTCCCTGCGCTTTTTCCGGACGCCGCCTGCAAACTGCCCCGGCGCGCTTCACGCGCTGTGCTACTGACACTTCTGGTTCTTCCGCAGGCGGTTGCCTGTTCGCATCTGCAAATTGGGTGATCGCCGCGCGCGGACGAGTGCGTCGTGGCTGCAGGGAATTGCGACCGATGGGGAGACCTCAGCCACCCAACCCGTCAGGTTGACCTGCATCAAGGACAGGCGCTTGCGGCTGCAGGCATCATCTCCCGCCGCTTGGCTGGGGCTTGCTGGCGAAGACGACAAATGTACTTGTAATCTTGTGAGACGGCCTCGGCATATCCTCCGCACCCAATCCGATTGCGACAATGAACGACACGGACACCTGCCCTGCCCCACACTGGCGCCCCGGGCTCGAAGAAGAATATGCGGCGCTGACGGATCGACTGGAATCGATGCTTCCGTGTCTCGAGATTCCATTGCACCTGCCGTGGATCGACGCGATCCAGCAGCTGAAGCGCCAGCGCGGTGCGGTGATCATGGCGCACAGCTACCAGTCACCGGAGATCTTCCACGGCGTGGCCGACATCACCGGCGATTCACTGGCCTTGGCCCAGGCCGCCGCCGATTGCGACAGTGACCTGATCGTCCTTTGCGGAGTTCACTTCATGGCCGAAAGCGCCAAGCTGCTGGCCCCGCAAAAGCGTGTGCTGATTCCCGATCGCGAAGCGGGCTGTTCGCTGGCGACATCGATCAACGCCGCCGATGTGCGTGGACTGCGCGAGCGCCATCCCGGCGTGCCGGTGGTCAGCTATGTCAACACCAGCGCCGAAGTCAAAGCCGAATCCGATGCCTGCTGCACTTCGGCGAATGCCGTCCAGGTGGTCGAGGCGATGGGTGCTGAAAAGGTGATCTTCCTGCCGGACCGCTATCTCGGCCAATGGGTGGCGACACAGACACAGGTCGAACTGGTTCTGTGGAACGGCACCTGCGAAGTGCACGAGACGTTTACCGCAAGTCAGGCCCGGCATACCCGCGAACAGTTCAATGCAAAACTCGTGGCTCATCCCGAATGTGCGCCGGATGTGCTCGCCGAAGCGGATTTCGTCGGCTCAACCACGGCGATGGGGCACTGGCTTGAGCGTGAGCGGCCCGAGCGCGTGGCCATGATCACGGAGTGCTCGATGGCCGACAACCTGCGCAACCGGTTTCCGCAGATCGAGTTCATCAAACCCTGCAACCTGTGTCCGCACATGAAGCGCATCACCCTGCCGAAAATTTACGCCTGTCTGCGCGACCTGCGCCATGAGGTCAGCATCGCACCAGCGGTGGCGGCTCGCGCCCGCGCCAGCCTGGAACGCATGCTGGCGATTGGCCGGCACGAAACAATCTGATGCGCGGCAATGCGCCGATCGTGGTCGTCGGTGGCGGCATGGCCGGGCTGTGTACGGCACTGGCGGCTGCACCACGACCGGTTGTGCTGCTCAGTCGCGCTGCCGATGGTGAGGGCAGCGCCAGCACGTTGGCGCAGGGTGGCATCGCCGCTGCGATCGGTGCCGGTGACAGCATCGATGCCCACGTGGCCGATACCCTGCTCGCCGGCGCCATGCACAACGACCCTGGTCGAGTGCGCATGCTCGCTGCCGCGGCAGCCGAGGCCATTGAATGGCTGCAAGAACACGGTACCGAATTCGATCGTGATGGCGCAGGCCTGCAACTGGGACGCGAAGGCGGTCATCATCATGCGCGCATCGTGCACGCCGGAGGTGACGCCAGCGGAGCGCGCGTGATGGCCGCGTTGAGCGCTGAGGCTCGTTCAGCCACGCATATCGACTGGCGCAGTGGCGTCGAAGCGGATGCGCTAGTTTTGCGCGATGGCCGCGTTGCCGGCGTGCGCCTGGATCAGGATGGGCGCAACGAGATCCTGATGTCATCCGCCGTTGTGCTGGCCACCGGCGGCGTGGGTGCATTGTTTGCGCGCACGACCAATCCGGTCGGTGCGAATGGCTCCGGCCTCGCCCTGGCGATGGCCGCAGGCGCACAGTTGCAAGATATGGAATTTGTCCAGTTCCATCCGACCGCGCTGGATCTGGAGGAGGCGCACTCGCTGCCGCTTGTCACCGAGGCCTTGCGTGGAGTCGGTGCGCGCCTGCGCGATGGCAATGGCAAGGCGATCATGGACGGCCTGCATCCGCTTGGCGATCTCGCTCCGCGCGACATCGTCGCCCGCCGCGTTTGGCAGGAAAACCAGACGGGCGGCACCGTCTCACTCGATGCGCGCGCGCTGGAGATCCACTGGGAGCGGGCTTTCCCGACTGTGCTCGCTACCTGTCTGGGGCATGGCATCGATCCGCGCCACATGCCGATTCCGGTCAGCGCGGCTGCCCATTTCCACATGGGCGGATTGCCTGTCGATGACCTCGGAAGAACCAGCCTGGACGGCCTGTACGCCGTCGGCGAAGTCGCCTGCAATGGCGTGCACGGGGCCAATCGACTGGCCAGCAATTCGCTGCTCGAATGCGTCGTGTTCGGGCGTCGCCTGGGCTCGCATCTTCGCGAGCAGCAATCGGTTCGCCACGATGGCGGGTGCTTGCTTGTCGAGCGTGGCGCTGGACTGCACAGCGATGATCTGCGACTCCTGCGCGAAACATTGTGGCAGGCGGCCGGACCGATTCGCACAGCACAAAACCTGCAGCACGGCATCGACACTCTTGCACCCCTGCTTGCGCGTGGCTGGCAGGCACGGCTTGGACAATCACTGCTGGCTGCGGCATTGCGGCGAACGACCAGTATCGGTGCGCATTGGCGCGACGATGCAGTCATCAATCCCGTATCCCGGAGCAGACCGAACCGGTCAATCAGCCATTCGATCAGGCATTGACGTCACCGCTGTCGACGCGCGGCGAAGCTTGCTCGCTCCGGTTGGCCATGCGGGCGCTCGCGTTTGCAATCTCAGCGACACACGACGCCTTGGTGGCGTGCTGAAAGGCGGACATGATCGACCCGATACGTGTCCGTGCTCACGCCGCCAGTCGGGTCAGCTTGATCACGCGGACATCATCGGCAAAATCGAGCAGCATGCGCCGCACGCGATCCTGCCAGATGCGGGCGAAATCCTGCTTCTGCTCGTCACTGGCGGAATCCTGCACGATGGCCGTGAGCAGGGAGCGCATCTGCGGGTCGCCGGGAACCGGCGTGGTGTCCAGCTCCACGGATACGCTTTCGCCACTATCGAGGCGACGAAAACCAATCACATCGGACTCGTGGCGCCCGGCAAAGCTCAGCAAGCCATCACGGGCGTAGCGCCCGCCCAGCCCCTGGAAACCATTCTCGGCGGCTGCCCCGGTCAGCAGGGTCAGAACCTGGGCAACCACGCCGGTGGTTCCATGGTGTGCGGGAGCCGGCATCGCCACCTCGATCATGCCGCGTTCGGCGGGCCCGTCGGGATACAGCGCGCGCAACGCGGCACGACCGCTGAGAAAGGCGCCGGCTACGGTAGGACACGAATGCCCGGCCAGTCGCACCACATCGACGTAGCGGTAATCGAGCAATCCACCCTTGGCCGCGCCCAGCAGCTGGGCCAGACGGTCATAGGTGTGGACCACGGGGGCCTGAGCGTAGAAATCCGGAAAATTCATGGGGATACCTCCAATGGGAATGCAATGCCGCGTCATCGGACAAGGGACGGTAATGCAAATCATTATCATATACCAACGACGCTACCGGTCCAATCAGTTTCACGTCGGTTCGGCAGGGACAGTGCCTTCGTGGATAGGTGGGATCGGAATGGATACGCCACTGAGCCACGCTGGACTGAGCGTCTGAAATATCAGCCGCAGCACAAGACATCGCGCCTTCGGCTAGGCGAAAACGAAACTCGAATCTGCCGAACGGCCGCTGAAATGCTCGGACAGGTACTTCTCGCCGTCGTCGCAGAAGATCGTGACCACGGTCTGCAACTCCGGGTAACGCTGGCGAACCTGATGCGCGGCGAGCAGGTGGGCGCCGGAACTCGGCCCGCAAAGCAAGCCGAACTTCCGCGCCAGTCGCTTCATCTCGGCAACCGCCGCGACACTGGAAACGCTGGTCATCTCGTCAACCAATGCCGAATTGCGCTGGAAAATTCCGGGCACGAAACCGTCTGATATCCCTTCGATGGCATGGCCGGCAATCTCGCCACAGAGGATGGTCTGTGATTCGGTCGGCTCCATCGCAAACAGGCGCACGGCGGGATTCACCTCACGGAACGCCTGGCCGACGCCGATCAGGGTGCCGCCCGTGCCGACACCGAGAACGAGTGCGTCCGGCAGTCGTCCGGGTGGCAACTGGGCGAGGATTTCCGCACCGAGAACGACACGGTTCTCCTCGATATTGCTTTCCGATTCAAACTGGCTCGGACAGAAATATCCGGGTTGTTCACCGATCCCTCGCGCCCGCTGCAAGGCCTGGTCGACATGAAAATCACCGCAGAACAGGACCTCGGCACCGAATGCGCGCGAAATCGCCACGCGCTCGCTGGACAAGCCCTCGGGCATCACCACCAGCATGCGGTAACCCTTGACCGCCGCGACCATGGCCAGCGCATTGCCAGTGTTGCCGCTGGTCGCTTCCACGATCGTGTCACCCGGTCGCAACAGTCCCCGCTGTTCCGCACGCTCGATCATGTAATGCGCAATGCGCGCCTTGATCGAACCGGACGGATTGAGGAACTCGAGTTTGACGAAGATGCCTTCGATTTCGAGCAGCGGCGTATCGCCGATCGCATCGAGGATGTTGGCGGACACGCCTCGATAGCGAATGGAGTTCGAATTGGCCGACGTGATCGGATCAGGCACAGGATTCGACTTATGTTGAGTCACACGAATCTCCCGGATCGAAAATCACCGCATGATTATGCGACAAACAAGAATCGGGACCAGCACAGCAAGCTCAGCGCATCCGGGCAGGCGCCCTCAAAGAGAACCACGTCGCACGCGTCGGCGTGCGTAGCTGACCTGATTCATGTCAAGGCATGCTCGTCAGCGCGCAATCAAACTGCATGCCGGATGTCGCAGCAGCGGCAACGCCTTGCGCAATCGACGACGCGATTGCATGACGACCTGCCGACTGATTCCGGATTCACCATGGCTTACCACGATCTGCGCAGCTTCCTCGATAGGCTTGAACAGAACAAGGCGTTGCTGCGCGTCGGCGAAGCGGTTGATCCGGTGCTCGAAAGTACTGCCTTGTGTCTGCGCTCGCTGAAGGCCGAGGGCCCGGCCCTGCTGTTCGAGTCGATGGTTGGTTCGGAGCATTCGATGCTCGGAAATTTGTTTGGTCATCGCAAGCGCATCGAGGCCGCCCTGGCCGGTCGGCCGTTGTCCTCGCTGCGCGAGCTGGGCGAATTGCTGGCATCGATCAAGGAGCCGCGCTGGCCGTCGAGTTTGCGCGGCGCGCTATCGACCTGGCCGGAGCTGGCACAATTGGCACATGTGGCGCCACGCACGCTCAAGGACGCCGCGTTTCTTGACGAGGTGGTCAAGGCCGATGACATCGATCTCGCTCGGCTGCCGATCCAGAAATGCTGGCCTGGCGACGTCGATCGCCTGCTCACCCTGGGCATGGTGATCACGCGTGGCACCCGGCAGACGCGGCAGAACATCGGCATCTACCGGCAACAGCCGATCGGGCGCAATCGCGTGATCATGCGCTGGTTGCCGCATCGGGGCGGCGCGCTTGATTACGCCGACTGGTGCACCAGGCATCCGCACCAGCCGTTTCCAATCATGGTCGCGATCGGTGCCGACCCAGCCACCCTGCTGGCGGCGGTGGCGCCGGTTCCGGATACGCTTTCGGAGTATGAGTTTGCCGGATTGCTGCGCGGCGAGCGCACGCGCGTCTGGCACAGTCAGCTGACCGGGCTGGATGCGCCAGCCGGTGCGGAGATCTTGTTCGAAGGATTCATCCATCCCGGCGACCAGGCGCTGGAAGGCCCGTTCGGTGATCACACCGGCTACTACAACGCGCAGGCCGAGTTCCCGGTGATGACGATCGAGCGCATGTCATTGCGCCGCAACGCGATTTACCACGGCAGCTACATGGGCCGCGCACCTTTCGATGAACCCTCGGTGCTGGCGCTGGCACTCAACGAATTGTTCGTGCCGATCCTGCGCCGGGTATTTCCGGAGATCGTCGATTTCCACCTGCCGGCGGCGGCCTGCTCGTATCGCGTCGCGGTGGTCTCGATCCGCAAGCAGTACGCCGGACATGCGCGACGCATGATGATGGGTATCTGGTCGTACCTGCGCCAGTTCACCTACACCAAGTTCGTCATCATCACCGACGATGACATCGATGTGCGCGACTGGTCACAGGTGCTGTGGGCATTGTCGACCCGGGTCGATCCGGCGCGCGACAGCATGATCGTCGAAGGTACACCGATCGACTATCTGGATTTCGCCAGTCCGGTCGCCGGCATCGGCTCCAAGCTCGGCATCGACGCGACCAACAAGTGGCCCGGCGAGACCAGCCGCGCCTGGAGCCAGCCGATCCAACCCGATGCCGCCGTCGACAAGCGCGTGGAGGCGCTTTGGCAGCGCCTGACCCAGACCTGATTTCTGGCCGCGTGTGGCTCAGTCCTCGGTGTGAACGACTGCGTTGATCTCCCCCGCAGCCAACAGCGAGTTCGAGATCAGGCAACTCTTCTTCGCCTTGAGCAGCGCGTTTTGCGCAGCTTCGACATTGGTGCCGGCGGGAACGTTCAGATCGGCGTTCACGGTGTAATGGGTGAAACGGGTCACGCCGTCGACACGATCGAGCTTCGCATCCACGCTGCAGCGGACGCTTGTCCATGCCAGGCCGCCGGCGCGCGCGATCGCACGGAAGCTGAGCAGGAAACAATCGGCTATCGCACCGACCAGAAGAGTCTCCGGTGACCAGGCATCACCGGGGCCGCCGAACTCGGCCGGTGGCCAGCTTTCGAGCGCGTCGAGGCCTGCCGATGTCAGCGTCACCGCACCTTCGTGGGCCGTGCTTCCTTCAACGCGGTAGATATGTGGATAGGCTTGCATGGTCATGCTCCTCTGTTCGATCCGCCTACGTTATCGCTCGCGACCGCAGTACCGGCTGACCCAGATCAAGCATCGGCCCGAAGCCGTGCCGGCAAGGTTAGAATCGCTGTCGACCAACAAATCAGGAACCGGTGTAGTGATGGATCAGACGGATCTGCGCGATCTGCGCGAACAGGCGGAAAGCGCGTCACGGCAGGCGCGCGCGCCCTACTCCGGGCTGTTTGTCGGTGCCGCGTTGCGCTCGGCCAGCGGGAGGATTCATCGTGGCTGCAACGTCGAGAATGGCGCCTTGCCGCTCGGAAGTTGCGCCGAGCGTGGCGCGATTGCCGCCGCCGTACTCGCCGAAGGCCCGGACTTTGGTCTGATGGAAATCGCCGTGGTGGCGAAGACGGCAGATGGCATCGTTCAGGCGGTTTCACCATGCGGCGCATGCCGCCAGTTGATCGCCGAGTCCGGCCCGACGGCCCGGGTCGGCTTCTATTCCGCCAACAATGAATGGATCATCGCCTCGACCGCCGAGCTGCTGCCCTACGCCTTCGTGCTGCCCGATTCCTGAGCATCGATTTTCCGTATCAGCAGACTGTCCAGCACCAGTTCCGCCATCTGCATGAGGCCACGTTCGCGCTGGTCGGGGGCCATGTGTTCGTCACGTTCGAGGTGATCGGTCACGGTCAACACCGACAGCGCCTGGATACTCTCGCGCATGGCCACGCCATACAGGCCCGCCGATTCCATTTCGATGCCGCTGATGTGATGGCGCGCGAGCAAGCCAAGGATGTCGGCGTCGCCATCGTAGAAGCAATCGGTACTGAACACATGAGCGACGCGCAGCGCGATACTGGCCCGCTCGGCCTGCGCGGACACATCCCGCATCAATTCGAAATCGGCACATGCGGAGAGATCGTGGCCGCCGAAATGCAACCGGTTGAAATTGGAATCGGTGGCCGCCGATTGCGCCATCAGCAGATCGCCGATTTCGACGTCGCCGATGCCGCCACAGGTGCCGATGCGGACGATGCGCTTGACCCGGTAAACCCGCGCCAACTCGGTAACGTAGATTGCGCATGAGGGAATGCCCATGCCGCTGCCCATGATGGTGATGTGCTCGCCACGATAGCGCCCGGTATAGGCGAGCATGTTGCGCCGTGTGCTGACCTCGACACACTCGCTGAGAAACTCTTTGGCGATGTGTTGCGCGCGCAAGGGATCACCCGGCAACAGGACGGTAGGCGCGATGCTGCCGACTTCGGCGGTGATATGCGGCGTGCTCATGCGCTGATCTCACTGGTGGGATGCAGGAAACTGCGGCCGGCCGCGAGCGCTGGCAAACCAAGATGGCCGGCCATGCTCTGGCCAATGTCGGCAAAACTTTCGCGCCGACCGATCGCAGCGGCTGCGATTCCCGGGCCCGAAGCCAGCACCGGGATGCACTCGCGCGTGTGATCGCTGCCGGGAAAAGTCGGATCGCAACCATGGTCGGCGCTGAGTACGAGCAGATCATGGCGACGCAGGCGGCGACGCAGGCGCCACAGGCGCACGTCAAAGGCTTCCAGCGCACTCGCATAGCCGAACACGTCGCGACGATGACCGTAGACGCTGTCGAAATCGACGAAATTGGTTGCGATCACGCTGCCGTTGCGGGCTTCGTCCATGGCCAGCAGCGTCGCGTCGAACAGCGCCTCGTGACCACTGGCATGAACACTGCGACTGATGCCGCGACCGGCGAAGATGTCCGAAATCTTGCCGATTGCGATGACCTCGTTGCCGGTCTCGACGACCTTGTCGAGCAGGGTCGGTTCCGGTGGCGGCAGCGAGTAGTCGTGACGGTTGCCAGTGCGCGCGAAATCGTTTGCAGCCCGGCCGACAAACGGTCGAGCGATGACCCGCGCGATGTTGAACGGCGCAAGCAGTCGGCGGGCGATCTCGCAAACGGCGTAAAGACGCTCAAGTCCGAATCGGTGCTCATGTGCGGCAATCTGGAATACCGAGTCGGCCGAGGTGTAGACGATCGGGCAGCCACTTTCGAGATGCTGCTCGCCAAGACGCTTGAGGATCTCGGTTCCGGAGGCATGACAGTTGCCGATCACACCCGGCAAGTTGGCCTGCTCGATCAGCGCCTGCAGCAATTCCGGCGGGAAGCTGTCCTCGGCTTTCTCGAACTGCCCGAACGGCTCGGCAATGATGACGCCGGCCGATTCCCAGTGGCCGGAGGGTGTGTCCTTGCCGCAAGCGCGTTCACAGGCATAACCCCACATGCCCTCAGGCGGCGGCATGTCGACAAATCCGGCGGCTGCCTGGCCATCATGAGCAGCGGCGTGCGCCTGCGGCAGACCGAGGCGACTCAGGTTTGGCAGACGCAAGGGGCCGCGAGGCGAACCGGCGCAGGCGGCGGCAATATGGCCGAAGGTATCGGCCCCTTCATCGCCCCAGGTTGCCGCATCAGGCGCGGCACCGACGCCCAGTGAATCGAGCACGAGCCAGATCACCCGGCTCATGCCAACGCCCCGGCTCGATGCCAGCGCAACAGCGGATTCTCCGGAGGCGGTTGATCATCGACGCGAAACGCGCACAGCACGCTGTCGGCTGCCGACTCCGCCATCGCGCGTGTGCGTGCATGGACGATCGCCAGTGGCTGGCCGGCGCAAACGGCGACGCCGCGACCGAGCACGGCAGACAGGCCGACCGCGTGATCGATCGCCTGGCCGGCTTCGCTGCGCCCACCCCCCAGAGCCACGACAATCTGGCCCAGTGCGCGCACATCGATTTGTCCGACAAAGCCCGGTCGCTTGGCAACAATGACCTGCTGCACCGGCGCACGCGGCAGCCAGGCATCGGCATTCGCATACAGTGAATGCGATCCGCCCAAACCGGCCACCATGCGTTCGAAACGTTCGGCTGCCGCGCCGGTATCGAGTGCCTGCATGAGCTTGCCGCGTGCCTCGGCCTCATCGGCCGCGAGCCCGCCCATCTGCAACAACTCGGCGGACAAGGCCAGGGTCAGCTCACGCAGCCTCGCGCTGCCGCCCTCACCACTCAACACGTCGAGCACCTCGCGCAGTTCCAGCGCATTGCCGGCATTGCTGCCAAGCACCTGATCCATATCGCTGATCGCCGCGCGCACCTGCATGCCGCCGCATTCGGCCGCGCCGATCAGGCGATCCGCCAGGGCCTCGGCAGAGGCTTGATCCGGTAGCTGCGCGCCGCTGCCGACCTTGACATCGAGTACCAGCGCCTGCGCCCCACCGGCCAGCTTCTTTGACAGGATCGAGGCCACCATCAAGGAAGGCACATCGACCGTGGCAGTGACATCGCGCACGGCATACAGACGCCGATCGGCCGGAGCCAGCACCTCGCTCTGACCGACAATCACGCAACCCGCATCGGCAAGTACCGCGCGCATGCGTGAATCGTCGGGGTTGATCGTGTAACCCGGAATGCTCTCGAGCTTGTCGAGAGTACCGCCGGTATGGCCGAGGCCGCGCCCCGAAATCATCGGCAAATACGCGCCGCAAGCCGCCAGCATGGGTGCCAGCAACAGACTCACGCAATCGCCGACGCCGCCGGTTGAATGCTTGTCGAGGATTGGCCCGGGCAGGCCATCCCAGCGCAACCGCGTTCCGGAATCACACAGGGCCAGGGTCAGCGCGCGTGTTTCCTTGGCATCCATGTCGCGCCAGGCAACGGCCATGGCAAATGCGGCAATCTGCGCATCGCTCCATGCCCCGCTGGCGATGCCTTCGGCGATCACGCGCAATTGACCCGCATCGAGCCTTAGGCCATCTCGCTTCCGGCGGATCAAGGCGACCGCATCCGTCGCCTTCACGATGGCGCAGAAATGGCCGCGACAAGCTCGCCAAAAAGGCTGCTTGCGCCGATCCGGAAATGTGCCGCGGTCACCCAGGATGCACCGAACTTCTGCGTGGCCTGATCCAGGTAGGCGTCGGCCTGTCCAAGCGTGCGGATGCCGCCGGCGACCTTGATGCCGCAACTCCCACCGTGTTCGGCGATCGCATGGAGCATGATCGCGCTGGCCTCCAGGGTCGCGTTGACGGCGACCTTGCCGGTTGAGGTCTTGAGAAAATCCACACCTTCGGCCAGGCCAAGGTCACACGCCGCACGAATGCGTTGCGGGGTCTGCAACAGTCCGGTTTCGAGGATCAGCTTGAGGGTGATATCGGATCCACAGATTTCGCGACAGGCCGCGACAAGGCTCTGCGCGGCGAGCCGATCGGCCGGTGTGTCGAGCTTGCGCGGCAGAACGAGATCGATCTCGTCGGCGCCGGCCGCGATTGAACGTCGGGTTTCGCGGCTCGCACGCTCGCGATCCGACGAGCCATCCGGAAAATTGACCACGGTGGCGATGCGCACGCCACTGTCCTGCAATGCACGTCGAGCCGTGGTGATGTGTTCCGGATAGACGCATACCGCCGCCGGAACGCCATGACCGGTTCGGGCCGAAGCACACAGGCGTTCAACGGTTTCCGACGTGTCGTCCTCGCCCAGGCTGGTCAGATCGAGCAGCGGCAGCAGGCGCAAGGCCAGCGTGCGTCGGGCGCCGCTCGCCGGTGTCGATTCCGTTTCTGTGGCCATGGTCATGCGGGCATTCCTGATTTTCCGCTCCCCAATCTAGGCGGCGCAGACGAAGCCCGCCTTGACCTGCGGCAAGCCTCGGCCAGAAACCCGCCTCGCCTGATCCGGATCAAGGCAGCGCCCACTTTGCTCGCCGATCATGCAGTGGCACTCTGGAGATCTGTCATGCAACTGGTTTGTCCTGCCGGCAACCTGCCGGCGCTGATGGCTGCCGTCGACAATGGCGCCGATGCGGTCTATGTCGGTTTCCGCGATCAGACCAATGCGCGTGCGTTTCCGGGCCTCAATTTCTCCGACGACGATCTGCGTCGCGGCATCTCCTATGCACATCAGCACCAGCGCAAGGTCTATCTGGCTCTCAACACCTATCCCGAGAGTGCGCGCATGAGCGAGTGGCACTCGGCGGTCGATCGTGCGGCCGACATCGGTGCCAGTGCGATCATCGCCGCCGACATGGCCGTGCTCGACTATGCCGCACGACGCCATCCGGAACTTCCACGGCATTTGTCGGTGCAAGGCTCGGCGACGACGCAAGCCGCGCTGCGCTATTACCACGATCGTTTCGACATAGCCCGCGCCGTGCTGCCGCGGGTACTTTCGCTGCAACAGGTCGAACGCCTGTGCGCGGCCACGCCGGTGCCGCTGGAGGTGTTCGCCTTCGGCAGCCTGTGCATCATGGTCGAAGGCCGCTGCCAGTTGTCGAGCTATGTCACCGGGGCCTCACCAAACCGGCACGGGGTCTGCTCGCCAGCGCGCTTCGTCAAGTGGGAGGAACAGTCCGACGGCAGCCGCACGGTGCGACTGAATGGTGTGCTCATGGATCGCTATGCCGAAGGCGAAGCGGCCGGCTATCCAACTGTCTGCAAGGGCCGTTTCGATGTCGGTGGCGAGGTCTTTCACGCGCTCGAAGAGCCAACCAGCCTGAACACGCTCGGCCTGTTGCCGCAGCTCGCCCGCGCCGGCGTGGTCGCGTTGAAGATCGAAGGCCGCCAGCGTGGTGCCGCCTATGTCGCCAGCGTCGCCCGCGTCTGGCGGCGCGCCATCGACGAGCACAAGGCATCTGCCGAGAACTGGACGTTGCGCCCGGAATGGCAGAAGGAACTCTCGGCGCATGCCGAAGGCCACCAGACTACGCTTGGCCCCTATCACCGCAGTTGGCATTGAGCATGAAACTGAGTCTCGGACCGCTCCAGTATTTCTGGCCACGCGAGCAGGTGCTCGCCTTCTATCGACAGACACGCGACTGGCCACTGGACATCATCTATCTCGGCGAAACCGTGTGCAGCAAGCGCCGCGAACTCGGCACCCGCGACTGGATCGCACTGGCTGAAGAACTGGCCGAGGACGGACGCGAGATCGTTCTGTCCGGGCTGGCCCTGCTCGAAGCGGAATCGGAACTTGGCGCCCTGCAACGACTGGTTCGTAACGGCCGCTTCACGGTCGAAGCCAACGACATGTCAGCGGTGCAGTTGTGCCGAGAAAATGGCGTGCGCTTTGTCGGCGGGCCGTCGCTCAATATCTACAATGCACGCACTTTGCAATTGTTGCGCGAGGATGGCTTGTATCGCCTCGTCCTCGGCGTCGAGCAAGGTCGCGAACTGCTGCGGGCGCTGGACGAGCAGACCCGTGCCGGCGGCGACACCCTGCCCGAGCTGGAAATCATTGCCTGGGGCCGCCTGCCGCTGTCCTATTCGGCGCGTTGCTTCACCGCGCGTGCGCTTGATGTGGCGAAAGATCAGTGCGGCTTCCGCTGCATCGAGCACCCCGACGGCCTGCCTCTGGCGACCCGTGAAAACCAGTCGTTCCTGACCATCAACGGCATCCAGATCCAGAGTCACGAAGTGTTCGACCTGTGCCCGGAACTGCCCGAACTGCGCGAAGCCGGCATCGACATCCTGCGCCTGTATCCGCAGATCGGCGACATGGCTTCGATCGTTGACTACTTCGACGCCGCCCGCCGTGGCGAAGCGCCGCCGCAACGTCGCGGCGCGCGCAATGGCTATTGGGAAGGCGAGGCGGGGATGAATCTGCCGACTTAGCGGAGGACAGATGTGGACCTGATCAGCCTCGAAGTTCAGCCGTTGCAAGCCCCTCTCCCAAAACTGTCTCTTGATCACATCCGTTCGGCGCACTGGAACTTGAGCGGCCCACAAATTCAAGGATGCCAACTTGGACTCTCGCGATCCGCTGACGCCTTTTCGCGGGAGCGACTTCAGTCGCAATAGCTGGGTGCTTGTGCGCCGCTTTGCTGCAGGGATGTTGGGTGGATCAGGAGTGTAAAAGCATCGCGACTGAAGTCGCTCCCACGACTCAGCTTGCGCGGGGATCGCCGTTCTTGCGCCGATGAAACGCACCACGCGCCACCTCGGCCACGCCGGCGATGCGATCCAGGACGATGCGAAGTCCGAGCGGAAAGCATCGCGACTGAAGTCGCTCCCACGACTCAGCTTGCGCGGGGATCGCCGTTCTTGCGCCGATGAAACGCGCCACGCGCTGCCTCGGCCACGCCGGCGAAGCGATCCAGGACGATGCGAAGTCCGAGCGGAAAGCATCGCGACTGAAGTCGCTCCCACGACTCAGCTTGCGCGGGGATCGCCGTTCTTGCGCCGATGAAACGCGCCACGCGCCACCTCGGCCACGCCGGCGAAGCGGTTCTGGACGATGCGAAGTCCGAGCGGAAAGCATCGCGACTGAAGTCGCTCCCACGACTCAGCTTGCGCGGGGATCGCCGTTCTTGCGCCGATGAAACGCGCCACGCGCCACCTCCGCCACGCCGGCGAAGCGATGCAGGACGATGCGAAGTCCGAGCGGCACGTCATCCCATGGCAACTGGTCGAGCAGGTTGCGTGCGGTCAGACCGAGTTCGGTATCGCCGGTCACCAGCAGGCGGCGCTGGAAAAACAAGGTGTCCGCATCTTCGCGACGACTGGCCAGCAGGAGCAGGTCGGTGGCGCTGCCCTTGACTGTCGCTTCGGCGGGTTCGCCAGGCGGACAAACCTGTAGCTGGGATTGCTGATCGAGTTGAACCACCCAGCGCAGGCCAAGATCGCTGACCTCGATGCCGATGCGCCGTCCCAGCAACAGATCGAGCGAACCGCTGCGGATTGGCGCGGCCAGCACATGGCGCAAGGCGGCTTCAAGCGTGCGTGAGAGCAAGCGATCAGGGATGACGCGCAGCAGCGGCGCCAACCGTGTCGGCGGCGGCAGCAGGCCGAGGCAACGGGTCATGACGGGATGCAGGGCGGGATCGATCATCGTGGTCGGCAGCATGGCGGTGCTCGTGACAGGAAGGGTCTGATCCGGATCATGCGCGAGCAGCAATCCAGGGCGACTCTGACGGGAAATCTGTTGCTGGTCGCAGGCGTCATCAATGAGCACATCAATCAGGCGTCCGATGCTCGAGCTGGGCAACCCGAGCAGACGCCCGAGACGCTGCGCACGCGCATGCACGTCGGCTTCGCGACCGGGATCACGCATCGACGCTCCATTGTCTCGCTTGATCCGCGCTGCTATTGCCACCAGCCGTCGGCGCCCGGCCATCCACCAGAGCAGTTGTTCGTCGACCCGGTCGATCAAGCAGCGAATCGGGCGCAAGGCTGCGCGTGGCAACTCAGGCAACAAGGTTTGCATCGATGTCCGCTCCGGCTGGCTCTGGTTGCTGCAGGTTCAGCGCGCGCGGCAACACATGGTGCCGATAGACTTCCCGCGCTTCGTCCTGATCGAAATTCGCATGCTTGCGTTTCTTGACGCCAAGATCCGACAGCAATACATGTTCGTCGGCGACCACCCCGGCCTGTGCCAGGCAAGCCGATACGCAGGCAAGTACGCAACCATCCAGAGCGAGGATCGCGCGACCGCTTTGCGCCGTGCGCACCAAGCCGGTGACGCCACCACCGACACCGGCAATGCAGGACATTTCGGCGACGCCTTCGCGATCAAGCCAGAGTGCCATCTGGTTGGCCATCTGCGCGGCACTCGAACATCCCGAGCATGCGTAGACCAGCGCCAACTTGCTGCTTGCACGCTGTGCACTCATGCGAACCGGCCCCCGGTGCGCGGTCGGTACGCCGCCCTCACCGAGAATTCGCTCGCTTCAATGGATTTGACGCAGTGGCATGGTTCATGGGTGTGCGGATGTGCCGATATTCTCGCAGTACACCCCGATCATGCCCGCCCTGCCCTGATTCAGGTCAAGCCTCGCGAAACAACGTGCATTCGGCGGTGATCCACCAATCCAGAGCATGATCCGCTGCGCGGCGCCATCCCTCGTCAGTCGGGTCGATGCCCACCCGCGCCTGACGTACCATTGCCGGCCAAACCGCAAACCCGTTGCTTGATCCGAATGTCGCCGGGTCGGCTCGGTGCGGCCGACTCGATTCCGACGCGACCTCTTGCGTGTGATTTGAAGGAGAGCCGACCCTGAGCACGCCACTGGATCGCCGCGGACTTGCCGCCGCCACCGCTGCGTTTGTCCTTTGGGGCTTGATGCCGCTGTACTGGCATCTGTTGAAAGCCGTGCCGTCGCTGCAGATCATTGCCCATCGCATCGTCTGGAGCACGCTGCTGGTGGTCGGCTGGCTGACCTGGCGCTACGGTCGCGGCTGGCTGCGCGAAACCCTGCAGCATCCGCGCGCGAGCTGGATGCTTGCGCTGTCCGGCATGTTCATCGCCTTCAACTGGGGCTTGTATATCTGGGCGGTCAATGCCGGGCATGTGGTCGAGACCAGCCTCGGCTATTTCATCAATCCGTTGCTCAATGTCGTGCTCGGCGTCGCCTTCCTCGGCGAACGGCTGAATCGCGTGCAGTGGGTCTCAGTGGCAATCGCGGCGGCAGGCGTACTGTGGCTCACCTTCAACTACGGCAGTTTTCCATGGATTGCCGTCGCGCTGGCATTTTCATTTGGCATGTACGGACTGATCCGAAAGATTGTCGCGGTGCCGCCGGTGCGTGGTCTCGGCGTCGAGAGCCTCTATCTTTTCCTGCCCGGCCTCGGCTTCCTGCTCTGGAGCGAGAGCCACGGCCAGGGCGGCTTCGCCATTGCCCAGAGCGCCGGCGGTTGGGGAATGGTGGCCGCCGGGCTGCTGGTCTTCGGCGGCGCCCTCACCGCGATCCCGCTGATCGCCTACGCCGATGCCGTACGCCGTATTCCGTTTTCCATGGTCGGCCTGATGCAATACATCGCACCGACCCTGCAACTGCTCTGCGGCGTCCTGGTTTTTGGCGAGCCGTTTGGCAGCGAACGCATGATCGGCTTTACCCTGATCTGGATAGCCCTGGCCATCTTCGCGGCCGATGGCTTGCTGCGCGCGCGACGTCGATCGCTTGCGTTGCCGGCGGGTTCCTGATCGACCTTTCAAATTCCGCTTGGATTGGCAGACAACATTGCCTGCCGGGATTTCAGCTTGGCAAGGAACAATCGGCTCAACCGCGCCAGTTCGCGTGTGCGTTCCAGAAATTGACGCTGCGTCGGTAGGCTTCCGCATCGAGCGAAACGCCGGAACCGCCCTGATCCGCACCGAGCGCGTTGCGCATCATCGTGATCGGGGCCATCGGGATCTCTTCGGCTTCGGCCGTGTACAGGCAGCCGACCACACCCCAATCCGCAGAAATTGACGTGCCTTCCTCCAGCAATTGTTCGCGACTGTAGAGGATGGCAATCAGGTAATTCGCCACCGGCGGCTCGATTCCCTCGAACCAGCGAACCAGCACCGCTAGTTCCTCGGGATTGCGCGCCTCATAGGCCGAGCACAGGCGGTGCCGGTTATCCTCGGTGATCGGCAAGGCGATGCAGCGCGTACTTGTCCAGTTTCGATGGACGTGCAGCTTGCAGAACGGCGCGTAACCATCAAGCACCTTGAAAGGCGATAGCTCGTTCAAATGCCGCTCGAACGCAACCGGGGTGCAGTCCTGGATCGTATTGCGGCGCGGGGATCGCGGAAACAGACGGATCCGGGCAAATTCGGTCAGGATGATCGACATATCGGCTGCGCAAAAGGAGAAAACGGACCAGGAAGTATCGACGAACTGTTGCTCGAACACCTAGATTCACCCAGCGAGCCGGCGCGCTTGCTCGACCGTTCGGGTCGCCCGAGCGCAACAGAACACTTCATACAGGTAGTCTGTGCAAGACTTGACGGCTCAGCGCATGAATTGATCTCCAAGGAGCATAAGATGCAGAAAATACCATCCGGAGCATGGATCGTGGTCGCCGACGGAACAGGGGCACGCCTGTTTCAAAACATGAGCAAAGGCGCCACGGTTTCGCTGCAGCAGCAAAAACTGCTCGAGCCCGAAGAACTGATCAACGATGGCCCTTCCGGCAAGCGGCCCCACGAGCAAACCGGGCAAGCGACCGATGAGGCCACCTTTGCCAAGCAGCTTGCGCATTTCCTGAATGCTGCCGCGCTCAAACAGGAGTTTACCGATCTGGTTCTGATGGCCGATCCGCAAACCCTCGGGCAATTGCGGCCGCAACTGCACAACGAAACCACGCGACGGATAGTCAAGGAAATAGCCAAGACCTTCACCAATGCGCCGCTGGAAGACATCGAGTCGGCGCTCAAACACTGAGCCTCGTGGAAGGTGCTTTTCAGTCTTCCTGTCACGACCTTGCAGTTGGCAGGATGTCCGCCATGATTTTCCGCGACCTCCGTTGGCAGCCGCGGAAAATTTCCTGTGAACCCACGCGTCCCGGATTTCGTCAGGAAACGCTCAGCTTCGCGCCAAAGCTCGCCTAGAGAGACTCGCGCTGATCCAGTTCGTGATGAATCAGCACCACGCATTGCGAGGCGAACAGCATTTTCGATCCCAGCGCGATCTTGCTTGCACCTAGGCGCTCGAGACCGTGAAAGGTCTTCTTCGGCATCGGGATGTGGTCGGTCAGCAGGAAACACGGGTTGCCTTCAAACACCTGCTCACGCATCGACCTGCCCTTGCGATCCATCACGAACAACTGATGATCCACGGCCAGTTCCTGCACCAGCCGCTCGAAGCTGACCGTGCGCACGCTGACGCCGGTCTCCACCGGCCGCTGCTCTTCCTTGCCCATGCCTCTGGAGACATCCAGTGCCTTGGCGATCTTGCCAAGCAGTGCCTGCTCGTGAAATCCGCCGATATCGTGCATCGCGTTGGCATCGAATCGAATCGTGCGGGAAAAATCCTGCGTACTCTCCAGCACCAGATACACCGTCACATCCGCCCGATGCGACTGCGCCACGAAGATCGCGTTCATCAGTGTATGCGCGAGGATTTCGGTATGCGCGTCCTTGCCCACAGACGCCAGCAGTGCCTGGCTTTCCGTCGGGGCCGCGCGTGCTCTCAGTACAAAGGTGCGCATCAAAAAGGTCGCCGTCTAGTCGTCGCCGCGCGGAACATGGCGTGCCGCCCACATATTGTCCACCAGATTCGGGTAGCGGCGGCCAGCGTCATCAGCGCGGGCACGCGCGGCTTCCTTCTGAAGTGTAGTCAAGGGTTGCGGTTTGCCGGGCGCTAGCTTGCGCTTCCATGGCGGCAGCTTTCCGGGATCAACAGGTTTGTGGGTCATGCCGAGGTCCAGTCGCGTCACGTCGATCGCAAGCGGCGATTCTATGCAATCGCGCATCACTTCCAAACGAGACGGTCTCAAGCAGAAGTCGCGTCTCAACCGGCGCCCAGCGCCGTAAGTCTCTCCCGGATCACGACTGCCTGATTTTCCGTCTCGCTTTTCGCACCATAAACCAGGGTCATCACCCTGCCCTCGACCGATTTCAGCAATTCGCTCAGCCGCTCCGTCTGCTCCGGCTCATTCAACCACGCCCGATAGCGATGCCGAAACTCCTCCCAGCGTTCGGGCTTGTGGCCAAACCATTTGATCAGTTCGGCGTCGGGGGCGATATCTTTCGCCCATTCGTCGAGCTGGAGGGATTCCTTGCTGCGACCGCGCGGCCAGAAGTGATCGACGAGGACGCGATAGCCGTCACGCTCACCGGGGTCTTCGTAGGCACGTTGAAGATGGATCTCGATGGGTTTGGATCTTGATTGTTTGCTCATGGCGAATCCTTGTTGCTCTTGCGTAATACCTTGCGCACCTGCTGGCGGAGATTCGGCAACAGTTCGGCCTCGAACCACGGGTTGCGCAGAAACCAGGCGATATTGCGCGGCGAGGGATGTGGCAGCGGGATCATCGTGGGTGCGAACTGCGCGTGGGCAGCAACGGTTGTGCCGACCCCACCGGCTGCGCCCTTGCCAAGAAAGTGTCGTTGCGCATACTGGCCAATCAGCAGGGTCAACTCGATGTTCGGCAGGCTGGCCAGCAACCGATCGAGCCAGAGGTCGGCGCATTCGCGGCGTGGCGGACGGTCGCCGCTGGCACTCTTGCCGGGATAACAGAAGCCCATCGGGATGATCGCGACCTGTTGCGGATCGTAGAAAGCCGGCTTGTCGATGCCGAGCCAGCCACGCAGGCGTTCGCCGCTGGCATCGTCCCAGGGAATGCCGCTGGCGTGAACGCGAGCGCCGGGAGCCTGGCCGACAATCAACAACCGCGCATTCGCGCCGACCTGGACGATTGGACGTGGACCGTGTGGAAGATGGATCGCGCAGGCAATGCAGGCGCGCACGGCTGTGAGCAGGGAGTTGAGGTGTTCGCCCTCCGCCATCTTGCCAGCGGCCAGTGTTTCTGGCCGGCGTGGTCGGCTGCTGGGTTGGCCGGACTTGCGCATGACCTTCAATATGGCAGGAATACGGGCGGTCACAAGGGCTGTTGCCACTCTCGTTTTATCGGGAATTGAACGTCCGGGCCGCGTTGCGACTTTTTGCGGCAAGCCCCGTGATTCACGAGCAATCGAACGCCTCGAATGCCGCAAAATCCGGCGCTTCGCTCCAATTGCCAAGGCGGGCTGCGGTTTTAGTCCTAACGCATATGCCTTATCCTGTGCGGCTGCATTGTCGTGAATCATCATGATTGCGGGCTCACACCGAGTGGGTGCCTTGCTCTGCGCCATGCGTCTTGCTCCTCGGCGCACGCCGGCGTAAGCGCCGGATCCTTGTGGATGCACCGACAAAACCCCATCTTCCGCGCGACGCAAACGCGTGCGATCCGCCTTACTCAAAACTGGAGACTCCATGTCCGCTGACATTCTCAACGCTCTTGGCCTGACCAAGACCAATTCCGGCACTTACCTCGGCCAGGGCGAATGGTCGAAGACCACGGATGCCGGTCTGATCCAGTCGATCAACCCGGCAACCAACGAAGTGATTGCTGAAGTCCACGCGTCGAACAAGGCCGATTACGACCTGATCATGAAGCGAGCCCAGGCGGCCTTTGAAGTCTGGCGCACAACGCCCGCTCCGCTGCGCGGCGAAGCCGTGCGCCTGTGTGGCGAAGCATTGCGCAAGCACAAGGATGCGCTGGGTTCGCTGGTTTCGCTGGAGATGGGCAAGATCAAGCCGGAAGGCGACGGCGAAGTACAGGAGATGATCGACATCGCAGATTTCGCCGTCGGCCAGTCGCGCATGCTGTACGGCTACACGATGCATTCGGAGCGTCCGGGCCATCGCATGTACGACCAATGGCATCCGCTCGGTCTGGTCGGCATCATCAGCGCGTTCAATTTCCCGGTCGCGGTGTGGGCCTGGAACTCGTTCCTGGCCGCAATCTGCGGCGACATCTGCATCTGGAAGCCCTCGCCGAAGGTGCCGCTGGCCGCGATCGCGACCATGAAGATCTGCAACGAGGCCTTGAAGGACGCCGGTTTCCCGGATCTGTTCTTCCTGTTCAACGATGCCGGCACTGACCTGGCCAAGGCGTTTGTCGATGACCGTCGCGTTGCGTTGGTCAGCTTCACCGGCTCGACCAAGGTTGGCCGCAGTGTTGGCGAACGCGTCGCGATGCGCATGAGCCGCAGCCTGCTGGAACTCGGCGGCAACAACGCGATGATTGTCGATGATACGGCTGATCTGAAACTTGCCCTGCCCGCCATCGTGTTCGGCGCAGTCGGCACGGCCGGCCAGCGTTGCACGACGACACGCCGCTTGTTTGTGCATGAGTCGATCCACGACGAGGTGGTCGCATCGGTGGTCAAGGCGTACAAGCAAGTCGAAGGCAAGATTGGCGATCCGACCGATGCGAAGACGCTGATGGGCCCGCTCAACAGTCCGGACGCGGTCAAGCAATTCCTCGGCGCGGTGGAAAAAGCCAAGGCGACGGGCGGCACCGTGGTCACCGGTGGCGCGGCAAAGGATGGCAAGGGCAATTTCGTCCTGCCGACGGTCATCACGGGGCTCAAGAACAGCGACGAGGTCGTGCAGACCGAAACCTTCGCCCCGATTCTCTATGTGATGAAGTTCAAGACGCTCGACGAAGCATTTGCCATGCACAACGACGTGCCGCAGGGCTTGTCGTCAGCGATCTTCACGCAGAACGTCAAGCACGCCGAACGCTTCCTTTCCTCGGCGGGTTCCGATTGCGGTATCGCCAACGTCAATATCGGCACCTCGGGTGCGGAGATCGGCGGGGCCTTCGGTGGCGAGAAGGAAACCGGTGGCGGTCGTGAATCCGGATCGGATGCATGGAAGGTCTACATGCGCCGCCAGACCAACACGATCAATTATTCCGATCACCTGCCGCTGGCACAGGGCATCAAGTTCGAGTTCTGATCCAGCGCAAGCATTGACGCCACAACGAAACCGGTCGCCTTGGCGGCCGGTTTTTTTGTTGCTGGCGAACTGCAGCGTGCTTTTCGCAGGAGCCCGTTTACGGGCGAGGCTTTTCGCAATTTCCATTCTCCCTTCTCTATTCTCGTTTCCCGTGCAGGAGCCTCGCCCGTAAACGGGCTCCTGCGGGTTACCCGCAGGCTTCTATTCCCGGGCGACGGACACCGGGTTGTGCCTGCGGTTAAACTGCACGGCCGGAGGAAGCCATGAACCCACCCATTCGCACCAGCGGCACCGCAATCACAAGCCTGATTTTCGGCATCATCACGTGGGTCGGCTTGCCGGTCATTGGCGCACTGGTGGCCGTGATTTGCGGGCACATCGCGCGCGGCGAGATTCGTCGCATGCCGCCTGGCACGATCGAGGGCGATGGCATGGCCATTGCCGGTCTGATCCTCGGCTACGCTCAACTGGTCTTGTGTCTGCTTGGAATTTTGCTGTTCATTGGCCTCCTGTTCCTGGGTTTCGGCGTCGCAGGTTGGCGCTGATCGATGTATAGCCTCGCTCGATCACTGCTTTTTTGCCTCGATGCCGAGCGCGCGCATGATTTGTCGCTGACAGCGATAGAGACGGCCTACCGAACCGGTTTCAACCCGTTGCTGGCGACCCGGCCCAAAGCCCTGCCGACGACCGCGTTCGGAATCGAATTTCCGAATCCGGTCGGCCTCGCGGCCGGGCTGGACAAGAATGCGGCGCATGTCGACGCACTCGCGTCACTCGGCTTCGGATTCATCGAGGTCGGCACGACGACACCGCGTGCACAGCCCGGCAATCCAAAACCACGCATGTTCCGCCTGCCCGAGCACGAGGCCGTGATCAACCGGCTCGGTTTCAACAATGACGGTGTCGATGCGCTGGTCGCGAACGCCGAGCGTGCACGGTTCGATGGCGTACTCGGCATCAACATCGGCAAGAACAAGGACACGCCGAACGAGAATGCAATCGATGACTATCTGTTTTGCCTCGAGCGCGTATACCCGCGGGCCAGTTATGTCACGGTCAACATCTCTTCGCCGAACACCCAGGGTCTGCGTGATTTGCAGGAAGAGGAAACCCTGCGTTGTTTCATCGGTGAAATCTGCGAGGCGGGCGAACGACACGCGGCCACGCACGGCAAGCGCAAACCGATCCTGCTCAAGATCGCGCCGGATCTCGGTGAGCTAGAACTCGATTCGATCGCCGAGGTGCTGCTGGCCAGTTCCATCGATGGCTTGATCTGTACAAATACGACGATCGACCGCCGCGCCGTGAGCGGACATCGCTACGCCAATGAAGCCGGCGGATTGTCGGGCAAGCCGTTATTCGAGAGATCAACGGCCGTGCTGCGCGGCATGGCCGAACGACTTGGTGGAAAGCTGCCATTGATCGGAGTAGGCGGAATTTTCACTGGCACCGATGCGGTTGCGAAGATCCAGGCGGGTGCGAACCTGGTGCAGTTTTATACAGGCATGGTCTACCGTGGTCCCGCGCTGATCGGCGAAAGCGTTGATGCAATCCGCGCCTTGCTCGACCGGGCCGCCGCGTGAGCGAAAAGCGCTATCACGTCGATGCGGCGATTGCCGAAGGCGTCGGCTATACGATCGTCGAAAATGCTTCACTGGAAGGTCGCAACAGCTTTCGCGTGCCGGCGCGCGCGAACTTGCTGATCGACGTGCGTCGCCCCGAAGCACTCGGCGAGCTGTTTGGCTATCCGATGCTGAATAGCACGCCGCTGCTGATTCTTGGCGAAGGCAGCAATGTGCTGTTCACACGCGACTGGCCCGGCATCGTGCTTTGCATGGTTGCGCTCGGAATCGAGGAACGCGGCGCCGAAGGCGCATGCACCCGCGTCCGGGTCAAAGCCGGAGAAAAGTGGAACGACTTCGTTTACTGGTCATTGGCGCGCGGCTTCTGCGGTCTGGAAAACCTGGTTCTGATCCCCGGCACGGTCGGAGCAGCACCGATCCAGAACATCGGTGCCTACGGGGTCGAAGTGGCCGAGTTCATCGGCGAGGTCGAAGCCTGGGATCGCCATTCGAATTCCCTCGTCAGACTGGCGAAAGCAGACTGCCTGTTCGGCTACCGTGATTCTGTGTTCAAACGCGAACGCGATCGATACATCGTGACGGCAGTGGATTTCCTGTTGCCACGCCAGCGCGAGTTGCAGATCGACTACGCCGGTGTGCGCGAGGAGTTGAGCGCACTCGGCATCGGCACGCCAACCGCCCCCACGGTGGCCGAGGCCATTGCACGCATCCGCACGCGCAAATTGCCGAATCCCGACCTCGTCGGCAACGCCGGCAGCTTTTTCAAGAATCCATTGATCGACGCGGATCTTGGCAAACTCCTGCAAGCGCAACACCCGACGATACCCGCCTGGGAGATGCCGGATTCACGTGTCAAGATCTCTGCGGCCTGGTTGATAGAATCATGTGGATTCAAGGGCTTGCGACAAGGTCATGCGGCTGTTTCTGAAGTACATGCGCTGGTTCTGGTCAACCTGGGCGGAGCCAGTGGCATGGAAATCTGGGCGCTGGCAGAGGCCATCCGCAAGTCCGTATTCGATCGCTTCCAGGTGCTGCTTGAGCCCGAACCGCTGGTGGTCTGAAGCCGCTGCGCAAATCCCTCAGTGCCCAGCTGCGGGGCAAGCCAACGCGATTCCGGTCACATTGTCGGCGCGCGAAATATGGTCGACTTAGGGGCAGGCACGCCGCCCATGACTGTTCGCTTTGTGGCCGGGCTTGCCGCAACACTGCGCAAATCGACAACCGGAGTTCGTGCCATGTCCGCTGCACCTGCCAGCGCTGCATTCCTTGCTTCACGCCGACGCCTGTTTGGCGCCTTGTTCAGCAGTGCCGGAGTCGAGGACGTCGATAGCGGACTTTCGCTGCGTCGACCCGGACGTGATGGCTATCGTGACAAGGATCTGCCGCAGAGCCCCACGGCCCTGAGTTTTCCGCCCGCGCCGGTGCGCTGGCTGACACGCTGCACATTCGGCTATTCGATCTTCGAGCACGTCGATTTCAATGCGCTCGCAGGCAACGACGACGCGCGCTGGACGGCCTGGGTCAACCGCCAGCTCAATCCATCGAGCATCAGTGACAGCGTCTGTGACGCTCGCGTTGCCAGTGCCGGTTTTGTCACCTTGAACAAGACCCCGAACCAGCTCTGGAGCGATCACCATGCGGTGACCAACGACTATTCGCTGCGCATGAAGCCGATTGCCGAGACCGAGAGCATGACGGTCATCCGGCAAACCTACAGCGCTCGGCAGCTTTTCGAGGTGATGGTCGACTTCTGGCACGACCACTTCAGCGTGTTCGGCTGGGATTACGATGGCGGGCCGATGTTTCCGGCCTTCGATCGACTGGCGATACGACCACACGTGTTTGGCAACTTCCGCACGATGCTGCAGGAAGTCGGTGTCTCCGCCTCGATGATGTACATGCTCGATCTGTACTCGAGCGAGGCCTCGCATCCGAACGAAAACTACGCGCGGGAATTGTTCGAGCTACACACCATGGGCGCCGAGAATTACGGCGGCATCGTGCAGAATCCGGACAGCTTCGCCAACATGACCCTGCTTGGAAACTACCAGGCGCCGGACGGAGAGTACGAGCGGCTCAAGTATGTCGATGACGACATCTATGAAGCGGCGCGCGCCCTGACCGGCTGGACGATATCCGGCGCGAACTGGCCGTATGGCCAGATCAACAGCCGGCCGCTCGGTGAGTTCGCCTACGATTCGAATACCCATGACCAGGGCATCAAGCGCATCCTCGCCCGCTATTTTCCGGCCTCGCAAGGACAACTCGACGGCGAGAACCTATTCGACATGCTGGCCCGCCATCCACGCACGGCACGCCATGTCGTGACCAAGATCTGCCGCCGCTTTGTCGGCAGCAACCCGTCAACGGCACTGATCGACAGCGCTGCTGCGGTCTTCAATCAAGCCTGGCAGGCGAGCGATCAGATTGCCCAGGTCTTGCAGGTGATCCTGCAGTCGAGCGAGTTCAAGACGAGCTGGGGCACCGGCATGAAACGCCCTGCCCTCAGCGCGATCAGCGCGCTGCGCGGTACCGGCGCGGATTTCACTCCGAAGCCTGATTACAACAACAGCATCTACACGCCGACCGAGGAGTTCATGGGGCGCCTGCAGGCCGCAGGGCACAAGTTGTTCTACTGGCCGGCTCCGAACGGTTATCCCGATGACCCGATCGCGTGGTCGAGCACCGGCACGCTCGGCATGACCCTGAAGATGCTGCCACGCCTGCTCGAAATGCATCAGACCGAGAGCTACAACAACGCCAATCCGTTCCTGATCGATGTGCAGACGCAGACGCTCGGTGCCTTTGCCGCAAACCAGAGAACAGCGGCCAACATCATCGGCTATTGGTGCGACCGCATCCTTGGCTATCGCCCGGAACCGATCTATACGGTGGCCGTCGACTTCCTGCGCCAGAACGTGGCCGCGACGGTTGTGCTCGACCTGACCACCGACGGTACCGAAAACGGCCACCCGTCGCATACCGGCACGTGGAACATGAGCAACCTGTCCAAGCACTACACGATCGCGCGCCTGCGCACGGCGATTGGCTTGATCCTGTGCAGCCCTGAATTCCTGCGTCGCTGAGGAGCACCATCATGAGCCATATCGATCGACGCGATTTCCTCAAGGGCTGCACGGTGGCGACGCTCGCCGCCGGAGCCAGCAGCAATGCACTCGCCTACTTCGCACCACCCGACTACGCGCCTGCAGCCGCAACCAACGACACCCTGGTCGTGGTTTTCCTGCGCGGGGCCATGGATGGCTTGAGCCTGCTGCCACCGGGTGCCGCCAGTCCCTACCGGGCAGCCTACGAGGCGGCGCGCACCGGAACCCGAATTCCAACCTCAGGCACCGGAGCTGCGCTTGCGCTCAACGGTACGAATTGGGCGATTCATCCGCGCGCCAGCGCCTTGCGTACGCTGTTCAACCAGAACCGTCTCGCCTTCATTGTTGCCGCAGGTCAGGCTCAGCCAAATCCGGTCATCCGCAGCCACTTCGATGCCCAGGCCAATCTCGAATTCGGATTCGGCGGTGGCACCGGCAACAATATCGGCTGGCTGACCCGCCATCTGGCCAGCGGCGGACTGCCTGCCGTCGTACCTCTGCCAGCGACTTCGCTAGGCAATATCACGGCCGCCAGCCTGCTCGGCTCGTCGGACGCCATCACGATGAACAGCGCGTCCGATTTCAGGATCGACGGCTTCCACTGGTCATGGGAAGAGGATGATTCGGCTTCCGGCCTGGTCGGTGCCGTCACGCGCATGCACGCATTGTGGAATAGCAATGCGACCCAGCTCGAAAGCGCCGGCAAAGAAACCATGGCCTCGCTCGACCTGCTGCGCCCGATCAATTTTGGCTTGTACAACGCGTCGAGCAATCCGGGTGGTTACCAGCCATCCGGCGGGGCCAACTACACGCTGGCATCAAACCAGGGCTTTGGCGATCAGTTGCGAAATATCGCCCAGTTGATCAAGAGCAATCTCGGCATGCGCGTGGCCACGATCGATCTGAACGGATGGGACACGCATGTAGGCCAGGGCAATCCCGCCAACACCTACGATTACTTCGGCAACCAGGTCGAGAGCCTGTCGCAGGGATTGAGTGCGTTCTATACCGACCTGGCCAGCGCCTCGACCGGCAACCTGATGCAACGCACCAGCGTGATCGTGGTCAGCGAGTTCGGCCGGCGCGTGCAGGAAAACGCCGATGGCGGCACCGACCATGGCTACGGCAACGTGATGATGGCGCTGGGCGCCTCGGTCAATGGCGGCCAGGTCTACGGTACGTTTCCAGGCCTGGCTACCGGCCAGCTCTATCAGGGCACCGATGTCGCGGTCACCACCGACTATCGCCGCATCGTCTCCGAAGCCCTGATCCGGCGCATGGGCAACCCGAACATCTACTACGTGTTCCCCGGCTATTCGGGATATACCCCGATGGGAGTCTTCCAGGGCCCCGATCTGCCGCCCACGAGCTACGACAACTTGTTCGCGAATGGGTTTGATTAGAAGGAGCGGGAGTGGGGAGTAGGGAGTAGGGAGTGGAAAAAGCGAAACGGGGTTTCGCCGCCAACCTGTAGGAGCGCCTTCAGGCGCGAGTTGCACCGCCGCGCCAGCGAGAAGCCTCGCCCGTGAACGGGCTCCTGCAGAGAACGGGCTACGGGTTGCGGGATTGCGGGCTTTTGATTTCCCATTTCCCACTCCCTACTCCCCACTCCCGGCCTCTCAAGCCTCCCCACACTCGAAATGCAGCAGGTTGCCGCCTTCGGCGACATGTGACTGGCCGAGGCTGATGGTGCCGCTGCGACGCAAGGGATAGGCATCGCGATGAACCAGCAACTCCTCGGTGCCGATCTTGACCCAGGAGCCGTTGGTAGAGCGGTCAGAGAGGATGAAGTGGCCTTTCTTCCACTCGATCATGGCGTGATCGCGTGACACCCAGTCGGATTCGATGGTCAACGTGTGACCTTCCTCGCGGCCGAGCGTGAACGGATCGGAAAGCTCGTCGATCTGGAATTCGCGATCGAGGAAACGCAGCTTGAGTACGACACGGGTGTTCTTGGTGAACTGGACCACGCGCTGCACGGTGGTGACGTGGGAGACATCCTCCTGCCACATCACATCGACAATCTCGATCGGCAACAGTTTGCCGGCCACGCGCGCAGTGCCGATCGAACGCACGCGGACGCCGGCGGCATTGGTGATATTGAGGGCGGTGCTTGAGGTGGCCACGATCTGGTCACGCTTCGCGATCGCAGCCATGCGTGCGGCAACATTGACCGCGTCGCCAAACACATCATTCTCTTCGACCAGGGCGTCGCCATGATGAAGGCCGATGCGAATGCCGATGTTGTCCTGGACAAAGATCATGTCGGACTTGATCCGGCGCTGCATGTCGGTTGACGCGAGCAAGCCCTGCACGGCGCTTGGGAACGTGCACATGATCTCGTCGCCGATCGTCTTGATCAGCTTGCCACCATGACGATGGGCCACCTCGATCAACGCATCCAGCACCGCCGCGATGATTTCACGGGCGATGACGTTGCCGCGCAGTTCGAACAGCTTGGTGCTGCCGGAGACGTCGGCGAAAAGGATGGTCAGCGTGGAATTGGCACTCATTGCGTCGGATGATAGGACATTCAGTGAAGCGGCTCCAGATTTGCCGCTGCGGAAACGATATCCGAGTCGGCCGGCAACACCGCCAGAGCCGCTCCGGCCAGCGGCGTGAAGGAATCTGCACCGACCACGCGCTGCAACGGAATCGCCCCAAAGCCGGCTTCCACGATGGCGGTGACAACGCCCTCGCCGACCCCGGCTGAATGACGGCCTTCGTCGACGACGATGATCCGCCGCGCACCGCGCGCCTGTTCGGCAATGAAAACCTCGTTCAGCGGCACCAGCCAACGCAGATCGACCACGCGCACTTTCCAGCCACGCGCGGCCTCGATCGTGCGCGCGGCACGCAAGCTCATCGGCACGCCATTGCCGTAGCTGAAGATGACCAGATCGTCGGCCTCGGCCGCATAGACCCGACCCTCGCCCAAGGTCAGGGCCTGATCGGTCGCGGGATACGGAAACAGCCATTGGCCGTCACCGGACTCGTGCAGATCCTTGGTCATGTACAACGCGATGGGTTCGAGAAACACGCTGACCCGGCCATCGACTTTGGCCAGCGCGGCCAATGTACGCAACATCATCGCGGCATCGTCGCCACGGCTTGGGCAACCGACGACCAGACCCGGAATGTCACGCAAGGCGGTCATCGAGTTGTCGTTGTGGAAGTGCCCGCCAAAGCCCTTCTGGTAACCCAGGCCCGCAATGCGCACGATCATCGGGTTGCGGTATTGGTCGTTCGAGAAGAACTGCAGCGAGGCCGCCTCGCCACGGATCTGGTCGCAGGCGTTGTGGAAGTAGGCCAGATACTGGATCTCCGGAATCGGCAGCATGCCCATGTTGGCGTAACCCTGGGCGAGACCGAGGATGATCGTTTCGTCGAGCAGGGTGTTGAACACACGCTTGTTGCCGAACGCCTTGTGCATGCCCTTGGTCACGGTGTAGACGCCACCCTTCTGGGCGATGTCCTCACCGAACATCAACGCTTCCGGATACTTGCAGAACAAGTCATGCAAGGCTTGGTTGATCTGGATCGCCATATGCCGTGGCGGCAGATTCTCCGGCAGTTTCTGTTCGCCGCCGAACACGTCCAGGCGTTTGTCGCTGTAGTCATTGCGCTCGGCTTCGGCCTTCACCGCAGACGGCGTGTACGGCGCCAGCGGCGCGATGATTTCGGCCAGCGCCTCGAGTTTGGGGCGGCGATCGGCTTCATCGGCGGCGGCAAAGCAATTGGCCCGGATCGTCTCATAGCGGGCCAGCAATTCGTCCTTGCCGAGCAAGCCGGATTCCAGCGCGATCGCTGCCGTACGCAGCAAGGGGTCGCCAGCCTCGACCCGCACCAACTCTTCGATGCTGCGCCACTCGATCTCGAAGTCGGTGCCGGCATGACCCATGATGCGTGTGGTGCGCAGATGCAGGAAGGTCGGCCGACGCGTACGCCGGCAGTGTTCGACGGCGCGCTGGACATCGGCATAGCCGCTGGCGAGATCGAGTCCGTCGGCCTGGAAATAATCGAGATCGCGGCGCTCGCTGAAATTGCGCTCGATCCAGCCTCCGGGCGACTTCACTGAAATTCCAATGCCATTGTCTTCGCAGACGAACAATACCGGCGCCGGCAGCTTCTGATACGAAGTCCAGCCCGCCGCGTTGAACGCGGTCTGTGCGGTCGCATGGTTTGACGAAGCATCGCCGAACGAGCAGATCGCAATTGAATCGACCGGAATCGGCAGCGTGTGGCCCAATCGGGGAGCCTGCTCGATGGCCAGTGCGGTACCCAGCGCCTTGGGCAGGTGCGAAGCGATCGTCGAGGTCTGCGGCAATACCCACAACGGCTTCGAACCCCAGACCTTGTGCCGCCCACCCGAAGCCGGATCATCCTTGCTGGCGGCAAACGACAGCGCCGAATCCATGACCGGATCCATGCCTGGCAACTTGCGGAAGCGCTCGGCCATGAATGCGCCCGAGCGATAGTGCAGAAAGGCCGGATCAGTATGCCGGGTCAGTCGCGCGACCATCGCATTGCCTTCGTGGCCACTTGATCCGATCGTGTAGAACACCTTGTTACGCACACGCAGGACGCGCGCCATCAGATCGAGATGACGCGAGATCAGCTGCGACTCGAACAGATCGAGAAAATCAGCCGCCGTGCAGGCGCTGCCGGGCAGCACCGGTTCGTCGGTTTGCGGGGCCGAACGAACCCTGCCCTCCCAGTCACGCACGTACTCGATGAAATTCTGATCACAGATGTCAGCGCGATTGAGTCCGCGATGTCGGGCTGTGATCGCGGGAATCTTGAGGGATGTGGCGACGGACATGGAGGAAGTCGGAAACTGGCTGAACCGCTATTGTATCCGTCGCGACGATCCTTGCCGATCGCGAAATGCGCAAGTGGCTCAGCTCCGGATCAATCTCAGCGCCCCTGCGCGACGAAGCCGGGCTGGACCCGGGCACGTTCCATCCAGGCGTTGATGGCTGGATAGTCCGACAGGTCGAAGCCTCCGTCCGCCGCGGAATGGGTATAGGCGTACAAGGCGATATCGGCGATCGACCAGGCCGGACCGGCCAGGAACGCGTGATCGGCCAGGTGCTGCTCCATGACGGCCAGTGCCTGATGACCACGCTCGAGCAGGCGTGGCAGTTCGGTGCGACGAGGGTGATCGGCGCTCAGGAACAGGCGAATGAAACGTGCCACCGCGACATACGGCTCATGGCTGTACTGCTCGAAAAACAGCCATTGCATGACTTTTGCGCGCTGCCAGCGATCCGCTGGCAGAAAGGGCGTGTCGTCGGCCAGGTAGCAAAGGATCGCATTCGATTCCGACAACGTGCGACCGTCTTCGAGCTCAAGCACCGGCACCCTGCCGTTGGGGTTCTTGGCGAGAAATTCCGGCGTGCGCGTCTCGCCATGGACACTGTCGACCTCGACCCAGCGATGCGGCAGGCCCAGTTGCTCGAACAGCAACCTCAGCTTGTAGCAGTTGCCGGAAATCGCCATGCCATGCACGGTCATCATTTCGCTTCACTCCGGGCGGATCGCGCCTGCCACTGCGCGCGCGATTGACCCCAGACTTCGACGTCGAGTTCGAACGGGGCCGGCAACCGATCCATGCGCAGGTAGCGCGATCCAAGCCGCCGGGCCAAGGCCTTCGATTCGGCGTTGTCTGGCGAAATGGTATGGATCACTTCGTCCCAGCCCAGGTTCGCGAACGACCAGTCGATCGCCGCGCTGGCACTTTCGACGCCGTAGCCCTTGCCCCAGGCACTGCGGATCAAGCCCCAACCCACCTCCGTTCCAGGCCAGCCTTCCGGCATCCACGGACCGATACGTCCGATCCACCGGCCGGTAGTCTTCTCGATTACCGAGAACATGGCGAAACCCTGAATCTGCCAGGCTCCGGCCATGGCGATGAAACCTCGCCAGGCGGTCGATCGCGGCAACACGCCGCCGAGATGGCGCATCACGTCCGCATCCGAGGCAAACGCTGCCCAGCCCTCGAAATCCTCAGGCGTGGGCGGACGCAGAATCAGGCGTTCGGTTTCAAGGCGGATCGTGCTTGTATCCATCAGTCCGGATCACTTGTCGCTGCCGATGCTGACGCTCGCAGTTGGCTCATACCGGCAATTCGGCAAGGCGCGCGCGATCAACGGGTAATCGTGTGTCTGGCAGTGCCATTGCAAGCCCATGGACTCGATCCCGGTGAGGTCGGGCAGCCATTCGATAACGCCGCCCTCCACGCCGGAGGCGGCATCAAACGTGAGAATGATGCCACCGTCCGCGGCAACCTTCATCGAAACCAGGCTTTGCCCCTTGTAGGTATCCGCTGCAGGCAAACCCGCCTCGGCATTCGAAGCCGGCATTCGGCCATTGCTCATGTAGGTTTCCGCAATCGCCGCCCGGGCCGCTGCGATGGCGACGACGTCGTTGCGGATTGCCAGCGCGGCGCGCTCATCAGCAAGGGTTCGCTCGATCAATTGCTGTCCTTGCTTCAGCCTCGCTTGTTGCTCGATTTCCTCCACCGCCTTGGTGCGGGCCAGGGCGGCGTCCCGATACGAGTTGTAGGCAAACAATGCGGCAAGCACGCCGATGAAGGAGGCAATCAGCGTTATCAATGCATGGCGCATGTCGGTCTCGCTTTCAGGCAATCGTATTCGGCACACATCCGGCCGCGGTTGGAACAGGCCCGTACGCGAAACGGGGCATCAATGTGGCATCCAGCATCCGCTTCGAGACTCAAAAAGCATTGATGCCGGTGACCTCGCGACCCACCACGAGTTGGTGCACGGTTTCCGTGCCTTCGTAGGTGATCACTGATTCAAGGTTCAACGCATGACGGATCGGGCAATGCTCGGTGGTGATGCCGGCCCCGCCTAGGATGTCACGCGCCTCGCGGGCGATATCGATGGCCATGCGGCAGTTGTTCCACTTGGCCAGCGAGACCTGGGTCGGCTGCATCGTACCGGCATCCTTGAGACGACCCAGTTGCAGGGACAGTAGCTGCGCCATGGTGATGCGCCGGGCCATGTCGGCCAGCTTGAGCTGAACCGCCTGACGCGAGGCGATCGGTTGATTGAACAGGATGCGGTTCTTCGAATATTCGAGCACTTCGCTGAAGCAGGCGATGGCCGCGCCGATCGGGCCCCAGGTGATGCCGTAACGGGCCTGGGTCAGGCAGCCAAGCGGGCCCTTGAGCCCCTTCACGTTGGGCAAGCGGTTGGCTTCGGGTACGCGCACGTTGTCGAAGAACAACGCCGAGGTGACCGAAGCGCGCAAACTCATCTTCTTGTGGATTTCCTGCGCAGTGAAGCCCGGAAAATCCTTTTCGATGACAAAACCCTGGATGCCTTCGTCGGTCATTGCCCAGACGATGGCGATGTCAGCGAGATTGCCGTTGGTGATCCACATCTTGGAACCGTTGATGATCCAGTCGGCACCATCCCTTTTTGCATGGGTCTTCATGTTTCCGGGATCGGAGCCACCCTGCGGCTCGGTCAGGCCGAAGCAGCCGATGACCTTGCCGGCCGCCATGTCCGGCAGCCAGCGGCGGCGCTGCTCCTCGGTGCCGTAGGCGTAGATCGGATACATGCACAGCGAGGACTGCACCGACGCGAAGCTGCGGATGCCCGAATCGCCGCGCTCGAGTTCCTGGCAGATCAGGCCGTAGCTGACGCTGTTCATGCCGGCGCCACCGTATTCAACTGGCAGACTCGATCCGAGCAGGCCGAGCTCGGCCATCTCCGGGATCAGCTCTTTCGGAAACACGCCTTTGTCGAAACAGTCGCCGATGATCGGAATCACGCGCTCGTCGGTGAAGCGGGCAACCGTATCCTGCACGGCTTGCTCCTCTTCCGAAAGCAGAGAGCGCACGTCGTAGAGATCAACGGGATTGAGGGGTGTGGCGGCCATGGCAGGATTCCGGTGGGGTCGGCAAAGCAGGCTATTGTAAACGTCGGCGGTGGTTGCTGACACCACAGCGCCCTGTTGCGGGCTTGGCGATGGCCGCGCCGCCGCCTATCCTGAGCGCCCGCCAGCCACCGAAATCCCATGCGCGTCCCCGTCCTCGCCTATCACGCCATCAATATTTCCGGCAACGACTACGCCAGCAACGACCATGTCGCCTTCGCCGCCGATCTGCGCCTGATCGACGATCTCGGTCTGCGCATCGTGCCCTTGCAGTGGGTGGTCGACCAGGTCAACGGCATTGCGGATCGCGATCTGAGCCGCTGCGTGGCGCTCACCTGCGATGACGGATCGGCATTCGACTACTTCGATCTCGATCACCCGACCCATGGCATGCAACGCAGCCTGTACCACGGCATGCTCGATTTCATCGCCGAGCGCGGCGCCGACGCGCAACCCGATTTGCATCTGACCGCATTCGTGATCGCCTCGCCGCAGGCCCGCCAGCAGATCGATGTCAGTTGTCTGGTCGGGCGTGGCTGGATGGGTGACGACTGGTGGCGGCAGGCCGCTGAATCCGGATTGATCGCGATCGAAAACCATAGCTGGGACCACAATCACCCTTGCCTGCCTTCCCCGGGCATTGACGGCATGCCGCGTGGCTCGTTCCTCGATGTCGACAACCACACTCGCGCCGACGCTGAAATCGCCGCCGCCACACGCTTCATCAACGAGCGTATCGCTCCGCAGCAGACGAGAATCTTCTGCTATCCCTTCAGTCACGTCGCGGATTACCTTCGCGCGGAATACTTGCCGAATTTTGCCGTTGCGCACGGCATGCAGGCGGCCATGGGTGATGGCGCAACGCCAGTGACCCGCAGCTCCGATCGCTGGAACCTGCCGCGCTATATCTGCGGCTGGCACTGGAAGTCTACCGAAGCCTTGCGCGAAATCCTGCAGGCATCGAGCTAGTCCCAGCGCATGCCGGCATTCGTGGGAGTGGTTTCGGCAACGCTGTGTTGAGTCGAACCGGATCAAGGCATCGCGATTGAAACAGCGTACGAAAGAGTCGCATCGGGACTGGAATCTCAGCGACAGAGCCCAACACTTTGAACACTATCAAAACGTGCCGAGTGCATGCACCTTGGCCAGCAAGGCGCGCTGGATGTTGGGATGCAGGGGCTTGTGCCAGTTGACGATGAGATGTTCGTGCTGGGTCTGGATGAAACCGGCCTGCAATGCCACTTCCAGCGCACGTCGGTCGCCGCAGTGGCCGAAAAACGCATCGCAGCAATCGGCGTATTTGCGGAACGCATATTTGAGCAGATAGAACCACAGTCCACCGGCATCGCGCAGCGCATCGCGCTGCTCGGGCTGCATCAGGCGCATCGTGTCGCCATTGCTGCAAGAACCACCGGAAAGGTAAACGTCACCAAACGGCATCATGTGCGAATAGCCGGCCAGGTGCAGACCACCGCTGGCATCCCGGTAAAAGCCGACCAGATGACGCGGCATGTCCGGTGGCGGATGACCGAACTTGCGCCGGAACAAGTCGCTGACCAGGAAATCCGCATGGTCGATTTCGCTGATCGTGATGAACCCGCGCAACGCTGGAGGCAGGATCTCGCTTGAATTGAAATGTTCGCCGCTTTGCATGGAGATGTCGGGCCTAGAACGGAATGAATGAAAACGCCTTGGCGACCATTTGCTGGCGCCGGCGGGCTTCGACCTCGCGCGTCCAGTAGACGAGCAGCCGCTCGTGTTCGGTGGATTCGAATCCGGCCGCACGATCGACACGCTCGGCCAGGGCATCCCCGCAATAACCGAAGATCGCCGCGAAGCGCTCGGCGAAATGCCCGATCGACCAGCGCAACGCATGCAGATAAAGGCCGCCGGCATCGCGCACGCAAGCGCGCTGTTGATCGCTCATGCGTCGAAGCACTCGATCGTCCGCGCAGGCGCCTCCGCCGAGCAGGATATCGCCGCAATCGGTGAAATGGATGTAGCAGGCCACCGAAAAGCGTCCGTCGTCCTCGCGGTACCAGGCGACCACATGATGGGGAAAATCGGGCACTGCGAGCTTGTACTTGCGCGCGAAAACGCTGTCGGCAATGGCTGGACCGCGATCAGCTTCGTTGATGATGAGGAAATCGTCGATGCTGGCCATGATGTCGGATTCCCCGGAGCTCACGATGGAAGGTTGTGCACACCATGCGGCACATGACCGGTGGCGACATGCTGGCGCGCCGACTCGACATTGAGCATCGAATCATCGAAGAAAATGTCGGCGCCGAAGGCTTCGAGGAAGGGACCCTTGGAACGGCCACCCAGAAACAGCGCCTCATCCAGGCGAATGCCCCAACTGCGCAGGGTCAGGATCACGCGCTTGTGCGCAGGCGCCGAGCGCGCCGTGACCAGGGCCGTGCGGATCGGTGAATGACCGATCGGAAACGCGCTCTGGATGCGATGCAGGGCTTCGAGAAACGTGCGGAATGGACCCACCGCCAGCGGCTCGTTGACACGTTCGGTTTCGTTGCGGTGAAACGCCTCGATGCCCTCGTGGTGCGATACCCGTTCGGAATCATCGCCGAATATGACCGCGTCGCCATCGAAAGCGATGCGCAACTGCTCGGTCGGCAATTCCGGCGCCTTCGATGGCAGGATCGTCGCCGCGGCAACACCCGCCATCAGCGCGCGACGAACATCTTCCACGTTGGCCGAAAGAAACAGGTTGGCGCCGAACGGATGCGCGTAAGCGGCGGTTGGCGCGCCATTGGTGAAGGCCGCGCGCACGATGTCGAGGCCGTAGTGCTCGATCGCGTTGAAGATGCGCAAGCCGGTATCGGCCGAATTGCGCGACAGCAGGATCACCTCGACGCGCGGTGCTTCGGGCACCATCGAATTGAGCCGCAGCAGCTTCTGCACCAGTGGAAATGCGATACCGGGCGAAAGCAGTTCATCCTCGTGCGCGATCTGGTAGCGCGCATACGCATCGAGTCCCTCGCGCTCAAACAACTCGTGGCTGTCGCCGAGATCAAACAAGGCACGTGAGGAAATTGCGACGACCAGCTTGTCAATGGTCGTCGCGGCGGGATCCTTGTTCTCGTCGAACTGGGCACTCATCGGCTCAATCTTACAGGTGCCCAGGTCTTCAATCATCGAACGGATCAGCGAATATCTTCTCGGCAACGAGGAAGGCATTCCACGCATCGACTCGACCCGAGCCCTGTACATTGTTCGGAAAGGTGCTTGCCGGAATGTCGCCGCAGACCTGGGTATCGCTTATCGGAACGGCCGTTTCGCGAAGAATCTGCTCAACCCGGGCCGGGTTGCCGCGCAGGGATTTGTTCACCGACATGAGCAAGGCGACGACGCCGGCGACATGCGGGGTCGCCATGCTGGTGCCGCTGATCGTCATGTAGCTGGAGTCGCTGGTGTTGTTGATCGAACGCACGCTGGAACCCGGCGCGATCACATCGGGTTTCGTGCCGACCAGGCCCGCAACCGGCCCGCGGCTGGAAAAACTCGACATCGCATTGCCCGATGTCATCGAGCCGATCGTGAACGAAGCATCATAGGTCGCCGGTGCATCGCCGATACTGGAACACGAGGACCCATCGTTGCCGGCGGCGGCAACAAAGACGATACCGCCATTAACGAGGTTCTCGATTGCCTCCTGCACCTCGGTGCCAGCCGTGCAGCCCTCGCTGGTCGGGCAACCCCAGGAGTTGCTGACCACATCCGGAGCAAGATCAGGCTGTGGATCATTGCCGGCCAGATTGGTTGGTGCCAGCAGCCACTGCGCGCATTCGTTGTACCGCGCCGGCGTGCCGTCACCGGCATTCATGTTGCGGCAGCCGATCCAGCGCGCACCGGGGGCAACACCGACCTGGTTGCCACTTCCGTCATCACCAACCATCGTGCCGATCGTGTGGCTGCCATGGCCGTTGTCGTCACAGGGGGCCACCGAATCAGCACCACAGGAACTTCCGGTCACGTGGATAGCATCGTGCCAACTGTAATTATGATCCGCGCTTACGCCGTTCCAGCCACGATACTTTGCCTTGATTGCCGAATGCGTCCAGCGGATGCCGGTATCCTGGCCGGCGATGACAATGCCCTGCCCGGTGATTCCGGCTGCCCAGACCAGTGGCGCGCGAACCTTGTTGACACCCCATTCGATGGCAAGCGCGGCTGCCGGAGCGTCGCTGTCCGATTGGCCATCCGGCAGCGGACCCATTTCCGGCTGCTTGAGTTTGAAAGCGCGATTGGATTCGATCTTGGCGACATCATCGCGTGAGGCCAGCGCGTCCAGTTGTGCCGCAGTCAACGAAGCCTCGATCATGTTGACGATCCAGAATGGCCGATAGGCAACACCGTGTGCGTCGAGCCAACCACGCAACTCGGCCTGGGACACTTCGGCCGTCGCACGCAGCGTATCGACCAGATTGCGGCGTCGCTCAAGATAGTCACCGTCGTTGCGCAGCAGTTGCTTCGAGGCCTTTGCGTTGAGCACGATCAGGGTATCAACGGCTCCCGCCTGTGCGGCCGCGGCATGCAGGCCTGGCTCGACTTCGGCAGCGCGCAGTGGAGATATCGCGGCCGCACACGCGATCGCCAATGGCGCAAGACGCAGGAAGGCAGATGTCATCAAGCAACTCCAGAAAGGTGCCTGATCCATAGGCGGGGCACCCGGCGGTTGCCGGGCAGTCGGCGATTCTATGGCAAAAACGCGCTTTTCTAAACAGTGAATTGCTCGTTGAGAATGCGCTCCTCGAGATTGTGTTCGGGATCAAACAACAGGGTCATGGTGTGTTCGGTCGATTCGCGGATCAGCACCTCGATCACATCGCGCACTTCACTGGAATCGGCGGTGGCGCTGACCGGCCGCTTGTACGGATCGAGCACCTCGAATTTGATCGAGGTGGTTGCCGGCAACACCGCACCACGCCAGCGCCGCGGGCGGAATGGACTGATCGGCGTCATTGCCAGCATGTTCGAACCGATCGGCAGGATCGGCCCGTGCGCGGACAGGTTGTAAGCGGTGGAACCCGCCGGCGTCGCCACCAGCACTCCGTCGCACATCAATTCCTCGATGCGCACGATGCCATTCAGCAGAACCCGGATATGCGCGGCCTGCTTGGTCTGACGAAGCAGGAAACCTCATTGAACGCGAGTGCTTCGACCGTTGCACCGGATTCCGAATGCGCACGCATGCTGAGTGGGCGCATGACCGTGGCCTGGGCCCGGGCGATACGCTCCTGCAGATCATCGACATTGAATTGGTTGAGCAGGAATCCAATCGTGCCAAGCTTCATGCCGTAGACCGGGATGCTCAGCGCGAGATGCCGATGCAGGGTCCGCAGCATGAAGCCGTCGCCGCCAAGTGCAACGATGACGTCGGCATTTTCGGGGGCGACATCGCCATAGCGTTGCTTGAGCAATTCAAGCTCGGCCTGGGCTTCGACCCCATGACTCGCCACCAGCGCTATGCGCTTGCTCATGCGCCGGTCTCCGCGTCTGCCTGTTGCTTCACCGTGCCCCCTTGTCGATTCGCGGATGGATCCAGTCAGCCGACTCTAGCAGCCTGTCGGACTTTACGCGGCAGGGCTGCGAATCCGTCTGAACGGTCCATATTTCCGCCGGTTTTTGACCCATAGCACCACTATGGGCCTGCAAACCTCCGAAAATCTGGCCTCGCCCAGCCAAATTCTCGCCTCAACCGGCAAAGCCCGACAGGCTGCTAGCCCGATTTATTCATGAATGACACGCACCCTCGCCCGCATTCGCGAATAGTCCTGGTTGGCTGCTGACCCGGATCGATCACGATCCGGGTTGGATTCCGCCGTTCAAACCAGTTGGGCGAGACGACGCACGGCAACCGATACGATCGGGTAGTCGATGTTGACCTGGGTACGCATGTCGGCCAATGTCGCCAGGGTCGACTTGAGCACGGAATCATCACGGCTCATCCACGCGGCCACCCGTTGCGCGCCTTCGCCCGAGTGATCGAAGGCGAAAATCTGATTCACCAGCGAGCGCTGTTGGGCATTCAATTCATCCCGCAGGGCGCCGCGCGCATGCGCATGCCAACGTGTCTCAACCGGCAATTCCTCGACCTTTTCCATCAGCCAATTCAGATTGAGCGCCTCACCGACCGCAAAATAGACGGCCGCCACCACGGCGACGCTGCGATCACTCTGCTTGGCCACCAGGGCGATATCGAGACCCGCTCCCAGAGCGGGCAAATGAGCCAGCTTGTCAGCCAGATCCGCCGGGAAGCCCTGCTCGATCCAGCCGACCCGCCCAACTTCAAAAACCGAGTGTTCCGCGGAACTGGTAACGCTGTCCATGCGCAGCTTGAGTTCATTCATCGCCGGCCAGTATCGATCCACCGCCGCGGCGATATCGTGCACTTCGCCGGGGTGGTTGAGCAGCCAGCGCGTCATGCCTCGCAGCAGCTTCCAGATCGCCAGGTTGGCATCGATCTGGGCATTGCCATTGACCTTGCCGTCGAGCTCCTCGATCTCCGCCCACAGACTGCGTGCTTCGAGCACCTCGCGGGCGATATTGAAGGCCTTGGCGACCGCAGATGGCGTCTGCCCGGTATCTTCCTGCATGCGCAACATGAAGGTTGCACCCATGCGATTGACCATCGAATTGGTCACCGCCGTGGCGATGATCTCGCGCTTCAGGCGATGCCGTTCCATGTGCTCGGCAAAACGTTCGCGCAACGGCTCCGGGAAATAGCGGCGAAGCTCCTTTGACAGGTAGGGATCTTCCGGGAACATCGGAATCAAGCAACTGCTGGTAAATCACGATCTTCGAATAAGACAGCAGGATCGCCAGCTCCGGCCGGGTCAGGCCGACACCGCGCGCCTTGCGCTCGGAGAGCTCATTGTCGCTCGGCAGAAACTCGATCTGGCGATCAAGCAGGCCCTGCGATTCAAGGGTGCGGATGAAGTGCTGTTTGGAGCCGAGCCTGAAACCGACATCCGCTCCATGATGCTGATCGCGTCGTTCTGGCGATAATTGTCGATCAGCACCAGGCGCTCGACTTCGTCGGTCATCGCGCGCAGCAATTCGTTGCGCTGGGCGACCGTCATCTCGCCGCGATGCACTGCATCGTTGAGCAGGATCTTGATGTTGACCTCGTGATCCGAGGTATCGACACCGGCAGAATTGTCGATGAAATCGGTATTCAACAACACCCCATTGAGCGCCGCTTCGATGCGTCCGCGCTGGGTCATGCCAAGGTTGCCACCCTCGCCGATGACGCGCGCGAACGTCGGTGCCATTGATGCGGATGGCATTGTTGGCGCGATCGCCGACATCCGTGTGGGTTTCCAGCGGACGATTTGATATAAGTACCGATGCCGCCGTTCCAAAGCAGGTCAACCGGTGCCTTGAGCACCGCACTCAGCAAGTCGTTAGGTGGCAATTTCTGCGCACCGCCCTTGATGCCCAGCGCGGCGGCGGCCTGCTCGGAAATCTCGATCGTCTTGGCCGAGCGCGGATAGATGCCGCCACCGGCGGAAATCAGACTCTTGTCGTAATCGGCCCACGATGATCGTGGCACCTTGAACATGCGCTCCCGTTCGATGAAGCTCGATGCCGCATCAGGCGCTGGATCGACGAAGATGTGCCGATGGTCGAATGCGGCGACGAGGCGGATGTGCCTGGACAGCAACATGCCGTTGCCGAACACGTCACCGGACATGTCGCCGATACCGACGCAGGTGAAATTCTCGCTCTGGCTATCCTGTCCGAGCGCACGGAAATGGCGCTTGACCGATTCCCAGGCACCCTTGGCAGTGATGCCCATGCCCTTGTGGTCGTAGCCGACCGATCCGCCCGAGGCAAACGCGTCGCCGAGCCAGTAGTCGTGTTCGGCACTGACCGCATTGGCAATGTCGGAAAACGTCGCGGTGCCCTTGTCGGCCGCGACAACAAGGTAGGGATCGGCGTCGTCGTGGCGCACGACATCCTGCGGATGCACGAGATCACCTTCAACGAGGTTGTCGGTGACATCAAGCAGGCCATTGATGAACATGCGATAGCAGGCAATACCCTCGGCCAGCACCGCATCCCGCTCACCGCTCGCCGGGGGATGTTTGACGAAGAATCCGCCCTTTGATCCAACCGGAACGATGACCGTGTTCTTTACCATCTGCGCCTTGACCAGACCGAGCACTTCGGTACGGAAATCCTCGCGTCGGTCCGACCAGCGCAAGCCGCCGCGGGCCACCGGGCCGAAGCGCAGGTGCACGCCCTCGACGCGGGGTGAGTAGACGAAGATCTCGCGATACGGACGTGGCTTCGGCAACTCGTTCAACATCGATGGATCGAACTTGAGACTCGTATATTCGTGCGGCTTGCCATCGACGGTCTGGTAGTAATTCGTGCGCAAGGTTGCGCGAATGACCGCCATGAAGCCACGCAAGATGCGATCCTCATCGAGGCTGGCGACGCGCCCGAGCAGAACATGAATCGTGTCCATGATCACGCGGATCTGGGTCGCCCGCGGCTGGTCACGACAAGCGATCAGGTCATCGATCAATCCCGGGTTGTCGACCAGCGATTCGGCGGGCGACAGCGTATCCATCTCGCGGCGAAGACGTGCGCGAGCCACCTCGATCACATCCGCGCCTGCATCCGATCGGTGTGGATCGAACTTGGCCTCGAACAACTCGACCAGCAAGCCGGCGATGTCCGGGTAACTGGCCACGGTCTGCTCCATGTAGGCCTGCGAGAAAGGTACACCGGTCTGCAGCAGGTACTTGCAATAGCCACGCAGGATGCTGACCTGCCGCCAGTCAAGGCCTGCGGCCAGCACGAGCTTGTTGAATCCGTCGTTTTCGGCATCGCCGCGCCAGACCCGCTCGAACGCCTGCTGGAAGGGCTCGCGCACGTTTTCCAGGTCGAACGACAAGCGTGATGGACGCACCAGGATGTCCTGGATCGTGATCGCATTCTCGCCACCGCTGATCTCGTACAGGTTCTCTGTCAGCACGCTGACACCGAGGTTTTCGAGCAGCGGAATCACCTCGGACAAGGTGATGTCACCACCGAGCCGGAACACCTTGAAATGCAGCACCCCATCGCGGTGTTGCGACGGATACAGGCTCAGCTGGATGTCGTCGGCATCGGCCAGTGCCGCTGCAAGTTCAACGTCGGCGGCCGCATTTTGCGGCTTGACCTTCTCGATATAACCGGCCGGCAGGGCCTTTCCATAGCGGCTGGCGAGCTTGCCGCCACGCTCCTCGCCGTGCGTCGCCACGAGAATCTCGCGCAGGTCATCCTGCCAGTTGCGCACGATCTGGGCGATACGCGCCTCGAGTTCGGCGACATTCCACTCGATCGATTCGCCCTTCTTCGGACGCACGATCATGTGCACACGCGCCAGCGGCGAGGCATCAAGCAGAACCGTCGAATCGATGCGCTCGGCGTGGAACTGTTCGGTCAGCATGGCCTCGATGCGCTCACGCACATCGGTATTGAAGCGATCGCGCGGCACATAGGCGAGTACCGAGAAGAAACGTCCGTAGCGATCCTGGCGCACAAACAACCGGGTACGCGCACGTTCGCGCAGGTCGAGTACGTCGATGGCGATCTCGTAGAGCTCATCGACGGTGCACTGGAACAGCTCGTCGCGCGGCAGCGTATCGAGGATATGACGCAGAGCCTTGCCCGAATGCGAATCGCGCTTGAGCCCGGAACGCTTGATGATCGTTTCGTAGTTGTTGCGCAACAGCGGCACCTCACGCGGTTGCGTCATGTAGGCCGATGACGTCCAGCAATCCGAGAAAACGCTGTTCGACAACCGGATTGCCGGCCTCGTTGAAGCCAAGTACCGACAGGTAATCCATGTGCCCTGGACGATGCACGCGCGAGCGCGCATTGGTCTTGGTCAGAATCAAGGCACCGACAGAACCGGATTTTTCCAATCCGGTTGCGGCAAGGCTCTTGAGCGAACGCACGGCCATGCCATGGCCGCCATCACGCATGATGCCGAGGCCGGATTCGGCAATCGGCTTGAGCACTTCGTCGCCGCCTTCCTCGACCACCCGGTATTCGCGGAATCCGAGGAAGGTGAAATGATCGTCCGCGATCCACTTGAGGAAATTCTGCGCCTCGTTGAGCGTGTCCTTGTCGAACGGCAGATTGAGGGTCGGCAGCTCATCAGCGATGGCGAGCATCTTCGCCTTCATCAGCGGCCAGTCGCGCACCGACGCGCAAACATCCTCGACGCCTGCGACGATGTTCTTGCGCAGGCTTTCGATCTCGTCGGCATTGCTGATGCGCTCGATCTCGAACAACATGATCGATTCGGCCTCACCCTGGTTTCCCTGCTCGGGGCCGAACGTCAGAATGTGGCCGCCCGGATCGCGGGCGATGCGAAAAATCGGGTGGATTACCGCATGCGTGGCGAGGCCCGGCCTGGTTGATCGCCATCGAAACTGAATCAACCAGAAACGGCATGTCGTCCGTACTCACCGCGATCGTCGTGTGGCCGCTGTCGAAACCCTCTTCGTCGGCGTGCGGATTGAAGACGCGGATCTTTGCCGCATGCGGCTTGCGCTGGCGCACGAACTCAAGCATGAATTGTGCAATTTTCGCCCATTCACCGGCATCTCTTGCGCCAATGTCATCGGCTGGAACATGGCGGAAGAAGTGGGCTGCAAAGGCCTGCGCCTCGCGCTGACGGGCCGCACCGGCCTGCGCCGAAATATGATTGAGAATCGGTTCGAGACGCTTGGATTCGCTGGCGGCACCGGGTGCGTTCATTGGCTCTTCAAAAGGTTGGTAGACAGTGGCCGCGGAGGATACGCTGCAGCTTGGGCGTAATCCACCGCTGGCGGGCTGGCACGCGACTTGCTGTAGCACTCATTGCAACTCCCACAAGTGATTGAAATGTCCGCATCGGTTGCTCAACAGGAAAACGCCGAATTCGACTTCCCCGAACGACGACGCTTCGCCCGCGGCGTCAGCGCCCTGTTTCTTGTGCTCGGTCTGATTCTTGCCACCATTGCAGTCCAGGTCTACAAAGTGGTCGGCGACTTCCTCCAGGCTTCGCAATGGGTGACGCACTCGATGAGCGTGCGTCAGGAAATCACCCTCACCCTGGCCAGTTTGCACGATGCCGAGGCCAGTCAGCGCGCGTACCTGATTTCGTCGAGTGCCGAACGTCTGGCCGATTTTTCGGCGGCTGTTCCTCGAATTGCCGAACATAGCGCGAAGCTTTCAGAACTTGTGGCCGACAACCCGGTACAGGCGGAAAACGCGAGGGCATTGGTCATCCTTCTTGATGCGCGCCTGAGCGCGATTCACGAGGTGCTTGAATTATTCGCACATGACGGAATCGAAGCAGCGCGCGCATCGGCGCAGATGAGCCGCTCCCGATCGGATGATTTCAAGATCGACAGCATTGGCGAGCGCATGCTGCACCATGAAGAGCAACTGCAATCGGTTCGCGAACGACTCACCGCCGACCAGGCCATGCTAACCCGCGTTCTGACCGTCGGCGCAATCCTGCTCAGCGTGTTCATGCTTGGTATTGCCCTGTTGCTCGTGCAGCGTGAACAGGGCCATCGGATGGCGAGCATGCGCGAGGCGCGATCGGCCAATCGAGAGTTGCTTCGAAGCCTCGGCGATTCGCAGCGACTCGGGCAGTCGCTGCGCGAGCTGGCGGAACTGGGCGAAATGCTGCACGGCTGCCGCGACGTCAACGAAGCCGCGACAGGTCTCCGCATTTCCTTGCCGAGACTCCTGGTTGGCAGCTCCGGATCCGTGCATCTCCTGAATGCCTCGCAGAACCTGATACAGGCGGTCGCTCAGTGGGGTGAGGACAGCGCCGATACGGCAGAAATCTTTGCGCCGGATGACTGTTGGGCGCTGCGTCGGGGGCATGCCTACCCGCTTAGCGGAACCACTCCGGCATTCACCTGTCGGCACTTGCAGGCATCGATTGAGGCTCATCCGACACAGGAGCATCTCTGCGTGCCGATGATCGCCCAGGGTGAGATCCTCGGCGTGATCAGCGTGACCTCAGAACAGCCCTTCCACGGTTCGGAACGCAGCAACATCATTGCGGCATGCGAATCGATCTCGATGGCGCTGGCCAATCTCAAGCTGCAGGAAACACTGCGCATACAATCGCTGCGCGATCCCCTCACCGGCCTGTTCAATCGCCGCTATCTGGAAGCCTCGTTCGAACGTGAAATACAGCGGGCCGAGAGACGCGGGATTCCCCTGAGCGTGCTGATGCTCGACATCGATCACTTCAAGCACTTCAATGACAGTTTCGGCCATGAGGCCGGTGATGCCCTGCTCGCCCATTTCGGCATGGTGCTCGGCAAGGTGGTACGCAACGAGGACATCAGTTGCCGTTATGGAGGTGAAGAATTCACGATCCTCATGCCGGAAGCCGATGCTGAACTCGCCAAGGAGCGCGCCGAGCAGATCTGCGCGGCGGTACGGGCGATGGATGTCCAGTTCCACAACCTTGCATTGGGCCGGGTTACGGTGTCGATCGGCGTCGCCACCCATCCCGAGCATGGACGAACACCGGACGAGTTGCTGCGCAATGCGGACAATGCGCTGTATGTGGCCAAGAACAGTGGCCGCGACCGAGTCATGACTGCCGAGACGCTGCATCCTGCCACCAGGCCGGATGCATCCAGCGGATCGTGATGCAATGCGGCGGTCGCGTTCAGGCACGCCACCTTGGAAGAGTTCGAATAGACGGTTTCGCGCGAGAACGCGCGTTCCCCCAGACAGTCGGAATTTGTCGATCGAGATGATGCAAGCTCGGCCTAGCAGCTTTTGCCAAGCCGAATGCTTGGCTACTGAAATTTAGCGCAAGCCGGTTTCGTTGCGCGCGATGACCAGACGCTGGATTTCGCTGGTGCCCTCGTATATCTCGGTGATCTTGGCGTCCCGGAAATAGCGCTCGAGCGGCATCTCCTTGGAATACCCCATGCCACCGTGGATCTGCACGGCCTGGTGGGTGATCCACATCGCCGCCTCGGACGCATACAGCTTGGCCACGGCCGCCTCGGTGCTGAAGCGGCCACCGGTCTTGTCGGCCTCGCCCTTGGCGAACGCCGCGCGCAGGGTCAGTAACTGTGCGGCGTCGAAGCGGCACTTCATGTCGGCGATCTTGGCCTGGATCATCTGGAACGAGCCGATGGCCTGGCCGAACGCCTTGCGCTCCTGCACATAGGCGATGCTCGCCTCATAAGCGGCACGGCACAGGCCAACCGCCTGCGAGGCAATGCCAATGCGCCCGGCATCAAGGACACCCATGGCAATGCCGAAACCCTTGCCCTGCGCACCGAGCATGTCCTCGGCCGGACAAATGTAGTCGTGGAATTCGATCTCGCAGGTGGCCGAGGCGCGGATGCCAAGCTTTGGCTCGACCTTGCCAGCGTGGAAGCCCGGACGCGCCGTGTCGATGATGAAGGCCGAGATGCCCTTGGCGCCAATGCCTGGTGTCGTGATCGCGAACAGGATGATGTAGCGGGCAACCGAGCCTGAGGTGATCCAGCTCTTCTTGCCGTTGATGACCCAGTCGCCATCCTTGTTCCTGGTCGCCTGGGTGTGCATCGCGGACGCATCCGAACCCGATTGCGGCTCGGTCAACGCATACGCACCAATGCATTCACCAGTTGCGATCGCGCGTACGTATTTCTGCTTTTGCTGCTCGGTGCCGTGCTGCAGGATGCCGTTGCAATACAGCGAATTGTTGACCGACATGATCGTCGAAGTCGCCGTGTCGGCCGCGCCAATCTCGATCATGGCCAGCGCATAGGCGACCGGATCAAGTCCGGCACCACCGTATTCCTCCGGCACCTCGATTCCCATCAGCCCGAGCTGGCCCATCTCGCGGATGTTCTCAAGCGGAAACGTACCCGAGGCATCGAATTCCGCGGCAACCGGAGCAATACGCTTTTGCGCGAAATCCCGGGCAATTGACTGGATCGAGAGTTGATCCTCGCTGAGACGGAAATCCATGGGCATTCCTTGAGTCGAAACCGGACATTCTAGTCGGAACAGGCTGATTGCGTGTGTCGCCCGCCGCCGCGCGTCCGCGTCGCGGCAAGCTTGAATCATGTCTTCCCGCCTGCATTGCTGCGATCACGAGGCCTGACCTGCGGCGACGTAGCGCATGCGTCAGCTTGCTGTTTCGGCGTGAACTGACTTTAGTCACGGGCATCGCGCGGCCGGATGGCCTAGGCTTGGGGGTTCCACCGATGTCGGAAACCCGATGATGAGCTATCGCCTGACCATGAGCGCCGCCCTGGCCCTTTCCCTTGGGGCAGCTGCACCGCTGTATGCCGCCGATCGTGATCCGCCCGCGGATTCGAAGTCGGTCGCTGACTCCAACCACTCGAAAGTCGTCAATCCTTTTTTTGCGCCGAGCCCGCTGCCCTACCAGTTCCCGCCATTCGACAAGATCCACAACGAGGACTATCGACCGGCTTTTGAAAAAGGCATGGCGGATCAGCGCGCGGAAATCGAGGCAATCGCCAATAATCCGAAACCGGCAACATTCGACAACACGATCGTCGCAATGGAGCGCGGCGGGCAGTTGCTGAGTCGTGTATCGCGCGTTTTCTTCTCGCAATCAGGCACCAACACCAATGACGAGATGCAGAAGATCCAGGCCGAGATGGCGCCGAAGCTGTCGGCACACAACGACCTCATCGTTCTCAATGGAAAATTGTTTGCGCGTGTCGAGGCTGTCTATGAGAAACGCGACACGCTCGGTCTCGATGCCGAATCGAAACGGCTGGTCGAGCGCTACCACACCGATTTCGTGCGCGCCGGCGCAAAACTCTCGGACGCCGACAAGACCAGGCTGAAGGCGATCAACGCGGAAATGGCCAGCTTGTCGACGAAGTTCAGCCAGAACCTGCTCAAGGAGACCAATGCCTCGGCCATCGTCGTCGACAAACCCGAACAATTGAAGGGACTCGCCGATGACGCGATCGCGGCGTCAAGCGAAGCGGCGAAGAAGCGCAATCTGGAAGGCAAGTACGTCATTCCGCTGATGAACACGACGGGACAGCCATCGCTGGCCTCGCTCGAAGACCGCGCCTTGCGCCAGCGCATCATGCAGGCTTCGCTGGATCGCGCCAGCCACGGTGGTGAATTCGACAATCGCGCCGTTGTCGCTTCAGTGGTCAGGTTGCGTGCCGAACGTGCGGCCCTGCTCGGCTACCCCAACCACGCCGCCTATGTGCTTGAGGATGAAACGGCGGGCAGCGTGGAAGCCGTCAACAAGCTGCTCGCCCAGTTGGCCCCGCCAGCAGTCGCCAATGCACAGGCGGAGGCGGCTGACATCCAGACGGTGATCGACAAGGAAGGCGGCAAATTCAAGGTGTCCGCTGCCGACTGGGCGTACTACACTGAAAAGGTGCGCAAGCAGAAGTTCGATCTCGATGCCGAACAATTGCGTCCGTACTTCGAGATGAACAATGTGCTCGAAAACGGCGTGTTCTTTGCCGCGCACAAGCTCTACGGATTGAGTTTCAAGGAACGCAAGGATTTGCCGGTCTATCTGCCCGACATCCGCGTGTTCGAGGTATTCGAGGAGAACGGCGATCCGCTCGCCCTGTTCATCGTCGATTACTACGCGCGCAGCAACAAGCGCGGCGGCGCCTGGGCCAATGCCTATGTTGCCCAGTCCGGCCTGTTCGGCACCAAGCCGGTCATTGCCAACCACCTGAACATCCCGAAGCCGCCCGACGGCGAGCCGACGCTGATGACCTATGACGAGGTCAATACCGCCTTCCACGAGTTCGGTCACGCCCTGCACGGCATGTTCTCGAAGGTCAAATATCCGCGCTTCGCCGGCACTTCGGTACCGCGCGATTTCGTCGAGTATCCGTCGCAGGTCAATGAGATGTGGGTGGCCTGGCCGGAAATCCTCAAGAACTACGCCAAGCACTACAAGACCGGCGAGCCATTGCCGCAGGCGCTGCTCGACAAGGTCAAGGCATCGGAGAAATTCAACCAGGGTTTCGCCACCACCGAATATCTCGGCGCCGCCCTGCTCGACCAGGCCTGGCACCAAATCACGGCCAAACAGGCACCTGATGCCGACGGCGTACTCGCCTTCGAAGCGGCGGCACTGAAGAAAGCGGGTGTCGACTTCGCACCGGTTCCTCCACGTTATCGGACGACCTACTTCTCGCACATCATGGGCGGCTATTCGGCAGGCTACTACGCCTATATCTGGAGCGAAGTGCTCGATGCCGACAGCGTCGAGTGGTTCAAGGCGCATGGTGGCCTGACCCGCGAGAACGGCGACCATTTCCGCAAGACCCTGCTCTCGCGCGGCGGTTCCGAGGATGCCATGGTCCTGTTCAAGGATTTCAGCGGCGGCGAGCCATACGTGCAGCCGCTGCTTGAGCGTCGTGGCCTGATTGCGCCAAAGGAGTAGATTCGTCAGGCAATCGTAGTTCGCCAGGCACTTCCCCGATAAAGCGGGAGTGCTTGATTACCACTCGAATCGATCCGATCACCAGGCCCAGCCATGAGCAAACCACGCCAGCTTGCGAATCTGATCGATGGTCGGAGCGTGGCGCCAGCGGATGACCGCTGGCTCGACGTGTTCGAACCGGCCACTGGAAAGGTATTCGCGCGTTGCCCCGCATCGACGCAAGCGGATGTTGATCGGGCCGTCGAGGCCGCCCGGCAGGCCGCTGCAAGCTGGGCGGCAACCGCGCCCGAAAACCGTGCGCGACTCCTGAATCGACTCGCCGACCTGGTCGAAGCCGAGATTGATGCCTTGGCCGAACTCGAGTCGCGCGACAGCGGCAAACCGGTTGCGCTGGCCCGCCAGGTGGATATTCCGCGCGCGGTCTCAATCTGCGATTCTTCGCCGCCGCAATCACGCAGTGGTCGAGCGAAGCACATGTCAGCAGCGCGCAATCGATCAACATCACGTTGCGCGAGCCGCTCGGCGCGGTCGGCTGTATTTCGCCGTGGAACCTGCCGCTCTATCTGTTTACCTGGAAGATCGCGCCCGCCCTCGCGGCCGGCAACGCGGTGGTCGCCAAACCCTCCGAAATAACACCGTGTACCGCCGCACGCCTTGGCGAGCTGAGCATCGTCGCCGGTTTTCCGCCCGGCGTGCTCAACATCATCCATGGCGAAGGGCCAGTCGTAGGTCAGGGCATTGTTGAGCATCGCGGGGTCAAGGCGGTGTCGTTCACGGGCAGCACACGGACGGGCGCCGCGATCGCGACGGCCGCAGCGCCGATGTTCAAGAAGCTTTCGCTCGAAATGGGAGGAAGAACCCGGCCATCGTCTTTGACGATTTCGATTTCAGCGATGCCAATCTGGCCACGATCGTACGTTCTGGCTTTGCCAATCAGGGCGAGATCTGTCTGTGCGGCTCGCGTCTGCTCGTGCAACGCTCCATCCACGACGAGTTTCGCGAGCGCTATCTGGCCGCGGTGACGGCATTGCGGGTCGGCGATCCAAGCGATCCAGCGAATCAGATCGGCGCCCTTGTATCGCAGGCGCATTACAACAAGGTCATCGCGGCGATAGCAACGGCACGCAGCGAAGGTGGTCAGGTCGCCTGCGGTGGCGCCTCGGTCACGGTCGGTGGTCGCTGTGCCGATGGCTGGTTTGTCGCGCCGACCGTCATCGAGGGCCTGCCCTCGCGGAGCCGAACCAATCAGGAGGAGATTTTCGGCCCGGTCGTCAGCCTGATTCCGTTCGAGGACGAAGCCGATGCGCTCCGCATTGCAAACGACACCGACTACGGACTCGCCGCATCGCTGTGGACGCGCGATCTGGGACGCGCGCAGCGGCTCTCCGCCCAGCTAGAGTTCGGCATCATCTGGATCAACTGCTGGATGTCGCGCGACTTGCGCACGCCGTTTGGTGGAGTGAAGAATTCCGGCGTCGGCCGCGAAGGCGGCGTCGATGCATTGCGCTTCTTCACCGAACCGAAAAACATTTGCATCGAATCCGCATGAATTGCATGCGCAAAAACCAGATACTGGTCTGAATCCGGAGGTGCCCGATGATCCAATCCGTCCCTACCCGCTCCCCTTGCCGAGGCCGAAAACTGTTGGCAAGTCTTATCGCTGGCTGCCTGGCGATTCCCACGGTTGGCCAGGCCATCGAACCGACCGGCGAAGGCAGCGCCAATGTGCATCAGCAGAAAGCCGCTGTCGCCCAATCTGAAAAAATCATGGCCGAGGCGCAGTCACGCAACGGACTGCTTTCCCAATACCTGTTCATGCGCGATGCCTATGCCAACAGCAAGAATCCTTCATTCCGCGTGATCTTCAACCAGTACCTGAGCTGGTATCAGACTTGGGTCGGTGATTACGCCGGTGCACGCTCGAGCTTTTCGATCGTGCAGAAGGCCGCCAATGACGACGCCCCATCGCCGCTGCAAGAGCGAACTGGCGCGCGGAATCGGCAGCCAGCGTAATTGCCCGGCTGGCCAAGGATCGGAAGGCCGTTTTCTTCAACGAAAATCACAGCTACCCGTTGTCTCGAACATTGACCACGCAGATGCTGGCTGCCTTGCGCGAGCAGGGATTTGACACGTTCGCGGCGGAAACGCTGTACCAGTCCGACATGCCCGCGCTGGCAACGCGTGGCTACGCGACCTCGGCCACCGGTTTCTACACCGAGGAACCCATCTATGCCGAAATGGTGCGCGAGGCGCTCAGGCTCGGCTATCGCGTCGTCGCCTATGAAGCGCTGTCCGATGCGACCGGAGATGCCCGCGAGGCCGAACAGGCGCGGAATCTCGTTCGCGATGTTTTCGGTGATCATCCGCAAGCACGCCTGGTCGTCAATGCGGGTTATGCGCATATCCAGGAACAAGGCAAGTATCTGGGCGGCATGGCCATGGCCCAGCACTTCGCACGTCTCGCCGACACGGATCCGCTGACCATCGAACAGACCATGATGATCCCGCACGAAAACCATGCCAGCGACCATCCCTGGTATCGGGAGGTCGTCACGAAACTCGCACCGAAGCAACCGATCGTCTTCGTGGACAACACGGGGAACGCCTGGTCGCTGAAGAAAGCCTACGACCTCAGCGTTTTCTTCCCGGAAGAAGTCCTGCAACGCGGTCGTCCAACCTGGCTTGCCATGGACGGCATGCGCGAACCATTCCAGGTCAGCGGCCGCATCTGCGACCTCGATTATCCCTGCATGGTCGAAGCACGCTACGAAGGTCAGCCGGACCAGGCCATTCCAGCGGATCGCTACGTCATCGAGTACAAGGGGCGTATCGCCGGCTATGGCGACATCCTTCGCCAGAGCACCGATCCCTATCCGATCGCGGAACTCTGGTTGCGCCCGGGCAAGTACGAACTTCTGGCACGCAACCGCGCCAACGTGATCCATCATCGCCAATCCATTGTTGTCGGTGCAGGCAAGTAGATCCCATGAACGACATCGTGCATGCCGCACACGCTCCCAAGGCGGTTGGCGCCTACCCGCATGCGCGACGCGTCGGCAATCTGCTGTTCCTGTCCGGCGTTGGCCCCCGCAGTCCGAAGGACAACTCGATTCCCGGCAACCTGCTCGATGCCGACGGCAAGCTGGTCGGCTACGACATCGAAGCGCAGTGCCGCCAGGTCTTCGCCAATGTGCGCGCCGTACTCGAGGCCAGTGGCGCAGCCTGGCAGGATCTTGTCGACGTCACCGTCTATCTGACCGACATGCAACGCGATTTCGCCACCTACAATCGCCTCTATGCCGAATACTTCACGGATTCGCAGCCGTGCCGCACGACCCTCGGCATCACCGCCCTGCCAACGCCGATCGCGATCGAGCTGAAGTGCATTGCCGTCATTTCCAGCAAATGAGTCGGCAGCAAAGAAAAAGGGCCAGCAAGCGGAAACTTGCTGACCCTTGATCCTTGTATGGCGCGCCCGGAGATTCGAACTCCCGACCACCAAGTTCGTAGCCTGGTACTCTATCCAGCTGAGCTACGGGCGCATGGAACATCGTCTGGCGGAAAATCCTGCGTTGCGCAGTTGGCCCGGTTCAACGAGGGGGCGGATTATTCGGTGCGGCGGCGGTTTCGTCAACACCTGGCGACAACTATTTTTCGGAATTCCCGGCAAATCGAGTGCACGCGGGTCTCAGTCATGCGCAATGACGATCGCGCATGCCACTCATCGTTCCCCAGGCATCATTTTTTCTTAAGCGTGCGCACGTACAGGACGAGGCTGTGATCCTGGATCTGATAGCCATGTTTGGCTGCGACCTCCTTCTGCAGGCGCTCAATCTCGGGACTCGTGAATTCGATCACCTTGCCTGACTCGACATCGATCATGTGATCGTGATGGTCGCCACGATCCAGTTCATAGACGGCCTGGCCGCCCTCGAAGTTGTGCTTGAGCACGAGCCCGGCCGCCTCGAACTGGGTCAGCACGCGGTAGACCGTGGCGAGGCCGATGTCATCATCGCTGTTCAGCAATTGTCGATAGATGTCCTCGGCGGTGACGTGCTTGCCATCGAGGCCTTCGAGGATGGCGAGGATGCGCATGCGCGGATGCGTGACCTTGAGGCCGGCCTTGCGCAGATCGGTCGATTCCATGGGCTGCCCTCCATGCGACGCTTTCGCCGCTTCATAACGATCACAAAATGAGCGCTAGTGTATCATCCGGCGTTTCGACAACACCGGATCCGAACGCATGCTGCTCCGCCTTATCACCTTGATTGCCCTGTGCGCGCTGATCCCGTTGAGCGGTTGCGGGGTGCTCTACAAACTCGACGTCCAGCAAGGCAACCTGTTCGACAAGGAACAGGTCGAGACGCTCAAGCCAGGCATGACCAAGCGCCAGGTGCTGCTGGTCATGGGCTCCCCCTCGATCATCAGTCCGTTCGACCAGGATCGCTGGGACTACGTTTCCAGCATCAAGCGCGGCCGCGGCAAGATGGACAGCAAGGATCTGATCCTGTTCTTCGAAAATGAATCGCTGGCACGGATCGAGGGCGACTACTTCCCAGAGGATCCCGAAGTGCTGATCCGCGATGCTCGCAAATACAAGCGCCAGTATCCGGACGAAAAGCGCGAGGATGACAAGAAGAAGGATCAGGGGAAGGGTCAGGGCTGATTCGGTTCGATCACGCCGACTTCAGCTTCGCCCGCTTCCGCCGCGCGTCCTTTGGGTCGATTTTCAGTGGTCTGAGCAGTTCGACTCGATCGCCATCCTGCAAAAGCGCAAGACGATCAACCACTCTCGACCAGATGCTGACAACGAGGGTATGCGTGTCGATCGCGTATTCACGGGCAACATCCGATGCGGCGATCGCGTCGGCCACGGTGGCACCCGGTGGCAGTTCAAGTGCACGCAGGAATTGCCGCGCGGGTTCGGCATAGGCCACCTCGACGCGCAATCGATCAGGCGCCGACAAGCCGCGCCTCCCGGCAGAAGTCATCGACCATGCGGTCGGCCAGATTCTGGAAACCGAGGCGCAGAGCCGGTGCCGTGAACCGACCCGCATAGTCGAAATCAAGCGCAAAAGAGATCTTGCAACCGGACTCGCCGAGGGCAAGGAAGGTCCACTCGCCGTCCAGAGTGCGAAACGGGCCATCGAGGAGATGCATGTGCAGGCGTTGTGGTCGCACGAGCGTATTGCGTGTCGTGAAACTCTGGGTGATACCGGCCAGACGCACATCCAGTCGCGCCGAGAGGGCGGTTTCATCGCGGTCGAAAACGGTGGAGCCGGCGCACCAGGGAAACCGCCTCGGGTATGCTTCGACCTCATTGACAAGATCGAACATCACCTCCGGAGTCTGGCGCACCAGGGCACTGCGGCGAATCTGGATCAAGACGGTACCTTCAATCGAAAAGAACACGGCGGGCGCGCTTGAAACACCTTGCGAACCGCTCCATACAGAAAGTCGGCAACCTGTCGGGCGTGCCGCCAAGGAACATCTGAAACAGCATGACCAAACCGAACGCCAAGGACAAGAAGAGCGGCGGCACCATCGCGCTGAACAAGCGTGCGCGCCACGAATACCGCATCGACGAACGCTATGAGGCCGGCGTGGCCCTGCAGGGCTGGGAGGTGAAGAGTCTGCGCGCGGGGCGCACCAACCTTACCGATGCCTACGCAATCGTGCGCAATGGCGAGATCTACTTGTTCGGCGCCTCGATCGTACCGCTGATCTCGGCCTCGACCCATGTCGTCGCCGATGACCGGCGTACACGCAAGCTGCTGCTGCACCGGCAGGAGATCGACAAGCTGGTCGGCGCGGTTGAGCGCAAGGGATATACCCTCGTGCCCATGGCGATGTACTGGAAAGGCAACAAGGTCAAGATCGAGATAGGGCTCGCCCAAGGCAAGCAGGAACACGACAAGCGCAACACGCTCAAGGACAAGGATTGGCAGCGCGACAAGCAGCGCACGATGCGCGCGCACAACAAGTCGGCCTGAGCGGTGAACGGGCCATCTGCTGGATCCTGCTGTTCTCCCCACTCCCGACTCCCTTCTTCGCCCCTTGAATCCGCCACGGCAGCCCCGACCTATCGGGGACATGCCAGCCTCGTGCTAGCATGCCGTTCCCCGGGGGTGTCATGGCTTCGACGGGGGTAGTGAGATAGCTTGGTGCATGCCGAGGGGGCGACTTTCCTCGTTAATCCAGTAGCAAACTTTTAGTTGCCAACGACGACAACTACGCACTCGCCGCTTAAGGCGTAAGCCGGGAACCCACTTGTGCTCATGCTCGTGGATGTACCGTCATTATCATGAGATAGCCCGAATCCGCGGTCTGACGGAAGCACGGCGAAACTTTTCAGACTGGTCAACCGGTGCGTTGCGCACGCTGTACTGCCGGAAGACGAGATCGAACAGTGAGCTAAGCATGTAGTACCGGGCGTCAATCGCCTTCGGACGCGGGTTCGACTCCCGCCACCTCCACCATACAAAGAAGAGGGCTGCCGCAAGGTGGCCCTTCTTCTTTGGATGGATTGAACGCGTTGGGAGGCGAACCCGCAGGGTTTGACTGCGCAGGCAGGAAGCCGGAGCGAACATTCGCAGCGCGAATGGCCCGAAGGGCGAAGGCCGGGATCGGCCTGAGTACTGCGCAGGCAGGATGCCGGAGCGAACATTCGCAACGCGAATGGCCCGAAGGGCGAAGGCCGGGATCGGCCTGCGCAGGCAAGATGCCGGAGCGAACATTCGCAACGCGAATGGCCCGAAGGGCGAAGGCCGGGATTGGCCTGAATACTCCCGCCACCTCCCAAAACAAAGGGCCTGGATGTTCTCCAGGCCCTGCTTGTGAGTGAAGCTTCGGCCGGGCAAATCACTGCGCCAGTGAGCCACGAGGCAATTCGGACAACCGGGATTCGAGGACGAGAATCGCGGTTGCTAGACGACGACTACCGGCAGTTTCTCCGCGGCTTCTGTTTCGACCTTCAGTTGATCGTCCCTAACTGTCAGTCGGACCTTGCCACCATCTGCCAGTTTGCCGAACAGGAGTTCGTCGGCGAGGGCGCGCTTGACGTTGTCCTGGATCACGCGCGCCATCGGCCGTGCGCCCATCTGCGGATCGAAGCCGTGTTCGGCCAGCCATTTGCGCGCTTCGCCGTCGACATCGAGGGAAACGTGTTTTTCCTGCAACTGCACTTCGAGTTCGATCAGGAACTTGTCGACCACGCGCAGAATATGCTCGAAATCGAGCGCGCCGAATTGCACGATCGCATCGATTCGGTTGCGGAACTCCGGCGTGAACGACTTGCGGATGACTTCCATGGCGTCGGAGGCGTGGTTCTGGTCGACAAATCCGATCGTGCGCCGCGCAGCCGCCTGGGCACCGGCGTTCGTGGTCATCACGACGATCACGTTCTTGAAATTGGCCTCGCGCCCGTTGGTGTCGGTGAGCGTGCCGTGATCCATGATCTGCAGCAGGATGTTGTAGACATCCGGATGCGCCTTCTCGATCTCGTCGAGAAGCAGAACGCAATGCGGGTGCTTAACGATCTGCTCGGTGAGCAGCCCGCCCTGATCGAAACCCACATAACCCGGCGGCGCACCGATCAGGCGCGAAACGGAATGTGCCTCCATGTATTCGGACATGTCGAAGCGAACGAGCTCGACGCCCAGTTGCAGGGCGAGCTGGCGCGTCACTTCGGTCTTGCCGACACCGGTCGGGCCGGCGAACAGGAAGTTGCCGATCGGCTTGTTTGGGTCACCCAGCCCCGAGCGAGCCATCTTGATCGCACTGGTCAGCACCTCGATCGCCGAATCCTGGCCGAACACGACCATCTTGAGATTGCGATCGAGATTGCGCAGGACATCACGATCGGAAGCCGATACCTGCTTCGGAGGAATGCGTGCCATGCGCGCGACGATGTACTCGATCTCGGGCACGTCGACTGTGCCGCTGCGCTGGTCCTCGGGCAGTAGACGCTGACGTGCACCGGCTTCATCGATGACGTCGATCGCCTTGTCCGGCAGCAAACGATCGGAAATATGCTTGACCGAAAGATCGACCGCGGCCTTCAGCGCATCGCCGGTGTATTCGACATGATGATGATCCTCGAAGCGGGATTTCAGGCCCTTGAGGATCTCGATGCTGTCGGCAATGCTGGGCTCGACGACGTCGATCTTCTGGAAACGGCGCGCCAGCGCCCTGTCCTTCTCGAACACGCCCCGGTATTCCTGAAACGTGGTCGAGCCGATGCAGCGCATCTCGCCTGAGGCCAGCATTGGCTTGATCAGGTTCGACGCATCCATGGTTCCACCTGAAGCCGAACCGGCGCCGATGATGGTGTGGATCTCGTCGATGAACAGGATCGCTCCAGGTTCCTTCTTGAGCTGGTTGATCACGGCCTTCAGACGCTTCTCGAAATCACCACGATACTTGGTGCCGGCAACCAGGGCGCCGAGATCAAGCGCGTAGATCGTCGCGTCCTTCAGCACGTCGGGAACCTGGCCTTCGACGATGCGCTTGGCCAGTCCTTCGGCCAACGCGGTCTTGCCGACGCCGGCTTCGCCGACATACAGCGGGTTGTTCTTGCGCCGCCGGCACAGCACCTGGATCGTGCGTTCGACTTCGAGCTCGCGACCGATCAGCGGATCGATCTTGCCCTGGCTGGCCAGCTCGTTGAGGTTGTTGGCGAACTCATGCAGAGGATTGCCACGGGCTTCCTCGCCGCCCTCGCCTTCGCGATTCGCTTGCTCGGCACCCGGCGCCTGCGCCGACTCGTCGGTGAGCTTGGCAACACCGTGGGAGAGAAAATTGACCACATCGAGCCGGTTCACATCCTGCTGACCGAGGAAATAGACGGCGTGCGAATCCTTCTCGCCGAAAATCGCGACGAGGACGTTGGCACCGGTTACTTCCTTCCGGCCGGATGACTGGACATGGTAGACGGCACGCTGCAACACACGCTGGAAACCGAGTGTTGGCTGGGTGTCGCGTTCGTCGGCCTGCGGCAGCACCGGCACGGTCTCGGCGATGATCGAGCGCAGATCGCGGCCAAGTTTCTGTAAATCCGCACTGCAGGCACGCAATACCTGGATCGCGGACGGGTTCTCAAGCAGCGCGAGCAACAGGTGCTCGACGGTCATGAATTCATGACGCTGCTCGCGGGCCTCCTTGTAGCACTGGCCGATGGTGAGCTCTAGATCCTTGCTGAACATCCGTTTTTGCCTCGCTGGATGACTGATGCATCGGATATGTGGGTTGGCTCAGGATTTTTCCATGGTGCACAACAAAGGATGTTGATGCGTCCGGGAAAACTCGTTGACCTGGGTCACCTTGGTTTCTGCCACCTCCCGTGTATATACGCCACAAACGCCCTTTCCGCGCGTGTGTACGTGCAACATGACCTGGGTGGCGCGCTCACGATCCATCGTGAAGAATGTTTCCAGCACGACGACGACGAAGTCCATCGGCGTGAAATCGTCGTTCAGGATCACCACCTGGTACATCGGCGGCTTGGCCAGTTGCGGTGGCGCGACCGCGACCGCGGTGCCGTGCTGGTGATCGTTCTCGTGTTGTGGTTCGTGGGGCATGTGTCTGCTGGAGGCGTGTTGTTGGTTCCCAGTATAGGTGGCGGCGAATCGGGTTCAAGGGATGCGACGCGCTTCTGCGTTAAACTTCGACACAGATGAATATGGACAACCCTCAAACCACGGCCTTGGCCGTCGAAGCCCGCGTCTGGTGCCCGCATGTCACGGTCGCCACGGTCGTGCCCATGGATGGTCGCTATTTGCTGGTGGAGGAGATCGTGCACGGACGCCGCGTGATCAATCAACCGGCCGGCCACCTCGAGCCAGGCGAGAGCCTGCAAGCGGCAGCCATCCGCGAAACTCGCGAGGAAACCGGCTGGGATGTCGAGCTGGAATGCCTGATCGGTGTGCAGCAATGGACCAGCAGCGCTTCCGGCAGCCAGTTCGTCCGCTTCACGTTCGCCGCGAAGCCGATCCACCACGATCCATCCCGCCCGCTCGACAACGGAATCCTGCGCGCGCTCTGGCTCGACCGCGACGCCATCATCGCCGCCAGCGATCGTCTGCGCAGCCCGTTGATCCTGCACAGCATCGATGACTGGCTGGGTGGCCGCCGATTGCCCCTCGACAGCGTCCACCAACTTCCCGCCAACAGCATCTCCATCTGATCACCATGCCCGACGGATTGATCATGGTCGGCGTTTCGGGCGGCGTCGATTCCTCGGTTGCCGCCCAGCTGCTGACTCAATCGAAGCACGCTGTCGCTGGCCTGTTCATGCAGAACTGGGAGGAAGACGAGCGCTTGGGCCCGTGCCGCGCTGACGCGGATCGCAAAGACGCGGTTGCCGTCTGTGCGCGTCTCGGCATCCCGTTTCACGCACGCAACTTCGCCCGCGAATACTGGGATCAGGTGTTCGAGCATTTCCTCGCCGAATACCGGGTCGGACGAACGCCGAATCCCGATGTGTTGTGCAATCGGGAGATCAAGTTCAAGACTTTTCTCGACACCGCCCGTGAACTCGGCGCGGAGCGGATCGCCACCGGACACTATGCGCGCAGCGATTGCCGCGACGGCCTGTGGCGCCTTCTGCGCGGCCTCGATGACAACAAGGATCAAAGCTATTTCCTGTATGCGCTCGGCCAGGAGCAACTCGCTGCCACGCTGTTCCCGATCGGCGAACTGCCGAAATCCGACGTTCGCCGGATCGCCCGCGAAGCCGGTTTGCCGACCCACGCAAAGAAGGATTCAACCGGCATCTGCTTCATCGGCGAGCGCGATATCCGCGAATTCCTTGGCCGCTACATTCCCGCCCAGGCAGGCGAGATCCGCACACCGGATGGTGGCCTGGTCGGCGAGCATCAGGGCGCGTGGTATTACACGCTTGGCCAGCGCGGCGGACTTGGCATTGGCGGACGCAAGGGCTCCAGCGGCGAGCCGTGGTATGTCGTCGGCAAGGACGTCGGCCAGAACACGCTTTATGCGGTGCAAGGCAACGCCAACGAATGGTTGCTTTCAAAGCGACTGGCAGCGAGCGGACTGCATTGGGTCGCAGGCACTGCCCCGGCCCACGAGTTTCGCTGCACCGCCCGAGTCCGCTACCGACAAAACGACCAGGACTGCCAGGTGACCGTGGACGGCGCAAGCTGCACGGTCGAATTCGCTCGCGCACAGCGCGCGGTCAGCCCGGGACAATCGGTCGTCTTCTACGACGGCGAGTGCTGCCTCGGCGGCGCCATCATCGAACGCAGCGATGCGCCGTTCGGTGGGTGGATTCCCGCTCGGACATCGACCGCTGCGGAGGCGACCCATGCGTGAATCCCGCGTCATCGCGCTCGCCGGCGTGTACCAGGCCTGCGCTCTTGTGCACGCACTCGCCAACGATGGCCGAGCCGACAGCACAGCGGTCGAATCCAGTCTTGCCAGCCTGTTCCGCATCGACAGCGACAGCGCGGCCGATGCCTTCGGCGGGCTCCCGGGCGTGCGCCACGGGATCGAGCATCTGATCAGCAATTTCGAAGTTGGCCACCGTCAACTGGCCATTTCGCGGCTGGTGATCGGCGTGCTCCGGCTTGAGCGCAAGCTCTCCGGGCGTCAGCAGATGCTTCGGCAATTGCGCGAAGGGATCGATTCGATACAGCGCCAGGTTGATCACCTTGGGGTCAGTCACGCCAGCGTCCAATCCAGGCTCGCACAGCTCTACAGCGACACCCTGTCGCGGCTGAAACCGCGCATCATCGTGCATGGCAACCCGGCGCAACTCGCCGACCCGCGGCGCGTCGAGCAGATCCGGGCGCTGCTGCTGGCCGGCATTCGTGCGGCAGTCTTGTGGCGACAGGTTGGCGGCAGCCAATGGCGATTGCTGTTGCGTCGCGGCGAGTACACGATGCTCGCCCGCGGCCTGCTTGCGCGTTGCACGCTCGACCGCGGGTAGGCCCCGCACCGATCTGATCAATTCGGTGCGCTGATCCGCACCGAATCGTCGTAGCGAATGGTTTGCACGGCGTGACTTTTTGTCCCATGGCGGTGCTGTCGCTCTCACTGCGGACGATCTTGCCGCCCGCGTCCAGGAATACGGTGTTGTGTGAAGACACCGAGAAACCCATGACCTTGGTGTTCACGTCGTAGCTGATTGCTCGAAAATCCTGCCCATCGATGTTTCGCGCACCTTCGTCCTTGACGTTGCTGATCCCGGAACGCACCTCGTCCATGACCATCGGCAACATGCGCTTGAACATTCCGCTCATGTCCATCGGTGGCTGGATCCAGTCGCCGTTGCCACTGCGCATCCAGGTGCCTTCCGGCAACACGACGATGGCCGTGTCATCGGTCGTCGCGCGAAACCGTTTCATCGAGTCGAATTCGAGTTTGGAATTCGTTTTACGTCCCTTGGCATCCGTCGACAGCGTATCCGCGACATATCGCGCATCGATCATTTTCTGATAGGCATTCAGCAGGGCATCACGCGCGCCGCCATCGGCGAATGCCGAGTTCGTCAACAGGCAAGCCAGCAAGGCGACGGCAAAGCCAATGGTCAGTCGTTTCATCATTGTCACTCCAATATGGACAATCCCTGATCCTGCGCAATGTGCGGGTGTTTCGCAAGTCCGCGCGAACCCCGGCGACTCGCGTCGTGGCATTTCCCCGCCGGAAAATCGCGATGACATGAAGGGCCCGCGGATTGGGCTCAGGCAAACCACGGCGGCCACGTGATTGGCCGCAGTCTCGTCATCCGGGCTAAACTAGGCGCCGGCCGCACCACTCCAAACAGCCTCTTCCGCAACAAGACCCATTCCAATCAACCCACTGAAGGCGGGACTTCAGGCCAGATCCCGGATCCGCCCCGGATTTGGTTCAAGCATCCCGCGCAACATCGTTTTTGGAGCAAGACATGATTTTCGGAAACGCTCGCCTCAACCGGTCACGAAGAAGTGGTGTTCTGCCACAACAAGGACGCTGGTCTGAAGGCCATCATCGCGATCCACAACACTGTTCTCGGCCCGTCGCTTGGCGGCCTGCGCATGTGGCCATACAAGAGCGAGCAGGAAGCGATCAACGACGTCTTGCGCCTGTCGCGCGGGATGACCTACAAGAATGCGGTGGCCGGACTCAACCTCGGCGGTGGCAAGGCCGTCATCATCGGCGACCCGGCCAAGGACAAGTCCGAAGCCCTGTTCCGCTCCTTCGGTCGTTTCGTCAACTCGTTGAACGGCCGCTATATCACCGCGGAAGACGTCGGCATCGATGTCAACGACATGGAATGGGTATTTCGCGAAACGTCGTTCGTTACTGGCGTCCATCAGGTGCATGGAGGCTCGGGCGATCCATCTCCGTTCACTGCATTCGGCACCATGCAGGGACTGCTGGCCGCGCTGAACGCGTGTTATGGCAACGAGGATGTGGGCAAGTACAGTTTCGCCGTCCAGGGTGCCGGCCATGTCGGCATGGAGTTCATCAAGCTGTTGCGCGAGCAGGATGCCAAGGTTTACGTGACCGACATCAACAAGGAACTCGTGCAACGTGCGGTCGATGATTACGGTTGTACGGCGGTCGGGCTCGATGAGATCTACGACACCGATGCGGACGTCTACAGCCCATGCGCACTCGGCGGCACCCTCAACGAGGAAACCTTGAAGCGGCTTCGCTGCAAGGTGATCTGCGGTGCCGCTAACAACCAGCTGGCCAGCAACGAGATTGGCGATGAAGTCTCGCGCCGCGGCTTGTTCTATGCGCCCGATTACGCGGTCAATGCCGGCGGGGTGATGAACATCTCGCTCGAAATCGACGGTTACAATCGTGAACGCGCGATGCGCATGATGCGCACGATCTACCACAATGTCAGCCGCATTTTCGAGATTGCCAAGCGCGACAATATTCCTACCTACCTGGCCGCAGATCGCATGGCGGAGGAGCGCATCGCGACGATCGGAAAATTGCGTCTGCCCCATCTTGGCGTCAGCGCTCCCAGTTTTCAGGGCCGACGCGGCAACTGATTGCCGATTTGCCTGACCCCGGAGGTTTCCCAGCATGCGTCCATTCCAGCTCAGTGAAGATCTCGATGCCTTGCGCCAGGCCGTGCAGGCATTCGCCGAGAAGGAGATCGCTCCACGGGCGGACTTGATCGACCGCGACAATGAATTCCCGGCCGACCTTTGGCGCAAGCTCGGCGAGATGGGCCTGCTCGGCATCACCGCAGCCGAGGAATTCGGCGGCTCGCAGATGGGCTATCTGGCGCATGTCGTGGCCATGGAGGAGATTTCGCGTGCCTCCGGCTCGGTCGGACTTTCGTATGGCGCACATTCGAACCTGTGCGTGCAGAACCTGAGCAACAACGCGAGTGACGAGCAACGCCGCAAATACCTGCCAAAACTGTGCAGCGGTGAATGGGTTGGCGCGCTGGCCATGAGCGAACCGGGTGCAGGATCCGATGTGGTCGGATCGATGACCTGTCGGGCCGAGAAGCGCGGCGATGTCTGGATCGCCAATGGTTCGAAGATGTGGATCACCAACGGCCCGGATGCGGATGTCCTGCTGGTTTACATGCGCACGGCACCGAAACCGGCCGGCTCGCGTTGCATGACCGCTTTCATCATCGAAAAGGCATGCAGGGTTTCTCCACCGCGCAGAAGCTCGACAAACTCGGCATGCGCGGTTCAAATACCTGTGAGCTGGTGTTCGAGGATTGCGAGATTCCTGCCGAGAATGTGGTCGGCCAGGTCAACGAAGGCGTGCGTGTGCTGATGAGCGGCCTGGATACCGAGCGCCTGGTACTTTCGGGCGGGCCAATCGGATTGATGCAGGCCGCGCTCGACCTCGTCGTTCCCTACGTGCGCGAGCGCAAGCAGTTCAATGCTCCGATCGGCACGTTCGGAATCATGCAGGCCAAGGTCGCCGACATGTACACCGGCCTGCAGTCAGCCCGCGCCTATGCCTACATGGTTGCCCAGGATTTCGACCGCGGCGTGAAATCCCGCATCGACCCGGCTTCGTGTCTGATGCATGCCTCACAGACAGCAGTCCAGGTAACCCTCGAGGCCATCCAGGCGCTCGGTGGCAATGGTTATATCAACGACTACCCCGCAGGCCGGCTGCTGCGCGACGCCAAACTTTACGAAATTGGTGCCGGAACCAACGAGATCCGGCGCATGCTGATCGGTCGAGAGCTGTTCCACGGCAAGAGTTGACCTCACGGGCACCATGCTGCCCTTCGACCCAATAGCCTTTTCACGCCCCGCGCACAGCCCGGCGATGCCGCCGTGAGCGAACGTTGCAAATGGCAGGTCTATTTCCGTTTATCTGGAGTAGACTGAAAGCAGAGGCCACTTGGGGGGCACGATGGGGCTGATAGAAGACAGCCTTGAATTTTCGCAGGAATCAACGGGTGAGGTTTCCCCGTGGAAAATCCTGATCGTGGACGATGAGCCCGAGGTTCATCATGTCACCCGACTCGTGCTGGGCAATTTCCGGTTTGCCGATCGACCAGTGCAGCTGATCAGCGCCTATTCCAGTGTCGAGGCCGAGCAGAAACTGCGTGAGAACACGGATACTGCGGTCATCCTGCTCGATGTCGTCATGGAGACCGAGCAAGCTGGTCTGGCCTTGGTGCGAACGATCCGTGAACGACTCGACAACCAGTTCGTTCGCATCGTCCTGCGTACCGGACAACCCGGCCAGGCACCTGAGCACGAAGTCGTCGCGGCCTACGACATCAACGACTACAAGGAAAAACCGAACTCACGGCGCAGAAGCTTTCGACCACGCTCTATGCGGCCCTGCGCGCCTATCGCGACATGCGCACCATCGATGCCAGCCGACGTGGGCTCGAGTTCGTCATCAAGGCTTCCTCGGACGTCTTTTCTCATCAGCAACCACAGCACTTCGCCTCATTGGTGCTCGAAAAGCTGAGCGAACTGATCGGGGTCGAATGTGGCGTCCTTTGCTGCCGGATCGCCCACCCGAATGGAGAACGCCCTGAACACTTCGAGGTGGCCGCAGCGAGTGGTGAGTACGCGCGCTTTCTGTCCGGCAATGCGGAGGAAAAGCTGCCGGCACACATGGTCGAGTCGCTGCATCGTGCCTTCAGCAACAAGCAGCATGTGTTTTTGGATGACCATTACGTCCTGCATTTCGCCGACAGCGATGCTACCGAAGCCCTGATCTATGTCGGCGGGTCGCATCGGCTTGATGAACACGCGCATCGCCTGATGCAGGTGTTCTGCAGCAATGTCGCGATTGCCTACGAGAACCTGCATCTCAATCAGGAGCTCTTCGACAGCCAACTGGACATGGTCTATCTGCTTGCCGGTGCCGCAGAATCCCGCTCACGCGAGACGGCCAATCATGTCCGCCGGGTCGGCATCATCGCGGCCATGCTCGGTCGCCTGCACGGCCTCGATGAGCCGACTTGCGAAATGCTCAACTATGCCGCGCCACTGCACGACATCGGCAAGATCGGCATTCCGGATGCAATCCTCAACAAGCCTGGACCGCACACGCCGGAAGAGACCGTCATCATGCGGACGCATGCGGAACTTGGTGCCAAGCTGCTGGCTGGATCACGTCGACAGGTGTTCCGCCTGGCTGGCGAAATCGCGCTGACCCATCACGAGAACTTCGATGGCAGCGGCTACCCGAATGGATTGACCGGCAAGGACATCCCGATTGCCGGGCGTATCACCGCGCTGGCCGATGTCTTCGACGCGCTCGGCAGTCGCCGCTGCTACAAGGAAGCCTGGGCCGACGATGCGATCCACGATTTCATCCATTCCCAGCGTGGCGTCAAGTTCGATCCGATGCTGACCGACCTGCTGTTCGAGAACTGGGAACAAATCGCCACCCTGCGCCGGCAACTGCCAGACAGCTGAATCATCACCCCTTGAAGCGTATGGACAGGCGCAAGCCCGTTCCCGGCGTACTGTCGACGACGATCGTGCCACCGAGTACCTGAGTGACCAGGTTGTAGACGATATGCATGCCGAGCCCCGAACCACCGCTTCCGCGCCGGGTCGTGAAAAACGGATCGAAGATGCGCGCGCATGCCACTTCGTCCATCCCGACGCCGTTGTCATCGTAGTCGATCGCAATCGTATCTTCGTGCCGGGAGACGGCAATGCCGATCTCGCCGGCCTGACCATCGGGGAATGCATGGATCAGTGAATTCATGACCAGATTGGTGATGATCTGATACAGCGCCCCAGGCGCCGTTTCGCAAACAACTTTTTCCACGCAGACGAGGGTGATGCGGTGCGGGGACTTTTTCAACGTCGGCCCTAGCGTAGTCAGGATCTCCTCGATGCATGCACCGAGTTCGACGACCCGCCTGTCTTCGGTGGATTGATCCACGGCCACTTGCTTGAAGCTGCGAATCAGTCGATCGGCTCGCTGCAGGTTGCGCAGGATCATTTGCGAACTTTCCAATGCCGACTGGGCGAAGCGTTCCAGATCCGACTGCTTCATCGCACCCGTTTCCAGAAGATGCGAGATTCGGCGAGCCTCCTCGGTCAGGTGCGAGGCTGCTGTAACGCTGACACCGATGGGTGTATTGATTTCATGGGCAATGCCGGCGACCAGGCCTCCCAGAAAAGCCAGTTTTTCGGCTTCGACAAGCTGGCGCTGGGTCAGGGTCAGCCGATCCAGTGCCTGTTGCAGATCCACATTGGCCGAGCGCAAGTCTGCGGTTCTCCGCTCAACACGATGCTCGAGCTCCTCATTGAGCCTGCGCAGCGCATCTTCGGCATTTTTCAACGCGCTGATGTCATGCGTCGTGCCGGCCATGCGCACGCCGCGTCCATTTGCATCGCGCTCGACCAACCTGCCGCGCGAAATGACCCAGATCCACTCATGATTCATGCCGAGTGCGCGATAGGTCGTCTCGAACACCTCCCTGTCACCGCGGAAGTGCGCAGTCAAGGCGGCCTTGAACTTCGGCAAGTCCTCCTTGTGTATGAATGGCTCATAGGTATCAATGCTCTGCCCGGCAGCCTCCACGTTGACCGCGAGATTCATCAGCATGTTGTCGCGAACCATGTTCCGCGTGCGCAGGTCGATATCCCAAAGTTCGCCGCCGCTGCCCCACAGCGACATCTTCAAGCGCTCTTCACTCTGTCGAATCGCCTCCTGGATGGCCTCGCGTCGGCGCCGCGTCGCCCTGGCCTGCAAGGTTATCAAGCCAATCAGCAAGGCCATTGCCAGCGCATAGCTGACATAGGCGATCGGTGAAGCCCACGCCGAGGGCGCAACATGCACATCCACCGATTCTTCTTCTCCAGCGGCCCAGTCGCTTCCATCGCGGCGTGCCCGCAGCAGCAATCGATAGCTGCCGGCAGCCAGATCCGTGTAGGTCGCGAAACGTCGACTCGAACCCGTTTCAATCCACTGCGGGTCGTGCCCATCGAGTCGGTAGCTGTAACGAATCGATTCAGGATCGGAAAAATCGAAAGCCGAGAACTCGACCGTGAAGTTGTCCTGATCGTGACGCAACTCGACCTTTCCGCCCAGCCACAGACTGACATCAAGCGGCGACGCCGGATCGCGCCAGGCCAGCTTGACCGGAATATTTTGCAGAAGTAGACGGGTTGCCAGTGGCTTTTGCGGTTGACGCAACTCGACCCGCAAGGGATCGAACACGCTGATTCCTTCGAGCCCGCTGAATACGACCAACCCATCCGGAAGCCGTGTAGCGCCATTGATCCAGTAACCCGTGGACAGGGTGCCATCGTGCGATCCGAAATTGACGAACCGTTGGTGATCGCGGTCGTAGCGGCTGATGCCGTTTGTTGTACTTATCCAGAAACGTCCTTTGGAATCTTCCATGATAGCGCCGATGGCTTCCGCCGCGAGACCCTGCTTTGCACCAAATGTCTCAAATCGGGGCTTCGCGTCATTGTCCGGCAGGAGATGGCTGATTCCGCCACCTTGGGTGCCCACCCAGAGTTCGCCACGTGAATCGACGGTCAAGGTCGAAATGGCATCGCTTCCAACCGAAGCCGGGTCATTGCGATCGTAGTGAAAGTGCTCAAATGTCCGGGTCGAACGATCAAAGCGATCGAGTCCGCCTGAGCGCAGGCCGACCCAGAGATCTCCAGCCGGCGTTTCCACAATATGGCCCACCGTTTCACCACCAAGGCTGGTGGCGCTGTCTACACCAAGCGAATCGTGCGGATGATGGACGAACCCGGTGCAGCCTGCGCACCGCTCATCAAGTCCATGGTTTGCTGTCCCGACCCAGAGCGTTCCGGCGCGATCCTCATACAGATAAAGGATCGAGTCCTCGCCGAGGCTTTTGCCGTCCATCGGATCGTGGCGGATATGCTCGAATTTCGAGCTGCCCTGCGGCAGTCGGTTGAGTCCTCCGCCCATGGTCGCTATCCAGAGGCTGCCATCGCGGGTTCGGGTGATGAATTGCACAAAATCATGTGAGAGTGAATCCGGATTCTGCGGATCATGCGTGAAACGGGCAATCACTCCCTGGTTGAGGTCGATATGAACCAACCCACCCCCCTCCAGCACGCCGGCCCAGAGCGTTCCATCCGGGTCACCCCAGACCGTCAACGCCTGGCGTGACGGCAACGTTCGAGAATCGTTGGCAATACTTTCAATCCGCGTGAACACTTCCGTTCGAGGATCCTGGACGGAAAATCCGTTTGCCCAGGTGCCGACAAACAACGAACCCATGCGCCCGCGCAGCAAGGTCGAAAGACGGTTCGCGGCAACCGTGTGATCACGCGCAGGATCATGTGGATAGTGAGTGAATTCGCGGTGGGTCGGGTCGAGTCGGGCCAGGCCACGACTGTTGCCCGCGACCCATAATCCACCGTCCGCATCGGCAAGCAAGGCGCGCACAGCAAGGTCGGGCATGCCCGATGTCGTCGATTCGCCGTAGTGCTGGACGATCTGCCCCGCTTCGGTCAGCCGGTACAACCCCGCTTCGGCAAGGCCAACCCAGACGTTGCCGTCGGGTGTCTGTGCCAGCGCATACACATCCAGCGCCGCGTCCTGGCTGTCACGAATCTCGCGCAGACCCTGTCCATCCGGTTCCACCCGCCACAGACCATCGCGGGCTCCCAGCCAGACACCGCCATCCGCCGTCTGCAGCATGCTGCGTACCATGCGCAGCGCAGGTTGCGTTCCGATCGGTGTGTCCACCAATTCCGACTTGATCCGGTCGAACCACTGCATGCGCCCGGCGGAGTTTGCAATCCACAAGCGATTGTCGCGATCGATCAGCAGCGCGGTTGCATTGTTGCTGGCAATCGCCGAGGGGTTGGCAGGATCTGCCCGGTAGCTGGCAAATCGGTCGAGCAAGGGATCGTAGTGATTGAGCCCGCCGGCCTGGGTGCCGATCCACAAGCTGCCATCCGCGTCGGCCGCCAGCGCCCAGACGTGATTCTGCGACAGCGACCACGGATCATCGCGATCAGCCTTGTAGACGCGGAACTCGTAGCCATCAAAGCGGCTGAGACCATCCTGGGTGCCGATCCAGATGAAACCGCTGCGATCCTGGGCCATGACCCGCGCGGTCGCCTGCGACAACCCTTGCGCAGGACCATAGGTTCGAAAATGCATTCGCTCGATACCTGGCACCGCACTGGCCATGGCCCACTGGGCCAAGCACAGCAGCATGATCGCCAGCCATCCGCATCGAATCCGCACGCCCGTCGATGTGCGTCCCCTGTTCATTCAGGCAGGCTAATCCTCCGCACCGTTGACGACAAGCGGTGCGTAGTCGGATCCGGCAAGCGGGATCATCTTCAACATCCACGAATCGTTTCAAACGAGACCATTGCGCCGGTATGTCAGGCGCGAGCAGACTCGTCCGGTTTTGATGCGCTCCTGACCTTTTGTCTTGCATCCAATCCATAGACGAGCGTCACACATGTGCGTGAGCCTAGGACGTATCTTCCGCCCGACTTCCGGGGATCCACGATGAACAAGATTGTCTGTTGCTGTCTGGCTGCGTGTCTGGGACTCCTTATCCCGCATCACGCCGACGCCCTGACCCATGACCCGCTGTTCGGCAACTCGTTTGAAGCACCGACCGACCTGCCTGCCAGCGATGCCGAGGCCGCCCGATTCCTGACCCAGGCAACCTATGGGCCCACGCTCGCCGACGTCGCACGACTGCGCACGATCGGCTATTCGGAATGGCTGCGGCAGGAGTTCAACAAGCCGGCCACCGTGGCTCGACCCTACATGGAGGCTGTCAATGCAGCCCTCCTCAGCGCCGGCCAGAGCGGAGTCAGCCAGAACCAGCGACTCGATCGCTGGTTCCACACCGCGGCAACCGGCAACGATCAGCTGCGCCAGCGTGTCGCCTTCGCGCTGAGCCAGATCCTGGTCATATCCGATCAGAACGGCTCGATCAGCGGCGAACCGATCCAGATCAGCGAGTACTGGGACATTCTTGCGCGCAATGCCTTTGGCAACTACGGCGAACTGCTCGACCAGGCGACGTGGAATCCGTCGATGGGCAAGTACCTCAGCCACTTCCGCAACCAGAAGGCTTCGGCTGATGGATTGCGTCAGCCGGACGAAAATTACGCCCGCGAAGTCATGCAGTTGTTCACCATCGGATTGATCGAACGCAATCTCGATTTCACGCCGATCCTGAGTGGAGGTCAACCGATCCCAACCTACGATCAAAATGTCGTCACCAACTACGCGAAGGTGTTCACCGGTTTCAACTACAACAACGCAACGACCATCAGCAACGGCACGAACAGCTATCTGCGCATGACCTGCATCGAGAGCGCGCATGATGTGACGGCCAAGGTCCTCGTCGGTGGCTCGCCCTTGCCGCCAGGGCAGAGTTGCCCGGATGACGTCGGGGACGGCCTTGACCTGCTTTTCGCCCACCCGAACGTCGCGCCCTTCATCGCACGCCAGTTGATCCAGCGCTTCACGACCAGCTCGCCATCGGCAGCGTACATCCAGCGCGTTGCGCAGAAATTCAAGAACAATGGTTTCGCCGAGCGCGGCGATCTGAGCGCGGTGATCACGCAGATCCTGCTCGATCCCGAGGCGCGCAACGCTCCGACCGCCAACAGCGGCAAGCCGCGCGAGCCGATGCTCAAGCTGACCGCACTGTGGCGCGCGTGGAATGCGCAGATGCCGGCCGCGGATGCCTACGGCAACATCGCCATGGGCATGACCAACCCGAGCGGGACCTTTGGACAGCGTCCGCTGGGTGCCGACACGGTATTCAATTTCTTCGAACCCGATTATCAGCAACCAGGCGCGATTGCCGATGCCGGTCTTTTCTCGCCGGAGTTCCAGACCTTGAACGAGAGCACGATCGTCTCGACCGCCAACAGCTTGTACACCTATGGATTCAGCAGCTATGTCGGCATGACGAGTCCGCCGACCAATCGCCCGCTGCTCGACATCACATCCCTTACGTCGCTTGGCACCAACTACACAGCGATGGTCGATGAAGCCAACCGGCGCATGCTCTATGGAACGATGTCCGCGGCCATGCGTACCTCGTTGATCAATGCCGTCACCTTCATGGATGGCAACGTTTCCGCATCCGAGCGCGCTCGCTCGATCATCTACCTCGTGGCGATTTCGCCCGAGTTTGCAGTACAGCGCTGAGGGCATGAGCATGAGCGGCGAATCCACATCGCGTAGAAATTTCCTGCGTCAGTTGTCATGCGCGCTATGCGCCGGCGGCGCCTCAACCCTGCTGCCGCAATTGAACCTGATCAGCAGCGCGCTCGCGCAGACGTCGGTACCCGGTTACAAGGCGCTCGTGTGCGTCTATTTTGCCGGTGGCAACGACGCCTGGAATTTTTGATGCCCTATGACCAGACGCGTTATGACGTATACGCCGCATCGCGCAGCGGCGTCTACAACGCGGGCAGCAATCCCGGCGGTCTCGCCATTGCGCGTACGGCCCTGACTGGCACCCAGATCAGCGACGCCAGCGGCAGCTATGCCCTGCACCCGAGCACGGTCGACCGCAGCGGCCCGAGCCAGGCCGGCCTGCGCACCCTCTACAACCAGGGCAAACTCGCAGTGATCAGCAATATCGGCACCCTGATCCAGCCGATAACCAAGACCGAATACAACTCGACACCCGCATTGCGCCCTCCTCAACTGTATTCACACAGCGACCAGGAGAACCTCTGGCATATCGGGCGAACATCCGCGTCGTCACGAGGATGGGGTGGCCAGGTTGCCGATCTTGTGCGCACCGGCAACCTCAACCAGATGCTGTCCCCGTGCATCTCGGTTGGTGGCGGCAATCGCTTCGAAGTCGGCACGTCAACGTTCCCGTATCAGATGTCGAGCAGTGGCGTGACCAACGTGTCGGGGACAGGCACCACCGGCTCAAGTTACCAACGCGCCGTGGCCTTGCAGCAGATGCTCGAGGCGAGTTACCCATCGCCTTACCAGGGCGAGTACAGCAAGATTCTCGGGCGCTCGCGTGACCTCTACACCCTGCTCAACACGGGCCTTGCCACGGGTGGTATCGGCAACGTGACTACGGATTTTCCGAACGAGTCTCTGGCCAACCAGCTCAAGATGGTCGCGCGGATGATCAAGCTGTCGCGCGCCACTTCGTTCGACATCCAGCATTCGCGCCAAATATACTATGTGCGCATCGGCGGCTTCGACATGCACGACAACCTGATGAGCACGGGCACCAATGGGCACGCCAACCTGCTTGCCCGGGTGTCGCAGGCGCTCGGCGCATTCTGGGCGGCGTTGGGCGAGATCGGTGCGCAGAACGAGGTGACCACGTTCACCATGAGCGAATTCGCACGCACGCTGTCGACCAACGGCAATGGCTCGGATCACGCCTGGGGTTCGGTCAACATGATCATGGGGGGCGATGTACAGGGCGGGCGCCTGTACGGGTCGTTCCCCGATCAGACCCTCAACGGGCCGGTCAGCCTCAGTCGTGGGCAATTCATCCCCTCGACCAGTGTCGACCAGATGGCGGCAACCCTGGCGCGCTGGATGGGCGTCACCTCGACGGGTGATCTGAATACGATCTTCCCGAACCTTGGCAATTTCGCCAGCAGCAATCTTGGCTTCATGCTGCATTGAGGCGGGAAGACGCAGTGGGCGCAGGTGCATGAAGAAATCCAGGTTTGACCGCTGGCTTGTGGCGGCAATTTTCCTTGCGGGAACTGCCAGCCCGGCTTTCGCGGCCAGCGGCTGCGACAGCATTGCGGGCATTCCGATCCGCTGGAATATCAATTATGAAAACGATATCCAGGCGCTCTTCAACGCGCGCTGCTCGAACTGCCACGTCAAGAGCGGCGGCAGCCCGGAAGCAGGACTCAATCTCGATCCCGGGGCGTCATGGGATTCATTGGTCAATGCGCCATCCCACGAGCAGCTGGGCCGAATCCTTGTCGTTCCGGGGCAACCGTCCAACAGTGTCATGTTCGAGAAGATCAATTGCGCAACGCCCAACGCGGGCAGGCGCATGCCGCGCGGGCCACGAACGCCCCTGCCGCTCACCGAACAAGCCCTGATCTACGACTGGATCATGCTCGGCGCACCACTCGGTCAGACCGATTTCATCTTCCTGAGCGGCTTTGAAGCGCGTCCCTGAGCGAGGTTTGTGTCGAAGTCGCGCGCTACCGGAAGCTCGGCTGCATCAGCGCTTGCATGAATGTCCCGAACAATCTTGGCTCCATCGCCAGCAGGAACAACACGCCGTAAGCCGCGCCCCACAGATGGGCGCTGTGGTTGACGTTGTCGCTGCCCTGGCGATCCATGTAAATCGAATAGGCGATGTAAAGCACGGCATAGATGATCGCCGGACACGGAATAAAGAAGACATAGATCGTTGTCCACGGCTGCAGCAGGACAAAAGCGAACAGCACTGCCGACACGCCACCCGAAGCACCCAGGCTCCGATAGGCCGGATTACCGACATTCTTCATGTAGGTCGGCAGGATCGACACCACGATCGCGGACAGATAGAACGCGACAAATCCGAGCGTGCCGATGTAGCCCGCCATGAACTGTTCGATCAGGCGACCGAAGAAAAACAAGGTGACCATGTTGAACAACAGGTGCTGGCCATCGGCGTGGATGAAGCCATAGGTGAGTAATCGGAAGTACTGCTTGCCACGACTGATCGCCGGCGGCCAGAGAATGAGGTCGCTGAGCATCTTCGGGTTGCTGAAGGCGAGAAACGAAACGACGCAGGTGATAGCGATGATGAGCAGGGTTGCGTACATGAGCGTCCGTGATGGAATACTGAGCGGGCGCGATGTCGGAAGCGATCGCGGTGCGGGCACGCGCAGTATCGCATCGACCACAGCCAATCAAAGCATGCGAACATTCCGTCATGGATCCGCAATCACATAAGCGCGTCGCCGTCATCGGCGGCGGGCCGGCCGGACTGATGGCCGCCGAAGCGGCCGCCAACGCCGGCATGCACGTTGATGTGTACGAACGCATGGGCTCGGTCGGCCGCAAGTTCCTGATCGCCGGCAAGGGCGGACTCAACCTCACCCACTCCGAAGCATTCGAGACGTTTGTCGCGCGATTCGGACTCCGTGAGCAGGAAATCGCGCGCTGGCTCAAGTCATTCGACGCCGATGCGCTGCGCGTCTGGGCTGCCGGACTCGGCGTCGAAACATTTGTCGGCAGCTCCGGCCGGGTATTTCCAAGCGACCTCAAGGCCGCACCCTTGCTGCGCGGCTGGGTGCGTCGGCTGCGCGCAAGCGGGGTGCGCTTCCATGCCCATCATCGTTGGCTCGGCTGGAATTCGACCAGCGCACTGCGCTTTGGCACCACCGAGGGCAACGAGGAAATCCGCGCGGACGCGGTCGTACTCGCCCTTGGCGGTGGCAGTTGGCCGATTCTCGGTTCGGATGGATCGTGGCAGCAGATTCTTGGAAGTCGGGGCATCGACGTCGCCCCGCTGCAACCGGCGAACTGCGGATTCGACGTCAACTGGACACCCTTCCTGCGCGAGCGTCATGCCGGCGCACCGATCAAGCCGGTATCGATACGCTGGAAATCGACCGCTGGCGACGAATTCCATCGTCAGGGCGAATTCGTGCTGACCCGCAATGGCATCGAAGGCAGTCTTGTCTACGCACTGTCATCGCGATTGCGTGATGAAATCGCCGTCCACGGAGCAACCACGATTTATCTTGACCTGCTGCCTGGTCGCGAACTCGAAAGACTCGTCCATGATCTTTCCCGTCCGCGAGGCAAGCATTCGATGGCCAAGCACCTGCACCGGCATGCCGGCCTCGACGGCGCCAAGGTGGCCCTGTTGCATGAACTACTCGAACGCGACGTGTTCAACGACATGCCGCGACTGGCCGCCTCGATCAAGGACCTGCCCCTCCTGTTGCAACGACCGCGTCCGCTCGACGAGGCGATCAGTTCAGCCGGTGGCGTGCGCCTCGAAGCGCTCGATGAGCACCTGATGCTGCGCAACCTGCCTGGTGTGTTCTGCGCCGGCGAGATGCTCGACTGGGAAGCCCCAACCGGGGGTTACCTGCTGACTGCAAGCATCGCCAGCGGTCGCCTGGCCGGTGCGGGTGCGGCCGAATGGATCAACGCCCGCGACGCATGATCACCATTGCGTGCGATTCGGCAGCAGGCCACGCAGCTCCGCGTCGCTCAAATTGCGCCACTGGCCAAGCTTGAGCGCGCCAAGCTTGACGTTGACGATGCGCACCCGGCGCAGTTGCTTGACTCGATAGCCAAACGCGTCAGCCATCAGGCGAATCTGCCGGTTGAGGCCCTGGGTCAACACGATTCGAAAACCAAAGCGAGCGATGCGCTGGGTGCGACAGGGTTTCGTCAGCTGCCCGTGCACACGCACACCGCGTGCCATGCCGCTGAGGAACTCCTCAGTGATCGCCTTGTTGACCCCAACCAGGTATTCCTTCTCGTGATTGTTTTCCGAACGCAGCAGTTCGTTGACGATGTCGCCATTGCTGGTCAGCAGGATCAGCCCTTCCGAATCCTTGTCGAGTCGCCCGATTGGAAAGATCCGATGCTGGTGATCGATGAAGTCGACGATGTTTCCCTTCACCGCGCTCTCGGTCGTGCAGGTGATGCCAACCGGCTTGTTCAGGGCGATATAGACGTGCTTGCGCACGCCAGCAGCTACCGATCTCGCCCTCAGCCGCTGCCCCTCGACCAGAACTTCGTCACCCTCGGCATACTCGTCGCCGATCCGTGCGACCTGCCCATTCAGCATGACCTTGCGTGACGCAATCAGCCGATCCGCCTCGCGTCGCGAGCAGTGACCGGTGTCGCTGATGAACTTGTTCAGTCGCATGGATGCGGCTCGATCGGAAAGTCGTGGCCGGGCATTGTATGGCCAAGCCGGCGAATCGGAGTGTTCAACTGCGGTGACGGAACACACGCCAGGGCCTTCGCACACTCCCGCTTGTATTCATTCATGCGAACTTCCTTGCAGGGTTGACCAATGTCCTGTGCCGCTTGAAGATTCAGCTGATCGCCCGGTGATTTCGCCGACCCTCAAACGCGGCGGTACGACAACATCTGCGCGGCAGGCTTCTGTTTATCCTGAGACCGACAAGCTCAATTCGCTGCGCTTGGCCCGACTGCTTCCTGCGGCCACCCTCGGCAAGGAATCATCAATGATGCGACAAGGACTGCGATTTCTGGTTGGTTTGGGCCTTGCCGTGGTGCTGGCCGGCTGCGCCACAGCCCCAAAGGTTGTGCAACCGGAATTCCGTCCAGCCGAGGTTAGAGCGCGAATCGTGCGGCTCTTGCCGGCGCAAACCCGTGATCGCGAGGGCTGGGCAGTTGATATCCAGGCCGCGTTCGCGGCGCTCGAGATCACGCCGAACAATGAGAATCTCTGCGCGGCATTGGCCGTCACCGAACAGGAATCGACCTTCACCGCCGATCCAGCCGTGCCGGATCTGGCGCGCATCGCGCGTCGCGAAATCGACAGACGCGCTACCAGTCATCACATCCCAAGCTTCGCCGTCAGTGCCGCCCTGCATCTGAAGTCAGCCAACGGCAAGCGCTACGACGAGCGGCTCGCCAGCATTCGGACCGAGCGCGAACTGAGTTTGATCTACGAGGGTCTGATCGCCTCGGTGCCACTCGGCAAACGTCTGTTTGCCGACGCAAATCCGGTGCGCACAGGTGGGCCGATGCAGGTCAGCATCAGCTTCGCCGAGCAGCACGCCGACAATCAGGGCTACCCGTACCCGATCGAGGAATCGATCCGGCGCGAAGTCTTCTCGCGGCGCGGTGGCATGTATTTCGGCATCACCCATTTGCTCGGCTACCCGGTGAACTACCCGCGCATGATCTTCCGCTTCGCCGACTTCAATGCCGGTTTGTATGCGAGCCGCAATGCCGCGTTCCAGAAAGCTGTGAGTCTGGCGACCGGCATTCCCCTCGCCTACGACGGCGATTTGATCCTCCATGAGCACGGCCGCGATGACAGCGGCATCGGCACAACCGAGCGCGCGGTCCGCTCGCTCTCCCGGCAACTCGACATCAGCGATTCCAGCATTCGTCGTGATCTTGAAAGGGGTGATCGCGAAGATTTCGACGACACCCGGCTCTATCGACTGGTATTCGAACTGGCAGAGAAGACCGAGCGTCACGCCCTGCCCCGCGCGACCATTCCGCAGATCGACCTCGACAGTCCAAAGATCACGCGCAAGCTGACCACCGAGTGGTTCGCAAAACGCGTGGACGACCGCAATCAACGCTGTCTGCGCAAGGCAGCCGCCATGCGTTGATTGCGACGCCTAGCGGAAACACCCAGTCGCCAGGCACCCGTGTCCAAGCACGCGCAACCAGCGCGCCAAGCCCATGTGGATTTTGCAATTCGACATGGACGCACACGACGTCAGCAGTCATCCTTGCGCGACGGCGCGATCTGCGCGTTTGGGAAAGGGGAAGAAACAATGAAATCGACAACGCGTCGAATGGCTGGATCGGGCCTGGTTCTGCTCGCGCTGCTTTCAGTCGATGTCTTCGCTTCGGAACCTGCACCGATACGCTCGCCGGCCTGGCAAGGGCCCTATCCCTGGAACTACGAAGGAACTCTGCCGCGCGTGGCCAGGCCCGCGTTGATGGCTGGCAACTGCGGCACCAGCACGCCTGTCCCGCGTGTGCTGCTGGCGGGTGACAGTTGGGCGCAATACATGTGGGATGACGATGCCCACAACGTGATCTTCGACAAGTTCGGCATGGCCGATCACCTCGCCGTCAGCCGCTCGCTCGGATCGAATCCCGGTGCCGGCTACACCGGCCCCGAGTACGCAATCTCGGGCAGCGAGGCACGCGAGTGGGTCGATACGGCGAACTATCCGTGGATCGCCAATGTCGTCGCCGCACTGCAAGCCGTACCGAGCATCGACACGGTCATGCTCAGCATCGGTGGCAATGATGTGCTGGCCGGAAAATCGGGTGGCGGCTGGTACAAGGATATGGATCTCGACGTTGCCGGTTCCGAAGCGGCGTTCTTCACACGCCTGCTCGATGACAGCACGAGTATCGCCAACCCGATCACGGCGGTTCGTCCACGCGTCGATGTGCTGCTATCGAGCTATGAATATCCGAACTTCGATGTCGGCTTCCTGTGCTTCCTCTATGCCTGCCCGAAGCGCGACGACCTCAGCCGCGATCCGGACAATGCGTTGATCAGCAACAGCGAACTCAACGCGATGATGCTCAATATCGAATCGCGACGGATCGATTGGACCAATGCAAACCCGCGCCTGCATTTCGATCACGGCGTCGGTGAGATGCACTACTACTATGGTGATGGCCAATCCGCTCCGGGGGTCCTGCCACGTCCCGGTCAGCTCTCACCCGCCTATCTGCCATTCCCGGCGGGCAACCCCGTCCGCCCCAGCTTGCGCGCGAACTTCCGCAACTCGGCCGATCCGATCCATCTGAATGCGGATGGCTATCTGTACAAGGTGGCGGTGCAGACAGAAACCCGCTTCTTCCCGAAATTCCGCGGTGATGTCTCGCTGACCCTGCCCTCGCTGGGCGGCACGCTCGATGGCTGGAGCGATGGCAACAGTGCGGGCACCGACCGCATTCTCATCGGCGATGACGGCACGCGCCTGACCCGCGGCATTGTCAGTTTTGATACGAGCGCCATTGCCGCCGGCGAAACCATCGAATCCGCCAGCATCTATGTTCTGCAGAACCTGCGCAGTGGAAGCAATCCGTTTGTCAGTGGAAGCCTCGGCTTACCGCGTCTCGATGTTGCGGCAAGTTTCGGCACACCCGATGTCGAGCCGGGCGACGCCACCGCCCCGGCTGACGCAAGCAATGCCGGCTGTTTCATCGGCTCGGCGAATGACAGCTACTACGCATTGCGCATCGACCTGACCGCTGCTGCCATCGCCGCGATCCGGCGCGACGGCATCACCCAGTTCCGCATGCAGTTTTCGAATGTGGACGCCGGCGTCAACCGGGTCGGCTTCAGCACGGGTGATGCACCGCCGAATTCCACACCCGAGTTGATCACGACCGCCTACATCGTCGAGGAATGGCAACCGGATGGAAGCGTGGTTGAGCGCCAGGTCGAGGCTACCGGCCTCGCCCATCGCGGCCTCGCCGAAATCTTCGGCAGCGCCAAACCCGTGCTCGACATCCGCTATCTGGATCGGATCTTCAAGGACGGCTTTGAGACCGACGGCGCAAATCCTTCATTGCGATAGTTGTGCGCAGTGCCTGCGGTTCGACAGCGCATGCTTTCAATCCAATCGCGCTTGAGCATTTGCCATGAGCGCAGCCATGCCGGGGCAGTCAATCCGCGACGCGAAACCGTGCCGTCAGCCCCTTGAGGAAGTTGCGCAGGATCTGGTCACCGCACGCGCGGTAGTGCTTGTGGCCAGGCTGACGGAAAAGGGCTGACAGCTCCGGCTTGGACAGCGGAAATCCGGCTTCGGAAAAAATCGCGTGCATGTCGACATCCTTGAGCTCGAACGCGACACGCAACTTCTTCAGCGCAAGATTGTTGCTGACCCGGCGCTCGGGTGGTCTGGGCGGCAAGGACTCGTCGCGTCCGCGCCGATGGACGATCAGACCATCCAGAAAACCCGCGAGCACGCGATCCGGGCAATTGAGGTATTCCGCGTCATCCTCCTTCCTGAGGAAGTGCTGCACGGCATCCTTGTCAATGTCGAGATCGGCATCGGCAAGTTTCGCGATTTCGGCAACCTTGATGTCGCTGAGGTCAAGCATGTAGCGGACGCTGCGCAGGATGTCGTTGTTGGTCACTGGATTCCTATCATGAAAGATTGAGAGTCTGCGCCGCACTTGGCGACGCAATCACGCTCTTGCCGCGATTGTCCGATGCCTACTTCGCGAGCTCATACAGATAATCGACGAACGACATCACGGCACCGTCGTAGCCGCGCACGGCCGGATTCGACGATTCGATGACATAGTACTCGTCAGGCGCATGCGCGCCGCTGCCATGACCGAGTCCGAAATGCCCCGAGGCCAGGCTCAGCGGCGGATCGGTGAAGACGAAACCCGGATACGAGCCGGCATTGCGCGGCCACAGCATCGGCTTCAAGCCGACGCGCTTGAGCACGTCCATCTGCGCCTTGATCAGTCGTGCATCGGCCTTGGTGCTGGTCGGATCGTAGCCACCACTGACATTGACCTCGATGTCGGCATAACCGCGCTTGGCCAGGTGCGCCTTCAAGGCGGCCACAGCCGCGTCCATCTTCATGCCGGTGACGAGACGCATGTCGAGCTTGGCGACGGCGCGATGCGGCAGCACGGTCTTGCCGCCCGGGCCGGTGTAGCCGCCGACCAGGCCTTCGATGTTGATCGTCGGTTGCGACACAAGGCGTTCATTGGCTGCCTGAAACGAAAGATCGTCAATCCAGTGCGCAACGCCATACTGTTTCTTGACCTCATCCTCATTCCGCGTCGCAATTGCCGCCGCAATCATCGCCTTTTCCTCGGCGCTGATCGGCGCTGCGACCGGATAGTTCTCGACGGTGATCGTGTTGCCATCCTCGGACACCAGGCTGTCGAGCGCCTTGACCAGACGCCAGGCCGGACTGTCGACCATGGCCTTGAGCGAAGAGTGCACATCCTTGGCCGGGCCACGCCCCCACTTCTCGCCACTGGCGATGAGTTCAAGCTCGACGACACCTTTGGCACCGAGACTGACCGTGACGCCTCCATCGAGGCCCTGCGACGCCGAGGGCATGAACACGCCGACTGTCTTCGCCAGCGCGGCCTCGACTTCAGGGCGATGCACAAGTTGACCGATATGCGGCGAGCCGATTTCCTCTTCGCCCTCGGCCACCAGCACCAGATTCACCGGCAGCTTGTGACCGGTATCGCGAATCGCGTGCAGGGCTGCGAGAAATGCAGATTCCGGCCCCTTCTGATTGACCGCACCGCGACCGACGATGGCCTTGCCGATTCCGGGTTTGTCGACGATGCGCGCCTCCAGCGGCGGCGAACTCCATTCGGCCGGATCGAACTGCTTGACGTCGTACATGAAGTACAGGCCCACCGTCTTCGCCGCACCGGCATCCAGTGTCGCGAACACGCCGGGCTTGCCGTCGGTATCAAGTATCTCGACCTTCTGGAAACCGGCCTCACGCGCCAGCCTGGCCATGTATTCGGCGCCCTCGCGCGAATTGAGGTTTTCGGCGGCAATCGATGGCAGCGCGATCCAGTCCTGCAGACGCTTGACCGATGCATCGTGCTGCTTGACCACCTCTCGCTGGATTGCATCCCGATCCGATTTTGCCGCCAGTGCCACACTTGGCCCGGCAAGCAAGCCCAGCGCGGCAATCGCCGCGGCAAACTGACAAGTCCTTTGACGATTGGCAAGTCGAAACGATTTCATGAAACGCTCCCGGTATTGGTCTTGGCGATGAAGCCGCGATAGTAGCAGCGCGCCCCGCTGGCGGCTTGCCCGCCTATTTCGCCTTTGCCTGCGGAATGGGCAGCGCTGGAATGGCCAGACTGCGATCGGCATCCCCGGTGGCGCCGGTCAACATGTTGGCCGGCATGTATCCGGAATCACCCACGGTGATGACCTTGAAGCGGCCATCGGCTTCAACGCGAATCTGCGTGATGCTGGCGTGATGCACCGACAATTCAAGCCATGCCTTGGTATCGACGCCGAGGGCGCGCGTGGTCAGATAGCGGATCACATTGCCGTGGCAGACATACATTTCGTTGCGCTCGGCAGCTTCGGCCGGTTTGAAATGCGTGTCGAACAGCCGATCGAGCTGGGCCTTGCATCGGCTCAGTTCCTCGGGCTTTTCATCCTTGATGACTTCATGGCGACGCGTCGGCGGGGTGCACTCCTCGAGATCATCGAGCACGTTGAATGTCCGCCCCGGAAAATCCTCGCCAATGATTGCGGCGGTATCGCGGGCGCGCTGCAAGGGGCTGACATACAGCGCATCGAAGCGCGTCGGCATCGCGGCCAATCGCGCGCCGGCCAGATGCGCCTGGGCAACACCGATCGGCGACAGTGCCGGACCCAGCTTGGGATCCGCCTTGGGATCCGCCACGTAGTTGCCGTGTCGCACCAGCACGATGTTGCGGGCGTATGTCGCCTCGACATCGGCCGCGCTGGCCATGCTCGCCAGGGCCAATAACAGCAGGCCGAAGGCGATGGCCCATGCATCCCTCGATGTAAATCCACGCATGCTCATGCTGCTGCTCCGTAGTGATGGGCAGGAGATTACTGCATTGCCTTGATCGAATGCAGGGATCGTCAAGCTGAAGCGTCCAATACCGAGGTGCGCTTGCCAACCGCAGATTTCACTCCCATTCAAGGCCTGGCCGATAAAACTGCTTGGACGAACTGCGAGCCGTTTCGCAGCGCAATGACAGGACCAGCCATGACCCATCTTGCCGATCTTGAAAACAAGTTCTGGAAGAGCCTCACCTCTGATCGCACTGTGATGCTCGGAATCGACGGAGCCGAAGATGGGCATTCCCGCCCGATGACCGCGATAGTCGAGAACAATAGCGGGCCCATCTGGTTCTTCACCGGAAAGCCCAATGCCGTCGTCGAGAACTTGCAAAAGGGACATCGGGCAATTGCCGCCTTCAGCTCGAAGGGACACGACTTGTTTGCAAGCATCCATGGAAGCCTCAGCATCGCCAATGATCGAGCGATCATTGATCGACTCTGGAATCCGTTCATCGCCGCATGGTTCGATGGCAAGGATGATCCCAAGCTCGTCCTGCTCCGCTTTGACGCCGATCACGCGCAGGTCTGGCTGAATGAATCAAACCTGCTCGCAGGCGTGAAGCTCCTTTTCGGTGTGGATCCGAAGCAGGACTACCGCGACAAGGTCGGTGACGTGAATTTGCGCTGATGGAATGCAGGTCAGCCGGCTGCTTCGTCTTTTCGAGAAATCGAATCAGCCAATACAAAGCCGGAGGAACGGCGGGATTTCCCGCCGATCTCCGCCTGCAGACGGATCTAACACTCCGTCCCACTTATCTAAACTGCTGGATCCCCGATCCGACCCTGGCTCGGGGAATTCCAGGAAAAGTCCATGTCTCAATTGCTCCGACGTACCGCGCTCGCCGCAGCGTTCAATTTCGCCGCCTTCACCACCCCCTTCGCTTTGGCCGACGATCTCCTTGAAGAACAAGGTGACTCCACCGAACGCAGCAGCATCGGACTGAATTCTTCGCGCAAGCCGGGCGATCAGAAAGTCGGTGACGCTCCCTGGCAAGCCGACGCGATCAGGGTGACTGCCCGCGGCACGGCGAATGATTGGCCGTCCGCGCTGGCAACCGACGTCGTGACGTATGCCGATGCCATCGCTGCACCTTCCGATTTCCAGGATCTGATCACGCGCGTTCCCGGCGTTGGCGCAACCGGCCAGAACGGCATCTTCGAAACCTTCTCGATCCGCGGCAGCGGTGCCAACAGCATCCTGATTCTTGTAGGCGGCATGCCGATCACCGCGCAGCGACGTGCGGGCGTGCCGGTCGCCTTTGTGGAGCCGGCCCTGCTCGGCGACATCAACGTGACACGCGGTCCGGCGGTCGTGCATTTCGGCGCAGGTGCGCTCGGTGGCGCGATCTCGATCGAGCCGCGCTGGTTTGAATCGCCATTCGTCCAGGCGGGTTATGCCAGCTCGGGCAATGAGGCCACGCTGACCGCCGGGATGGGTTCGGAAAGTTTCTCGGTGGCCGCATCGCGGCATCAGGCAGGTGACAGCGCAGCGCCGAACGGGACCCCCTTGAACACCAGTTTCGAACGCGAAAGCGCCTCACTGCAGTACCGCACGAAGTTTGGCGGTTTCGACTTTGACGTGCTCCTGCTGCCTTCGCGCACGGAGAACATCGGCAAGTCGAACTCGCGTTATCCGACGCGTGACACGACCTACCCGGAAGACAGCCATACGCTGGGCCGTGTGCGCCTGCGCAATGCCGATGGCTTCGAGGCAACCCTGCACGCGCACGACCAGTACCTCGGAACCTACAACCAGAAACCCGGTTCGCCCGACACCTTCGCTGCGATCAGCAGCACGGATGTCGGCGGCACCGCGCAACAGACTTTTCAGTCCGGCAATTTCACCAGCAATCTCGGTGTGGAATACCTCGGTCGGCGCAACGTCAATGGCTATGATGCACGCGGATCGGTGCTCAACCGAGTCTACAGTCTGCGCGATGGCCAGGAGGATTCGTGGTCGCTGTTCGGCGTGACCGATTGGCGCGCGACCCAGCAACTCGGCTTCGAGTTTGGCGCACGCACGACCTCGATCAGGCAGAAACAGGCCGGCGCCAGCTCAAGCAACAACGATCAGGCATTCACCGGCGGCGCGATCTGGACGCCCAACGACTGGAGCCGCTGGACGCTGAATCTCGCCTCGGGCTACCGCTTCCCGACCCTCGAGGAACGCTTCTTCACCGGCGTCACCGCACAAGGTGAAATCGTCGGCAACCCGAACCTTGGCGCTGAACATTCCGAAGGTGTCGACCTTGGCTATGCGCTCAATGCGGGCAACTGGGGTGGCGAAATCCATGTCTGGCGCAATGCAGTGAAGGATCTCATCCAACTGGTCGACTTGAGTCCCGATGTCAACGGTTACACCAACGTCGGCAAGGCCCGATTGCACGGCGCTGAAGCCGCGCTCGGCTGGTCGCCGACCAGCGCGTTCAGCCTGCGCAGCGGCATCACGATGGTTCGCGGCGCGGACAACACCGGCCAGAAACTATACGGAATTCCACCAGTCAGCGCCGATCTCGAAGCCCGCTATCGTTCGACGAAGATGGACCTGGGCGCGCGCTTCAGCCACCGCTGGAAAGTGGATCGTCCGGGTTTCGAGGAGCTCGAGCGCAGCGCTGTCAATGTGGTCGATGCCGATGCCCGCTATCACTTCACGCCATCGATCAACATGCAGCTCTACGTGCGCAACCTGCTCGACAAGCAGTACTACGCCACCTCCGACGAGTTGTCGACGTTTTCCCCGGAGCGTTCGGTCGGCGTCAACTTGAATTGGACGCTGCACTAGCAGCCTGTCGGACCGTACCGGTTGAGGCGATTTGTAGCTCAGCCGAGTTGAGTCCGACACCTGCCTTGGGCTGTAAAACGTCCATACCTGGATTGCGCTGCTTCCTGCATTCATGCAGTCGCCCACGTCACGTTCCCACTGCATCGCGGGGCGCTGCTGCTTCGCATCCCGCGTAGCCAGGAATATGCAAAATTCCGGCGAGCTCTTGCAGCCGCATTCGCGCTTGACTTTCCTTCTCCCGCCCAACGGGAGGAGGTGCCCGGCAGGGCGAATGACGGCTGCAGGGATGCAGGAGGTAGAACGGCGTCAGGACCAGCCTGAAGGTTGGCCCACGCTCGGCGGGAGGCGAATGGAAAGCGGCATGGATGCCGCGCCGCAACGACCCGTAAACATCAAACCGGGCAAGGACACGGAACCCCCGCCTTCTCACTGCCTCTGGCCCAAACCCCGGGGGCGCGGGGGCCAGCGGCCCGCCGCGGGCGGGGGGCCCCCCCCCCCGCCGGGGGGCGGCGGGGGGGGGCGGGGCGCGCGGCGTTGGGGTGCCCCCCCCCCCCCCGCGCGGGGGGGGGGGGGGGGGGGGGGGGGGGGGGGGGGGGGCGGCCCCCCCGGGGAGCGGCGGGGGGGCGCGGCGGGCGGGCGGCGGCCGGGGGGGGGGGGGGGGGGGGGCCGGGGCGGGGGGGGGGGGGGGGGCGGCGGGGGCCCGGGGCGGCGAAGGAGGGGGGGGGGGGGGGGGGATCATGAGGAGCGCCTTCGCAGGGGTGACGGATATTCGAGAGCGCGACTCGTTACTGATCGTCCCAACGTTGGTCGCCACGGCGATGGATGCCGACAGCAACCGACTACCGACGGGCCGCCGCATCACGCAGACTCAGGGTCTGCTGCTTCCATTGCGGATCCTGCCAGCGGTAGAAGATGCTCAGGTACTCCGGCTTGTCGGCATGTTTATCGACATTGAGAGTGGCCAGATCCAGCACCTCGAAACTCTGCTGATAGCGTCCGTCCACTTTTGTTTCCCGGGCAGCGAGCATTTTCTTGCCGCCCGGAATCCAGCCGGCGAATTCGATATAGCCGACATCCGGACTGTTGGTTCCCGGCGGCACCACGTCAACCTGCCAGCCATCGCTTTCACGATGGAACACCCACAGTTCACGCCAGGCTTCAAGCGGCTGCACGGCCAGCGTCAATGCGTTGCCCGATGCAGCTACGCGCACCGAATTTGCCCAGACGGTTCCGAACGTACAGCGTTTCAGCAGGGGCGACTTGGCGTCGTGATTCTTGTCGACAAGGGTCAGACACGTCTGCCCGGGTTCACCTGCGTCAACAACGATCCTCAATTCCGATTTTGATTTGAGCTCGGGTTCCGCCGCCCAGCGTGATGCACCGACTCGCACGGCAGCCTCGGCATAGTCATCGGCATCACCATCCGCCAATTGTTTCGGATCGATTCGTGTCAGTTCCTGCAAGGCACGTTCGGCCGCCTCCTGGCCGTTCTCGCCACGTCGCGTGCGCTGGAAAGCAACGCTGGCCCAGACCGCCGCACTGCGCACACCCAGGCGATTCCTGAGCAGCTCCGAAAGACCATCACGCGGCGCGCGATCGAGCACGTCGGTGCGCCAGTTGTCGAGTTCATGGCGTTGCACAGGCGTCAAATCCGGATCAACACATTGCGGACGTGTCAGCGCGAGGGCCGCTCGCGCCTTCTGCTCATCGGTCGCTGCGAGCGCAAGCACGCGACGGAAAGCCTCGCCGTCATAGCACAATTGCATGCGGCCAGCGTGCTCGAAACTTCGGATATGGATGCCGTAGCTGGCAACGACTTCCAGCTGTCCCGCGAGTGCAATTTCCTTGGCGGCGCTGCGATTGACCGAGGCGCGCTGGGCGAGGCGATCAGCCAGGGTGCCGAGGGCATCGAAGGAATCGGCGCCGATCGATTTGGCCGGCGCCGCCTGCAGATAGGCGGCAGCGTAGGCAATACCCAGTGATTCGTCGCCCACGCTGTCGCGCAGGAATCGCGTGACCGCAAACAGCTCCGGCGCATTCTCGGGTGAAAGCGACAACCGGCGCACTTCCGAGAGGCGGACAAATCCGGCACGTTCGCGGCGATGATCGTAGACCTGCAGATAGTCGAGTCGCTCACCGCGCACTTCGAGCGTATCGCCCGCCCACAACTCCGCGTGCTGTGTGGCCGAGTCGCGGGCCTCGGCGCGCAGTGCGGTGCGATCCCTGACCACGATCGCCAGACCTTCCGCCGCGCACGCCATGTTCAACCAACCCGAACCAATCAGCAGCGCGATCACGATCGTGAAAATTCTCATTGGGCTGCCCCATTCGCGGCGACCTTCTGACCGATCAGGTTGCTGCCGATGAAACCACCTTCCGCCGGCGGCGCGGCAATGATCACGGAAATCTTGTCCGACAACTTGTCAGCCAGGGTTTTCTGGATCAGCAATGGATAGCGACTGATCAACGCGCCATCGCGTTCAAGCTGGATGCTCGAAATCTTGCCGATCTCATCCATGCGATAGACCTCGGCCTGGGCCAGTTGACGACGTGACTCGGCTTCGGCCTTGGCCTCGATCAGGCGCGCCTCGGCCGTGCCTTCGGCGATGCGCACACGCGAGGCCTTGTCGGCGTCGGCTTCAAGCTTGCGCTGCTCGATCTGCTTCTGCTTGAAAGGGATGACGTGTTTCATCGCCTCTTCCTGCGCCTTGGCCGCGATGATCTGCTCATTCGCCGACGCTTCCGCGGCTTTCTCGCGTCGCACTTTTTCAGCCTCGCCCTGGAGCTCGGTTTCAGTAACCTGCTTGGCGGTGAGCTCAAGCGTGTATTTCATCTTTTCGGTCTCGAGCTCGACCGCGAGCAATTGATCCATGCCGGCACGATAGTCGGCCGGCAGATCGACATTGCCCATCATCACGTGCTTGAGGATGAGTCCGTCATTGGCCATCAGCGGCTTCAGCTCGGATTCGATCGTGTCCTGCAATTCCTGGCGCTTGGTCGAAAAGATCTCGCGCACCGTATAGCGCGTGAAAGCGCGATAGATCACGCCCTGCAACAGCGGGCCGACGAGCTCGCCATCGATATCGGCGGGCAGCTTGCGCCCCAGCGTATCGAGGCGTTGCGGATCCACCGCGTAGCGCACGGTCAACTCGGCGCCGAGTGACAGGCCTTCGGACGATTGCAACGGCGCTTCGCCACTCGCCGTGCTGCTGCGCTGTGGACGATACATGTGGTCGTCAAGACCAAACCGCCGAAGCACATGAATACCCGGAATGACGATGGCCAGGCCCTCCGGCAGGGTCGTCGTCGAACCACTCCAGCGATTGAGTCGCAGCCCTACCTCCTGACTGGCGATGGACTCCACCGGGGGATGTTGGTAAATCGCGTAGATCGCGAGCGCGAGCACGCCAATGGCAATCACTCTGGGACTGCGCAGACGACGTCCAGCGCGCTGCAAGCCGTGTACAAGTTGTGACATGTGACCCCCGAATGATTCGGTTGTGTGGTAGCCCGCCACTACGGGCTTCCTTTTCGACCGGTTTTCACGATCCGGATGTTCCCGTCATGACGCCGCCGGGCGCAGACCCATGAAAGCGCAGCGTCCTGCCCACGGAATTGCCGAATCAGGGCAGCGATCGATTCATAAGTGGCGAAATTCTGACGCAGCGACGTGCCCGGTTTCGCTTGCCGAAACTTGGAACACGCTGATCGCGACACAGGGTGAGGTTCCCGGTTATTGTTCGAACGTAGTCACGCGCAGCGGACGCATCGCCTTCGCATTCCACTTCGGCAAGCCCGATTCCGTTCGTGGCGAGCCCGTTGAACCATCATCCGAACTTGCGTCAACTCTCTTGGAGAACACCATGAGCAACACCATCAACCGCCAGTTCAAGCTGGCCAGGCGCCCGGTCGGCATGGTCAAGCGCAGCGATTTCGATTTCGTCGAAACGCCAGCGCCGAGTGCAGGGGATGGCGAAATCCTCGTCAAGCTGTTGTACATCTCCCTCGATCCTGCCATGCGCGGATGGATGAACGAAGGCAAGTCGTATATTCCGCCGGTCGGCATCGGCGAGGTCATGCGAGCCGGTGCCGCCGGAGTCGTCATCGCTTCGAACAATCCGGCATTCGCGGTCGGCGATCATGTCACCGGCGCACTCGGCGTCCAGGACTACGCGGTATCCAATGGCAAGGGACTGATCAAGGTCGATCCGAAGCTCGCACCATTGCCGGTCTATCTCGGCACACTGGGCATGCCGGGGATGACCGCCTATTTTGGCATTCTCGAAGTCGGCCAACTCAAGGATGGAGAAGCCGTGGTCGTGTCGGGAGCGGCTGGCGCCGTTGGCCAGGTTGTCGGCCAGATCGCGAAGATCAAGGGTTGCACGGTGATCGGAATCGCCGGTGGCGCCGACAAGTGTCGTTACATCACCGACGAACTCGGTTTCGACGCCGCCATCGACTACAAGAGCGAGGACGTCAAGGAAGCCCTCAAGCAGCATTGCCCGAAAGGCATCGACGTCTATTTCGACAATGTCGGTGGCGAGATTCTGGATGCCGCCCTTTCGCGTCTCGCCATGCATGCGCGCATCGTCATCTGCGGTGCGATCTCGCAATACAACAACACCGAGGCGGTCAAAGGCCCGAGCAATTATCTGTCCCTGCTGGTCAATCGCGCCTCGATGAAAGGCATGGTCGTATTCGACTACGCCTCGCGCTACGCCGAAGCAGCCAACGTGATGGCAAGCTGGATGCAGCAAGGCAAGCTGAAAACCCGCGAGGATATCGTCGAGGGACTCGAAACTTTCCCGGAAACCCTGCTCAAGCTGTTCAAGGGCGAAAACACCGGCAAGCTGGTGCTCAAGGTTGCCGACGCCTGACCGACGAAGATCAGCCCGGTGCCAGCCAGACGAAAGGCTGCCAGGGCAAATTACGCAAGACGGCAAATGCAATGACCAGCGGCAGCCAAATCCGTGCATCCGACACTCTCGCGATCCATGCCCGATCCGGATGCAAGTTGTTCCAGAGCATCAATGGAATCAGCGCAAGCGCGATCACCGCCATGGGATTCATTTGCATGGCCAGCGTGAGATTCCCATGCAGCAGCGCATGCAAGGCGCGTGTCGTGCCACAGCCCGGGCAATAAAAATCGGTCAACGCATGGAAAAAACAGGGCGGCAGAACAGCTGATGCGGAATACGGATCAAACTCGGAAAGGATTCCGGCAATTGCCAGCGCTGCCCCAGCCAGCGCGATGGCGGGCAAGCGCGGATGGTGCAGGAGGATGAGGTTCACCATGCGAGTGCGCATTGCGGCATCCTCCTGAGCTATCGATGACCAATGGTCGCGCCGAGAATGACCAGCCCGATATAGCCGACGACAAACACCGCGCCGATGCCAAACGAGACCCAGCTCCAGGTCGCCGCGCTGCGCGAGGAAGCCTGGGCACCGGCAATGTCACCGGCACTGAGCTTGCTGTCGACCTGGGCTGCGTAGACGATTGCGACGATGCCGGTGGGCAGGCAGCAGAACAAGGTTGCAAGGATGGCCCAGACCAGATTGTTGCTGACCGTCACGCGCGGCGAAGCAGGCGATGATGCGGACACCGACGTGCCGAGTCCGTACTCCCGCTCCATCCTTGGCATTGCCGTGCCACAGCGAATGCAATGGACAGCGGTGTCGGTATTCTCTGAACCACATTTTGGACAAAACATGCGTTGCGCTTCCCAGGTTGCGACGATGGCCGTGGGGCACTTTCTACCATGAAAGTCGAAGCTTCGGATCAGCCGGTCAACAGCGGCACGCACCCGCGAAACGGAGACGTTGAAATCGGCGCAGGAAATTCCAACCCGCGTGGCGGCCCGGCAGGTTCATTGCAGTGCGACGACACCGCAGCGTCGAATCAAGCATGCACCACGGACGGTGCCACCCCTGCGGCACGGATCACGCGCTGCTGGCGACCACGTTGACGCTCAGCGCGATGATGATGACATTGAAGAAGAACGCGATCATGGCGTGAGCAAGAGCCACGCGGCGGATACCGCGTTCGCTGATCTGCACATCGGAAACCTGGAAGGTCATGCCGATGACAAAGGCGAAGTAGATGAAATCCCAGTAATCCGGTTCCTTCGTGCCCGGGAACTCAAGGCCGCTGTTCTTGCCGCCGCTGTCGCCGTAGAACTCGTGCGCATAGTGCAGCGCGAAAAGCGTATTGAGAAACATCCAGGTCAACAGCAGGCTGCAAGCCGCCAGCACGACTTCGATCGTGCCGCCGCTGCGGCTCGCATGCAGTTCGATCGCCAAAGCGATCAGCGCGACAGCGGCGACCGCCGCGCCGCTGAGCAGGAAGCTCCAGTATCCCTCGTCCTCCTTGCGCGCGCGTTGCCGCATCGAACGGGTTTCAGCGCGAACAATCATGTGCAGGGTCGTGCCGAGAAAGATCACCGCAGCGATATCAAACGCAAGCAGGATGCCGAGCACGGGGCGGACGCCGCTCAGCGAAAACGCGCCCAGCAGCACGACGAAGATCACCGCGCATGCGCTCAGCCGCGGATGCCGACGCAATCGGCGCCAACGCCTGTTCGGCGCTCGCCCATTGGATTCTCCGGATTTTCGGGGCGTCACGCGGCGTTGATCCTGGTCGGAGACGGGTCTGCTGATCATACTCGACACGGTGTCTCGGCCAGGCATGCGCTTCGTATACTGGCAAAGCCCGATTTCAGGCGAGTGGCAAAGCACAGAACATCGGCATGCCTGGGTACCTCGCCGATGGAGTAAGGGACGTTGTTCGGGCCATCTTCGTTCCGGGAGCCGCACGCGTCACATGACGATTCCCGTTGCCGAGTTTCGGTCGGCCATGCGGCTTCAGATTTTCGAATCGGGAACACCGCAAAGCAATCGCCCTGCTCCCGATTCCGGCAAATGTTGATTGGACGTCAATCACAGGTTGCCAGGCAATGATTCGAGAATCGCCGAATGAAGGCTCAACGACGAGGGTCGGTGCGGTGCCGGTTCACGGCTTGCGGGAGGATTTGTCCTTACCCTCCGATTTCTTGGCTGAATAAGTGACTCGATACACCGCGCCAGCCTGGTCGTCGGAGACAAGCAGCGCACCGTCTGGCATCACCAGCACGTCGACGGGTCGCCCCCAGCTCTTCTCATTGGCCATGAATCCTTCGATCAACGGCTCATGACTGACTACACGGGAACCCTCGATTCGGGCCGTCATCACCCGATAGCCGGATTTCTCCGAACGATTCCACGAACCATGTTCGGCGATTATCGCCGCGCCGCGATATGCGGGTGGGAACATCGAACCCGTGTAGAAACGCATGCCGAGTGCGGCGACGTGCGCACCCAGCTTGAGCAAGGGCGGCGTGTAATTCGCGCAATCCTTGCCCTTGCCGAACTCCGGATCCAGCGTGTCGCCCTGATGGCAATATGGAAAGCCGAAATGCTCACCCGTGCGGCTCACACGATTCAATTCGTCGGATGGCAGATCGTCGCTGAGCATGTCGCGGCCGTTGTCGGTGAACCAGAGCTGTGTGGTTCCGGGCTGCCAGTCGAAACCGACCGTATTGCGGATGCCGAAGGCGACATCCTCGCGACCGCTGCCATCCGCATTCATGCGCAGGATCTTCGCGTAACCGTCGCGATCACAGATATTGCACGGCGCACCGATGGGTACGTAGAGCTTGCCATCGGGACCAAACGCGATGAACTTCCAGCCGTGATGGGTTTCGCTTGGCAAGTCGGAGACCACGACCTCGGCTTTTGGCGGATTCGCGAGCTTGTTTTCAATGTCGCGCAAGACGAGGATCTGGCTGACCGCCGACACGTACAGATCACCGTCACGGAAGGCGACGCCAACCGGCATGTTCAAGCCTTCCGCGATCACGCGTACCGTGTCCGCCCGCCCATCGTGATTGTCATCGGTCAACGCATAGACCTTGCCCGCACTGCGCGAACCGACAAAGATCGTCTGCTTGTCCCCGATCGCGAGTGCCCGCGCATTCGGCACATCGGCCGAGTAAATCGCGACGTGGAAGCCGGCCGGCACACGCAGCCTCTCGATCGGGGGCAAATCCCTTGAATGGGCCGGTGCAGCGATCGCGCCCAGCAGAATGCCGAGCACGATCAAGCCTGATGCATGGATGGATGGATTCATGTGTTGCCTCCGCAGTACATCAATATCTGCCATTGTCGCCGCTGGCGTACAACCTGAGATGAGCATGAGGAATTCCCAACCACCGGTTTGCGTGGTTCAGTCCGGGCCGGCAATCAGCAAGCGCCAATGCCGAACTGTCAGACCTTCTTCAAGAATTCCGATTTCAACATCATCGCGCCACCGTTGACCTTGCCTTCGACATCGTGATCGCCGCCAACCACGCGGATTCCACGCACCTTGGTGCCCTGCTTGATCACCTGCGACGATCCGCGCACCTTGAGATCCTTGATCAGCACGACATCATCGCCGTCAGCAAGCAGATTGCCGTTGGAATCCTTGACGATCACTGCTTCGTCGTCGCTCCCCGAAGCAGCGGCAACGATCGGCCATTCGTGCCCGCAATCGGCGCAGATATAGTTGTCGGCATCGGGATAAGTGTTTTCCATCGAGCAAACGGGACATGCGGGGATATCGGACATCGGACTTCTTCGAATGGTGGGAGCAACCATTTTAGCCGCCCTTTGCATTCTGCGCCCGGACGCCATGACGCAAACCGGATGGGCGGGCGCATGTTGTCGAATCAACCGCGCCATCGCGTCGAATGGATGACCTTCGATTCGCGCAAGTCCGACAGGCGCGTACAACCGGTCAGGGCCATGGCGACCCGCATTTCCTTGCGCAGGATATCCAGCATGTGAGAAACGCCGGCTTCGCCACCGCCGGCAAGCGCGTAGGCCCAGGCGCGGCCGAGCACACAGCCATCGGCGCCCAGCGCAAGCGCCTTGATCACATCCAGCCCACTGCGGATGCCGCCGTCGAACAGGATCTGCATGCGCTCGCCAACGGCGGCGGCGATATCCGGCAGAACCGAAATGGTCGACGGCACACCATCGAGCTGACGGCCGCCGTGATTGGACACGACGAGGCCGTCGAAGCCCATGTCGGCCGCCGTGCGCGCATCATCGACATCGAGCACGCCCTTGATGACGATCTTTCCGGACCAGTTCGCGCGCAGCCAGTCGAGATCCTGCCAGCGCACCGACGGGTCAAACTGCGCATCCACCCAGTTGCGAAATTCGGCCAGATCCTGCGCATCAGGCAAGGCACCATGCAGGTTTCCGAATACCAGCGGCTTGCCACGCACGCCGACATCGACCAGCCAGCGCGGATGCGACAGCAGATCCCAGGCGCGAATCAGGCGGGCCCGGGCATTGTTGCCCCCGCTCATGCCGTTGCGCGTATCGCGATAGCGCGCGCCCATCACGGCCAGATCGACGGTGAACACCAGCACCTCGCAACCGAGCGATTGCGCGCGCTTCAGCAATTCGCGTGCGTAGCCACGATCGCGCAGCACGTAGAGCTGATACCAGAACGCAGAGCCTACCGCGGCGTGAACCTCGTCCATCGAGCAGATCGACACGGTCGATTCGCAGAACGCGATGCCGGCATCCCTGGCCGCCCGCGCCGCCTGCACCTCGCCACGCCGCGCGAACATTCCAGCCAGGCCGACCGGGCCGAGCACGACAGGCAATTGCATGGCTTGCCCGAGCAGATCCGCGCGCAGATCGATGTTCGACACATCACGCAGGACGCGCTGGCGCAAACGCACGCCTTGAAGATCCGCCACGTTCGCGCGCAGGCTGCATTCATCGTAGGCACCGCCATCGATGTAGTCGAACAACTGCCGTGGCAAACGGCGCCGTGCCAGCTCGCGGTAGTCCGATACCGACGCGGGCTGCAGGAATCTGGGACGGGTTTCTGACATCGGCAATCTCCGCGGACGTAGATCGTTGCTGCTGATCCGACCTAGCATCCCCGCGATTCCGTCAGAGATCAATCAGGCGATGATCCACGAACACTTCCGAGCGGCTCACGATGTCAGGCTTCCATTGATCCGGGTTGCCCGCTGACAGCGGGGGGGATTGGTCAATGCGCCAAGCTGCCGCCACGCATTTGTTCGCACGGCCGGCGGAGCGTCCCTTGTTGCGCTTGCCGCGGCGGGCTCCGAACGGATCCCTTTCGCTCGATCGCGGGAATTGAAAACCTGCGGCAGCAAATCGATGAACTTCAGCTTTCCCGAGCTCGGCGGATCCCCAGCCAACCCCTGGTCGCCGCCATCACCAGCGGAATCGAACCAAACACGATAAACACGACATCGCCTGGCATGCGCAGCCATTCAAGCAATCGCGATCGCGGCGTTGCCATGTAATCCATGCTCCGCGCATGCCAGTAACCGTGTTGCACGACATCCCACATCTGCAAGACGCCACTCGGGAACAGGCTCATCAGGATCATCATCATCAAGCCGACGTTGGTGCCCCAGAACGCGACCTTCACGTACTTCTCGATTCCCGGCCAGTCCTTTTCATTCGCGGTTTGACGCAGCACGAACACCATCAGTGCGATCGCCAACATGCCAAACACACCCATCATCGACGCGTGACCGTGGTTCGGAGTCAACTGTGTACCGACTTCGTAATAGCTCACGATCGGCAGGTTGATGAGAAAGCCGAACATGCCGGCGCCGAAAAAGTTCCAGAAGCCGACTGCCATCAGGAAGTAGAACGTCCACTTGTGCGGGATCGGCACCGGCTTCCCGGCTAACTCCCCGGCTCGGCGCGTGGTGCGCACGAAGTCCCAGGCGTCCAGCGTCAGCAATGTCAGCGGCACCACCTCCAGCACGGAAAATAGTGCCGACAAGGCCATGTTGAAGCCGGTCTGGCCGTTGAAGTACCAATGATGCCCGGTGCCGATCAGGCCACCCAGAAAATATAGAATTGCATCCAGATAGATCACCCGCAACGCGGTATTGCGTCGGGTAAGACCGAGTTGGTAGAGCGCCAGCGCAACGATCGTGGTGGCGAAGAATTCGAAGAACCCCTCGACCCACAGGTGGACAATCCAGAAGCGCCAGGTATCAACCACCGTGAAATTGGTTTTCGCGCCGAAGAACAACGCCGGGATGTAGAACACCGGAATCGACAGGGATGCAACGAAAAACATCTTGACGATTGGCCGGACTTCGACGTTGTCCACCTTGGAAGGACGCGCGACCCACCACAGCATTGCGAACCATACCAGCAGCCCGACAACCAAAACGTACTGCCAGATGCGACCGAGTTCCAGGTATTCCCAGCCCTGGTTGCCGAGCCAGAACCACCAATCTCCCAGCAGTTGCGAAATCCCGGCCCATTCGCCCAGCAGACTGCCACCAATCACCGCAACGAAAGCAGCGAACAAGATGTGCGTCCATGTGGTGACGCCGCGCGGCTCCTCACGGCGCAACGTATTGCCGAGGAACAACGCGGCGGCGACATAGGCGGTAGCGATCCACATGATCGCGCTTTGCAGATGCCAGGTGCGCATCAGGTTGCTTGGAAAAATCCTCTCGAGCTCAAAGCCGTAGAAACTGCCTGGATCGGCGCGATAGTGCGCAGTCGCGCCGCCAACCAGGGTCTGGAACAGAAACACCAAGGCGACCAGCACGAAGAACTTGACCAGCGCACGCTGCCCGGGACTCGATTCGCCCACGCGAATACGCGGTTGGATGGCATGACCGTGACTGAGCCAACCCAGATATTCGAACTTGCCGAATGCCAGCAATACCGCGGCGATGCCGGCCAGCAATACAAGCAGGCTCAACGCGCTCCACAACAGCGCACCCGGAATCGCGATGTTGCCGACACTCGGGTCAAACGGAAAGTTGTTGGTGTAGGAAAAATTCTCGCCGGGGCGATTCGCCACCGAAACCCATGCAGCCCAGCTGACGAAGGCACTGAATTCCCGCAGCTCGGTTGAGTCACTGATCAGATCAGGCTTGAGCCCGCCATTCCCGGATGGTCGCTTGAAGTACTCAGTCCAGTAGCGGATCTGTTGTTGCCATGCCTGCACTTCCGCCGGCGCAAGTGTCAGCACGCCACTGTCCGCGTCGTAGCGGTTGGTTTTCAGCGTCACCGCGACAGAGGCTTGCACGGCTGCACGCTTTACTGGATCGAGCTCCACGACCGGCTTGCCAAATTGCTGCAACGCCAGTGCGGCAGCGGTGTCTTCGCCCATCCGATGCAGGGCCTCGGCCGAATAGTCCGGGCCAAGATAAGCGCCGTGACCCCAGATGCTTCCGTTGTTCATCAATCCATATTTCAGGAATACCGCCTGACCGTTGCCGATATCCTCGCCAGTGAACAACGTGATGCCGTGGGCATCGACAACCCTGGCTGGAATCGGTGGTGCATTGCGGTAGGCCAACACTGTTATGGCGATCAAGACGCCGAATCCGATCAGCATCACGATACCGATGCTGCGCAACCACCAGGGCGACAGCGGGCCATCGTCTGCAGGGTTGGCAATGGCATTGCTGGGGGGCACGACAGACGCAGTGGTCATCGGGGACTCCAGGTCGATGGATGGGCACAGACTGAGCGTCTTCGCTTGCTGCGTGCCGGAACCTTCAATCGCGTCGACACTGCGGTGTCATGCGATGTACGAAGCGCGAGTTTACTCCCATGATTTGTGTCTGGCGATCACGCTGGACATGAGCAACGTCGAAGACGCGACGGTCATTTCCCAACTCAGCAACGCGAAACTGAGACGTGTCGAGCGACTGGCCGCTGATTTCTGCTTCCGAAGCCGACGCGATCCAGCTACCAGCCGCCACCCCCACCGCCGCCGCCACCCGAAGAGCTTCCGCCACCCCTGCCCGATGAGGAGCCGGGTGCGCGCGAAGACGATGAAATCGCGCTGCTGAACGATGAGCTGAAGTGGCTGGCAAATCCGCCGCTATTGACCATCGATTGACTACCCACATACCAGCCAGCGCCTGCGACAGCGGCCGCGGCGGCGGCGGGGCCTACCGCTGTGGCGAAGCGATCAGTCCAGGTCTGCTCTACGCCGAGCGCAAGCGCGTACGGCAGCAGGCGATGGTATTCGTCGGCATCGAGCGGTGGCGCTTTTTGTGCGGACAGCTCATCGCGCTCGGCAAATGCGAGATATCGGCACGGATGACGATACCGCTGTGAAAATCCAGGATTCGCTCATCCGCGCGCGCTGTGGAAATCGCCCCTGCAATCGAGAGGCACAACACAAGCAGTGGGACAGCGAACCACGCCGTCGCGTTGCTGACGCGAGAGGGAGCGTGCAGGTGCCACATTCGGAAATCTCCTGGTCGAACCTGGCGACCGAAAACCCTGGTGGGCGAAGATGCCAAGCGTAACCGCGGCGCATGGTTGGCGCATCTCCACACCGACCCTGAATTCGCCACCTCACTGCGAGAGGACATCATCTGCGGAGTGCCGAGACACAATCGCACCGAGGGTGCGAACCTGGATCCGGTATTCGGTTCGACAGCGTGACTTCAGCACTCTCCTGTCCCCTGAACGCGCTGACTTGCGTTTGATCTTCCATGGCCCGCACAAACCGATCTTCCGGAAACGAGATGCAGACTGGCCAGCAAAAACACGCGCGCTCAATCGGAAGCATCGCCCTGGCTGTCCTGGCCGCCATCACCCTGTTCGCCTTGAGCGGGGGTCTGGGCCATGTACTCGGCTGGATCCAGGCCGGTGAACGGCGGGGTTTGCAGGCAGCTTTGTTTCAAAGCGCGCCGCTGCGAACGACACAAGATGGACTGGATCGCGCGTATCTAGTCAGCACGCAATCGGAGTCGGTCTATTTTGGCAGTGGACGCGGCGTGAGTCAGGTTCGTCGCGACGATCTGCATGTCGATCTGTGGGCCATCGATGCGGCATCGGCAACGGTCGCCTGGCGCAGGCGTCTGCGAACATTCGAGGGTAGCCAGCGTGAGGGTCGCATGCTCACCGGGTTCGAGATCCTCGGTGTTGACGGCACGACTTTGTGGCTCAATGCGGAAGGTCCTGTGGGGGTGTCGCTGAAGGACGGCAGCGTCGTCGCCGATGCGTCGCGTATCGAAAAACGCAATCCCTCGCTTGCCGGCAAACTGGTCACCCAGCGCGGATATATCGCATTCGGTCGCAATGGATTGCAGCTGACCTTGAGCGACGCCAGCCAGTGGCGTATTGATGCGAATGATCTGCTCGCAGCGCCACGCGATACACCGGTGAGGCATCCGGAGGGCATCGTTCCACCCGCGAACCCACTGCCATCGACGACCAGCAGCTTCCAGGTTCGATCGCTCTCGGCTGGCCAAGCCTGGCTCGGTGTACTGACTGACGCGGAAGCCGATGAACTCAGCCATCCGCCCGTCATTCCCGGTCGAGATACCGGCGAGCGACCCGGCGCGTTGCAACAATTTCTCAACGACAACCATGTTCCCCAGCCATTGAACAATCCCCTGCCACGGCCCTACCGACTCTGGCAGGCCAAGATGACGGAAGTCTCGGCGGCACCCCAGGATTGGCCGAAGGAGCTTCCGGACAACTGGGGGAAGCGGTCCGAGTTCAGTGAATACAAAGTACTTGCCGATGCCCCGGCCTTTCTGCGCGCGGGACTATTGCGCCAGCATCGCCATGCCGAGATCCCACTCTGGTATCGCGATCCGGACAGCGTGCTCGTATTGCATGTCGACAAACTCGGTGATGCAGGACGCCTGCAACTCACCCGAGTCTCGGGACCGAACGGCAAGGTCGTCTGGCAAGCTCCTTTGCCGATGGCTTCCCTCGCCTCCGTCATGCACGGCGATCACGATCTGCTGCTCTGGGGAAGCGTGCCCGACGTCGCCGACGATGGGCGATCAGGCGGACATCCATGGCACCAGGTGCTGGTTCGGGTTGATGTCCCGACTGGCAAGAGCATGGTTCTTGACCTGATACGGGAAGGATTCACGCACGAGCCGACACCCGGATCGAAGCCGTGAATCGCGGCCCGATCCGGGCTCTGCCCGCGAAGCTCTGCTCTGATCGGAGCGGTAAGTTACGATGCCGACCGTTGTCACCCTCGGCCAGAGCCGGATCAGGAGATTTTCCGACGTGTCGCACTATTCCGGCCCGCTGCTCACCCGCGCCATTGCCGATTCAATGGGCGCAGCCCGTGACGCAGGGGCCAACGTGTGGGGCGGTTCGCTGGATCTGGGGCGCTCGACCGACACGATCCAGTTGGGCGCGACCGAATGGCATTGGCGCAGCCAGTCTTTCGCCTACGCCGACGCGCTCAAGGATCGAACGATCTATTTCCGGGATGGCGAGGAGTTCGTCGCCATATCGCGATTTGCCGGTTCGCTGATCAAATTGGTGCCGACTGAATGGGGCGCGCCGACGTTCGAGATCGATGGCATCAAGATGCTGCCGACCTCGAAGGAATCCCCTTTCGAGGATGCGCGACGCAAGGTTGCCCTGATCGAGCCACGTGGCAAGCGGATCCTGGATACCTGCGGCGGTCTCGGCTACTTCGCGGCGTGTTGTCTCGATGCCGGCGTCGCCCGCATCGACTCGGTCGAGAAAAATGCCGACGTGCTTTGGCTGCGCACGCTGAACCCGTGGTCCCCCGATCCAGACTCGCCCGCCAGCAGCGGCCGCCTGCATCTCAACCATGCCGACGTGTCCGCAGTGATTGTCGGCATTGCCGATGCATCTGTTGATGCCCTGCTGCATGATCCCCCCCGATTCGGCATTGCCGGCGAACTGTATTCGCAGGCCTTCTACGATCAGCTCGCGCGCGTGCTGCGTCGCGGCGGCAAGTTGTTTCACTACACCGGCAGCCCGAACAAGCTGACCAGCGGGCGCGACGTGCCGCGCGAGGTGAGCAAGCGTCTCGAAAAGGCCGGTTTCAAGACCGATCTTGCCCTCGACGGGGTGCTGGCGACACGTCGTTGACCTGCCTGATTGAGGCAGGATGAAGGCGCATCGCCAACCGCCATTCGCGCCATCGAACACCAACGGAGCCCCCATGAATCACATCGTCATCTCGAGTTTCGAAAACATGGAAACCGGCGACATGCAATCTCAAGGCGAGTCGATCAACTTGTTTGATTCCGAAGCATCGGCGCGCGCCCATTTCTCAAGTCGTTCATCGCTGCTCGGACCAGCGGTCGCCAAGGCCCGGAAGGAAACGCCGAATGCCCGCTTTATCACCTGGCTGCTGATCCTGCGCATGCCGCTCGATGTCAACGACGTCGACGAAGCATTGGAAGATCTGGAACTGGTTCTTGAGGAAACCGAAGAAATCGATGATCCTTTCGGCGAACTGGTCGTTGCCTACGAAGGTTTCGAACATGCTGCCGAGAGCCAGGTCGAATACCCGCAGGCCGCCGCACTCAAGGGCCTTGAAGCCTGGTTGACCTGATCGCTATTTTCAGCAATGCGCTGTCCAAGCTGGATCCATGGCGACTGTTGCCGTTGATCCATCCAGTGCTAGTCTGACTTCCGGTCTGGAGCCACGCGCGATGCAGTTCGAGCAGGTTTATGCGGAGGTCAAGCGAATCGCGCATGCGCAGCTGGCTCGTCACGGCGCTCAGATGCTGAGCACGACGGACCTCGTTCACGAAGCCTATTTGAAGCTGGCGCTGTCGCCAGAAGCGTTGCCTGCCGAGGATAGATTGCACACTGTGAACCTGGTTGCCAGAGTGCTGCGACAGGTTCTGGTCGATGCCGCACGGCGAAGTCTTGCCGAGAAGCGTGGCAGCGATCCTGTGCGCGTCGCACTTGAAACGAACTACCCGGCCGCACAGTCCGGTGTCGACATTCTCGCGCTTGATCAAGCCTTGCAGCAGCTCAAACAAATCAACGAGCGCATGGCGCAAGTGGTCGAACTGCATTTTTTCGGCGGAATCGAATTCGCCGAAATTGCCGGGTTTCTCGGCGTTGACAGACGCACCATTCACCGCGATTGGACGGCGGCAAGGCTGCTATTGGCGCAGGCACTTGCCGCCGACTGATTCGATGTCATGCGCACGCGGATGGCACATCGACGCAGCCTCTCCCCCTCTAGCCCGGGCTAGCGTTCCAGAGCTTTCTCCAGCGCATCGAGCCTTGCGTTTTGCGCAGCACTTGACGCCCGCAACGCTGCATTCTCGGCCCGCATTGCCGCGAGCTCTGCGTTTTGCGCTGAATCCGAATCACGCAGCGCGGCGTTCTCGGCTTCCAATTCCTGCATCGCGCGCACCGCAACCGCTTCAAAACCACGCAAGGATAGCGACAGATAGCCTTGCTCGTCCTTGCTCACCCACTGCGGGAAAACCTTTTCTACTTCTTGCGCGATAAAACCCAGGTGCTGGCCCGGTGCCTCGAAGGGTTGGCTGCTGTCCTTGTATTCGAAATACACCGGTCGCAGCGCGGCAATCTGGCTCAGTGCGCCGGTGTAGTCCGATACGTTCTTTTTCAGCCGCGCATCCGACATCGTCGCAATCGTGCCGGTGGTGGTGCGCAGTTGGCCGTTGCTGTCCAGACTCATGCGCAGCGTGCCACCTCCCGCATTGTTGTATCCATCGTTGTGCACGCCGCCCTGGAACCAGGCAAAGCTGGTGTTGCTGCGGCTGTACAAGGTGCCCGTCTGCACGCCAATGCCGAAATCGTTCGGCCCCCACAGATTGAGCATTTGCCGGGTTTGGTTGCCAAAGCCGAGTGAGCCGGTCGTGCTGATCGCCGCATTGCCGTTGATCGTCAGCGCCGCGCCTGCTGAGGGTGTATTGGTGTTGATGGCCATGCCGCCTTGGGCGCGGACCAGGAATTGATTGGAACCTGTGGAAGTGAAATCCGAATCCTGGCTGTCCGCCCACACAAACGTGCCTTGATCGCCAGTTTCCGTATTGGTCGAGGCGACGCTGGAACATCCAAAAATGCTCGAATCCAGGAGTGAGTTGCGACGAACTTTGGCTCGACGTCCGCCTGCCGAGCTGTAATCGCCACCTGCACAGTTCTGCAGGCCGCCACCGACGCTGCTGTACTTTCCGCCAGCTTGGTTGCCGCCGCCGCCGCTGACCGTCGCAAAAGAAGCCGTTTGCTCACCGTCGACAAATAGCCCACCGATTGGACTGTCATCACCCGCCATGTTCGTCGATCCCCCGCCAATGACGCCATAGTTATCCGTGACGACATTCCCCAAAAAAAAGTTGCCACCGCCACCAATAGTGGCCCCGATAACGCCGGTACGCTCGAAGTTCTGGCGCCCGAAAATCACATTGCCAACACTCAATCCGGTCGGACTCACGGCGCTGAAGCGCCCGACCTGCACATTGCCGCTGCGCAAAACCAGCGCGTTCAGATCAGTCGTTCCGATGAATTCGGAGTTCGCGTTCACTCCCGAATTGCCCGTGGTATCCCAGCAAATGCCGGCCAGCGCGGCTTTGGGGTCAAAACGGGTGGGCTCGCTCAAGCTGCTGAAGCCACTGTTGTTCTGACCGACTTCGGTCTTGAGTTTGAGCGCTGGAGCCAGGCTGAGATCAATTCCAAACTCCACCTCTGCGCTGAAGTTTCCGTCTCTGACCGGAACGTTGTACAAGGTGATGGGCTGGCTGACCGAGGCCGTACCGGCTTCATTGAGCAAGGTCAAGCGCAGATCATATGTGCCGTTTGCTGGCTTGCCGCCGTCGTTCAATGAGCCGTGATAGGTCCACGGTGTGGCGCTGACAGAAGCAGAAGCGATCAGCAGGGCAATGGCAAGTGCGGTGCGTTGCATGGGAGTCTCCTAAGCGTGCAGAAATCAGCTTTCAAAACCGTTCTTGAAGATCAGGTCTCCAGCGCCGCAGCTGGTGGCCAGTGATTTGGGGGCGGCCAGCACGGCCAGTACGCTGTAGCGCTCATCCGCCGAACTTTTCGGCGTAGCGACAGCGGGCTTTAACTCAGCGCTGACTGCAAAGCGCGTGTCTTCGCTGGTCAGGGTGGTCACCGGTTCAAGCGCGGCACTGCCGCTGTAGCGATCTGCTGCGTGGCTGGCGGCGGTGACCAGCAGCAACCCTAGCCCCAAGGCGAATGGTCGAACCATGGAGTACTCCGTGTGCTGAAAATCGGGAACGCCTAGCAGGCGTCGCCGCTGCCCACTTGGTGGGCTACGGGTAGGTACGAAAAATCGATGCGCCATGGGACATGACGCAGACAAATACCTTGGAATTACAGCCGAATGGCTGGTCAAGCCGGGATTACGAGAAAGTGGAGCTTAAGTCTAAGACCACGCTTCTTGGCTTTAAGGCTAGGCCGGCAAAAGATTGCAGAAAACCGTCGCGATCTTCCCCGGACAGATGTGTGCTCACGCCGGGATGACGGGCGCTTCAGTCAGTGTCATTCGCCCTAAGGGTGCTGACTCACTGGAGGTCGGCGGCGCTGATCGGGGTCAGTTCGGCACGCTGTTTCTGCAAGAGTTCGCCGTCTGCCATCCAGCGCTGCAGGCGCGGGGCAAATACATCGATGTCATAGACCGGCATGATCGGTGGCTTGATGTTGGCGCGGGCGTAGACCGTTAGCAGCTCTGCATCTGGCCCGGCACCGCGCGCCTTGAGCCAACTCGTAATTCTCGCCAAATCGGTTTTGGCGCGCTGCATATCATTCGCATCCAGGGCTGCCTGGGCCAACCACATCAGACTGCGCCAAGCCTCGCCTTCATCCTGTGCAAGCTGGATTTCGCTCAAGCGTCGCAGTTCAATCAAGCTTTCCGGCGTACGGGCCAGCCACTGCTTGAGCGCCGCGGCGCTGTGCACGCAGCTGCCCTGCTCGCCGCACATTTTCAAGCCAAGGCTGAGCGCTTGCTCAACCCGCGATTGCGCCGTTGCATGATCTTTTTGCGCCAAGGCCAACAACGCGCCTCGATAGATCAGTGGTTGCAGTTCGAACACCGCTTCATCGGGGTAGCGGCTATTGATCGCAAAACTGCGCTCATACAGTGCCGCAGCTTCGGCGTATTTGCCTTGGTATAGCGCGCTACGCAATTGAAATGCGCGGAAGTTGTCGCAGTAGTTGCTGTCCTCGCCGAAATACAGTGCGCACCAGCTTAATCCGCGCGTTTGCAGTGCCTGAATCTGCGGGCTGGGGGCCAGATCCAACAGCAGGGTGGCCGCAACGGTTGTCGACAACACGCGAGTCGGGTCGTTGACTGGCATCGACTCGACCGCGTCCGCAAACAATGCCAATTGCCGATAGCCCTGCTCGAAGCGAACTTCATCGAAATCGATCTGAACCAAATAACCGTAGAAGTACGCCGCTCTAGTGAGGTCACCTGGTGTAGCGTCGAGTTCGGCGCGCAGGGCGTCTGGCGTAGCGAGCTTGCGAAATGCCGCATAGTGCTGTTGAAAGCGCAGCAGCTGGCGCTCCAGATCCAGCATCGCCAGCGCTTTCGGTGGATCAGCCGCCAACTCGGCGGGATAGTTTGAGCGCAGGCGTGCAATTTGTTCGGCAACGTTCGTGCGTTCGCCCCATAAAAGAAAGAACGCGTGGTCAAGCTCAATGGCAAAGCGCTGCGCGCGCGTCAGCTGCGGCATGTGCTGCATCAGTGCCAGGCGTTTCTCACTGGCGGTCACCGCCCAGCTGAGTGGTCTGTTGCGACCGAACACTATTGCCAGCGTGGAGTAGAGCTCCAGTTGCGCGTCGGGCTGATCCTTCAAGCTGCTTTCGACCTCCAGGAAGCCGCGATGCGCCAACTCCACGGCGCTGACCTCGCGCCCGGTGGTCCATCGATTGGCGCCGGTAAATGCACGTAGTACAAAATTCTTCACGGCCAGTGCATTGGCCGCGTTGAGCTCGGCCACCCTGCGCTGCGCAATGGCCTGCTGGCTCTGGATCAGAGCAACCGTTGTTCCGCCAATCAAGGCCAGCACGGCCAACATCAATGCCGCTGTGGCCCATCGATTGCGCCGCACCAACTTGGTCAAGCGATAGCGCGCGCTTTCCTTGCGCGCACTAATCGGTTGCCCGTCCAGATAGCGCTGCAGATCTTCAGCCAGTGCTTGCGCCGAGGCGTAGCGCCGCGTCGGATCGCGGCTCAGGGTTTTCAGCACAACGGTGTCCAAATCGCCCTTGAGCTGGGCTGCTCGAAAGCCGGTGTGCGCATCAGTCGCTCGGTTCAGCACCGAGCTTGGAGCGGTGGCGTCGGTATCGGTAATCGCCTGCAGCAAACTCAAGCTGCCATCACCTCCCGGTCGACTCACGGGTTTGTGCGGACGCTCGCCGGTCAGCAGTTCAAACAAGATCACGCCGAGTGCATAGATATCCGTGGCGGTGGTGATGGCATCACCGCGGATTTGCTCAGGCGCGGCGTAGGCAAAGCTCATCGGCGCGCGGCTCATGGTGATGGCTTCAAGTTGATCAAGCTGCTTGGCCACGCCAAAGTCCAGCAACTTTGGGCATCCGTCGGGCTGCACCATGATGTTGGCCGGCTTCAAATCCCGGTGCACCACCAGGTTCTGATGCGCAAACTGCACCGCCGCGCAGAGTTCGATCACCAATTTGATGCGGGCGTTCAAGCTCGGCTGCGTGGAGGCCACATAGTGATCCAGCGACATCCCGTCGACATATTCCATCGCAAACCAAAGTGCGCCGTCGTCCGCCCCACCATCGACCACGCGCGCAATGCCCGGGTGGTTGAGCTTGGCCAACAGCTGGCGCTCAAGCGCAAAACGGGCCAGTGACATCGACGACAAACCCGCCGCATGCGCCCACTTGATCGCCACCGTTTGCACGAAGCCATCCACGCGCTGGGCTTGCCACACGGCGCCCATGCCACCAGAACCCAACAGATGCGTCAACCGAAATGGACCGACAATTTGACCCGTGCGGTCACGCAACTCGCGACTGGTTGCTGCGCTCAGCGACAGCAGATCCAACGCATTTGGCAGTTCTGGCGCCGTCTGTTCGCTGGCCTGCAATAGCGATTCAATTTGCGCGCGAAGCTCAGCGTCCCCGCATTCGGCGTCCAGAAATGCGCTGCGCTCGGCCGGCGCAAGGTCGAGCGCATCGCGGAAAAGTTGAACCAGTTTTGGGTTCATTGCGGAGGGCCGTAGTTAGCGAGCGATCATAGCCTCCAGACGGTCCAACCGTGCTTGCAGGGCGGCGTTTTCCGCGCGCAGTTTTTCAAGTTCGGCGCTTTGCGCCGCATCAATGACGGCGCTTTCGCTGCGCAGGTCGCGCAGGGCTTCAACCGTCAGCGCTTCAAAGCCGCGAATGCCGATCGTCTTGAAGCCGTCACGCTCGGCGATCCACTGCGGGAACACCTTTTCGACTTCCTGGGCGATGAAGCCGATTTGTGCGCCGGGTGCTGCAAGGCTTGTTGGCGCGTCGTCGCGGTATGAAAAGTTCACGCCATGCAAAGCCAGCAAGCGATCAAGGCTGCCTTGCAGGGTCGATACATCCTTCTTCAGGCGTGCATCACTGGCCACCGACCACGCACCGCCGCCGGGCTTGAAGGCGCCTGCGCTGACGGTCAAATCACCATTGGGTGAAATCAGCAGCCGGTTGGTGAAGACGACACTCGCGGTGCGCGCATCCACCTCGCCTATCGCGAACGTACCGGCGTTGACCCCGTTGGGTACGGAGACCATGTTGTAGCCACGGTCGGTGCCATTCATCAGTGTGATATCGGTGTTGTCGCCTACGGCACCGTTGCGTATCACCAACTCGCTGGATCGAAGATTCGCCGCTTGCCCCAATCGAGCCGTATTCAAGCCCATGCCGCCTTGGGCGCGGACGAGGAATTGACTCGGGCCAGTGGACGTGAAGTCGCCGCCTACAGTATCTGCCCACACGAAGGTTCCAATATCGCCTTCTGGATTACCAGAGTTTGGAGCGCAGGTGCTATCACCTGGGTCATTGCCTGGACGAGTGAATGCGTAACTCCCACCAGCCCATGAATAATCACCTCCGGCACAATTGCCAATTCCGCCGCTGACTGTGGATGAATTCCCTGCGGCGGTATTGGATTGCCCGCCACCAACAGCTGAAACGGCACCTGACGCGATGTTGAGTCCACCACCAGCGACCGTCGAGTTATGGCCCGATGCGATGCTCGATGCTCCACCACTAACAACAGAAGAGTCCCCCGATGCGATGTTCATCTCGCCACCACTAACCGTAGAAAGTTGCCCCGATGCGGTGTTCGTTCCGCCACCACCGATGGTGCTTTTATCACCGGCGGCCTGGCTGAGTCTGCCGCCGCCGATGGCGCTATAGAGGCCGCTTGCCTGATTCTGCGAGCCGCCACTGACATGACTGTAGTCACCTGCCGAAATGTTCGATGAACCGCCGGACACATTGCTACTCGAGCCCGTTGCAGAATTCGTGTAGCCGCCAGCGACCGCGCTAGAGCTTCCGGTTGCCACGTTCGATGAACCCCCTGCGACCGTGCTGTCGAAGCTGCTGGTCTGGTTCTTTAGACCGCCACTGATGACGTTTCGATCGCCATTTGTCGTGTTGCTGACGCCGCCACCAATCGTTGCACCTATGCCGACGGCGTTGTTTCCGACGCCTCCGCTGACTGTAGCGAATTGATCACCGGTCGAGTTGCGACATGAAGCCGTCGATGAAGCCCCACAATTGGTGCGGGTGTCACCACCGCCCGATACGGTCTGCCCGATGGTTCCGTTGTTCAACGTGTTCGAGGGGCTGCCCGCCAGGATGTTCGCCGCACCGTTGCTCAAACCACCGGTCAATTGCAGTACCGACTGATTGTTCGAACGCAGCACCAACGGTTGGTTATTGGTCGACCCCAAGAACTCCCCCGCCGCCACCACATTGCCCGTGGTATCCCAGCAAATGCCGGCCAGCGCGGCTTTCGGGTCAAAACGGGTCGACTCGCTCAAGCTGCTGAAGCCACTGTTGTTCTGACCGACTTCGGTTTTGAGTTTGAGCGCTGGAGCCAGGCTGAGATCAATTCCAAACTCCACCTCTGCGCTGAAGTTTCCGTCTCTGACCGGAACGTTGTACAAGGTGATGGGCTGGCTTACCGAGGCCGTGCCGGCCTCATTGAGCAAGGTCAAGCGCAGATCGTATTCGCCGTTGGCAGGCTTGCCGCCGTCGTTCAAGCTGCCGTGATAGGTCCACGGCGTGGCGCTGACAGAAGCAGAAGCGACCAACAGGGCGATGGCAAGTGCGGTGCGTTGCATGGGAGTCTCCTAAGGTTGGAAAAACTAGCTGTCGAACCCGTTCTTGAAGATCAGGTCCCCAGCGCCGCAGCTGGTGGCCAGTGATTTGGGGGCGGCCAGCACGGCCAGAACGCTGTATCGCTCATCTGCCGAAGTCTTCGGCATAGCGGCAGCGGGCTTCATTGCAGCGGTGAGCGAAAACCGCGTGTCCTCGCTGGTCACAGTGGTCAGCGGTACGAGCGCGGCAGCGCCGCTGTAGCGGTCCGCTGCGTGGCCGGTTGTAGCGACCAGCAGCAAGGCCAGCCCCAAGGCAAAAGGTCTAACCATGGTGTACTCCGTGTGCTGAAAAATGCGGAACGCCAGGCAGGCGTCAGCTCTACCCTCTCTGGGCTGCGAGTAGATACGCAAGATCGATGCGCCATGGGACATTGCGGGGAGGCAGCCCGTGTTCGCGACTGCTTGATTGCGCCGCTGGGCGAAAACGATGGCTAAGACCGCGCCCGTTTTGGCGAGCTCAACGCGACAACGGAACAGCCCCTCACCCACCGCATGGCACCCGGCATGGCCCAGCGCGGCGGGGGCGGTGCGTCTTGACCTTGATCAAGACCGCGCCGGTGCCGGCGATGCAGACTCGCCGTTACCCCTTGCCCGACCCAGACCGACTGGCGGTACAACGATGGACGCCATCACGCCGAAGCTCGCCCCGCCCGGGTCGACGACTCACGCAGGCCCTGCCCTTGCTCGTTCGCCGGCGGCAGGCACGAGCTATCAGCCCCATTTCGATTTCACGCTGTCGGTGCGCGGCAAACCGACAGAGCTGCCAGTGATGGCGTTTCTGCGCACCTCGTATCCGGGCATGCCGCTCGCACAGGTGGACAGCCTGTTTGGTTTCGTCGAGCGTTGCACGCTGTATGGCGGCCGCTTCTTTCGTGTCCCCCAGCTGACCGATGCCGATGTGCAGGCAATGTACGAACATCAGATAGGCGTTCGTATCCCGCTTACCAACCACACCGTCGACGAGGATGAATACACCAGCTATGCATGGTTGTTCGACAAGTATCACCTGGCAGGCAATGCGGTCATCGTCACCAACGACAAGCTCGCGCGCTGGATCCGGCGCGACTATCCGCTCTACCGCATTGAGGCCAGCGTCATCAAGGAAATCGACAGCCACGACAAAATCGACCGCGCGCTGGAGCTGTACGACACCGTGGTGCTGCCGATGCGAATCAACCAGGATGAGGATTTCCTCCTCGCGATCGGCGAGAAATCGCGAATCACGCTGTTCGCCAACGCGGGTTGCGCGCTGACCTGCCCGTCCAAGATCTGCTATCCGTCGGTGTCCAAGGCAAACAAGATCGGAAGCCCTGCAAAATTGCTGTGCTCGGTGCCGTTCAAGGCGCGCGATGCGCTCGGCATGATCGACTTCGATCTCGACCACCTCGGCACGCTGGGATTTTCCCGCTTCAAGATGTTGCGTGAGCGCCCCGGCGGCGGCAGCGGTTACTGAGTTTCTCGGGTGGCTCAAGCGGGTTCGCAGGCTTTGAACCTGCAAGGCAAGGAATATCCAGGAATCGCCGAAGTCGGAATCGGATGAGCCTTGAATTCGGGTTTCGCGGTTGCCTCCCGCAATCAGGGTTCGCAAAGCTCGATGCAAATTTACCCGGATGCCTTGCTTGCAGGAAACATTGGCGTGGTGCGAGGCGTGCAGATCCCATCAAGTTTCGGTGGAACGATGCATCTCAATTTGAGCGTGGCGCCAATTTCGACCGCCGAGCCACCACTCGAAGGGCCGACGGTCGAGGTCGATATGCGGAAAAAATCGTCGCGCTGGCGCAGGCGTTCGAGGCCGGCTCGACCTTCCTTCTCAGTGGGTGCGACGGCTTTCAACTCGATCGTGTCTCCGCTGAGGCTCACGTTGGTCACCAGCACGAGCGGCCCGATCACAGCGTTGATCGCGTCGCGAACCTGCGCCTCGCTGTAGATGGTCGATGTGGCCGTTTCGCCGGCGGGGCATGTGCTGGGTTGACCGGGAACTTCACAGGTGAAGTTCAGCTGCGTTGAAAAAGCGAATCCCCCGTCGCGGGGAATTCCGTTTCCGCCACTGACATACGTGAACTCGCCCGACTGGGTCAGCAGACGCGCGACGTCGCGCGCCGTGGCGGCATCCGGCGCGATGCCTTCGAGACGTCCACCCTGTTTCCACAAAGCCACTTCGGTGAAGCGGATGCTCGCTGGCAAATACCTTGCCACGACCCGAGCCACGCGCGCGTTCGGGTCTTCGGGTAGCGACGCTGCAACGACCGCTGCAGGTGCCAATGACGTTTCAGAAGCCGGCAGTTTGCGCGCCGGACCCGCAAGCGCAAGCACGTCGTGCCGCAACACGTGCGTTTCGATTCGTGTGCCCTTGCTCAGGGGCTGCGGATCGACGTGCCCCACCGGCACCTCCAGCCGGCCCATCAATCCTTCGATCTCGATCGGGTATTTCTTCGCAATGGCGCCCGGTGCGCGGGCGGGCTGGTAGTACTGAGCCCGCGTATCGGCATCGATACGGATCGCCCACCGCGTCCCTGTCACCGTCGATGACACGCCAACATTTTTGGTATTGAACTCTTGCAGGAACATGAAACTTCCACTGGACGAGCTGTCGCCCCCCAGAAAATCGACCGTGCCGTTGCCGCCGACGCGCGCCGCTGCATTGGTGTGGATCGACAGCAGTCCGATATTCACCTGCTCCAGCCAAATCCGCAGCGAATAGCTCGGGTTGATGCTGATCCGCAAGGCGGGCTGGTGCACCCGATCAAAGAGCACGGCAAGCCGATCACCACCCAATAACAGATCGTGCCCGGTGGCCAGCTCCACGGTGAAACACACGCTTCCCGCCGCGCCGTCGTCGGACGCGCGTGCAAGTGGGGTTACGGACACCCCGCAGACACCGGGGCCAGGACATGCCTGCGCACCATCGGGCGCGAGCACCACGTCGCGCGGTGGCGGCTGCTCGTTCGGATTGGCATCGAGCACGCGTGAGCGCTCGACCACCATCACGCCGCGGGTGCCCGGAAGCACCCGATTCTCGCTTCCGGAAACGATGCGCACCACGCAATCCTTCGCGGTGATCTGCAAATGCCGCAGGTTGCCCAACTGGCCTGATTCCGGCAGCCAGGGTCGATCAGCCGACTGCCTCACGGCAGCCGCCTGCCGCATGTAGGAATCAGCGCTGGATGGCAGCGTCGGGCTCGCGCCCCAGGCCGGTATCACGAGCAGAGTCATCAGCACGCATGATCGTGCCGTGAGGGTTGGCAATCGATGGATGACGCCTGGCATCAATCCGTTCCTGCGAACGACGAAAGTCGCATGATCTCATTCATGTCATCCGCTTGGAAATCCGAGATCGAGGGGTTGCCGATGCTCATACCGACCCTCAGGCGTCGGCAACGCCTGGAAAACCGATTTGGCCGACTTCGCAGTCGATCATTCAAGTCTTCACGCATGCATCCTTCGCCTCGTGCAGAAACGGCGTGAACGCACCATCGGACGCGTCGACTGCGGCACCTCTATACCTACACAGGGATCTTCGGCTCCCGGCAGTTCGGTATCCGGAACTATCCGGCCGTAGCCGCACTGTCATGTGTCGATAGTCCAACATGACCCGATCCACAAACCGCCGCAACCTGGAATCAGGACGTCACCGGTTCGCACGCAGACACAGCAGGCCTGTGCCGGCTGCTACCAAACTCGCCTGCTCGTTGGCGGCAACATCACATCAGTCGAATCAGTTCGTCGGGGTTGCGGGCTTGCGTGATCCCAGAGGCCGCAGGTGTCGGCTTGATATACGGGTTTGGCGCAGGCGATGGGCGTGCGCGGCGAGCAGATCTCCGCGCGTGATGAAACCGACCATGCGATGCGGTGCGGTTTCGCTGACGACCACCAGCCGACCGACATCCGCTTCGACCATGTGATCGGCAGCCTCGCGCGCAGAGTGCTGCTCCTTGACCATCATCGGCGCATGGCTGACCAGGTCGCCGACGAAGGCACCATCGGCAAACGACGGGTCAAGCAGGACACGACGGGTCAGGACACCGATCAATTGATCGTGCTTGTCGAGGATCGGAAAGCCCTGGTGGTGGGCGTCTGCCGAACCGCTCCTCAGCAACCAGTCGCGAGTCTCGCCGAGACCCTGATCGGCGCGCAGGGAGATAACCTCACGACTGCATATTTCGCCCACCGTGACGCTATCGAGGTAGTCCGCACTGTAATCCGATGGCACGCGTACACCGCGCCGGGCGATCTTCTCGGTCATGATCGTGTGGCGCATGAGCAAACCCGAAACCATGTAGGCCAGCGCGCAGGCGGCGAGCAACGGCAGCCAGGACAAAGCCCGCCGCCGCAAAGATGGCAGCCAACAAGGGGAGCAATACCAGCACGCTATCCGAGATCGACTTCATGTCGACGCGGGTCGTGGCTGTGCGCAAGGTTCGACCGCTACTCGCTTTGCGAACGAAAGTCAGCACATTCCGCAGCAATGCGAAAAGTTGCCGCAAGCCGTGAGCAAGGCCAATCATGATGAACGCGGCAAAGAATGACACGACCACCTGATGCCACGGGCTGATGTTACGCAACAGCGGCCAGGCGTCCCTCGCCACCTTTGCACTGCCAATGCCGAAGGTGCGAACCAGCCGTTCAAAGCGGCCAGGCCCATTGACGGCCGTGTATTCCTCATGACCAAGATTGGTGATGGCATCGACGCTGCCGACCAGTGCCTCGAAATAATGCGCGTCGCGCCATTCGGGCTTCAGGCCATCACTCAGCAATCGATAGGCCAGAACGTCGGGGATCACTCCTTCCATGCCATAACCAACCTCGAGCCGCGCGAGCCGTTGCTGCGGAAAGACAAACAGGATCACTCCATCGTCCGTCCCCGCCTGACCGATGCTCGCATCGTCGGCGACATCGATCGTGAACGCCTCGAGATCCGCATCCGGTGGTTCCGGGAGAATGGCAATGGCCATCTGGATGGACGTTTCGCGGTTCAACTGGCTAAGTCTCGCGTTGAGAGCGAACTTCTCGCCCAGCGAAAGGATGTGCATTTCATCGTTTACGTACTCGGTGAGCGAAGGGATTTGCGGCGCACCTTCTGAGACCGTTGCAGACGAGGCAAGCTTGTCGCCAATGCGCACGAGTCCCCAAAAAGCGGCACAGACAATCCAGGCAATGGCCAGGGAATAGTTCGATCGACGCTGTCCCGATGCACGGGACAACCCGCGGTCAGTGACCATTGCGTGGAATCCACGGCTTGCCGGAAGCCAGTCCGGCAAAGCGTGCGTTCGGATCGCGCCTTCGCGCCACCGGATCCGGCTGCGGCCAGGCTACAGACGGAAGCGAAATATCCCGATTGTCGCTCAGTCGGACCATCTCGTCGCAGACGTGCCGGTCAAGAAATTGAGGCTCGATCTGGCGCTGTTTTTCCGTGTCGTTACTCATCCGATCAGATAACGCAGGAACGCGCCCGGAGTGGACATTCGCAATTGCCGCCGCAGGCCACTCCCCGAGATCACCCGACCATGTCCGGCAATGCCACGAAAACGGGTTAGGTAGTGAGAACCCTCCCGAATCAGCGTCGATGTCCAGAACAGTCACGGAACCGCGTTACGTAATGGAACCCGGATATGGCAGCCGCTGGCCTGCACAGATGGCTGGCGGGGGCCTGCGGTGAAAGGCTGGAAACAGCGTGATCCGTTGGTCAACGAATTCGTAGATTTTCCGCTGCATTGCCTCGCATATTGAAGAACCAGAACGTCATGTTGACATCCACCACACCCGTTGTTCGCTCCAACTGGCGCAGCCGCGCCGGCCTGTTGCTCGGACTTCTGCTCGCCGCGACGCCGGCTTTTGCGGACATCTTCGCGGTCGACGTCAGCTCCGACGGAGCCCAGGATCCCGCAACCACCGACCACTGCGCGGAACAGGGCAATGTTTCGCACTGCAGTCTGCGTGCGGCGATATTGATCAGCAATCAACGGGCGGGCACACACGTCATCAACATCGGTGTACCGACCGTCACCGTCGTCAATGGCTCGCTGCCAACCGTGATGGCACCGGTCACGATCAATGGAAATCACGCGACGATCAATGGCAACAACCATGGCTGCTTCAGTCTGACCGATTCAGGCACCGCAGCGCTTGGCCACGCAGACGGCGCGAGCGGATCGAAGCTGTTCAACCTCGTCATTGGCAACTGCAGTGGCGACGGTATCAGCGCGAATGGCCACAACTACATCTTTGACGGCAACTTCATCGGCGTCGACGCGACCGGATTGATTGCGATGCCCAATAGCGGACACGGCATCTCGGTGTCGGCGTCGAATGCGTACCCGGACATGAGCTCGAGTTTCCTCTTCAATCTCTACAGCAGCTTTCCCGTCCAGCCCGTCGATGCTTCCGAAATCAATGCGTTCGCCGGCGATCTCGCCACCGCGCTCGCTTCACTTGAGCCCGTGCTCATCCAGAGCAATGTGATCTCCGGCAACACCCAGAACGGCATCGAGATCTTCAGCCAGAACATTGCTGCGGTAACGGTGACGGCAAACATGATCGGCACGGATGCAACCGGCAACCTTGCCATCCCGAACGGTGGTGACGGCGTGCATCTGGTCGGCAACAGCTTTGGCAACCTGATCGGGCCCGCCAATGTCATCAGCGGCAACGGCGCGAATGGCATTCGTATCGATGCGGGCAGCGTGATCCTGCCCAATTTCATCATGGGCAACCGCATCGGCCTCAGTGCGAGCTTGCCGGGGGTCCACATTGGCAACACGCTCAGCGGCATCGTCACCGACACGAGACCCGACACAAGTGCCGGCAGCTTGAACCCCAGCGATATCTCGCTTGTGATCGGCCCTGCCAATGTCATCGCCGACAACCAGGGAGCGAACAACAACGGCTTTCCGGATACGCTCGGCAATGACAATGGCGGCGTTCTCATCACCGGCACCAGCAACCGTGTGAAGGTGATCGGAAACACGATCGGTCTCGCTGAGTTCCCTGCTGGTGTTCCGCTTGCTTCGTTCGACTACGGCAACGCAGGCGACGGCGTCATCGTTACCGCAAGCGGCAATTCCATCGGCGGGGGTTCGTCGGCTGCGGGAAACACGATTGCCGCAAACGCACGTCACGGCATCGTTGTGCGCGGCAGCGCGACGACGAGCACCGATATTGTTGGCAATTCGATCGGTGTGAGCACGTCTTTCTCCAGCGATTTGACCCTCGGCAACAAGGTCGACGGCATTCACGTCGACAATGCGAGCGCAAACACGATCGGTGGCGTCGGCAACGGCACCGCCAACACGATCGTTGCCAATGGACGCAACGGCATCGCGTTGCGCAATGGCGGCGTTCCGAATGGCTGGAGCCAGTTGTTCCAGCGCAATCGGGTGTTTGGCAACGCAAAGAACGGCACCGGAATCGACATCGATCTGGAGCATCCGGTAAACGTCGCCGATGGTCCGCATGACGAATTTCCAGCCAACTACGCCAACCTCGACCAGGCGCCGATGCAGATCTGCCTGGGCAGCGAAGTTTCGGGCCCGTGCAACGAATCAACGACTCCGAGCGGCAACGGAGGCGTCACCAGCCTGCAATGGGTTCTCGAAACACACGGCCCGGCCGCATTCCGTCTCGAATTTTTTGCCATCGACGCGGCCAGCACGAGAACCGCGACGACCATGACGTTCCTCGGCGAGCAACTCGTCGCCACCGATGCGAGCGGCAAGCCGGTCAACAGTGCGGTCTGCTCCGGCGGCCGCCGCGTTGCCACGCTGCCGGTCGCCACCGGCGGTCAATGGATTGTCGCAACGGCGACCGATATCACGCCCCTGACCGACACGCCCGCCGGTGACGGCAGTTGGCTCGATCTGCTTAAGTGCTTCAAGGACAGCTCGGGCGTGGTTCTTGTGTCATGCAACGTCAACAACATCTCCGAATATTCCAATGTCGCAGCGATTCCGGCCTCCGCGCCAAGCGTAATCACCGATCCGGCGACCGCCGTCACCGGGACGGATGCGGTACTCAATGGCACGGTCAGCGCGAGTGGCGCCGCAACCGCGGTTGCCTTCGAATACGGCGCGACCACCAGCTACGGCGCAACGATCGCAGCCGTCGAAAGTCCGCTCGCAGCGAGCGCCGTAAACGCGCCGTCTCCGCTCCGGTCTCTGCTCTGACCTGCGGCACGATGCTGCACTTTCGCGCGAACGCCAGCAACGGCATTGGTGGCATGGTCAATGGCAATGACCAGTGCCCACCAATCATCCGTTCAACATCAATACCGAAAATGCGACGGGTGACGGCAGCCAGTACAACGATGGCGTGACCAAAAACCATGCAACCGGCTCGATGACGTTGACGTTTGCCGAACCGCAAGACGCGCCGGACATCCTGCATTACAACTGCGCCAATCACGACGCGATGAACGGCCCGATCACGATCATCAGCAACGAGATTTTCATCGACGGATTCGACGGCGGTTGAACTACGTTTGCCAATGCACGTCTTTGGCAGCCCGCTTTTGGCAACGCCTCACGATTGCAGTCGGAACGACTCCCTCTTGGCAAGCAAATGGCCCGAATCGATCTGCCACCCTGGCATTCGACTTGAACGCTTGGCCAGGCAAGGTCTCAGCATGCAACCTTTATCGGCGTAGCTTATGTTCGTTGGGCCCGATTTGCGAGCGGTGATCGGCTTGTGGCGTCGAAACTCAGCGCTCAAGACCGGACCAAAAACCGGTTGCTTGCGCGCCTGGCACCGTTGTGCGCGCCAGTTTCCAGTTCTGCACTCGCTCGGTTGGCCCTTCCCGGCCGCTTTCTCCGTTTCTTCTACTGATGGTGGCGTGAAAGCGCCACTGATTGTCACGTTCACCCAATTGAGGATGGCGAAATGCGTAGCTTGATCTTGGTGGCTCTACTTGTTCTGGTGATGCCCGCCCACGCGGATTCGGTCAAGGGTTTCTGCGAGCGTGACGGCAAGCGGATCACGTTCAGTGACGGCATTGCCTTCGTGGACGCGCGCGATGCCGAAGGAGTCGTCACCACGGCTGTTTATCTCACGGCAAAACCACTGGACCGCAAGGCACTGGCAGCCTGCGGCGATTGTGCCCGTGCGCCAGGCGAGAATACCTTCATGAGTTCACGCGGGGACGAGATCGAAAAGCAGCGCTCGGCGACCGCGGACGGGTGGATCGAGATGCAGCATGTTGCCGGCGAACTCGACATGACGTCGATCGTCAATCTCATGTACCTGGCCAAGGATGGAGTTCTGACCGGACTCGATGGCGGTAATGGCAAGGTGACCCTGCAGACCAACAGCCCGACGCGCATTGTCGGCACGCTGACCAGTGAGGCCCATGAGGCGCCATATAACGACACCGACATGAACTGCGCGGCCGCATTTGATCTCACGGTGGGCTGGCCCAAACCCTGAGTTGAGTACGATCGAAATCGTGATGGGGAAAGTGCTTGCCGTTGATCGACGGTAAAGAGACGGGAGCAGAAACGGGACATCCACGAACCCGCTGTTTCCCCTCCGAGTCTTGTCAGCAATCTCCGTCTGCCCAAACAGCGGGTGTGCCCGTTGTCGCTGTCACCCCATGGGCGAGTTGATTCACGCGCTGCCGGGTCGCCCCAAACAGGGGCGGCCTCGCGAGGATCCTAGCCGGCGCGATACATCGCGCATAGCTTGTTGCCGTCCGGATCACGCACGTAGGCCAGGTGCATTGCACCCAGCGGACTTTCGCGCAGCCCCGGAGCCGCCTCAATGGAGGTGCCCCCATTTGCGACGGCAACATCATGGAACTGCTGCACCTGTTCGGGTGATGTGCACTTGAACCCCACCGTACCTCCATTGGCAAACGTGGCGGACTGGCTGTTGATCGGCTCGCTGACGCAGAACACGCTGCCGTTGTGCGGATAAAACAGGCGCATGTGTCCGCTGCCTGCCTTGTTGGAAGTTGCCTTGCCGGCGCCGACAACGGCCAGCAATGCATCGTAGAAACGCTTCGACCGTTCGATATCGTTTGTACCCACCATGACGTGACTGAACATGACATTGCTCCTGGGTCGCCGGCGCCATGCCGGACGTGGAAGAGAGTTGGGACGACGAAGGGCGCGTGATTTACCCGACTCCCGCCGCCCATTCCTTGCCGCAGGCAGCGGCCGTGGATCGAGCGCGGAAGTCGGTGACGAAGAACTTTCATGATAGCCGAGCCGGCCATGTTCGGGCATCGCCCAAGCTGCGAAAAGGACCGGCTGCGGAAGTGCGGATTGTCCGCCTGCGGACAGGTGGGCGCGGTGAAAAATCACAGCGTGTAGTCGACGAGGCGGTTCCTTCTCCTGCCGGTGCGGGCATGACGAGTGCAGGGATGCAGGAGCTGGAGTCGAGTCGGGAACACCGGTCGAGGGTCGTGCCCTCGATTTGCCCGGCTACAGGCCATGCTTCGGGGGCTCGCTTCTGCCATCTCCCTCCGCATCGATAGACGCGACATGTCAAATCAACCGGCACCGAGTCGATGTTGCCCCCACTTTTTGTCAGGGAATGTATAGTTCGCCCGGCATGGCGGGCACGGTGCCCGGCCACGAATCGCGGAGAAATGTCATGGGTCTTGTTCAGGCAGTGGTGGGATCGATTGGCGGTGCGCTCGCCGACCAGTGGAAGGACTTCTACACGATTCCGGGCGGTTTGCCGGCGACGGCGGCGCTGTTCGCTGCGGTTCCGCAGGGCACCAATGCCGGGCGCGGTTCGAACACAAAAGGTTCCTCGAACATCATCACCAATGGTTCCAAGATCGTTGTTCCCGAAGGTTACGGGCTGCTGCTGTTCCAGGATGGCGCGATCACCGGCTTCGCGGCCGAGCCGGGGGGTTATGAATGGCGCTCGGACGATCTCAACTCGAAATCGATCTTCTCGGGCGGTGGCCTGGTCGATTCGCTCATCAAGCAGAGCTGGGAGCGATTCAAGTTCGGCGGCCAACCGGGTTCGCAGCAGGCCGCGTTCTTCGTCTCGCTGAAGGAACTGCCGGACAACCGCTTCGGCACGCAATCCGAAATCTACTGGGATGACGGCTTCCTGAACACCCAGGTCGGCGCGGTGACGCGTGGCTCCTACACCCTGAAGATCGTCGATCCGATCCTGTTCGTGAAGAACTTCGTGCCGGCCGCCTACCTGCAGCCCGGCAAAGTCTTCGATTTCACCGACATCGACAATGCCGCTGCCAGCCAGCTCTTCAACGAAGTGGTGGGATCGCTCGCGCCAGCCTTCAGCCTGTACTCGAACGATCCGGGCAAGGGCAATCGCATCACCAAGCTCCAGCAGGATTCGCTCGGCTTCGCCAAGAGCTTGTCCGACGCGGTCGAGAATGCCTATCAGTGGAAATCCGATCGCGGACTGGCGATCGTCAAGACCGCCATCATTTCCATCGAGTACGACGCCAACACGCGGGAACTGCTCAAGACCGTGCAGCGCGCCGACGCCTTGTCCGGTTCGCGCGGCAATTCCAATTTGCAGGCAAGCGTCGCCCAAGGCATGCAATCGGCGGGCGAAAACACCGGTGCGGCGGGCATGATGGGCCTGGGCATGGCCTCGGGCATGATGGGCGGAATCGGCAGTTTGCAGCAACCGGTTGCAGCGGCCGCACCGGCTGCCGAAGACCCGATCGCCAAGTTGAAGAAGGCCAAGGAAATGCTCGATCTTGGACTGATCACGCAAGCCGATTACGACACGGCCAAAGCCAAGGCCCTGGGTCTGTAAACCACGAACCGCGGAACGACCATGTCGAATGCCAATAATCCGCCGCCAGTGCCGCCCTACACCGGCCCTGGCTCGCCACAGGACGTGCCGCCCGTTCCTGGCAATTTTCCGATCGATCCGGCCACCCTGCCCGAGCCGATCCGCGATGAATTGCTGGCACCCGACCCGGTCGCCATCGACACCTCCGCGGAGGAGCTCAAGGACGGCCTCAACCGTTGCCCGAAATGTGGCTCGACGGAAATCCGACAGAAGCCCGGCAGCGATTTGCTGATCTGTCTCTATTGCCGCCACGAATGGCATGGGATGCGAGTCGAGGAAGAATTCGGCTTCGGCGCGGGCATCGACCAGCTCAAGGGCACGGTCATCGCCTCCGGTGCACGGGACATCGCCGCCGACGCCGCCAGCCTGATGACCTTCAAGTGCACCGGCTGCGGCGCCGAAGTGACGGTCAATACCGAAAACGCGATGACCGCACGCTGCCACTGGTGCCGTCACGTCTTCGGCGTCAACGAACAGGTGGCGAACGGCGCGGTGCCCGACGCGGTGTTGCCCTTCCACATCAAGAAGGACGACGCGGTCGCACGCATCCGCCAGTTCGTCGACAAGCGGCGACTATTCGCGCTGAAAGCATTCAAGGAGGAGTTCACGCCCGAGAATGTCATCGGTGTCTATCTGCCGTACATGGTCGTCGATGGCAACGCGAGCGCCGACGTCGCCGGCAAGGGCGAGATCAAGACGCGCGAGTACACAAGGGGCAGCGGCGACAAGAAGGAGACTTACTACGACGCCGATGTGTATCAGGTGGAACGGCACGTGGATTTCACCGTGGACGATCTGCCGCTGGAATCCTCCAGCGAACGCGGCAACCTGGACACGCGCACCAACACCAACAACATCATCAACACGATCCTGCCGTTCGACACCAAGAACGCGGTGAAATGGAATGCCTCCTTCCTTGCCGGCTACAGCTCGGAAAAGCGCAACCAGGACGTGGAGCACCTGCGCCCGCGCCTGGAGGAACAGTTGTTGTCAATCGCCCGCGCCCAGGTCGAAGAATCGGTGAGCCGCTACGGTCGTGGCGTGCGCTGGGAGCAGGAAGGCCTCAACGTACACGGCACGCGTTGGGTATCGATGTACCTGCCGGTCTGGCTCTATTCCTACCAGCAGCCCGGCAGCAACGGCGGCATGCTGCACTACATCGCGGTGAACGGTCGCACCGGCGAAACCATGGGTAGCGTCCCGGTTCAGCAGTGGAAGCTGCTGATGACCGCGATCACCGTCGGAACCTTTCTCGAAGGCATTGCACTCTGGATACTTGGGAGCACGTCATGAGCGACGATGGCGGACTATGGCTGCTTGCAATGGGCCCAGCCGGCGCAACGGGGCTGTACTGGTTCTTGTATCGGTACTACCGCAACACCGACAAATCGCACGCCTTCGAACGCGAGACAGCCGTCGAAGCGAAGCCCGTGAGCGGCTCGGAGCAAAAGGTCGACGAAGTGAAGGGCACCAAGGAGACACGCATTCGCGGCGACAACGTACATGAATACCGCAAGCGCGTGCAGCGAATACGGAGCAACACCGAAGAAGAAACGTAGGCACACAAAGGAAGCTTGTCGTGCCCAGCGACATCATTCCGGTCGCAAATCGTTCGACTTACGATCACCGATGGTTTCTTTCTGGACAGCGGTTTCGGAGCGCCTTTCATTGCCACCGACAACCTGGTCCAGAACCGACTGGCCACGCTGGAAAACCTTGCCGCAATTCATCCGAGAAAGCGCGAGCAGTTCGCCCCGGCGCGGCGCAATGGTACGGCCGAGGTCGATCCCAGGCCGGAAATTTCCCTGAGTTCAATTCTTTCCAGGTTTGCCCGTGCAGCGCGCCGGCGGAGTGCGGCCTTCGACGATGCCATTGTTCAATCGACGGGCACCCAATGTCCGTGCTGACTCCAAGGCACTCCTTCCGTCGAGGCTTTTAATGATGCGGCTGGGGGATGTTGCGACCGTTCCAACATCTGCGTTTGCGGCTTTTGCGTGGCGCAGTTCTGCCGCCCTTTCAACGGCCATCAACTCGTCGATCACCGTACGATTGCGTCCTTCGTGTTTCGCTCGATACATTGCGGCGTCAGCACGCGCCTGCCAGTTGGTGGGACTTTCATTTTTGCGCAAGAGACTGGCGCCAAACGAAGCGGTGACGATCAGGTCGCCGCAGCGCACCCCGCGCAGAATGGCGAGGCGAATTTTCTCAGCCATATCGCGCAGATCGCCACGAGTGGTATCACGCACCAGCAGAGCGAATTCCTCGCCGCCAAAACGGAAGAAACGGTCGCTCTTGCGCGTGGTGGCACGAACCACATTGGCAACTTGAACAAGCACATCGTCACCTGCATCGTGGCCATGGCGATCATTTATCCGCTTGAAATGATCCAGGTCGAAGATGATCAGACCCAGTTGTGTGCCATCGCGCGAACTCATGGCGATGGCGATTCCGACTTCCGCATTCATGCCGCGTCGGTTTCCTGCAGCGGTCAACGGATCGAGTAGCGCCAGAACCTCCAGCTGGTTGCGCTGCATTTCGGCGCGCCATGAAAAAATATAGGCGAAGGAACAGACCAGCACTGATGAGCCGACGAAGGCGGCCTTGTGCGCCAATTCCGGCAATGCCAGGGAACTTGCGGCGACTCCGGCAATGCCAATGGCCGAAATGATCGCGGCGCGCTTGCGCTCGACAAGGAGAAAGCTCGTCAACATTACCGCATACAACCAGAGGGGTCCCGCAGGCCCGGTCACATAGGAAATGGCAATGCAGCCAATTGAGCTGACCACGACCAGAAATAGTGCGACTCCGGCCGTACTTCCATGTCGGTGTGCGCGGATCACACCGATGTCCACGCACATGACAATCAATACATCGATCGTTCCAACAAGCAGTTGACCTTCAACAAAGCGATAGACCGCAAACGGCAAGATCATCACGTTCAAGACAATGCCGAACATGACGATGAGGGCGAGGTGGAAATCCTGGCGTAATTTTTCCATCCACATACAATCAACCTGCCGCTTGTGTCGGCTCAGTCAGAGAGGTTGGCTGAGGCTCTGCATCATCCAGGCCAAGCGACTGACGCGAAGTGTGCTCTCGTGCACAAAACGCGGAATCGTCGCCGACAATCGACAAAAAGCGTGCGCCATTCCTCGAAACTGATGCTGCAACAGCCTCGAATCGTTCAGAAAACTCTATTCGATTGAGAACCGCAGAGCACATTGCATCACCTTCACTGAACTCCAGCGACACCGATGCGCTTGAAAGTTACGCAGACCGTCGTTCCCGCCCGGGAAGTGATCATCACGCACAGATCGCGCGCCATTGCGGATAGGGGCATCACTTGTCGATGCGTCGTTGGTGATTGCACTTGGGTGAGCGCCAATCACCGCGCGGCGGGCGGATGCCAAAATCCGGCGAATGCTCCGGCCCCTTCCATCGTCCACAATTCGCGGTCGACCTTCGCGGGTTCTGCCTGTCTCGCTGGCCAGCACTCCAAACGCTGATGTACAAGCCTCGAATAGGCAATTCGATCGAATCCCCGCTCGTGAATCAGATTGCCTGTGGCCCGGGTCTCTCATTTCAACTGCGTCAGTTCCAGTTCGCGTCATCCCATGCATCGTCGTCCCAGTCCAGGCCTGCAGGGCCGGCTGCGCACGTGACATTGATGTCGGTCACCGGCGCGCTGGGCACGCTGCCGCTGGCATTCGTCAACGTGCATATCTTGCCGCTTGGTTGCGCCGAGATCGTCACCGTGTATGCGCTGCCGGGCGGCGCGGTGTGTACAAACGTGTACAAACGCAATTCACCGCCATTTGCGTTGAAAGTATTGTCTTCGCTGATGGCACCTGAAGCGAGATGAAGCACCAGTCCGTTGCCGCTGAGGCCGCTGATTTCACCGCCAAGCGTGCAACACGGCTCAAATCCGTTGGCAAAGATGCGGTCGGCGGCATCGGCCTGCGCCATCGCGCCAGCCAGACCGAATACGAGCATTGGCAAGATCATGCGCATGGGTGCGCTCCTGTTTAGAGATGCGATACGCATCACTGCGCCTCGAACAAGGTACCGGCGCGCCAGTTGAAATTCGCGTTAACACTTCGAAAGTATCCTCCGCTGACCGAAGAGTATTCGCCCGATGCAATGTTGCCGCCACCGCCGCTGACCGGCGAATATTTGCCGCTCGATTTATTCGTACCGCCCCCACTGACCGTTGAATATTGACCTGTTGCCGAATTTTCAAAACCACCGCTAACCGAAGAAAAAGAACCAATCGCAAAGTTGTGATAGCCGCCGCTGGCCGAGGAATTCTCAAAGACCGCCTCGCTCTTTCCGCCACCACTGACGGATGATTTTTCGCCACTCGCCGTGTTCTCCGAACCACCGCTGACCGATGCGTACGTATTGGTAGCGTTGTTGGTCTGGCCAGCGCTGACCGAGGCATACGTCCCAGTGGCCTTGTTGTTCTGGCCAGCACTGACCGACGATCGCTCACCACTTGCGGTGTTGTCCGAGCCACCACTGACCGAGGAATACACGCCGCTGGCCAAGTTGACATAGCCGCCGCTGACCGACGAATGCGTTTGGCTGGCGGTATTGCCATAGCCGCCACTCACCGTATTTTTGCCATAGCCGCCGCTTACGGATGCGTAGTAGCCCTTCGCCTGGTTGGCGTAGCCGCCACTGACCGACGAGTAGTCGGCGCTGGCGACGTTGTTGACGCCACCGCTGACCACTGAATAGCCGCCACTTGCAACATTTCCCTTGCCACCGCCGACCGATGCAAACGCATTATTGACAACATTGGAAATGCCGGCCACGAGACTGCCGTACTGCGAATAGGAGTTGCTGCTCCCCACGATCAGATTGTTGGAGCCAGTTCGGTGATTACGTGCCCAGATCCAGCCATTCTCCAGGCAACTGGCCTGGTCTTTGGCTTGACCATCGGAACAGGCAAAGGGTGCCGTTCCCGAAGATCCGTTTTCGCCAACGATCAGGTTGCCGAGTCCGTTGGGCGGCGAGGAGTTCGGATTCCCACTGGTGACCTGCACATTGATGTGATGAAACCGCGCCGTCAGGTAGGAGATGCTTGCGTTGTTCGGATCGGGCACGTTGACCAAATCGAGGTTGGCGGCGAGGGCCAGGATCGAACTCCCCTGCAACGCGGCAACCTGGCTGGTCAGGGTGTTGATCGATGCCGTATAGCCGGCCACCGTACTGGTGAGCGTGTTGATCGCGGTTTGTTGCCCGCTTACCGTATTGCCGAGCGAAATGACGGTGCCATTGAGCGAATCGATCGTGGTCTGCTGACCGGCGACCGTCGTGCTGAGCGAGCTGACCGTCCCGTTAAGCGTCGTGATGGCCGTCTGCTGTCCGGCCACCGTTGTATTGAGCGCGGTGACCGTGCCGTTGAGCGTATTGATGGAGGTCTGCTGGGTCGTCAGCTGACTCTGCATGTTGGCCACGGCGGCCTGCAAAGAGGCAATGTCGGTGGCGCTGCCGTTTACCGCCGTGGCCACCGCAGCAAAGTTGGCATTGACCTGGCTGGCCACGGCCGGGGTATGCGCCGTGAAGGTGTTGGGAATACTCACATTGCCGGCCAACGCCGGCGCAGCGCAACAAAGCAGTAATAGCGCCATGCCGGCGTGGGCAAACCGTTGCATCAACATGATCGAGACTCCTGGCCATTAATGGTCGTACCGTGGGGGTGGAAAGCGTCTATGCCGAGGCATCCCGGCATCTTTCAGCACCCCTCGGCATGGGGTACGCAAAATCCGCCGAAAGCGGACATGCCATGCCCAAACCTGCAACAAACCGCGGACAGTCTGGATCCCTCCTGGATTCTGATCATCGAAAATCGGTGCGTTGGAACGATCAACCGCAATAGTCCCGTCCATCCGCTGCCATCGCGTAGCGACAGGCGTGCCCTGTCCGCTTTCTCAGCGCGAGGTCAGATCAGCGTGGAGCTGCAACGGATCGCTTGCCAGTACAGGCTGGCCGCTAGAATGGCCATCCCGCCATTGATCGCCCTTTCCATGCCCTCCGCATCGCCGCAACGAGGCGCGCTGTTCGCGCTGCTCGCCACCATCCTGATCTGGGCCTACAGCTGGGTGGTGATGAAGCAGGTGCTGGCGTACGCCGGACCTTTCCACTTTGCTGCATTGCGCTATCTGCTCGGCGCCGCGGTCCTGTTCGGCGCGCTGGTGCTGTCAGGGCAATCGCTGCGTCCACCGCCGCTGGTACTGACGACCCTGATCGGTCTGAGTCAGACCGCCGCGTTCCAGGGTTTGGAGCAATGGGCTTTGATCGACGGGGGCGCCGGACACGTTTCGCTGTTGGCCTACACCATGCCGTTCTGGGCGGTCCTGCTGGCATGGTTGCTGCTTGGCGACCGACCGACCCGACGCCATTGGCTCGGCGTTGGCCTGGCAGCGATCGGTCTCATTTGCATCATCGAACCGTGGAAAGCGCTCGGCAGTCCGATGAGCACCACCCTGGCAATCGTGGGTGGCGCCGCGTGGGCCGTAGGCACCGTGCTCAGCAAGCGCATGTTCCAGCGACACGCTCCATCGGTGCTGAATCTGACCGCGTGGCAAATGCTGATCGGCGGCGCAGCGCTCGGCGTGGTGGCGATAGCCGTCCCCGAACGCGAGATCGACTGGACCTTCACCTTCATCGGCGGGCTCACCTACAGCGTCGTGGTGGCCTCGAGCCTGGCGTGGTGGCTATGGGCAATCGTGGTGCAGCGATTGCCGACCGCGTTGGCCAGCGTTTCCAGCCTCGGCGTGCCCATCGTCAGCGTATTGCTGGCATGGCTGATCTTGCACGAGCAGCCATCGATCATGGCGCTGATCGGCATGGTATTCGTGTTGGCTGGCCTCGTCGCGGTCAGCGGTATCGGGCGCAGAGCATGATTCCTGATATCGGCGGTGTCGAGGTTGTCCAGATCGCTGGCGCGCTGATGTTGCTGATTTGCTTTCTGCTCGCGCAGTCCAAGCGGATGAGCCCGGAAGGATATCCCTACCTGCTCCTTAACCTCGTGGGTTCCGCGATCATGACAATGACCGCGCTGATCACCTACCAATGGGGCTTCGTTTTCATGGAGGGGGTATGGGCGCTGTTCTCGGCATGGGGACTTATGCAGCGTATTCGCGGCGGCACGCCGACGGAGATCCACTGATGAACGTGGTCATTCAATTCGTTGGTGCCCTTTTTATACTGGTGCCGTTTGCGCTGCTGCAATTGCGGCGCACCACCACGCAGTCGTGGCTGTATCTGTGGCTCAACCTCGTCGGCGCGGCGATTCTGGCGTGGGCAGCATGGGTTGGCGCGCAGTGGGGCTTTGTGATTCTGGAAAGCGTGTGGGGTCTCGCGGCGCTGATCAGCATTGTCCGTCGCATGATCGTGGAAAAATGACCGGCCCGTGCAAGGAAAATCCTCCATACCGCCAGCAACTTTCATTCAGAATTTGCGCGCACGAAACCTACGCCCGCATGAATTTTTTGAGGACAACTTCGGCCCAGTTCGATTCGGCACCGGTATCGAATCGCCGCTATCGACCCAGATCGAGTCAGCAAGGATTGGAGGCCACAAACAAGACCTCCAACCCCATGCGATCCCTTCCAAAAGTGAAATCCGGCACCAGGTTTCTGGTTCTCCGATCCCACTGTTTTGAACTACTTCGCCAACGCCTTGACCAGATCGAACAGGTAGTCGCGGCCGATGTAGACCGAGCGCACTTCGAGTCGTTCATTGAGGCCGTGGACGCCATTGCCGTCGGGATCGCCCCAGGGACCGGGTACGCCGTAGGTCGGAATTCCGACCGCCGACATGTAGAGCCCGTCGGTCGCGCCGGTGGAGATGGAAGGAATCACCGGCACGCCGGGAAAGTACTTGGCACTCAGGGTTTCCATCGGTCCGATGATCGCCGGGTCAAGCGCGGGCGAGGTGGCCAGAGGTTTGTCCTTGCGTGCCAGCTCGATCGAGATGCCCGGATTGCCGATGACCTCGGCGAGCGTGTCCTTGATCTCGGCGGGCGCATGGCCGGGAAAGATGCGGCAATTGACGTTGGCTTCCACACGTTGCGGCAGCGCGTTGAGTGCGTGGCCGCCGTCGATCATCGTGGCCACGCACGTCGTGCGCAGCATCGAGTGGAAGCCCTTGTCAGTGTTGACCACTGCGGCCGCCGTGGCGTCGCCCGGATCTTTCGCCAGCGCAACCATCGCCTGCCCCATCGCGTCCGTGCGGGCAGCGCCGGCACGCGAGAAGAACACGCGAGTGGTGTCATTGAACTCGGCCGGGAACTCGTGCCCGCGAATCTTCAGCAGCGCATCGGACATGGCGTAGATCGCGTTGTCGCGCACCGGTTGCGAACTGTGTCCGCCGGGATTGGTGGCGACGAGCTTGTAGTCCTGGTAAATCTTCTCGCCGACCTGGATCGATTGCGAGACGATGTGGCCCTTGCCATCAGTGTCACCGCCGCCACCTTCATTGAGCGCGAAGGCCGCGTCGATCAGGTCGCGCTTGTTGTTGGCAAGGTACTGCGCGCCGTTGAATGCGGTGTCGGTTTCCTCGCCGCAGGTCAGCGCCATCTTGACGGTACGGCCGGGCTTGTAACCGCTTTGCTTGAAGCGGATCAGCGTGTCGGCCCAGGTCGCCGCCATCATCTTGTCGTCGGAGATGCCGCGCGCGTAGTAGTAGCCGTTCTCCTCGATCAACTTGAACGGGTCGCGCACCCAGTCGGCGCGCTTGGCCGCGACCACGTCGATATGGGCGAGCAGCAGGAGTGGTTTGAGCGTGCTGGACTTGCCGGGATAGACGGCAACAATTCCGCCCTCCTTCGGGTGATCGGGCACGGAGAACAGGGTGATCTGGTCGTCGACAAAGCCCGCTGCCTTCAGGCGCGTCGCGATCTGCGCCGCGGCCTGGGTGCAGTCGCCATTGGTGACCGAGGTGTCGGTTTCGACCAGTTCCTTGTAGAGCGAGAAGAACTGTTGCTGATCGGGACGCAGCGCGCCCATCTTGCCGGTGGGCACCTCTGCCATCACCGAACCTGCCACGAGCGCCGCTGCAGCGAGCGCAAGAATCGTCAATTTCATCAACCTCTCCCCCTGGAAATGTGCGAAGACTCCGAAAACCGGAAACCCGGATCACGGTCGACGTTCCTGACGTCGCTGATCACGCTTCCCGATAGTACAGCGGCGCGTCAGCGGAAAGGCTGTGTGCGACCCCAGACGTAGCCAATCCCGATGCTTCCTCCGCGACGCATCGATCTCCTCGGCATTGCGCAACATGTTGTCCAGCGTGGCAACGACGGCCAGTCCGGCCCCTTCAACGAGGCAGATCAGACCTGGGCGATGTCGATTTCCGACAAACTTGTTCGTCGTTCGGATTGGCCGCCACCGTGGCGACCCAAAGCCGAGGGAGATTGACCCTGCGCGTCATGCTGCTCGTGAAAGTCACCGAGGACAGCGAAAAGGGACTGCCGCCGACCGCCGAGGCGTTCGAAGCGATGGATCGATTCACCGGGGAACGGGTCCAGGCAGGCGTGATGGTGGCTGGTGCCGGCCTCAAGCCCAGCGCCCAGGCAAAGCGCATAACCATCGATGGTGGCGCACGCCGGGTCATCGACGGGCCCTTCGCCGAAACCCGCGAGCTGATTGCCGGCTTCTCCATCTGGGAGGTCAAGGACATGGACGAGGCTGTGGCGTGGGCAAAGCGCTGCCCCAATCCGATGTCGTGCCCGAGCGAAATCGAGATCCGGCCGTTCCTCGAGGCAACGGATCTGGCCGAGCTACTTACTCCCGAAGAGCTATCGAAGCCCCGTGACGGTGAGCGCGGAAAGCTCGGCGTCGCCTGAGGAGGTAGCCAGCGGTGGAAAGAAGCCAGGAAACGTGTGAGGGCCGGAACCGGAGCAGCAGACCGGGACAATCGAGATTCCACTGCTCTCATGTCACGCCCCCGAAAATGCGGGTGTCCCGGTCATCTCGGCCGAGTAACGACGCGCAAATCCGGAGCAACGATCCATGCGACACGAGCGTCATGCCCTATCAGGTTTTATGTATGAACGGCCGCATGACCCAGATGACGGCGATGACGCCAATCGCCGCAGCACACGTGGTCGCGATTCCAAGTTTGTGCGAGCGCACCCAGCCACCAAATCCAAAGCTGATGAGCGTCAGGACGATTCCAAGAAGAAATAGCGCTGAAATGGGTTCCTGCTGAGCTTGAATCGCTTCCGGCAGTGTTTTGGACCGCGAAAGTGCTGCTTCCGCGAATGTCGAGCCCAAGGTGACGACCAGGAAGCAAACACTCGCGCAGACAGCCAGAAAAGCGGCCCAGCTGGCGATGCGATGCTTTGCCGGCGCGGTAAGCAGCGTCCCGTAGAAAGCGAACGTGAAACCGGCCAGCACTGAACTGACGAAGGCGAGCTGCTGATAGCCTGTCATGAAGCGCCACCTCGGCTTGAATCGATGCGCGTGTCGGATCATACATTTGAATTCGCGCTGTCTGGTCCTCAATCCATCCAACCGACCTGAGGGAAAGGCAGAAGACCTCGGGGTTTCGTCTCTTCAGGCCAACTGCACGCCGGCCTATTGAGCCGCCCGCGCTGCGCGCGCAACAAGGCCACAACCACGCTACCGACTTCGCCCAACGTCCGCTACGAAATATCACGAAGCTTCAACCGGTCCGGTCGAAGCGCTCCGCTCTGATAGGCCAGCTCGACCATCTCCTCGAAGAAATCCACTTTCTCAGCGGTGCTGAGTTTCACCCAGGCGCGCAGGTTTTCGAGCTCGGCTTGGCGGAAGGCCGCATCGGACTGCTCATCCATCGCCCGACTCATTCTCTCGAATCATGCGCAGTTTGGCGACGTCATCTTGATCCCCGGGGCGGCCGATCGCCTGCTTCATTTCTATCAGGTGCTCAATGCTGGCCACCGGTACACGAATGCCGTCGATCTACTTGCTGACTGAGTCACCCAGCAAGGCGGGAAAATCAATCGGTTCCTTGATGAAAAGATCGAGCGATCGTAGAGGATTGGCGGGCTCCGAAAGCTGAAAGACGAGCATGTTTTTCGTTTCGCTCCACTCGCGTCGTTTGGCCGGATAGGCAAACTCCACGATATCGATTGGAAGCCGCGACTGAAAGCCGATACCCGAAAGCGCCTTCAAAGCACGCTCGCAGTTTGCTGGTGACAAGCCGATGACGAGATCCAGGTCAGCGGTAGCGCGAAGATAGCCATGCAATCACGGCAAAGCCGCCGACAACGACTTAGTCCACTCGTGCCTCCGAAAGGGCACTGAATATCTCGCGGACATGGAATGCCATGGCTTCTGCCTCGCCGCCTACATATTCCTTCGATACTCACCACCCACATCATAAAGCGCATGACTGATCTGGCCGAGTGAGTGGGTCTTGACCGCTTCCATCAGCGCTTCGAAGACGTTCTTGCGCTCGCGGGCCGTGTTCTGCAGATAGCCGAGGCCGTGGCCGCTGTGGATTTCGATGGCTTCGTCTTCGTCCGACGTGGTTGCGTGGGCGTGCGAAGTTTCACCGCTTGGCGCGAGTGCGTTGCGGCTTTTCTGATAGCTGAGCACGTTGGCAATCTGTGCGCCCTTCTCTTCCGGTGTCGAGCGGATCAACTCGATCTCGGTGGCGATCTCGCCGGCATGCTCCTTCGGCAGGAAGGTGTTGACGCCGATCAGCGGCAGCGAGCCATCGTGCTTCTTGTGCTCGTAGTACATCGACTCTTCCTGGATCTTGCCGCGCTGGTACATGGTGTCCATCGCGCCGAGCACGCCGCCGCGCTCGCTGATCGCCTCGAATTCCTTATAAACGGCTTCCTCGACCAGGTCGGTGAGGGTGTCGACGATGTAGCTGCCCTGCCACGGGTTCTCGTTGAAGTTGAGGCCGAGTTCCTTGTTGATGATCATCTGGATCGCAACCGCGCGGCGCACGCTCTCCTCGGTGGGCGTGGTGATCGCTTCGTCATAGGCGTTGGTGTGCAATGAGTTGCAGTTGTCGAACAACGCGTACATCGCCTGCAGTGTGGTGCGGATGTCGTTGAACTGTATTTCCTGCGCGTGCAGTGACCGGCCGGAAGTCTGGATGTGGTACTTCATCATCTGGCTGCGGCTGCTGGCGCCGTAGCGCTCGCGCATGGCACGGGCCCAGATGCGCCGGGCGACGCGGCCAATGACGGTGTACTCCGGATCCATGCCGTTGGAGAAGAAGAAGCTCAGGTTCGGCGCGAAATCATCCACGCTCATGCCGCGGGCGAGGTAGTACTCGACGATGGTGAAGCCGTTGCTCAGGGTGAAGGCAAGCTGGCTGATCGGGTTGGCCCCGGCTTCGGCGATGTGGTATCCGCTGATCGAGACCGAGTAGAAGTTGCGCACGCCGTTGTCGACGAAGTACTGCTGGATGTCGCCCATCATGCGCAAGGCGAATTCGGTCGAGAAGATGCAGGTGTTCTGCGCCTGATCCTCCTTGAAGATGTCGGCCTGCACGGTGCCGCGCACCTTGGTCAGGGTTTCGGTCTTGATCCGCGCGTAGGTTTCGGCATCGATCAGATCATCACCGCAGACGCCGAGCAGGGCGAGACCCAGGCCTTCGTTGCCCTTGGGCAGCTCGCCGAGGTATCGCGGGCGTTCGCGGCCTGCGTAGAGCTTGTCGATCTTCTTCTGCGCCGCGGCCCAGCGCGCGTCGTCCTCGCGCAGGTATTTCTCGACGTTCTGGTCGATGGCGGTGTTCATGAACATCGCCAGGATCATCGGCGCCGGGCCGTTGATGGTCATCGATACCGATGTCGTTGGCGCGCTGAGGTCGAAGCCGGAGTAGAGCTTCTTCATGTCATCGAGAGTGGCGATATTGACGCCGGAGTTGCCGATCTTGCCGAAGATGTCCGGACGTGGCGCCGGATCTTCGCCGTACAGGGTGACCGAGTCGAACGCGGTCGACAGGCGCGTGGCGGCACCGCCCTGGCTCAGGTAATGGAAGCGGCGATTGGTGCGCTCGGGCGTACCTTCGCCGGCGAACATGCGCGTGGGGTCTTCGCCGCTGCGGCGGTACGGATAGACCCCGCCGGTATAGGGGTAATGGCCGGGCAGGTTTTCCTTGCCGAGGAAGGTGAGCAACTCGCCCCAGTCCTTTGACTTGGGTGGCGAGACCTTGGGGATTTTCTGGTGGCTCATCGAATCGCGGTAGTTTTCGACTCGGATGACCTTGTCGCGCACCTTGTATTCGTTGAATTCGGTAGTGACCGATTTGAAGAGTGCGGGCCAGTTGCGCAGTTGCTTGATCGCTTCCTTGCTGAGTTCGCCGATAGCGGCGTTGTAGCGCTGACGCAGGAGAAGCATTGAGCGGTCGACTTGCGAATGTTCTGTAGGAGCCCCTTCATGGGCGATGGTTTTCGAGGCAGACACGCTCGCCCCTGAACGGGCTCCTGCGAGAGCGGTAGCTTGTGATGTGTCGCTGGATGGATACAGATCGAGGGGTTTGGGCAACTTGTCATCGCCGAGTTCCTTCAGCGATTCGTAGTAATGCTGCGCCTTGCTGGCAAACTCGGCCTGGGTCTCGATGCCCTTGTTGATGGATCGGCCCTGCTCGGCGATCTCGGCGAGGTAGCGCACGCGCGCACCCGGAATCAGCACAGTGGCGCGCGGGGATTTGAGTGTAGTGTCCAGGTTGGGACGCCAGTTGATTCCGGATTTCGCGAATTTCGTGGGAGTGGCTTCAGCCGCGATGCCTGTACTATCTTGCGAGGAGAGCATCGCGGCTGAAGCCGCTCCCACGGGAGTTCCTGCGCCGTTGCCGAGATGGAGCTTTTCACGCATCAAACGGCACAAATTCACAAACATCCAGGTAATGCCCGGGTCATTGAACTGGCTGGCGATGGTCGGATAGGCGGGCACGTCCTCGTCCTTGACGTTGAACGCGGTGCGGTTGCGCTTCCACTGCTTGCGCACGTCGCGCAGGGCGTCTTCGGCGCCGCGCTTGTCGAACTTGTTGAGCACGATCAGCTCGGCGAAATCGATCATGTCGATCTTCTCGAGCTGGCTGGCGGCACCGTAATCGCTGGTCATCACGTAGGCGGGGAAATCGACCAGGTCGACAATCTGCGAATCGCTCTGGCCGATGCCTGCAGTTTCAATGATGACCAGGTCGTAGGGCTGGCTCTTCAGGAAATCGATGCAGTCGTGCAGCACGATGTTGGTCGACGCGTGCTGGCGACGGGTGGCCATCGAGCGCATGTAGACGCGATGGCTGCGCAGGGAATTCATGCGGATGCGATCACCGAGCAATGCACCACCGGAGCGGCGGCGCGTCGGATCGACCGCAAGCACGGCGATGCGCATTTCGGGAAACGCGTGCAGGAAGCGCAACAGCAGTTCGTCGACCACCGAGGATTTGCCGGCGCCGCCGGTGCCAGTGAGGCCGAGGACTGGAGTTGTCTGCCGGGAGTGGGGAGTGGGGAATGGGGAATGGCCAGAAGCCGCCGACCACTGTTTTCGCAATTTCACCAGTTCGGTTTCGCTGAAATCGCCGTTCTCAAGCGCGCTGAGCACACGTCCGATGCTGATCTCGTCGTTGATATCAACGTTTGCCAGCTTTTGCGATTCCCTATTCCCTGTTCTCGATTCCCGCGCACGCGCTGCGCGCTCGACAACATCCTCGATCATCTCGACCAAGCCCAGCTTCATGCCATCGTTGGGGTGATAGATGCGCTCGACGCCGTAGTCCTCGAGCTCGCGGATTTCCTCCGGAGTGATGGTGCCGCCGCCGCCACCGAACACGCGGATATGGCTGGCGCCGCGCTCCTTGAGCATGTCGATCATGTACTTGAAGTACTCGACATGACCACCCTGATAGGACGACATCGCGATCGCGTCGGCATCTTCCTGCAGCGCAGCGCGGACGACATCTTCTACGGAGCGGTTGTGGCCGAGGTGGATCACTTCGGCGCCCTGCGCCTGGATGATCCGGCGCATGATGTTGATCGCCGCGTCGTGGCCATCGAACAGGCTGGCGGCGGTGACGAAACGCAACGGCGCCCTTTCCGGGCTGGTTTCGCTCTCGGCGACTCTCTGGGCGGGGATGTTCATGGCGGAGTTCGACTTGCTGCGGAAAACATCGATTCTACCGCGTCAATCACCCATCCCGCAGACGCCGCGCTCGCCAGGATCCCGAGATCCGGATCCGGGCAGCCGGGGGATGGCACATGAGGGGCCCCTGAGCGAAACGTCGGCGGTCAACGAACCTGATCGATTGGCAGCGGCCGCGAAAACAGGAAACCCTGGCCGATCGCACAGCCCATTTCGATCAGGGCTTCACGTTGTTGCGTGGTCTCAATGCCCTCTCCGATGACCTCGACCTCGAGCGAGGCCGCGAGCGCGATGATTGCCTTCACCACCGCTGAGCTACTGCTTTTCTCGGCGAGGTCGGATATGAAGGAGCGATCGATCTTCAGCGAATGGATCGGGAATCGATGCAAATAGCTCAACGAGGAATAACCAGTCCCAAAATCGTCAAGCTGGACGAGTACGCCGGCCTTGCGCAAGCGCAACAGGATATTGCGCATCTGCTCAGGCTGATCGAGCAAGACACCCTCGGTTACTTCGAGCCGAACCCGATGTGGCGGCAAGCCGCTGCTTTCGATCGTGCGCAATGCGACCTCGTCAAAATCCGGAACGCGCAGTCGTCGCGCCGACACGTTGATCGAGACATAGGTGGAATCCGGCAAGCGTCGCGCGTGCTCGCAGGCCATCGCGAACATCTGCCAGTCAATTTCCTCGATGCAGCCGTTCTCCTCCGCGGCGGCAAGAAAATCCGCAGGCAGGAGCAGGCCACGCTGCGGATGATTCCAGCGCAGCAGGGCTTCGTATCCGAGCACCGCACCATCACGCAGCGATACGATTGATTGGAAATAAGGCTCGAACTCCCGTCTGCCCAGGGCGTGACGAAGATCGCTCTCGAGATCGAGCGCACACATCGCCTGGGCACGAAGATTCTCGTCAAAAATCTCGTAGCACTGGCGCCCGCGGGCCTTGGCGCGATACATCGCGGTATCGGCATCGCGCAACAATTCCTCGGTTCGCGTGTACTGCGCATCCGCGTAGGCAATGCCGACACTCGCCGAGGTGAACATCTCCTTGTTGGCCACGCGAATCGGATCTTTCAGCGAATCGATCAGGCGCTGGGCAACGGTTGTCGCCAATGCGGGATCCGGCAGGCTGTCGACGAGGACGGCAAACTCGTCACCGCCGAGGCGAGCGACCATGAACGGTGCGCAAGCGCTGGCAAGGCGCAGGGCCGCCTGCTTGAGCATCTCGTCGCCGACCAGATGACCAACGCTGTCGTTGACCACCTTGAATCGATCGAGATCGAGAAACAGCACGGCGTAGCCGTTCTCGTGACTCTGCTGGAAGCGTTGCATGGCCGTTCCCAGTCGCTGCAGGAGCAGGGCGCGATTGGGCAGGCCGGTCAATGTATCGTGGAAAGCCTCATGGGTCAGGCGCGCTTCGATGCGTTCGCGCTCGATGATCTGGCTGGTCAGATCACGATTGGCGAGGGCGAGTTCGCGGGTGCGTTCGGTGACCCTTGCCTCAAGCTTGGCGTTGTCGTGAACCAGCGATTCCTGCGCGCGCTTTCGCTCCAGGCCATTGGCGATGTGATAGGCAACGAAGGTCAGCAGTTCCTGATCACGTTCGGTGAATGGGGCATCGGCCGAATAGCTCTGCACGGCGACGACACCCACGGCGGCATCGTCGCAGATCAAGGGAACGCCGAGCCAGTAACTGGCCCGGGTGCCGAAACGCTGCACGTTGCCCGCGCCGATCAGTTCATCGAGCTTCGCCCGATCGGCAAGCAGGGCCCGACCCGTGCGCAAAACGTATTCGGTCATGCCATTGGCAATCGGGCGACGCGGGCGTACCGGATTGATCTCATCAACCGAGTACGGAAATTCGAGCTCATCGCCCGCTGCGGTGATCAGCGCGATGTAGAAATTTCGCGCATTGAGCAGGCCGCCGACAATGCCATGGACACTGGCATAGAAATCCGCCAGCGAATCGGCAGCGGCCGCACATTCGGCAATATCGAACAAGGCACGCTGCAACCGCTCGCCGCGCTTGCGCTCGGCAACCTCCTGCTGCAACTCTTCTATCGCGGTGGCTAGTTCGCTGGTGCGCTCGGCAACGCGGATCTCGAGATCGGTCTTCGCCTGCTTGCGTTCGAGCGCGGTCAGAATGTGCTGGGCGACGTAATTGAGGATGGCCCGATCCTCCTCGGTGTAGCGCACATCGGCAATGTAGCTCTGCACGATGATCGCGCCTCGAATGGCCGCAGCGGCACCGATCATCGGCACCCCAAGCCAGTCCTCGGAATCGGGGCCGATGTTACCTCCATCCTTGAGCCCCAATCGGGCCTGGATCTGTTTCGACGGCCCCATCTGGGATTCGCCGCTACGGATCATCGCCAGAGTCAGACTGTTCGGAATCTCGCTGGCCGTGATTTCGTGATCAGGACTGAAGGTATCCTGATCAACCGTATCGACAAAATACAGAAAGCGAAGACTGTCGCGCTCTGGTTCATACAAGGCAATGAAGAAATTCTCGGCGTACATGAGCCAACCGACAATCTCATGGATGTCCCTGAGCATGTCGGGCATGTTGAGATCGGAGCTGGCCATGTTGGCAATCGCGAACAGGGCGCGTTGGACATGCTCGGCACGCTCCAGTCGGTGGACGGATTGGGCAAGCGAATCACGTTGCAGGATGCGCTCGGCGACCACGGCCAGATCACGCAGGAACCCTTCCCACTCGTCGTCATTGCGGGGGCCGCGCTCGGCCGTCTTCCAGGCGAGTTCGGCACGCATGCCATTTGCGGCACTGAACAATGCAGCACGCCGCACGTCGGATCCGTCGAAATTCCCCGGCGGGTGAGAGCCCTGCCCGTCGCTGCTCCCATCCACATGGATGCGTTCGGTATTCCAGGACAAGGCCAACGCCGGAATTCCGAAACGCCGGTTTGCCTCACCCGCCGCGAGTTCGGCAAGGGTCGACATTTCCGACACATGCAGCAAGTCGCGCACGAATCCGTCGCTGGATTCGATCGCCTCGTTGCCCTGATTTTTCTGAACCAACGACATCACGCCTCGCACTCTTCCCTTGTCGCAATGCCGAACGCGGTTGACATCGATCGTCGCTGTGCCGGATCGCAACCCTGAACCTGCACTCTATGGGAATGGGCGGTCGATTGCTTGTTTGCGGCGCAACGCCGCCCCGCCCATGCCGATTCCATTGTCCGCCAAACGCCTGTTCAGACAGTTACGCTGGCGGCGCTCTGGTTGAACTCGTCGATCTGGTCAAAGTTCATGTAGCGATAGATTTGCTCACTGTTCGCCTTGAGCACCCCCATATCGACCATGTATTCCTGCTTGGTCGGGATGCGCCCGAGCCGCGAGCAGATCGCTGCCAGTTCCGCCGATCCCAGATAAACGTTGGCATTCTTGCCAAGTCGATTCGGGAAATTGCGCGTGCTGGTCGAGAACACCGTGGCGCCTTCGCGCACCTGGGCCTGGTTGCCCATGCACAGTGAACATCCCGGCATTTCCATGCGCGCACCGGCGGTGCCGAAAGTGCCGTAGTGGCCTTCCTTGGTCAGTTCGGCGGCGTCCATCTTGGTTGGCGGCGCGACCCACAGCTTGGTCGGAATATCACGCTTGCCTTCGAGCAGTTTCGAGGCTGCACGGAAATGGCCGATATTGGTCATGCACGAACCGATGAAGACCTCATCGATGACCGCACCGGCCACATCGGAAAGCGTCTTCACGTCATCCGGATCGTTCGGGCAGGCGACAATCGGCTCATGCACGTCGGCAAGATCGATCTCGATCACCGCGGCGTATTCGGCATCGGCGTCGGGCGCCATCAGCTTCGGGTCGGCCAGCCATGCCTCCATTGCCTTGATCCGGCGCGTGATGCTGCGCACATCCTTGTAGCCCTGGGCGATCATCCACTTGAGCATGACGATATTGCTGGTGATGTATTCGATGATCGGCGCCTTGTCCAGATGCACCGTACAGCCCGCGGCGGAACGTTCGGCCGAGGCGTCGGACAGTTCAAAGGCTTGTTCTACCTTGAGATTCGGCAGGCCTTCGATTTCGAGGATGCGACCGGAGAAAATGTTTTTCTTGCCCTTCTTCTCGACGTTCAGCAGACCAGCCTTGATCGCATACAACGGAATCGCGTTGACCAGATCGCGCAGGGTGACGCCAGGTTCCAGTTCGCCCTTGAAGCGAACCAGCACGGATTCCGGCATGTCGAGCGGCATGACGCCGGTCGCCGCGGCAAACGCGACCAGGCCCGAACCAGCCGGGAACGAAATCCCGATCGGAAAGCGCGTATGCGAATCGCCGCCGGTGCCGACCGTATCCGGCAGCAGCATGCGGTTGAGCCAGGAATGAATGATGCCGTCGCCCGGTCGCAGCGGAATGCCGCCGCGCGTGCTGATGAACTCGGGAAGATCGTGATGCATCTTGACGTCGATCGGCTTCGGATAGGCGGCCGTGTGACAGAACGACTGCATGACCAGATCGGCACTGAAACCGAGGCAGGCCAGATCCTTGAGCTCGTCGCGGGTCATCGGTCCGGTGGTGTCCTGCGAGCCGACCGAGGTCATGCGCGGTTCGCAGTAGGTTCCTGGGCGGATGCCCTCGCCTTCCGGCAAACCACAGGCGCGGCCAACCATCTTCTGCGCCAGGGTGAAGCCCTTGCTGCTGCTGGCCGGGTTTTCGGGCAGGCGGAACAGGTTCGAAAGCGGCAAGCCCAGCGCCTCACGGGCCCGTGCGGTCAGGCCGCGACCGATGATCAGCGGGATACGCCCACCGGCGCGCACTTCATCAAACAGCACGTCGGACTTGAGCTGGAATTCGGCAATGACCTTGCCGTCCTTGAGCGCCTTGCCGTCATACGGGCGCAGTTCGACGACGTCGCCCATGTTCATCTCACTGACATCGAGTTCGATCGGCAGCGCACCGGCATCTTCCATCGTGTTGTAGAAGATCGGCGCGATCTTGTTGCCGAGGCAGACGCCGCCAAAACGCTTGTTCGGGATGAACGGAATATCCTCGCCGGTAAACCAGAGCACCGAGTTGGTCGCCGATTTGCGGCTCGAACCCGTGCCGACCACATCGCCGACATAGGCGACCAGATGGCCCTTGTCCTTCAGTGATTCGATGAAGGCGACCGGACCGCGCTTGCCGTCTTCTTCCGGGGTGATGCCCTCACGCTTGTTCTTGAGCATGGCCAGCGCGTGCATCGGGATATCCGGTCGCGTGGTCGCATCCGGCGCCGGCGACAGATCATCGGTATTGGTTTCGCCGCTGACCTTGAACACCGTGATGGTGAGCGACTCGGGCACTTGCGGCCGGCTGGTGAACCACTCGGCGTCGGCCCAGCTTTGCAGGACGCCCTGCGCGTGGACATTGCCCTTGTCGGCCTTGTCCTTGACATCGTGGAAGGCATCGAACATCAGCAGGGTTTTCTTCAGCGCTTCAGCGGCCACGCCTGCCAGGCCCGGATGATCGAGCAAGTCGACCAGCGGATGGATGTTGTAGCCACCCAGCATGGTGCCAAGCAATTCGGTCGCCCGTTCGGGCGAAATCAATGGGCTGCTCACGGTACCGAACGCGAGCGCGGCCAGGAACGAAGCCTTGACCTTCGCCGCATCGTCGACGCCAGCCGGCACCCGATGACTGATCAGTTCGAGCAAAAGCGCACCATCGTTGCCGCCCGGACGCTTCAGCAACTCGATCAGTTCGGCCGTCTGCACGGCGGAAAGCGGCAGCGGCGGGATACCCAGCGCGGCGCGCTCGGCAACATGTTGGTGATAGGCGGTCAGCATGGGAAGATTCCGTGGGACAGGCGAACAACAAGCATCGCTGCTCGATCGAAGTCATCGCAACAACAACGCAGGAACTGGAAACAGCAACGCGCAAGGACGGGCATAGTCTCTGGCCGTTGCCCGCAAGCCGTTAATTTTAGCCGTTTCAGGGCCGCAGTCGCAACGCTGGCACCTCCTCCTTCCCGACCCGGCGTGCTTGTACCGTGGCGACTTTGCCCCCATGTGCAGCGGGCGATACGTGTGCCGGTTCGACGCCCCGCGCTAGCATGTGCGGCGACTCATGCAGCTCACACCCCCATTCCAACCCATGCCAGGAGATTCGCCATGAATGACAGCTTCGCGACCCACGACACCCTGGAGGTCAATGGCAAATCCTACCGCTACGCGAGTCTGGCCAAGCTGGGTCAGCGTTTCGATCTGCACAAGTTGCCCTACTCGATGAAGATCCTGCTGGAAAACCTGCTGCGCCTCGAAGACGGCATCGATGTGACCGACAAGAGCATCACGGCGGTCGCCGAGTGGCAGCCGGGCGCCGAACCCGACACCGAAATCGCCTTCATGCCGGCACGCGTCGTGCTGCAGGATTTCACCGGCGTGCCATGCGTTGTCGACCTGGCCGCCATGCGCGACGCGATGGTCGCCCTCGGCGGCGACCCCAGCCTGATCAATCCGCTCGCTCCGGTCGAGCTGGTAATTGACCATTCCGTGCAAGTTGACGTGTTCGGCTCCAGCGATGCGATCGAGAAGAACGTCGAAATCGAGTTCGAGCGCAACCAGGAGCGTTATTCCTTCCTGCGCTGGGGCCAGAAGGCACTGAACAATTTCAAGGTCGTGCCGCCACGCACCGGCATCGTCCATCAGGTCAATCTCGAACACCTGTCGCGAGTGGTCATGACCAGCCAGATCGACGGCGAGGAATGGGCCTATCCGGATACCGTGTTCGGCACCGATTCGCATACCACCATGGTCAACGGACTCGGCGTGCTCGGCTGGGGCGTGGGCGGCATCGAAGCCGAAGCCGCGATGCTTGGCCAGGCTTCCTCGATGCTGATTCCGCAGGTGGTCGGCTTCCGCCTGAGCGGTCGCCTGCCCGAAGGCGCAACCGCCACCGATCTGGTGCTGACGGTCACCCAGATGCTGCGCAAGCACGGCGTGGTCGGCAAGTTCGTCGAATTCCACGGCGAGGGCCTCAAGCATCTGCCGCTGGCCGACCGCGCGACCATCGGCAACATGTCGCCGGAATACGGCGCCACCTGCGCGATCTTCCCGATCGATGCGGAATCGATTCGCTACCTGCGCCTGTCCGGACGCAGTGAAGAGCAGATCGCCCTGGTTGAGGCCTACGCCAAGGCTCAGGGACTCTGGCACGACGATTCCACCCCACCGGCGGTGTTCTCCTCGACCCTCGAACTCGACATGGGCAGCGTGCGGCCGTCGCTGGCGGGGCCGAAGCGTCCACAGGATCGGGTTCTGCTCTCGGACATGCGCACCAGCTATGCAGACGCGGTGAAATTGCTGAATGCAGGCCGCCCACCAAAGACCGAGGCAGTCGCGCGGTTCAAGAACGAAGGCGGCAGCACGGCGGTCGGCCACGACGAGAGCGCCTGGGAGCATGGCTCCGGATCGCACCCGGACGTGATGCCGGCGAGCGTGCGCGACGGTGCCGTGGTCATTGCCGCCATCACCTCCTGTACCAACACCTCCAACCCGGCGGTCATGCTCGGCGCCGGCCTGCTCGCACGCAATGCGGCGGCCAAGGGCCTGCAGCGCCAGCCCTGGGTGAAGACCTCACTGGCCCCGGGTTCGCTGGTGGTCACCGATTATCTGAAGAAGGCGGGGCTGCTCGACGAACTGGAAAAGCTCGGTTTCTATCTGGTCGGATACGGTTGCACCACCTGCATTGGCAACTCCGGCCCCCTCGATACTGCCGTCAGTGCAGCCATCCTGGCCGGCGATCTGGCCGTCGCGGCCGTGCTTTCCGGCAATCGCAATTTCGAGGGGCGCATCCACCCCGAGGTCAAGATGAACTATCTGGCCTCGCCACCCCTGGTAGTCGCCTTTGCCATCGCCGGCACGATCAACATCGATCTTGCCAGCGAACCGCTGGGTACCGGCAGCGATGGCAAACCGGTCTTCCTCAAGGATATCTGGCCGAGCAATGCCGAAATCAGCGCCTTGATCGCGAGCACGGTCAGCGCGGAGATGTTCAAGTCCAACTATGCCGAGGTGTTCAAGGGCGACAGCCGCTGGAATGCGATCCGTTCGCCCGAGGGCAAGCTCTTCGAATGGGACGGCGATTCCACCTACATCAAGAATCCGCCCTACTTCGACGGCATGACCATGGAGCTGACCCCGTTCGCGGACATCCACTCGGCGCGCTGTCTCGGCCTGTTCGGCGATTCGATCACCACCGACCATATCTCGCCTGCCGGCAACATCAGGAAAAACTCACCCGCTGGCCAGTACCTGATCAATCGCGGGGTGACCGTCGAGCATTTCAATTCCTATGGCTCGCGACGCGGCAACGACGATGTGATGGTGCGCGGCACCTTCGCCAATATCCGCATCCGCAACCAGATGCTGGATGGCGTCGAAGGTGGTTTCACCCGTCACCTGCCGGACGGCGAGCAGATGACGATCTATGACGCCGCGATGCGCTACAGGGAAGAAGGCACGCCGCTGATTGTCATCGCCGGCAAGGAGTACGGCAGCGGCTCCTCACGCGACTGGGCGGCCAAGGGCACCCTCCTGCTGGGCGTCAAGGCCGTGATCGCGCAGAGCTTCGAACGCATCCATCGCTCGAACCTGGTCGGCATGGGCGTGCTGCCGTGCCAGTTCAAGTCCGGCGAAAGCGCAGCCTCGCTGGGTCTGACTGGTCTCGAAGTATTTCAGATGACGGGGCTTGAGGGTGGTTCCGCACATGAAGCGCAGGTTGTCGCCACGGCCAAGGATGGCAGCCGCAAGGAGTTCAAGGTCGATGTCCTGCTGGCGACGCCGAAGGAACGCGAGTTCTTCCGTCACGGCGGCATCCTGCCCTACGTGCTGCGCCAGTTGGCCAAATCCGGCAAGGCCGCTTGACGCCCGGATTGAATGAGCGGCGCGGGGCTTCATTCCCGGCGCGCGCTCAATCAGAGACTGCGTTGCCACTGCGCGTTGAAGCATAGCCAATCGCCATCCTGGCGACGCCAACCACTTTCGATCTGCTGCATCGACCCGCGCTCGGGCAGCCAGCGACCGCTGCCGCCGGTCATCGTCACGGCGACCTTGACCGTCGCCCGGTCACCTTGCAGTTCGACATCCTGCGACACGAGGCTGATGCCAATTCGGGCATGGGTCAGCACCTGCGCGCGCAGCAGATTGTGCAGGCCCTGTTTGTCGAGGGCGCCGTTGTCACCGGTGAAATCATCGGCGACATGGCGCATGAAGTCCGCCGGTTTGCCGGCTTCGATGGCCTGTTGCATCTGGCTGATCGCGGCACGGATCTGCTCTTCATCCGACGGGCGAGAACAGGCACCGAGGAGGAGGAGCAACACCAGCGGCAGCGCGCGCCAGCCGGCCTTCGGGTGAATTTGTGTGCTGACAAGGCGAGTTCGATCATGCCGGTGATTCATTCGAGTCTCCGCTCGGGCTCGGTTCGTCATTGGGCTTCCTGACGCCGTCGTCGCTGCAGCGTGCCTTGCTGTGCCTTCGCGGCGTGTGGTGCAATCGAGACTGTGCGAGAGTTGCCACGGAATCATCCGTCACGATAGCGGCAGAAAGGGAGCGAATCATGTCTGAGAGCAGCAACCGGCCCTGGCTGGCCCATTATCCGAAGGGCGTCCCGGCCGAAATCGATCTCGACGAGTTCCCGTCGATCGTGGCCCTGCTCGACAATTGTTTCGACAAGTTCCGACATCGGCCAGCCTATACCAACATGGGCAAAACGATCAGCTACGGCGAGCTCGATGACCTGAGCCAGCAGTTTGCCAGTTTTCTCGTGCATGACCTCAAGCTCGTCAAGGGCGACCGCATCGCGATGATGATGCCGAACGTGTTGCAATATCCGGTCGCCATCGCCGGCGCATTGCGCGCTGGCCTGACCGTGGTCAATACCAATCCGATGTACACCGCGCGCGAGCTCAAGCATCAGCTCGAGGATTCGGGCGCCAAGGCGATCGTTGTGCTCGACAACTTTGCGCATACCGTGGCCAGCGTCTTGGGGCAGACCCAACCGATGCAAGTGATCACGACCGGCTTGGGCGACATGCTCGGATTCCCCAAGGCCATGATCACCAACTTTGTCGTGCGCCATGTGAAAAAGTTGGTGCCTGCCTTTTCGATAGAAGGAGCGATCCGATTCAATGACGCCTTGCGCCGCGGCCAGGGAAAGAAGACGCAGAAAGCGGATATTTCAGCTGGCGACATTGCCTTCCTGCAGTACACCGGCGGCACCACTGGTGTAGCCAAAGGCGCCATGCTGACCCATCGCAACCTGATCGCCAACATGCAGCAAGCCAGCGCCTGGATCGGCACCGGCATGCGCGAAGGCGAAGAGGTCATCATAACGGCTCTGCCGCTTTATCACATTTTTGCCTTGACCGCGAACTGCCTGACTTTCATGAAGCTTGGCGGGCACAATCACCTGATCACGAATCCGCGTGACATGCCCGGTTTCGTGGCCGAACTTGGGCGCATCCGCTACACCGGAATCACTGGCGTGAACACGCTCTTCAACGGCCTGCTGAATACCCCGGGTTTCGACAAGCTCGATTTCTCGAGCCTGCGCATGACCCTTGGCGGCGGCATGGCTGTCCAGCGCGCGGTTGCCGAACGCTGGAAAAAGGTCACCGGCTGCACCCTTTCGGAAGCCTATGGACTCACCGAAACATCACCCGCGGTTTGCATCAATCCGCTCGACCTTGCCGAATACAACGGCTCGATCGGTCTACCGGTTTCTTCGACCGAGGTTTGTATCCAGACCGATGAAGGCCAGCCATTGCCGGTCGGCGAAATAGGCGAACTGTGTGTGCGCGGCCCCCAGGTCATGAAGGGCTACTGGAACCGTCCCGAAGAGACCGCCAAGATCATCGATGCCAATGGCTGGTTGCATACCGGCGACATTGCGCGGATGGACGAGAAGGGCTTCTTCTACATCGTCGATCGAAAGAAGGACATGATCCTGGTGTCCGGCTTCAACGTCTACCCAAACGAGATCGAAGATGTCGTCGCCTTGATGCCGGGCGTTCTGGAAGTCGCCGCAATCGGCGTGCCCGATGACAAATCAGGCGAGGCGGTCAAGCTCGTGATCGTCAGGAAGGATCCCGCCCTGACCGAAGCCGCCGTGCGCGCACATTGTCGCGCCGAGTTGACCGGATACAAGCAACCGCGCCATATCGAATTTCGCGATTCGCTGCCGAAATCGAATGTCGGCAAGATCCTGCGCCGCGAATTGCGTGACGCCGAGGTCAAGCGTGACTGAATCAATCGTTCTCGGTGGAGACGCCGGGACGATCGAGGTGATCGGCATAGTGACCGAGCAGACCCCACAAGGCATGCTCCTTGTCCGCGGGGATGCTGGTATAGGCCAGCCCGACACAATCGGCAGTGAGTCGGGCCACGATCGCTTCGAGGTGGATATGCAGATCGTCACCGACTAGCAGATCAAGCACGCAGCGCTCGCCCGCACCCGCACACCACTCCTCCGGACGACGCGCAAGCAAGCCGGTTGCCGAGATATTCTCGACCTCGGTGATCCACGATAACGGCCCCATGCTGATCAATACGATCGAGCGTATCGACATTCGGGCGTGACGCAGATACTGTCCCGAACCATCAAATTCCATTCATCCCCCTCTTTCACAGCCTGCCGGACTTTACCCGACCGGCCAGCGTATCGCCTCAACCGGCAATGCCCGAAAGGCGACCAGGAACAAACCCCGGCCTTGCATCAGGCGGGATCGTGACATCGATACCCATTTTCCAAGCACGATCCGGGCCAACAGGGTAAAAATCTCCGCGCCACTCAACCGGTTGAGCACCCTTTTCGATTCCACGGAGCTCGGCGATTCGCGGCAACGCGAGGGTTCCTCGTCGGCCACAGAAAATACAGGTTCGTGGCCCCGCTCAGAATCCGGCCGGCGAATTCAAGAGCTTTTCATCCCGGATGGCCCTGACCTTTTCCTCATTGGCGAGCAACACCTGGACGCCTGCATGATCAAAGAGGACGCCGGCATGCTGCTGCAGGTAAGCGAACGCATCCTCGATGGTCCAGACCCGCTTGTACGGCCTTTCCGAGGTCAGCGCGTCGAACACATCGGCTATCGCGGCGATGCGTGAAAACAGCGGGATCTGCTCGCCCTTGAGCCCATCGGGATAACCACTTCCATCGAGGCGTTCATGATGGCGCAAGGCAATCTGTGCACCGGCCTGGACGATCGGACTGCGACTGTCGCGCAGAATTTCGTAACCGATCAGGGAATGCTTGCGCATGACGGCCATTTCCTCATCGCTCAGCGCGCCTGCCTTGAGCAGCACAGAATCCGGAATGCCGATCTTTCCGATGTCATGCAAGGGCGCCGCACGCACGAGCAGGCGCACCTGATCTTCGCCAATCTGAAGGCCTTGGGCGATCAATTCGCAATAGCGCGCCATGCGCACAAGGTGGGCGCTGGCGCCATAGTCCCGGTATTCGATGGCCTTGGCCAAGCGAAACAGGATTTCCGTCTCGCGCTGCTCGATCTCCTGCAGGCCCTCGGCCAGTTTCAGCTCAAGCACGCGGGCGTGATCCTTGACCGCCTCACCCTGGCGACGCATCTGCAGCAGGTTCCTGCAGCGCGAGCGCAGCTCGCGCGGACGAACCGGCTTGACCAGGAAATCGGTGACGCCGGCATCAAGCGCCGCCTGACGCACGGGCTCGTCTCCGACCACGCTGATCAGGATGATCGGAATATCGCGCCGGGATGTGGGGCGGCGGAATCGCCGGGTGAACTCGAGCCCATCCATTTCCGGCATGCGGTAATCGAGCAGAAGCAGATCAGTCGGGTTGGAGTCGGACCAGTGCAAGGCATCGACCGGATTGCCGAATTCGGAGACCCGGATGACCGGCCCGACGCCCTCGACGATGTGGCGAAGCATCGTTCGTGCGGAAGGTTGGTCATCGACAATCATCACATTCATCGCACTTGCTCCGGCGGATCCAACCACATCAGCTGTCGGTCAGGCGATCCCCATGCCCAGCATGGCGCAAGCATGTCGGGGGCTCGCAAAAACCCGAAAAGTCGCTCCCGGATTCACGCCAGAAAGGCTATCACATCCATTGCAACACTCTGGCCCGATTTCGTGACCGCAACGGGTACGACCGACCGCATCGCGCCGCCGATTTCCGACCCGGGCCAGCGCACTCAGGCCTGCGGGCGCATGTATGGGAACAGCAGGACATCGCGGATCGAGGCGACATCGGCCAGCAGCATGACGAAGCGATCGATGCCGATGCCCAGCCCGCCGGTGGGCGGCAGGCCATATTCAAGTGCGCGGATGTAGTCGGCATCGAAATGCATGGCCTCATCGTCACCGGCGTCCAGTGCGTCGACCTGGGCCTGAAAGCGGGCGGCCTGGTCTTCCGGATCATTGAGCTCGGAAAAGCCGTTGGCGATTTCCTTGCCGCCGATGAAGAGCTCGAAGCGGTCGGTCAGACCCGGCTCGGTGTCACTTTCGCGCGCCAGTGGAGAAACTTCGACCGGATGCGCGGTGATGAAGGTCGGTTGGACAAGTCTGGCCTCGACGGTCGCTTCGAAGATCTCCAGCAGGAGCTTGCCCCAGCCGTAACCGGGCTTCACGTTGATCTTCAGGCGCGCACAGTGGGCGGCCATGGTTTCGCGATCGCGCAGATCTGCCCGCTTGATCTCGGCATTGTGCTCAAGCACAGCGTCGTCCATGCGCCAACGGCGGAATGCGGGACCCAGATCAATGTCCCTGCCCTCCCAGCTCAGCGCCGTGCGACCGCGTGTGGCCGCTGCGGTTTCACGCAACAGCGCTTCGGTCAGATCCATGATCTCGTGGTAACTCGCATAGGCCTGGTACAACTCGAGCATCGTGAATTCGGGGTTATGCCGGGTCGAGACACCCTCGTTGCGGAAATTCCTGTTGATCTCGTAGACGCGCTCGAAGCCGCCAACTACCAGCCGCTTGAGGTAAAGCTCGGGTGCGACGCGCAGGTAGAGATCAAGACCGAGCGCATTGTGATGGGTCACGAACGGTCGCGCGGTCGCGCCGCCCGGAATGATGTGCATCATCGGCGTCTCGACTTCCATGAACCGCCGCGGCTCGGATTCGAGCCACTGGCGCATGAAACCGATCGCACGCGAACGCAGGGCGAATGCATTGCGTGATTCCGGCGTGACAATCAGATCCACATAGCGCTGGCGATAGCGCTGCTCGATGTCGGCCAGACCATGCCACTTGTCCGGCAAGGGTCGCAGCGCCTTGGTCAGCAGGCGCAGGCCATCGACCTTGATCGACAATTCGCCGGTGCGCGTGCGCATCAGTTCACCTTCGGCACCGACAATGTCGCCGGTGTCCCAACCCTTGAAGGCTTCGTAGGTCTCGGCCAGGGTCGAGCCTTGCAGGAACAACTGGATCTGGCCGCTCATGTCCTGGATCTGCACGAAGCTGGCCTTGCCCATGATGCGGCGCGCAAGCATTCGGCCGGCGACGCAAACCCGACGCGCGAGTCCGGCCATTGCTTCGGCATTGAAGACGTCGACATCGGCATACTCAGCCTGCAAGTCGCCGGCAAACGCGTCGATGCGGAAATCATTCGGATAGGCATTGCCCTGCACACGCAACCCGCGCAGCTTTTCACGTCGCTCGGCAATCAACTTGTTTTCGTCGACCACAACAGGAGCAGCAGGTGATGGCGTCGTCGAGTCGGAAGCGGGGTTGTTGGCCGTCATGGTCAAATCCAGAAATAGTTGCAGCGATGGGTTGGCGCAGGCGGATCAGGCGTCGATGCGTTTGGCGCCGGCCTGAAGGCCGGATTTCAGGCTGGCCTCGATGAATTCGTCGATATCGCCGTCCAGCACCTTTTGCGTATCGGTGCGCTCAATCCCAGTGCGCAGATCCTTGATCCGACTCTGGTCGAGCACGTAGTTGCGGATCTGACTGCCCCAGCCGATATCCGACTTGGTCGCCTCCAGCGCGTCGCGCTCAACATTGCGCTTCTGCACCTCCAGCTCATACAGCTTTGCTCGCAGCATCTTCATCGCATTGTCGCGATTGGCATGCTGCGAGCGGCCAGTCTGGCAGGCAACGACGACGCCGGTCGGCACGTGGGTGATGCGCACTGCCGATTCGGTCTTGTTGACGTGCTGGCCGCCGGCACCGGACGAGCGATAGACGTCCGTTCTCAAGTCGGCCGGATTGATCTCGATGTCGATGTTGTCGTCGACTTCGGGCGACACGAATACCGAGGTGAAGCTCGTGTGTCGACGATTGTCCGAATCGAAGGGCGATTTGCGCACGAGTCGATGCACGCCGATCTCGGTCTTAAGCCAGCCGTAGGCGTAATCGCCTTCGACCTTGAACGTCGCGCTCTTGATGCCGGCCACGTCGCCGGCCGAGGCTTCGAGCAATTCGGTCTTCCAGCCCTTGTCCTCGGCCCAGCGCAGATACATGCGCAGCAACATCTCGGCCCAGTCCTGCGCTTCGGTACCGCCGGCGCCGGCCTGGATGTCGACAAAGGCATTCTCCGAATCCATCTCGCCCGAGAACATGCGCTGGAACTCGAGCTTCTCGACTCGCGCAACGATCGCGACGACATCCGATTCGACGCCCTTGACGACTTCCTCGTCGCCTTCCGCCTGGCCGAGCTCGAGCAATTCGCCGGCATCGGCCAGGCTTTGTGTCAGCGAGGTGATCCCGTTGACCACGCGTTCGAGCTGGGCACGCTCCTTGCCGAGATCCTGGGCACGGGTCGGATCGTTCCAGATATCGGGGTTTTCCAGTTCGCGACTGACCTCTTCGAGGCGCTCGGCGCGGGTGTCGAAGTCAAAGATACCCCCGGAGCGAATGCAGGCGCTCGGTCAGGTCTTCGATGCTGGCACGGATGGGATTGGTCTCGATCACGATTATGCTGCGGTGCAAGGTGGGTCGCGAAGAATAGCAAATCCGTGCTCCTTGGGGCCGCTTCGGTCAGGCCACAGCGTGGACTTCTCCACGTCCGGCACGTTGGCGCAAGTCTGCCCGATAGCGTCGACTGCACGGAACGGTCGCTGCATCCTTCATGTGAAGGCACGCATCACCGGTACCCAGCGGTTCGATTGATGCGATGCGGTCGAGATTGACGATGAAGCTGCGATGCACGCGCATGAACTGGCGCGCATTCAGCCGATCCTCGATGCTCGCGATCGTGCTGCGCAGCGGATAGTCACGCCCATTGACGCGCAGATTGACGTAGTTGCCCGATGCTTGCAGCCACTCGATGTCGGCAGCAATTTGGAGATTGACTCAGTGGTCATCGATCGTCGCCGTCCTCGGATTCGCCGGCTCGGTCGCCCCAGGCGACAGCCGCGCTTTGCGCTACCTGACCCAGGCGGTATTTCCGATCTACCTCCTTCATCAGACTGCGATCATCGTGTTTGCGCACCATCTCAAAGCGCTCGACCTGCCGCCTGTCATCGAGGCGCTGTTGTTGATCCTGGCTACGTTCGCCGTGTGTTTCGCCGGCTTTGAAATGATCCGCCGCGTCCGCTGGCTGCGCCCCTTGTTCGGCCTGCGCCCGGAACAACCCCGGCTACGCCGCGATCCGGTTCAAGCAGGCGCGACATGACGCAGGATCAGTTGCAGCGACTCGCACCCATTCCATTCGTTGACATCGAGCTGGTAGGCCGCGCGAAATGCGGCTGGTGGGGTAGCACCTGGCTCGGCATTGAACAACATGGCATCGACCGCGCTGGCTTGCTCGCCGAAACGCAACTTGAGCTTCCAGTGTTTCGAGCCCACCAAGCGCCAGGATTCAAGCTCAAAGCTATTCTCGAAAACAGGTTCAGCGAAGCCCTGCCCCCACGGCCCGGCGAAGCGCAACTCGCGGGCAAGATCGAGGCTGAAGTCAGCCCCCTCCAATTCGCCATCGGTCATCAGAATCGGCTCGAACAGATCGGCCGCCGCACGCTCACCCACCACGGCATCGAACTCGGCAGCGAATTCGCCGATCGATGCCTGATCCAGAGTCAGTCCTGCGGCCATCGCGTGACCACCAAATCGCAAGATCAGGCCGGGCTTGCGTGCATCTACTTCCGCCAACATGTCGCGCACATGGATGCCACGAATCGAGCGCGCCGAGGCGCGTACTTCAGCACTGCCATCGCCGGCGGGAGCACAGGCGATGACCGGACGATGCAGGCGATCCTTGAGCCGTGAAGCGACCAGCCCGACCACACCGGGATGCCATTCCTCCTCGAACAAGGTGAGGCCAAAAGGCAGCGGCTGGCGGTCATGGGTGACGATCCAGCGCGACACCGCCGCCTCTGCCTGCTCGATCATGCTGGCCTGCAATTCGCGGCGTTCGGCATTGATGGCCGAAAGCCGGTCGGCGAGATCCCGGGCGTGCGCGGGATCATCGGTGAGCAGACATTCGATACCGAGCGCCATGTCTTCCAGACGGCCTGCCGCATTGATCCGAGGAGCCACGGCGAAACCCAGGTCACTCGGCACAAGCTTGCTCGGATCACGGCCCGAAACACGCACCAGGGCGAGGATTCCGGCACAGGCGCGCTGCGCACGGATGCGTTTCAAGCCGGCCTCGACCAGTACGCGGTTATTGAAATCCAGTGGCACGAGATCGGCCACGGTTCCGAGCGCGACGAGATCGAGCAAGTCGCCCAGATCAGGTTCGACACGCCCATCCGCCGCGAACCAGCCGCCTTCGCGCAGATGCGCACGCAGCGCAACGAGGATGCAGAACATGACGCCGACGCCAGCCAGCGCCTTGCTTGGAAAGGCATCACCATCAAGATTCGGATTGACGATCGCATTCGCGGCCGGCAACTCCGATCCGGGCAGATGATGGTCGGTGACCAGGACATCGATGCCGCGGGCGCGCGCCGCAGCGACTCCGGCGATGCTGGCAACACCGTTGTCGACGGTGACAATCAACTCCGGCGCCGGATCGATCAGGGTGGCGACCAGCGCCGTGGTCAGACCATAACCGTGCAGTTGCCGGTTCGGCACGCGGTAGCCGACCCGCAGCGCTCCGAGCAGGCGCAAGCCGCGCACCGCAACCGCGGTGCCGGTGGCCCCATCGGCATCGTAGTCGCCAACGATGACGATGCGCCGACCCTCGCGAATTGCCGATGCGAGCAAGATGCAGGCCGCGTCGATGCCACCCAGCGCGGCCGGACTGGCCATCGCGGCGAGGCGATGCTCGATCTGCTGGAAGCTACTGATGCCGCGCGCGGCATAGACCCGGCGCAGAACCGGATGCATCGCCTGCGGCCAATCGCCGTTGGTGTCCACGAGTGGACGACGCTGGATTCGGGTCGACATCACCTGCGCAGTTCGCGCGGACGGCGCCAGAATCGATAGCGATGCGTGCTGCGGTAGCGAAAGCGCTCACCCGTCGCGAACAGCAATTCGACCATGTCGAACACGCCACGGCGCAAGGCCCGATCGAGCGGCTGCAAACCGGATTGTTCGAGCGCATCACCGCGCAGTTCGCCCAGATCGACCAGATCGACCAGCCAGGCAGCAGCGGCATCCTGCGCCTGTGTTTCGTAGACGCCATCACTTGCCGGCACTACCACGGGAATTCCGGCCAGCGCTGCCAGCCCGCGAATTTCCAGGCCATGGCTGACAACCCGCGTGAGCGGGCTGCGCACCCAGTCAGGCAATACGCCCGCACCCCAGAACCACAGACTGTTGACGCTGACCGCACCACGCGCGGCACGTCGTTCATTGACCGGATGGTTGTGCAGGATGATCTGCGACTCGTTGAACAACTGCCGCCAGCGTTTGCCCGAGGCGCCCGCTGGCAGATGCAGTTTGAGGTCATCACCGATGGCCTCGTCGGGCGATGCGCAGCGGGGCAAGTCACCACCGGGCTGGGCACGCAGATACCAACGATCGGGCAAGCGCGCATCAAACTCGAAACCGGCATCGCCGAACAGCGGCTGCAGCGCTTTGGCAATCTCGGCGCATTCGGACGCGGTCAATCCGAGCTGACCACAGGCCAGCATGCGCGCCGTGGTCATGTCGGCGCGGACATGGGCGGGATCCGCACGCAGCCAGGCCGAGCCTGCGGCATCGCCAAAATCAACCTGGCGGCTCAGCGCCGCCGCCGGCAGATGACTGCCGCTGAACTCGAACAGTTCGCGGATCGCATGCTCGATTCCGGCGGGTCGGGATTCGAGCCGGTCGCCGCGCGCAAGCCAGTGACTCAGTGTTCCACTGGCAACCGTCACCGAAGCGACGCATCGCTTCCATTCCGGCAGCAACACACAGGCGCGGCTCATCGCGATCAATCGAGATAGCGGACGCTGAGGATCTCGTAGTTGCGTGTGCCGTTCGGTGCCTGGAACTCGAAACTGTCGCCTTCGTTCTTGCCGATCAGCGCGCGCGCGAACGGCGACATCACCGAGATCAGCTTGTGCTTGATGTCGGCTTCCATGTCGCCGACGATCTGATAGGTCACTTGCTCGCCGCTGTCCTCGTCGGCCAGATCGACAATCGCGCCAAACACGATCTTCTTGCCGGCATTGAGCTTGGAGACATCGATCACGTCGGCGTAACTCAAACCCGCTTCAAGTTCCTTGATGCGACCTTCGGTGAAGCCCTGCATCTCACGCGCGGCGTGGTACTCGGCGTTTTCCTTGAGATCGCCATGGGCGCGCGCTTCGGCGATCGCCTGGATGATGCGCGGGCGATCCTCGGACTTGAGACGATCCAGCTCGGCGCGCAAACGAATGGCGCCCTTGTGTGTCATTGGAGCTCGGTTCATGCAATCAATTCCCTGTGCAGTTCCTGCAGGCTGTAGACGCTCTCGTTTTCGCGGAAGTCCAGCGAATGGAGCAAGGCCCGCGCACCCGAGATCGTAGTCGAATACGTCACGCGCTGCTGCAGTGCCTGACGCCGGATCGAGAACGAGTCGGCGATCGCCTGTTTGCCTTCGGTGGTGTTGACGATGAAAACGATCTCACGGTTCTTGATCAGATCAACGATATGCGGTCGGCCTTCGATGACCTTGTTGATGCGTTCGCATTCGATGCCGCGGTCACGCAGATAGGCGCAGGTTCCGCTGGTTGCGACCAGGCTGAATCCGCGACGGATCAGGTCTTCGGCGACCGCCACGAGCCGTGCCTTGTCGGATTCGCGCACCGACAGGAAAGCCTTGCCGGTGGCGGGTGGGGCGATGCCCGCCGCCTCGTGCGCACGCGCGAACGCCTCGCCGAAACTGCGCCCGACGCCCATGACCTCACCGGTCGAGCGCATCTCCGGGCCAAGGATCGGATCGACGTTCTGGAACTTGAGGAATGGAAAGATCGCCTCCTTGACCGAGTAGTAGTGCGGCACCAGCTCGCGTGTCATGCCCTGTTCGATCAGGCTCTTGCCAACCATGCAGCGCGCGGCAATCTTGGCCAGTGGCACACCGGTCGCCTTGGACACAAACGGCACGGTGCGCGAGGCGCGTGGATTGACTTCGAGCACGAAGATCGACTCACCCTGGATTGCGAACTGGGTATTCATCAGTCCGATGACCTTGAGCTCGCGCGCCATTTGGCTGACTTGTTCGCGCAGGCGGTCCTGCAATTCCGCACTCAACGAATAGGGCGGCAACGAGCATGAGGAATCGCCCGAATGCACGCCGGCCTCCTCGATATGCTCCATGACGCCACCGATCAGGACATTGCCTTCGACATCGGCGACCAGATCGACGTCGATCTCGGTGGCATGGTCGAGGAAGCGATCGAGCAGCACCGGCGAGTCATTGGACACCTTGACCGCGTCGCGGACGTAGCGCGCAAGATCCTCATCATCATGGACCACCTCCATGGCCCGACCGCCGAGCACGTAACTCGGGCGCACGACCAGCGGATAGCCGATCTCGCGAGCCAGCGCCAGCGCCTCATCGGCATTGCGCGCGGTGCGATTGGGCGGCTGGGCCAGACCGAGCTTCTGGATCATCTTCTGGAAGCGCTCGCGATCCTCGGCCAGGTCGATCGAATCCGGCGAGGTGCCGATGATCGGCGCGCCGGCTGCTTCGAGCGCACGTGCCAGTTTGAGCGGAGTCTGTCCGCCGTATTGCACGATGACGCCTTTCGGCTTTTCCTTGTCGATTATTTCGAGCACGTCTTCCAGGGTCAGCGACTCGAAATAGAGTCGATCCGAGGTGTCGTAGTCGGTCGAAACCGTTTCCGGATTGCAGTTGACCATGATGGTTTCGTAGCCATCCTCGCGCAGCGCCAGCGCGGCATGCACGCAGCAATAATCGAACTCGATTCCCTGGCCGATGCGGTTCGGGCCGCCACCCAGCACCATGATCTTGTCGCGCGTGGTCGGCTCGGCCTCGCATTCTTCCTCGTAGGTTGAATACAGATACGCGGTCGTCGTGGCGAACTCCGCCGCGCAGGAATCCACGCGCTTGTAGACCGGGCGCACATTGAACGCCCAGCGCAGGTGGCGCATCGCGTTTTCGTCGGTGCCAAGCAACTCGGCCAGGCGAGAATCCGAGAAACCCTTGCGCTTGAGCGCACGCATGCGCTCGGCGTCGATGGCCGGAAGGCCCTGCGTGGTGACCTCGCCCTCAATCGTGATCAATTCCTCGATCTGGGCGAGAAACCACGGATCGACATGGGTCAGTTCGAATACCTCGCGCAACGACAAGCCCGCACGAAAGCCGTCACCGATGAAAAGGATGCGCTCGGGTCCGGGCTCGCGCAGTTCGCGCTTGAGTGTGGTCAAACCGGTTTCGTTCGACCAGTCGAGCTCGCTCGGGCTGAAGCCGTTCTTGCCGGTCTCAAGGCCGCGCAGCGCCTTCTGCAGCGATTCCTGGAAGGTACGCCCAATCGCCATGACTTCGCCGACCGATTTCATCTGTGTGGTCAGACGCGAATCGGCGGCCGGGAATTTCTCGAATGCAAAACGCGGGATCTTGGTCACGACATAGTCGATCGATGGCTCGAACGAAGCCGGTGTCAGGCCACCCGTGATCTCGTTGCGCAGCTCGTCGAGCGTGTAGCCGACCGCAAGCTTGGCGGCAACCTTGGCGATCGGGAATCCGGTCGCCTTCGAGGCCAGCGCGGACGAGCGCGACACACGTGGATTCATTTCGATGACGACGACGCGGCCGTTTTCGGGATTGATCCCGAACTGCACATTGGAACCGCCAGTGTCGACACCGATCTTGCGCAGCACGGCGATCGAGGCATCGCGCAATCGCTGGTATTCCTTGTCGGTCAGGGTCTGTGCCGGCGCCACCGTGATCGAATCGCCGGTATGCACGCCCATCGGGTCGAGGTTCTCGATTGCGCAAACGATGATGCAGTTGTCCGCGGTATCGCGAACCACCTCCATCTCGAACTCCTTCCAGCCGAGCACGGATTCCTCGATCAGCACCTCGTTGGTCGGCGAGAGCTCAATGCCGCGCTTGACGATCTCCTCGAACTCTTCAAGGTTGTAGGCGATGCCGCCACCCGAACCGCCGAGCGTGAAGCTCGGCCGGATGATGGTTGGGTAGCCCACCTTGACCTGCGCTTGAAGCGCATGTTCGAGGGTGCGCACGACTTCGGCCTTCGGACAGGCAAGTCCGATCTCGGCCATCGCCACGCGGAACAGTTCACGATCTTCGGCCATGCGGATCGCTTCACGCGACGCACCGATCAGCTCGACGCCGTGCTTTTCAAGCACGCCCCGGTCGGCCAGATCCAGCGCGCAATTGAGCGCGGTCTGGCCGCCCATCGTCGGCAACAGCGCATCCGGCTTTTCCTTGGCGATGATCCTCTCGACCACGCGAGCCGTGATCGGCTCGATATAGACCGCATCCGCCGTTTCCGGATCGGTCATGATCGTTGCCGGATTCGAGTTGATCAGGACAACCCGATAGCCCTCATCCTTGAGTGCCTTGCACGCCTGCGCCCCCGAATAATCGAATTCGCAGGCCTGACCGATGACGATCGGTCCGGCACCGATGACGAGGATGGTGCGAAGATCAGTTCTTTTTGGCACCAGGCTTGCCCTTGTCCAGAGGTTTTTGTTCGGGGAACAGCGGATCGGCTGGTGCGATCTCGAGCATGACCTTGCGAATCGTGCTGCGCGGAATGGCCAATTCGATCGAACCGTTGTCGGCGCCGAGCTTCACATTCAGGCTGACCTTCGTGTAACGCAGCAAGGTGCCCCGTCGCGTGGTGTCGTTGGTCGTCTGGATGACGAGATCGCTGCCGATCTTGCTCTCCAGCGAGGTGTACTCGACTTCGCGCAAGCTGAGCTGCGCCGCCTTGGCATTGGTCGTCTTTTCGCTCGTGGCCGGCTTGGCGGCCTGTAGGTTGGCAACGAGCAAGGTGGTGAACAAAGCCAGCATGAGCCTGGGAATCAGATTTGAACCATTCATGTGATTACGCCGCGTATGCCGCGTGCGCCTCCATCAGGTGGATGAAACGATCAAACAAGGGAGCCACATCCATCGGCCCCGGACTTGCTTCGGGATGCCCCTGGAAACCGAACGCCGGCGCATCCATGAACTCGATGCCCTGCAGGGATCCATCGAACAACGAACGATGTGTCGGCTTCACCCGATCAGGCAAACTCGCCTCGTCGACGGCAAAGCCGTGGTTCTGACTCGAGATCATGACCCGTCCACTGGCCAGGTCGATGACCGGGTGATTGGCGCCATGATGGCCGAACTTCATCTTCAAAGTGCGTGCGCCGACCGCGAGTCCCAGCAACTGGTGGCCCAGGCAGATGCCGAAGGTCGGCACCCGCTTGCTGATGAATTCGCGAATCGCGCTGATGGCATAGTCGCAAGGCTCAGGATCGCCGGGGCCATTGGACAAAAACACGCCGTGAGGCTGCATCGCGAGCACCTCGCTGGCCGGCGTCTGTGCGGGCACGACACTGATCTCGCAGCCACGGTCGACGAGCATGCGCAGGATGTTGTGCTTGATCCCGAAATCGTAGGCGACCACGCGAAATTTCGCCTGGCTGACGTTCACCTGCTGTCGGTCGAGATCCCAGGTTCCCTCACTCCAGTGCGAGATCGACTGGGTGCTGACCACCTTGGCCAGATCCATCCCGGCAAGCCCCGGAAACGCCCGCGCTGCGGCCAGGGCGGTTTCTTCTGACAGACCCTCGCCGGCCATGATGCAGCCACCCTGTGCGCCACTCTGGCGGAGGATGCGGGTCAGTCGCCGGGTATCGATGTCTGCAATCGCGACCAGGCCGTGTCGGAACAGCCAGGCGTCGAGTGATTCTTCGCTGCGCCAGTTGCTCGCCAGCAGCGGCAGATCGCGGATGACGAGGCCAGCCGCCTGCACACGCGAAGATTCCATATCAACAGAATTGCAGCCGGTATTGCCGATATGCGGATAAGTCAGGGTGACGATCTGACGGCAATAGGACGGATCGGTGAGGATCTCCTGATAGCCGGTCATTGCCGTGTTGAAGACGACTTCGCCGCTGCTGCTTCCGTTGGCGCCAATCGAACGACCACGAAACAGGCTACCGTCGGCGAGGGCAAGAATGGCTGGTTGGAACATGTGTTCGCCTGGTTGATGGCCCTGCATCGCTGCATCCAATTGTTGGGTGCGACGAAAACCGCAGACAGGCAATGACCAGTCCGTGGCATGGGCGAAAGTGGAGTCGAGGCGAGGCGGAATGATAGGCATCGGCCACTTGCCTGTCTACCATTGCCGACAACGCCTAGAATGATGGCCCGATGGAATCGCCGGGCCAATGCTCGAGAACTGGAAGATGAATGCCGTGAATCTGTTGCAAACCGAGGCGCTGGACAAGGCCGGCACGCATATCCGCCACAAGCCTTTCTCGTTCATGTTCGCGGAAGGGCTGCTGTCGGATTCGGCGCGGCCGGTTCTGGATACCGACTTTCCGCGATACCCCAGTGCCGGATTCTTTCCGCATGAAGCCGCCGATTGCGGCCCTTCGATCAACCGCCTGATCGAAGAGCTGACCACACCCGCATTCGCCGATGCGATCGGGGCGAGGCTTGGCATCGACTCACTGGGCCGGTTTCCGACCTTGGTCACGATCTGCCGCGCCCTCAACAAGCGCCATGGCACGATCCATACCGACAGCCGTTCCAAGATCGCCACCGCCCTGGTCTATCTCAACGAGAGTTGGCCCGACACCAGCGCAGGATGCCTGCGATTCCTCAACCGGGCCGACAGCATCGATGACATGGTCTGCCCTGAATTGCGCCCGCTGTACGGGAATTTCGTCGCGTTTCGACGCAGCGAGACTTCATTCCACGGCCATTTGCCGTTCGAAGGCGAACGCCGCGTGATCCAGATCGCCTGGCTGACCAGTGAAGACGAGAAACTGCGCAAGACCAAGCGTGGCAAACTCTCCCGCCTGTTCAAGAAACTGTTCGGTGGCGTCGACCGACGCATCGGTGCCGGACGCAAGGACGATGCATCACATCTCGACTGACCAACCCGGACTCCCCATGAACAAGCATTTCCAGTGCGCCGCCGCGCTGTTCACCGCCCTGCTCTGCACAACCGCCGAGGCACGCAAGGGTGAAGCTCCCTACAGCATCGGCATGTCGACAAAAAGCGAACTGGCGATACCCGAAACCGTTCTCGCCGCAATCGATGCCGCAGCCTTGCGCGCGAGCGATGATGCCAAGCTGCAACGCAGTGACATCGCGCATGCGAAACGACTGGCGATCGCCGAAGAGCGCGTGGTCGCCCTGAGCCCGGCATCCAGCGGGCAATGGCAGCTCTTGGCGGACGGCGACCTGCTCTGGCGCATTCGCGTCAGTGTGCCCGGCGCCACCGATCTGCATCTCGGTTTTGGAACCGGAATTCTGCCGGCCGGAGCATCGCTTTGGGTGATCGGCGCCGGCGACTACTACGAAGGCCCCTACACGGATGCCGATGCGACTCCGCTGTGGATTCCGATGGTTCCAGGCGACCAGGCGACCATCGAACTGCACCTGCCGGCGGGTTCGCCGATCAATGATCAATTGATCGAACTGACCAGCGTCGGCGCCGGTTTCCGCGATGTTTTCAACGCGCCATCGAAAGTGGGCCAGCCCGGCGCTTCCGGGGCGTGCAACATCAATGTGGTCTGCCCGCTCGGCCAGCCCTACACCGACGAGGATCGGGCCCTCGCCTATTACGAATTCCGCGCCGATGACGACGGCTTCACCTACATCTGCACGGCGACCCTGCTCAACGATGTTCCGGCGGATCGAAAGAACTTCGTATTGACAGCCGCCCATTGCCTGTCGAGCCAGACCGAAGCAGCGAGCATGCGTCTGTACTGGAACTATCAATCGACCGATTGCGTGATTACCACCGGCTGGTCCTTCGGCCAGAACCAGACCGGCGCCAGCCTGCGGGCGACCCGTGCCGATGCCGACTTCAGCCTGGTCGAATTGAACCAGGCGCCAGACCCGGCCTGGAACCTGTTCCATGCCGGCTGGGACGCCGAAAATATCGCACCGACATCAAGCATTGGCCTGCATCACCCACGCGGTGATGTCGCCAAGGTCGACAACAGCCCGAGCGCACCGCGCACGACCAACAACTGCATCGGCACAGGCGGCGTGAGCAGCAATACCCACTGGCTGACCGGTCCTTACGACCAGGGCACGACCGAAGGTGGCTCATCGGGTTCCGGCTTGTGGATTCCGTCCAGCGATGCAAGCGGTCGCGGACGTCGCCTGATTGGCGTGTTGTCGGGTGGCACGGCGGCCTGTTTCGGAGCCAATCCGGACAATGGCGTGGACTGCTATGGCAAGTTCTCTGCGGCCTGGGATGGCCCGTCGCCGTCAAGCCGACTGCGCGATTGGCTCGATCCTGGTGCAACCGCCACCACCACGGTTGCTGGCGTCAATCATGTCGCATCGACGACAACCCCGATCGATCCCGCCCTTGCCACGCGTGTCGCCGCAGAGCGCGATGCCAGACCCATGCGCAACACGGGACGTGGATCCGGTCGGCACCCATCACCATACAATCCGGCTCTACGCACGAATTGATCAGGCGCGACCAAGCTCGAGCATGTCGGTCATCCCGTAGCGACCTGGTGCTTGGCCGGACAACCAGCACGCGGCCTTGAGCGCTCCCCGCGCGAAAATATCGCGGTCGCTTGCGCGATGGATCAACTCGATGCGTTCGCCGGATCCGAGCAGGCGCACCTCGTGTTCGCCGACGACGTCGCCACCGCGGCTGACCGCATAGCCGATCGAGCCTTCGATGCGCGAGCCGCCGCGGTCTGCCACGGGATCCGGGAAGTCGATGTCACGTGCGCGTGCGGCGTGTTGTCCAAGCATCAGTGCCGTACCCGATGGCGCATCGCGCTTGTGGCGGTGATGGGCCTCAAGGATCTCGATATCCCAGGCCGGCAGCAGGCGCGCCGCCTCACCAACAAGATGGGCGAGCACGACAACTCCGATACTGAAATTCGCCGCCCACAGCACGGGAATAACCTGTGCTGCACGATGCATCTCTCGCATCTGGAACTCATCGAGACCGGTGGAACCACTGACGAAGGCAACCGATCGCTGCACGGCAAGCTGCAAGGCGGCACTGAAACCAGACGCCCCCGAGACATCGATGAGCGCGTCAAAATCGATCGCTGCAGGCGCAACTGAGGTGTAGGTCGGTGTCGAGGCGATTCCGCTCGACTTCCCATCAAGCGTGCTTCCAGGCCGAACCAGTGCAGCCGACAAAACGGCATCGTCATGCTCGGCGATCGCTTTCAACAACGCCTGGCCCATGCGTCCGGCGGCACCGTTGACGATGATCCGTGTCGACTCGCTCATTGCAGTGGGTTCTTTGCGTGGTGACTGCTCAGGGTAAACCGGCTACGCCCCCGGCGACCAGTATTGTCTCTTGGTCGCATTTCTTCTGCTCCTGAGTCCGCCTTCGGCGACATAAGAATTCAAGTGATTCCGACTCAGGCTCTTCGCGACCCCGCGATGTTCGGATCACCCTCCAGTTCTGGCACGCTCCTTCGTCGCGCAGCATCCCTGCCGGGGTTTCACTCGCCTCCAGGCGAGCGAAAAAAAGGGATGCCGTGCGACGAAGGAGCGTAAAAACCCCAGCATCGCGACCGAAGGGAGTCCCTTTTCGGGGCGACTGAAGTCGCTCCCACGGGAGAGTGGCGTCGCGACTGGAGTCTGGCCTGAAACTGTCGAAGTGCCGGGCCGACAGACTCGCATTTATTGCATCAAGAAACCTGCCGTCGAGTTTCGCGAAATCGCGAATCGATGACGGAGGTTGTGATCGAGAGACAGAGCGAAAGTCAGGAGGTGACGCGATCCCAGAACTGCTTGACGCCATCTAGCCAGCTGCGGTTGCGAGGCGAATGGGTTTGCGCATTCTCGCCATCGAAGGTCGTTTCGAGCTCGGCGATCAATTCACGTTGATGTGGGGTGAGCTTGACCGGCGTCTCCACAACCACACGACAGAGCAAATCCCCGGTGCGACCACTGCGTACCGATTTGACGCCCTTGCCACGCAAGCGGAACAGCTTGCCGGTCTGGGTCTCGGCCGGGATCGCGACGGTAGCTTCGCCGCCGAGCGTCGGCACCACGAGGTCGGCACCGAGTGCGGCCTGGCCAAAGCGGATCGGCACTTCGCAATACAGGTCGTCGCCTTCGCGAGTGAAGATCGCATGTTCGCGAACGCGCACTTCCACGTACAAATCTCCCGGCACCGTGCCGGCCGGTCCTGCTTCGCCCTGCCCACTCAGGCGAATGCGGTCACCGTTGTCGACCCCGGCTGGAATCTTCACCTCGAGGCTGCGCTCATCATTGACGCGACCTTCACCTTTGCAATCATGGCAGGGGTTGGCCACGGTCTTGCCGGCACCAGCGCAATGCGGGCAAGTCTGCTGCACGGAAAAGATGCCGTTCTGCATGCGAACACGGCCATGGCCACGACAGGTCGCACAAGTCGAGGTTTTGCCATCCTCCGATCCGCTGCCATCGCACTTCGCGCAGGCGACCAAGGTTGGCACTTCGATCTTCTTTTCGATGCCGAATACGGCCTCTTCCAGATCGAGCTCCATCAGGTAACGCAGATCGGAGCCGCGCCTTGGCCGGCCGCGAGCAGCACCACCCATGCCGAAGATGTCGCTGAAAATGTCGCCGAAGATGTCGCCGACATCGCCATTGAAACCGCCGCGGCCACCTGCTCCACCCTCGAACGCGGCATGACCATACTGGTCGTAGGCGGCACGCTTCTGCGCATCGGCAAGGATTTCGTAGGCCTCCTTGGCCTCCTTGAATCGCTCCTGCGCCGCCGGGTCATCCGGACAGCGATCCGGATGGCACTTCATGGCAAGGCGGCGGAAGGACTTCTTGACCTCGTCATCCGACGCAGTGCGCTCGATCGAGAGGATTTCGTAGTAGCAGCGCTTTGTTGTCATGGGAAAAATAGAGACACGCATCGATGTGGCAGACAAAAATGAAAGGCGGAACGGCAAGCGGCGATCACGCGCCGGTCACCGTTCCGCCCGACCACACGGACTTACTTGTCGCCGTCTTTCACTTCGGTGAACTCGGCATCGACCACATCCTCGGGCTTGGCGGAACCGGCCTGTGCGCCTTCATTCGCCTGCGCACCGGATGACGCCGCAGCGGCCTGCAGGGCCTGGGCCACTTCCTCGACGCGAGCAATCTTCGCTTCGATCTGCGCCTTGTCATCACCCTTCATGGCCTTGTCGAGATCGGCCAGAGCTTCCTCGATACCGCCCATCTGCTCCGGCGGAACCTTGCCGCCATGCTCCTTGAGCGCGGCACGGGTCGCGTGAACAAGCTGATCGGCCTTGTTGCGCGTGGTGACCAGTTCCTGGAAGCGCTTGTCTTCCTCGCGATTGACCTCGGCGTCGTTGACCATGCGCTGGATCTCTTCATCCGACAGGCCCGAACCGGCCTTGATCTCGACGCGCTGTTCCTTGTTGGTCTTCTTGTCCTTGGCCGAAACGTGCAGGATGCCGTTGGCATCGATGTCGAAGGTCACCTCGACCTGCGGCATGCCACGCGGCGCAGCACCGATGTCGGTCAAATCGAATTTGGCCAGCGACTTGTTGAATCGCGCCTGTTCGCGCTCGCCTTGCAGAACATGCACGGTGACTGCGTTCTGATTGTCCTCGGCGGTCGAGAACACCTGACTCGCCTTGGTCGGAATCGTCGTGTTCTTCTCGATCAGCTTGGTGAACACGCCACCCAGCGTTTCGATGCCGAGCGACAGCGGGGTCACGTCGAGCAGGAGCACGTCCTTGACCGTACCCGAGAGCACGCCACCCTGCACTGCCGCACCGATCGCAACCGCTTCATCGGGGTTGACGTCCTTGCGCGGCTCCTTGCCGAAGAAATCCTTGACCGCATCCTGCACCTTGGGCATGCGCGTCTGGCCACCGACGAGGATGACCTCGGCGATGTCAGAGACCTTGATGCCAGCATCGGCAATCGCCGTGCGGCAGGGCTCGATGGTGCGCTTGATCAAATCCTCGACCAGCGATTCGAGCTTGGAGCGGGTCAGACGCATCTCCAGATGCACGCCTTCGTTGTTGACCTGGGTGATGAACGGCTCATTGATATCGGTTTGCTGGCGCGAGCTCAGTTCGATCTTGGCGCGCTCGGCAGCCGAGCGCACGCGCTGCAGTTGGATCGGGTTCTTGCGCAAATCCACGCCATGCTGCTTTTCGAACTCGTCGATGATGTAGTCGATGATGCGCTTGTCGAAGTCTTCGCCACCGAGGAACGTATCGCCATTGGTGGCCAGCACTTCGAACTGCTTTTCGCCATCGACTTCGGCAATCTCGATGATCGAGATGTCGAAGGTGCCGCCGCCCAGGTCATAGACCGCAATCTTGCGATCACCGCCCTTCTTGTCGAGACCATAGGCCAAAGCGGCCGCAGTCGGCTCGTTGATGATGCGCTTGACCTCGAGACCGGCAATGCGGCCGGCGTCCTTGGTCGCCTGGCGCTGACTGTCGTTGAAGTACGCCGGCACCGTGATGACTGCCTCGGTCACCGGCTCGCCGAGGTAATCCTCAGCTGTCTTCTTCATCTTCATCAAGATCTGCGCGGAGACTTCCGGCGGCGCCATCTTCTTGCCATCGGCCGTCTCGACCCAGGCGTCGCCATTGTCGTGGCCGATGATCTTGTAGGGAACCAGGTCGATGTCCTTCTTGACCTCGGCATCCGTGAACTTGCGGCCGATCAGGCGCTTCACGGCCGAGAACGTGTTTTGCGGATTGGTCACGGCGCCGCGACGTGCGGTCGCACCGACGAGGACTTCACCATCCTTGAACGCAACCACCGAGGGCGTCGTGCGATCACCTTCGGAGTTCTCAATCACGCGGGCTGTGCCGCCTTCCATGACCGCGACGCACGAGTTGGTCGTGCCGAGGTCGATACCGATGATCTTGCCCATTGTCTCTCTCCCGAAATGTCTATTCGGCCGCTTCGGCCACTGGCGCAAAAACTGGGGGTGTTGTGTCGGCTTTCAAGCGCTGCAGCGATGGATTCGCGCAATTAATTCCTGATCGGGCCCGCTTACTGGGCCACATTGACCATTGCCGGGCGCAACAAACGCTCGTTGAGCACATAGCCCTTCTGAAAAACGGCGACGACGGTATTCGATTTCTGTCCATCCGCTTCGACCATGCTCACCGCCTGGTGGTGTTCGGGATTGAACGTCTCGCCCAGCGGATCAATGATGACCAGCCCAGCCGAGGTGGCCACGCCAAGCAATTGTTTCAGGATCATCTCGACGCCAGCATGCAGACCGGCCTGTTCACCCTTGTCCGCGGCAAGCGCGCGTTCGAGATTGTCGATGACCGGCAACAGCTCGCCGAGCAGTCGCTCATTGGCAAACTTGCGCGCCTGGTCGAGATCCCGCTGCAGGCGCTTGCGTTGATTGTCGAGTTCGGCGCGCTCACGCAAGACCAGCTCACGCATCTCACCGAGCTTTATTTCATAGTCGGCCATCAACTGGCTCAAGGCCTCCTCGCCACTGGCCAGGGTCGACTCGTCGATCGATTCGTCGTCGGCAGGATTCCGCGTCGGGTCCGTATTTTCCATCTCGCCTCCAGATACAAGAAAACGACCGGACGCCGTTGCGCCCTGGCCATTCAACACATCATCACTCGGGCACTGCCTGCGGCCGGATATGCAATCGCGGCGGCGTGTCTGCCACGCACGAAATCCCGGCCCAGCCCTCGCTATGGGGGCGCGGAAGACCGGTTCAAGGCGCCCGAGATGAGCTGGGCGGTTGTTGCCACTACGGGAATGACCCGCTCATAGGCCATCCGGGTTGGCCCGATCACTCCGAGCACGCCAAGCACGCGGTTGCCCACGCCATACGGGGCAGTGACCAGCGAGTAGCCGCCAAGCGCGGCGAAACCGGATTCCTCACCGATGAAAAGTCGAACGCCGTCGGCACGCGAACAACGTTCAAGCAGTTGCAGAAGACCACGCTTGCGCTGGAATGCATCAAACAGGTCGCGCAGGCGATCGACCTCGGACAACTCATTGACGCCCATCAGGTTGGTCTGACCCGAAACCAGCATGTCGTTGTCTTCGGGCGACTGGAACGCAGCTTGAGCGACCTCGACCGCTGCCGCGAGCAGGCGATTCAGGCGCGCGCCTTCTTCGCGCATTTCGCGCAAGAGCCGTCGCCGGATCTCGTCCAGGCGCATGCCGGCATAGTTCGAGTTGAGGAAGTTCGCCGTTTGCTCGAGCTCGCTCGGTGAAAACGGCTGCTGGGTCTCGATCACCCGGTTCTGCACCTGGCTATCGGTAAAAACGAGGATCACCAGAACCCGGTTGGCGTCGAGGGCAACGAAATCGATGTGCCGGAAGGGGAACTCGTCATGCTTGGGTACGCTGACGACGCCGACAAAGCGCGTGATCTCCGATAGCAAGGCGCTCGCACTGCCGAGCAAGGCCGGCGTGGTCGCCCCGGTCGGCAGCTCGCGGCGCAGTTGTTCAACCTGGGGTTCGCCGAGTGGGCGCATCTCAAGCAGGCTGTCGACGAACATCCGATAGCCCTGGGCAGTCGGAATGCGCCCGGCCGAGGTATGCGGCGCGGCGACCAGTCCGGCTTCTTCGAGATCCGACATGATGTTGCGGATTGTTGCCGGACTGACATCCAGGCCGGATGATTTTGCCAACGTGCGCGAACCGACCGGCTGGCCATCGGCAATGTATTGGGCGATCAGGGTTCGCAGCAGCGAACGAGAGCGCGCGTCAAGTGAATCGGAACGACCGGAACTGATCATCCCGGCAGCATACACAGCGCCGACCGGCAGGCAATAGGTATGTGCGGGAGCGCGGCCTCGGATACTTGTGCGGAAGCGGTTTCAACCGCGATGCTGTTTCACGAGAATCGCTCAAGCGCATCGGGACTGAAGTCCCTGCCACGGAATTGACCGGCCGCTGGCTTTGGTCGACTCGATGAATGGATTCGCGGTTGCTCGCGTCACCTCGACATGCCGAAAAAGAGCCCGGGGCATGAATCGCTCCAGTGGCCATCTGAATCATTCCGCCGAGAAGGCAGTCTCACCGAATGATTCGGGACTTGCGACAATAGCCATTGAGCCGGACACTCCGGGCGGCCATTCACACGGGTGCTGCATGCTGCGATCGCTGTACGTCAAGGATTTCGCCATCGTCGGCGAAGCAGAAATCAGCTTCGACGCTGGACTGACCGTCGTCACCGGTGAAACCGGTGCCGGAAAATCCCTGCTGGTCGATGCCTTGCTGCTGCTCGCCGGCAATCGCGCCGAGGCCAGCATGGTTCGCCATGGCTGTGAGCGCGCCGAGTTGTCGGCCGAGTTTGATCTCGGCGCGCGCCAGGATCTGCTTGACTGGCTGCGCGAGGAAGAACTCGATGACGACAGCGCCTGCCAGTTGCGGCGCGTGATCCGCAGCGAAGGTACTTCGCGCGCCTGGATCAACGGCCGACCGGTTACCCTGACCCAGATGAAGACGCTCGGTGAGCGTCTGATCGAGATTCATGGCCAGCACGAACACCAGGCCCTGCTCGAGCGCGGCCAGCAACTTGCCTTGCTGGATGCCTTCGGCGCGCACGCCGAGGCGCTCGATCGGGTCAAGGCCATCGCCCACCAATGGCGTGCGCTGGATGTGAAGATCAGTGAGTTTTCACGTGGCGACGACCCCGCTGAGCGCATCGAATGGCTCAGCCATCAGGTCAAGGAACTCGACACGCACGCCTTGACCACCGAGGCGCTCCAAGAACTAGAAGAGACCCATCGCCGCCTGGCCAATTCCGGGCAGCTTCTGCAAGGATGTTCCGGGCTTGCCGACCTGCTTGATGGCGACAGTGAATTCAGCATCTCGCGCCTGCTTGCACGGGCACACGGCGAAAGCCAGCGTCTGGCCGCTCTCGATCCGGCACTGGAACCGCTTGGCGAGTTGCTCGATGCCGCGCGCATCCATGCCGACGAATCGACCGATGCCTTGAGACGCTATCAGAGCTCGCTTGATCTTGACCCGGAGCGCTATGCGGAAATCGATGCCCAACTGGGCAAGCTGCATGAGCTCTCGCGCAAGCACCGCGTCGGCATGGCCGAACTCAAGACCCACGGCGAATCGCTGGGCGTGGAACTCGAATCGTTGCGCAGCGCCGGCTCCGTGCTGATCAAACTCGAACGCGAGCGCAGCGGCTTGCTTGATGCCTACAAGAGCGCTGCCGCAATCCTCAGTCAGGCTCGCCAGCAAGCCGCGCAAAGGCTCGCCCGCACAGTCGGCGATCTGCTGGCAGATCTTGGCATGGCAGGCGGGAAGTTTGATGTCGAGCTGGAACCGAGCGCAAACGAAGAGCCTGCAGCCCAGGGTGCCGAACGCTGCGAATTCATGGTCAGCGCAAACCCGGGCCAACCGCTGCGCGCTTTGCGCAAGGTGGCCTCGGGTGGCGAGCTCTCACGCATCAGCCTGGCCATCGAAGTCGCCGCGCTTGGCCTGGATGACGTCGGTACGATGGTCTTTGACGAAGTCGATTCGGGCATCGGCGGTGCAGTTGCGGAAGTTGTTGGCCAAAAGCTGCGCCGACTCGGCAGTCAGCGCCAAGTGCTCTGTGTCACCCACCTGGCCCAGGTCGCTGCCCAGGGACATGCGCATCTGCAAGTCAGCAAGGCAGCCGAAGCCGACCACACCGAAACGCGGATCGAACACCTCGACGACAAGGCGCGCAGGGATGAAATCGCACGCATGCTCGGCGGCATCGAGATCACCAAGGAAACGCTGGCGCATGCCCGGCAGATGCTGCAGGCCGCACAAGGCGCGGATTGAGGTCGGCTCGCCGCCAGGCTGAGGGCGGGAGACGACATGATTCCCGGAAGCCAGGCCTGAATGGGTGAAGGCGGCGGAACCGCGCCGGAAACCCAGATATGCAAAAAGCCCCTTTCGGGCTTCCTGCTTCGTTAAGACTCGTGGTCGCGTGACGCGGGAAATGTTCGTCCCCTCCATGGGACTCACCCTTCGCGCTGCGCGCAAAGGGCCAGCCATTCGGCTGTCCAAAATGGTTCCAGACCATTTTGTCGAACCCATGAGAGGATTCGTCCACACCTCTCTCCGCCAGATACGCAAAAAGCCCCTTTCGGGGCTCTTTGCGTATCTGGCGGAGAGAGAGGGATTCGAACCCTCGATAGAGCTTTTGACCCTATACACCCTTAGCAGGGGCGCGCCTTCGACCACTCGGCCATCTCCCCGGAAATGTTTGCATCTTCTAGTGCATTTGCGCACAGCGTCGATTACCGGGAATCGACGGGACGCGAAGCATACCGGTCAAGCGACGTCCGGTAAAGCTCAGGACTCTTCGGCGACCGCAGAGGGATCATCGTCCGGATTCTGCTCGCGCTTGATGCGCTGGTAAATCTCTTCGCGGTGAACCGATACATCCTTTGGTGCGTTGATGCCGATGCGAACCTGATTACCCTTGACGCCGAGTACCGTTACCGTCACTTCGTCACCAATCATCAGGGTTTCGCCGACTCGGCGGGTCAAAATCAACATGGTCTCTACTCCTTGAAGCTTTCTCGTCTATCCGGCCTGGCTACCAGTCACGCACCAATCCGCACGCATCCTGACGTCAGGTCCGGGGACCCAGTCCAGCTTCCCTAGCTGAACCGACCGCCCGTTCCCCCCAGTTCGCAGCCTGTGCCCGTCAAATGTTTCTCCTGCACCCGGATCGGCAGGCATGCATTTTCAGGTCGCCGCGATACTAAGCGATGACGTCGGTTTTGCGCAATGAAACCTTGGTCTAAATTGTGTACGCCGGGACAACACTCCCGTCTCAGAACAAACATCGGATGGCGGGAAATTCCCGGATGAAGATGAGGATCAGGTTACGCTCAACCGCCCCGCTATCCATCCAGACAACCCGTCCAGGGCGGATGCGAGTTCCGGCGTATCGTTGCCACCGCCCTGGGCCATATCCGGGCGACCGCCGCCCTTGCCACCGATCGAAGCCGCGATATGCGCCACGACTTCACCAGCCTTGATGCGGCCCAGCGCGGAACCTCCGACTGCACCGACCAGTGAGATCTTTCCATCCGCTCCTGCGGCGAGGACGATCACGCAATCACCAAGCCTCGGCTTGAGATTGTCCACCGCCTCGCGCAACGCCTTGGCATCGAGTCCGTCGACACGCGCAGCGAGCACCTTGATGCCGCCGACATCGACGGCCTGGCTACCGAGATCGGCCGTGGCCGCGCTGGCCGCCCTGGCCTTGAAGCCTTCCAGCTCGCGCTCGAGTTTCTTCTGCCGATCAAGCAAATGGCGCAATTTGCCGACGACTTCATTGCCCTGGGCCGAAAGCAGGTCGCCAATCTCGCCGAGACGCAACTCCTCGTCGACGACATGCGCAGTTGCCGCGGCCCCGCTGATCGCTTCGATGCGACGGATGCCCGAGGCGACACCACTTTCTCCGAGAATCTTGAACAGGCCGATATCACCGGTCCGACTGACATGCGTGCCGCCACACAGCTCGGTCGAAAAATCGCCCATGCGCAGAACGCGCACCTCGTCGCCGTACTTCTCGCCGAACAGGGCCATGGCACCAAACGCAATCGCATCGTCATAGCGCATGTTGCGGATCTCGGCTTCAGAATTGCCTCGAATTTCGTCGTTGACCAGGTTCTCGATGCGCCGAAGCTCTTCCGCGCTGACAGGCTGAAGATGGGAGAAATCGAAACGCAGACGATCCGGTGCCACCAGCGAACCCTTCTGCGTCACGTGCTCACCGAGTACCTCGCGCAATGCGGCATGCAGCAGATGCGTCGCGGAATGGTTGAGCACGATGGACTGGCGTCGAACCCGATCGACGGCAGCCTCGACTTCACTGCCGGGAACCAGCGCCGATCCTCCCTGCCAGCGCCCGACATGACCGTGGAAGGCACCACCAAGCTTGATCGTGTCGCTGACAATGAAGCGTCCTTCGGGGCCAGCAAGCAAGCCCGCATCGCCGACCTGGCCACCCGACTCGGCATAAAACGGCGTGCGGTCAAGGATGACGATACCCTCCTCGCCATTCGCCAGGGATTCAAGGCGACGGCCCGCGCGCACCATGGCCAGCACACGGCCCCCTTTTTCTTCGCACGCCTCGTAGCCGGAAAACACGGTTGGCGGCAACGAACTGGCCATCTCGGCCGGCAACTGCCCCTTCGACTCGAAGTGGCTGGCTGCACGTGCGCGCTCGCGCTGCTCGTTCATGGCCTTGTCGAAACCCGCCATGTCGATGCTGAGTCCGCGTTCGCGGGCGATGTCGGCCGTGAGATCCACCGGAAAGCCGTAGGTATCGTAGAGTCGAAACGCGTCCACGCCCGGAATGATCGAACCCGATTTGCCCGCGACTTCCTCAAAAACCTTCATGCCCTGTTCGAGGGTCTCGCCAAAGCGCTCTTCCTCGGCCTTGAGCGCGCGCTCGACAAAATCGCGTTTGGCGGTCAGTTCCGCATAGGCGCCCCCCATTTCGGCGACCAGCGGCTCGACCATCTTCCAGAAGAAATCGCCGCGCACGCCGAGCATCCAGCCATGACGCAGGGCGCGACGAATGATCCGACGCAACACATAGCCGCGTCCTTCGTTTGACGGCAGCACGCCATCGACGATCAGGAATGAACAGGCGCGGATATGATCGGCGATCACGCGCAAGGACTTGTTTGCAAGGTCAGGCGTTGAGGTCAGTTCCGCCGCGATCCGGATCAAATGCTGGAACAGGTCGATCTCGTAGTTGGAATGGACGTTCTGCAGAATCGCGGCGAGCCTTTCCAGGCCCATGCCGGTATCGACGCAGGGAGCGGGCAGCGGTGACAGCGTGCCGTCGTCGGCACGATCGAATTGCATGAAAACGAGATTCCAGATCTCGATGAAGCGATCGCCATCCTCGTCCGCTGACCCGGGCGGGCCACCCGCAATATGCGCACCATGGTCGTAGAAGATCTCGGTGCACGGACCACAGGGACCCGTATCGGCCATCTGCCAGAAATTGTCCGAGGCGAACGGCGCACCCTTGTTGTCGCCGATGCGCACGATGCGCTCGGGTGGGATGCCGACCTCATCCTTCCAGATCGCATAGGCTTCGTCGTCGGTCTGGTAGACCGTGACCAGCAGGCGATCCTTCGGCAGCTTCCAGACTTCGGTGAGCAACTCCCAGGCCCAGAGAATCGCATCGCGCTTGAAATAGTCGCCAAACGACCAGTTGCCGAGCATCTCGAAAAACGTGTGGTGGCGCGCGGTGTAGCCGACCTGGTCGAGATCGTTGTGCTTGCCGCCGGCACGCAGGCAGCGCTGCACATCGACCACGCGCGGACTGGGCGGCTTCTCGCTGCCGAGAAAGGCATTCTTGAACGGCACCATGCCCGAGTTGGTGAACATCAGGGTCGGATCGCTGGCCGGAACGAGCGACGCCGAGGGCACCACGGTGTGGCCCTTGGAGCGGAAGAATTCAAGGAAATCGGAGCGGATGTCGGCGCTGGTCTTCATCAATCGGTTCAATCCGGAGTGCGGACACGCCGATGAACGTCCGCAGCGGAGTTCTCAATCGAACTCGTCACCGGGATCGCCGATGTCGGCGCGTGTGAGAACGCTTACTGTGGCGGCATCGAAGCCACGGCGCAAGAGAAAGGCCGCACGACGGCTCCGTTCCTTGACATCAGCGGCTGGCTTGCGACCGAAGTGGCGCTGCAGTTGGCGCCGCCCGAGATCGCGCCAGTCACATTCCAGCGCATCGATCGCCGCACCAATTTCGGCGTCATTGACGCCGTGGGATTTCAGTTCCGCGAAAATCCGGCGCGGACCATAGCCGTTGGCCGCCCTCGAGCGCGCCAGCAGTTCGGCAAAACGGGCGTCACTCTGGTATTCCTGCGATTTGAGCGCGTCGATAGCGACTGCCGATTCATCCGCACTGTAACCACTGCGATCAAGCTTGGCCTTCAGTTCGCGCGCGGACTGTTCGCGCCTGACCAGCAAGCCCAACGCCTTGTTGTAGGCGTTGGGCTTTTCTTTTGCGGACTTGGTTGGCTTGTCGCTACTCACGACAGATATTGATCTTGTTCAATTACTTGCAGGATATTCCTGCGAAGACTTCGAGGGCTCTCGCCGGCCTTTGACCGCATTGGATTAAGCCCGCGCGCACCCTTGCGAGGACTCGTCCGCTCAGGCTTCCTCGACCTCGACGGCAGGCAGCGGGGAATTGCCAGCCTTGACCAGCAGCTTCTCCCGCAGAGCCGTGTCGATCTCGTCGGCCATGTCGGCATGCTCCTTCAGGTACAGGCGCACGTTGTCCTTGCCCTGGCCGATGCGGTCGCCCTTGTAGCTGTACCAGGCACCGGATTTCTCGACCAGGTTGTGCAGCACACCCAGCTCGATCAGCTCGCCTTCGCGGGACGTTCCCTCGCCGTAGAGGATCTCGAACTCGGCCTGACGAAACGGCGGCGCGACCTTGTTCTTGACCACCTTGACCCGGGTCTCGGAACCGATCACCTCGTCACCGCGCTTGACTGCGCCGATGCGGCGGATGTCGAGTCGCACGGAAGCGTAGAACTTCAGCGCGTTGCCGCCGGTGGTCGTTTCCGGACTACCGAACATGACCCCGATCTTCATGCGAATCTGGTTGATGAAGATGACCAAACAGCCTGATTTCTTTATGTTTGCCGTGAGCTTTCTAAGGGCCTGACTCATCAGGCGTGCCTGCAGGCCGACATGGGTGTCACCCATTTCGCCCTCGATTTCGGCCTTTGGCGTCAATGCCGCGACCGAGTCGATGACTACCACGTCGACCGCGTTCGAGCGCACCAGCATGTCGGCGATCTCGAGCGCCTGTTCGCCGGTATCGGGCTGGGAAACAAGCAGATTGTCGACATCGACGCCGAGTTTTTCGGCATAGGTCGGATCCAGCGCATGCTCGGCATCGACAAACGCGGCCGTGCCACCAGCTTTCTGGCAGGCGGCAATGACCTGCAGGGTCAAAGTCGTCTTGCCGGAAGACTCCGGGCCATAAATCTCGACGACTCGGCCCTTCGGCAGGCCGCCAATGCCGAGCGCGATATCGAGGCCGAGCGAACCGGTCGAAATGGTCGGAATCGCTTCGTTGACGCGATCTCCCATGCGCATGACCGCGCCCTTGCCGAACTGTTTCTCGATCTGGCTCAACGCGGAGGTGAGCGCCTTGCGCTTGTTGTCATCCATCGGGGATTTCCTTGGGCTGTAGATTGACTGGAGCGTGCCGACTGCGCATCTCAGGGACTGAGACATCGCTGCTTCGGCCCTGATTATTTCACAGCAGGCTTTTCGCGAAAGGGTGAATCGTCGCGTCAGCTTGTAAGAATTCGCCGCACGCCCTCGAGCGCGACGTGAACGGTCTGGCGACGCACGGCTTCACGGTCGCCATCGAAATGAAACAATTCGGATCGGGCGTAACCGCCGCGGCGCTTCCAGCCAATCCAGACCGTTCCGACCGGCTTGCCGGGCGTATCGCCACCGGGCCCGGCTATTCCAGTCACTGCCACCGCAACTCCGGCACCGTAGCGCGCCAGGGCACCTGAGACCATTTCGACCACGGTCTCCTGACTGACCGCGCCAGTCCGTTCGAGCGTATGCGGCTGGACGCCGAGCAGGGCTTCCTTGGCTTCGTAACTATAGGCGACTACGCCGCATTCAAACCAGGTCGAACTCCCCGGAATATCGGTCAGCACTTTTGATATCCAGCCACCGGTGCAGGATTCGGCGCAGACAATGGTCTGACCATGCGAAATCAGGAGTTCGGCAATCGTGTTGCCGAGCGCGAACAACTGGGCGTCATCGGCGGCATGGTTCGACATCGGCATTCAACTCTGGCGATGGGCAAGCACGGCATGATACCGGAGGAAAGATGTTCGGCATCGGAACGTCGGTGCGGACATGGGATAATCCAAGGTCAGCCCCCATTGCCAACCCGATGAACGACGTTTCCCAGCACACGCCCCTGATGCGCCAGTTTTTCGCCGCAAAAAAGGAGCATCCGGATGTGCTGATGTTCTTTCGCATGGGCGACTTCTATGAGCTGTTCTACGACGATGCACGCAAGGCGGCTCGGCTGCTCGATATCACCCTGACCCAGCGAGGATCTTCGGCCGGCGCACCGATACCTATGGCAGGTGTGCCGCATCACGCGGCCGAGGGTTATCTGGCCAAATTGGTCAGGCTCGGCGAGTCGGTCGCGATCTGCGAGCAGATCGGCGATCCCGCGTTGGCCAAAGGGCTGGTCGAGCGCAAGGTCGTGCGCATTGTCACGCCGGGCACGGTCACCGACGAAGCCTTGCTTGAGGAACGCCGCGACAATCTGTTGTTGTCGATTGCCGCTGCCAAGTCGGGTTTTGGCATGGCCTGGGTGGATCTGACGACCGGACGGTTCCTGATCAGCGAGGTCGCGAATGCGGAATCCCTTGCCGCCGAATTGGCCCGCCTGCAACCGGTTGAAACCCTGATTGCCGAAGACGGTGCCTGGCCAAAATTCGTCACTGCCCTGCCCGGCTTGCGCAAACGCGCTCCGTGGCATTTCGACGCCGAAACCGGTCGGCGTGAGCTGTGCCGGTTCTTCGGCACGCGCGATCTTTCCGGTTTCGGCGCGGATGGTTTTTCGCTGGCGATCGGCGCCGCCGGTTGCCTGCTCGGCTATGTCGAGGAGACGCAAAAGTCCGCCCTGCCCCATCTGAGTGGAATCGCCATCGAGAACGCCAGCGAGACGATCGCGCTCGACGCGGCGACACGACGCAATCTGGAACTCGATGTGCATGCTTCTGGAAATCGTGAATTCACCCTGCTTGGCGTGCTTGATGCCACGGTCACGCCGATGGGTGCGCGCAACCTGCATCGCTGGGTGAATCGTCCGCTGCGCGATCACGCCGTGCTCAATCGACGCTTGCAGGCCATCGAGAGCCTGATCGACAGCGGCTGCAATGAAGGGCTGCGCAATGAACTACGCGGGATCGGCGACCTCGAGCGCATCCTCGCCCGCGTCGCCCTGCGCTCGGCGCGTCCGCGCGACCTTTCCACCCTGCGCGACGGACTTGCGCGCACGCCGATCCTGCGCGAGCGGCTCGCGGGCACTGACAGTCCGCTGCTCGGCCACTTGCTCGATCAACTCGGCGAACATGCACAGACCGCCGCGTACCTGAGCGCGGCCACGGTCGAACAGCCGCCTGCCCTGCAACGTGACGGTGGCGTGATCCGTGATGGCTTCGATGCCGAGCTCGATGAATTGCGTGCCCTGGCAACCAATGCCGACCAGTTCCTGATCGACTTCGAGGAGCGCGAAAAAATTGCCAGTGGCATCCCGACATTGAAGGTCGGTTACAACCGCGTGCATGGTTACTACATCGAGATCAGCAAGGGTCAATCGGACAAGGCACCGACCCATTACACGCGCAGGCAGACGATCAAGGGTGCCGAGCGCTACATCACCGAGGAACTCAAGGCATTCGAGGACAAGGTCTTGTCCGCACGCGAGCGCTCGCTGATGCGCGAACGTGCGCTTTATGAAGACTTGCTCGATTACCTGGCCGAGCGTCTTGCCGAACTGAAATCGGCCGCAAGCGCGGTCGCCGAACTCGACACCCTGGCCAGCCTGGCCGACCGCGCCTATGCGCTCGACTGGAACCGCCCGCAACTCAGCGGAACGAACGGCATCCACATCGAACGCGGACGTCATCCTGTCGTCGAACAGGTTCGCGAAGAACCGTTCGAACCAAACGATCTCGAATTCAACGATAGCCGTCGCATGCTCATCGTGACCGGCCCGAACATGGGCGGTAAATCGACCTATATGCGCCAGAACGCCTTGATTGTGCTGCTCGCCCATATCGGCAGCTTTGTGCCGGCGACGAGTGCCGTGATCGGCCCGATCGATCGAATCTTCACGCGCATCGGAGCGGGCGATGATCTCTCGCGGGGACAATCCACCTTCATGGTCGAGATGAGCGAAACCGCCAACATCCTGCACAACGCGACCGAGCACAGCCTGGTGCTGATGGATGAAATCGGACGCGGCACCAGCACCTACGATGGCCTCTCGCTGGCCCAGGCCTGCGCAACCTGGCTGGCCACGCACAACCGCGCCTTCACCTTGTTCGCCACCCACTATTTCGAACTGACGCGACTTGCCAACGACTATCCCGGCATCGCCAACGTGCATCTGGACGCGGTCGAATACGGCGAGCAACTGGTGTTCATGCACGCGGTCAAAGAGGGGCCGGCCAACCGAAGTTTCGGCCTGCAAGTGGCGGCTCTGGCCGGACTGCCGAAAGCCGTGATTGCCGATGCCAGGGCGACGCTCGCCGGGCTTGAAACCAGCGGCGGAGACATCCGACAAACAACAGCCTCAACGCATGGCAGCTCGCCCCAGCTAGGCCTGTTCGCACCACCGGCACCGTCGCCTGTCGAGGAAGTGATGCGCGCACTCGATCCGGATTCAATGAGTCCGCGCGAGGCCCTCGATGCGCTGTATCGAATGCGAAAGATGCTGTGAGCGATTTCCGTCAGTCAACAGCAACGCATCCTTGCAGCCACGTATCCGCCATCCAGTGAACGATTTCAAACCAGCATCAGCCCGACGCACCAGCTCCTACCTGCCCTATATCGATGGCTTGCGCGCGATCGCTGTGATCGCGGTGATGATCTATCACCTGCGCGAAACCTGGGTTCCCGGCGGGTTCATCGGCGTGGACGTCTTCTTCGTCATCTCGGGCTTCGTCGTCAGCCTGTCGGTCAGCCACTGGAGCGGTGGCAACATCGGCAACTTCATGGGCCGCTTCTATGCACGGCGCGTGCAGCGAATCGTGCCCGCCCTGCTCGCCTGCCTGTTGCTGACCAGTGTCGTCTCTGTCCTGCTCATTCCGCGGGCCTGGCTAAGCTCGTCGAACGAACTGACCGGGATGTATGCATTTTTCGGGCTAAGCAACTATTTCCTCGCTTTCCACAATGAAACCTACTTTTCGCCGATAGCCGCGTTCAACCCGTACATGCACACCTGGTCGCTGGGCGTCGAGGAGCAGTTTTATCTGCTGTTTCCGTTGCTGTTCTTCGCCTGGACGCGAGGCGGTCGCTGGCGGGCTGTGTCGACCACGTTGATCACACTGGCCTGCCTCGCTTCATTGACCGACGCATGGCAACGCCCGACAAGCGACCCGACTGCCGCCTTTTATCTGATCACCACGCGCTTCTGGGAACTCGCCGCGGGCGTGCTGCTGTTCCAGGGCTTGCAGCGATTTCCAGACGCACAACCCGGATCGATTTCGCGCAACTTGAGTCAGCTCGCGGCGTTGACCTCCATCGGCCTGCTCGGCTGGGGTTTGTTGCATTCGGATATCAGCCAGTTTCCGTGGCCTGGAGCCGTGGTTCCGATCGTCGCAACACTCGGTGTTTTGGCATTTCTCCATTTTTCAGGTGAAACGTCGACCCTCGCACGCATTCTCGGCAGCGCCGTACCCGTCTATTTCGGGCGACGCTCATACTCGCTTTATCTCTGGCACTGGCCGGTGTACGTGGTCATGCGCTGGACCTGTGGGCTCGACTCGTCTGCCGCCATGATTGCCGCGATCGCGGCGACGATGCTGCTTGCCGAAGCGTCGTACCGCTTCGTCGAACTCCCCTTGCGTTATTCCGAACGCCTGCGCCATTGGCCGCGCGCTGGTGTGGTCAGTGCCGGACTCGCTCTGGTCGTCACGACCAGCGCCTTGTCGGCGGCGGTGACGCTGGCCCGTGCACACGTGTCGTTGAGCACGGTGTCACGTCACCCCGATCACTGGTACGCGCAAGTGCTCGACCGGGTTGACTCAATGCCCGGTTGCTTTCTGATGGCTCGGGACGAAGGCTCGGGCCCGACCGTGGCCTCGATCTACAGCCGCGGCGGATGTAGCGGCAGGCCACAGACCGCACCGGATATCCTTGCCTTGGGTGATTCGCATACGCTCGGATACAAGACGATGTTGACCGAATACGTGCTGCACACCGGCGCGCAGGTCACGCTGTATCCGAATATCGGCTGTACGTTCGCCAGCCTAAAACCCTGGCGGGATGCCGGCGAATGTCAGATCCAGAACCAGGCCGAAATCGGCGACATCCGCGAGCGCGCAAAAGCCGGCGACGTCCTCTTTCTCGCCTCGTTGCGTCTGGATCGCCTGAGCAACCAGGATCAGATTCTCGTTGCCGGGGATCAGTGGCACGGCATGGCCACCGAGCAGGCCGAACAGGATCGGCTGACCGCCACCAAGCAGCTGATTGCCATGCTGGAACCACTTCGCGACAAGGGCGTACAGATTGTCTTTGAGGCGCCCAAGCCGCTGTTCCGTTCCCCCGCGTTTCGCTGTTCGGATTGGTTCAATCGGATCAATCCGATCTGTGCTGCGGGACTTTCCGAATCCCGTGCGGCAATCGAGGCCTACCGGCAACCTGTCGTTGACAGCCTCGTCCGTCTGGCGAGCGCGTTGGGCGGTTCAGTCTGGGATCCGCTGCCAATCCTGTGCACGCAGGACCAGGTGCGAATCGGTGCGCAATCTGAATCCATTGTTTTTCGATGGCGATCATCTGAGCGCCGACGGAAATCGGCTGCTTTTCCCTCGTTTCTCGCGTTCATCGCGGCGTTGCCGGAGCGACCGGCGCACGGACAACCTGTCGGCGCCCCGAACACGCATTGAGGCTCCTGCTTGGGGCATTCAACAAGGCTATCGATCCCCCGTTATCCGTCGAACTCATTCGTTGGGCCGACCAAGGATCCGGCTCAGGCCGAGCCGTCCATCGGAGCAGCTTTCTCGGGAGCCGGGGCGCGCTGTTGCTCTTTTCCGGTACGGGTGAAAAGCAGCGGATGATGCTTGGCGTCGTGCCGCATCGGACACGAGCGTCTGACGGATCCAGGGCAGCTGATGGGGCACATGCTCAGCCGCTGCCTTGCTTGAACCCGCGCAGCAACCGACGCGAGTGCTTGTCCGGTCGCTTGTGTGGATGATCAAAGCCTGCGCCGGTCAGCCGTCGCATCTCGCGCTCGCTCTCGCGCGCTGCGAGGCTTTCGGGAGATTCCTCGTAAAGTCCCTGGGCGACCGCGGCCGGACCGCGCGTGGCGCTGGTCGCGATGACGCGAACGGCAAACCGTTCGATGCCACGCGTAATGCGGAGTCGATCATCGACGTGGACAAGGCGGGCGGGTTTTGCGGCAGCATCGTTGACTTCGATCTTGCCGCCTTCGATGGCCTGCTTGGCCAGACTGCGTGTCTTGAAAAAGCGTGCCGCCCACAACCAGACATCGAGGCGAACATCGGAGTCAGTGCTCATGTGCGATCTGCACTCCGCGTCAGAGCTTGATCCGTCCACGCAGGATATCCCAGTACATCGCCCAATCGCCGATGAAGCTGTAGAGCGGCTGCTTGAAAGACGCCGGACGGTTCCTTTCAAAGACGAAATGACCGATCCAGGCAAACCCGTATCCCGCCAGCGGTGCCAACAGCAGCCAGCGCAGATCGCGCTGCAGGATGGCGGCGACGACAACGCCGATCACCAGAGAGCTGCCGATGAAATGCAGGAGGCGACAGGCACGATTTGCATGCTCGGAAAGATAAAAACGGTAGAACTCGCGGAATGTCGCGTAGTGGGTAGGCACAGCGCCTTCTGTCGCTGAATGGTTCATCAGGGTTCTCCGAGCGGACGGGCTGGTATCAGCATACGTGGCCTTGCCGGCCGACGGAACCTGCGGCGTGATTCATCGCTCCGGCAAGGGAATGAACTCCGTTTCTCCAGGAACCTCGTCAAATCGCCCTGCTTTCCAGTCCTCGCCAGCCTGATCGATGCGCTCGCGCGTCGCAGCTACGAAATTCCACCTGATGAACCGTGGGCCATCCAGTGGATCGCCGCCAAAGAGCACTAGTCTGGCCTGCCCGCGCGCACGGACACGAACCGGGATACCAGGCTTCAAAACCAGCATCTGGTGCATCGACATGATCGCGTCATCGACCTCGATTTCACCATCCACGACCTGGATCGCACGTTCGGGATGCTCGGGCGGGACATTCCATTTCGCTCCTGCATCCAGCGTCACATCGATGCAGAACAGACGAGAATATGCGGGAAGGGGCGAGACGTGACCGAAGGCCTCGCCAGCCACCAGACGACACTGCACATGGCCGTCGTCATCCGACCATTCCGGCAGATCCTCGAGCGGATGATGCGAAAACGATGGCTCGATCTCGGCGTCTTGCTTCGGCAAGCCAACCCAGAACTGCACGCCATGCATGCGATGCCCATCGGAGCGCTCAGGCTCCGGAGTGCGCTCCGAATGCACGACACCGCGCCCGGCGGTCATCCAGTTGACCGCACCGGGTCGAATGTCCTGGATCACGCCCAGGCTGTCGCGATGGGTGAACACGCCCTCAAACAGGTAAGTCATCGTCGACAGGCCGATATGCGGGTGCGGCCGCACATCGACGCCCCGACCAGCAGCCAGATCGACTGGGCCAAAATGATCGAAGAATACGAACGGGCCCACCGTGCGCTGCAGCGCCGACGGCAACATGCGTCGCACCACAAAGCCGTCCCCCAGGTCATGCAGTTTCGCTTCAATTCGCTGGTGGAAACCGGTATCCATTGCGTGCCCTCATCCGACCTGCTTCAAGGCTCTCGATTGTTGCGCATATCGACGCGGGCATTGTTCACCATGCACGTCCATATTGTTGCGGCGCTTCGATCGTGGCGCCGAGTTCTTTGGCGGCTCGCCTTGGCCAGTACGGATCACGCAGCAGCTCGCGGGCAAGCAGGATCAGGTCAGCATCGCCCCTGGCAAGGATCTCCTGCGCCTGGCCTGGTGCCGTGATCAAACCCACGGCACCGGTGGCAATTCCGCTCTCCCGGCGAATCCGTGCAGCGAACGGCACCTGATAACCCGGCTCGACGGGAATTTTCTGCTCGCTTGAAAGGCCGCCGCTGGAAACATCGATCAGATCCGCACCCTCCTCCTTGAGTATCCGCGCCAGCTCCACGCTCTGCTCAAGGTCCCAGCCGCCATCGACCCAGTCCGTGGCCGAGATACGCACGAATAGGGGCATACCCTCGGGCATCAGCGAGCGCACTTTGGCGACGACCGCGCGGGTCAGGCGTATGCGATTGGCGAAACTGCCACCCCACTCGTCATCCCGATGATTGCTCAGCGGCGAGAGAAACTGGTGCAGCAGATAACCATGCGCGGCATGCACCTCGATGACACGAAAGCCACATTCGAGCGAGCGCCGGGTTGCCGCCGCAAAAGCTTCGATGACCTGTTCGAGGCCTTGTGCATCGAGTGCCTCGGGCTGCGGATAGTCTTCGGAATAGGCGACGGCCGAGGGTGCGACGGGTGTCCAGCCGCCGTCGCCCACCTCCACCTTGACCGGACTCGACCACGGAGGCGCCGTACTGGCCTTGCGCCCCGCATGGGCCAACTGGATGCCGGCCACTGAGCCTTGCTTTTCGATGAAGCTGACTATCGGTGCCCAGGCTTGCGCCTGCTGGTCATTCCAGATGCCGGTATCGGCTGGCGAGATGCGACCGCGCCCCTCAACAGCAGTGGCTTCCGCGAACACAAGGCCGGCACCGCCGACGGCACGACTGCCGAGATGAACCAGGTGCCACGGTTGCGGCACGCCCTCGACGGCCGAGTATTGGCACATCGGCGAGACGGCGATGCGATTACGCATCGTCACATCGCGCAGTGTGAGCGGATCAAACAGTTTCATGCACGCTCCGGATGACTGACAACGGGAAGGGTTGAGGACACTCAGCCGCCCCGCGCCAGGCGCGAACGGATCCAGCCGGCCATCGCCGTGGCAACCGGCAAGGGTTCCTTCAACCAGGAAAAGTGATCGGCCTTCGCTGACCGAAAATCGGCCGCGCGCAGATCCAAATGATCGACCGGGGCTTCGGCGAACTTCTGCAGCAGCCAGCGCAGCGAGGCATCGGGACAGAAGGTGTCCTCATCGAGGTGCACTCCGAGCACTGGCCTGGCAAAGCGGGCGAACGCCTGCGCCGGGTCGGCGCCGCTGCCGTAGTCGGCATAGCGACCTTCACGTGTGGTTCGCGCCCAATCACGCATCACACCAAGGGATTCGCGACCGGCAAAGCCGAGGCGTTTGCCGGGGTAGTAGCCCGCCAACGATGTCACTGCCCCGACAATCCACGGCATTGCGCGCAGCGCAAGGCGCATCCTGCCGGAAAACAGCTGCCACCAGGGCGAACCCGTGGCAACCACGGCCAGCCCTGAAACTTGCTCCGGATTCATCGCCGCAAATACCGCCGCAAGCTGCCCACCGACGCTATGTCCGCCGACGATCCAGTCAATCCGGGGATCACATGGACGCGCTGCGGTGAGACTGGCCGGAATATCGAGATGGAGCAGTTCGTGATAGCCCCAATCGCACGCCCGTGATGCGCGCAGGGCGCTCGAGCCGACTCCGCGCCACTCATGCATGGCGCTGGCAATGCCCTGCTCTGCCAATGTGCTCGCAAAAACTGGTAGTGGCGGGCGCTCACGCCCATGGCCGGTAGCCAGAGCACGCCGTACTGCGCCCGAGTCGGTCGCGTCACGGCCAGATCGGCTTCGCTGCCATCGGCGGCTGTGACGCGAATCAGCATGGTCTCGATTGCCGGCCGGTTGTCAGCAGTCATCGACCGATTGCGCTCAGGGCGCGGCCAAGCCGCGCCAGGCGCACCCGCTGAATTCCTTGCCGATGGCATGCACGCTGATCGACCAGCCAAACGTGGTGTCGGTAAAGGGCTCGACGCACGCATCTGCGTGCAAGTTTGCGATCAGGCTCGCTTCGCCGGATCCGCTGGTCAGAATCTGTTCGCCGCTGGCACCTTGCAGGACTTGAATGCAAAAACTTCAGGTGTCGCTGCGGGTGCCGACGTGAAACTCGCCGCCGCGCGCGTCACTTCAAGATTCCACAAGATGGCCGATCCGCGCGCGGCCATGACGATCTCGTCCAGTCGCGAGTCGCAATCCCAGGCATCCCCGGAAATGATGTTGAATCTCCCGATTTCCACTGCATCGCGTGCGCGCAGATCGCCTTCGGCCATCAGAAATCGCGGCCGATCCTGCAACGCATTGGCCTGGACAAGGGCGGCCGCAGTCACCGGATCAACCGACGTCACACGACGACGCGAGGTCTCGCCGCAAGCGGTAAACAGGCCACCATCGCGCGCTTCGTAGTAGCCGCGAAGAAACGCCACAGCCTCGGCACGCGCAGGTGCATCAGCCCGACTCGTGGCTGCCGGAATCTGGACGGCTTGCTCGACCGGAGGTACGTAATCGGCGCTGCAGGCAGCAGCCGTCGACAGCACCGCACACGCCAAGCCGTGGCGAAGATGCTGAAGGTTCATCGAGGATTACAAAGTTGCCGGCAGGCCCGAATCAGCGCCGTCCGCCGCGTACCGGCCGCGCACTCGCGAGTCCGACGCGCAAGGTGCCGCCTCCTGAAACTGCCATCGAGCCCGGCGATCGCGGCGCGCGCCTCGTGCCCTTCCATGGCCAGCTCGGCAAAGCCCTTGCACTCGTTCTTGAACGGATCCATCGCCATCTTCAGTTTGTGCACGCGGCCAAACTTCTCGAACATGTCGTTGAGAGATGCTTCGGTCGTGCTCTTCGGCAATCCGCGAACATTCAAAGTGATCATCTTGGGTCCTCGCTCTATATGGATCGGATACGTGGTAACGAAAAACGGAAAAGCAACGGGGCCGCGACGCCAGCGTCGCGGCCCCGACGGATGATTTGAACATCAGGCTCAGGCGGGCGCGTTGACCGTGAAACTCTCGCCACAGCCGCATTCTCCGGTCGCATTGGGATTGCGGAAGACGAATGCGGAGTTGATGCCCTGGCGCTGGAAATCGATTTCGGTGCCCTCAACCATCGGCAGCGATTGAGCGTCGACCAGCACACGGATGCCCTCGTGGTCGAACACGTGATCGCTCTCGGCGACGGCCTTGGCCAGGTCCACCGTGTAGGCATAACCCGAGCAACCGGTGCGCTTGATGCCAAAGCGAACCCCGACCGCGGACGGATCCCCGGCAAGGAAGCGATGGATGCGCTCACGTGCAGCGTTGGTCAACTGGATGGGCATGGATTCCGACATGGCTTCGATTCGCTCGTGGAGTCTAGCACTTTGAATATCAGGCAGATCTTGGCAGAAGCCCGGATTTCAAGGACGCCAAGGCAAAATGCCAGTGCCCAACCTCACCTGGAAGCATCCGGCCGCAGGCCCGATCCGCTATCATGTGCGGCTTCCCATGGCCCCTGCGGCCGACTTGAATCGAACACTCCGGAGCAAGCAATACATGTCCGTCGTCAGCGTCAAACAGGCCTTGAGCGGCAATCTTCCCGCCGGCAGCCTCGTCAGTGTGCGCGGCTGGGTGCGCACCCGTCGTGATTCAAAGGCGGGCTTGTCTTTCATCAATCTCAGTGATGGCTCCTGCTTCGATCCGATCCAGATCGTCGCGCCGGATTCGCTGGCCAATTATGCCGACGAGGTGCTGCACCTCAGCGCCGGTTGCGCCCTGATCGCCAGCGGCGAGCTGGTCGCTTCGCAAGGCAAGGGCCAGGGTTTCGGAATTGCAGGCCAGCGCGATCGAAGTGGTCGGCTGGGTCGACGATCCGGAAACCTACCCGATCCAGCCCAAGGCGCATTCACTCGAATTCCTGCGCGAAGTCGCGCATCTGCGCCCGCGCACCAATCTGTTCGGCGCAATCACCCGCGTGCGCCATACCCTGGCCTCGGCGATTCATCGCTATTTCGACCAGAACGGCTATTGCTGGGTCAACACGCCGATCATCACCACCTCGGATGCCGAAGGCGCCGGGCAGATGTTCCGCGTCTCGACGCTGGATCTGATGAACCTGCCGCGCACCGACAAGGGCGCCATCGACATGCGCAAAGGATTTCTTCGGCAAGGATGCGTTCCTGACCGTGTCCGGTCAGCTCAATGTCGAAGGCTATTGCCTCGCCCTGAGCAAGGTCTACACGTTCGGCCCGACCTTCCGCGCGGAGAACTCCAATACCGCGCGTCACCTCGCCGAATTCCTGGATGATCGAGCCCGAGATTGCGTTTGCCGACCTCGCCGAGAACGCGCGCGTTGCCGAGGAACTTCTCAAATTCGTGTTCAAGACCGTGCTCGACGAGCGCCCCGACGACATGGCGTTCTTCGCCGAGCGTGTCGAAAAGACGGCTGTAGCGCGACTCGAGGCTTTCATCAACGCGCCATTCGAACGCATCGACTACACCGATGCCGTCGAGATCCTGAAGAAATCCGGCAAGAAGTTCGAGTTTCCGGTCGAATGGGGCATCGATCTGCAGACCGAGCACGAGCGCTACCTGGTCGAGGAACATGTCGGCCGACCTGTCGTTGTCACCAACTATCCGGAAAAAATCAAGGCCTTCTACATGCGCCTCAACGATGACCAGCGCACCGTCGCGGCGATGGACGTGCTTGCGCCGGGCATCGGCGAGATCATCGGCGGCGCGCAGCGCGAGGAGCGCCTCGACGTACTCGATGCACGCATGCAGCAGTTCGGCCTCGATCCCGCCCACTACAACTGGTATCGCGATTTCCGCCGCTACGGCACGGTTCCGCATGCCGGCTTCGGCCTCGGCTTCGAACGACTCGTCGTCTATGTCTGCGGACTCGCCAACATCCGTGATGCGATTCCCTATCCGCGCGTCCCCGGTCATGCGGAATTCTGATGCACGCCGCACGTGAGTTCATGTTGCTGGCCGGCCTCGGCTTTCTCGTTGCCGGACTGACCACCTATGTGATGACCTGGATCCTTGTCGTCACCCATTTGCGTGACCACCAACCTGCGGAACGCAAGCGCATCGGCGGCTTCATGTTCGCACCGCGCGCCTTTGGCTGGTTCCTCGCACGCCGCTATCGCGCCTTTGGCGATCGCAATCTCAGCGCCCTCGCCCGCCTCGGCAGCATCGGCGCCTGGGCGATCGTATTCGGTGCAATCGCGGCCGTTTCCTCAAAAGCCCTCGGTGGGATCTGAACATGATCAACGAAGAAGACATCGACGAATCCTTTGCAGATCCCGGTGAATGGTGGGTTGCCGTCGTCGGCGACACCCTGGTCTGGGCGCGCCTGACCGTGCTCGAATCCGGCATTGCCGAGGTCTTCGACTCCAGCGGCGAACGCCCGCGCTACGATGACGAGCAACACGCGCGCATGGCCCTGCTCGATGCCGAGTTCCGCGCTTTCGACGGTCTCGACGAAGAGGACGCCGCAGTCATGGGCTTCGATCTCGAATCGGTCGATTCGCCCCATTCGAATGATGACGAAGACCTGCTCACGATGATGGTGCAGAAGCTCTCCCGCATCCAGTAATCCGACCCGGGGCCACCACGATGAATCTCGAACTGCTCGGCAAACATGCCCTCGTCTGCGGTGCCTCGCAGGGTATCGGTCGCGCCACCGCGCATGAACTTGCCGCACTCGGCGCCGACGTCACCGTGCTTGCGCGTTCGCCAGAACCCCTCGAAAGAGTCGTCAGTGAACTACCGCGCATTAACAGTGCGCAGAAGCACGGCTATGTTGCCGTCGACATGCGCAATCATGCCGAGCTGCGCGTCAAAATCGAGGCAGTGGCCAACGCGGATCCGCTCAACATCTTCATCAACAATACCGGCGGCCCGCCAGGTGGCCCGGCTAGCACGGCTTCAGCCGAGGATTTCCTCGGCGCGTTCAACCAGCACCTGATCGCCGCTCAGGTCATCCTGCAGGCGATCCTTCCTGGCATGCAGGGCAGCGGCTATGGCCGCATCGTCAACGTGATCTCGACCTCGGTGAAGGAGCCGATCCGCAACCTCGGCGTTTCCAACACGATCCGCGGCGCCGTTGCCAGCTGGTCAAAAACACTCGCCGGCGAACTCGGCTCATTCGGTATCACCGTCAACAATGTCCTGCCCGGCTACACGCGCACCCAACGCCTCGAGCAGATCCTGGCCGATCGCGCGCGTGCCACCGGCAACAGCGAACAAGACATCGCCGACAGCATGCTAGCCACGGTTCCACTGCGCCGCTTCGCCGAAGCCAGCGAAATCGCCAGTGTCATCGCCTTCCTCGCCTCACCGGCGGCGGGTTACATCAATGGCATCAATGTGCCTGTGGATGGTGGGCGCACGCTTTCACTCTAAGCAGCAAGAAAGTGCGAATAACGGTTACCGAGCGCAGCAAAATTGCATACGAACTTTTGGAATGAGAATCCGAAGACATTATTGAAGCGTGCTGCGCTCCTCAGGTAGGTACTCTGGTGGCGTGGTTCTTTTGCAAAGATCCGCGGCCACGTCGAACCCGGCATTTACAGACGCGGCTATGCCTGGCTGTCCCGTTCCAATGGCTGGCGAAAGAATCAATGACTGCATTGAGCGATTTTCGTCTTCGTCACCGTAGAAATAAAAGCCTGTATTCAGGACCATTCCCATCGGCGTCCCTCGCGCATACCAAGGTATGGCCTCAGGCGCATACGGAACAGGGACTTCATACGGAAAATCGACATCTTCCTTGTAAAATTGCCGCCTCAAGAAGTTGCTTCCGTGAAACTGGGTATGACTACGACGCAGGTACTCATCCTGTATGGCAATCTCGACTTGCTGGCCATCGCTGATGAGCGCAATACGAAAGAACTCACCCGGCTGAAGATGTTGCCCACTCCTGAGCGTCGCGATTGTTTGTTCTTCGACGCACGCGGTCATGGAATCCATCGTCGCCGGCGCCCAAGGGTAGCCAAGCGGAAGTTCAGGAAAATTTGCCGGCGGAACCCAATGGCCATAGAGATAGAACCAATCAGTTCCATTCCAACCCGATAGATAATTGGGCTCGACCAAATCCTTGGTTCCAACGGCGATCCCATCTTCCTCAAACCCAAGCGGCCCGCGGTATGCCACTTGCAGAAACAGATCGGTTGCGTTGATTGGTATCGGATCCTCGGAAAAATCGAACTCCGCCAGTACTGACTCGCTTTCACAGTCTGCCCCCGCTGCATGGGTTCCCGTGTTGACGTTGCCAACGTTTATGCAGGGGTTGATCGCACCGCTAGTATTGCCAGGCAGATTGCCGCTCGCATCCAAGGCGACGGGTGCTGAGACGGAAATTTCCTGAAATGCCGAACGGGTTTCCCCAAGCGAGCATCCGCTGGGCACTCGTCGATCGGTCGGATCTGGCACGCCCGTGGTGGGATTCGGCATCGTCACGTATTCGCCTGACAGGTCTGGCTGATAGCAAGGATTGCGGTGGTAGCGTGCAATCGCAACGAGGTGCCCCGTAGGATTACCGGACGAATCCACCCCCGCGTGCATATCCTGCGGAACGAAAGTCCCTGAACCTGCGTCGAGTAGCGTCGGATTGCCATTGGCATCCGTCATCGTGACGTTGCGAACTCGCACTCTGAGCTTCTTGAAGCCAAATATACGTCCGGACGCATCCATCGGTATACCGCCCTCGACATGGTGGGGAGTACCTTGATCGACCACCGCATATAGACCTTCCGGAGGAGATGAAAGCTTAAGTTCTCCGCGGAAAAAGAAATCAAGGAGCCCTGCGGAATAACCTATCGCTCGCGGAATTGTCAGATTGCCGATGGAGTCGAGCACGGTGGGCGACAACGTCATTGAAATTCTATCGACCTCAGGCGGCAAGCCGTCGGGCAGATCGAGTCGTTTGAATACGCCTTCGGTGGCAATTGGAACGTTCGGCCGCGTGAATCCCTGAGGCAATTCATCCATTGCACTTGCATAACCCGGATTCAACGTATCGTCTACTTGATGAGTGTAGAAGAGACATGTCGCGGCGCTGAGTCGTCCATCAACCAAGAAAGCACTTTCGCAGCGTCCGTTCTGGAAGGAATATCCGTTCTGTGGATCAGTTAAATCCCTCGGCGGGTAAGTATGCGGATATCCATCCATCGCCTCGATGTACGGCAACGTCCCCCCGGTAAAGAATCCACGGTTCGAGTAGTCGGCAAGTCCCATCCGCGAAGGGATATCGACTAACCCTCCACCGAGCCCTATTCGCGTTGTGAAAAACCGCAGTGGCGTCGCGAACATGACCGGCTGCCCCATCCCGTACGTGCCGAGCCGCGGCACCGAGAGCGGTATCGCTTCGGAGGAAAAGAATCCGCGCACGAATTGCCCGACGTCACCACCGCCGAGCACTCGCGCATTCGTGTAGCGTTCGAAGGCTTGTTGCTCGTCCGTGTTGATTACCGCATGCGAATCGTTGCGTGTGTGCTGCGGCTGCGCCGCGTCCTCCAGAAGATGTACGACATTTCCCAGCGAACGAAACAAGGTCGCCCAATAGACCATTCGAAATTCGCTCTCCACATTCCGTCGCCACGAGTCATCGCTACCACCCTCTCTGATAGCGCTTCGATAGGTCAATGCTTGCCAAAATGCGTTTCTCGCATCGAGGTAACTATATGTATTTCGAGATGAGCCGCTTGCGGGCCGAGGAGGGTGCGCAAAACTATCTTCGTAGCCCAATGCCCAATCGATCGACTTCAATCCTTGAATTAATGGATCTGTTGTCAATCCAATATCATAAACTGGATCATAGAAGTGATTCAGCGGACGAACCAACCAGCCCGGCTGATCCAAAACCGTCCTCAGCCAGAGCGACGCGCACGCACTTCCACGCACTCCAAAGAGACCCATCGGACCGGGGCCCATGTCGTCCTCCCGAATTGCCCCTCGAACGAGCCAGTTTCTGAGATTCAACAGAGGAGTACCACCCACAGGCTCTACGGTTGCGATAAACAGTTCCGTGAACTCGGCTCTGTTTTCGGGAAGCTGACGGAACTGCTGCATCTGGCAGCGCTCAAATGCTGCCGGTTGATCCATGACAGGAATTGCGTCAGGGTTATCGAAGAAATTCCCTTGATCAGAAAAATAGAGGGAAAGCTGTTGAATCCAGTAGGGTTTGAACGGATCAGAAGGATGAAGCCTGTCAATTAGCAGTCGCGCCACCACACTGTCTTCACCCGAATGTGACAAGGTCGAGCGCTTGTAGGCCTCGGTCGTTATCAGGGCATGCGTTTGGGTTTCAAACGCGACAACGAACCTCACTGCAACCAGCAATAGGGCGGCGACCAAAGCTTGCGTATATCTCATCATGGCACCCCAGTTCCATTGGTAATAATCCTGCACATCGTCCCTGCCTTGTATTTGGGCCTGTCGTACAACTCTTTCCCGACGTTCCCGGGGTCCAACTTCTTACGCAATTCAATCTTGCCGATTGGATCCAGGGAAAAGCCATAGACCGACATTGCGGTCGAGTAATCCAGATCTGAATCGGGATCTTCCGAACACACCCAGGGGGCGAGCAGGTCGTAGCCCTTCTTGCGTATCGCCACGTCGTCCGGTCGCGTCGAATCGAAATATGGATTGCTTGTTCCCTTTACTGTGCTGTAGTAGGAGGCCGCCTGCTTCAACGTGAGAGTCGGCTTGAACATTCGAATGATTCCGAGATTTCCCAGCCACTGGTCGGCAGTCGACAATTCCGGTGTCCGTGCGGTTGATCGCGGCAGGAAGCTCGGCATTCCATAGTCGTCCATGTATAGCCAGGCTTTCTCATCGCCGACGACGGCATATCCCGGTTCAAACACCGTGACAACCCAAGTAATGCGAGGATGCGTTCCCGGCGTGGCGATGTACAGATCAGACCAGGTTGATGGAATCGAGAATCGGCCTTCTGCGTCGGTACGTACGATGACGTTGTACAGAACCATGTTTCCGGACGGCCCAAAGAACACGGGATCGGACACGAATCTGGCAGAAGAAATTACCAAGGCGTTCGGAAGACCCTTGCCGGTTTCGACGTCGACAACTTTTCCAGATTTCGACCTGTGCGCTGCGATACAGCCCGGAATCTGCGGCGTGAACGGCGCGATGAGCAGGATTATCAGGAATCCGAGAAAGATACGAGCCATGGACCTACATTCCCCTTATGCGCCAGACGCCGTTGGCGTCCTGAACCAGTTGTATGTGGTACCCACTGCGGGTTAGGTCGGCGTTGTCACGCATCACGAGAATTTCGGCATATTCGGGTCCAATGAAACCGCTGGCGATTGTCCCGAGTTGAGTCGCGACTGTTGACATATTTGCGCCGAGCGCCGTAAACGCCGCCACGTAGCGGGGCCTAACTGATTCATCGTAGGCTAGCCCGGCCCCGCTTGCATCCGCTTCGACGAACTTTTTCTTGACATAGCCATAGACATCACAGAGCATCCCTCGTTCTACTGCAGCGCTGCGAATCAACACCCATTGTGTGACGGTATAGGTCCGTCTCGTATTGCTCGTGACCTCAAGTGTCGCCTTGAACAAACCCGGTTTGGAATACCCAAAGGATCGCGGGAACTCATCAATCGACGTCGAGGTGATATCGAAAACGCCATCACCATCTGTGTCGATTCGAATGCTTTGCAGGTTGCTTCCGGCCAGACTCTCGTGCAGCTCGATATCAAATGTAATAGTCGCCGGCGCCATACCAATCGGTTGTTCGGCATGAAATGAAATGAGCGACTCTGCGTTGCCGCATGCCAGGCAGTCGATTTTAGCTTTGGGATCTCCCTCAACATCGATGGGAGCGATGGACTTCCCGCCGCTGTGATTCAAGGTGATTGATGCCGTAGCCGTCACACCCGGCAGCGTGGTGGCGACTGCCTCGAGCGTGCCCGCTTTTGGCAAGCGCACATTCGGCACCATGAACCTGCCGTTCACGGTCTTTGCGGGTATGCCATTGATTGTGATACCGGTGTTGACCGGCCCGGTGAATGTACCAACCACATCCACAATATCGCCCGGCGAACTGGATCCCTCTTCCGGAGAATCAATCGTTACGTTCAATGATCCGTTGCCCGTAATATTTTGGGCCTGACCCGCGGTGTATACCGCGCCGCTCAATTGCCCTATGGGAACAAATCCTGGCGGATCGTTCGGTACCGTGCGCGGATCGAATCCACAGATCTCGGTTGAGGTTGCCGGATTGGTGATGTGCGGGAAATTCGGTGAATCGGCTGGCGCGTAGGTCTCATCACCCGTGTAACGGGCAAACAATGTGGTCTCGCCAACCTCGGCTTGCATCGCCGTGCAGGTCGTCGCCGGCAGGGCGATCAGGCAGCCATGGATACCATCGCTGACCGTCACCGCGCCGGTCGGGGTCGGACCAGATGGAGAGACCGGCGTCCCCGCGATCTGGACCGTGAATGACTGACCCCCAATCGAAGGTTCGGCGCTGACTGAGGCGATTGCCACTTCGGCGGATTCGGTGCCGATTGGAACTACGGTAAAGGACGATGCACTGACACCCGTCTGTCCAGACACTGTCACCGAAACCGGTCCGGTTGTTGCGCCCTGCGGAACTAGCGCTACCAATTGTGTCGCACCTGCCTGCATGACGAACGCAGGCTCCCCGTTGAACCTGACGATATTGTTGGTGATGGCAGCGGTATTGAACCCCTGCCCGGTAATGGTCACGGGAATACCCACTACACCGGACATCGGGGCAAAGCCCGAGACATTCGGCGCAGGCAATGGCGATGTCACCACAAAATTGGTTGCGCTGGTCGCTGTCCTGCCAAGTACGTTGACCTGGATCGGACCTGTTGTCGCCCAGGAGGGCACATTGGCAACCAACTGGGTCGTCGTCGTGGACGTCAAGGTCGCCGGCGTGCCGTTGAAACTGACTGAATTGTTGGCCAGCGTTGCGTTGAAGTTGTTGCCGTAGATGGTCACCGGGGCACCATAGATGCCACTGCCTGGCGTGAAGCTTGTAATCGTTGGCGGCGGCGATTCTGTTACCGTGAAATTTGAATTGCTCTGCACCGATCGCCCGCCAACGGTCACCTGAATTAGACCCGTTGTCGCGGCACTCGGCACTATCACATCCAGTCGAGTTGCCGTAACAAAAGTGATCACGGCTGGTGCACCGTTGAACGCGACGATATCGTTGCCAATGTTTATATCGAAGTTGGTTCCGGTGATCGAGGCGGTAGACCCCACCAAACCTGATGGTGGCCAGAAACTGGTGATCGTTGGTGGTCCTAGCGAGATCGTGTGCGGCACCGTGTCCGCGTCGAAGCCCGCGTAAGTTGTATCTCCGCCGTACCAGGCAGATATGCTGCGCGGCCCTGCGGATCCCGAAGTCATTACACAGCTATTCGACGGAAGCGAGATGGTGCAACTCATTGCGTTCCCATCGCTCACGGAGACCGTCCCTGTGGGAGCGGGACTTGAGGAGGATCAGCGATAACCTCGACGGTGGTGGTGAACGGCTGCCCAGACTCCGATGGCTCGGGAGACACACTCGAGATAACAGCAGTGACGGTTTTTCTTGACGACGTTCATTGCATTGGTCGAAAACGATGAGCTGGAGGTGAACATCGTCGAGTCAGCCGGCGTGTAGAGGAAGTTGAGTGTACTCAAACCGGACTGAGTAGCATCCAGCATGCATCCGTTGTCCTCGAAAGATCAAAAATGCAGAAGGCGCTCTGACTCTGCGCGCTCCTCTCACCGTGCCTTGTGGCTCGCCGCAAGCGCCATTGCTCGGATTGACGGCAACCTCGACCCTGGCGCTTGATCCAATGACAACGGGATTTGGCGCGACGCTCGTCAATGTGATCGTCGTCGGAATGGGCGCCGCACGTTGGCTGCACGATTGCATGGTGTTGATGGATGCCGGCAAGCTCAACGGACGATCGTAGATCTTTCGGGCATCCGCATTCTCTTCCAGCGAATATTGGCCGGTCGCTGGAAGCGTCGGCAGATCGATTGCACCAGCGCTGTTTGCGCTCGGAAACGAGGAGCACGGACCCGTTCGGCTGATAAGCAGTCAATGGAAAATAGACGGAACTGTTTGGGCAGCTCCCCGTTGAACTGAAGGTTCCTGACCGTAGATTCCGGAAAACCCCAACGATTCCTGCTTGCCCCGGCCGATTGAGATTCAACCAGACAGGCGGACTGTCAATCGTCGTTGTCATTTGGCGTGGTGTCGAGACCGTCGCAATAAACTGTATCGGCTCTTCGACCGGAAACGATGGATGGATATCCCGGACGACTACCGTGTAGTTTCCGGCAACCGGCGCACTTCTGATCGTTACCGCGCAGCCCGCCTCAAAATAGGAAGATGAATAGAACGTACCCGTCAGCGACTCACATGCAGGCACTTCTCCCACACGCACGCCGAGCGGATCGAATACGCTGACCCGAACCCAATTGGAGAAGAAACTGTTGGAAATGAAATTGGCAGTTATCGGGACGATGACCCCGAGCTCCAGCCTTTGTCCGACAGTTGCCGGAAACGTCATGAGGCCCATTTGGTAGGAAAAGTTCGCCTGAGCCGGGATTGAAAGTCCGTCGACACTGATTGGCGTGGGTTCGATGAGACTCACGCGCAGATCCTCGATCCAGCTGTCTGACTGCTGGATAACGAGGGTATAAAAATCGGTATCTGGGAGATTCTGAAGGAGAATTGCGCCTCTGCAATTGCTGACGCATAAAGCGCCCCTTCGAATAGAGGTAACTGCCGTTGGATCGCCGGACGTCAGACGCGACTGTTTATGGCCTGCAGCGGATCGGTGCTGCCTAGTAGTTCAAGGGCCCTGCTTTGTCCGGCAACACCGTCAAATCTGATCCTCGAGATGCGACCGACGCGATCCATTTGCAGATTGAGAGGCAGCGACGAGCTCAAAGCCAAATCCTGCGCCGTAGTATCGCGACCAGGGCACTCAGCGTGGACGTTGCATTTGGAAAGATCCGAATCTTGTATATGCCAGTTGCGGGCAGGGATGAAAGGTCGACGGCACAAGATATTGCGCAGGTGACGCCGCTCCTCAGAGTCGAGCCGTCTGGTTTGTAGATGTAGATATAGGGTCTATTCGATGAGTATTCGG
>JADKJL010000004.1 GCA_016721015.1 Lysobacterales bacterium
AGAGTCATTGATCCCGGTGGCGACAGGAAGTCCCTAGCTTTGTAGCATCGGGTTCGGCGTCAGTTGTTTCGCGCGATCGCTGATCCGTCGCTCTCACACCACCGAAGTGGATCCCAACGCCCAGCCCTTGCGCTGGGCGTTTTCGTTTCAGCGTCCGGCTTGCGCGAGCAGGGAATCGATCACTTCGCTGACGACGCGCTGGCGTGCCTTGGGAAGTTGGCTGACGCGTTCGATTTGTTGTTGCAGCTTCGGTGCCGGACCGCGCTTGCCTGTTCGGCGCTTGGCCGCCGTTGGCGTGCCGATCAGTTCCTCAATGCTCACGCCCAAGGTGTCGGCGAGCAGCGGCAGCATCGAAATCGGCACGCGGCGCTGGCCGCTCTCGTAGGCGGTGACGGCTTGTTGCGAAACGCTGAGCCGTTCGGCGAGTTGAACCTGGGTCAGGCTGCGCGTCTTGCGCAGCACGGCGAGGCGCTCGCCAAAGGCTTGGATAAAGGCGCGTTCATCGCTGTTGATGGCCATGGCGGCGGTTGGGGTCTGGTGGAGGTTGTGCATACGTTAGGCCATGGGTTCTGTTATTGCGGTTGAACATACCACGAAAACGTGTAACATCCGATCGTGGTTATTTTGTTGTTTACCCACTTGACAGGTTTTTGGCCAGGAGTCCGTTTATGCCGCGATCCACCCGCCTGCCGCCTGCGGCATCCTGCGCGACCGATCCGGTGTTGTCAGTGCCGCTGGCATCGCCCGCTGCTGCTGTCGCCGAAGTCTTTGGCGACGATGACATCCGCTTTACGCGCCATGGTCGCGCCTATCGCGTGCGCGGCCTGTCGCGCAATCTGTCGGCGCAATCGCTCAAGGTGACCCTGCGCGTGTCGGTTGACGAGCACCTGCACCTCGACACGCTCGATCTGTACCAGGCCCGCGCCCGCCACGCGTTTGCCAAAGGGGCGGCGGTGGAACTGGGCGTGGCGGAGGAGGGGATTGCCGGCGATCTCTCGGCGCTGGTGCTGGCGTTGGAGCCGTTGCAGGAAGCGGCGATTCGCGGCGCGTTGCAGCCCGACGCGACGAAGGTCGAGAAGGCGTTGTCGGCGGCGGATGAAGCGGCCGGTCTGGCCTTGCTGGGCGATGCCGATCTGGCCTCGCGCATCGTCGCCGATGTCGAAGCGATCGGCGTGGTCGGGGAAGGCGACAACGCACTGGTCGGCTATCTGGCGATGGTCTCGCGCTTGCTCGATAAACCGCTGGCCATCCTGATCCAGTCGACCAGTGCGGCGGGTAAATCGACGCTGATGGATGCATTGCTGTCGCTGATGCCGGAATCCCAGCGGGTGCAGTATTCGGCGATGACCGGACAGAGCCTGTTCTATCTCGGCGAGGGCGATCTGCGCCACAAGATCCTCGCCATTGCCGAAGAAGAAGGCGTGCGCCAAGCCGCCTATGCGCTCAAGCTCTTGCAGTCCCAAGGCGAGCTCACCATTGCCTCGACCGGCAAGGATCCGCAAACCGGGAAACTGGTCACCGCCGAGTATCGGGTCGAAGGCCCGGTGATGCTGTGTCTGACCACCACCGCGATCGACATCGACGAGGAGTTGTTGAACCGCTGTCTGGTGCTGACGATCAACGAGAGCGCGGCGCAGACGGCGGCGATTCAAGCGCGCCAGCGCCAGGCGCGAACCCTCGCCGGCTTGCAGACCCGAGTGCGCAGCGATCACATCCTCAGCGCGCACCGCGCTGCGCAAACGCTGCTGCGCCCGCTGGCGGTGGTGAATCCGTTTGCAGAAAGCCTCACCTTTGCATCAGATCGCGTGCGCCTGCGCCGCGATCACGTGAAATACCTGGCGCTGATTGATGCGATTGCGCTACTGCATCAGCACCAGCGCACGGTCAAACAGATCGACGTCGATGGCGTAGCGGTTGCGTACATCGAGGTGACCGCGACCGACATCGCGCTGGCCAATCGGCTCGCCCATGCGGTGCTGGGTCGCTCACTGGATGAACTGCCGCCGCAGACGCGGCGGGTGTTGGCAGGGCTGGATGCGTGGGTGAGCGCGCAGGCGGCGTTGCTGAGCATCAGCCGTGCAGCCGTGCCGTTCACGCGCCGCCACGTGCGCGCGGTGCTGGGTCTGTCGGACACGCAGTTGCGCGTGCATCTGGATCGATTGGTGCAGCTGGATTACGTGGCGCAGCACGGCGGCAAGCCCGGCCAGCGCTTTACCTACAGCCTGTTGTTTGATGGTGATACGCACAGCGACGTGCCGCAGGTGATGGGGCTCAGCGAGGCGGGCGAGTCGGCAACCTCGCGGGGTAAAACCGCCACGTCGCGGGGGTCGGAGCCCAACCTCGCGGGGGCCTCGCGGCCCGTTCGCGGTGGGGTGGCGGGCCGTTTGCGGGGTGGACAAGTGCCCCTGAAACCCAAGCCTGACGAGGGTTTGCGCGATCCCGACGCGAATAAAGCGAAGCATGCACGTAGCCGGAACGGCGCCACGTCTAGGGCGCTGGCGCCATGACCGAAGTCCGCCAACCCGGCCAGACCACGGCGCGCTCGCGCTTGCTGGACAGGCCGCACACGCCCGACAGCATCGCGGCCTGGCTGCTGCGCTATCTCGACGCGCTCGAAGTCCGCCAGATCAGCGCGGCCAGTCGCACCGCGCGCAAATCCAATCTGGCCCACTTCAATGCGTGGTGCGTGGAGCACGCCATCGATACGCCGGCGCAGGTGACGCATGCGCACGTCGAGGCCTTCCAGGGCCATCTGTTCCGCTACCGGCGGCGCGACGGTCAACCATTGTCGGCCAGCGGGCAGACCAACATTCTCAGCGCGGTGGGCGCGTTCTTCAGTTGGCTGGTCAAGCACCGCCATCTGCCCTCGAACCCGGCCTCCGATATGGAACTGCCGCGCGTGCCCAAAGGCTTGCGCGACCCGATGACGGCATCGGAGGTTGAAGCGGTGCTGGCATTGCCGGACATCACCTATGCGCAGGGTCTGCGTGACCGGGCGATGCTCGAAGTGCTGTACGGCACCGGCATCCGGCGCATGGAGCTGGCCGCGCTCAATGTCGCCGACATCGAGCGCGAGCGCGGCACGCTGCACGTGCGGCGTGGCAAGGGTGGGAAGGGCCGGTTCGTGCCGATCGGCGAGCGCGCCGTCGCGTGGCTGACGAAGTACGAGACCCAAGCGCGGCCGATGCTGCAAGCTGCACACGGACGGACGCGCAGGAGCGGCGGAGATCCCCATGATCCCGCACTGTTCCTCAACATCGAGGGCAAGCGGCTGTCGATGAACGCACTGAGTTGGCGCGTGCGCCAGTATCTGGACCGTGCCGGCGTGCACAAGGCCGGTGCTTGTCACTTGTTCCGCCACACGATGGCGACGGTGATGCTGGACAACGGTGCCGACGTGCGCCACGTGCAGGAAATGCTCGGCCATGCCGACATCGGCACGACCCAGCACTACACCAAGGTCTCGATTGCGAAGCTGCAAGCGGTGCATGCAGCGACGCATCCGGCCGCGAAGCTGCTGCGCGATGGATCGGTGGACGACACCGACACATGAGCACAAGCCCATCCCGGCAATGATGCACAACCATCACAACTACAAATCATATCCCTATCTTTTAGGAGAATGCCGCGTGCCTGATCGATCGCCCATGCAGCGCGCAGTGATCGGAGGCCGTCCATGCGTTGTCCACGGCCTGCGCGCAGCGCAGCCCGGTGAAGGGGATGATTCTCGATCCCCCGCAACCGGGGCAGCGGTGGGCAACGGGTGGGCGGCCTGACGCGGTGCTGATCGGAGCGCACTTTTGCGTCGGCGTGGCGCGGCTTAACGCGCTGCGTTCAAGCCGACGCCGGGACACGCCACGGCGAGATCGCGGCACACGCCCGCTCCGATCCCGGCACGTTCGCAAGCGGGTGGCGACATCCTCGCGCTCCCACCGCCGTCACGGTGCGTGCAAAGCCTGCTTCGCTACGCGGCATTCAGCCGCTCCACTGCGCAGTCTGGCACGCACCGCGCCAGCTACCTCTGTCCGTCCGTGGCCGCCTTCGTTGGGCGACTCGCTCTGTCGCGACACGCTCGGCATCGTGCCTCGCGCGTGCGTGCACCCGCTGCGCGCATGCACAGGGGTCGTGTTGAGTCAGCATGCGGCGTGTGCAAAAAGCCGCCCACCCCGCACGCTGACCGCTTCGCTTGACGTGGGCAGCCCCCTCCCCGTATCGCGCGGATCGTGCACGCTCCGTATTACCTTTGTCGCGCGCTCACGGGGCTTCGGGCGGGCAGTGGACATAACGCGTTGTTATGCGCACACCTCCTGTGTGTCCGGCGCGGCACGCGGCGTCCCACCGCGTGAAATCCCGCGCCCGCACAACCCGTCGTTATGTCCACTGCCCGCCAGCGCATCCCTGGCGCTTGCTGTCGTTGCCGCGCGTCCCTGCACGGCATTGCCTCAGCGTCCTGCACGCACTGCGCTGCGCTGCGTGCGTCTGCGCGCCATCCATGGCTTGCGCTGCAACGCTGCAACGCTGCAGCGCACGCGGCCGCTCAACCGCTGCGCGGTTCGAGCCGACTGCGAACACGCGTTGCGTTTGCGTGAAGGATCAAACAGCGATCAGCACGAAGAAGCGAACCGCCACCGCTCGCAACGTGAAGTCAGAGGCGTGTTGCTCGTTGTTGTCGTTGCAGCGTAGCGCCGTGCTCGGACTGTCAATGCCACGCCGGCTGCGCCGGTCGCTACGCGAGCATTGACAGCCCTGTGCGCGGCGCTGAGACGGATCCGCCAACAGCGATCAATGCCTGATCGCGGGCGCACGGAGATTCCCATGGAAACCGACCGCATTCGTTATGCCCTGTCCAAACAGGTGTCCGACATCGCCCATGAAGCCCGCTTCGATACCCGCTACGGCGAACTGCACCTGGTCGGTGCCGATGCCCGCAAGATCGCCGCACTCGTTGAGAAGCTGCTGCGCACCCGACTCAAGCACGCCGAACGCATTGCAGCCAAAGGCCGCTGAATCGGCCGCAGGCCCGCACCCGCTGGGTGTGGGTCTGCACAGAAGGCGCACGGTTCCGCCCCATCGCTCCGATCACCGCCGCCTGCCGCGCGCAGCCACCGGACACGCGACGCCAGAAGCTGCGTCGCGCATCCGGCGGCCAGATCGGGAACGCCGACAAGAAAGCGCTTGACGGCGACCCCATCCAGGGGCGAAAAACCGCATCAAGAACTTTTTGACGAATCGCAGGAGGTGCATCAAGGGCTGAACGCGGCTGCAAGCCGCATGGCATCAAGGCTGTCGGCCCTCGGCGCGGGAAGTTCGCGACGGGTCACAGGGTTTATGCGAATAATAATCCTTACAGATTTACTGATCCGGATGGGCGGTGCCCCGTATGTGTCATAGGCGCCTATGCCATTGGAGTTCTCATCTTCTCCGAGCCGGCAAACGCGCCCGCACCGGGCGAGCAGGGGGTAAGTGCTTCCCCAGTTGACGTTGTTTCGACAGCATTGCCTCCGGCGAAAATGCTGGCGCCATTGAAGGTAACGGCTAATGCTGTTAACAAGATTTATAAAGAAAGTGCGAAATTTACACGGGCTCAAAAGAAAGAAATAATTGCAGCCAATCGTGAGCGTAACAACGGTGAGCTTAAATCGGATAAGAGTGGCGAGCCGCTGGTGCCTTCAGAGAAGTCGATGCAGGGCGTAACGCCAGCTAAGAATGAGGCGCAAGTGGATCATATAGTTCCGCTTGCTGCGGGCGGGACAAACGATCCAGCTAATGCGCAGGTACTGTCGCGTCAAGAAAATCGAGCTAAATCGGATAAACTGGAATGAGTGATAGTGAAGAAATTGGAATGGATTGCGCAGCGATTGTTTGCGGCCACGTCGCAAGACTTTCGGCAGTGATTCTCTGTGCTCAAAGGGACTTGCCCGAGGAGCCGGCCGATAGCGGCTGGCAGTTCCTTTGCGGCGCTGAAGAGGAAGATTGGACTGAAGCTCAAGTGTGGAGCGTTGCTGAAGTGCTGGAGCTCATACCGAATTTTTCAGAATTTTTGCATCTTCCGGCCGATTCAGTGCTAACTCGGAAAGATCCGTCTTCCACATGGGATGTCGAGAAATAGCCGATAGAAGCGGGGTTCGATCGATGGGGTCAGAGTCGATCGATGGGATCAATGGGGTCAGAGTCATTGATCTGAGCCTTGATGAGGAATAGTCTTGCCGTTCGAGACGTTCGAGACGTTCGAGACGTTCGAGACGTTCGATCAGGATCAGGATCAGGAGATTCTCCATGGCCCGCTTGCCCCGCCTTTTCCTGCCTGGCTGCGCCCAGCATGTGATCCAGCGAGGCAACAACCGCGAAGCCTGCTTCTACAGCGAGGCGGACTACAAGACGTATCTTGCGTTCTTGAAGGAGGTGGCCACGAAGTACGAAGTGGCCATCCATGCCTTTGTGTTGATGACCAACCACGTCCACCTGCTTGTGACCCCTTGCGACGAACTGGGCGTCAGCCGGATGATGCAGGCGCAGGGCAGGAAATACGTCCAGCACTTCAACTTCACCCACGGCCGCACCGGCACGTTGTGGGAAGGACGCTACAAGTCGACGCTGGTCGATGCCGACAACTACCTGCTGACGGTCTATCGTTACATTGAACTGAACCCGGTGCGCGCGAACATGGTGGCCCATGCGTCGGAGTATCCGTGGTCCAGCTATCAAGGCAATGCGTTGGGCAAGCCGATTCAACTACTGACGCCGCATCTGCTCTATTGTCGGTTGGGAAAGACAGCTGAGGAACGGCAGACGGCCTACCGGGCGCTGTTCCGTGGCAGGATGGCGGAACGAGATCTTGCTGCCATTCGCGAGGCAACCCACAAGGCGTGGGTGCTGGGTGACGACCGTTTCAAGCAGCAGATTGAGGCGAAGACGGGACGCCGATCAGTCCCTGTGGGGCGAGGTGGTGACCGGAAGTCCAAGCCTTATCGTGAATCCAGAAATCAATGACTCTGACCCTATCGACCCTATGACTCTGACCCTATCGATCTGACCCTATCGATCGACTCTGACCCTATCGATCGCGGCGCGTAAGACATTAAGACATTGGTTGTGAGCTTGTCTTTTAGCTTGCCTTAAATGTCCAGGGTCTCGAAGGGCAGCCGCGCGTGCGTCCGCGCTGCCCGCACTGTGGTGCGCAATGCGCCACGGCGTGATGAACAGAGAAACTTGTTCAGCCTCGCCGCATCGGTTTGAAGGCGGGGACAGTCTCGCGTTATCCCACCATGACGTCTTTGAGCCCTTTCGGTGCCCGGTGTCGCACTACGCAGCGTCCTGCAGAGGCTGCACCTTTGGCTGCTTCCGCTGTGAGGCCAGAGCGAGCTCATAGTTGGCCTGCAACGTCATCCAGAACCGTGCCGTGCTGACGCCTGCCCGCTCCAATCGGAGCGCCAGATCTGGGCTGATGCCAGCCCTGCCGTTGATGACCCGCGACAACGTCGTTCGCGACAGGCCAAGACGCTGCGCGGCGTCGGTGACCTCGATGCCGAGTGGCACCAGCACGTCTTCACGCAACAACTCGCCGGGGTGCGGAGGGTTCTTCATCATGGCGGTGACCTCGTTCAATGGTAGTCCTGATAATCAACCAGTTCGACATCAGGGCCGACAAATCGGAACGTGACGCGCCAATTGCCATTCACCCACGCTGACCAGTGGCCTTTGAGCGCCCCTCTCAGGGGATGCAACTTGTAGCCGGGCTGATTCAGCTCGGCCGGCGTCGCGGCAGCATCGAGAGCGGCGAGAATGCGACTGAGCTTGGCTGCATGCGCCGCCTGCACGCCACGAGTGGAGCCCGTGTAGTACAGGGCTTCCAATCCCTTGTGGCGAAAGCCGATGATCATGCCAAAGCGTAGCGTGTTGCGATACGAGACACAAGCAATGGTCTGCTTGCAGGCAAGAAAATTTGGTTGGGCTATGGATCCCGAATCCATGCACCTTTGGCTCAAATTCGAGTCGTGGTCCGATCGCTTCGCTTCGAATCCGCTGCGGCGCTGTATCACCTGACTGATCGGGGTGATTTGAGGGAGGATACTTTTCCCGATGCTGCGGGTCGGTTGATCGGACGAGGGAAATTCAGGCAGCGCTGTCGACTACGGATCCACGCATGATTCAATTCCTCGACGGGATCCGCAACGCTCGTTCTACCTTCTGTTTCCATGTGGTCGTCACTTGGTTCATCGAGCCAGCTTCTGCCAGCCGGAACAGACTCAACCCAACTGGAGTTCGGTGCCAATCAGGTAAGGGAAACGAATTCCGAGCTGGGGTCTCGCTGACGCGGCTGATCTCTGTTCTCGCTAAGCCTGACGAGGCAAACCTGCCGCCCGAGATGGCAGCAGGTTCGCAATCTTGTCTCAGCGATAACGATAGCGGGCCGGTGGATCGGCGACGAAGCCGTTGGGGAACGGCTGCGGCTCGCGGCTGGCGATTGGTCGGCGCGGGATGATGCCGCGGGCGGCCAGATTGCGGTAGCTGTCGTACCAGATGGCGAGGGTTTCGGCGGGCTGGTTGCTGGCGCGTTCGAACTGCGTCGTGCCGACATGTGAGTATTCGCGGTCGCCATGACCGGTGCCGAGGCGCTCCCGCTTCGGCTCGCTGCGTGCGATCGCGCCATCAGCTTGTGCTTGGCTCGGTTGCGATTTCGCAGCGGCGCCCGCGACCGACTCATTGGCTGATGAGCCTCGGGCGGATTCGGCATCCTTGGCCCACGGTCGTGATGCCGGTGGCGGTGGTGCACGTTCAATCTGCTGCTGGGCGATCCAGCGATCATCGCGTTCGGTGAACACGGCCACGCCGATCACGCCGACATTGGCGGGGCGTCCGGTCTGTGCGGCATAGCTGTTCGGCAAGGAAGTGAAGTTGAACTGGGCGACTTCGTCGAGGTTCTTGCGCCAGCCGTTGATCTCGGTCGATTCCCAGGCATCGAGCACATAGCCGCTCTGGTTGGCGCTCGCCGTTTCACCACTGACTGCATTGACCCCGTCGACCGAAAGTACGGCGAGCACGCGGCCACCGGTACGGTTGATCATGCGAACGGCATAGCGGTGACCGGGCGTGCCGGGAACGTAGAGTTTGCCGTTCTGCACATAGGTCGTCAGGGTGTCGCCGCTGTCGCGATCGACGACGGACAGGTCGAGCAGGTTGCCGGCGCGGGCCGGTGAGGCAAGGATCAGGGCAAACAGGGCAGAGCAGAGCAGGCTACGCATGGGGCACCTCCAGGTGCGGTTGGTGCAGGGTTCAACGTGATGCATGCCCATGCGGGGTTTGCCCGCGCCGATTCGTTTCACCGCGGTTTATCCGGATAGACGCCTGAGCCGGGGGGCCCGGCCCGGGGGCGGCCCCTTTTTCCCGCCCCCCCCGGGGGGGGCCCCGCCCCCCGGGGGGGTGGGGGGGGGCCAAAAGGGACCCGGGGGCGCCCCCCCGGGGGGGGGTGGGGGGCCCCGCCCGGGCGGGGGGGGGGGGGGGGAAAAATCTGTGCCATCCGCGCCTGAGCCTGCTTCGGCCGCCCCCGGATGGAACGCCTGGATTCGTTAAACTGTGCGTTCTGTTCCACGGGTTCGACCATGACCAACAAGATCCGCACGCTGACCGGCATCACCACCTCCGGTACGCCTCATCTCGGCAACTATGTCGGCGCGATCCGTCCGGCCATCGAAGCGAGCCGGCGCGAAGATGTCGAGTCGTTTTATTTCCTGGCCGATTACCACGCCTTGATCAAGTGCGAGGATCCGGCGCGCATCGCGCGGTCGCGACTCGAAATTGCGGCGACCTGGCTGGCGCTTGGCCTCGATACCGACCGCGCGTTTTTCTACCGGCAATCCGACATCACCGAGATTCCCGAGCTGACCTGGCTGCTGACCTGCGTCACCTCGAAGGGGCTGCTCAATCGCTCGCACGCCTACAAGGCCGCGGTTGATCGCAATGTCGCCGACAACGAGGACGATGATGCCGGCATCACGGCGGGTCTGTTCATGTATCCGGTACTGATGGCTGCCGACATCCTGATCTTCAATGCCCACCGCGTTCCGGTCGGTCGTGATCAGATCCAGCATATCGAGATGGCCCGCGATATCGGCCAGCGTTTCAATCATCTGTACGGCGATGCCTATCGCGCGGTCGCCAGGACAGAAGCCGATCCTTTCGTGTTGCCCGAGGCGGTCACCGACGACAATGTCGCAACCTTGCCCGGTCTCGATGGCCGCAAGATGTCGAAGAGCTACAACAACACGATTCCGCTGTGGCTGTCGGCCAAGGATCTGAAGAAAGCCATCCTCGGCATCGTCACCGATTCGCGTGCGCCCGGTGAGGCGAAAGAAACCGAAGGTTCGAATCTGTTTGCGATCTACCAGGCGTTTGCGAGCCCTGCCGAATCCGCCGCGATGCGTCACGCGTTCGCAGATGGCATCGCCTGGGGTGAGGCCAAACAGAAGCTGTTCGAGCGCATCGATGCCGAACTCGCCGAGCCGCGTGACAAATACAACGCACTGATGGGAAAACCCGACGAAATCGAGGATCGATTGCTGGCCGGAGCGAAAAAGGCGCGTGAGCGCAGTGCACCGTTCGTGGCGGCATTGCGCGAATCGGTTGGGTTGTCCTCGCGCGTGACTGCTGCTGGTCATGCGCCAAAACGCGTCCAGGCACTTTCCGGAAATGCCGCTCCGCCGCAATGGAAGCGCTATCGTGAAAAGGACGGTTTGTTCTACTTCAAGCTGGTCGATGGTGAAGGTGCGCTGTTGCTGCAGAGCCAGGGGTTCGGACGCCCTGACGAAGTTGGACTTGTGATTGCCGAGCTGATGCTCATGGGTGGTCATTTTCCACATGTCGGCGCCGCGACGTTGGCGATGGAGGGACGTGTCGAAATCTGCGCTGAAACAGAAGCCGTTCGCAACGCGCTGGTGACTCTCGCTGAAATCGAAAAGGAAAAACGCGCTGCCAAGGAAGTACAGCCTTGAAGGACGCGATCGATCAATCCTTGCCGCTGGCTCGAAGGATGGGCGTCAGCTTGTCGATCCAGATCCGGTAGCCAGCCCGATTCATATGCAGCTGATCCGGGCCAAACAACTCGGATCGTGGCTGGCCTTTCGCATCCAGCATCGGCGTGAACACATCGACGATGCGGATATTCTTGTCTGACTCGGCGAATGCGCCAATAAGCGCATTGGCCTTGCGCATCGGGTCGAGAAGATTCGCCCGCGCCGGACTCGGCTTGATCGTGATGAAGGCGATAGCGACCTCGGGAAGGTCGCGGCGGATCCGGTCGACGAAGGCGACAAAATCATCGCGCACCTGTTCGGGCGACCGACCTGCGGCCAGATCATTGTCGCCGGCATAGAGGACAGCCAGCCGTGGCCTGTAAGGATCGACAATGCGCCCGGCGAAGCGTGTCGCATCACGGATTTCCGAACCGCCGAAGCCGCGCCGGATGATGTGCGTGTCCGGAAAATCGGTTTGCAGCGACTCCCAGTAGCGGATCGAGGAACTGCCGATGAACAAGACCGCGCCTGCTTCCGGTGGGTGTGAGCGATCGGTCGCCTCGAAGGCGCGAATGTCGGCTTCCCAGGGATCGACGGCTGCCAGTTGCGCGAATGTTTGGGTGGCGAAGACGATGCATAGCAGGGCGAGAAATCCAGGCCGAACCCAGATTCGGCATTGCGCCTTCATGCGAGTCGCTGCTCGGTGGCGGGGTCAAACAGATGAATGCGTGCCGGATCAAAACCGAGCTCGATGCGTTCGCCAACAGCCGGAAGCGCCTGCGGCGGCACGCGGATGACCAGCGCGTCATCGCCAACGCGAACATTGAGAAAGATCTCGTTGCCGACCGGTTCGATCAGTTCGAGCTGGGCCGTGAATGTTGCCGGTAGATTGCGACCTGCCGCGGGAACGAGATCTTCCGGGCGTAAACCCGCGACAAGATCTTGACCGAGGAACGTTCGCGCATTTGTCGCCGATTCGGTCGTCGCATCAATCGGCAGGCGCACGGTACCGGTATCGAGCCAGAGTCCGCCATCTTCAACGACGCGTCCGCGCAGCAGGTTCATGGCCGGACTGCCAAGGAATCCGGCAACGAACAGATTGGCCGGACGCGCGTAGAGATTCATCGGCGTGTCGATCTGCTGGATCTCGCCATCCTTGAGCACGACGATGCGCTGGCCGAGGGTCATCGCCTCGATCTGGTCGTGGGTCACGTAGACCATCGTCGTACCGAGCTTTCGATGCAGCTTGGCAATCTCGACGCGCATGCTCAGACGCAAGCGGGCGTCGAGATTCGACAGCGGCTCGTCGAGCAGGAAAACGCTCGGGTTGCGCACGAGGGCGCGGCCAAGCGCCACCCTCTGGCGCTGTCCGCCGGAGAGTTGTCCCGGTTTGCGATCGAGCAGCGCCCCCAATTCGAGGGTGGCTGCAGCCTCATTGACACGCTGTTTTATTTCCGCGCGTGCGGTGCCGCGCAGGGTGAGACCGAAGGCTAGATTTTCGCCGACGCTCATATGCGGATACAGGGCGTAGCTCTGGAATACCATCGCGATATCGCGATCCTTCGGTGCAACGTCATTGACGATGCGATCACCAATGCGCAAGGTTCCCGAGGTGATCGGCTCAAGACCGGCGATCATGCGCAGCAAGGTTGACTTGCCGCAGCCAGACGGGCCAACCATGACCAGGAATTCGCCATCGCTGATCTCGAAGCTGGCACCGGCGACGGCCACTTGGCTATTGGCGTAGACCTTGCGGACGGCTTCCAGGGTGACACTGGCCATGGTCGAACTCCGGCAGTTCCGCATCGCTCACGATCGGCCTCTGCCAATCCGGCGACGCTTGGGATATCCTCAATGTAACCGTTTTCATTTCCCCGTATCCAGTACTCATTCCATGACCCAGACAGCGATCGAGTTTCCGCCAGACTTCATGTGGGGCTGCGCCACTGCGGCCTACCAGATCGAAGGCTCTCCCCTGGCCGACGGCGCCGGGCCGAGTATCTGGCAGCGATTCGCGCACACGCCCGGAATGATCAAGGATGGCGACACCGGCGACGTCGCCTGCGATCACTATCGACGCTGGCACGGTGACATTGCGCTGATGCGCGAGCTGGGTCTCAACGCGTATCGATTCAGCATTTCCTGGAGTCGCATCTTTCCCGAGGGCAAAGGTCGCATCAACCAGAAAGGGATCGATTTCTATTCTCGCCTTGTCGATGGCTTGCTTGAAGCGGGCATCGAGCCGACCGCGACGCTGTTCCACTGGGATCTTCCGGCCGCGCTCGATGATCGCGGTGGCTGGCTCAACCCCGATATCGCCGATTGGTTCGGCGACTACGCGGCGACGATGTACCGCGCGCTCGATGGTCGCGTGAAGATGTGGTCGACGCTCAATGAACCGTGGGTGGTGACCGACGGTGGCTATCTCCATGGCGCGCTGGCGCCCGGCCATCGCAGCCGCTTCGAGGCGCCGATCGCATCGCACAACCTGATGCGGTCGCACGGTCGTGCGGTGCAGGTTTACCGCGCCGAGGGCAAGCATCGCATCGGCCTGGTGGTCAATGTCGAACCCAAGTATCCGGCTTCGCAGTCGCCCGAGGATCTGGCCGCGACGCAGCGCGCCGATGCCTACATGAATCGGCAATACCTTGATCCCGCGTTCTTCGGTACTTACCCCGAGGAGCTGCGCGAAATCTTCGGCGAGGCCTGGCCGGAATGGCCGGACGAGGACATGGCCCTGATCAAGCAGCCAATCGATTTCCTCGGTCTCAACTGGTACACGCGCAGCGTCACCCGGCACGACGAGAACGCCTGGCCGCTGAAGGCCAGTGGCGTGCGCCAGAAGTCTGCCACCTATACCGAGACCGGCTGGGAGGTTTACGCGCAGGGCCTGACCGATACCCTGATGTGGATCAAGCAGCGCTATGGCAACCCGCCGATCTACATCACCGAAAACGGCTCGGCGTTCTATGATCCGCCGGTCGCCGAGAACGGTGTGATCCATGATCCATTGCGCGTCGACTATCTGCGCAAACACTTGCGCGCCGCGCATGCCGCGCGCGAAGCCGGCTGTGACCTGCGTGGTTATTTCGCCTGGTCGCTGCTCGACAATCTCGAATGGTCGCTCGGCTATTCGAAGCGCTTCGGCATCATCCACGTCGATTTCGAAACGCAGACACGGACGTTGAAGGACAGCGCCAAGTTGTACGCGAGAGTCATCGCGAGTCAGGGCCGCATCCTTGCCGAACCGCTTGCCTGAGCGGAAATCCGCTTGCTCAAATCGAAAACCGTGGCTGTCGTCACACTGAACATGTGACGTGGGCGAGGGTCTGCGACAGTACACACTGCGCTATGGTGTCGTGGTGTCGAGACGGATGGATCGGTTCGATGCGTTCCATGGCCACGGGATGCCAAAGATGAACCGTTCAATCATTCATCAATCCAGGCTCGTTGCCGGCCTCTTTGCCTGCGTCGTGCTGATGGCGATTCCGGTCAGGCATGCAAGTGCCACGACCACGGTAAAACTGCCCGATTGGGTTTGCGCACATCCCGATGCGATCTTCGTCGATGGCTTCCAGCCGGCGGCGGGTATCACGCGGCTCCCCTCGAACGGTAGCGGCGGCGCGATCGGAAGCATCTCGCGCACGATCAGCGTGCCGGGTTACGGCTCGCACACCGTCTATCTGCGCGTGCCCCCTTCGTATTCCCCCTCGCATCCGCTGCCGCTCGTGCTCGCGCTGGAAGGTCAGGCAGGCAGTCCGGCGGCCGCAGTCACTGCTGCACAGGCGGTGCGGAATGCCTGGGTCTCCGTTGCGGATGCAAACGGGTTCATCGTCGTTGCGCCGGTGGCCACAGGTTCATCCGGCGGATGGCTCGCGCCGCCGCCCAATCCAAGCGACTACGATATCTTCGCCGCAGCGATCGCCGACGCCGAGGCCGCCTACAACATCGATCGATCGCGCCGCATCGGTTGGGGGTTCTCGGCAGGTGGTCACGTCATGCACGACATCATGCTCAATGACTTCCGGTGCGCCAGTGTCGATCGATACGTTCGCGGCGTATTCGGTCAGCGCCGGGATCTTGCAAGGTTTGGCTTGCGACGGACTGGATGAAACACAGTGCAATGCGCTCGTCGGTTCCGCCTCGCGACACATCCCGCTCGATATCCATGTCGGCACCTCCGATCCGTTGCTGCCCTACGCCACAAGCGATCGCAACATCTTCCAGGCCCACGGTTGGGTGTTGTCAAGCGATCTCTGGTTCACGACCTTTGCGGGCGGTCACACCTATGCGACATCCCAGCTGGGCGAAGCGTGGTCACACCTGTGCCCGTTTCAGGCGCTGCCCTGATCGACCATAGCGTTCAGGGAAATCCGCAACTCAACAATCCATTCGCAACGACTCAGCGATCGTTTTCACGATCATGATCACGAATCACGACCTCGGCCGGGGCGGAGTCGATGTGCAGCTCGTGAGCATTCCATTGGGTCGTGCGACCGTTGACCGTCGTCCGCCCCGGTTCGCCCGCCCCGGGCCAGACAAGGACATAGCCGCCCGGCGGCAGCCGATTCGAATCGCCCTGGACTGACAATTTCAGATCATGTCCGGCACGTCGCAGCGAATAATCGAGCGATCCATAGGGCGTCTGCAATCCTTCAATCGCGATGCCCGCGCCATCCAGCCAGTCCTCCGGAATCCCTGCGGCGAGCACGATCGAATGATCGGATTCTCGCTCGTAAGCAAACAGGTCGAGTGCCGAACGGATGAAATCCGAGGCGACCCAGCCGTGGGGCATGTCACCGATGAAGCGCGGCTCGCGATAATCCTTGCCGACGACTTCGGCCCACTGGTTCCAGGCCTGCGGCCGGCGATCCTTGAAGAAGTAGTCGATCGCCTCGTGTGCGCGCTCGCGCCAGCCGAGGCGAACGAAGGCACCGACGTTGCGCCATTCGTAGGGCGTGTAGTCCTTCCATTCACGCGTGCCATCGCGACGTGCGACGAATTCGTTCCAGTATCGCTCGAAGGTGTTGTGGACGAGATTGGCCGGCAATTGACCGAGCTGGCCGGCGGGCGCCAGCGCGATCGTCGTCGATGTCGCATCGAAGTCGCCGAGGTCGGCGGCGCCAGGAATGTAGTCGATGTCGAATTTCTTTTCACTGGCGGCGAGCGACGCGAGGATGTCGCCGCGGAACTGATCGCGGCTCGCGGTCAGACGCTGCACGTCCTCGTCGCGGTCCAGCATCTTCGCCAGCTCGATCGCCGAGTTGTAGCCGGTCAGCCCCCAGAAATTGTCCCAGTGCGAATAGGCCGGTTTCGATGAATAGCCTTCATGACTGATCGAGGGCGGCAGCAGCCCGAACTTCTCGGTGCCTCGATTGGCCTCGGTGCGCTCACTCGCACGCAACGTGTCCATGTAGCGCGTGGCCGAGTCGACATGTACCCACATTTTTTCCGCCAGCGCCTGGTCCTGCGTGTAGCGGGCGACTTCGGCAATCAGGTAGATCAGCTCGCCATGGCTGTCGTTCTCGGGCACCGGATCCGATCCGCGCGCATCGACGCAGCACGGCACCTTGCCGCTGTCGAATTGATAGGGCGCAAACCATTCGAGAAAATCGCGCGCTTCCTTCGCGTGCCCCATGCGCAGCAAAGCCTCGGCCGTCATCGCGCCATCGCGGATCCACGAGCGCGCATATGAGCGCGTGCCCGGACGGATCTGCACGCCGTCGCGGCTGATCAGGATGTGTGCGAGTGCGGTGCGCAGGGTGTCGATGATCGGTTGTGCATCAGGCGGCACCTTGAACGTCACGCGATTGAGCTTCTCGCGCCATCCGCGTGCCACCTGTTCGCGCTGCGCGTCGACCCACGCTTGCATGTCACCTTCATGCAGTGTGGATGCAGGTTCACCGGACATTGGAATCTCAAGACTGATCGTTTTCGACGCGTGCGCCGAAAGTTCAATCCGGTAGATCAGCGCACCTGAAGCGAGCCCCGTTGCATCGCTGACTTGCCGCGCCACAGGCCAATTTTTTGCGGACAGATGCTGCGCCACCATGTCGCCGTCGAACGGGGTCGCGAAGAACGTTGTAGGCGTTTGCAATGGCCAAACGCGCGGTTGGTCGTCGACGTTGACACTCACTCCGGCGAAACCGAGATCATGAATCGGGCTTACACCGCCGGGCGTGGTGAGAAACTGCACGGGCGGGTTCACCTGGAACGGCTGGATCGCGAGCGCAAGAGTCAGCGTCTGCAGAACGTCACTGTCATTCGCCAAGTGATAGCTTGCAATGATGCCCTGGGTGTCGCCCGTGCCATGGGCGAAAGCGTCAATGCTCAAGCTCCATGCCTTTTTCATCGGGCCGTGCCAATAGCTCGATAACCCGGGACACCCAAGGAGGGATTTCGAACTCCCATCGACCGTCCATTTTACGCTCGGCATCGGCAGGTAGCCTTCGTCGAGATTCTGCTTGATGTCGAGGTGGGCCCAACTGTTGAGTGATCCGAGTCGGTAGTCGGTGCCGCACGAGTAGGCAAAGAATTCGGACGATCGGGTATTGCCCAGCCTCTCGCCATCGATCACAAAGGGCGTGATTGAAAACCCGCCGCGGGCGACTTCAATTGCACCATCCTCACCGATGAGACCGCTCTCGTGGCCGCCATCGACACCGACGAGAGTCCAGTAAGTCTGTTCGCCCGAAAAGCCGCGTGGGAACAGGCCTAGCGAAGAGTCCTTTGCAATTTTCTGCAAAAACTTGTTGGCATTGGTGCCGGTGTCGAGATCGAGCAACTTGATCGCGGCCAGCGCATAGTGCGACCCGGGGCCATTCTGCAAGACGAGCCGCAGGTAACGCGTCTCGGATTCGGTCAGCAGCAGGTTATCCAGGCCACCGTTGCCCGCCGTGACGCTTCGAACCTTCCGCCAATGCGTGCCATCGTCGGAGTACTCGACGTCGTAGCTGCTTGCGTATTCGCCGATGTCCCATGCCAGAGCGATGGCACCAAACTCGCGTGTTCGCGTGAAGTCGATCGTCAACGTGCGCTCGCCATTCGCGGGCTTCGTTGTACGCCACGATTCGAGTTTCGCCTTGTGATCAAACCCTTGTATTGCCGTTGCCGCAGTCCAAGGGGATGGAGACAGCCAGGAGGGATGTCGATCAATGTCGAGCAAGGGTGATGCTGATTTCATCGAAACGAAAAGCGTGGCAGGAACGACTCCCGCATCCGCTCGAATTTTCGGCGCTGGCCAATTCTCCGGAGGCGCCTCGCGCTCACGAAAGCGCAAGTCGTCGATACACACCTCGCCCTTGCCGCCGCTGTTGGCCGACACCGTGAATTCGATGAATTGCGTGTTGCGCAGGGTCTTGTCGGCCAGCGGTCCCCAGGCCGGCGAGATGTGGCGCTTCTTGTAGCGCACTGGCGTCCATTCTTCGGTGAACGTCGTGTTCGGCTTGCTGACCCACCAGACGTTGTCGCCGCTCGCGTCGATCAGCTTGAACTCGAACTGGTTGGCGGGTCCGCTGCCGCGCACGTTGAAATCGAATTCGTAGTCCGGTGGAAACGAGAGCGGCAATTCGCGGCGCATGGCGGCATAGCCGGAGACGCCGTTGAAATCGTAGGTGAGGCAGAGTGCCTTCCCGCCGTCAGTGGCTAGCGGATGCAGCGACGAGGAGACCTGGTCGGAGGCGAGGGCTTTCCATGCTGACGGTTCCTGGAAGTCGTCGAGGGACTTCGGAGGAACAATGGTGGCGCAGGCCGTGGCCATGCCAAGAATCGCAGCGAGGAGGGTGAACACGAAATGCCGGACGAGCGGCGCTCGCCTCGACGACCGTTCTTGCGTTGCAGCTTCGTCGTAGGAGCAGGCTTCAGCCGCGATGCTCTTCGTCACGATGCCAAGAGAGCATCGCGGCTGAAGCCTGCTCCTACAACGTATCCTTGCGCCTCCCATCTGGCTCATCCCTTCACGCTGCCGAGCAGCAGCCCTTCGATGTAATAGCGCTGCATGACGAGGAACAGCAGCAGCACCGGTGCGATCGTCACAACCGACCCGGCCATCATCAGTTCGTTGTCCATGACGTGTTCGCGCGACAGTGATGCGAGCGCGACCGGCAAGGTGTAGTTGGACTGATCGGCGAGCACGATCAGCGGCCACATGAAATCGTTCCAGCTGGCGAGAAAGGTGAATATTGCCAAGGTGACCACGATCGGCTTGAGCAGGGGCAATACGATGCGCACGAAGATGCGGCCTTCGCCGGCGCCGTCGATGCGTGCGGCTTCGAGCAGCTCATCAGGAATCGAACGTGCGTACTGGCGCACGAGGAAGATGCCGAAAATGCCAGCCATGGCTGGCACGATGACACCGCCATAGTTGTTGACCAGGCCGAGCGATTTCATCAGCAGGAACAGCGGAATCATCGCGACCTGTCCCGGGATCACGAGCGCGCCAAGCAGGGTCTTGAACAGGTTCTCGCGACCGCGGAACTTCAGCTTGGCAAAGGCATAGCCGGCAGCAAGATTGAAGGCCAGCGAGAGCAAGGTGACGGCCGATGCAATCAGGGCGCTGTTGAACAGGTAGCGGCCGAGGCCATTGCGCTCGAACAATTCGCGGTAGTTGGCCAGGGTCAGCGTGCTCGGCAACAACGGAGGCGGAAAGACCGTCGCTTCGCCTTTGGCCATGAACGAGACCGAGAGCATCCACAGCAGCGGCGCGAGACTGACCACGGCAAAGCCGATCAGGAGACCATTGACCAGTGCCTTGGCGAGACGCGGATTCATGCGCCATCCTCACCGCGTCGACCGAACCTGAGCATCAGTGCGGTGACGCCAAGGATCAACAGGAACAGCAGGAACGCCACCGCCGATGCACGACCGAGGTTCCACCACTTGAAACCTTCCTCGAACATGAAATAGAGGACGCTGGTCGTACTCTGCAGCGGACCACCGCGGGTCATTACGTAGGGTTCGGCAAACAACTGGAAGTAACCGGAAGTGGTGATGATCGCGACCAGCAGCATCGTCGGTTTCAGCATCGGCAAGGTGATGTGACGCAGTTGTCGCCAGAACGAGGCGCCATCGATACGCGCGGCTTCGTAGAGATCCTGCGGGATGGCCTGCAAGCCGGCGAGCAGGATGATCATGTTGTAGCCGAAGTTCTTCCACACGGCGAACAGAATGATGGTCGGCATCGACCAGTCGGCATCGCCGAGCCAGTCGATCGGACTAATGCCGATGAAGCCGAGCGAGTAGTTCACGAGGCCGTAGCGGGTGTGAAAGAAATAGCGCCAGATCACCGCAACGGCGACCACAGTCGTTACCACCGGCGCAAACAGTGCGGTGCGGAAAAAGCCCTTGAATCGCGCCAGTTTTGAATCCAGCAACAACGCCGCACCGAGTGAGACCGCAATCGAAAGTGGAACGCCGACGATGACGAAATAGAACGTGTTGCGGAGCGATTTCCAGAACATCGGCGTCTGCAGCAGATCGATGTAGTTGCCAAGCCCGACGAAACGCAGGTTGTCGAGATTGGCCAGCGCGTAAAGATCGAAATCGGTGAAGCTCAGCAGCAAGGCCGCGAGCACCGGCAGAAAAAAGAACACGCCGATGATGAGCAGGGCAGGGCTGACGAACAGCCAGCCGGCGCGTGAGGAACTCATGCGCGCTCAATCCGCTGCGGGATCGGGAGTCGGTCATTCACCGGATTTCTCCTTTTCGAGCATCCAGCGCCGCTTTTCGAGGATCTTGTCGACTTCGCCATCGAGCGTGCGCAGCGTTTCATCGGCATTCGCTCCTCCACGGACAACGCGTTCGGCAGCGCGTTGCATCTCATTGGCGATGCGTTCCCACTCTGCCACCTTGGGCGTCGCACTGGCGTGCTCCAGTTGTTCACCAAAGGCCCGTGAATACGGATCGGCGGCCAGACTCGGATCATCCCAGACACTTCGACGTGGCGGCAGATCGCCGGTCAGCGCATGAAAGCGAAGCTGCACGGCGGGCTCGGAGAAGTATTCAAGCAACGCCCAAGCGCCTTCCTTGTTCCTGGATTTCCGGAACAAGACGAGGCTTGTGCCTCCTGCAACACCGCCGCCGCGCCCGTCGATGCCGGGCAGTGGCGCGGTCATCCAGGAGTCGGCCAGCGCAGCCGGCAACCGGCGCTTGAACTCGCCAATGTTCCAGGGCCCATTGATGTAGAAAGCGAAGAAGCCGTTGCCGAATTCGTTCCAGACGTTTGAAATCTGGGTGTCGCTCATGCGCGGCGCGAGACCTTCACTGAACATCCCCGTATAAAAATCGAAGGCCTTGCGAAAGCCCTTGCTCTCGAAATTTCCGCGCGTTCCTTGCGCGCGTAGCAGCGGTTCGTCTTGCTGAATTGCCAATTGCAACAGCGGCTCGAATTCATCCAGGGGCAGGAGGATGGCGTAGCCCTTTTCACCCGCATTGCGCTTGATCGCGCGCATCGCTTCGAGCCATCCGGCCCAGTCTTTCGGCACCTCGGAATATCCGGCCCTGGCCAGCAGATCCTTGCGGTAGAACAGCAGCCGCGTATCGACGTACCACGGCACCCCGAGCAAGACGCCGTCGACGACATTGGTGTCCCAGATGCCCGGGAAATAGTCCGGCGAGTCGACCGTGACGGACGCGGCAACGCGCTGATCGAGCGGATCCAGCGCGTCGAGTGCGGCGAATTCGGGGATCCAGGTATTGCCAAGCTGGCAGATGTCGGGCAACGCGTCGCCGGCAAACGCGGTAAGCAGTTTTTCGTGGGCGGCGGTCCATGGCAGTTGTTGCAGATCGACATGGATATCCGGGTGGCGTCGTTCAAATTCGGGCAGCAACTGGGCAACCACTTCACCTTCACGACCCATTGCCCAGAAGGTCAGCGTGGTGCGGTCGTTCGGAGTCTGTCGGCATGCACCGAGGCCAAGACAGGCGAACAGCACGAGCGACGATGCGATGCCAAGCATTCGACTCGAGTCATTCGCTGCAGGTTGTCTCGATGATGCCGCTGATTTCATTTCGATGCGTTTTCCTTCGCCGGCGTGTCCAGCCATCCACCGGTAAATCCTGCGCGTTCCAGGCCTTTGCGGATATACGGATTGCGCTTCATCACATCCCAGACGAATCCGTTGCGGTAGTTCTCGATCATGATCACGATCGGACCCTGGTCGATGCCGATGTAGTTGTCGTCGACCCAACCAAAATCCTTGACCAGATGTCCCGTTTTCAAAGGCACATCCGCATAGCTGAAGCTTGGATTGAACGCGTCGACGAAGCCGTATTTCCCATAGATGGCCTTGCCGTAAGTGTCGTGCATGGTCGTGATCGCTGGAATGACGATCTCCGGTGCGAAGGCGATGGATCCGGCAGCGGCGGTCGGTGCCAGGGTGCCGTCATCAAAACCGGCATCGAGGCCCGCGCCTCGGGCGGAATAGTGGCGGAACTCGCGCGGCAGCAGGTTGTAGATCTGATGGGTCGCCTGCGGTCCGTCGCTGGCGGTGAGGCCCCAGACGTTTTCAGCATAGCCATTCCAGCCCATCGGATTGGCAATGGCGTAGGCACGCTGGGCGAGCGTCGCACGTCGACTGTTCTCGAAGTAGTCGAAATCGTGCTCGCGCATCCATGCGTCGCGGATGCCGCGGAAGTCGATCCAGGCGTGGGAATACTGGTGGCCGAATTGCGGGCCGAAGGCGAGGTACGTCTGGCCGTGGAATTCGCCGAAGGAGCGATCGTAGGTTTGTGTCCATGCCTTCCATGCATCGGCTTCAACCGGGTGGGTCGGCGAGCCGAGGGCGAGGACATAGACCAGCATCGCTTCGTTGTAGCCGACCCAGTCGTGGCTGATGATGCCGTCCTCGGGCACCCAGCCCATCGAGATGAGTGGCGCGCGCTCCTGCAGCCACGGCCATTCGACGTTTCGATAGAGCTGGTCGGCGAGATCGCGAATTTCACCCTCGACCGGATTGGCGCCATCGTAGTAGCTCTGCGCGAACAGCACGCCGCCGAGCAGCAGGCTGGTATCGACCGATGAGACTTCGACCCAGCGCGCGTAGCGGCGCCCGTTGGCGAGGCCGAGGAAGTGGTAGAAGAAGCCGTGGTAGCCGGCATCGTCCTCGAAGCTCGATCCCTGCGGCTGGGAGCGCAGAAAGCGCAGCACCTTGAGCGTGCGCTGGGCGGCCTGCTCGCGCGTGACCCAGCCGCGCTCGACGCCGATGGCGTAGGAGGTCAGCCCGAAGCCCATCGCGGCAATGCTCGAGAAGGGTTCGGTGTAAGGCGTTCGATCCGGAATCAGACCGTTGTCTTCGCGGGTGTTGTCCCAGAACCAGCGAAACGAGCGTTGTTGCAGATCCTCGACCTGCGCAGGAATTTCCGAAGTGCGGATCGCCGTCGCTAGCGGTTGTTCGAGTGGCGGCTGCGGCGAACGACACGCGCCAAGGACAGCAACGAAAAAGAGCAGGGTGGCGAAGCGGATACGAAGATTGTTCACTGCAAGTCGTTCTTCAGTTGCGCGATCGGCAAGCGCGGATGACGGGGCGATTCGCTCGCGCTTGCGCGCGGATTCGGCGATCAATTCGCGGCCGTCTCCCTTCAGCGCGCACCGAACTCAAAATGGCCGACCCGCACTGTGCGGGTCGGTCGAATGGCAGCCCGGCATGAATGGGAGGGACGATGCCTTGCTGCCACGCCCGGAGAAGGCCATCCGGCCTGCTCCGGACGTTTCCCTCATTGATCAGAAACTTGCGCCGATCGAGAGCTTCAAGGTGCGTGTGGGTGTGGAAATCCCGTCGCCATTTCGGTTGCCGAAATTGGGATTGGGGTCGGTGGGGCCGCCGTGCCAGGTGTCGTAGTCGGTCCAGTTGTAGGTATTGAAGATATTCAGGATATCCGCGCGAACGCGCAGGCCAATGCCCTTGCCGACCTCGAAGGTCTTGGTCGCGGCAAGATCGACCTGCCTGATGCCAAAGGTGCCGGCTGGCGAGAACGGGTCGAAAAAGCAGTCGTTAAAACCAATGGCGCTGCAGTTGAGACCTTCTTTCGCGATCGGGCTGGAATAAGTCGCCTTGCCTGACAGGGTAGTGCCCCATGGTCCGTCGACGATTCCAGTCAGAACCAGACGATGGCGCGGGATGCCGAGTGAAGGCAGGAAGCCCTGACCGGCGGTGTTTGGATAGTCGAAGATGTAGTGCTCATCGCTTTCGGCCGCATGCAGACGGTTTTCAAATGGGTGGTTGTAAGTGTAGGCGAGAGTCATGCCCCAGCCGGAATCCGGTGTATACGGCTTCTCGATTGAAAGCAGGAACGAGTCGTTGCGTGTCTCGATGCCGTTGTCGGCGATCAGCAAGGTGCCGAAGCCGGGGATGCCTTCACCCCAGGGCTGGCCGCCCCAGGTTGCCGCCGGATTGAAACGGAAGCGGCCGTCTGCATAGCGGTTGCCGAGGGCAAAGTAGATGCCATCCTTGCTCTCGACATGCGACAGCGTGGCCGAGGTATTCCAGTCGATGCCGAACAGGGTCACGGTATTGCGCATGCCGAAACTGAGCTGGTCGGAATAGGGGGTCTTCAGGTTGTTGTTGATCAGGTTGGTCTCGCCGCCGAGATTCGGATTGGCTGCGACCAGCGGGGCCAGATTGGCTGGATCCAGATAGGCCGCGTCCCAGGCCAGGCAGGCGCCGACGCCGACTACGCAGGGATGTGCTGGCGTATTGAAATTGAAGCGATAGCGCGGGAACGTACCCTTTGAGCGCTCCAGTGCGAGATAGTCGAACAAATTTCGATCATAGGATCGGCCGGCTCCGCCGAAGAGCACGTGGCGCTGATCTTCAAACAAGTCGTAGGAGAATCCGACGCGCGGCTGCCAGGCATCCTTGAAAGCCTTGCGGTTGTGGCCGTTGCCGATGAAATCCTCAATGTTGTAGTCGGTGTTCTGGATATTGGCCCAATTGCGCAGTGCGGCGGCGAGCTCCGGACGCGGCTGGAAATTCAGATAGCTCGGCGTCTTCTCGTAATCCCAGCGGATGCCGAGATTGAGGATCAGCTTGGTGTTGACCTCCCAGTCATCTTGCAGATAAATGCCGAATTGCTGGTTCTTCGATTTGATATCCAGTTGGGGCGCGCCCGGCACGAGCTGGCCGAACTCGACGTATGCCGGCACCGTATAACTCTCATTGATGTCGTAATAATATTGAGGGCTGTAGGGCTGCTGCTCGAACGAATTGATCTTGATTTCCTTGTACTTGAAACCTGCTTTGAATGTGTGGTTGCCGGCCCATTCGAGTCCGCTCCAGGTCAGGTCATCCTGGATACCCGTGCCCTGCTGGCCCTTGCGCTGGAAGTTTTCGCCAGCGCCATAGTTGAGAACCGTTCTGCCGTTGTTGTCATTGGGCGGGTAAAGGAGAAGATGAATTCCGTAGCCGTCAGTGGTGGTCGGGCGCGGTTCGTAGGTGGAATCCTCGAACGTCAGGTGGGCATCGTTGAGCCAGTCGCCGTTGATGTACTGGTAGCGCAGGTCAATACGTGACTCGTCGTTCTTGCGGGTGCTGCCGAAACCATAGGTATTGACGCCGCCGATTCCATCGATCTGATCTTCCTTGCGATACTTTCCAGTCAGCTCGAACAAGCTGCTCTCATTGGGCGTCCAGGTCAGTTTGCCGAAATACAGATCCTCGTTGAACGGCACCGTGGTCGGGCCTACCAGGCCCTGGACTTCAGCCGGAAGGCTGGAAACGGGCACGCTTTCTCCGGGATTGATGTCTGAGGGCGTGACAAATTCCTTGCGCTCGTAGGAGCCGAAGAAGAACAGCTGATCCTGGATGATGGGGCCGCCAAATGACAGGCCATACTGTTTTTCTTTCGTATCTTTCTTGTCACCGCCGAGTTCCGTAGGCCGCGTGGCACGCATGTCCTGGTTGGTGTAGTCGTAGAAAAAATCGCCATGGAATTCGTTGCTGCCGGACTTCGTCAGCGCCGTGATGGCGACGCTGCTGAGCTGGTCGAATTCGGCCTTGTAGTTCTGCGTGATGACCTTGTATTCGGCGATTGCCGCTTGCGGAAACGGATTGCCACGGGTCTGATCCTGACCACTGATGCCACCCTTGAGTACATAGTTCTTTTGACCGACGCCATCGATATAGACGTTGACGCCATTGGAGTTCTGCGCACCACCGCGCAGGCTGCTTGAGCCGTTGTTTTCGTCCCGTGTATAGATCACGCCGGGAACGGTATCGGCGAAGGCGAGGAAATTGCGTGACGTCTGCGGCAGGGCTTCAATTTGCTTGGGCGTGATATAGGTCGCGATTTCCGAGGTCTTGGTTTCGGCCATGGCATTGGCAGTCACGCTGATTGTCGCCATTTCGGCGGCGCTGGCTGCCTCCAGCGGCAGATCCAGCGTGGCGATCTGGCCGACGCGAAGGATCACGGTCTTGCTGGTCGAAGCGGCGCCCGCATTCACATCGACGCGGTAGGTGCCCGGAGGCAATCCGGCCAGCGAGTATTCGCCGTTGGCATTGCTCTGTGCCTTGCGGATCAGGCCGGTGGCGAGATTGGTCACCGTGACCTCGGCGTTGGCCGCGCTGCCCGATGTCTCGGTGACCTGTCCGCGCAAGGTGGCGGCGGTCGATTGCGCGAGCAGGGCCGGGGTGGCGACCAGGAAACAACTTGCCAGGGCACAGGCAAGCAAGCGGGGTTGCGGTGTGCGGACCTGCGGTGTGCGCGGTTTCATGCGGAATTCTCCAGGATGCAGCAAGGGTGGATGGGGCAATCAAGACAGGGGTGGCAGTGGGTTCGCGATCACGATCGATCGGGTGGCTGCCCGCGCGGGCGGGCCATGCATGAGGCGCGCACGATCAGCTCGGGCGCGCTCGTTCCTTGTGCGGGAACCGGTTGTTCAGACAATTGCGCGATCAAGGCGCGCGCAGCACGTTCGCCGAGTTCGGCGATATTCACGCGCATCGTGGTCAGCGGCGGTGAGACGAAACGCGCCATCGGAATGTCATCGAAGCCGACCAGGGCGATGTCATCGGGAACCTTCAAGCCTGCTTCGTTGAGCGCAAACAGGCAGCCCAGTGCCATCATGTCGTTGGCTGCAAATACCGCGTCCGGTCGCGGCGCCATGCGTGCAATGGCCGCGCCGGCCACGTATCCGGATTTCTCGCTGAAATCCCCTTCCAGCACGATGCCCTCGCTGCCCGGCACATCGCGCGCAAGCGCATCGCAATAGCCGCGCAAGCGTTCGTCGGCATCGAAGTTGTCGGTCGGGCCGGCAATCATCGCGATGCGCTGATGACCTTGCCTGGCCAGGTGGTCGATCATCGTGCAGGCGCCGCGATAGTTGTCGATTGCAAAGGCGATGTGTTCGCCCCCGTCGCTGCGCGTATTCATCAGGACGGTTGGCGTGGCGAAAGGCAGGTTGTCGGCGAGCAGGTCAGCATCGGCGTGCGGGGACATGATCAACAGGCCGTCGACGCGGCCACTCAAGGCACGCAATGCGGCAGCCGTTTCACCGGCAGATCCGTGTGAGCTCGAAACGAGCAGATGCAGGCCACTTTCCCGCGCGGCCAGGTCCATGCCGCGGATCAGTTCCGAGAAGAACTCACCGTACAGATCGGGCAGGATCGCGCCGATCGTCTGCGTGCGCCGGGTACTCAGACTGCGTGCGGCGCCGTGCGGCATGTAGCGCAGCCGCGAGGCGATCTCGACGATCTTCTCGCGCATCGGTTGGGTGACGTTGGAATGCCCGTTGAGCGCACGCGAAACCGTGGCGATCGATACATTCGCCTCGCGCGCCACGTCTTTGATCGTTACCGACATCCAGCCCCCAAGCCTGCGCAACCTGATCCGTCAGGCGAACCATGTAAACGCTTACATCGTGCGACGAGCTTCGCCGATTGTCATGCTGCAATACAGCAGAAGCGGAATGACGGGTGGCGGATCGGCGTCTGCGAACGCCGCGGAATCGAGCTCAGGCGGCGAGCGGTTGGCCGTCGGCGAGCTGGTCGAAATAGTCGCGGGTCAGGCGCAACTGGGTCGTTGCGCAGTCGGTGCCATTGACGACACATCGGAACGCCGCGTTCTCGGGGCGATCCTTGGCGTACCAGCCGAGATGCTTGCGTGCGATGCGCACGCCCGGCAGTTCGCCGTAGAACGCATAGAGATCCTCGAGATGACCGACGAGGATGTCACGCACTTCAAGCGGCGATGGTGGGGCCAGGGTCTCGCCGGTTGCAAGATAGTGCGCGATCTCGCCGAAGATCCACGGCCGGCCTTGCGCGGCGCGACCGATCATCACGGCATCCGCGCCGGTGGCTTTGAGGACCTGCGCGGCCTTCTGCGGTGTATCGATATCGCCATTGGCCAGCAGCGGAATACGGATCGCATCGCGGATCGCGGCGATGGTTTGGTACTCGGCTTCGCCCTGGTAAAGGTCGGCGCGGGTGCGGCCATGGACGGCCAGGGCGGCGATGCCGGCATCCTCAGCGATGCGCGCGATGCGCACGCCGTTGCGATTGTCGCGATCCCAGCCCGTGCGGATCTTCAGTGTCACCGGCACGTCGACGGCCCTGACCACCGCTTCGACGATGCGCGCGACCAGCGCCTCGTCCTGCAGCAAGGCTGATCCAGAGTACACATTGCAGACTTTTTTCGCCGGGCAGCCCATGTTGATGTCGATCAGTTGGGCACCGAGATCGACGTTGTAGCGTGCGGCGTCGGCCAGCATCTGCGGGTCGTAGCCGGCGATCTGCACGCTGATCGGATCAGGCTCGCCGCTGTGATCGGCCCGTCGTTGTGACTTGGTCGTATGCCACAGACGCGGATCCGCCGTGGTCATTTCGGAAACGGCCAATCCCGCGCCCAGTCGTTTGCACAACTGGCGGAAAGGCTTGTCGGTGACTCCGGCCATCGGGGCCAGCACGACGGGCGGGTTGATCAGGAAGTGGCCGATGCGCATCGGCGATATTGTAGCCTGCGCGCTGGCCCGGGCGGATGCGCGGATGGGCTGCGGCGATCCGTCACGCGCATCTGTTTGACGGCTCGCCTGCTAGAATCCCGCACGGTTCCCCCCAGGCATGCTGATCGCTTGAATTTCATTTCATTTCGCAACCAGGGATCGTGTCGCCGACGCCTGCGTCGGCTGGCCGGCTGATCGGCATGCTTGATTTTCTGGTCAGCGTGTTCACCCAGAATGGCTATGTCGCCGTTTTCATCGTCTTGATGATCTGTGGCTTCGGGCTGCCGATTCCCGAGGACATCAGCCTGGTCGCCGGCGGCGTGATAGCGGGCCTCGGCTATGCCAACGTGCATGTCATGGCTGCGGTCGGAATTGTCGGCATCCTCGCCGGGGACGTGCTGATGTTCGTGCTCGGCCGCCACTACGGCGAGCGTGCCTTGCGCCTGCGCTGGGTTGCATACCTGCTGACGCCGAAGCGCTATGCCCTCGTGCAGGCCAAATTCAGCCGCTTCGGCAATCGCCTGATGTTCATCGCGCGCTTCCTGCCGGGTCTGCGTTCGCCGATTTACCTGACCGCCGGCATGACCCGGCGTGTCTCGTTTTTCCAGTTCTTCTTTCTCGATGCATTCGCAGCCCTGATCAGTGCGCCGATCTGGGTCTATCTGGGCTATTACGGTGCACAGAACCACGAATGGCTGCTGAAATGGCTCGATCGCGGCAAGTTCATCGTGATGGCGGTGGCGGCCGTCATCCTTGTCGTCATCGTGATCTATTTCTGGCGACGCTCGGCCCGCCGGCGCGCCTTGTTGAAACTGCGCCAGACTCGCCGACAGAGGCGCTAGCGACGAAGGTCGTCCAGTCAATCGCCGAAGCGGGCAAGGACTTCATGGCGGTAGGGAACGGCACTGGCCGCACCGGGTTTCTCGGTGCTCAGGGCGGCGACGCGATTCGCATAACGCACGGCGTCGGCGAACGCGCCCGGCGACGTTTGCGACAACATCGCAACCAGTGCGCCATTGAAGGAATCGCCGGCGCCGGTCGTATCGACCGCAACCACTTTTTCGGAAGCGACCCGATAGTGATCCCGGCTGTCACCGCGCAGCGTGCCGGCGGCATGCGAAACGAAGCATCCCGCTGCACCCAGGGTGATCACGACGCTGGGCACGCCGAGGTCGCGACAGCGGGCATGCAGATCCGCGTCCGCCATGCTGGCCACATTTTCGGCGTTCAACGGCTTGCCGCAGAACAGCTCGACCAGTTGCGCGAACTCGGTTTCGTTCGGCGTGATCAGGTCACACCGCGACAGGATCGTGGAGTCGATCCCGGCATGCATCGGAGCCGGATTGAGCACACGCAGCAGACCATGTTCCGCACCCAGTTCGAGCGCCGTGCGCACCGCATCGAGATTGTTCTCAAGCTGAACCAGCAGCACGCAGGCGTTGCCAAAGCGGCTTTCGTTGTTGCGCAGGAAATCGGTCGACAGGTGCTCGTTCGCAGCCAGGTTGACCATGATCTGGTTGGCACCTCTGGCGTCGACGATGATGCCTGCCGCCGCGGTCGGTACATCATCGAGAATCAGCCATGCGCAAGCGAGTTCCTCGTTTTCCGCAAAGTGGCGCGCGGATTCAGCCAGTGAATCCTTGCCGAGCGCACCGATGAACAAGGCCTTGCCTTGCTGGCGCACGCAGGCGACCGCCTGATTGAAGCCCTTGCCACCCGGGCCGGTGCTGAAGCCCAACGCACGACGCGTTTCGCCCGGCTGCGGAAACTGGTCGGTCAGCCAGACGTGATCATGCACGTAACTGCCGACGACGATGACGGAAGGCAAATCGCTGGCATGGCGTGCGGACATTGGCTGGAACCCGTTCTCAAAACGCCATGTTAGCCCAGCCCGGCGAACCTCTCACCAGGCCACGCAGCGTGCATCAAGCTTCAGGCACCACCATCGACTGCAGGTTTCCGATGATTGATCACGGCGATTCTGCGAGCATGGCGTGTTGTTCAACCGGAAATGCAGCAGCCGATGACGGTCTTCGCCACCTTTGCGATCATTCTGGTGCTGCTGGCAATCGGCTACATGCTCAATGTGTGGCGGGTGGTTCCGGAGAATGCATCGGCGACGCTCAACCTGGTCGTGCTCAACGTGTGCCTGCCGGCGGCGATCCTCCTGTATGCGCCGAAGCTTGAGTTCGAGCGGGAACTGATCGGGCTGATCGCCATTCCGTGGGTCATCTTGATCGTATCGATCGCGCTGGTACTTGCCATCAGCCGCCTGGCCCGGTTCGATCGTCCGAGCACGGCCAACCTGCTGCTGCAGATTCCGCTTGGAAATACCTCCTTCATCGGCTACTCACTGATTCCGGTACTGGTCGGCGCGGGCGCGCTGCGTTATGCGGTGGTCTATGACCAGCTCGGCAGCTTCCTGATCCTGACCAGCTGGGGATTGTTCGTGATCAGCTTGTACGGCGGTGGCGAGCGCCTGCGCGTGCCGACGATCTTGCGCCGCGTGCTGAGCTTTCCGCCATTCATTGCGCTGGTGCTCGCCTTGACCATTGTCCCGGCGGATCTCGCTCCAATGTTCGACCAGGGTCTGCATCTGCTCGCCGACTCGCTGTTGCCCATCGTCGTGCTTGCGCTCGGCATGCAACTGAAACTGCGCATCGCGCGCAACCATGTCTCGCCCCTGGTCTTCGGCCTGCTGGCCAAGCTGATCGTCATGCCGATGATTGCTCTGGGGCTGGCGCAGCTTTTCGGGCTCTCGCGTGAAATGCTGCTGGTCGCCGTCTATCTGACCGCAATGCCGCCCATGGTCACGTCGGGTGCACTGCTCTCCCTGGCTGGATTGGCACCGGATCTGGCGGCTGCGCTGATCGGATACGGAATCATTTTCTCGATGCTGACATTGCCGCTCTGGCATTGGATATTGAGCGGCTGAGTGCAGGCGGTTTATGGTTCAAGGTTCAAGGTTCAAGGTTCAAGGTTCAACGGGCATCGAGTCGCAGCGCATGCATCCGCGCGCGGAGACCGCCAAACGTGCTCGTCAGGACGCACGTTGCATTCAGCCAGTTCAGGTTAGGTTTGCAGCATCGACAGACAGGAGATGAATCATGCGTGGATGGTTCGGTTTGGTGGTTTTTCTGGTATTGGTGGCAGCCGCAGCGCTACTCGGCGGACTGTCCACGCCGGATGCATGGTTCTCGGCATTGCAGAAGCCTTCGTTCAATCCGCCGGGTTGGGTGTTCGGGCCGGCCTGGACCTTGCTCTACATCCTCATGGCGATCGCCGCCTGGCGCGTCTATCGAGTGGACGGGTTTCGCTTGGCGATCGGTCTCTGGCTGGTTCAGTTGGTCGTCAACGCGGCCTGGTCGCCACTCTTTTTTGGAATGCACCGGGCGGATCTGGCACTGCTCGATATCATTGTTCTCGACATTCTGGTCATCGCGACGATTGCCGTGTTCTTGCGCAAGGATCGCATCGCCGCCTGGCTGATGCTGCCGTATCTCGGCTGGATCGCGTTTGCCACGACGCTGAACGCGGCCATCTGGCAGCTCAATCCGGCTTGAGCGCGGTCATCGGATCCGACGGGTTGGACGAGGCGATTTCGCGACGGGCACAGATCAGCCAGTTCTCGAATGGCAGGCGTCCGCTGAGCGGCGCGAAGGTCGCGTTCAATCCATGTCGGGCGAAACGCTGCTCCAGGTCCTCGCGGCGCGGGTAGCGCTGCGGGCCGACATTCATCCAGCGTGTGATGCGGGCGAAGCGATCGACGCCACGCGTGAAGCGCAAGCGCCAACCTTCACGGTGCAGGCCGGTGCGCATGACCAGCACGGCCCCCGGGGACAGGCTGGCGATGGCGGCTTCCAGCAACGCATCCTGTGCGTCGGGCGGCAGAAACTGGACGATGTCGAGCAAGGCCACGCTGCCGCGATGGGCGGGGAATCCGTGGGCAAGATCGTGTGTTTCGAAGTGGACGCCGATGAGTCGCGCGCGAGCGGCTGCCGTGCGCGCCGAGGCGATTTTTTCCTCATCGATATCGACACCGAGATAGCGGCCTGAAAAACCCTGCGCACGCAGCGCATGGGCAAGCAAGCCGATACCACAGCCGAGATCAAGCAGGGGTTCGCAGGTTTCGGCCAGCACCGCACCGACCCCAGTGTAAAGAGGGTCGGTAGCGAGCTTGATGCGTGCGTACCAGTAGTGCGGTTTTCGCGGCAGGTAGTTGCGCGCAATATCGCGAAGGACGATTACCATCGGCACAGCTTACTCGATGACTTGCCGCGCGCAGATGGAACTCAGCCCATCTGCAGCCGCTTTCGCACCCTCAGACCGTGGTCGGATTGGGCTTGTCCGGATCCAGCTTCCATTGCTTGATGGCACGTGCGACATCTTCCGGATTCATCTTGCCTTCGGCGGCCAGTGCGGAAATCGCCGCGTGCGCAATCCAGTAACGGTCGACTTCGAAAAAGCCGCGCAAGGCTTCGCGCGAATCGCTGCGGCCGTAACCATCGGTACCGAGACAAATGAATTTGCGGCCATCGGGAATGAAGGCGCGGATCTGGTCGGAATAGGCGCGCACATAATCGGTTGCCACAACCACCGGCCCGGCGTGGCCTTCAAGACACTCGGCGACCCAGGATTGGCGCGGCTTCTTGTCCATCGGATGCAGGCGGTTCCAGCGCTCGGCATCGAAACCGTCGCGGCGCAGTTCATTGAAGCTCGGGCACGACCAGATCGTGCTGGCCACGCCGAACTCTTCCTCAAGCAATTCAGCCGCCGCCATCACTTCGCGCAAAATCGTGCCGCTTCCCATCAACTGAACCTGCGGGACGTTCTTTGCTTTGGACTTTGCTCCTCCCTTCTCCCCATTCCCCATTCCCGTTTCCCGCAACAGATACATGCCCTTGATGATGCCTTCCGCACAACCATCGGGCATGTCCGGATGCGCGTAGTTCTCGTTCATCAGGGTGACGTAGTAGTAGCAATCTTCCTGCTCGGTCAGCATGCGGCGCACGCCGTCCTGCAGGATCACGCCCACTTCAAACGAGAATGTCGGATCGTAGCTGTGGCAGTTCGGAATCGCGCCGGCGAGCAGGTGCGAATGGCCATCTTCGTGCTGCAGGCCTTCGCCGTTGAGTGTGGTGCGCCCGGCCGTGCCGCCGAGCAGGAAGCCGCGTGCACGCATGTCCCCGGCCGCCCAGGCGAGGTCGCCAATACGCTGGAAGCCGAACATCGAGTAGTAGATATAGAACGGCAGCATCGGCACGTTGCTGACCGAATAGCTGGTCGCCGCGGCCATCCACGAGGAGAACGCGCCGGGCTCGCTGATGCCCTGCTGGAGCACCTGGCCGGACTGGTCTTCGTGATAGAACATGAGCTGGTCGGCATCCATCGGCTTGTACTTCTGGCCGAACGGCGCGTAGATGCCGATCTGGCGAAACATGCCTTCCATGCCGAACGTGCGGGCCTCGTCAGCGACAATCGGCACGATTCGCGGGCCAAGTACCTTGTCGCGCAAGAGCAGGTTCATGCCGCGCACAAAGGCCATCGTCGTCGAGATTTCGCGCTCGCCGGTGCCCTTGGTCAACTGCGCGAGGGCGTCGAGTTGCGGAGTCGGCAGGGATTCGGATTTCATCCGCCGCTGCGGCAGGAATCCGCCGAGCGCCTTGCGCCGCTCGAGCATGTACTGGACTTCCGGGGAATCCTTGCCCGGGTGGTAGTACGGCACGCTGGCCAGATCGGCATCCGAAATCGGGATGTTGAAACGGTCGCGGAACGCGCGCACCGCGTCATCGTTCATCTTCTTCTGCTGATGCGTGATGTTCTGCGATTCACCCGCCGTGCCCATGCCATAACCCTTGACCGTCTTGGCCAGGATCACGGTCGGCATGCCCTTGGTGTTGACTGCCTGATGATAGGCGGCATAAACCTTGTGCGGGTCGTGGCCGCCCCGGTTCAGACGCCAGATGTCCTCATCGGAAAGATTGGCGACCAGCTGGGCGGTTTCCGGATATTTGCCGAAGAAGTGTTCGCGCGTATAGGCGCCGCCGAAGGCCTTGCAGTTCTGGTATTCGCCGTCGACGGTTTCCATCATCAGCTTGCGCAGCACGCCCTTGGTGTCGCGGGCGAGAAGGGGATCCCAGTAGCCGCCCCAGCACAGCTTGATCGCGTTCCAGCCGGCGCCGCGGAACACGCCTTCGAGTTCCTGGATGATCTTGCCGTTGCCACGCACTGGTCCATCGAGACGCTGCAGGTTGCAGTTGACCACGAAGATCAGGTTGTCGAGGCCTTCGCGACCGGCCAGTGAGATGGCGCCAAGCGATTCGGGTTCATCCGATTCGCCATCGCCGATGAAACACCAGACCTTGCGATCGCTGGGCTCGATCAGGCCGCGATGCTCAAGGTATTTCATGAACTGGGCCTGGTAGATCGCCTGCAACGGGCCGAGACCCATCGATACGGTCGGCACCTGCCAGTAATCGGGCATCAGCCACGGATGCGGATATGAAGAAAGGCCCTTGCCCTTGCCGCGCACCTCCATGCGGAAATGATCGAGTTGCTCGGTGCTGATGCGACCTTCGAGGAAAGAACGCGCGTATACGCCAGGGCTGGAATGACCCTGGTGCAGGATCAGGTCGCCCGGATGATCCTCATTTGGTGCGCGCCAGAAATGGTTGAAGCCGACGTCGTACAAGGTCGCACTCGAAGCAAAACTGGCGATATGGCCGCCGAGATCGCCCGGTTTGCGATTGGCGCGGATGACCATGGCCATCGCGTTCCAGCGCACCAGCGAGCGGATCCGCCATTCCATCGCCGGATCGCCCGGTGATTTGGCCTCCATATGCGCTGGAATCGTATTGATGTATTCGGTGGTGGGGCGGAACGGCAGATGACCGCCGGCACGGCGGGTTTCCTCGACCATGCGTTCGAGCAGGTAGTGCGCGCGGTCGGTGCCATCGGTGCCGATGACCGCTTGCAGCGACTCGGACCATTCGCGCGTTTCAACCGGATCCAGATCCTGATCGAGAATGTCCTGAAGCTGGTTCATATGCTTTCCTCGGCGTGCGCGCGATGTTTTCTGGATGGATGGCGCAAATTTCTGCGCCATCGCGGGAGACCTTGCAGTTTAGCCGCCTCGTCCGTTCCGTGCATGCCTCAGCAAACACCATACGGCCGCGGCCGGGCAGTCGATCAGCCTGAAGCGCTGTCCTGCGCCGCGCGGATCTGTGCGTCGACGGCGGCAATCGCAGTCATGTTGACGACGCGTCTCACCGTTGCTGCCGGGGTCAGAATATGCGCTGGCTTCGACACACCCATCAGGATCGGACCCAGGGCAACGCCTTCGGTCATCACCCGGGTGATGTTGTAGCCGATATTGGCGGCATCGAGGTTGGGGCAGACGAAAAGATTGGCGCGCCCCTTCAGTCGCGAGTTCGGAAACAGGCGATCACGGATTTCCTCGTTGAACGCCGTGTCGGCGTGCATCTCGCCCTCGACCTCGAGATCCGGTGCGCGCGTACGGATGATCTCGAGTGCGTGGCGCATTTTCGCCGCCGAAGCATCTTCATGGCTGCCGAAGTTGGAATGCGAAAGCAGGGCGATCTTGGGTTCGACACCGAACAGGCGCAAACGGATCGCCGCCTGTAGTGTTGCTTCCGCGATCTGCTCGGCGGTCGGGTCGAGCTTGACATGGGTATCGAGGAAGAAGAACACGCCGTTGTTGTTGATCACGCCGGTCATCGCCGAGGGTGCGTTCACGTTCGCATCCAGCGGCAGGATGTCCTGGATGTAGCGCAATTTCTTGTGATAGCGACCGATCAGGCCGGTCAGCATCGCGTCAGCCTCGCCGCGATGAAGCATCAACGCGGCGATCACGGTCGCCCGCGAACGCACGATCGCCTTGGCGCCGTCCGGGGTCACTCCGCGACGTTCGAGCAGGCTGTGGTAGAGCGTCCAGTATTCCTTGAAGCGCGGATCACTTTCGATATTGCAGACCTCGAAGTGCTCGCCGGCCTTGATGCGCAGGCGCATGCGTTCGATGCGGGCATCGATCACCGCGGGCCGACCGATCAGGATCGGCCAGGCCAGGTGATCGTCGGCGATATGCTGGATCGCGCGCAGTACGGTTTCTTCCTCGCCCTCGGCGAAGACCACGCGTTTGACATCGGCACGGGCGCGGTCGAACACCGGCTTCATGACCAGGCCGGTGCGGAACACGAAGGTGTTCAGCCGCTCGCGATAGGCCTCGATGTCGGCAATCGGCCGCGTAGCGACCCCTGATTCCATCGCCGCCACGGCGACGGCGGAAGACAGCTCGACCAGAAGGCGCGGATCAAACGGCTGCGGGATCAGGTATTCAGGCCCGAATGAGCGTGTCTGACCGCCGTAGGCGCGCACGGCGACATCCGACATCTCGCGCCGCGCAAGATCGGCGATGGCCTTGACACAGGCAATTTTCATCGCCTCGTTGATGACGGTCGCGCCGACGTCGAGGGCGCCCCGGAAAAGATAGGGGAAACACAGCGCATTGTTGACCTGGTTCGGATAGTCCGAGCGACCGGTCGCGACAATTGCATCGGGACGCACTTCCCAGACCAGCTCGGGCAGGATTTCCGGGGTTGGATTGGCCAGCGCGAAAATGACCGGTCGCGCGCACATGCGCCTGACCATGTCCTGGGTCAGCGCGCCGGGACCGGACAGGCCGATGAATATGTCGGCGCCCTCGATGACATCGTCGAGCGTGCGTGCGTCGGTATCGCGCGCGTAACGTTGCTTGTTTTCGTCGAGATCGGTGCGCCCGGTATGAATGATTCCGCTGCGGTCAGCGACCCAGATGTTTTCTTGGGGTACGCCGAGATGGACAAGCATGTCCATGCACGAGATGCCGGCGGCCCCGGCACCCGTATGCACCACCTTGACCTCGTCGGGCTTCTTGCCGATAACGGCAAGCGCGTTGAAAAACGCCGCGCCGAGAATGATCGCGGTGCCGTGCTGGTCGTCGTGGAAAACCGGGATCTTCATGCGCTCGCGCAGGGTGCGCTCGACGATGAAACATTCCGGAGCCTTGATGTCCTCGAGATTGATGCCACCGAACGTCGGTTCGAGGCTGGCGATGATGTCGATCAGCTTTTCCGGATCGGACTCGTTGATCTCGATGTCGAAAACATCGATACCGGCGAATTTCTGGAACAGCATGCCCTTGCCTTCCATGACCGGCTTGGCCGCCAGCGGCCCGATATCGCCGAGGCCGAGCACGGCGGTGCCATTGGTGATGACGGCGACGAGATTGCCGCGCGAGGTCATTTCCGCGGCCGTGTTCGGGTCGCGCACGATCTCTTCGCAGGCGAAGGCCACCCCGGGCGAGTAGGCCAGTGACAGCTCGCGCTGGGTGACCACGGACTTGGTCGGAACGACCTTGATCTTGCCGGCCGGCGCCCGCCGGTGATACTCGAGCGCAGCTTGCTTGAGGAGTTCGATATCGCTGGACATGGCGCGGGCTGATGCCTCTGAGGTGGCGGTATTGCAGGGTTTTTGACTATATCACGCAGGTTGCGGATAGCTGGTCATCGGTCGCCGAAGGCAGTGCATGGGCGCTCCGCGTCGTTCGTCGAGGTTGTCTCCGGTAACGCGTCAAAGCGTCAGCACCAGCTCTTCCGCCTCGACGCGATCGAGGCGGATCTTGTTGGCAAACAGCGAGAAGGCGAGCATTGCGGCCAGGCCGTTGGCGTGGCGGATCCAGCGTGGCAGCCAGTTCGGCGCCGTGATGTAGCCCGAATCGAACTGTCCTTCCAGCGCGAGGACATCATGCAGGCTCATCTTGCCGGCAAAGAGATTTCTGCACAGGTTCAACTTGCGGTTCTTAAGGGCCCAGCGGAAGAATGTATGCACTGAAAGCAGCCCATGCAGATACACCGTGTCCTTGGTGAAGGCAGAGCCGCCATTCAACGGTGAGCCGCGGAACACGCGCTGGGCGGAGGAAAAGCTGTCCGCCTCGGTCTGGCCGGTATCGAGGAAAAAGCGGAACACCTCGATGAAGTCGGCACCGTGCAGGGCCATGTCGATGGCGAGGATGCGCAGGCTGATGCGTTTGATGCGTTCGATGTCGAGCGAACCTGTCATCAGCTCGGCAAACACGGCCAGGCCTTCCTGGGTTGCCGTGATGCGCGGCGAACTCAAGCCCAGCGAAGCGAGATTCGGCTGGCGTCGACCGTTCAGCGCGGTCAGTGTGTGCACATAAGCCTCGTGTTCGAGCAACTGGTTGCGGTCGTATTCGCTGAAGCAGGTCGCCGAGCGCAGGCGGATCCGGGTTGCTCCGGCCGCCGCTTTTGCGATCAACTGGTCGTCGACCTCGACGCGCACCGTGCCTTCGCCGAAGAACGCATCGAGTTGCAGCTGCAGATCCTCGCGCAGGACGCCTGCGGGAATGCAATAGTCCGCTTCGCTGCTGAGCACTTCGCTGTCGAGTTCGTTGGCGAGACTGATGAAATGCCTGGCGGCATCGAGATTGCTCAGTTCGCTACCCGGCAAGCGCAGGCCGGGACGACCAAACAAGCGGATTGAATGCGTGGTCAGTTCGGAAGTGCCGACGGCATCCAGCAGTTCGGTCGCGACGCGCCAGGATTCCGCGCTGCGGCGGATGTAATCGCCAACCGGATGCCTGGCATCGGCGGCATCGTGAATGGCCATGATCGTGCTGCGTACGGCGCCATGATCCGATTGCGGATAATCGATCACCGGCATCTTCATCGAGCCCCGGCGCCAGCATTCGAGAAAGGCGATTTGTGCCGAGGCCGGCCAGCTCACCGAGCCGAGCAGTCGGATGCCCTTGACCGCAGCGACGAGTTGCCGATCAAGCTCGGCATGACGATTGAGGCTGTCGGCTTCGCTGCTCATGGGTTTTCGCAATATAGCCCAGAAGCCGGCAGGGATAGCGCCTTGCGGCAGGCGCCTCCATCGTTCTGGGAGCGCCCCTGCTCAATCAAAGCCATTCGCGAAAATCACGTCGCCCACCGTGAAATCATGGTTGTAGGTAATACCTTCGTAGGTCACGCGAAAATGCCAAACGCCACTCTCCGCATTGGCCGGGAGCATCCAGCTCCAGAACCAGTACGAGGCAGAATAGTGCGGATCGCTGGTGAAATCCGACATGCGGAATTGCCATGCCTGAAAGACGCTCCCGTTGGGTCGCACAATTGAGAGGTCGCTCAACTGGGCGCCCAGTTGGTCACGATAGTAGGCTGCAAAAATGCCTGTCTGTCCGGGCAGGAAATTGTCTTTCAGATTCGCTGTCTCATCGATCGGGTTGGGGCAATTGGTGCCGTGATAATCGGGCGCTGCCGAATGCGTTGCGAGCATGTTGATGGCGGAATCGTAATAGGGTCGCTGCTGGGCCCACAGGCTGGCCGGTGCATTGCAAGTGCCATGGTATGGCTCCAGTACGGTATAGCCGCTGACGCCGGAATGATTCTCGAAGTGCAGATGCGGGCCTGAGGAAAAGCCGGCACTGCCGACCTTGCCGAGGAATTCCCCCGCGGCGACCGAGGCGCCAATCGGCTTGGCGGTCTGCGAGAGCTTTTTCATGTGTCCGTACCACGCCACCGTCCCGTCAGCGTGCTGGATATACACCGCGTTCCAGTCGGCCGAGTAGTTGTTCGGACAACTGCGATCATCGAAACCATCTTGCTTGCCGATGATCGTGCCAGGCGCCGCGGCGACGATCTCAATCGATTGCTGATCCATCATCAGCCATGGAAACGGCCACAGGAACATGTCGATGCCGGCGTGGTTGTAGCCGCCTGATTGATCGTAGGTGCGCATACCGCAGTTGTAGTCGAGCAACTGGTTGGGTACAGCCGGATTGAGATCGACGAAGTTCGAGATTCCGTGGTATCCCGGCGCCGTCCAGTTTGCGGCCGCCCGCAATGGCCAGATCAGGTTGCCTTGCAATGGCGCAAGCAGATTCGGCGGTGCCGGTGCGAGTTTGCCTTCGGCCTGGAGCATGGCGACGTTGCGCGCAAGCTCGGCGTCGATGCGCTGGCGTTGCGCGATGCCGAGCTCATCGCCAGGCAAGGATGGTGCAGGACCGCCGCCATCGGGCAACTCTGCCATCGCCGACAGCGGTAGCAGCAAGAAGCCAAGACACAAAGTGATCGCGCGCATGAATGCTCCCCTGTTCAAGTTGCCGGTATCGACACTCGCCAATGTTACGCGTGAATCCAGCGCAGAATGGCCAAGTGCTGGCAGCGTGCAGCGCTCTTCAGTGGCTGCCGTATTTCTCGTCGAGGCGTTTGCCCAGCGCCTTGGTCAGGACGCGGCTTTCGCCCTTGCGCCGAAGCTGGGCTTCGAGGCTGTCGGCGGCACTGGCAAGTTCATCGCGCAGCTTCAGGTAGTTGTGCCAGCGCTCGTTGTCGAGCCGACCATCTTCAAGAGCGGCGCGTACGCTGCAACCCGGTTCGCTCAAGTGGCTGCAATCGCCGAACCGGCAGGTTTGGGCAAGCTCCTCGATGTCGCCGAACTGATCGCCGCTGAGGGTCTCCTCGCCGGTCAGCTTGATCTCGCGCATGCCGGGCGTGTCGATCAGGCAGCCCCCGCTCGGCAACTGGATCAGGGCTCGATAAGTGGTCGTGTGGCGGCCGCGGCTGTCGGTTTCGCGAACGCTGTTGGTGGCCTGGCGGGATTCGCCAAGCAGGCTGTTGGTCAGGGTCGACTTGCCGACCCCGGATGAGCCGACCAAAACGGTCGAACTGCCCGGCCCGAAGTAGGCAAGCAGCGGCGCAATGCTGTCGGCGGATTTTGCGTTGATTGCATGGATGGGCGTGTTGGCCGGCACGCGCTTGCGCAACTCTTCAATGGTCGTCTCGACCTCGTCCGAGGTGTCGGCCTTGGTCAGCACGATCACTGCTCTGGCACCGCTGCCCTCGACCAGCATCAGGTAGCGCTCGATGCGGGACGGGTTGAAATCGCCATCCAGTCCACAGATGACCATGACCGTGTCGATGTTGGTCGCGATCAGCTGGCGCTGGTGACGCTCGCCAGCCGCGGCTCGGGCCAGTTCACTGCGCCGCGGCAGGATGCGTTCAATCAATGGAGGCTTGGCCGAGGTGACGAGGACGAAGTCACCGACTGCCGGGCGTTCGCTCGGATCGATCCCGGGCTTGATGAAGCGGGGTGCCGGTTGCGCATTGAAGGCGTGATCGCCATCGTGCAATTCGTAACCGGCGCGATGCTGCGCGATCACGCGGGCCATGCGAAGACCCGGCGGATCAGCCGGAACGGCGGCAAGTATGCCGCGCCAGCCGATCAGGCTCAGCGGGGATTCGAGGGCATCGGTCATCGCCGTGATTCTAGCAGTCTGTCGGACTTAACTCGGCCGGGCTGCGAATCCGTCTGCACGGCCCACATTTCCGCCGATTTTTGACCCATAGCACCACTATGGGCCTGCAAACCGACGAAACGCTTCACAACAGCGAACGCTGGTCAAATCTGGCCTCGCCCAGCCGAATTCTCGCCTCAACCGGCAAAGTCCGAGAGGCTGCTAGCAGCCTCTCGGACTTGCGCGGTCGGCGCATGAATCCGTTTGGGCGGAGCATGTCCCCGTTGCCTCGCCGGCAATAAGGCCGATCGAATTCAACCGCCGCTTTTCTCGGATTTGGCGAGTGCGCGGGTCTGGGCGATGCGGGTGTCAGACTCGTTGTGCAGAACCTCGACCAGGGCACCCTCGTTGAGCGAGGCCTGCCCGGTGACGACCACTTCCGCGCCGGCCGTCAGTCCTTCCAGCACCTGCACGCGGCTGTCACTGTCGTAACCCGTGCGGATCGACTGGCGGTGGGCCTTGCCATCCTCGATGACATAAGCCACTTCGGCGCCGCGGCTGCCGAGTACGGCGGCTTTCGGCATGAGCACGGCATTGGCCAGGTGCAGGAACGCGATGTCCATGCGCGCGAACAGGCCCGGACGCAGACTGCGATCCCGATTGTCGACGCGCACGGTGACCTTGACCGTGCCGCTGTCGCGATCGACCACGGGCGCTACCCGTTCGACTTTCGCCTCGAAGTGGCGGCTGCCGAGCGCGTCGACGCTGAAGTCGACCGTCTGACCGGCGGCAATCGCCACCGCGTCTCGCTCAGGCACCAGAAGTTCGGCGCGAAGGTCGGCAAAATTGGCCATGTCGAAGACGGCGTCGTTGGCTGCAAGCAACTGCCCCTGCTTGATCCAGCGGCGTGTGATGACGCCGTCGAATGGTGCTCGGATCCCGCTCTTGTCGACGCGCACGCGCGCCAGGTCGACTTCGGCGCGACGCACGGCAAAATCGGATTCGGCCTGGTCCTGGGCATTCGCGGCGATCAGTTGGCGCGCAAGCAGCTTCTCGCCACGGGCGACTTCGTTCTTGCGCCGCTGCAGGTCGGCCTCGGCCTCGCGCAGTTGCAGGCGGCTGTGGGTTGCGTCCACGCGAGCGAGCAGTTGGCCCTTGTGTACGGAGTCGCCTTCTTCAACGAGCAACTCCATGACCGTGCCCGGAACCTCGCTGATCAGCTTGGCCTCGTGCTCGGCCTGCAGGGTCGTGGTGGCGGCATAGCGTGCGGTCAACTCACCCTGCACGACTCGCGCTGTTTCGACCGGCTGGGCATCCTTTGATTCGGGAGTCTTGGCGGCCGACTGCGGCGGCACGGATGCGCTCGAGCAAGCCGTCAGCGCGGCGGCCAGGGCGAAGGACAGGGGGAGCAGGAGGGTCAGGCGGGACATGGGCGTTGTTGCTTGAGTAGTGTTGTAGGAGACTATAACACTAAAACTCATGCTGTCAATCCTCGAAGTGGACGGGAGTGTGATGCTGCGATGCGGTAACCGCATCTGCCGAAGGTAAGGCCGGATCGGCCCAATGATCGCTTTCCTTGGATGCGCTGACTGCGATTAGGGTTGCGTGGCCGACACTCTGCGTCCCATGTGCAGTGCAGCATCCGTGTTGTTAAGATGTCGGAAATCCGCTTTCGTGCCATTGCCGACATGCCCCAGCGACCTGTCCAGACCAGTTCCCGGCTCAGCGAAGTCCGATACGAGATCCGCGGCGCACTCAGCCACCGTGCGCGCGAGCTCGAGGCCGAAGGCCGCGACATCATCCGCTTGAACATCGGCAATCCGGGTGCCTTTGGATTCGAGGTCCCGGCGCACATCCGCGAGGCGGTCATGCGCGCACTGCCGCACAGTGAGGCGTATTGCCAGCAGCAGGGATTGCCGCAGGCGCGCGAGGCGATTGCCGCCCAGCAACGCCGACGTGGATCCGCGAGTGCGACGGCCGAACGGGTATTCATCGGCAATGGGGTCAGCGAGCTGATCGACCTGAGCCTGCGCGCCTTGCTCGAACCCGGCGACGAGGTTCTGATCCCGGCACCTGACTACCCGCTGTGGACCGCAGCGACCATCCTCAATGCCGGCAAGGCCTTGCACTATCCCTGTCCGGCAACGCGCGGACACCTGCCCGACGTCGAGGAGATGGCCGCCTTGATCACGCCGCGCACCCGCGCAATCGTCTTGATCAACCCGAACAATCCGACCGGTGCCAACTACCCGCGCGAACTGCTTTCAGCAATCGTTGAGCTGGCCGAGCGCCATCGCCTGGTGCTGATGGCCGACGAGATCTACGACGGCATACTCTACGACGATGCGGTATTCCAGCCGCTCGCCGAACTGGCCGGTGATCTGCCCTGCCTCAGTTTTGGCGGCTTGAGCAAGGTTCATCGCGCCTGCGGCTATCGCGTGGGTTGGTTCACCGTATCCGGCAGCGCGGCCCGCGTCGCCGACATGCTGCATGCCTTTGATCTGCTCGCGGCCTTGCGCCTTTGCGGCAACGTGCCGGGTCAGTGGGCAATCGAGCCGGCCCTGCACGGCGCCGATACGATCCGGGCATTGACCGCTCCGGGTGGGCGACTGCAGCGATCGCGACAGGCTGTCCTCGATGCGGTCGCGCGCAGCGAATTTCTCGATGTCGTCGCGCCTGCGGGTGCCCTGTATGCGTTCCCCGGCGTGCGCGGCGGAGCGATCGAGACTTTCGACGACGAGCGCTTTGCCTTGCACCTGCTCGAAAGCGAGAGCGTTTTGATCGTGCCCGGATCGAGTTTCAATGTCGATTATCGCGATCGGTTCCGGATCACCTTGCTGCCCGAAGCGAACGTGATCGGTGATGTGTTCGAGCGGATTGAAAAGACCCTGGTGAAAATCGCCGAGGGTTCTCGGCGCGAGCGTCAGGTCGCCTGATTCTGCCGCACGCCGACATGTTCAATTCGAGTGCCGATCGACGTCCGCGTTTGCTTGCCCTCGGCGACTCCTACACCATCGGAGAAGGCGTCGACGCCGCACTTCGTTGGCCCGCGCAACTGGCGGCAGGATTGCGCGCGCAGCTCATCGAGCTCGACAGTGTCGAGATCGTCGCCAGCACAGGCTGGACCACGGACGAGTTGCAGCAGGCGATCGATGCACGCGATTTCATGCCGCCGTATGCCCTGGTCAGCCTGCTGATCGGCGTCAACAATCAGTATCGGGGCCGTGACCTCGACAACTACGCCAGCGAGCTGGCCGCCTTGCTCGACTTTGCCGTGCGCATGGCCGATGACGATGCCCGCAAGGTCATCGTGGTTTCGATACCGGACTGGGGAACGACGCAGTTCGCTGTCGCCGGGCAGGTTGATGCGACCAGGGTCGCCCTCGAGATTGACGGCTTCAATGCGATTGCCCGGCGAACATGTGAAGCGCGCGGTGCGCACTGGGTCGACGTGACTGCAATTTCGCGTGACCAGGCGCGCGAAATGCTCGCCGATGACGGACTGCATCCGTCGGCCGATCAATACACGTTGTGGGTCGATGCGATCCTGCCGGTCGCACGTTCGATTCTCGACGTCGGCGATTGAACAGCCGCGGGTCGGATTGCCCCGACCCGCGGCGATCAAATGGGATCAGCCCGGGATGATCTCGTAGACATAGACGGTCACGGTAGCTTTCGCCGTGCCGCCATGGCCATCGGATATCGTGTACTCGAACGTGTCATTCCCCGAATAGCCGTGAATGGACTGGTAGTGCACGGTATTGTCGCTGTTGATCGTGATCGTCGCATTGCCCGGGCCGGTGTGCTCGACCGCAATCACGGTCAAAGCATCGCCATCCGGATCGCTGTCGTTGGCAAGCACGTCAATGTCGGTGTCATAGCCCTTGAGCACGCCGCCGTCATCGTTGACCGCGACCGGTGCCTGGTTCGAATCGGCGGCCGGATTCACGGTCACCGCCACCGACGCCGTGGCTGTTCCGCCGCGGCCATCGCTGATGGTGTAGGTGAAACTGTCGGCACCCGAGTAGCCCGCAGCCGGCGTGTAGCTGATTGCGCCGCCCGTGATTGTGGCGGTGCCATGCGCAGGCGCGGAAACCGCCGTGATCGTCAGCGTGTCGCCATCCGGATCACTGTCATTGGCGAGCACGTCGATCAGGTTGGCCGATGATTCGTAGTCGACCGTGATTGCATCATCGGCGGCGCTCGGGCCTTCATTGAGGTACTCGCGCGGCCCCAGCGTCGTCGTCGAGGTCGATTCGACAAACTTGTACACATCGACCGTGCGCTTGTGCTCGGCCGGATTGCGCAAGGCGCGCTCGATCCATGCCGGATTGGCCTTGACCGGCTCACGCACCCATTCGACCTTGTCCGGCTGTGCGGCCGGTTCGGTCGGCGCAACCGTGGTTTCCTCGATGCTCAGGAACTCGACATCGACACGACGGTTCTTCTGCCGGTTCTCTGCGGTGTCGTTGGCAAAGCTCGGATTGAGTTCGCCTTCACCGCGCGTATCGATCTGCTCGGCCGGAATGCCGCGGCTGACCAGATGTGCCTTGGCGCTCTCGGCGCGGCGCTCGGAGAGTTTCTGGTTGTAGGCTTCGGGACCGACCGAATCGGTATGCCCGACCACGGTGACACGGCTGACCCGGGCATCGGATTTGAGCTTGGCGATCAATTCATCGAGTGCGGCGATCGCGTCCGCATTGAGATCGGCATGGTCGAAACGGAAGAAAGCATCGCCATCGAGGCGGACATCATTGCGCATGACCTGCGCCTCGGCCGCAGCCGTTGGCGCAGGCGCGGGCGTCTTGACCTCGACCAGGCGGAACGGCTCGCGGGCACGATAGTTCTTGCCAAAGTCGTAGCGCAGCAACAACCAGCCGCGCGTATCGGATTTGTCGATCTCGAAATCACCGGACTTGCGCGCATATTCGCCCTGCACGGAGAGGCTGAACGGACTGTTGCGGAACAATTTGTCGATGCCCAGCGAGAGCGTTGATTGATTCGAGCTGAACTTGCCCTTTTCATAGTCCAGGCCGCCGCGAACGCGCAGCAGGGGTTCGTCGAAGTACGAACCGAAACGCAGGCCGATACCGTTTTCATAAGGGTGTTCGAACGAGCGAAACAGGGTTTCGATGGTCTGCGTCTGCGTGTAGGCGCCCATCGCATCGGTGCCGCTCAGCGTCGTGGTGTCAGTCAGCAGGCGCGTATCGACCAGGCGAGTACCCGAGGTCGCATGGCTCACATAACCGCTGAAAAACAGGTCGTCGCGTTCCCAGCCGAGGCCGATCGTGGCCTTGCGATCCTTGAACATGCTCTGGTCGCCGGCCGCGAAAAATTTCCATACCGTGGCCTTGTCGCTGTCAGCGGCGCCGCGCAACCGGTTGTAGCCCAGCTGCACGCCACCCGCACCACCCTGTCCGAGCCAGAGTTCACCGAGCCAGGCCGAGTCGTCGGTCTTGCCAAGGATGGCAAGAATTTCACCGAGCGCATCGCCATCGTCATTGATGCCGAGCGAGACGCGCGCGTTCGATCCGACATAGGTCAGCGGAATCGTCGCATCCCCGGAAACCGGCTCGGATGGAGGCTGCGCATTTGCTGCGGTGGCGAGCGCGAAGGCGATGCAAAGCGGCAACTTGCGGAACATGTCGTATCCCCTGACGGTGGCGAATCCCCTGATCCGCCAATTATCCCGTATTTCCGGCAGTCGGCCAAATATCTTCGGTCTGCGCTCCGCTTGAGTGGCACCCATCCCCGGAATCCACAGCTCACAGCGTATGCGCTGTAAGTTTCAACGGAACGGCATCCTGGCACAGTCCACGTGGCGGCCTTGTGAATCCATCCGTGGGATCGCCCCCCCTCAAATGCGAAAGGATCGCTTGACGCCTGTCCAGCGCATGGAACTACTTGAAAAATTCGACGAATCCAGTGATGGCCATCGCGTTGAAGAAATCGATGAGCAACGACCCCGCCAGCGGGATTGCGCCGGCTATGCGCGTGGCAGGCTCAGGTTGCCTTGGTCGCAAGTCAGCGCGACGTCGGGGCGCTCATTGTTCAGGGTGATACGGCATCCTCAGTCGCATCGTCCATGCCGGTATCAGGCCTCGCGCCAGCGAACACCCACTCAGGAGTTGTTCGCGGAGAAAACTGTCGTTCAAGGCTGATCAGGTGGTCGTTGGCAATTCCGCTCGAGCAAGCGGTCAGACTTCTGCGTCGAACTGAGGCAGTGCAAGAAATGGCAAGCCCATTTACAAACAAGCGGATTGATGGCGAGTCCTGCACGCACTCGCCGGCGCGCCGCCATGCAGTCGATGCCTTGCGGCCGACGTCTGGCTTTTCCGGTCAGCCGTCAAACCCGTCCGCGAAGATCGGCGCTTCGACCCACAACGGATTGTCGGCGTAGAAAACGTCCCAGGTGCCATTCGTGTCGCCGGGCACCTGCGTGGTCGAATAGGAATACCAGACGATGCCGGTGCCATCGGCGCTCAGGCGAGGCTGATGCACATTGCCGCTGTTGCCGCCGATACTGACCTGCGTGATCACGCTGGCAACCAGGTCGATGACATACACGCCGCCCTGCTCGGCGCCGACAAAGAGCTTGTCGTTCGAGGCGAATGTCAGCCAGCGGCCGCTGTAGTCGAAGTCCGGTTCATAGTTGAAGCCTTCCCGGGGCAAGTTGCCTTCAGGGATGCTCAAGGCGATCGTCTGGTCGAGGCTCGGAATACGCAAATACAGTGTTTCGTCCGCCACCGGGCCCCAGTTGGGCAGGGACTGCGAGTTGCTGGAAAACGCCAGCAGGCTGCCATCGGCGTTTAGCGCGGCAATTTGGCCGGTGCCGGCCGGCGCGCTGGCCTGGGTATTGCCGGGGCCAACATTCACCCGCACGATCGGCACGCTGTTGTTGGAGGCGGCGAGAAAGATGTCGTTCTCACCGTTGCTGTCGCCGGACACCAGGTTGGTCGCCGTGGATGCAAAGATCACGCGACTGCCATCGCCTGAGATGCGCGCATCCGTGCTGCTGGCGTTGCTCTGCCCGCCGCCCAACGCACGGCTGACGCGCCGGGTTGTGCTGGCGACGAGATCGCGTACATAGATGTCGTAGCTGCCGGTATCGCTTGCTTCGAGGGCGTCGCCGGAAACCAGTGCGATGTGCGTGCCGGCATAGTCGATCGATGCGCTGTCGCAGGTGGTCGCGGGTTGTCCGTTCGGCAACAGGTCGAGCACCTGCAAGGTGTTCGCCGCGCGGTTCAGCAGGTAGCAGTTCTGGTAGCCGCTGTTTGGCAGCAGATGCCCATGCGAGGCGAATACGATGCGCGAGCCGTCGCCGGAAATGTTCGCCGTATAGCTCACGGCATCGCTCTGAGTGCCATCAGACTTGTTGCTGATGCGCGTGGTCGTGCCGAGGACGCGGTCGCGCAGGAAGATGTCGGCCGCGCTGTTGCTGTCGCCGGCGACAAGATTCGTCGCATCGCTGGTGAACACGACGTAGCGGCCATTGCCGGAGATCGCCGCAAACCGGCTCTGGCTGTTGGCCTGGCCACCGCCGGTGGCGACGCTGATGCGCTCGACCGCAACAGCCTGCGAAACCGCGCTCGACAAGGTGGCGGCGATTGCCGCGATGACGAAGGAATGGAGCGATGGCCGGTGCATGAGGAATTCCCAAGGTTGATGAATCGACAGCTCCCTATACGCAATGCAATCCCCAATCCCCCAAATTGATTGCAACATCGAACACAGTGAGCCGTGCTGGATCGAGCGGCCAGGCTCAGCCGGGATTGCAGCCAAAGGTGATCCAGGCCGTGCACTGGCCGACAAATGCGTGAAGCTTGGTCTCTGCCGCGATGACGCATACCGGAGGAGCGTCATGTGGTTGGGTGGCAAGGCTTGTTGGCTCGGGGGGGGGCGCCTGAAACCTGCGTTTTCAGAGGGCGTGCGTTACAGCATGATTCGCTCACGCCTGACTTTGCAACGCCTGGGCCGCCTCTCAGGATAGTTGCAGGCCATTGGTCGTTGGAGCCAGCGTCGGGGTGACCAGCAGGTCGCCCAAAGTTCAGTGCTCTCCCGCGAGCGAGCCCGCTGCCCCAGAGTCGCCTCGCTTGTGGCCGCGTGATTTCCATTCGTGCAATTCGCTCGCGTCATCCAGGGAATGGCTGCATTTCAAGCCGCCTTCCGTGCGTGCCAATTCCGCAAGTCTGGCGTAGAAGGCGTGCAGCACCTCCAGCTCGGATGCGTCGAGATCTTCAACCGAGATCGTTCGGTTGCTGGTCAGTTTGCTGGCTGCAATCAGCTCGTTGAGCTTTATGTGCAGCGCCCTGCTGTCCTTGTTCTGCGCCTGCTGGATGAGGAATACCATCAGGAAGGTGACGATGGTCGTTCCCGTGTTGATGACCAGTTGCCAGGTTTCCGAGTAGCCGAGCGAGGGCCCAGTCAAAGCCCAGCCCACCACCACTGCGAGAGCCAGCGCAAACGCGCCGGGAGAACCCGCCAGACGGGTTACCCAACTTGCGAAGCGGTCAAAAATTGAACGCTGGCCGGAAATTCGAACTCCACGTTTCTTGCTCATGGGCATAGCGCCTGCCTGTCTGCTGTCGAACCCGTTTCGACTCCGGAGATGGCGTTACCGAAGTCTTTTCGGAGCGAATCCGCATGATGCTAAGAGGCCGATGGCCGTTACATGAACAACGCATCTCTCAGGCCAACGACCTCGACGGTCGTTCAGGAAAAATGCAAACAAGCGGGAAAATTCAATCTTCGAAGCCGTTGCGCAACCAAACACTCACGCGTTCATCCAGAATCTCGTGCAGCGGCAAGCCGATGGCGTCCCAGGCGCTAAGGGCGCTGTGCAGTCGTTGCGCGCATGGCTCGCCGAGCGACGGATCGGCATTGAAATGCAATGCTTCAAGCCATTCGAATTGCTGGCGGCTCCAGTCGCGGATCACGGCGGCCTGCTGCATCCACCGCTCGCGCAGCCAAGGTGCCAGCGGTGCGTGCAGCGGATAACCAAGTGATTCGCTGATGCCCTGCAAGGCAGCCATCGCGGCCCCATCGATTCCGCGGAACCACTCATTCTTGCCGCCGGCCCGCTGGCGGGTCATCAACGGGGCAACGCATTTCGACATGGCAAACATGGCTTTCAATCGTGTTTCGATTGATCGCGCCTCGCTGACACGGTCGGTTTCGATCAGTGCGCCCCGATCGAGATCGAAAAAGGCGTAAAAGCGCGGATGAAATGCGTGCATGCGTAGCCAGGGATCGCGGGCAAAACCGATCTTCTGTGTATCTTCATCCCGGCACGGCAGCAGATAGACGAAACAGCGGCCCCTGGCCACGCTCTTCCAGACCGGCTCATGCATGGCGCGGATTCAGCCTCAGGCTCGTTTGCGCGTGATCTTGGCTTTTCGATCCGCGGCAGTCTTGCGCTTGCTACCCGCCGGTTTCTTGCTGGTGGCAGTCTTCTCCGATGCGGTCGCCTTTTTCTTCGCCGGCGTCTTGGCCGGCGTACGCTTGTTGGTGGCGAGACTCTTGCGCAACAGCGACATGAAATCGACAACGTTGGTCGTTGCATCCTCGGGGACTTCAGGCTCTTCCTCGATGCTATGGGTGACTCCCTTGGCCTTCATGCGCTTCTCGATGACCTTGCTCAAGCGCTCGCGGAATTCGTCCTTGAAGTCACCGGGCTTCCACTCCGCGGACATTGACTCGATCAGCTTTTCCGCCATGTCCATCTCGGCCTTGGAGATCTTCGCGCCAGCCGGCTTTGCTGTCGGCAGCTTGTAGTCTTCGACAGCGACGATTTCCTGTGGATAGCGCAGCAAATTCATGACCAGCGCATCACCCTGGGGAAACACCGCGCACAGGTATTCGCGGGTGCGAATGACCACGCGGCCGACGCCGATGCGTGCAGTCTTGCGCAGGGTTTCGCGCAACAGCACATAGCCCTTGTCCGCCTTCTTGCCGGGCACCAGCACATAGGGCTTTTCGTAATAGGCCGGGGCGATCGAACCGGCCTCGACAAAGGCTTCGATATCAATCGATTCATGACTCTCGGGCGCAGCCGATTTGAGGTCCTCGGCATCGAGCACGACATAGCTTCCCTTCTTGTACTCGAAGGCCTTGACGATGCTCTTCCAAGGCACTTCCTCGCCGGTGTCGGCGTTGACGCGCTCATAACGGATGGGCTTCTTGTCACGCGAATCGAGCATGCGAAAATGCAAGTCGATCTTGCGTTCGCCACTCATGACCGAAATCGGCACATTGAGCAGGCCGAACGAGAGCACGCCGTTCCAGATGGGTCGGGCCATGACAAATCTCCGCTTGGTCGATCGAAGCATCCTAGCGCGTGAGCCACGGCGTCCGGCCATCCTGAATACCGACGGTTTCCTTCTGATTCATCCTGTCGATGCTATCCCTGCGAGCTGCCTTGACTGATCCATGGACGCGCACGCATGTCGCTGATCCGCTATCGCAAGAAGAGGGATTTCTCGCAAACCTCGGAACCGAGCGCAGGCGGTACGCGCGGTGGCCGGATCTTCGTCGTCCAGCTTCATCATGCCTCTCGGCGCCACTACGATTTCCGCCTCGAACTCGATGGGGTGCTGAAAAGCTGGGCGGTGCCGAAGGGGCCGAGTTTCGATCCCGCCGTCAAGCGCCTGGCCGTAGAGGTGGAGGATCACCCCATTTCCTATGCGAATTTTGAAGGCGATATTCCAGCAGGAAACTATGGTGCCGGGCACGTCGATCTGTTTGATCGCGGAACCTGGGAGCCGATCGGCGGAGCGCGCAAGGGGCTCGCCGACGGTGACCTCAAGTTCACCCTGCATGGGCACATTCTTCGTGGCTCCTGGGTGCTCGTGCGCACCCGCATGCAAGGCGACAAGCAGCAATGGTTGCTGATCAAGCATCAAGACGAATTTGCAGCCCGGGGCGAAGCCGACGATTACATCGATTCGGCAACGGATCGGCCGGGGAAGTCGGGAAAACGAACGAACAAGGCGAAAGCGGTCGTCCCTGTTTCGGAGACGAAAACAGCGGTGAAATCCGAGGTGCCGTTGCCGGGCATGGGCACGCCGGAGCGGCTTGTTGGAGGATTTTTCCCGCCGGAGCTTTGCCGGCCTGCGGATACTCCACCGGCCGGAGATCAGTGGTTGCATGAGGTCAAATGGGATGGCTACCGGATCCTCGCCAGCATCGTGCGCGGGAAAGTCCAGTTATGGACGCGCAATGCCAACGAGTGGACTGGAAAATTGCCCGAACTGGTTGAAGCGCTCGCGGCATTGAAGTTGCGCAATGCGCGCCTGGACGGCGAGATCATCGTGCTCAGCGAGGGCAAGGTGGATTTCAATGCCTTGCAGGCTCGCTTTTCCGATGAAGATGCAGCGCCGATCCTGTACATGTTGTTTGATGTCGTCCATGCCGATGGGCACTCGTTCGCGGAAGTGGCCTTGAGCGAGCGCAAGGCCTGGCTGGCGGATCGCATCGAGCGCCACGCACATCCGTTGCTGCGCTACTCGGACCATCAGGTCGGCAACGGCGCCACCGTGTTTGCCCAGGCAGTCGAAGCCGGCATCGAAGGCATAGTCAGCAAGCGCCTCGACAGTCATTACAGCGGGACGCGAAGTGGCGCCTGGGTCAAATCGAAAGGACGCCTCGCCGATGAATTCATCGTTGTCGGATTCACTGAACCCAAGGGCAGCAGCCGCGCTGGACTCGGTGCCTTGTTGCTGGCCAAGCCGACGGCCGACGAAGGCTTGCGCTACGTGGGTCGCGTCGGCACGGGCCTGCGCTGCGAGCAACTGATCGAATTGCGTCACCTGTTGGAAAAATCGGTAGTGAAGAAGGCGACCGCCGATCCGGGTCTGATGGCGCGCAAGGATAGGGGCCTGGCGATCTGGGTAAAGCCAAAACTTGTAGTCGAAGTGTTCTATCAGGGTATCGGTGGCAAAGGTCTTTTACGGCAACCGGCATTCAAGGATCTGCGGCCGGACAAGTCAGCCGATGAGGTATCGAGCCATATCGAGGGAGCAAGCACGATGACAAGCGAATCAAGCCCAAAATCAGGGTCGGCGAAAGCACGCGCACCGGCAGGAAAAGCGGCCCTGGGGAAACGGAAGCGATCCGCGAAACCACCCCTCGCGGATGATGCCGCTGATGAGGTCGCCATCACGCATCCCGAACGAGTCGTCTACCCGACGTTGAAATTGACCAAGCAGGATGTCGCCGACTACTACCGCGCCGTCGCGCCTTGGATCCTGGCGCAAATCGCGGGACGACCGCTGTCGGTGTTGCGCTGCCCGGGTGGCACGGCAAAAGCCTGTTTCTTTCAGAAGCATTTGGCCAAGGGCAGTGGCGAGCATGTGCACGGCGTGACCGTCGAGGCGAAAGACGGCGAGGATCGCTATCTGTGCATCGATGACGAAGCGGGCCTGCTCGAACTGGTGCAATTGAATGTGCTCGAATTCCATCCCTGGGGAGCCCGTTCGAGTGACCCCGAGCATGCGGATCGACTCGTGTTCGATCTCGATCCACATGCGTCGGTGAGCTGGAAGCGCGTCAAGTCGGCTGCGGAAAACCTGCACGAGCAACTGAAATCGATCCGCCTGCAATCCTTCCTGCGAACGAGCGGAGGCAAGGGATTGCATGTCGTCGTGCCGATTGATCCGGCCGCGCCATGGGACGAGTTGCGCGGTTTTGCCAAGTCGGTCTCGGAAGCATTGGCTGCGCTCGAGCCGGATGAATTCGTCGCCGTATCCGGGGAAAAGAATCGCAAGGACAGGATCTTCATTGACTGGTTGCGCAATAGCCGCGGTGCGACCAGCGTCGCTTCCTACTCCTTGCGTGCCCGCGATGCGGCGGGTGTGGCCATGCCGTTGGCATGGTCGGATTTGAAGCGCCTGGAGTCAGCCCACGTGATCAATCTTTCCAATGCGGTGGAATGGATCCGCAAGCGTGGCAAGGATCCCTGGGCAGAGATGTCGTCGGTGAGGCAGCGCGTTCCCCAGCTTTGAATCGAAACGGGACTATTGACCGTGGGCAGGTTTGGAGCGGGCCGTATCGTTGGCAAGCTGCAACGGGCCGTCGAACGCTTCCGCAAGGTGTCGGGTGAGTCCCGCGCCGATCAGCACGATCAGCGAGGTGTAATAGACCCAGATCAGAAGCAGGATCAGTGAGCTCGCCGCGCCGTAGGCGTCGGCGCTGGTGGTTGCAGCGAGATAACTTCCGAGCGCCCACTTGCCGAGTTCGAACAGGAGGGCGGTCAAGGCGCCGCCGATGAAGGTGTAGCGATAGGCAATTCGCGCATCCGGTACGAAGCGGAACATCAGGCCGAAACTGACCGAGAAGACGCCCAGGGTAATCAGCTCGTTGATCACCAGCCAGAGGCTGCTTTCCTGTTTGAGAACCAGGGTCATGGCGCTGCTCGCAACGAGGGTGATCGTGAGCAGGAAGCCGATCACGGCGAGCATGCCGAATGACAGTAGTCGCCGGCGTATCCATTCCCAAACCGCGTTGGTTGGTTCACCGGCGGTTCCCCATACCGCATTGATCGCCGACTGCAATTGGGCGAATGCAGTCGATGCGGAAATCACCAGGGTGGCGATGCCGATCATCCCCGAAAAGCTGGCCTTGAACGGGCTCTCTTGCGCGTTCTTCATGACGCTGACTGCGCTCTCGCGCACCTGGCTGCCGAGCAGGAGGCCGAGCTGTTCGATCAGTTTATCCTCGGCACCAGGGGAAAGCTGCGACGCCGCCCAGATGCTGATGACGATGATCGGGGCGAAGGACAAGGCCGCGTAGAAGGCGATCGACGCGGCCAGGGTCAAGGGATCATGCGAAACAAACTCCTCGATCGCCTGCCATATCCTGCGCCATCCATGCGTACCGTCGAGGGCCTTGCGCTTTTCGGAATCGATTTTCGCTGCAGGGTGCAGTTGCACGAAACCTGTTCCCTATCGACCCACTCGCCCGATCAGATACGCAAGGGCACCCGCCACTGCGATGCTGGTAATCGGTTGTTCGCGGATGAGCGAGCGAAAATCGTGCAAGAGCGAATCGGCTTCGTTGCGTACCACAGCCTTGAATGTCGCCGCGGCATCATCAACCGCATCAATCACGTCGCCGAGAGCAGGTGCTGGTGCAGCGGACGGCGTGGATCTGTCTGTATCAGGCGCATTGAATTCGTTTGTGATCATGGACAATCCTGGGTTATTGATCGGGTGGGTCGAATCGTAGAGGAGGCTTACTGAACGACGAACAAGCTCGTCCTTGCAAGGAAGGGCTCGGGGAATTTACCGCGGCTGACTGGTCAGCCTTTCCGCCGATGCGAGGCCTTCGGGATGCCGAAAGTTTACGTCCGCGTTCATGATCGTTTGACGACGATGATCGCCCTCCTCGTCGCGGGCATGCATCGAATGGATCTGAAAAGCGGCTCTCCTTTCTGGATGCTGAAAAATGCGCAGGCGGCCTTCCATCCTCCGCTGCACGTGGATCATCGCTGCGATGTATTGATCGTGGGGGCAGGGATCACCGGGGCCCTGATCACGCGCAGCCTGGTCGAAGCCGGCATCGGCGTTTGCCTGGTCGACAGGCGTCAGGTTGCGTGGGGCAGCACGTCGGCGAGCACCGCCCTGCTCCAGTACGAAATTGATGTCGAGCTTCAGGCGCTGGCAAGGAAATTCGGCATCGGGGATGCCGTGCTTGCCTACCGATCGTGTGAACAAGCCGTCAAGAACGTGGCCGCCTTGGCGAAAAATTTGCGTGGCGTCGATGTCCGCTCCATGCAGAGCCTGTATTTTTCCAGCCACTGGTATCACGATCGTCGGGTTCGCCGCGAAGGTGAATTGCGCAAGCAACACGGGTTTGCCCTCGACAGTCTCGACAATGCCGCATTGCAGGCCAGGTTCGGACTCGACGCCGGGGCCGGCCTGCTGTCCACGGTGGCCGCCGAGGTCGATCCGGTCCAATTGACTCGCGCCATTCTGGACATGGCGAAGCGCAAGGGTGTCGAGATCTTCGAGCGCACCAGCGTGGAAGAGATTGTTGCAACGTCTCGAAGCGCGACAGTCATGCTGGGCAATGGCAAGCGTATTCGTTGCAAGCATTTGATCATCGCAGCCGGCTACGAGTCGGAGCGATTTCTGACCCAGAGGGTTGCGCGCAACCGCAGCAGCTACGCGTTCGTCACCGATCCCATCGAAGGCGGGGCAGGTTGCCTGGAGCGCTGCCTGGTGTGGGAATCAGCGCGCCCGTATCTGTATGCACGCAGTACCGCCGATCACCGATTGCTGATCGGTGGCGAGGACGATGCCATCGACATCCCGCTCAAGCGCGACGCCAGCGTCTCGCGCAAGGCGGAGACCCTGCAAAAGAAATTCTCGGAGCGCTTTCCCCGGATTTCCCTGAATGTCGCTTTTTCCTGGGCCGGAACGTTTGCGGAAACCAAGGACGGCTTGCCGTTCTTTGGGGCACATGAGCAGCACGGTCCGCGCGTACATTTCGCCATGGCCTACGGTGGCAATGGCATCACCTACAGCGCGATCGGCGCCGAGATCATCCGTGACCGCCTGCTTGGCAAGCAGCATCCCTGCGCCGAGCTGTTCTCGTTTGCACGGTTGCGGCACTGATGCCACGCACAGGCGGTGAGGCTGCTGTCGCCGCAGACAATGCAGCGGAAGCGCGCCTCGCCGGCTTGCGCCATGTCACCGATGAGGACCCCGGCATCCGCCGGCGGCGCGCGGGCAAGGGTTTCAGTTACCTGGGAACGGACGGATTGCGCATCACCAATCAGAAGGTTCTCGAGCGCATACGCGCTTTGGCGATTCCGCCGGCCTACACCGATGTCTGGATCTGCAGCAATCCGCGCGGCCACATTCAGGCGACTGGTCGCGATGCGCGCGGGCGCAAGCAGTATCGCTATCACCCGCGTTGGCGCGCCGTCAGGGATCTGGGCAAATTCGCGCGCCTGCTCGACTTCGGCGATCGGTTGCCGCGCCTGCGCCGGACACTCGCTCGCGATCTGAAGCGACCGGGACTTCCGCGGGAGAAGGTATTGGCAACGGTGGTCAGCCTGCTGTCGGAAACTCTGGTTCGCGTTGGCAATGCGAAGTATCGGGAGCAGAACGGTTCGTTTGGGCTGACCACCCTGTTGGCCCGGCATGTTGCCTTCCTGCGCGGTCGCGCCTTGTTCCGCTTCCGTGGCAAGAGCGGACTCAGACATGCCGTCGCTGTTGACAACGCACGCCTGGTGAGACTGCTGCGCAGATGCCAACAACTGCCAGGGCAGTATCTGTTCCAGTTCCTCGATGACGAAAACGACCCGCAGCCGATCCATTCCGGCATGGTCAACGACTACCTCTTTTCCGCGATGGGCGGCGAGTTCACGGCCAAGGATTTCCGCACCTGGGGTGCGACCGTCCATGCGATCGCGGTATTCGTGGAAACGCCTGTTCCGGAGCCGGGCGAGGAGAGAGCTGTCGCCAGCCTGATCAACAGCGTCATTGGCAAGGTTGCCAAGGTATTGCGAAATACGCCGGCGGTCTGCCGCAATTCCTATATCCATCCGCGGGTCATCGAGGGCTGGAAGGATGGCAGCCTGCAGCAGACAGTTTCGGTTGAAGACGTGCGTTTCCCTCGCAAGCTCGAGCAAGCGACGTTGCGGTTTCTGCGTGCGGCACGGCGATTCCGACCGGAAAGGTTGGCCGCGCAGGGGTGATTGTCAATCCGAAGCCCGGGTCGCCTGGTTCTTTATCACCCCGCGCAGGTTTTAAATCGTCAGGCCAAATTGAAGCGCGACCAGGGCATAGCATGCGAAGGCACCGCCCATGCCACCCACAACACATTGCTGAGCATAAACACCCAGAATCCGCGATCGCGTCGTCGTTGTTGTCCTGAAGCGACCAGCCATCCTGCCAACAGCGTGACGACCATCGCCGGCCACTGGATCAGATCCCCTTTCAAAGTGATTGCCTCACACACTGGACAAGTCGTATCTTCCCGCCGGCTAACCACGTAGGTTCTGGCGACTTGGGCGGGGGTGTCAAATGTTGAGGAAGGGAACGCTGCATGCGCGCGAGCCGCATGCGCTCGAAGATGGAAGCTACCTTGCAGTTACCCTGATCAACCGGCCGCCGCACGGCGTCATGGCTTGGGCGGGGCGGCTGCTGCCTGCTGCGATCGACAAGCCGGCCGCCGAGATTGATTTGGGCGACTATGTCGTTTCCGAAAAAGTCAGTTTTTCAACTTGGCACGATGTCTGGGAATATTTCGCCCCACGTGAATATGCCGCTCTGATTGACCAGCTTCATGCCGAAGTCGATCGCCTTTATCCGGGCGAATAGACGCTTCACCCGCCGCGAGAATTTTCCGGCGCGATTCATGGGGCGCACTCTTGCCGGGTCGTGCTTCCACCCGCTCGACAGCGCACGCGCTTTTTGGCAGTTGCGCGGGTTCTTGCCCATTGTTCGACAGCCGTGTCGTTGGCGAGCGGTAAAGGCGATGCCAGAATGTCTTCGATGCCGACACGCGATGGTTCGTTGGCAAAGCGGCGCGCCCCTGGAGCCGGGCGAATTTTTCCGCTGAAAGCGCTGATTCAGCGGGCAATCCGCCCCTTGAGTTGATGTGGCCGAGCACCCATTTGGGCTTCAGCAATCGCACCCAGCCCAAGGAAATTTCATGTCAAACGCCGAACCCGTCCGTCAGCGCATCGAGTCGATGCTCGCCCAACACCGTGTTGTCCTGTTCATGAAGGGCACGCGCAATGCCCCGAGCTGTGGCTTTTCGGCGGCCACGGCGGGTGCGCTGAATGATCTGCTCGACGAGTACGAGACGGTGGATGTGCTGGCCGATGAAGAAATTCGTCAGGGCATCAAGGATTTCGGCAACTGGCCGACGATTCCGCAGCTGTATGTCGATGGTGAGCTGGTCGGCGGTGCCGATATTGTCCAGGGCATGGCTGCCAGCGGCGAGTTGCATACGCTGCTCGGGCTTGCGCAGCCGGATCGTACGCCACCCGCCATCACGATCAGTGATGCGGCCGCGTTGCAGATCCGCAAAGCGCTTGGCGACGCCGAAGGCATGGGCCTGTTCCTGGCCATCGACGCGCGCTTCCAGCCGCAATTCCAGCTTCGTGAAATCCAGGGCAGCGAGATCCGGGCGATCGCCAATGGCATCGATGTGCTGTTCGATCCGGCCAGCGCCAAGCGTGCCAGGGGGGCCCATATCGGTTGGACCGAAACAGCGCAGGGCGAAGGTCTGTCAATCGATTTGCCGGCGGCCCCGCCGAAGGTGCATGGACTGGATGTTCATGCACTCAAGCGCATGCTCGATCAGGGTGCGGTCACGGTGATTGACGTGCGTCCGGCCGAGGAACGGGCGCTGGCAGGGTTCGCTGGCGCCGAGGTGCTCGATGCCTCTTCGCATGAGCGACTGGTCAAGCTGCCGAAGGAGACACCACTGGCGTTCCTCTGTCATCACGGCAACTCGAGCGCTCGCGCCGCCGAGCATTTTCGTGAGCAGGGATTCCGTGTCGTGCACAACATCATCGGCGGAATCGAAGCCTGGTCGAGCGAGATCGATCCGGGCATACCTCACTATTGAGCTACGAACGCTTTCGTTGCGGTGCAGCATGGGGTATGCGTGAACAATGCCTATACTCTGGACGACTGTCATGTCGTGATCGGATTCACGCTTGGCGGGCCCGATCTTGGTGAAAGAGGGGGACAACCGATGCGCCCGATACTTGCGTCCTTGCTGCTCCTGCTGCTGGTTGCCTGCGGTGGCTCGGGGCCATCGAAGCTCGCCGCGAATGCCTGTGTCGCTGAAGTCAACCAGCGCCTGGCGGGCAAGACCTACGATATCGATACGGCCAGCTTGGCGACCAGCGCAAAGCAGGAGAATGGCGCAGGTGACATCTGGCATTTGAGTACCCAGATCGTCTTTGACCGGGGCCTGTCCACCGAGTTCACCCAGAATCTCAACTGCAAGGCCCGCGTCGACAATGGCTCGGCCAGCGTACTTTCGCTCGAGTTCATCTGGGCAATGAAGGATCTCAAGCTCGAAGACGCGCCGGCGAAATAGGCGGGCCGATCGCTCGACTGTTTCCGCTGGAAGGTTCAAGCGGATATTTCCCGTGCTCGCAGGATCTCGCCGAAACTGTTGTGGCAAGACAGGTTTCCATTCCGCTATCGACTTCGTGCAAACGGTTTGTTGGGTTCCACTGCTGATGCATTGTTCGTCTGATCAAGGTGCGATCAGCCGTGCCACTCCTGAAATGTTCGGGTTATTCTGCGGTTCTGCCTGCGGAATGCCCGATGCCTGCCGACTATCTCAAACGGATCCTGACCACCCGCGTCTATGACGTGGCCCGCGAGACCGAGCTTGAGTTCGCGCCGGGCTTGTCTGCGCGCACCGGTTGCAATGTGCTGCTCAAGCGCGAGGATACCCAGCCGGTGTTCTCGTTCAAGTTGCGCGGCGCCTACAACAAGATGGCCGGACTCGATCCGCTCGAGCTCAGGCGCGGTGTGATCGCCGCCTCGGCCGGAAACCATGCCCAGGGAGTCGCCCTGTCGGCGGCGCGCCTGGACTGCAAGGCGGTCATCGTCATGCCGGTGACGACGCCGCAGCTGAAGATCGACGCGGTGCGCACATTCGGTGGCGAGCATGTCGAGATCATCCTGAGCGGCGAATCCTATTCCGACGCCAAGGCACATGCCGACGTGATCGCCGCGAAGCGCAAGCTGGTCTTTGTCCATCCATTCGATGATCCCGAAGTGATTGCCGGGCAGGGCACGATCGGCATGGAGATCCTGCGCCAGCATCCCGGGCCAATCGCCGCGATCTTCGTCGCGATCGGTGGAGGTGGCTTGATTTCCGGAATCGCCGCCTATGTCAAGGCGTTGCGCCCGGAGATCCGCATCATTGGCGTGCAGGCCAGCGATTCGGATGCCATGGCGCAATCGATCGAAGCAGGTCGGCGCGTCGTGCTCAAGGATGTCGGCTTGTTTTGCGACGGTACCGCCGTCAAGCAGGTCGGCAAGGAGACTTTCCGCCTGTGTCGCGAACTGGTTGACGAGATCATCCGCGTCGACACGGATGCCGTTTGCGCGGCGATCAAGGATGTCTTCCAGGATTCACGCAGCATCCTCGAACCGGCTGGAGCGCTCGCCATTGCCGGCATGAAGGCGTGGACAACGAAGAATGCATGCAGGCACAAGACTGTCGTTGCCGTCGCCTGCGGCGCGAACATGAATTTCGATCGCCTGCGTTTTGTCGCCGAACGCGCCGAAGTCGGCGAATCGCGCGAGGCCGTGCTGGCAGTGACGATTCCCGAGCAGCGCGGATCGTTCCGGCGCTTTTGCGATGCACTTGAAGGCCACAACATCACCGAATTCAACTACCGCATCGCCGATACCGACCAGGCGCACCTGTTTGTCGGCTTGCAGGTCAGTGGCATTGCCGATCGGGCGCGCATCACGCGCTCGCTGCGCAAGGAGGGTTTCGCCACGCTCGATCTGAGCAATGACGAGTTGGCCAAACAGCACCTGCGTCACATGATTGGCGGTCGATCGGCCAGTGCCGAAAGCGAGCTGCTTTACCGCTTCGAGTTTCCCGAGCGGCCTGGCGCCTTGCTGCGTTTTCTATCGGCGATGAGTCCGGACTGGAACATTTCATTGTTTCATTATCGGAACGAAGGTGCAGACTTCGGTCGCATCCTGGTTGGTATCCAGGTTCCGGCCACCGACATGAGCAAGTTCCGGAAATTTCTTGATTCGCTGGGATATCCGCATTGCGACGAGAGTGCGAATCCGGCCTATCGCCTGTTCCTGCGCGGTTCGCTTGGCGGCGCTTGATCCCCGCCATGCGCGAACCGGTGATCGTTTGCCAGCCAGCGCAGGATCGTTGATCGCGACTGGCGCATAATCGGGCGATCCTTGCCTGGAGTTCGCCCCATGTGGATTGCTTTCGCGTTGGCCTTGATTGTCTTTCTCGTCCTTGCCTTTCGCGGCTTCGGATTTCTTGCCTGGATAGGGGCGGCAGCAGTCATCCTGATCGGCTGGCGCCTCGGCGGTGTGGCATCGCCGACTGCTTTCATCATCGTCGCGACCTCGCTGATCATCATGGCGATGGTCTTTGGCCTGGCTCCGATCCGGCGCAACCTGATCTCGCGCTTCGTCATGCCGATTTTCGCCAAGGTGCTGCCGCGGCTCGGCGATACCGAACGCATCGCGCTGGAAGCTGGAACAGTGTGGTGGGATGGCGATCTGTTTTCGGGCATGCCCGAGTGGCAGAAATTGCTCGATTTCAAGGCGCCTCCGCTCAGCGATGAGGAGCAGGCTTTTCTCGATGGCCCGGTCAACGATTTCTGCCGCACGATCGATGATTGGGATGTCTATCAGCGCCGTGACCTTTCGGCCGAGACCTGGCAACAGATCCGGGATTTTCGCCTGTTCGGCATGATCATCCCGAAGGAATACGGCGGCCACGGCTTCTCGGCGCTGGCGCAATCGCGCATCGTCACGCGCATTTCCAGCCGCTCGGTGACCGCCGCCGTCACCGTGATGGTGCCGAACTCGCTGGGGCCGGGAGAGTTGCTCCTGCACTACGGCACCGAGGCGCAGAAGCAGCGCTATCTGCGGCCGCTGGCCGAAGGAATCGAGATTCCATGCTTCGCCCTGACCGGCCCGGAAGCCGGCTCCGATGCGGCGGCGACACAATCGGAAGGCATCGTCGAGAAACGCATGATCGACGGCAAGGAAGTGCTTGGTCTGCGCTGCCATTGGCAAAAGCGATACATTACCCTGGCCCCGGTGGCGACCTTGATCGGCCTCGCCTTCCGCCTCAAGGATCCCGATCACCTGATCGGCGAAGTAGAGGATCGCGGCATCACCTGCGCGCTGATTCCACGCAATACGCCGGGCGTCGAGATCGGTGAGCGGCATGATCCTATGGGCGTGCCCTTCCACAATGGCCCCACGGTTGGGCGTGACGTGTGGATTCCGTTCGATGCCGTGATCGGCGAAATGGCCGGGGTTGGCAACGGCTGGCGCATGCTGATGGAGTCGCTTGCCGCAGGTCGTTCGATCTCATTGCCCGCACTCAGCATTGGTGCAGCGCAAATGGCTACACGCATTTGCGGTGCGTACGCGACGGTGCGCGAACAATTCGATACGCCGATTGGTCGTTTCGAGGGCATCGAGGAACCGCTCGCACGTATTGCCGGCATGACCTATCTGATGACCGCCACGCGCAACCTGACCTGCGGTGCGCTGGATGTCGGCGAAAAGCCGGCCGTGATCGGCTCGATCGCCAAGGCCTACCTGACCGACGCGATGCGCCAGGTGATCAGCGATGCGATGGATATCCGTGCTGGCAGCGCAATCCAGCGCGGGCCGCGCAATACGCTGTCGCGCGCCTGGAATGCGGTGCCGATCGGCATCACCGTCGAAGGCGCCAACATCCTGACCCGCTCGATGATCATTTATGGACAAGGTGCGATCCGTTGTCACCCGTTCGTGCACAAGGAAATTGCGGCGATAGCGAACAAGGATCTCAAGGCTTTCGACCTCGCCATCTTCGGCCACATCAACCTGCTCTTCACGCGTGCGGTGCGGGCCAAGCTGCTGGCCCTGAGCGGCTCGCGCCTGGCCGGCGTTCCACGCACCGAGGACACCGCGCGTTACTACCAACACCTGTCGCGCCTCTCGGCCGCATTCACCATTCTTTCCGACACCGCCATGGGCACGCTCGGCGGGGCACTCAAGCGTCGCGAAAAGATCTCCGGTCGGCTTGCCGATGCCCTTGCGTATCTGTACCTGGCTTCGGCAGCACTCAAGCGCTATCACGACGAGGCCAAGACCACGGCCAACTACGCGCTCGTGCGCTGGTCGGTCGAGCTGTGCCTGTATCGCGTGCAGGAGGCCCTGTTGGGCGTGCTCGAGAATCTGCCGAATCGCCTGGCGGCAGGCTTGCTCAGCGTGCTGATCTTTCCGCTGGGCGCACATTTCCGCCCGCCGAACGACCGAATCGGTGGGCGGGTTGCGCGAGATATCCTCGAGGATCGCGAGGCGCGCAAGACCTTGACCGAAGACGTATTCGTGCCGCCTGCTGACCAACCCGGTCTGGGCGCGCTTGAAGCAGCGCTGGACAAGGCGGTGGCGGCATTGCCGATCGAAACGAAACTGCGCGATGCGGTACGCGCCGGCAATCTAGATCGGGCACCCGGGCATATGCTCGATGATCTGGGGCTGGCGGCGGGCGTGATCACCCAGGAGGAATACGACAGGCTCAACGACGCCCGCGATGCGCGTGACGAAGTGATCCAGGTCGATGCCTTCGATCCCGAGATCTACAAGACGCTGCACTGATGGACACCAACGCGATCTGGTATTTCGATTTCATTTCGCCGTTCGCCTGGCTGCAGTTGCCGCGCGTGCGCGAGTTGGCGCTGGCGCATTCGATCACGCCACGTCCCATCGTGTTCGCCGCTTTGCTCAAGCATCACGGTCAGCTCGGCCCGGCCGAAATTCCAGGCAAACGCGAATTCACCTATCGAATGGCGCAATGGACGGCCGAATCGAGTGACATCGAATTGCGTTTTCCTCCCGCGCACCCATTCAATCCGCTCGCTGCCTTGCGTCTCGCGATTGCCTGCGGATCGAGCTGGGAGGCCATCACGGCGATCTTCGAGCATATCTGGATGCGCGGTCAGGCCGGCGATGATGCGGCAAGCCTGACCGGCATTGCCAGGGATTTGGGTGTTGCCGATATCGAGACCGCGATTGCGGCGGCGGCGGTCAAAGAGCAGCTTCGCGCAAACACCGAGGAGGCGATCGCGGGGGGCGTTTTCGGCGTGCCAACCATCCGTTTTGGTCAGCGACTGGTGTGGGGCAACGATGCGACGCCGATGTTCGAGAAGATGCTGATCGATCCTGATCATTTCGATGGCGGCGAATATTCGCGCCTTGCCAGCCTTCCAGGTGCGGCCGAGCGATCGCGCTGAGACTGGGCGCCGAAGCTTGAAGGTGTCTCCGCGCTGAACCGCATTTGGCACACACAGAGTCCGTTCACGATCCAACCGCTCAAATACACGGCGTGGCGCCCGAATCGTTGCGAACGCACTCGGGCTCGCCGCTCACAATTTGGAGAACAACACGATGAAATCTGTATTGCTCGTTTCCACACTGGCTGCGGTTCTTGGCCTGAGCGCCTGCAATCAGCAGGATTCCGCCGTCGAGGCACAGCAGAAAGTTGATCAGGCGCGCCAGAAGGCCGGAGAAGATCTCGCCAAGGCGCAGCAGGATGCCGCCCAGCAATCCGCCGAGGCACAGCAGAAGCTTGATGCCGCCCGGGAATCAGCGCGCGCCGATGTCGCAGAGGCCGATGCCAAGGCCAATGAAAAGATCAATGCCGCAACCGACCAGGCGATGAATACGGCGAACGAGGCCAAGGGCGACGTCGCTGAAGTACAGGCCGATACGATCAACACGCAAGCCAAGGCCGATTACGATGTTGCCGTCGCCAAGGCTGATGCAGACTTGAAGGTGGCACTGGAAAAGTGCGACACGATGCCTTCGGGTCAGGCCGGAGCGTGCAAGGATCAGGCAAACGCCACGCATGACATTGCCAAGTCCAACGCCAAGCGTGCACTGGATGATGCGCAGGCTGTCGCCAAGGACACCAAGCGTTGATCTGACGCGTATTTGAAGCGACGCAAACAAGGGCGGCCATGGGTCGCCCTTGTTTGTTTTGGCGGGTGCAAACTGTCGCTCATGAGAACGTATCGCGCAGCTGCTGCCTTGACCATCTGCTGGCTTGTACTGTGTGCCGGGCCGGCGCAAGCCATCTCGGTCTATCGCTGCGTGACCGCCGAGGGCGCGATCAGCTTTCAGGACATGCCCTGCGCAAGCGATTCGCGTTCCCAAACGATCCAGCTTTCCGACGCGCCGGCCTTGGCCGCGCCGACATCGGTCATGCCGGCTGGGCAGGATGCTCCCGCGAAGGCGACACCCAATTCCCAGGCTTCCATGCCGACTCCGCCTGCCGAGTCCTCGGCATTGCTCTGTCAACGGGAAGATGGCACTCGTTACCTGAGCGAAACCGGAAACGGCGAACAAAGAGCGGTTCCGCTTGCTTCGCTGGGTGTGCCGCAAGACTCGTTGGCTGAAGCTTACGGCGGCCACGACGGAATTGGTGTTTCTGCCCCGGGTTTGCGTCAGGTACCCGTTGACCGCTCCTGGCGCGGGCAAGCGGGCGCGCTTTATGTGTGGGTTGAAGACCCCTGCGAACGAATCCGCGGAGCTGACTTGTGCGAATTCCTCGATAGTCAGGTTGTCGACGCCGAGCGTCGCCTGCGTCTGGCCTTCAGCGACACCCAAGCCCAGGTTCGCAACGAACTCGACGCCGCACGCCGGCGTTCCGCCGGGTGTTCGCGTTGACTCGTGGCGTCGGTTTCATGACGACAGCGAGAATGCGGCCGGTGGTGCATGGCGGCGTTCGAGATCAAGCAGGATCTGCTTTGCCTTGAGACCACCACCATAACCGGTCAGGGATCCGTTGGCACCGATCACCCGATGGCAGGGCACGATGATCGATAGTGGATTTGCGCCATTGGCCAGGCCGACGGCGCGACTCGCTTTCGGATTGCCGACGCGGCGTGCGAGTTCGGCATAGCTGATCGTCGTTGCATACGGGATCGTGCACAGCGCCTTCCACACGCGCTGCTGGAATTCGGTTCCCTGCGGCTCGACCGGCAAGTCGAATTCGATCAGCTCGCCGGCGAAATAGGCATCGAACTGGCGCTTTGCTTCGGCGAACGCCTGTGGCCGGCGTGTCCATCCGGCTGGAATATTCAACGGATGACGGGATTCCGGCAGGCCGACGAAACTCAGGGTGGCGCCATCGCCGGCTAGCGAGATCGGCCCAATCGGCGAGGTGATGTGCGCATACATCATTGGCGTGGATTTTGTCTGCGTCGTCATTGCCCATCTCTCCAAGGTTTCTGTCAACAGGAGCAGACATCTCCGCTTCACTGCTCATCAGCATGTACAGGTGATTGTGGGAGCGACTTCAGTCGCGATGCTTTTTCGTTGATTTGCAGCAAACCGCATCGCGACTGAAGTCGCTCCCACAGTTCGATTAGTTCAAAATTCCGCTCACCACTCACCACTCACCGCTCACCACTCACCACTCACCACTCACCGCTCACCGCTCCCGAATCCCGGCTATCCAGCGCTGCGCCAAAGCAGCATCACCGCATAGGCGCGCCACGGCCGCCATGCCTCGGAAAGTTTTTCCATTTCGCGTTCCGGGATCGGCGTGCCCGCTCCTGCGATCTTGCGCAAGACCAGGTCGCCGGCAGGAAACGCATCCGGATGTGAATGCGCGCGCATGGCGATGTAGTGCGCCGTCCATGCGCCGATGCCTGGCAGCGCGCACAGGCGATCAACGGTTTCATGCAAGGTCTGCTGGGCGGAGAAATCGATGCGACCTTCAACCAAAGCCTGGGAAAGACCGCGAATCGTCGCCGCGCGGGCGCGCGTCAGGCCAATCGACTCGAGCGGTGCATCAGCCAGTGCGCCGGCAGGCGGAAACAGTGCGCCGAGTCCGGCCGCAGCACTGGCCGGATGCGGCGTGCCAAAACGCTCGACGATGCGCGCCGCGAGCGTGCGTGCGGCGGTGACCGAGATCTGCTGGCCGAGCACGGCACGCACGCCGAGCTCGAAGCCATCCCAGGCGCCTGGCAGGCGTTGTCCAGGCCAGCGCTTGACCAGCGCACGCAGGCGTCGGTCACGTCCGAGTGTGCGCGTGATCGCGGCAGGATCAGCATCGACATCAAACATCTGCCGCACCCGGCTGACGACTTGGCCGAGATGGATCGCACGCACGTCATGCACTCTCAAGCGCAGCGCCGTATCACCTTGAATAGAGGCGACGCTAAGCCAGCCTGGTTCGCCGTTGATGACGAAGCTGCGGCGGTAGCCATGCTCGTCGATCGCCTCGACGCCCGGTATGCCACGTCGCGCATAGAACGCGAGCAGTCCGGTGAAATCAAAAGGCGCACGATAGGGCAAGCGCAATTCAATCGCATTTTCTCCAAGCATGTGATCTTGGCCTCGCCTGAATTCTCGCGGGGGCTTGGCGTAGGCATCGACGAAGGCCGCATTGAAGCGGCGCAGACTGGCGTAGCCGGCTGCAGCGGCGATTGCGGTGATCGGGAGACTGGTTTCGCCGAGCAACTGCTTGGCAAACAGCAGCCGTCGCGTTGCAGCGACATCGAGCGGGCTTGCGCCCAGCTCGTGCTCGAACAAGCGGCGCAGATGGCGCTCGCCAACGCCGATGCGTGCGGCGAGATCGGACACTGATTGGCCGTCAAGCGAGCCTTGTTCGATCAGGCGCAACGCGGCGCCGACCAGATCGCTGCTGGCGCGATGCAACGGCGAGCCGGGAGCCGCCTCGGGCCGGCAACGCAGGCAGGGCCGATATCCCGCGGCCGCAGCGGCGGCGGCACTCGGGTAATAGCTGATGTTGGACGGCTTCGGTGTCGGCGCGGGACAGACCGGGCGGCAATAGATGCCGGTCGTCTTCACTGCGGTGAAGAACAAGCCATCGAAGCGCGCATCGCGAGTCAGTCGCGCCTGTTCGCAGATGCCGGGATCGAGAGTTGCCTGGGCGGTTTCAGTTTGCACGGACGCAATCTAGCAGCGTTTGTTGTTTCGGACTCGCCGTTTTCGGACATCAATGATTGGGTGTGGATCTGCGCCGCTTTTTTGCCTTGCATCGATGCCGAGGTGTCACTCGCCTTCCACCTCGCGTCACGACCCGTTGGTAGTTTTCGTGGGAGCGACTTCAGTCGCCCCGAAAAGGGACTCCCTTCGGTCGCGATGCTGGGGTCTCTACGCTCCTACGTCGCGCGGCATCCATGCCGCGCTGCAAAGCGGCGTACTTGACCGCTACCTCGGGGCAGTCGCGCCTGCCCTGCTCCGGCGCACGTGGACTCATGCAAAGCCGAGATGTGCGCACCGCGCATGCAAAAAATCGAGCCAAATCAAAAACCGTAACGCAGAAATCCACCATCGACAGCAATGCACTCGCCGCTGATGTAAGAAGCCGCCGGCAGGCACAGGAAGGCGATCGCGGCGGCGACTTCCTCCGGTTCGCCGATGCGTTTCATCGGTGTGCGTTCGAGCACCTCGTCGAGGTAATCGGGATCGGCGAGTGCCGGCTCGGAACGTTGTGTGCGGATGTACCACGGCGCAACGGAATTGACACGAATGCCGTCCTCGGCCCACTCGGTGGCGAGGTTGCGGGTCAGCTGGTGCAGGGCGGCCTTGCTCATTCCGTAGGGCGAACCGGTGCGCACCGAGGTGAGCCCGGACACCGAACCGACGTTGACGATGCCGGCGTTCGCATGCTGGACGAGTTGCGGATGCGCGAGCCGGCACATTTCGAACGCCGAGAACACATTCGTGTCGATGATGCGGCGATACTCGCTGGCGCTGTAATCGAGCGTCGGCTTCGGCGTATTCATGCCGACGTTGTTGATTAGCAGCGAAAGCTCAAGTCCGAGATCGGCGATGAAGTCGAAAACCTCGAGACGCTGCTCGTGTTCGCCGACATCGGCGGCAAACGCACGCAGCGAGTTGCGCGGGAACTCCTCGGCGAGCTCGTCGCGGACTTGTTCGAGGTGCGCTTCGTCTCTGGCGACGAGGACGATGTCGGCACCGAGCCCGGCCAGTTCACGCGCGGTTGCCAGGCCGATGCCGCGACTTGCGCCGGTTACCAGGGCCAGTTGTCCATCGAGTCGCCAGCGTGCTGCGTTCATGCTCGGGCACTCCGCTTGTTGCGACGCAGTGGCGGGAGCAGACTAAGCGCTGCGCTTGCCATTCGTCATCGAACCGAGGTCGCCATGTTACGTCAAAGCCTGCACGTCGCCGCCAGTCTGCTCGCCGTGATCGCGCTTGCCGCGTGTTCGTCGCACCAGTCGGAAAACAGTACCGACAAGACCGAAGCCGCGGTTGATCAGCCAGCCACCGTTACCCCGCGCGCGCCGACCGTGTTTGATGACCAGCTCAAGGCGCTCGACAAGGCCAAGGCCGTTGAAAAGACCTTGCAACAGGAACAAGCCGATCGCGACAAGCAGATCGACGAGCAGAGCGGCGGCTGATTGCCGCCGCCGGTTGTTTGTCAGTCCAGGCTGCAAAAACAGTGCGCGACGACGCCGAAGCGGTTGCCACCGAGTTCGTTGAGCAGGCTCAGCGTGCGTTTGATCTCGTCGTTGTCGAGCAAGCGCAACGGCAACGACGACAGGCCTGACCAACGCCCGAAGCTGGCTGCAGCTTCATTGTTGCCAAATGACACCGCGATTCGCTCCCACGTGCTGAGTTCGCGCTCGACGTAGCGCGTGTGATAGTTGCTGCCAAGATTGCCGAGCACGGCTGCGGCACTGATGGCCTCTTGCAGTCCGCCAAGCTTGTCGACGAGTCCGCGTTCCTTTGCCTGGGATCCGCTCCAGACACGGCCTTGGGCGATCTCGTCAATCTGCGCCGGGGTCTTGCCGCGTGCAGCGGCGACCTTGCCGATGAAGTCGCGATAGCCCTTCTGGATCACGCTGGTCAGGATCGTTTCGACCTTCGGGTCGAGTGGGCGGCGGATATCGAATGCCCCAGCGATCGGTGTCGTCGCCACGCCATCGGTGTGGATGCCGAGTTTTTCCAGTGTCTGTGGAATCGTCACGAACATGCCGAAGATTCCGATCGATCCAGTGATCGTGGTCGGCTGCGCCCAGATTTCGTCGGCATCCATCGAGATCCAGTAGCCGCCACTGGCTGCGACATCGCCCATGGAAACAACCACGGGTTTGCCGGCCGCCTGGATCTGTTCGATCTCGCGACGGATGATTTCCGAAGCATAGGCATCGCCGCCCGGCGAGTCGACACGCAGGACGACCGCCTTGACCTGCTCGTCATCTCGAACCTCACGCAACAGGCGGGCCGTGGTGGTTGCGCCGACGGCGCCCTGGGCCTGCTCACCCTGGACGATTTCGCCCTGGGCGACGACCACGGCGACCTGCGCACGCGAATCCGGCAGGTTGGCGGCGACTTGCATGCCGAGGTAGTTCGACCAGTTGACCTGACGAAATGTCTCGCCGCTATCGTCGGGTTTGCCGAGATCGCTGATCAGCTTGCGCGCCTGCGCCCGCGTGGCGAGCTTGTCGACCAGGCCGTGATCGAGGGCGAGCTTGGCCAGGTCGCCATTGAACTTTGGAACCAGGGTGTCGAGATGGGCCACGTCGTCGGCCAGTGCCGCCGCATCGAGCTTGCGCATTGCCGCGATTTCGTCGAGAAACTCGTTCCAGATGCCGCCCATCCAGAACAAGTCGGCTTGCTTGGCGGCATCCGAGGCCTGGTTGAGGATGTAGGGTTCACCGGCCGATTTGTATTGGCCGACGCGGATCAGGTGCACATCGACGCCGAGCTTGTCGAGCGCATCGCGATAGTAGCTGCGGTAGCTGGCGAAACCTTCGAGCAGCACCGAGCCTTGCGGATCGAGCAGGATCTGGTCGGCATGCGCGGCCAGATAGTACTGACCCTGTTCCATTCCCTCGGAAACGACGACGACATCCTTCTTCGTTGCGCGGAACCGGTCAAGCGCCTGGCCGAGTTCACGCATGGTCGAGACGCCAGCGGACATGCGATCAGGGACGAGGACAATGCGCGCGATGTGCTTGTCGCTCGCGGCGGCCTCGATTACCCGCAGCAGGTCGCGCAATTGCACTTCCTTCGCGCCATCGCCAGACAGACTGGCAAGTGCTCGCTCACCGGGATCGGTGCTGTACTGCTCGACGATCGCGCCCTGTGGGTCAAGCACAAGGGCAGTCTGTTCGCCGATGATCGGCGTCGACCGGAACATCGCCACAAACAGCACGACCAGCACGATCACGAGAATGGCGTTGAGGATCAGACGCCGGGTGAAGTTCAGGGTGTTCCAGATCCCGCGCATGAAGCGGATGAAGAACCCCGGTTGGGATGAAGGCATCATTGACTCCGGATCCGCAATGCGGAGCGATCTCCGCCACAAGGGAAGGGGCAGGGTAGCCGAACCCGGGTTCGACGGCATGCCCCAATCGACATGCATTTCATCCTGCAGTCGGCAGCTTCAGTGCAATCGACCAGAAGCGCGAGGTCAGCAGGATCGCCGCCACGCTGAGACCGGCGATCAGGCCCATCCACATGCCGGCGGCGCCGAGACCGTTGTGGAAGGCCAGCCAAAGCCCGACCGGCATGCCAACGCCCCAATACGCGAAAGCCGAGATCAGCATCGGCAGGCGGGTGTCCTTGAGCCCGCGCAGGGCACCGTTCGATGCGGCCTGAACGCCATCGGAGAGCTGGAAGATCGCGGCCAGGCCGAGCAGTTGCGCCGCCAGCGTGATCACCGCGACATCGCTGGTGTACATCGCGGCGATGCGTTCGGGCACGCTGAACAGCAATGCCGCGGAAAGTATCTGCATGCACAGCGTCAGCATCATGCCGACCGCCGCCGCCTGGCGGACGCCATGGCCATCGTTGCGCCCGCGCGCGTAGCCGACGCGGACGGTCGTCGCCATGGCGATGCCGAGCGGCACCATGAACACGACCGAGGCAATGTTGATTGCGATCTGGTGGCTGGCAATCGTGTCGGTGCCGAGCTTGCCGATGGTCAGCGCGACGGCGACGAACAGCCCGGCTTCCATGAGCAGGGTCACCGCGATCGGTCCGCCGATGTTGAGCAATTCGATGAGGGTGCGCGGATCCGGCCGATCAAAACGCGCGAGCAGATGCAGATCGCGATAGCGCGAGCGACGGGCGACGTACAGCGCAAACGCACCACATTGCAGCCACAGCACGATTGCCGTCGCGATGCCGCATCCGAACGCGCCTAGCCTTGGAATCCCCAACGCCCCGTACATCAGCACATAGCCGATCGGGCCCAGCAGCACGAGGCCGAGCAGACTGAAATACATGGTCGGGCGGGTCATGCCCATGCCCTCGCTCAAACCGCGCAACGCGAAGAATATCGACAGCGCCGGCGCGCCCCAGGCGATCGCGCGCATGAACGCGCTGGCATCGGCGACCAGGCTCGCATCGACGCCAATCAGGCCAAACAGCAGCGGCCCGAGGAAAGCCGCAGCGAGGCCGAGACCAACGCCGAGCGGCAGGGCCAGCCACAGCGCCTGCCGGAACAGCGCGCCGACCTCGTGTTCACGACCCGCTCCGCGCAATTGGGCCACCGAGGGTTGCAGCGCCATCATGACGCCGATGATGGTAATGATCGCGAGCACCCAGACATTGCTGCCGAGGGCAACCGCGCCCAGTGTGTGGGCATCGAGGTGACCAGCCAGCACGGTATCGATCAAGTTCATGCCGATCGCCGAAAGCTGGCCGAGCACCAGTGGAGCGGCGAGACGGGTCGTGGCATCGAATTCGTTGGCCAACCGTGGCCGGTCGGTGGATAGAATGGCGGTCATCGGCGGTGCTTCCTGCGACCGCCGAGTATAGCGGCGTGTCGACGACCTGCCACGCGGAAGGTTTTCATCGACGGCTCGCGCGCCGCGATGAGTCGGAGGGAGAAGGGTGCGATCTTGTTGGCAGAATCGGATGGGTTTCCCGGTGGACACCCGCTTGAATTCGAGTTGGGCGATGCCTTGGAGGATGCCGTCATGATTCTGAATCCTTCGCCCATGCCCGGACCGGGTGCCATTTGCAACTCGTTGCGCGAACATGGAATGCCCACGTCACGATGAACAGCGATTTCGAACTGCCCCCGCCGCCGCCGGCCTTGCCCGTGCAAACTCAAGCGGACGCGGAATTCACCGAGCCGCTCGGCGATGCGCCGCCGCGCACGTGTCCGAACTGCGGCGCACCCGCGCATGGGCCGTATTGCTATGCCTGCGGCCAGTCCGAAAAGGGCATGATCCGGCACCTGTCCGAAGTCATGTCGGACATGGCGGATATCGTCTTCAACGTCGATTCGCGGATTTTCCGTTCGCTGTGGGATCTGTACGTGCGACCGGGCTTCCTGACCACCGAGTACCTGGCTGGGCGCCGCGCACGCTATGTCACGCCGTTCCGCATGTTCTTCTTTCTGTCGGTCATTGCGTTTTTCGCCATCCAGGTTTCATTGCCGGATATCGACCCGAAGTCCCTCATCAACACCGATACCAACGACATCAGCAGCGCGCAGACGGCCGCTGAGGTCAATCAGCAGATGGCTGCAGCGATCGGGGCATTGAATGTGAGCAAGGGCCTGCCCGGCGTCAATCAAAGGGCGCGGGCCGGGATCGAGCGCTCAATCGAGGAGATCCGCCACCGCGGCGAGGCTCGCCTCAAACAGATTGAGCAGGCGGCCAAACCGACAGTCGCCGCCGACGGATCAAGTGCCGTTCCTGCCGTGCCCCTCGAGACAACGGACAATCTGCTCGAAATCGATGGCACGCCCTGGGACTTCCGCACGAATCCATTCACCGTCAGCTGGCTGTCGGACGGGCTCAATACACGCTTGAACAACACCCTCGTGCACATGCAGTCGAATGCGCAGAATTTTCGCAAGGATCCACAGCGACTGCTGACCGGCTGGATAGCGGTGCTGCCGCAGACCCTGTTTGTCGTCATGCCCTTGTTTGCGATCCTGCTCAAGTTGTTTTACTTGTTCAAGCGCCGGCTTTACATGGAACACCTGCTGGTGGCCCTGCACAGCCATGCGTTCATTTTTCTTTCGGTCCTGGTCATCTTGTTGCTCGGATGGCTTTCCAGTCTGGTCGGCGAGTGGGCGTGGCTGGTGTTGGCGCTCGACTGGCTGCGCGCGGCGGCATGGGTCTGGTTGTTCGCCTATCTGTGGTTGATGCAGAAAAGGGTTTACCGCCAGGGTTTCTGGATGACCAGCATCAAATACTGCGTAATCGGATATTGCTACTCGATCTTCCTGGTCTGTGCGCTGGCCATCGCCGCCCTGATCAGCCTTGCCCTGACCTGAGCCCGCGACGTAACTGTGCGGAATGCCTGACCGCGGCGGGTCGCGCATGTTTTTGCGTCTGTCAAGACGGTTTTGCACAGATGTCACCGCCGTCTCCGCAAAGGTGAAGCACTCCCGCCTGGCTCAAAAGCGCCCGCTGTCGCCAATCTTAAGTAATTGATTTATAGACGGAAAATTAGCTGGTCAAATTTTCGCCAGGGTGAGCGGCGGCGCGTCGCATGGCCCTCGCGGACGGTTCCCATCGGCCTCGTCCACAGACTTATCCACAGCGCCTGTGGATAAGCAAAAATCCCTCGACGGGCCAGCTACTTGAGACGCTATTCTCCGTTTGCACTGAGGAAAGTACGCCAAGTGGATGAGCGGCCTTTCCGCGCTCAGGGTTACACTCGCAAGATGCCGCGCATCGTCCGTGTGGCGGTCCCGGTGCCGCTGCTCCGCCTGTTTGATTACGCACTCGATCCCGGGCTGGCCGCGCCGGCAGTCGGCGCGCGGGTGCGAGTGCCGTTCGCGCGACGCATGCTGGTGGGCGTCGTGGTCGACGTCGACGACCATAGCGATCTGCCGACCGATCAGTTGAAGCCGGTGGCCGAGGTTCTTGACGTCGAACCGATGTTGAGTGCCGAGTTGATCGCGAGCCTTGGCTGGGCCGCGCGCTACTACCAGCACGCCATCGGCGAAGTGTTCGATGCCGCTTTGCCAACCCTGCTGCGCAGTGGCCGCAATCTTCCCCAACCGGGTATTGCGGCAATCGCGCTCAGTGCAGAGGGTGAGATCGCACTGGGCAAAGCGCCGCGCCGAAGCAGCCGAACCAGCGCGCTGCTGGATCTGCTTGGCCGTGGTCCGCTGGCAACGGCTGATCTTGATCAGCGACTACCCGGCTGGCGCAGTTCCTTCCGCGGTTTGCGCTCGCGGGGATGGGTCTCGGAATGCCGCGTGCCGAGCCTGCCGTTGCGCGATACGCCAACGCCGCCACCACCGCTGAACGCCGAGCAGCAAGCGGCGGTCGATGCGATTCGGGACAGGGCCGGCGGCTTTGCGCCGTTCCTGTTGGATGGGGTCACTGGCAGTGGCAAGACCGAGGTCTATCTGGCGGCGATCGCAGAAACCCTGCGGCGCGGTCGCCAGGCGCTGGTGCTGGTGCCGGAGATCGCCTTGACCCCGCAGACCACGCGACGCTTCCGCGAGCGCCTCGGCTTCGATATCGCGATCCTGCACTCGGGCCTGAGTGAGGGTGAGCGTGCCTCCGCCTGGTTGGCCGCCGCCCGCGGCGAGGCGCGTGTGGTGCTGGGGACGCGTTCGGCGATCTTCGTGCCGTTGCCAAACGCGGGCTTGATCGTCATCGACGAGGAACATGACGCCTCCTACAAACAGCAGGACGGATTCCGCTACCACGCCCGTGATCTCGCCGTGATTCGCGCCCGTGCGCTCGGCGTGCCGTTGATCCTCGGTTCGGCGACGCCGTCACTGGAAAGTCTGGCAAATGTGCAGGCGAACCGATACGGCTTGCTGCGCCTCGCCCATCGGGCCGGTGTGGCGCAACCGCCATCCCTTCAGATCATGGATCTGCGCCGCAAGCGCCTTGATCAGGGTCTTGCGATCTCGACCCTGAATGCGATCGAAGCCTGTGTCGGTCGCGGTGAACAGGTGCTCGTTTTCCGCAATCGACGCGGCTATGCGCCGGTTCTGTTCTGTCATGCCTGCGGCTGGAGCGCGCAATGTGCGCGATGCGATCGGCCACTGACCCTGCATCGCGGCGCAGCGCGCTTGCGTTGCCATCATTGCGCCGCCGAGACTCGCGTGCCCACCGCTTGCCCGGAGTGCGCGAGCACGGCGCTGGCGCCGCAGGGCCAGGGAACCGAACGCCTTGAGGAGGTTCTCCAGCAGCGCTTTCCGCAGGTGCCTGTGCTGCGTGTCGATCGCGACAGCACGCGCAGCCGTTCCGGTCGCGATGCCATCTTCGATCGACTCGATGTGGTCGGCCCGCGCATCCTGGTCGGTACGCAGATGCTGGCCAAGGGGCATGATCTGCCGAACCTGACCCTGGTCGTCGTCACCGGTGTCGACCAGGGCTTGCACAGTATCGATTTCCGCGCGGCTGAACGCCTCGGCCAGTTGATCGTGCAAGTCGCCGGTCGCGCAGGGCGCGCCGAACGCGCCGGTGCCGTGATCCTGCAAACCCATCATCCTGAACACCCGTTGCTGCGCGCCTTGATCGGAGGCGGTTATCCGGCCCTTGTCTCTGGCCTGCTTGGCGAACGCCGCGCCGCAAGACTGCCGCCATTCGCAAGCTTCTCGCTATTGCGGGCGGAGGCGCGCACCAATGAGGATGTCTGCACGTTCCTGCAGACCGCGGTCGATTCCGCGCGCACGGCCCAGCCAGGCATCCTGGTTCACGGGCCGCTGCCGGCACCGATGCCGCGCCGGGCCGGATATCAGCGTGGACAGGTTCTCATCGAGTCATCCGAACGCGCCACGATGCAGGCGTTTCTGCCGGACTGGCTGGCCGGATTGCGTTTGCTCAAGCAAGCCCGGCGCGTGCGCTGGTCAATCGATGTCGATCCGGTCGAGATGGGCTGAGCGCAGTCGATCGGCGAAAAAAAGCCCCGCGAGCGGGGCTTTTTCAGCACTGGATATCGCGGCATCGATCAAGCGGCGAACAGGGCGCGCATCTTCTTCATCGCGTTGGCTTCGACCTGACGGATGCGTTCGGCTGATACGCCATATTCATCGGCCAGTTCCTGCAAGGTGGCCTTTTCGCCATCGACCAGCCAGCGCCGCTGAATGATGTCGCGCGAACGTTCGTCGAGCTTGGCCAAGCCGCTGTGCAGGGTATCCAGCGAAGATTCTTCCTCGGATTCGTTTTCGACCGTGATGTACGGATCGGCGTTCTGGTGATCTTCAAGAAACATCACCGGCGATGGCCGAGCGTCTTCGTCGTCATCAGTCGGGGTATCGAAAGCGATGTCGCGACCGCTCAGACGCGACTCCATTTCGAGCACGGTGGCGGCAGGAACGCCAAGCTCGCGCGCAACCGTGTTGACCTCTTCATGGTTCATCCAGCCAAGACGCTTCTTCGACTTGCGCAGATTGAAGAACAGTTTGCGCTGGGCCTTGGTCGTGGCGACCTTGACGATGCGCCAGTTGCGCAGGATGAACTCGTGCATCTCGGCGCGAATCCAGTGCACGGCAAACGAAACCAGACGCACACCCTGATCCGGATCGAAGCGCTTGACCGCCTTCATCAGACCGATGTTGCCTTCCTGGATCAGGTCGGCAATCTGCAGACCGTAGCCCGAATAGCCACGTGCGACATGCACCACAAAGCGCAGATGCGACATGACCATCTTGCGGGCGGATTCGATGTTCTCGTTTCCGAGATAATCGCGGGCCAGCGCCTGCTCGTCTTCCGGGCTCAGCATCGGCACGCGGTGAACGGCGGAGATGTAGGCGTCCAGACTGCCAAGCGGGCTCGGAATCGGGAAGTTGGCGGTAACAATGGCGTTGGTCATGCACATGTCCTCATTCATGCGGCAATTTTAGCACTCCGGTATTGAGAGTGCTAAGCGCTGCGGGAGTTCCCCCGGCACGTCGCGGTGGCTGTAGATAACTGAACTGATCGGTATAGTAGCCTCAAATCCGTTAACGCGGGGTAAGCAGTCCGCCAAGCAGGCGTGAACAATCCCGCTCAGAGCTTGCCGACGTTGGCGAGGCTCCAGTCGATCGGGCTGCGGCCGGATTGCTCAAGATATTGATTGGCGCGGGAAAAATGGCCGCAGCCGAGAAATCCGCGGTGCGCCGACAACGGTGACGGATGCGGCGCCTTGAGTACCAGATGACGGCGACTGTCGATCAGCCGACCCTTGGCCTGCGCGTGGCTGCCCCATAGAAGGAAGACGAGGCCTTCGCGCTCGCGGTCGAGGGCCTCGATGCAGGCATCGGTCAGGATTTCCCAGCCCTTGCCCTGATGGGAGCCGGCCTTGCCTTGTTCAACCGTGAGCACGGTATTGAGCAGAAGCACGCCTTGCCGCGCCCAGGACGTCAGACAGCCGTGGGCGGGGCGAGGCAGATCGAGATCGCGCGCGATCTCCTTGAAGATGTTGAGCAGTGAAGGCGGGACGGCCACTCCGGGCGCAACCGAGAAACACAGGCCATGCGCCTGGCCGGGCCCGTGGTAGGGATCCTGGCCGAGGATGACCACCTTGACCCGCTCGAACGGCGTGCAATCCAGTGCCGCGAATATCTGCGAACCCGGTGGAAAGATGACCTTGCCGGCGGCTTTCTCCGCGCGCAGGAAAGCCGCCAGTTCCTGCAATGGCGGCGTATCAAAAACGGCAGCGAGGCGTGTTTTCCAGGACGCTTCGAGGTTCAGCCGATCACCGCTCATGGTGCTGCGGTGGTGGCCCGGGCGCGTAGGTGACGGCCGACCCGCAACTGGAACAGCAGCTTGGTCACGAGCAGGCGTTCCTCGATCGGCTTTTCGACCAGATCATTCGCACCGGCGCGCAGCAAGGCGGCCTGGTTGTCCGGATTGTCGTCGCCGGTCATGACGATGACCGGAAGATGCCCCTTGCCATAGCCGAGTTGGTGACGGATGCGTTCAAGCAGGTCGCCGCCGGTCAGTTCGCCTTTGAGGTTGACATCGGTGAGCACGATATCGGCGCCGATGCGATCCATCGACTGCGCTGTTTCGAGCATGGCCAGGGCATCCTCGACACTGATTACATGGAGCACGGTCAGGCCGTGTTTCTCGAGCATGCGACGCGTCGCCAGGGCGACCACGCGACTGTCCTCGACATAGAGCACCTCACCGGGCGTCGATTCGGTCGGCTGCACGTAGCCGCGGATGAATTCGGCAAGGGCCAGGAAGCCCAGCGACTTGTCGAAATAGTCGGTCACGTCGTCGCTCAGCGAGCGCGTGACCAGGCGTTCCTGCACGTCGCCGGAAACCACCACGATCGGCATATACGCCTGCGGCGAATTTTCGCGGATCTGGCGGGCCAGCTCGAGGCCATCCATGTCGGGCAGGCGTAGAGCCGTGGTGACGAAATCGACGACGCCTTCGGAAAGCTGGGCGACGGCCTCGGCCCCGGTTTCGCAGGCGAGCACGATGACGCCGGGCAGATGGGACTTCAGCATCTGTTCGATGAGCCGGCGCACGACGCGCGATCCGTCGACGACGAGGACGCGTGGCTCATCGGAGGAAAGGTGGCGGGTCAGGGCGGGTTTCGTGCTCAACGTTGCGGTCGTCCGGCGAAAAGGTGGCGGGTGCTGACAATCCAGGCGCCCAGCCAGCCCAAAACGGCACTGGCAGCAATCACCATCATCGCATCGCGCCAACCGAAACCGTGCAGGCTGAAACGGTTCTGGTAGCTGGCCAGCAGTTCGAGCAGCGGGGCGCGTACGACAATTTCGACAATACCAACTGCGAGCACTGCGAGTACACCGCCGAGTACACCGTACCAAAAGCCCGCGTAAAGGAACGGGCGACGCACGAAACCGTCACTGGCACCCATCAGTTGCACCACGGCAATTTCCTCGGCGCGGGTCTGGATGTCCATGCGCACGGTGTTGCCGACGACCAGCAAGGTGGCCAGGCCGAGCAGCACCATCAAGGCGAGCATGGCGCGCTCGCCGAATCCGAGCAACGCAGACAAGCGTTTGCGCCACTCGGCGTCGTACTGAACCATGTCCACGCGGGCATCGGCTTTGAGTTCCGCAAGCAGGGGCGGCTCGCCATTTCCGGTATCCAGCCGTGGCGTGACTACAAGTACGCTGGGCAGAGGATTGTCCTCAAGCACATCGAGTGCTTCGGAAAATCCCGAAAGTTGGCGGAATTCGGCGAGCCCCTGTTCAGGCGTTCGCAGATCGACCCCCAGCACATCACCCCGCTTGCCTAGCTCGTCGGCAAACTCGCGTGCCGAGTCCGCGCTCTGTGCGGTGGCGAGGAACACCGTGAATTCGCGCGCCTCGCGCAGTCCGCCGGATAGCGCGCGGGCATTGTCGAGGAGGACGAACAACAGCAGCGGCAGGGCCAGGGCGATGCCCATGACCAGCACCGTCAACGCGGTCGACCAAGGACGCGCGAGCAGGCGACCGAGGCTGGCATGGAAGCTCTGCCGGTGCTGGCGGATCCAGGCGTTCCAGCGCGACCGAAGCGCACGGCGTTCGCGCGGCAGGCTCTGGTTGGTCGGCGCCGCTTCGCGCAGACGGTTGGATTGCTTGAGTGGCTTCGCCATCAGCTTGTCTGCGGCCGAAAATCATCGATCAACCGCCCGTGATCCAGGACGAGCACGCGTTTGCCCATGTGCCGGATCAGGTGCAAATCGTGACTGGCGATCAACACGGTGGTCCCGACCTGCTGGAATTCGGCAAACAGGTTCATGATCTCGACCGAGAGCTGCGGATCGAGATTGCCGGTCGGCTCATCGGCGATGATCAGGGGCGGCTTGCCGACCAGGGCGCGGGCAATGCCGACGCGTTGTTGCTCGCCGGTCGACAGGGTCGCCGGGGCCGCACGTTCCTTGTCAAGCAGGGATACCTTGTCGAGCGCCGCCCGCACGCGCTTGGCGGTTTCCTCGGCGCCGGCACCGGCGATTGCGAGGGGCAGGGCGACGTTGTCGAACACGCTGCGATCCATCAACAGGCGATGATTCTGGAAGACCATGCCGATGCCGCGTCGCACCTGCGGGATGGCGCGCTGGCGCACCCGCGCGAGTGCCGCGCCATTGACCACGATCTCGCCACGCGTCGGCCGCTCGATCAAGCCAAGCAGCTTGAGCAAGGTGGTCTTGCCGGCACCGGAATGCCCGGTGACGAACACCATTTCACCCGCAGTCACCTCGAAGCTGAGCCCATTCAGCGCCTCATGGCCCCCCGCATAGCGTTTGCTGACATTGTCGAAGTGGATCATTGAATGCGGGAGTGGGGAGTCGGGAGTCGGGAGTGGGCAAAGCGAAAAACAAGCAGCGGTTGGCGGAACGATCAGGTGGCAGGGATTGTAGTGGCTCGGGAATCTTCGGGCTCGCTTGGCTCAGCTTTCCTACTCCCGACTCCCCACTCCCGTTACTTGACCATCTGATTCAAATCGAAGATCGGCAGCAAGATGGCAAGAACGATGAACAGGACCATGGCGCCGACCAGCAGGATAACGGCCGGGCCAAGAGTTGCCGAGAGCACGCCGAGCCAGCGGTCGAGATCGCGTTGTTGCTGGGCGGCGGCTTCCTCGAGCATGCGTGGCAGTTCACCGGATCGTTCGCCGCTGGCGATCAGGCGCAACGCAACCGGTGGAAACTGTTTGCTTTCGGCGAGCGCGCGCGCAAAACCACTGCCCTCGCGCACCTTGAAGGCGGCATGTCGCAACGATTCGCGCATCGGCAGGTTGGGCACGACCTGGGCGGCGATCGCCAACGCATCGAGCAGGGGCACCGCGGCGCCGGCGAGCAGGGCCAGCGTGCGCGCCGCGCGCGCGGTGTTCGCGGCACGTGTCAGGCGGCCGATCAGCGGCAGGCGCAGCAGCAGACGATGCCAGCGATAGCGGATCGCCTCGCGGCGCAGGGCGATGCGGATCGCGACAACGCCGAGCACGAGCAGGCCGATCAGGAGCCAGGCCCAATGCCGCAGGAAATCCGACAGGCCCATCAGCAGCCGCGTGGCCAGCGGCAGGGTCTGCTGCATGTTCTCGAACACGCCGATGATCTGAGGTACGACCCAGGTCAGCAGGCCGGCAACGACGGCGATCGCAACCACGGTCAGCAAGAGTGGGTAAGTCAGCGCGGAAAGCAGGGTCTGGCGCAGGGCATCGCGCGCTTCGGCGTAGTCGGCGAGGCGATCGAGCACGCGGGCAAGATGGCCGGACTGTTCGCCGGCGGCAACCGTGGCGCGGAAGATCTCGGGAAAGCTGTCCGGGAAATCAGCCATGGCCTGGGCCAGGCTGGCACCCTCCATGACACGCGAGCGCAGGGCGACAGTGAGTGTGCGCTGGCGTTCGTTGTCATCCTGTTCCGACAGCGCGGCGAGCGCTTCGTCGATCGGCAGGTTGGCGCCGATCAGGGTCGAGAGCTGGCGCGTGAGCATGGCCAACTGGCTGGCCGAAAGGCCGCGGCGTGAAAATGGTGATGAACCCTTGCGGTTTTCGACAACCTCATCGACCGCCAGCGGGTTCAGCCCGCGATCGCGCAAGATGCCGCGAACCGCACGCGCGGTGTCGCCCTGCAGCACGCCGCGCTGGGTCTTGCCGTTGTTGTCGAGAGCCTGATAGGCGAATGCCGGCACGCGGATCCCCGATTCAAAGGACGGCCATTGTCGCCGGAATACGGCGAAGATGGGCGGTCAGCGATAGAGAACGTAGGTCAGGGTGATCAGCCAACCGAGGGTTGCGCCGAGCAGGAACGGATCGCGTATCGCCAAGCGGCTCGGATCGCCGCCCGCGCCCCGCTTGAAGACAAGGAACAGGTAGCGCAAGACGCCGAGGGCGACCCATGGCGTCGACCATGCCAGTGCGCGATGCCCGTGACGGGCCACGACCTCGGGCGATATCGCGTAGAACACATAGGCGACAAACACCGCACCGGCCAGAGCCGCCAGCACCCATTCGATCGTGGTCACATCGTAACCCGCCACCGCGCGCGCACCGGGATCGGTGACGTGGATCAGGTCGCCGTGGCGCTTGCCCAAGGCCAGCATCAAGGCGAGCAGAAATCCCATCGCGAGGATCCACGGCGTCAGCGGAACATTCGCGGCAAGACCACCGGCAAGAATGCGCAAGGCGAAGCCGCTGGCGACGATACCGACATCCAGCCAGGCGATGCGCTTGAGGCCCTGCGAATAGGCCAGTTGCAGGGTCAGATAAATTGCGATCACGGCAACAACCCCGATGTTGGTCGATGCCGCGACCAGCAGCGCTGCTACGCAGAGCAGGGCGGAAAATCCCAGCGCGGATTTTGGCGTGATCGCACCGCGTGCGACCGGGCGCTGCAGCTTGTCCGGGTGCAGCCGGTCGCGCTCCGCATCGCGCGTGTCGTTGTAGGCGTAAACGGCCGATGCGGCCAGGCAAAAGGCGAGGGTGGCCAGCACCGCTCCAACCAGGGCTGCGTGATCGAACAGGGCATGCGCAAAAAACAGTGGCAGCAGAACGAAGCCGTTCTTGATCCATTGGCCCGGACGCGCGAGTTCGATCAGGGCGGCAACCACGGCCATGATCAGTCCGCCTTTTTGCTCTGGGCTTCCGCTGGTTGTTCGAATCCGCCGCGCGTGATCGTGTCACGCGCGATCGGCTTGCCGCCCGATGATCCCGACGAAGCCGGCCAACCCAGCGTGTGCTTGCGCGTTGCGGATTCGACGTCGAGCTTGATCCCGGCCACGGCATCGCGTCCGCTGTGTGGATCATTCGCATAGATGCCGACGAAGCGCGCGATCTTGCCATCGGCAAAGCGCGGGATCGGCACTCGAAACCGCGCTTCGCTGACCTGGTAGTTCGAGCTGCCGAGCAGCCCGCCATCATCGTCGAGCCAGTTCAGACTGACCTGGCCAGAGAAGCCCGCATCCGGCAGCGCAATCAACACGGCCGGATTCCAGCGGTCGCCATCGACCTGCAAGTTGGCCTTCGCTTGTGGACGTTCCAGTACAACGGCAGGATCGCCAAGCAAGTTGTACATTTCTACCAGAGTGCGGTCATCAATGCTCTTCTTCGCACGCACGATTCCTTCGCCAATGGTTGCGCCTGGCACGAGCAGTTCCTTGACCAGACTTTCGCTGAATCGTGTGGACGGGGCGTTGCGCCAGGAGGCTGCGAACACCGCAATTGCCCCCTTGTCGGCTTCGCGCAGGAACCGCTCGCCGATCGAATCCTCGGTCGGATTGTCGAACGGAGCCGAATAACACGTCATTGACAGCACCATCGGCAAGCGTCCGCTGTTGCTCAGGCCGCTGACATCGTCCAGTGTGAACAGGTCATGGTTCTTGCGCAGATCGGGAGGTCCGGTGCGCCAGATGTAACGGCCGCCGTGACCGATGAAGTGAACCAGCAACTGCCCCTGGTTGAGGCCGTCCTTGATCGCACTCTGGTGGGCCAGGTTGTCGGCCTCGTCGGGACTTGCATAGATCTTGTCGGCGAGGAATCCCTGCTTGCTGATCGTGCCGGCGATCTGGTCGGAGGCTTTCTTGAAATACGACGATTCGTCGGTGATGAACATGACATCGCGACGCCAGCTGCCCGGTCGAGGGCTGCTCAGGTAATCGATGGTTTTCTTGACGATGGCGGTGACTTCGGCCGGTTCGACGACCGGAAAGCGGCCGACCGCAACAACCGGATGATAGTCATCGCCATCGACCGCGCCAAACCAGTTGTCACTGGCCGACTGGCCTTCAGTCGAAGGGTATTGCCAGGTCGGGATCAGGTTGCGGCTGCCCATGCTCTTGCTGGCGGCATCGTAGGCGGTCGCCGGAATTCCGGAGAAGTGGCCAGGGACGAGTTCCTGCGGATTGTTCGCGAACTTGGCGTAGGCCAGATCATTGTAGGTGTCATGACGGATATCGAAGCTGGCGTCGCCGACCAGCAGCAGGAAACGCGGTCGCGGCTGCGGCCAGTCATGCCAGGCGGTATCGACCAGGTTGCGAACCGCTTGCGGATGGGTGATGCCGTGGTTGAACTCGTCGTAGACGTCGGCGATGTCGATCAGCGCCACCTTCATGCCGCGCTTCTCGTGGAACTCGGCGAGCGGACGTACCGCATCGAGCAGGCTGGCGTGGCTGACGATCAGGTAGTCGTAGGCCTGTCCTGGCGCACGCCAGTCGCGCTTGCCCGATGCGCGCGACGATACCGGCCTGGCCGGGCTTGTTGCGGGATAGAGATCGGTGCCGGGAGTCGCCCCCGCATATCGAAAACGATTGTCGCCGAGTGCCAGGGGTGGGCGGCGCTGGCCGTCATCACCATACAACGCCGGCGCATTTCCCGCACCATGCCAGACCAGTTCGATCGGCCGCGTCGATGAATCGGCAGCCTGGAATGGCAGCGCGTTGGCTGCGAGTGTTCCGCCCAGCGCATAGTCGAATTCGATCCAGTTGAACATGACCACATCGACCGCCGTCTGTGCCGGGCTCCAGGCCAGAGTTCGCTTCGGGATCGAGAGCACGAGCTGGTTCGATACGGCTTGCAGATCCTTCAGCGGAATGCTCAGCGCGTGCTCGAATTCATCACGTCCGTTCCAGCTGACACGTTCGAGCAGATGGCCGTTGATGCGCACTTCGACCAGGTGATCGGGCGGGCGGTTGTCCTTGTTTTTCATCGGCACGACGATGCTCGAGATGCCGCGAAAATTGATGCGGATCGAGACATCGCCGCCACGCGGGGTGATGTCCGGGAGATCGAAGCTGGTTGAAAACGGCGCGGGATCGGCTTGGGTCAGCTTGGCCCAGTGCCAGACATCGGGTTCTTCGCCCGGCTTCTGCTGGTTCTGGTCGAGGCGGATCATCATGTTTTCCTGCTCGAAATGCAGGCGGCGCATCAGGTTTGCCGTGCCACTGCCACTGGCGGGCTGGTCATGCAGGCGCGCATGCGCAGCGGCCGAGGCCGAGAGCAGGTAGACATTGTTCACGCTGAAGGCGTTGAACCAGCTTTCCGGGCCATGCAGCGGGTGGCCGATCCATTCGATCGAATCACCGTCGGAAAAGCGCCCGTCGCCGCCATCGAGCACACGGATCGGGACTTCCTTGCCGGCACTGCTCAAACTGAGCTGATCGCTTGGGCAATCCGCCAGATCGGGCTGCTGGGCCGCGATCGATGCGTGGTCGAGCGCGTAGACGCCGGCTGTTTCAATCTCGATGTGCAAGATTCCGCTGCAGGCAAGGGCCGACAGTGGAAGCAGTGGAATCGAGAGCAGCACGAGCGGCATAAGGTGCCGGCAAAGGCGCACGAGTGGAGGTGGAACCAACATGGCAGGGAGTCGCAAAGACAATCGGCTAGGCTAGTTCGCTTGCCTGGACTGTGCAAGCCGGCGCGAACCCTGCCAGCCTGCCCATTTGCCCCATTGGCCGGGCAGAACCACCCGACAGAGCCGTTCAAGCGGTTGGGCGGGTCGCGTGGAAGCTGGAATCGGCAGACTTGGGTCGTTCCAGGGAACTCTGTCTGGCCTGCCGGTCGTTGCGGCTATCAAGGTATTTCGGGGTTTGCCTGGACGATTCGGCGGGTGCCGACAAAGCAGCTCGGATTTGCGCTATCGTTGCAGGTTGGGAAAGCAGCAGAAATAAGGGATGACCGTGGGAGTTTGAATGTCGTCAGTCGTGGCAGTGGGGAGGGGTCCGGGCCGCGAGGGACAAATGATCGTCTATCAATTCGGAGCAAGAATTCATGAAACAACCAACCATGCTGGCTGGCACAAGGAAATCCCGATTCGCACGCAAGGCGGTTCTCGCCTCGCTGGCGATCGCCGCCGTGACCGTCACATCCTCGCAGGCCTTTGCCGCGGTGATTTGCGCGAGCACCCCGATAAACATCCCGGCTGATATCAATGGCATCTATGTCAATTTCGTGACCGGTGCGAGCGGCACCTCGGGTTCCGGTACAGTCGGGTGGGATTTCAGTTCGTACGCCAGCGGAACGACAATTCGATTCTTTTCGTCTGCTGGCGCGGCCAATTTGACGCGTTATGTGGGAACGGGAGGGACGGTCGATCTCCTCGCCGCCGGCACGATGATCGACGCGACGTCTACTTTGGCTACGGCAGGAGTCAACCAACCCGGAGCGTTCCAGGCGGGCGTCACCAATGGATATGTCGGCGTTGCCTTCAACAACGAAGGCGCGGCGACCACCAACTACGGATGGGCTTCGGTGACGACGACGGGACCCAATGGTTTCCCGGCCACGATCAACCAGTATTGTTACGACGATACCGGCGCCGGCATCATGGCGGGGACAACACCGGTATCCCTGCAAAGCTATTCAGTCGACTAGCTGCGGGCACCAGCCCATCGCGGTCACCGCGATCGGAGAATGAAAAAGGCAGGCCTTGGAGGTCTGCCTTTTTTGTTGCGCGTCACTTTATGGGCTTGCAGTCACGCGAAGCGGATGGACGGCTCGCTATTTTATCGCGCCCGGCACCAGTGATTGCCAGCGGTTGCGCGGTTTGGCCGGTGCCGCAGATCCGTTGCTGGCCGCGCCGCCGGCCGAGGAGCCGGTGGCGCCAAGGTCCGTAACCGGGTCACTCGACAATGCCGTCTGGCCGCGGTTGGCGGTTATTGTGCGCCATTGCGGGCGGCGGCTGGTCGGAATGTTCTCCGCCGCGACTTCGCTTGAAGTCGAGGTGTTGTCGGCGCCGCGGCTTTCATCAGCGGCGAGTGATTCAGTGCTGGCGGCCATGCTGCGTACATCCATGGAAACCTCGCCCGCCAGTGCGAACGTGGCGCAGGTCAGCAGCGAAAAACTGAACAAGCCAAGGCTGATTTTTCGCGCGATCATGCGTCGTCTCCGGTTGTGCGGGGCAAACTCGTTGTGTGCAGGGATTGCGATCATCAAGTGATCGCTCTTCGAATTCCCCATGGCCGACATCCGGAACCACGCCGGAAGTCGCCATGCCCTGCTAGCCCGAAAGTCATAGCAGCTATCGTGCCAGTCATCTGTTTTCAAATCAATTCAATGGGTTGGGAATTCCACGCCGGGATTCCTGATGTCCAGCGGACAGCAGCGGACACTCGCGGACAGTCGGCTGTCCGCTTGCGATCAGGATCGATGTCGATTCCGGAGAGCGCTGCCGCGCATTTTGCGCTGCAGCGCAGCGCGACCCATTCCGTCCCGTATGGATAGACTCCGGGCAACCTCGTCAATCCAGCCAGCCGATGACAGCCAGTATCCACGCGGACACCGACGGCCGTGTGCTCAAGCAAGCCCTTATCGCTGGCATTGGCCGCGTCCTCGCCGAGCGCGATCTGCTCAATCGCATCAACGTGTTTCCGGTGCCGGACGGCGATACCGGAAGCAATCTCGGCTTCACCCTGGCAAGTGTCCGCGACGCCTTGCGCGACATGCGTGGCGGCCATGTCGGTGCCGTTTTCGAACGCATGGCCAGCGAGGCGATTGACGGTGCGCGCGGCAATTCCGGAGCGATCCTCGCCCAATTCCTGCAAGGCTTCGGCGAAGTCCTCGGCGGGCATCGGCGGCTGACCCTGTGTCCGCTGGCGAATGCCGCCGACCTTGGCGCGAGCCAGGCGCGCCAGGCGATTGCCGAGCCGCGCGAAGGCACGATGCTCTCGGTCATCAACGTATTTGCCGCCTCGTTGCGACAGGCGTGCGATCAGGGCATTGATGATCTGCGCACGGCATTTGCGCAGGCGCTCTCGGCGAGTCGCGAAGCGTTGGCGAATACGCCGAACCAGCTCGCCGTTCTGCGCAAGGCCGGGGTCGTCGATGCAGGTGCGCAGGGTTTCCTGCACCTGCTCGAAGGAATCGATGATTACATCGTGCGTGGGCGCGCGGCGGGTCGATACTCTGAACCCGCGGCGACGGCCGAGGCCGGTGTCGTGATCAGTGAGGAATTGGCGCCCGGTGAGAGCCATCGCTGGTGCACGGAATGCGTGTTGTCGGCGACCGCCATCGATCGCAACGCGGTGCGCGAAGCGCTCGACCAGATCGATGGATCGAGCCTGGTTGTCGCCGGCACCCGCGAAAAGCTTCGTGTGCACATGCATGTCGATGAGCCCGCCTTGTTGTTCGAAACCCTGTCCCGTTTTGGCGAAGTGCGTTCACGCAAGGCGGACGACATGCAGGCCCAGCAGCGGGCGGCGCATACGCTGGGCAAGGTCGTCGTCGTCATCGACTCGGCCGCCGATGTGCCGGCCGCTGCGCTGGAGACATTGCCGTTGAACGTGGTGCCTGTCCGCATCAATGTCGGCGCGCAGGATTTCCTCGACAAGGTTTCGCTGTCGTCTGACGCCTTCTACGCGATGTTGCGCGAGAGCACCCAGCCGGTGCGCACATCGCAGCCGCCGGTCGGGGATTTCCGGCGCCTGTTCGGGTTTCTTCTGAGCCACCACGAAGAGGTGGTCTATGTCGGACTGTCACGCGCGCTTTCCGGCACCCTGCAGTCCGCCGAGGCGGCCAGTGCTGCACTTGGCGGGCATGTGCACGTGGTCGATACGGCGAATGTCTCCGGCGGCCAGGGCTTGCTCGCCGTGCACGCCGCCGAGTGCGCACAGGCGGGTCTCGGTGCGGCGGCCATCGTGCGTGAGCTCGAGGATCTGCGCGAGCAGACCAGCACGTGGGCATATGTGCGTGATTTGACTTCGGCCGTGCGAGGCGGGCGGATCCCGGCATGGACACTGCCGATCACGCGCTGGCTCGGTCTGGTGCCGATGGTGCGCATTGGTGGCGGCGATGGTCGCCTTCACGTGTTCGGCGTGAGCCGTGATCATCGCGATTTTGCCGCGCGCTTCGTTGCCCGCATCTTGCGTCGCATTGATCGCAGCGTGCGCTGGCGCGCCCAGGTGATGCATTGCGACAATGCGCAGGAAGGAGCGTGCGTTCGCGAGGCGCTTATTGCGCAACTACCGGATGTCAATTGCGCCGAGTTGCTCGATGCGGGCAGCGCGATCGGCGCACATGCGGGTGCCGGGGCCATCGTCGTCTCGATGATGCCGAATCGGTCACGTGATGACATCATGCGCTGAAGATCTGTGCACATGATTCACGGGGCGCGCATGGGGCATGAGTTCAGCGGCTCCGGTGCGTCACTTTTCGTGGGGGTTCGATGGTGGTTGTTCTCGCCAAGCTGCTGCTGGCGTATCTGCTCGGGTCGCTGTCGGGCAGCCTGTTGATCGGGCGCGTGCGTGGCATCGATATCCGCCAGTCCGGCAGCGGCAATGCGGGCGGCACCAATGCGCTGCGCGTGGCCGGCTGGCGCTTCGCCCTCGGCGTCGTCGTGATCGATGTCGGCAAGGGTGCTCTGGCCGCCTGGCTCGGTCTGTATCCGATCGCAGGCATGGGCGCCGCGCCGTTCACGCCTATTGAGGTTGCGGCCGCGTGTGCGCTGGCCGCCGTGATCGGTCATTGCTGGCCGGTCTTTTTCGGATTCCGTGGCGGCAAGGGTGCCGGTACGGCCGTGGGTGCCGTGCTGGTGCTGGCCCCGTTGCTGGCCGGCTTGGTGTTCCTGCTCTGGTTGGCGATCGTGGCGAGCACTCGCTTTGTCGGACTCGCCACCGTTGTCGCTGGTCTTGGCTTTCCGTTGTTCACGTGGCTTGCAGGTTACCTCGGACATCCGCAACCCGGCGCGATATTCGCCTTTTCACTGGCCATCGCATTGCTGATCGTGTTCACCCATCGTGGCAACCTGCTGCGCCTGTGGCGCGGGCAGGAACCGCGCCTCGGTGCCGGAAGCCAGCCGTGACGATCAATGCGCGCGAGCTCCTGCAGGCGATCGCGCACGATCCGTCAACCTCGGGCAGTGCCTTGGCCAGCCGCTTCGGGGTGAGCCGCGCCGCGATCTGGAAGCAGGTCACGCTGCTGCGTGCCGTCGGCGTGCCGATCGCGGCCAAGGCGGGCGACGGCTACCGCCTGACCCATTCGCTCGATCTGCTCGATGGCGATCGGATTACCGCTGCCGTGCGCGAATTTTCCGGCTCAACCTGCCCGATCGAGGTGTTCTGGCAAATCGATTCGACCAACAGTGAATTGTTGCGTCGCGCCCAGGCCGGGGTAGTCGACCCCGCTGCCTGTCTTGCCGAGTTGCAGACGGCGGGGCGTGGCCGGCGCGGGCGTGCCTGGCATACACCCCTGGGCGGAGGTCTGGCTTTTTCTCTTTTTCATTCCTTCAATTCGAGCATGTCGGCCCTGGCCGGTCTCAGTCTCGCGGTCGGTGTCGGGATCGTTCGCGCGCTCGGTGATTTCGGCTACACCGGGCTGGGTCTGAAGTGGCCAAACGATGTGCAGGTGGATGGCCGCAAGCTGGCAGGCATCCTGATCGAACTCGGCGGCGATGCGCTCGGGCCATGTCACGCAGTCATCGGCGTCGGTCTCAATCTGCGCCTCGATGCCGATGCCGGCAAGGCGATCGATCAGCCCTGGGTCGATCTCGCCTCGATCGCTGCGCTACCTGTACCCGATCGCAACCTGCTCGCGGCGCGCCTGCTCGGTCGGCTGCTGGACGTGCTTGGCGAGTTCGAGCGGAAAACGTTTGCCGCATTCGAGGAGGAGTTCGCGCAGTACGATGTCTTGCGCGACCAGCCGATCCACATCACGGGCGGCATCGGTCCGCGCCAAGGAACGGCGATCGGTGTCGATTGCCGTGGCGCCTTGCGGGTGCGCGATGCAAGGGGAGAGTTTCTCGTGGACAGTGGTGAAATCAGCGTGCGTCGGCTAAAGGGAGCAGAGGCATGAAGCTGCTGATCGACCTCGGCAATACGCGCCTCAAGTGGGCGCTCTGGGCCGATGGTCGGCGTTCGATGGGTGGCGTTTTCGCACATGCGGATACCTCGCTCGAGGCGGCATTGAGCAACAACTGGACGGCGTTGCCGAAACCCGAGGCGATCCTGGTTGCCAGCGTCGTCAAGACGACCCAGGAACAGGAGTTGACCGAACTGCTCGAAAGCCATTTCGATCAGGCTGCGGAATTCGTGCGCAGTCCAGCGCATGCACTCGGCATCCGCAATGCATATGCCGAACCGGAGCGTCTTGGTGTCGACCGTTTTCTCGGCATGGCGACCCTGCATGACGCATCGCCCCGCGCACAGATCCTGGTCAGTTGCGGCACCGCGCTCACGCTCGATGCATTGACCTCCGCCGGGCACCACCTGGGTGGATTGATCGCGCCATCACCCGCATTGATGCGCAAGGCGCTCGGAACCGCCACGGCGCGGGTCGGCGAGCAAACCGGGGAACTTGTTGAAATTGCCGATAACACCGCCGATGCGGCCTACTCGGGTTGTGTGCTTTCGACTGTGGCCCTGATCGGGCGCTTTCGTGACCAGGTTGCGCAACGGTTGGGCACGCCGGTTGCAATCGTCGGCGATGGTGGCGGGCTCGACGAATGGCTTGCGCTGCTGCCTGATGTCGAGCGTGGACGTGATCTGGTCCTGCGTGGTCTGGCGCTGTGGTCCGAGTGCGGGCATCGGTAACGCCACCCCGATCAGGTTGGAGCAGCCCTATCCGGCGTCGGACTTGACTCGACAGGGGGGCGAATACGAGTGTCCGGATCACGCTCCCGCCGCTTTTTGCCCAAAGCACCACGACAGGCATGAACGCCTCAACCAGCAAGATCCGACAGGCTGCTAGACTTCGCAGCTTGCACCCACCGTTTTCGTTTCCATCGAGTCCGGATGTTCCCGAGAGTCCTGTTCCTGCTGTTGTTGGCGCTGAATATCGGTGGAGCGTGCTGGATCGCGTTTGCGCCGAAAGCCGCCGTGCCCGTGCCTGCGATCACCGATCCTGGCGTGCCAGCGCTTGTTCTGCTGTCCGAACGCGACGCTCCCGCGTCGAGCGTACCGGCGGCGAATCAACTCGATCCAGGCACGGTGGCCTCCAGCACATCGGATGTGTGCCAGTCGATCGGGCCTTTCCAGACCCAGTCGGACATGCGCGCCAGCCTCAATTCACTCACTCCGCTGGTCAAGCGTATTCAATACCGCAATGAGAGCGCGACGCAGTCGCGGGGTTTCTGGGTATTTCTCGCGGCGATGAAGACCCGCGAAGACGCGCTCGGCGTCGCGCGTAGGCTTTCCGCACAAGGTGTGCGTGACTACTACGTGGTTACCGCCGGCGAGCAGCTCAACACGATCTCGCTGGGCTTGTTTCGCGAGCAGGCCAATGCCGAGCGGCGCAAGGCGGAAATCGCCGCGATGGGTTTCGAGCCGCAACTGATCCAGCGTACCGAGGAGTTGCCGGTCTACTGGATCGACTATGCCCGCGCCGCCGACAGCAGCTTCAACTGGCGCAGCCACGTCGGCGCCGTCAGCGGTCTCGAGGAACGCACGATCGCCTGCTTCTGAGGGGAACGCGCCGGCGCACCTACCTGCGCTTGCATCGGTTCGAACCGCTGGCACAATCCGCATGATCGACCGGTGCATTGGTATTTGCCAGTCAGTCCACTAGAATGCGCGCCCCATGCCGGCATAGCTCAGTTGGTAGAGCAACCGCCTTGTAAGCGGTAGGTCCCCAGTTCGAATCCGGGTGCCGGCACCATATCGGGATCCCGAGTCATTCTGCGCAATCCCTGGTTCACCCCGAAACCCGCTGAGAATGCGGGTTTTGTCGCCTTCAGTTTGGTCTTTGCAGACCTGCTATTGCTGCAGACAATCAGCGAGCCGCGATGCGGATCCGGGCAATGAATCCCGTCGGGATGCGGATTCCGGCGTCAGCACTCGATCACGTTCACGGCGAGGCCGCCGCGCGAGGTTTCCTTGTATTTGTCGCCCATGTCGCGGCCGGTTTCGCGCATGGTCTTGATCACCTTGTCGAGTGAGACGTGGTGCTTGCCATCGCTCTTCATGGCCATGCGCTGGGCGTTGATCGCCTTGACCGAACCCATTGCATTGCGTTCGATGCACGGAATCTGGACGAGGCCACCGATCGGGTCGCAGGTCAGGCCGAGGTTGTGTTCCATGCCGATTTCGGCGGCCATTTCGACCTGCAAAACCGTGCCGCCGAGAGCGGCGACGAGGCCGCCTGCGGCCATCGAGCAGGCCACGCCGACTTCGCCCTGGCAGCCCACTTCGGCACCCGAGATCGAAGCGTTTTCCTTGTACAGGATGCCGATTGCGCCGGCCGTAAGCAGGAAATTGAGGATGCCGTCCTCGTTCGCGGCCGGACTAAATCGCTCGTAGTAGTGCAGCACGGCCGGCACGATTCCGGCGGCGCCATTGGTCGGTGCGGTGACGACACGGCCACCGGCGGCGTTTTCCTCGTTGACTGCGAGCGCGTAAAGGTTGACCCAGTCGAGAATGGTCAAGGGATCGCGTAAGGCTTCCTCGGGGCGGCTATGCAACCCGGCCAGCAGTTCGGGGGCGCGGCGTTTCACGTGCAGGCCGCCCGGCAGGGTGCCGCCCTCGCGCATGCCGCGCGCGACACAGCTTTGCATCGCCTTCCAGATGGTCAGCAAGCCGGCGCGAACGTCGGCCTCGCTGCGCCAGGACTTTTCGTTTTCGAGCACCACCTGGGCGATCGTCTTGCCGGTTCGCGCGCAGATCGCGAGCAACTCGTCGCCACTGTGGTACGGGTAGGGCAGCGGCGTGGTATCGGCGACGATGCGATCGACCGCGGCTTCATCGGCATTGACGACAAAGCCGCCGCCAACCGAATAATAATCACGCGTGGCCAGTTCATTGGCGTCGGCATCGAAGGCGGAAAAGCGCATGCCGTTCGGGTGATAGGGCAGCTTCTGGCGCTTGTTGAAAACCAGGTCGGACTTCTCGTTGAAGTCGATTTCATGGCTGCCATGCAAGCGGATACGGCTGCTGTCGCGGATGCGCGCCAAGGTGTCGGGAATCGAGTCGGGATCAATCGTATCCGGCATGGCACCTTCGAGTCCGCACAGCACCGCCTTGTCGGTGCCATGGCCGCGTCCGGTCAGGGCCAGCGAGCCAAACAGCTCGCAACGGATGCGGGTCACGCGGGGCAGCACGCCGGGCTCATCGAGCCAGCGCGAGACAAAGCGAGCGGCGGCGCGCATTGGCCCCACAGTATGCGAGGACGACGGACCAATGCCGATCTTGAACAAGTCGAAAACGCTGACGGCCATGGGCAGGACTTTCAGAAAGGCGAGAAGCCGCGATTCTACTCTGGCTGGCGCAGGCGGGCCCGACGCGCGCGTGTTGGAGGATTGCGGGAATGCATGGAGCGGTGCTCTCTGCGCCGGGCACCTGATGCGGGCTTTCCGCCAGCGCAATCCAAATTCGCCGGGACGGAGCCCGGCCGATATGCTGTCGAGCCCGATGATTGACCGAGCGCCTGCAATGTCTCTGATCCTCTACCAGCGCGATGATTGCCAGTTGTGCGATGAAGCCATTGCCCTGCTGGTGGCGGCGTCTGCACCGGATTTCTCCAGCATCTGGATTGACGGCGATCGCGCTCTCGAATCGCGCTACGGTGCGCGTGTTCCGGTGTTGCTTCACGCAGGAAGTGGACGAGAGCTCGATTGGCCGTTCGATGAGGTTGCGATTCGGCGTTTTCTCGGCGAGTCACGTTGAATATCCGCCCGAACCAGGTGCACATCATGAATCGACCGCATCTTGTGAGCGCAGCCGGCGAAGGATTTCGGCGCGGGCCTCACGCAGGATCGAATCGCGATCAAGGCTGGCGACAATGTCGCTGACGACGCGCTTGGCGCCGAGATCGCCCCAGGATTTTCCGGCGGCCAGATAGCGGTCGGCGGCGCGGCCGACGATCTCGGTGGCGTACCAGGCCAGCGCGCCCTGGGCGGTCGCGGTCAGCACGGTCGACATTCCTGCACTGATGCCCTTGAGTGCCGAGGCGACCAGATGGATGCTCCAGATCGCGCCCATCAACGCGGCCAGCTGGGCGCAGATCGTGGCAATCAGTCCGCCCGCTTCGCGGCGCGTGATCGGCAGCCCATAGACGCGAGCCAGGTGCATGACCAGGGCCGCATCGAGCGCACCGGCGGCGAGCAGGTCGGCGACCGGAATGGGATTCAACGCGACGGCGACACTCTTGGCGATGCAGTACTGGCGGATGACCTTTGATGCGAGTTCGCGGCGGGCGACGACGATGCGTCGGGCCACGGCATCGGTCAGGCGGCCGGCGAACAGGCTCGCATTGAGCGCCGACAAGGTGCGACCTTCGCGGGTCAGTACATCGGTCAGGCGATTGCGCAGGGCGTCGATGTTTGCTGCCTGGCGAATCATCTCGACCTGCTCGTGACCATCGGCATCGAGCGAGATGCGAGGCAACGGCGGCGGTTGCGCGCTGACGGCGACCACATCCTCGGGCTGGACCAGGCCTGCAGCGTGTTCGCGCAGACGTGCGAGCAGGCGCGCGAGCTCGTCATCGTTGTAGCGATCGGCCTTGTTAAGGGCGAGCAGCAAGGGCCGCTCGGTTCGTGCCAGTTCCACCAGCGCATCGCGTTCGCGCGTGGTCATGTCGCCATCGACGACAAAGACGACAAGGTCGCTGATGCCGGCGACTTCGACGGCAAGCCTCTCGCGTGCTTCGCCATCGAGTTCGTCGATGCCGGGGGTATCGATCAGGTGCACGCCGCTGCCGGCGACTTCCTGCCATGGTCGTGGTGATGCCTCGCGCGTAGTGCCATGCAGGACGCCGACCTCGAACGCGTTCTCGCCGAGCAGGGCATTGGCCAGTGCCGACTTGCCGACACTGACGCGGCCAAACACGGCCAGATGCAACTCACCGCGCTCGAGCTTGCCGAGCATCGCTTCAAGACGGTTGAAGTCGGCGGCGAGCGAACTGCGCACGGCCGCCGGCACCTGCGGATCATCAAGCAGGGCGCGCAGGCTTTCCTCGGCCTGGCTGTGATGATCTTCTGAAACGGTGCGGCGTGAGCCGGCGTCGGGCGCGGATCGCGTGAGGTGGCCGCGCAGACGCTGCCACCAGGTTCCGGCGGAAGTCACGAGCCGGTGCCGCCGCTAGCGTTTCGCGCCGAGTTCGAGATGCGCCTTGATCCCGACTTCGTTGGCGATCGTCGAGGTGTCCGCGTAATCGCCGCTGCCGATGTCGAAATCAAGTCGTTTGACCTCGGTTGAGACATCCAGCGAGGCGCCGGCATCCTTGGCATCGAACTTGATGGCCAGGTCGACCGGCTGGTCGACACCCTTGATGGTCAGCGTGCCTTCGGCAATCACCTCGTCACCCGAGCGCTTGAATTGACGGGTCACGAAATGCGCGCTCGGGAATTTGCCGACATTGAAGAATTCCGAACCGGGCAGGGCAGCATCGCGATCCTTGTCGCCGGTCGTGACACTGGCGAGGTCGACGGTGACATCGAATTTCGATGCGTCAAGGTTGCCCGGGTCGTAGGATATCCGGGCTTCAAACTTGCCGAAGCTGCCGTTGAAGGTCTCGCCCTGAAAGGTGCCGCTGAAGCTCAGCGTGCTGCCTTTTTCGACCTGATAATCGGCGGCAAGCGCATGGCCGCACATCGCGGAAAGGACAAACAGGCAAACGATGGATTTCATGGATTGTCTCCCTTGTTCCGCGAGCGCAGGCGCGCAAACGGCAGCATACGCAACAAGGTGTTGTCGCGCTCGAACCAGTGATGAACGAGCGCCCCGCCGACGTGGGCGACGAGCACGACGACGAGGATCCAGAACAGTGACTCGTGCACCTCGCTGAGGGTCTCGGCGAGGGTCTCATTCTTCTCGATCAGCGCCGGCAGATTGAACCACTTGAACCATTGCAGAGGATTGCCGTGTGCCGAATTGTAGAGCCATCCGCTCAACGGGATCGCGAGCATGAACAAGTAGAGCAGGCCATGCGTGGCGTGCGCGGCAAGGCGTTGCCAGCGCGGCATCGGCTCGTCGCGCGGCTTCTTGTCGAAGAGGCGCCAGCAAACGCGCAGGATCAGCAGGGCAAGTACGGTCAGTCCGATCGATTTGTGGATGGCAAAGGTGTTGAGTTTGCTCATGCCGCGCGACATGTCGACCATGACCAGACCGAGAATGCCATTGCCGAGAATGGCCAGGGCCATCAGCCAGTGCAGGCCCTGGGCGATGCCGCCCCAACGTGAATCATTGCTTTTCAATGGCATCGGTTTCGATCTCCTTGCGATTGCTGCGAATGCCTTCGACCTCGATGCGCAGCTCGACCGGCCCGGCGACGACATCGCGAAATCGGGTCATGCCGAATGCGAACCGATCGAGTGTGGTGGTCGCGCTGAAACCGGCCTTGGTCTTGAAGGCGTACGGATCACCGCCCTGGCGATTGAAAGCGACGGCGAGATCGACATCCCGGCGAATTCCGCGCAGCCAAAGCTCGCCGTGCAGGATGCCGGTATTGGCGGTTTTCTTTTCCAGCGTGTGGCCGATGAAATGCGCCGTCGGCGCGTTGCCGGAATCGAGGAATGCAGGTTCGGCAACTTTCGCAGTCCAGTCGGCATCGCCCATGTCGAGTGAAGTCATGTCGATGACCACGTCGGCGCGCGCCGTCGTCCAGTCCTCGGCATCGAATACGAACCAGCCCTGCTTGATCTTTAGTCGGCCGATGCCGTGCGAGAAGCCGAGATGATCGGCGAAGAACACGATCTGGGTGTGCACGGGATCCAGCACCCAGGTTTGCGCCCCCGAAGCCAGGACGGGCCCGCTGGCTACCAGCGCCAGCAGCGGGGCGAATGCGAACGCGGGCAGGATCGGGCGAAACATGCTGCGAGCTTGGCAAATTCGCAGGGGTATCGCCAGCCACGTGCTGAAGATGGATTGTCTTTGCGACACGATCAATCACCCTCGTCCACGTCGGTGTCAGGACGGCGCAAGCTGTCAATGACGACGCGGGCCACACGCTCGACGCGCTCGCGACTTGGTTCGGTGAGCAGGGTGCGCATCGCCGTCTCGGCCTCGGCCTGGTCAAGACGCGCGTGCTCGGCAAGGGTCAGGGAAATGGCCCGACCGAGCGAATCGAAAGCCAGACCGTAGGCGATCGCATGCAGCACGCCGCCACCCAGCGTGCCGAGCCCCGGGAAGGCTTTCAGCGCATTGCCGGCGATCGCCAGCACGATCGCTGTGGTGTTGCGGATGGTCAGGCCGAGTCGGGCAAGCAGATTTTCGACATCGAGTTCGCGCACTGGAACGTCGTGGATGCGGGCGAGTTCGCGCACCATCGCGGTGCCGAGTGCGCCCTGGATGATGATGTCGCTGCCCGGCGCGACCGCAGCCATCGCGCCGACCACGGCGCGGCGCGTGTAGCGAATCACTGTGGCTTCGGATTCGCGCACGGCGATTCTGCGCGCGAGGACGTGGCTGCGCTGGTCGACACTGGCCAGCACGGCGGCTTCGCGGCCGGGTTCCAGCGCCGCGATGCCAGCGGAGGTGATTTCCATCAAGGCATCGAGCAGGCCATTGATTTCCGCCTGGCGTTCACGCGTGACCTGTTCGATGCGGCCGTCGGCAAGGCGACGATCAAAATGTTCGCTGCCGCCCGCGCTGATGCCGACAATGGCCCGGCAGACGCTGGTGTATCGTTTGGCAAATGTTTCGAGCAAGGCCGCCCGCTCGGCTTCGTCGAACAGATCGATCTTGTTCAGGGCCAGAATCAGCGGCTTGCCGAATCCGGCCAGCCAGCGCAGTTCGGCATCCTGGGCGCGGGTCAGGTCCGAGGAAACGACATAGACAACGGCATGCGCACGCAAGGCTTCGTCGCGGGCCAATTGCTCGCGCTGCTGACCGGAAACCTCGCCGGTGCCGGGCATGTCCGCCAACATCAGCTCGCGACCATCGGGCAACGTGCCCTGGAAATGTCTGACCCAGCGGGTTGTGCCACCGACCACGTCGACCTCGGGCGAGGCTTCCACCGCCAGGCCCCGGATCAGGCTCGACTTGCCGGTACTGATCTCGCCGAAGACGGCGACATGGCATTCACCGCTCAGGCGTCGTCGGTCGAGTTCGATCAATTCCTGTTCGAGACTGCCCGCATCGGCGTCACGTTGGCGAAGTTCAGCCACTCGTGTTTCGATCGATTGCCGGTCAGGGATGACTGCCTTGTCGCGCGATCGCGAGCGCCGCGTTGTCGGGCGCAACAACTTCCAGGCCAGCCAGACGATGCCGCTGAACGCCGCCGTGACCACGACAATCAACGGGATGCGCACGAGCACGGGCAGCGCAAGCAGACGCTCGTGGAATTCGAGCAGGCCGTTGATCATGCCGATCGCCAGCCAGATGAAAACCACCACCGCAATGGCGAGCAGGCCGAGCAGGATCAGGCGCAGGGGTAGACGGGATCGCGACATGAGCCGGATTCTATCGTGTGGAGCCGAATTGCTGGTCGCCCATGCGGATCGCGTGGCAACATCACCGACAACCTGGGAGGGGTCGGATCATGGGACGAATCGGATTCTTCATCGCGGTCTGTCTGCTCGTGACGCGCGGGTACGCCGGACCCCCGCCGGCGGAACCGTGGTTCGAGTTGCTGCGCGTTGCCGATGGCCTGCCCTCCAGCGAGGTCTACGCGTTGCGTCAGGGCAGCGATGGTTTCATCTGGATCGGCACGCGCGATGGACTGGCGCGCTACGACGGCCTGGAGTTCCGGGTCTGGCGGCATGATCCGGATGACGATACGTCACTGGCCAGCAATGATGTTTCGGCCCTGCTCATCGATCGCAAGGGACGCGTCTGGTGTGGTGGAGAGGCGGCTGGGCTCAACGAGCAGCTTGCCGACGGCCATTTTCGACGTTACCGCCATGACGCCAAGGATCCGCACAGCCTGAGCAGCGACGATCTGTTCACGATTGCCGAGGACAACGCCGGCACAATCTGGGTCGGCACCTATCTTGGCGGTCTCAACCGCCTGCGTGACGATGGCGGTTTCGAACGCATCGAACACGATGCGGAAAATCCCGACAGCCTGCGCTCGACGACCGTGATGAGTCTGGCTGGCGATGCGTTGGGACGCCTGTGGATCGGCACCGACAATGGCCTCGATGTGCGCGAGGCCGACGGCCGCATCGTGCACGTCGCCTTGCCGCCGTTTGAAGGCAAGGCCGAGAGCCTCTCGATCGGCAGCCTGCGCGCGCAGGCCGATGGCAACATGCTGGTCGGCACGGAATTTGGCGTGGCTCGGGTGGCCAACGACCTGCGCACGGTCGCGCCTGTCGTCGATTTTCCGGCACGCATGCCGACCATGGCCATGGTCAGCGCCTCTGCCGATCGCTACTGGTTCGGCACAACGGGCGGTTTGCTGCATCTGCTTGGCCCTGAGCAGCATCGTTACGGGGGCAGCGATGCCTTGCCTGGCGAGTTGCCTTCCTCGCGGGTCATGGATGTGCTGCGCGATCGCGAGGGCGGGCTGTGGGTGGCGATGTTCGACGCCGGAATCGCGCGCCTGCCCGCGCGCTGGCAGAATTTCGCGGTCTGGCGGCATCGTGCGGGCGAGTCGAAAAGTCTCTTGCACACGCATTCCGAAGGGGTCAGTGTCGCCGACGATGGCGGCATCTGGGTCAGCAGCGGGCGCGATGGCCTCGATCGCATCGATGGCGTGACTGGCGAGGTGGTCCAGCACGGAGCTCGGCTTGCGGCGAAGGGAAGCCAACTGCGCTCCCTGCTCCAGATTCGCGATCAGCTATGGGTGGGACATCAGCGCGGTATCCGTCGCTACGCGCTGAGTGACGGTTCCATGATCGAGTTGGCCGTGGCCGACGATTCGGCGGAGGCCTTGCCACGTGGTTTTGTCAATCGCCTGTTGCGCGCGCCGGATGGTGCGCTCTGGGCCAGCGTGCGCGGGGGCGGTGTTGCCCGCATCGAGCCCGGGGCCCTGCGCATCCACACCTGGTCGAAAGCGCTGGGCACACTGGCCGATGGCGACATCTCCGACCTCGCATTCGATGGCGACGGGCAGCCATGGATATCCACATCGAGTGGCGTTGAGCGCTACATCGCGGCTACGGATCGTTTCGAGAAAGTGCCGGGCTCCCCATCCGACGCGGTGCATGCGTTGACTTTCGACGGCGTGGATTCTCTTTGGCTGCATCGGCTTGGCGCACTCCAGCGCTACGAATGGAAAGATGGATTCTTGCATCTGGCCGAACAGCTCACCAGCGCGCGAGGCTGGCCGGCGATGCAGGTCAGTGCCTTGCATGTGACGGCGGATCACAGCGTCTGGGTTGCCAGCCAGCGCGGACTCTGGCGGGTTTCCGCAGACGACCGAAGCATTCGCCAGTTCAGCGAGCGCGATGGCCTGCCGAGCGCGGAATTGATCGGCGATTTTGCGGTTGCGCGGGATGGCACGATCTACGCGAGTTCCCGGGCCGGCGTGGTCGCCTTCGATCCGGCTGCCATTTCGCTCGATTCGCCAGCCCCGCCGTTGCAGTTGACAGCGATGTCGATCCGGCGGGAGGGCAGCCGGCGCGAGCTCGATGCCAGCCAACCGATCACCCTGCTGCATGGCGACCAGGACCTGTCCGTGCAGGCGCGCGTGTTGTCATTCCTCAATCCCGGCGGCAACCAGTATCGATTCAAACTCGATGGCTTCGACACCGAATGGGTCGATACCGGCGCGCGTGGCGAGCGCGTGTTCTCGCAGTTGCCGGCCGGCCACTATCGATTGCAGGTGCGTGCGGCGAACGCGGACGGAGTCTGGAGTCCGACCACCATCGCGATTCCAATTGAGGTCGCCGCGGCACCCTGGCTGACGCCGTGGGCCTACCTCGGCTATCTCTTGATCGGCGTGCTCCTGGTCGGAATCGCCTTTCGGGGATGGCGACATCGTGTCGACCAGCGTCATTCGATGGCCCTGGCCGATGAACAACGCCGGGCCGCCGAGCAGGTGGCCGATGCCAAGTCCGCGTTTCTCGCCAACATGAGCCACGAAATTCGCACGCCGATGACCGGCGTACTCGGCATGGCCGAGTTGTTGCGCGGCACCGCACTCGATGAAAAGCAGCGCGGCTATGCGGAAGCGATCAGCCGCTCCGGCGACCTGATGCTGCGCCTGGTCAACGACAGTCTCGACCTCGCCCGCATCGAGGCCGGCAAGTTCCAGCTCGATCATCGTCCGCTGCAGCCAGCCCGGTTGATGCGCGAAGTAGTCGAACTCGAGGAACCGCTGGCGCAGAAAAAGAGCCTCGAGTTGCACATGGAAGTCGACGGTACGGTGCCGGAATGGGTTGTCGGCGACGCGCTGCGCATCAAGCAGGTGTTGTTCAATCTGGTCAACAATGCGATCAAGTTCACCGAGCATGGCCGGATCACCCTGAAGCTGGCGAACCCCGCCAACGCCGGGATCCAGTTCACGATCATCGATACCGGCCCCGGCATGAATGCCGAAATGCGCGAACGTGTGTTCGGGCGTTTCGAGCAATCCTCGGAACTGGCGCGGCGTTTTGGCGGCAGCGGGCTCGGTCTGGCGATCTGTCAGGAGCTGGTCGAACTGATGGGCGGACGCATCGCGGTCGAGAGTACGCCCGGCGAGGGCAGTCGCTTCACCGTCGACCTGCCGCTTGACGAGCCTGTGGCGGGCGGGCAGATCGAGCGTCGTTCGCGCCCCCGCAGCGGTGAACCGTCAGGGTTCGGTGCTGGGTCGGCAACCGCAATCCGTGATAGCCGAACCGCCCATGTGCTTGTGGTCGAGGACGATTCGACCATCGCCGCGGTCCTTTGTGGAATGCTGGAAGCGAAAGGTCACCGGGCGACGCACGCAGCACAGGGTCTTGCCGCGCTGGCGAACCTGAGCAAGTCCGATATCGACCTGGCTCTCGTCGATCTCGATCTGCCGGGCATCGATGGTCTGCAACTGACCCGGCTTGTGCGCGAACGCGAGCGTGAGACCGGTCGGCACGTGCCAATCATCGCGATCACCGCACGCGCCACCGGCGACGAGGAAGCCCAGGCCACCGCCGCCGGCATGGACGGTTTTCTGCGCAAGCCGATCAAGGCCGCGGTGCTTGAGGCAACCATGGAGCCATGGCTGGCGAAATCGGTTGCACGACCTTCAGGCTGATTGCGCTGTGCGGTGGATTGCTGGAATTGCCGGAAGCGGGTGACCCCTGAACTTTCAGCGGCGCACGGCGGTTACTTCGATCTCGACGAGGAATCCCGGGTTGGCGAGGGCGGCGACTTGCATGGCCGACCGCACCGGGAGATTGGGCTGTTCCCTGGTGCCGAAGAATTGCGTGTAGCCCTTCATGAAGCCGGCGAAGTCCATTCGCCCGGAGTTGGCCGGATCGCCAACGAGGAAGACCTGCATCTTGATCACATCGCCGAGACCAAGGCCGAGCCCGCTGAGCTGATCGCGGATTGCGTTCAACACGCTGACGGTCTGTGCTTCGGTATTGCCATAGGCGGCCACGCTGTCGTTCGCCGCCTTGCTGTCGATCACTGAAGGAACCTTGCCGCTCAGATAGACGAGGGTCTTGCCGGCTGGCACCTCGACCGCGGCGGCAATCGGAAATGTGCTGTTCGGCAATTTGTGGCGGATGACATCAGCCGCGCTTGCAACCGCGGGCACCAGCAGCAGGAGGGACAACAGGCGCAAGCTGACTGTTTGCGATTTCATGGTTTGGACTCCTTTGTGTGCAAGGCTGCGACTTCGGCCGGGTTGATCGGATTGTCGTAGTGGTTGCCGAAATGGCTGCGCACATAGTTGATGACGTTGGCGATCTGGGTGTCGCTCAACCATGTGGTCGGAAAGAAGAATTCCGGGTGTTCGACATGCACGAACGAAGGCATGTTGCGACGCCCGTTGAGGATCGTCACGGCCATGTAATTCGACGAAGCCAGATTCGGATTGCCGGCCAATGCGGGGTAGTAGCCCGCGCCGATCGCGCCGCGTCCCTCGGACATGTGACAGCCCTGGCAAATCTGCGTGTAGATCTGCATGCCATCGGTTGTGCCGAGCATGCCGTTGTCGGCCGGATCGGCACCGGCCGCTGTTCCGGCGCTCGCGGCCAGTGCGGGTAGCACTGCACACAGCATTCCGATTGAAGCCAGCCTGGCAAGCGCGGATGTGTTCATGCCCTGGCTCCTTTTTCGAGCGCGCGCCGGTGCAGCCGATCGATGGCATCGAGCGCCGAAGTCACGGCGCCCTCCTGCCATGCCGGAAGATACGAGGCATGCTCGCCAGCGAGAACGATGCGGCCGTCGAATTGGCAGAGATTCTCGTAGTGTTGTTCGCGCATGGCGTCCGTCCACATGCCGAAACAGCCAAGCGTGAACGGTGATCGATGCCAGGCGACCGAGATCCCATTGTCGAATTCGGCGGGATATTGCGGGTGGATCTGGCTGCCCTGGGCGACGGCCGCCTGGATGCGCTGCGCCGGTGTCATGGCGGTGAAGCGCATCGCATCCGGTCCGTACAGGTAGCCGCCCAGCAACACGCCCTTGCCATTGCCATGGTAGCCATGACTGGGGTAGCTGATATTGCCGATCGGGAGGTCGGTGTAGCTGATGCCGCCAAATATCTGGTCATCCTCTTCCCAGAAGCGCCGCTTGAACTGCAGGCCGATCTTCACCGATGAGGCGTAGGGAACGGCGGCAATCGCATTCGCCATCGGCTGGCCGACGTTGATCGGGATTTCGCCGAGTATCGACAGCGGAATCGTGCACACGCACCAGTCCGCTCGTACCTCATGGCGGCTCCCCGGTTTGCCGGTGTCTTCGAAGCTGACACGCACGCCGGTTTCATCCTGATGGATGTCGACGACCTTGGCCTGATAGCGGATCAAGGATCCGAGCTCGCGGGCAAAGGCCTCGCCGATACGTCCCATCCCGCCGACCGGTTGCAGCAAGCTCTGCTGCAGCTCGTAGATGTCGCCAATCGGCAATGCCTGCCACAGGCCGGATTCAAGCAGATCGCCGAGTCCGATCGGCGTCGACAGTTCAGGCTTGCCCTTGAGTCCGCCGGCAGGATCGCGATCGAAACCTCGCCGGTCGCTGCTTTCGGATCCTTTTTTAAACTTGTAGTTCTTGTCGAGAGCGCCCCACCACTGCAGCGAAGCGAGCAGCTTCTGCTGATCTTCGTGGGTCAGTTCGGCATCCAGTTTGCCGGTCGACGTCGCCTTGGCCAGCAACTCGCCAATATGGCCGTGGTAATCGGCGCGGATCGTCCGATAGCGTTGTGGCTTGCCGCCAAAGGCCTTGCTGCCGTGGATCCACGCGTTGTAGTTGATCTGGACGAAGGTTTCGAGCGGGACGCCCAACTGTTTGCAGTAGCCGAGAATGCCGCGATGGTGATACGGCAGCCGCCATGGACCGGGGTTGATGTAGAGACCGGGATCGAATCCGCAATGCTGGGTTTCGCCGCCAAGTTCGGTGTAGCTGTCGCCGCCGCGCAAGCTCCAGTTGCGACCGCCGGCACGGGCGTTGTATTCGAGCACCTGTACCGAATAGCCAGCCTTGCGCAGCTCGAAGGCGGCAACCATGCCGGCGATGCCGGCACCGAGGATCAGCACCGAGGTGCCTTTCGGTGCCGCGCCGAGATCGGGCACGCCGTTGAAGTTCGATTCGGCGGCGAGACCAAGGCTGGTCATCGCCTGATACATCGCGGCACTGCCGCCGCTCACGCCGATCATGCGCAGCAATTGGCGCCGCGTCATCCCGCTGCCTGGTTCCCCGTCCTGCATGCGCTTCCCCTTGCGTCTGCGCGGGAGTCTAGCAGCCCAGCCGAGTTGAGTCCGACAGGCTGCTGGCGCCAAACAATGCGTTGGCGTCGATCGCTATTCGGGCGCCTCGACCGAATATCCACGGGCGCGCAGACGGGCGAGCAGGCCATCGTCGCTGAGCAGGTGGCGCAGCGGCAGCATCGCAAAGGTGCTTCGGTTCTTGTCCAGGGCGGTTTCGACCGCATCCAGCCAGACCGTGGCAAGCCGCTCGCGCAGATCGCCAAAGCCGCGTTCCTCGGCGACGCTGGCCTTGAGCATGGCGTCGGCGCAAGCCTGCATCTGGTCGGTGTAGGGCATCGATTGCAGGGCCTCGATATCACCCAGTGCCCAGGCGTTGGCGCGCAGCTTCATGGCCTCGATATCGGTTTCAAGGCGGCTCATGGTCTTGGCGAAGCAATCGAGATCATCCAGTGCGGACTTCTTGAACTCCTTGACCGCCGCGCCGGGCGCCTCGATGCGCAACTCGATGCGTGGGTCGACGACCTCGACCTTGCTGCGCTTGGCTGCTTTTTGTACGGCCTTGCCGACATCGTTGTCGAGCGAGAGTCCCGAGCGCTTGATTGCCTCGGCGTAAAGTTCCTGCGCGGCGAATATCGGCCGGCGCTTCTCGATGCCGTCATCCTTGCCGATGTATTTGCCCTTGAGCAATGTCCAGCGCGCGTACAGATCCGCAGGCACGACATCGACCAGCTTTTCCTTGCCGGGATTGTTGCGCGCACTCATCAGCGAGGGCAGCAGGAAGATGCCGCGGAGCATGCCGCCCTTGATGTCGATACTCGCGGCGGGACCGAGAATGACCTGTTGCGAACTGGCGATCGTCGCGTCGATCTCGTTCGCGACCCAGGTCATCTTCTCCGGCAACGGACTCAGCGTGCCGAGGATCCACAGCACATGCTCGCCCTTGCTGACCTTCCACAGGCCGGGACCCGGCTGCTCGCCACTGACAACGATCGTTTCGAGCGTGCCGATGTCGACGGGGGCACTGGCGGTCGGCAACTCATCGGCTGAGCCGATCGAGGCGACGCAAAGCAGGGCGCCAAGCAAAGCACAGCGGAAAATACGCATCGGTCAGCGCTTGCCGAATTCGTGCACGGCATCAACCAGCACGGCGACATGCGCGGGATCGATATCCGGGGTGATGCCATGGCCCAGGTTGAAGACATGGCCGGGACCTTCGCCGAAACTGTCGAGCGTCGCCTTGACCGCCGTGCGGATCGCCTGCGGATTCGCCGCCAGCGTGGCCGGGTCGAGGTTGCCCTGCAGGGCGACACGTGAACCGACCCGCGCACGTGCCTCGGACAGTCGAATGGTCCAATCCACGCCGAGCGCATCACAACCGCTGTCGGCGAGACCTTCGAGATGCCCGTTGGCGCCCTTGGAAAACAGGATCAGTGGAATGTCGCGGGTGACCGGATCGGATTTCAGCGACTGCGCGATCGAGGTCAGGTAACGCTGCGAAAATTCAATGAACTGATCCGGAGCGAGCATGCCGCCCCAGGTATCGAACACCATCAGCGCTTGTGCGCCGGCGGCGGCCTGTGCGGAGAGATAGCGGATGACGGCACGCGCATTGACGTCGAGCAGGTGATGCAGGGTCTTTGGATCGTCCCACATCAGCGCCTTGGCGCTGGAGAAATTCGACGAGCCGCCGCCTTCGATCATGTAGCAGGCCAGCGTCCACGGGCTGCCCGAGAAACCGATCAGCGGCACGCGCTCGTTGAGTTCGCGACGGATCAGGCGCACCGCATCGGTGACGTAGCGCAGGTCGGATTCCGGATCCGGCACACCGAGCTTCATGATCGCCTCGCGAGTGCGCAGCGGATGATGGAATTTCGGACCTTCGCCGTCGATGAAATGCAGACCAAGGCCCATGGCATCGGGAATGGTCAGGATGTCGGAGAACAGGATCGCCGCATCCAGATCGAAGCGTTCGAGCGGTTGCAGGGTGACTTCGCAGGCCAGCTCGGGTGTTTTCGCCAGGGCCAGAAAACTGCCGGCGCGCTCGCGCGTGGCGCGATACTCGGGCAGGTAGCGACCGGCCTGGCGCATGATCCATACGGGCGTGGTGTCGACGGGCTCGCGCCTGAGCGCGCGCAGGAAACGGTGTTCGGTCACGGACAACTCCAGGGGTTCAGCGGGCAAGTTCTTTTTGCAGCAAGCCGATCCGGCGCGGCCAGCCCGAGCTGATCGGTGCATTGGCGGGCAGATCGGCACGCGCCGCGCGCGCCGTCTCGATATCGGCGAAGTCGGACCAGCACAGGCTGTACCAGTCGCCATCGGGCATGCCGAGTTTGAGCAGGTAGAGCTGGCTGGACTGTGCGTCGAGGGCGCTGATCAGGGGCCCAAGCGCAGCGGGATCACGCACGCTGGCGAGAACCAGGGTGTAGTGACCGGCCGGCAGTGTTCGGAATGCGCCGGCATCCTGCACACCTGCGGATTCTGTGCGTGAAGCCGGCGCTGACGGTGCGAGCGGTGCGGATTCCTCCATCACGCGAGAAACATCCGGGTTCGATGCTGGCGTTGCTGCGGTCTGTGACGCTGGCGTGGGCGTGGGCGCAGGCTCGGCGATACGCTGTTGCGCGGGTTCGGCGGCAGGCTCAACGACCCCTTGCACCTGATTGGCATCGGCCGGTTCGAACGGCTGCGCCTGAGCTTTCGCTGGCGATGCATCCGCGGCGGTGGCGGATTGATCATCGCGAGCCGCTTGCCCGGTGCTGGCCGGTCGTTCGTCAATCGTGGTCGCGGGCGCGCCATCGAATTTTGGCGCGACAGTCGGGGAGTCTTGCCTCAGGTAATTCGGCAGCTTGCTTGCCGCCGGCTTTGGCGCAGGAGTGGGTGAGTTTGTGGCAGACGTCGGGTTTGCGCTGGGTGCGACTGCCGCCGTTGATGCTGTGGCAACACTTGCAACGTCTTTCGCCGGCGATTCTGCTTCTGTGCCGGCCGATTTGTCGCGGCATTCGAAGGTTTGCCCATCGGCCGACGGTGTGCAGATGCGTTCGTGGCCCGGCTCAAATGCGTGCGCCATCACCATGAGGCCCGACAAGGCGGTGGCGATCAGCGTTGCCCTAATGCGCACGACTGTTGTCCATGCCTTGGCTGAAGACGATGCGGAAACCGCGTTTGACCTGCAGGTCGCGGGCTTTCTCGAATGCGTTGATGGCGCTGTCATGGTCAAGGTAGACCTCACGCTTGAGGCTCGAACGCGCGCCTTCCTGGCCCCACTCGCGATACAAGGTCCAGCCGCCGAGCAGATCCTGCTGCAGCGAGAGCTGATAGAAGCGGGGCGATTCAGCGACATCCGCCCGTGTTTGCATGTAGATGCGCATACCGCGATTTTAGCCTGCATTGCACCCGCTTCGCTGAATCGCGACAGCTCGATGTTGAATCACGACTTTGGCGCATGCTCAGCCATTGGCCAGCACTTCCTTGATCAGCGTCTCGGCAACGCCGGCAACGATTTCGGCTTTGCCTGTGCCGCGCCACAGGATCAGGCGCAATTGGCCGCTGACCGATTTCTTGTCCAGACGCATGCGTTCGAGCAGGCGCGAAGCGTCAAGGTCGGGCGGAATCCGGGTCGGCAGGTTGAAGCGCATCAAAAGGGCGTGCAGCCGATCGGCATCCGCTGCATCGGCGAGCCCGAGTCGGCTGGAAAGTCTTGCGGCCAGTTGCATGCCGATCGCCACCGCCTCGCCGTGCAGGATTTCGCCATAGCCGGCTTCGACCTCGATGGCATGGCCGAAGGTATGTCCGAAATTGAGCAGGGCGCGTTCGCCCAGTTCGCGTTCATCGCGGGCGACCACGCCGGCCTTGTGCCGGCAACTGGCCGCGATCGCCGCTTCGAGTGCATCGGGTTCTCGCGCGAGCAAGGCCTGCGCATGCTTTTCGAGCCATGCGAAGAACGCCGCATCGCCAATTGCGCCGTACTTGATCACTTCGGCGAGACCGGCGAGGAATTCGCGCTCGGGCAAGGTTGCCAGGGTCGAGGTATCGATCACGACCGCGCGCGGTTGATGGAACGCGCCGACCAGGTTCTTGCCTGCGGCCAGGTTGACCCCGGTCTTGCCGCCGACCGAGGAATCGACCATGGCCAGCAAGGTCGTCGGCATCTGCACGAAATCGATGCCGCGCATCCAGCAAGCGGCTGCGAATCCGCCCAGATCGCCGATCACGCCTCCGCCGAGAGCGATCAGGGTGGCATCGCGGTTCGCGCCGAGCCGGGCCAGTGCGTCGAGCACGCGCGCGGCGTTCTCGAAGGTCTTGTATTGCTCGCCGTCTTCGAGGATCAGCGTGCTGTGCACAAGGCCATCAAGGCCACTGATCACGCGATCCAGGTACAGCGGAGCGACCGTGGTATTGCTCAGGATCAGCGCATGCCGACCACGGATCGCCGCTCTCCAGCACGAGGCTTGTTGCAGGGTGCCGCTGCCGATGTGGATCGGATAGCTGCGCTCGCCGAGGGCGACATCAAGCTCGATCATGGGTGGGTTCCGTTTCAAGGTATTGCCAGGTTCTGGCGATTTGCGTGCCGACGTGGCGGGCCGTTGCCGCACTGTTGTCGGAACCCGATGCGCCGATGCGCAGGTCAGCGGTTTCGGCATACAACGGGTTGCGCAGTTCGGCCATGTGCAGCAGCTTTTCGCGGCGATCCACACCCTGCAGCAGCGGACGCAGGCGATCGGCGTGCAGGCGCTGCAACTGGGTGTCGACATCGGTATCCAGCCAGACGACGAAGCCATTGTTGCGCAACAGTTCGCGATTGCGCGCATCGAGCACGGCACCGCCGCCCGTCGACAGCACGATGCCGCGCTGGTGAACGAGCTCGCCGAGCAGATCGCTCTCGCGTTTGCGGAATCCGGCTTCACCCTCGATCTCGAAGGTCAGGGCGATGCTCGCACCGGTGCGCGTCTCGAACTCGATATCGAGATCGAGAAAGCGCAGCCCGAGTTGTGCCGCCAGGCGTCGACCGATCGAAGTCTTGCCAGCGCCCATCGGGCCGATCAGAAACAGGTTTGACGCAGGGTTCATGCGTCGATGCTAGTGCAATGCGGCCTGATCCGGCGAGTGTCGCCGAGACCAACCGGGTTCCACCCGGGAACAGGACTTGCTCACGACCAAGGCTGTGGGGCTACTATCCATCTGCTTCGCGATGGCGGCCACGGCGCCGGAGATGCCCATGCACCGAAAAGGGATGCTGCCCGAAGTGCCAGGTTCGCAGCAGGCCGATCTGCAGCCGCAGATCTATGCGGAGTTGATGAAACTGGCGCGCTCCCAGCTTGCCCGCTCCGGCACGATGTCGCTGGATGCGCCCTCCCTCGTGCATGAGGCCTGGCTGCGATTTTCCGGCCAGCCCGCCGTGGCCAATGCGGGCCGGAGCGTGTTCTTTGCCTATGCGTCCAAGGTCATGCGCGCGGTGGTCATCGACTACGTGCGCGAACGCAAGGCGCAGAAGCGTGGTGCCGGTGAGGTGATGCTGACGCTGACAACCGGTCAGGCCAGCGCCGATATCAGCGAGAACAACATCGAGCAATTGCACGATGCACTGGAAGCCCTCGAAACGATCGATCCGCGCTCGCACCAGATCATCGAGCTGCGCTACTTCGGTGGCCTGACCGAGACGGAAATCGCGGACATTCTCAGGGTGTCGGTACCGACGATCAGGCGCGACTGGCGCAAGGCGCGCGCGTTCCTGTTTGATGCCATGGCCGGCACATGACCGACATCGATCCGCAGCCCGGCCAAAGCCGGGATCCAGCGCTCGAACTTTTCGCGCAGTGGTGCGACCTCGACGCCGCGGCACGCAGCGGATTTCTCGATCGTATCGCCAGCGTGGATGCCGGCATGCACGCACGCCTGCGGGCATTGATCCGTGCCGACCAGGATGCTGCTCAAGTCATGTTCCTGTCTGGTGACGCGGTGCACGACGCGATATCGACGGAAGCGTCCGCGATCGAGCACGAGCAAGGTGGGCAGCGTGTCGGTGCCTGGATCCTCGAGCGCGTGCTCGGTAGCGGCGGCATGGGTCAGGTCTGGCTTGCACGGCGCAGCGATGGTCAGCATGAGGGGCTGGCGGCGATAAAGATGTTGCGCCGCGCGGTGGCCGACGTGATCGCGAATGAGCGTTTTTCCCAGGAGGGCCGCATCCTTTCGCGTCTCACCCACCCGCATATCGCGATGATGCTCGATGCGGGTTTCGGCGCTGATGGCCAGCGCTACATCGTGCTCGAATATCTGGACGGCGAGCGCATCGATCACTGGTGTGACGCGCATCGGCTTGATCTGGCCGCGCGCCTGCGCCTTTTCCTGCAGGTCTGCGCAGCGGTCGCCCACGCCCACGCCCATTTCATTGTGCACCGCGACCTGAAACCCTCGAACATCCTGGTCATCGGCGATGGCCAGGTGAAGTTGCTCGATTTCGGCATTGCCAAGCTGCTCGAAGCCGATGCTGCCGACCATGCGCAAATGACCGGCGAAGCGCTTGCGGCGCTCACGCCGGGTCACGCGGCGCCTGAGCAGATCATCGGCGGCTCGATCACGGTCGCGACCGATGTCTACGCGCTGGGCGTCATCCTCTTTGGCTTGCTCAGCGGGCGCCGGCCCCATGGCAGCACCCAATCCAGTCCGCTGCAACTCGCGCGCGCGGTCGTCGATGGCGAACCGAGGCTGCTGTCGGTTTTCGAGGCATCGGATGACCTGGCGTCGATAGCCAGCGCTCGTCAGTCCACGCCCGAGCGTCTGCCCGCGCTGCTGCGCGGCGACCTCGAGATCATCGTCGCGAAGGCACTGAAAAAGGATCCGGCCGAGCGCTATGCCAGCGTGCAGGCATTCGCTGACGACGTACGCAGCCACCTGGAGCATCGTCCGATCGCCGTGCGTGCCGACAGCATCCTGTATCGGCTGCGCAAATTTTCGCGTCGCAATGCGCTGGCCGTGGCTGCGGCTGCCGTGCTCGCCTTTGTCATGCTCGGCAGTGCCGTGGGTCTGGCGCTTGCCGCGCGGCGCACGGCGCATGAGGCCCAAGCCACCCTGGCGGTAAAGAACTTCCTGTTCAGTCTGTTCAGTGCGGTCGATCCTACCGAAGCCAAGGGCAGGGCGATCAGCGTGCGCGAGCTGCTCGATCGCGGCCGCGACCGGCTGCAGACCGAAACCCAGGATGATCCTGCACTCAAGGCGGAATTGCAGGCAGTGCTTGGACGCATCTACTCGCAACTCGGTCTGTATGCCCAGGCGCGCGATTTGCAGCAGCAGGCTGTGTCCGCACTCAAGCAGGGAGTCGATACACCGCTGCGTCGCGCGCAAGCCGGGATCGACCTCGCCAATACGCTGCGCGAACTCGGCGAGCTCGATGCCGCGAGCGCCGCCGTGGATGATGCTGACTTGCAGTTGCAGGGCAGTTCCGAAGCGCAGGTGCCCGATCGCGCCCGCGTGTTGAATGCACGCAGCAAGATCGCCGTGTCGCGCCGTGATTTCGCCGAGGCCGGGAAGCTCGCCGATGCGGCGGTGGCGCTGGCCCGACGCGAGCCGGTTAATTCCTATTTGCTGGCCGACAGCCTGTGGAACGCTGGCAGCGCTGCGTGGGGGCTAAAGCGCCTTGATCAGGCCGAAGTCGATTATCGCGAGTCGCTGCGCCTGATGACGCTGAGCCAGGGCGGCGACAGTCCGCGCGTCGGTCTGCTGCACGGCAATCTGGCCATGGTCATGCGCAGTGGCTCGCATTTCGGCGAGGCGCTAGCGGAGGCGCAACGCGGGCTCGCGATTGATCTGGCCGCGCTTGGACCGGACCATCCGCGCGTGCTCAACGATCGTGGCAACCTGGGATTGACCGAGTATCACCTGGGCCATTACAGGCAGGCACGCGAACTGCTTGAAAGCGCCGCGAAATCGCAGCGCGAGCAGTCCGGAGCGGATGATCCCGCCCTGGCCGGAACGCTGATCAATCTCGGCATGGTCCTCATTGAATTGCGCGATCTGGCCGGCGCAGAAGATGTCTTGTCCAGATCACTGCAGATCTGGACGCGCCGCTATGGACGCGAATTTCCCGGCGCCCAGGCTGCCTTGGCCGGCCTCGGTACCGTCAATCTGCTTCGTGGCCGCCTGGATCAGGCGCGCGTGCAGCTGGATGAGGTGCAGGCTGTCGATGCAAAACGAGGTGAGGACGACGACTATTCGCTCTACCAATGGCGTGGCGAACTACAGCGACTAGGCGGCGACCCGCAAGCCGCTGTCGCGATCGAGCGTGATGGACTGGAGCGAGCGCGCCGCGATACGGGCGAGCACAGTCGCTACACCGCGCTGAGCCATCATTACCTCGGGCTCGCCCTGCGCGATGGCGGAGATCGCACCGCTGCGATTGCCGAATTGCGCGGCGCATTGAAGTCCTTCGAATACATTCCCGGCGCCGAGCACCCGTGGGCAGCGACCACGCGCCTCGAATTGGCACGCTTGCTGGCGATGAAACCGGAGACGCGAGCCGAGGCGCGCCGGCTCGCGACCGAGGCCCTATCGATCCGCACAGAGTTTCTCGCTTCCGGGGACCCGCGGATCGACGAAGCACGCTCGATGCTGGTCAAGCAGCCGGACTGAGGCGCGATCCCACAGCCCGCAATTCCAGCCGGGCATGCGAAAACCGCAGGCACCGATGATCCCTTTTCCCGCCCCTTTACGTTTGTCTTGCGGACAGCGGATCGGGCGGATACAGAAAGCGCCTGTTGCCGTCGGGTTGATTCATTCGCTCTCTCTGCCCATTCAGGAGTTGATCATGAACACGTGTGCCTCAAAGACGGTGTTTCTGGGATTGCTGCTGCTCGCTTCGACCGGCGCCTTCGCCGCCGACAAGGTTTCCGGCACGGTTGCCTTGAAATCGTTCTCGGCTGCGATAAAGCACGCCTACATGGTGCGCAGCCCGGATGAAATGGACTCCAACGCAAGCATCCTGCGCCTGTATCTTTCGAGCGCCGACATCGGCGCCGCGATCAAGGCCTGCAAGACCCTTTCATGCGCCGATGCCGCGCTGACCGATGGTGCCATGGTCGACTACAGCGAAGCATCCCACCTCGGCTACGCCGTGCGTCTGAACGGCGAGCGTGCGCAATACTCCGGCGGCACGGATGGCGGAGCTTTCACTCTGACCACGAACACGCCCGATCACCTCGCCGGCAAGCTGCATATCGATGACAGCGCGATGGACGGCGCCAAAGTCGATGCGGACTTCGATCTTGGTCTGACCAATACGTTCAAGAGTGTGCGCTAGTCCGTCAAACGTTGATCACGTGGCCATGCGACGAATGGACAGGTTCGGATGAGCTTAAGGCAACGCTGATTAAGTGGCGCAGCCGTCACGACACCTGTCTGCGTGCAGATCGCGGCGCGCTGACGCTGATGGACTGGCCGTCCTTCAAGGCAGCGCAACAAAGAAATGCGCGCAGACAGGTATCGCCTAACCGATTGTTTTTACTAAAACAGGTGGCATCCAGAAGGTCCGCCAGCCGCACTGCGCGGCTTGTCAAGGCAACCAGCCTTCACTTCGCCACGCAGCACGACTGGCGAACCTTCTGAATGCCATGACGGTTGTGCCACTTAATCAGCGTTGCCTTAAACGGCGTGCCCGCACGCATCGACTATTTCGGCAAGAAGGTGACCACGATGCGAGCGCCAGAATGAGAACGCGCGAATTCGCCATGAGGAGTGCTCTAATCTGGAGCATTCTCGTCGCCGTATCCGCTTCCGCCCAGGAGCTGGTCTTTTCGACCGGCGACGATGTGTCGGGGCCTTCCGCGCTGGTCGTATTCCCCGATCTCGGTGCCGGTATCGACGGACAGACCCCGATCTACGTCCTTCCGACCCTGCCCGATGTGATCAATCCACACGGGTTCACTCTGATCGGATCAACCATGGCCGTGGCCGGCAAGATTCCCGGGTTCCAGACACCGAGAGTTGGCGTCGACATCATCGACATCGCCACGGCGAGTCTGATCGCATCGTTCAACCCGGGCGGAGCCAACAATACGGACTACAAAGGGCTAGGGACGCTGATCGTCAATCCGGCCGGCAGTCATGTCCTGCTTGCAAGTGGCACGGTACCCCTGGGCGTCAACAGCAGCAAACTGTGGGTAGTGCCGACGCCACTGTCGGAGTTCTCGGTCGCATCCGAGATCCTCAGCATGCCGGGCAATTTCGGCACCGCGCAGACGCATGCGATTGCATTCGACTCGCTTACCGGTCGCGCCTATGTCGCGCACACGGCCGGGGTCACCGCGATCGATCCGCCCTACGCTGCCATCGACATCGCCTACACGATCACGCTGCCGACCGTGTTCGAGGCGAATGGGGGATTGTCCCGCTCGATAGCCTTGTCTCCGGATAGCTCGACTTTGCTGCTGACCAGCGGGGGTGCGAATCCCGGCCAGAACGTCGTGACGATTATCCATGCCCCGTTCTCGGCGGCCAGTGCCCATGAAGAGTTGACTGTGGACCATGCTTCGCAATTGCGTGCGATCGCGTTCACGCCGGATGGCAGCCGCGCGCTGGCAGTCGACGCAGTTGCCACATTCGGCCGCGGCCAGGTCTTCGCCATTGCCGCGCCGTTCAGTGCGAGCTCGGCCGTCGAGTGGTTGCGCTTGCCTGTCGTTGGACAGAACAACGGTGGCTTCGAGGATATCGATATCAGTCCCGACGGCAGCAAGGCCGCGCTCGGCGGCGGCTGCGCCGGCGATGGCTGTCCGCTGGTCGTGCTGCATGCGCCATTCACCGAGACCGGGGTCACGGTGGAGACGATGAACGTGCCGCAGTTCGGCTACCCCTATGGCAATGCCGGCCGTGGTGCGGGCACCGCGCACTTCTGGCCGACACCGACATCGCCTCAGCCACAAATATCGATCGACCGACTCTCGCTGACTGAAGGTAACAGCGGTACCCGGTTAGCCGTGTTCACGGTCTCGCTTTCCAATCCGTCCACGCAGACCGTGAGCGTCGACTACGCGACCCAGGACAGCACTGCGCAGGCCGGCAGCGACTACACGGCCGTCGCCGGCACCCTGAGTTTCGCTCCCGGCCAAACGCGGCGAACCATTTCCGTACCCGTCATCGGTGATGGCGTCGCCGAGCCGGACGAACGCTTTCACATTGGACTCGGCAATCCGCTGAATGCGAGCCTGCTCCCTCAGGCGAACCAGACGAACGGCCCCGACGGCGCATGCATCATCGTCGACGACGACAGCAGCAGTGCGTACATCGCGACGGATTCACCATTGCCCGATGCGGCCGTCGGCGCGCCCTATGCGCAGCCCTTCACCGCTGTCGGTACGATGTCAGCCTTGAGCTGGGGTGTGGCGGATCCGAATGCCGAGCTTCCCGGTGGCCTCGCCATGGATGCGGCGACCGGCGTGCTCAGTGGCGTGCCGGCCCACGCGGGCTCGTACTACTTCCACGTCTATCTGGCTGGCCTCAACATCAGTCGCGAATATCACCTGATCGTGCGCAACGATCGCATCTTTGCGAACGGCTTCGACTGAAACCACGAAGATCGCCCGGCATGGCTTGCGCGGGCGCCAAGCTGAGCGCATGCGTTCGAGCTGACCCTGCAATGAGCCGCCGTGCTCGCCGACGGCCTGCGACCGACATCGCCGAACGGGGTCGAAGCGCCTCGATTTCTCGCAGATCAATCGGAATCGTCATCTCCGATCGCGGTCGTGATCTCTTTTCGCGCCGTAATTCGTCTGTCTGTCCAGCAACGTGGAGGACGACGAATGAAAAATCAGTATCACCGCAGTTTCCTGATGTTGTCGGCATGGATTCTTGCCATGGTATCGACCGACGCGAGTGCGGCCTTGTTCTGCGTGAACACGGTCGCCACCCTTCAGTCCGCGCTGACCACCTCAGGGACCAACGGCCAGGACGACCAGATCAACATTGTCGCCGGCACCTATTCGCTCGGTGCTGCCGGCCTGCAGTTCGGTTCGAGCGAAGCGAACAGCCTGACGATCTTCGGCGGCTACACGGCCGGTTGCGCGCAACTGACGTCGGCAGCAACGAAACTGGATGGCCAGAGCTTGCAGCGCCCGTTGCGGATAATCCAGAACTCCACATCGAACTCGGCCAGCGTTCATGTCGAACGCCTGACCTTCATCAGCGGTCACGCCTCCAGCGAGACCGGTGGCGGATTGGAGGTGGTCACGACTAACGCCGAAGTGCGCATCGAATCCAGTCGCTTTCTGGCCAATCATGCCGAGATTGCATCCGGTGCGCTGTTCGTCAACACCAATGGATTGATCCGCCTGCGCAACAATCTCTTTTTCCTCAATGACGCCACGAATATCGGCGCGCTCCAACTGTTGACCGGCAACAGTGTCGCCTACATCACCGGCAATACCTTCGTCAGCAACAGCACTGCGACGACCAATGGAGTCGGCGCCGTCAATGTGGGCAGCACGACCGGCACGCACTTCTGGTTCTGCAACAATATCCTGTGGAACAACAACGCGAATGGTGGTGCCGACCTGTATGCGTCTGCGGCCGTGGTTCTGCGCAACAACGACATCGGCGTGCTCGCCGGGGTGGCGCCGGATCCGATGAGCCAGCTCAATCAGAATGTCGATCCGCAGTTCGCCTCGTGCAGCGGCTTTCTCTGTTTCAGTTTCGAACTCCAGCGCGCATCGGCCCTGGTGGATGCAGGTGACGACGCGCCACCGGATGGCACCGGATCGTTTGATCTTGCCGGCAAGCTGCGCAGGATCGGAGCGCACGTCGATATCGGTGCGTACGAGCAGGATGTGCTGTTCCGCGACGGCTTCGACTAGGTGTGTACGGGAGCGCCATCACGGCTGCGGCTCACGCGGGTGATGCCCCCGCCTTGCGCTTTTGCCCTTGTTCGGACCCTCGATGTCGATCGGGGCGGGTGTGACATCGCAATCGTGTCGGTGGTATCCGCCGCGTCGAGGGCGGTGCGGACTGCTGGCGGCCGCCCATGCTTGGCGGTCACCGGCCCAGCAATGATTTTGAGTCGGAGCCAGTGATGTCAGCAAACCCTTTTCGTGAATTCGCTCTGATGGCGCTGGTCGTCGCAGCGGCGGTGACTGGCCTGCATTCTTCCGCCGCCTATGCCTTGGAAGTCTACTGCGTGGCTACCGCGGACGAGCTTGACTATGCCTATCGTCGCAGCGACCACGGCGACGTCGAGATCCATATCGTGCAAGGTCTCTATGATCTCGAAAACACGGGTCTCGACGCCAACGTCAGCTACTACCCGAACGGCAGTTCGCGAATGACCCTGCGCGGTGGCTACACGGCCGGTTGCGGTGCGCGAACCGCCAATCCGGATACGACACGGCTCTACAGTATCGGGGCCGCCGGGCATGCCTCGGTGCGCTTTGGCAGTTTTGGTGATCTTGTTCTGGAATCGGTGAAGATTTTCCTGACCGATGGTGTCGAACTGTGGACGACACATAGCCTGACCCTGCGCAATGATCGCTTCGAGGGCAATCGAACCGATCCCACCCGATTCGCGCGATCCGAGGCCGTGCACGCATTAGGCCCGAGCGTGCGCATCGAGCAAAGCATTTTCGACCACAACGCTGCAGCGGGTTGCGCCTTGCTGCTTGATACCGACGAAACCCTGCCGTTTCCGGTGACCTTGGCCAGCGTGGTCAATTCGGTGTTCGCCGATGGCAGCGGCCCCGGCCTCTGCCTGCGCTCCGAATTCCCGGCTGGCATCGATGGCACCAGCACCGTGCTGTCGATGTACAACACGATCCTCTGGAACAATACAGGCGGCGACCTGGTCACGCGTGGCTCGCCGCACATCAACCTGTTAAACAATATCTACCACGCAGCTTCATTTCAGCCCGCTCCGCAGAGTGCCCCGTCGGCAACGATCGACGCGGATCCCCTGTTCTCGGATCCGCTGAATGCCAACTACTTCATCCAATTTGGTTCGCCTGCCGTCAACAGCGGATCGCAGGTCCAGCCTGGCGGTTTTCCAGCGACCGACCTGATCGATGATCCGAGAATCGTCGGTTCGCGCATCGACCGCGGCGCTTACGAAACCATCGTCGACGATACCGTGGTCAGCACGGTGACTTCGGTGTCCGATACGCTGGCCAACCCAGCGCTGGGCACACTGAGACGAGCCATCATCGACGCCAATGCCAGCGGTTTTCGCGTGATCCGTTTCAACTTGCCCGGCGCCTGCTCGACGCACCTGATCAACCTGCTCGCGCCATTGCCGGATCTGGCGGTGAGCCTGCATATCGACGGCTATTCGCAACCGGGAAGTTCGCCGAACAGTCTCAACGTCGGCAACAATGCGGTGCCCTGCGTGGCCTTCGTCGGCGACGGCAATACCGATCACGCCTTGAGGGTTCCGTTCGGCAGTGGTGTTCGTCTCGAAGTCGATGGCGTTGCCTTCGGCGGCTTCGACGTCGGCGCACTCCGCTTGTCCGGCGGCTCGTCGCACTATGTCTGGGGCAACCAGTTCGGCGGCAGCCTTGGCGGCTCGGCCCTCGGCAACAATGCCGTCAATATCCTGATCGGCGGCAGTTCGCTCAACAGCACGATTGGTGGCAGCGATCCGCCACTGGCCAACCTGATCAACGGCGCATTCCAGTACGGCGTTTCAATCGTCGTCAATGGCGCCGGCAGCAATTCAAGCGGCAACCAGATCATCGGCAACTTCGTTGGTGCCGGCGCCGACGGCAATGACTTCGCCGCCAACGGCACCGGAATCTTCGTGCAGACAGATCACAACACGATCACCGGCAATCTGATCTCGGGGAACAATTTTGACGGCGTCGAACTGAGCGGCGCTGGCGCCACCGGCAACTTCATCGGTGCCAACTCGATCGGCGTGAAAGGGGGTTTCGTGCTGTGCGGCCCTCTGCCACTGCCGGCGTGCACGCCCGACCAGTACGCGCTGCCGAATGGTCGTTACGGTCTCGTTGACGACTTTGGCGCCAGCGCCAATACGATCAACGCCAACGAGATCGCCACCAATGTCCAGGCCGGCGTCTATCTCTCCAGCGGACTGGCCAATGGACTTGGCAACAGTCTGCTCAGCAACAGCATCCACGACAACGGCGGCCTCGGTATCGATCTCGGCAACTTCGGCGAGGACACGAATGACAACGATGGCAATCCGAATGCCCTCAACTACCCTAATCGCGGCCTCAATCACCCCTTGATCGCAATTCCCGGAGGCGGGCGCCATCGCGGTGCGATTGCCGGGGCGCTGGCGTCGATCAACGGCAATTACCTGATTCAGGCATTTGCCAACAATGCCTGTGACGCCTCCGGCTATGGCGAGGGACGCTGGTTGCTCGGCACGCTGCCGGTCACCATCAGCAACCAGAATGCGGGTGGCAACGGCAGCGTGATCTTCAACGTGCCACTGAACTGGACGGGTGATCTGAGCAATCGAGCGATCACCCTGATTGCCCGGGATGTCGCGGGCAACACATCCGAATTCTCGCAGTGCTCGGCGTACACCTGCGACACGATCTTCAAGCAGGGTGTCGATGATGCGATCGCCGAGTCCTGCCCGGCGCCATGACCAGCGAACGCCTTCGAGCATGAGCAAGCCTGCCGCCAGCGAGCCTTACTGGCAGCCGTTGCAGCGGCAGAGATTGGCGCTGGTGCAGACAACCGGGATCGTCGTGCGCCAGCTGATACCGGTCGTCGGCATAATCGCCCTGGGGTGGTCCGCCGGTCAGTTTCTGCTGCTCAGTGTGTTCAACATCTGCTTCTCCGTCGTCTGCATCGGCGTGCTCGGTGCGGTCGTATCCAAGCGCCAGCAAGTTGGGCCGAGTCCGAATCCTGAGCACGAAATCGGTAGCTGGCTGGTCGCGCTCGCCTTTGCGCTGATCGGCAGCGTGCTGCTGACGGCGATGTTTGGCTGGGTCATTGCGCTGTACATGGTCGCCGCCGGCGACCGGCTGTTCGATTCCTGGCTGGCGGCTTGCGCCTTGATGATGGTGGCTTCCGCGGCGCCTGCGCTGTGCCGGCAGTACCAGGGCGACCTGGCCGCCGGACTCCAGGCCGGGGATACGGAGAAAGGAGCGTGATGCATTCACTTTCAACGCATGCAGGAGCGGGAGTCATCCTGCAGAGTTGCATGCACGCCGAAACCTGACCGCCGCCGCCTCCAGCCGCGCATTTGCCCGGTCGGACTGTTCGAGCGCTTGCGCGGCCATGTTGCCAATGGCCGTGTCAGCTCATTGCGCAGTGAGAGTTGCATGCTGGGGGAGACTCAAGCGGCGCTTGCCTGATTTTCGAGCAGCATCGTCTACACTAGGCGCTGGTTCGCTCAATCTTACCCCATGCTCCGATTCATCCTTGTTTTCCTGGTGCTCCTTGTCGTCCTTTTCGTCGCCGAACTGACTGGCCCGGTCGAGCGCCATGTGATCGTGCCGTTCACCTCGGTGCTGGCCGACGTCTGTGCCTGGGTCATCCACCTGTTTGATGGCAGCACTGTCGCGCACGGCAAGTTGATCCAGAATGCCAGTGGAAGCTTCATCGTCTCGATCGAGCGTGGCTGCAATGGGGTCGAGGCGGTCATCATCCTGGTTTCGGCGATCCTGGCCTTCCCGGCGCCGTGGAAGCACAAGCTGTTCGGCCTGGTGTTCGGTTTCCTCGCGATCCAGATCCTCAATGTCGTGCGCATCGTCAGCCTGTTCTACCTCGGCTTGTGGAGCCCAGTCTGGTTCAAGTGGTTCCACGAGTACCTTTGGCAGGCGCTGATCGTGCTTGATGCGCTGATCGTGTTCCTCGTCTGGCTGCGCTATGTGCCGGCGAAGCCCCGTCATGCGACAGCGGCGACAGCCTGAACACAGCTTGCCAGTGCGCTGCCCTTTGCTATAGTCGCTGAACCACTCGTGGAAAAGGAGACGCCCGCCATGTCAGTTGCCAAAGTCATCGAATTCAGCAGTTCATCCACCAAGGGCGTCGAGGATGCCGTCCAGAGCGGGCTCAAGAAAGTGGCCGAGACGGTGAAGAACATCCAGGGTGCCTGGGTCAGTGAAACCAAGGTCATTACCGACAAGAGCGGACAAATCAAGGAATGGCGGGTCAATCTGCGGATTACCTTCGTCGTCGAATGAAATAGCAACAATGGGAACGCTGCCGAGCGGATCCGGCAGCAAGGCGCCGATCGAATGAGCAATTCCGAACTTGTGATTGGCTTTCTCGAGGACGATCCGGACCAGTCCGATCTGATCCTGCACTGGCTTGAGACGGCCGGCTATCGCACGCGGCTGTTCCAGTCGGCGGCCGAATTCCGGCGTCGCCAGGGTTCGGAGGCGATTGATCTTCTCCTGCTCGACTGGATGCTGCCCGATTCAAGCGGTCTGGACGTCATCGAATGGATCCGCTCGTCTGCAAACGCACGCTTGCCGGTGATCTTCCTGACCGCGCGTAGCAGCGAGGCGGACATGGTTCGCGGCTTGAATGCGGGTGGCGACGACTACGTGGTCAAACCGGCCAAGCAGCATGAGTTGATTGCGCGCGTGGCTGCCGTGCTGCGCCGCATCGGTATCGAGGGAGCCGACAGTGGCCAGTACGACCTGTCGCCTTACAGCGTGGATACGCGGCGGCGGCGGATTTCCTACGATGGCAAGGAGGTCGAGCTGACTCCGCGCGAGTTCGAGCTGGCCACTTACCTGTTTCGTCGCCATGGTCGCATCGTCAGTCGTGATGCCCTGCTGGAAAACGTCTGGAACATGAATGCATCGGTGTCGACGCGAACCGTCGACACCCATGTCAGCCGTCTGCGCAAGAAGCTCGATCTCAATGGGGAATATGGCTGGCGGCTGGCAGCGGTCTACCAGCATGGCTATCGTCTCGAGCAGACGTGACGACGGCGCGCCTCGATCGCACAGGTTGGTAACGCAAACGGGAGAATCGTCGTGGCTGTCGCAAGCAAAACCAAGCGCAAAACAACCGGATCCAAGCCTGCTTCGCATAAACTTGCCGTCGCAGCCAGGAAACTCCCGGCGAAAGCAAGGAAAAGCCCGATGTCCGAGCCCAAAAAACCTGCCACCGACGCCGATGGCAACGTCGACCAGATCCGCGACATTCTGTTCGGCGGCCAGATGCGCGATTACGAACGCCGCTTCCAGGAGATGGGGCAGCGCCTTGAGGCCGAGATGAGCCGTTTGCGCGACAGCCAGGACAAGCGCCTTGCGCAGGTCGACAAGCGCCTCGACGAGCAGTTCGAGAAGCTCTCCCGCCAGTTGCGCCAGGAAGTCACCGATCGCAACCAGTCTGTCGATGATCTTGAATCACGCATGCAGCAGGCGGCGCGCACGGCGCGATCGGAAATCAACAATGCCCTGGATGGATTGGGCGGCGAGCTCAAGGCCGTCGACGAACGTCTGCGCGATGCGCTGGCCGAACTTTCCTCGGCACTCAATGAACGTGCCAGCGAAGCCGCATCCTCGGTCTCGCGTGCAAGCACCGAGCTGCGCGCGGAGAAGGTCGGACGGGAAGATCTGTCGGCATTGCTTACCGAGCTCGCGCTGCGTCTGAAGGGCGATTTCGACCTGCCATCACGCTGATCTGCCTCAGCGCCACGCCGGCATGAGCGACCTCGACCGCCTCAGGCACCTGCTGCTCACCGATGAGCGTGAAAAGTTTGTCCGGGCCGAGCTGCGCATCGCCGAACTCGAGCGGATCAACCGCGAGCTTTCCGAGCTGTTGCCTGGCCTGGTGACTGCCGCACCGGCCGAGCCGATGAGCCGTGCGCTGGCGACGCCGGTGGCGGCGGCGCTTGGCAATGCCGTGCAGCGCAATCGCGCCAGCATCGTCGATGCATTGTTCCCGGTGATCGGTCCGATCATCCGCAAGGCGATTGCCGAAGCGCTGCGGGGATTGATGCGCGATCTCAACCAGGTGCTCGAACACGGTTTCAGCCCGCGCGGGATCCGCTGGCGAATCGAGGCATGGCGCAGTGGCGTGCCGTTCGCGCAGATCGTTCTCAAGCACAGCCTGCGTTACCAGATCGATCACGTTTTCCTGATCGAACGCGATTCGGGGCTGGTTTTGCATCGCGCATCCTCACCCGGGCTGCCCGATCTGGATGCCGATGCGATCGCCGGCATGCTCACGGCGATCGGTCAATTCGTGCGCGATTCGGTTGGGCGTGAGGGCGGTGATTCGCTCGAGGCCGCGCGCGTTGGTGAATATCTGTTGTGGGTGCTGGATGGTCCGCGCGCCTCGCTGGCCTGCTTCATCAAGGGCGTTCCTCCCGATGCCTTGCGTGTCGTCCTCAGCGATCGTCTTGAACAGATCCACGCGCAATTCTCCGCTGTCGGCGACAGCGCCCTTGAAGCGGACACAGCCGCGAACCAGCGCCTCACCACGAGTCTCGAACCGAGCGCGCTGGTCGCCGCCAGCGCCGCCTTGACCGATGACGAGGGCAGCGGGCACAAGCGGCCATCGCGCTGGCCGATGCTGATCATTGTGCTGGCGATCGTGCTTGGGCTGGGCTGGTACTTCCTTCACGTTGCGCGCTGGAACGAGCGGGTCGACATGCTACGGTCGGGATTGGCGGCGCATCCCGGTTTTGTGCTGACCGCGATCGAGGCGAAACCTTGGCAACGATTGACGGTTCACGGTCTGCTTGATGCCGATGCCGATCCGTTGCAGCCGCTGCTGGAGCGCGTGGATCTCGGTGAGGTCAAGGCGGGGCTAGATGTCCAAAACTATCTTTCCGGCGACGACGCGGTTGTTCTCAAGCGTGCGGTGCGACTCCTCGATGCACCGATCGGGGTGCAACTCGCCGTCAACGAAAGTGTGCTTGCGCTCAGCGGGGAGGCTTCACGCGACTGGATCGAGCAGCACCGTGCGCAGGCTGCCTGGGTCACAGGTATCCGCAGCGTTGATTGGCGGGTGACCGAGATGGCTGTTCCAGCTGACCCGCAAGCGGAGGCGCGCGCCGCGCTGAATGCACTGATCAACGTGATCGCGCAGACCACGTTGCGCTTCACGTCCGGCACCGAGCCATCGGCCAACGCCAACGACGAGATTCGCCAGATGGCCGATTCCTTGGACAAGGCCGAATCGCTGGCGGTCACCGCGGGGGTTGCCCTGCACCTGCGCATCGACGGCTACAGTGATGCGACCGGTGGCGCCGATCTCAATGCCGGACTGCGCACGGCGCGCGCGGGCTGGTTGCGCGACAGCCTGCGAAAAGCCGGCGTAAGCACCGGATTGCTCGATGACGCAACGTTGTTCACGGCAACCGACACCGCTGCGGGCATCCGCGCAGCGAAGTTGATCGTGCAGACCGTGGAGGCAAACCGATGATCGCGCAGGCGCGCAAGATTTGCATGCTCGGTGATTTCGGGGTCGGCAAGACCAGCCTGGTCGGCCGCTTCATGCGCAATACGTTCTCCGACAAGTATCTGACCACGGTCGGGGTCAAGGTCGACAGCAAGGAAGTCGATCGCGGCGAGCTCGACCCGCTCAAGCTGGTGGTCTGGGATATCGCCGGGCGCAGCGTGCTCGATGCGCTCAACATGAGTTATCTGCGCGGCGCCAGTGGCTTGCTGCTGGTCGCTGACGGCACCCGCGAGGCCAGCTTGCGCACGGCGATCGACCTGTTGCTGCAGTCGCGCAGCCTGCTGCCGGATGCCGAGGCCGTGCTGCTGGTCAACAAGCTCGATCTGATTGACCGCTGGGAGGTCGCTCCAGGCACCCTGGTCGAGTTGCGCCAGACCTTGCCCGTGATCGAAACCAGCGCACTTTCCGGGGATGGGGTCGAGCAGGCATTTCTGCAATTGGCGAAAAGGCTCGGCGCATGAGTGGAAGAATCGAGATGCCCGAATTTTCTGTCGAGACCGAGCGACATATTGCACAATTCCTGTTCGAGCGTGCGCAACCGCTGCTGTTGCAATTCGATCAGGACTGGCAACTGGTCAATCTGCATGGCGATGCCTCGCGCTTCGGATTTGATGTCGACAACGGGGACGCAGCGGCGCGCCAGTTGAGTGATTTGTTCATCGGCATGCCGCTCGATGCCGCGATCGATCTTCCGTTCGTGCACATGCCGAATGGTCGCAGCGCGCACGTGCATTTGCTCGGCGGTGTCGAACCCGGTTACCAGGTGCTGCTGGTCGACGCCCAGGGCGAGCATGATCGACAGCAAGCCCAGCAGCAGGTCGGCAATGAAGCAGCCCTGGTCAGCGGACAGAAGACCCGGGCGATTGCGCAATTGCGCCAGATCCGCAGCGAGCTTGAGCGGCAACGCACGCGGCTGGCCGAGGCGAATGCGCTCAAGAATGCGCTTATCGCGACCCTGAGCCACGATTTCCGTACGCCGCTGACATCGATCTTCGGCTACCTGCACCTGCTCGAAGAGGAAGCCGACAACTCGCAATCCGTGCGCCACGCGCTGCGTGCGCTGCGCCGCAACTCGAACTATCTGTTCACCCTTGCCGAGAACCTGCTCGAATACGCGCGTGCCGATACGCGCTCCAGCCTGCTGGCGCCGGTGCGCGTCGATCTGGCCCATCTGGTCGAGGATCTCGACGGCATGTTTCGGCCGATGGCGCTCGATCAGGGCCTGAGCTTCGAGATCGGACTCGACCTGCTCGATTCGCAGTTTCCGGTGCTCGACGAGCTGCGTGTGCGTCAGATTCTGGTCAACCTGATTGCCAACGCGGTGCGCTATACGAACAAGGGCGGGGTCAGCGCATCACTGCGCTGGCAGGATGACGCGCTGTCAATCGAGGTGCGCGACAGCGGCATCGGCATCGCCCAGGAGCTGCATGAACAGGTCTTCGTCGCGTTCAACCGCGTAGGTCAGGCGGCTGGCAGCGGCGCCGGGCTGGGACTCAGCATCGTCAAGCGCCTGGTCCGGCAGATGCATGGAACCATCGAACTCGAATCGACCCTTGGCGAGGGTACCTGCTTCCGTATCGTGCTGCCGAATCTCGCCGCGGTCGTGGCCGCGGAACAGGCGACATCGAGTCAGCCTGCCGTGATCGAGCCGTCGCACATCCGCAGCGTACTCGTGGTCGACGATGATCCCGATATCAGCCACCTGCTGGATGTCTTGCTGACCGATCTCGGCTTTCGTGTGCGTATCGTCGGTGATGCTGGCGCGGCCGTGGAGAGTGCGCTCGCCAATCCACCGGATGTGCTGCTGGTCGATGTCGAGTTGCCGGGTCTGTCCGGCAACACCGCGGTATTCCGGCTGCGCGCCAAGGGCTATCGCGGCCATATCGTGACCTTGTCGGCGACGCCGACCGAGGAAGCGCGCAAGGTCGCCTTGAACGCCGGCGCCGACCAGTATCTGACCAAACCGATCAACATCGAACTGCTTGCACGTGCGATGCAGGTTGCGGCACCTCGACGCTGATCCGGTGCGCTGGGCAGTGCAGGTCGCGTGTTAGCATCGACGCATGAAAACCGAGCCTGACGACACCCGTTCGCTCTACCTTGAGGCGATCGAAACCCTGACCCGATTGCTTGCCGAAGCAAGCGCTGCCGCCGATCCGGAACCGACCGCGATGAACCTCGCCACGGTCGCCGCCGATGGGCGGGTATCATCGCGCATCGTGCTGCTCAAGCAGCTCGATGATGACGGTCTGCAGTTCTTCACCAATTACGAAAGTGCCAAAGCCGGTCAACTGGATGCGCATGCGCAGGCGGCCGTCTCATTCCACTGGAAAACCCTGCGCGACCAGGTTCAGGTGCGCGTCGAGGGTCAAGTCGAGAAACTTGATGCCGCGCTTTCCGATGCCTATTTCGCCACCCGTCCGCGCCTGAGTCAGATCGGTGCGTGGGCCTCGCTGCAGTCGCAGGAATTGCCCGGCAGAGAGGTATTCGACGCGCGTGTGGCCGAATTCGAGCAGCGCTTTGCCGGCGTGGAGGTGCCGCGTCCGCCGCATTGGGGTGGCTATCGCCTGCGGCCGGATCTGTTCGAGTTCTGGTACGGCGCCCAATTCCGCCTGCACGAACGCCAGCGCTATGAATTGCATGACGACGTCTGGATCCGGCACCTGCTTTTCCCCTGATGGCGAACCCGGATCCGTTTCCGCAGCGCATTGTTTGCCTGACCGAAGAGCCGACCGAGGTTCTTTACGCGCTGGGCGAAGAGCACCGAATTGTCGGCATCTCCGGATTTACCGTGCGCCCCGCGCGGGCACGCAAGGAAAAGCCCAAGGTCTCGGCGTTCACCAGCGCAAAAATCGGGGCGATACTTGATCTGCAGCCCGACCTGGTCATTGGCTTTTCCGATATCCAGGCCGACATCGCGCGCGACCTGATCCGTGCCGGTATCGAGGTCTGGATCAGCAATCATCGCTCGGTCGATGGCATCCTCGCCTATATTCGCAGGCTCGGCGCCATGGTCGGTGCCGCCGCCAAGGCCGAACGCTACGCTGCCGATGCCGAAGCGCATATCGCCGCTGTCCGGCAGGCCGCGACGGCGTTGCCACGCCGGCCACGGGTTTATTTCGAAGAGTGGGACGAGCCGCCGATCAGCGGCATCCGCTGGGTCGCCGAGCTGATCCGCATTGCTGGTGGGGATGACGTGTTTCCGGAGCTCGCGGAAAAATCGCTGGCCCGTGACCGCATCATTGCTGATTCCAGCGAGATCGTCCGGCGTCAGCCGGAGCTGATTCTCGGCTCATGGTGTGGCAAGAAATTCCGACCGGATTCGGTCGCCGCGCGAGCGGGCTGGCAGGACATTCCGGCCGTGCGCAACGGACACCTGTACGAGATCAAATCGCCCCTCATCCTGCAGCCCGGCCCCGCCGCACTGTTCGACGGACTCGATGCCCTGCATCGCCGTATTGCCCAAGTCGCCAACGCGTCCTGATCCGGCGGCAAAGGTCGGCCGAGGCGGGGGGGGGGGGGGGGGGGGGGGGGGGGGGGGGGGGGGGGGGGGGGGGGGGGGGGGGGGGGGGGGGGGGGCCCCGGGGGGGGGGGGGGGGGGGCGCGGGGGGGGGGGGGGGGGGGGGGGGGGCGCCCGGGGGGGGGGGGGGGGGGGGGGGGGGGGGGGGGGGGGGGGGGGGGGGGGGGGGGGGGGGCGGCGGGGGGGGCGGGGGGGGGGGGGCCGGGGGGGGGGGGCGCGGGGGGCGGGGGGGGGCGGCGGCGCGGGGCCCGCCCCGGGGGGGGGGGGGGGGGGGGGGGGGGGGGGGGGGGGGGGGTGGGGCTTTCAACGGCGTCCTAGCAGCTACTCGGCGACGAAGTTCTTGTTGAAGCGCAGGCTGAGGATCTGGTCGGATCCCTCGGGCTTGATCGTCAGTGCGAACGTGTAGGTGTCCGGGGCGACGACATCGAACAGGCCGATATACGAGACGTAGAGATCGGGGATCTCGCGAATCGTGATCGGGGTCTTCTGGCCGGTCAGGTTGGTGGCTTCGCCGCTGATCGTTGCCGCCACGGCGCTCGTGGTTTCATCGGCGGCGACCTTCTGCACCGAGAGATTGATCAGGCCGCGCTTCGGCGAGCGCTCGATCGAATACTGTTTCGCCATCTGCTCATTGAGCAATTGCGTCGACAACGCGCTGTAGTGGACGAGGTAGCGGCCGAATGTCTGGGTGCCGCTGGAATCGGCGAAGGCACAAGCGGCGCACGCCATCAGGGACAGGCCGAGCAGACTGCAAATCAGGGTCTTCATGTCGAATCTCGCAATGGAAGGATGAGGCAATGGTTGGGCAGAAATGGATCAGGCGCCGCTGCCGAGGCGCAGACCAAGATCGAGCAGGGGCGCGACCACGAGTGCCTGCAACAGAAAGATTGCCAGCAGGATGATCATCGGCGACAGATCGAGCCCGCCGAGAGCCGGCATGCGCTTGCGCACCGGTTTCAGGATCGACTCGGTTAACTGGAAAACCAGCGGCACGACCGGGTGATAACTGTCGTTGCTGACGAAACTCAGGATCACGCGCACGATGATCAACATCAGTACGACGATCAGGGTGAAGCCGATCAAATCGGCGAGCGCGATCACAGCCAGTCCGGCAAGCGAGGGCACCGACGTGAGCATGGCGAAGACCAGCACGCGCTTGAGCAAGAGCAGGAGCCAGGCGAGCACGATGCCGGCGATGTCGAGACGCCGCCAGGCCGGAATGATCTTGCGCAACGGCATCAGCACCGGATTGGTCACCTTGTACAGGAACTGGCAGATCGGATTGTGGAAATTGGCCCGCACCAGTTGCAGCAGGACGCGCAGCACGACCAGTCCGACGAGGATGCTGAAGATGAACTCGATCAGGATCTGGGCAGCGTTGGCGAGATAGGGCATGGCCGCAGACCTCAGTCGAGTTCGCGCGACATTTCGGCACCGCGCACGGTGGCTGCGTCCACGGCGCTGGCGACCAGTTCGCGCAGGCCGCCCCGGGCGAACGCGTCGAGTGCGGCGGCTGTCGTGCCATTCGGTGAGGTCACGCGTTCGCGCAGGCGTCCCGGCGTCTCGCCATCTTCACTGGCCATGCGCGCCGCGCCGAGGCAGGTCTGGATGGCCAGTGTGCGTGCTGTTTCGCGCGGCAAGCCCTGGGCGACGCCGGCGTCTTCGAGTGCTTCGATCATCAGGAAAAAATAAGCCGGGCCGGAACCGGACACGCCAGTCACGGTGTCCATCAGTTCTTCGTGCTCAATCCAGACGGCAAGTCCGCTGGTCGCGAGGATGATTTGGGCCTGATCGCGAGCGGCCGCATCGACCGCGCCGTTCGCAATCATGCCGGTAGCACCTGCTCCGATCAGGGCCGGCGTGTTCGGCATGCAGCGCACGATCGGGAATCCGCCACCGAGCCAGCGATCGATTTGCGCAATGCGCAAGCCGGCGGCGATCGAAATGATCAGCGGGCGCTGCGCCGCAACGGCCCCGGCTATATCGACACAGACCGTGCGCATCACCTGTGGCTTGACCGCGAGCATGATGATGTCAGCCGACTGCACCGCTTCGACGCCGCGGGAAAATACGCTGACGCCGAAATCGTCCGCCAGTTGCTTGCGCAAGGGCTCGTTGGGTTCGGCAACCGCGATCCGACTGGCCAACATGCCACCCCGAACCAGGGCGCCAATCAGACTGCGCGCCATATTGCCGCCACCGACGAAGGCGAGCGACAGCGAATCGGGAAGTGGGGCAGGCGGATGGGAAGACATGGTTGACCTGAATGGGATTTCAGTCGCGAAGCATAGCAGTGAGCCGTTAGCGGTTAGCGGTTAGCGGTAAGCGGGGAGTCGGGAGTCGGGAGTCGGGAGTGGGGAGTGGGGAGTGGGGAGTGGTAGGCGCAGCGGCGAGTGGCTTTTCCCGCTAACCGCTAACCGCTAACGGCTCACCGCTAGCAGCCCACCCACTTGCATCGGCCTGAATCGGCCACGCTATACTCCGGGATACCGCAGCCACGCGCGCTGACGCGCCATTTGGGGAGTACACATGGATATCGCCGAGCTGCTAGCGTTTTCGGTCAAGAACAAGGCCTCCGATCTGCACCTTTCGGCCGGTCTGCCGCCGATGATCCGCGTTGACGGCGATGTGCGCCGCATCAACATTCCCGCGCTCGAGCACAAGCAGATCCATTCGCTGATCTACGACATCATGTCGGACAAGCAGCGTCGCGATTACGAAGAGTTCCTCGAGGTCGACTTCTCCTTCGAGATCCCTGGCCTGGCGCGCTTTCGCGTCAATGCGTTCAACCAGAACCGCGGTTCGGCCGCGGTATTCCGCACGATTCCTTCCGAGGTTCTGTCGCTGGAGGATCTGGGCTGTCCGAAAATCTTCCGAGAACTGATCGAGCAACCGCAGGGCCTGATTCTGGTCACCGGTCCGACCGGCTCGGGCAAGTCGACCACGCTGGCGGCGATGATCGATCACGTCAACAAGCACGAGTACGCGCACATCCTCAGCGTCGAGGATCCGATCGAATTCGTGCACACCTCGCAGAAGTGCCTGATCAACCAGCGCGAAGTGCATCGCGATACGCACGGGTTCACCGAAGCGCTGCGCTCGGCGCTGCGTGAAGATCCGGATTACATCCTGGTCGGCGAGTTGCGCGATCTGGAAACGATCCGGCTGGCGCTGACCGCGGCGGAAACCGGCCATCTGGTGTTCGCCACCCTGCATACCAGTTCGGCGGCGAAGACCATCGACCGCGTCATCGACGTGTTCCCGGCCGGCGAGAAGCCGATGGTGCGTTCGATGCTTTCGGAATCGCTGCGTGCGGTGATCTCGCAGTCGCTTTTGAAGAAGGTCGGCGGTGGTCGCATCGCCGCGCACGAAATCATGGTCGGCATCCCGGCGATCCGCAACCTGATCCGAGAGGACAAGGTCGCGCAGATGTACTCCTCGATCCAGACCGGTGCGCAGCACGGCATGCAGACACTTGATCAATGCCTGCAGGATCTGGTCAAACGTGGCCTGGTCACGCGTCAGCAGGCGATCCCCTACGCGAAGAACAAGGAAACCTTCAAGTAGGAAGATGGGCCGGGTGTGAATCGCCGAAGCATTGGTCTTCGGCGGGTTCCGGGGGGGGGGGGGCGGGGGCGGGGGGGGGGGGCCCGGGGGTGGGGGGGGGGGGGGCGGGGGCGGGGGGGGGGGGGGGGCGGGGGGGCGGGGGGGGGGGGGGGGGGGGGGGGGGGGGGCGGGGGGGGGGCGGGGGGGCCGGGGGGGGGGGGGGGGGGGGGGGGGGGGGGGGGGGCGCGGGGGGGGGGGGGGGGGGGGGGGGGGGCCGGGGGGCGGGGGGGGGGGGGGGGGGGGGGGGGGGGGGGCGGGGGGGGGGGGGGGGGGGGGGGGGGGGGGGGGGGGGGGGGGGGGGGGGGGGGGGGGGGGGGGGGGGGGGGCGGGGCGGGGGGGGGGGGGGGGGGGGGGGGGGGGGGGGGGGGGGGGCGGGGGGGGGGGGGGGGGGGGGGGGGGGGGGGGGGCGGCGGGGGGGGGGGGGGGGGGGGGGGGGGGGGGCCGGGGGGGCGGCGCGCCGGGGGCGGGGGGGGGGGGGGGGGGGGGGGGGGGGGGGGGGGGGCCGGGGGGGGGGGGGGCGGGGGGCGCGGGGGGGGGGGCGGGGGGGGGGGCGGGGGGGGGGGGGGGGGGGGGGGTGGGGGGGGGGGGGGGGGGGGGGGGGGGGGGGGGGGGGGGGGGGGGGGGGGGGGGGCGGGGGGGGGGGGGGGGGGCGGGGGGGGCGGGGGGGGGGGGGGGGGGGGGGGGGGGGGGGGGCGGGGGGGGCGCGGGGGGGGGGGGGGGGGGGGGGGGGGGGGGGGGGGGGGGGGGGGGGGGGGGGGCGGGGGCGGGGGCGGGGGGGGGGGGGGGGGGGGGGGGGGGGGGGGGGGGGGGGGGCGGGGGGGGGGGGGGGGGGGGGGGGGGGGGGGGGGGGGGGGGGGGGGGGGGGGGGGGGGGGGGGGGGGGGGGGGGGGGGGGGGGGGGGGGGGGGGGGGGGGGGGGGGGGGGGGGGGGGGGGGGGGGGGGGGGGGCCGGGGGGGGGGGGGGGGGGGGGGGGGGGGGGCGGGGCGGGGGGCGGGGGGGGGGGGGGGGGGGGGGCGGGGAGGGGGGGGGGAGGGCGGGGGGGGGGGGCGGGGGGGGGGGCGCGGGGGGGGGGGGGCGGGGCGGGGGGGCGCGGGGGCGGGGGGGGGGGGGGGGGGGGGCGGGGGGGGGGGGGGGGGGGGGGGGGGGCGGGGGGGGGGGGGGGGGGGGGGGGGGGGGGGGGGGGGGGGGGGGGGGGGGGGTTTTGGCGCCTATTCGGCGATGATGGTCGCGGCCAAGGCGCCGGATCTGTTCAAGTGCGCAATCGGTTATGCCGGCATCTACGACCTGCCGATGATGTTCAGCAAGGGCGACATCAAGGGTTCAAAATCCGGTCGCAACTATCTGGATCGCGTGCTGGGCAACGACATGCAAGCCCTCGCAGCCATTTCACCCACCCGCCTGGCCGAGCGCATCAAGATCCCCGTTCTGCTGATCCATGGCGAAGAGGACGAGCGCGCACCGATTGCGCAAGGCATGGCGATGCGTGACGCGCTGGAGAAATCGGGCCATCCAGCCGAATGGTGGGCGGTGGCCAAGGAAGGTCACGGTTTCTACAACGAAGACAACAACATCGCCCTGTTCAAACGTCTGGAAACCTTCCTCGGTGCGCATCTTGGCAGTGAGCCTGCCGACTGACCGGCAGGGTCAGGACTCCCGCGATCAGGCGCAGCCCGCGAGCCCGGGAGCTCCTTAAGGCAACGCTGATTAAGTGGCACAACCGTCATGGCATTCAGAAGGTTCGCCAGTCGTGCTGCGTGGCGAAGTGAAGGCTGGTTGCCTTGACGAGCCGCGCAGTGCGGCTGGCGGACCTTCTGGATGCCACCTGTTTTAGTAAAAACAATCGGTTAGGCGATACCTGTCTGCGTGCATTTCTTTTTTGCGCTGCCTTGAAGGACGGCCAGTCCATCAGCGTCAGCGCGCCGCGATCTGCACGCAGACAGGTGTCGTGACGGCTGCGCCACTTAATCAGCGTTGCCTTAATGCCAAGGCATTGATCCCGATGGTCTTCCGGCTGGAGATCGGCGGGGGCCGCGGTCGCCATCGCCCCTGTTCGGCGGACGACCGTACCGGTTTGCGACGGGCTTTTCGGGCGAAATTGTTGCATCCCGAGCCGTGCGGATATCACCCGATTCAGTCTCAAGACCTAGGTCGCAAGACGGTGTCCGGACTGGCCCGGTGCTGCGATAAAGCGCATCGATCCGAGGCCTGAACACGCATCGGCATTCACAACGATTCGCCCCGAGGAAAAAATGAACAAGAAAACCTTCGCCACGGGCACGTTCGCATTTGCGATCGCCCAGTGCCTGGTTGGGTCTGCCTGTGCACAGGATGTTGCCACGCCCTCCGACTCAGCCCAGGATCGCACCGAATTGCCCAAGGTCGAAGTCCGCGAACGCCGTTCACAGGATGACACCCGACCCAAACTGCAACACATCATGAAAGAGGTCGATGGCCCGTTGATCACGGTGACCAAGAAGACTTCGATCACCAAACTCGATTCAATTCCCACCGTGGTCGACAACAACCTGCGCGCGCTGTTTGCGCAGACTCCCGGCTTGTTCGTCTCCGAGCAGCAGTCGCCCGGCCAGGCCAACCTGAGCTACCGCGGTATCGGCAATCCGCAGGAATCCGAATTCGTCACCGTCCTGCTTGATGGGATACCGCTGATGTCGGACTGGATCGGTTATCCGACCATCTACACGCTGCCGCTGCCGCAACAAATTTCCGAAGTGCAATTGATCCGTGGTGGCAGCTCGCTGCTTTACGGGCCCGAGCCGCCGCCGGTGGTCAACATGGTCAGCCGCAAGCCGATCGCCGACCGCGAACTGGGGGGCTACGCCGAAGCGGTTTTCGGCAGCAATGGCCTGTTTGGCTCGTTCAATCAGCTCTCGGGTACCTCGGGCAGTTGGGACTACCTGGCCGACGCCCACTACCGCACCAGCGATGGCGAACGTGACAATGGCGACTCGACCCTGCGCGGCGCCGATCTGCATCTCGGTTACAGCTCGACCGACACCGCACACACCGCGCTGGATCTGCACGTCTCCCAGTTGGAGACGGGTGATCCAGGCAAGCTCAGCTACTCGCAGTTCATCGCTGATCCTGAGCAGACCACGACGCCATACAACAAGCTGTGGACCGATCGCTACGTGCTCGCCGTGACAGACGACCGGTTCGTCGACGAGGATACCGAGTTTGTGACCAAGCTCTGGGGCGGCTATCAGGACAATGCCTCGCGCTCGCAAGATCGTGGCGCTGCGCCAACGACGGCAACGCTGCAGGATGACCAGTTCCGCTTCTACGGCCTCGATGCGCGCATGTTGCATCGCTGGGGTCGCGGCAATGCGCTGACCGTCGGCACCACCCTGTATCACTCGGACGCGCCCTTCCGCCAGTTCACGACGGATGGGCTGACTCCGGATCGCTACGATCGCTACGGTATCCCTTGTGCCACACCCGCATCGAAAGACTGCGCGCGCCTGCGCCAGAGCCGCTCGACCGACTATGGCGCCGTATTTGCCGAGAACGTGTTCCGCTTCGCCGGCGGCTGGCATTTCGTGCCGTCCGTGCGCATCGAGCGCGAGAAGGTCAAGATCGACGAAACAATCCGGCCACCGAACCTGAGCCGCGGTCTGGTCGATCGTGAAGTCACCCACAATGTCCCCCTGTTCGGGCTCGGCTTCGGCAACGATTTCGGTCGCGGCAACGAGACCTATTTCAATGTCTCGCAGGGTTGGCGTCCGGTGCGCTACTTCGACGTCGGATCGCCGTTCGGTAATACCTCACCCGATCCGATCAATGATCCGGATCCGACCCATGTGCTGTCGTGGGAAGCCGGTGTGCATGGCACGCCAGCGAACGGCTTGTTCTATGACGTCAGCCTGTTCCGTGTCGAGGTGAAGGATCGCATTGAATCGCAACTGATTCCGGGTGGCAACACGAACGAAACCATCAACGTCAACACCGGTGACACGCGCCACAGCGGGTTCGAGGGGCAGGTCGACTATGACTTCCTCGCCGCCATCGATCCAAAGACCGCCCGACACCTGTCCGTATTCGCCAACCTGAGCCTGCTCGATTCCAAGTTCACCGCATCGGCGAAGGGCTTCAAGGGCAACAAACCGGCATTCTCCCCCGATCATCTGGCCCGGGTCGGCGTCTCGTATCGCGAAGATCATAAGTTCAAGCTCGCCTTGTCCGTGGTCTCGGTGGCCAGCCAGTACTGGCAGGACTCGAATCTCGACAATGCCCTGCCAACCCAGCCTGCCTACATTCCGGCCAAGGTGCCGTCGTACACGGTGGGCGATCTCTCGGCCGACTGGTGGGTGACCCCGGATATCCGGGTTCTCGGCGGCGTCTCCAATCTCTCCGACAAGACCTACTACGCGCGCGTGTTCGGAGGTGGCCTGGAACCGGCCATTGGCCGCACCTTCCACCTCGGCGCTGCCTGGGAGTTCTGATCCCGGCTTGAAGTGTCGCCATCGGAAACGCCGACCCTGGGTCGGCGTTTCTTTTTGCCGTTGCCCTGGCCTGGCGGTTTCGAGAGGCGCTGGTCGGGCGTGGGGGATTCCATCCTCAAGTTTGCCGCCAGCCGGCTGCGATTGGCGAAAATGACAAGCCCGAAGCTGTCGATGAAAGCGCTTGCGATTGGCTCAAATCGATCGCTGCGAGGGAGTTCTCAAACTGTGACGAGGTGCTCAGTTCTCGCTCCGCAATCGAGCTCGTGTCCGTGACTGATTTGCGCTAGGCCTGAAGGCGGATTAATGTGCAGGGCTGGAACTCCGTCCGGGGTTCTGCAGGTTCGGATTCGGGGACGTTCAATGAAACTGGTTAACCAAACGTGGGTACTGGCGTTTTCACTGTTGCTGTTGGCCTCAGCAACCTCGGCAAGCGCGGCCGAACCTGACAAGGAGGCCTATGTCGATCAGATCGATGATGCGACCATCGTGCAATCACGTGGCGTCGACCAGAGCGTCGACTACGCCGAGCTGCGCCGATTCGGCCCCTGGGATGACCGCAACTACGCCTTGACCAAGGCTGACATCGCCACCCTGCCGGACAATGACGAGTACCGCTATGGCGTGCCGGCCTTCTTCAAGATCCTCAAGCGCAGGGAATTGATCGGCGAGGGCTATCCGCTGCAGGAACACTATCCGCGTGAGCTCGACAAGGAATTCGAGTCCCGGTTCGGTGGCTTGCTTCAGGATGGCGTGCTGCATCGTCGTGGTCTCGGCGTATATACGCATCCGGATCCCGACAATCCGCCACAAACCTTGCTCTACGCGACTGATCCGATCCCGCATTCGGTGCCGGTCAATGGCGAAAACTTCATGGCCATCGGCGATGAAGAAACGTCGATCAAGTACAACCCCGTCGATCCGCTCAAGGTCATCGCTGGTTCCAACGGATCCGGTGGCCAGTCGCAGAACTATTCGCTTGATGGCGGCGCGACGTGGCTCAGCGGTGGCGTCCTGCCAAGTACCTGTTGCGACCCGGCGATGGAATGGTCGGCCGACGGCACGATCGCCTACGCCGCCACCCTGACTTCGGTTGGCGGCGGATATCGGGCCGGCATCTTCCGCTCGACCAACAACGGGCAGACCTGGAGCGGACGGGTCGATGTCTCGACCGGCAGTTCGGACAAGGAATATGTCCATGTCGACAAATCCGTGACCTCACCGTATCGCGAGAACGTCTATCTGACCTGGCACCAGTCCAACACGATGTTCTTCGCGCGCTCGCTGGACAAGGGCGTGACCTGGTCGGCTCCGATCTCGTTTCCCAGCGCCGCAAAAGGCATTGGCAGCGACATCACCACCGACAATGCCGGCAACATCTATTACATCTGGCCAAGCAGCGGATCGACGACCAAGAACGTCTACATGGTCAAATCAACTGATGGCGGAGCCACGTTTGCGGCACCCGTGATCGTGCAGCCACTTTTCGACGTCTACGATTTTCCGATTCCGGCAATGGAGACGCGCAACGCCTTCATCTACATCGCGGCGGATACCGATCGTTCGACCGGGCCCCATGCCGGTCGTGTCTACGCCGCGTATACGGCGATGCACCCGAGCAGCAGCAATGGCGCGGCAGCCAGCAATCATGCCTGGATCCAGGTCGCCTATTCCGACGACGGCGGTGCAACCTGGGCTTTGACCACCACGCCGCATTCCGAAGCTGACATTGCAACCGTCGATCGCTTCCATCCGTGGCTCGAAGTGGACGCGCAAGGTGCCGTGCATATCGGCTTCTATGACACGCGCAACTCGGTCAATCGAACCGGCATCGATTTCTACTACAACTATTCCGTCGATGGCGGCACCACATGGCTCGATGAAACACGCGTGTCGTCGGTGACCTCGCCGAATATCACCAATGGGCAGGAATGGGGCGACTACAACGGCCTGAGCGTCGGTCCGGCCGAGGCGGCGATGAGCTGGTCGGACAACCGCGGCAGCGTGCAGCACTCGTATGTCGGTCGGGTACAGAACCTGGCCGCCGGTTCAACCTACACGATGAACAGTGCCGATCCGGCAAGCGTCAGCGTCTGCGCCGGGCAGCCGGTTCCGCCGCGCTCGCTGACGCTGACGGGCTATTCGGGCTACAGCGGGCCGGTCACGATTTCATTCCCGGGCCTCAGCGCAATCAACTTCCCGACTGCCACCGCCACACCCAATCCAGTCATTGTCGGCGCGAGCCCGGCCAGCGCCACAATCAATCTGACCACGTCGCCGACCGCACCGGATGGTGTCTATCCGGTGACCGTGCAATCGACCGATGGTGGAGCGCCGGCCGTCATCCGTACCGTGGGTTTCAGCGTGAATCTGGCGGCGACTTCTCCGGCTGTGGCGTCCCTGACCTCGCCGGTCAACAACGCAACCAGCGTGGGATTGAAGCCAACACTGGCCTGGGGCGCGGTGGCTTCGGCTACGGGCTATGAGGTCCAGGTGGCGACTGATCCGGGTTTCAGCAACATCATTGAGAGCGGATCGGTTTCGACCAATTCATATGTCTCCGCCATCACCCTGGTTCCAACGACGACCTATTACTGGCGTGTACGCGCGTCGAACGCGTGTGGTTCCGGTAGTTACTCGCCTGCGTTCCAGTTCACCACCGGGTTCATGATCTGCTTCAGCGGGCCGGTTTCGATTCCCGACAACAATCCTGCCGGCGTGACAGGCAGCATTGCCGTTGCGGCAGCAGGCACAATCAGCGACCTCGACCTCAGCGTGAAGATCACCCATACCTATCCCGGCGATCTCGAACTTCAATTGAGCAATGGCACGACCTCGGTCACGCTCGGCTCGCGGCTCGGCGGAAGCAGTTGTGGTGTGGACAATGTGGACGTCACATACGACGATGAGGCCGCGACTGCGGTGACCTGTGGCGCCTCGCCACCGGGAATCAGCGGGATCAAGAAGCCCACCAATCCGTTGAGCGTTTTTGACGGCTCCCCACTGGCTGCAAACTGGACGCTCAAGGCGATCGACAGGGCAAACGCCGATACCGGCACCATCGATGAGTTCTGCCTGTTGCCGACGGTGTCGAACGATCTGATCTACAAGGACGGCTTTGATCCGGCAACACCGTAATCGTCCAGTGTCTCCTCAATGAAAAAGCCCGGGCTTGCCCGGGCTTTTTTTTGGATTTGCGCATGCGGGCGGGAACCTTTCCTGATGAGTGATGCGTGCGGAACGGCGGTGCATGCATGCCATCCATGACTTCGCCTGCGTGCTCCTGCATTGCAGGCAACCATGCCGTCCATGGCATCGCCTGCAACTGCTCGGCAACTGCTCCTGCGTTGCTCTACCTCCTGCATCCCTGCAGTCGTCCTGCATTGCAGGCATACATGCCGTCCATGGCAATAAAAAACCCCGGGTGTTTCCACCCGGGGTCTTGATCAAGCAATGGCGCGAGGTTCAGGCAACCTGAACTTCGTCAGCCTGCATGCCCTTCTGACCCTGCACGGCGACAAACGTCACGCGCTGGCCTTCCTGCAGAGACTTGAAGCCGCTGCCCTGGATCGAGCGGAAATGCACGAACAGGTCGGGGCCGCTTTCCGGCGTGATGAAGCCGAAGCCTTTGGCATCGTTGAACCACTTGACGGTACCGTTTTGGCGATTGGACATATCTAACTCCTAACAACTCAAATGAAATGGTATTCACGTCCCCGGGAACTCCCTGGGGGCGAGACTGAGGTTGCTAAGGAGCGCGCAATCGGAACGATGGAATCGTGAAATTCGACCACATCGGGCCACGATTCACAGTGACCCTGGCAAACACAGTGCGCGTACTGTACAGAGGATTCTTCTACAAAGCGACTGCACTGAACAAAAAATTCAGGCTGAGCGCTTGCAATGCCTGATTTTTTGTGCGCAATACGATCGGTTATCCCCGAAAAACGTTTTTATAACAAGGTCTTGCGTGGGTTGGATGATATCGGCACGATTTGGCCAGCGCGGCTGACAATGCCGGTTGATTCGATGCTGCAGCCGGGATCGCGCGGGCGAAGCCCCGTTTCCGAGCCAAAAACGCGGAGTGCCTCACTCGATACGAGCCAGTGCATCGACCAGGTCCGCATAGTCCGCTGCCAGTGCTTGCGCGTGGGCAGGTCGCGCCAGCAGTTCGGCAAGTGCGGCCGGAGGCGGAACCGGATGGCCGATCAGAGGCTCGACGATCTGCTCGAACTTGGCCGGATGCGCGGTGGCGACGATGGCCCAGTCTCCTGCCGCACCTTCCGCGCGGAGCTCTTCGAGCACACGCACGGCGCAGGCGGTGTGCGGGCAGAAGACTTCGCCCAGGTATTGGGCGCCGGACAGGATGGTCGCGCGGATCGCCGGGTCATCGACGGCGCGCACCTTGAACGCCTTGCGCAATTCGGCTGCATCCGGATATAGCCAGCGCAAGCGCTCGAAGTTGCTTGGTGCACCGACGTCCATCGCGTTGGCCAGCGTCGCCACGCTTGGCAGTGGCGTGTAGTCGGACCCGGCGAAGAATCCGGGCAGGACGCGGTTGGCGTTTGTCGCCAGTGCGATGTCGCCGATCGGCAAGCCGCAGGCGCGGGCGAGGATCGCCGCCAATGCATTGCCGAGGTTCCCGGTCGGGATGACGAAGTTCAGCGACCTGTCGGTTCGGCGCCAATGCCCGATCGAGGCGTGCGCGTAGTAGGCCATCTGCGGCAGCAGCCGACCGAGGCTGATGCTGTTCGCCGAGCTCAGTGGAACACGATCCTGCAACCCGCGATCCGACAAGGCCTGTTTCACCAGTCGCTGGCAATCATCGAAACTGCCGGCCACACGGAATGTGTGAATGTTGTCGCCGAAACAGCCCAATTGATGGGCCTGACGCGGCGATACACGGCCATCCGGATAGAGCACGACGACGCGCAGGTTCGGCAGGCCGTGGAAGGCAGCGGCAACGGCCGCGCCGGTGTCGCCCGAGGTGGCGACGAGGATGGTCAGCGGTACTGGGTTGGATGCCTGCAGGCGTTGCATGCAGGCGGCCAGAAAGCGTGCGCCGAAATCCTTGAATGCGGCGGTCGGACCATGGAACAGTTCAAGCAGCCAGGTTTGCTCGGTCGGCAAGGCCTTCATCGGCGCCGCGAAATCGAATGCCTGCGCGCAGATCGCGGCGAGTTCGTCGGCCAGCGGATCGTCGGCAAAGAACGGTTGCAGCAGTCGCGTGGCGATCGCGGCAAGCGATTCGTCGGCAGCGAAATCCTGCGCCGTGAAATTCGGCAGCTCTCTCGGCACATACAGCCCGCCGTCGGCCGCCAGTCCGGCCATCAGGGCGCTGCTGAGATCAACCGAGACGCGGTTGTCGCGGGTACTGGCGAATTTCATGCGACCACCGCGGCGGCGGGGCCGTTGATCGGCGACAGGAAAGCTTCGGTGGCGAACCCGGCCTGTTCGAATCCGCTGCACATCGCTGCCGCAGCGGCCTCGGCGCTGAAGCGGTTCTCGAACCAGGCGAACACGCTCGGCCCCGCACCGGAAATCGAGGCGCCCATCGCATCGTGTTCGAGCGCGGCATCCTTGACCGCGTGAAAACCTCGAATCAGTGGCGAGCGACGCGGCTCGACCAGCACGTCGGCGAGTCCCGCGCGAACCAGGCCAGCATCACCGCGATGACAGCCGCTGAGGACGAGAGCGAGATTGGCGCTCTGTTCGACAAACTCGCCCAGCGCATAGCTGCCTTGCAGGGCTTCGCGCGCGCGGCGCGTTTCGAGCACGACATCGGGATGCACGACGATGCTGTGCCAGTCGTCGGGCACCCGTATGCGCAGCAACCGTCCGTGCGCCGGCGAGGACGAGCCCGCCGAGCAGCATCGGGCCGACATTGTCGCCGTGCCGGCTGCCGCTCGACACGGCCTCGCCATCGAGTGCAAAAGAATAGAGTTCCTCAACCGGCAAGGGCCGGTCGAGCAAGCTGTTCGCAGCGACCAGGGCAGCCACACAGGAAGCTGCCGAACCGCCCATGCCGGAGCCAAGCGCGATGCCCTTGTCGAGTTCGATGGCAAAACCGAACGGCAGATCGAGCGCTTCGCGCATGGCGATCAGGGCCCGTCCGGCGGTGTTGCGCATCGCATCCATCGGCAGGTTGGCCACGCAGCCATGGATCGCATCGATGCGCACAAGCGGATCATCGATGCGCCGCACGGTCGCTCGATCGCCGATCCCGGTGATGCTCTGGCCGAGTATGTCGAAGCCGACCGCGACATTGCCGATGCTGGCTGGTGCGAAGGCCGTCGCCGAATTCACAGGCGCGCTCCGAGGGCGGCGCCAAGCCGCAACAAGTCGGCAAAGATGCCCGCCGCCGTGACTTCGCGGCCGGCACCGGGGCCTTGCACGATCAGCGGATTGTTTGCATAGCGTTTGGTCGTGAACTGCACGCTGTTGTCGGTCAGGCGCAGGGTGGCGAAGGCGTGGGTCTCGGGCAATTCGACCAGGCCGACACTGGCATGGCCCTGCTTGTCGAGACGCGCGACATAGCGCAACACGCATTGGCGCGAGCGTGCCGCCTGCAGCGTTTCGGCCATCGCGGCATCGAGCGTATCGAGTGCGGCGATGGCCTGATCCTTGTCGAGATCGAGCAATTCGGCTGGCACCAGTCCACGCACATCGACATCGGCCAGTTGCAGCGGTTGGCCCGCTTCGCGCGCAAGGATGACCAGTTTGCGGGCGACATCGAGGCCGGACAGATCGTCACGCGGATCCGGTTCGGTATAGCCGAGCGCAAGCGCCTCGCGCACGAGCGCCGAAAACGCTGCGGTGCCGTCGTAGCGGTTGAACAGCCAGGCCAGCGTGCCGGAGAGGATGCCTTCGATCGCGATCAGCTCATCGCCGGTGTCGATCAGATCGCGCAAGGTCGAGATCACCGGCAGGCCGGCACCGACGGTGGCCTCGTAGCGGAAGCGTCCGCCACCACCCGCGCGCGCATCACGGATAGCCTGCCAGCGCGCCAGCGGCCCCGAGCCGGCCTGCTTGTTTGGCGTGATCACATGGATGCCGGCCGCGAGCCAGGCCGGGTAGTGCGAAGCGACTTCGTCGCTGGCGCTGCAATCGATGATGACCGCATGCGGCAGATGCGCGGCGTGAACGTGGCGCGTGAAATGTTCGAAATCCGAAGGCTGATCGCTTGAGGCCAATTGCGCCGACCAGTCGGCCGACAGATCGCCGCGTTCGCTGGTCAGCATTCGGCTGCTCGATGCAATCGCACGCACACGCAGATCGAGATTGGCTTCCCGACGCAGGCGCGGAATCGCCTCGCGCAACTGGTCGAGCAGGGCGCGCCCGACATTGCCCGGCCCGATCACGCCGACCGACAGGGTCTGTGGCGACAGCCAGAACCCGGCGTGCGCGGCGCGCAAGGCGCGTGCCGCGTCGGCGCTGGCCAGGGCCACCGAGATGTTGCGTTCCGACGCACCCTGGGCAATCGCGCGGATATTGACCTGGGCGCGACCGAGGGTCGCGAACAGGCGCGCGGCAACACCGGGCATGCCGGCCATGCGGTCACCGACCGCGGCGAGCACGCTGATGTCGCGCGTCACCGCGATGGCCTGGATCTGGCCCTGGCTGAGTTCGCGACTGAACGCGGCATCGAGGGCAAGCTCGGCACGTGCGCAATCGGCGGCGCGCACGACCACGCAGATCGAATGCTCCGAGGAGCCCTGGGAAATCATCACCACGGACACCTTGGCTTCGCGCAGCGCCGCAAACACCCGTTCGGCCGTGCCCGGCACGCCGATCATGCCGGCACCTTCGACGTTGACGATGGCCAGCTGATCGGCCAGCGAGAGTCCGCGCACGGGGCCGTTGGCCGCATCGCCGACGGTCGCGATGCAGGTGCCCGGGTGCGAGGGTTTGAAGCTGTTGCGGATGTGGATCGGCAACCCCAGCGCCATCGCCGGAAGCATCGTCTGCGGATGGATGACCTTGGCCCCGAAATAGGCCAGTTCGCAGGCCTCCTCGTAGGACAGCGCATTCAGCGAAACGGCTTCCGGCACCAGACGCGGATCCGCGGAGAGCACGCCATCGACATCGGTCCAGATATGCAACTCGCACGCATCGAACAAGGCGGCGAAGATCGCACCCGAAAAGTCGCTGCCGTTGCGGCCGAGCGTGGTCGCTCGACCTTCGCCATCGCGAGCGACGAAGCCGGTGATGACGACGCGGCGCTGCGGGTGACTGGCGCGCCAATCGGCCAGTCGCTCCGCACTGGCCTGCCAGTCGACTGCCACGCCGAGCTCGCCGTGGCTGACGATGAGCACTTCGCGCGCGTCGAGCAGGGCGCAGTCGTGCCCCAGCGATTCGATGTAGGCGCGCAACAGATGGGCCGACCAGACCTCGCCGAGCCCCTGGATCGAATCGAGCGCCTCGCGGGCCGGAATGCCGAGTACGGCCAGCGCCTTCAGGGTATCGGCAAGATCGGCAAGTCGCGCTTCGAGCCAGACGCGCAGGGCACCGGACTTGTCGCCGAGGAGGTCGCGGGCAGTCTCGAGATGACGCTCGCGCAACGTGCTCCATTGCGCTTGCCAGGCCGGATCCTTGGCCGCTGCCGTCTGCGCCAGCGCGATCAGCGCATTGGTCACGCCCTGCATGGCCGAAACCACGGTGACCTGGGTTGCGTCATCGCGTTCGAGCAGAATGCCGGCGACGCGGCGAAAGCAATCGGCATCGGCCAGCGAGGAGCCGCCGAACTTGTGCGCGGTGACCGGTTGCGATCCAGTCGCATTCAGGCCGGCAATGTTCTGACGCGTAGCAGCAAGCGTGGCTGACAACTTGGCAAACGGGCTCATCGGGCCTCCGGTGGGTGGCTCCGCGCTTTCCAGGGCTGCTCGGGATCACGCATCCCGCAACCTTGTCGGGCTGCGGAGTCGGTGCGAAAAATCTATCTGCGCACGACGAACCGCACCCGAGGGGGCGTAGTCATCGTCGTAATCATAATAATTGTGCGCATGCAGCAAGTGGATCCGATCACGTGCGTGCTTGTCAAGTTACGGTTGCAGCCGAAACCTACTGCTGTCTGCGATGCGCCGGCTTGTTCACCATCAAATGGCGCAGTTCCTCGCGCTCCTGCTCCGACAAGCCGCCCTCGATCTGGCGCGCAATCAGATCATCCAGTCGCTGTTGGGACGTCTGGACGTCCAATTGAGCAAGTGCGCCAAGGAAGTCCGCACGGGCCTGGCCCGGATCGACCAGCAGATCCATGGTCGCCAGCTTGTTCAATGCGGTCGCTTCGTCGCGTTCGGAAAACTGTTCGAGCAAGGCGCCGGTGGTCAGCGAAGGCCGCTCGCGGCAGAGCCCGATCAGCTCGACCAGCAAGGGAATGCCGGCCTGGCGGAGCTCGGAGAACAGCCATGGTGGTTCAATCTCGGAGGCCAGGGACGGGGTCTGCACCAGCAGGGCCACAGCGGTGCGAACGAGCGAGCGCTGCGCCGGGCGATTGCCACGATGCGATCCGCTGCTTGCGGAGCGCATGGATGCCGGTTGCGCAGTTTTTGCCCCGCTCAATCGCTCCAGCTCGACATACATGAGGTCGCGGAATGCGCCATCGGGAATCTGTCCGATCAGCGGCCGCGCACGTTCGGCCAGACGCGCCTTGCCATCGATGCTGGCCAGGTTTACGTCCTTGCCGGTTTCGGCAAAGAAGAACTCGCTGAGCGGGGTTGCCTGCTTGAGCCGTTGCTCGAAGCCATCGACGCCTTCGGCGCGGATCAACGAATCGGGATCCTCGCCGTCGGGTACGAACAGGAACCAGGCCTGGCGACCGTCACGCATGCGTGGCAGCACCGATTCGACCGCGCGCCAGGCGGCCTGTCGTCCGGCACGGTCGCCATCAAAGCAGAAATACACATCGGGTGAATTGCGGAACAGGATTTCAGCATGGTCGCTGGTCGTCGCGGTGCCGAGCGTGGCCACGGCCTGGGTAATGCCGTACTGATGCAGGGCGATCACATCCATGTAGCCCTCGACCACGAGCAGACGCCCGATCTTCTGGTTGGCATCGCGCACCTGCCACAATCCGAACAGTTCACGGCCTTTGTGAAATAGCGGCGTCTCGGGCGAGTTCAAATACTTCGGGCCGTCGTCCTTGCCCATGACCCGACCACCGAATGCAATCGTGCGTCCGCGCCGGTCGAGGATCGGAAACATCACGCGGTCGCGGAAACGGTCGTACTGGTTGCCGCGATCGCCGCTGGCGAGCATGCCGGCCTTGTCGAGCAGGGCAACGCGCTGCGGGTTTGTACCGAGCGCGCTCTTCAGCGCATCCCACTGGTTCGGCGCAAAGCCGAGATTGAAGCGCTTGAGCGTGTCGTCATCAAGGCCGCGCCGCTCGAAGTATTCGCGTGCCGCCGGACTGCGCGCGAGTTGCTCGCGATAGAAAGTTGCGGCCGCATCAAGCAGGGTATACAAATCGCCGGCATCTTCCCGCGGAGCCTGTCGCTGGCCGCCCTCGTATTCGACCTTGAGGCCGGCACGCGCGGCGAGTTCCTCGATCGCATCGGGAAATTCCAGCCGATCGTAGTCCATCAGGAAACGGATCGCGCTGCCATGCGCGCCGCAGCCGAAGCAGTGATAGAACTGCTTTGCCGGGCTGACCGTGAATGACGGTGAGCGCTCGTCATGGAACGGGCAGCGTGCCGACCAGTCCCGCCCGGCCTTTTTCAGCGTCACGCGCTCCTGGATCACATCGACGATGTCGATGCGGGTCAGGAGATCGTCAATGAAACGTTCGGGAATGCGGCCAGCCATGGTCGTAGTGTAGCGGGGCCGCGAATGAGGAATGAGGAATGGGCAGCGCGCGCCGCATTCCCGCTTCGTCGTAGGAAGCGGCTTCAGCCGCGATGCTCTTTTCGCAATATGGTCGAAGGCATCGGGCCCGAAGGCCTCTCCTACGGAAAGCGCGTGAGCTGCGGTGCGGGATTCGTTGACGCTGAAGGCATTCCCGCTTCGTCGTAGGAAGCGGCTGCAGCCGCGATGCCCTTTTCGCAATCTGGTCGAAGGGCATCGAGCCCGAAGGACTCTCCTACGAAAAGCCGGTGAGCCGTGACATGCACCATCGAATCCCGAGCCCCGAATCCCGCCTCGCTACGCGAGCTTCGCCTTTATCAGCTCCGAAACCTGGCCCATGTCGGCACGGCCGGCGACCTGGGCTTTGACCAGGCCGATGACCTTGCCCATCTCGCGAGCGCTGGTCGCGCCGGAATCGGTGATGGCCTTGGTCACGATCGCCTCGAGTTCTTCGCTGGAGAGCTGGGCGGGCAGGTAGGTCTGGATGATCTCGACTTCCGCGCGCTCGACGGCTGCCAGATCCTCGCGCTTGGCGGCGCTGAACTGTTCGATCGAGTCGCGGCGCTGCTTGAGCATCTTTTCGAGGATCGCCAGCACCTGGGCATCATCGAGCTCGATGCGCTCGTCGACTTCGCGCTGCTTGAGCGCGGCCAGGATCAGGCGGATGACGCCGAGGCGATTCTTCTCGCCCGCGCGCATCGCGGCCTTCATGTCATCGGTAATGCGGATCTTGAGTGACATCTTGCACCTCGTATTGTTTTGATCGGACGACGTGGTCGCGGAGCGGCAAATGCGGAGACTGCAATGGGCTGGTTGCTGGTTGCCGGTCGCTTGGCGGTGCGCCTGGTTCATTGTCCGGGCTTCGATTGCCACAAACACAAACACAAACGGCCGGCGCTGCGTTGGCAGTGCCGGCCGAGAGTTTCAGCCCGGATGTTGCGGGATCGGCGCGTTGCCGATGCCGCGATCAATCGGTCGTGCGGATCACCGAGGTGATCGCGCAACCGCTTGATCAATACATGCGCTGACGCTTGGTGACGTCGCGACCGACGCGACGCAGGTGGCGCTTGACCGCAGCCGCGCGCTTGCGCTTGCGTTCCTGGGTCGGCTTCTCGTAAAACTCGCGCTTGCGCACTTCGGCCAGCACACCGGCCTTCTCACAGGTGCGCTTGAATCGGCGCAGGGCAAACTCGAACGGTTCGTTCTCGCGAACTTTGACGCTTGGCATAGTCTCTCCGCTGTTAAACTCGACAACCCGGGCTCTCGGGCGAGCCGCGCATTCTATTTCATGCCTTCGATCAATGCAAAACCTGGTCCGGTGCTTGGTATCGAGACCTCCTGTGACGAAACCGGCGTGGCCGTGTACGACCGCGAGCGCGGTTTGCTCGCGCATGCGCTGTACAGCCAGGTCGAGCTGCACGCCGAATACGGCGGTGTGGTGCCGGAATTGGCCTCGCGCGACCATGTGCGCAAGCTGCTGCCGCTGATCCGCCAGACCCTGGCCGAGGCCGGCATGGTCATCGAAGACCTCGGTGGCGTGGCATATACGGCCGGCCCCGGCCTGGTCGGTGCCTTGCTGGTTGGTGCTTCGGCGGCCCGCTCAATGGCCTGGGCGCTCGAAATTCCGGCCATTGGCGTGCATCACATGGAGGGACACCTGCTCGCGCCGATGCTCGAAACCGATGCTCCCGAGCCGCCATTCGTGGCTTTGCTCGTCTCCGGCGGGCATTCAATGTTGATCGAGGTCGAGGCGATTGGCTGTTATCGACTGCTTGGCGACACCTTGGATGATGCCGCCGGCGAAGCCTTCGACAAGACTGCGAAACTCATGGGTTTGCCCTATCCGGGTGGCCCGACCCTGGCCAAACTGGCGGAAACCGCCGAACCGGGTCAATTCCGCTTCACCCGGCCGATGACCGATCGCCCCGGCCTCGATTTCAGTTTTCGGGTTTGAAAACCCAGGTTCTGCTGGCCTGGCAGCGCAGCGACCACAGTGATTCGATCCGCGCCTCGATTGCGCGCGATTTCGAGGAGGCGATTGTCGAAACCCTGGTCATCAAGTGCCGGCGTGCGATGCAGGCGACCGGCGCCGGGCGCCTGGTCATCGCCGGCGGCGTCGGTGCGAACCGGCGTCTGCGGGCGCAGTTGGCCGCTGCGGCACAGAAAGACGGTTTCAAGACCTATTTTCCGCGCCTCGAATTCTGCACCGACAATGGCGCGATGATCGCCCTGGCCGGTTCGATCCGCCTGCAAGCTGGCCAGCACAATGATCCACAGATCAAGGTGTTCCCGCGCTGGGATCTGGAGTCACTGACGCCGCTGGCTTGATCGATCCCAAGCCCAACTTCGCCACAAACCAAATCGAGCCACCTCCATGGATATCGTTTTCATCGAAGACCTGCGCATCGAGACCGTCATCGGCATCTACGACTGGGAGCGCCGCATCCGCCAGGTCGTCGCGCTGGATATCGAAATGCGCTTCGACAACACGCGTCCGGCGGCGACGGATCGCATCGACGACACGCTCGACTACAAGGCGGTTTCGAAGCGCCTGATCGCCTTTGTCGAAACCTCGGAGTTCCAACTCGTCGAAACCCTGGCCGAACGCTGCGCGGCGATCATCCTCGACGAGTTCGATGTGCCCCATGTGCGCCTGCGCCTGGCCAAACCCGGTGCCGTGACCGGCTCTAAATCGGTCGGCGTGCAGATCGAGCGGGAGCGGCCTTGATTCGGGTTTCAAGCGTGCCGGGATTGCCCGCGTGAGCCGGGTCTACCTGAGCCTGGGTTCGAACATCGAACCCAAGCGACATCTGCGTGCGGCGATCGAGGCCTTGCACGCGCAGTTTGGCGATCTGCTTGTCTCCAGCGTCTACCGAACCGAAGCGATCGGTTTCGACGGATCCGCCTTTCTCAACATGGCGCTCGGACTGGATACCGACTGGACGCCGGAGGAACTCGATCGCTGGCTGCACGCGCTGGAAGACCGCGAGGGTCGACGGCGTGATGTCGAGCGCTATTCGAGCCGCACGCTGGACATCGACATCATCCTGTTCGGCGACCTGATCGTGTGTGGGCCGGGCCACCTGGAGATCCCTCGCGACGAGCTCAAGCACGCGTTCGTGCTTGCCCCGCTTGCCGAGATTGCGCCGTACGCGCGTCACCCCCAGAGCGGCAAGAGCATGGCGGAACTATGGCAGGCACATGCGCAGAGCGGCGCTGTGTTGGAGCTGGTCGGCCTGGATTGATCCTGGAACGCAATCGGACGGGCGGCCTTCCAAGGCTGGCGATCCGGTGTGCGCCGCTATATTCTGCCCGCGCTGCCATCAGGCAGTCTTTTTCGAGACAGAGGGAATCGAAATGTTCGAGAAATTTTCGCACAGCTGGTCGCTGGTCAAGGCCAGCGCGTCGGTCTTGCGTTCCGACAAGGAGTTGCTGATCTTTCCGCTGCTTTCGGCGATCAGCTGCATCATCGTCGGCGCGACGTTCTTCGTGCCGGCCATGTTTGCCGGGATGTTCAGCGGCCTTGATCGCGAACACATGAATCCGCTGTTCTACGTTTTCATGTTCGCGTTCTATGTGGTCCAGTATTTCGTCATCATCTTCTTCAACTCTGCCCTGATCGGTGCGGCGATGATCCGCCTCAACGGCGGCGATCCAACCGTAGCCGATGGTTTCCGCATTGCGATGTCCAAGTTGCCGGCAATCCTCGGCTATGCGGTCATTGCAGCGACGGTGGGGGTGATCCTGCGCGCCGTGCAGGAACGTGCCGGATTCATCGGACGCTTCGTCATCGGCATGATCGGCCTGGCCTGGACGGTGGCGTCGTTCCTCGTCGTGCCGGTACTGGTCAGCCAGGACATCGGCCCGATCGATGCGGTCAAGCGCAGCGCCGAACTGCTCAAGAAGACCTGGGGTCAGAACCTGATCGGCACCGGCGGCATCGGACTGGTTTTCGGACTGCTCTTCTTTGGCCTTGTCATCATCGGTGGCGGATTGATCGTGCTGGCCGTATCCAGCGGCATTCTCGCGATCACGATCACGGCGATTGTCGCGGTTGTCGTTGCCTTGCTGCTGTTGATCCTGATCCAGGCCGCCCTGCAGGGCGTCTATGCGGCGGCGCTGTACCGATATGCCACCGAAGGCGATGCCGGCCAGGGTTTCGACAAGACCATGGTTGCCGGAGCGTTCAAGGTCAAAGCGTGAGACGGGAGTAGGGAGTAGGGAGTAGGGAGTAGGGAGAGCAGAAGCGAAAGAAGCGAGCCGGAGCGCAGTATGGGTTTCCGGTCGGATTCGTGTTTCCGCATCGACTTTGCTTCGTAGGATGCCCTGGCAGGGGCGATGCTCTTCTGGATCAGATCGCCAGCGATCGTCCGCCGTCAACGCGCACGATCTGCCCGGTCACGAAGCTTGCGTCGCGCAGCAACCAGAGCACGGCCGAGGCGACATCTTCCGCCGAGCCGGCGCGCTTCAATGGCGTGCGCGCGATGATCTCGTCCTTGTTTGTATAGCTCTTGCCGCTTTCGGGCCACATCACCGCCCCGGGTGCGACGCCGTTGACGCGCACTTCGGGTCCGAGTTCGTGGGCGAGCGCCTCGGTCATCGCGGCCTGGGCAGCCTTGGCCATGCAGTAGACCGAGTAGCCCGGCAACGGGCGTTGCGCATAGATGTCGAGCAGGTTGACGATGGCGCCAGCGCGTTCGCGCAGGTGCCGAGCCGCCGCCTTGGCGAGAAAGAATGGTGCGCGCGCATTCGATGCGAACAACTCGTCCCATTGCTGTGTCGTGACACTTTCCAGCGGGGTCGGAAAGAACGCCGAAGCATTGTTGACGAGGCCATCGAGGCGCCCGAAGCGGGCGATCGTGTCATTGACCAGATCCGGCAGCGCATCGACGTCGGCCAGCTCAGCCTGCAAGGCGAGTGTGCTCGAGCCGCGCCGTTGCTCGAGTTCGCCGATCAGGGCATCGAGCTCGCGCCGTGAATGGCGGCAGTGCAAGGCGAGGTCGTAGCCGGCCGCGTGCAGGGTGCGTGCAATGCTTGCCCCGACACGTCGGGCCGCTCCGGTGATCAAGACGACCGGTCGACTGTTCGGCAGTTCCGTCATTGGTGTTCTCCGTGCACGTCGGTATCCTGTCAAGAGTGCCGCAACTCTGCGCGACGAGCCAGCCGTGATTCCAACTTTGCCGACACCGGGCGACGACGAACTCGCCCTTTCCTCAGAACTTGTCGCCGCGATCCGCGCCGAGATCACCGCCCAGGGGCCGATGCCGTTCTCGCGCTTCATGGAGCGCTGTCTCTACGCGCCGGGACTTGGCTACTACAGCGCGGGCAGGACGAAATTCGGCCCTGCCGGTGATTTCGTCACGGCGCCGGAACTGGGCTCGCTTTTTGCGCAATGCGTGGTCGATGCGCTGATCCCGTGTTTTCGTGAATTCGGCAGTGCCGCGGAGTTCTGCGAACTGGGGGGTGGCAGTGGCGCGTTCGCCGAGGCGGCGATGCTGGCCTTTGCCGAGGCCGGTGTATTGCCGCGCCACTACCGCATCCTCGAACCCAGTGCCGATCTGCGCCAGCGCCAGGGCGAACGCCTGCGCAGCCAATTGTCGGCGGAATTGTTCGCGCGCATCGACTGGCTTGAGCGTCCGCCCGAACAGGCCTGGCGCGGCGTCTTGTTCGCCAACGAGGTCATCGATGCCTTGCCGGCCACGCGTTTCACGATCGCTGACAGTGAGGTCTTCGAGGAATACGTGACGGTGGATGACCGCGGTGATTTCATGCGTTGTGACCGGCCGGCCGATGGCCTTGTTGGCGGTGCCGTGCGCCATGTCGAGCGCGATCTCGGCATGACGTTTGCCGACGGTTATCGCTCGGAGATCCTGCCGCAGTTGCCCTACTGGATGCAGGCCGTGCTCGGCAGTCTGGAGGCCGGCATTGCCCTGTTCGTCGACTATGGCTATCCCCGCGCCGAGTTCTATCGCGCCGAACGCGACGACGGCACCCTCGTTTGCCACTATCGCCATCGCGCCCACGCCGACGCGTTGATCTTGCCGGGTTTGCAGGACATCACCGCCTTCGTTGATTTCACTGCCCTGGCCGAGGCCGGCAACCAGGCCGGTTTTGCCCTCGCCGGCTATGCTGCACAAGCGCAATTCCTGATCGCCCATGGATTGCCGCATCACTTCGAGCGGGCCAGTGCCGACACCGACGACGTCAGCCGCTATCGCCTTGCGCAAGAAGTGAAACGGCTGACCTTGCCTGGTGAGATGGGCGAGAAGTTCCAGGCCATGGTGCTGGCCCGAAACACCTCGCCGGCTGGTCTGCCCGATGGGCTGGTTGCGATCAATCAGGCTTATCGGCTATAGCGCCGGTCGCCAGAGCGCCGCCGCGATCATGCGATCAGCGATTCGATCGCTTGCCGAATTCCGTGCTGACCCAATCCTCAAGCAGGCGCCTCTCGAAGCGATAGGCTTCGCTGCGACTGGCTGATCCGCGATCAAGGAAGGCCAGATCACGCAGCTTGCGGTCACCACTCGCGAGCACCTGCCCATCGGAGCCGGTCAAGGTGAAGCTGAGGTTGATTTCGGGCGGATAGATCGACTTGATCACGCGCACGTCAGTCGCGCCCGAGCCATGGAATGGTTCGACCTGGCCTGCGAGTTTGACGTTGGTGATGCTGACGTCAAGATGCTCGCCGGCTTTGAGCACGGCGCTGGCGCGCCTGACCAGCAGCTTCTGAAAATCGGTCAGCCAGATTTCGGGCTCCGGCTGGCGGAACTGACGGCCATATTTGGCCTCGGTGAATTGCGCCGGATCAGTCCAGCTCACCGTGACCTGGTCATTGTTGTAGTTCTTCTTTTCGCCATCGTTGGCCCGTGCGAACAGCGGCCCGCAGATCAGCAATGCGCTGAGAAGAAGAGTGCCGGCAAGGATTCGATGCGCGCGTCTGTATTCCATTTCGATCTCCACTGGATAGCACCGATGCGTCGGTGCGTGACTTGTCAAAGGACGTCTGACAAGTCCGGTTGGTTGCACGATCGGCAATCCTTGTCGTTATGGGTTTGCATGTTGTTCAGTTCCCGGTGCGGAGCTCGCCGGGCTGTTCAGGCCTTGTCGAGTGCTGCAAACGCATCGCGGGTCAGGTTCTCCGGGCTATCCGAGGTGCAGACCACATCATCCTCGATGCGAATGCCGCCGTATTTGCGGAACGCGTCGACCCGATCCCAGTCGATATCGCGGCCTTGCGGCTTGCCCTTCAGCGGCGCCAGCAGCATGTCGATGAAATACAGTCCTGGCTCGATCGTCACCACTGCTCCGGGTTCAATCTTGCGCGTCATGCGCAAATACGGATGGCCTTGCGGGCGGTCGATCGTCTTGCCGGAATCATCGGCGGCAAAGCCGGCGACATCGTGCACCTGCAGGCCGATCGGATGGCCCAGGCCGTGCGGAAAGAACACCGAGGAAACCCCCGATGCGACCGCACTTTCGGCGCTCATGCGGATGAAGCCGTGGTCCCTGAGCACGCCGGCGAGCTGGTGGTGGGCATCGACATGCAGGGCGGCGTAATCCTTGCCAGCGCGGACTTGCCCAGCGAGATTCTTCTGCACGGCATCGACCGATTCAATGAGGGCCTGGAATTCAGCGGCCTCCGCTGCCGCATGGGTGCGCGTGATGTCGCTGGCATAGCCATGGAAGCTCGCGCCGGCATCGATGAGGAACGAATGCGAATATGTCGGGGGCACATGGCGCAGGTCGTGGTAGTGCAACACTGCGCCGTGTTCATTGAGGCCGATGATGTTCGAGTAGGGCAGCTCGTTTTCGGTCTGTCGGGCGGCGGCGAGATAGGCCATGTGGATGCCGAATTCCGATTCCCCGGCGCGGAACGCCTGCTCGGCCGCGCGATGCGCACGCGCGCCGATCTTGCTCGCCACACGCATCATGGCGAGTTCGTAATCGGTCTTGATCATTCGCTGGTAGTGCAGGTTGTCGATCACACCGCGCGGATTGTTCGGTGCAAACCCGTCCAGCGCCGCATTCTCCTCGCCGATGATCGCGCAACGGGTGGCATCCTTCGGCAGTTCGGCCCGCGCGTCACCGGCCTCGCGAACAATGACGATATCGAAATGCTCAACCCAGTATCCGGCCGGCTCATCAGGCACCACGTGCCAGTAGTCGGCCGGCTGCAGATAGACCAGCTTCGGTCGACGCCCCGGCGTGTAGACGATCCACGAACCCGGCGCCTTGGTCACCGGCAACCAATGCTTGAAGTGCGGGTTGACGAAAAAAGGGTAGTCGCGATCATCCAGAAACTGATAGCGCAAGGATCCGGAAGGGATGACCAGGTGATCGAAGCCGCCGCGCGCGAGAGCACTGTCGCTGCGCTGCTTGAGCACGTCGAGATGGGCGGCAAACAGCGGGTGCAGATCGGGATGCTGGGTATCCATGGCGACTCCTTGAGGCAAGCCGCCATTGTGCCGGGTTGGGCTTGAAGACGCGATTGCCGAAACCCGGGCACGTCGCACCATGTCGCGTTTCACTGGCCTGGAAGCGGCCAGCATGCTTGAATGCGCGTCTGGAAGCGGGGGTGCCGGCGTGTGTCGGCTGAGAGTCCCTTGGAACCTGATCGGTAGGAGTCTGGTCGGCAGAAACTTTGGATAGCGAGATTGGGATGTCGCCATAGGCAGAGTCGATCGGAGGGCGCGCATAGTGGTTCTATGTAAGCCCGACGAGCGGCGCTGCCTATGGATGAGAGCACAATCGCAGCCCGAATATTTCTGCCACCCAGGCTCCTCGCACCGGTGTAGGGAGCTTTGTCAGGCAGGCGATTCAATCGTCCGCCGGCGTCCGCTTTTCTGGTTGTCACTCCCTTGCCAATCCGCGGCAAGGTCGAATCCACGATTAGCAGGATGATCCGATGAACGCTGTACCCAATCCGCTGTTGCGCGAAGCCGCCGAACTGTCAGAATCCGTTGTGCGTCCGATCCCCGGCTCGCGCAAGATTTATCTCCACGGTAGTCGCGCGGATATCCGTGTGCCGATGCGCGAGGTCGCGCTCGACGATACCCCGAGCAGCGCTGGCGTCGAGAAGAACGCGCCATTTGCAATTTACGACACCTCGGGTCCGTACACCGATCCGGATTATCGCGTCGACCTCATCGCAGGTTTGCCTGCCTTGCGCGCGGCCTGGATCGAAGCGCGCGGCGACAGTGAGCCGCTGGCGGATTTTTCCTCGCCATACACCCGCAAGCACGCCGGTGCGCACCAGCTCGATCATGTGCGCTTCCCCCATGTGCCGAAGCCGCGTCGGGCCAAGGCCGGGCAGAACATCACCCAGATGCACTATGCGCGTCAGGGCATCATCACGCCCGAGATGGAATACATCGCGATCCGCGAGAACCAGAATCTGGAACGCATCCGCGAGCAGCACCTGCTTTTGCAACATCCAGGCGAATCCTTTGGTGCCTCACTGCCACGCCTGATCACGCCGGAATTCGTGCGCGACGAAGTGGCCCGCGGTCGCGCGATCATCCCCAACAACATCAACCATCCCGAGTCCGAGCCGATGATCATCGGCCGCAACTTCCTGGTGAAGATCAACGCCAATATCGGCAACTCGGCGCTGTCGAGTTCGATCGCCGAGGAAGTCGAGAAGATGGTCTGGTCGATCCGCTGGGGCGGCGACACGGTCATGGATCTGTCCACCGGCAAGCACATCCACGAAACGCGCGAGTGGATCATCCGCAACTCGCCGGTACCGATCGGCACCGTGCCGATTTATCAGGCACTGGAAAAGGTCGGCGGCGTCGCCGAAGACCTGACCTGGGAGTTGTATCGCGACACCCTGATCGAACAAGCCGAGCAAGGCGTGGACTACTTCACCATCCACGCCGGCGTGCGTCTCGCCTTCATCCACCTGACCGCCAAGCGCGTCACCGGCATCGTTTCGCGCGGTGGCTCGATCATGGCCAAGTGGTGCCTGTCACACCACAAGGAAAGTTTCCTCTACGAACGCTTCGAGGAAATCTGCGAAATCATGAAGGCCTACGACGTCAGCTTCTCGCTCGGCGATGGCTTGCGTCCCGGCTCGATCGCCGATGCCAACGATGCCGCCCAGTTCGCCGAACTCGATACGCTCGGCGAACTCACCCAGATCGCCTGGAAGCACGATGTGCAGACCATGATCGAAGGCCCCGGCCATGTGCCGATGCATTTGATCAAGGAGAACATGGAGCGCCAGTTGGAGAAATGCGGCGAAGCGCCGTTCTACACACTCGGCCCATTGACCACCGATATCGCGCCGGGCTACGACCACATCACCTCGGCAATCGGCGCCGCGATGATCGGCTGGTACGGCACGGCGATGCTCTGCTACGTGACGCCGAAGGAACATCTTGGCCTGCCCAACAAGCAGGACGTGCGCGACGGCATCGTCACCTACAAGATCGCCGCGCATGCCGCCGATCTGGCCAAGGGTCATCCGGCCGCGCAGGCGCGTGACAATGCGCTATCGAAGGCGCGCTTCGAATTCCGCTGGGCCGATCAGTTCAATCTCGGCCTTGATCCCGAGAAAGCTCAGGAATTCCACGACGAAACCTTGCCGAAAGATGCGCACAAGACCGCACACTTCTGTTCAATGTGCGGGCCGAAGTTCTGCTCGATGAAAATCACACAAGACGTCCGCGACTACGCGGCAAAACTGGGAACCGACGAGAAAGCCGCGCTGGAAGCTGGCATGGCCGAGAAAGCCGAAGAGTTTCGTGCGACGGGTGGCGACGTATATCAGTAGTCGAAGTAGATTGGATGTCTCCGTTGCGCGACCTGCAGCACCCGTTGGTTCCGGGTGCGCCAAGCTTCAACGTCCATGAAAAATTGTGATCAGCCGTTTCTCGAAAATATCGACAAGCGGGCATGGTCGGTTCGCTCCTGATCCCTAAAGCGGAATGGCGTGTGTTGCAGGTTGCGTGAAACGATACCGCTACGCTGATTTGTCCCAATCCTTGTGAAAAACAGCGTTCAATGGGGCCCAGCCATCCGGTGGCTTGCCACGCTTGAGCATCTTCGCGAAAATCGTATAGGGATCCGACTTGCTGCCAACCGAGCGCAGACTTCGTTCATCATTCAGCCAGGCGAAAACGATGATCTTCGCTCGCGCGTCGTAGCGAAAGAAGAGTCGAAATCGACCCCCGATCTTGGCCCATCGCCAGTGGCGAAAGGATATTCCAAGTGTATTGACTTGCCGATAGGCATCATTGGCCGGATCGTTCGGTACGACATCGAGAATCAGATGGCTGAGTGCACGCAGAAGCTTGACGTTGGCGTTGTCGGCATAGCCACGCGGAGTTGATGCTTTCGCCCGTTGTACGGCGGCATCACCAATCGCCGAGGAATGGCGTCGTCACGTTGGCATATCGTAACGATCATGCTTGTCATCGCGGCGATCCGTATGCGCGGCAAAGCCGCACTTTTGGCGGAGTAGAGAATCCGTTCAGCTAAGGCTGCATGACGATCCGCACAATGCTCAGGTCTCGCGCGTCGTGAACTGCCCCGGATACTCCGGGCGTCACGGTATCCCATCGCTATCCATGCAAGGAGTCGAAACCATGGCCGCCAGCAAGTCCGCAAGCAAACCCTTTGTCTCCGACATCGCCAACATTCGCAAGCGCGCACGTGAGCATATCGAGCGTGGCGCGGTCACCGATGGCTACAAGGCTGACCGTGAAACCGTGATCAAGGTGCTCAACGAAGCACTGGCGACCGAGATCGTCTGCGTGTTGCGCTACAAATACCACTACTACATGGCCTCGGGCATCAATGCGCAAAGCGTGGCAGCAGAATTCCTCGAACACGCCAATGAAGAGCAAGGCCATGCTGATCGCATCGCCGAGCGCATTACCCAGCTTGGTGGCTCGCCCAACCTGTCGCCGGAAGGTCTGTTGACGCGCAGCCATTCGGATTATGTCGAAGGCGATGATCTCGCCGACATGATCAAGGAAAATCTCGTCGCCGAGCGCATTGCGATCGACAGCTACCGCGAGATCGTCGCCTATCTCGGTGATGCCGATACAACGACACGCCGGATCATGGAAGAGATCCTCGCGGTCGAGGAAGAACACGCCGAAGACATGAGCACGCTGCTCGACCAGATCGGCAAGAAAGGCGAACCGGCCAAGCCTGAAAAGCGCTCCATTCCGGCTGCGAAGGGCAAAGGCAAGGGCAAGGCAAAATCCGGTAAATCCGGTCGCTGAGGGTTCCGGATTCCCAGGTAGGAATCGATAGCCGAATGTGCCAATGACACAGCGGTCGCGCTCGCCAATGAGCGCGGCCAGATCGTCATTGGTGTAGCTGCGGAAATCCGCGTGTCTTGATGCATTTCGCGGTTCGGCTGCGCTGATGAATTCGCGCAGTACCGGGGTCAATTCGCCACTGATTCGCGCGAGAAAGCGGATCAGTTCTTCACCGGGAAATGCAACCGGATCGTCTTGCTGAAGTAATCTGCGCAGCTCGAAGATCGGCCTTGGCTATTCGATGGATCGGCTCCGACGGAGCTATTTCAGGCGTCCATGTCGGGCAACTTGAATTGCCGTGGCCGAATCAGGGCTGTTCCGGGGCGCGCAAGGCGCCTCGTCGGTTTCGCCTGCGAATTACCACGTTACTACCACGCTGGTTCCAACGATCGGCTGCTGCAATTCAGGTCGCCCCTCGATCGGATCGCTGCGGGGGCACCCTCCACGCGCCGGCCCGACCCCGATTCATTGCGCCGGGTCGTGCTGCAAAACTGCCTATCGAAATGAGAACCTCATCATGAACACCGTGCGCCATGGTTCAACCTTGCCCGTCGCGGGAATTCGCCATCTTGGTAGGCAGCGCATTCTGCTCGGCGGCGTGCTTGCCATGCTGCTTTCCAGCGCCGCGCTTGCCGCGGATCCGCCGGTCAAACTCAACGGTTCCATGGTGGCGGGCGGACGGGTTTCGGCCAGTCAAGTCAGCCCGGATGACCGCATCGTGGTCTACGTAGCGAACCAGGACGTGGACGGTGTCAACGAGTTGTACAGCGTGCCGATCGGCGGCGGTGTGCCAATCAAACTCAACCTGCCGCTGGTCAGCGACGTCGACTCGTTACGCAGGATTCGGCAGGGATGTTGAATGTCCCGATCCCTGTCCCGATCCATGATTGCAGCCACCGATCAGGGAGATCTTGTCGAGCAACGGCTGGTCAGGAAGAGTCAACATGAGGGCAGATCCGCGTTCATTGCGCCGTGCATTCTATCGCTCTGGGGAGACTCCGATGCATGCTGACGATGCCCACCCCAAGGGTTGACCGATCGCCGCGCGCTTCCCTCAATGGGTTTAACCGAGCTGGCCTCAACTACGCATTCGGCTGGTTAAGCCAGTTGCTGCCGCGTTCCAGCGCATACAAGGCGCTCGTTCCATAGTGCTTGGCCAACGGAACGTGGCCGAGGTATTCACAGGCCATGTCCTTGCACTGAGTCGCGGCTAGCAGGCAGGCATATTCCTCCGTCAACCAGATCGCACCGGGCGCCGTGATCGGCTCGATTCGTGCCGCGCGCACGACGTGTGAACCGAAGTAGTTCTCGCGATTCAACACCGGGTCCCATTCACGGAAGACCGGTCCGCCATGCATACCCATGCGGATGCTGGTTCGCGTTGGCAGGCCGTGCGCCGCCCAGTCGGTGTTCAACACGCGTTCGCGCAAATCCAGGGCGAAGCCCGCTGCCGATTCCCAGCGCTCAAAGCCGAGGAACAATCCGTCGCCCCAGGTGTTGCTCAAGGAGCGGGACATCCAGAATTCCGGCGTTGACCTACTCACTGAGTCAGCAATTTCATACAGGCAATGCCGCGTCCTCAGATCACGCTGAGGGCATGACCACTGCCCGCAGTCTCCTTGTCGATCCAGATACACCCGGCTTCTATCACTGTGTCTCGCGCTGCGTCCGCCGTGCTCGGCCATGTGGGATCGATCCGTACAACGGCACCTCCTAGAACATCGACGAGCGTGGGTCGAGCAGCGCTTGCTGGAGCTTCAGAGATCTTTGTCGATGGCGTGTATGCCTACGCCGTGATGAGCAATCATGTGCACGTGGTCTTTCGGATCGAACCGACCGTTGCCGTCACATGGACGGACGAAGAAGTTGCGACGCGCTGGGTTCGTCTGTTTCCGGCAACCGTGGAAGGAGAGGTTGATGATGTGGCCGGTCCTCTGAAGGAGCAGATCCTGCTCGGCAACGCAGACCGACGCATTGATGGATCCCACCTTTCTGCAGATCACCACAGAAGACAATCTGAATCTCATCGACTGGACCGCGCGACTGACCCGACCCGACAAACGCGGCAGCGTCGATGCGACCGAGCCCCCCATCCTGCGCAAGCTCGGGCTGAGCGAACGCCAATGGCATCAGCAGGTGCTGGGCACCGAAACAAACTACTGGCGAGCGATCGGCTCTGCCCAAGCCTTGATCGAGAAAGCCGCGGCCATGGGGCAGGGCTGGCTCAAGGGCATCGGAAGCGCTCAGCGGCTACTCCGACCTCAACCGGCCTGATTCAACACAACAGCAAATCACGACGGATCGGGTTCTCCGAGAGTAGGCAGCGGACGATTGCTGAAAATCGTCCGCTCATTCGTCGAAGGAAGGGATCTGGCGCATCGCAAAGCATGGATTCCGGCAAATTTGCCTCGCGCTGAGCTAACTTTTACTCGCTGCCGATCCCAGTTTTCGCGGTCTGGGCGTCTCTGCAGATTGTGGATGTCCCGATTGTTGCGATTGTTGTCACTTCGAACATGAACTTCCTTGAGCGATCGCAAAACATTTACGATGCCTTCTTTTGCAGAACTCATCGGGGCGCACCGCAATGTTCAATAGAACGCAGTCCATGTGGTTGCTGTTGCTGCTCGCTGTTTCGCTAGTCGGGGGTCTCGCCTATTACTTGGGTATCCGGGACGGTACGCGTTCAGCCGTTGTGGTCGAGACGCCGACGTTCAAGGTTCCGGATGAGCTGAATGCGGAACTTGATCGCATCGAGGCCGCGGAGAAGATCGAGGATCCGTACGAACGGTGCATGGCGTATCCGAATCCGGTCGAATTCAACTGGTCGCCAAACGTGATTGAGGCCATGTGCAAGCGCCTGTCGCGGCACATGCTCGGCTGGAAGGAGATCGAGGACGCACTCGAACTGAAGCATCCCGAGACGATCGATCAGGCGTTCGACAGCTATCTGGCCCGCAACGAGGCAGGTGAACATGGTTACCTCACGTGGGCGTTCTGGTGGATGTTCCAGAGTTCATCGAAGTGGGCCGACGACACGACGAACCATTGGGTCAGGGCCGATCCGCAAAGCGCCTATGCATTGGCAGCGCGCGGCATCCACTACAGCGAAGTTGCCTACGACGCACGCGGGGACAAGTTTGCCGGCGACACGCCCGAAGAGAATTTCGCGCGCATGCACGAACTCGTCGACAAGGCACGCGCCGATTTGCAGGCCAGCCTCAAGCTCAACCCGCGCTTGATCGCCGCGTACCATGGCCTGCTTCGGACGACGCGTCTTGGCGACAGCGCCGACGAGGACGAGCAACGCGACGCCTGGGTCGAGCAGGCGCTCGCAATCGATCCTGCCGACCAGTGGATTTATCACGACTGGATCGATGCGGTCAAACCGCAGTGGGGCGGTTCTCTACGCGAGATGGAGCAGGTGGCAGAACGTGCGGGTGAACACACCGATGCAAACCCGACGTTGGCGCTGCTGAAGGCGGAACCGCTGTGCCAGCAGGCGAATGCGGTGCGCTGCACCGATTGTGAGAAGGACGGACAGAAAGCGCTGGACCTGTTCCGTCAGGCCGGCACGATCGGACCGGCCGAATGCTTTCTCGATGGAGCCGGTGGCGCTGCCGGACTGGCTCAGGACTTGCCGACGGCGATTCGCTACTACTCGCAGGCCTATCGTTTTCTGGGCAAGGATGAGTGGCTTGCGTACCGGGCGCAGAACCTGCGCAGTCTCGGTCGTGGCGCTTGGGCGCTCGAGAATCTTCAGAACGCACTGGCTCGCCAACCGCAGAACACGGTCTTGCTGCACGCGCTGGCGCTTGCATACGCCGATGCCGGGCGCTTGGGTGACGTCGAGAAAACCTATCTCGAGATGTTGCGCATTGATCCTGCGAACACGACGGCTGCGCTGGATCTGAGCCGACTGTATGTGACGGGCCTCAAGGCGCCAGGCAAGGCGCGCCCGCTCGTCGAAGGTCTGCTCAAGCGGGATCCCGCCTCGGCGCAAGCCTGGTTCGCCATGACCATGCTGTGTGAAGCCGAAGACGACAAGCCCTGTTATCGAGACGCTGCTGGCAAATTCCTCGTCTACGCGAACCGCAGCGATCCATGGCAGCGCGCAAACGTGGAAAGCGTCAACGCGAAGCTGGCGGAAATCGGGTCGGCGCCGGAGGAGTGAGCAGCTAGCCCGGGTTATTCATGAACTGCACCCGCGCTCGCTGGTTCCTTGAATCCACACGACTCTCCGCTCATTCGGCGATAGGACCCGCTATCCCCTCAATTGCGAAAAGCCGAGTGAATCCAAGGCCCTGCGCGATCATCGCGCGCATTCACGAATAATCCGAGCTAAAGCTGCGCGGCCTCGTATTCAGCGACAACGTCGTCCAGCTCGGGGTTCGCCTTCATGCGCCCATTGACGAAGACGATTGGCGTTTCCCCATTCATGACGGCTTCGATGCGCGAAAAGAGTACAGGGTTCTCCTCGGTCATCTCGAAGCTTACGCCCGAGCGGAGATCGGAATCGATATCCCTCTCGGACAATTGTCGGGCCATTTCCTCCGCGCGACGCGCACCTTCCTTCGGGCAGTTCGGCGCAGCGATGATCCAGACCTTCTTTGGATCCGCACCTGCAGGCTGCGCGAGCGCGACGAAACCGTATTCGTCGGTAATCTTTGTCAGCGCCGCGGTCTCGGCATCGTGCTGGTGCTTTTTCCAGAACATGAAGCCCAGCGTCAGGACCACGGCGCCGGCGGCGAACTTCAGTGCACTCATGCGTGATCCACCCGGTTCCCCTTTTGTAACTGTCATTTTGCAATGATCGGCTCAGACCGGACAAGTGATTCGATCCGACCCGGCTTGGGCGATGGCAGTCGATGTCGACGAAGCGCTGGAATTCCGCGCGCGTATTGAGAATCAAAGGGGCGGAGTCGAATGGCTCTGACATTGCGCCATTCCCCACGAACGCACCTTGTTCCCCGAAATACGTCAAGGGCTGATCCGGGACAGCCAAGATTACGGCAATCCTACGGGTCCAAATAGTGGGTGTCCCAGTTGCCGTCTTGATTGGCTCAACGATCCAACCCAATTCCGCCCAGATCAGGATTCTGCTTGTCCGGATGAGGCCAGTTCAGTCGATTGGATGGCTGTTGTTGGCCGGATGAAGGCCTTTCCGGCCTTTTTGGCGCCGGCTTCTTTCAAAACTCACCCGCTTCCAACTCAATCCGACGCGTCCTGCGTGTCGGCAGCTCCTCGACTGAGGTTTTGTGCGTGTCCCGATTGTTGGTCTGCCCGAATTGGGTTTAGATCTACATAGCTCATGCACGTGAGAACAGCGGCCTCATCGAGCAGCGCTTGGCACTTGTGGCGGCCTTCCCAGAAGCGACCGGCAACAACCTGGACATCCAGAATTCCTGAATCGTCCTACGCGACGTATCGGAAAATTCCTACAGACAACCCGACTTGATCACGTCACGCTTTGGGCACACGACCTGGGACACCCACAAAATGGTCGATTAGGAAACATGGGTCGCGATCCAGGAGGCCCACAATGTTGGCAGGCATCGCCCGACGTCGGAGACCGGTGAGAGTTTCGTGACAGAAAAGTGAGTCTCCAGATTCGAAGGCCTGAATCTACAACCGCTTCTTTGCCACTAGATAGGCCAGCCCCTTTTCGCGCTTGCCCACAGCCACCACGGTTACGACCAGCACATTGTCCTGCACCTGATACACCAGCCGATAACCCGCGTCGCGCAGCTTGATCTTGTAGCAATCCGGCATGCCGTGTAAGCGCGCGGATGTGACGTGCGGGTGTTCCAAACGCTCGGTCAGTTTCTTCTTCAACTGTTCACGGATCCCGGGCGACAGCTTGCGCCATTCCTTTAGCGCGGACTCGACGAACTCCAGGCTATAGCTCATCGAGCTTGACCTTCACCCGACGCTCACCCTTTCGCTGGCGCACGAGTTCGGCTAGTTCGAGATCCTCCAGTCGATCCAGCAGGCGCTTGTAGGTCTCGGCCGGCACAAGGTAGGCGCTGGGCTTGTTATGCACGAGAACAGCGACCGATTCACCATCGGCCGCATCGATCACAGCGCTTGGGTTACGCTTGAGTTCGGTAATACTGATGCTGGCGCTGGCCAATATGGTTTCCATTATTCGTCTCCAAATTCGGAGACGAATATGGCACAAGACTCTGTTGTCTTCAAGCGACAACGCATTACGGGGACAACGCGACAACCGGGACCCACCTTCTGGGCGCACTTCCCAAATTCATGGGTGTCCCGAATCACGCAGTTCAGTCGATTGGATGGCTGTTGTTGGCCGGATGAAGGCCTTTCCGACTTTTTGGCGCCGGCTTCTTTCAAAACTCACCCGCTTCCAACTCAATCCGACGCGTCCTGCGTGTCGGCAGCTCCTCGACTGAGGCTTTGTGCGTGTCGCGATTGTTTCCGTTGTGCGTGTCCCGATTGTTTCGTGGGGGTCTCTGCAGATTGTGGGTGTCCCAATTATTGTGGTTCTACAGTCATCCGCAGTTGATCCCGCGCGTGAAGTCGTGGATCGCTGAAACATGTCCGGGCACCGGACTGGCCATTACGGAATACAACTGGGGAGCCGACAACGGTGCAAGCAGCGCGTTGGCGCAGGCCGAGGCACTGGCCATCTTTGCGCGTGAAGGCGTGGACGCTGCCGCACGCTGGGTCATGCCGCTGGAGGGCTCGATGGTGGAACGCGCGTTCCGGCTGTATCTTGATTTCGATGGCCTGAGTAGCCGAGTAGACGGAGACAGCGTGCGTTCGCAAAGCGCCGATACCGATGCGCTTGGCGCCTATGCGTTCCATGCGCCCGGACGCGCTGTCTTTGTCCTGCTGTTCAACAAATCGACTTCAGTCAATTCCGCAGCGATCAATATCGGCAGCGCACTCACTGGAGCCTGGAAACTCTACCAGTTCAGCGGCAGCAGCAATCTCGGCCTTGCCGCAAGCGGCACGATCAACGGCTCCACCATCAATATCCCGGGATTGCCTGCGCGTTCCGCCAGCCTGCTCGTTCTGCCCGACAGCGACAGGATTTTTGCCAGCAGCTTTGATCCACCTTGAACGATACGGCCAGCCAACTATGCGAAGTCCAGCTCGAGTTGGGCTGATCCGGGACACCCATGATTTTGCCGGGCGTTGAATAGCGGAAAGTGGGTGTCCCAGTTGTCCATTCAGTTGTCCATTGCCGTCACGGGAACGTGATCCGGGACATCCAAGATTTCGGTAAGCATACCGGGACAGAAAGTGGGAGTCCCGGTTGTTGGGCCCCGAATGGCACTGACTTGGTCAAGGTCTGGCTCACCTCGAACGGAAGTTGATGATACTTCCCGTCAAGTCAGTGCCATTCGGCTCTGCCATGACTTTCGAATCAGGTTTTCGGACCTGATTTATACGACGCGTTGCATTGCATCATCCATTCGTGAACTTGACACGCCTTGTTTTCGGCGTATTTAACAGCACGGACTACCTGCCGGGCTGGGAGAGATCATGCGAGCACATGATTCGCGGCGTCTTTTTTCACGACACACTTCAATTGGCTGGCTCGTGTTGCTATCGGGGATGGCCAGCGCAAACCTTGCCTGGGCCGCCACATGCCGGGTGACCATCAGCGGTACGCCCGGTGGCGATGGCAGCGGCTGGACGGGCGAAGCGACGGATCTGCAGACGGCTCTCGCCAGCAGTACCTGCAGCGAGGTCTGGGTTGCTGCAGGCATTTACAAACCCACGAACACCGCCACCCGCACGATCAGTTTCCCGGTCAAATCGGGCGTCGCGGTCTACGGCGGCTTTGCCGGGGGCGAGACGCTGCTCAGTCAGCGCGATCCGCGGACAAATCCCACAATCCTTTCGGGCGACATTGACAACAACGACCTCGGCAGCAACGGCATCAATGCCGATGCCGGTCAGATCGTCGGCAACAACAGTTACCACGTAGTCTTCATTGACGGCACATCGCCAGCGGGGCCGGTCACATCGAATACCGTCCTCGACGGGTTCGTCATCACCGGTGGAAATGCAACCGGCGTTTCCGATGACTACGGCGGCGGCCTTTTCTGTGACGGTACCTACGGCACGCACGAGTGCAGCCCGACCCTGCGCAACCTCCACTTCAGCGGCAATCATGCGGATAGCGGTGGAGGTGCGCTTTGCAACGATGGCAGCTTCGATATCAGCGCCAGTAGCAGTCCGACCCTGACCAACATCACCTTCAGCGGAAACAGCGCCTTTTACGGTGGCGCCATGATCAGCGTCGGTTACCAGGGCACCAGCAGTCCGGTGTTGAACAACGTCACCTTCAGCGGCAACACGGCGAACAACGGCGGTGCCCTTTACAACGCCGGTTTCGACGGCAATAGCACCCTGACATTGAACAATGTCACTTTCACTGGCAACAGCGCCGTCAACGGGGCGCCTTTTACAATGAGACAGGTACCTCGGTCCTGAACAATGTCATCCTGTGGGGTGATTCGGCTTCGACATCCGGGCCGGAAACCCGCAATGCCTTTGGCGGCAGCACGACGATCAACGACAGCGTGGTCCAGGGCGCATGCACGAATGACAATATCTGCAATAACATCATCACCGACGGCCTCGTGCTCGGCCCGCTGCAGGACAACGGCGGCTACACGCCGACCGTGCGGCCCGTTGGCTCGGCGGTGGATGCCGGCAACGATTCAACCTGCCTCGCTGACGACCAGCGCGGAGTCATTCGACCCCAAGGCCCGCACTGCGATATTGGTTCTTTCGAAGTCTCGATGGACGGGATCTTCTCCAACGGTTTCGAGACCGCTCCCGGAAAGAAAGGGATCAGGTCTCAATACTGTTCGTTTAGATAATTTTTGATCTACGCTTCGCCAGAATGCATCGTGGCTTCATCAAGCGTGGAGAGAAGTCGGCAATCACGTTGATGGGTCGACTTCGGTCATGGCTTGCGTATGGCGAGTTGCGTCGTTTGACCATGCGCGGATTTATGCGTCCTTTGCTACTTGCGCATCGCAACGTTGCGGCGTGTGCGAGCAGTTGTTGAAACCATCGCTTCCGCTTTCTTGGATGCGCTGGGGGGAAAGGCCCCGGAGCGGGCTTGCGTGCGGCGGATCAATTGCACATGGGCCGTGAACGAAAGACTACGCTGTTTGATGCGATGCTCGCCCGCCGCTTGATGCATCAGCCAGCGCACGGCGTAGTGGGCCAGCACCCAGCCGTAATGACCAAGAAGCGGGACATCCAGAATTCCGACAATAGCCTACGTCCTGTGTCGTAAATTTCCTACAGACAACGCGCTGCCCAAGGGTCACGCTATCGGCATGACCACTGCCCGTTGCCATCTTGTCGATCCAGACGCGCCCGGCTTCTATCACTGCATCTCGCGGTGCGTGCGCCGGGCCTGGCTATGTGGGATCGATCCTTACAACGGCGCGTCCTACGAGCACCGTAGGACGTGGGTCGAGCAGCGCTTGCTGGAACTGGCCGAGATCTTTGCCGTCGGCGTGTATGCCTATGCGGTCATGAGCAACCATGTGCACGTGGTCTTGCAGATCGATCCGACCGTTGCCGTCACATGGAAGGACGAAGAAGTCGCGATCCGCTGGATTCGCTTGTTTCCGGCAACCGTCGACGGAGAAGTTGATGACGTGGCCTGTCGTCTGAAGGAGCAGACCCTGCTCGGCAACGCAGACCGACTCATTGCATGCCGGCAACGGCTGGGCAGCCTCGCCTGGTTCATGAAAGCGCTCAATGAGCCCATTGCACGACGTGCCAACCGCGAAGACGCTTGTAGCGGCCGATTCTGGGAAGGCCGCTACAAGTGCCAGGCACTGCTTGATGACGCCGCCGTGCTCACGTGCATGAGCTACGTCGATCTGAATCCAATCCGGGCCGGTATCGCTAAAAACCTGGAGTCCTCATTGCACACCAGTGCCATTCAACGCGTTGAGCGAATCCGATCGAACCCAGCCTGGGCGAAAGCGTTGCTGTCGCCGATAAACGCATTGATGGATCCCACCTTTCTGCAGATCACCACAGAAGACTATCTGAACCTCATCGACTGGACCGCGCGCCTGACCCGACCCGACAAGCGGGGCAGCGTCGATGGGGCCGAGCCGCCCGTCCTGCGCAAACTCGGTCTGAGTGGACGCCAATGGCATCAGCAGATGCTTGGCACCGAAATAAACTATTGGCGGGCAATCGGCTCCGCCCAGGCCTTGATCGAGAAAGCCTCGGCCATGGGCCAGGGGTGGCTCAAGGGCCTCGGAAGCGCTCAGCGGCTACTACGACTTCAACTGGCCTGATTCAACACATCTGCACATTTCGAGGCATCGGGTTATCCGAGGATGTTCCGTGCAAGGCTTCTGGAAATCGTCCGCTCGATCATCAAAAAGGCGCGATTCGGCGCGCGGTGAAGCAGAGATTTCGGCAGATCGGTGGGGCGCTGAGCCAATTCGCAACTGTTGCCGATGCCAGTTTTCGCGGCCTGGGCATCTCGGCAGATTGTGGGTGTCCCGGTTGCTGAGCCCGATGAAGGCAATCCACTGGCCGAGCGAAATACGGGCCGAGCCATGTGGTTGACGATCATCATGATGGTCGTCGAAATCACCGGCGGCTGGATCTACAACTCGATGGCCTTGCTCGCTGATGGCTGGCACATGAGTTCGCATGCCTTGGCCTTTGGGCCTGTCTGTATTTGCCTACGCGTGTGCACGTCGATTTGCGACTGATCACCGATTCACGTTCGGCACCTGGAAGATCGAGATCCTGGGCGGCTATACCAGCGCGATCCTGTTGCTGTGCGTTGCTGCATTGATGGCGTTTCAGTCGATCGAGCGGCTGATCACGCCCCTGCCGATTCACTACTCGCAAGCCATTGTGCTGGCCGTATTGGGTCTGGCGGTCAATCTGATCTGCGCCTGGCTACTGCGAGGTCATCATTCTCACGATCATGGCCATGGTCACGATCATCACGGCGGCCACGCACATCATCACGACCTGAATCTGCGTGCCGCCTATCTGCACGTACTTGCTGATGCGGCGACATCGGTGTTCGCCATCGTTGCACTGGTCGGCGGCATGCTGTTTGGCGCGCGATGGCTTGATCCGATGATGGGGATCGTTGGTGCGATCCTGGTCACGGTCTGGGCCATCGGCCTACTTCGCGACACCGGCAAGGTACTGCTCGATGCAGAAATGGACGCGCCTGTTGTCGAAGAAGTGCGCGAGGTCATCGCGGCGTATGATCCGACGGCAATCATCACCGATCTGCATGTCTGGCGCGTCGGCAAAGGCAAGTTCGCTTGCGTGCTGAGTATCGTGACGCACGGCCGCATGAGCGCGGATGACTATCGAAATCAGTTGGCTATCCACGAAGAGCTCGTTCACGTGACTGTAGAAACGACAACGATTCCATCAGACGATTTTGTCCAGGCCTGACTCAAGGCGAGAGTGCCAGTCCAAAGTCAACGCGCATCAAGATCAACAGACCAAACAGCGCGAATAGCAATGCCGCTACGAAGCGCATCCTGGACAACGGAAAACGCTCCGCGAGCTTTTCCCCGATCAGCACGGCTGGAACGTTCGCAGCCATCATGCCGCAAGTGGTGCCGATGGATACCATGACGATGTCGGTGTACTTGGCACCCAGTGCCACGGTCGCGAGTTGCGTCTTGTCGCCCATCTCAGCCAGGAAGAACAAAACGAGAGTCGTCAGCAGCGCTCCGTATTTGGTTGCCTTGGTGGCATCTTCATCCAGCGTATCGGGAATCAACGCCCAAGCGGCAAAGGCGAGAAACAGTGCGCCCAATGTCCAACGCATGATGTCCGCGCTGACGTTCTGCGCCACCCAATCGCCTGCCGAAGCCGCGAGCGCGTGGTTGAAAATTGTTGCAATGAAGATGCCGAGAATGACGCGCCCGTGTTGACCGCGAAATCGAGCCGCAAGGACAAACGACAACAGCTGGGTCTTGTCGCCGATCTCGGCGATCGCGACCATTCCGAACGAGGTAATTAACGCTTCCACAAGTTTCTATCCTGGGGCCGGCGATCGAATACCAATGACCTCTACATCCATCGCCGGCCCCGGCTGTGGACATAAAGGTCAATGGTCTCGCCTAGCAGATGCCGCCGACGCCATGGTCTGTTGACCAAGTATGTTGACGTCGGCTCCTCCTTTGCGGAGGCGGCTACTCCCCAGTGACGGCGCCATGATAGCTATGGCTCGTTAGCTTGTCGATACGAGTAAGGTTCGTGCGAAGTCGAAAGACTAGGTCGTCTAGCTTACGGGATGCACGTTGCGACCAATGAATAGCTGACGCAAGATGTTTGCCACATCCGAACTAGTTCATACACAAGCGCCTATCTGCAAAGTCAGGGATGGAGCGTGTCGACACCATCAAGAATGTCATGGCGTAACGGGATTGATATTTTCCACACGTTCGAAACCCAAGTCAGAGCACACCTGAGCGTCTCCTTCTGGCCGATAGGCGCCCGTCGGCCCGGTTAATCATCCTTCGGTGCGCGCAGACTTTGGTGGTCTGGGCTCGCAGACTTTGGCTGGACGCGCAACCGCCTCCATGTAAGTGATCGCAATTCATCGAACGTGAATGCACGCACAAATAGTGCATGACGGCATGAATACGTATGCAGTCGATCACGCAGGCGGTCGCTCGAACTACCATGGGGCGGGCCGCGCATCCCGGTGATCGCGGTACTTCCCCTTGGCTTGCGGATTTCGCGATGACGACCAAACCGACGCTGAGTTTCTGGCAGATCTGGAACATGTGTTTCGGCTTTCTCGGCATCCAGTTCGGATTTGCGCTGCAGAATGCCAACGTGAGCCGGATCTTCCAGACTCTGGGCGCGGACATGGACCAGATTCCGCTGCTGTGGATCGCGGCGCCGCTGACCGGTCTGATCGTGCAGCCGATCGTCGGTCACTACTCCGATCGCACCTGGACGCGGCTGGGTCGGCGGCGTCCGTATTTTCTCTATGGCGCGCTGCTTGCGAGCATCGCCTTGCTGCTAATGCCGAACTCGCCGCAGTTGTGGATGGCGGCGGGATTGCTGTGGCTGCTCGATGCCTCGATCAATGTCTCGATGGAGCCGTTTCGCGCGTTTGTCGGTGATCAGTTGCCGCCCTCGCAGCGTGCACGCGGCTATTCGATGCAGAGTTTCTTCATCGGCATCGGTGCCGTGGTCGCGAGTCTGCTGCCGTGGCTGCTGACCAAGTTCGGCGTCGCCAATACTGCGGCCGCCGGCGAAATTCCACAGACCGTCCACTACGCTTTCTACGCAGGTGCGGTGGTCATGTTCGCCGCGGTCGGTTGGACCGTGCTGCGCACGCGCGAGTATCCGCCCGAGGTGCTCGAATCCTTTGACGACGCCTTGCCGTCGATTGCAACGGATACGCGGACTTCGTCGCTGCGTGGCGCCTTGCTCTGGATCGTCGCGGGCGCCGCGTTGCTGAGCTGGATCGTGCTCGGCCAGCTTGCCCACGAGTTGTACATTCTTGCCGGTGGCCTGCTCGGCTACGGCATTGCCCTGCTATTCGTGACCCAGAGTCGATCGAACGGCGCCCTCGTGCAGATCATGGCCGACATGCATGCGATGCCGGGCCCGATGCGACGCCTGGCCCTGGTCCAGTTTTTCTCGTGGTTTGCCCTGTTCGCGATGTGGATCTACACGACCGCCGCGGTCACCGGTGTGCATTTCGGCAGCAGCGATCCGACTTCTCCGGCCTATAACGAAGGTGCCAACTGGGTCGGCGTGTTGTTCGCCGCCTACAACGGCTTTGCCGCACTGGCGGCGATTCTCATTCCGCTGATGGTCGCGCGCATCGGCTTGCGTGCCAGCCACATGCTCAATCTGTGGATCGGTGCGGCGGCGTTGATCTCGTTCCTGTTCATCCGTGATCCGGACTGGTTGCTGGTCTCGATGATCGGGATTGGTTTCGCCTGGGCATCGATCCTTTCGCTGCCCTACGCGATGCTGTGTGATTGCCTGCCGGCGAAGAAGATGGGCATCTACATGGGCATCTTCAATTTCTTCATCGTCATCCCGCAGTTGCTCGCGGCCAGCGTACTTGGCGTGCTGCTGAAGACCTTCTTCGGCAACCAGCCGATTTATGCATTGGCGCTCGGCGGTGCGAGTTTCATCGTGGCCGGTTTGTGCATGTTGCGCGTGCCGGTTGCCAAATCCGCGATCGCTCTCGCGAGCCGAGGCAACTGACATGCCGATCAGACTTGCAATGATGGCGTCGGCGCTTGGCGCTGTGCTGCTCGGCGGATGCGCGGCGTCATCGAACCTGCAGCACGAAGTGCGTCCCGAGGTCGGTGTTGCCGATTACTTCGGCACGCTCGAACCGTTCGCCAGCGAAGCGGTGTACTTCGTCGTCACCGATCGCTTCGTCAATGGCGACACCGGCAACGATCATCGCGACCAGGGCGGCCAGCATCCGACCTTTGATATTCCGCTGACCTGCCCGGATGGCGTGGTCGCGCATCTTGGCTATCTCGGCGGCGATTTTCGCGGCCTGCTCGACAACGCCGATTACATTCGCGAGATGGGCTTCAGCGCGGTCTGGATCACGCCGATCGTCGACAACCCCGATGAGGCGTTCACGGGAGGCGATGAAGTCACGTGCACCTCGTTCCTGACCGATCGCGGCAAGGCCGGCTATCACGGCTACTGGGGCATGAATTTCCACCGCGTCGATGAACACCTGCCGAGCCCGGGTCTGCAGTTTGCCGACTTGACTCGTGAGCTGCGCGGCAAGGGCTTGAAGACCGTGCTCGATATCGTCGCCAATCATTCTTCGCCGGCCTGGACGATGCCGCACAAGCAACCCGGATTCGGCCAGGTTTTCGATGCCAGCGGAACGCTTGTGGCCGATCACGGGAATTTGCCGCCGACGCAACTGGATCCGGCCAAATATCCATTGCAGCGCTGGTACAACACCACGCCCGATCTGGCCCAGCTTGGCGATTTCAACCCCGATGTCCCGGCCGTGATGGACTACCTTAGCGGCGCGTATCTGCAGTGGATCGACCAGGGTGCGGCCGCGTTTCGCGTCGACACGATCAGCCACCAGCCACTGGCGTTCTGGAAGACCTTTGCCGAGCGCATCCGCGCCCGGCATCCCGGGTTTTTCATGTTCGGCGAGGCCTACGACTACGACGCTGCAAAGATCGCGCCGTACACATTTGACGGTAACGGCCGCTACAGCGTGCTCGATTTTCCGATGAAGAAGGCGATTGCCGAAGTGTTCGAGACGCGCAACGGAGACTTCGCCAGCCTGGCCGGCCCGCTGCAGCTGCAAAGTGGCGTCTATCAGAATCCTTATGAACTCACGACGTTCTACGATAACCACGACATGGCCCGCTTCAATGCCGACGATGCGGGCTTCATCGATGCGCACAACTGGCTGTTCACCGCACGCGGTATTCCAGTGGTCTACTACGGATCGGAATCGGGCTTCATGCGTGGTCGCGCCGAGCACCACGGCAACCGCAACTATTTCGGCGTCGAAGGCATCGAGGCGGCCCGGCATTCCCCGATTCGCCGCGAACTCTCACGAATTGCGCATGTGCGTGCAGATTCGGTCGCCCTGCAACGCGGGCTGCAGCTCGATCTCGAACTGAGCGGGAATCGCGCAGCTTTTTACCGCGTCTATCAACATGAGGGCGTGTCGCAGACGGCCCTGGTTCTGCTCAACAAGGCTGATTCAGTGCAGCGCTTTGAGCTTGGCGCGCGTTTGCAAAGCGGCGAATGGCGCAACGCAATGGATACCGGCTCGCCGCCCCGGCGCGTGCTGCGCAATCAGTCGCAAGAATTCGAAGTTGCAGCACACGATGTCCAGGTCTGGGTCCTCGATGCGCCAATCATCGAAGCGGACTTGCGCGCATCGCTCGATCAGCTCATGGCAGCGCGCGAGCGCCGCACGAGCGCCGCACAATGACTTTCGCCGGAAGCATCACGCTTTCGACCGCTTCGCCGCGGATCTGCTGGAGAAGTTTTTCGACCAGCACTTCACCGGCGAGCTTGGTGTCCTGCTGCACCGTGGTCAGCGGCAAGCTCGCATAGCTCGCCATTGGCAGATCGTCGAAACCGACCACGGATACCTGCTGCGGCGCCTCGAAGCCAGCCTCGCGCAAGGCATTGGTCGCGCCAATTGCGAGCAGGTCGCTGGCGGCAAACACGCCGTCGACCGTGATGCCACGTTCAAGCAGGTTGGCGAGGGCTTGATGGCCGACCTGCTCGGTGGAATCGAGCGCATCAACCTGCAAGGCCGGATCGACCTTGATGCCAGCCGCCTCGTGGGCGGCGCAATAGCCAAGATAGCGATCGCGGAATTCGGGGCACTGCTCGCCGATGCTGCCGACAAAGGCAATGCGCCGGCGACCGAGGCCGAGCAGGTGCTCGGTGATGGCGCGGCCGCCGCTGAGATTGTCGCAGCCGACCGAAATGCCGGGCTGGCCTTCGACGACGGCACCCCAGCGTACAAAATGGGTATTTTGTTCGACCAGTTTCTGCAGCGTGCTGCGGGCGACGAGATAGTCGCCGTAGCCGAGCAGGATCAGGCCATCGGCCTTGTGGCTGTCCTGGTAGTCGGCATGCCAATCGTTCGAGAACTGCTGGAACGAGATCAGCAAGTCGTAACCCTGGCGCGCGCAGGCGCGCGTGATCGAGCCAAGCATCGACAGGAAGAACGGATTGATCAATGAATCATCCGGGGTCGGATCCTCGAACAGGAGCAGGGCGAGGGTGACCGAGTGCTGCCGACGCAGGCACGAGGCGTTCTTGTCGACCTTGTAGTTGAGCTGCTTGGCGATTGCCTGGATCTTGCGCCGCGTATCGAGACTGACCAGGCTGCTGCCACTCAGCGCACGCGACACCGTCGACTGCGAGACGCCTGCCTCGTAGGCGATATCGAATGAAGTGGCTTTTCCTTTCGAGCTCAAGAGGCGGGCTTGGCAGCGGATGCGAAGCCACTGTTTTACCGGATCCAGCGCTGCAGGGCGTTTTGCAGTGCAGCATCCGGAACCGGCTCGTGGACGATCACGGCGCCTCGTGTCGTGCGCAGAAACCGATCAAGCGCGCGTTGCCCGCGCCGCAGCCGCACGCGAAAGGCTGGCAATGGCGTCCCAGTCGCGGGATTGGAGAGCCGGCTTCGGCACCATCCACGAGCCGCCGACCGTGATCACGTTCGGCAAGGCGAGATAGTCCCGGGCCCGGCTTGCATCGATGCCGCCGGTCGGGCAGAAGCGCACACTCGCAAATGGCCCGGCGAAGGATTTCAGCGCGGCGATGCCGCCCGAAGATTCTGCCGGAAAAAACTTGAAGCGACGATGGCCATGCTCGAGGCCGCGCATCAGCTCGCTCGCCGTCGCGATCGCCGGCAGAAATGGAATGGGCGCCTCCGCGGCGGCCGCGTACAGGGCCTCGGTCGAGCCCGGGGCAATCGCGAACACGGCACCGGCATCGGCCACCGCGCGCAAGGCATCGGCGTCGAGCACGGTTCCGGCGCCGACAATCGCCGCCGGAACTTCCTCGCGATGATCCTGATTGCTTCGATCGCGACTGCGCTGCGCAGGGTGATTTCGAGCACGGGCAGACCAGCCTCGACAAGGGTGCGCGCGAGCGTCAGCGCATCATCGAGACGCTCGATGTCGAGTACCGGCAATACCGGCGCTTGCGACAGCAACTGGTCGATGCGGGCTGCGCGGGATTCGGGAGTCCATGACGGCATCGGTTCTATCCTCGACAAGTCTGGTGCAGGGCAACGGCGGCGCCAAGCAGACCCGGATTGGCGTGCACGATGATTTCGACCGTGACCGCTTCGAGCCAGGTCGAGAAACGGCCCTTGGCGAGAAAGCGCTCGCGGAACGCACTGGAGCGCAGGAATGGAATGAACCGTGGCACGATTCCGCCGGCGATCACCACGCGGCGTGCGCCATGGATCAAGGCAGCATCGCCGGCGACGCTGCCGAGCACCGAGCAGAAGCGGGCCAGCGCGCGGCGTGCATCGATGTCGTGACCATCGAGTGCGGCGGCGACGATCTCGGCCGGGTCACGCAGCGGCACGCTGCGGCCATCGCGTGGGCCGCCTTCGGTGCCGCGCAGCGCGGCATGGATGTGGGCGAGACCATCGCCACTCAGCACGCGCTCGGTCGACGGCCGGCCGAAACGCGCTTCAAGCCAGCGCGCGATACGGTGTTCTTCATCGCCGATTGGCGCAAACGTGACGTGGCCGCCCTCGGTTTCGACGGCTTGCCAGCCACGCTCCGGTGAGCCGATCAACAGGCCGACACCGAGTCCGGTACCGGGGCCGATCACGCTGACCGGCCCGCTGGCGGGGGCCGGGTTCGGGCCATACAGGGGCACGCGATCTTCCGCTCCGAGTGCCGGAATCGCCCAGGCCACGGCACCGAAATCATTGAGCATGTGCAACTCGTCAAGGCCGAGCGTGCGTTGCAGTTCGGCGCGACTGAACGACCAGGCCCGGTTGGTCAGGCGGATTTCGTCCTGATCGACCGGCGAAGCGACCGCCAGCGCCGCGCGCCGTGGCTTCACGCCGACCTCGGCCAGATAGTGCTCGGCGGCGTGTTGCAGGCTGGCGAAGTTCTCGCCGGCCAGTGCCCGCGGTTCGATGATGGCAACATCCGCCGCGGCGAGATCGGTCAATGCGAAACGCGCATTGGTGCCGCCAATGTCGGCAATCAGGGCAAGCTCGCCCTTGCTCGGCGGCATCGTTCAACCCGCCCCGAACAAGCTGCAGGCGCCTTGCTCGGCGCTGCCGACGGCGTTGCGCATGAGGCCGAACAGCTCGCGACCCATGCCGTGGTGATTCGCGGCGAGATCGAACGTTGCCGCTTCGCGTGCGGCAAGTGTCGCATCGTCAACGAGTACCTCAAGCCGACCGGCTTCCGCATCGATCAGGATCGGGTCGCCTTCAAGCAGACGCGCCAGCGCGCCGCCCACGATGGCTTCGGGAACGACATGAATCGCGGCGAGGACCTTGCCAGAAGCGCCGGACATGCGGCCGTCGGTGAGCAGGGCGACGCGTTGTCCGCGATCCTGCAGCACGCCAAGCGTTGGCGTCAGCTTGTGCAATTCCGGCATGCCATTCGCACGCGGCCCCTGGGCGCGGATGACGGCGACGAAATCGCCGTCGAGCGCGCCGGCCTTGAAGGCATCGAGCATCGCGTCCTGCGAATCGAAAATCCGCGCTGGCGCGGAGATCGTGCGATGCTCGACGGCGACCGCCGAGACCTTGACCACGGCTCGCCCGAGGTTGCCGGAGAGTCGGCGCAAGCCACCTTCGTGGTCGAACGGCTCGGCGAAGCCGCGCACGATGTGGGTGTCGAGTGACTGTGTCGGCGGCGGCGCCCAGCGCAGTTTCAGATTGTCGAGCTTCGGCTCCTGCACCTGCGAACGCAGGTCGCCGCCATGCACGCAGTGGATGTCTGCATGCAGCAGCCCGGCGTCGATCAATTCGCGGATGGTGAAGCCAAGTCCGCCGGCGGCCTGGTAGTGGTTCACGTCGGCAGGACCATTCGGGTAGATGCGCGCAAGCAGCGGCGTGCAGCGCGAAAGCTCGTCGAGATCATCCCAGTCGATGACGAGTCCGGCGGCGCGCGCGATGGCGACCAGATGGATCGCATGGTTGGTCGAGCCGCCGGTGGCGGCCAGGCCGACCATGGCGTTGACGATGGCCTTCTCGTCGAGGGTCTTCGCCAGTGGCGTGTAATTCTCGCCCAGCGCGGTGATCTTCAGGGCCTGTTCGGTGGCGGCGACAGTGAGTGCGTCGCGCAGGCTCGTGCCGGGATTGACGAAGGCGGCGCCGGGCATCATAAGGCCCATCATTTCGAGCAGCATCTGGTTTGAATTGGCGGTGCCGAAGAACGTGCAGGTGCCAGGGCCGTGATACGACTGCGATTCGGCTTCGAGGAGTTCCTCGCGGGTCGCCTTGGCTTCGGCGTAGCGCTGGCGCACGGCGGCCTTTTCCTTGTTCGGCAGGCCCGAAATCATTGGCCCGGCAGGGACGAAGATCACCGGCAGATGGCCGAAACTCAACGCGCCAATCAACAGCCCGGGCACGATCTTGTCGCAGACACCAAGCAGGATCGCCGCATCGAACATGTCATGCGACAGCGAAACCGCCGTGGCCAACGCGATCGCGTCGCGCGAGAACAGCGACAGCTCCATGCCGGCGCGGCCCTGGGTGACGCCATCGCACATGGCCGGCACGCCCCCGGCGACCTGGGCAGCGCCCCCGGCAGCCCGCGCCGCAGCGCGGATCAGGGTCGGATAGTGTTCCAGCGGCTGATGCGCTGAAAGCATGTCGTTGTATGCGGTGACGATGCCGATGTTGGCGCCGCGCGTGCCCCGCAGCAGCGGTTTGTCTTCACCGGATGCGGCAAATGCGTGGGCGATATTTCCGCAGCCCGGGCGCGCGGGCGACATTCGGCGAGCGTGCCACCTGCATGCGTGAAAGATAGTCATCGCGCGAACCGCGACTGCGTTCGGCAATGCGCGAGGTGACGCGCTCGACAACAGGATGCAGGCTCATCAGGGACTCCAGTGGATCTCGATCGTGCGCCCGGGCGCATGCAGCAGGGCGGCTACCGGCAGCTTGCCCGGATCGTTCCCGTTGATGGCGCGATTGAGCGTGGCGCGCTTGTCGGCACCGCTGATGGCGAGAATGACATGACGACTGTGCAGAAGGCGCGCCAGGGTCAGGCTGATGCGCGGATGCGGGCCGGCGCTGGGCATCGGGTCCGGAATGATCGCGACCGCCGATTCGCGGCTGGCCAGATCCAATGCGCCGGACAGGTTGCTGGCGCCTGGAAACAACGAGGCGAAATGACCGTCCGCGCCCATGCCGAGCAGGCACACGTCGAACGCCTCGCCAATGCTTTCGAGCGCGCTGTTGGCGAATACCGCATTGACCTTGCCACGCGGTTTGTCCGGGACGAGTGCAATCCAGCGGATAGCGTGGTCTGCAGCGAACGAATGCTGCAACTGATGCAGATTGTTGTCAGGGTGGTCGGCGGCGACCCAGCGCTCGTCAGTGGGCAGGATGCTGAGCTTCGACCAGTCCCGCGATTCGCCGGCAATCCGGCGCAGGATGGGCGGCGTGGTGCGGCCGCCGGCCAGCGCAATCGTGGCCTGGCCGCGCTCGGCCAGGGCTGCATCGATGCTGCTCGACAGGCGCCGGGCGACCGCGATCGCCAGGGCGTCTGCGGTCGCATGCTTGATTTCAATCCAGGACATGCTCGTCATTCGCGCCAGCTGTGGCCGTGGCGTTCGATCATCGCGACGGCGCTGCTCGGTCCCCAGGTGCCGGCCGGGTACGGTCTCGGCGTGCTGCCGGCATGCTTCCAGCCATCGAAGATCGCGTCGACCCACTGCCATGCCGCCTCGGTTTCATCGCGGCGCACGAACAGCGTGCCGTTGCCTTCGATCGCATCGAGATAGAGGCGTTCGTATGACAGGCGCCGCCGGTGATCGGCGAACTGCTCGTCGACATCGAGATCGAGCGCGACCTGCGACAGGCGCAGGCCATTCCGATCGAGCCCCGGTGTTTTGTGCATCAGGGTCATCTGGATGCGTTCTTCAGGTTGCAGCAGGATGATCAGGGCATTCGGCTCGACGCGCACACCGCTGTTGGCGAAGATCGAATAAGGCACGGCGCGGAACTGGATGTAGATCTCGGTGCAGCGACGCGGCATGCGCTTGCCGGTGCGCAGGTAGAACGGCACGCCGGACCAGCGCCAGTTGTCGATGTGCGCGCGCAAGGCGACAAAGGTTTCGGTATGGCTGGCGTGGCCGAGTTCATTGAGGTAACCCGGCACGGCGACGCCATCAACGGCACCGGCCGTGTATTGGCCGGCCACGCTTTCGCCACCCACCTCGTTGCGCCCGATCAGGCGCAGCGAGCGCAACACCTTGAGCTTCTCGTTACGCACCGCGCTCGGATCGAAATGCGCGGGCGGCTCCATGGCGGTCAGGCAGAGCAGTTGCAGCAGATGATTCTGCAGCATGTCGCGCATCGCGCCCGAGCTGTCGTAATAGCCCGCGCGGCCTTCCACGCCGACGGTTTCGGCTACGGTGATCTGCACCTGCTCGATATGCCGCGCGTTCCACAGCGGCTCGAACAGCGCATTGCCGAAGCGCAGCGAGATCAGGTTCTGCACGCCTTCCTTGCCGAGATAATGATCGACGCGAAACACGCGATCCTCATCGAAGATGCGGGCGACGCCGTCGTTGATCGCGATCGACGAGGCGAGATCGTGGCCGATCGGCTTTTCGAGCAGCACGCGCGTGCCGGGGCCGCCGAGTCCGCGCTGGCCGAGCGCCTCGCAAATCGGCGCATAGAAGCGGGGCGCGGTGCTCAGGTGGTAGACGACATCGCCATTGCGCGCCTTGGTGATCGCATCGGCGAGGCTACCCATCGAGGCTTCGTCGTCGATCGCGGCGGCGCAGTAGTCGATGCGTTCGAGCAGGGCGCGCAGGCTCGCTTCGTCACGTTCATTGGCATCGACGCGTTGTTCGATCGTCGCGGCAACGGTCTGTCGAAATGCTTCGGCGTCGAGCTCGCTGCGCGCCGTGCCGAGGATGCGCAATTCCTTCGGCAGCAGTCCATCGCGTTGCAATCCATACAGCGAGGGCAGCAGCATGCGTTGGGCGAGGTCGCCGGTGGCACCAAAGATTGTCAGCAGGTTTGCGGAGTTTCCGGTCATGTGGAGCCCGTCGGGAAAAAGAAGCGCGCAGCGTTTGGACGGCTGGACGCGATTGCGCTCGATTGTATATGGCGCGCTGCAACAATGCGCGCCCGGTGCGGCGATGTCCGCGTGGATGTCGCGAGACAATTCAAACGGATGGTTCTTGTCCTATCGGACAATCAGCCGCGTTGGGCAAACAGCACGCCAAACCCGGGCAATCGGAGTTGGGTTTCGCCGAGTTCGCCGGCGACCAGGCCATGACCCTCGATCACCCGGAATCCTGCAATGTCATCGACGTTGAGCACGCAAGCTTCGTTGCCGGTGTTGAACCACGCACGCAACGTGACGCCATCGAGCTGGCGTTCAAGGGCCAGCACGGGAGCCGGCGCGGCGAGCATGCGCACATCACCCCACATCAGGGCCGGAGTTTGCTTGCGCCAGCGCATGAACGAACGAAAGCGCTGCAGTGGCGAGGCCGGATCGGCATCCTGCTGCTCGACATTGCGCGCGCGATGCGATTCCGGAATCGGCAGCCAGGGCCGTGCTGAGGTGAAACCGCCATCATTGGCGGCGGTCCATGGCATCGGCGTGCGACAACCGTCGCGGCCCTTGAAGGTCGGCCAGAACGCAATGCCATACGGATCCTGCAAGAGTTCGTAGGGCAGTTCGGCCTCACCGAGACCAAGCTCCTCGCCCTGGTAGACGCAGACCGAACCGCGCAGCGAACAGGCCATCGCACTGAGCAGACTGGCCAGGTGTGCCGGGGCGTCGTTGCCTCCCCAACGGCTGGCGACACGCTCGACATCGTGGTTGGAAATCGCCCAGCACGGCCAGCCTTCGTGCATGCGTTTTTCGAGCGCCTCGACGGTTTCGCGGATATGCCCGGTCGAGAACTCGTCGGTCAGCAGCTCGAAGCTGTAGCCCATGTGCAGGCGATCAGGCCCGGTGTATTCGGCCATCGTCGCCAGCGAATCCTCCGATGAGATTTCGCCGAGCGCGGCGACATCGGGATAGTGATCGAGCAGGGCTCGAAGCTCGCGGATGAAATCGAGATTCTCCGGTTGCGTGTTGTTGTAGTAGTGGTACTGGAACGCATACGGATTGTCCGGACTGAAGCCGCGGCCGACGCGTTTGGATTCGGGCTTCGGCGGGTTGTCGCGCAGGCGGCGGTCGTGGAAGCAGAAGTTGATCGCATCCAGACGGAAGCCGTCGACGCCGCGATCGAGCCAGAAGCGGACGTTGTCGAGTGCGGCCTGGCGCACCTGCGGATTGTGGAAATTGAGATCCGGCTGCGAGGCGAGGAAGTTGTGCAGGAAATACTGGCGACGGCGAGGTTCCCACTGCCAGGCGACCCCGCCAAACAGCGACAGCCAGTTGTTCGGCGGCGTGCCATCCGCGCGCGCATCAGCCCAGACATACCAATCGGCCCTGGCATTGTCGTGGCTCTCGCGACTCTCGCGGAACCAGGCATGCTCGATCGAGGTGTGGCTGAGCACCTGGTCGATCACCACTTTCAGGTTCAGCGCATGGGCCTTCTCGATCAGGCGATCGAAATCGGCCAGCGTTCCGAACAGCGGATCGACATCGCGGTAGTCGGCGATGTCATAGCCAAAGTCGGCCATCGGCGATTTGAAGAAGGGCGACACCCAGATCGCGTCGACGCCAAGGCTGGCGACATAGTCGAGGCGCTCGATGATGCCGGGCAGGTCGCCAACGCCATCTCCGTTGCTGTCCTGGAAACTGCGTGGATAGATCTGGTAGATGACGGCTCCGCGCCACCACGGTTGTTTGCTCATTCAATCATCCCGGGCCTCGCGCGCAGATTCCGCGTCGGGCTTTGTGGTTGCCAGTGCCAAGAGTTGGCAGCTTAACGCTGGCACCTGCATGAGCCGGTAGTTTGTGCATACGTATTCATGCGCCCGGATGGGGCTGGGAGGCTGCGAATCGGATTAGCGTTGGCGCAGGGTGGCGCTTCGTGCGGCACCCCTCCGATCGTTTCGAGGGCTTGCTGTTGAACACGAATCTGATCCAGATTTCGGTCTTTGCCGGATTGACCGCACTGGTCGCCGTATTGACCTGGTGGAAATGCCGGCACTCGCTGCACAGCAGCGACGAGTCGAAGGATTATTTCCTCGCCGGCGGTGGCTTGAGCTGGCCCTTTGTTGCCGGTTCGCTGCTGCTGACCAATATCAGCGCCGAACAGATCGTCGGCATGAATGGCGCACAGATGCTGCTCGTGGCCTGGTGGGAATTCGGCGCGGCGGCCGGTTTGCTTGTGTTGGCCCATGTGCTGGTGCCGATGTATTACAAATACCAGTGCACGACGACCACCGAACTGCTCGAGAAGCGGCTCGGTGATCCGGGACTGCGCCGTCTGGTTTCCGTGTTGTTCCTGCTGGGCTACATGTTCATCCTGCTGCCCGTGGTGCTCTACACCGGTTCGGTGTTCATGAAATCGATGTTCCAGCTCGATGTGCCGATCATCATCATTGCCGGCGCATTCGCCGTGGGCGGTTTGCTCTACGCGGTCTTCGGCGGGCTGCGCGCAATTGCCATCTCGGACACCTTCAACGGCGTCGGTCTGCTCGTGATGGGACTGACCGTGACCGTATTCGCGCTCGCCGCCGTGCACTGGGATCTTTCCGGCGTGCCAGCCGAACGCTGGTCGCTGATCGGCAGCAGTGATTCGGATATCCCGTGGTCGACCCTGCTGACCGGCATGCTCTTCATCCACATCTTCTATTGGGGCACGAACATGGTCATCGCCCAACGCGCGATGGCTGCGCGTTCGGTGCGCGAGGCCCAGAAAGGCATCTACGCGGCGGCAGCATTCAAGTTCGTCATTCCGCTGATCGTCGTCTTCCCGGGCGTGATCGCGTTCAAGCTGTATGGCGACATCGGCGATGTCGCCTATGGACGCCTGGTCGGTGATGTCCTGCCGCCGTGGCTTTCCGGGGCCTTCGCCGCGATGATCGTCGGCGCGGTGCTGTCGAGCTTCAATTCCTGCCTCAACTCGGCGGCTGCGCTGTACACCTGCGATCTGCACGTTCCAATGGTCAACGCGAATGCCGATGTGAAGAAGATCGGTCAGCGCGTCGCAACAATCTTCGCCATCGTTGGCGTCGCCATGGTGCCGATGTTCCAGCACGCGCAAAGCATCGTCGATACGCTGCAACGTCTGAATGGCCTGTATTCAATGCCGGTGCTTGCCGCATTCCTGGCTGCGATCTTCATGCGTGGCGTCAGCGCCCGCGCGGTCAAGATCGGCATCGCCTTCGGTGTCGCCCTGTATGCGGTATTCACCTTCGTCTGGTCGCCGCTGCACTACATCCATCTGATGGCGATCACCCTCGCGGCGACCTTGCTCGTCGTGCTGGTGCTCAGTCGACTTGGCGGAAGTGCGCGCAGCGGAGTTGAAGCGGCGCGATGAAGTATGCGGCGATCAGTTGCGTATTGCTGCTGGCGTGGGTGCCTGTGCAAGTATCGGCCGAAAGTGCCACTCGCGAAGACTGCTCGAATGGCGCATGGCAGACCGTGCTGACCCCAGCGCGGCACACACAGACCGACGCACGCGCGGTCTGGCTCGACAGCCGACGATTGATCTGGCCCGGAAAATCCGTGCAAGCGCGCTACCGACTATTCGCCTCGGCAAGCGCAAGCATCGAGGCGCAAATCGGCAAGCCCGTCACCGGAGCCGATCAACAGCTGAGCTTAGAGAGCACTCCATCCCCCTTCACCGTCATCCCGGCGGCTTTCAACAGCCGAATGGCTGGTCAGGCCGGGATCCACGCGGATGACGCGAAAGTCCACCCAGTTGCCGACCCAGCATCAACAAACATCGAACATACCTTCACCTACCTCGGCAAAGGCGCAATCCTGCATCTCACCGATGCAGACGCTGCACGCTTGCCCAACCTGCTGCGCGGCCAACTCGTACTCGCCGAGCTTGCCGCCGACGACTCGATCCTCGACGCGACCTATGTCCAATCCGCAACGGCGCTTGATACGCTCTACGCCGATGCCGCCGACGCGCACGATCTCGGCGCCCAAGTTTCAAATGCACAGACCCGATTCGCCCTATGGGCACCCACCGCGCAACAGGTTTCACTCTGCATCTACCCAAGTTCGCAATCCAATGCGGCAAAGCTCGAGCCCATGCAACGCGATGCCACCAGCGGAATCTGGTCAGCAACCTTTCCAGAAGATCTTTCCAACCGCTACTACACTTATCTCGTCGATGTATTTGTCACCGGCGTCGGTATCGTGCGCAATCGCGTCACCGATCCCTACAGCCTCAGTCTCAATACCGACTCGAAGCGCAGCTGGATCGGTTCGCTGGAGGCGTCCGATGTAGAACCTGAGCGCTGGGATACCGATCGCAGCCCGGCTCCGATCGCATCAGCGACCGACATGCAGATATACGAACTGCATCTGCGTGATTTCTCCGTTTACGACGACAGCGTGCCGAAGGCGCATCGCGGCAAATATCTTGCCTTCAGCAATGCCGCATCGAACGGCATGCGTCATCTGCGCGCGCTGGCCAGGGCCGGAATGACCGACGTGCATCTGCTGCCGGTGTTCGATATCGCGACGATTCCCGAAAGCGGTTGCGTCACGCCGAAGCCAACGGGCACTGCGGACAGCGAAGATCAGCAGGCGCTGATCGCCAGGACCCGTGATCGTGATTGCTACAACTGGGGTTACGAGCCGCTGCACTACACGGCACCCGAGGGCAGCTATGCCAGCGATGCGGATGATGGCCGCGTGCGTATCCGCGAGTTCCGGCAGATGGTGCAAGGCTTGCACGATGCCGGTCTGCGCGTCGGCATGGATGTCGTCTACAACCACACCAGTGCATCGGGACAGGATGAGAAATCCGTGCTTGATCGCATCGTGCCGGGTTACTACCAACGCCTCGATGCGAATGGCGCGATCGAGCGCTCGACCTGCTGCGCGAATACCGCAACCGAGCAGCGCATGATGGCCAGGCTGATGCGCGATTCGGTAGCGACCTGGGCGCGTGAATACCACATCGATTCGTTCCGTTTTGATTTGATGGGGCATCAACCGCGCGCAGCGATGGAAACCGTGCAGCGAGCCGCTGATCAGGCGCGCGGCCAGCACGTGGTCCTGCTCGGTGAAGGCTGGAACTTCGGCGAGGTCGCCGACGGCGCGCGCTTCGTCCAGGCATCGCAAGCCTCGCTAGCCGGCAGCGGCATCGCCACGTTCAGTGATCGCGGCCGCGATGCCGTGCGCGGCGGCGGATGCTGCGACAGCGGCGTCGATCTGATTTCCCGCCAGGGCTATGTCAACGGCCTCAACTACGCGCCGAACGCGAAGGCGGCAGGTCACGCGCAACGTGCCGATCTCTTGCGCAGCGCCGATCTCGTTCGCCTGGGCCTTGCCGGCAGCCTGGCTGATTTCAGCATGCAGACTGCCGACGGTGAAACGCGCAGGCTCGCCGACATCGACTACGCCGGTCAGCCGGCCGGTTACGCGAGCGAACCCGGCGAGGTCGTCAACTATGTCGAGAACCACGACAACCCGACCCTGTTCGACATGAACGTGCTCAAGCTGCCGCTGGCGACGACGAGCGAAGATCGCGCACGCGTGCAGATTCTCGGCCTCGCGATCGATGCCTTCAGTCAGGGCATCGCTTACTGGCACGCCGGCGGCGAAGGCCTGCGCAGCAAGTCGCTGGATCGCAACAGCTACGATTCGGGCGACTGGTTCAATCGCATCGACTGGACATTCAGCGACAACGGCTTTGGCAGCGGACTGCCTTCGCAAGCGGACAACGGCAAGGATTGGCCACTGCTGCGGCCTTTGCTCGCGAACGCGACAATCAAACCCGATGCCGCGAACATCCGCTGGACCCGCGATGCGTTTCTCGATCTGTTGCGAATCCGCACGAGTTCGACGCTGTTTCGCCTGCGCAGTGCCGCCGAGGTGCGTCAGCGCCTGCACTTCTTCAATACCGGTCCCGCCCAGGTCGGCACCCTCCAGGTCGGTCATCTCGATGGTCACGACTACCCGGGCGCCGGTTTCGCCGAGCTGCTCTATTTCATCAATGTCGACACCCGAGCGTGCGATTTTTCGCTGCCCGGCCAAGCCGGAAAGCGCTGGCGCCTGCATCCGGCCCAGCGCAGCAACAAGGCGGCTGATGCGCGCGTACGCAAGCAGGCGCGTTACCGGAAGGATGACGGAAACTTTCACATTCCAGCGCGCGCCGCTGTCGTGTTTGTGCTCGAATGAAAGCGACTGATCGTGAGGGAGTGAGCCGCGTGGAAGATTCGCGTATCCGCAAGATCGTCATCGTCGGCGGTGGCACCGCGGGCTGGATGACTGCTGCGACACTGTCGAAGCTGATGGGACAAAGCGTCTCGATTCGCCTGATCGAGTCCGATGAAATCGGCATCGTCGGCGTCGGCGAAGCGACCATCCCGCAAATCCGACTGTTCAATGCCACGCTCGGCATCGATGAAGACGAGTTCATCCGTGAGACCAGGGGCACCTTCAAGCTGGGCGTCGAATTCGTCGACTGGAGCCATCCTGGTTCGCGCTACATGCACGCGTTCGGCACGGTCGGTGGACGCGATCTCGGTCTCGTCCAGTTTTACCAGTACTGGCTCAAGCTGCGCCAGCTCGGCAAGGTTGCGGAGCTTGGCGCGTACAAGTTCAACGAGGTCGCGGCGCGGCGCGGTCGCTTCATGCGCGGCACCGGACAACCGAATTCGCCATTGACCAATGTTTTCCACGCCTTCCATTTCGATGCCGGCCTGTATGCGCGCTTTCTGCGCCGCTTCAGCGAAAAACTCGGCGTGGTTCGCAGCGAAGGCAAGATCGTCGATAGTGCGTTGCGCGCCGAGGATGGCTTCATCGAGGCGGTCATTCTCGAAAGCGGTGAACGCATCGAAGGCGACCTGTTCATTGATTGCTCGGGCTTTCGCGGTCTGTTGATCGAGCAGGCGCTCAAGACCGGCTATGAGGATTGGAGCCACTGGCTGCCGTGCAATCGCGCCCTGGCCGTACCGTGCGAAGTCGTGCCCGAGCCCACGCCGTGGACGCGGGCAACCGCGCGCAAGGCCGGCTGGCAATGGCGCATTCCGCTGCAGCATCGCATCGGCAATGGTCATGTCTATTGCAGTGACTTCATCAGTGATGAGGAGGCGGCTGAGATCCTGCTGGCCAACCTCGACGCAAAGCCCTTGGCCGATCCGCGACTGCTGCGTTTCACGACCGGCATGCGGCGCAAATTCTGGAACCGAAATTGCGTGGCGATCGGTCTGTCCAGCGGCTTCATGGAGCCGATCGAATCGACCAGTATCCATTTCATCCAGTCGAGTATCTCGAAACTGGTTTCGCTGTTTCCGGACCGTGGTTTCGACAGCGAGACGATTGACGAATACAACCGCCAGACCCGATTCGAGTTCGAGCGCAGTCGTGATTTCCTGATCCTGCATTACAAGGCCAACCAGCGCGAGGAGGCGTTCTGGCAACGCTGCAGCGAGATGTCGGTCCCGGACACGCTGGCGCACAAGATCGAGCTGTTCCGCAGAAGCGCGCGGATCTTCCGCGAGAACGAGGAACTGTTCACCGAAGTCGCCTGGCTGCAGGTCATGATCGGCCAGGGCATCGTCCCCGAACGCTACCACCCGATGGTCGACATGCTCAGCGAAGCCGAGATCGAGCAGATGGTCGAAGGCACACGCGCCGTCCTCGATCGCGCTGCTGCGGCGATGCCGAGTCATGCTGATTTTATTGCGCGCGTACTTGCCGGTTCGACACCGGGTTGATGTCGAATCCATGAAGAGCGGTAGTCGGGCAGGACGAGCCTCCTACGAATTTCGAAAGTTTCCACTCGTGCAAACAGTTTGAAGGACGTTTCATGCAAAAACCTATCAGCCGCCTATTGCTGCTCTATCTGATCGTCGGGCTGTCTGTCCACGCCGAGCCACCGCAGATCGTCGCCAGCATCGACTCGCCGGGAAAGATCCTGCATGTCGATCTGAGCCTTGATGAAGGTCGCATCAGCTATAGCGTCCTGCGCTTCGGCAATGTCGTGATTGCGCCATCGCGGCTCGGATTCCTGTTGCGCGATACCGAAAAGCTCGAGCGCAACTTTGCCATGGCGTCGCAATCCACGCGCAGCGTCGACGAGACCTGGGAGCAGCCATGGGGCGAGACGCGCTTCGTGCGCAATCACTACAACGAGATCACGCTGCGCTTCACCGAGCAGGTCAAGCTCAAGCGCAGTCTCGATGTCGTGTTCCGTGTCTACGATGATGGCGTTGGGTTCCGCTACGCATTCCCCGATCAGCCGCAACTCAAGGATGTGATTATCGATGATGAGTTGACCGAATTTTCCGTCTTGCCGAAGGCGACGGCCTGGTGGATTCCAGGTGGCGAATGGAACCGCTACGAATATCTGTACAACAAGACGCCGCTCAACGAGGTCGCCCAGGCGCATACGCCGATGACGATCCGTACCGATGACGGCCTGCATATCGCTTTCCACGAGGCGGCCCTGGTCGACTATGCCGGCATGTGGCTGCGCCGGGTCGAGGGCCAGCGCTTCAAGGCCCAGCTCGCACCCGCATCGGAAGGCTGGAAAGTGCGACGCAAGGCACCCTTCGTCACGCCGTGGCGCACCCTGATCATCGCTGACAGTGCGGCCGGACTTTACGAATCAAAGCTCGAACTCAATCTCAACGAGCCGAACAAACTGGGCGATGTCAGCTGGTTCACGCCGGCCAAATACGTCGGCATCTGGTGGGAGATGCATCTGAACAAGTCGACCTGGTCGACCGGACCGACGCATGGAGCGACCACGGCGAACACAAAACGCACTATCGATTTCGCGGCGAAAAACGGCTTTCGTGGCGTTCTCGTCGAGGGCTGGAACAAGGGCTGGGATGGCCAGTGGTTTGGTAATGGCAATGATTTTGATTTCACCACGCCGACGGCCGATTTCGATCTGGAAGGCCTTGCGGCATATGCGAAGAACAAGGGCGTGCATCTGATCGGTCATCACGAAACCGGCGGCGCGGTCAGCCACTACGAAAAGCAGCTCGGTGCGGCACTCGATCTGTATGCGCGCCTCGGAATCGATGTGGTCAAGTCCGGTTATGTCGCCGATGGCGGGCAAATCGAACGCAACGATGGCGATGGCATCGTTCATCGCGAATGGCACGACGGCCAGTGGATGTCACGCCATCATCTGCATGTGGTCGAAGAGGCGGCCAAACGCCACATCGCGTTCAATCCGCACGAACCAATCAAGGATACCGGGCTGCGCCGCACCTGGCCCAACTGGGTTTCGCGCGAAGGCGCGCGCGGAATGGAATACGCGGCCTGGGGCAATCCGCCGAACCCGCCTGAGCACGAGGCCAATCTGGTCTTCACGCGCATGCTCGCCGGGCCGATGGATTTCACGCCCGGAATCCTGAGCCTCGAAGGTCGAGGTCAGGCTGTGCAAACCACGATCGCCAAGCAGCTCGCGCTGTATGTCGTCATCTACAGTCCGATCCAGATGGCCGCCGATTTGCCCGAGAACTACTCGAAACATGCCGATGCCTTCCAGTTCATCAAGGAGGTCGCCGTCGACTGGTCCGAGACCCGCGTGCTCAACGGCGAGATCGGGGATTACGTGACGATCGCACGCAAGGATCGCCACAGCGAGGATTGGTTTCTCGGCAGCCTGACCGATGAAAACGGCCGCGTGCTTTCGGTGCCGCTGTCCTTCCTCGACCCGGGACGAATCTACATCGCCGACATCTACCGTGATGGCGATGATGCCCATTGGCAGAGCAAACCGTTTTCCTTCGCCCGCGAACAACGCAAGGTGAGCAGTGCCGATACGCTGACCCTGAAGCTTGCTGCGGGCGGCGGCCAGGCCATCCGCTTCAGGCCGCAACGCTGATCTCGTCGCCCGTGATCAACGAAAAATCGAATGGAAAGATCGGTTCATGCCGCTGTTGCCCGCGATCGTTGCGCGCCCATGCCTGCTCAAGCGCTCAACACGGATCAACGCGCGTAGCGGCGCTGCCTGAATTGGTTTACTCGTTCGCGGAGCCGGGGCTTCGCGGATCGCGGTTGCGCAACCATTCGCGAAGTGCCGAAATCGACTTCAGTTGGTGCGCACCAATCTCGTTGAGAAGGTCCGAGTAAGCGCTCGCACCGGCGCCGCCAATGATGAGGGCAACCGATTCGGGCAGTTCCGCGCGCAATTGGCGCAGCTCTTTGGTGACCCGAAGGTCATCGGTGGGAGAGACGATCGAAAGTGCCACCGTGTCGGCATCGGCCAGCCTGGCTGCCCGGGAAATTTCTCCAGCCGGCAAGCTCGCACCGAGAAAGGTGACCCGCCAGCCACTGCCGGCCGCCGCGGTGGCCGCGAGCATCGCGCCGAGATCGTGCATCTGGAAAGCCGGAGTGGCGATAACGATGGTCGGCGCGTCGTCGCGCACGGGCATCGAATCAGTCATCCAGCCAAGTACGCGGCGGATCACGGCGGTCGCCAGATGACCGTTCGCCGGGGGGAATCGACCCTCGCTCCAGCGCGTTCCTATCGCCATCAGCAGCGGACCGAAAACCTCGTCGAGAACCTGATCCGAAGGCAGCATCAGGGTCGCCGTGCGCAGGGTGGATTCGAACGCGCTCGCATCGAAGTTTTCGGCGGCTGCCAGCGCCGCCTTGATGTAGTGCGCGGCCGCTGCATCGGTTGTACCAGCGGCCATGGATGCCTGTGCTTGCTCGGTGTCAGCCGCCACCATTGCGCGCAGTTCGCTGTCGCTCAGGCCCGCGACCTGCCCGATCTGGCGCCCGGCGGCGGTCACCTTGACCAGCAAACGCAGGTGCTCGATGTCGGCGTCCGAATAGTGTCGTTGCCCGCCAGCCGAGCGGGTTGGCTCGACCACGTGATAGCGCTTTTCCCATGCGCGCAGCAGATCGGGCTTCAAGCCCGTGCGCTTGGCCACGATGCGGACCGAATGAAGCGGGGAGGGAGGATTGCCGTGCATGGCCCATGGTAGGAAGGCCGAGGCATCTTGTCCAGCTATTTACAGGGTATGTCCAACATTTCAGAGGTAGTTGACACAAAATAGTTGGACATGTATTGTACGCCCATCCAACGTTCGACCAGATCCTTGGACAAACGCTGGACACGCGATTCGCTCTCAACCTCTCCCCCCACAGGAGTACGCACTTGAAAATCACTTCCCTGTTTCTGACTGCTGCGGTTTTTGCCGCCCCTCTCATTGCCACTGCTGGAGATTCGAACAAGATGGATGCCAAGAAGGATATTGTTGACACCGCCGTTGCCGCTGGTTCGTTCAAGACCCTCGCTGCCGCACTCGATGCCGCGGGTCTCGTCGCTACCTTGAAGGGCGAGGGCCCGTTCACCGTTTTCGCACCGACGGATGCCGCGTTTGCCAAGCTTCCTGAAGGGTCGGTTGAGGCCCTGCTCAAGGACAAGGCCAAGCTCACCGCGATCCTGACCTACCACGTGGTGGCGGGTAAAGTGATGGCTGCCGATGTGGTCAAGCTCGATAGTGCCAAGACCGTCAATGGCCAGTCGGTCACCATCAAGGTCATGGGTGACACCGTGCATGTCGACGCTGCCACGGTGACCGCGGCCGACATCCAGGCGTCGAACGGCGTGATCCACGTGATCGACACCGTGTTGATGCCGAAGGAGTAATCCTTTCTTCCGTCCTGTCGAGTGGATTGCATCAATGCTCGGCCTTGCGCCCCTGCCGTCCCTCCCCGGCTGGGGCGTTCGTATGTCCGCTAGTTGATGTTGACCACAGTGTATCCAGCGGTCAGCGCCGGGCTTCGAGCATCTTGCGTCACCTTGGGCCCGGCCCGGGCAAACTTGGCGACCGAAATCTCTTCACATGACAGGCCGCTCGCTTCGCTCTTGCCCGTGAAGAGCCTGATTCCCAGTCGATGTCGTAAGCTCGCGGGTCTCGCAATGCGGATTCCGCCATGCCAGCATCAAGCGGGAAAATGGGTTTCAACGCGACCTGGTCGATGGCGGTTGGCGGCATGGTCGGCGGCGGCATCTTTTCGACCCTGGGCGTGGTGATCGGCATCTCGGGTCGGCTGGCCTGGCTGAGTTTCGTCGCCGCCGGATTGATTGCGCTGGCTGCGGGCTACAGCTATTCGGCGTTGACCGCGCACTATCGCAAGGGTGGTGGCGCATTCACCTTCCTGCGCCAGATCGGTGCGATGCAGTCGGCCGGTAGCCTGGTCTGGGTGTTGATCATCGGCTATGTCCTGACCAACGCCGTCTATGCCTTTACGTTTGGTCATTATCTGGCCCACGTGCTGGGCCTGGGCTCGTGGTTTGCGCGCACCTCGGCGGTTGCGATCATGGCGGTATTCATCGGCCTCAATCTGCGCAGTCTGGGCCAGTCGAGCGGGGTCGAGATCGTGCTGGTCTGGAGCAAGCTGGTCGTGCTCGTCGGCCTGGCCGGATTCGGTCTGTTCCATTGGGATCCGGCGATGCTCGCGCGTGGAGCACCGGATGCCGGCATCGGCAAGGCGTTGTTCGGCGCGGCGGCCGTGTTCATGGCCTACGAAGGATTCCAGTTGCTGGCCTACGACTATGAAGACATCGACAAGGCCGAGACCACCTTGCCGCGTGCTGTGCTGTCAGCGATTGCGGTGGTGATCGTCGTCTATGTGCTGGTCGCGCTTGGAACCCCGATGCTGATCGGTGCCGATGGCGTGATCGGTCATCAGGAGGTGGCGTTGGCGCTGGCCGGTGAGCAGGCATTCGGCACGACCGGCCTCGTCATTGTCACCATCGCCGCCGCGTTTTCGACCGGATCGGCCATCAATTCGACCCTGTTCGCGACCGCCCGACTGGCTCGTGAGGTGACCCACAAGGGCGAGTTGCCGGCAGCGGTCGATCATGAAAACCGGTTCGGCATTCCCGATCGTGCGGTGATCGGATTGGGATCGATGGCAGCCTTGTTTGCTGCGCTCGGCAGTCTGTCAGGGCTGGTCGAAGCGGCCAGTCTGTCGTTCCTGTGCACGTTCTCGATTGTCTGTGCACTGGCATTTCATGCGCAGGCAGGCTCACGCTGGGTGACCGCTTTCGGCGCCCTGGCCAGTGCGACGGCTGCCATCGCCTTGACCGATCGCTTGTGGCACAGGGAGCCGATTTCCCTGATTCTGTTCGGAGCACTACTGCTCGTCGCGATCTTTGTCAGGCCGTGGTTGCTCAGGCACGTGCAGGTGCAAAGTTCGAGCGACGATTGATTGTTTCGTGGTGCTTTTGCACCCGGCAATCCCACGCCAGCGGATGCAACGGGCTGTTCAGGCTGCCAGCAGTTTGCGCGTCTCTTCGGCAATCAGACGCTCGTTGACGCGGATGAATTCGGCCAGCAGTTCATCCTGCGGGGTGCTCGCCAATTCGGCCTTGGCGCAGCGTATCCAGGCTTCGAGGCGGCTCAGGGTCTTGATCGCGGCGAGGGTGTTTCGGGCTTCTTGACGCATGCTGTGGACTACCTTTGCGAGTGGAGATCGACAGCATCCAGCAACGCGGTGCGGCGGTCATTGGGGTTTTTCCGCGTTCTCTTGTAGGAAATTTCCTACACGGGGTGTGCGAAATCGGGATGTGCCCGCCATTGCGCAATCGATGCCACGATGGGTTTTGCTGCCGACCTATCGCGGTTGCCGCGCGATCAAGTGCGTTCGCTGGCCGGTCGCGGCGCAGCAATGGAGGCATACGCAGATGGAGTCAGGCCGACCAGCCGTTTGAAATCCCGGATGAAGTGGGCCTGGTCGAAGTAACCCAGATCGAGCGCAAGGCGGCTCCAATCCGGCGACGTGCCATCGGCCAACTGCCCGATCACTTCGTGGATCCGGTAGCGATTGATGACCCATTTCGGACCAACGCCGACATGATCATTGAACAATCGCTGCAGCGACCGAGTGCGGATCGCACAGCGCGTACCGAGCTGGCCGACTGTGTGCAACTGTCGATCGGCCGCAATCGCGTCGACGATCTCCGCAGCGAGCAGGGCATCCGCATCGCGCGGGATGCGCAGATCGAGCAGGATCCGCTCAGCCACGGCGATCTTGCTGGCGTCGTCTTCGCCGACGGGGTCGATGGTCGACAAGGCACGCATGCGCGCGTCCGCCAGGCCTTCCAATGCCAGGCTGCGATCGCGCAAGGTCGAAACCGGCTTGCCGAGCAAGGCTCTGAAAGCGCCGGACCGGAATTTGATACCGAAGGCGCCGCCAAGACCTTCCAGCACCGTCGTGAACCGGCTGCCATGTATCCCGTGCACGAGCGCATTGCCCTCGCGAATGACGATGTGGACGTTGGGGTGCGGCAACGTTTCCCGAACCTGCGCGGGATGACCGCGCAGATCCCAGCGGACGCTCCAGTAGTGCTGCACGAGATCGGCAAGGGCCGTGCAGGGAGCGATGCGTGCATGGTGAAACACACCTGCGCCAGCGGCGGCATGGCGGAGAATTCCGCGCGCTTCGCCCACATCGCGAGTCATCGCGGAGGCGCTCCGTCGGCAGCGATGATCTGTCGCGTTTTTGCAATCATTGCGGTCGATGCGAATGTCCAATGTCGCGACTCTCGTCCTCAGGAGGATCCCGTGAACCCGCGAATCGTGATCGTATTGCTCGTGGCTGCCATCGTCAGCGCCTCCACCACCCTCGCCATCTCGTCCCCAGCCAGCAAGGAGACTCCCGCCATGCACGCCAGCGGTGAATTCGATATCAAGGTTACACCGCAGAAAGCCGACAATCCCGATGCCGAGGCCGGCGGTTTTGCGCGAATGGCACTGAACAAGCGCTATCACGGCAAAATCGATGCCAGCGGCCACGGCGAAATGCTTGCGTCGGGCGACGGTACGACGGCCGGCGCCTATGTGGCGATAGAAAAGGTCAGCGGTTCACTGGATGGTCGCCGCGGCAGCTTTGTCCTCCTGCACAGTGCCGTGATGGTGGGCGGTGTGCCTCGCAACTGGTCGATCACCGTCGTGCCGGATTCAGGCACCGAGGACTTGACCGGACTCGAAGGCAGCCTGCGTATCACGGTCGCCGGCGGCAAGCATTCGTATGATTTGGAATATCACTTGCCGAATCCGGGCTAGTGGCCGGCTCCAGGCCGCCAGCGGGCGCTTGCGTGATGCGCGCGAGCAATCGACGATGACGCCATGTTCAATCCCGATCCGATCATCCAGTCAATTCCGATCACTCCCGGATTCGAGTGCCTCGTCATCGATGACGCGCTCAGCGACCCGGAGCGCTGGATTGCACTGGCGGCGGAACACCGCGATGCCTTCGAGTCGACCGCGTTCAATGCCTATCCCGGTGTCGAGCTGCGCATGCCCGATGCGCTGTCGGCCCGACTCGATGCGTACTTTGCCGAACAGGTGCGACACCGGCTCGGCGCGCGACGGATCTTGCGCATGTACAGCCGCCTGGCCATGGCGACGCGTCCGGTCTCCGAGCTCGAGCCGCGGCAATGGATTTGCCATCGGGATCGACTCGAGATCGCGGCGGATCGCATCGTTGCCGCATCGGTGCTCTACCTTTTCAAGGATCCCTCACTTGGCGGCACGGCATTCTTCGTGCCGCGACGTGGCCAGCGCGAAACAGCCATGCTGATCCACGAATCGGGTCAGCTTTCACCCGCCGAATTCACGCGCAAGTACGGTATCGCACCGTCATATCCGGTCGCCAGCAACGACTGGTTCGAAAAAGTCGAGGCGATCGAGGCGAAATGGAATCGCCTGATCTTCTATGACGGCGGCGAGCTCTTTCACGCCAGCAATATTGATGCGCCGGAAAAATTGAATGCCGATCCGGCTCGCGGGCGGCTGACCTGGAATGGATTCTTCATCTGTCGCCGCAAGGCGCGGTGAGGTTCTGCTTCACGGCACGCGGATCACCGCGCTCTGATCCATGATCAAGGCATCGTGATCACCATCACCGCCGCCGAAGTGTGCGCTGCCCGGTTCGGTCTTCAGCGCGCGATAGCCGCCGTCGTAGTCCCAGGTTGTCACCAGAATTCGGGTTCCCGAAAGCGTTGCCGGATATCCGAGCGCGGCGGCCGACAAGGTGAATTCGATCGTGTTGTGGGCACGGTCGACATGCAGGTCGGCAGCCGGCGTCTGCGCGATGCCTTCGTTGGCGGCGGACGCGGACTCCGCTCGGGTCAGGGTGTTGCTCCAGCCGCCGGCACGCAGACGTAGATGCCAGCGCATGTCGCCGGGCAAGCTTGAATTCTGCAAGGGCATTACGCGCGCACCGTCCTTGCGATTCGGCAGTTCAATGTAGATCGTTGGTGCCAGGTGATCGAAGCCGTTGGGCGGATTCCAGGCTGCAACGAGCTGGTGCATGTGCAGGGCAATTCGCAGCGAGTTGCCCGAGGCAGAGACGCGCACTCCGCGCAGATCGAGCGGGCGCGCGGTTTGCCATAGCGGATCGGTCGGGTAGCGATAGGTGCCAAGCAGACCACGATCATCGTCAACCGGATCTTCGACATCAACGAGCTCATGCCAATCGCGTCTGACGCGAAATTTCTGCACGCGCGACGTTGTTGACGAATCCTCGGACCAGGCGAGCACTTCGTGACTGATCGACGGATCGATAAAGCCCGATGTATCGATCGTCGCGCGCCAACGTCCCCCACTGTCGACGGCAACCACTGTTGACGATGCCAGACGACCATCGATGACAATACGCAGTTGATCAGTGCCGTGCGCCGATCCCTTGAGTTCAAGATCGCCGGTCAGCTCTCCTTCGGGCAAACTTTCGATAGTGATTGGGGCCGTGCCGCCAGAAAAATTCCTCGGCGCAGCGCCGACCTTCCAGACCTGACCACTGCGCGCCGGCAAGCGCAGTGTCAACGTGCCCTCGCTGTCGAGTACCGCATTCGCGCCCTCGCCATCGATCGAGAACAGCGATTGCAGCGCTGTACCTGGCGGCAATCCGGTATCGAGTGCGGCGAGCAGAGTCGGTTCGTCGGAGGAGTTGAAGACGACCAGCAAGGTCTCGTCGCCATCGCCGTAGCGATAGGCGAGCACGCCTGCAGAGGCCGCATTCGAAGCCAGCACGGTTGGCGTGCCGCGCGAGAGCAACGGATGCGTTCGTCGAAGTTCGGAAACGCGTTGAATGTATCGATAGAGCGGGGCATCACGATCGAAATGATCGCGCCCGCCCGAGCCGAATCCGGTTGCGAACATCGAGGCGCGTGGTTCGCTGAAGCCCTGTTCGGTGCCGTAGTAGATCACCGGGATTCCGGGCAGGGTCATGATCAGCAGCAGGGCTTGCTTGAGTCCGTCCTCGCTGCCGCCGGCAAGAAAGCGATCGACATCGTGGTTGTCGACGAAACTCGGCATAAAATGCGGGTTGGCATGCACACGCTGCATGCTGTCGATGCGATGAGCCAGAATTGCAGTCGGTTTTCCGCGCGCAAACACATCGAGCGTGCTGCCATAGAGCGGAAAATTGAGCATGCCGGGCAGACGCGATTTGCCACTTTCATCGCGCAGATAGCGATCGATTTTCCTCGCCGATTCGTCCTTGTATGGCGCATCCATCGCAAAGCCTTCGCCGAACAGCAGGAAATTCCTCTGACCATTTCTGGCAGCGACATCGAGGATGCCCGGCGCCTTGCGATCCTTGTTGCGCAGGAAATCATCGAAGAACTCGGGTGGCACATAGAACGCCGTATCGATGCGATAGCCATCCACGCCAACCTTGTCGATCCAGAAGGCATAGCTCTGGCGCAAGGCCTTGCGCACCAGCGGATTCTCGGTGTTCAAGTCATCGAGTCCGGCCAGCTGCCAGTTCTGCAGTTGGTGCGTGTCGGCGAAATCGATGATGTCGGGTGTCCAGTGGTAGATCGCGGCAGCGCGATCTTTTTTCCTGCGCACATCGTTGAGCGAAAACGGATAGCGGGTGGGCGCGTCGTGTGGTTTCGCATCGGTATTGATGTGGAATCCATGTGCGGGATCGTCAGCGTCGATCACGCCGTCGTAGCGAAAAAAATTGCCGACGTGATTGACGACGATGTCCTGGATCAGAAACATGGCGCGTGCATGCAGGCAGCGTGAAAGCTTGCGGTAGTCATCGAGAGTGCCCGCGTGCGCATCGACGCGCATGAAATCTTCGGCCCAATAGCCGTGGTAGCCACCGTACTGATGGCGCGCATCCCACCACTGGTTGGCGACCGGCGGCGTGATCCACAAGGCGGTCGCGCCGAGATCGTGGATGTAGTCGAGGCGTCGGCTCAGGCCGGCCAGATCGCCTCCGCTGTAGCGACGTCCATCGGTCGGGTCGAATTCTTCGGCACCCTGATCGTCATTGCGCGAATCAGCGTTGTCGAAGCGATCGATCATCGCGAAATAGATGATCTGATCGCGCCAGTCGGGCGAGGCAACATGCAGCGGAGCGGAGGTGCACGTGTCATTCCGAGCGGCCGGGCGAGCGGCGCTGACGCTGTCGACAAGACCCGTTGCAAGGATCAGCAGGACGAGTGACGCCAGCGTCGGGCGTAGCCGGTTTTGCACAAGAATATCCTGTTCGATCAGTGTGTTGGCGCGCCATCATGTGTGGCGATACAGAGCGCCCATGCTCGGCGCTTTACCCGCTTGCGGCAAGTGGAAGAGGCTGCTTCAAGGCCGATTTCCGCGACGTCCGCATGGCAATCGCGCATGAATACGTATGCAAAAACGGCCGCGCCGGAAACGCCGGGGCTACCATCGCCGGGCGTTGAAGTGAGGTCATTCGACGGCACACGAGACCGGCTTGGGTCGATCGCGAACCAACCGGCCACAGTTTGAAATTCCGAGTTTGGGGGAGAGACATGGTTTATCTGAAGCGCAATCTGCTGAGCGTCGCCCTGATGTCGGCGTTGGTGGTCACCGCCGTATCGGCGCATGCTCAGGACACGAACGCAGACCAGGACCAGACAGCCGCCGACGCCGAAGCGGCCGCAAAGAAGCAAGCCGAAAAGGATTCGAACACACTCGATACGGTCGTTGTATCGGGCATACGTGCCGCAATCGAAAGCGCCATCGAAGTCAAGCGTGAGTCGAACTCGATCGTTGAGGTCATTTCCTCCGAGGATCTCGGCAAGCTTCCCGATGTATCGATCGCCGATTCGTTGGCGCGCTTGCCCGGCCTCGCCACACAGCGCGTTGCCGGACGTTCCTCCACCGTCAGCATCCGTGGACTCGCCGGTGACTATGGTACGACCCTGCTCAACGGTCGGGAGCAGGTCAGCGTTGGCGACAATCGCACGATCGAGTACGACCAGTTTCCTTCAGAACTGATCAACCAGGTCGTCGTCTACAAGACCCCGGACGCTTCCCTGGTCGGTCAGGGTCTCTCTGGTACGGTCGATTTGCGCACGGTGCGCCCGCTCTCGTTCCAGGAGCGCGTGGTCTCGCTCAATGCGCGCGGTGAGAAGAACTCGCTCGGCAAGATCAACTCCGATTCAGATGATGTAGGCAGCCGTGTCAGCGCGTTCTACGTCGACCAGTTCATGGACGACAAGCTCGGCATCGCTCTTGGCTATGCGCGGCTCGACAGGCCGGAGCAGTCCAATCGCTGGGAATCCTGGGGCTACCCGACCGATAGCTCCGGGACCTACGCGATTGGCGGAGCGAAGCTGCAGGGAACCTCGCGCGACTCCGTGCGTCAGGGCCTGATGGGCGTGCTCGAGTTCAATGCCAGCGAGCACTATTCGACCATGCTCGATGTGTACTACTCGAAATTCGACAAGGCCGAAACGACGCGTTTCATGGAGACCGGGCTCGCCTGGTCCGGCGCAACCCTGCAGAACCCCGGCGTCCAGAACGGCATCGTCACGACGGGCACATTCAGTGGCGTCCGTCCTGTCTTGCGCAATGACCTCAATGAGGGCAACGACAAGCTCTTCGCGATCGGCTGGAACAACCATTTCACGATCACCGACTTGTGGTCGGCCGACGTTGATGTCAGCCATTCGCGGGCGGATCGCCATGAAAGCATTCTTGAAATGTATTCCGGCACTCGCGCGGGTGTCACCGATGATGTCGATTTCGAACTGGATTCAAACGGGTTCCCGACGTTCCACTACGGACTGGACTACACCGATCCGAACGTCGTCGTTCTGACCGATCCGGGAGGCTGGGGGCAGGACGGATACATCAAGACACCGAACGTCAAGGACGATTTGAGCTCGTTCCGGGCCAGCGCCGAGCGCGCATTTGATGGAGGTCCATTCTCGAGCCTGGAGTTCGGAATCAACTACTCGGATCGCGAGAAGCAGCGCAGCGTGCCGGAAGCGTTTCTCGACCTGATAAACGACGAGACCACGATTCCGGGCAATTTTCTTATCTCGCCAGTTGACCTCGGTTTTGCGGGCGTGCCGGGAAGCATCAGCTACCAGATCAATCCAGTGCTCGCACAGTTCTACACGTTGCGCGACAACATCAATGCAGACATCGTCAACAAGCAGTGGAAAGTCGACGAAAAAGTCACGACCGGCTACTTCCAGTTCAACATCAACTCGGAGCTCGGTTCGATCCCGGTACGCGGCAACGTTGGCGTGCAGGCGGTCTCGGTCGATCAGAGTTCGGATGGGTTCGAAGTCCTCCAGGGCGATGCCGGCAACGCCCTGCCATTTTCCGGTAGCGCAAGCTACACCGACTACTTGCCAAGCCTGAATCTGGCCTTCTTGTTGCCGGCCGACAATACAATCCGGCTGGGTCTTGGCCGGGAAGCGGCGAGACCGCGTCTCGACCAGATGCGTGCCAACAACAACACAAGCCTGGCCTTCTCCGGCGAAAACTTCGGTCGCTGGACGCGAGAGGGTGGCAACCCGGAACTCAAGCCGTGGATTGCCAACGCGTTCGACCTGTCGTGGGAGCACTATTTTGCGAACAGCGGTTACTTCAGTGCGGCCTACTTCTACAAGGACCTGAAGAGCTACGTCTACGACCAGACGACCGCATTCGACGCAAGCGGACTTCCGATTCCCGATGGCTACGTCGGTCCGACGCCGGATCCGATCGGCATCTACAAACGTCCTGCCAACGGAACCGGCGGCAGCATCAAGGGATACGAGCTCGCACTCTCGATTCCATTCGACCTGTTTACGCCTGCACTGGATGGTTTCGGCTTCACCGCAAACTATTCGGATACCAGCAGCTCGATCAAGCGTCTTGGTCCGGACGGTCCGGACGAGCCGATTGCCGGCCTCTCCAAGCAGGTCAGAAATTTCTCGTTCTACTATGAGAAGCACGGGTTCCAGGTGCGCATCAGCGATCACTCACGCTCCGACTTTCTTGGCGAGGTCCAGGGTTTCGGTGCAGACCGCGCTCTGGTCTACATCGATGGCGAATCGGTGCTCGATTTCCAGACCGGCTACACGTTCAGGGACGACTCCGCGTTGCACGGGATGACTATCCTCCTGCAGGTCAACAACGTGACCAATGAGCCGTATCGGGAGTTCTTCAACGACAGCGGCCTGACCAAGCGCTCGGAAGAGTACGGACGACAATATCTGCTCGGCGTCACCTACAAGTTCTGAGCAGCGCAACGCTCCCAACGTGCCCTGTCGGCCGGTCTGGCGACAGGGTTTTCCTGTTTTGGGATTCGGCAAAGCGACGCATGTCTGCACCATTCATTGGGCTCGTGCGAAGATGCGGCATTGCTAGCCCTTGACCGAAGCCGCCGCTGAACCGCGGTGAGCCGGATCCGGGGCGCCTGCCCAGGAGGAATCATGGAATCGTCCGCTCCGCGTAGCTCACGCTGGAAATTGCACGGCATCCTCGCCGTGTTTCTCGGCTATGTGCTGGTTATCCTCGCCCTGATGTGGTGGTGGGATACCGAGCCGGACTATTTCGATCCGATCAAGGCGACCCAGGAAATGGCGACGGCGCGCCAGCAGACCGTGGTCGTCGGCACCGCCACCACCAGTGCACTGATCCGCAGTACCGAAGTCATGCTCGACAAGCGCGGCGGCTACTTGAGCAACGACAAATTGCCGCCCGGCGTGCTGATGGACAACATCCCGAATTGGGAATTCGGCGTGGTCACCGCTTCGCGCGACTTGACCCGTGCCCTGCGCAACGAATTCAGTCGCTCGCAGACCCAGTCGGTCGAGGACAAGGATTTGCAGGAGGCCGAGCCGCTGATCAGTTCGCCGAATGATCGCTGGCTGCTGCCGGGTTCCGAAAGCCAGTACCGCAAGGCAATTGCGCATATCGAGAGTTACGCCACCCGGCTGGCCGACGCCAACAAGGATGACGCCCAGTTCTATGCGCGTGCCGATAATCTGTCGGACTTCCTTTCCGTCGTTTCGACCCGTCTGGGCTCGCTTTCGCAGCGACTGTCCGCGAGTGTCGGTCAGGTGCGTATCGATACCGACCTGGCCAACGATCCCAATGCGCAGCAATCGAGGCCGGCGGCGAGCTCGCGTGTCGTCAAGACACCGTGGACCGAGATCGACGACAATTTCTACGAGGCGCGTGGCTACACTTGGGCCCTGCGCGAGCAACTCGAAGCCATCCGCGTCGATTTCGGCCCGGTGCTGCGCGACAAGAACGCGATGATCAGCCTCGAGCAGGTGATCCGCGAAATCGAGGAAGCGCAAAAGCCGCTGAGCAGCCCGATGGTGCTGAACGGTTCACCGTTTGGCTTCTTCGGCAATCATTCGCTGGTGCTGGCCAATTACATCTCGCGCGCCAATGCCGCCCTGATCGAATTGCGCGAACTGCTCAAGCGCGGGTAGCGGTGAGCGGATAGCGGTAAGCGGTAAAGCGGTGAGCGGTGAGCGGTGAGCATCCCAAGTGGGTGGTTGTCGTGGGAGCGACTTCAGTCGCGATGCGTTTGATTTGAAGCATCGCGACTGAAGTCGCTCCCACGAGGGTCTCTTCTTCCCAGTCCCGCTTCCCACTTCCCGCTTCCCACTCCCCACTCCCCACTTCCCACTTCCCACTTCCCGCTTCCCACTCCCCACTCCCCACTCCCCACTTCCCGCTCCCCACTCTCCCCACTTCCCACTTCCCACTCCCCGCTCACCGCTCACCGCTCCCCACTCACCGATGCCTGCATTCTGTAGGAGCCCGTTCACGGGCGAGCGATCGCTCCATATCTCCACAAAACCTCGCCCCTGAAGGGGCTCCTACGGGTTTGCGGAGAACTGCTTTTCGCTTCTTCCGCTAACCGCTAGCGGCTAACCGCTTACGGATCTCGGCTCTCGGCTCACCGCTCCATTGTGATTTTCCCCGCTGTGCTGCGAATCATGCAGACACACGGGCACAATCAGGCAGGCAAGGGGATGATGCGGACGATGGCACTGAACGCGGTCGAAATACGACGGGAACAGTTCTCCCGGTTGCTCGAAGGGCATCGCAAGATCGTCTTCAAGGTTGCCAACAGCTATGCGCGTCTGGCTGACGATCGTGCTGACCTGGGCCAGGAAATAAGCGCGCAGTTATGGCGGGCTTTCCCCGGCTACGACGAAACCCGATCATTCTCGACCTGGATGTATCGCATCGCGTTGAATGTCGCGATCTCGCATCTGCGCAACGCCGAGCGTCGCGCCACACAGACTCAGCCGCTCGAATCCGCGCACGAAGCGGCCGTCGTCACCGGTATTTCCGAACCGGACGAGCGCGTGCGTGCGCTCGAGGCCTTCATGGCGAGGCTCGATCCGCTCAATCGCGCCTTGTTGCTGCTCGTTCTTGAAGAACGCAGCTATCGCGAGATCGCCGAGATCCTCGGCTTGAGTGAAACCAACGTGGCGACGCGCATCTCGCGCCTGAAGCAACGCATCCGCAACGACACTTCCTTCAACGGCTAATCAGACATGGAAACGACAATGGAATTTGATGACATGAAATCCGCCTGGCAGACGCTTGATCGCCGCCTTGAACAACAGCATGTGCTGAACCTGCAGTTGTTTCGCGATGCGCGCGTGGACAAGGCGCGCAGCGGATTGCGCCCCTTGTTCTGGGGCCAGATTGCACAGATCTTTTTCGGCGTGCTGATGATCGTGCTTGGCGTCTCGGTGTGGAGCAGCCACCGCGAGATTCCGAATCTGCTGATCAGCGGCATCATCGTGCATGTCTATGGTGTCGTCGCGATCATGCTCGCCGGCATCACCCTCGGCATGATCGGCCGCCTCGACTATTCGGCGCCGGTGCTGGTCATCCAGAGGCAACTCGCGCAACTACGCACGTTCTACATCCGCAATGGCATGATTGTCGGCCTGTCCTGGTGGCTGTTCTGGATTCCGTTCGTGGCCTGCTTCTTTGCCTGGCTGGTCGGCGTCGACTTCTTTGCCAACATGGGTGCCTCGATTGTCTGGTGCGTCGCCGTAGGCATCGTCGGTCTGTTTGCGACCTGGGGCTTCCATCGCTGGGCGCAGCGCTCGGGCCGGACTGGATTGGCCAACGCCATGAACAACGCCATGACCGGCAGCAGCCTGCGCAAGGCGCAATCGATCCTTGATGAGATCAAGCGATTCGAGCAGGAGTGAGTCACTCCACTCAGGAGGACTGGATGCGGCGGTTGATGAATGAATCGCAAGCGCCGCCGCGCCAGTGAGCTCATTGGACTTGACCCACGCGGGTAAAACAGAAATTCTCGCAGGATCCTCTCCGGGAGCCACCAAGGAACAACCGATGACCATCGCCATTGACCACCAGCACGACCGCCAGCGCTTCGTCGCCGAAATCGAAGGACAGGAATGTGTACTTGAATACCGGTTGTCCGGCAATACGATGACGATCACGCATACCGGTGTGCCGGCGAGTCTTGGCGGGCGTGGTATCGCGAGTCAATTGACCCGCTTCGCGCTCGATGCAGCGCGTTCGGAAGGCTGGAAGGTCATCCCGGCGTGTTCGTATGCGATCGGGTACATCGAGAAACATCCCGAGTATCAGGATCTGCTCGCCTGAAGTCGCTCGGGAGTTTTGCTTCAGCCTTCCGCAGCGCGGTAGCGTTCGACGCTGTCGAGGATTTCCTGCCTGGCATCGGCGGCATTGCCCCAGCCTTCGAGCTTCACCCACTTGCCTTTTTCGAGATCCTTGTAGTGCTCGAAGAAGTGGCCGATGCGTTCGAGCCAGTGCTTGGAAACCTGTTCGATATCGTTGATGTGGGCGTAGCCTTCGAACACCTTCGGGATCGGCACGGCGACCAGCTTCTCGTCAGCACCGGCCTCGTCGCTCATGCGCAGCACGCCAACCGGACGGCAGCGGATCGCCGAGCCCGGCACCAGCGGCAGCGGCAGGATCACCAGCACATCGAGCGGGTCACCGTCGCCGCCAAGGGTCTGCGGGATATAGCCGTAGTTGCACGGGTAGCGCATCGGCGTTGACAGCACGCGATCGACGAAGATCGCGCCGGTGGCCTTGTCGACCTCGTACTTGACCGGTTCCGCATCCTTCGGAATTTCGATGATGACGTTGATTTCATTCGGCACATCCTTGCCGGTGGAAACAAGCTGCAAAGCCATGGGAATTCCTTGATGGCGATGGTCACGCCGAGCGCGCGACCCTCAGGTTATTTTGAGGGTGCCATCATACGGAACTCTTTGGTGCATCGCAGCATCAGCGTTTGGGCCTGAGTCCATGCTTGCGATCCGGCCAAGGTTCACTGCGCAGCCGCTATCCTGAACACCCCTGCAGGGTGAGGAATTCCGCAATGAAAACAAGCAAGGTCGATGTCGCCATCATCGGGGCAGGCACGGCCGGGATGGTCGCTTATGCCCAGGTTCGCAAGCACACCGACCGCATCGCCTTGATCGAGGGTGGGCCGTTCGGCACCACCTGTGCGCGGGTCGGCTGCATGCCCTCGAAGTTGCTGATCGCGCCAGCCGAGGCGCGTCATCGTCTGCAACTCCTGCCTGAATTCGGTATCAGCACCGATGCCGGCAAGGTTGATGGAGCGGCGGTGATGCGTCGCGTCCGCGAAGAGCGTGACCGCTTCGTCAGCTTTGCCGTCGATGCCGTGGCCAGCTTCGACCAGGCCCATGTGGTGCGGGCCTATGCGCGGTTCGAGGATGCCCACCGACTGCATCTTGATCCGCCGGATCCGGACCAAGCCGGCGCTCCTGCTGTCGATTGCATTGAGGCAGCACGCATCGTCATCGCCACCGGTTCGCGGCCCTCGATTCCGGAGGTTTTCAAGTCTGCGGGTGATCGCCTGATCAGCAGCGATGATGTCTTCTACTGGCAGGATCTGCCGCAATCGGTCGCCGTATTCGGCGCGGGCGCGATTGGTGTTGAACTCGGCCAGGCCCTGCATCGGCTTGGCGTGCGCGTGCGCCTGTTCGGGCAGGATGGGGCAATCGCCGGGGTGACGGATCCCGAGATTCGCGCGTATGCCGCGCGCACCTTGGCCGCGGAGATGCCAGTCAGCCTGAATGCAGACAAGGTGCGCGTCAGCCGCGACGCGGACGTGGTCGTTGTCGACTTCATCGACGATGAAGGTGTGTCACGCAGCGAGCGTTTCGACTGGCTGCTTGCAGCTACCGGTCGCACCTCGAATGTCGACCGCCTCGGCCTCGAAAACGCCAGCGTCGAGCGCAACCAGCGCGGCGTGCCCTTGTTCGATCCGATGACCATGCAGACCAGTCAGAAGCACATTTTCATCGCTGGCGATTCGGCAGCCGATCGGCCGATCCTGCATGAGGCGGCCGACGAGGGCCATCTCGCCGGCCGCAACGCCGGGCGCTATCCGGAGGTTCTGGGTGAGCCACGACGGACGCCCCTCGGCATCGTCTTCTGTGATCCGCAGGTGGCGTTTGTCGGCGAGCGACACGCCCGCCTGATCGAAGACGGGATTGACTTCGCGACCGGCCAGGTTTCATTCGAAGAGCAGGGGCGTTCACGCGTGATGGCTGTCAACCAGGGCCTGCTGCGCGTCTATGCCGAAAAGGGTAGCGGGTTGCTGCTCGGTGCCGAGATGTTCGGCCCGAGCGCCGAGCATCTGGCCCATCTGCTCGCCTGGGTCGTGCAGCTGCGCAAGACCGTTGGCGAAGTGCTCGAATTGCCGTTCTATCACCCGGTCATCGAGGAAGGCCTGCGCACCGCCTTGCGCATGCTCAACAAGGAGCTTGGAATGGCTCCGAAGCCGCTGCCGAGCTGCATGGAATGCGGCCCGGGTGCTTGATGTGGTCTGGTAGTCTCGGTGGCGGCTTGCTGTCGTGGGAGGCACTTCAGTGCCGATGCTCCTTGCCGAATGGGGCAGGAGCATCGCGGTTGAAACCGCTCCCACGACAGCACGTTGCTGCCGGCGAGAACCGCTCACTCCGAATTCGGACTGTCGGCTGTGCTGACTGAATTTTCGGCAATCGCACGGAGCACGGCGCGATGTGCGGCCTTGGATACGAGGATGCCGGCGATCAGTCCAACGGCGATGCCGCCATAAATCAGCAAGCCGTGTTCCCAGCTGCTGTGCGCGCCTGCGAAGCCTTGGGTGACCAGTTGCTTGCCGGCATGGCCGATATAGGCCTCGATGGCGTAGTGGCTGATCAGAACCAGGCTAGCCAGCATGAAGCCGGTGAAGCGCACGCCCGCTGCACCCAGCAAATAGCTGACCAAGGCAGGATTAAGCGGAGTCAGGCGCAGCAGCACTTGCAGGTGGAATTCGTCGCGGATGACCGCCGACTGGATCGAGCGAAGCAGGGGTCGGGTTTCGAGTGCGCGCTGGATCGGTTCATGCAGCAGGCGGCGGGCGAGGCCGTATTGCAATGCGGCGGCGAGCAGATTGCCGGCCAGCAAGAGGCCGATGCCCCAGGCCAGGCCGAACAGGGCGCCGGCGACCAGTCCGAACAGCGATTCCGGGATCAGCACGGAAGTGCCGATCACGAGCACGCCAACAAAGGCCACGCGTCCCCAAGGGCCGAGCTCGGTGATGGTCGCTTCAATGGCGTGCAGATGTCGTTCGGCTTCGCGCCCAAGCAGGATCACCGCCACGATGATGAGGATGACGACGAGCGAGAGCGGAACAATCGAACGCAACTCACGGCTGAGCAACTGCCGCCGACGTTCGGCCTGCGGCGCTGGCTCATGCTTGTCGTTCATTCGAATTCCCGAGGGCCGCGCCGCAGCTCGCCGAAATGCCGCGTCGACTGGATCGATCGGTTCAACGTTCGCTCATGCAAACAGGGCCAGCAATTCATCACGCGACAGCGATTGATTCTCGGCCTCACCGCGACGCCGGTATTCGTAGGTTCCCGCGGCCAGGCCACGATCGCCGATGACGATGCGGTGCGGAATGCCGATCAGCTCGGCATCGGCAAACATCGATCCGGGACGAAGGCCGCGATCATCCAGTGCGACCTCGATGCCGCGCCCGGTGAGTTCGTTGTAAAGCCGCTCGGCCTCGTCGCGCACCGCTGCGCTGGCGGCCATGTTGATCGGGCAGATCACCACCTGCCACGGTGCCATCGCCTCGGGCCAGAGGATGCCGGCTTCATCGTTGTTCTGCTCGATCGCGGCAGCGACGATGCGGCTGACGCCGATGCCGTAACAGCCCATCGACATGATGCGTGCCTTGCCCTGGTCATCAAGCACGGTTGCGTCCAGAGCCTCGGCATATTTGCTGCCGAGCTGAAACACATGGCCCACTTCGATGCCGCGTGCGATCGACAGCGTGCCCGTGCCGTCGGGCGCGGCATCGCCCTCGACGACCTTGCGCAAATCGGCAATCCGTGTGCTGCGCGCGTCGCGTTCCCAGTTGACTCCACGCAGGTGCTTGCCGCCGGCATTTGCGCCGCAGACGAAATCGGCGAGCAGCGCGGCGTCGCGATCCACGATGATCGGAATCGAGTCGGGCAGGCCGACCGGACCAATGAAGCCGGGCTTGCAGCCAATGGCACCCTCGATCTCGGCTTCGTCGGCGAGTACCGATTCGCCGGGAAGCTCGTCGAGTCGCGCCGCCTTGATTTCGTTGATCTCGTGATCGCCGCGCACGCACAGGGCGACCAGACCTTGATTGCCGCGCACGATGATGGTCTTGATGCACTGGGCCGCAGCGACGCCAAGAAAAGCGGTCAGCTCGTCGATCGTCTTCTGCGTCGGCGTATCGATGGATTCCATGGTCGCTTGCGCGGCAGGGCGCTCGCCGGTCGGCGCCAGCGCCTCGGCCTTTTCCACGTTGGCTGCATAGTCCGAGCCGGATGAGAACGCAATCGCGTCCTCACCCGAATCGGCCAGCACATGGAACTCATGCGAGGCGCTGCCGCCGATCGCGCCGGTGTCGGCATCGACGGCGCGGAAGCGCAAACCCAGGCGCGTGAAGATGCGCGTGTAGGTGTCGTACATGTTGCGGTACTCGACGGCCAGGCTGTCGGCGTCGACATGGAACGAGTAGGCATCCTTCATCAGGAATTCGCGCGCACGCATGATGCCGAAGCGCGGCCGGATCTCGTCGCGGAACTTGGTCTGGATCTGGTAGAAATTGACTGGCAGCTGCTTGTAGGATTTGAGCTCGTGGCGGGCGAAATCGGTGACCACTTCCTCGTGGGTCGGACCGTAGCAATAGCCGGCCTGCTTGCGATCCTTGATCTTGAGCAACTGGCCGCCGAATTTCTGCCAGCGCCCGGTCTCTTCCCACAGCTCCTGCGGCTGGATGGAAGGCATCAGCAACTCGATCGCACCGGCGCGGTTCATCTCCTCGCGCACGATCGCCTCGACCCGGCGCAGCACGCGCAAGCCCAACGGCGACCAGGTGTAAATGCCCGAAGCGAGCTTGCGGATCATGCCGGCACGCAGCATCAGCTTGTGGCTGATGATCTCGGCATCTGCGGGGACTTCCTTGACGGTGGCTAGATGAAAACGGGACAGGCGCATGGTTTCGCTTCGATCGCGGTGGATCGGCAATTCTACAGAAGCAGGTGGGTTTTCACCGAAGCGGCGGTCAAACACCCGCCTACCAGCGTGCGCTGACGCCAATCACCCCGCGCTGTGGGGTTGTCCGCTTGAGCTCGACTGTCTCGGCAGGCGCCTCTTCGGCCATGGCTTCACGTATTGCCGCTGCTTCACCGCGGAAGCGCTGCACGATCCCGCCCTTGACCTTCGAATAGTCGACAGAACGCGTCCGATTGCCGATCGTGATCGTGTGCTCGAGCGGCGTGCGGGACACCATCCAGGCAACTCCGGCAGCCAGCAATGCAATCAGCGGCAGCAGCAGCCAGGGCGAATCGAGAGCCCCGCACGCAGCAACGACCATCACTGCGACCACGTATGGCCGGACACGCTTCGGCACGTGCAGGGTTTCGCAAGCCATGCCAAGCAACAGCGCAGCGAAAAAGCTGACGAAAAGCCAGGTGATCACGGACGCGATGCCGGTGGCAAAAAGTTCGTTGATCAACTCGCTCATGTCAGCACCGGAGCATTGCTTCGCTCATCGGGATTTATATCCTCGCCTGAGGCGGGGAAGTGTTCGCTTAGAAGTTCGCCAACGCGATCAATCGCTGCGAGCAAGCCGGATTGAATCGCGCCGCGTTTGCAATGCGCGGCCAGATCATCGGCAATCGCTTGCCATGCCGATACGTCGACACGCTCGGCGATGCCGCGATCGGCGATCAAGTCGATTGCATTCTCGGCCAGCGTGATGTGGATGAGCACGCCATTGTTGTGTTCGGTATTCCACACGCCGAGTTCGGAAAAGCGGTTGCGTGCGTTCTGCGCGGGCGTCATGTCAAGGCGGATGTCATCGGTTGACCAGCGCGTTTCGATGGCAACGACAATTTCGCCGAGATGGCTGCGCTCGGAGGCCGCCACCTGATCGCGAATCGCCGTCTGCAAGCTGTCCGAATGCCAGGCACGCGCACGCCACGGAGCGATCAGGCTATGCCGCAACACGCGCAAGAAAGTCTGCGCCTTCGTTGTTGCTGGCTTCGCCACCTGATGGGTGTCGGCGAGACTGACCGAGATGCGCGCTTCGCCATCGTTGCGAAGGGTGGATTTCGGTGTGCGACCGCCGTGGACCATGCTCTCCCATTCGCTGCGCATGACGAGCAGAAATATGACGAACGGAAAGGCCGCTGTCATCCACCCAGGCGCTCCGAGAATAAACATCACGATGCTGGTCAGGATGCAGCCGATGAAGATGTGCACCGGAATCGGCAGTGCGCGATAGCGCGGGCCGCCGACGTACAGCAGTGCAAGCACGATCGAAAAAGCAAAAATCAAGGGATCGACACGGGCAAAGTGCCATCGCTCCTGCGCAGCAAGCATCAAGCCTGCCGCAGTCAGCACGGCGGCCGCGGCAAAGCCACGTTTGATCAGGCTCGCACCCTCTGGATTCCACGCTTTCACAGCAGCACCGGACGGTCGGTCAGTTCATTGTGGTGCCTTTGTCCGGGTACGGTTGGCATGAGCTCCCGCAACAGCGCGGACACCGCTTCGATCGTGGCGACGGCACCGGTCTTGAATTCGCCGCGTGAAAAGGCGGCAGCGGTGTCTGCGCAGATTGCGTCCCAGCGTGCTTGCGGAACGCGCCGGGCAATGCCGCGATCGGCAACGATCTCGATCGCGCGTTCGGCCAGCAGGACGTAGATCAGCACACCGGCATTGTCTTCGGTGTCCCAGACCTCAAGCTCGGCGAATACGTTTTCGGCACGCTGGCGCGGTGTGAATCCGCGTGCGACCGCTTCCAGCCCGAGACGGGCCTCGACGGCAAACACCACATCGCCGCGGTGCGTTGCCTCCAGCTCGCCGATACATTCGGCGATCGCGTCGAACACGGATTGAGGAAACTGCTGTTCGGCCAGCCACCAGGCACGGAACAGATTGGCTGAGAGGCGTTGCAGGCGTGTCATCAGTAGCTCCCCGATGCGCCGCCGCCGGCGGAACTGCCGCCGCCGCCGCCCCAACTGCTACCGCCACTGCCGCCGCTCCAGCCGCCAGAGCTGCCGCCGGAGCTGCTCACCTTCGGAAACAGATCAAACGCATAGGCGAGGCCGAACAGAAAATAGATGAGGGCTACCCATGGCAATGAGCCGAGCGGCAGGTCGAGTGCCTTGAATGCGGTGGCCGTGGTGATCACGGAGGCAACAACCGAGGCCGAGACCTCCCGGCGTCGCGGCCATATGGCAGTGATGACCACAACGATCGGAATAAAAAAGAATATCGGGAAATAGCGATCGATAGACTCGGGAGTTTCTGCTGTTGCGGATTCCGGAATACTTGCAGGTGCATCAGGCAGGGCTTCGCCGTCGATCAATCCAGTCAACTGATCGGTGGCCTTGTCGAGGCCCTCGAACCACGCTTCATTGCGGAAAAGCGGTCGCATGGTGTCGTTGATGATGCGGCTCGCAAGGACGTCGGGGATGGGCCCTTCGAGACCGCGACCCACCTCGATGCGGATGCGACGATCATTCTTGGCCCAGAGCAGGAGGGCGCCGTCGTCGACATTCTTGCGGCCGATCTTCCAGGTATCGAATACACGCGTTGCGTATTGCTCGATCTCTTCCGGTTGCGTGCTCGGCACGATCAGGATCAGCAGTTGCGCACCTTTGCGCTGCTCCAGTGCGCGCAACTTCTGTTCCAGTTCGGACTTCTGTTGCTCGCTCAGCGTGGCGGTCGTGTCAGTGACATGCGTGACCAGGGTTGGCACTGGAACATAGGCGAGAGCGCATTGCGTGCCCAGACAAACCGTCAGGCAGATCACCCATGCCCACCAGCGCGGAAGCGCGGCGTTCATGCATCGGCCCTCAATCGTTGTTCGCGGGTAACGCTTCGTTTTTTGCGGGCTCACTCGCTGGTGGCTTCGGGTGCCGCGACGAAAGCCCCGAAAAGTCCACGACCGGCGGCTTGGCCAGCGCATCGGGATTTTCGACGGTGAAATTCGGCTTGACCGCGTAGCCGAACATTTTCGCGGTCAGATTGACCGGGAATTCCCGGATCAGCACGTTGTAGGCCTGCACCGATTGCACGTAGCGGTTGCGCGCCACGGCGATCCGGTTTTCGGTACCCTCAAGTTGTACCTGAAGGTCTCGAAAGCGCTCATCGGATTTCAGCGTTGGATAATTCTCGGTAACCACGAGCAGTCGCGACAAGGCGGATGAAAGCTCGCCTTGCGCGGCCTGGAACTTGGCCAGTGCGGCGGCATCGTTCACCAGTTCGGGCGTGGCCTGGATACTGCCGACCTTGGCCCGAGCCTCGGTGACGCCGAGCAGGACTTCCTGTTCCTGCAAGGCATAGCCGGTTACAGCCCTGATCAGGGACGGAATCAGATCGGCACGGCGCTGGTACTGGTTGAGGATTTCCGACATCTGCGCCTTCACATCTTCGTCGGCGCCCTGGATCTTGTTGTATCCGCAGCCACCCAGCAACAACGGCATGAGTGCGAGGACGAGCAGTATTCGAATACGGCGCATGGTTTCCATCTCCCCGATCTGTGCCCGAGACAAGCAGGAGCGGCACTCCCGCAAGATTCAACCAACGATACGTGACGCAATCGAACCCGCGTCAAGCGCGATGACGTTGAGCGCTCAGGAGGGTAAACGATCTGCACGGCGAAAACCGAACGGTGCCGGAAGTCTGGAGTCCGCCCAAGAACCTAGCAGCCTGTCGGACTTTGCTGGTTGAGGCGAGAATTCGATTGGACGAGGTCAGATTTGACCAGCGTTCGCTGTTGTGAAGCGTTTCGACGGTTTGCAGGCCCATAGCGGTGTTATGGGTCAAAAATCGGCGGAAATATGAACCGGTCAGACGGATTCGCAGCCCGGCCGAGTAAAGTCCGGCAGGCTGCTAGCCCGGACTATTCATGAAAAACGCACGCCCTCGCTTGTCCCTTGAATCCACACGACTTTCCGCTCATTCAGCGATAACGCCCGCTATCCCCTCAATCGCGAAAAGCCGTGTGAATCCAATGTCCTGCGCGATCATCGCGCGTATTCATGAATAGTCCGGGCTAGGGAACCGGGCGGGCAGGCCCAGCCGGTGAAGGCGGCCCGCGAAAATCAGCCGCAAAACAGCTTGATCTGTTCCCTGGCCTTGTTCAGATTCATCTGGTACTGAACCTGGGTTTCCGGCAGGGCCTCGTCACCCGGTGCCGACGCCTCGTAGATCTGCAGGTTCTTGCGCGAGGTGGCGCAATTGCGCTTGATGTCTTCTTCGCTGTAACCGGCGGCGGCGGCCATCGTCGGACCGGCCTTGGCTTCTTCCGCAGCCGGCTCGGCGGCGGTACTGGTGACGCCGTTGTGAACCATGAGCTTCTTGGCCGAGGCCGTGTTGGGCGGTGGCGGCGTATCTGAAAAATGCTTGGTACCGTTGGCGTCGGTCCACGAATAAACCTGCTGGGCAAGCGCAGGGGCGGCGCTCAGGCAGGCAAGGATCAGTACAATCGAACTGGGCTTCATCATGTTCTCCGCGCCGGTGCGAGCCGACAGTTGGGCCCTCAATCAGCGCACTGGATAGCACTAGTTTCGTTATCTGACAAGCACTTCGGTGGCAAATCGCAACGATCAGTTAAACTCGACACACTTTTCGGAATGGCCTTGAGCATGGCAGAAACACCTCCCAGCCCGCGCAAGCGTCCACGCGGCATCTACCTGTTGCCGAACCTGTTCACGACCGCGGCCATGTTCGCCGGCTTTTACGCGATCGTGGCCTCGATTGGCGGTCGCTATTCGGAGGCGGCGCTGGCCGTTTTCATTGCCGCGATCCTGGATGGGCTGGATGGTCGGGTTGCACGCCTGACCGGTACGCAGAGCGATTTTGGCGTCCAGTACGACTCATTGTCCGATCTGGTCAGCTTCGGTGTCGCGCCAGCCCTGGTCATGTACACCTGGTCGCTGTCATCGCTGACTGAATACGGCCCGTTGTGGGGCAAGGTCGGCTGGTCTGCGGCGTTCATCTATGCGGCCTGCGCCGCCCTGCGCCTGGCCCGCTTCAACACCCAGGTCGGGGTTGCCGACAAGCGCTATTTCCAGGGCCTGGCCAGTCCGGCGGCGGCCGGCTTGTGCATGTCCTTCGTCTGGACGGTGGAAAAGTTCGACCTGAGCGGCATCGACGTGCAGTTCGTCACCCCCTTCATGGCCGTGCTGGCCGGATTGCTGATGGTCAGCAATGTGCGCTACTTCAGCTTCAAGGCGTGGCCGATTTCGGACAAGGTGCCTTTCATCTGGATTCCGGTCGCCCTGCTGATCATCGTTGCCCTCGCCATTGATCCGCCGCGGGTGCTGTTCGGGATCGGCGTTTTGTATGTGCTGTCCGGGCCGATCATGACCCTTTGGGGACTGCGTCGCTGGCGCGAGCAGCGCGCCCTGCGCCACAGTGAGCGTATCGACGAATGAACTCGCGGGCGGCCAAGGTCACGCCGATGGCCGCCGTCAGTGAGGCGCGCGCGCTTGCCTTTCTCGCCGATCTTTCGGAAACCCTGGCCGTTTCGCTGGATCTGCGCCAGACGCTGAGTGAGGCGGTCAATCGCATCGCCGACTTCATGGATGCCGAGGCCGCATCGCTGTTCCTGCTTGACGAAGATGGCGACATGCTCGAATGCCGCGTTTGTGTCGGCCCGGTCGATATCACCGGCCTGCGCATTCCGCTTGGCCAGGGCGTGGTCGGACGTGCGGTGGCCGACAATCGCAGCCAGGTCGTTGCCGACGCGACAACCGATGAGCGCGTCGATCGCAGCAACGATTCCGATACAGGCTTTGTCACGCGCAGCTTGCTCTGCGCACCGTTGGCCACGGCCAAGGGTCCGATCGGTGCACTCGAGGTCATCAACAAGCGCAGCGGTGGATCGTTCAGTGCCGACGATGCCGAGATCCTGCGTCTGGTCGCCGCACCCACCTCGCTGGCCATCAACAACGCGCGCATGGCCAATGAGCTTGTCCAGCAGGCGCGCATGAAGCGCGAGTTCGATCTGGCCAGGCGCATGCAGAAATCCCTGCTGCCCAAACGCCGTCGGGATGGCTTTCCCTTGCTTGGGGTGAATCTGCCAGCGCACGAGATCTCTGGCGACTTCTACGACTACTTCGATCTGCCCGATGGCCGCATCGGCTTCTTCATTGGCGATGTCTCGGGCAAGGGTCTCGATGCCGCCCTGCTGATGGTGCGCGTCGCCTCGCTGTTGCGCTGGGTCGGCAAGGAAGGCACGCCGCCATCCGAGTGGTTGGTGCGGGTGAATGAGGAGCTTTGCGAAAGCAGCCTCGACGGACGTTTCGTCTGCGCCCTGGTCGGCCAGTGCGATCGAAATGCCGAATACGTCGATATTGCCGCGGCCGGTTTTCCGCCGGCCATGCTCTACCGCCAGGGCGAGTTCACGGAATTTCTTTCCGGTGGGGCGCCGCTCGGCATCCTCGCCGGCATGAGCTTTGAGGGACAGCACATCGACATGCGCGGTGCTTCCTTGTACTGCTTTTCCGACGGCGTCACCGATGTGCGCGATGCGCAGCGCCGGACGATCGGCTCGGAAGGCGTACGCGCCTTGATCAGTCGCCACGCCGGCGCATCGGCCGAGCCGCGTCTGCGCGGCATGTTTTCCGAGTTGAAGCATCTGCGCCTGGTCGATGACACCACCTTGTTGCTGATCGAACGCATGCACGCGCATGGACCGGAGGTGCTGCTGAAGCGGCGCTTCCCGGCGCGTGCCGAGGAGATGCGCGAGATCCGCTCGTTGTTGCGCGGCGCCCTCGACGATGCGGGTATCGAACGCGACTCGCGCGACAAGCTGGTGCTCGCCGTCGATGAGGCCTGCTGCAACATCATTCGCCATGCCTATGGACCGAAAGATTCGGGAGATATCCATCTGCGCGTGACCATGGATGCGGGAGTGCTGGAGTTCCGCCTGCTCGATTCGGCACCCGCCGTCGATCCGCAGTGTGTGCGCGCCAAGCCGCTCGGCGAATGTCGCAGCGGAGGCCTCGGCATTGCCCTGATCGACACCGTGATGGACGAGTGGATAATGCGCGGATCGCCGGATGGCTGCGGCAACCGCTTGATCATGCGCAAGCGCATCGACGTCAACAGCAACAATGGGGAAGATCGGGAATGAACGGGATCGAGCAGGAAACCATCGATGGCTGTGCCGTGATCCGCCTGCAAGGCGAGGTCGATCTTTCGTGGTCGCAACAGGTGCGCGATGCGGTGCTGGCGGCACTTGGCAAGAACGCACGAGTTGGCGTGGAACTCAGTGACGTCAGCTATATCGATTCCTCGGGTATCGCGGCCCTGGTTGAAGGCTTCCAGCATGCGCGCTCGAAAGGCACGGGCTTTGCCCTGGTCGCGGTCAGTGATGCGGTGCGCGCGGTACTCGAGCTGGCCCGGCTGGATCGGGTGTTTCCGATTGTCGCCACGGTCCAGGATGTGCCGGCCACCACCAGCGTGCCGGCTACCAAGCCTTGACGCGCATGCTCGCGCAAATCGGCAAGACCACCGTCGACGCACTCAGCGGCATCGGCTATGCCGCCATGCTGCTGCTGGATTCCATCTACCTGTCGGTGATGGGCTGGCGTATCGGCCAGCCGCTGCGCCTGCGTGCGGTGTTCGAGCAGATGCGCCAGGTGGGTGCCGACGCGCTGCCGATCGGCTGCCTGCTCTCCTTCACTGTCGGCATCATGCTCGGCATCCAGTTCGTCTCGGCGCTGGGTGAATTCGGCGCGCAATCCCAGGTCGTCATCGCCGTGGCCAAATCGGTGACTCGCGAATTCGGTGCCTTGATCACTGCGATCCTCGTCGCCGGCCGTTCCGGTTCGGCGCTGGCCGCGCGCATCGGTTCGATGACGGTCTCCCAGGAGGTTGATGCGCTGGCCGTGATCGGTATCGATCCGGTTCGCTATCTGGTCGCGCCGGCGCTGATTGCGATGTTGGTCATGCTGCCCCTGCTGACCATTTTTGCCGATGCCGTGGCGATTTTCGGTGCCGCGCTGTACAGCGCACCGGCCCTGAATGTCACGCCCACCGCCTACATGCTGCAGTCGATGGCGCTGCTGTCGCCGGGGGATATCGGCCAGGGCATCGCCAAGAGTTTCGTGTTTGCCCTGCTGATCACCCTGATCGGCGTGAGCACGGGTTTCTCGGTCAGCGGCGGAGCCGAAGGTGTCGGCCGCGCGACGACGCGCGCCGTGGTCCTTTCGATTTGCTGGATCATCGTCGCCGACATGATTTTTTCATTCTTTCTGAATCGATGACGTTGAATACTCCAGCCCCCCTCATCGAAGTTGACAAGCTCGAAGCCTGGTATGGCAAGCGGCGCATCCTCAATGGCGTCGATTTCAGCGTGAACCAGGGCGAGATCCGCGTCATCATGGGCGGCTCGGGTTCGGGCAAAAGTACACTGTTGCGGCACATGCTCGGCCTCAACCGGCCGGTCTCCGGCACGGTCAAACTGTTCGGCACCGATCTGGCCACAGCCAGCGATCGTGAAAAGCTCGAAGTACGCAAACGCATCGGTGTGTCCTTCCAGGGTGGTGCCCTGCTGACTTCGATGACGGTCGGCGACAATGTCGCCTTGCCGCTGCGCGAGCACACCACGCTGGACGAGCAGACCATCCGCATCATGAGCCGGATCAAGCTCGAGGTGGTCAATCTCGGCGGTTTCCAGGATCTGATGCCAAGCCAGCTCTCCGGCGGCATGATCAAGCGTGCGGCGCTGGCGCGCGCGATCGTCATGGATCCGCGCCTGCTCTTTTTCGACGAGCCATCGGCGGGTCTCGATCCGGTCGTCTCCGCCGAACTCGATGAGTTGATCCTGCGCCTGCGCGATGCCCTGCGCATGACCATCGTCGTCGTCACCCACGAGCTGGAAAGTGCGTTCAAGATCGCCGACACGATCACCGTGCTCGATCAGGGCGATGTGCTGATGACCGGCACCACCGCGGAGGTGCGTGCGGCAGACAATGAACGCATCCAGGATCTGCTCAATCGGCGCCCGCGCGAGGTGCAGGTCGATGCCGATGAATATCTGCGCCGGCTGGTTGGGGACGTGGCGTGAGCGTGATTGCCTGCACCGGCAGCGCCGGCGACGTTAGAATGCCGCAGCTATCGAGGGGAGTGTTCGGGTGAAGCGCGATACCGTCAATTACGTGCTGGTCGGGGCCATCGTGAGCGTCGGGCTGGTTCTGCTGCTGGTCGGCCTGGCCCTGATCACCGGACGCAGCGGCGCCGCCACCGATTATTTCGTGCGTTATCACAACGTGACCGGCCTGCGTTACGGCGCGCCGGTGTTCTACGAGGGCTACCGGATCGGCGAGGTCGGCGAAATCGAACCCGAGCGCAATGTTGCGGGAACACGCTACAAGGTGACCTTGTCGGTCAAGCGTGACTGGACCATTCCGAAGGACAGCATTGCCCGGCTGCAGTCGAGCGGCTTGCTCGCCGACATGTCGATCGGCATCAAGGAGGGTGCCAGTGCGCAGGTGCTGGCCCCGGGTGCCGAGATCACCGGCGCGGAGAATGCCGATATCTTCGCTGCGGTCGGTGAACTGGCCGGGCAGGTTTCCGCGCTGACCCGCGATCAGATCTCGCCAATGATCGCCATGCTGACGAAGCGCGTCGATTCAATCACCGGCTCGCTCGACAACAACACGCCGGAAATCCTCGGCCAGGCGCAAACCCTGCTGGGCAAGCTCAATGATGCGTCCGGTGCGTTGGATGATCTGCTCAAGCCGCAGAATCGCGCCGCGGTAGCCAGCATCCTCGGCAATGTGCAAGGACTCAGCGGCGAACTGCGCGAAACGCGCAAGACGCTCGACCAGACCGTTGGCGAACTGGCCGATATCGCCCGCGAGAATCGCGGGGACATTCGCGGCGCGGTAACCGATCTGGCCACGGTCATGGCCAGCCTGTCGAGCCGCATGGATGTGATCACCCATCATCTTGAATCAGCGACACGCAATCTGGATGAGTTCAGTCGCGAGATCCGGCGCAACCCGGGGCAACTGCTGCGCTCGCCGGAGCCGGACAAGCTGGAGGACGATCCCAAGTGAGAATCTTCGTCACGGCGCTGCTCACCCTCGCCCTCGCCGCTTGCGGCAATGTGCCGGGCGTGCCCGACCACACCTATTTCCGCATGAGCAAGGCACAGGTCCTGCCGGTCAGCGAAACACCGGTTTTCAATACCCCGATCGTGATCAACCTGTTCGCGGCCGACGGCCTGTATGCCGATCGCGCGCTGGTTTACGCGTTGGATCCCAGCGGCGCGGAATTGCGCCAATATCATTACCAGCTGTGGACCGATCCGCCGACGCGCGCCTTGCAACGCCGCCTGCTCATCGAAATTCGTGATGCGGGTATTGCGCCGCTGGTGACCGACCAGTTGGCGGCCAGCCAGGCCGCGTTGCGCATCAGTGGCAGCATCCTGCGCTTTGAACGCGTGCCAACCGTTGACGGCAGCTTCATCGCCAGTGTCGTGCTCCGCCTGCGCGCCGATCGCCCGGATGGCACGCCGCAGTTTGACGATATCTACCACGCCGACGTCGAGGCAACGGATCACGGCCTGGGCGCGACCGTCATCGCCTTGTCGAGCGCGGTCGACCAGATTTTTGCCGAGTTCCATGGCGATCTGCTCAAGAACGAGGTCTACGAGCATGCTCGATGACTACAGCCTGCGTCTGCTCGCCGAGATGGGCATCGATGTCTATGTGCCGCGTGCGGAACTCGCTGGCCTCGCCGGGCAGCCGCGCGTGGAAGTGCCAGTACGATCCGATCTGCCAGCGGGGCCGGTAACGACTGCGCTTGCCGCAGAACGAGGGCAGCGGATGGATGCCGCGGCGGCGACGGATTTCCTGATTGTCTGTCCACGCGAGCGCGACAGCCGGCTGCCGGATGATCTGTTGCGCGCCCTGCGCATGGCCGGAGTCGATGCCGCGATTGCCGAAGTCGGGCAGGTCGGGATCATCGCCGCCGCATGTGGATTGCTGATTCTGGGCGAGTCGCTGGCGCGTGCGCTTGGCGCCGACATGCCGGCGCAACGACAGAACGAGATCGCCTGGATCGTCACCAACGAACCGGACGTGCTCGCCCAAAGTGCCGCCGCCAAGCGCGCGCTTTGGGGGGAGATCAAGCGTTTGTCGCGCGCGCAGGCCCAGCGTCCGCGCGACGCTTAGGCTGGGTTGATCATGGTCGCGAACCTGCAGGATCCGATTTCGAGTTTCCGCGCGATGCGCGCAAGCGATCTCGAGGCGATTTCGCGCATCGAGCTGAGCGCCTATCCGCATCCGTGGACCTACGGGATTTTCCGCGATTGCATGGCTTCCGGCTACGAGTGCTGGGTGCTCGAACGTTCAGCCGAAGTGATTGGCTACGGCGTACTCTCGGTGGCCGGCGGCGAAGCGCATATCCTCAACATCTGCGCTGCGCCGGCCGAGCAGGGCAGGGGCCATGGGCGCCGCATCCTCGCGCGCCTGCTCGATCTGGCCCGCTGGCACCACGCCGAGCGGGTGTTTCTCGAAGTTCGCCCCTCCAACATCACGGCGATCGCGCTCTACGACAGCGCGGGTTTCAACGAGATTGGCCGACGACCGAACTACTACCCGGGCAAGCGCGGACGTGAGGATGCGGTCGTCATGGCGATCGAACTGCTGGCTCCGGAACAGCCCTGAGCGACCTCGCGCAACGGCCGATTCCATGAAACATGTTGCAACGCGGTAACATGCGCATTCCGTCATGGCTGCCGAGAGTTTGTCGATGTTTTCCAAAGGTTTGCGTATCGAGGGTTTCGATCCTGAGCTGGCCGCTGCCATCGCCGCCGAAGCCGTGCGTCAGGAAGACCATGTTGAGCTGATTGCCTCCGAGAATTACGCCAGTCCGCGCGTGCTTGAGGCGCAGGGCTCGGTGCTGACCAACAAGTACGCCGAAGGCTATCCTGGCAAGCGCTATTATGGTGGTTGCGAGCATGTCGACGTCGCCGAGCGCCTGGCCATTGAACGACTCAAGGAACTTTTCGGCGCCGACTACGCCAACGTGCAGCCGCATTCAGGCTCGCAGGCCAACCAGGCGGTCTATCTTGCCTTGCTCCAGCCCGGCGACACTATCCTGGGCATGAGCCTGGCCCACGGCGGTCATCTGACCCATGGCGCCAAGCCGAATATCTCGGGCAAGTTGTTCAATGCCGTGCAGTACGGCGTCGACGAAAATGGCCTGATCGACTACGACGAAGTCGAACGACTGGCCATCGAACACAAGCCGAAGATGCTGATCGGCGGCTTCAGTGCCTATTCGCAGATTGTCGACTGGGCACGCATGCGTGCGATCGCGGACAAGGTCGGTGCGATCTTCTTTGTCGACATGGCCCATGTCGCCGGCCTCATCGCCGCCGGCGTCTATCCGAATCCGGTTCCGCACGCGCATGTGGTTGCTTCGACCACGCACAAGACCCTGCGCGGCCCGCGCGGCGGTTTCGTGATCGCCAAGGGCCTCGGCGAGGAGCGCGAGAAGAAGCTGCAATCGATCGTTTTTCCGGGCATCCAGGGCGGACCGCTGATGCATGTGATCGCGGCCAAGGCGGTTGCCTTCCTCGAAGCCCTGCAACCCGAATTCAAGACCTACCAGAAGCAGGTCGTGGTCAATGCCAAGGCCATGGCGAAGACCCTGATCGCGCGCGGTTACAAGATCGTTTCGGGCGGCACCGAGAATCACCTGATGCTGATCGACCTGATCGGCCGCGAGTCCAGCGGCAAGGATGCCGAAGCCGCTCTTGGCAAGGCCCATATCACGGTCAACAAGAACGCCGTACCGAATGATCCGCGCTCACCGTTCATCACCTCCGGCCTGCGCATCGGTACGCCAGCCGTGACTACACGCGCGGCTACGGCGAAGCCGATTGCATCGACCTCGCCAACTGGATCGCCGACGTCCTCGACGCACCCAACGATGACAAGGTCATCGCCTCGGTCCGCGACAAGGTCACCGCACAATGCCGGAAGTACCCGGTGTATGGCTAGGGGGCCAGGAGTGGGGAGTGGAGTGGGGAGTCGGTAGAAGCCGGTTTCCTTTGTCCGTGGAGCATTCCGCCAAGATTGCGTGGACTGCGTCAAACCCATTCTCGATTCCCAATTCTCCATTCCCGCTGCGGGTACCCGTACCAAACCCACTCCCCACTCCCTACTCCCCACTCCCGCTCCACTAATGCACTGCCCCTTCTGCCAGCACGAAGACACCCGCGTGATTGATTCACGCGTGTCCGATGACGGCACGACGATCCGGCGTCGGCGCGAGTGCGAGCAGTGCAATGAGCGATTCAACACCTTCGAGACGGCCGAGCTGAAATTGCCGGCCGTGGTCAAGTCGGATGGGCGCCGTGAACCGTTTGATGAGCGCAAGCTGCGCACGAGTTTGAGTCGCGCCTTGCAGAAGCGTCCTGTCGCGAGTGACCAGGTCGATGCGGCGGTGCGCAGCGTGATTGATGACTTGCGCCGCAGTGGCGAGCGCGAAATGGCTTCGATGCGTGTCGGCGAACTGGTCATGCGTGAACTGAAAAAGCTCGATCAGGTCGCCTATGTGCGATTTGCCTCGGTCTATCGCAGTTTCGAGGATGTGCAGGCGTTCCGCGAAGAAATCGAAAGGCTCGAACGCGATCTGCCGGGCCTGGAGAACCTGCAACTGCCCCTGCTTGGCGATGGTGTCACACGCAAGGCCAAGGGCTGACGGAGCATGAGTTGGCGACCGTGAACGAGGCGAAGTTCAGCGCCATCGACCACGCGCACATGGCGCATGCCTTGCGCCTCGCCGAGCGCGGCCTGTTCACGACCCAACCAAACCCGCGGGTCGGCTGTGTCATCGCTCACGCTGACGAGATCGTCGGCAGTGGTTGGCATCACCGCGCAGGTGAAGCCCATGCGGAAGTCTTCGCCCTTGCCGAAGCGGGTAAGCGAGCGCATGCAGCGACGGCTTACGTTACGCTCGAACCCTGCGCGCACTTTGGGCGCACCCCGCCGTGCGCCGACGCCTTGATCGAAGCCGGTGTCGCCCGTGTCGTGGTTGCCCATGCGGATCCGTTCGACGCCGTCGATGGTCGCGGAATGGCGCGGTTGCGTGCTGCCGGAATCACGGTCGAAAGCGGACTCATGGCGGCGCCTGCGCGTGAACTCAATCGCGGGTTTTTTTCGCGCATCGAGCGCGGTCGACCTTGGTTGCGGGTCAAACTTGCGATGAGTCTCGATGGCCGCACCGCGCTGGCCAGTGGCGAATCGAAGTGGATCACCGGCAATGCCGCGCGTGCCGATGTGCAAGCTTGGCGCGCACGCAGTTCGGCGATCCTGAGTGCTATCGGCACCGTGCTGGCCGATGATCCGCAGCTGACTGTGCGCATTTCCGGGCCGATGTCCGATCATGGCGATGCAGCGCAGGTCGCGCCGCTGCGCGTCATTCTCGATCGGGATCTGCGCTCGCCGGCATCGGCGAACATCCTCGATGGCAGGGCGCCGACCCTGATCCTGCATGGCCGCGATGGCCGTCCTGTCGGTCAGCGCTTCGAGCGCGTCGAACTTGCCGCAGTTGAAATCCATGAAGGGCGACTCGACCTGTCATCGGTACTCGCGCTGCTCGCGGCGCGCGACATCAACGAGATCCAGGTCGAAGCAGGGCCGACGCTTTGTGGCGCCTTGTTTGCCGAGGGTCTGGTCGATGAGCTGCTGCTGTATGTCGCGCCGATCCTGCTCGGCGACAATGCGCGACCCTTGCTTGCTCTGCCGGCATTGAGTGACATGTCGGCCCGCTGGAATCTCGGCGTGGTCGACCAGCGCATGCTCGGTGAGGATTGGCGATTGTTGTTGCGACCCCAGGAGGTGTGAGTGTTTACCGGAATCATCCAGTCGATCGGTCGCCTGGCCAGCAGCGAATTGCGCGGTGGCGATCGGCGCATGATTTTCAACGTCGGTTCGCTCGACCTAGATGACGTGCGAACGGGCGACAGCATCGCCGTCGCTGGCGTCTGCCTGACCGCACTCGATATCACCACGGATTCGTTCGCCGCCGATGTCTCGCTCGAAACACTCAAGCTGACCACGCTGGGCGCACTCGAGCCAGGCGAGCCGGTCAATCTGGAAAAAGCCTTGCGCCTGAGCGATCGATTGGGTGGACATCTGGTCTCGGGCCATGTCGACGGTCTCGGGAACGTCATCGATTTCCATGGCGACGCGCGATCACAGCGCTGGACGTTTGAAGTGCCTGCCATGCTTGCACGCTATATCGCGAGCAAGGGGTCGATCTGCATCGATGGTGTCAGCCTCACCGTCAATGAAGTCGACGGCCTGCGTTTTGGCGTCAACCTGATCCCGCATACACAGCAGGTAACGACTTTCGGCACGCGCCGGATTGGCGATGCGGTCAACATCGAGGTCGATCGCATGGCACGTTATGCCGAGCGGCTGGCCGAATTCCGCGAAGCGAAAGACACAACCGATGTAGGAAGCGGCTTCAGCCGCGATGCGTTTCGTTGGGCATCACGAGCTGAAGCATCGCGGCTGAAGCCGCTTCCTACGAGTAAAGCTGCGTACGATGAAAGCAATTCACGGAAACACGCCATGAGCTTCAACACGATCCCCGATATCCTCGATGACATCCGCGCCGGGCGCATGGTCGTGATCCTTGACGACGAGGATCGCGAGAACGAGGGTGATCTGGTCATGGCCGCCGAGAAGGTGCGCCCCGAGGACATCAACTTCATGGTGCGTGAGGCGCGCGGACTGGTTTGCCTGACCCTGACCGCCGCGCGTTGCCGCCAGCTCGGTCTGAAGCCGATGGTGCACAACAACACCTCCTCGCATCACACCAATTTCACTGTCTCGATCGAAGCGGCCGAAGGCGTCACCACCGGCATTTCCGCCTACGATCGCGCACACACGATCCAGACCGCGGTGGCCAGAGATGCGCGGCCGGAACATCTGGCACAGCCCGGTCACATCTTTCCGTTGACCGCACAGACGGGCGGCGTGCTGGTGCGCGCCGGACACACCGAAGCAGCTTGTGACCTGGCCACGATGGCCGGGCTTGAGCCTGCCGGCGTGATCGTCGAGGTGATGGACGAAGACGGCACCATGGCGCGCCGGCCCGCGCTCGAAGCGTTCGCGCTCAAGCATGGACTGAAGATCGGCTCGATTGCCGACCTGATCCGTTACCGCTTGCAAACCGAAAACACGATCGAACGCGTGCACGATGCGGCCGTCGATACCGAATCCGGCGCGTTCCGTCTGGTCGTCTATCGGGATCTGTTGCAAGAAGGCCCTGCACTTCGCCCTGGTGCGCGGCAGCGTCGATGACGGCCAGCCGGTGCTTACCCGCGTGCATGTGCGCAACGCACTTTCCGATGTGTTGCATCTGCGCCGTGATGACCTGGGCTTGACGATCAATTCCGCCATGCGCCGCATTGCCGAGGAGAATCGCGGCATCGTCGTGGTCCTCAGCGAAACCGGCGAGGCCGAAGCCCTGCTCGACAGCCTGACCGGGAAAACTGCCGCCGGAGAAGGTCGATGCGTCGCGCGAGTGGCGTCGCAACGGACTCGGTGCACAGATTCTCGCTGACCTCGGCGTGCGCCACCTGCGCGTACTCGGCACGCCACGCAAGCTGGTCGGCCTGGCCGGGTTCGATCTCGATATCGTCGGCTATGAGGATGCCAGCGCGCGGATCGGCTAGTCCAATAGCCTGTCAAACGTGGGAGCGACTTCAGTCGCGATGCTACGGTTTTCTTGCTCCGGCCAGAGCAGAAGAATTCATGCTCTGGTGAGTCAGCGCTGCGCGCTGACGGTTCTGTCGGTCGCTGCGACAAATGTTCAATTGCAGATTGAGCATGCTGGTTTCCGGAAGGGCATTCATGCCCGATGCCACGCGTGACGGAGAGCATCGCGGCTGAAGGACGTCCGCTTTCGGGACGGCTGAAGCCGCTTCCTACAACGAAGCGGCAACGCGTTAAACGTCAACCAATCCCGCGTCGCCGCTCGCCCGCTCTTCCGTAGGAGAGGCCTTCAGGCCCGATGCTCTTTGACCAGATTGCGAAAAGAGCATCGCGGCCGAAGCCGCTTCCTACAACGAAGCGGCAACGCGTTAAACGTCAACCAATCCCGCGCCCAGGATCTACATCTTCTGTAGGAAGGGCATTCATGCCCGATGCTTTGCGTTTGCCACGCATCAAAGCCGATCAGTTCGCCCGCGCCAGATCATCGAGCAACACCTTGAGGAAACGCGCCGCGTCACCGCCGGTGGCGGCGCGATGGTCGAAGGTCAGCGACAGTGGAATGACCTTGTGCGATTCGAAGCCGCCCATGACCGGAGTCATCTGGTGGCGACCCTTGCCGGCAGCGATGATCGCGACGGTTGGTGGCACCACGATCGGTGTCGCGTAGCGTCCGGCAAACACGCCGAAGTTCGATAGCGAGATCGTATAGCCCTTCAGTTCCTCGGCCGGAATGCTGCGGCTGACGACCTGGTCACGCAGGCGATTGACCGCCTGGCGGATGCCATTGGCATCGAGCACGTCGGCATTGCGCAGGGCCGGCACGAACAAGCCATCGTCGGTATCCACGGCGATGCCGATGTCAACGTGCGGATGCAGGGTGCGGGTGAGGTTTTCGCCATCGAACCAGGCATTCAGCGCGGGCACGGCCTGGCAGGCACGCACGATCGCACGGATCAGGCGCACGGTGATGTCGTTGCCCGGCGCCCAGGCGTGGATGTCGGCATCGTCGCAAAGCATGGTCGGCACGACCTGCGCATGCGCCGCGGCCATCACACGCGCCATGTTGCGGCGCACGCCCTTGAGTTGTTCCGGTTGGCCGCTGAGGTGCTGGCTCGGCGGTGTGGTGCGCATCGGCTGGCCGGAAGCGGATAGCGCCGTCCGTTCGCTGGCGGAGCGCTGGGCTACCGGTGCGGCGGGCGCTGGACTGGCAGGCGCGGCTGCACGGGGCGGGGCCGGCGTGGCGCCGATGCGTGCAGTGCCGGCTTCTGCCGCGCGCTTGACATCGCCGAGTGTAACCACGCCATCAGCACCGCTGGGTTTGACCTGGGTCAGGTCGACGCCGAGCTTTTTGGCCATCGCACGCACGGCGGGCACCGCCTTGACGCCGCCCACGTTCGAGGTCTGCTCGGCATGCACGCGGTCGCTTGCCTCCATGGCGCCAACCACGGTGCCGGAATCGGCACGGCCGGCGCCTTCACTCTTGCTGGCCTGACTCGCTTCAGCGGACGCGGCAACTTTGGCCGCTTGCGCTGGCGCAGGATCGGTCGTGGTCGCTGCGGCCGTCTTCGGTGGACCGTGGTGGTGACCGGTTTCCTGCGCATCGGCGCGTTGCGGCAGGCTTGCATCAATCTCGATCTCGATCAGCGCGGCTCCGGTGACAATCACGTCACCTTCCTTGCCGTGCTGCTTGACGACCTTGCCCGAAAAAGGCGAGGGCACTTCTACGACGGCCTTGGCCGTTTCCATCGAAACCAGCGGCTCATCGAGACGCGCGATGTCACCGGTCTTGACGAACCATTCGACGATGGTGGCGTCAGGCAGACCTTCGCCGAGGTCGGGAAGGTGGAATGTCTTGGTCTCGCTCATGCATATGCTCCGTTGGCTCAGCTTGCGGCCAGTGTGCGTTTGGCCGCGGCGACGATCTTGTCGGCGCTCGGCAGGTATTTCATCTCAAGGCGGAACAACGGGATGTGCGTGTCATAGCCGGTCACGCGCTCGACCGGTGCGACCAGATCGTACATCGCATGCTCGGCAAGACGCGCCGAAATCTCGGCGCCGAAGCCGGCGGTACGCGGTGCTTCATGGACGATCACGCAACGACCGGTCTTGCGCACCGATTCGTGGATGGTGTCGAAATCGAGCGGCTTCAGCGTCGCAACATCGATGACTTCGGCGCTGATGCCTTCCTTTGCCAGCGCCTCGGCCGCTTCCAGCGTTTCCTTGACCTGCGCGCCCCAGGTGACCAGGGTCACATCACTGCCATCGCGGAGTACGAAGCAGACATCCAGAGGCAAGGCTTCACCGTCATCGGGCACTTCTTCCTTGTACTGGCGATAGATGCGTTTGGGCTCAAAGAAGATCACCGGATCGGGATCGCGGATCGCCGCCAGCAGCAGGCCATAGGCACGACCCGGTGAGGACGGCAGGACAACGCGCAGTCCCGGAACATTGGTGAACAAGGCCTCGTTGGCTTCGGAATGATGCTCGGGTGCACGGATGCCGCCGCCCCAGGGAGCGCGCCACACGGCGGGCACGGTCATGCGGCCGCGTGTGCGGTTACGAAAGCGCGCGGCGTGGCAAATGATCTGCTCCAGCATGGCGTAGATGAAACCCTCGAACTGCGCTTCGGCCACCGGTTTCATGCCTTGCGCGGCGAGGCCGACGGTGATGCCGGCAATGGTGGTTTCATCGAGAGGCGTGTCGATCACGCGCTCCGGGCCGAACTTGTCGATCAGGCCCTGGGTGGCGCGAAACACGCCGCCGTTGACGCCGACATCTTCGCCGAGCACGACCACGCTCGGGTCGTGCTGCATTTCCCAGGCCAGGGCCTGGGTGACTGCTTCGATCAGGGTGATTTGAGCCATGGTGTGAGTTCGTCAGTAGTGCATTGGATGGTCGGAGTGAATCGATGTCGCGCATGCCAATTGAATTGCTGCCCCGTGGGAAGCGGCTTCAGCCGCGATGCTCTTGCTCCGGGTCAACGTGAAAAAGCATCGCGGCTGAAGCCGCTTCCTACGTAACAGGTGGAGCGGCGTCAGCCACGCTTTTCCCAGGCCAAAGCCTCGTCGCGCTGGGCGATGAGATCCGGTGGAAGTTCGGCATAGGTGTAATCGAACATCGATTCAAGCGGCTGGGTCTTGGTTGCAAGATAGGCGTTGACTTCGGCGTCGGCGTATTTCGAGGCCTGCTCCTTGAGCGTGGCTTCCTCTTCCTCGGTCCACGCATTGAGCGACATCAGATAGGCCTTCAGGCGTCGCAGCGGTTCGCGCAACCAGGCATCCTTGACCTCCTGCTGGTCTCGATAGCGGCGCGCATCATCGGCGGTGGTGTGATCGGAGAGGCGATAGGTGACCGCCTCGATGACCATGCCGCCATGGCCGTTGCGCGCCCGCTTGAGCGCGTGATCCATGGCGTAGCGCATGGCGATCAGGTCGTTGCCATCGACCTGGATGCATTCGAGACCGGCGGCGATGCCTTTCTGGGCCAGGGTCTTGGCGCCGGTCTGCGCATTGCGTGGCACCGAGATCGCCCACTGGTTGTTGACGATCACCGCGACCAGCGGCAGGGTCATGGCCCCGGCGACATTGATCGCGCTGTTGAAGTCGGCCTTGGATGATCCGCCGTCGCCAATCGTGCACACCGCCACGCGCGGTTCCTTGCGGATCTTGAAGGCGAGTGCCGCACCTGCCGCGTGCAGGCATTGCGTGCCGATCGGGACGCACCAGGCGAAATCATGCGCGGGGCCGGAAAAATCGTTGCCACGCTCGTCGCCACCCCAGTACATCAGGAGTTCGCGCGGCTTCACGCCGCGGTGGAACTGCACGCCGTACTCGCGGTAGCTGGGAGCAAAGCAATCGTCCTCCTGCATGGCGCTGCCGATGGCCAGATAAGTCGCCTCGTGGCCCAGGCAGGGCGCGTAGGTGCCGAGCTTGCCGGTGCGCTGCAAGGCGATCGCCTTGGCGTCGAAAATGCGCACCATGAACATTTCCTGGTACAGCTTGACCAGTTGCCGGATGTCGCGGGCAAAGGCAGGCAGGTCATCACGGACGAGCTTGCCGTCGGCGTCCATGAACTGCAGGTATTCGATTTCAAACGTGGCGGCTATGGGCACGGAATTCTCCACTGGATCGCGTTTCGGCAAGACAACGCGGACTGGCCTTGATCGGGCCGGAGGTTTTCTTTTGGTCGCAGCGCTCCGTCACGATGGGTGACGGCTCCTGGGAGTCGGCGCGAACGTATCGTGCGGGATCCGGATCCAGTGCCGGACGGCTCGATACTGTGCCGTATTCTGTTCCAGCGTTGCTGACAACTCCGCTATTGATAGCAAGCGTGGCTGCGTCGCGCAAGGATCGCCGCAGCAACTGGCGTGAATGCTGACGCTGGCGATTGAGGTGCGCCTCGGGTAGCGTGCCGTCTTCACTTGCACGCGGTGTTGATGAACATGGAAAACCGACGCGAACTCGAACAAGGCATCGAGGTTGATCTGCGCGATCGCCAGAATTATGGCGGTTATCTGCAACTGGACACCCTGTTGTCCGCGCAAAAGCCGCTCAGCGATCCGCCGCATCACGACGAGATGCTGTTCATCGTCCAGCATCATGTCAGCGAACTGTGGATGAAGCTGATCATCCACGAATTACGCTCGGCGACCGCGCTGCTTGCGATCGACCAGACCGATTCGTGCCTGAAGATCCTCGCCAGGGTCAAGCAGATTCAGCGTCAGTTGTTCGAGCAGTGGGCGGTTCTGGAAACGCTGACGCCGACCGAATACCAGCAATTTCGCCATGTGCTCGGCCCGGCATCGGGGTTCCAGTCACAGCAGTACCGCATGATCGAATTTCTGCTGGGCAACAAGAATGCCGACATGCTGGCGGTGTTCAATCACGATCCCGTGCGCCAGGCTGAATTGCGCGGCGTGCTTGAGGCGCCGAGCCTGTACGACGAGTTCCTTCGCCATCTGGCCCGTGCGGGTCATGCGATTCCGGCGGACTGTGTCGAGCGTGACTGGTCACTGCCGCATCGACGTCGCGAGGAACTGGTGCCGGTGTTCAAGCGCATCTACGAGAACGCCGACGAGTTCTGGTCGGAATACCACTTCTGTGAACAACTGGTCGATGTCGAAGAGTCATTCCAGCTCTGGCGTTTCCGTCACATGAAAACAGTGGAACGCATCATCGGTCACAAGCGCGGTACCGGCGGATCTTCGGGCGTCGGATTCCTCAAGAAGGCGCTCGATCTGACCTTCTTTCCCGAACTGCTCGAAGTGCGCACGGTGATCGGCACCTGATTTCTCATCGAACCCTGCTGCGTTGCAGCAGCGGCTTCGATATTTGACGCCGATGGCCGGGTCGGTAATCCTCGCCCGGTTTACCCCTGTTCATCGACGGAGAACTGCATGAGCGGCAACGCGACATCGGCGACACTTGAAGATCATCCACCCGAATTTCCGCAGCTCCTGGGACATCCGAAACCGCTGTGGATGCTGTTCATGGCGGAGTTCTGGGAGCGTTTCGCGTTCTACGGCATCCGCTGGGCCATGGTGCTGTACATCGTCGCCCAGTTCCACGGCGGCGATGCCGCCGGCGAAAAACCTGCCAGTGAGCTATACGGGGCCTATCTTGCCCTTGTCTACGCGGGCGCCATCTTTGGCGGTTATGTCGCCGACAAGCTGATCGGACATCAGCGTTCGATCCTGCTCGGCGCGGTCATCATGGCCGGCGGCCTGTTTCTGCTGGCCTCGCCGACGGAGACGATGTTCAAGCTCGGTCTGGCCACCGTGATTGTCGGCAACGGCCTGTTCAAGCCGATCATTTCGACCCTGGTCGGCAAACTCTATGCGCAAGGTGACGAGCGCCGCGATTCGGGCTTCACGATCTTCTACATGGGCATCAACATGGGTGCCCTCATTGCACCGCTGATCACCCAATACCTGGCCAAGAAGCTTTTCGGTATCGAGGATATGCCGGCCTACAAGATCGTCTTCCTGTCAGCCGGCGTGGGCATGATCCTGAGCCTGATCTGGTTCTGGTTTGGTCGGCGCCAGCTCAAGGGCATCGGTCTGCATGCCGAGCACCAGGCGGGTCTGCGCAACGTTTCGCTGGTTCTGCTCGGTGGCCTCGCCATCGGCATCCCTGTTTTCTACACGCTGCTGACCATCGATGCGACGATCCTGCAGTACATCCTGATGGCCTTGTTCGTTGTCCCGGCCGTGATGTTGTTCCGCGAAGGCGTTCGCGGCGGCAATGTGCCACGCGACAAGGTGATCGCGATGCTGACGATTTTCGTCTTCAATGTGCTGTTCTGGATGTTCTTCGAGCAGGCCGGCAGTTCATTCAACTTCCTCGCCGACAAGATTGTCGATCGTGACATCGGCATGGTCGGCATGTTCAACGCATTGGCGGGCACCAACGATTTCCCGGTGTCCTGGTTCCAGTCGGTGAACTCGGTGGCAATCATTGCGCTGGCACCAATCCTGGCCTGGCTGTGGGTGCGCATGGGCAAGAACAATCCGACCATCCCGCGCAAATTCGGTCTCGGCTTGATCTTCAACGGCCTCGCTTTCCTGCTGCTGATGGTGGCCCTCAAGAGCATGGTCGATGATGCCGGAAAGATTCCATTCTGGACTTTGTTCATGGTCTATGTGATCCAGTCGGTCGGCGAGCTTTGCCTGTCGCCGATCGGGCTGTCGATGACGACCAAGCTGGCTCCGGCCAAGCTGACCGGATTCGCCATGGGCTGTTGGTTCCTGTCGATTGCCATCGGCAACAACCTCGCCGGAATTTTTGCCGGCCGGGTCAGCGGTGAAAGCGGCATGACGGTTGCATCGGCACATGCCGGTTACACCTTCGGCTTCTACGCGCTGGTGGGTGCCGGTGTCTTGCTGTTCCTGATCGCACCGCTGATCCAGAAATGGATGCACGGCGTGAAATAGCGCCTGGTCAAGAATCCACAGGCGAATCACGACGCGGGATCCGATGACGGATCCCGCGGTTCCCGCCCGGGTGTTCGCACCCGCCGCCATGGAATTGCCCTCGCCGCAGGAAGCATCGGGACTGAAGTCCCTCCCACCCAATCATTGGGAGTTGTTTCAGCCGTGAAGACCGCAATCCGCCCGTAGGGATCGGCTTCAGCCGCGATGCGCTTCGTCACCTGTGGCAAGAGCATTGGGCGTGAATGCCTCTCCTGCGCAGTGTGCAAGGACCGCGACTCGGATTTCGATGACGGATTTCGCGACACCGCCGCAGGTGTTTGCCCGCGAAGCACTTCCGTCGTAGGAAGCGGCTTCAGCCGCGATGCCCTCAATCTTTAAAGCCGCTTACCGCTTCGCCTCAAGTTGTTCAGCCTTCCACAAGGTATCGAGAATCCGCGTCAGCCATTGGCGCTCTTCGGCATCGAGGTGAGCGAGCAGGCGCTGCTCATGCTCGAGCGCCAGCGGCGCAACCTGGTCGTAGATCCTCCAGCCTTCAACGGACAAACGCAGCACCGACTGGCGCTTGTCGTGGCGGGCGGTGCCGCGTTCGATGAGACCCTTTTTGAGCATGCGCGCCACGGCGCGGCTGACCGCGACCTTGTCCATGGCCGTACGCTCGGCAACTTCACGCGCCGAAATGTCCGCGCGGTAACCCAATACGGCCATGGCGCGCCATTCGGTTACTGACAGATCGAAGCGTTTGTCGTAAACCCTGGCGATGGCCTGGCTCAGGGTGTTGGACAGCACCGAAAGCCGGTAGGGCAGAAAGGTTTCGAGTTCGAGCAGGGCGTCGCCGGGCATTGCGTGTCTCTTGCAAGTGGTTGCAAACGTAACTAAGGTTAGCGGTTCAATGCGCGGTTCGCGCAGGTATCGAGGAAATCATCATGAACGCCCAGCTCGAATCCGCCAATACTGGCATGCAGGTTACGACGTTCGAGAATCCGATGGGAATCGACGGCTTTGAATTCGTCGAATTCGCCTCGCCCGAACCGCAGAAGCTGCATGACTATTTTCGCTCGATGGGCTTCAGCGCGGTACTTCGGCACAAAAGCCGACCGATCACCATCTATCGCCAGGGTGGCGTCAATTTCCTCGTCAACGAGGATCCCGATTCGTTTGCCGCGGACTTTGCCAAGGCGCATGGCCCGAGTGCGTGCGGCTTTGCCATTCGCGTCAGCCAGCCGGCAGACGAGGTTTGCACCAAAGTCATCGCCAATGGCGGTGAGGCGATCGATCACAAGGCGAACAGCAAAGCCGTTGCATCGCCGGTGGTCAAGGGTATCGGTGACTGCATGCTCTACCTGGTCGATCGCTACGGGGATGCCGGTGACATGTACTCGGCCGACTACGCGCCAATCGCCGGAGCGGATCAGAATCCAAAGGGATTCGGCCTGACCTTCATCGATCACCTGACCCACAATCTGTACTTCGGCAACATGCAGAAGTGGTCGGACTACTACGAGCGCCTGTTCAACTTTCGCGAGATCCGCTATTTCGACATCAAGGGTGCCAAGACCGGTCTCGTGTCCAAGGCGATGACCGCACCGGACGGCATGGTGCGCATCCCGCTCAACGAATCCTCGGATGAGAAATCGCAGATCAACGAATATCTCAACGAGTACAAGGGCGAGGGCATCCAGCATATCGCCTGCTTCACCGACGACATCTATGCGACGGTCGAGGCCATGCATGCGCAGGGAATTCAATTCCTGGATACGCCGGCCGCGTACTACGAAGTCGTGGACGAGCGTATTCCGAATCACGGCGAAGACGTGCCGCGCATGGCCAGGAGCAAGATCCTGATCGACGCCGATATCGAGACGAAGAAGAAACTGCTGCTGCAGATCTTCACCCAGAACTGCATCGGGCCGATCTTCTTCGAGATCATCCAGCGCAAGGGTAATCCCGGTTTCGGAGAAGGCAATTTCCAGGCCTTGTTCGAATCGATCGAACGCGACCAGATCCGCCGCGGCGTGCTGTAGCATAAGCCTTGGCTCCCTCTCCCCTCGGGAGAGTGGTCTGTGAGAAGGCACGAATCGCCGAGATCTCTAATGCTTCGATTCCCACCCCGGGCCACTTCATGAACGAAAGATCAGGCTCAGTCTTGGCCACAGTCAAACCACCACTACCCACCCAAACGCTGGCCAATGCAAGGGAGCTGCGCACGAAGCAAACGGATGCGGAGCAAAGACTCTGGAGTCGCTAGAGAGCAAGACAAGTACGTGATTTGAAGTTTCGCCGCCAGCATCCTATCCCGCCCCTACATTGCGGATTTTTGCTGCGTTGAGAGAAAGCTGATTGTTGAATTGGATGGTTCACAGCACGACGAAAGAGCTGACGAGACAAGAGCCCGATACCTCGAATGCCAAGGCTGGCAGATTCTCAGATATTGGGATAATGACGTTTTGAACCAGACCGATGTTGTGCTTGAGGCGATCTGGAATGCTACGGAGTAGCCGAACCCTCACGGCCCTCCCCGGGGCCTCGAACCCCTCCCCGGGGGGAGGGGCTTTTGAGCCATGAATTCACCTTCGATGAATGAGATGACGTTCAAAGACGTACCAAACCGGTTTCGGCAATGAATTCGCCAGCGAGGCTTTGCCCGGCGCCCTGCCTGTCGGGCGCAACTCGCCGCAGCGTGCTGCGTATGGGCTGTATGCCGAGCAATTGACCGGCACGGCATTCACCGCGCCACGCTCGCACAACCGGCGCACATGGTTGTACCGGATTCGTCCGGCGGCCATGCACACGCGTTTCGTCATGCTCGATTCCGGGCGCTTCCACAATCGTTTCGACGAGGTTCCGGCAGACCCGAACCAGTTGCGCTGGGATCCGTTGCCGATTCCGTCTGCGCCGACTGATTTCCTCGATGGCCTTGCGACCATGGCCGGCAATGGCAGTGCCGCCGCGCAGAGCGGAATCGGCATCCATGTCTACGCCGCAAATCGCTCGATGCGCGGGCGCTTCTTCTGCAATGCTGATGCGGAAATGCTGATCGTGCCGCAGCTTGGGCGCCTGGTTATCGCCACCGAACTCGGCGTGATCGAAATCGAGCCGCAGCAGATTGCGCTGATTCCACGTGGCATCCGCTTTCGCGTCGATCTGCTTGATGCCGAGGCGCGCGGCTACGTGGCGGAAAACTTCGGCAGTGCGTTTCGTCTGCCCGATCTTGGCCCGATCGGCTCGAATGGCCTGGCCAATGCGCGTGATTTCGAAACGCCGGTCGCGGCTTACGAGGACATCGAAGGCGATTTCGCGCTGGTCAGCAAATTCCAGGGCAGGTTGTGGACGGCTTCGATGGGTCACTCACCACTCGATGTCGTCGCATGGCACGGCAACCATGTGCCCTGCCGCTATGATCTGCGCCGCTTCAACACGGTCGGATCGATCAGCTACGATCATCCCGATCCGTCGATCTTCACCGTGCTGACCTCGGCCAGCGATACGCCGGGCACGGCCAACATCGATTTCGCGATATTTCCGCCGCGCTGGCTGTGTGCCGAAGATACCTTCCGACCCCCGTGGTTCCATCGCAATATCGCCAGCGAGTACATGGGCCTGATCCATGGCGAATACGATGCCAAGGCCGGTGGTTTCGTGCCTGGCGGCAGCAGCCTGCACAATTGCATGACCGGGCACGGGCCCGATGCGGCGACTTTCGAGAAGGCATCCCACGGCGACACCTCGCAACCGGGTCACATCACCGATACGATGGCCTTCATGTTCGAGACCCGCGCGGTGATCCAGCCGACCCGGCAAGCTCTCGAATCTGCCCAACTGCAAGGCAACTACATCGAATGCTGGCAGGGCCTGCGCAAGCATTTCGATCCGCAGAAACCTTGATCGAAGAACAGGAAACCGAGCCGATATGAAACTCGCAAGTCTCAAGGAAGGTGGCCGTGACGGAACCCTGATCGTCGTCAACCGCGATCTCACCCTCGCCGTCCGCGCGACAGGCATTGCTGCCACGCTTCAGGTCGCGCTGGAGCACTGGAGCAACATGGCGCCGCGCCTGAATGCACTGTTCGAGCAGCTTCAATCCGGCACGGCTGGCGATTCGTTCGTTCTGGAGGTCGACAAGCTGGCCTCGCCGCTGCCTCGCGCCTACGAGTTTGTCGATGGCAGCGCCTACTTGCCGCATGTCGAGCGCGTGCGTCGCGCGCGCGGTGCCGAGGTGCCGCAAAGTTTCTACACCGATCCATTGATGTACCAGGCCACCAGTGCGGGTTTCCTCGCCCCGCGCGATCCGATCCTTGCCGCCAGTGAGGACTGGGGCATCGATCTGGAAGCCGAGGTCATCGTGGTCACCGATGATGTGGCGATGGGCGTCACGCCCGCCCAGGCGGCGGAGCATATCCAGTTGATCGGACTGGTCAATGATGTCTCCCTGCGAGGTCTGATCCCTGGCGAACTGGCCAAGGGCTTCGGCTTCCTGCAGTCCAAGCCGCGTTCGGCCCTGTCGCCTGTGTTTGTCACGCCCGATGAACTGGGTGATGCCTGGAAGGACAGCAAACTGCATCTGCCGATGCGCACATGGATCAACGAGCAATGGTTTGGCGAGGCCGAGACCGGCGTCGACATGCAATTCAGCTTTGCCGAGCTCGTCGCCCACGTTGCAAAAACGCGCCCGCTGAGCGCCGGAACCCTGATCGGATCGGGTACGATTGCCAACGAGGACACAGCAAAGGGAGCGTCCTGTCTGGCCGAGCAGCGCACCGTGGAAACCCTGCGCGATGGCAAACCGGCAACTCCATTCCTCAAATTCGGTGACCGCGTGAAAATCGAGGTGACCGATGCCGCAGGAAGTTCGGTCTTCGGTGCGATCGATCAGGTCGTCAAGAAGTATTCGCCAGCCTGAACAATCCTGCACAATAGGACGGCGATGACAGAGGTCGTCGACCGTTCCGGAATGCAGGGGGTGGGCCGTGTCCGACAACATCAAGCTCTACAGCTACTGGCGATCAAGCGCCGCCTATCGCGTGCGGATCGCCTTGAATCTCAAGCAACTGGCATATGAGATCATGCCTGTGCACCTCGTCAACAATGGCGGCGAGCAGCATTCCGAGGCTTACCTCGAGCTCAACCCGCAAGCTTGCGTGCCAACCCTGCTCGATGGGTCTCGCGTGTTCCGCCAGTCGATGGCGATCATCGAATATCTCGAGGAGGCATATCCCGGGCGTGCCGCACTGTTGCCATCGACCGCGCGCGATCGGGCACGCGTTCGTGCTCTTGCGCAGGTTGTCGCCTGCGATATCCATCCGCTCAACAACCTGCGGGTCATGCAGTTCCTCGAGCATGAATTCAGTTCGCCCCAGGTCGAGCGTGAGCGTTGGACGCGGCACTGGATAACGGAAGGTTTCAGTGCGATCGAGAGGATGCTCGACGACAATTCCGGCACCGGCATCTATTGCGATGGCGACGCGCCGACGCTCGCTGATTTGTGCTTGATTCCCCAAGTCTACAATGCGCGCCGCTTCGACGTTGACATGAGCGCATTTCCGGTGATTTCACGGATCGAGCAGCAGTGCCTGGGGCTGCCGGCCTTTGACACCGCGCGCCCTGAAAACCAACCCGATGCACCCAAGCGGGGTGGCTGAGCCTGATCGCCCGGCTCCTAGCCGGCGATATAGCGATGCAATTGCTCGATCTGCTCGCTTTGCTCGCTGATCACGGCCTTGACCAGATCGCCGAGTGAAAGCACGCCGATGGTCTTGCCGTTGTCCAGCACGGGCAGATAACGAACACGCTTGTTGGTGCACAGGCGCATGCAGTGATCGATGCTGTCATCGGGATTCACCATGGTCATCCCGGATTCCATGATTTCGCGCACCAGGGTCGATGAGGACGAGCGTCCCTTGAGGACGACGTTGCGCGCATAGTCGCGCTCGCTGACGATGCCGAGCAATTCCTCACCCTGCATCACGAGCAGGGCACCGATACCTTTTGCAGCCATCATCGTGATCGCATCGAGTACCGGCGCATCCGGCGCAATCGCGAGAATGTCGCGGCCCTTGTCATCGAGTAGATGTTTGACCTGAAGCATGAGGTGCCTCCACGGGGAAACGATGCCCACCGAAAGTTGCGGAGGTTCAGTCTAGCGCTGTCCGCGCGGGTTCGCGACGTCATGGGAAGCAAACTCAACCGGGATTGCCCATTCAGAGCCATGCGTGGCCAACAATTGACATGCGGATGGAGTTACACGGGACTTGGCAAAGTGGTGCGGTTTGAAATCCTGATCAGAATCCCGGCGGCAAGTACTTGAAGCGCGTCATCTGATCGCGATGTTGTTCGATGATTTGCTCAATTTGATTTCGAGTCAACACATCGCGCCATTCGCTCATACGCCCATAGCGGAAGAAGCGCCTGCTCTTGTCAGATGCTTCCTTGAAGCCATCCTTCTTCTCCATTGCAGAAAGATTCTTGAAGGCCGAATGGCGTATCGCACGGTCGATGCGTGTTCGGTCAGTGCCGACTCCGACAAACCGGGCGATTTTCGAGAAATGCTTGCCGGGATTCTGCAGCAAGTCCTCATATCGAACCGTCAAACGAGGGGGGGTAGTTGCGAGATCTGCCCATCCTTTTGTGTGGCTCGACCATGAACCAAGAATCTGGGTAACGAACAATTCATCGTTCTGGGTCGCCACGTTCTCATTGCCGAGACGCTCAATGGCTTCGTCAAGCGACAATCCGAAATGGTGGGTCATGCTGATCGCGACATCCAGCGGGTTTCGTACTACATGGATGGCACCGGCCGTCACGGCCAGATTTTGCAACGGGTGGCTATCGAAGCTGCCGAGCATGTTGTGAGTCTTCACAAACCGTGTCCCATTCGACCTCGCCGCGATCTGTGCATGGACTTGCGGGCGAAGGATGGAAATCTCGTCCAGTTTCAGTTCAACGCAAGGTCTTCCTGCGAGTTCACTGAAAATATCCGGGCGCGCCTCATCCTCACAGTAGTCGGGCAGGCGATCAAGCGGTACCGGATCCGGGCGATTTGCGATCAAGTTGGCGAGGAAGGCGCGCAACCACGTATTTCCGGATTTCGGGTACGAAGCCAACCAGACGATGTTTCCCATGATCTTTGCAAGGATGAGTTGGGTCGCGATTTTAACATGAGTGGAACTTCAACCTTGCCGGAGAGAGTCTCGATTTCATTCGACTGGCAAGATCAAATCCGATCGATCAAGAATTGAATGTGCGTTCGCACACGCCAAGCGGGCATGCATGCGCTAGGCTCGCGCACTTTCCAGAATTCTCCGGGCACCGACGATGACTGCAGCCGCCGCCAGAAACAGCCAGACCCGCTCATTCACGACCATCTTCCTGATCGAAATGTGGGAGCGCTTCGGCTATTACGGCATGCAGGCGCTGATCGTCTATTACATGGTCCAGCGTCTCGGATTTGCCGACGAGCGCGCGACCCTGGTCTGGGGCGCCGCAGCGGCCTTGATCTACGTCGCTCCCGCGATCGGCGGCTGGATCGGCGACAAGATTCTCGGCACGCGTCGGACGATGTTGCTTGGTGCGGCCATCCTCGCGGTGGGCTATGGCCTGATGGTGGTGCCGGGGGAGAGTGTCTGGTTCCTGTTCTGCGCACTCGGCGTGGTCGTCGTCGGCAACGGCTTGTTCAAGGCCAATGCCGGCAATCTCGTGCGCAAGATCTACGAGGGCGACGATTCGAAAATCGACAGCGCCTTCACGATCTACTACATGGCGGTCAATCTCGGCGCGATGATTTCGCAGTTGCTGACGCCTTGGCTCAAGGATTACGTCAACGAGCACTATGGCAACGAGCTCGGCTGGCATGTCGCTTTTGCGGTCTGCGCAATCGGACTGGTATTCGGCCTGGCCAACTACCTCCTCATGCGCAAGGCAATGTCGCACATCGGTTCGGATCCGGACGCGCGTCCGCTCAATTGGGGCAAGCTTGGCATTGTCCTTGCGCTCGGCGTGGTGGCCGTTTTCGCCTCGGCCTATATCCTTGAGCATCAGGCCGTCGCACGTGCGTTCGTCTACGTTGCCGCGGTCACCGTTGTCGGCATTTTCGCCTGGCTGATTGCGACCGGTCAGCGTGGCGAGCGCGCTGGTTTGATCGCCGCGCTGGTGCTGGTCGTGCAGACGATGTTCTATTTCATCTTCTATCAGCAGATGTCGACTTCGCTGAACCTGTTTGCGCTGCGCAATGTTGATCCCGCCTTCAACGTGTTCGGGGCGCATTTGTGGGACTGGTCTCCGGCGCAATTCCAGGCGTTCAATCCGATCTGGATCTTCATCCTGAGTCCGATCCTGGCCTGGGTCTATTCGGCGGCAGGGCGCAACAAGAAGGATCTGTCGATTGCCGGAAAATTTGCGCTCGGCTTCGTGATTGTCGCCGCCGGCTTCTTCATCTACGGAGCGGCTGGCCATTTCGCCGACGACGCCGGCAAGGTGTCTTCGTGGCTGATGGTCTGGGGTTATGGTGCCATCTCGCTGGGCGAGTTGCTGGTCAGTGCACTCGGCCTGGCCATGATTGCGCGCTACGTGCCGGCGCGCATGGGCGGCTTCATGATGGGCGCCTACTACGTCGCCTCGGGCGTCTCGCAGTATCTCGGCGGCGTCGTCGCGACCTATGCCAGCGTTCCGCAGGACATTACCGAACCACTGCAGACGCTGCCGATCTATACCAGCCTGTTCAACCGGCTCGGTTTCGCCGCCCTGGTCTGCGCGCTGATCGCGATTGCCGTGTTGCCACTGATGAAGCGATTGTCGGCGACGCACAGCGCCGAGGCCGCGATCGCGCATTCGGGCGCAGGCGGCGGCACCCCGACAATTGCTTCGGAAGAATGACGCCGCACAGCAAAGGACAACCCTGAGTGAATCCGCTCAGGGTTCAAGCCAGGCGGACCCGCCCAACTGACGAACCTGGCGTTCGATCCAGTTGGCGCGGCGCTGAATATAGGCCGAGGGTCGCTCGACATGCAGTTTGCGCGGGTTTGGCAACACGGCGGCGAGCAGGGCGGATTGCTGCAGGCTCAATTTTTGCGGTGAGCTGCGGAAATAGCGTTCACTCGCTGCAGCAACGCCGTAGACGCCATCACCGAATTCGGCGATGTTCAGATAAACCTCGATGATCCGGCGTTTAGGCCACAGCGCCTCGATCAGCACGGTGAAATACGCCTCGAAGCCCTTGCGCACGAAACTGCGCCCGTTCCACAGGAACAGGTTCTTCGCCACCTGCTGGCTGATCGTGCTGGCTCCGCGCAAGCGCTCGCCGTCCTCGGCATCGGCCAATGCGGACTGGATGGCTTCGACGTCGAAGCCGTGGTGGGTCGGGAATTTCTGGTCTTCGGATGCAACCAGTGCGATCGGCAGGTTCGATGAAACTTCGGTAATCGGGGTCCAGCGATAGTGCAGGGTGAAATCCTGCTGCTTGTCGAAGAGTGCCTCGATCCGGCGTTCAATCATGAAAGCAGATGTTGGCACTGGTACGAAACGAAAGATCAAGACCAGCACGATGCTTGCAATGACCCATAGCAGCAGGGTGATGCCGATCCATCGCACGATTCTGCGCAGAAGAGATTTTCGCTGGATTTTTCGAGATGTCATGCGCTCGATTGTGCCATCTCGGCTTTCGGCATGTCCGCGCAAAAAAACGGGCGCAGATTTCTGCGCCCGTTTTCCGCTTTTCAAACTTGCGGGACTTTTACTACAGCGGAGTGCACATGTAAGCCGAACTCGCCGGTTCGAATCCGTCGAAGAAGATGCGATCGCTGCTCAGGCGGATCTCATCGATAAAGGCACCGCCGACTTCGAAGCCGCCGTCCGACGAGAAGCGCCAGCGAAGCTTGATGGACTGCCCGGAATAGGCGGCGAGACTGGCCGAGAAATTCTGGAACGAAGCCGCGGCGGTTTCATCGGCCGGCGTCGCTGAAGTCGATCCTCCAAATCCGGGAGTTCCCAACGGATATCCGCAAGCATTGCCTGCATTGGTGATCGTGCCTGCTGACGGATAGCCTCCAATCGGTGCCAAGCTGATCCATGTGCCACCGCCGTTCGTGGAAACCTCGAGTGTCAGGAGATCCCAGCCATGTTCGATGTTGTACTTCATCTTGAAATTGAGCGTGGCGCCCGGTTGAACCTGGATCGAAGGCGTCGTCATCGCCCCGCAGGTGCTGGCCGGATAGGTAGCTCCGTCCGCACCGCTGTGGAAGCTCAACGTGCCGGCCGTTGCAGCCGTGTTGGTGACCTGCCACGGCGATTCGAGATTCGAATACACGTGGGTGTCGCCATCCTCCAGGTAGAAATTGCCGTCAACCCCATTCGAACCGACCGCAGTACCGACGACGGTCTGGCTGATTGGCGCCATGTTGCCTTCGGAATCTTCGGCCAGCACCTTGTAGTAATAGGGTGCTGCGGGCAGAGCCGAAATGTCGTCATAGTTCGCGCTGGTCAGCCCGGTGGCAATCGTGGCCGGTGATGTGAAGTACGGACTGGCTGAGCGCTGAACCGAATAGTTCATGGTTGGCGACAGCGGACAGCTCGAAGTGGCGGGGGTCCAGTTCAATGCAACCCGGCAGCTTGCATTGAGTGTCGATCCGCCAACAAGACTGCTTGAGTCAAAATTCGGCTGGAGTGTGCAGGGGCCGCTGTAAGAGAGGTCGACGCAAGTGGAAACGGCTCCTTCGACATCGTTGCTGATGCCGCGAACGCGATAGGCGTAGCCGTAGCCGCCTTGCGATGTCGGATCAAGAAGGGGACTCGATGCACCCGAAGAGACGAGACGGAAATCGCCAGCGGCCGCTGTCGCGCAGGTTCCCGCTGCGCGATAGAGCTGGAAGCCTTGGGCGCCACCGCTGGCGCTGAAGGTGATCGAAGCGCCGCCGCCAGAAGATGACGCGCTCAAGCCGGTCGGTGCCGGAAATGCCGTTGCATCCGGCAAGCCGAATCGTCCAGATACGGCGAGTGCATAGCCTTGCCGACTCGTATTGGGGCGGGTGCCGCCCGGAATCGCGGTGCCTTTCACGCGGAAGGTGTAGGAACCGGCCGCGGGAGCGGTCAGGCGCACCTGCTCGACGGTATTGCGAATGTCCGCAATGCCGCCGGTCGTGGAAACGCCGGATGAGAACACGTTGCCGAGGTAGACCGCAGCGCCCGGACCCACAACCTCGAGATCGAGGTTGTTGACCAGGGTCAGCGCAGCACCACCGATCGCCTCGGGGTCGTACCAGGTGAGCGTGGCCCGAAGTTCCTGTCCAGCCTGCACGTTGGCGATCACATATTCGTTGACATCACCGGTTTCCAGGCCGGATACGTTGGTGCGTTCAAAGATGCGCAAACGACGGTTGTCATCGCCAAAGGTGCTCGGTGTCGTTGCAAACCAGAGGTTGGAATCTGTCCAGCCGCGACCCCAGCCGTAGTTTCCCGTTGAGAACTGGTCGGTCGGCGTTGTGTTGGAGTTGAGCACCGGGTTCGTTCCATTGAGCAGGACCGCCTTGAGTGCCATGCCGCTGGGATTGTAGGAATCCACTGGGGTCTTTGATCCGCGCGGATAAAACCCTTCCGTGAAGAACTGGCGCACGAGCCCTGCATTACCGGCGATCGTGGGCGCAGCCATGGATGTTCCGGACAAACCCTTGGACACGGCGGCTTCAATGGTGGCGGTGGTGCTGGAATCACCAGAAGCAGAAATCACGCTGCTTCCCGGGGCCATGATGTCGGGTTTGATGCGACCGTCGGTGGTCGGCCCGCGGCTTGAATAGCTGGCCACGACCTTGCTGCCCGCATGTGCCAACGCGCCAACCGTGATGGCGTTCTTGGCATTGCCTGGGGAGCCGGTAGTGGTTGCGCCGCTGCCGTCGTTGCCTGCCGAGACGACAAAAATCATGTCCTCGAGTGTCGACAATGTCGTATCGACTACGCGATCGCTGCCGCTGTAGGCGCCGGCGCTGGAACTGCCCCAGCTCGCGCTGTGGATTCGGGCGCCGGCGTCACGTGCCTGGCGCAGTGTGCCGCCGAGATTGGTGATGGACAAGCAGCCGGACGTGTCGTTGCCGATATCCTGGAACAGCAGTTGCGCGTTGGGTGCCATGCCATCCGCCAGCTCATGGCCCGAAGAGGTTGGCGTCGATGCGGTGTAGGTGGTCGCACCCACCATGCCGCCGGCATCGCCGGCGATCGTTCCGCTGGTGTGCGTGCCATGATAGCTCGTGGAAGATCCGCCTGGACAAGTGGAATTGTTGTCATAGGCTTCGGCGCCGGGTTGCACCCAGTAGGCATAGACCTTGTTGTCTGGATGAGCTGCGCCAAGAGCGGGTGGCACCGGAGTATCGGCCGTCGTGATCTCGGTGTGATCGCCGAGTCCCTTGTTGAGAGTGGTGAACCAGGCCTCGTTGGCATCCAGTCCGGAATCGGAGATGCTGATGATCTGGCCACTGCCAAACAAGCCGTGGTCCCACAGCGGCTCGCGACCGGCCTCGATAGCGCCGCTTCCCGCCGTGCTGGTAGTCGGCGAATTGCCCTGAATGACACCGATGCCTGCGGAATTGTTGACATATTCCTGCAAATGCGGCGCGACCCAGGCGACACTGTCTTCGGCGGTTGCGGAGCGAACCAGCCGATCCAGGCCGGCCTCGTCGATGTGTACTCGTACAAACGGCACGGATTCGCTTTCGGCGACAGAAACGACGGACACACCGGGCACCTTGCCGAGTGCAGAGCCAATCCGGCTTGCCGATTCACCCGCAAAACCGAAAACATCGATTTCCAGGCCACCTTGTGGAGCGAGGGCGAGGTTGTTGCGCGCATCAATCCAGAGCGCTGGATCAAGCTTTTGTCCCGGCTGATAGATGCCAACCCAGCGCACCGAGGAGTCCGCGCGCAATTCGCTCAAGGCGTTCCTGCCGAGGCGCACCTGATAGGCGTTGTTCGGGACATAGCCGAGGAAGGTCACTCCGTTCTTTTCGAGGCGCTGGCGAGACTTCGCGGGATCACTCTTGAACTGCACGATTGCATAGCGGCCCGATTCGACATCGGCCGCAGCACCGGTTGATGAAAAGTCGATTCGCTGTGCCGTTGGGTCAATCAGACCCGAACGGAGCAAAAGCAGGTGGCTGTCGCCGGCACGTGCGTTGGTCAATTGCTCAGCACCCACCACATTCGGCGCGACGCTCTGGAGCGTGCCCGGCGCAGCCTGTGCATTGCCGAGCGCAAACAGGATCGCTGCGGCGAGCGCCGAGCGAGCTAGAATTTTCGATTTCATCTGTATCCCCGATTGAGTCAATAGTTGGAGTGTTGCAATGGATCTACACGCATCCTGGCGATCTGGCTTGCTTTGGTGGATGACCTGGCTGGCACCGATGATGAGCCGAGCGACGAGTCATGCGCCATAAGATAGCCCAGGGACGGCCAGCGAAGAGCTCCTGATTTTCGATAATGCCTCGGCCGAGCGACGGGTGATTCCGTCCAGGGGCGGATTTGGTGCTTACTTGCGAAGTGGCTTGGTGCGCCGGGTCGTGACGCGCCGATGGATTCCTCGAAGCGGCAGCGTTGCCGGTGCCTGGGGCATTGCCATAGCCATCATTCTCCGATTCGATGGGCGCGATTGCTTGCCGCCGGGTGAGTCTCGGACTTGCGAGCAAGCCATGATCGTGTCTTGCATCCGTTCCGGGAGTCCGCATTTTGATCAGCCATATCAACCGTCCGCGCGCCATGAACTCGAATGATGACAAGGTTTATCCATTCCACTTGCAGAGTGCCGCCGTTCGCGGCCACATAGTCCATCTGGAATCGAGCTGGCAGGAAATTCTTGCCCATGCCGACTATTCACCCCAAGTGAGTGCATTGCTCGGAGAATCGCTCGTCGCGAGTGTGCTTTTTGCAGGGGCGCTGAAGTTCGAGGGCAGGCTGTCGATCCAGCTTCGCAACGCCGGGCCGCTGAAACTGCTGTTTGCGGAATGCACGCATGATGGTGCCGTGCGCGGCATTGCGCGTTGCGATGAGGATGCCACGGAGCGGCCGATCAATCTTTCCACTCCGCAAACGCAGCTCGTGATCACCATTGAAAACCAGCAGACCGATCACCGCTATCAGGGCCTGGTTGCAGTCGAATCGGCAACCTTGGCCGGCGCGTTCGAGGCCTATTTCGAGCGTTCGGAACAGCTGCCATCGCGAATCATCCTGGCCGTGCGAGAGGGGCGTTGCGCCGGCATCATGGTGCAGAAGATTGCGCAAACAGATGCTGCAGATGACCACGATGCCTGGAATCGGGTAGGCCATCTGCTGGCCACGCTGAGCAATGCGGAACTGCTTGATCTGCCGGTCGATGCGCTTTTGCTGCGTCTGTTTCATGAGGAAGGTGTGGTTCTGCACGAGGGTCGGCCCTTGCGCTTCAGCTGCAGTTGCTCCCGCGCCCGCGTGCTTGGCATGCTGCGGACACTCGGTCACGAGGAAGCTTTCGCAGGCCTCGACGCGCAAGGAAAGTTGCGCGTGACCTGCGAGTTCTGCAATCGCGACTACGTGCTTGATGAAGTCGATCTCGCCAGCCAGTTCGCCGACGTTCCCGAGGCTCCCGGCCCGTCGACCACGCAATGACATGGGACACGGCCGCCCGCGCCAAATCAATGGCAAGGCCCCGGCGGTGGATCCGGTTCAGGTTCGCCAGCGTTCCTTGGTCTCCACCCGAGCGACCCCGTCCGAGCCGGCGGGTGCGCCGAAAACGGAACTTGGTTGGCCTGTTTGAATTTCGACCGGAAACTCCTGCTTATTCAAGCGCTACCGGGCCATAGTTGAGACGCATTAGACTGTTTGTTTTTCGTAAAACCGCGTACACTGGTGGCGCAAGATCGGTCATGAAACACGCTTCGACAGTTTTGTGGCCGGGGAACTTGAAAAGCTCCGTGTAGTCTCCTGACACCCATCGACCGGATCTGCCTGATGTTGTCGCGCATTGCCCTAATCGTGTTGTCTCTGCTGCTGTCGGTCAATGCCGTCGCGCAGAAGATTGCACCTGCGACTTTGGTCGATGCCCAGCGCCCGTTGTTTGATCGCCTGCTTTCGATTGAGGTTGGCGCGCCGTTGGCCGGCAGTTCCGGCCAGGTGGTTCCCTTGTGGGCCAGTCCGGACGGGCGCTTGCTCGCGATCGTCGCGCTGTCGCGTGGTAGCGGCGCGCCAGCCTTGCCGCCATCGCCGACGTTTGGCGGTGTGTCCGATCTGCGGATCGTAGATGCGACGGATTTGTTTTCCACTGGTCTGCGTTGGCGAGTGGGGCACGGTTTCCGGGCCGATCTTGCGCTGGGCCAGCAAGTGGTCTCCCCGCTTTCCTACGGTTTTGCGAATCAGGCGAGTTGCGTTTCGAGTCCCTGCTTCGGCGATAAATCCCAGTCGGGCGCCACGGCGGCACTGACAACCAGTCTCGGCTTGGGTTGGGCATCGCTTTCTGGGCTCGGGCCCGACTTGTCGTTTGGATTGTCCTGGCTGAGTGCCGACAATCAGCAACTGCCGCTGCTTTCAAGCTCCGTCGCCGGTTCGAGTCCGATTGACTTGGCCGTGATTGACGTGCCCGGTCTGATCGACTATCACTTGCAATCCTCGCGTCGGTTGAGTGCTCGGGGTGTCTGGCCACTCGGTCAGGAGAAAATGATCGATTTGAGCGCGGCCTTGGGGCATGCCACGCTTTCGCCGATCTGGTATGGCCTTGATGATTCGAGGCTGGCGATCGATCAGGCTTCGCTCGGGCTCGGATTGGTCAATGGCTCGCTGCGTGGCAGCATCGTCGGCCGAATCAACAGCATCGATGCGCCGGCGCAGATGGGGAATCGTCGTTGGAGCGCGATTGATCTTGGCGTTTCATGGCGCACGCCGTGGCGTGGCGAGGTGACTGTTGGCGCCCAGAATGTGTGGTCGAACACGCTTGATTCGACAGCTCCCCGCGAGTCCGATCCCGGCCAGGCGCGCATGCCCTACGTCCAGTATCGGCAGGATCTCTGATCCCTCCCCGCCATTTCGAAACGGTTGGGACATCCTGCTGCGGGCAGTCAAGGTTGGAGGAGCTCCTCCGCATCAGCCTGGGCCCCAATCCGCGGCCGTTGTTGGTACAAAGCCCTGTTGCTGACGGTCCCTGATCGAAGATCCACTGCGACGCGACGTGGCCTGCCCATGTATTCGCCAATAACTCCTTGAATCAAAAGAAATTAACGTGGTTTGATCGAGCCTTGTTAAATGCGCGATCAGGGATTCCAATAACGTGAGAATGTTGTTAGTATCCCGCAAATGCCAGCAGCCGTTTGGGCTGTTTTTGGCTACCCAGCAGCAGGGAACGGATCACACAAAGTTCCTTTCCGCGCAACGACCCGATTCCGTGTCACCAGTAACACCACTCTAAAAACGTTGGAGAGCGTAATGAGATTAACGAACAACGAGCTTCTGAAAGCGGTACGACTCGCGCTGTACGCGGGTACCACGGCCATCGTGGGTTTGAGCTCCATGCCTGTCTTCGCCCAGGATAGCGAGCAGGGCAGCGAGCGGCTGGAAACCATCGTAGTCACCGGTTCACGCATTCGTCGCGTTGACGTCGAAAGCGCAAGTCCGGTGTTTTCCATCGAGAAGGCTGACATCCAGAAGAGCGGCAAGCTCACCATCGGCGACCTGATCCAGGAAAGCCCGGCGATCTCGGGTGCGGCAACCAATCCGGCCGTGAACAACGGCGGCGGCAGCGGCGCCTCGACGGTGTCCCTGCGCGGCCTCGGCTCGCAACGTACCCTCTTGCTGGTCGACGGGCGTCGTCTCGCGTATGCAGACGTCAACTCGATTCCGATCAACATGGTCGAGCGCATCGACATCCTCAAGGATGGCGCATCGGCGATCTACGGTTCCGACGCAATCGGTGGCGTGGTCAACTTCATCCTGAGCAAGAATTATCAGGGCATTTCCGCTTCCGTCGACTACGGCATTTCTGACCGCGACGACGGCGTGCGGAAAGGCTTCCAGATGAACATCGGTCATACCAGCGACCGCGGCAGCCTGAACATCGGTGCGACCTACAACAAGCAGGACGCCGTCGGTGCCGGTGACCGCAGTTTCTCGAATCCGGCTCTTTACAACTATTACGGCACCGTGATTGCCCTCGGCTCCGGTTCGGTTCCGGATGGCCGTTTCGTCCTTTCCCGCACCGCGGCAGTGGCCGCTGGCCTCAACTGTCCGGGAACGGGCGCCAACGTGAACGTGACCCGCATTCATGGTGCAGAAGGCACCAATGCCTCGCAGTTCCGCTGCTATGTCGGCTCCGGCGCCAATAACGACACGTTCAACTATTCTCCGTACAACCTTGAGCTGACCCCGCAGGAGCGCGGCGGACTGTTCGTGAACGGCAATTACCGCATCACGGATACGATCGAAGCGTATGTTACGGCGTTCACCAACAAGACCCGTTCGCGCTACATCATCGCGCCGTTGCCGCTGATCGTCGCCCAGCTCGGTGCGCCGATTTCCGCTCAAAGCGTTTACAACCCGTTCGGCGTCAATATCTCCAGCGGCGGTATTCGTGACCTCTCCGGTGGCAATCGCGAAGGCTCGTATGAAACCCAGGCCGACCAGTTCAGTTCGGGTCTGCGTGGCAGTTTCGGGGATACCTGGCAGTGGGATGCCGGCGTTACCTGGGCGCGTACCTCGCAGGATACGGGCAATACCGGCTACTACTACCTGCCGGCATTTGCCGCGGCAATCGGACCGTCGTTCTATGATGCCGGTGGCGTTGCCCGTTGCGGCACCGCAGCGGCACCGATCGCCAACTGCACCCCGCTCAACCTGTTCAACTTCGACACAGCGACCGCCGCTGGCGCGTTGACGCGTTCGCAGCTCGACGCGCTCCAGCTCACGGTGCGTTCGCACAGCTACTCGACCCAAAAGGGTGCGGCGTTCAACGTGACCGGTGAAATCTTCGATCTCCCGGCGGGTGCCGTGGGCATCGCGCTCGGTGGCGAATACCGCAAGGACTACCAGTACTTCCGGCCGGACTTCGTCTCGACGATTCTCGACCCGAACCAGGGCACCTGCCTGACCTTCACCGATGCCTGCGGCTCGCCCTCGAAGGGCCAGCTCAGCGTGCGTGAGTTCTATGGCGAGTTGTTTGTCCCGATTCTCGCCGACCTGCCGTTTGCCAAGTCGCTCAATCTGACGCTCGGTTCGCGTTACTCCGACTACTCGGCGTTTGGCACCACGACCAATTCCAAGATCGGCATCGAATACCGTCCGATCGACGATCTGATGCTGCGCGGTACGGTAGCCGAAGTGTTCCGTTCGCCGACCATCAGCGATCTGTTCGGCGGCACGACTCCGAGCGCGGATACCTACAGCGATCCATGTGATGGCCTGTCTGCTGGCGATCCCCGTCTGTCCAACCCGGCCTGCGCCGGACTGGCTCCCGGTTTCGAGCAGCTCACTGTCCAGACCCAGGCCCTGCGCGGCTCCAATGTGAATGTGAAGCCGGAGAACGGCAGAACCTTCACCTGGGGTGCGGTATATGACCCGAGCTGGTTGCCGGGTCTGTCGACCTCGCTGGATTTCTGGAAGGTCAAGCTGACCAACACGATCGGCGCCCTCGGCACCCAGGTCATCATCGACCAGTGCTTCACCTTTGGACGCTTCTGCGACCTGTTCTCGCGTCAGCTCGGTGCCGGCGGCAATGGCGACATCGCCTTCGTCAGCAACCTGACCCAGAACATCGGCCGCGTTGATACGAGCGGCGTCGACTTCAGCATCAAGTACCGTTTGCCGGAAACCGCATTCGGCAACTTCAACGTCTCGCTCGACACGAGTTATGTCGGCAAGTACGACTCCGAAGTGATCGAGGGTGACGTCACCACGCGTTACCACCGTGCAGGTACGTACACGTCGGCATCTTCCGGTGGTGACGGCAACTACGCACGCTGGCGTGGACTGGGTGCCATCGGCTGGAACATGGGAGCGTTCGATGCCGGCTGGCGCATGCGTTTTGTCGGCCCGACCCGTTTCGGCGTTTACGGCACGGCGGGCGATGGTTCGCAGGTCGTGTTCCCGGGTGGCGATGTGGCCAACAACTCGTTCCGCACCGGCGGCATCACGTACCACAACCTGACGGCTGGATTCAATGCCGAAGCCATCAACACGCGCTTTGACATCGGCGTGGACAATGTCTTCGACAAGCAGCCACCGGTTCTGTGGCAGTACGGCTTCAACGGCAACACCGACGAGCGTACCTATGACACCGTCGGCCGCTACTACTGGGCACGTGTTGGCGTGAAGTTCTGATCTGACGTTTCATCTGTGTAACCAGACCGCGTGGCGAAAGCCACGCGGTCTTTTCATTTGCAAGAGTGGATTTGCGGGCGCGGATGCTGTCATCCAACACCCGGAAAGCAGGAGTCGATTCAATGTTGCAACGTGCGTTCGAAGCCTATCAATCGGGCAAGCCACAGCAAGCGGAAACGCTATGCCGGGAAGTACTCGCGAAAACGCCCGAGGACGAAGTTGCCCTGCTGGTTCTGGCCATGAGTCTCGATGCCCAGCAGCGCAGTGATGAGGCGATGCAGCTTTTCGAATACCTGACCGTCATCTCGCCCGACCAGGCGGTGAATTGGACGAACCTGGGTACCATGCTGCGGTCGGCAGGACAGGCGGACAAGGCGGAGCAGGTATTTCGCAACGCACTCGATCGCGATGCCAATGAAATAACGGCGCTGTTCAATCTGGGCTCGCTGAGCTTCGAAAAGGGCAGCTACGGCGAAGCGCGTGCGCTCTTGCTGCGGGCGCTTGCGCTTGCGCCTGATGATGCGAATGTACGCGTGCTTGCGGTAGCCGCCTGTTTCGAATGCGCGGACTTCGAGCAAACTGATCGCCTGATTGCCGACTGGGAACGCTGGGCAACGCAGGATGTCACGGTGCTGACCGATCTCGGTTGGACATTGACGCGCCTGACCCGAGCCGAAGAGGCTGGCCGCGCGCTCGAGATGGCCGCGCGGATGATGCCGCACAACACGCGTGTCGATTTGCGCCGAGCCGCTTTCTACGAACGCACCAATCGAGTAGACGAATCACGCACTCTGCTCAATCAAATTCCCCAGGAGGCCCTGGATCGGGTTGGGCTGGGTATCGATGCAAGGGTTCTGCGTGCCGATCTCGCCTCGCGTGGCGATGATCTCGATGGCGCGCGTCGGCTTTACGAGGAGCTCGTCGCCAATCCGGAACTGGTCCGCCGCGATCCGCAATTGCCCTCGCAGTTGGCGCGCGTTTGCGATCGCCTGGGCGACACCGAGGCGGCAATGAAATGGCTGGTGCATGGCCGGGCCCTGCATCTTGCCCAGTTGCGCGAACGTGCACCGCAGGTGTTCGCTGATGGCGCCGATCCCCTGCAGATCATCCGGCAACCGCTTTCCGCCGAGCAGGTGGCAGCCTGGAAACCCGTGCAGGCTCCGCTTGCCGAAGAGTCACCGATTTTCGTGCTCGGTTTTCCACGCTCCGGGACCACGATGCTTGAAACGATGCTGGATGCGCACCCACTGCTCGCGAGCATGGACGAACGCGCTTTCATCCAGGATGTTGTCGACGAAATGCACAAGTCGGGTTTCAACTATCCCTTTGACCTTGGCAAGCTGGATGACGCGATGTGTATGCGTCTGCGCCAGACCTATGCGAATCTGGTCGCCACGCAGGCACAGGTTGATCCGTCACTGCGCCTGGTCGACAAGAATCCGCTCAACATCATGCGCCTGCCCCTGATCGCCCGGCTTTTTCCAAAGGCGAAAATCATTCTTGCGCTGCGCCATCCGTGCGATGTCGTGCTCAGCAACTTCATGCAGACGTTTCGGGCCCCGGCTTACATCGCCATGTGCGCGACCATCGAGTCAACCGCGCAAGGCTACGCGGACACCTTTGATTTCTGGATCAATCAGGCCGCCGTCCTGGCTCCCAATGTTCTCGAGTTGCGTTACGAGGATGTCGTCGACGACATCGAGGCCCAATCACGACGGCTTGCCGAATTCATCGGCATCAACTGGGACGAGCGCATGGTCAATTTCCACGAGCGCGCGAAAGACCGTGGCTTCATCGGCACACCGAGCTACCACCAGGTCGTCGAACCGATCAATCGCCGAGGCGTGGCGCGCTGGGAAAAATACCGGGCGTATCTGGAACCGGCGATTCCGATCTTGCGTCCCCATATCGAGCGCTGGAACTACACGACCTGAGTCGTGCGATCCGATTCAAAGCGATAGCCGAAAACCTCGAGGTCCCGCGCGTACATCGATGCGACCAGGTCGCGCAGCTCATCATCGTAGTATCCGGCGTAGTGCCGATGGCTCGATGCGTTGACCTGGCCAAGCTCGGCCGAAGGAATCCCGATGCGTGCGCAAATGGAATCGTAGTCGGCCTGCATCGTCTCAACATGGCCGATGCGGTCCATCGCGACCCGCCCATCCGTATCGCACAGCATCTCGAACTGCGGGCGGAACAGGATGTGCTGCAACGGCGGACGGTCGCGAATGATGAAGCGCATGAAGGCCCGCGGATTTGCCTCGAACTGACCATTGTTGCGACTCATGAAAGCGCAATAGGAAATGAATCGATCAAACGGATTGCGCACGAAAGCGAACTTGAAAAAGCTGCCGAATATCTGTTCGCCAAGCACCGGTCGAACCTGCTGGACACTGAGATGGCCGTGGCCGATCTCGCTGAGCTGCGGCAGCGGCAAGCGCTTTTGCACGAACAGGCCAACCTGCTCCATGTCTTCCTCCGCCAGATGCGGTCGCAACGCCTGACGAATGGAATGCGTTCCGGTCTTTGGCACCGCAAAAAAGATGAACCGGTGTCGGTTGGAGATGATCATCGACGCACGAATTCCAAGGCTGAAACATCCATTGTCGCATGCTCCTCGCGGCTATCCGAGGCCCTGCGCAACCAGTGTCCGGAACGAAACGTGCGGTTCACTTCGGGCAGCCTTGGTATGATTCGCGGGTTGGCTCTTGCGAGCAACTCGCCCGACGCCGGTGTCTTTTCGATTGGATCAAAGTCATGAAACTCCAAGTCCCCTTTCTGCAATTGCCCTTGCACTTCGACGCCGCCATCCTCGCGGCGGAGATCGAGGCGCTCGGCGAATCCGTTTGGCGTCCGCATCCGCAAGGGTTCAAGGGCAATTCTGCCGTTCCCCTGATTGCGCGTGACGGCGACCCGCAAAGTGATGCCGTGAAGGGGGCAATGCGACCCACGCCGCAGCTCGAGCGCTGTCCGTATCTGCTCCAGGTCCTCAGCGAGATCGGAGGAGTCTGGGGTCGCAGCCGCCTGATGCGCCTGTCCGGCAATGCGGAAGTCACCGCCCATGTCGACATCGACTACTACTGGCGCGATCACATGCGCGTCCACGTGCCGATCGTCACGCAACCGGAAGTCCGCTTCCACTGCGGCGACGACTCGATTCACATGGCTACGGGAGAATGCTGGATCTTCGACACCTGGCGACCGCACCGCGTCGTCAATACGACCGAGAAATCGCGAATACACCTGGTCGCGGATTCAGTCGGTGGTCCCGGATTGTGGAGCCTGATCGCGGCGGGTCGACCGCATGGTGTGGCGATCCCCGGATGGCAGTCCAGCTACCGCAAGCCGGAACCAGGCAAGGAGTCCACATTGCGTCTGGAGTCGTTCAACGTCCCTCCCGTGATGACGCCATGGGAAATCCAGGATCAGCTCAGCTTTGTGCTTGAGGGAGCGTTGCCTCATCCGGCTCTTGGCATGATTCACCAGCTGGTCGGGCATTTCCATCGGCATTGGCGATCACTCTGGGCCATGCATGGTGACGCCGGTGGCGGGTTTGCCGAGTACCGTGAGGCGCTGAAGTTGTTTGCCGATGAGTTGTCGCGTATCGGTGACGGAGTGAAACTCGAGAACGGCACGGGTTTGATCAAGGCGATGAACAGTCTTGTCGTTGCCGTCGCAATCAACGACAACGACAGCGAATTGCTTGCTGACGAACGCTCGGCTCCGGTGACTGCCGCCATGTAGTTTCAGAAACGGTCAAAAGTGAGAATCTTCGAAACCTTCATCCATCGGCGTTTCGCCGCCTTCGGCGAGGCGGATCTTGAGGGCGAGACCATCGCGTGAATCGGCCTTTGCCAGCGCTTCCTCGAGTTCGATTCGGCCTTCCTTGTACAGCGCGTAGAGCGCCTGATCGAAGGTCTGCATGCCTTCCTGCAGACTGCGATCCATCGCCTCCTTCATTTCGTGGATCTGGCCGCGGCGGATCATGTCGCGGATCAACGGTGTATTCAGCAGAACCTCGACCGCCGGCAACCGGCGACCATCCTTGCCCATGACCAGTCGCTGCGAAATCACCGCGCGCAGGTTGAGTGCAAGGTTCATGAGGATGTTGCGATGGGCAGCCTCGGGGAAGAAGTTGAGGATGCGCTCAAGCGTCTGGTCGGCGTTGTTGGAGTGCAGGGTGGCCAGGCACAGGTGTCCCGTCTCCGAAAACGAGATCGCCGCCTCCATTGTCTCGGCATCGCGGATCTCGCCGATCAGGATCACATCGGGAGCCTCACGCATCGCATTTTTCAGAGCCTCCGAATAGCTGTGCGTGTCGAGACCCACCTCGCGCTGGTTGACCACCGATTTCTTGTGTCGGTACAGGTATTCGATTGGATCTTCCACGGTCAGAATGTGACCGGAAGTGTGCATGTTGCGCTGATCGATCATCGCCGCGAGCGTGGTCGACTTTCCCGAACCGGTCGCGCCCACGACCAGGATCAGGCCGCGCGGCTCCATGATGAGATCCTTGAACAGTTGCGGCAGGCGCAGTTGTTCGATGGTAGGGATCTCGCTCTTGATGGCACGGATGACCATGCCAACTTCGCCGCGCTGCTTGAACACGTTGATGCGGAAGCGCCCGGCATCCTTGACCGCGATCGCCATGTTCAACTCGAGGTTCTTTTCGAACTGCGGAACCTGGCCCTCATCCATCAGCGAATAGGCGATTTTCTTGACCATGCCGCCCGGCAGCCCGGTATTGCCGAGCGGGTAGAGCTTGCCTTCGACCTTGATGTTCACCGGGGCACCGGTGGTCAGAAACATGTCTGACGCACCCTTTTCGGTCATCAGCTTGAGAAAATATCCGATGTCCATCTGATCAAATCCTCGGAAACGTGGCGCCAAAATCGCCGGGAACGTTGCGAATGCCCGGCGGCCTTCCCACAATAGGGGATAGCCCCGGGCGCAGAGTACTGTTATGACACCAAGCGGTATGAAAATCCATGGTTCAATCGCCCTTTCGCTGGTCCTGACGCTGGCGGCCTGCGGACCAACCAAACCACCACCCGATCTGCTCGGCCATGCCCAACAACGATTGGCCAGCGCACGAAGCTCAGGTGCTGCAACTTTCGCGCCACTTGAGCTGCGATTTGCCGAAGAGCGCTTCACTCAGGCACAGGTGGCAATGCAGGATCGCGATTACACCCTGGCGACGAATCTGGCCGATGAATCCGCCGCCAACAGCGAGCTTGCTGCAATCAAGGCACGGCTCGGCAAGCTGCGTGAATCGGTTGATCAGCTGAAGCAGGAAAACGCCGAAATCGATCGTGTCCTGCAAGCTGCAGGCGCTGCCGCAGGAGGTGCGCAGTGAACCGCGTCGCCTTGCTCATCGCGATCCTGCTGGCAACGCTCTCGTTTGCGCCACCGGTAGCGGCGGCCAAAGTCGATGTCGATTTTGAGCGGCTGTCGCGCAGCCTTGGCCAGCTTGAAGCGGATGCCAGGCTCGGCAGCTATGCAGCCAACGAGATAGCGCAAGCCCGCGCAGCCTTGGTGACTCTCGATGAGAGCGGCAAGGGCAAGAAGCGGGCGCATCTCCTGTACATGGCCGAGCGTCGTGTCGATATCGCCTGGGCGACAGCCAACGTATTCGATTTTGAAAGCCAGCTCGCCGAGTTGCAGCGCGAGCACAGCCGTCTGCAACTTGCCGCTGCCCGGCACGAAGCCGAGCAGGCGCGCCGTGAGCTCGATCAGCAGCGCCTGTTGGCGCAGATTCGCGCCGAGGAAGCGGAGCGCCAGGCCGAAGAAGCACGAACCCTCGGTGAGCAGGAGACGGCTGCCGCGCGTGCGGAGGCCGATCAGGCGCAACGGCTCGCCGACGCGCAGGCGCGCGAAACCGTGCTCGCGCGCCGCGAGGCTGAGCTTGCCGGTGCCGCCGCCGACGCGCTGCGCACGCGCATCAATACTTTACGAGCCACGCGCGGCACACGAGGCATGCAGATGTCGCTCGAAGACGTCGCCTTCGCCTCCGGACAATCCCGACTTCGGGCCGAGGCCAGCGACTCGCTCGCCAAGGTGGCCGAGTTTGTCGGCCAGGATCCTGGCAAGCTGATCCGCATTGAAGGCCATACGGATTCGACAGGCAGCGCGAATGCCAACCAGGTGCTGTCGCAAAAGCGCGCCGAGGCGGTTCGCGATGCGCTTGAGGCGCTCGGCGTCGATCCTTCCAGAATGACCGCGGTTGGCGTCGGAGCCGAGCGACCGATTGCCCCGAACGACAATGCCGAAGGACGCGCAAAGAATCGGCGAGTCGATGTGATTCTCGTTGAAAAACAATGACTTAACGTTTTGTTTTCAAATCGAAAATTGCTGGAAAAGCGGTTGCCAAGGGGTAGGCAAAGGAGTAGCTTTTAAACCCCATGCGACCCGGTGTTTCTCTGGAACCCGCATGGGATATTGCCTAGCCCATGAGTTCAGCACAGAAGACCGTTAATCCAGTGACATCGGCCCCAGCCGGCCGGTACACACGGTTGGGTGCCTGGCAGTGGCGCTCACCCGAGTCGCAATACGATTGCGATCCGAGCGCTGTCCTCAGCGGCTCAGGCGGCCTGATTCCAGGCCAAAGCGTGTCTGTTCCATCGTCCCTGCAACCCATGACGCGACGCCCAAAGGCGTCGCGTCATGGTGTCTGCATTTCCGACTCCAAAGGAGGTAGCCTGATGTTCGAACAAGCTGAGAGAGAAGATCTGGAATCCTTGATGCATGGCAATACCGAGTTCCGGCAGCTTTATCACAAGCACCGCGAACTCGATGGCAAGGTTCGCGACGCCGAGCTCGGCGTACTGCCGATGGACGTCGTCACCCTGCATACGCTCAAGAAGGAAAAACTTCTCGCGAAAGACAAGCTCACCTCCATGTGGGCCCATCTGCGTACCCCTGCCGCACACTGATTAATCCGAATCCCGCGCGCCGCTGCTGCTGCAGCGGCGCTGCTACAAAACCAGATCCCTCTTCCCTGCCATGGAACGCGGCCCGCTTGCGCTGTGAGCGCCCTCAGCCACCCCGCGAACGGACTCCGTCCGACTACGAATTTTCGTAGGAGCAGCCTTCAGCCACCCCGCGAACGGACTCCGTCCGACTACGAATTTTCGTAGGAGCAGCCTTCAGCAATCCCGCGAACGGACTCCGTCCGACTACGAATTTTCGTAGGAGCAGCCTTCAGGCGCGATGCTCTCCGCCAGGTTCGAGCTGACATCGTCGGCAACTAAACCGCGAGCGGGACTCACAAAATTAACCTTGGGTTATCATGCCGCAATCCCCCTGAAGTGATTGCGGAGTCGGCATGTCGATCCATCAAAGTGTCCTTGAACTGATCGGCAACACGCCGATGGTTCAGGCCCAGCGTCTCGATACCGGCAGTTGCGAGCTGTTCCTCAAGCTCGAATGCAACAATCCCGGCGGCTCGATCAAGGATCGCATCGGGCTGAGCATGATCGAGGCCGCCGAACGTGATGGCCGGATCAAGCCCGGCGATACGCTGGTCGAGGGCACCGCCGGCAACACCGGCATCGGCCTTGCCCTGGTTGCCCAGCAGAAAGGCTATCGGCTGATCCTCGTCGTTCCCGACAAGATGAGTCGCGAGAAGATCTTCAACCTGAAGGCGATGGGTGCCGAGGTGATCCTGACCCGCTCGGACGTGGCCAAGGGACACCCCGAGTACTATCAGGATCTGGCTGCCCGCATCGCCGAAGAAACGCCCGGCGCCTATTTCATCAACCAGTTCGGCAACCCGGACAACCCCCTCGCGCACAAGCTGACCACCGGCCCTGAAATCCTTGAACAGATGGGCGGCAAGGTCGATGCGATCGTGTTTGGTTGTGGCTCGTCCGGGACGATGACCGGACTTTCGCAATACTTTGCCGAGCATTCGCCGGAAACGGAATTCGTGCTTGCCGATCCGGTCGGTTCGATCCTTGCCGAGTACATCAACGACGGCATTCTTTCCGACAAGTCCGCAAGCTGGATGGTCGAAGGCATTGGCGAGGATTTCCTGCCCAGCATCAGCGACTTCTCGCGCGTGGAAAAAGCCTACGCGATCAGCGACAAGGAAAGCTTCCTGACCGCGCGCGAGTTGCTGTCGAAAGAGGGCGTCCTCGGCGGATCATCGACCGGCACCCTGGTCGCCGCCGCGCTGAAATACTGCAAGGAACAAGTCGAACCCAAGCGCGTCGTCGTTTTCGTCTGCGACACCGGCAACAAGTATCTGTCGAAGATGTACAACGATTACTGGATGCTCGACAACGGCTTCCTCGAGCGCGAATCCCACGGCGACCTGCGCGACCTGATCCTGCGACCTTACTCGATGCGCGACACCGTTGTTGTGGCACCGAAAGACCTGCTGGTCACCGCCTACAACCGCATGAAGCTGTACGACGTCTCACAACTTCCGGTCATGCAAGGTGATGCCATTGTCGGCATCCTCGACGAATCCGATGTTCTCATGCACGTCTACGCCGACGAGTCGAAATTCCGCGATCCGGTTTCCACCGCGATGGTCAGCCGCCTCGAAAAGCTCGATGTGAAGTCCCCGATTGAAAGCCTGCTGCCGCTGTTCGACGCGGGGCATGTCGCCATCGTCATGGATGGCGAGAAATTCCTCGGGCTGATCACGCGGATTGATTTGCTCAACTACCTGCGGCGACGGGTGCAATAGACAAGCTACGCACAACTCAGCAACCGCGGGTCGATGTAGCGACAATCGGGACATGCTGCGAATAGTTACGATTCCAACTTCGGAGCCGAAGCACGGTGACCCAGAATTATCCAACAGCATCGCAAGCTGACATCAAACTTGCCTATCAACTGGTCCTTGGGCGCGAAGCGGACGCCGAGGGCCTCCGCTACTTCGGCGCAATGGCAGAGTCACAAGGACTTAGCGCCCATAGCATCGCGCAAATGCTCATCGGTTCCGATGAGTTTAAGCAAAAAGGTGGTGTCTCCGATGACCCGGTCGAAATCGTTCGTGACGGATACAGCGTTTTTGTGCGCTCGTCGGACAGAGACATTGGCAATGCAATCGGGAAAGGTGTTTCTTATGAGCCCCATGTAAGTGCGCTGCTGAAGCGTCAACTTACGCTCGGCGATACATTTCTTGACGTCGGTGCCAACATTGGATACTTCACCATGATGGCCGCCAAGTTGGTCGGTCCGCAGGGCAGGGTGATTGCCATCGAGCCAATGGACAAGAACCTGCAGCTGATCTATCTCGGAATCGAGAAGAATCGATTCAAAAACGTGGAGGTTTTTCCTTTTGGTGCATCAGAACACGCAGGGGTTGTAGCGATCATCACCGATCCCGGAACCTCGAACGCACTGGTGCAGAGCGCTCCTTCAAGGCATCTTCCCTCGCTGCGTGCTCCGACACGCACCATCGACTCAATGTGTGCCGGGCTCGATCGGGTGGATTTCATGAAAATCGATATTGAAGGTCACGAAGTATTCGCCTGGCGCGGTGCGAAAGAAATGTTTTCCCGCTGCAAGCCGAAGATCGCAACGGAGTTTCATCCACATGCCATGCGTGAGAATGCCGGAATCGATTGTCGCGAATACGTGGAGATGATGTTCAATTACTCGAGCGAAATTCAGATCATTCAGACGGTCGAAAAAACCGTTTCATGTTCCAGCTATGAACAAGTAATGGAGCAGTGGCGAGAGAGTGACAACCGACACGGTGGGACGGGAACCTCTCATCTGGACTTGTTTTTGCTGCCGAAGAGGTAGGTGATTTTAAGGTTTGATCCAGCGCTTGCCTAGTTCCGTTGCCAGCGTCGACCATAAAGCGCTTCGTCCACCGTAGTATGCGATAGTTTAGGTTTCCGGAAGCAGGAGGATTCGAATCATGATTCGATACAGCACGGCACTTCTTGTGCTTTTCTCCGCGTCGCAAGCATTGGCTGCAGTAACCTTGCCGTGCCCAACCCGAAGCAATCCTGGCGTGCCCAATGACCCGCCGTGCCAAGCGGGTTTCCCATCAGCGCTAACCGAACTCGGTAATGATCGCGTCATCTATTCAAGCCCGACGATCGTCGATCTGAACGGAGATGGAAATCCTGAAATCGTATTCGGAACTGAAGGGGGGCGAGTTGTTGCAGTGCGTTCAAATGGGACTTTGATGTGGTCGTACAAGACTGGTAATGTGCCGGTTCACAGCAAGGCTGCAGTGGCCGACATAGATGGTGATGGACAATTGGAAGTCGTTGTAGGCGCGGGCGCCGGCGATATCCCCGGTGGTGGAATCTACGTAATCAGCTCGAGCGGCCAACTGAAGTGTTCATTCACCGCGCTGACGCCGGGAAGTCCCTACGGGATGTACGCCTCACCCGCGGTTGGGTACCTTGATCCGCAATCTCCGGGCAAGATGCAAATTGCTGTCTCAAGTTTTGATTTCAGATTCAGAGTGCTTCGCCATAACTGCAGTGTCTGGTGGGCGCTGGGCGTATTCGAGTATGTTGTCGACACTATCTGGTCATCTCCATCGATCGTAGATCTGGATCGCGATGGCACCAACGATATTGTTTTTGGCGCTGATAGTAATTTTCATAATTTTCCTGAGCTGCCGCTTCCGGATGGCGGAATGTTGCGCGCGGTCCACGGTGACGGTTCCGGCGATCTCCCCGGCTTCCCGCGCCTATACGACGACGTAATTTATTCTTCGCCTGCGATTGGGGATATTCGGGCTATCGGGGAGCTTGCAATTTCGATTGGCACCGGAAGGTGCTGGGATCTGGCGAATTGCGCGGTCGTGCATCCGGTTACGAAGCAGGTGCTGGCCGTGCAATCGAATGGCCAGGATCTTCCAGGCTGGCCGCGCCCAACACCTCAGGAGTCTTCACGTGTCGCGTCCCCTGCTTTGGGTCGCTTTTCCGGAATAAACGGGCTCGTCAGTGTCATCAACAACCTGCGAAATGATGATGTGACGGGAGTTGTTCATGCGTTCAAACCCAATGGCGCCGAGCTGCCGGGTTGGCCACTTGAGCCAAACATACCCGCAGATTGTGCTGGCAACTCCTTCCACTATGGAACGCAGGCATCGCCATTAATCGCCAATCTCCTCGGAGATACTGATCCGGAGATCATTCTTCCCTCTGCGAACGAGTTTGTGATCTGGAAGCGAAATGGGGAACAAGTCACCGCTGCGACGGGCTGTCCGATTCCAGCGGGAAAACTCAATTTGTCGACAAACAGTGATGGGTTCTACAACTCTGCTGCGGTGGCTGACATTGACGGAAATGGCAAACTCGAAGTGGTCGGAGCCGGCACCAATAGCAACAGCCTAGTTACGGGGCTTCCCGGATCCTTTGTGACCGTCTACGCGTGGACCTTCAGCAACAGCATTGCCGACGCGCGCTATATGGACTGGCCCATGTTCCGTCGAGACGCCATCAACAGTGGCGTCTACCGCTCTGAGGTCATTTTCGCCAATGGATTCGAGAGTGTCCCCTGATCGGAGTCCATCGCGCTAAAAGAGGCATGGCCAACGCGAAGCATCCGGCGGCTACAATAGGCAGCCCAATCATTTGATGCGATTTGGCGGCACCTTGACGCGTGTCTGGTCGCTGCACCTCTTTTTGGAATCCGGATCATGAGCAAGAACAAGAAAGCGCCTGCACCACACAGCCTCGGAACGCGCGCCATCCATGCCGGCCAGAGCCCGGACCCTTCGACGGGCGCGATTATGACTCCGATCTACGCGACCTCGACCTACGTGCAGAAGAGCCCGGGTGTGCATCAGGGCTACGAGTATTCGCGCTCACAGAATCCGACGCGCATGGCGTACGAGCGCTGCGTGGCCAATTTGGAAGGCGGCACCCAGGGCTATGCCTTCGCCTCGGGGCTGGCCGCCGCAAGCACCGTGCTTGATCTGCTTGATTCGGGTAGCCACGTCATTGCCATGGACGATCTGTACGGCGGCACCTATCGATTGTTCGAACGCGTGCGCAAGCGTTCCGCCGGACTCGATTTCAGCTTCGTCGACCTCAACGACATGACGGCTGTAATGGCCGCGCTGAAACCGAACACACGCATGATCTGGGCAGAAACGCCGACCAATCCGATGCTCAAGCTGGTCGATTTGGCCAAGATCGGCACCTTCGCTCGCAAGCACGGTTTGATTCTGGTTGTCGACAACACGTTCTGCTCACCGATCTTGCAGCGGCCATTGGAGCACGGTGCAGATCTTGTCCTGCACTCGGCGACCAAGTACCTCAATGGTCACTCGGACATGGTCGGCGGTATTGTTGTCGCCGGAGCGAGCGCTGAATTGGCCGAACAGATGGCCTTTCTGCAGAACTCGGTGGGCGCCGTGGCCGGCCCGTTTGACTCCTTCCTCGCCATGCGCGGACTGAAGACCCTGCATCTGCGCATGCGTGCGCACTGCGAAAGCGCGATGATCCTCGCGCAATGGCTTGACAAACATCCGGCCGTCGAACGCGTCATTTACCCTGGCCTAAAGTCGCATCCTCAGCACGCCCTGGCAAAGCGCCAGATGGACGGCTTTGGCGGCATCATTTCGATCGAGGTAAAAGGTGGCCTGCGCAAGGCGCGGCGCATGCTCGAACGCTGCAAATTGTTCGCTTTGGCTGAATCACTCGGCGGTGTGGAAAGCCTGATTGAGCACCCTGCCATTATGACGCATGCCTCGGTTCCTCTGGCCAATCGCAAGCGGCTTGGCATCAGCGATGGGCTGATTCGGCTGTCGGTGGGTGTCGAGGATGTTGCCGATCTAAAAAGCGAACTCGAATTCGCACTGTCCTGAGCGTTGAAGAAAATGAACAGGCGCATCACCAATGCCATCCGCTTCGTAATGGACGAGCTTGTCCCGCCCATAATCCGCGATTCGAAATTCTTCATGTATCCGTTCTTCCGCCTGGCATATAGAGGGCAGAAGATCTCAGAAATAATGGACTTCAAGAAACGTGTGTATTCATTCTCGCGAGACGACTACGCCGAGTTCTATTCTAATTTGAACTCCATTTCCCGGAGAAGAGAAACTGACCTCAACGGAGCATGCATCGATGCCATTTTGGGGTCTTTGGATTCTGATGACCGCAACGTCATAGATGTTGGGTGCGGTGGGGGCTACTTGCTCAAGCGCATTCAGCAGGTGCTACCTGAGTCATTACTGGCTGGTTACGACGTAACTGAGCGGCCATCATCATTGCCCTCTGACATCCAATTCGTGCGCGGCGATATCATGGATCTCGATTTGCCAGCGGAGTGCGCCGATGTTGTCACTTGCTGCCATGTGCTCGAACATATTCTTGACTATCGTTCGGTGCTCAAAAAGCTAATAACCGGCGCCCGCAAAAAGGTGATTCTGGTTGTTCCTCTGCAACGTCCGTACTTCTATACCTTGGATGAGCACGTGAACTTTTTTCTGTTCCCGGAGCAGTTTGTCTACGAGGTGGGGATCAAAAATCACCATTGGCAGCGGATTGACGGTGATCTGTTCTATATCGGAATCAAATCATGAATTGGCCATTGGCAATCAATTCGGTAGCCATTGCTTTTGTGCTGGCGATGTCGCACGTGCTGTTGAGGCACGCAGCAAGCATGGAGCAACATGTCCTGCAATTCCCGAGATTGCTTTATACATTGGCAGCGATGCTGATCTATGTCGCAATTTTTGTCTATTACAGCGTGCTTCTTCAGCGTTTCTCACTTTCGCGGATATATCCGATCTATTCAGCGTTGTCGATCTTGTTTGTCTATTTGAGTGGAACCATATTGTTTCGCGAAGAAGTTACGGTTAGGGGCGCAATGGGAACACTCCTTATCATGGTCGGCGTTTTGGTTGTCGCCTCGGACAGACACGCGTGAACAATAATTCGCCTGAAGAATCCGCGAAAGATTACTGGACGATTGCGCTTCTGCTCCTGCTTATTATCCTGTTCTTCGTGCCGGGCTGGCTTGGCGACCGGAATTTCATGAGCGATGGACAGTACGGAGCCTATGCGGCAAACATGTCCCCTTGGTCCAACGCATGGATCGGGGGCTGGCCCGCCGTAGCGGATACCGCCGCATTTCTGTGGTATCCGGTAAGGATCTTGTTTGCCTCCCTGGGCGCAGGGTTTGATGCCTTCGTGGTCAGCGCTTACTTGATAGCAGCGAGCGGCGCGTACTTTTATCTGAGAGTCGCCGGCATTCAGTCAACAGGTGCCTTGATTGGTGGAGCCGGCTTCGCGCTGTCCGGCTTCATGATTGCGCATCAAGGTCACACTTCGATGATCCATGTGGCCGCCTGGATACCCTGGATGTTTGCCGGAGTCGAAGGTGTCTTGAGTTCTGGTCGCAGAAGGTGGGCATTCGTTGCCGCCGCTTCGGTCGCGATGGCTTGCCTGGCTGGGCACGCACAGATTTTTTTTTACGGGTGTTTTTTTGTTGCGCTGTACATGCTATTCCGCTTCCCCGAGATGCTTAGAAAGAAGCGGCTTCGGCATTGGGTCGTGGCGGGAACAGCGCTCGCCAGCGGCATTATGATAGTCCTTCCGCAACTTCTCCTGACGTGGGGCTATCTTGCCGAAACACCACGCAGCGAAATGGACTATCTCGGATTCGTCTCCTATTCGCTTCCCCTGAGGCAGCTTCCGACCGTTCTCTTTCCCTTCCTTTTTGGTGGTGATGGGGGGCCTTTTGGCACGGCGTATTTTGGCGAGTGGAATTTCACTGAGATGTGCGCCTACATGCCCTTTGCGCTGCTCGTGCTTGCCATTCCCGCAGTTCTGGTGCGAGGAAGCTCAATTTCATTCTATTGGGCCTTTGTCGCTGGTTGCGGAATTATGTTGGCGCTGGGCGGCACCATTCCGATATTGGCGGAAGTGACCTACAGGTTGCCCGGCTTCAATTTGTTCAGGGTGCCGGCACGTCATTCGATGGAGTTTTGCCTCGCGGTAAGCATCCTTGCCGGAATTGGTTTCGATCGGGTAGCACAGGCAACCGAAAGGATGCGTTGGTTAGTATGTGCGTTGGCAGTCGCTGCGACAATTCTTGTTATCATCATGTTGCTTCCTGCACAAGTAGCCGTATCGATTGCTGCCAAAGAGGCGAGTATCACGTTACCGACTTCGTGGATTCCCACTTCGACCTTGCTTGGAATTGGTGGCGTGCTTACAGGCTTGATGGCACTTGTTCTCGCAGTGGTTGTCCCTCGTTTCGCTAGCCTTGCAATTGTTTCAGCGATGGCTTTTGGATGCGTAGCCTTTGCGATGTTTGCGGAATGGCGGATGCGCGACAGATACGAGTCCAGCCTGTTGCCCACTCCGGTGGAAGCTGAAATTGGTCGGCTGCTGGCCGCAGAGTCTGGCAGGGTGATCAGCCAGAATGGTGTCTTTAGTTCCGTGCTGGGTCCCGACAGGGTGCGTCTCCAGGGTATTTCCAGCGCAAACTGGTACGGGCCTCTAATACCCAAGCGAGCTGCTGAAGTATTGAATGTGGCGCCGTGGGGAAGCGTCTCCCCCGAGACGTTTGGTAGCGCCAGTTCGGCGCTTGATATTTACGCAGTGCGATTTGCTGTGATTGATCCCGGGATTGTGGCAAAGGACAATGAAGATCGAGCCAGAATGGGCTTGAACGGCTCGCGCTGGGAAGAGTTTGCGAGCGACGGATCCGCAACCATCTACCGAAACTTAAGAGCTCTTCCAATGGTATGGCTGACGAACAGGTGGATCGAGAGCCCACCCGAGGCTACCTTGTCAAAGCTTCATAACTCATCAGGTTTTGAGCCTCGTCAGGAAGCTCTCGTCGAGGGACTCGCAAGTGGGGGATCCGATAGACCGGCAGGCAATGTGAAGTCGATCGTGTGGAACACGGGTAGCATCTTAACCGCTGAAGTGGAATCTTCGGACGACGGCTTTCTGGTGTTTTCCGTGAATCACATGCCGGGCTGGAAAGCGCTGGTGGATGATGTTGCAAAGCCAATCTACAGAACGGACTATTCATTGATTGGACTTCCTGTCGAAAAAGGCACTCACCGCGTGAAAATCGAATATCGGATTTCCCCGGGCGCGTGGTTTCCACAACTTGCGGGGGGCTTGCAGGCCTGTTGCTGATCTGCGTGTTCGGCGGTCGCTCGTGGTTGGCGGCAAAGGAGCGTTGAGTTGTCCAATCGAGTCGACATCGTCATTCCCGTCTTCAATGAGTCAGCCGCGATCAAGATGAACATAGAAATCATCTTGAATGAACTCGAGACTGCTGGTTTGCGTTCAACAACCCGCATAATCCTGATTGACGATGGCTCGCAAGACGACACCTACGCATCTATCCAAAGTTTGATGGCTGATTGCTCGAATGTCGCTGCGATACGCCTGACGCGGAATTTCGGAAAAGAGGCCGCCATAGAGACAGGGCTCCGGCATAGCAGCGCCGACGCGGTCATCACTATGGACAGCGATTTGCAACACCCTCCCTCACTGCTTCCACAATTTATTGAGCATTGGAAAAAGGGTGCGCTCGTTGTCGAAGGAGTGAAGCGCTCTCGCGGTGACGAAGGCGCCTCCTCTACCGTTTTTGCGCGGATGTTCTATTGGCTGTTTGGTTGGTTGGCAGATATTCGAATTGACAACCACAGTGACTTCAAATTGTTGGATCGTCGGGTTGTGGATCTTTATCTTAAGCTCCCTGAGCGCAACAAGTTCTTCAGAGGTCTTGTGCCCTGGCTCGGCCATACTTCTGTTCGCTTGCCGTTTGACGTTTCTCCTCGCGGGTCTGGACAATCCACGTGGTCTCGGCTGGCGCTATTTCGATACGCTTGGAACAATATTTGTAGCTTCTCAAGTATTCCGCTGCAGTTTGTCAGTTTTCTGGGAATTGCTGCAGTGGGGGTGTCACTTGTCGTCCTCGTCATAGCAGTGGTTCAGTATGCTCGGGGCACGGCCGTGGAAGGGTTCACTACGGTAATTTTCTTGCTGGTATTTCTGAGCGGGATGCAGATGACGGCCATCGGAATACTTGGCGGCTTTGTTGCGCGAATCTACAATGAGGTCAAGGGTAGGCCAACATCTGTGGTTGGTGAATTGGCGGGGCCGATAGAACCAGTCGAAGCGACAAGCAATCGCAACTGACGAAGATGCCTCTTGAGGTTTTTCATGAGGCAATTCAATTGAGTGGGGCGGTCCTGCGAGTCATTGATTAGACACTGCGGATCTCGTTCTGGGGCGTCGAGTCGCTAGCAGTCACGGATGTTCAATGAAGAGCGAAAATCGGTGGGCTGCGCAGGCCTACCCAGGCAAATACCAAGAAGAGGTAAATGAGTCGATAGGCTTCTCCAGGCTAGGGATGGATATGTTTGCCACGGGCAAGGCTGCCGACATTCTGGATTTACTGAATCAATACTCTGTGGTGCTGGCGCATAGTTCTGCTTGTCTTGATATCGGCTGCGGCATTGGCCTAATGCATCCCTTGCAGTCACGGTGCGTTGGGAGCTTGGCGGGGACGGATGTTTCAAGGGAGGCGATCGATATAGCAAAACCGAACAATCCCGACGTCGAGTATCGCCTGCAGCATGACAAGCGAATCCCGTTCGAGGACGCATCCTTCGACTTCAACAGCACGGTTTGCGTCATGCATCATGTTCCGTCCGCACAGTGGCCGGCGTTTGTTGCCGAGGCGTTTCGAGTGACCAAGCCGGGGGGATTGTTCGCGGTCTACGAGCACAATCCCATCAATCCGATGACGCGCTGGGCGGTGTGGCGTTGCCCGTTCGATCATGATGCGGTGTTGTTGCGCGCGAAGCGGGTGCAGGCGCTGTTGCGCGACCAGGGGTTCGAGATTGTTGTCCGTCGCTATCTGTTTTTCGTGCCGTTTGATCGGCCTTGGGCGAGGCGCTTCGACAAGTTGTTGCGCTGGTTGCCACTGGGTGCCCAGTATGTCGTTTGCGAGCGTCGACCGTTGACGGACTCAGCCGGAACGCAGCACCCAACGCGATAGCAGAAACGTCACCGGGATGGTGAGGATCACGGCGAATCCGAGTGCCATCCATTGCGGCAGATGGATGACCTCCACGGCCAGTCGCAAAAGCACCAGGCTGACCAGAAACT
>JADKJL010000005.1 GCA_016721015.1 Lysobacterales bacterium
GATTTTCTTGACCATGCCGCCCGGCAACCAGTATTGCCGAGCGGGTAGAGCTTGCGCTTCACGACCTTGATGTTCACCCGGGGCACCGGTGGTCAAACATATCTGACGCACCCTTTTCGGTCATCAGCTTGAGAAAATATCCGATGTCCATCTGATCAAATCCTCAGAAACGTGGCGCCAAAATCGCCGGGAACGTTGCGGTGCCCGGCGGCCTTCCACAATAGGGGATAGCCCCGGGCGCAGAGTACTGTTATGACGCAAAGCGGTAGCAATCCATGGTTCAATCGCCCTTTCGCTGGTCCTGACGCTGGCGGCCTGCGGACCAGCAAACCACCACCCCGATCTGCTCGGCCATGCCCAACAACGATTGGCCAGCGCACGAAGCTCAGGTGCTGCAAGCTTTCGCGCCGCTCGAGCTGCGATTTGCCGAGCGCTTCACTCAGGCACAGGTGGCAATGCAGGATCGCCGATTACACCCTGGCGACGAATCTGGCCGATGAATCCGCCGCCAACAGCAGGGCTTGCTGCAATCAGGCACGGCTCGGCAAGCTGCGTGAATCGGTTGATCAGCTGAAGCGGGAAAACGCCGAAATCGATCGTGTCCTGCAAGCTGCAGGCGCTGCCGCAGGAGGTGCGCAGTGAACCGCGTCGCCTTGCTCATCGCGATCCTGCTGGCAACGCTCTCGTTTGCGCCACCGGTAGCGGCGGCCAAAGGTCGATGTCGATTTTGAGCGGCTGTCGCAGCCTTGGCCAAGCGAAGCGGATGCCGGGCTCGGCAGCTATGCAGCCAACGAGATAGCGCAAGCCCGCGCAGCGGGTGACTCTCGATGAGGCGGCAAGGGCAAGAAGCAGGCGCATCTCTATATACATGGCCGAGCGTCGTGTCGATATCGCCTGGGCGACGGCCAACGTATTCGATTTTGAAAGCCAGCTCGCCGAGTTGCAGCGCGAGCACAGCCGTCTACAACCGCCGCTGCCCGGCACGAAGCCGAACGGGCGCGCCGTGAAGCTCGATCAGCAACGCCTGTTGGCGCAGATTCGCGCCGAGGAAGCGGGCGCCAGGCCGAAGAAGCACGAACCCTCGGTGAGCGGGAGACGGCTGCCGCGCGTGAGGAGAGGCCGATCAGGCCGCAACGGCTCGCCGACGCGCAGGCGCGCGAAACCGTGCTCGCGCGCCGCGGGCTGGGCTTGCCGGTGCCGCCGCCGACGCGCTGCGCACGCGCATCAATACTTTTTACGAGCCACGCGCGGCACACGAGGCATGCAGATGTCGCTCGAAGACGTCGCCTTCGCCTCGGACAATCCCGACTTCGGGCCGAGGCCAGCGACTCGCTCGCCAAGGTAGCCAGGTTTGTCGGCCAGGATCCTGGCAAGCTGATCCGCATTGAAGGCCATACGGATTCGACAGGCAGCGCGAATGCCAACCAGGTGCTGTCGCAAAAAGCGCGCCGAGGCGGTTCGCGATGCGCTTGAGGCGCTCGGCGTCGATCCTTCCAGAATGACCGCGGTTGGCGTCGGAGCCGAGCGACCGATTGCCCCGAACGACAATGCCGAAGGACGCGCAAAGAATCGGCGAGTCGATGTGATTCTCGTTGAAAAACAATGACTTAACGTTTTGTTTTCAAATCGAAAATTGCTGGAAAAGCGGTTTGCCAAGGGTAGGCAAAGGAGTAGCTTTTAAACCCCATGCGACCCGGTGTTTCTCTGGAACCCGCATGGGATATTGCCTAGCCCATGAGTTCAGCACAGAAGACCGTTAATCCAGTGACATCGGCCCCAGCCGGCCGGTCACAGTTGGGTGCCTGGCGGTGGCGCTCACCAGTCGCAATACGATTGCGATCCGAGCGCTGTCCTCAGCGGCTCAGGCGGCCTGATTCAGGCCAAAGCGTGTCTGTTCCATCGTCCTGCAACCCCTTGACGCGCCCAAGGCGTCGCGTCGTAATGCTGCCTTTCCGACTCCAAAGGAGGTAGCCTGATGTTCCGAACAAGCTGAGAGAAGATCTGGAATCCTTGATGCATGGCAATACCGAGTTCCGGCAGCTTTATCACAAGCACCGCGAACTCGATGGCAAATTCGCGACGCCGAGCTCGGCGTACTGCCGATGGACGTCGTCACCCTGCATACGCTCAAGAAGGAAAAACTTCTCGCGAAAGACAAGCTCACCTCCATGTGGGCCCATCTGCGTACCCCTGCCGCACACTGATTAATCCGAATCCCGCGCGCCGCTGCTGCTGCAGCGGCGCTGCTAAAACCAGATCCCTCTTCCCTGCCATGGAACGCGGCCCGCTTGCGCTGTGAGCGCCCTCAGCCACCCGCGAACGGACTCCGTCCGACTACGAATTTTCGTAGGAGCAGCCTTCAGCCACCCCGCGAACGGACTCCGTCCGACTACGAATTTTCGTAGGAGCAGCCTTCAGCAATCCCGCGAACGGACTCCGTCCGACTACGAATTTTCGTAGGAGCAGCCTTCAGCAATCCCGCGAGCGGACTCCGTCCGACTACGAATTTTCGTAGGAGCAGCCTTCAGGCGCGATGCTCTCCGCCAGGTTCGAGCTGACATCGTCGGCAGCTAAACCGCGAGCGGGACTCACAAAATTAACCTTGGGTTATCATGCCGCAATCCCCTGAAGTGATTGCGGAGTCGGCGTATCGATCCATCAAAGTGTCCTTGAACTGATCGGCAATACGCCGATGGTTCAGGCCCAACGTCTCGATACCGGCAGTTGCGAGCTGTTCCTCAAGCTCAAATGCAGCAATCCCGGCAGCTCGATCAAGGATCGCATCAGGCTGAGCATGATCGAGGCCGCCGAACAGGATGGCCGGATCAAAGCCGGGCGACACGCTGGTCGAGGTACCGCCGGCAACACCGGCATCGGCCTTGCCCTGGTCGCGCAGCAAGAAGGCTATCGTCTGATCCTCGTCGTTCCCGACAAGATGAGTCGCGAGAAGATCTTCAACCTGAAAGGCGATGGGTGCCGAGGTGATCCTGACCCGCTCGGACGTGGCCAAGGACACCCCGAGTACTATCAGGATCTGGCTGCCCGCATCGCCGAAGAAACGCCCGGCGCCTATTTCATCAACCAGTTCGGCACCCGGACAACCCCCTCGCGCACAAGCTGACCACCGGCCTGAAATCCTTGAACAGATGGGCGGCAAGGTTGATCACGATCGTGTTTGGTTGTGGCTCGTCCGGGACGATGACCGGACTTTCCCAATACTTTGCCGAGCATTCGCCGGAAACGGAATTCGTGCTTGCCGATCCGGTCGGTTCGATCCTTGCCGAAGTACATCAACGACGGCATCCTTTCCGACAAGTCCGCAAGCTGGATGGTTGAAAGGCATTGGCGAGGATTTCCTGCCGAGCATCAGCGACTTCTCGCGCGTGGAAAAGCCTACGCGATCAGCGACAGGAAGCTTCCTGACCGCGCGCGAGAGTTGCTGTCGAAGGAGGGCGTCCTCGGCGGATCATCGACCGGCACCCTGGTCGCCGCCGCGCTGAAATACTGCAAGAACAAGTCGAACCCAAGCGCGTCGTCGTTTTCGTCTGCGACACCGGCAACAAGTATCTGTCGAAGATGTATAACGATTACTGGATGCTCGACAACGGCTTCCTCGAGCGCGAATCCCACGGCGATCTGCGCGACCTGATCCTGCGCCCTTACTCGATGCGCGACACCGTTGTGGTGGCACCGAAAGACCTGCTGGTCACCGCCTACAACCGCATGAAGCTGTACGACGTTTCACAACTGCCGGTCATGGAAGGCGATGCCATTGTCGGCATCCTCGACGAATCCGATGTTTTGATGCACGTCTACGCCGACGAGTCGAAATTCCGCGATCCGGTTTCCACCGCGATGGTCAGCCGCCTCGAAAAGCTCGATGTGAAATCCCGATTGAAAGCCTGCTGCCTCTGTTCGACGCGGGGCATGTCGCCATCGTCATGGATGGCGAGAAATTCCTCGGGCTGATCACGCGGATTGATTTGCTCAACTACTTGCGCCGGCGGGTGCAATAGTGACCTACTCGATCAACCGTTTCTGGAGAGACAATGGAGCGCGCCGTGGATGCACAAGTGAAAGCGACCTTGGACGACGTGCGTTACGCGTACCGGTTACTACTTGGGCGTGAGCCCGACGCCGAAAGGTCTTGCTCATCACTTCAATGAAGCAAGTCGACATTCTCAGCCTCCAACACCATCGCCAGAAACATCATGGCGTCCGATGAGTTTCGCGCACGAAATGAAAACCCATCAAAGTTAAGGAGATCCAAATCGATGGCGTGAAGATCTATCGCCGGGAAGGGGATCGACTCATTGGTGATTCGCTCGTCACGGCTGGCAGTACAGGCCCAATGTACTGCCAGTCTTTCTCAATGCGCTCCGGCAAGTGATTGCGTGCTCGATGTCGGTGCGAACATCAGGATTTTCACACTGCTTGCGGCAAAGCGCGTGGGAACGACGGGCACATCTATGCGCAGGCCGATCGCAAGAAATATTCAGTCGATATGCGCCGGAATTGTCGGCAATGGATTCAATAACATTTCGTTGATCCCAGTGGCTGCGTCTGACAAAGCGGGTGCGGTCTCGATGCACCCAACTCAAAATTCGTCGAACGGCATCGTGGACGAGAGCGAGTCTCGGCGCCGGGCGAAACGGAATGGCGCCCATGAACCGAATCGACTCTTTGTTGAATGGAGTAGAGCGCCTTGATGTCATCAAGATCGATATTGAAGGCTACGAACCTCGTGCTTGGGAAGGGCTTCGATCACTGGTCAGACGGTTGCGTCCGCTTATCTTCAGCGAGTTCAGTCCGATCGCCATTCGCAACACTTTGGCCGTCGATGCAGAAGATTACCTTAAAGAATTATTCGCGTTTTCTACAGGGCCCATTCAAGTGCTGCACCGCGATAAGCCGCGTGCTGCCTGCGCGAACGCAGCCGAAGTTATGCTCGAATGGAACGCCGCCAATAAGCGAATGGGAATGGATGGCCAGATTGCATCTCGATTTGTTGACACCCTTGTTTCTTGAGCTTTCGAAGCTGCAGATCGCGCTCCCGTTCTTCGCCAAATCATGGATCTCAATCACTGATTTGAAGCTTGTGGAATTCAATTTCATAGTTTGCATAGAGCGAGGCTGCAAGAATGATAACGATTATAGTATATTGCAAGATGACTTGAATCCAGTTGGAGCATAGTATGTATTCTGCCACTAGAAGAATCGGACGCATTGCTTTCGCTTGGGCAAAGATTATGAGTCGTGCCGCTCTGCTTGTTTGCTGTCTTTCCCATGCTGGCTCGCTGCTCGCGCAGACATTGCAGCGACCAGCAACTATAACTGATTATTGGTCTGGCAATGCCCAGTGGACGCTAGGACGTAGGACATGGGAGCGGCATCCGGGGCGTCGCATATTGAGGTCAATAACGGAGTTTGGTATCAATTTGAGCGATTCATAACCACAACAAACTGCACCCGTTTCAATGCCGTAGAGCACCACGCGCTGGGGACACAGGTTCGCAGTTCGACAGACAAGGGTGTTACTTGGAGTGCCCCAGTCATTGCGTTTGCGCCCGTTAGCAATACGCTTTGGGCCTGCGCGGCTACGGATGGTGATGCCTATTACGATGCGGCAAACAACAAATGGCGCTTCTTGTTTCAGTGTCTGGACAATACGACGGCTGGGTGGCGAGGTTGCTACGCGGAGCGTGCGGGCTCTGATCCCATGGGGCCGTTTGCGCCTATCTCTCAAAATCCGGTGATTAATAGCGGCTTGTTGTGGAATCAGATTTGTAATACTCCTCAAGACGATTGCTCGATTCAGTCCGGTGGGCCAGGGCACGTTTCCGACGAGGAACGTTCAACATATTCAAATTTGATGGATCTTACTACTGGGTCTCGTTTCATGGATATGACGGCGTTCGCGGGTATGGGTATCGTGGAATAGCAAAGACTTCAAATTTCGTTACTTGGATAGCGGGCAATTCGCTGCAGGGGTGCCCAGTGATGCCATCGTCGACAAGAACGATCTAACGTTTTGGCGAGAGTCATGGGACGCGCCTGGTGCAATTGGCGTTGGTGCAGGTAGTATACTTTATGAAGACTCTTACTACTATCTTCTGACAGAAGGCGCAGATCACAATCTTGGGTGCACCAATGGGCAACATTGGGACCTTGGACTATTCCGAAGCTCCAGTCTGGTCAGCACCACGTGGGATCAGTTCCCGCAAGGTAACCCCATAGTTTACTCGACAAGAGTTTCGGACTATCCGTATGGCGCTCCGCCAACGCTAGTTATTCCTCCGTGTGCCGTGGACTATGGGCAGTTGTTCAAGGATCCTCAGGACAGCGCGATTTACATGAAGCACTATCGGCTGAGTGGTAATGCCGCAGTCCAAAAACACTACTTATATAAACTCACAAGAACTCAGAATGCCTTAAAGAATGGTGATCTTTGGATGGCAGATACCAGCTTCTGGAACGTATTTCCAATCGGCCCTACAAACTTGATTGTTTCTCGTGATCCGGCCAATTCGGCGGATGGCAATCAGTACATCGCGATGAACTGTGGAACCAACCCTGTACCGTGCCAGCCAGGCCAGAGCATCTATCAAGACGTAAGCGCAGCGGGCCGGAAGGGGCACTGGATAACGTATGGAGGCAAATTTGCCACGCTGGATGGTGCTGGCGCGCCAACAGGCGCCCTAGTTATGGCCGAGTTTCAGCTCTCTTCTACTGGAATTGTGGAGGCAACGAGCCAATTAGTTAGTGCGACGAATTCCTACGTCTCAGTTGCAAGTCAGTCAGTTCCGATCTTGGCTGACACGAGTACGATTCGTTACCAGATTTACCTCGATAGCTCGCTGGCAACGTTTCGAGCCGATGAGATGTACCTTAATATTTCGCCATCTGTCAGTGAATGTTCGTTTGGTGCACATTGGGATCAGGACAGCCCGGGAATTGGTCATGTAATAGGCCGCAGCGAAGCCGATGGATGGTCAGCAACCCACGGTTTGGATAGTCCAGGGTTTTTACAGTACGGCCCATATGTCGCGTCCCTAAGTGCGGGGAACCACTTTGCAAAGTGGAAGGCGATGATTGGTGGTGAATCGATAGGCCTCGACACGGGTAGAGGGCCTGTGGCTAGAATTGAAGTTGTCGACTCATCCGCCGGCTATGCTGTATTGGCCTCTCGGCTCCTGACTCGCGAAGATTGGAATAGGGAAATGCAATATGATTGCTTCGCTCTGCCCTTTGCTATTTTGCCAGCCCAGATTGGGCATCAGCTTGAATTCCGGTTTTGGTGGTACGACAAGGGGTATGTCCGTTTGCAGAGACTTGGCGTTGATTGAAGGTGCAACTCTGATGTTCTTAAGCGGGCTGTTTAGTTGAAGCTCTAGGTGGGGGAACCCTGGACACGCCTCGGAGTGTTACTCGCGGCGTTTTGCCTTTAGGTGTGGGTGTCAGACGTGAGAAGGGTGAAGAGAAATGAGAAGTTTGTAGAGAGATAAGGCTTAAAGCAGGAATTTCATGAAATGTCTCGATAAATTGGCAATCGTTGTTTCCTTCCATCACGATGAGTGAACCCAAATGAGCCTGAAGAACCCAGTGGCGTCTCCCGCTGATATTGAACTTGCATACCAGCTTGTTCTTGGGCGACCTGCAGACGCTCAAGGGCTTGCGTATTTCAGTGGGCTAGCCCAGTCACAGAATCTCAGTGTTCACCAGATCGCAAAGCTTCTCATCCAGTCCGATGAGTTCAAGTCCAATAGCGGAAGTTCTGGCGTTCCGGTAGAAGTTATCCGTGATGGATATAGTCTTTTTATCCGCTCGTCAGATAGGGATATCGGTAGCGCGATCGAAAAAGGCGTTTCCTATGAACCGCACGTGAGTGCATTGTTGAAAAGGCAGCTGTCTCGTGGCGATACGTTTCTTGATATCGGCGCCAATATTGGCTATTTCACGATGATGGCGGCCAAGCTCGTCGGCTCCCATGGAAAGGTAATCGCCATCGAGCCGATGGACAAAAACCTGCAGCTGATTTATCTCTCCATCGAAAAAAAACGAATTCAATAACGTGGACGTGTTTCCTTTCGGTGCCTCAGAACGAAAGGGGATGGTTTCAATCGTTACGGATCCGGGAACCTCCAACGCGCTCGTGCAGAGCGCGCCTTCGACCAGGCATACGTCGCTGCGTGCTCCGACACGTACCATCGACTCAATGTGCAAGGGCTATGATCGTATTGATTTCATGAAGATCGATATCGAAGGGCACGAGGTTTTCGCTTGGCGCGGGGCTAAAGACATGCTTGCGCGTTGCAAGCCAAAAATTGCAACCGAGTTTCACCCGCTTGCCATGCGCGAGAATTCCGGGATCGATTGCCGCGAATATGTTGAGATGATGTTCAACTATTCCAGCCAAGTTCAAGTCATTCAAACAGACAAGAAAACTGTTGCGTGCTCAAGCTATGACGAGGTGATGACGCAGTGGCAAGAGAGTGATAAACGATACGGTGGAACTGGCACATCCCATTTGGATCTGTTTCTTTTGCCGAGGAGCTAGTCGTTTGACGGACGCGGGTGATATCCCCGATGCTCGCGATCATTGCTAGCGGTGCAGGTCTCCGAGGCGGACAATCCGTTAGAATCGAGCGTCACAGGCGTGGAGGGGGTGAATCATGATTCGGAAGATCGCAGGAGTTCTTCTACTTCTTGCAGCAACGCCGACACTGGCGGCAGTGACTCTGCCATGCCCTACCCGCAGCGATCAGGGCGTGCCCAATGATCCCCCGTGTCAAACCGGATTTCCCTCAGCTTTGACCGAGCTGGGTAACGATCGAGTCTTCTATTCGAGTCCAACTATCGTTGATCTAAACGGGGACGGAAGTCCTGAGATTGTATTTGGAACCGAAGGAGGCAGGGTTGTCGCAGTGCGTTCGAATGGCACCTTGATGTGGTCCTACAAAACTGGAACAGTGCCAGTTCACAGCAAGGCTGCGGTCGCAGATATCGATGGGGACGGTCAGCTCGAAGTCGTCGTGGGCGCGGGTGCGGGCAATGTCAACGGTGGCGGCATCTATGTCATCAGCTCCACCGGCCAGCTCAAGTGTTCATTCACCGCATTGAATCCAGTGCATCCGCAAGGTATGTACAGCTCCCCTGCTGTCGGGCGACTGGATCCGAGCCAGCCGAACAAGATGCAGATCGCCGTGGCAAGTTTCGACTTCAAGTTTCGCGTTCTACGACCTGACTGCACGGTATGGTGGGAAAAGGGCGTGCAGGAATATGTCGTTGACACGATCTGGTCGTCTCCTTCGATCGTTGATCTGGATCGCAATGGAACGATGGACATCATCGTGGGCGCGGACAGCAATTTCCACCAGTTGGCCGGGATTACATTGCCTGACGGTGGTTTGTTGCGCGCGATGCATGGGGATGGCAGTGGCGAGCTTCCGGGATTTCCGCGCCTGTACGATGACGTCATCTATTCCTCCCCCGCCATCGGCGATATTCGCGGGATCGGTGAGCTGGCAATTTCGGTGGGCAGCGGAAGGTGCTGGGACGTTCCGAGCTGTGCAGTTGTTCATCCGGTCACCAAGCAAATGCTTGCTGTTCAATCCAATGGCCAGAATTTGCCAGGCTGGCCGCAACCCACGCCCGCCGAAGCTTCACGCGTCGCCTCACCTGCGTTGGCGCGCTTTTCTGGAGTCAACGGCTTGGTAAGTATTGTGAACAACTTGCGAAACGATGATGTGACGGGTGTCGTCCACGCCTTCAAGCCTGACGGGACAGAATTGCCGGGGTGGCCACTTCAACCAAATATTCCAGCCGACTGTGCTGGAAATTCATTGCACTATGGAACGCAGGCTTCACCTGTTGTCGCCAATCTGCTTGGCGATACCGATCCGGAAGTCATTCTTCCCTCAGCGAACGAATTCGTGATCTGGAAGCGAAATGGCGAGCAGCTGACTGCTGCAACAGGGTGCCCGATTCCAGCGGGAAAGCTCAACCTTTCGACCAACAGTGATGGGCTTTACAGCTCTGCTGCGATCGCTGACATTGATGGAAATGGCAAGCTTGAAGTGATTGGCTCGGGAACCAACAGTAATGTTCCCGGATTTTCGGGTTCCTTTGTGACTGTCTACGCATGGACCTTCAACAACAGTATTGCCGACGCACGTTATATTGATTGGCCCATGTTTCGGCGCGACGCGATTAACAGCGGGGTTTACCGATCAGAGGTCATATTCGCCAACGGCTTCGAAGTCACCCCGTGATTCGAGCCGGATAAAATTGGCGAGCGCAGGCAACGACTGAGGCGCGCCGGCTACAATAGGCGAGTAAACGATTCGTTGCGTTCGAGGCCACCCGCACGCACCAGTGTCGTGACCACTATCGGAACTCAGAACATGAGCAAGAGCAAGAAGATGTCTGCACCCCACGGTCTTGGTACGCGTGCCATCCATGCGGGCCAGAGCCCAGATCCATCGACCGGCGCCATCATGACGCCCATATACGCCACTTCGACGTATGTGCAGAGAAGCCCCGGCGTGCATCAGGGCTACGAGTATTCCCGATCGCAGAATCCGACGCGCATGGCTTATGAGCGCTGCGTGGCCGACCTGGAAGGGGGGCGTCAGGGGTATGCATTTGCGTCCGGTCTCGCTGCGGCCAGCACCGTGCTCGATGTACTCGATTCGGGTAGTCATGTCATCGCCATGGATGATCTCTATGGGGGCACGTACCGATTGTTCGAACGTGTGCGACGCCGATCGGCGGGCCTCGACTTCACCTTCCTTGACCTCAACGATTCGCAGGCGCTGAAAGCGGCCCTGAAACCCAACACACGGATGATCTGGGCGGAAACACCGACAAATCCAATGCTGAAGCTCGTCGACCTGGCCAAGCTGGGCGCGTTTGCCCGCAAGCACGGATTGATCCTGGTGGTCGACAACACATTCTGTTCGCCGATGTTGCAACGTCCCCTCGAGCACGGTGCGGATCTTGTGCTGCACTCGGCGACCAAGTACCTCAATGGGCATTCCGACATGGTCGGCGGCATCGTCGTTGCGGGAGAGAACGCTGAACTCTCCGAACAGATGACCTTTCTGCAAAACTCGGTGGGCGCCGTGGCTGGACCGTTTGATTCCTTCCTTGCGATGCGTGGTCTCAAGACCCTGCACCTGCGCATGCGAGCACACTGCGAAAGCGCGATGATCCTCGCGCAGTGGCTGGACAAGCATCCGGCAGTTCAACGGGTAATATATCCGGGCTTGAAATCACATCCGCAAAATGCGCTGGCCAAGCGCCAGATGGATGGCTTCGGCGGCATCATTTCGATTGAGGTGAAGGGTGGGCTTCGCAAGGCGCGTCGTATGCTCGAGCGCTGCAAGCTATTCGCATTGGCTGAATCACTTGGCGGCGTCGAAAGCCTGATCGAGCACCCGGCTATCATGACTCATGCCTCGGTTCCCCCTGCTAATCGAAAACGCCTCGGTATCAGCGATGGATTGATTCGATTGTCGGTGGGTGTCGAGGACGTTGCTGATCTAAGGGGCGAGCTGGAAACAGCACTTTCCTAGCAAGGCGCCGCAAATTTTCTGGTGTTTCTGAGAGCGGTGGACGAGCTCTATTCAAACCGAAGTTTGTACATCATGACAGCGAGCTTGCGCTCGTCTGTATTCATGCCAAGCTCGTGCGGGCTGATGGCGTCCGGAAATTCGAACCGAAATATCAGCTCGGGAGTATTGCCGCCTGGCAACGGAATCTTGATTGTGCGTGAAGGGGCCTGCTCCGAATAGTCGATTGTTTGAGAGCCTTCGCCATTTATAGAAACGCTCATGCGTTGTGAGTGCGTGCTGGAAACAAGGCCTGCTGTATCCAGATAGGCGACGGTCGGGGCTGGGTGCCCCAGTTTGCAGGTCAGTGTCGCCGCTGACCCCTCGCTCCAGCGACCATCAGCACCGGGGTTGGAAAAACCGCTCGTTGCCATGTCCAGCGTTCCCTGCGATGCAAAGTCGATGACGCCCTTGCATTCAAGTTCTCTGAAACTCCCGTATACGCAGCCACCCTCGAGCACCATCAATGCTCCCGCGCTGCCTCGGCGGCACCCGACGACGTCCCAAGGGTATGATCCTTGGCTGGTGAGTATCTGACCAACTTTCCCTGGGGGACTTGGCATCCGCGAATAAAGGACGTCCATCGAAATGCCGAAGCTGGGTGATCCAAGAATGCCGTGCGATAGGAAGTAGTTGCCGACGGCAGGTACATCCTTGATTCCAATCGCAAGATCATACTTTGCTGGCGCACGATCAATCCTCGTAGACGCAAACTGACGAGCATCGATTTCCGCGGCGACAAGAGCCTCGGTTCGGGCGGCTATTGGCCCCGAGAAAATGCACATGCACATGGCTGCCGCGAACAGGATTCCAATCAATTTCGAGTACGCCGTCACGCGCCGTGCGGCTGCTTCCCGAACGCAAAGTGCGACAAACAGGGCGGTTGCAATGGCAAGAAGCGATTGCATGGCCACAACGTACTTGAGGCATGCATACAGCGACCCGAGGGCGAAGAACTTCAGCAGGAAAACCTGGGTCAAACACAGGCTCGCTGTCGAAAGTCCGAACGCGCCGAAGTACTTGAAGAGCAGATCCAGATAGGAGTGCGAGCCATCGCGCTTTCTCCACCACTGAAAAATCATGAACGAGCAAACGAGTGCGGTGAGCGTGGCCAGACCCACCACCTCGAGGATGCTCGTCACATGACGAAGCGAAATTCCGCCGTTATTTGCGCTGATTCGAACCATGGCCAGAAAGTCAGGATTCGCAACAAGAAGGACAGTGCTTCCGATAAAGAGTCCAGCGTTTGACAGAATTCTTGAGATCAAGCCGGTTGGGGCTGGCGTCAAGGCGCGCAACAAAGCCAGAATCGCCAAGGTGCCCAGCAGCTCCAGGGCCGCCAACAGATGAATGCTTGCTAGCAGAGGGATGCAAATGCTGAGCAATGCGATCGGCACGTTCGAGTTCGGAGTCGACCATTCTCTGCGCATCGCGACGCCAAGGATTGCCATGCCCAGCGACTGAGCGACCAGTTGGGCATAGAAGTAGGAGCCGATCAATTCGTTGCCGAAGTACTCGATTCCAAACCCTAGGTGCCCACCTAAGGCGATCGCCGTCAGGGTGGCAAGTGCAGCGATGAATCTTTTGTACGTGAGGCCGGAGAAACTAATGCCGACAATCGTCCAGAGCAGGAACAGCGAGAGGATTGCAATTTCCTGCATACCCATGATCGCTGAGCCGCTCGGCTTACTTGCGATCGATGCGAGTTGATGGGCGACGCGTGGATAGACGGCCATTTCCGCGAGATTTACATTCGCATCAGGCAGGGACCAGCTCGACATGAGCTCTGAGATGAGCGTGCCGTGCATGGCTAAATCGATGCTCGTCGAATACAGCTTGTCCTGATAGCCGAGTACCAGAACAGACGCAAGAACCAGCCAGACCAAGGGAGAGAGCCAGAAGCTCCAGGGCCGAGGAGCCTGTGCAGATTGTGATGCGCGAAAAGATCTCAACGAAGACACTGTTGTATGCGCTTCGCGGCAATTCGACCCTCGCGAATCGCGTAATTCGTTCCACGATCTTCAGGATAGATATGCGCCATTGTCGAGATCGTGGCATTGCAGAATGGTGTTTCGGGGCCGGGAAGGTATTCGGAATAGCCCCGCTCGGTGATCGGCTGGGCGAACTCGGCTCGCCAAATACGATAGTCAAGAACCCAGGAAGTCTCGAATGCGGGAAACATTCGCTTGATATGCCCCGTCGCAAACTCAAGGTATTGTGCGTCCGAGTAGCCCCACAAGGGATCCTCGACTGGCAGATATCGGGATAGATATACCACGCGTTTGTGCTTGTAATTTTCCGGAAGGTCGAAATTGGTGTGTTCGATGACGCCGACAAATGGAAAGCCTGGGTCGTTGACGTTGAGCCAATAGGTATCCGAGAGGCTTCGATCAAGCTCGAGAACCAGACACATGTTTCCGAGGTAGTTGACGCGCTGCCAGCGTTCCAGAACGGTGGTGTTCACGTGATTCCGAAAGAGATCGGCGATTACTGGAAATGCTGGCGTGAAGAGATATTCGTTCGCTGCATACTCGCCGCCAGTCGAGTTTAGTCGGGAAATCTTCTTGCCATCTACATCGATGCCAGTGACGCGCTGTCCGTAAAGAACTTCACCACCGTCCCGTCGAATGGCATCCACCATGGCTTCAGCAAGACGGCCGAATCCGCCCTTGAAATAGGCCAGTTGCTCTCCGCCCTTGCTGTCTCGCGTACTTCCACGGAGCACGAGCTTCTTCCAGAACCAGACGGCACTTACCTGATCGGCGTAAATGGAAAACTTTGCGCGGATCAAGGGCTCCCAAACTACCCGGAACGCTTCCGCACCGCATAGTGGTTCGAGCCACTCGCGAATGCTCAGATTCTCAATGGATCTCCAATCCTTCACTTGCCGTACGCGGAACACAAGCAGGCCGAGGCGAATGCGACTCACCAGGGACAACGGCGTGAAGCGGATGAGATCCCACGGCGTGGAAAGACGCCACTGTTTTCCGTTGTAGTACATGCCGGTCTTTGAGGCGAGCGTGAGCATTTCGCCACTCAGCCCAAGTTCGTTGACCAGTTGCGGAACAAATTCGTCGTTGTTGAACCAATGATGGTAGAACTTCTCGATCCTAACGCCATCGTTGAATTCGAAGGTGCCGGCAAGCCCTCCGGGAGCAGCGTCGCGCTCCAGAACAACAACCTTCTTGCCGGATTTGGCTAGATCGAGCGCAGCCGCCAAACCGGTAAATCCGGCTCCAACAATGGCAACGTCGTAGTGGTTTCCTGATTCAAGCATTTGATTCTTCTAATTTATATGAACGCCGGAACAAGCTAGGATTGGCTGTCATGCTGATCACGCCGGCAAGTGTGACAGGCACCCAGAGTGCCAAGTGGGCAAGCAGAGCAAACCCCGCCGCCTGAGGCTCGGATCCACCAAAGAGAATGACGGCCGAGAATGCGGCAAGATGGAACGGGCCAACATAGCCAGGTGAGGAGGGAATCAAGGTTGCGAGCGTGGCGATTGCCATAATGACCAAGGCTGATGGTGGCGTAGCCACCAATCCAAATCCGTGCAACAAGGCCAGAAACAGGCCCGCCTCTCCGAACCAAATCAACAGTGAGAGGCTGCCGATTGCTGCAAGGGTCCGCAGCCGTGCCATTCGTGCGAGACTCGCCAGTAGTTGCGAGAGCTGCGAAGCGAGTTGTGAGAGCCTTTTCCGATTGTGCCGATCTTGGTGATTCGTAAATGTCGCCAAAAGGCGTGCGATCGGAGCCGCGAACGCAAAAATGGCGATAAGCGCAGCGACGCCTGCCGCGCTGATGAGCGTGATCCACTGTTGCTGATTTTCTGGGATCTGGTGGTTGTGAGCCAGCGCGGTGCCTATGCCCAGACAGACTAGCAATGCCAGAAGATCGACGAGTCGCTCAAGGACCAGACTCGCCGTCGAGGTGGCTCGTGAAATTCTGAGTGATGCAGGGAAGACCAAGGCACGAACGATATCTCCGGCACGGAGGGGCAATAGGTTGTTGAGCGCCATGGAGCCAAGAAATGCTGGGGCACATCGGCCAAACGAGACTTTTGCGCCGGCAGCCAGCAACATGATTCTCCAGCGAGCGATACGCAGCGTGTAATCGAAGCCAAGCGCCGCGATTCCTGCGCCTAGGAAAGGCCATTTGAAGCTTTCCAGTGCTTGCAGAAGCTTGTTCGAATCGATCTTCGAGAAAATGAATACGAGGCAGGCGATCGAGATCGCGATACCAACTCCTGTCTTGATCCAGCGCCCATACGACGGTTTCATGCGACCGGGGTATTCCGATTGAGGGCAGCGGCCTCGATACATTCAAAGGCAATAATCATGGGTTGTTGCGAACCTGATCTGATGCGGAAGTCGTCTGTATTTCAATCAGGTAGACAGGTTTTCTGTAAGCAGCCCCCATCAGTCTTGCGACATATTCACCGAGCACGCCGAGAATAAGCAGTTGAACACCGCAGGCGAAAAGGATCACGGACATCAACGACGTGTAGCCGGGGTTGATGATTCTGCTGGTGAAATACGCCCATACGATATACGTCATGTATAGAAAATTGAGGATGGCGAGTGCCGCACCACCGTAACTGGCGATGCGCAGCGGCAAGTGCGAAAACGTGACGAAGATGTTCACCGCGTGGGAAATCAGCTTGCGCCACGTGTAGGCACTCTCGCCGTGCTGGCGTTCGCCGTGGGTGACTTCGACGGTTTGCGCAGACGAAGTCATCCACGAAAGCATGCCATCGATATAGGGTCTCGCAAGGCGAAATCCGGTCAGCTGGCGCGCCAGCGGGGCATGGATCGCGCGAAACGACGAGTAGTGTTCGTTGAGGTCGGGAAAGGCGCGCTTCAGCGTCCAGCGCATCAGTTCGGAACTCAGGTTGCGGACACCCGAATGGGTACGGCGTGGGAACAACCCATATACCAGGGGTGTTTCCTCATTGCCGGCTGCCAGCATCGAGGTGATCGCTTCGGGTGGATGTTCCAGATCATCATCCATGGTGACGATCCACCGTCCGCGCGCGTGCTCGATGCCACAGATGGTCGCCGCGTGTTGGCCGAAATTCCGGCTGAGGCGCAGACCGGTCACTTCTGGACGGGTGTTCGCCAATGCACGTATCGCGGGCCAGGATTGCGCACGCCCGCGGTCGTCGACCAGGATCAATTCCCACGACAACCCCGCTTCCGCCATGCTTGCCGCCAGGCGCTGATGCAGTTCCGCCAGCGCGTCGCTGCCGCCGAATACCGGCACAACGACAGAGACATCGACAGCGGGTGGCGTGGATGGATGGGGCATTCGACAAGCTCTCGTTGCGGGATTCAGGCACTTCTCTGAGATTGATACCAATCCCAGGTTCGTTGCAGTCCGCTGGCGAGGTCGACGCGTGCCGTCCAGCCCAGCTCATCGGCGATGCGCTGACGGGTTGGCGAGACGCAGGCGACGTCGACGCCTCGCGGCGGACGAAATTCTGTTCTTATGGTTCGACCGCTGGCAATCTGGCAGGCGTCGATCAGTTCGAGAATCGACGCCGTTTGCCCGCTGGCCACATTGTAGACATTGAACGACTGCTTTGTCGGTGTGAATAGCGACGAAGACACCGCTTCGACGAGATCGTCGATGTAGCAATAGTCGCGGATTGTCGATCCGTCTCCCCAGATCTGGAATGGCTTGCCATCACGCGCGCGGTCGAACATCGTTGGCACGATGGCAAATCCCTTGGTCACTTTCTGACCGGGACCGTAAAGATTGCTGGGTCGCAAGACGACAGCCGACCAGTCACTGGTCGCGACACAGGCATGCAGAAACGCTTCGCCTGCGGCCTTTCCTGCGCCGTAATAGGATCGTGGCCGGAGTGCTCGGGACTCGCTGACGTCGGCCGCGTCGTCGCCGTAGACGGCGCCGCCGGAGGACAGGTAGACGATTCGGCGCTGGGGAAAGTCGCCGGCACATTCGATCAACCGGGTCAGTGGTAGCAGGTTGCCGAGAATCTCGAGCGAAGGATCCCGCGCGGAAACACCCGGTGTCGTCATCGACGCGGCATAAACAACGCTCCCGCATTGGCCCAATGCCTCGCGAAGCAGTTGACGATCCTCGATCGAACCACGGATATGGGTGATTCCTGCATGCATGCCGTCCGCTTCGGAGCGCCCGAATCCGAAAACATGATGGCCGAGCTTGGCCAGGTGCGAACACAAGGCCGAGCCGATGAAGCCGGCCGAGCCCAGGACAAGTACCGATTCGGCGGGAGCGATCATGGCCGGCGTCCGTGGCGGGTTGCGTGAACCTTGGATTGTATCGGGGCTTCGGATTCTTTTTTGAGAATCGGGCCGGATGAAATCGAGCAACAGGAGGCAATGCGAAAGCCGATGCCATTGGGGGCACGCCGGCACGCACTGCGCTCGCTGCGATCCGATTGGGATGGACGAGGCTCGAGTTGGGTCGTGACCCGCTTATGGTTCGCCGACCCCGGTCGGGTTCGTCGACTATTGACCTGGAGTGACTTGCCGCCCGGCGAGGCTCGTCTTGGCAGAATTCTTGCTTCATGCTTTCGTCGGGGCTATCGTCCGCAAGCCGGTCACAGCAAACGGACGCATTGCGCAATGATGTCGAGACAGAATGTCGCCGACATGATTGAGCACCATCGGTGGGAGGCTGATTGTGGGTTTGCTTGATGAACTTGAAGATGAAGCTCAGCGGCGCAAGTCGAACGATGAAGACTTGGTTGCGCTGAAGGCTGCGCGTGAGCTGGCGTATCGAAAGGTGCTTGAGCCGGCGATGGGCAACCTGTTCGCCTATCTCACCGAGCTCGCCGCCAAGCTCAAGCAGTTGCAGCCGAAGATCGCGATTCGTCACTCGCTGGCTGGTTACGGTGATGTGGTCGCCTATGTCGAACACGAATACGAGGTTCGCGAGGCGCGCCAGCCTTCCTCGAAGGAAATCACCGTGTCGTTTTTTGCCGCGGTGGCGAGCTCCGAATGTCCGAACGTGCAGATCGAGGGCTCGGCACGCGTACGCGCGGTTTCCGCCTTGTTCCAGCGACATCGGCTCGGCGCACCGTTGGCGGCAGCCAAGGATGCTTCCGGGGAGATTTCTGGAGCGACGTTCAAGGCGAAGGGTCGAATTCCATTGACCGCCTCTTTTTTCGCCGACGCGGCCAGTGGCCAGTTGCGCATGAGTTTCTCGAATTTTGATGACTTTTCGGCCGTGACCAAGACGGTTGCGCCCGACCAGGTCAATGAAACCTTGTACGACGAAATCGGTCGCTACCTGATGCGCGAACCGACCGAGATGTTGCGGGAGGTGTTGCCGGAGGATTATCGAAGTCAACTTCGCGCCCGCGTCCACCATGAAGAGGTCAAGCGGCGCTGGGAATCGCAGATCCACGCGCGTCAGCAGGAAGACATCGCCATGCTCAAGCGCGAATATGGGATCGGCGCACGCTTCAATCGGATTGGTGACGCCATGGGCAAGCTGCGCGGTCTGGTTTCGCGAAAGCCCTGACCTGCTTGCTTCAACCTCGAAGGCTCGTGGGAGCGACTTCAGTCGCGATGCCCTTCGCCGGAGATCAGAAAAGCAAGAGCATCGCGGTTGAAACCGCTCCCACAGAAAGCCCTGATTCGCTGGATTCAACCTCGAAGGCTCGTGGGAGCGACTTCAGTCGCGATGCCCTTTGCCGGAGAGCAGAAGAGCAAGAGCAGCGCGGTTGAAACCGCTCCACAAAAAACCTGTCAGCCCTGCTGGCTTCAACCCCGAAGGCTCGTGGGAGCGACTTCAGTCGCGATGCCCTTCGCCGGAGATCAGAAAAGCAAGAGCATCGCGGTCGAAACCGCTCCCACAGAAAGCCCTGATTCGCTGGATCCAACCCCGAAGGCTCGTGGGAGCGACTTCAGTCGCGATGCCCTTTGCCGGAGATCAGAAAAGCAAGAGCATCGCGGTTGAAACCGCTCCCACAGAAAGCCCTGATTCGCTGGATTCAACCTCGAAGGCTCGTGGGAGCGACTTCAGTCGCGATGCCCTTTGCCGGAGATCAGGGAGCGAGGCATCGCGGTTGAAACCGCTCCCACAGAAAGCCCTGATTCGCTGGATTCAACCTCGAAGGCTCGTGGGAGCGACTTCAGTCGCGATGCCCTTTGCCGGAGATCAGAAAAGCAAGAGCATCGCGGTTGAAACCGCTCCCACAGAAAGCCCTGATTCGCTGGATTCAACCTTGAAGGCTCGTGGGAGCGACTTCAGTCGCGATGCCCTTTGCCGGAGATCAGACGACCAAGAGCATCGCCCTCGAAACCGCTCCCACAAAAAGCCCTGACTCGCTTGCTTCAACCTCGAAGGCTCGTGGGAGCGACTTCAGTCGCGATGCCCTTTGCCGGAGATCAGACGAGCAAGAGCATCGCGGTTGAAACCGCTCCCACAGAAAGCCCTGATTCGCTGGATTCCTGGATTCAACCCCGAAGGCTCGTGGGAGCGACTTCAGTCGCGATGCCCTTTGCCGGAGATCAGACGAGCAAGAGCATCGCGGTTGAAACCGCTCCCACAGAATGCCCTGACCTGTCTGCTTCAACCCCGAAGGCTCGTGGGAGCGACTTCAGTCGCGATGCCCTTTGCCGGAGATCAGACGAGCAAGAGCATCGCGGTTGAAACCGCTCCCACAGAAAGCCCTGACTCGCTTGCTTCAACCTTGAAAGCTCGTGGGAGCGACTTCAGTCGCGATGCCCTTTGCCGGAGATCAGAAAAGCAAGAGCATCGCGGTTGAAACCGCTCCCACGACGCTCGCTCCGCGTGGCTTGGGTAGTTGCCGGGTGGAAGCCACAAAAAAGCCCCCGGAGTCCGGGGGCTTTTGTTGACGCAGCTCAAACGCGTAAATCAGAAGATCAAAGCAAGGGCACCAGCAGCAGGGCGACGATGTTGATGATCTTGATCAGCGGATTCACGGCCGGGCCGGCGGTGTCCTTGTACGGGTCGCCGACGGTATCGCCGGTGACCGCGGCCTTGTGCGCGTCGGAACCCTTGCCGCCATGGTTGCCATCTTCGATGTACTTCTTGGCATTGTCCCAGGCGCCGCCGCCGGTGGTCATCGAGATTGCGACGAACAGGCCGGTGATGATCGTGCCGATCAGCACGCCACCGAGCGCCTGGGCGCCCGCCATCGGGCCGCCAATCCAGCCGAAGCCGAAGCCGACGACAACCGGGACGAGCACAGGCAGCAGGGACGGAATCATCATTTCCTTGATCGCCGCCTTGGTCAGCAGGTCAACCGCGCGCGAGTAGTCGGGCTTGGTTGTGCCTTCCATGATGCCCTTGATCTCGCGGAACTGGCGACGAACTTCCTCGACCACCGAAGCGGCCGCGCGACCGACCGCTTCCATCGCCATCGCACCGAACAGATACGGGATCAGTCCGCCGATCAGCAGGCCGATGATGACGTAGTGGTTGGAGATGTCGAAGGTGTATATCGGAGCGGCGATACCGGTGATGGCTGCTTTGGCCGCTGCGGTGACGTCAAGGGTGTGCGTGTAGTCGGCAAACAGCACCAGTGCCGCAAGGCCGGCCGAGCCAATCGCATAACCCTTGGTCACGGCCTTGGTCGTGTTGCCGACCGCGTCGAGCGGATCGGTCACGGCGCGGACTTCGGGCGGCATGTCGGCCATTTCGGCGATGCCACCGGCGTTGTCGGTGATCGGGCCGTAGGCATCAAGCGCGACGATCATGCCGGTCATTGACAACATCGCCGTTGCAGCGACGGCAATGCCGTAGAGACCGCCGAAGGAGTAGGCCGCCCAGATCGCCGCACACACCGAAAGCACCGGATAGGCGGTCGACTTCATCGAGATGCCAATGCCGGCGATGATGTTGGTCGCATGGCCCGTGGTCGAGGCCTGCGCGATGTGGCGGACTGGTGCGTATTCGGTGGCCGTGTAGTACTCGGTGATGACGACCATGGCGCCGGTGAGAACCAGGCCGACCAGGGCGCAGTAGAAGATGCTGTTCGACGAGATGCTGATGCCGTTGCCGACATCAAGGCCGATCGGAAACAGCTCGTGGGTGACAAACCAGAACGCGATCGCCGACAGCACGGCCGAGACGATGACGCCCTTGTACAGGGCATTCATGATCTTGCCGCCTTCGCTGGTCTTGACGAAGAACGTGCCGATGATCGAGGCGATGATCGAAACACCACCGAGCACGATCGGATACAGCACCGCATTCGCGTTGTCGGCAAACATGACGCCGCCAAGCAGCATCGTCGCGATCAGGGTGACGGCGTAGGTCTCGAACAGGTCGGCGGCCATGCCGGCGCAGTCGCCGACGTTGTCACCGACGTTGTCGGCAATCACGGCGGGGTTGCGCGGATCATCTTCCGGGATGCCGGCTTCGACCTTGCCGACCAGATCCGCACCGACGTCCGCGCCCTTGGTGAAGATGCCGCCACCTAGGCGGGCGAAGATCGAGATAAGCGAGGAGCCAAAGGCAAGGCCGATCAGCGCATGCAAGACTTCAGGGGTGGAGTAGCCCATCTTCGCCAGCAGCACGTAGTAGCCGGCGACGCCGAGCAAGGCCAGACCGACGACCAGCATGCCGGTGATCGCGCCACCACGGAAGGCGACCGCGAGAGCCGCAGCAATGCCACTGCGGGCCGCTTCGGCCGTACGCACGTTGGCGCGAACCGAAACGTTCATGCCGATGTAGCCGGTCAGGCCGGACAGGATCGCGCCGATTGCGAAGCCGATCGCGCTCAGCCAGTTCAGGGCGAAGCCGATCGCAATCAGCAGAACCACGCCGACAATTGAAATCGTCAGGTACTGGCGGTTGAGGTAGGCGCGTGCACCGAGCTGGATCGCCGCGGCGATCTCCTGCATGCGCTCATTGCCGGCCGGCTTGGACAGGATCCAGCGTATCGACCATGCGCCATAGACGATGGCGAGAACCGCGCAGATCAGTGAAAACAGTAAACCATGTTGCTGCAACATCATTCCTCCCAAGGAGCAGGCAAGCAAAGGAAAAAACCACTGGAGACCCCACCAGGGATGGTCGCCGTGCCGCTGCCGCATGCTGGCGAACGCCGGTATGCGGCCCGGATCAGGCCATCCCTAACCGGTCGAGTATAGCCGCGCCTGCGCAACCATCACAGCCTTGCAGTGCAGCATCCATTGCGCGCCGGGTTTTTCCCGGGATCAATCGGAAATCGAATACGCGGGAAGCTTTTGCTTCACGGCCACATTCTTCAGGCGCACGTACTTCGGCAGGCCGTCCTTGCCGTAGGGTGGCGGATCTTCGCCACGGATCAGCGGTTCCAGATAGCGGCGGGCCGCATCGGTAATGCCGTAGCCGTCGCGACTGATGTAGTTCTTGGGCAGCTTCTTCTCGTGGTTGGCGACCTTGCTCAACGGGGCAGGCTCGATCTTCCAGCGATACGGCGCATCCGAGCTGCGCACGATCACCGGCATCACCGCGTTCTTGCCGGCCAGGGCGTATTCGACGCCGGCCTTGCCGACCGCATACGCCTGCTCGACATCGGTCTTCGAGGCGATGTGCCGGGCCGAGCGTTGCAGGTAGTCCGGCAGGGCCCAGTGGTATTTGTAGCCGAGCTTCTGCTTGACCAGGTCGGCAAGCAGGGGCGCGACGCCGCCGAGCTGCGCATGGCCGAACGCATCACGCGTGCCGACCTCGGAGAGGAACTTGCCTTCCTTGTTGCGCACACCTTCGGAAACGACCACGGTGCACCATCCAACGCGATCAACCGTTGCCTTGACCCGGGCCAGAAACGTTTCCTCGTCAAACGGGATTTCGGGGAACAGGATGATGTGCGGGGCCTCGTCGGCGGATTTGCCAGCCAGACCTGCGGCGGCGGCGATCCAGCCAGCGTGACGACCCATGACCTCCATGACGAAGACCTTGGTCGAGGACTCGGCCATGGAGGCGACATCGAGGCTCGCCTCCAGTACCGAAACTGCCGTGTACTTGGCCACCGAGCCGAATCCGGGGCAGCAGTCGGTCACGGCGAGATCGTTGTCGACGGTTTTGGGTACACCGATCACCTTGACGTCATGGCCAAGCGCCTTGCCAATCTGCGAGATCTTGTTGGCCGTGTCGGCCGAATCGTTGCCGCCGTTGTAAAGGAACCAGCGGATGTCGTGGGCACGCAGCACGTCGATCAGACGTTCGTACTGGGGTCGACTCTGCTCGATCGACTTGAGCTTGAAGCGGCACGAGCCGAACGCACCGCCGGGGGTGTGACGCAATGCCGCGATTGCGCTCGCGGACTCCTTCGAGGTGTCGATGAGCTCTTCGCGCAAGGCGCCAATGATGCCGTTGCGGGCTGCGTAGACACGGACCTTGTGCTTGCGTGCGGTTTCGATAACGGCGCAAGCGCTGGCATTGATGACGGCGGTGACGCCGCCGGACTGCGCATACAACAGGTTGCCTTGCATCGAGGCGGCTCCTAGGGGATCGGAAGGGGGCAGTGTGACGGTTTGACTGCGATGGCTCCAGCGGATAGCTTTACGCCGGGTTTTCCCGCTCAAAGTCTAGCGCAGCGTCGTGGAATTTCCGCGGTCGTGCGTCACCTCAAGGATCTGTATGCGACTCGTGCTACTCGGCGCGCCCGGTTCGGGCAAAGGCACCCAGGCGGCCATGCTCCGGGACACTTTGGGCATCCCGCATGTTTCCACCGGCGACCTGCTGCGCGCCGCGGTCAAGGCCGGAACGCCACTCGGCATGCAGGCCAAGGCCGTGATGGATGCGGGTGGCCTGGTCTCCGACGACATTGTTCTCGGCATGCTGGAAGAGCGTGTCGCCCAGGACGATGCCAAAGCGGGTTTCATCCTTGATGGTTACCCGCGCAACGTGGCCCAGTGTGCGGCGCTCGAAGCCCTGCTCGATCGCCTCGGCCAGCCGCTGGATGTGGCGGTCAAGCTTGAGGTGCCGAACGAACTGATCGTCGAGCGCATCGCCGGTCGCGCGGCGGCCGAAGGGCGACTCGATGACACGCCGGAAACTGTGCGTGCGCGATTGCGGGTGTATGCCGAGCAAACCGCGCCGGTTGCCGACCATTTTGCCGAAATCGGCAAGCTGGTGACGGTGAACGGCGTCGGCGAACTCAATGAGGTATTTCAGCGCATCCTCGGCGCGCTACCGACTTGAAGCCGATCCCCTTCGTCGACCCATGCGCGCGATTTCGACGAGGCACGAACGTCAGTGACCGTGGAAGGGCGGCGTGAGCCACGATCGCTGATGTCGGAACTACTCGCAAGAATCGCCAATCTCTGTCGCTTCCGCGGTGGCCCGCAGGATCTTCCGCATAACCCGCGTTTGCTGATTGTCTTGCTCGCGGCCAGCATCATTCTGGATTTGACGACGGCGAACCTGCTTGATATCGGTGACGACGCGCTCGCGCGCAGCCTGTTTTCGACAACACTGCTGCTCGCCCTGTGCTGGCTTGCGCTCGCCATTCGCGGCCTGCTCAGTCGCTACGTCCAGACCGCGATCGCCCTGGTTGGATGCTCGATGGTGTTCTCGGTACTGATCATTCCGCTGGCCTGGTTGTTCGGCACGCCGGAAAATGCCGAGGCCGTGCTTAGTCCGGCGCAGACCTTGATAGCCTGGCTTGGACTCGGCGTCCTCGTGTGGAAGATCACGGTGGATGCGCACAATGTCCGGCAAGCGATCGATGCACCATTCTGGCTCGGATTCTCGCTGGCGCTGGCCTGGGCGGTTGCCGATTTCGCCTTGAGCCGCATTCTTTTCGCGACTCCTGTTTGAGCATGGGATCCGGGAAGCGGAAGAGCCGTAAGCGGTGAGCGGGAAAAGCGTATCAGGCAATCTTTTTGATCGCCGTAACAATCGAGTTTGTTGACAACAGGCGGGTATTGCGATGCTTGCACCGCTCACCGCTCACCGCTCGGCGAGGCTTGTGCTCTTCCCGATTCCCGATTCCCCATTCCCCATTCCCCATTCCCGTGCAAAAACCTCGCTCCTGAAGGGGCTCCTACGGGTTTGCGGCGAAACGGATTTTGCTTGCTCCGCTTTCCCCGCTGACTGCTCACCGCTTTCACGCTAACTGGCAACCGCTACACTCTCCGCATGAAACTCCATATCCTCGGAATCTGCGGCACCTTCATGGGCGGCATCGCCGCGCTGGCGCGCGAGCTCGGTCATGACGTGGAAGGCAGCGACAGCAATGTCTATCCACCGATGAGCACCCAGCTCGAATCGCTCGGGATCGCACTCAAGCCCGGTTACACGGCTGAAAACATCGCCGCCGACACCGATCAGGTCATCGTCGGCAATGCGCTGTCACGAGGCAACGCCGCCATCGAACACGTCCTAGACCAGCGCCTGGCCTACATCTCCGGCCCGCAATGGCTGGGCGAACAACTGCTTGGCCCGAGACGCGTGGTCGCCGTGGCGGGTACGCATGGCAAGACCACAACAACCTCGCTGATCGCCTGGTTGCTCGAGGCTGCCGGCCTCGATCCGGGGTTCCTGATCGGCGGCGTGCCCGGCAATTTCCCGGTCTCGGCCAGGCTCGGCAAAGGCGCGCCGTTTGTCATCGAGGCCGACGAATACGACACCGCTTTTTTCGACAAGCGCTCGAAGTTCGTCCACTACCGCCCTTCGATCGCGATCCTCAACAACCTCGAGTTCGACCACGCCGACATCTTTCCCGATGTCGCGGCGATCCAGCGCCAGTTCCATCATCTGGTTCGCATCATTCCCGGCAATGGCCTGATCATCGTCAATGCCGAAGACAAGCACCTGGCCGAGGTGCTGGCGATGGGCTGCTGGTCGCGCGTCGAGAGCTTCGGCATTGATGCCGGCGACTGGCGTGCAAGTCTGCTTGAGGCGGACGGTTCGGTTTTCGAAGTCAGGCACAGGGGCAGCCTGATCGGAACGGTGCGCTGGCCCTTGCTCGGGCGCCACAGCGTCATGAATGCACTCGCTGCGCTCGCCGCCGTGCGGGCCGCCGGAGCCGATGTCGCAGCGCTGTTCCCGGCGTTTGCGGAATTCCTCAGTGTGAAGCGACGCATGGAACAGATCGCCGAGTGCGACGGCATCGTTGTCTACGACGATTTTGCCCATCATCCGACCGCGATCGAGACGACCCTGGCCGGACTGCGCGCGAAAGTCGGGAACGCCCGCATTCTTGTCGCGATCGAGCCGCGATCCAATTCGATGCGGCTCGGCGCACATGCCGCGCAATTGGCGCCATCCCTGGCCGGCGCCGATCGGGTTTTCCTGTTGCGTCGTCCAGAGTTGCCGTGGGATGCGCAGAAAGTGATCGACGCGCTTGGCGGTCGCGCGCAGGCAGTCGCCGATGTCGATGCGCTGATCGATGCAGTGCATTCAGCAGCCCGCCCTGGCGACCATGTCGTGTTCATGTCGAATGGCGGATTCGAAGCTGCACCGCGTCGATTCGCGGATCGGCTTGGCGCTTGATCGCGGCATGAGCGGATCCGATCTGCCGCTGTTTCCACTGTCGTCGGTCTTGTTTCCGGAGGGTGCGATTAGCCTGCGCATCTTTGAGCGTCGCTATCTCGACATGATCCGTGATTGCGCGCGCAATGATTCGGGATTTGGAGTCTGCCTGATCCTCGACGGCGGGGAAGTTGGCCAGCCTGCGACGCCTGCGGCCATCGGGACACTCGCCCGCATCGTCGATTTCCACACCGGTTCCGATGGCCTGCTTGGCATCCTCGCTCGTGGCGATCGCCGATTTCGCGTGCAGCAGACGCGCGTTCGCGACAATGGATTGATCCATGCCCAGGTCGAATGGATCGAGGATGCCGAAATGCAACCGGTTCCGGCCGAGTGTGGCTTGCTGGCGACCATCCTTGAACGATTCCACGAGCAGGCGGGTGGCGAATACGCGTTGATCGAGCGAGCCCGCTATGATGATGCGGCGTGGGTGGCTTACCGGCTCGCCGAAGCGCTTCCGCTGGAGCAGGCCGAGCGGCAACTGCTGCTGCAGATGTCCGATCCCATCGAACGGCTCACCCAATTGATGCACTACCTGCCGCGCTTCCAGAGCGGTTGAAGGAGATCGACATGAGCACACTGAAAGGCAAAACCCTGTTCATCACCGGCGCCTCGCGCGGCATCGGCTTGGCTATTGCCAAGCGTGCGGCGCGGGATGGAGCCAACATCGTGATCGCCGCCAAAAGTGCGGTGGCCAATCCGAAACTGCCGGGCACGATTTACAGCGCTGCCGCCGAGATCGAGGCGGCGGGTGGCCAGGCATTGCCGTTGCAGGTCGATATCCGCGAGGAGGAGAGCGTCGCCGCCGCCGTGGCCGAAGCAGTCAAGCGATTCGGCGGCATTGATATTCTGGTAAACAACGCCAGCGCGATCTGGTTGCGTGGCACGGCCGATACGCCCATGAAGCGCTACGACCTCATGCACCAGGTCAATGCACGCGGCACGTTCCTGTGTTCGCAGGCATGTCTGCCTCATCTCAGGCAGGCGGCCAATCCGCACATTCTGAACTTGTCGCCACCGCTGTCGATGGATCCGAAGTGGTTTGCCCCGCATGTCGCCTACACGATGGCCAAGTACGGCATGAGTCTGTGCGTGCTGGGAATGGCCGCCGAATTCCGGGAAATCGGCATTGCGGTCAACGCGTTGTGGCCACGCACGGTGATCGCGACCGATGCGCTGAACATGATTCCCGGCGTCAACACCGAAAATGCGCGGACACCGGAGATCGTCGCGGATGCCGCCCATGTGATCCTGACCAGGCCGAGTCGCGAACAGACGGGCGGATTTTTGATCGATGATGAAGTGCTGGCGGCGCACGGGGTGACGGATCTCGGTCGCTACGCGGTGTCGCCCGGAAAACCCTTGTTGCCTGATCTCTTTCTCGATTAGGCATGGCGCATTCGCCAGCGCAGGCCCAGAATCGGCGATCTTCCGGAGAGACAACCATGTTCAACAGTATTCGATTCAGTGCGGGCGCCGCCCTCATTCTGGCTGCATTCGCGGCGCCGGTTGCCGCAGCCGATCTGCTGATCCACGATGGTTTCGAGGCCTGCTGGGTGACGGCAAAAACCAAACCGCAGTTTCTTGAATCGATACGCACGAGCATCGATGGCACGACCGCCTGCATTGCCCCGAGATCGGGAAGTCAATCCGGCGTCGGTTACACGATCTGCCAGACAACCAATGGTTGCGGCGGCGGAGTTGACGGTTGTGGCGTGACCATGCAGGCCGGTATTTTTTCGGGCAGTTTCGTCACTGGCGCGTTTGCCGGCCCTGGCAGCGCAACCAATATCGCCATTCCGGTCACCACGACGGTTCTCGGCAATTGCACGATCAACCTGACGGGCGTCAGCCTCGCCTATTCGCTCGATTACCTCATGCAGAACGACGGTACGGATGGCGTCTACAGTGTCGACCTGATGCCGCCTGGCGTGAGCATCACCAACTACGCCACGAGCAACAATTGCAATCCGTTGCTGGCCGGCGTGATTGCAAGTTATGTCCCGCAGGCGATCGCTGCTGCCGAAACGAATGCCGCATTGGCCATCGAGCCCGATCTGCGTACGGATACGCTTGGGCAATCGGTGTGCCCGTTGTCGGCGCCCTGATTCGAATCCGATCGCGCAGGTATCCCGGAAAAGCCAGGCATGAGTGAAACTTCCGAACTGATCGCCACGGCGCAGGAAAACCAGCTGCCGATCTATCGCCAGCGCGCGCTGATCCTGGATCACGGCAAGGGCTCGCGGGTATGGGATCTTGAGGGCAAGGAGTACATCGATTTCGCCGCCGGCATTGCCGTCAACGCGCTGGGTCATGGCGATGCGGAGATCCTTGCCGTCCTTCACGCGCAGGCCGGCAAGCTCTGGCACACCAGCAATGTGTACTTTTCCGAACCGCCGATCCGGCTAGCCGAAGAACTCGTCGCGGCGAGCGGTTTCGCCAGGCACGTCTTCCTGTGCAATTCGGGAACGGAAGCCAACGAAGCGGCCATCAAGCTGGTGCGCAAACATGCGGCCGATCAGGGCCGTGGGCCGGATCGGCGCGTGATCCTGAGTTTCGCCGGCTCTTTCCACGGACGCACGCTGGCGGCCGTCACCGCAACGGCACAGCCGAAATACCAGCAGGGTTACGAGCCTCTTCCCGGCGGATTCCGCTACTCGGCTTTCAACGACATCGCCGCGCTGGATCAAGTGCTGACCGACGATGTTGCCGGCGTGCTGGTCGAACCGATCCAGGGCGAGGGCGGTGTGGTTCCGGCGACGGACGGATTCCTGCAGGCGCTGCGCGAACGCTGCGATGCGCTTGGTGCCTTGCTCGTGTTTGACGAGATCCAGTCGGGCATGGGCCGCAGCGGCAAGCTCTGGGCGCATCAATGGTCCGGTATGCAACCCGATGTCATGACCCTGGCCAAGGCATTGGGTTGCGGTTTCCCGATCGGCGCGATGCTGGTAGGTCCAAAGGCTGCGGAGGCGATGCAGTTCGGTTCTCACGGTACGACGTTCGGCGGCAATCCGCTGGCTGCCGCAGTGGCGCGTGTGGCCTTGCGACGCCTGGCTTCGCCGTTGATCGCCAGCAATGTCGAACAGCGTTCGCAGCAATTGCGCGAAGGCCTGCAAGCCATCGGTAGCGAACTCGGCGTATTCGCGCAAATTCGCGGGCGCGGATTGATGCTTGGTGCCTTGCTTGCGCCGGCGTGGGCCCAGCGCGGAGGCGAGATCCTTGATGCAGCGGCTCGCGAAGGCTTGTTGCTGCTGCAGGCGGGGCCGGACGTGTTGCGTTTCGTGCCGGCATTGAATATCGAAAGCGCCGACGTCGCGGCTGGATTGCAAAAATTGCGATCAGCGCTGGCATTGCTATCCGGCTGAGTCGGGACTATTCGAGGGCTTGCGCAATTTCGCAGGTTGGGCTGAGATCGTAGGTTGGTGCTGAGCGCCAGCGAAGCCCAACGGTGCCATCTTCCTCGGCGTAGTGGCGAGTCTGTGAATCCCGATGTTGGGCTTCGCTGGCGCTCAGCGCCAACCTACCGGTTCCTTGAAGGATTAAGATAGTGCCGTCTTCCAGATTCCAATTGGGCTTCGAGTCTCGGGCGATGGAGCACACCGGACTCGACGGATTCCTGTCACCAAAATATTTCCCCAAGAGGCCGTTATTCAAGCGCATGGGAAAGATCGGCGATCAGGTCGTCAGGATGCTCAAGTCCGATCGATAGACGCAGCAGATTTTCTGGCGAAGTCGGATTGGCGCCCTCAACGGAGGCGCGATGTTCAATCAAGGATTCGCATCCGCCGAGCGAGGTGGCATTGGTGAATACCTTCAATCGCCCGGCCAGCGTGACCGCCGCATTGTGCCCACCGCGCAATTCGATGCTGAGCATGCCACCGAAATCGCTCATCTGGCGCAACGCAATCGCATGTCCCGGATGACTGGCCAGGCCGGGATAATTTACCCGCTCGATGGCGGGATGCGCGGCAAGGAAGCCGGCGACCGCACGCGCATTTGCACAGTGCATCGCCATGCGTGCCGGCAATGAGCGACACCCGCGCAAGGTCAGCCAGGCGCTGAACGGAGCCAGGACTGCACCGGTGATATGCAGACGATGGGCAATACGTTCGTGCCAGCTGTCCGCGCGCTTGAAGACCAGCGCGCCTCCGAGCACATCGCTGTGGCCGCCGAAATACTTGGTCGTCGAATGCATGACGATATCGGCACCGTGTTCGAGCGGACGCTGCAACACCGGCGAGGCGAACGTGTTGTCGCAAACGAGCACGCTGCCGTGCGCTTTTGCGATTCCGGCCAGCGCCTGGATATCGCTGATCTTCATGCGTGGATTCGAAGGCGTTTCGGCCCAGATCAGGTCGACGCCGGCCTGGCAAAGTCGATCGAGTGCATCGAGGTCGGACATGTCAACCGTGCTCACGCGAACGCCGCGTTGCGGAAGAAACTCCGCGCCGAGGACGCGCAGACCGGTGTAGCAATCATCCGGTACCGCAATATGCGAACCCGCTTGCAATGATTCGAGCAGGCAACTGATTGCGGCCATGCCGGAGGCGAAGGTCAGGGCTGTTGCGCCGCCTTCCAGTCCGGCAATCGCCGCGCACAACCGATCATTGGTCGGGTTGCCCTCGCGCTGATACTCGTAGCCGGCGATGCGCTCGGCCATCGGGCCATGCCGGAAGGTCGTCGCGAGATGGATCGGCGGGGCGACTGCCCCGGTCGTGACATCGCTTTCACCGCCGGCATGTACGGCAAGTGTCTCAAAGCGCATGGTTGAATCTCCGCGAAAGTGAAGGTTGGGCGCAATCGGCGATAGCTTGAGCTGCCGTCTAAGTCGCCAGTGACTTGAACGCGTCACGAGCGATTCTGAGCGTATCGGCGATGATCTGTTCGTCGTGGGCCATCGACATGAAACCAGCCTCGTACGCCGAAGGTGCGAGATAGACTCCACGATCGAGCATGGCCTTGAAAAAACGGTTGAAACGGACCGTGTCACAAGCCGTCGCCTGCGCATAGGTCTCGATCTTTTCGTTGCTGAAGAACAAACCAAACATGCCGCCGACACGCGTGGTCGAAAACGGAATCCCTTCGCCATCAGCAAGCGCCTGCAGGCCATCCACCAGCAGTTGCGTGCGACGGCTCAGCTCGGCGTGGAATCCCGGTGCCTGGATCAGTTCGAGCATGGCCAGACCGGCGGCCATCGCCACCGGATTTCCGCTCAGGGTACCGGCCTGGTAGATCGGTCCGGCCGGCGCAATCTGATTCATGATCTCGCGCTTGCCGCCGTAGGCACCGACCGGCATGCCGCCGCCGATGATCTTGCCGAGCGTGGTGAGGTCGGGACTGACGCCGTAATGCGCCTGCGCGCCGCCGAGGGCCACGCGAAAGCCGGTCATGACTTCGTCGAAGATCAGCAGTGCACCGTGTTTCGTGCACAGATCGCGAAGATGTTGCAGATAGCCATCCCGCGGCGGAATGCAGTTCATGTTGCCCGGAACCGGTTCGACGATCAGTCCGGCGATGTCGCTGCCGACTTCGTCGAACATTCGTGTGGCCGCATCGAAATCGTTGAACGGCAGGGTCAGGGTCAGGTCGGCCAGCGCCTTGGGCACTCCCGGTGAGGTCGGGGTGCCGAAGGTCAGCGCACCGGATCCCGCTTTGACCAGGAAGGCATCAGCGTGACCGTGGTAGCAACCCTCGAACTTGACGATGCGCGAACGACCGGTAAAGCCGCGGGCGAGGCGAATTGCCGACATCGTCGCCTCGGTGCCTGAATTGACCATGCGCGAGACTTCGATCGACGGAACCAGCTTGCTGATCGTCTCGGCCATCGTGATCTCGGCCGGGCAGGGGGTTCCAAAGGACAGCCCGTTGCCAATGGCCTTGGCGACCGCCTCGCGTACGGCGTGATGGTTGTGGCCGACAATCATCGGCCCCCATGAGCCGACATAATCGATATAGCGCTTGCCCTCGACATCCCAGAGATAGGGGCCGTCAGCGCGCTGGGTGAAGAAAGGCTCGCCGCCAACCGACTTGAATGCACGAACCGGGGAATTTACTCCGCCCGGCATCAGGGCCAGGGCGCGCTGGAACAACTCGTGATTTGAACTCATGGTTTTCTCGATGGAATCAGGAAAAAAGCTGGCTGAACTGCCGGGCGACGGCTTCGATGTCGGCAGCGTCGAATAGAGACGAAATGACGGCCACACAATCCGCGCCGGCGTTGATCAGCAATGCGGCATTGTCCGGGGTGATGCCGCCGATGGCCACCACCGGTACCCCGAGCGACTTGGCCGCCGTCAACAAATTCGGCGTTGCACGAAGTGCTTTTGGCTTTGTCGGCGAGGCATGAAACGCGCCGAACGCCACATAATCTGCACCCGCTGCGACGGCACCTCGCGCGAGATCCATCGAGTCATAGCAGGAAATCCCGATGATGGCGCCGTCTCCCAGGCGCGCGCGCGCCGCCTCGATCCCACCATCCTCGGTACCGAGATGAACGCCGATCGCACCACATGCGCGTGCCAGTTCGACGTCATCGTTGATGATCGAGATGGCCGCATGCCTCGCGCACAGGTCGACGACCACGGCGGCCTCGGCTCTGCGTCGGTGATGGTCGGCCGATTTGTCGCGGTACTGCACAATCCGGGCGCCGCCCAGCAATGCGGCTTCGATCGCCTCGCCAAAATCCCGGCGGGGACCATTGGTGATCGCGTAAAGGCCTCGCACTTCATGCATGGCGCCTCCCGGCTTTGACTTTGCGCGACACACGCAAGCTGAGACAATGATATGCGCAGCGCACGCGCGCGCATCCATTCCCCTTGCAGAACGACGATGACTCAGGCTGATACACCCTTGCGCACATTCATGTGCGTTGTTTGCGGCTTTCTCTACAGCGAGGCCGATGGCTGGCCGGATGATGGCATTGCGCCTGGAACCCGCTGGGAAGATGTGCCCGAGACCTGGACTTGCCCTGATTGCGGCGTGACTAAATCCGACTTCGAGATGATCGAAATCTGATTTCGTCAGATCCTGGCTGCGGCGATTGCCCTGGTTGCGCCACAACTCATCCGGAGTCGGGCTCGATGCGTCTCCTTCGCGACTGCCCTGATTGCTCTACTGACCTCCAGTCAACAGGCGCCAGCAAGGCGAAGGTGGTCGGAAATGCGAGTCTTTGTACCGGTGGAAGATGCTCCCTCCAGCGCAAGTATTCCCATGCTGGTTCCGTATCAGTGCGGCGTCCCATGCGAGCATGCCTTGCGCATTGGCCCTGATCAGGTACTCGCATCCGCTTGGCGGACGGATTCCGGCAAGGTAAACAACTCCGTGCAGCGCCCGAATCAGGCATTCGTCGAGACTCGTTGAGTTGCCCGTTGTGCTCGTTTCCATTGAAAAAAACTTGTTGAACCCCTATCGCAAACCGCTGCATGCGGTTAGGATGCGCGCCCGCTGAACGGAAGGCCGGGTGATTGGCCGGGGTTTGAGGGGTGATCGTTGAGGGGTTTGCGAGGCGGCAAGAATGTTCTCGCGAGGTGTTGACGGTCGTGAAATAGGTTGTATGATGTGCGGCTCGGTGACGACGAAAGGTTGTCATATGTGGGGAGGCAACTTCCCGCCCGCGAAGATCTTTGACAGTGTGCGCAGGTATCTTGTGTGGGCGCCTTGCGGTGGATGAAAGTCCAACGTAATACGAGCGTCCAAGCAAGAATCAAGCAAAAGCTATAAGCCATAGTTTGAAGATGCTTGGGTTAAACGTTCAGGAACAAACCTAGAGGTTCGCCTCGATGGTTAGAAGGTTCAACTGAAGAGTTTGATCCTGGCTCAGAGTGAACGCTGGCGGCAGGCCTAACACATGCAAGTCGAGCGGCAGCGCGGGGGCAACCCTGGCGGCGAGCGGCGGACGGGTGAGGAATGCATCGGAATCTACCTTGTTGTGGGGGATAACGTAGGGAAACTTACGCTAATACCGCATACGACCTACGGGTGAAAGAGGGGGACCTTCGGGCCTCTCGCGATAAGATGAGCCGATGCCGGATTAGCTAGTTGGTGGGGTAAAGGCCCACCAAGGCGACGATCCGTAGCTGGTCTGAGAGGATGATCAGCCACACTGGAACTGAGACACGGTCCAGACTCCTACGGGAGGCAGCAGTGGGGAATATTGGACAATGGGCGCAAGCCTGATCCAGCCATGCCGCGTGTGTGAAGAAGGCCTTCGGGTTGTAAAGCACTTTTGTTGGGGAAGAAACCGACCGGATTAATACTTCGGTTGAATGACGGTACCCAAAGAATAAGCACCGGCTAACTTCGTGCCAGCAGCCGCGGTAATACGAAGGGTGCAAGCGTTACTCGGAATTACTGGGCGTAAAGCGTGCGTAGGCGGTTAGTTAAGTCTGTCGTGAAAGCCCCGGGCTCAACCTGGGAATGGCGATGGATACTGGCTAGCTAGAGTGTGTCAGAGGATGGTGGAATTCCCGGTGTAGCGGTGAAATGCGTAGAGATCGGGAGGAACACCAGTGGCGAAGGCGGCCATCTGGGACAACACTGACGCTGAGGCACGAAAGCGTGGGGAGCAAACAGGATTAGATACCCTGGTAGTCCACGCCCTAAACGATGCGAACTGGACGTTGGGCACACTTAGGTGCTCAGTGTCGAAGCTAACGCGTTAAGTTCGCCGCCTGGGGAGTACGGTCGCAAGACTGAAACTCAAAGGAATTGACGGGGGCCCGCACAAGCGGTGGAGTATGTGGTTTAATTCGATGCAACGCGAAGAACCTTACCTGGCCTTGACATGTCCGGAATCCTGCAGAGATGCGGGAGTGCCTTCGGGAATCGGAACACAGGTGCTGCATGGCTGTCGTCAGCTCGTGTCGTGAGATGTTGGGTTAAGTCCCGCAACGAGCGCAACCCTTGTCCTTAGTTGCCAGCACGTAATGCTGGGGACTCTAGAGAGACTGCCGGTGACAAACCGGAGGAAGGTGGGGATGACGTCAAGTCATCATGGCCCTTACGGCCAGGGCTACACACGTACTACAATGGTCGGTACAGAGGGTTGCAATACCGCGAGGTGGAGCCAATCCCAGAAAGCCGATCTCAGTCCGGATCGGAGTCTGCAACTCGACTCCGTGAAGTCGGAATCGCTAGTAATCGCGAATCAGCATTGTCGCGGTGAATACGTTCCCGGGCCTTGTACACACCGCCCGTCACACCATGGGAGTGGGTTGCTCCAGAAGCAGGTAGCGTAACCGTAAGGAGCGCGCTTGCCACGGAGTGGTTCATGACTGGGGTGAAGTCGTAACAAGGTAGCCGTATCGGAAGGTGCGGCTGGATCACCTCCTTAAGTAAACGGCTTCGCCGCTGTAAGGCGTCCACACAAGTTACCTGCATTCAGAGTTCCGGTTGGTCGAGAGACTGACGCGGGAGCGTCCTGTTTTGTTGCGCGGCGATCGCGCAGACAAACGCTTGGGGCTTTAGCTCAGCTGGGAGAGCACCTGCTTTGCAAGCAGGGGGTCGTCGGTTCGATCCCGACAAGCTCCACCATCTGTCTCAATCCTTGTTGGACGACTCGAAGCGGCATCTACCCGTTGGGTCTGTAGCTCAGGTGGTTAGAGCGCACCCCTGATAAGGGTGAGGCCGGAGGTTCGAGTCCTCCCAGACCCACCAGTTCGTCACCTCACGCGGATCCGTCCGCGAAAGGCAAAACAGAACGCACACCCGGGGGGGGGCCCTCCCCCCCCCCCCCCCCCCCCGGGGGGGCCGGGGGGGGGGGGGGGACACCCACACTCTGAATGTATCTGCGTACACACATCATTTTGAAACAGACCGGCGTTGAAGCCGGCACTGTGTTCTTTGAAAACTTGGGACGTAATAAGCGTTTTGGCTCGAATGAGTCGAACGTGTCGTTGAGGCAAGTAGGCGAAGTAATTGAGTAGTTGGTGACGTGTAATTCCGAGGTGACTTGGAGTTATATGGTCAAGCGACTAAGCGCATACGGTGGATGCCTTGGCGGTCAGAGGCGATGAAGGACGTGGCAGCCTGCGAAAAGTTCCGGGGAGCTGGCAACAAGCATTGATCCGGGAATGTCCGAATGGGGAAACCCACTCCGCAAGGAGTATCCCGCGCTGAATACATAGGCGCGTGGAGGCGAACTCAGGGAACTGAAATATCTCATTACCTGAAGGAAAAGAAATCAACAGAGATTCCCTCAGTAGCGACGAGCGAACGGGGAACAGCCCAAAAGTTGCACAAGTTCTAGGAGAAGGGTCTGGAAAGGCCTGCCGTAGACGGTGATAGCCCGGTATCCGAAAGGGCTTGTGCGATGAAAGTGAGTAGGGCGGGGCACGTGAAACCCTGTCTGAACATGGGGGGACCATCCTCCAAGGCTAAATACTCCTGACCGACCGATAGTGAACCAGTACCGTGAGGGAAAGGCGAAAAGAACCCCGGAGAGGGGAGTGAAATAGAACCTGAAACCGTATGCGTACAAGCAGTCAGAGCCCCTTCGTGGGGTGATGGCGTACCTTTTGTATAATGGGTCAGCGACTTACGTTGTGTGGCGAGCTTAACCGTCTAGGGGAGGCGAAGGGAAACCGAGTCTGAATAGGGCGCATAGTCGCACGGCGTAGACCCGAAACCGGGTGATCTATCCATGCCCAGGGTGAAGGTCCGGTAACACGGACTGGAGGCCCGAACCCACTCCTGTTGCAAAAGTAGGGGATGAGGTGTGGATAGGAGTGAAAAGCTAATCGAACCCGGAGATAGCTGGTTCTCCTCGAAAGCTATTTAGGTAGCGCCTCGTGTATCACTGTTGGGGGTAGAGCACTGTTATGGCTAGCGGGTCATTGCGACTTAGCAAACCATTGCAAACTCCGAATACCAACACGTGCCAGCACGGGAGACACACGGCGGGTGCTAACGTCCGTCGTGAAAAGGGAAACAACCCAGACCCGCAGCTAAGGTCCCAAAGTCATGGCTAAGTGGTGAACGAAGTGGGAAGGCATAGACAGCCAGGAGGTTGGCTTAGAAGCAGCCATCCTTTAAAGAAAGCGTAATAGCTCACTGGTCGAGTCGGCCCGCGCGGAAGATTTAACGGGGCTAAGCCATGCACCGAAGCTCGGGGTTTGCTCTTTTAGAGCAAGCGGTAGAGGAGCGTTCCGTACGCCTGTGAAGGTGGATTGTAAAGTCTGCTGGAGGTATCGGAAGTGCGAATGCTGACATGAGTAACGATAAGGGGGGTGAAAAGCCTCCCCGCCGAAAGCCCAAGGTTTCCTAGCGCAACGTTCATCGGCGCAGGGTGAGTCGGTCCCTAAGGCGAGGCGGAAACGCGTAGTCGATGGGAAGCTGGTTAATATTCCAGCACTTTATCGCAGTGCGATGGGGGGACGGAGAAGGGTAGGTGTACCGGGCGTTGGTTGTCCCGGGGAAAGGAGGTAGGCATGAGGCGTAGGCAAATCCGCGTCTCTTTATGCCGAGCACCGACGACGAGGCTCATTAGAGCCAAAGTCACTGATCCCACGCTTCCAGGAAAAGCCTCTAAGCTTCAGCTGCGATAGAACCGTACCGTAATCCGACACAGGTAGGCAGGGTGAGAATCCCAAGGCGCTTGAGAGAACTCGGGTGAAGGAACTAGGCAACATAGCACCGTAACTTCGGGAGAAGGTGCGCCCAGGAGTGTGGCTCCATGCGGAGCTGAGCATTCTTGGGCCGCAGTGACCAGGCCGCTGCGACTGTTTATCAAAAACACAGCACTCTGCAAACACGAAAGTGGACGTATAGGGTGTGACACCTGCCCGGTGCCGGAAGGTTAATTGATGGGGTCAGCCGCAAGGCGAAGCTCTTGATCGAAGCCCCGGTAAACGGCGGCCGTAACTATAACGGTCCTAAGGTAGCGAAATTCCTTGTCGGGTAAGTTCCGACCTGCACGAATGGTGTAACGACAGCGGCGCTGTCTCCACCCGAGACTCAGTGAAATTGAAATCGCTGTGAAGATGCAGCGTTCCCGCGGCAAGACGGAAAGACCCCGTGAACCTTTACTATAGCTTTACATTGAACGTTGAGTTCGTCTGTGTAGGATAGGTGGGAGGCATTGAAGTGTGGTCGCTAGATCGCATGGAGCCAACCTTGAAATACCACCCTGATGTGCTTGACGTTCTAACCTGGGTCCGTAATCCGGATCGGGGACCATGTATGGTGGGTAGTTTGACTGGGGCGGTCTCCTCCCAAAGAGTAACGGAGGAGCTCGAAGGTACGCTCAGCGCGGTCGGACATCGCGCACTGTGTGCAAAGGCATAAGCGTGCTTGACTGCGAGATCGACGGATCAAGCAGGTACGAAAGTAGGACTTAGTGATCCGGTGGTTCTGTATGGAAGGGCCATCGCTCAACGGATAAAAGGTACTCCGGGGATAACAGGCTGATTCCGCCCAAGAGTTCATATCGACGGCGGAGTTTGGCACCTCGATGTCGGCTCATCACATCCTGGGGCTGTAGCCGGTCCCAAGGGTATGGCTGTTCGCCATTTAAAGTGGTACGCGAGCTGGGTTCAGAACGTCGTGAGACAGTTCGGTCCCTATCTGTCGTGGGCGTTGGAGGTTTGAGAGGGGCTGCTCCTAGTACGAGAGGACCGGAGTGGACGAATCCCTGGTGTTCCGGTTGTCACGCCAGTGGCACTGCCGGGTAGCTATATTCGGAAGCGATAACCGCTGAAAGCATCTAAGCGGGAAGCGCGCCTCAAGATGAGACCTCCCGAGCCATAAGGCTCCTAAAGGAACCATGAAGACTACGTGGTTGATAGGGTGGGTGTGTATCGCAGCAATGCCGAGCTAACCACTACTAATGATCCGTGCGGCTTGACCATATAACTCCAAGTTGCTTCAAGGTGTGATCTGAAGAAGATGCACCCCTACGCCTCAGCAACACTGAAACTCTCGAGCCAAAACGACTTATTACGTCCCAAGACCCCATGCGAGACTGGCGCAGACTATTGCGCTGTCTCCACCGCTTGCTCAGCGAACATAGCGCTGTGGAACCACCCGATCCCATCCCGAACTCGGAAGTGAAACGCAGCTGCGCCGATGGTAGTGTGGCTTAAGCCATGCAAGAGTAGGTCATCGCTGAGCGCTTTATCCCGGCCCCATCTGCCAACGCAGGTGGGGCTTTTTGTTGCTGTCGCGTGCAACGCACGCGAGCTGCAACAGGTCATCGCTGAGCGCTTTATCCCGGCCCCATCTGCCAACGCAGGTGGGGCTTTTTGTTGCTGTCGCGTGCAACGCACGCGAGCTGCAACAGGTCATCGCTGAGCGCTTTATCCCGGCCCCATCTGCCAACGCAGGTGGGGCTTTTTGTTGCTGTCGCGTGCAACGCACGCGAGCTGCAACAGGTCATCGCTGAGCGCTTTATCCCGGCCCCATCTGCCAACGCAGGTGGGGCTTTGTTGCTGTCGCGTGCAACGCACGCGAGCTGCAACAGGTCATCGCTGAGCGCTTGATCCCGGCCCCATCTGCCAACGCAGGTGGGGCTTTTTGTTGCTGTCGCGTGCAACGCACGCGAGCTGCAACAGGTCATCGCTGAGCGCTTTATCCAAAAACCCGTCTGCACTGTAGGCGGGGTTTTTGTTGCTGTCGCGTGCAACGCACGCGAGCTGCAACAGGTCATCGCTGAGCGCTTTATCCCGGCCCCATCTGCCAACGCAGGTGGGGATTTTTGTTACCTCTTGCATCCATCCAGCGGCGCATGCCGCGCTGCGTGGAGCGCGTGACACGCGCCATCAACTGGTAGCATCAGTCCATGGCTGATTCCTCCTTGCAGATACTCAATTCCGTTTTTGGCTATGCCGGGTTCCGCGGTGACCAACAGGCCATCATCGAGCGCGTGTCGAGCGGATCCGACGCCCTCGTGTTGATGCCGACCGGGGGTGGCAAGTCGCTTTGCTACCAGATTCCGGCTCTGATTCGGCCGGGCACGGCGATCGTCGTCTCGCCGCTGATCGCCTTGATGCAGGATCAGGTTGAAGCCTTGCATCAGCTGGGTGTCGAGGCGGCTTTCCTCAATTCCAGTCTCGACGTCGGTGCCCAGCGCGAAGTTGAACAACGCCTTCGCGCCGGTGATCTCAAACTGCTCTATGTAGCCCCCGAACGTTTGTTGACCGGACGCTTTCTCGATCTGCTCGAGCAGGTCGAGGTGAGTCTGTTCGCAATCGACGAGGCGCACTGTGTCTCGCAATGGGGGCATGATTTCCGCCCGGAATACCGTCAGTTGACGATTCTGCACGAGCGCTTTTCGCAGGTGCCGCGGATCGCCTTGACAGCAACCGCAGATGAGCCAACCCGGCGCGAAATCATCGAGCGGCTTGGTCTCGAATCGGCACGCAGCTTCGTCGCCAGTTTCGATCGGCCGAACATCCGCTACAGCGTCGTCGAGAAGGATAATCCGCGCCGCCAGCTCAAGGATTTTCTGGCTCGGCACCGCGACGAGGCCGGCATCGTGTATTGCCTTTCGCGAAACAAGGTCGATGCGACAGCCGCTGCACTCGTAGACGATGGATTCCTCGCGCTGCCCTATCACGCCGGCATGAGTGCCGAGTCCCGGGCTGCGAACCAGCAACGCTTCCTGCGCGAGGACGCCATCATCATGGTCGCGACGATTGCGTTCGGCATGGGCATCGACAAGCCGGATGTGAGATTCGTCGCCCACCTCGACTTGCCGAAGAGTCTCGAGGGCTACTACCAGGAGACCGGGCGTGCCGGTCGCGATGGTTTGACGTCCGAAGCATGGATGACCTACGGGCTTGCCGACGTGGTTACCCTGTCGCAGTTCATTTCGAAATCCGATGCGGGTGAGGAGCGCAAGCGGGTCGAGCGCAACAAGCTCAACGCGCTGATCGGATTTGCGGAAAGCACGGGTTGCCGACGCCGCCAGTTGTTGAGCTACTTCGGTGAGTCGCCGGCAGGCGATTGCGGGAATTGTGACAACTGCATGGATCCACCACAGACCTGGGATGCGACGCAGGCCGCGCAGAAAGCCCTCTCGTGCGTCTACCGCACCGGCCAGCGTTTCGGCGTCAAGCATCTGATCGATGTGTTGCGCGGCATCGATGGCGAAAAGGTGGCCAAGTTCGATCACGACCGACTCAGCACCTTCGGCATCGGCGCCGAGTTTGACGATCGCCAATGGAGTGCGATCTTCCGCCAGCTTGTCGCTATGGGCCTGCTTGCTCCCGATGATGAAGGGTACGGCACCTTGCGTCTGGTCGACGCTAGCCGTGCGGTCCTGCGCGGCGAGACCGAGGTGCGCATGCGCCATGTCGCCGACAAGCTCGAACGCAAGGCAAAGACGAAATCCGTGCGCAGCGAGCGCAAGACGCAGACGCTCGAAATCGCGCCGCACGAATCGCGATTGTGGGAGTCCCTGCGCAACACGCGTGCCCGACTGGCCAAGGACCAGGGCGTTCCGGCCTACCGGATATTCACCGATGCCACCCTGCTGCAGATGCTGCGCGAACATCCCCAGTCGCTGTCCGAACTGGCCACGATCAGCGGCGTCGGCGAAATGAAGCTGGCGCGCTATGGCGAGGCGTTTCTGGGCGTGCTCACCGCGTTCTGACGGCTGCGTGCCTGGGGCTGTTGTCGGCTGATGCCGGTCTGTTGAATCCAGGCATGCCGCTATACTCCGGCCTCGTTGCAATTCAGGAAGTCGCATGCCGTCCGAGCTGTCTATCGCCCACGCCGGGCAACCGCAGGAATTCCTGGGTCATCCCAAGGGCCTGTACATCTGCTTCTTCACCGAGATGTGGGAGCGATTTTCGTTCTATGGAATGAAGGCGCTGCTGTTGCTGTATCTGATCAAATACCATCTTTTCAGTGACGACCACGGCTACAACCTGATCGGTGCCTATGGCGGACTGGTCTATGCGATGCCGGTAATCGGCGGTCTGATTGCCGACCGCTGGCTAGGTATGCGCAAGGCGGTTGTGTTTGGCGGCATCCTGCTCGTGCTGGGGCATCTTGGCATGGCCATCGAAGGCGATCAGGCCACCCTGGCTAATGGCGTGATCACACGCGATGAAGGCGCATTGCAGATCTTCTATTTCTCGTTGGCGCTGATCATCATGGGAGTCGGTTTCCTCAAGCCGAACATCTCGACCATTGTCGGCAAGCTGTACCCGGAAAACGATCCGCGGCGTGATTCTGGCTTCAGCATTTTCTATGCCGGCATCAACATCGGTGCGACGGTGTCCGCCCTACTCTGTGGCTGGCTCGGCGAAACCTACGGCTGGGGCTGGGGTTTTGGTGCCGCCGGCATCGGCATGATCGCCGGGCTGGCGAACTTCCTCTACGGACAGAAACACCTGATGGGACATGCCGAGCCGCGCGATCCGCAAAGATTGCGCGAGCGGTTGTTCGGGCCGCTGTCGCGCGAGCATCTGATCTATCTCGGAGCGATCGCCGGCTTGTTCGTGATCTGGCTGCTGATCCAGGCGCACTCGCTGATCATTGCGATCATTCCGGGAGTTTTCGAGCCCACGCCGGTGGTGTTGTCCATGCACCTGGTCTCGATCTGCCTGTTCGGCGGCATTCTCTGGTTCATGTTCAAGCATTGCAGCAAGATCGAGCGCGATCAGATGTTCGCCGTGCTTGCCTTCATCGGTTTCTGCCTGGTCTTCTTCACCTTGTACGAACAGACCTATGGCTCGTGGGTGCTGTTCTCGGATCGCGCGATGAATCATCAGGCGCTCGGCATCGAATGGACGGCCAGCCAACTGACCTTCCTCGGGGCCTTCTTCATCCTTGTTCTCGCACCGATCTTTGCATGGCTGTGGCCGCGGCTGGAGAAGCGCGGTCTCAATCCGAGCAAGCCGGCCAAATCCGCCTATGGGTTGATCCTTGCAGGAGTCTCGTTCCTCGTCCTTGTCTGGAGTGCACGCAATCCACAGGCGAACGGTCTTACCGGCATCTGGTGGTTCGTGCTGGCCTATTTCATCCTCGAAGTCGGCGAGATGATGTTGTCGCCGATCGGACTCTCCGCAGTCACCCAACTGTCGGTGCCGCGCGTCGTCGGCCTGATGATGGGAGGCTGGTTCCTCGGTACGTCCTACTCGGAACTTCTGGCCGCGCAACTCGGCAAGCTGTCTTCGATCGAGATTCCCGAAGGCGCGGTGATCAATGTTGCCGAAGCCTTGTCCAAATACGATGAGTTGTTTGTGTTTCTGGCCAAGGTCGGCATCGGCAGCGGAATCCTGGTGCTGCTGCTGACGCCGTTGTTCAAACGCCTGATGCATGGGGTTCGTTGAACGAGCACTGGATCGACGGCGACGGATGGCCGACCGAGTCAATCACCGGCACATCAATGCGCTGCGGGAAAGCGCCGAGAAATCTGCGGGTCGATCAGCTGCTTCGCGCAGAAAACCTGGCTCACCAGTCGGCATTGAGATCCAGGCGCAGGCGATGTGTCGGCTGATCAAGGCCATCACGCAGTTCACGAAAGCCGGAAAGTCGCAGGTTCCAGGTGCGATCGATGCCGTAGGCGATCCATGCGAGCTGACCGTGCATGTTGCTGTGAAACCACCAGTCATCCGAATTGAATGCGGCAAGCACGGCCTCGCGCTGGATGCGCTCGATCGCCACACCGAATTGCACGCCGCCGGGTTGCCGATGATCGCCTGCGCTGAGGCTCAGGCGAGCGCCATCCCGTGCGAAATCGGCACCCAGATTGCGCACCACATCAAGTTGCAGGTCGATCGGCCAATTGCCCCAGTCGGTGTGCGCGGCGAGTTGCATGTCCAGTAGCCTGTAGTCGCTGACATAGGCGCCGTTCGCCAGCGCATTGGTGCGCCCAAGCCCCTGATGCGCCAGCTCGCCGAGGTCGGAGAAACCGAGCCAGGACAGGGTTGCGCTGGCACGCGTCGGTGCGCCATCGCGCCACCGCCATGCAACCTGTGCGGTAGCGATGCGCGAATTGTCCCCGTACAGATGTTGGCCGGCGAAGTAGCCGGCAACCAGATGCAGGCGATCGATGTCGCCCATGGCAAACGAGTGTTCGTAGGCAATGCCTGCAGGACGCAAATCCGGATCCCACAGCATGGGCGAAAGATCCAGCGGCAACGGGGCTTTGCCGAACTGCAGGCTGGCCATTTCGCTTGTGTGCCAGCGAAGCAGAACCTGGTCGACACCGATACCGTCACTGCGCTCATTGTCGTTGTTGCGACGGTTGTCGAGATTGTCGTCGCTGCCTTGCGCAATGCGTGCGGTTGCCGTGAAATCCCAGTTCGTGCCGAAAACGCCACTCATGCCGAAGCGCAGTCGGCCGCGCGATCGATTGAGGTTGTCACGATTGTTCGGCAGCCCCGAAACATGATCCTGGTTCAGCCACAGGTCGGCGACGAAGCGCGTAGTCGCCGCGGACTGCTCATGATCCTGCGAAAGCAACAGCGAATCATCGGTCGGCCGCTGCGCGATGCCCGCTTGCGCCGTAACCGTCAGCACGAGCGCGAACGCGATACGGTGCAGGCTGAGGGAATTGCCGCAACTGGAAATTTTCATGACCTGCTCCCTGGTTATCCAAATCAGTGCAAAGACGAACTCAACTGCGCAGCCGTGAGAGAGCCGCGCCAAGTTCGGCGGCGCTGGCGAAGCGTGCAGCGGGCGAGCAACGGACGCAACGCAGGATCACCGATTCGAGTTCGGGCGGAATATCGGCCCACAGACTCGAAGGCGAAACGGGCGCGTCGCTGATCTGGGCCTGGTAGATCTCCATCGTATTGCCGCCGACGAATGGCTTGCCGCCGCAGAACATTTCGCTCATGAGGACGCCGCATGCGTAGATGTCGGAGCGCTCGTCGACCTCGCCTGCGGAAAGCTGTTCGGGCGAACAGTAGTCGGGCGTGCCGACAAAGGTTCCAGCTTCGGTGTGACCCGGTGTGTTGCGCCGTACCGGCCGGGCGATGCCGAAATCCATCAGCTTGGCATTGCCGTTGGCTTCAAGGATGAGATTTTCCGGTTTGATGTCGCGATGCAGAACACCGACTTCGTGTGCAGCAGCGAGGCCCGCAGCGAGCTGGCGGGCGATACGCAGGGCGGCCGAATAGGGCACGCGTTTGGCTTCGCTGAGTAGATAGCGCAAGGTCAGGCCGCGCACGTATTCCATCGAGATGTAGGGGCGGCCGCCGACCTCGCCGAAATCGAAGGTGCGCAACACGTTCGGATGGGTGATGCGGCGGGCCAGCTTGATCTCACTTTTCAGGCGATCAAGTTGCTCGCTGTCGACCAGCAGTCCGGGGCGCAGCATCTTCAAGGCAACCACGTCGTCGAGTTCCAGGTCGTGTGCCTTGTAGACGACGCCCATGCCACCTTCGCCGAGCTGCGAGATGATCCGGTAACGATCGCCGAGGATGCTACCGGTAGTAATATCGCTGCCACGCGCTGGCGTTCCTGTTGCGACCGCCTTCGCCGCGACCGTGCGCTTGGTTCGAGTGACCGCGGTGCGCTCACCAAGGGCGGGCAGAGCCGTGGCGGCCACTGTGTAGTATTTTTTGCCGCTGAATCCGCCCGCGACCACGTTCAGCGCGTCGGTTGGCAGATCCGTCTTGAGCGCTTCGCCTACGCTGCGGGTGAGCAGCAGTTGCCCCGCCGCGGCATCGCAAAGCAGACGGTCGGCATGTGCGACCGGTATGCCGAGCGTCACTGATTGGCTCGTCTGTCCGGCGGTTCCGCTGGCGCGAACGAGATCGCCGTCGACCAATGCTCCTGCCGGCAACGGAACATTCAAGCGGCCGCAATCCCGCAGCAGCAATGCCCAGATGCGCACCGCTTCCTGCAAGCGTTGCTTGCCATCGACGAGCAAGCGCCAGCGGGCGCCGTCCATTGCGACGAGTTCGATTTCCTCGCTGGCGGCGAGCGCGCCGAGCAGATCCTGGATTCCGGCGTAAGCGTTGGCTCGCTGTTGCACGTCGGTATCGGTGTCGACCGCGCCGAGCAGATGGCGGAATTCGACTTCCAGCAGGGTCAGGTTTTCATGTTGTGGTGCGATCAGGGGCACGCCAATAAGTGCTGCAACGGTAGCGGTTTCGGCAGCCGGTTCCGGCAGGAATCGGGCCATCTGACCGACGTAGCCCTCGATGTCGTTCTTCTCGCGCAAGTCCGAGAGAAGTGAATCGAAGGCACGCGCAAGGCGCCCGAGCACGTCGCTGCTCTCGGTGCCGATATGGGTGCGGTAGTCACCGGCCGCCGCGGCCTCCGCGGCCTTTGCCATGCGGCCGATCGGACGCAGGATCCGCTGCGCCAGGAAGATCGACAAAAGGATGGCGACCAGCATCGAAACCAGCCCGGCAAGCACGACCCGATTGAGGATGGCCCGGTAACTGCCGGTGATCTGGTCGGTTGGGCTCATGATCGCGACGCTGCCAAGCTGGCCCTCGCCTGGCGCTGCAGCGGGTACGAAGCGCGCACTCCATTCCTGCCCGGAGAAATGCATCGGCACGTGATCGATCGAGCGCCCGGCCTGCACGGCCGGCATCCACTGTGCCTTGTGTTCGGCAAAAACGTGGGCAAGTTCTTTTGCCGCGGCGGCATCGAGCGAGCTGGCAATCAGTGTCGCATCGTCCTTTGTCGGCAGCCAAAATGCGATTTCGGCACTGCTGACCTTGGCCACCGCCTGCGACAGCGCATCGTTGACTTCCATCGCGACAAGCAGGAATCCGATCAGATCCTGATCACGGGCCAACGGCATGATAGCGGCCTGATACAGCCGGTCGCCCTGGCGCCAGTAGCCGCTGAAGGGAGTTGCTGCACTGATCGCTGGAGCCACCAGTGAGTCATCGGAAAGCGATGTCGCAAAGGCCTCGTTTTCGTCGGTACGCGCGAGCACTTCGCCCGAAGGATCGAGGAGGATCGCCATATCCATGCCAAAGTCGTGCTGGCGCTCGAGCAGCAGATCGCGCATGGATCGGGTATCGCGCGTGCTGGCGTTGCCCTCTTCGTCGCCACCGAGTCCGGGCAGGCCTCCATTGCCGGAGGCATCGGCGATGTACTTGATGAAGCCGGCATCGGCAGCGATCAGGCGTACCGCCAACTGCAGTTGGTCGAGGCGTCGTTGTTCGAATTCGCGTTGCACCGCCGCGCTGATGTTGACGGCCTTGTCGACGGCCTGTCGGGCAATCTCTCGTCCTTGCACCCAGGTCACGAAAACGGCGGCTCCGACGGCGAGCGCAATCAGCAAAGCCATGCCGAGGAACAGGCGGACGGCCAGCGGAATCGAGATCCGCCCGGATTGCCGGTATCGGTCAATAGGCTGCACTATCGCTCCTTCCATAAGGCTTGCCGAATTTGTTCATATGTTGCGGGATACGCCGCAGGTTGAGATCCAGGATCACCTCGGATGCCGCAGTCTTGCCGGGTACAGCCTTGACATGCCATGGCTTGGCACGGTCATGCCAGACCACCAGATCCCCTGCTTCTTCGGGCAGATCGCCCAGGGTGAACCGACCCTGCGCGTCGGGATGGGTGAAGTAGGGCGTATCGAGAACGAGGATATGCCCGATCATCGAGTGGTGGACGTTGCAGTAGACACGGACATAGCCGGGATGGGTGAAGGTCACGGTGTGCCCTTCACCTTCGGAATAGAGTCCAACGTCGAAGGCGTTGTTTTTCGAGGTCGAGAATGCGTTGTGCAGGATCGTGTCCTGATTCGGAAAGCGAACCACGCTGCCAACCACGATCGGCAGGATATGTGGCACGAACTGTTTGCGTTCCGTACTCATCGTGTATTCGCTGGCCGAAGGCTCGAGCCGGGAAGCTGAAGCGGGGCGGAAATAGACCACGGCTTCGGCGGCCTCCTCGGCTCGCAACGGTTTGCCATCGACGAGCAGACTGACCTGGCCATCGAGCTGGGCCGCATTTGCGCAAAGTGGCGCCAGCAGCAGGGCGAGCAGATATCCGCGCATGTTCCTCCCCTCTCCCAGAGCATGGATGACAGGTTGCCTGGCAGTCAGTCGGACTTTACCCGATAGCGCTGCGAATCCATCGGGGTGGCCCATATTCCCGACGCTTCTTGATCCATAGCACCACGATTTGCCTGCAAATCGCCAAGAATCTGCCCTCACACAGCCGGTTTGTCACCTCGACCGGCAAAGCCCGACAGTTGCTGATGCGGGCGGATTCGGTTGCTGGCAAGCGGCTTATTTCTTCGTGGGTTTTCGGGACTTCGGCTTGCTGGATGTTTTTGTGGCCGGTGCTTTGGACGGTTTCCTGGCACTGCTTGCTTTCGATGCTGGCGGGCGCGCTTTCGCTTTCGCCTTTGCCTTTGCCGCCGGCTTTGCCGCCGGCTTTGTCGATTTCGCAGCCTTGTCCTCCGCGGCGGGAGTGGCACTGCGTCCGCCAGCATTGAAAGCCTGTTTCAAGTCGGCGAAGGCCCACGGCGCCGGTTGCATGGCATTGCCGCCAAGTGCCTCGGCCGACTGTTGTTGCCATTCGGTGAAGGCCTGCTTGAGTCCTTCGGCAAATTCCGTCTGACTGCGAACGGCGGATTCGACCGTACCCTGCAAGGGGCCGCCACCGGTACCCAGGGAGTTCCAGAACTCCTCACCCGGCATTGCTGACAGCGCAGACCAGTCGTTCGTGGTCAACATGCGCTCGGTTTGCGCAAGGGTTCGTTGGATCGCCTCGCTGGTTCCGGCCGCCCCGGCCTGTGCCCAGCGGCGACGAGTCTCGTGCAGCAAGGTGCCAATTCGCAGCACCAGTTCAAGATTGGCCTTGTACAAGGCCATCGGGGTCTTCGAGTTCACGCTCATGGCAATCTCCTGTGGATTGATTCAGGAAGGTCGATCAAGCATGGCACACGGCCGTGGCGATCGCATGTGACCGGCACGAGATCCGGCCTCAGTCGGCTATTGCCTTGCCGCCCTGCTTGTAGGTCACGCCGCCCTTCATGACGAAATCGACCTGCTGCATGACCTTGATGTCGGCAAGCGGATCACCTTCGACGCCAATGATGTCGGCAAACTTGCCCGCCTCCAGCGAACCAAGATCCTTGGACTGCTTGAGCAACTCGGCGGCGTGCGTGGTCGCGGTCTGCAGGACAAACGCATTTGGCATGCCGGCCTCGACCATGTATTCGAGTTCCTTCGCATTCTGGCCGTGTGGATAGACGCCGGCATCGGTGCCGAATGCGATCTTCACGCCGGCCTTGTAGGCCTTGCCCGCGGTGGCCTGGATCACCGGGCCGACTTCCTCGGCCTTGCGTGCGACCTGCGGCGGGAACCAGCCTTCCTTTGCTTTTTCCTGGACGTATTTGCCGGCGATGATGGTTGGCACAAACCACGTGCCGTGCTCCTTCATGAGTTTCATGTCGGCATCATCCATGTAGGTGCCGTGTTCGATCGAATCGACGCCGCCAACGATTGCGCGGCGAATGGCTTCGGTGCCATGGGCATGGGCGGCAACGGTGAAGCCGTAGTCGTGCGCGGCGGCGACAACGGCTTCGATTTCGGGAATCGTCATCTGCGCGTTGTCGGCGCTGCTGCTCTCATCGAGCACGCCGCCCGAGGGCATGATCTTGATCACGTCGGCACCGTCCTTGTAGTGCTGGCGAACCGCTTTCCAGGCATCTTCCGGAGAATTGATGATCCCATCCTTTGGGCTGGGGTCGCCTTCCAGATCCGCACGAAATCCATTGGTTGGATCGGCGTGGCCACCCGTGGTGCCGATCGGGCCACCGGCCGAGAAGATGCGTGGACCCGGCACAATGCCCTGGTTGATCGCGTTGCGCAGGGCGATCGAGGCGTTGCCGTCATCCCCGAGATTGCGCACCGTAGTGAAACCAGCATCCAGCGTGCGGCGTGCGTAGACCGTGCTGCGGATGGCCTCGTCGGTTGCGTTCAGTCGGAACTTGTCGCTATAGGTTGATTTGCTGAATTGCATGGTCAGATGGGCGTGACTGTCGATCAGACCCGGCAGGCAGGTCATGCCAGGTGGGTCGATCACGGTCATGTCGGTTGTCGCAACGTGGCCGCTCTGCACCGACCTGATGCGCTGGCCTTCGATGATTATGGTTGTCGCGCCAAGCATTCGGCCGCTATTGGCATCGAAGGCGTGCGCGCAATGCAGCGCGGTCAGTCCCGCGACCGGTTCGGCCGCGCCAGCGGTCGCACTGGCCAGAATGATGGCGAGGGCGACAATCAATCGACGACTCATGCGAATTCCCCTTGAAGGTGTGATGCGATGCATTGCCACGGCAGAAAGACCGACGAGACAGGTGCTCGCGAATCGTCATCGCGAACGGCGACAGACTGTCGACACGCCGATTCCCCGTGCATCGGGACTTATAGCGCGAGCAGCATGGTTCGGTAAACCGCATCATCGAAGGCAACCTGGCAGCGCCACGCATGGCGCGAAATCGCTTGCTGCGCTAGTCTGGAGGACATTTTTCAATGCCTAGCCGGCAGCGGCGCAATCCCCAACATGACCGAGAAACCCTACGATCCGCAGGCCGTCGAAGCCGCTGCGCAAACTTTCTGGACCACGACGCGCGCCTTCGAGGTGGTCGAGGATTCGAGCAAACCGAAGTATTTCTGCCTGTCGATGCTGCCGTATCCGTCCGGTGCGCTGCACATGGGCCACGTGCGCAACTACACGATTGGCGATGTGATCAGCCGTTACCAGCGCATGCAGGGCAAGAACGTGCTGCAGCCGATGGGCTGGGATGCGTTTGGATTGCCCGCCGAAAATGCTGCGATCGCGCGCAAGACCGCGCCGGCGAAATGGACTTACACCAACATCGAGCACATGCGCACGCAGTTGCAGGCGATGGGCTATGCAATCGACTGGTCGCGCGAGTTCGCCACGTGCAAGCCCGATTACTACGTGCATGAGCAGCGCATGTTCACGCGCCTGATGCGCAAGGGCCTGGTCTATCGCAAGAACTCGATCGTCAACTGGGATCCGGTCGACCAGACCGTGCTGGCCAACGAGCAGGTCATCGATGGCCGCGGCTGGCGCTCCGGCGCAATCGTCGAGAAGCGCGAGATTCCACAGTGGTTTCTCAAGATCACCGACTACGCGCAGGAGTTGCTCGATGGTCTCGACCGGCTTCCGGGCTGGCCGGATTCCGTCAAGACCATGCAGCGCAACTGGATCGGCCGTTCGGAAGGCCTCGAAATCCAGTTTGCGATTGAAGGCGAATCGACCCCGGTGACGGTGTTCACGACGCGTCCCGACACCTTGATGGGTGTCAGCTTCCTGTCCGTCGCCGCCGAGCACCCACTTGCACAGAAAGCCGCGCTGACCCAGCCCGACGTGGCTGCGTTCATCGAGGAGTGTCGCCACGGAGGTACCGCCGAGGCTGACATTGAGACGCAGGAGAAGAAAGGCGTCGAGACGCACTTCAAGGCGATCCATCCGATTACCGGCGAAAGCGTACCGGTCTGGGTGGCCAATTTCGTGCTGATGAACTACGGCACCGGTGCGGTCATGGCCGTTCCGGGGCATGATCAACGCGATTGGGAATTTGCAACAAAGTACGATTTGCTCATCCGCATGGTCATCGTCAGCGTCGGTGTGCGCGATGCCGTGCGTGAACTCGGTCGTGATGCGGCCGGCAACAAGGATGCGATGTCGGCGGCACTCGGTGAGAGCCGCGCGATCGATGTTGTCGAACCGGCCGGTGAGGTCGATGTGTTCGAGGATTTCGAAAACGGAATCATCACCGAGGGCGCATATACCGAATACGGGTTCCTCGTGAATTCCGGCGAGTTCGATGGCCTCAATTTCCGCGATGCGTTCGATGCGATTGCCGCGCGTCTGGAAAAGGATGGCAAAGGCGCGCGACGGGTCAATTTCCGTCTGCGCGACTGGGGCGTTTCGCGTCAGCGCTACTGGGGCTGTCCGATTCCGGTGATCTATTGCGCGAGTTGCGAAGCGGTGCCGGTGCCGGACGACCAACTACCCGTGGTCCTGCCCGAAGATGTCGAGTTCACCGGGGTCAAATCGCCGATCAAGGCCGATCCGGAATGGCGCAAGACGGTTTGCCCGACCTGCGGCGGCCCGGCCGAGCGCGAGACCGACACCTTCGATACCTTCATGGAATCAAGCTGGTACTACGCGCGTTACACCTCGCCCGGCGCCAGTGACATGGTCGATGCGCGCGCCAACTACTGGGCGCCGGTCGACCAGTACATCGGTGGCATCGAGCACGCGATCCTGCATCTGCTCTACTTCCGTTTCTATCACAAGCTGCTGCGCGACTGCGGTTTCGTCGACAGCGACGAGCCGGCAACCAACCTGCTCTGCCAGGGCATGGTCATCGCCGAAACGTTCTATCGCGAGGATGCGCAAGGTCGCAAGGAATGGATCAACCCGGCCGATGTCGAGATGCGGCGTGACGACAAGGGTCGCGTGATGGGCGCCGTGCTCAAGGCCGACGGCCAGCCGGTCGTGGTGGGTGGCACCGAGAAGATGGCCAAATCGAAGAACAATGGCGTGGATCCGGAGCTGATGGTGCGCAAGTTCGGCGCCGACACGGTACGCCTGTTCTCGATGTTCGCCGCGCCGCCCGATCAATCACTGGAATGGAACGAAGCGGGCGTCGAGGGCATGTCGCGCTTCCTCAAGCGCTTGTGGCGGGATCTGCATGCACATGTGGCACAACCCGATCATCCCAGGATCCTGTCGGCGAGCGCAGCGAGCACGGATTCCCTTCTCCCGCTTGCGGGGGAAGGTGCCGAAGGCGGATGGGGGGGCGCCGAAGGCGTTGTCGATCTCTCCAAACTCGATGCCGCGCAGAAAAACCTGCGCCGGCAGATCCACGAAACGATCAACAAGGTGTCTGATGATTTCGGTCGTCGGCATGCCTTCAACACGGCAATCGCGGCCTTGATGGAGTTGCTCAATGCCGTGAACCGGTTCGATGACATGAGTGATCAGGGCAGGGCAGTTCGCCATGAAGCCCTCGAAGCCATCGTGTTGCTGCTCAATCCGATCACGCCGCATGTCTGCCACGCGTTGTGGCAGGCATTTGGACACGGTGAAACCCTGATCGAGGATCAGCCTTGGCCAAAGGCCGATCCTGCCGCACTCGTGCGCGAAGCGGTCAGGCTTGCCGTGCAGGTCAATGGCAAGCTGCGCGGCACGATCGAGATGCCGGTCTCGGCATCGAAGGAAGATTGTGAGCGTGTCGCGTTGGCCGAGCCATCGGTTGTTCCTCATCTCGAAGGTCAGACCATCAAGAAGGTCGTCGTCGTCCCCGGAAAGATCGTCAATATCGTCGTCTAGCTATTCCTTGTCCCTTTGGGAGTAGGTGGCGAAGGCGGATGACGACTGCATGGATGCAGGAGGTAGAACAGCGTAGGGAATTGCTGTCGAGGGTAAGGGCGAAGCGCGGACTTCGAGGCGCGCCGAACCCTCGGTAACTGCTCCTGCGTTACTCTACCTCCTGCGTCCCTGCCGTCGTCATCCGACGCTTCGCGCCACCTTCTCCCGAGGGGAGAAGGGAATAGCAGGCCAACCAGAAACATCCGCTATGCTTCGCAAGTACATCAGCCCAGGTTGCCCATGAACGCCCATCGACTCTCCGCCCTTGTCCTGCTCGCCGTCCTCCTCTCTGCGTGCGGATTTCATTTGCGTGAGGAAGTGCGCTTGCCCGCAGGCATGCAGCGACTCTCGATCGAAGGGGCCGATTCGTTGAGCCCGCTGGGCCGGGATCTGCGCAAGGCGCTGACGCGTTCCGGAGCGCAGGTTGTCGAAGGCGGCGAACGCAGTGCCAAGTTGCGTATCGCAGCCAACCAGTTCCACACCGACGTGCTTTCCGTCGGCGGCAATGCGCGCGCAAATGAGTACACGATCCGCTATCACGTCGAATTCGATGTGGTCAGCGCGACCGGCACTTCTCTGTTGCCGGTGCAGACGATCGAGTTGAGCCGCGACTTCACCTTCGATGCCAGTCAGGCATTGGGCATCGCCGCCGAACAGGATCTGCTCACCGACGAACTGCAACGCGAGATGGTTCAGGCGATCCTGCGCAAACTCGAAGCGCTCGGTCGCGAGACTGCCAGCTGAGGCGCCAGGCCAGGCCGCAGCCAAAACGCTGGCGTTGACGGCAATGATTGATCTCGGCCTGCTGACGACCATTCTTGAGCAAGTCAGCTTGCTCTTGATCGGCTTCTCGATCTGCGCGGCGCTGATTCTCCTGCTCGCCAGTTTCACGATTTACGCCTCGAGTGGCGGAGGATGGGTCGCGAGCGTCTCGGGACGCATTCTGGTCGGCGGACTCGCGTTGTTGCAGTTGGCCCATTGGCTCTCGCTGACCGGCAGGATCGACTGGGTCGGGTCGCCGGGCTATGTCGTCTTGCTCTACATCGTGGCGCCAGCGTTTTACCTGTTTTTTCGCGGCGCATTGCAGATCCAGGCTGCCGAGCGCAGCTGGCATCTGCTTTTCTATGCAGCCGCGCTCGTCGCGGCATGGATCGATCCGGCCATCGCGATTCCGCTCTCCTTCCTGATCGGCATGATTTTCGCCGTGCACCTCGGATTTCTGGTGCTGCGACTGCGTCCACAGCGTCAGCGTTTTCACATCGAGATGTTCGCCCTCAGCGCATTTGCATTGATCGCGCTGGCGATCCTCCTGCTGGGTGTGATTTCTCCGTTCTACGGGTTGCGTGTCTTCACGCTCGGCTATGCCGGCATGATTGGCCTGGCCTCGATGCTGGCCATCCATGTCCTGCTGCATTTCCCCGACATCGCCAACAAGACAGCCGAGGCGGTGACCACGGCCTATGCCGTTTCGACGCTGGAGCGCGTCGATCGCGAGCAGGCCGTGACACGTCTGCGCAAACTCATGGACGAGCAGGTGTTTGTCGACGAAACGTTGAAGTTGTCCGGCCTCGCGAGCCTGCTCGACCTTAGCCCGCACCAGTTATCCGAGCTGATCAACACCCGGTTCGGGGTAGGCTATTCCCGATATATCCGCGAGCACCGTGTTGCAGCGGCCAAGCGCATGCTGATGGCCGAACCAGACGCTTCGGTCCTGTCGATCGGCCTTGCCGTCGGCTTCACCTCGCAATCGAACTTCTACGCGGCCTTCCGCGAGATCACCGGTGAAGTTCCGGGCCGCTATCGCAGCCAGCAGTCCGCGGATGCCTGATCCGATTGCGGTTTGATCATTCCGGATATTTTCAAGCCATTGATTCCAATGGCGCTGCTGGTGAGTACGGATTTTTCTGTTCCTGATCTGTCATTGCGGAAGATTGGTATCCCGACCGGTCTCAACCTGCCTCCACTTTCCCGGTGCAGGCGATTCCGATGCGCGAAGATGGCCCCATCACGGTCTACTACGACGGACTCTGCCCGGTCTGCAGCAACGAGGTCGCCACGTATCGGTGGCTGGATCGACGTGGGCGCATTCGCTGGCAGGATCTTGCGGCCAGCCCGGATGATTTGTTCGACCTCGAGGCGGCATATCGATTGCTGCACGTTCGTGATTGCGAGGGCATCTTGCATGTAGGTTTCGCTGCGCATCTGCTCATGTGGCAGCATCTGCCCGGATTTCGCCTGCTGGCGTGGACCTTGCGTCGATGTCGGCCAAGCGCGTATGTCGCCGAACGCATCTATCTTTGGCTGACCGCGCGACGACCGGGACTGGTTCGTCGCCAGCGCGTCGCGGGTGGCTCGCATGCGTGAGTCCGGTGTTGAATGGCGGGATCTGGTCGTACTGACACGGCGCGAGATTCTTGTCGAGCTGACCTTGCCATTGCCCTGGTTGCTGGCGGCGATCATGGCCGGGAACGCAGGAAAGGGCGGCTGGCTGGTTTTGGCCACCCTGGTCATGTTCATGATGGGTCTGCGCATCACCCACAATGCCTTTCATCGCAACCTCGGCATCTCGCGAAGTGCGGGTGACCTGGTGATGTTTGCATTGAGCGCATTGCTCGGCGGCGCGATGCATGCCATCGAGTACACGCATCTTCGTCATCACCGGGATTGCCTCGCTGAAGATGACATCGAAGGTCATATCGCCCATCTCGGATTCCTCAGCGCTGTCGTGCACAGTCCGATCTACCCGCTGCAGATCCACTGGCTTGCGCTGCGCAACGGATCGTTGCGGCAGAAGCGCTGGATTGCGATTGAACTTGCGGCGGTGGTTCTGCTGCATGCGAGCATCTGGCTTGGCGACAACAGCGCTTTCAAGCTCATGGCGCTGAGCCTGTATTTCGCCAATGCCAGCGCACCTCTGGTCGGCATCTGGGCCGTGCATCGCGGTTGTGAGACGGGGCAATTCAGGGCGCGCACGAGTCGCTCGATCCTGCTCAATGCGCTGACCGTCAGCCTGTTCAATCACCTCGAACATCATTTGTATCCGGCCGTGCCGACTTGTCATTTGCCGACCTTGGCGAGGCGGCTGGACGCGCAGTGGCGAGGTCACGTGTTGCCGGCGGATGTGCTCGAATGGCGGAGTGAGCGACCCGGCCCCATCGTGTCGCGTGCACGGCGGGTGTTTCGCCAGCCCGCCCCGCAAATCGAGGCACGTCATCGCGAAGCCCTGTTCTGAGTGCGAACTGACGATGCCCGCATGGTCTCCGCTACAATCCGGACATGCCTGCACGAATCACCGATCTGCCGCGATTGCTCGGCGCAAATGAACTCAAGCCGGTCTGGCTGATTGCCGGGGCCGAGCACCTGCTGGTCATGGAAGCCGCCGACCGGTTGCGCGCGCGGACTCGCGAACTCGGATTCGCTGAACGCGAGATCCATGATGTCGACCATCGTTTCGACTGGAACGAGCTGGCCATGTCGGGTGCGGCGATGTCCCTGTTTTCCACGCTGCGCGTGATCGAGTTGCGCATGCCGACCGGCAAGCCCGGCAAGGACGGTTCCGCCGCAATCAGCGCCTGGTGCGCCGATCCGCCGCCGGATACCTTGCTCTTGATCACCGCGCAGGAATGGAGCAAGTCGCACGAAGGTGCCTGGTACGGCGCGGTTGATCGCGTTGGCGTGGCCATGCCGGTGTGGCCGATCAAGCGCGAAGAGATGCCAGCCTGGATTTCTTCGCGCATGCAATCGCGTGGCCTCAAGGCGACGCACGATGCGATCGGGCTGCTGGCCGAACGCATCGAAGGAAACATGCTCGCTGCCGCGCAGGAGATCGACAAGCTCGCCCTGCTGGTCGGTGATGCCGTGCTCGATATCGACACGCTCGAATCGAGCGTCGCCGACGATGCGCGCTTCGACGCGTTCCGGCTCACCGATGCCGCAATCGGCGGCGACGCGACGCGTGCCTTGCGCATGGTCGAAGGCTTGCGTGGCGAGGGCGCTGAAGCAATCCCGCTGCTCGGCTGGCTGCTCAGCCAGTTGCGGGTGCTTTTCCGACTTGCAAACGCGGGCGCAAACCTCAACCAGGCGTTCAAGACCGAACGCATCTGGGATGCCAAGCAGAACTTGTTCAAGCGTGCCTTGAAGGGTGGCGACGCGGCGCACTGGGAGCGCTGCATCATTCATCTCGGCCGCATCGACCGCATTGCCAAGGGCCGCGGTGACGGTGATGTCTGGCGCGAAGTCGAGCGCCTGATCATGGCCATCGCGATGCCGCAGCGCGGTGCCGAGTTGCTGGGCCAGAAACCCTGATCAGTGTCCGCGCCCCTGCGATGACTGACCACCAAGAGCGCCCGCTCGCCATTCTCGGTGGAACCTTCGATCCGGTTCATCTCGGCCATTTGCGCGTTGCCTGGGAAGCCGCTGAATTACTCGGCGCCGATGTCCATCTGGTGCCGGCCAATGTTCCGCCGCATCGTCCGCAACCGGTGGCCAGCGCGGAGCAGCGCGTGGCGATCTTGCGTGCGGCCTTGCAGGGCCAGGATCGCCTGGTTCTCGATCAGCGCGAGCTGCGCCGTCAAGGTCCGTCCTATTCGGTCGATACCCTGATCGAGTTGCGCAACGAAGTCGGCCCGAGCCGAGCTGTCGTCCTGCTCGTCGGAGCGGATGCATTTTCCGGTCTGCCAAGCTGGCATCGCTGGCGGGATCTGTTCGATCTCGCCCATATCGGCGTGCTCAGCAGAGCCGGTCACGCGATCACTGAATCACCCGAATTGGCTGCGCAAACGCGGGGTCGCCGGAATCGGGGCCTGAGCGCCGTTTTGAAGACGGCAGCAGGCGCGGTGATCGACATCCAGGTTTCCGCACTCGAAATTTCCGCCACGCATATTCGCGACGAACTCGCCGCAGGTCGCCAGCCCCGTTATCTGGTTCCTTCCAGCTTGCTGGCCGATCCGCTGTTGCTGGCACCCTATTGCTGATCGGGTTCGCAGCACGAAATGCGGCCTTGTGAGCCGCACAGGATTGCGATCTGCCGGGGGCATGAGCCGGCGCCGGAAGTGCAATTTCGGCAACCGCACCCAATCTGCCAGCTTGCGCTGCCTGCCCCGCATGATGTGTACTTCGATACGTCGCAGCGATGCATGGCGAATGAAACGCCGTTTTGAGACGGGGTGGGAGAGGCCCTGATCGTTGCGGATTGCATGACGCGCGTCGCGCGTGGATCGAATCGACATGGGGAATTTTCGATGGCCAAACGATCCGGTTTGCCGGTATCGCGTGTGGGTTCAAGGCGTCGCGGATTGAGCGCGATTTTCGGTGTCACGCTCGGTCGATTGCTGAGCTGGACATTCACCTTGGTCAGCATCGCATTGATCCTCGGTGCCGTCGGCTTTGCCGTATTCGTGCTCTATCCGGTGAAGACGATCCCGGCTTACGAGAAAGTCGATGCCTATGCCTATCTCGACCAGGGCTGGGGCAGCACGGCGGATTCGCCGGATCGACAAACGTATTACTACACGCCGCAGGGCGCCTCGCTGCCGCAGGGCGCGTTGACCACGCCGTTGCGCTATAACTGGTTCGTCAATCTGGAAATGCCGCTCGACGAGCAGCGTTTCGCGGAAGCCGAACACATGCAACGCTACCGCTTCATCGTCGATCCGCAGCCGACGGCGGCGAATCCCGATCGGTTGCCGGTCGGGTTCTCGCGTCACTATGACGGAGCACTTGGCCAGACCGTGCTCGATATCACCTGCGCGGCTTGCCATACCGGCGAGATCCACGTGCAGAAAGACGGCAAGACCACAGCGATCCGCATCGATGGCGGGCAGGCCATGCACGAATTCACCAACATGCAGCGCGGCGCGTTCGGGCCGACCCTGGTCGCCTCGATGATCGCAACCTGGATCAATCCGTGGAAGTTCGATCGCTTCGCCAGGAAAGTGATCGGGCCGCGCTATCCGGAAGGCAAGTCGGCGCTGCGCGGCGAGCTCTGGGACACGATCAAGGCGTTTGCGACCCAGGGCCAGAACAGTCCGCTGCGGCATCTGTATCCGGTCGAGGAAGGATTCGGCCGCACCGATGCGCTCGGTCGGATCGCCAATACGGTTTTTGGCGATCACCTGAGCCTGGACAACTATCACGAGGCCAAGGCGCCAGTCAGCTATCCGTATGTGTGGAACATCTGGAAGTTCAACTGGGTGCAATACAACGGTTCGGTAAAACAGCCGCTGGCACGCAATATCGGCGAGGCGCTCGGGGTGGGTGCGGTGATCCGGCTCACCGACAACTACGGCAATCCGATCCCGGCGGACGAGCGTTACGATTCGTCGGTCAGCGTGCCCAATCTTGATCGCATTGAGCATACCTTGCAGAAGCTGACGCCACCGCGCTGGCCGGAGGATCTGCTCGGCCCGATTGACCAGGCGCTTGCCGCACGCGGCAAGACCTTGTTCGAATCGGATTGCGTCGGCTGCCACGGCCCGCATCCGGCGGATCGCGCCGAACAACTCGCGAGCGCGCCGGGCAAACCGTGGCCCGGAACCGAATGGAAGATCGAGGTGATTCCGGTCGATCACATCGGCACCGATTCGAGCGAAGCGGATGGTTTCATCACGCGTCGTTACGATCTCGGCAAGGCCGGCATCACGCGTGAGGAAATCGGTCGTGTGTTACGTCCGCAGTTGATCCGCAACCTCGCCCGCAACACGCGCTGGCATCTCGATGAGGTGATTGCCGCGCGGGAAGCGGCAGGCGAAGATGCCCTGGGGCTGCACGTCTTGCTGGCCGCTTATCCGGATCCGAATGCCGATCCGTTGCCCTCGATTCCGCATGGCAGTTTCAGCGCGATCGCGGCCGAAATCGGCCCTGCCGCAGCCTCGCCGCCAACTGATTCACCCGCGTGGGAATGTGATCTCGGCTGCAAGACGCAAGCACTTCGTGACGACGTGACCCGCGGCGAAGCGGCGATCGATGCCCAGCTTGCGGCACTCGACGTCAACAGCCTCAGCGAAGGGCAGGGACTGAATATTCTCGGCCTGATGATCAAGGCCAAGTATTTCGCCGACAACGATATTTCCTACGAGCGCCAACAGTGTCTCGGCGGTTTCGGAATTCTGGATTTGCCGCAACAGATTGCCGGCTACAAGCCACGTCCGCTTGAAGGCGTCTGGGCGACGCCACCATTCTTGCACAATGGTTCGGTGCCGAATCTGCATGAAATGCTGATGCCGCCCGAGCAGCGCAGCAAGCGTTTCCTGGTTGGGTTGCGCGATTTCGATACGAAGAATGTCGGCTACGTCAGCCAGCCCGTTGACGGCAAGGATGCCGATGGTTTCTGGTTCGACACGACGATCGACGGCAACCACAACAGCGGCCATGCCTTTGTCGCGACCCCGGACCAGCTCGCTGCCGCGAAATCGGATCCGAAAGCGCATCCTTTGCCATCAGGAGTGATCGGTCCGTTGTTCAGCGACGATGAGCGCTGGGCAATCATCGAATATCTGAAGATTCACCGTGACCTGCCGGAAACCCCGGCGGATTTCACGCCGCCGGACTGTCGACAATGAGCGTGCGCTTGGGATCGTTCTGCGTGCGGGCGTGCGAACGATGAGCAAGCCGCACGAGACATCGGGTTATGCCGCCGACTTCGAGCCGGTGCATGTCGCCGAGGGGGAATGGATTGCGCAGAGGCGCAAGGTGGCGGGAATCTCCGCCGATGCTGATACGGTCGGACTCGCATTCTCGGGTGGCGGAATCCGTTCCGCAACCTTCAATCTCGGCGTGCTGCAGGCGCTCGAAGCAGGCGGCATCCTGCGCCACGTGGACTATCTCTCGTCGGTCTCCGGCGGCGGCTATGCCGCGTCCTGCTATTCCTGGTTGCGCGCGCGTCTGGCCGCGAATCGCAGCGAAAGTGTTTTCGCCGCCCCGGTCGAGAAGAGTGGTGGTGACGTTCTCGACTGGCTGCGTGGGCACGGAAAATTCCTTGTCAGTCATCGTGGCTTCTCGTTGTGGACCCTGGTCGCTTCGATTTTCGCCGCCACTTTCGTCAATTTGCTTGTGCTCGGGCCGCCCTTGCTTGCGATCGTCGATGCCATGACGCTGGGCTGGCTGCCGGTAAGCTGGCCGGCATGGCTGGCCCTGCCAGGCGGCCACGTGCCGCAAGCGCACCATGGCTACTGGCTGCTGCTCGTGCTCGGAGCGTCGAGCCTCGCGTTGTTTCCGGTCATTGCCACGTTGTTCGCCGTGATCGCCGGTGTCCCGCACCTCGCCCATGTTCAACGTGTCGATCGCTTGCGCGTGCTGATGGGGCGCATGATCTCGATCGGTCTCACCTTGATCGCGATTGGCCTGATTCCGATTGCGGCGTCACTCGGCGAAATGGCCGAGCACTTTTTTGCCGCGCGCTATGCCGGCGTGATCGGCAAACATGCGGCAGTGCTGATGCCGATTCTCGGCGGCATCGCCTCGATGCTGTTTGACCGCCGCAAGGGCGGCGACAACAGCGGACGCATGACCACGATCGGTCTGAGCCTGCTCGTCTACGGCTTGTTGATCCTTTGCTATCACGTTGCAGTGAGCGACGATTGGCTGCGATCGCCAATCTTCCTCGGCTTCGTGGCGTTGTCGCTGGTTCTTGCCGTGCTGTGCAATATCAATCGGGTGTCGATCCATGCCTATTACCGCGCTCGACTCAGTGAGGCGTTCCTGCCGAGGATTGCGGGCGACGACACGCAGGATCCGGGTGATTTCGATCTGCGCCAGCTCGATCCCGATCACGGTGCGCCCTTGCAGTTGATCAACACCACACTCAATACAACGAGTTCGAAGAACGAAAAACTGGCCAGTCGTGAAGGCGCGAGTTTCTTCATGTCCGCGCTTTACGCGGGATCCACGGCCACCGGCTATCGGCGCGCCGATTCCTATGCCGATGGCGACATGGCTCTTTCCAACGCGTTCACGACATCCGGCGCGGCGATCGATCCCGACATGGTCGATACCCGTGCGCGATCGGTTTCATTCTTGATGGCCTTGTTCAATGTGCGCCTCGGTTACTGGGCACTCAATCCGAAATTCGCCGATCACCGCGTGCCGTGGTGGCCGTGGTGGTGGATCTTCATTGGTCGCGAGATGCTCGGCATCGGTCTCGACGAGACGCGTCGCCACGTGCATCTTTCCGATGGCGGGGGATTCGAGAATCTCGGCATCTACGAGCTGATCCGTCGACGCGTGCGCTACCTTGTCGTGACCGACGCCGGTGCCGATCCGTTGCTGACGTTGAGCGATCTGGGGCGTGCGATCGAGCGTGTGCGCGTCGACTTCGGCGCCGAGATCGATCTTGATCCGGATCGCCTCTATCAGCAGCGCGATGATCTCCTCGCACAGCAACCCTTCGTGCTTGGCGGCATTCGCTACGCCGATGGAAGCACGGGGCAGATTCTCTACATCAAGCCGAGCTTGTGCAGTGGTCTGACCGCCGACATCTACGCGTATTGGCGGGCCAATCCGGCTTTCCCCGATGAGCCGACTTCGGAACAGTTCTTTGCCGAGCCGCAGTTCGAGGCATACCGTGCGCTGGGGCGGCAGATCGTTTCGGGCTTGCTCGGAAAGGCGCCGCTGTCCGGCATTGGCGCGTGGTTCGAGCATGTGAAATCGATGCAGGTGTCGAACGACTGATGCGCAGCCGGTTTGTCCGGCGAAATCCATCTGGAGATTCCGCCGGGCAATGCCGATTCAAAGGCTCTTGAGATATTCGAGCAAGTCGCGTTTATCCGTTTCCTCTAGTGTGGTTCCGTAGAGGTGACCGGCATTCGAATTGCCGGCCAGGCTCGTATCGAATGCACTGGAGTGGGCGTCGTCGGTCCCGGCGAGTCCCACCCTCTGCGGATCGAACGCGCGGCTGCCGACGAAGAAATTCCGGGTTCGTTCGGCGGGCGGCTTCAGAAGGTCGACAAGGCTCGGAACCGAGCCGTTGTGCAGATACGGCGCCGACGCCCAGATTCCGCTTAGCGGCCTGGCCTTGTAGCCATCCGGATGGCTGTTCAGTGGCGAGCCGATCTCCTCATGGAAGCTTGCGATCGCATTGCGGGCCGTTTCCAGCGGATGTCCGAGCGCAGCGCCGACGGCGGCATGCACGACCAGATCCGAGGTCTGCGCCCGCGCCGCGAGGGTGGGCCCGAAGACGACGCCCTGTTTGCGCCCTTCAAAAGCAGCACTGTCGGAGATCGATTCCAGATAATTGCGGGCCATGCGTGGATCGGTGCCGACCTCATCAAGCGGGGTCAGCACGGCTTTCAATTCACGTTTTGGATCGTTGCGGTCGGACAATTGATGGCAGGCGACGCATTCGCGGGCGTAGATCGCCGATCCGCGCTTGACCGCCTCGGCATCGAGCGCACCGAAGATCGACGCCGGCCACTGCGGGGCCTGCAGGGCATACAGGTCGTTCTCGATCTGGTCGAGATGGGCGAAGTCGATGGACGATGCATAGCCATCAACGCCGGCGCGCCGGCTGACATCCAGTGAGCCATACACGGCCAGCGCCGTCGTAATGTTCTGCAGCAAGGATCCCGGGCCCGCATTCGGCGCAGAGCCGTTCCATTGCACGAAATCGAGATGTGGCGCATCCCAGAGCACCGGAAAGCTGACCGGCGCATCCGGTACGCGGCGATTTTCCGGGCGGTCGAGAAATTGCACGGCGACCGCGTTGAAGATCTGTCCGAACGCATCCATTCGCGCATGGCCGTAGGGGATCTCGACGCGATTCATCCGGTGGCGTGCATCGAGTTTGTCGGCCAGCGCGGCGACCTCCTGCTTCAATGCGTTGCGGTGATCCGCGGCCGTGGCGAGCGCATCGGCGAAGCGCGCAAACACGGCCTCATCGGTTACGGTCGTGCGCAGGCTCGCGATCAGCTGTGCCTCGAAGCTGTCGAAATCGAGCGTTCCCTGGCCGCCATCAAGGCGGATGCGATGACCTTGGTAACGCACCTCGCCGGTATGGCAGGCTGCGCAACCCAGCCCGGTCCAGTCGCGACCCGCAGCGTCGGCTTCATGGGTGAATCCCACCGGAAAGCCCGATGGATTGGCCGTTGTCGGCGATTCGACCAGGAACCCGAGCGCGTCCAGATGGGCATCGCTCATGAAGCGTTGTTCGCTGCCGGACTGCTCGAGCGCGGTCAGCCATGTCGTCGGAATCAGGCGCGAGCCGAACGAAGTGAACCAGGCCCGCTGCTGGATCTCGGCGCTCCAGCCTTGCTCAAGATTGATCGTTCCTTCGCCGCCGTCGACCACCGCATCATTTGCAATCGGTTTGCCTGGAGGGGAGCATGCGGCCAGCGGCACGCCGATAGCTGTCGCCAAAAGCAGCGATCGAATCAATCTCATCGTTCAAACTCCCCCATGATTGGCCTGCTATTCTAGACTCGAACTTGCCGCAGCGAACGGCCCCAGGGGATCAGCCAAGAGCATGCGCGAACACTGGATTCGATTCATCGTGACGACCCTGGTCTTCATGTTTGCCGTTCTGGCGATTGCCCATGCGGCACCGCAACGCGTCGATGGCAACTTCTCGTTCGAGAAAGTCATCCCGACGATGGAAGTCCTCGAGGATGCAGATGGCGCTCTGAATTTCGATACCGTCAGAACGTCGGCCGATTTCCGCACTGCACCGGAAGGAGGAACCAATTTTGGTTTCACCAACTCGGCCTGGTGGGTGCGTTTCACGCTGGCGAATCCGGATTTGGGCGATCGGCATGTCATCCTGCGTGAAGACTACCCGTTGATCGATCATCTCGATGTCTGGGCACCGCAGCGAGATGGCGGCTGGAAGCACACCGCGACCGGCGATCGAACCGTGTTCTCCACGCGCGAATTCGTCCATCGCGATTTCCTTTTCGACCTGGATGTGCCGAGTGGAACCGAGCGCACTTTCTACGTGCGCGCCGCCTCCGGTGGGCCGGTCGATCTGAGTCTTTCCGTGTATGGCCCGCACGCACTGATCGGTGCCTTGAGTGGTGAGCAACTGGCCTATGGTGCCTACTACGGTGGCTTCATTGTCCTCGTCCTGTACAACCTCTTCATCTTCCTGATCGTTCGCGATCGTGCCTTCATCTTCTATCTGCTGTACGCGGCGAGCTACGGGATGTATTTCGCGATCCACAACGGACTCGCGTTTGAGTTCCTGTGGCCGGACAGCCCGGCCTGGGGCAACCAGGCCCTGCTCGTGATGTTGTCTCTCACATTGATTTTCGGCATGCAGTTCACGCGCACGTTCCTCGACACCGGAAGCTTCGCGCGTCGCCTCGACAAGCTTGCAGTCGTTACCCAGGGGCTTGCAGCGCTCGGACTCGTTGCGTCGTTCTTGCTGCCGTATTCGAAGCTGATCTTGCCGATCGCGATACTGACCATCATTGTCGTGTCGCTGATCATGACCCTCGGCACACTGGGTCTGGTCAAGGGCTACAAACCGGCGCGCTATTTCATGATCGCCTGGGGCATGTTGCTGGTCGGTGTGCTCGCCTACATGCTCAAAGTGTTCGGCGTGTTGCCACACAACATGCTCACGCAAAACGGCTTCCAGCTCGGTTCGCTGGTCGAAATGGTTCTGCTCTCACTGGCGTTGGCCAGCCGGGTTCGCGAGCTGCAGCGACAGAGTCGAACCGACACCCTGACACGCGTGCCCAACCGGCGCCATTTCGACGAAGTGTCAGCCAACGAGTTTGAACGCACGCGGCGCGGCAATGGTGCGCTCGCCTTGCTCGTCGTCGACATCGATCATTTCAAGCAGTTCAATGACCAATTCGGACATGCGCGTGGCGACGAGGTGTTGCAACAGGTCGCCGAACGGCTCGGCAACGGCGTCCGCCGCGGTGATCATGTGTGTCGCTTCGGCGGCGAAGAGTTTGCCCTGATCCTGCCCGGCACGGATGGCTCCGAAGCAGCCTCGGTGGCCGAGTCGCTGCGCGAAATCGTTGCAAGCACTGCCTCATCCGACGCACCGGTCACGGTCAGCATCGGCGTCGCCAGTACGCGTGATCGCGAGTTCGCGAGCGTTGACGAACTCTTCCAGGCGGCCGATCGTGCGCTCTATCAAGCCAAGGATCAGGGCCGCAATCGGGTCGTTCGTTTCACTGCCTGATCGATCGGCCACGCATTCCCGCGTAGTGAGCGAGACATTTCGCAGAGTTGTCTGATTCGGTCGATGACATCGTGAACCTTTCGCCGGCACGCATTTGCGCGTAACCGTGCGCGCAATCCCGCCAGCGAGACGCGTTTTGTCGTCACTGCTCGGAGCTCGTCCATGTCATTCGGTGCTTCGTCGCTGAACTCCTTACGCCGTTCTGCCCAGCCGTTGAAACTGGCTCCCGTCGCATCGTATGGCGTCGAGCGCAGTCTGCGCTCCGACGCGCGCAAGCGATGCCCGTGCAGGTCAGACAGGAGCAAGACAGAATGAGTGCAGAGCTCGAAAGCGAATCGCTTCAACGCGAAATTCGCAACGACAATCCGCAAGCCGCAAGTTCGATGCAATCACCTTCGTCAGCACGCCTTCGCCTTTCCGGTCAGATGCTCGGAACCACCGCAAAAGCCTGGTTTGCGGTCGCCGTGCTTGGGCAGGTGTTTTTCGTCGTCTACGTGCTCGGTTTCTATGGCCGTTCCGCCGCGCAAGGTCGGTTGGCAGACTGGAACAAGGTGCTGCCGCACGGCTATGTTCCCGGCGACGACGCCGGCAATACGGTGCTCGCCGTCCATCTCGCGTTTGCCGTCCTGATCACTCTTGGAGGTGCGTTGCAGATAGCCTCGGGAGTGCGTCGATGGTTTCCGAAGTTTCATCGCTTGAACGGACGCGTCTATCTGGTTTCGGCATTCGTGATGGGCATCGGCGGACTGGTCATGGTGTGGACGCGCGGCACGGTCGGTGGTGTGCCGCAGGCCTGGGCGATTTCGATCAATGCGTTGTTGATCATGGCTTGCGCAGTGATGACAGTGCGTCATGCCATTGCGCGGCGCATCGATGTGCATCGGCGCTGGGCCTTGCGCCTGTTCCTCGTGGTCAGCGGGGTCTGGTTTTTCCGTATCGGCCTGATGTTCTGGATCGTAGTCAATCAGGGGCCGGTCGGCTTCGATCCTGTTTCCTTCCGTGGTCCGACGCTCGTTGCGCTTGCGTTTGGCCAGTTTCTTGTTCCGTTGGCCGTTCTCGAACTCTATTTTCGTGCGCGGGCAAGTCGGTCGAATGCTGTGAAGGGAATCATGGCCGCGTCGCTTGGCGCGCTCACCTTGATGACGGCCGCTGGAATCGTGGCCGCCTCGATGTTCATGTGGCTGCCACGACTCTGAACTGCGTGGCGATCTTGTGCTCTGGCGCATGAATACGCTGCCCCCAGCTTTGTTCGCTGCTAATCTCGACTCATGATCGTCGCGCCCGACAGAAAAGCATCGAAACACGCAACACTCCGCGCGTATTCATGGCGTCGTCTGCGCGTGGTCGGCACTACCTGTTTGCTGCTGAGCTTTCTGATGATGTGGACGTGGCAGGCCTCGTACGCGGTGCTGATTGGACGATGGCTGTTTATCGGATTCGCTTGTCTTTCGATGTTCGGTCTTTTTGAACGCTGGCCACGGCGGCTACCGGGCTGGATCGCACGCTGGGCTCTGCAGGTGATCGGTGTGGTGATCGTCATCCCGTTCGCAGCATGGATGGCCTATGTCATCACGACGCAAGGCGATCCGGTTCCGTTCTGGCACGACAAGGGCAAGCTCGCCGGCTTCGGCATGTTCACTTTCACGAGTTTGTTGATCGCGCCGTGGATGGCGGTTGCGGCGCTGATCGGACAGATCAATGGCAAGGCGCAGCGCCAGACGCTGGCATTCGAGCTTGAACGCAGCGAGCTTGAACGCAGGGCAATCGATGCGCGCCTGCGTCTGCTCCAGGCCCAGGTCGAGCCGCACTTCCTGTTCAATACACTGGCCAATATCCGCGAGCTTGTTGACTCCGGTTCGTCTCAGGCCTCGACGGTGCTTGAAAGCCTGATTGCATATCTGCGTGCCGCTGTCCCGCGCTTGCACGAGCCGGCGACAACGCTCGGCCAGGAGCTCGAACTCGTGCGCGCCTATCTCGATGTCATGCATATGCGCATGCCCGATCGACTTGAATTCGTGCTGCACGTTGATGACGCAGCGCTGACTCTGCACTTTCCGCCGATGGCCTTGCTCACTTTGGTCGAGAACGCGGTGCGACATGGCATCGATCCCAGCGAGCGCGGCGGACGCATCGAGGTGCGCATTGTCGAGGAAGCGCAACGCTGTCGCATCCAGGTCATCGATAGCGGGGTCGGCATGCACGATGGTTTCGACAATCTCGGCACGGGGTTGTCGACCTTGCGTGAGCGTCTGCGCCTGATGTTCGGCGACGCGGCGCATCTGCGTTTGGCCGAGGTGATTCCGCATGGGGTCAGCGCTGAACTCGAATTTCCTGCTCGACGAGGCGTGCCATGAACGAGCGTCGACCGACCGCCCTCGTTGCCGACGATGAGCCGCTGCTACGCCAGGCGATGACGCGCCTGCTCGGTCAGGCCTGGCCCGAACTGCAGGTAATCGCCGAGGCACGCAATGGACGCGAAGCGGTCGAGAAGTTTGAAGCCTTGCAACCCGATGTGTGCTTTCTCGATGTGCAGATGCCGGGGCTTTCGGGCATTGAAGCCGCAAGCTATATCGGCAACCGATCGCAGCTGGTCTTTGTTACCGCATTCAATCGCTATGCCGTGCAGGCATTCGAGCACGGCGCACTCGACTATCTGGTCAAGCCGGTCGAAGCCGCGCGCCTCGCCACCACGGTCGAACGCCTCAAACAGCGATTGCATCGACCTGCGGCATCTCACGATACCGACGCCCTGATAGCGCAACTGGCGGCAAGCCTGCGCAAGGGAAACGCGGATTCCAGGCTGCGCTGGATCCGCGCATCGGTCGGTCAGACCATTCATCTGATCGCGGTCGACGAGATCGACTATCTGCGATCCGATGAGAAATACACGCGCATCGCCTGGCGCGATGCCGACGGGAAATCAAGCGACGCGCTGATCCGCACTCCGCTGAAGGAAATCCACGATCAGCTCGACCTCGAGCGCTTCGCCCAGGTTCATCGTGCCGTCGTCGTCAACCTGCACTCTATCAGCCATGTCACCCGCAGCGACAACGAAACCGCGACGATCCATCTGAAGGATCGCCACGAGACCTTGCCGGTCAGTCGCAGCTATCTGCATTTGTTCAAGCAGATGTGATGGGAACCGACGTCGTTAGGCCTTCATCGCAATGGCCTGAAAATTCGGGGCGGCAGGGGGCCGGGGGGGGGAGGGGGCGGGGGGGCCCCCCCCGCCACCCGCCTCTGGGCCCCCCGGGGGGGGGGGAGGGGGGCGGACGACTGAGGCCGGGGGGGGGGGGGGGGGCGGGGGCGGGGGGGGGGGGGGTCCAGGTCATTCGCGGCCCGGCAGGCTTCATGTGGTTCAGATGAGTGTCGAACGGGGGAGGTCGATTCGGATGCGGTCGCCTTCCGTTGGACGGTGGTTCTCAGGCGGTGCCTGGCCTGCTGAGCTTGGCAACCATTTCGCCGAGTCGGCGGCGATGATCGAGCGGCGGGCGGGGGGGGGGGGGGGGGGGGGCGGGGGGGGGGGGGGGGGGGGGGGGGGGGGGGGGGGGGGGGGGGGGGGGGGGGGGGGGGGGGGGGGGGGGGGGGGGGGGGGGGGGGGGGGGGGGGGGGGGGGGGGGGGGGGGGGGGGGGGGGGGAGGGGGGGGCGGGCTTCGGAGAACCAGCGCTTGGCGAATTCGTCATTGTCGATCGATGCCATGTGCTCGAATTCCGCATGCAGGTCGGCGCGGGCGAGGCGACGTGTCTCGCTCATCGCGCTGGGTGGCAGATTGAGCAGATCCTGCAACCAGCCGATTGCGCGACCGACAACGAGTTCGGTCTCGATCAGCTCATCGACAAGGCCGATGCGATGGGCTTCCTCGGCTTCAACCATCGCGCCGGCCACCATCAGGCGCTCGGCCCGGTGCGAGCCAAGCAGGCGGCGCATGGCCCCCTGGATGACCTCGGGCACGACGAGGCCGACCTGGACTTCGTTGAGGCCGATGCGGAATGCGCCGCGGGCCATGATGCGGTAGTCGCAGAAAAGCGCCAGCACCGCGCCACCGGCCGGACTGTGGCCGGTGATCGCCGCAACGATTGGAATCGGCGAGCGCGCCAGCGCTTCGCAGAGGCCGACGAACTCGACCCAGAATGCACCCATCGCAGCGCGATCCAGTTGCAGCAGGCTTGGCACATCGAGGCCGGCTGAGAACATGCCGGCATGCCCCGATAGAACGAGGCCGCGCGCGCCTCGGTTGGGCGCCGCCAGCACGGCTGCACGCAAGGCCGCCACCAGTTCCGGATTGAGTGCATTGACCGGCGGGCGGGCCAGACGCAATTCGTGAATGTTGTCGTGCTGGATCGTTTCGAGAATGGTCATGGATGAGTCTCGGCTATGAATGTCGGCAAGTTGCCAGTCAGAATCTTGAAAGTGGCTTCATTCACCTCTGTCCGGGACTGGTCGTCCCGAACAAGGGGCTCCGTTTGGTCGTGATCCTGTTTCAGGGAATCACGATAAAGAGCATCGCGGCTGAAGCCGCTCCCACGAGCATGCCGGTCAACCGTGGGAGCGGCTTCAGCCGCGATGCTTCTCCGTCTTGTCCGTTGATGGCGACGATGAGCGGCTGTTTGCGACAGTTTGGCAGTATAAGCCAGCAGCGCCCGACTCCTGCTGCGGCGGCTGCGGCAACCGGTGGCAGCCTGCAGCCGCTCGCTGCGGCTATGATGGAGTGTCCATCTGGAGAAGCCGATGAAATCCCTACACCGTTTGATCACGATGCTTGCCTTGCTCTGCCTTGCACCCCCGGCTCTCGCGGCCGCGCAGGTCGGCGTCTCGAACGCGTGGATTCCGCAGGCACCACCTGGGGTCACCATGCTTGCCGGCTACCTGACGATCAAGAACGATGGCGATGCACCGGTCAGCATCCTGGCTGCGCAAAGCGATCGCTTCCGTACCGTCTCGGTGCATCAGACTGTCATCGAGAATGGCGTCGCCAAGATGCGCGAACTCAACAGTCTCGAAATCGCGGCAGGTCAGGAAGTCAAATTCGCGCCCGGCGGCATGCATCTGATGTTGATGCAGCCGCGCAAGGACATCAGTCCCGGTGATCGCATCGAGGTCACCTTCCTGCTTTCGGATGGCACGCGCGTGCCGGCCATCTTCGATGTGCAGGCGGCCGGCGGGGCAGTCACCGAAGGGCACGAACATCATCATTGAGCGTACCGGTTCTGGCCGCACGATTCGATGGCGCGGATTGAGTGAGCGAGGAGCCGTAAAATGCGGCGCGGATTTCGTTGAAGGTTGCCGCGTTGCCGCCTTGTTGTTGGTCTGATTGCGTTTTGCTGCAATGCATCGAAGAATGCCGGACTCGTCCCCCAAGTCCGCCAAGACATCCGAATCGTGAACCAGGCCAGCGCATCCCTTGCCGTCGACGCCCCATGGGTCGTCATCAAATTTGGTGGTACCAGCGTATCCACGCGAGCGCGCTGGGACAATATCGCGAGCATTGCCGCGACGCATCGCGAGGCAGGGAAACGGGTCTTGATCGTGGTCTCGGCGTTGTCGGGAATCACCGACCTGCTCAAGGGCATTGGCGAAGGATTCGCCGATGAAGCCCGCTGCGCCGAGCTGCTCGACACGATCGTGGCCAGGCATCGCAGCTTGTTCGGCGAGCTCGGCTTGCTCAAGCGCAATGCGATCGACGCCTGGATGGCGCAGCTCGAACATCTGCTGGCTGACCCGCGCCGTGCCGGCGGCGGCTTTGATTGGCAGGCCGACGTGCTGGCGATTGGCGAACTCTCCTCCAGTACGCTGGGCTCGTCCTATTTGAACGCCTTGGGTTTGACCACCCACTGGCTCGATTCGCGCGATTACCTTTGCGCCGAAGCGCTGCCGAACCAGTCAGCGTGGGGCCGGTGCTTGTCGGCTTCGGTTCGGGTTCGTCACGATCCCGCCGTCATGGCAAAGCTGGCCGCGCGCGGCGACGTGTTCATTGCGCAGGGATTCATCGCCCGCAGCGCGGACGGCGCGACAGCCGTGCTGGGGCGCGGTGGTTCGGATACCTCGGCCGCGTATTTTGGCGCGTTGCTGAAAGCCGAGGCGGTGGAAATCTGGACCGACGTGCCGGGCATGTTCAGCGCCAACCCACGCCAGGTTCCCGACGCGCGCCTGCTGGCGAGACTTGATTACGCCGAAGCCCAGGAAATCGCCACGACCGGTGCGAAAGTGCTGCACCCGCGCTGCATTCATCCGGTGCGCGACGAGCGCGTGCCGATCCGCATCAAGGACACCAACCGGCCCGAACTGCCGGGTACCGAGATTGTCTGGAACACGCAATCGACCGCGCCGAGCATCAAGGCGATCAGTTCGCGCAAGGGCATCACTCTGGTCTCGATGGAATCGATCAGCATGTGGCAGCAGGTCGGTTTTCTTGCCGACGTCTTCGAGGCCTTCAAGCGCCATGGTCTGTCGGTCGATCTGATCGGTTCGGCCGAAACCAATGTCACTGTTTCGCTGGATCCGTCAGACAATTTGCTCAGCACCGATGTGCTGGCGCGCTTGTGCGTCGATCTCGAGGCGTTCTGCCGGGTCAAGGTGATTGCGCCGTGTGCGGCGATTACCTTGGTCGGTCGCGGCATGCGTGCGATGTTGCACCGGCTTTCCGCCGTGCTGGCCGAGTTCGGTGCGCTTGATGTGCATCTGATCTCGCAATCCTCGAACAATCTCAATCTGACTTTCGTGGTTGACGAGGCCGTCGTCGATGCGCTGATTCCGCGCCTGCATGCCTTGCTGATCCGCGCCGAGGTCATGCGTGTCGGTGATGCGGCGGTATTTGGTCCGAGTTGGCGCGAGCTGGCCGAGGAGGCGGTGTCGATACGCCTGCCGCCGTGGTGGCAGCGCGAGCGTGCGCGGCTGCTTGAACTCGCCGCAGCGTCCACGCCGCGCTATGTCTACAGCCTCGATCAGGTGCGCGAACAAGCGCGCGGACTGCTTGGACTCGGCATGGTCGATCGCTGGCATTACGCGCTGAAGGCGAATCCGCATCCGCAGATCCTGCGCTGCCTGCAGGTCGAAGGATTCGCCTTTGAATGCGTTTCATGGAATGAAGTGAAAGCGGTGCGTGCGGCCTTGCCGGATCTGCCGGCCGAACGCATCCTGTTCACGCCAAACTTCGCGCCGCGCGGGGAATACCGGGCGGCGCTGGTCGCCGGTGTGCGCGTGACCCTCGATGCATTGCATCCGATTGTCGAATGGGGTGCGGATTTCGCCGGGCACGAGATTTTCCTGCGGGTCGATCTCGGTGCCGGACGCGGCCATCACGACAAGGTCAAGACGGGCGGCGCGCAATCAAAGTTTGGCGTGTCGCTGGACGAGATCGAAACGTTCCGCAGCTATGCTCGACAGCACGGTGCGCGCATCGTTGGCCTGCATGCGCACCTCGGCTCGGGCATTCTCGATGCGCAACACTGGCGCAGTGTGTACGTGCAACTCGCCAGTCTGGCCGAGCGCTTCAACCGGATCGAGGTGCTCGATCTCGGTGGCGGTCTCGGCGTGCCATCACGGCCGGAAGATGTGCCGCTCGATCTGGTCGCGCTCGGTGCCGCGCTGGCCGAGGTCAAGCAAGCCTATCCGCAATTCCAGTTGTGGATGGAACCTGGGCGCTATCTGGTTGCCGAAGCGGGCGTGCTGCTTGCGCGCGTGACCCAGACCAAGCACAAGGGCGATGTGCATTATCTCGGCATTGATGCGGGCATGAACTCGCTGATCCGGCCAGCCCTGTACGAGGCCTGGCACGAGATCGTCAACCTCACCCGTCTCGATGCGGAAGCTGACGATCTGGTCCAGATTGTCGGCCCGATCTGTGAAACCGGCGACGTGCTTGGCAGCAATCGGCGCTTGCCGACCAGCTACGAGAATGATGTGATCCTGATTGCCGAAGCCGGTGCCTATGGCGCGGTGATGTCATCCCACTACAACTTGCGCGAGCCGGCTGGCGAGACGATTCTGTGATGTCGGCACGCGCAATCCTTCACCTGTGCGCCTTGGTGCTGCCGATGATTCCGGTGCTGATCTGGCTGGGCGCCATGGGCAAGCAATTCAATGTTGCTGGCCTCACGGCTACCCTCCTCATTGCAGCCCCCGCTGTGCTCGCGGCGCAGACCGCTGCTTTGTTGCGCTGGCGTGCACTGGATAAGCGCGCGCGCAGCAAGCAGAGTGCATGGCCAACCGGTCTCGGCATGGCCGTTCTGACCCATTTCTTCTTTGGCATCTATCTCGCTCTCGCCTTTGTCGCGACCACGGGACTGCAAGAGTGGAGGGGTGATGGCGCGATCTGGCAGGTTCCGCTGCAGGCGATCTTTTTCGGTATCGTCTCGCTGGGGCTCGCTGGAGCGGTCAGCTTGCCGGTGACCGCGTGGCTCGCCCAGGTCATTTCGCAACGTCGTGAAAAGGAGTTGGCGCTTGAATCCCGTTGATCCACGGAGCGCGCAGGCGTTCCGATTTGTGCGCCGCGAATATTCGGCGGGCGAAGTCCGTCTGGTCTATGCGTTTGATGATGGTCCAGAGCTGATCGAGCGGATCGGTTTTCCGGATGCTCCGGCCGTGCTGCCTGAGCGTCAGGCCGCGTTCGATGCGGCACTCGACCTGCTGCATCTGATTGCCGGCGTCAGTTACTACAAGGCTGGCGTACCCAGCACGATCCTCGTCGAAGGCACGGCGCTGGATGTTGCGACGGCCGGGTTTCTAGATGCCTTGTATGTGCACGGACTCGGCGAGTTCGGTTATCACAACAAAATCGATATGCGCGGCAGGATCCGCTTCCCTGCTTCGGCAGCGAGCGCGGAAATGCGGGCGATGCCTAACGGCTTGCCACGCAACACCCTGGTGCCGATCGGTGGCGGCAAGGATTCGCTGGTCAGTGTGGAGGTCCTCAAGCGGGCAGGGGAAAGCGCCACGGCAGTCTGGATCGGCAGTTCGGGACTGATTGAGTCCTGTGCGCAGCGAACCGGCTTGCCGATGCTCAATATCGCGCGCTCGATCTCGCCAATCCTGTTCGACTACAACCGCGCAGGTGCGTTCAATGGACATATTCCGGTGACCGCGATCAATTCGGCGATCCTCGTCGCTGCCGCGATCCTTTATGGCCACGATGCGATCGCGTTCTCCAATGAGCGCTCGGCGTCGAGCGCGACTCTCGAATACGACGGCGTGCCGATCAACCACCAGTGGAGCAAGGGTTGGGGGTTCGAACAGAGTTTCCGCGATCTGATTCATGCGAGGGTTGCCGCCGACCTGAATTACTTTTCCTTGTTGCGACCGCTGTCCGAACTCGCCGTGGCTTCGCGGTTCGCGCAGAACAATCGCTATGACGATGTCTTCTCCAGTTGCAACCGGAATTTCCGCATCCTCGGGCCGAAGCCGTCGGATCGCTGGTGCGGGCAATGTCCCAAATGCCACTTCGTGTTTCTGGCGCTTGCGCCGTTCATGCCAAAACCGCGCCTGCTCGGAATCTTCGGGCGCAACCTGCTCGATGATCCGGCCCAGACCGGCGGTTTCGATGCCTTGATCGAGTATCACGACCACAAGCCGTTTGAGTGCGTTGGTGAAGGCCGCGAATCGCGCGCGGCGCTGGCCGAACTGGCCCGGCGTGCCGAATGGCGCGAGGATGCCGTGGTCGAGCGTTTCGCCCACGAAATCCTGCCGCAGTTGGATGCAGCGGAACTGGCGATCGAACCCTTGCTGGTCGTTGAAGGCGAGCAGCGCATTCCTGCGCATCTGCTTGCCCTGATCGAGTCGGGCTGAGCGATGCGCATTGCCGATCTTGCCCGCTTGCAGGTGGCCATCTGGGGACTGGGACGCGAAGGCCATGCGGCCCACACGGCCTTGCGCCAGCGCCTGCCCGAGTTGCCGCTGACCGTGTTCTGCAGCGATGCCGAAGCCCATTTCATGGCCAGCGATCACGCCAATGACCGCTATGTGACCCACGCGCCAACCGCCGCCGATCTTTCCGCATTCGACATTGTCATCAAGTCACCCGGCATCAGCGCCTATCGTCCGGAAATGCTCGAAGCGCAACGCAATGGCACGCGTTTCACCTCGGCCACGGCGTTGTGGTTTGCCGAACATGCGCATTCGCGCGTGATCGCCGTCACCGGCACCAAGGGCAAGAGCACCACCAGCGCCCTGATCGCGCACTTGTTGCGCGGCCTCGGCAAACGCACCGCGCTGGCCGGGAACATCGGCTTGCCGGTGCTGGAACTGCTCGATCCGCCGCTCGAACCGGACTGGTGGGTGATCGAGCTTTCGAGCTTTCAGACCCGCGAAGCGGATCGATTGCAGCTCGCCGTGATCACCAATATCGAGGAAGAACACCTCGACTGGCATGGCAGTCGCGAGCGCTACGTTGATGACAAGCTCGCGCTGGCCTCGACGGCGGAAACGTTGTTGATCAATCCCGCGCAGACGGAGTTGTGCGAATACACCGCGGGCCACCCGCGGCGCCGGTTTTTCGCGAACGCCGAAGGTTGGCACGCCGATGCTGAATTCATCATGCGCGGCCAGCAGAGCATCTTCGATCGATCACGGTTGCCCTTGCCCGGATTGCACAATGCCTTGAATGCCTGCGCAGCACTTGCCGCAATCGAGGCGATTGGCGAAGACGCGGTGGCTGCAGCGGAAAGCCTGGCGACGTTTCGCGCCTTGCCGCATCGCCTGCAGACGCTTGGCGTGCGTGATGGCCTGACCTGGATCGATGACAGCATCGCCACCACGCCGCAGGCGACAATTGAAGCCTTGCGCAGCCTGCACGGGAAGCTCGTCAGCGTGATTGTCGGCGGTCATGATCGCGGGCTCGACTGGCACGTCTTCGCCGAGCATGTGCGTCAGCATGCGCCGCACGCAATCATCGCCAACGGAGCCAATGGCAAGCGCATCCACGCCTTGCTTGACGATTCGCACGGCGGACAAAGCCATTGCGTGGCGAGCCTTGGCGAAGCCGTGGCTCTGGCACGCAGGCAAACGCCGGCCGGCGGAACGATCCTGCTGTCCCCCGGCGCGCCGAGCTTCGACCAGTTCCACGATTACGCCGAACGCGGGCGCTGCTTTGCCGAGCTGGCGGGTTTTGACGCCGACGTGATTGGTCAGATCGAAGGACTCGGCATCGCCTGAGTCCTTGCACTTTGGGGCTTCGAGAAATCGCCCGGCCCTTTCGGTCAAATTCCATTGCCCCGGGAAACAACCGGTGAGTGTCGCGATCGTAGGCTGGGCTGAGCGTAAGCGAAGCCCAGCGTCGGAATACCCATCCAAGGCGCATATCTGATTCGGCATCGAACGGCGTGCCTGAACTGACGGGGCTTTCGATGTTGGGCTTCGCTTACGCTCAGCACCAACCTACAAAATCGGCGCGGAGAGAGTGGCGCGCGCCCCAACCAGATGTCACCAAGACTAACGCTCAATGCGTTCGAGGATCGCCAGCGTCGGCTTGGCCCGGTTCAGGGTATAGAAATGCAGGCCCGGCGCGCCGCCAGCGATCAGCTTGCGGCACAGCTCGGCGACGACGTCGGTGCTGAACTCGCGGATCGCGCTCGTATCATCGCCGAACGCGGTCAGGCGCTTGGCCAGCCAGCGCGGGATTTCGGCACCGCACATTTCCGAGAATCGGCGCAACTGGCTGAAGTTCGCGATCGGCATGATGCCCGGCACGATGGGCACATCGACGCCAAGCGCACGCACCGCGTCGACGAAACGGAAATAGCCGTCGGCATTGTAGAAATACTGCGTGATCGCACCATTTGCGCCGGCATCGATCTTGCGCTTGAAATTCGTCAGGTCGGCCAGCGCGTCATTGGCCTGCGGATGGACTTCCGGGTAACAGGCCACTTCGATATGGAAGTGGTCACCACTTTCAGCGCGGATGAATTCAACCAGTTCACTGGCATAGCGCAGATCGCCGATGCTGGCCATGCCCGAGGGCAGGTCGCCGCGCAGGGCAACAATGCGGCGGATGTCGAGCGCTTGGTATTCCTCGATCAGGCTGCGGATCTCGGCCCGCGAGCCGCCCATGCAGGAAAGATGCGGTGCTGCATCAAGGCCGTGCCGCTCGCGCAAGCCCTTGACCGCCTCGACCGTATGGCTCAGCGTCGAACCGCCCGCGCCAAACGTCATCGAGACATAGTCCGGCGCAACCGTCTTCAGTTGGCGCACGGCATTCTCGAGTCCCTCGCGCTGCTCGTCGGTCTTCGGCGGGAAGAATTCGTAAGAAACGGGAGTAGGGAGTGGGGAGTGGGGAGTGGGGCTCACTTGCTCTTGATTCCTTCCTGTTTGGATCGGATGAGGCCGTTCAATTTCAAGAAGACAGACTGCAGCATCTGCTTCAGACTATCGTCGTAGGAAAAGTAGCCGAGGTCTTGGCACAACCAGAGTTGGGTATCCAGTTCCATGAGAGAGCCTCGGGCAATTTGCAGGAAGCGGGCGTACTCGGTCTTTCCGCCGCGAGCAGCGCCCTCCGCAATATTGGAGGGCACGCTCACCGCAGCGCGTCTCAGTTGGCTCTGAAGTCCAAATCGCTCGTGCTCAGGCATCTGCGAGGATGCGAGATAGACCAAACGAACCAGCCGCATAGCCTCCTGCCAGACCTCTAATCGATAGTGTGCTGGCGACAATGTCATGCGCTCTCCGGCTCCCTACTCCCCACTCCCTATTTCCGTTCTAGTACCGATAATGCTCCGGCTTGTAAGGGCCTTCGACCGGTACGCCGAGGTATTCGGCCTGATCCTTGGTCAGCGTGGTCAGCTTGACGCCGATCTGGGCCAGATGCAGGCGTGCGACTTCTTCGTCGAGCTTCTTCGGCAGACGATAGACGGTCTTCTCGTAGACATCCTTGTTTGTCCAAAGATCGATTTGCGCGAGGGTCTGGTTGGAGAAGCTGTTCGACATGACAAAACTCGGATGGCCATGCGCGCAACCGAGGTTGACCAGGCGGCCTTCGGCCAGCAGGTACATGTTGCGTCCGCTCGGGAAGGTGTACTTGTCGACCTGCGGCTTGATCTCGATGCGCTTGATGCCGGCGGCCTTGTTCAGGCGATCGACCTGGATTTCGTTGTCGAAGTGGCCGATGTTGCAGACGAGGGCGTTGTTCTTCATCCCCTGCATGTGCTCAAGGGTGATGATGTCCTTGTTGCCGGTGGTGGTGACGAAAATGTCGGCTTCGCCGAGCACGTCTTCGACCGTCTTGACCTCGAAACCTTCCATCGCCGCCTGCAGCGCGTTGATCGGATCGATCTCGGTGATGATCACGCGTGCGCCAAGACCGCGCAGGCTGTGCGCGCTGCCCTTGCCGACGTCGCCATAGCCGCAGACCACGGCAACCTTGCCGGCGATCATCAGGTCGGTGGCGCGCTTGATCGCGTCCGCCAGTGATTCGCGGCAGCCGTACAGGTTGTCGAACTTGGACTTGGTCACCGAATCGTTGACATTGATGGCGGGCACCAGCAGCTTGCCGGCTTCCATCATCTGATACAGGCGATGCACGCCGGTCGTTGTTTCTTCCGAGACGCCGCGCCAGTCCTTCGCCACCGTCGTCCAGAATCCGGCGCGCTCGGTGCGCGTGCGCTTGAGCAGGTTCTTGATCACCTGTTCTTCGTGGTTGGCACCCGGCTCGTCGCACCACGTGCTGCCATTCTCCATCTCCAGGCCCTTGTGGATCAGCAGGGTCGCGTCGCCGCCATCGTCGACGATCAGCTGGGGTCCCTTGTTGCCGGGAAAGGTCAGTGCATCGAGCGTGCAATCCCAGTATTCCTCGAGCGTCTCGCCCTTCCACGCGAACACGGGCGTGCCACTGGCGGCGATTGCCGCGGCGGCGTCGTTCTGGGTCGAGAAGATGTTGCACGAACACCAGCGCACGTCGGCACCGATATCGCGCAGCGTCTCGATGAGTACGGCGGTTTCCTTGGTCATGTGCAGCGAGCCCATCACGCGCACGTCTTTCAGCGGCTGTGATTTCGAGTACTGGGCCCGGATCTGCATCAGGCCGGGCATTTCCTCCTCGGCCATCGTGATGCGACGGCGGCCGAAATCGGCCAGGGACATGTCGGCTACTTTGTAATCGTTATTCGGGGAATCTTTGACGACGGCATTCATGCGGTTCGCTCCGTTGCATTGGGGCGGGCGCCGTTTTACGGGAATTGCATGCCGAGCCTGAGTTCGGAATCGCCTTGACGATTCGACCTGCAGCGCCCCTCGGCAGCAAAAGGAGGCGCAGTATATCGCTTATTCGCGATGAAAGGATATATGGGATTCGGTGATCGGTTTCGGCGGCATCCGCATGCGGGTTGGCCGACCGCGCGACAGGGCGTGCAATCAGTCAATCGTCATCGTCGATGGCTGGCGTTGCCTGGTTGGCATCCGTGTCGGCGATTTGCGTTTGGCTCGGCGAAAGTCGGACTTGCTGGAGTGCTTCATCGGGCAGGGCGTAGGAATTTTGCAGGTATTCCTGTTCACTGAGGATCTCCGGAAACCGCACGCCGCGCAGGGCCTGTACGGCAAAGATCTCCTCAACGCCGCCGGTGAACTTCAGGAACGCCACCGTCTTGCCGCTTTCGATGTTGACGACCCAGACGCCGGACAGGCGCTCGCGATTGTCGTCGGTGATCGGAATGTCGGTGAAAGGGTTGCTTTCACGCAGACGCGACAGGCCGATGAAGGCCAGCGGTCCGATGAAATCCATGCCGCGGGCAAAGCCGGGAACGAATCCGACATCGCTGCGCACGCCGGTTTCCGGATCCACCCGGACGAGGGCGCCACGTCCTGATTCGAGTACCCACAACCTGTTGTCGTACCAGCGTGGTGAATGCGGCATCGACAAGCCCTGGCAGAGGATGCGTCCATTTTCGAGATCGATCAGCAGGCCACCATCACGCTTGTTTGCGCGCCAGCCGCCGGGCGTATTGGTATCGCCGAGGCTGGTCACATAGCGTGGTTTGCCGTCGCGCATGCCGAGGCCGTTGAGGTGGCAGCGATCCTCCGGCGCGTAATGGCTGACGAAGGAGGGCCGCCAGCGCGGCACGAAACTGGATTTGGAATCCAGCGTGCACAGGCAAGAGAACAACGTGTTGACGAACCACAGCTCGCCGTCACCGTCCCAGGCCATTTCGTGGATATCGATGGCACCGGTGATGTGGCCGCGCCGGGCAAGGTAGACGGCATCATGTCGCGGCGGTTGCTGCAATCGCGCAGCCAGCGCCGGCATGTTGCGGAATTCGGCGATTTCCATGAACGCACCCAGGGCCAGGCGATCGCTGTCGGCGGCCAGGCCCATCGGACGATTGAAGGTTCGGAAGTGGGTGTTGATCGAATGGCCATCCGCGCGCAACAGAATCAGCTTGCCTGCCTGGTAGGTACTGACCGCCAGCGAACTGTTGAGATGTTCGAGAAGTTCGGGAAAATTCCGTGTATGCACGCTGGCCAGCGAGCGATTCGGGCCCTGCGACTCGGAGTCGAGCCGGGCATCGATCGAAGTCTGGCTGTCCGAGCCATTCCCGGAGCGAGGCATGTCAGGCATGTTCGCGTACTCGGAGGTCATTTCGTTCCTGAGTGGAATGGAGTTTCGCCATGTGCGGAGGCTAACACCGGTCTTTCGATGAATTTGCGGAACAAGCGCGCGTGGCAAATCGACGATCGACACGAATCGCAACCTGCGAGCCACCCGGTGGCCATGGCGGCTGGTTGTCCTCAGGCCCCGACCTGCTTGGTCCGGGGCCGCCAATTCCCGATGAGTTTCAGTCCGCGCGAACCCGCCAGGCCTCGGCCAGCGAGATCACGCCGCTGCGTGCCAGGGCGACGGCGGCCCGGGTAATCGGAATCATGCCTTCGACGATCGCCGCAGCATGCAGTGCGTCGGCATCAGCGCTGGGCACGATCAGCTGGCGCAGACGCGGCGTGATCACCATCAGCTCGTAAACGGCCTGGCGGCGGAACACCCCAAGGCCTTCGCAGCGGTGGCAGCCGCGACCGATATGGAACACTTCGTCCGCACCGACGCCGAGCTCTTCGCGCATGTGCATGTGGACTGCTTCTTCGGTGCGGCAGTGCGGGCAGGTCAAACGAACAAGGCGTTGCGAGATCACCGCGAGCAGGGACGTGCGCAACAGGTACGCTTCAACGCCCAGATCAAGCAGACGGGTCACGGTGGTTGCCGCCGTGTTCGTGTGCAGGGTGCTCAGCATGAGGTGGCCGGTGAGCGCGCTTTCGACCGCAATATCGGCGGTTTCACGATCGCGGATCTCGCCGACCATGATCACATCGGGATCATGGCGCAGGAAATTGCGCATCGCGCTGGCAAAGGTGAAGCCGGCGGCACGGTTGACCTGCATCTGCTGGATATCGGCAATGTGGAACTCGACCGGATCCTCGATCGTGAGGATGTTGATGCGTTGCTTGCGCAGTTCGAGCAGCATCGCGTAAAGCGTGGTCGACTTGCCGCAGCCGGTCGGCCCCGTGGCGAGGAACATGCCATGGCTGCGCGCCATCACATCCTCGATGCGCTGACGGTCGGACTCGCTGAGTCCGAGCTGGTCGAGGTTCCACAGGCTTTCGGTGGTGTCGAGCAGGCGCACGACGATGCTTTCGCCAAACACGGTCGGCAGCAGCGAGATGCGCAGATCGACCGTGCGTCGGCTGTCGATACGGAAGGTTGTGCGGCCGTCCTGGGGGCGCCGATGCTCGGCGAGATTCATGCCGGCAAGCACCTTGATGCGGCTGACAACGGCCGGGTTCAGTGCGCGGCCAAGACGGCGCACCGGAACCAGTTCGTCGTCGATCCGGTAGAGCACGTCGGTGGCATCTTCACCGGGACGCAGGTGGATGTCCGATGCACGCCGGGAAACCGCGTCGGCGATCAGGGTGTGCACCATGCTCACAACCGGCATCTCGAGAGCAAGACGCTGTGCCTCCTGCTCATTCGGTGATTGCTGGTCGGCGTCCGTATCCAGGCCCAACTGCCGCGCCATCGCGCGATCCTCGACCTGGTCGTAATGGCGTGAGATTGCCTCGCGGATCTGCAAAGGTGAGGCGACCAGGGGCAGCACGCGCTCGCGGCTGAGGAAGTCGAGCAGACGTTGCGCATCCGGGCCGCCGGGGTCTTCCATGGCCACCGCGACCATGCCTTTGCACACGCGCAGCGGCACGGCGCGCAGCCGGCGTGCCAGATCCGGCGGGATCAGGCCAAGTGCATCGGTTTCCGCCGAGATGTGCTCGAGGCGAACGAGTGGCAGTCCGAGACGCTGCGCGGTTGCGTAGGCCGGCTCGCCTGCATCCTCACCGAATGCGTGCCAGGATGCCAGGCTGACCGCCGGATAACCTTGCTCGGCATATACATTTGGATAGGTTTCCAGATAGGAATCCAGGGCAGCGGCATCGGCCAGCAGGGGAGGTTCGATTGTGTGGATGTCGCGGGTCATCGATGATCTCGTTCGAGCATTTTATTTGCGTGGATGTGCTCCCCAATCCAGCGCATGATCGATTGCGACCGTGCGTGAAGCGGGATGCGCTGCGGCGTGGACTCCGGGATTTCCGAAGGCCATCGCGCACGGTGTGAGCGCCTGCGAAATCAAAGCAAGAACGAGGCCAGCGAACGCTCGATGGAGCGATCAAGCCAGGCCGGATTGGCCTGTCTGTCGGCTCTGGGCGCGAATCTGCGCAAAACTGCGACAATACGCCGCGTGCCTGAATTGCCTCACGACTCCCGAGCGGATGGCAATGCCCGATCACGCGCCCGCGATTGCTCGTGCTGCGCGCTCGGATCGCGTGCATCGTGGGCCTTGCGCAGCAGCTCGCTGCTTTCGCGCAACAGCGCCGGGGCGAGCTCGCCGAAATATTCGCGTGCGCTGTTGAAATCCTCGATCAACTCGTCGCGCTGCTTTTCACGTACGCGCTTGAGCAAGTCGTCGAGGACGCTGCGGTATTGATCGAGCAGGGCGGGCAGGCCATCCGCGGCCATGATGATGTCGGCATAGAGTTGTGGCGATTGCGCGAACAAACGTCCGACCATGGCCAGTTCCAGACGATAGATCGGTGAGCTCAGGCGCATCAATTCGTCGAGATCGGCATTCTCGCGCTGCAGGAAGATGCCATAGACCATGCTGGTGAAGTGGCGCATGGCCTGGATCAGCTCCATCGCGCGATCGTGGCGCTCGGGCAATTCCTCGCGCAGCACCGCGCCCCAGATGCCGAGCTGTTCGATCAGCCACTGGCAGCGCGTGGGATCGCGACCTGGACAGACCACGACCACCTGCTTGGCCAGGCTCCGGATATCCGGACCGAACATTGGATGCAGTCCAAGCACCGGACCTCGGTGCGCGCTCAGCATCGCCGCCAGCGGTGCCTGCTTGATGCTGGTGATATCGGCGAGGATGCAGTCATCCGGCAGTTTCGGCAGCTTCGCGATCACCGCACAGGTGTGCTCGATCGGTACCGCAACGAGAACCAGTCCGGCATCGGCGAGCAACGCAGGTGCGCGCTCCCAGTCATCCTTCTCGAATATGCGCACGTGGTAGCCCGAGCGCGTGAAGAATGACGCCAGGCAACGACCCAGCGCACCGCCACCGCCAACGATGACGACCGCACGACTGCGATCACCGGCAGCCGGGAAATCGCTCTCCTGGGAGCTGTAACTCTCGCGCATGACCCTGCGCAGGATGTCTTCGATCAAGTCGGGATCGATGCCAGCCGCGGTCGCCTTCTCGCGTCGGGTGGCGAGCAGTTGTGCTTCACGCTCGGGAACATACAGCGGCAATCCGTGACGGGATTTCAAGGTGCCGACTTCCGCCGTGAGTCGGGCCCGGCGCGCAAGCACGGCAACCAGATCATCATCGGCCTGATCGATCTGGACGCGCAGATCAGCGAGAGGGGAAGTCACGGATGCGTTGCCTGCAAGCGGAAGGATGAACGGGCATTGTGCGAGCCACTTGGATGACTGGCAATCGACGTTTGCCAATGCGTCGAAATGGCGCAGCGTCGGTCACCTCGCAACGTATTGCCGTTTCTCCGTTTCGGTGGACCGGAAAAATGCGCTCAGCGCCGATCGCCAGCCATTTTGGCGTGCACTTCCCGGTGGCCCACGGACAAAAAAACGGGCCGCGAAGCGGCCCGTTTCGTTATTGCAATGTTGCTTGGATCTTATTGGCAGACATCAACCTTGAGGTTGTCGATGAACATGCCGGTTGGGGCGGTACCAATCGAATTGGAATCGGAGACTGCGCGGAAACGGATATTGATGGACTGTCCCGCATAGCTGTTGAGGTCGACGATCGACTGTTTGCCGCCGGTTGGCACCGGGCTCGGCTTGTGACACCAGCCGAGCGCGCCAGCATTGGCTTCACCGGCTGAAACGACGCCGTCGTAGGGATCAGTGAACAGGCTGCTGTTTTCGAGGTAGGTGAACGGCCCAGCGCCGGATTTGACCTGAATCGTGGCGTTGTCCCAACATCCTGTCGGCCCATCTGTCTCGAAGCTGTGATAGGTGTCGAAGGTCAGGAATACGGCCTGTGCGGCTGGAACTACAACTACCGGTGATATCAGGCCCCGGTCGCCGGTTGTGGCGTTGTTCGGGATGCCGAATACCGTCGTGCTCATGCCTGTGCCGGCGGGAGCGGCTTGCTGGGTCCAGCCGGCCGTGCCACCACTGCCGTCGATGGTCCATCCAGCAGCGGGAATCGTCTGGAAATCGCTACTGTAGACAGTCGTGCGGACCGTGCCACCCGGGCACTGTCCAATCAGCCCAGTGGTGAAAGCGAATACCGCCGACGGGGCGCCATTACCGCAGTAGTTCTGCGGAGTGACGCGCCAGAAGTACTGAGTCGACTCGTTCAGGATCGAACTGACCTTGTAGGTCGTTGCGCTGACCGTAGCGGTAGCCACTATGTTGGTGAAGCCTACGTCGGTAGCTATTTCAACCTTGTAGGTGAGCGCGCCAGCGGACGAATTCCAGCTCAAGGTAGGCAGCACGCTGACCGAGGTTGCATTGTTGGCGGGTGCCACAAGGCCCGGTGCTCCGGAAGCAACCGACGACACGCCAAGCTCAAGACCGACGCTTCGATTCAGTGCACCACTTATTCCGTTGGCGCTGAATGAGTATTCGCCATCGGTCAATGCCGCACCGCCGCTGAGCGTCAACACGCTTGTGCCCGGTGCGTTGATCGGGTTGGTTGCAAACATCGCCGTGGTCGTTGCCGGGACGCCGACGCCAGAAAGCGTAACCGGACCGGTAAATCCGTTGAGGACGCCAGCACGCAGGTTCCAGGTTGGATCACTTGCAGTTGCACCGCAGAGCTGAACGCGCGTCGGCGAATCGCTGACCAACTGGAAGTCGGGCGTCCCGCAATCCGGGAACTTGAATGAGCAGATGCGGGTGCTGAAGTTGCGGGTCGACGAGGTCGCGTAATACTCGGTTGTAAAGTAGAACGTGCATTGATCGACAGGATCAACACTCATCGACGAGTAGTCGCCCCAACGTTGAGCCGAATCGGTCTGCGCGCCATTGGCAATTCCCGCGCTGCAGGTCTGTTCGTCACGCATGGTGCCTGGTGGATCAATGGCACGTCGCGCTGTGTACTGGACTTGCGGATTGAGGACCGCGCTGGATTTCGAGAACCCAAGGCCGATGTTCCCGCTCGCATCGATGGCGACTCCGCCCATCCAGCGATAGTCGCTGTCCGGGGCATAGATCCCGCTGTCGACACGCTGCTTGGTCATGACCGTTATTGGTACAACGACTGGCAACGGAGCGCCATCAAAGCCATCGCCGAAGATGCGGTCGGTGACGCCGACTGGCTCGACGGCGGGCTTCAGATTGAATTGAACCCATTTGATGCCTGCCTGCAGGCCGTTGCCTTGAACAACGTGGTTCAACACCAGCGAAACGCGGGTCGGTGCGTCCTTGTCGAATGCGCGTGCAGTTGCACGATACATCGTGTTCGATCCAAAGGAGTCCAGCCAGTTGGCCGCGCCGGCTGGTGTCGGAACCTGGTCGAAGAACGGAAAGAACGGATCTGAAGCAACGGTATTCGGCGCCGAAACTGTCGAGTTCGCCGGTGTTGTCCAGTCCAGGCACATATCCCAGAAACGATAGTTGGACGCCGAGAAATCAAAGTGGATAAAGGTCGGGCAGGACCCGCCCGGCGCTTCCTTCGGTCCGATCAGGTGGATTGCCTGCACACCGTAGGCGTCAAAGCCGGGAAAGCGAACCATGGCTGCCGTCGGATCACCTTGCAGCATCTTGTCGCGTTGCATAGCGATAAGAGACGCGCCGAGGAAGGCCGAAGCCGCACTAAATTCGTGAGTCGTCAGCAGATAAGCATCCTGGCGATGGTTCTCTTCAGTCCAGATTCCCATGTGCGGGTAGTCGCCGAAGTTCGGCCAGTTGAATTCATAACGATAGTAAGCTCCGAGCGGATCGGACGTCACCGAGACTGCCACGCACTGGGCAAACGGTGATGTCGTCACGAACTGGCTCATTACCCAGCGTTTGGCCTGTGCATCCCACAGTGCAATCGGGTCACCCGAATTCGTTGTCTGGCATTTGCCGCCGAAACCCGCGAAAAATGAACTTCCGACGGTTGGAGCCTGGACTACTGCGCCGGTTAGCTTGTTGTAGATCGCCCACCTGCTGTTGACCCACTGAATGTAGTGTTGATCGCTGACATCGCCGTTGGTGTCAGGCGGAATGCATCCGCCGCAAGCGGCAGGGTTGCCGATTCCGTCGAAACTTGCACCAAGCGCCGGTGCTGGTGTGCCGGTCGGCGCTGTTTGCACGTTCGAGTAATCGGGCACCACCCAGGTATTAACCCTGCTTTCCGATTTGATGAAGATGTTCGGTATCAGGCCCGATTCTGTTTCCGGAACGTTAGGTGTATCCGGCAGGTTGCGGATGATGTCGCGCATCGGCGGCGAAATATCGAATCTCGCGGCGTGCATGACTTCAGGGGTAGTTGAGGCCGCATGAGCCCCGGACGCCAGAAGAAACGCCGCCCCCAGTGTGATCAAACTGAATCGCCTAAGCATAGTGTCGGTTCCTCTTCAAATCGACGGGGATTACTTGCATTTCAACGAGGCCAATGGAATTGTCCCGCTGCTTGAGTCGCGATCTTCCGGATCAATGATCTTTCGCGTGGGTCTCGACATCATGTTGGTCGAATTCACGCAGTTTTCCTTCAAGAAATCGTTGTGCTGGCGAACCTGGAGTTGAATCCCTCAGCGCCACCTCGAACGCCGACTTCCGGCGCTCCGGGTAGAGCAATTCGAGTAATCTGGAAGCGCGTTCCAGATAAAGCTGCTGGCTGCCAGGCAGCCATCGCGTCAGTGACTGGATTGGAACTTGAACTTTCCGATCACTTGCTTCATCGAACGCAAGCAGAATCAACCCCGTAGAGTCTGCAGCCCCATCAGCGTATCCGCCTACAGGCGTAATTTCCAGCACCTTGTTGATGGCCTCTGCTGCCCAGGGTCCGAAATCAGCAGGTCGGTCCGCGGCGGCGGTGATCAAGAGTGATCGCGTGGTCGGGTTGATCTGCTCGTTCAAGGCGGCCTGCTGCAGGACCAGTTTCTCTTTTTCGCTCAGCTTGCTGCTCATTTCGGTGTCGATCGCAAGCTGTCCCGCAGCCAGTCGCTGCAGCGTCGGCGCGTCTTCGGCAAACGTCTGTAAAAGCAGTCGCCGCAGCTTTTTTGATTCGCGTCCATGCTCAGTCGACGCTTGCTGCAGAATCCTGCGCAGATCAGGGGCATCAACAAAAAGGGCGGGATCCAGACCACTGCTTGAGATCAGGATGTACCCTTTTCGTGAGGGCGTTAATCCCTGAGGATATTGCTTGTCATAGCTGAGCGAGGTGTAGCCGACGATGTAGTGCTCTCCAACTGTTGCGCGCTGCAGCGCACGCGCGGTGGCGGCTATTTCAACGAATTCAGGGACGTCTTTGGATTTTCCATACACTTTCTCGCGCTTGAAGATCAGGCGTCCGGCGGGATTGATTTCGCTCAGTTCTGCACTGAAGAGCCGAGATTCCGGGGAAAAAAGCAGCTCAAGGGGCGGCACAGCCGGGTCTGCAATGGCGGGCAGGGCCGCGGACATGAGCCAGGCGCCGAAAAAAAATAATGGCAGGCGAACGAGTGCCCAGGAAGGGTGGCGGGTGTGCATGCGGAATTCCGTGGTGGGCCAAGTGTCAGCTCTCTGCCGGTATCCGGCGAGCTGGCCCTGAAGCCTAGTGCATGCGCTCCCGGGAGGAAACCCGACTCAACCATGAGTCGGGTTTCGCAGAAACTACTTCAGCTTGGCATCGCTGCGCAGCATTTCGGCCTTGTCGGTCTTTTCCCACGAGAACGTGGTGAACGACGAGCCGTCGGCGAGCGTGACCAGTTCCGGCGTGCGGCCGAAGTGGCCGTAGCTGGCGGTGCGCTGGTACATCGGGTGAACCAGATCGAGCATCTTGATGATGCCGTACGGGCGCAGGTCGAAATGCTTGCGGATCAGCTTTTCGATCTTCTCGTCGCTGATCTTGCCGGTGCCGAACGTGGTCACCGAAATCGAAGTCGGCTCGGCCACGCCAATCGCATAGCTGACCTGGACTTCGCAGCGGTCGGCAATGCCGGCAGCGACGATGTTCTTGGCCACATAACGCGCTGCGTAGGCAGCCGAACGATCGACCTTGGACGGATCCTTGCCCGAGAACGCGCCGCCACCGTGACGGGCCCAGCCGCCGTAGGTGTCGACAATGATCTTGCGTCCGGTCAGGCCGCAGTCGCCCACCGGCCCGCCGATGACGAACTTGCCGGTCGGATTGATGTGGTACTTGGTGCCCTTGTGCAACCACTTGGCCGGCAGCACGGGCTTGAGGATATGTTCGCGCACGGCCTCGATGAGATCCTTCTGCTTGACCGAAGGATCGTGCTGGGTCGAAAGCACGACGGCATCGATGGCGACCGCCTTGTCGTTCTCGTAGCGCAGGGTGACCTGGGATTTTGCATCCGGACGCAGCCACGCCAATGGCGAGTTCTTCTTCTTGCGCACCTTGGCCTGCTGCTCGACCAGGCGATGCGCGTAGAAGATCGCCGCCGGCATGTAATCCTTGGTTTCGTTCGTGGCATAGCCGAACATCAGGCCCTGATCGCCGGCGCCTTGTTCTTCCGGCTTCTTGCGATCGACACCCTGGTTGATGTCGGGCGATTGCTTGCCGATCAGATTGAGCACGCCGCAGGTTTCGCCATCGAAACCGACGTGCGAGCTGTTATAGCCGATGTCGAGGATGACCTTGCGCGTCAGCGTTTCCAGGTCGATCCAGGCACTCGTGGTCACCTCGCCAGCGACAATCGCGACGCCGGTCTTGACCATGGTTTCGCAAGCGACACGTGCGCGTTTGTCCTGCAACAGGATCGCGTCAAGCACGGCATCGGAAATCTGGTCGGCGACTTTGTCGGGATGGCCTTCTGAAACCGATTCGGAGGTGAACAGGGTGCTGCTCATTTCGTCATATATCCTTCAATGCGGATGGATGGATGAATGGGGCGCGCATCATACACGGCTGCGCGGGGTTTTGCAGGGTAGCAAAGCTTGCCTCGGCGAGCATTGCGGCAATCCCGTTGACGGCGGTCACGATTCATTCCGTCTGCAGGAGGGGCGGGCCTCGGTATTCCGGTGAGTGAATTCGTGCTCGGCGGAGCATTTCCCAAGTCGCTCCAGCAGTTAAACTCGAACATCGTGTGCAACGGTGCGCACCTTGAAAAGCGAAAACCCCATGATCAAATCATCCAACTTCCTGGTCGTTGCCATCGCTATCGCTGTCGGCGGATTCGGAGGCTCAGCGCTGGCCTTGCAGCCAGCCGTGCAATCCCTCCAGAACAAGCCGGCCTTCAATGCGCTTGCGGCCGTCGAAACCGCCGAGGGCCGATTTGCAGCCGATGGCCGCGCGACCGCGTTGTACCAGCCCGCTTTTCGCGCCAGCGTGCGCGGCAGTGCTGAATCGATGGCGCGCGAATTCATGTCCGCGCGTGCCGATCAGCTCGGCATCGCCAACACTCCGACAGCGCTTGCCACTACCTATCAGCGCAATGATGGTGGATTCGCGGTGGTTCGCTTCCAGCAGACCCTGGATGGCGTGCCGGTGTACGGCAGCGATATCGCCGTTTCGGTCAAGCCCGATGGCGAGGTGATCTTCGTCAGCAGCGAAGCGCGGCCATCGATCAATGCGATTCCGATCCGGCCGGCGCGTGGTTTCGCCGATGTGCGCAAGCAGGTCGTGGAGGCTTTCGGCATGCCGGCTGCACGCGACGTGCTCGAACCGAAATTGATGATCTATGCGGATGCACAGCCGACCCACCTGGCCTGGGTTTATGTGGTTCGAGATCCGCAAAAGGCCGGCGAGTGGGAGATCGTCGCCGACGCCAACAGCGGCGCGATTCTCGACTACCGCAACACCGAATATTATGTCGACGGCACCGCCAAGGTTTTCGATCCCGATCCGCTGACCACGGCCACGGCCAGCTATGGAAGTGGCGGACTGACTGATACTGCCGACGCCGATTCTGCCGGGCTGACCGGGCAACTGATCAACGTGACCCTGCGCGACATCACGCAAAGCGGCGGCATTTTCAAGCTTGAGGGCCCGTGGGCGCGTTGCCAGGACTGGGCTGCTCCCACGGGCGGTGTCAATGACTGCCCGACACCCGCGACATCGGACTTCAGCACAACCCGTGCCGACCAGAAGTTCGAGGGACCCAATGTCTATTTCCTGATCGACAAGCAGATGCGCTATCTCAATCAGACGCTCGGCGTGAATGTGGTGCCGAACTCGGTGGCCGGTGGCGTGCGCTTCGATCCGCATGGTTTCAATGGCGATGACAATTCATCATTTTCGTCAGGATCCGATCAGCTGCAGTTTGGCGAGGGCGGTGTTGACGATGCGGAAGACGCGGATGTCGTCCTGCACGAGCTGGGCCATGGCTTGCACGACTGGATCACCAACGGCGGCCTTTCGCAAACCGAGGGATTGTCTGAAGGTGTCGGAGATTACTTTGCCAACTCCTACAACCGCTCGACCGGACACTGGATGCCAGCGGATCCGCAGTGGTTCTGGATGTTCCACTGGGACGGGCACAACGAATACTGGTCAGGGCGGGTGACGAACTGGAACATCGGTCATACCTACCCGGGCAATATCGGCAGTGCAATCCACACCCAGGGCCAGTACTGGGCCTCGTGCAATCTGATTGCCTGGGTTGCGATCGGTCGCGATGCGATGGATAAGGCCATGCTGCTCGGACTCGGCATGACCAGCGGCAGCGCGTCGCAGAAGGTCGCCGCGCAGGCGATCATCAACTCGGCAGCGGCCTCGGGCTACACGCCGACACAGATCAATGCACTCGGCTCGGCCTACAACACGAGCTGCAGCTACAACGTGACGGTGCCAGCCACCGATCTGATCTTCGCCAACGGGTTCGAAATCAACTGAACGTGACCTGGATCTTCGTGGGGCGAGCGCAAGGCGCCCCACGGGATTCCGTTTCCCACCCAGCGTGAAATCGGCACGGATGGCCGCCGGTACTTTGGCCTGACCCGTCCGTCCGTTAGAATGCGCGGCTCCGCAGGGCCGTTAACGGCCGCGCTTCTTCCTGCCAGGATCCGATGGCCGTCATCAGTGGCACCGTGCGTGCCCATTCCGAAACCCGTCTTGCGATCATCGCGAGTCGCTGGAATCCGCGCATCGTCGATGTGCTGATCGAAGGCGCGCGACGTGCCCTGATCGACCACGGCGTGGCCGAACAGGCGATCGACCTGGTTCGTGTGCCCGGTGCCTGGGAGATTCCAGTCGCGGCAGCCCGACTGGCCGCAGCCGGCCAGCATGGCGCAATACTCGCCCTGGGCTGTGTCGTGCGCGGCGATACGCGGCACTACGAACACGTCGCCGATGGCTGTGCCGAGGGTTTGATGCGCGTCGCCATCGAATTCCGTGTGCCCGTGTTGAACGGGGTACTCGCCGTCGAACTGCATGCCGACGCCGAAGCGCGTGCCGGTGGCAAGCTTGGCAACAAGGGCGAGGAGATCGCGCTCGCCGCGCTGGAAATGATCGATCTCTGGAGAAACCTGTGAAGCATCCGCACCGCCCTGACGGCGTCGACCTTGCCGCGCGTTCGCGTTCGCGCCGACGTGCCTTGCAGGCGATCTACGCCTGGCAGGTCGGTGGCAACCGCATGATCGAGGTGATCGAGCAGTTCCGTCACGAGCAGGACATGGAGATCGCCGATCTCGAATATTTCGAGGATTTGCTGCGTGGCGTTGAAAAGCATCTCGTCGAACTCGATGCGGGCATTCGTCTGCACATCGATCGCGAGATCGCCGAGGTCGATCCGATCGAGCGCGCGGTCATGCGTATCGCCGCCTACGAGATGCGCTATCGCCCGGATGTGCCTTATCGCGTCATCATCAACGAGGCGCTCGAGGTGACCAAGCGCTTCGGTGCCGATCAGGGCCACACCTTTGTCAACGGCGTGCTCGACAAGCTGGCCGGACAGTGGCGCGAAGTCGAATACCGCAACAAGGGTCGCTGATTGCCGGCGCCCGCAACGCGATCGCCAAGATGGCCGAATTCGAACTGATTGAAATCCTCAAACGGCGCTGCAAGCCGTCGCGCGCCGATGTGCGGCTCGGCATAGGCGACGATGCGGCGGTGGTTGCGGTTGCTGCAGAGCATGAACTCGTGATCTGCACCGACACGCTAGTTGCCGGTGTGCATTTCCCGCTCGATACCGATCCTGCGGATATTGGCTGGAAGGCGCTCGCGGTCAACCTCAGCGATCTGGCTGCGATGGGCGCGCAGCCCGTCTGGGCATTGCTTGCGCTGACCCTGCCATCGGCGGATGCCGATTTCATCACGCGCTTCGCCGATGGATTTGCGGATCTCGCTGCCCAGTACCAGATTGACCTGATTGGTGGCGACACGACGAGTGGGCCGCTGACGATCACCGTGACCGCGCATGGATTGGTGCCGACCGGACAAGCGTTGCGTCGCGATGCGGCCAGGGTCGGAGATGTCGTCTTTGTCACTGGCACGCTCGGTGATGCGGCGGCCGGCCTGCGCTGTCTGCAGTCGAATGATGCAGACAGGCCGCCCATCGACGTCGCCTGCGCCATGCTGATCTCGCGTCTCAACCGCCCACAGCCGCGTGTGGCCGCCGGACTGGCGCTGCGCGGGCTGGCCAACGCCTGCATCGATGTTTCGGATGGCTTGCTTGCCGATCTCGGTCATATCGCCGAGGCCAGCGGCGCCGGCATCGAGATCGGTGAAGATTGCCTGCCCGGCTCGACAGCCTTGTTCGAGCGCTTCGACGCCGACGCCTGCCATGCTTTGCAGATGACAGGCGGCGATGATTACGAACTGGCCTTCACCATTGCCGAGTCGAACATCGAAGCGATGCAGGCGGCGATGACCCGTGCCGCTTGCAGGGTTTCACGCATCGGCCGCGTCATTGCCGAGGCGGGCGTGCATGTGCTGGATCGAAACGGCGAGCGCAAGCAGGTTCACGGCAAGGGATGGGAGCACTTCGCATGAAGCTCGACGCACGACAACGTGGCGCCGTGCTCAGTCATCCGGCCGGCTGGATTGCCAGCGGATTCGGCTCGGGCTTGAGTCCGTTCGCCCCCGGCACGGCAGGGTCGGCCGCTGCGCTGGTGCCGTGGTTGTTGCTGCGCGAACTGCCGCTGCCCTGGGTGATCGGCATCATCGTCGTGGCCTTCCTGATCGGCGTCTGGGCATCCAACATCGTCATCGAACGCCTGCGCATCAGCGATCCGGGCGTGATTGTCTGGGATGAATTTGTCGGCCAGTGGATCAGCTTGTTGCCTTTGCTGGTGTGGCCGGGACATTGGTTGTGGATGGCGGCAGGGTTTTTCCTGTTCCGCCTGTTTGACGTGTGGAAGCCGTGGCCATGCTCGTGGGCGGATCGCAAGGTCAAAGGAGGCTTCGGCGTGATGCTCGATGATGTGCTGGCAGGTTGCTACACGGCAATCGTGCTCGCCTTGTTGCTGTATTTTTCTGGCGTGGCCTGAACCTTCCCGCGAAAGATACCGATTCTTGTGGGAGCGACTTCAGTCGCGATGCTTCACTCTTTGCGCTCCTGCGGAGCGGGGCATCCTTGCGGATATTTCAATCGCATCAACCCGCTCGTCATCCCTGCGCAGGCAGGGATCCAGTGACTTTCTTCATGTCGTTCGGCGTTGATGCATCGCGATCGAAGGGAGTCCCTTTTCGGGGCGACTGAAGTCGCTCCCAAAAAATACCTCCAGCAAATACTTCTGGGTGCGATTCCGCCCATCCGCCAACCAAGAGTTTTCTGCAACATCTTGCCAGTGCAGTCTGATCTCACCCGAGCGATAGATCGAAACGACGCCAGTGCATCAGCAAACAGTACAGGCCCCAATCAGTCCGGCAGCAGCTTGCCCGGATTCAGGATTCCGTCGGGATCAAACTGCGCCTTGATCCGGCGCATCAGATCCAGCGACACCGGATCAATGGCGCGGGTCATGAACTCGCGTTTGGCCAGTCCGATGCCGTGCTCGCCGGACAAGGCGCCATCCATCGAGAAGACGAGGTCGAACACTTCCGACAGGCACGCGGGCGCATGGCCCGCCTGGATTTGATCCTCGGGCTGGTAGAGCAGGTTGACGTGGATGTTGCCGTTGCCGGCGTGGCCGAAGGTGACGATTGGAATGGCGTGGCGCGCGGAAATCTTCTTGAGGCCATCGATCAGCTCAGGGACGCGGCTGACCGGAACGACGACATCTTCGTTGATCTTGTTCGGGGCGATCGTGCGCAGCGCGGGCGACAGTGCCTTGCGCGCCGCCCACAAGTTGGCGACCTCGTTGGCATCATTGGCCGCGTGCAGTTCGATCAGGCCTGCACCGCCAGCGGCGCGGCTGATCGCGGCGACGGCCGAGGGCAGCGCATCGGTTTCTCCATCGACTTCGATGATCAGCATCGCACCGGCCACGGGAATCGAAGCCCCCGCATGGTTGCGAGCGAGACGCAGGGCCTCGTCGTCCATGTATTCAAGCGCACACGGAGTCACCGGCTGCGCCATGATGCGGGCGACAGCGGCAGCGGCAGCGACCATGTCGACATAGGTCGCGCGCAGCGTGCGTTTGTCCGAGGCGAGCGGTGTCAGTTTGAGGGTGGCTTCGGTGATGACCGCAAGGGTGCCTTCGGAACCGATCAGCAGACGGGTCAGGTCGTAGCCGGTGGCGCCCTTGCTGGTTGGCTTGCCGCAGCGGAACTCCTCGCCGCGACCGTTGACCGCGCGCAGGGCGAGGACATTGTCGCGGGTGGCTCCGTATTTCACCGCGCGCGGTCCGCCGGCATTGCAGGCGATGTTGCCGGCGATCGAGCAGAACGGTGCCGAGGTTGGATCGGGTGCCCAGAAGAAGCCGTGCGGTTTCAGCGCGGTTTGCAGATCGGCATTGAGCACGCCGGGTTCGACCACGGCCAGACGATTGGCCGGATCCATCTTCAGGATCCGGTTCATGCGCTCGAAGCTGACGACGATGCCGCCGGCCACCGGCACGCTGGCGCCTGTGGTGTTGGTGCCGCGTCCGCGTGCGGTCAATGCGATCCGCTGTTCGCGACACAGCGCAACGAGGGCCATGACCTGCCCGTGCGAGGTTGGAAACACCACCGCGTCGGGAATCGCCTCGCGACGCGAGTTGTCATAGGCGTAGGCCGCGCACTCGGCGGCATCGGTGCTGAGCTGGTGTGGCGGGAATATCGTCTGCAGGGGAGACAGCAACGAATACGCGATGCTCATGGTCGTTGATCATCCACCCGCAGGTGCATCGACAACGCGATGCGCTGCGGAGAAATTCCGAGACTGTTCATCACCATGCCGGATTCCGGTCGTATCAGCGAAGCGTTGCGCCGAGTGGTCGTCACTCGGCAGGATACTCGAACACCTTTACCACGCGCTCGACGCCCGGGACGTTGCGTGCGAGCTCGGTGACCATCTCGTCCTCCTGTGGATCGACGATGCCCATCAGATAGACCACGCGATGTGCGGTGCTGACCTTGATCCGGGTGACATCGAAGCCCGGAACGCTGGTTGCATCGGCCAGCGCAAGCTTGACCCGGGCGGTGATCTTGTTGTCGCCACGGCGCGTCCAGAAGCCCTCGGGTTCCATGACCTCGATTTCATTGACGATGCGATGGACGCCCTCGAAGCCGGTGACAGTGACTTCGGCCCGTTGCTTGAGCTCGGCTGTGCGTACTTCGCCCATCAGCAGCATGACGCCGTTGTAGACCGCGATCATGACGCGGTTCTTGAGTACGAGTTCCTTGTCCTTGTTGATCGTGTCGTAGGCACCGAGCTGGATGCGCTTGTCGTCGACCACGGTACCGAATCCACGGCGGTCATGGACCGAGGATCCGGTTGCCACCGCGCCGGTGGCGATCACGGCCACGCAGCTGCTGAGCAGGGGCAACAAAAGAATGGGGATCAAGAAAAAGTGTACGCGGTATCGCATCGGGAATCCTCAGGCGGTTTCGAAGGCATTGCGTTGCCAGTTGATGATCGGCGTTTCGACGCTGCCACTGATTGCAACGACGTCGAAGCGACAGGGCTGGCGCGAGAGGCTGGGGTTGGCTTGCAGGAACAGGCTTGCGGCCTTGCCCAGGCGATCACGTTTGGCTGCGCCGACCGAATCGAGGGCGCCGCCGAATGCCTGTGAGCGCCGATAGCGCACTTCGAGGAACACGACCACCTCGCGATCACGCAAAACCAGATCGAGTTCACCAAAGCGGCTTGTGAAATTGCGCGTGATCAGCACGAGTCCCTCGCGCTGGACGTGAGCCAGGGCGAGATTCTCGAACAGCGAACCGGTGCTGCGCATCAATGACTGCCTTACTCGACCGGCAGCGGATCAAGCGCACCCTGCACGGGCTGGGCGACGCCATCGACGAAGCGCGCCCAGGTCAGCACGCGATGGATGCGTCCGAAGCTGTCGGCGGCGAGTTGTCCGCTGGCGCCATCCAGGTAGGTTTCCGGATGCGCGAGCAGCCAGTCCATGTACGGCAGCAGGGCGTAGGCATCCATGCCGAAGGCGAACAGGCGGCCACCGACGCCGTTGGCACTGGCCAGTTCGCGTGTGATGGCATTGCGCTCGGGGCGTCCCGGTACCGGTGAGAACAACCAGGTCGCGTCGCAGAATTCGACACCGTTGAGATCACGATCGAGGGACGCGTTCATCTCGCTGGCATTGACGTGTGAAGTTGCGAATACCGGTGCATTGATTCCGGCGAGCTTCAATTGCGGCACGAGCAGGCGTGCCTGCTGCGGACGCATGCTGATGAAAAGCCCCGCATCGGTGGGTGCAATCCGCCCGCTTCCTTCGCTGGCACTGATGTCGGCGATCGCGGTTGCCGCTTGCAGGATCTCCGACTTGTAGTTGAACGCATTGTCCGGCAGTCGCGACTCGCCAATGATCGTCCCGCCGAGTGATTCATATTGCGCGCGGAAAGCGAGTGCAGCGCGCTCCGCCCAGTCGGTCTGTGCCGCGATCAGGGCTGCCCGCGTGATGCCGAGGCTGATCATCCGCTCGGCGGCCTGTACGCCTTCGGCATCGGGCATCAGTGCGAATTCGGCGCTACCCGGTGGTGGCACTTCGCCGGTATCCGGATGGTTGAGGGCGAGCACGCGCACTGGCAGCGGTTGACGGAACAGCGTGCCGACTGCTTCGCGCAACAGCGGGCCGACGACGAAATCGGCCCCATCCGCGACCGCTTCCTTGTAAGCGGCCAGCGCATCCTCGGGCGATTTGCCGGCATCATAGGTGCGCAGTTGAGGCCGCTCGCTGCTGTCATCGGAAAAATGCGCGGCGAAGAATCCATCAAGAATCGACTGGGAAACGCCGGCGACCGATCCGCTCAGCGGCAGGATCAGCGCAACCTGGCGCGGTGCGTGGTATCCCTCGCGAAGCAGATCGTTGTCCGCATTGGGTATCAGGGTGCCTACCGGTCGCTGTGGTCGGGGCACTTCGCGAGGCAGGGTCTGGCCACGCAGCTTCAGCGTTTGCTCGATCCATGGCAGCAAGGCATCGTCGGGTCGCAGCGATCCGGCGCGCCCTTTCAGGGTGGCATCGTCGAGTGCGCCAAGCATCTCGATGATCTGTTCACGGTTGATGTCGCGATCATGTCCGCCCAGTTCGCCATCGAGCGCCGCACGCATGCGCGCAGCCGCGAAGCGGTCGCCACGAACGCTGGCGGCTCGCGCACGCAATTCGCCATAGCGCAATCGGAGTGGTTCCGGTATCGACGAATCGGGTGTGGCCAGCAGCGCCGAAGCTCGCTCCGCGTCGCCATTTTTCAGGGAGATCTCAGCGTCTATCAGATCCAGGCGCAAGGGTTCATCGCCACTCAGTCGAATGCGGCGAATATCCCCGATCGCACGCGCCGCGCCATCCAGGTCGCCGTTCTCGCGCAGCGCTTCGGCGGCACGCAAGCGATAGTGCGCGCTGCTGCCGCCGCTGCTGTCCGTTGCCAGGGCCAGAAATTCGCGCGCGGCGGCATCGAGATCACCGTCGCGCACGAGCTGTTCGGCGTGCTGGGCGGGCAGATTGTCGGTGCGAACCGTCGAGCTGTCGGTCACGCAGGCGCCGAGCGACACGGAGCCGAGCAGAATCAGGACTTTCCAGGTATTGGACAGGCGGGCAGAAAAGGACATGGGCGGTAATTTCGGCGGCGACATCGGAATGATAGCCCGGATGCCGCTGCAGGCGCCCCGACGCAAGGCGGATGGGCTGCGCGGGATTCGCCGGGCTCGGCTATTCTCGAACACCCTATCCGTGCGGAAACCATCATGAACGAGCAGCCGGGACGCCTCTGGGTGGTGGCCACGCCGATCGGCAATCTCGATGATCTGTCGAAACGGGCCGAACAGGTATTGTGCAATGCCGGCCTGATTGCCGCCGAAGATACCCGCCACAGCGGAGCGCTGCTGGCTCGCATCGGCAGCCGTGTGCCGACGGTCGCTTTGCACGAACACAACGAGCGCGAACAGGTTGAGCGCTTGATCGACGGATTGCAGCAGGGAGGCGATGTCGCCTTGATCTCGGATGCGGGTACGCCGCTGATCAGCGACCCGGGATTTCGTCTCGTGCGCGCAGCGCGCGAAGCCGGCATTCCGGTTTCTCCGGTACCCGGGCCGTGTGCAGCCATTGCGGCGTTGTCAGTGGCTGGCTTGCCCAGCGATCGTTTCGTCTTCGAGGGATTCCTCGCCGCCAAGTCCTCGGCACGTCGCGAACGCCTGCAGCAGCTCGTGGCTGAACCGCGCACCATGATTTTTTACGAGTCCAGCCACCGCATTCTCGATTGCCTGGCTGACATGGCTGCCGTTTTCGGCGAGCGACGTCATGGCGTGGTTGCGCGTGAGCTGACCAAGCTGTTTGAAACCGTGCTGTCGGGGTCGCTGGCCGAATTGGCTGAGCGGGTTGCTGCCGATTCCAACCAGCAGCGTGGCGAATTTGTCGTGCTGGTGGCCGGTGCCAGTGGTGAAGAGGCGGATGCAATCCTGGCCGAAGGGCGTCGCGTGTTCGCCTTGCTCTGCGAGGAGATGGCGCCGGCGCGCGCCGCGCGAATGGCCGCCGCGATTACTGGCGCGCCGCGCAAGCAGCTCTATGAGGCGTCAAATGGCTGAACACAAAAAAGCCGCGCTATTGCGCGGCTTCTTGTGAACGCCTGGGGTTGACCTCTCCCGCAAGTTTCGCGGAAGAGGCGAGTTGAGGCTACTGATCGCCGCCGAAGCTGTCGACGAAGATGCGATCGGTGGCCAGGCGGACAACCAGACCGTCATGGTCGGAGACGCCAACCGCTGTGGTACTGGCGTTTTCGACCGCGTCGGCGGCATCGAGGTCGGCACGACCGTATTCGAAATCGACAAACCAGGCGCGTGCCGCGTCGTTGAGCAGGGCGTGGTCAAGCACCTGCATGATCGGCACATCGCGGCCCTTGTCGAACGATCCCGATGCGGTATAGCCGAGGATCGCGCCGAACTGTTCGGTGAACAGGAACGAATACTGCTCGTTGGCCGGCAGTGAATTGACCGCATCCCACAATGGCGGATTGACGATATTCGGCGCGCCCAGATGCAGCACATTCTTTGTATCGTCGTAGTGCCCCTCGATCAGACCGGTGATGTGCACGAAGCCATCGCTGAACTGGTAATCGTTGAAATCGCCGATCACCAGCAGCGGACGATTCGGTTGCGCGACCTGTTCTTGCTGCACGCGCGCCGCAATCGACTTGCCCTGGGTGAAGCGCTTCAGGCGATTGCGATCGACATCGGCCTGGGTGCAGCTCGACCCGCCCGGCGCATCCACGCAACTGCGTGATTTCGGGTGGATGACGATCGTTGCGAAGGGTTGTCCATTGAACGTGCCTTCGAGCTTCAGCGAGGGACGATCATGCAGATTGGCCGGTTGGCCGTCGCGCGGATCGATCCACATTTCGGCCTTGTCGAGCTGGGTGATGACGACATTGCTGATGCGGTCAGCGCGGACCAGATAGCCGACATCGATGCCACCGCCGTCATTGCCTTCTTCAAGGTATGCCGTGTAGGTGACGCCGGAGTCGGTCGCGATCCGGTCAGCCAGCATTTGCAATACGGTGATGTTCTCGACTTCAATCACGCCGAGCACATCAGGCAGTTCGAGCACGTTGCCGACATAATCGGACAGTCGCGAAACCTTGAGTGTGAGCTCGGCGGCATTGGGTTCGCCGCCATTGCCGCAGGTGAATGTGGTATTGGCCACAGTGTCGCAGAAGCGCAGCATGTTGAAGCTGCCGATGCGCAGCTCGGCGCCGAGCTGTCCAGCCTTGACCGGGCGCGGAATCGTGTTGGCTTCGGTTACCGTGAACGCCGTCGACCAGACCTCGTAGTCGCCGAAGTTGTAGGTGAGTACTCCGGTGGAGCTAAAGCGGCTGCCGCCGGTAATCGGGGTATTCGGAGCCACTGCACCCAGCGCGTCGGCATCGAGCTCGAAGATATGCGGATTGCCGTTGAACTGCTCGGCGTTCGGGTTGTCGACGCCAGGCACCAGCGGATACAAAAGACCCGGCGTGCGCACCGAACGTGTGCCGGAGGCCGAAACAAAGATCTGCGCGTAGGGATCCGAACTGAAATACGGATTCGCACGAGCGACGATGCCGTTGTCGATCTGCACGCGCATGCCTTCGAAGCACTCGAAATTGGTTGTGCCGCAGCTCAGGCTCAGAAGATCCTGGGACGGTGTGGTGGCATTGAAGCTGATCGGCGTCGGCAGCGAATTGCCCGTGTTCTGTATGACGAGATTGCTGACGCCGTTGAGTTCGGTCAGGCCGAAATATTCAACGACATTGGCCGTCAAGTTCACCTTGTCGCCAACGAACACGCTGGGTGCCGTCGACGTGAAGACATAGATGCCTTCGGATGTCATCGCCGAAGCATCGACATCCGCATCCGGCGTCTGCATGAAGAAGCCCGCCGGGCCGATCGCCGTGACGATATTGCCGAGCGTGTTGATGCGCTGGCCTGTGAGCGGCGAACTGTCGCCAGCACCCTGGATAGCGTGGATGGCATAGGTGCCGATATCGTCATCCTCGATCGTCGCGGTTGCGCTCAAGGTGATCGGCAGGGCTCCGCTGACGCCAGTCAGACTCAAGCTGAAGCTGCGGTCGGGCTGCGGCGTTGTGTTGCCGAGCACGTCGATCGTGATCGTGGTCGAGGTGCCGGCTTCGGCAATCAAACCGCTGCCGCTGGCGGCGGTGTAGTCGGTACCGGCGAGCGCGGTTCCATTCACTGTTGCGTAGTTGAATGCAATGCCGCCGCTGGGTGCCGCCGCGCTCAATTGCACGGTGAACTGGAATGGCGTGGTTGCGCCATCACCCTCGACCAGCGAAATGTTGGCGACGCTTATGGTCGGCGTGCCGCCGCCGGCGCATTGTGCCGTCGGACTCGAGGTGTTGCGCGGCGTTGCTGTGGCGATCACGAAGTCGGCGGAGTTGACCCCGGTGTTCGTGCAGCCGCCCATTTTGCGGATCGCGGCATTGGTGCTCGTCATGGCGCCTGCCGGGCTCGGGCAATTGGCCGAACCGGTGCCGACGAAATCAAGAACCGCGCCGCCGGTCGGGCAGGCGCCGCTCAAAGCGGTTGTCGTATTGGTCAGCGCGACTTTGACATTCGATCCCTGCATGGGAATAGCACCTGTTGCATTAGGTGTCGGCAGCGGCGTCGTGCCGCCCGTACCCGCTGCCTCCTGGATCAGGTAGTACTGGCCCGGCTGCAAGTCGACGTTGGTCAGGTTGGTTGCTGCCCACGTCGTCCCCGTGGACGAGGCGTACTGCACCGCCCAGCCATTCAGGTTCTGTGCCGCGCTGCCCGCATTGAAGATTTCGATGAAATCATTCGTATAGACGGAGCCGCCATTGCCACCGGCGCCATAAACCTGGCTGATAACGACCTGTGCCTGTGCCGCGCCAGCTCCAAGCGCGAGCAGCAGGCCCGCGATCAGTATTTTTGTGAATCGAAGCATGTCTTTCCCCGTTCTTGGTAAAACCACCCTGAAATAGTATCGACGTTGTTTGACGCTGATGTTGCACGGTTCCCGTTTCGGCGAGCGTGCGATCCCGAATCCTCAGCGGATGCGGGCGAAAACCGTGATCTCCTCGCGATCATGATATAGCTGGCGGGCGCGCCACTCGATGCGCTTGCCGACATCCGCAACCGCTTCTTCGACGAGGTTTCGGCAGAGGCGCACTTCGTCGTAGCGCTTCTTCATCGGCAGCTTGAGATTGAAGATCGCAAAACGGCACCAGCCGCCGGCGAGCCACTCGGCCATGCGCGCAGCGACCTTGCGTGGTTGCTCGACCATGTCGCAGACCAGCCAATCGACCGGATTCGATGGCCGGTAGCGGAAGCCATCTTCGCGCAGATGGGTGACCAGGCCGGAATCAATCAGGCCCGGATCCATCGGGCCATTGTCCACCGCGATCACGCTGATCGAGCGGCGCACGAGTTGCCAGGTCCAGCCACCCGGTGCCGCGCCGAGATCGACTCCGCTCATGCCGGGCTTGAGCCAGCGCTCGCGCTCATCGGCATCGAGCAGGGTCAGCAGCGCTTCTTCGAGCTTGAGTGTCGAGCGGCTCGGCGCGGCGGATGGAAAGCGCAGACGCGGAATGCCGCCGGGCCAGGCCGATGTTGTGGCAATCGCCGCTTCGGCGACCCAAGCGGTCTGTGCATCGCTCAGGCAGACATGCAGTCGCCATGGCGATTGCGGGTCGATCAGCGCTTCGCGCTTCATCGCGGCGATCAGCGCGTTGTTGAGTGATCGGCACAGGCCGGCGAGTTCGCGCGCGGCGTCATTGTCGGGCGCTTCGATCCAGGCATCGCGATAGCGTCGACCCGTTGCGCGAATCGCCGGCATCAGCACGCCGAGGCGGTCTTCGCGCGGCAATCCCTCGATCCTGGCTGAGACGCGCAACAATTGTCGGGCGAAGCTCAGGTCGCGCCAATGTACCGAGTCAACGAAGCGGGCCTGGGCATCGGTATCGGGAAAGACGAACTCGACGAAGCCGCTGTCGCGCTGACTGCGCGCGAATCCCGCCGTCGCCAGCTCGGCATCACGGGCCGCAAGCTCCTGTGCGCATTCACTCTCGAATCCGGGACGGCAATAGGCCAGAACGCTGCGGCCGGCCGCGCTCATGCCGGGTCAACCGTCAGCACTGATTCCGGCCGGAGGCTCAATAGCTTGCGCCGGCGGTGGAGCGGTACAGATCGAAGATGCCACGCGCCTGTTCGCGCAACACGTCGCGCCGGACCTTGATCGCACGCTTCTCGAGTTCACCGATCCAGTCGGCGGGCAGCGGGCCTTCGTCGAATTCGCTGAGTTCCATGACGTCCTCGGCGCGCGCGCCAATCACGAGCTCATCAATGCCGGCCCAGAAGCTTGCGCCGTAGCACATCGAACACGGCTGGGCACTGGTGGCGAGGATGTAACGACCGCCATCTTCGTTGAGGCGAAACCGGCCGAGCCGGGATTGCGCGCTCATGAAGGCCATCATCTCGGCGTGCGCAACCGAGCATTGCTGCGGTACGACCCGATTGACGCCGACCGCAACCAGCTCGCCATCGTCGCGGAAGATGGCCGCGCCGAACGGGCCACCGCTGGCGAGTTCGACATTGCGCCGGGCCAGGCCGATGGCGAGCGCCATGCGCGCAGTGTCATCCTCGTATCGGCGGGTGAAATCGATCTGGTCATCGATCCAGTCGGGCAAGGCGAGTTCGATTCGATGGCCGGCGCTCATTTTCCGGCTGCCTTGGACCAGGTATCGCGCAAGGTCACGACGCGATTGAACACCGGATGCGCGGATGAATGATCGTGGCGATCGGCGACGAAATAACCGAGCCGCTCGAACTGGCATGCCGATTCCGCCGACGCATTGGCGAGGTCGGCTTCGAGCCAGGCGCGGATGACCCGGCGTGACTCGGGGTTCAAATGATCGCGGTAGGTCTTGCCGTCGCTGTCATCATCCGGGTCGACGACATTGAACAGGCGATCGTAGAGGCGAACCTCGGCAGCAATCGCCGTGCGCGCATCGACCCAGTGAATGGTGCCCTTGACCTTGCGCTCGGCTCCGCTGCAACCCGGTCGCGTATCGGCATCGAGTGAGCAATGCAGCTCGATGACTTCTCCATCCGCATTCTTGATCACTTCATCGCAACGGATGATGCCGGCGCCGCGCAGGCGCACTTCGGTGCCGGGCATCAGGCGATGGAAGCCCTTGACCGGCTCTTCGAGGAAATCGTCGCGCTCGATCCACAGTTCGCGCGAAAACCGCACGCCGCGCCGGCCAAACGCTTCGTCTTTCGGATGATTCGGAAAATCCAGCAGCTCGGCGTGGTCGTCGGCGAGATTGGTCAGCACCAGCTTGATCGGATTGATCACACCCATGCGCCGCGGCGCCGTACCATCGAGCACCTCGCGCACGCAGCCTTCGAGCACGCCGTACTCGATCACGGAGTTTTGCTTGCTGATGCCGGCACGTTCCCAGAACGTGCGGATGGCGGCCGCCGGAAACCCGCGCCGGCGCGCGCCGGTCAGGGTCGGCATGCGTGGATCGTCCCAGCCATCGACCAGCCCATCCTGGACCAGGGCCATGAGCTTGCGCTTGCTCATCACCGTGTAGTCGAGATTGCCGCGCGCAAATTCGATCTGGCGCGGACGGCGCGGCGTGTAGGTCAGGCCGGCGGCAACGATCGATTGGGCCAGTTGGGGATTGGCCAGCAGGTCGATCTGGTCGAGGCACCAGTCATACAGAGGCCGGTGATCCTCGAATTCGAGCGTGCACAGCGAATGGGTGATGCCTTCGACCGCGTCGGAGATGCAATGCGCGTAGTCGTACATCGGATAGATCGGCCAGGCATCGCCGGTGTTCTGGTGGCTGGTCTTGCGGATGCGGAAGATGGCCGGATCGCGCAGGTTGATATTGCCCGAGGCCATGTCGATCTTTGCCCGCAGCGTGCGCGCGCCATCGGCAAACTCGCCGGCACGCATGCGCTGGAACAGATCGAGATTCTCGGCCGTGCTCCGATCCCGGAACGGCGAGTTGCGCCCCGGTTCGGTCAGTGTGCCGCGATAGAGGCGCACCGCGTCGGCATCGAGATCGCAGACGAAGGCCTTGCCGTCCTCGATCAACTTGATCGCGCAGCGATAGAACACCTCGAAATAGTCCGAGGCATGGCGCTGCTCGGCCCATTCGAACCCAAGCCAGCGCACGTCCTCGCGGATCGCCTCGACGAACTCGATGTCCTCGCGGGCCGGGTTGGTGTCGTCAAAGCGCAGATTGCAGGTTCCGCCGAAATCACGCGCGATGCCGAAATTCAGGCAGATGCTCTTGGCGTGACCCAGGTGCAGGTAACCGTTCGGCTCGGGAGGAAACCGCGTCTGCACGACACCGGAGTGCTTGCCGCTGGCCTGGTCGGCGATGACGATCTGGCGGATGAAATTGGTCGGGGTGGTTTCAGTCATGCCGATGGAGCCGCGCCTGGCGGTGCTTGGACAATCGACAAGTTTAACCCGCAGGGGCAGTGAGCGGGGGAGCGGTTAGCGGGTAGCGGGGAAAAGCGGAATGCAGGGGCGGAGAAAGCGTTGTGACTTCCGGGGCCCCAGACTTCGTCCGGCTTTGCAACCAGCACCCAGATCGCCGGAACGGTCTTTCCCGCTTACCGCTTACCGCTAACCGCTCCCGGTTTCTAGCCCGTCTGCACGTTGCGCACGCCGGACAGGGCGCGCAGGCGCAAGCGAACCGGCCCGCGCGAAACGCGGATATCAACGACTTCTTCCTGCTGGAGTGCTTCGATCGTGCCGGCATCGGCCAATTGGGCAGATATGGTCCGGACTGGACGCATGAGATCGTGCCAGTGGTAGCCGCTGAGGATTGCCAGCGTTTGCGCCGCCTCGCTGACGCAAATGGTGCGCCCCGGGCCGCGTGAAATCAGCAGCTCAAGCACGCACTCGCGGATGCGTTCGGCGAACGCGTCACCCATTAAACCATTGTCATTCAAAATCAGAGCCCTGCGGATCGTCAAGGAGGCGATTCCCTCGGTGCCAATCGCAGACCTTCCTGACTGCGTGTTTCCCCCGGTCGCCCCGTCTCGCCACCCCTGCGAACGCAAGCGCCCCGATCATACCGCGAGTTCCCCCGGTATTTTCAAGTCGTGGCGCTCAATTGTTTCAAGATCGGCCGGGAATCAAGCGCTTTCGCGGGTACCATGGGATTCCCGGAACGAGTCGGTCGCCATGCAGATTGTCTATCGCGCCGCTTCAATCATCGATGCCAACCTGGTCAAGGTTGCGCTCGAGAGTGCCGGTATCCTGGCCTTCGTCAATGGCGCCTTCCTGACCGGAGCGGCCGGCGAATTACCGGTCAGTGGACTGGTCAGCGTGATGATCGCGGACATCGATATCGAGCGGGCAAGGCCGATCGTCGAGGAGATCGATCAAGCCTTGCGTGCGGAAGTGGATCCGGCCGATGGCCGCTTTTTCGATCTGCCCGGTGCGGCGAGTGCCTGAGCGTCGCTTGTGATCCGGTCGGTTCACATTCGGGGGAGTGCATGAACCTCGCGCGATGGATTCGTGATGTGGCGGATTTTCCAAAGCCTGGTGTCGGCTTCAAGGACCTGACTCCGCTGATGGGTGATGGCGCCGCATTTGCCGAATCGATTCGGCAGTTGCTCCTGCCTTTTCGCGACCAGGATATTTCCTTCGTCTGTGGCATCGAGGCGCGTGGATTTGTTTTTGGTGCCGCCGCGGCGAGCGTGCTGGGTTGCGGGTTTGTGCCGCTGCGCAAGCCAGGCAAGTTGCCGGCGCAAGCGATCGGCATCGACTACGCGCTCGAGTACGGCAGCGATCGCCTGGAGATGCATGCCGACGCGATCGCTCCTGGCCAGCGTGTCCTGCTCGTCGATGACGTGCTTGCAACCGGCGGCACCCTGGCCGCCGCCGCGCAATTGCTTGTGCAAGCCGGCGCCGAGATCGTCGGCGCTGCGCTGGTTGTCGAAATCGCCGCGCTTGCGGGGCGTTCGCGCTGGCAACATTCCGCGCCATTGCATGCGGTCATTGTGTTCGATTGATCTCCGTCGATTAGACGTCTATACGTCTTGACGTCCATGAATTGCGAGTGTAGAGTCCACGTCGTTCATCGAGATCGGCGGAGGGACTGGCCCTTTGATGCCGAGGCAACCACAGCGCACGCTGACGGTGCCAACTCCAGCGGGACATTCCCGGGAGATGAGCTGCGTTCCGTCATGCGGGGCGTTGCCGCTCCCTGTACGCAACGGCAGAGGGCGTCATGGCGGCGATACAGATCAACGAACAGTTTTGTGAGGACAACTGTCCTGGCCCGCAGCGCGGTGTACTGCCGTTGCGGGATTTCAGTCTGGCCTGTGGCCTGAAGCTCGACAACGGCGCACTGGCCTGGCAATCCTGGGGCCCACAACACGCGCCGGCAGTCATCGTCCTCGGCGGTATTTCGGCGGGGCGCGATGTGGCTGGCTGGTGGTCGGCCCAGTGTGGATCCGGTCTGGCGCTTGATCCGCGCCATTTGCGCCTGATTTCGATCGACTGGATCGGCGGTTCCGATGCGTCGAGCGGACCGCGCAACGACGAGGAATTCGTGCCGGTCGACAGCCTCGACCAGGCCCATGCGATCCTGCTTCTGCTCAACCATCTCGGCATTGCCCAGGTTGATGCCGTGGTCGGTTCCTCCTACGGTGGCTGTGTCGGCCAGCACCTTGCCAGCCTGCTTGGCGGTCGGTTGAATCATCTCGTCGTGATCGGTGCCGCCCATCGGGCGAGTCCGTGGGCGCTGGCGCTGCGCACCCTGCAGCGTGCCGGCGTCGAGTCGGCGCGCACGCCGCAGGATCGACGCAGTGCGCTGGCCCGGGCGCGTCAACTGGCGGTGCTTGGCTATCGCACACCGACCGAGCTGGAATGCCGCTTCGGCGAATCCGATCCATCCAGCGGCGTGCTTCGCTGGTTGGCCGCGCACGGCGAACGCTTCGTATCGCGTTTCAGTGCGGCGAGCTTCCTCTGTCTTTCGCGTTCGCTCGATCATCACCAGTGCGATGCGGCGTCGATCCGCGCGGAAACCACGGTGGTCGCGATCAATGAAGACCTGCTGGTGCCCATTTCGCTGGCCCGGGACTTTGTCCGCCAGATCGGCAGCCACGCACGCCTGGCGGCGATTTCCTCGCCCTATGGCCACGATGCCTTCATCAAGGAAGAAAGCGCCATTTCCTCGATTCTTCGATCCAGCCTTGCCACGGAGATCAGCGCATGAGCACCTCGAACCCCGCTACCAGGGCCGTCCGCGCCGGCGTCGATTGTGATCCGACCTTTGGTGCGGTCATGCCGCCACTGGTTCTGTCGACCAATTTCAGCTTCGCCGGTTTCGGCGAAAAACGTAAGTACGACTATTCGCGCTCGGGCAACCCGACCCGCGACACGCTGGCTGGCGCCTTGGCTGACCTCGAAGGTGGCACTGGCGGCGTGATCACGGCGACTGGCATGGCGGCGGTCACCCTGGTTGCCGCCCTGCTCGAACCCGGTGACCTGCTGGTCGCGCCGCACGATTGTTATGGCGGAACCTGGCGCCTGTTCAATGCGCAGGCAAGTCGTGGCCTTTACCGCGTGGCCTTCGTCGATTTTCACGATCCGCTGGCACTGGCTGCCGCGCTCGCGGAAAAGCCGAAGCTGGTCTGGATCGAGACCCCATCCAACCCTTTGCTGCGCATCATCGATATCCGGCATGTGGTCGAATCGGCGCATGCCGTGGGCGCCTTGACCGTGGTCGACAACACGTTCCTGTCGCCGATCCTGCAGCGGCCATTCGAGTTCAATGCCGATATTGTTGTGCACTCGACAACAAAATATATCAATGGGCATTCCGATGTGGTCGGCGGTGCGGTCTTGTGGCGCGACCCCGTGCTTGGCGAGAAGCTGGCGTGGTGGTGCAACTGCCTCGGAATTTCGGGTGCGCCATTCGACAGCTACCTGACCCTGCGCGGCCTGCGTACGTTGAAGGCGCGTTTCAGCGTGCATGAGGCGAATGCGCGGTCTCTGGCCGAGCTGCTCGATCGGCATCCCGCCGTGCGCGTGGTCCACTATCCGGGACTGGCGACCCATCCGGGACATGCCCTGGCCAAACGTCAGCAATCGGGTTTCGGTGCGATGCTGAGTTTCGAGCTGGTCGGTGGTGAGGCGTCGGCACGCATCTTCGTCGAAGGGCTCGAATATTTCACGCTTGCCGAATCGCTCGGTGGCGTCGAGAGCCTGGTTTGCCATCCGGCCGGCATGACCCATGCCGCGATGGCGCCCGAAGCACGTCGCCGCGCCGGTATTGCCGATGGCTTGTTGCGCATATCGGTCGGCATCGAGGATGAGGCGGATCTGCACAGTGACATCGAAGCCGCGCTCGATCGCGTCTCCGCCTCGCTACCCGCAAGGGCGACTTCGGCGGCTTGATTGCCCGGCGAAATTCAGTCGAAATCGGCAAGCAGAGCGGTGCGGGTTTCGCCGCTGACTTCGGTTTGGTCGGGACAATGCGGGTGCGTGCTGGCGAAGGTCAGCGCAGCGCCGGCACGCAGGGCGGCAATCATTTCTTTGGTGAATTCGAAGCGCAGGAAATGCACGGCCGAGGTTTTGGTCTCGTTGCTACGATCCATGTCCTCGTCGGCGATCGCCTTGATCGGCGGATGGCCAGCGACGGTTGCGGTGAGTTGATCCTCGATGCGCAAGAGCTTCTCCAGTTCGATCTTGCGCCGTTCGACATCATCGAACTCGATCAGCATGGTCGCCTTGAGATTGCTGCCATCGGGGATCAGCGGGTTGTAGGCATCGAGTTCCTCGTTGATCGGTGCCGTCTCGAAGATCCGTTCGATGCGCAGCATTTCCTGGATCTGGTACTGCACGGTCAGCCGATCCTCGAACAGCAGGCTGATGTGTGCGCCGAGCGCGACCTTGCGATTGCGCTTGTGGGCGATCACACGCGCCCTGAACTCGGTTCGCGCGGCGGCATAGTCTTCAAGCCGGAACAGATCGGCTCGGGCCAGTATTTGCATGATCAGATTCCGTAGGCGTGGCGCAGCAGTGAAAGCGGGCTTTCGGCGTGGGGGTTGTCGCCGATGCCGTGGGCAATATGCGAGGCGGCCATCGGGCAGTCACTGGCGAAGTGCGCGGCCTCGGCCTGCCTGACCCGGGCTTCGACCGGTTTGGCGATCTTGCGCGAGATCGCATAGGTCGCCTTCTTCACGCCGTAGGTGCCGTCATGGCCCGAGCAGCGTTCGATCATCTCGATCTCGGTGCCGTTGACCAGTTTGAGCACGTCGCGGGTCTTCGGGCCGATGTTCTGCACGCGCTGATGGCAGGGCGCGTGATAGGCAATCTTGCCGAGCGGATTGGGGAAGTCGAGCTTGAGCAGGCCGGCCTGATGGCGTTGCCACAGATACTCGAACGGATCGAACAGGTGGCGCTTGACCAGTTGCACGTCAGCGTCATCGGGAAACATCAAGGGCAGTTCCTGGCGGAACATCAGTACGCAGGATGGAATCGCCGCGGTGATGTCCCAGCCGTCGCGCACGGCGGCGGCAAGCACCGGTATATTCTTTTCCTTGTACCTGGCCACGGTTTCAAGATCACCGAGTTCGAGTTTGGGCATGCCGCAGCAGACTTCGCGCTCGACGAGTTTCACGGCGACACCGTTGTGGCGCAGGATCGCGGCAAGATCCTCGACCGCTTGCGGATAGGAGTAGTTGCAGTAGCAGGTTGCAAACAGGGCAACCTTTCCGCGCGTGCGTCCGGCCGCGGTGATCTCGTGCACGCTGCCATCGAATTCGCGCATGCGCCGGCGCGCGGTGTCGGCGTGGTATTCGGGTACCCGTGCATCGCGATCGACACCGAGGGTCTTTTCCAGCAAGGCGCGGATCGGCTTGGTCCGGTTGCTCGCGTTGACCGCGTTGACCACCAGCGGAATCGAGGCGATCTTGCCAACCATGGTCGTACTCGACAACAGCTTTGCCGCCGTGCCGGTTTCGCCATTGCGGTGCTTGATCGCCTTGGCGCGCAGCATCAGGTGCGGAAAATCGACATTCCACTCGTGCGGTGGAACATACGGGCATTTGGTCTGGTAACAAAGATCACAGAGGTAGCACTGGTCGACGACTTTGGCGTAGTCCGATTTGGACACGCCATCGACTTCCATGGTCGGCGACTCATCGACCAGATCGAACAGGGTCGGGAAAGCGTGGCAGAGGCTGACGCAGCGACGACAGCCATGGCAAATGTCGAAAACGCGTTCGAGCTCCTTGTCCAGGGCCGCCTGGTTGTAGAACTCGGGGTTCTTCCAATCCAGCGGATGGCGCGTCGGTGCGTCGAGACTACCTTCGCGCGGGCCTGCGGATTCGTTGGCCATGGAATTCCTTGCCGTCACGTTGTTGGTGCTGCGCGGGGCACATCCGACCCGCCGCCGCACCTTTGCAACGGCGCAAATCGCAACCCGGAGAGCCGGGCTGCGATGGATTCGGATCAGGCGTTGACTTCACCCAGCGCGCGGGTGAAACGGTTGGCATGTGAGCGCTCGGCCTTGGCCAGGGTTTCGAACCAGTCGGCGACTTCCTCGAAACCTTCCTCGCGCGCGGCTTTCGCCATGCCCGGATACATGTCCGTGTATTCGTGGGTTTCGCCGGCAATCGCGGACTTCAGGTTGCTGACCGTGTCGCCGAAAGGCAGGCCGGTGGCTGGATCACCGACCTTCTCCAGATATTCGAGATGGCCGTGGGCGTGACCGGTTTCACCCTCGGCAGTCGAGCGGAACACCGCAGCGACATCATTGTGGCCTTCGACATCGGCCTTTTGTGCGAAATACAGATAGCGACGATTGGCCTGCGATTCGCCGGCGAACGCGGCTTTCAGGTTTGTTTCGGTGCGGGAGCCTTTCAAGTCAGTCATGGTGGTTCACCTCTTGGCGTGCGGCTGGAGATGGATATCGGCCGCGATGGCGGTTCGATTCGAGAACCCTAGCACCTCGACCTCGCAGCGGGAAATTGATTGCTTCGATCCCGTCGATAGTTGGGATCGATTGTCCGCCTGGCCGTTTATCGATGGAACTGGCCGCTGGCCTCGGGTTGAAACGAGATGCCGGTCACGCGCAGACGCAGGCTGCGTCCACCCGGAACCTTCCAGTCGATCGATTGACCGACGCGCAAGCCGAGCATGGCGCTGCCGACCGGAGCCAGCACCGAAATCTTGTTGGCGGCAGTGTCGGCGTCACGCGGATAGACGAGGCTGATCTCGCGTGATTCGCCGCTGGTTTCATCGACGAAGGTCGCCACCGAGTTCATCGTGATCACATCGCCCGGCATTTCGCCGGGGTCGAGCACGTTGGCCCTGGCCAATTCGGCGCGCAGCGAGGCGGTGCCCGGTGCGTCACGCTGCTGCTGCAACTCGAGGAGTTCCTCGATGCGCTCAAGGTCGAGACTCGAAATCACGATGGCGGGGGCGTTGTTGTTCACGTTGGTTCCTGGAATGGTTGAGCGATTGTCGAAAAATGGAAGTTCAACGCTAGCTGATCAAGTGGGCATACTCAATCCTTGATCCGCCAGTGTCAGTCGGCATCAGAGCCTATTCAGTGTGCGGGTCGAGCAGGCCCTGGGGTAATTGCCGGCACAGTTCGGCAAAGTCGCCGAGGAATCCGTGCATGGCTGAACTCTTGCGCCAGAGCATGGCGATATGCCGGCTCGGCGGCCGTCCGCGAAATTCGATCAGGCGCACATGCCCAACCTGGGCCACCGGCGGCTTGACCGCCAGGATTGGCAGCAAGGTGATGCCAACATTGGCGGCGACCATCTGGCGAAGGGTTTCGAGGCTGGTCGCGCGGAAACCGCTTTTCTCGCTGGCACCCGCGAGCTGGCAGACCTCAAGCGCCTGATCGCGCAGGCAATGTCCATCTTCAAGCAGGAGCAGGTTCTGGTCGGCCAGGTCATCGAGCTTGATCGACTTGTGCCGGGCCAGCGGATTGCCTTCGGGCACGGCCAGCACGAACGGTTCGTCGAACAGTTTCTCGACATGCAGTTGCTGGTCGTGCACGGGCAGGGCGAGGATGCCGGCGTCGAGTCGGCCTTCGCGCAGCTGGCGCAGGATGACCTCGGTTTTCTCCTCGACCAGGAGCAGCTCGAGGCGTGGAAAGCGTTCTCGGATCTTCGGCACGATGTGCGGCAGCAGATACGGGCCGAGAGTCGGAAAGATGCCGAGCCTCAGCGTGCCCGATTCCGGATCGAGCGTGCGCCTGGCGATTACGCGGATCTGTTCGACTTCATTGAGTACGTCGCGTGCGCGCTGGACGATCTCGCGTCCGACCTCGGTCAACAGTACCTTGCGCGGGGTGCGCTCAACCAGGGCGACGCCGAGTTCATCCTCCAGCTTCATGATCTGGGTCGACAAGGTCGGCTGGCTGACGAAGGCGGCCTCGGCGGCGCGTCCAAAATGCTTGTGCTCGGCGAGGGCGACCAGATATTGGAGATCCCGCAGATTCATCAAGCGACTCTTATCATTGGCTTAACCTATCGAACGAATGGTAACAATCAATTGGATTGATTGAAAGCCAGCCGCTAGCATGCTCGTCCTGGATTGGCCAAGGCCAGTCGCTTACTTCCCCAACCCCGCAAGGAGATTCCCATGTTGACCGTCGGAGACAAGTTCCCGGAATTCAATCTCAAGGCCACCGTTTCGACCGAAAGCGTCGAAAAGGCCTTTGCCAACATCAACAACAACACCTACGCCGGCAAATGGCTGCTGGTGTTCTTCTATCCGAAGGATTTCACCTTCGTCTGCCCGACCGAGATCAAGGGTTTTGGTGACCTGAACAGCCAGTTTGCCGATCGCGATACCCAGGTGCTGGCCGCCAGCACCGACAGCGAGTTCGTACATCTGGCCTGGCGCAAGGATCACAAGGATCTGAACGATCTGCCGTTCCCGATGCTGGCCGACACGGCCAAGCGTCTGACCACGGCACTCGGCATCCTTGACGAGGAAGAGGGCGTGGCCAAGCGCGCAACCTTCCTGGTCGATCCGGATGGCGTGATCCAGTTTGCCTACGTCACCGCCGGCAGCGTTGGCCGCAATCCGCAGGAAGTGCTGCGTGTTCTCGATGCCCTGCAGACCGACGAGCTCTGCCCGTGCAACTGGAACAAGGGCGACGACGTGCTCAAGGTCGCCTGAGTCAAGACGGAGAGCGTGTTCGCGGCAGAATGTCGCGACCCTTGAGTCATGGGGAAGCATCCCCAGATCAGGTGGACGTTCTCCAGGGTGATGCAGCGCGAGCATCGCATCACCCGACGGTCAGGACGGCGTCGTACCTCCCCTCCCCACGACGTCGTCCCGGGTGGCGGATTCCTCCCCGAATCCGCCACCCCCTTTATCCCGCCCACGATTATTGATCCGGCATTGCCCGGCCGATCCCGGCTGCCGATCCACACAGGAGTAACGCATGAACCTCAACGACCTCAAGGCGGGCCTGCCCGATTACGCCAAGGACCTGCGCCTCAATCTCGATTCGGTGCTCAGTGAATCCGGCGCGCCCGGGCTCAATGCGAGGCAGATCGGAATCATTGCCATGGCCAGTGCCATTGCCTCGCGGCATGTGCCGCTGAGTTCCGCGATCAGCGCGCATTTCGCCGATATGCTGACTGATGCCGAGGCCAATGCCGCCCGCGCCGCCGCCGCGATCATGGGCATGAACAACATCTACTACCGCTTCAACCACCTGGTCGGTGACGAGGAATACGGCAAGCTGCGCGCCAGCCTGCGCATGAACGTGATGGCCAATCCCGGTTGCGAGAAGGTCGATTTCGAACTCGCCTCGCTGGCGGTCTCGGCCATCAACGGCTGCGGCATGTGCCTTGAATCGCACGAAAAAACCCTGCGCAAGCACGAGGTTCCGGTGCTGACGATCCAGAGCGCAGCGCGCATTGCCGCGGTGATCCATGCCGTTGCGGTTGCCAGCGAACAAGCCGAAGCGGCCGCCTGATATCCACGGGGGAACGGCTCGCATTCCATGGAGGAATGCGGGCCGTAACTCGTTGCTTCACCCCGAAACGGATGCGCTTGCGTTGGAAAGATTGGCAGCGGTTACAGTTGCCTCACTTCCCCATCGGTATGCATCCCATGAACGCATCGGTCGCGGCGCGCACGCTCTTTTCAATCATTCTTCTGCTTTTGTCTGCGCAGGTTCTTGCGCAGAAAATTTCGATCGAACCACGCCCATTGCCGGCGCCAATACGCATCGACATCGGCAAGAACGGCCAGCCGATCAAACTTGAATCGCTGGAGATGCGCGCCGAGATCATTGGCGGCATGGCGCGCACGCGTGTCGAGATGCTGTTCTCCAACCCGAACGATCGCATCCTTGAAGGCGAGCTGCAGTTTCCGCTGCTGGCCGGGCAGGAGATCGATGGCTTTGCCCTCGACATCAACGGCGAGTTGCGCGATGCGGTGCCGGTCGAAAAGGCCAAAGGCAAGGAAGTCTTCGAGGAGGTGATCCGCCGTCGCGTCGATCCGGCCCTGCTCGAAACCACCCGCGGTGAAAACTTCCGTCTGCGGGTTTACCCGCTGCCGGCGCACGGCACGCGCCGCGTCGTCCTGCGCTACAGCGAACGCCTTGATTCGGCGAAAGGCCACTATCGCTATCGGCTGGCCATGGCGAATGCGCAGTCACTGCCGAAGTTCTCCCTCGATGTTCTGGTTTCCTCACCCTCGGGCCCGCCGAGCGCGGTCTTGCCTGGTGACGCGGCGCTGACGCTCGCGCCGAGCGGTACCTGGTACCGCGGCGAAATCCATCGCGAGGATTTCAAGGCGCGTGGCTGGGTCGAGATCGCGATTCCAGATGGCAGTTCCAAGTCCGCCACAATTGCAGCGAGCGTGCAGTCCTGGCAGGGCGAGAATTATGTGCAAGTCGACGCACCGATCAGCGTGCGTCACTCGACACGGCGGATTCCTTCGCAGGTGAGTATCGTCTGGGACAGTTCGATGTCCGGGCGCCTGCGTGACCATGCCGCCGAGTTTGCCCTGCTCGATGCGTATTTCCACGCGATGGGCAAGGGCAAGGTCAGCCTGATCCGGGTTCGCGATGTTGCAGAAGCGGCGCAGTCCTTCGTCATTGCCGATGGTGACTGGAGTGCGCTCAAGCGCGCCTTGCAGGAAACCCGATATGACGGCGCGACCGATCTTGCCGCATGGAAAGTCGACGCCGGAATCGAGGAAGTCCTGCTGTTCAGTGATGGCCTCGCCAACTACGGGGCAAGCCTTGGCGCGACATCCGGGCCCCGACTCGATCTGCGCATCTATCCGATTGTTGCCGCCGCCTCGGCGAATCGCGGCTTGATGCGCCAGTTCGCTCGCGATGGTGTCGGCCTCGGTTCCGGAGCGCTGATCGATCTCGTCGGCGATCGCGCACAGGCCATCGATTCCTTGTTGCAGGCCGGCACCACGGTCAGTTCGATCGCGGCCACGGGTGATGGCGATTTGATCGTTGACGAGCAGGCTCTGGCCAGCGGCCGGTTGCGCATTGCGGGCAAATTCCGCGGCGAACTGCCGACCAGGATCGATGTACGCCTGCGCGAACCCGATGGCAGTCATCGCATTGTTGCAGTGCCTGTTGGCAATGGCGTTGCGACCGTCGCCGGCAGCGACGAGATCCCGCTGATTGCCCGCCAGTGGGCGCGCATGAAGATCGATCGGCTGAGTGGCGAGAGCGCGCGCAATCGGGCAGAGGTCCGGCGCCTGGGCCTGACCTTCAGCCTGCTGACGGCCGAGACTTCGCTGATCGTGCTCGATGACGTGGCCGACTATGTCAAGCACGACATCGTTCCGCCGGCCTCGCTGCGGGCACGTTACGACGAGCTGAAAGCCGCCAACCTCGGCCACGAGCGCGATCAGTTGAATGCGCATCTCGAGCAGATTGCATCCCAGTATCAGGACAAGATCGAATGGTGGAAGCGTGATTTCCCGAAGACCAGCGAGGTGCATGTGCTGGCCAAGCAGGAACGCCGGCAGGAGCCTGATTCGCAAATAATGCTGGAGTCAGTCCCGGCGCCGACGACGGCAGCGGCACCGCCTGCACCACCCGCGGATATCGCACCGACGGAGATGGCTGCCGGTGCGGCCGAGAGCGCCGTGCGCGAGTTGAGCAAGGCCAGGTCGGACAAGGGCAATGCTAGCGATTCGTCGGAGGCGGAGCCGGCGATCCGTATCGGTCTGAAAAAATGGACACCCGATGCGCCCTATCTCGCCCGCCTGCACGACGCCACTGATGCCGACCTCTACGCGATCTATCTCGACCAGCGCGGCGACTGGATCAACAGCAGTGCCTACTATCTGGATGCGGCCGATGTCCTGTTCGAGCGCAAGCAGGCCGCGCTCGGATTACGCGTGTTGTCGAATCTCGCCGAAATGGATCTGGAGAACCGCGCGATCCTGCGCATCCTCGGCTACCGGTTGTTGCAGGCCGGCAAGCCCGGGCTGGCCGTGCCGCTGTTTGAGCAGGTACGCGATCTGGCTCCGTTCGAGCCGCAGTCGTTCCGCGATCTCGGCCTCGCCTATGCCGATATCGGCGAATACCAGAAAGCCGCCGATGCGCTCTACGAAGTCGCCAGGCGCGAATGGGACGGACGTTTCGCCGAGGTCGGCCTGATCGCCTTGACCGAAATGAACGCCTTGATCGCGACCCATCCGGGCCAGGTCGATACGTCACGCTTCGACGAGCGCCTGCTGCGCAACCTGCCGGTTGATCTGCGCGTTGTCCTCAACTGGGATGCCGACAATTCCGACATGGATCTGTGGGTCACCGATCCGAATGGCGAGCGTGCCTACTACGGCAACCGCCTGACCCGCCAGGGTGGACGCATGTCGGCCGATCTCACCTCGGGTTACGGCCCGGAAGAGTTCATGCTCAAGCAGGCGATCCCCGGCAAGTACAAGGTCGAGGCCAATTACTTCGGCAACCGCCAGCAACTGGTCTCGGGCAGTGTCACCCTTCGCCTCGCCTTGATCACCGGTTTCGGCAAGCCGAAAGCGAGCGAGCAATCCGTCATCCTGCGCCTCAAGGATCGCCAGGAAACCGTCCTCGTCGGCGAGTTCGAGGTGGGTCGGTAGGGCGATGCCTTCAAGGTTTTCGTGGGAGCGACTTCAGTCGCGATGCGCTTGGGCGATCTGCAAGGCAGCATCGTGGCTGAAGCCACTCCCACGGTCGCCTTGAGTTTGTCCTGGGAGTTCGAGGTGGGTCGGTAGGGCGATGCCTTCAAGGTTTTCGTGGGAGCGACTTCAGTCGCGATGCGCTTGGGCGATCTGCAAGGCAGCATCGTGGCTGAAGCCACTCCCACGGTCGCCTTGAGTTTGTCCTGGGAGTTCGTCGTGAGTTCTTCGTGGGAGCGACTTCAGTCGCGATGCCTTTGGCGATCTGCAAGGCAGCATCGTGGCTGAAGCCACTCCCACGGTCGCCTTGAGTTTGTCCTGGGAGTTCGTCGTGAGTTCTTCGTGGGAGCGACTTCAGTCGCGATGCCTTTGGCGATCTGCAAGGCAGCATCGTGGCTGAAGCCACTCCCACGGTCGCCTTGAGTTTGTCCTGGGAGTTCGTCGTGAGTTCTTCGTGGGAGCGACTTCAGTCGCGATGCCTTTGGCGATCTGCACGGGAGCATCGTGGCTGAAGCCACTCCGGTGGCCTTGCGTTTGTCCTGGGAGTTCGTCGTGAGTTCTTGGGAGCGACTTCGTCGCGATGCCGGGCGATCTGCAGGCAGCATCGTGGCTGAAGCCACTCCCACGGTCGCCTTGAGTTTGTCCTGGGAGTTCGTCGAGTCTGGAGGACTTCGTCGGGACTCGGCGGCCCCCGAGTTTGTCCTGGGAGTTCGTCGTGAGTTCTTCGTGGGAGCGACTTCAGTCGCGATGCCTTTGGCGATCTGCAAGGGAGCATCGTGGCTGAAGCCACTCCCACGGTCGCCTTGAGTTTGTCCTGGGAGTTCGTCGTGAGTTCTTCGTGGGAGCGACTTCAGTCGCGATGCGCTTGGGCGATCTGCCAGGCAGCATCGTGGCTGAAGCCACTCCCACGCTCGCCTTGAGTTCGTCGTGGAAGTTTGTCGTGGGAGTTCGTCGTGGGAGCGACTTCAGTCGCGATGCGCTTGGGCGATCTGCAAGGCAGCATCGTGGCTGAAGCCACTCCCACGGTCGCCTTGAGTTTGTCCTGGGAGTTCGTCGTGAGTTCTTCGTGGGAGCGACTTCAGTCGCGATGCGCTTGGGCGATCTGCCAGGGAGCATCGTGGCTGAAGCCACTCCCACGGGTCTCCGATCGTTCACGCTTGTGACCGCTAAGCAAATCGTCCGGGTTAAGATGCCGGCAGCTTCCGCCCCGGATCTGCCCTGATGAGTGACGATACGCGACCGCCGCTGACCTACGCCCAGATTCCCGAGCGCAATACTTCCGACAACGTCCTGCGCACGGCCCAGCAGCATCATGTGCAGCTGTCGGCGATGGCCGACACCAAGGCCAACATCATCATCACGGTGTCATCGATCGTGCTGACCCTGTCGTTGGGCCGGTTGGCGGATCCGACGTTGCGCGTCTCGGTGCTGATCCTGGCCAGTTTCACCCTGGTCGCCTTGCTGCTGGCGATTCTTGCCGTGCTGCCCAAGTACCGGCCGATCCGGATCAAGGACGACCAGCTTCCGCCACACTTCAATATCCTGTTCTTCGGCCATTTCGCCGAGCTTTCACGCGAACGCTACCTGGCCGAAATCAACAAGGTGCTGATGCCGGACGGCTCGCCTTACAAGACCTGGGCCGCCGACATCTATTCGCTCGGCACCTATCTCTCGCACCACAAATACCGCTATCTGCGCTACAGCTATCTGTTCTTCCTGGCCGGCTTCGTGTTGGCCTGTCTGGAGCAGGGCTGGCAATTGCTGGCGCACTGAGCGCGTCACCCGCATCAGATCAAATGACCCCGCCGAGCGGCGGCAGTCGTTGTACGGATACCGCAAACCTCTTGATGGAGTTGATCATGCGTGGACTGATCCTGTTGCTGGCCATGCTGGCCACCGCCGTGACCCATGCCGCAGCGCCTGCGATCCCGGCCGATCTCGATGCCTGGCGCGGCTGGGTGCTCAAGGATCAGGAGTTCCGCGCCTGTCCCCTGCTGGCCGGCAATCAAGGCACGGCACCGACGGACTTTGTCTGCGTCTGGCCCGACGTGCTGCGCATCGAGGCCGATGCATCAGGGGCGACGATCAGCCAGCGCTGGCATGTCGAAGTCGATGGCTGGGTGCCTCTGCCCGGCAGCCACGAGCATTGGCCGCAGCAGGTCAATGTGGATGGAAAGCCCGTCCCCGTCATCGATCGTGGCGGCCCGAATGTCTGGCTGAGCGTCGGCGCCCACGAGCTGCATGCGCACATCGGCTGGTCCGAGCGGCCGCAGGCCTTGCAGGTGCCGGGCTCGATCGCGCTGATCGCGCTGGTCGTTGACGGCAAGCCGGTCATGCCCTTGCAGCGCTCGGGCAACACTTTGACGCTCGGCCGTGGTACCGCCACGGCGGTCGAAGCCGACAGTATCGATGTGCGCGTATTCCGTTTGTTCCGCGATGAGCTGCCTGGCGAATTGACCACCGAACTGCGCGTCTTCGCCTCCGGGCAGGCGCGCGAGGAAGTGCTCGGCCCTGCCTTGCCCGAGGGCTTCGTGCCGCTGTCGCTGGACAGCGAGGCCTGGGCGGCCCGCCTGGATGATGACGGCCTGTTGCATGTGCAGGTGCAGCCGGGCAGCAACACGATCACCCTGACTGCGCGCGCCGCCGCGCCGATCAACAAGCTGACCGCACGCATTCCCGAGCATTGGGCCGCGCAGGAAATATGGAGCTATCAAACCGTGCCTTCGCTGCGCGTGACCAGCATCAGCGGCGCCGTCCAGGTTGATCCGCGCCAGGCCGATGTGCCCGACGATTGGAGCAATTTCCCGGCCTACGCGATGAACGATGGCGACAGCCTGGACATCGAGCAACGCACACGCGGACTCGATGACACGCTCGGCAATCGCCTGAATCTGCAGCGCGAAGCGTGGCTGGATTTCTCCGGGGGTGGCTGGTTCGCACGCGACCTCATCAATGGCCAGATGTTGAGTGGCTGGCGCTTCGATCTTGCCTCACCGTTCACCTTGCAACGCGCGCAGGTGGCGAACAGCACCGATGGCGGCTTGCTGATCACGCGCGGCCCCGCGCCGGGCCTGAGTGGCGTCGAGTGGCGCACGCCGCAAGTCAACCTGAGTGCCGGCCTGCGCATCGACTCGGCGCAGGCAATGATGCCGGTCAGCGGCTGGCAACAGACCTTTGATCAGGTCTCGACCACCCTGCATCTGCCCTACGGCTACCGCCTGATCGCGGCGCCCGGCAGCGATCAGGCCAGCGGCAGCTGGATGTCACGCTGGACCCTGCTCGATGTGTTCCTGGTCGCCATCATCATCCTGCTCGGCGCGCGCCTGTTCGGCTGGATCGGGGGTGCATTCACAGCCGTATTCCTGTTGCTCGGCTACCAGGAAGGCGGCTCACCGTTGTGGACCCTGCTCGCCGTCTTCGTGCTGGCCCTGGTCGCGCGCGCGTTGCCGCAAGGTCGCTTGGCGACAGCAGCCGGATGGTTGCGCGTCGCTGCGGTCATCCTGTTGCTGATCTTCGCGCTGCCATTTGCGGCCAGCCAGTTGCGTATGGCCATCTATCCACAGCTTGAGTCATCTGCGCCCTCGTCCGGAGTCAATTTGAATCCTGATGGCCTCGGCCAGGCTGTCTTCGGTGAAAACGCGCCAATGGCTCCCCCGGCGCCGGCTGTCCAAGCGGCTGAAGCAGACCAATACCGATCAAGCAAAGAAGATTCCAACGCGGGCAGCGGCCGACTGGAATCGATCGTGGTCACCGGCTCACGAATCAGCAAATCCGACCTGATCAGCAAGTACAGCCAGTCGACCGTCGTCCAGACCGGCGGCGGCGAGCCGGGCTGGCGGCTCGGCAGTCGCTACAACCTGAGTTGGAGCGGACCGGTGCTGCCCGATCAGGAGGTGCGCCTGTTGATAGCCTCGCCATGGATGGTGCGCTTGCTGCGCGTGATCCTGGCCGGTGTGCTTGGTGCGCTGCTTTGGCAGATATTGCGCGGCATGCAGTGGCGCTGGCGCGCGGGCAGGGCGAATGCCCTGGCTGGTCTGCTTGTGCTCGGTGTGTCGATGCTCAGCCTGCCCGTTGCCCAAGCCGAGGATTACCCATCCGATGCGTTGTTGCAGCAATTGCGCGTGCGCCTGACCGAAGCACCCAAGTGCGCACCGCAATGCGCCAATCTTGCCAATGCGGAAATTTCCCTGGCTGGCGACAATCTGAAGGTTGCGCTGGAGCTGCATGCGCTGGCTCACATCGCGGTGCCGATACCCGGAGACGACAAGGTGTTGTCGGCGCGATCGATCACGATTGATGGCGCCGCCGGTCAGGGCGTCGTCCTCAGCGCCGGCAAGTCGTGGATCGCACTCGATCGTGGCGTCCATCGCGTCGAATTGAATTTCAGCGTCAGCGGCGATCGCATCGCGCTGGCGTTTCCGATGCCGCCGGAACACGTGCATTTCTCGGGTGACGCCTGGCAAGCCAGCGGCATCGCCGACGAACGTCTGCTCACCGAGACCCTGACCCTTGTGCGCGCACGCACCAACGCCGATTCCAGCGTGGTGGCGACAGAACAGCGCTTTCCGCCGTACGTGCGCGTTGTGCGTTCGCTGAGCCTCGATCTCGACTGGAGCATCGGCAACACCGTCGAGCGCCTCGCTCCCAGTGAAGGCGGTTTCACGGTCAGCCTGGAAACCATCGCCGGCGAGCATGTGTCGACAGCGGGCCTCAAGGTGCGCGAAGGCAAGCTGACGATCGGCATGGCCGATGGCGAAGACGAGGCCACCTGGGGCAGCACCCTCGAAAAGACCGAAACACTGAGCTTGACCGCGCCCGATCTTGGCAGTCACGCGGAAGTCTGGAAGATCCTGGTCAGCCCGACCTGGCATGTCGATTTCGACGGCGTGCCCGAGAGCGCCGGGACCGATTCGGCAGCGCCGGATGATTACCATGAGTTCGAGTTCCATCCGCTGCCCGGCGAGACGCTGACTCTGCGCGTGACCAAGCCGGTCGCGGTGGATGGCGCGACGCGCGCAATCGATTCGCTCAACCTCGTCAGCGACTTCGGCCTGCGTGCGCGCACGCACACGCTGAGTTTCGACTTGCGCGCAAGTCAGGGTGGCGAGCAGGTGATCAGTCTGCCGAAGGATGCCGAACTGCTTGGCGTCAGTCGCGATGGCGCCACGATCAGCGCACGCACGCTTGATGGCAAGCTCAGCCTGCCGATCATCCCGGGTGCGCAGAAATACGAAGTCCGCTTCCGCGACAACGCCGAGATGGCAACCCGGATCAGCACACCGGAAATCGCGCTCGGCTTGCCGGCAGCGAATATCAACCTGCAGATCAACCTGCCGAATGACCGCTGGCTGCTTGCGGCGTTCGGCCCGGCAGTCGGTCCCGCCGTGCTGTTCTGGGGCGAGTTGCTGGTCGCCATCCTGCTGGCCTGGCTGCTTTCGCGCTGGCGTCAGGGTCCGCTGCGCTTCCACCACTGGCTGCTGCTCGTGCTCGGATTTTCGACCTTCTCGTGGCTGGCGTTGCTGGTGGTTGTCGGCTGGTTGTTCGCGCTCGATTGGCGGGCGCGCAGTGCGCCGGTGGCCAACTGGAAATTCAACCTGGCCCAGCTGGGTCTGGTCGGTTTGAGCCTGGTCGCCCTGGTCTGCCTGTTCGAGAGCATCCGCAACGGCCTGCTGGGCAGTCCCGACATGATGGTGCGCGGCAATGGCTCATGGTCCAGCCAATTGCTGTGGTTTGCCGATCGAAGCGCCGATGCCCTGCCGAGTGCAAGCGTGATCTCACTGCCGCTGTGGGTCTACAACGTGGTCATGTTGTTCTGGGCGCTGTGGCTGGCCTGGGCCGTGGTCGGTTGGCTGCGCACCGGATTCGCCGCATGGATGCGCGAAGGCTACTGGCGGCCGTGGCGGGTCACGCAGCCCGTCGACATCGATGTGCCGGCCGCGCCACCGCCACCGGCCGCTTGATGGCGACGATTCGCGAACTGTTGCTCGCCGCGGCTTCGGCGGGTGATGTCGAAGCGCGGCACGAGGTCGAGATCCTGCTCGGCCACGTGCTGCAACGTGAGCGCGCATGGTTGTTCACGCATGCCGAATTCGTTCCTGATTCGGCACAAGTGGACAAGTTTCTCGAGTTGGTCGGCGCTCGGAGGCGAGGCGAGCCGATCGCCTACCTGATCGGCAAGCGCGGCTTCTGGACGCTGGATCTGACGGTGACGCCCGACGTGCTGATTCCGCGCCCGGAAACCGAGTTGCTGGTCGAGCTCGCACTTGAGCGCATCCCGCCCGACGCCGAATTCCAACTTGCCGATCTCGGCACCGGCTCGGGCGCGATCGCACTCGCCATCGCCAGTGAACGACCACGCAGCCATGTGCTCGCGACCGATGCCAGCACCGCGGCATTGGCCATCGCCAAGGGCAATGCGCAGCGACTCGGCATCAACAACATCGAGTACTCCGAAGGTGACTGGTGCGCCGCACTCGGCTCGCGGGTGTTTGAAATGATCATCTCCAATCCACCCTACATCGCCGCCGACGATGCACATCTGGCCCAGGGTGACCTGCGCTTCGAACCGGCCTCGGCGCTCGCCTCCGGAGCGGATGGCCTCGATGCAATCCGTCAGATCATCGATGCAGCCCCGCGACATCTCGCCAGCGGCGGCTGGCTCCTGCTCGAACACGGCTTCGATCAGGGCGAGTCGGTGCGCGGTTTGCTCGGCCGACGTGGATTGATCGAGGTGCAGAGCTGGCAGGATCTGGCCGGCCACGATCGCATCAGCGGCGGACGCCAGCCCTGACGGGCTATCGGCAAGCGGTTGTTTGCGCGGAAATCATCGGTAACTCTGTCCGTCACCTACGCGCCGCGGCTTCTTGCGACTCGCCAGCGCCGCCGGGAAGTCGCTTGCCCGCGTGCGCAGGGATCCGCGATCAGGGAATCCATGCCGACATCGTGAAGTCCGACCGGCTGCTGCGCGATCCTGGCGACTCGCGCAAGCCAGGCTGGCGTCGCCATCAGCGGCTTGCGCGCACGTCCGCGTCGATCAGGTGCGGTGCACGCCCATCACCGCCACGCGGCGCTCGGCGCACGTGTGTTCAATCGCCGAAAGCAGGTTCTGGTATTCACTTTCCTCACGGCAGGAAATCTGCATCGCCACGCTGTGCCAGACCGGTCCAGTGGCGACGGTGGGCTCCGCGTTTTCGCGGATTCGTGCGAGCACATCGTCGACGACGGCACGCGCACGCCGCGCGATCTGATCCACCGAGGATTTCTTCTCTCGATCACCAAACAGGATTGTCACGTTCATCGGCAATCTCCGCATCCATCAACCCAAGCTTGAGTGTCGGCGATTCCGGATGAATGGAGTGGGTACGGAGCGTGAACAAACGTGATTGGGCCAGCCTCGCCACACACCATTTGCTTTACGCCCGGGCGCGCCAAGTCAACCCTGCCAGGGGACAAGAAGCAAATGATGCTGGCCAATAGGTTTCGCTAGTATGAAAATCTCGACCATCCTCGACCCTATCGACAGCATTGCAATGGCATTGCAAGAATTCCAGCACGGCCAGGTGTGGAGCCGCGACCAGACACGCCGCCTGCCAAATTCGCGGTATCGGCGCAATCGGTTGGGGGAGTCGCTGGTTAGCGCAACTGGATGGATGTCGGGAATGCGCCATCGTGAATGACCGTTACGCAGTCGGGGAAGTGCAAGGCGCATTCGAGCCGGGTTCCGGCGATCAGGTGTTGCGCAACAAACTGGGCATTACCGTCAGCGAAGAGATCGACGCCGTCGAGCTGTTGCTGCTTGAACAGATCTATCAGGAAGTGCTGGTCGAAAACCGGCCTGACCGGCGTTTGCGCGCAGTGGATCTGAAAACCTGGCACCGGCGCTGGCTGGGTAACGTCTATGAATGGGCGGGACAGGAGCGCTCAGTGAACATCGGCAAGGGCCACTTTCAGTTTGCCGCAGCCGCACAGATCCCAGGGCTGCTGATCGAGTTCGAGCGCGACTGCCTGGCGCGCTTCACTCCCTGCCACGAGATCAGCGATGACGCGCTGCTTGAAGCGATCGCGATAACCCACGTGGAATTCATCCTGATCCATCCGTTTCGCGAGGGGAACGGACGTCTGTCGCGGCTTCTGGCAGACCTCATGGCGGTGCAGTCTGGCCGGGAACCGCTGGACTACAGTGCATGGGATGCGGACAAGACTGCATATTTCGCAGCGATTCACGCAGGCATGAGCAGGGACTATTCCCCGATGCAGAAACTGGTGGTTTTGGCGCTTGCAAACTGAGAGTGCAGTATTACTAGCGGGCGAGCTTGATATTGGGGAATTTGCCCGACTTGCCGACGCGAAGCATGCGCTCGATCTGGCGGATGCTTTTACCGGTTTCGATAGCCGTTGAGCTGGCAACGGCCCGCATGATGGCCTTCTGGCTCGGTGCTTTGGCAGCGCCTCGCGGGTTGGCTTTAGCGGTGGTCCTGGCTGATTTCATGAGGTCGATTATACCGGATGGCGGAGTGCTGTTCTGCCTGAAAACCGGAGGCTGCGAGATCATCGGGGCGTCCACCCATATCCCGATCGTTGTACCGGAATCGGCATCTATCGACCCGCTTTTGGCTTCCTTGCCGCTCGCTCATCCACGCGCACTTCCTTGCGCTCCTTCTTGCCCAGACTGCCCGAGCCTTCCTTGAAGCGCTGCTTGCGTGCGGCCTTGTCCTCCGCTTGCCGCGCTGCCGCCTGATCCAGCACGATCCGCTCTGCGGCGATCATGTCGGGTGTTTCCAGACTGATACGGCCAATTATTCCGCTGCGAAACTCCTTGACCAGCAGCTCGCTGATCTTGTGCCGGTTGAACTTGCCACCGGCGCCGATCGCGCCGCGCTTGATTGCGGCGGCCTGCAGAAACGCTTCTTCGTCGCGGGGCAGGGCATCGAGCTTGAAACGCTCCATGAGCAGATCGGGATAGTGGCGCAGCAGGAACTCAGCGGCGAAATGGCCGACGTCGTCGTACTCCATCGCGGTATCGCGGATCGCGCCGGTAACCGCCAAGCGGTAGCTGCTATCCGCGCTTTCGACCTTCGGCCACAAGATGCCCGGCGTATCGAACAGGATGATGCCGTTGCCGAGGTCGATTCGCTGCTGACTCTTCGTCACCGCCGGCTCGTCGCCCGTCTTGGCGATCTTCCGGCCCGCAAGAGTATTGATCAGGGTCGATTTGCCGACATTCGGAATGCCGACCACCATCGCGTGAATCGGGTTCTTGTTTGCCTCGCGCTGCGGAACCATCGCCCGACACAATCCCACCAGCGCCTTGATGCCCTCCGCTTGATCGCTTCGGGTCGGAAATGTCTTGACGTTGCGCTGCTCCTCAAACCGCGCCTGCCACAACGCCGTCACCGCAGGGTCAGCGAGATCGGACTTGCTCAACACCTTGATGCAGGGCGTATCTCCACGCAGCCGCGCAATCGCCGGGTTTTCGCTTGAATACGGAATCCGCGCATCCAGAATCTCGATCAACAGATCAACCTGCGGCAGCAGCTCGATCATGTCCTTCTGGGCCTTGTGCATATGCCCGGGGTACCAGTGAATCGTCATTGCTTTGAATCCTTGAAGCGGTATTTGTGCTGACCACAGGCGCGCAGCTTGAAGCCGGGTTTGCACGCAATGGATCCGGCCCTTTGGACAGTATGAAGCCAATGCAGTCAATCCATCTCCCGCCAAGCTCTTCGTAGGCGCCCGTTTACGGGCCCCGAAAAGGGATTTCCTCCGGTCGCGATGCTCTCCGTCACGATTCCGGTTCAACCCCGATTCTGCGGGCAAGTTCACCAGGGCCAAGCTGCGACATTGGACGCAACATCAATAGGCAATCAGACGCTACTAAAATAGGCAGATGGACGATACATAGACCGCACTATGGCCGCCGATCTCCGCCGCTTTGACCGCCCGATGAGCGCCGCTGTACGCACGGCGCTTGCCGATACGCAGGTGGTTTGCCTGCTGGCCTCGTCGGCCCGGCCGCTTCCTGCTCACCGGTTCGGCCAACCGGCTGCTGTTGCCGCGGTTGGGCGATTCACTGGCTACGCATGCCCAGCGTGAAGCCGTGTTTGCACGCATTGGATCCGGCTCGTTGGACAGTATGAAGCCATTGCAGCAAATCCATCGCCCGCCAGGCTCTTCGTAGACACTCTGTTCCGCGTCAAGCGATTTGTTCGCAGGAATAGAGCCTTTTGGCGTCATAGGGTTGCGGGTTTTTCACAATCGCCCATATCGCGGCGAACATCTTGCGCATGATGGCGACATTGGCCTGCATTTTCTTCTTGCCTTTGTTGAGCAGCCGCGCCTTGAACTCGGCTGCGCTGGGATCGTGTAGACCAGCAGCCATGGCCGGATAGAACAAGGCACGGCCCAGGTTACTTGTGCCCCACTGGGCTATTAAGGCATCCTTTAATAGCGGGCGAGCATCTTAAAATTACCGTTAATAGCCCTATCAATCCCCCGATTGGAGCGCTCATGCCACGCATCACCGGCACCTACTTGACCACGGCGACGGGCAGCGAGGCCGTCAAGGCCTTCGTGCCCAAACCCCTGCCGCCGACTGCACCGGCACTTGATCCGGCCTGCTACGCGGGCAACGCGGCTGCGGAACAAGCGCTGGGACGCCTCTCCGCGATGTCGGGCCTGGTCGCTTCCGCCGAGTGGCTGATCTATAGCGCCATCCGCAAGGAAGCCTTGTTGACCTCGCAGATGGAGGGCACGCAAGCGACGCTGACGGATCTGCTGGACGAGGAATCCGGTATGGACGTGGCCAGCACCACCGACGTCAGCGACGTGACGAACTACCTGAAGGCGTTCGAGTACGCGCGCGGCCAACTCAATGCCGAACAAGGAGGCCTGCCTATCTCGACGCGACTGTTATGCGGGGCGCACTCGATCCTCTTGAACAGCGTGCGCGGCGAGCAGAAGCAGCCCGGCGAGATCCGCCGATCGCAGAACTGGATAGGCGGCACACGGCCAGGCAACGCCCTCTACGTTCCGCCGCCGCACACCGAAGTCGACCGGTTGCTGGGGGACATGGAGCACTACATTCACGACCACGCGCCTGCGCTGCCACCGCTGGTTCGCGTCGCGCTGATTCACGCGCAGTTTGAAACGATCCACCCGTTCCTCGATGGCAACGGGCGTATCGGACGATTGCTGATCGCCGTACTGCTGGAAGACTGGAACCTATTGTCGGAACCCTTGCTCTACGTCTCCGGTCAGCTCAAGACGCACCAGGCCGAGTATTACCGGCTCCTTTCGGCCATACGCACGGAGGGTGACTGGGAGAGTTGGGTGCACTTCTTTCTTGACTGCACGACCGAGGCGGCGGAGAACGCGCAGCGCAGCATCATCGAAATCGCGTCGCTGATCGCCGCCGACCGCAAGAAGGTCATGGCCGCGAAAAATGGCACCGTGCAAGCCATTCGATTGTTCGAGATGCTTCCGACGATGCCGCGCTTCACCACCACATTCGCCGCCGAAAAGCTGGGAGTAAGCTTTCCCACGGCGAGCACGGCCATCAAGGTGCTGCAGAGCGTTGATGTCCTGACCGGAAGCGCCGAACAGAAACGGAGCCAGCAATTCAATTACAGGGGATACATTGAATTGCTCCAGCGTTAAGGCAACCGCACCGCGCGACCTGTCAAGGCAGCCAGCCTTCACGTCGCCGCGCAGCATGGCTGGCAGACCTTCGGAATGCCATGAAGATTCCGCCACTTGATCAGCGTTGCCTTTAGTCCGGCTTGAAACAGCACGCGCAAGATTGAAGGAAATCATTCGATGAGCACTGAACGCTTCAACCCAGTCCCGTTGGACCTCGACGCGACGCGCAAGCAATGGATGAAGGATCCGGCATTCGCTGATGCCTACAACGCGCTGGAAGACGAATATGCGACGCTGCGGGAGCTATTGCGCGCGCGGCAGCAAGCGGGACTCACCCAGGCAGAAGTGGCCGAACGGATGGGCGTCGCGCAAGCCTCTGTTGCGAGACTTGAGTCGAGTGCAGGTAGCCGCAAGCATGCGCCCTCCATATCGACTCTGCGCCGCTATGCCAATGCCGTGGGCTGCGATCTCCGAATTGTGTTGGCACCGAAACCCGCACCCGCGAAAAAGTCGGTACGTCGAAAGAGAGCGAACGGCTGAAGGTTTTCCGCACCCAACAAATAGCCGCAGCCCTTAAGCTCTTCGTAGGAGCAGGCTTCAGCCGCGATGCTCTTGGCTTCAACGGATTGGCTGAAACACGAAGGACCTCGCCCAATACCCGCTTCTTCGACTACTCTCTCCATTGGATGCCCATACGCCCATGGATTGAGACCGGCTCAAGCAGCTCGAATGAACAAGAAATCCCTCACGGAAGCGGACATCCGCACCAAGTTCATCACTCCCGCGCTGGTCGGCTCGAACGGCGACAAGTGGAACGTGATGACGCAAATCCATGAGGAGGCTTACTTCACCAACGGTCGCGTGATCGTGCGGGGCAAGACAGTCAAGCGCAGCGAAGCAAGGAAGTGTTCTCTTGTGTCGCTCCATCTATTGTCAAACGAGCAACTCTATGTCAGCTGAAACACACGCCCAACGAGCATCTTTTATCTGGGGTATCTGCAATCTCCTCCGGGGCCCATATAAGCGGAACGAGTACCGTAAAGTCATCCTGCCACTGACGGTATTGCGACGGTTTGATTGCATTCTTGCGCCGACCAAAGCAGATGTTCTGAAAGAGCACGCTATCGTCAAGGCCAAGGGCGAGAACATTGTTCGACACCGGCTTTCCCAGATCACGGGTGTCCCGTTCTTCAATCTCTCCAAATTCACCTTCGCGAAGCCCGCCGATGGCAGTGGTCTCAACGGGCTGCTTGATGATCCCAATCAGCTCGCGCCCAATCTCAATAGCTACATCAACAGCTTCTCGCCAAACGTCCGCGCCATCATTGAGCGATTCAAGCTCGCTGAGCAGATCGCCTACATGGCCGAGAAGGATCTGCTTTACCTCGTTATCAAGCAGTTCGCGGCCATAGACCTCTCACCCAATAACGTCGACAACGTCGAAATGGGTTATGTCTTCGAAGAGCTCATACGAATCGGTGCGGAACAAGCGAATGAAGAGGCGGGGGAGCACTTCACTCCACGCGAGGTGATCAAGCTCATGGTCAATCTCCTCCTTTCGCCAGAGAAGGACCTTGCTCGCAGTCATGTTGTAAAAACGATCTATGACCCCGCGTGCGGAACGGGCGGCATGTTGTCCGTGGCCGAGAAATATATTCGGGATCTCAACGCTGACGCCCAGCCCAAGCTTTTCGGCCAGGATTGGAATGACGAAGCCTGGGCGGTCTGCAAATCAGACATGCTCATCAAGGGTGAGGATGCGGAAAACATCGTCATGGGCGACACGTTCACCAAGGACGGCTTCGACCGTGCCGCCGACGGCAAAAAGTGGACGTTCGACTACATGCTCGCCAACCCGCCCTTCGGCGTGGAATGGAAGCAACAACAGAAATACATCGAAAACGAAAGAGACACCTTAGGATTCAGCGGGCGATTCGGTGCAGGCACGCCTCGCGTAAACGACGGCGCGCTGCTCTTTCTGCAGCACATGCTCGCGAAGGTTCGTGCACCGCAAGATGGCGGCAGTCGGCTCGCGATCGTTTTCAACGGCTCGCCGCTATTTACCGGCGATGCTGGTGGCGGCGAGAGCGAGATTCGCCGCTGGATCATAGAGAATGACTGGCTTGAGGCCATCGTTGCCTTGCCGGAGCAGCTCTTCTACAACACCGGTATTTCCACCTATATCTGGGTGCTGACCAACCGCAAGGAAAAGTCACGCAAGGGCAAGGTGCAACTTATCGATGCGCGCCCATTTTGGGTGCAGATGGAGAAAAGCCTTGGCAACAAGCGCCGCCGAATTGGTGATCCCTCCGACAAGGAAAAAGACCCCGACCACATCGGCGACCTCACAAAACTCTTCGGCAGCTTCGAAGACGGTGAGCAGCGCACCTTCACCGAGGAAGATTCCGTCACCCACCAGCCGTTCAAACGCCAGCGCGTGGTCAGCAAGATTTTCGACAACGAAGATTTCGGCTACTACAAGATCACTGTCGAGCGGCCTCTGCGGCTAAATTTCGAGGCAAGCGCTGAGCGCATGGCGCGGCTCGAAGACGAGAGCGCCTTCAAGAAGCTTGCCACCAGCGCCAAGAAAGATCCGGCCTCCCGACTAAACGACATTGAGGCTGGGCAGGCGCGGCAGGTGCAAATTCGCGAGTTGCTTCAGGCTTTTTGCCAGGTTACCCAAGAGCGGCGATTCGTGGACCGCAAGGCTTTCCTGATAGAACTGCGAAACCTCGATCGCACGCGCGACGTACGCCTGAGCGCGCCGGAACTGAAGGCGGTGCTATCGGCCCTGAGTGAGCGTGACGAAGCTGCCGAGATCTGTCGCGATAGAAATGGAGATCCCGAACCTGACTCCGACTTGCGCGACACCGAGACCGTGCCGCTCAAGGAAAGCATTGTGGAGTACTTCAAGCGAGAGGTTTTGCCACACGTACCCGATGCCTGGATTGACGAAAGCAAGACCAGAATCGGATACGAAATTCCACTCAACCGCCACTTCTACCGATACGAGCCGCCGCGCCCACTCGAAGTCATCGAAGCCGACATCAAAAGGCTGGAAGGCGAAATTCTTGAGTTGCTTAAGGAAGTGACGGCATGAAATCGATTCCGTTGCGTCACATTTCCGTCCGCGTGCCTTGGCACGATACGGCATGGAACGGCTCGGTATGCCGGCAGCCCGGTCGAAACACCTCATGCCTCAAATTGAAGAACATTTTTGAGACCAAAGACGAGCAGGCTGAATCTTTGGTTGCCGGGAAATCAATAAAGGATCTGGAGGAGTCGACCTATCCCCCTTGTGTGAAAGAACGTGCGACGTTCATGGCTGAGTTTGCGTTCACTCGAATGCACGCGCATCCGTACGCGAAGCATGCAAACGAAACACACACCCATTTCAAGCCAACGCCGCTTCACTACCCGGCATATGGGGCCGCCGCACTTCCATTTCGTTGGATGATGAGGAAATTCGTATTCGGCGACTCCAAGAACAAGCTCCCTGGCCTCGTCACTCAGTTTCCCTTGCAGGATGTCAGCGAGGCCTACGAGCCTGGCAAAGATGTGCTTGGATTCGACACAAACTGGCTACAAGACCATCGCAATCACCGCACGCTGCTGGACTGTTTCTGGAATCATGTTCGCCCCGAAGAATCGTTGGTCTTTTTCTACAGCAAGCAGGTTCCGCTGGTTGAGGACACCGGTCGACGGGTGATCGTCGGTGTTGGGCGTGTCAAAAGTCTGGGCAAATTGACTGAGTATGAATACGACGGTGCGCCAGGCGACAAGCTCCGAAGCCTCATCTGGGAACGCATGGTGGTTCACTCGATCCGGCCCGACTTCTCGGATGGGTTCCTTATGCCATACCACGAGGCACTGGAGAAGTCGCAAGATGGCCGTGCCTTCGATCCTGCAGAAGTCGTCGCATTTGCGCCGGAAGATCGCTTCGATGAGTTCTCCTATGCCACGGAGCACGTGGGGCACGATGCCGCGATCAGTGCCCTGCTTGCCTGCCGTTCCGCGCTGCTCCGGTCTTCGGAGCTCTTCAACGTCTCCATCAAAAAGCAGGAAGAGTGGATCGACAGGGAGCTTGGCCGGCTGTGGAAGAAGCGGGGGCCGTTTCCGGGAATGGGTGCCGTCCTCAGTGCCACCGGAATTCCTATGGGTCATTTCATTGCGCAAACTCTAAGCGACAAGACGGGTGATGAAGGTAATCCATGGGTGGCTTGGGATGCCGCCTTGCAAGAGCCGGCAAAGCATCTGCCCAAAGAGCTGTCGCAGCACGTTGACGACACCATCGCAAAAGCATGGAAGCGCATGGACAAAGAGCGCCGCAGCTTTCTTGAACTGCTCAGCCGCATCGATCTGACGGTCGACCAGGCGGGAATTCTCGCCATACCGGAAGCACGCAAGGAAGTCGACATTGGTCTTCCGGACGCCGCGTTTCTGAAGAATGCGTACCTCGCATACGAAGCTACACGTTTGACCACCACCCCCTTGGCAATCGGCACTGTGGATCGCGGATTGTTCCCGACCAACTTCATTCGCGAGCGCTTTCCGATCCCGGAGCCCACGCTCGTCAAGACTGCCGTCGACGCGCGCCGCTTGCGGGCCCTCACGATTCGTGAACTGGAAGCCGCCACTACCCGAGGCGATACACTCCGCGCCCGTGAAGACATCATCACAGCGCTACGCCGTGGGGATGAAGAGCGCAACGAAGAACCCACCGAAGTCACAGCCGACCTGCTTGCGGTCGCCGAAGGTGAGCAGTTTGAAGGTGAAATCTGCCTCGTCCACATGGCCGACCAACGCCTTGCATATCAGTTGGCGCGCTTCGCGACTGTCGGTGATCTGATCCGCAGCACAGTGCAGAAGCGGGCCGAGGCCAAGAGACATCAACTCACAGTGGACTGGCGCTGAACTCGACATCAGGCTTGAGCCCTTGCCTATCGATGAGGAAGAGCGTGAAAAAGAAGAGCGAGCACGTCACGAGAAGGCCGCTGCTTTGGCAGAACTTGCTTCGTCCCGGTTCAGTGTCCTGATCGGCCCGGCGGGTACCGGCAAGACCACGCTGCTGTCAGTGCTCTGTCAGCGGCCAGAAATAAACGGCGATGGCATTCTGCTACTGGCACCTACGGGCAAGGCTCGTGTGCGCATGGAAGCAGTGGCCAAACAGGCTGGCACTTCCAACTACGAAGCGCACACTCTCGCTCAGTTTCTCAGCGGATCCGGTCGCTACGACGGCAGCGTCCAGCGTTACAAGCTCACCGGCAAACCTGGCGAGAAGGGTGCGCGCACCGTCATCGTGGACGAATGCTCCATGCTGACCGAAGAAATGATGGCGGCGCTACTTGAATCTCTGCGTGGCGTGCATCGGCTGATCTTTGTGGGGGACTCACGCCAGCTCCCACCAATCGGTGCGGGTCGACCCTTTGTGGACATCATCGCCCACCTTTCACCGCCTGATCTGGAAACTCGCTTTCCCCGCGTCGGCACAGGCTTTACAGAACTCACGGTGCCTCGCAGGCAAGGGGCTGGGGATCGAGATGATCTTCAACTGGCCGCGTGGTTTGGTGGCGCATCCACCGACCCGGGCGAGGACCAGGTCTTTGAAATCCTTGCTGGCCGCCGTAGCAGCGACCGCATTCGTTTTGTCCAGTGGGAGACGCCTGACGAACTGGAACAGGCGCTGCCTAAAGTGATCGCAGAAAATCTCGGTTTCGCTGAGGATAAGGAAGAGTGGCAGTCCTTCGCCCTCAGCCTCGGTGCGAACCTCGATAGCAAGGGCTCCGCCTGGTACAACGTTGCCTGGGGGGATCGGCCCAGCTCCGGCAAGCAAGCAGAGGCCTGGCAAATCTTGAGTCCAGTGAGGCAAAAGCCCTGGGGCGTGGACCCGCTCAACCGAATGGTCCACATTCGCTACAAGGGGCTCCAGATCGAGCAGGCTCGCAATCCGGGCAGATATCGAAACATACCCAAACCAATGGGTGACCAGCAGATCATCTATGGCGACAAGGTCATCAACAACCGCAACGCAAGGGTATGGAACGGACGAATCTATCCGAAGCCAGACGAGAACGGCTACATGGCGAATGGCGAGATCGGCATGGTTGTCGGCCACCGCCGCACAATAAAAAGGAATTGGAAGGCGGACTATCTGGAAATCGAGTTCTCGACCCAGACCGGCCAGGTCTTCAAGTTCTACAACTCCGACTTCAGCGAAGAGGGCGATGCCAGTTTAGATCTCGCCTATGCACTCACGGTTCACAAGGCGCAGGGCAGCGAGTTCGATGTCGTATTCCTCGTCCTGCCCCGGTCCCCGCTCATGCTCACGCGCGAACTGCTCTACACCGCGCTCACGAGGCAGAAGAACAGAATTGTGGTGTTGCACCAGGGCTCCGCGACGGATCTTCAAAAACTCAGCTCCGAACGCTACTCATCTGCTGCTGCCCGCCTCACCAATCTCTTTGGGCCGCCGAAACCGGTAAAGGTGGGCGATACCTTTCTTGAGGAGCGCCTCATCCACATCACCAGCCGGGGCGAGGCAGTTCGGTCCAAGTCCGAAGTCATCATTGCCAATCTGCTGCATGCCAGGAACATCGACTACCACTACGAGCATCCACTGGAGCTCGACGGTGTAACAAAATATCCCGATTTCACGATTGAGGATGACGATTCCGGTATCACCTACTACTGGGAGCATTGTGGGATGTTGCGCGATCCCGCCTACCGAAAGCGCTGGAAGACGAAACAAGCCTGGTATCGCAGCCAAGACATCTTGCCGCAGCCCGAAGGCGGCGGACCCAAAGGCACGCTCATCGTTTCTGAGGATCAGCCGGACGGCGGCATCGACTCCGCAAAGATCGCCGCGATGATCAAGTCGTTCTCGCAGCCATGAAGCAGCCGGTCTACCCGCACTACAAGCCCAGCGGCGTCGAATGGCTTGGCGATGTGCCCGCGCATTGGACAGCTCAAGGCGTAAAGTTCCTGCTACTCGATTCAACCGGGAAAATGCTGCAGCCAGAGCCTTCTAGCCCAAGCGACGAAGAAAACTCCTTATTTGAAATCTCAACACGTCCAGTGGGCACATGTTCGAGTTGCGGACTTGCCTACCATGTGGACGAACAAAAAGGAGCGATGGCAGTATGCCGTTATGGACGGTGACTTGCTTGTTTGTGAGGGGGGCGACGTTGGCCGAGCAGCGGTCGTTTGTGGCGCACCGGAAGGCACAATCATCCAAAATGCACTGCATCGCGTCAGACCGCAGGGCGAAAACGAAACTGGTTTCTTTTATATGTTCTCGCACACGCGGCATCTCAGGGCTGGTTCGAGATTGTCTGCAACAAGTCCACCATCGCCCATTTCACGGTTGAAAAATTCGGTGCGCTGGGCGTCGCACTACCAACGTCCGCCGAGCAACGTTGCATAGCGGCGTTTTTGGACAGAGAGACCAGGCGGGTGGACCGGTTGGTGGCGAAGAAGCGGGAGTTGATTGAGCGACTGAAGGAGAAGCGCACCGCGCTCATCTCGCGCACCGTCACCCGCGGCCTGCCGCCCGCCTCCGCGAGTGCCGTCGGCTTCCCCGAAAACCCGCCCCTCAAATCCCCCGGTCTCGACTGGCTCGGCGACATCCCGAAGCATTGGGATGTCACCCGCCTAAAATATGCTGCGACGCGAATCGTGGACTGCCCGCACGAAACGCCAATCTATTCGCAAGACGGCGAGTTCGCCGTGGTTCGAACTGCAGACATGATTTTGGGTGCGCTTCGTTTGGAGAATGTTTACAGAGTGGATGCTGAGGAATACAAACGACTTATTCGTCGTGAGCCCGTCATTGCGGGTGACGTCCTCTACGGAAGGGAAGGCGAACGTTGGGGCTTTGCCGCCACTGCTCCAGCATCGCCCGTCATTTGTCTCGGACAGCGAATGATGCAGTTCCGAACTGCTGCGCACTACTCAAGTCGCTTCCTCATGTGGCAGCTGAACGGCCGAAGTGTCTACGCCCAAGGTGCAATCGATACGATGGGTTCAACTGCTCCGCATGTAAACGTGGAGACGATTCGGAACTATTGGCTGACTGAGCCACCCCTCCTCGAACAAGCCGCCATCACCGTATATCTGGACTCGGAGACAGCGAAGCTGGACGCTCTGTTGGGGAAGGTGGGGGACGCTGTGGAGCGTTTGCACGAATACCGCACCGCCCTCATTACTGCGGCCGTGACCGGAAAGATAGACGTTCGCAGTGAGGTCGCAGCATGAGCACCCCGTTTCTCATTGAGAGCTTCGAGGAATATCTAAAAACCGTCCGTAACGAATTGCCAAGAGGCCGCGTCTACTTTCGTGGCCAGAGCAAGCTCGTCAGCGAGGGCTACCCGCTCAAATCCTCCATCGGGCGCTACAAGAAGCTGAATCCATCTCTCCCTATTTGGGCGCGATCAGATAGAGCGGGATGTTCTGGGTGTCTTCACCAATCATGTGCTCACATACGTCCGTCACCTGCCGCGCAATGATTGGGAGGCGCTGGCCATCGCCCAGCATCACGGCTTGCCTACTCGCTTCATGGACTGGACGACCAATCCGCTTGTTGCGCTCTATTTCGCGGCGCGCGAGACAAAGTTTGACGACAACGACAAGCCGCTGAACAGCGCCGTCTATGTGCTGACCAGCGAACCGATGCGCTTCAGCGAATTTGGTCGCCAAGCTGAGGAAGCAATCAAGCCAGTGGGCGATTCCGAGACCACTTTGGCATCTGCCCCGTCGAGCTATGAAGACTTCGGTATCGAGAGTGAAGCGACAGATGAACCGGTAGCTGTCCCTTCCGAAGCAAATGAGGTCTTGCTTCATGCCGAGACGGGCAGGACGACGACTGTAGCATCCCCAACCGTTTCACCTTTCGAGATCAGAGAGAACGTGATCTATGATCCGCCTCATGTCTCGCCGCGAATCCGCGCTCAAGACGGCGTGTTGATGGCCTGTCACCAGCCGATGCGCCCGCTGGAGGAAAAGGATTATCTGGAAATCGTCATCAAGCACGATGCGCACGATGACATCCGGCAACGTCTGGATCAGTACGGTGTCTTTGACAAGCAACTGTTCCCGGATCTCGACGGGATCGCAAAATGGCTAAAATACCGAGGTATTTGAAATCGACGGGTTTTGCTAACAAGGATCAACACGATGTCCGGACAAACCACAGAGCGAGCCTTCGAAATATATGTCGAAGAAATCCTGCTGACGCGTGGTGGCTGGAAGTCCGGCAGTAACGCAGAGTGGGACAAGCAGCGGGCATTGTTCCCGGCGCAGGTCTTCGCATTTGTCGCCGAGACGCAACCGAAGCTTTGGGCCGAGATGCGAGCGCTGCATGCGGAGAGCCTGGAGGCATTGTTGGTCAACACGTTGGTCAAGGAGCTCGATACCAAAGGCTCGCTGCACGTGCTGCGGCACGGATTCAAGTTCTACGGCAAGGCGTTTAGTCTCGCCTACTTCAAGCCCGCGCACGGCGCAAACGTTGAGATGCAGGAGTTGTTCGATAAAAACCGCCTGACCGTTACGCGCCAGGTTCCTTGTCATCCCGGCGACAACCGCACGCTAGATATTGTACTGGCGGTGAACGGCTTGCCAGTAGCCACCATCGAACTGAAAAATCCAGGCACGGGCCAGAACTGGAAGAACGCCGTTCGCCAATACAGGGAAGATCGCGACCCTCGTGCGCCCCTGTTCGATTTCAAGAAGCGGTCGCTTGTGCATTTCGCCGCGGATCCCGACGAGATTCACATGAGCACGCGACAGGCAGGGGAGAATACATATTTTCTGCCCTTCAATCGGGGCAGCCATCCGGGACAGATCATCTGTGGCTCTGGTAATCCGCAACATTCGTCCGGCTACCGCACAGGCTATTTCTGGGAGGAAGTGCTTCAGTTCGAGAGCTTTCTAGACGTTCTCGGTCACTTCATGTTTCTCGAAACGAAGGACGAGAAAGTGGAGGACGGGCGCGGTGGTCATCGTGTGGTGACGAAGGAGACGATGATTTTCCCGAGATATCACCAGATCGACGCGGTACGAAAACTGATCGCGGCTTCGGGAAATGAAGGGCTGGGCCGCAACTACTTGATTCAGCATTCGGCAGGCAGCGGAAAGACCAACAGTATCTCTTGGCTCTCGCATCGGCTCGCGAGCCTTCACGATGCCAAGGACGTGAAGGTTTTCGATTGCGTGGTAGTGATTACCGACCGTCAGGTACTCGACCGGCAGTTGCAGGATGCGATCTACCAGATCGAGCACGCGCAAGGCGTAGTGAAGGCCATTGACCAGGACTCAAAGCAGCTCGCAGCGGCATTGATTGACGGCACGAAGATTGTCATCACGACGCTGCAGAAATTTCCGTTCGTATTGCGCGGGCTGTTGCATGTTGCTGGCGCGGAAAGCCAGGAGGAAGCTTCCGACGAGCAGAAGGCGGAAGCCGCGAAGTGGGAGGCCGAAATTGCCAGGCGCCGCTACGCAATTGTCGTGGACGAGGCGCACTCCAGTCAGACCGGGGAGACGGCTCGGGAGTTGAAGGCCATTCTCGGTGCGGCGACAAAGGCGGAGAATGCTGAGGAAGAACCTGACTGGGAAGATCGTCTGAACCAGGTGATGCAGTCACGCGGGCCACAGCCGAATCTGAGCTTCTTCGCCTTTACCGCCACGCCCAAGGGCAAAACCCTTGAACTGTTTGGGCGAATGGGCGCAAGCGGATTGCCCGAGGCGTTTCACCTGTATTCCATGCGCCAAGCCATCGAGGAGGGCTTCATCCTCGATGTAGTCAAAAACTACACGACCTACGCGACTTACTATCGGCTGGTTAAAGCCATCGAGGACGATCCGAACCTGCCGAAGAAGAAGGCTGCACGGGCGCTGGCGAAGTTCATGAGCCTTCATCCACAATATCGAGCAGAAGACAGAGGTGATGATGGAGCACTTCCGTCAAAAGGTGCGTGGACACCTCGGCGGGCGGGCCAAGGCGATGGTCGTCACATCGTCGCGCCTTCATGCAGTGCGCTACATGCAGGCTTTTGGACGCTACATCACCGAGAACAAGATTACCGACGTACGCCCGCTTGTCGCATTCAGTGGCACGGTCAAAGACCCCGACTCTGGTCTGGATTATACCGAGCCAGGGATGAACAAGGATTGCGTAACAGGCGAGCCAATCAGCGAAAAGCAGCTACCGGGCCGCTTTGGCTCGCCGGACTATCAAGTGTTGCTGGTGGCGAACAAATATCAGACCGGTTTTGATCAACCATTGCTTTGCGCGATGTACGTGGACAAGCGGCTCGACGGCGTGCAAGCGGTGCAGACCTTGTCTCGGCTCAATCGCAAGATTCCCGGCAAGGAGAATCCGTTCATCCTTGATTTCGTCAATGAGGCGGATGACATCTACAAGGCCTTCAAGCCCTACTATGACGCGACGAGCTTGCAAGAGGGTTCGGATCCGCAGCAGTTGGAGAAGCTCAAGCATGAGCTGGATGCAGCGCAGGTGTACTACCAGAGCGAAGTGGAAGCGTTCGCTCGCGTCTTCTACAAACCGGTTGCCCGCCAGAGCGCCCAGGATCATGCATCCATGCAACTTCACCTTCAGCCAGCAGTTGACCGCTTCAAGGCGATGAAGGATGAATCGAAACGCAGCGAGTTTCGCGGCCAGCTGCAAGGTTACGTGAACATCTATTCGTTCATGAGCCAAATCATGCCCTACAGCGATCCCGGCTTGGAAATGCTCTACAGCTATGGGCGATTCCTGCTGCCACATCTCCCGCTTGATCGTGACACCGAGCGCGTGGCGCTCGGCGACGAAATTGGACTTCAGTATTACCGAATCGAGAGAATTTACTCCGGCGAGATCAATTTGCGCGACGGCGATCCCGAGGGCATCAGGAGCCCGACTGATGTCGGTACAGGCAAGGCAAAGGACGTAAAGGTTCCACTGTCCGAAATAATCAAAGTTCTCAACGAGCGATTCGGAACGAACTTCACCGACGAAGACCGATTCTTCTTCGAGCAGATTCGCGAAAAGGCGGCGTCGAACGAACAAGTCGTCAAACTCCGTCGAGCGAACCCGTTCGACAAGTTCCAGCTTGGGCTGAAGCAAGTGCTTGAAGACCTCATGGTTCAGCGCATGGCTGACAATGACAAGATCGTGAGCCGCTACATGGACGACAAGGAGTTCGGTGAGGCGGCCTTTAGCGTCCTTTCGAAAGCGATATACGACACAATTCCTGAAGACAGTCCAGTGCAAAAAGCCGATTGATCAGCCTTGTCATGGACTACCTGGCGATGAGTCCAGCTCGCGTCTCTGAACCCGCGAGCTCATGGATTCGAGCAACGACGAGTTCGAGCTGTGGCGCCATGCCGATGTTCTTTCTGGTGAAGATTTCTGCCAGCGATTGGTAGTAGCGCAATGTTCCATCGCGGCCGGCTGTGAATCGATCAAAAACGTTCGTGCCGACGTTGGGGTTTTCGAGATCGGTCAAGATCGCGCGGGCGTTGTGCAGCTTGTCGCAGCCGGATACGAGTAGGGTCGTATCGTCGGCCTTGGCCAGATGGGCGAGATAGGTGAGCTTCCTGCGTGTCCAGTCCTGGCGTTTGGCATCGGGATCGGAGTGCGTCGCCTTTTGTTCGGCGCTGCCATCCGTGCAGTCTTCGACGATCTTTCCAACGGCGTCACCAAACTGGGCGCGAACCAGTGCGCGATGCGGTTCGCCGCAATCCTCGATGACATCGTGGAGCAGGGCGGCAATCGCTTGATCCTCGTTGCCACCATGCTCGATGACCAGGCTGGCAACGCCGAGCAGGTGATAGAGGTAGGGGATGTTTGATCCTTTGCGGACTTGCGCGGCATGGGCGATGCGGGCGTAGTCCAGTGCGTCGGTGAATCGCTTGGTGATGGCGGTCATGAGAACTCCTGTTTGCAAGTGGTATTGAGATTTGGCGGGCTACGTGGGCAGGTTTTCGTACCAATCCGGATCTTGCAGAAGTCGTTCTGGATCCATTTGATAGAGGTGTGAATCAACGAAGCCGCAGAACTTTCGGCGCACGGCGGGCGGAAGTTTCGGTGACAGCACAGGACATGGTTCGACCGGGTAGGGAAAACGTTTGCGTGCAATCTGGCCCAAGGTCGGCAGGTCCGGAAAGGGCAGATTGAATTGCAACACGGGCCGACCGGATGCAGGCAACTGACACTTACTCGGCCACGGCCCGTAGTACTCATCGTATCGCGTGGAGATGATCAGGCAGGGTTGATCAGGAGGGAGGTATCGGCCTGCGCGTTGAGTCGCTGAGAGTGCGCGGCCACTACTATCCGAGGGCCAGGGGCCATTAATGATCTTGGCAGTCGTCCGTGCTCTCTTCACGCGGGCATTATCGCTTGTCGGTCATCTCACGGGATGAGAAGAGGTGAGCTTGATCAGGGCTTGAGAGCGAGCTTGCCGCCAATTGTCGGGCGCGCTGGAGCAGGGAAGGCCAGTCATATGTAAAGTCGAGCATTCGACAATTTTTTTTGACTGGTTTGTAAAATTCGCCTCGTGTCTATTGCGTGCCGAAATCGGTCCACAAGGAACTGCTGGTGATCCAGTGCTTGCCAGATGGCTCGAATACAGCGATATTCGCTATTCGCGAATAGCGAATATCAGGTGTCGCCATGGAACTGAAGCCCCAAGATCTGCTTGTTTTGCTCAAGGTTGCGGCCCATCCACGCCAGCGCTGGACGTATGCCGCATTGGGCGAATCGCTGTCCATGAGTGCGTCGGAGGTGCATGCCAGCGTCAAGCGCGCGGTTGGTGCCGGCCTTGCAGTGGTGCGCGGTCGTGGTGATTGGTCCCCGCTTCGACCTGCATTGCTGGAGTTTGCCCTGCACGGGGTGCGCTATGTCTGGCCGGCTGTACCCGGACCGGTGAAGCGCGGCGTTCCGACCGGGTTTGGCGCCGAACCCTTGCTGGCACATATCACGGCAGCGCCCGGCGAGGCGCCGGTTTGGGCGTATGCCGGCGGCAGTGCCAAAGGTCCCAGCCTTTCGCCCATCTATCGCACGGTGCCACAGGCCGCGTTGGCGGATCCCGCATTGCACCGCTTGCTCGCTTTGCAGGATGCCCTGCGTGCCGGTCGCGCCCGCGAGCGCGCGATGGCGGCAAAGTTGTTGCCGATCGAGCTGGAGGCAGCCGATGCGCGCGGATGATCCAAATCTGATTTTTCTGCAGATTGTTGCGGAGGCGCTGGGTGATTTGCGGGAGTCGGTGGTGTTTGTCGGCGGCGCGGTGGCAGGGTTGCTGGTGACTGATCCCTTGGCAGCGAGTGTCCGCGCTACCAGGGATGTCGATGCGGTCATCAAGGCGGAGCGCGCGCAATTTCGTCGTGTTGAGAAACATCTGGCGGCAAAAGGCTTCGCCAATGACCTGGAGAGCGGCGTCATTTGCCGATGGGTGCATCGGGATTCCGGCGTGTTGTTCGACCTTATGCCGGTTGACCCTGCAATCCTTGGCTTCTCCAATCGCTGGTATTCCTATGCAGTGGAAACCGCGCAGCGGGTAGAACTGGCGGATGGAATATCGATTCGCATGGCGACGGCCGTGGCCTTTGTGGCGACCAAACTTGAGGCGTATGCGGGGCGAGGTGGAGGTGACGTTCTGGCGAGCCACGATATCGAGGATGTGCTCAACATTGTCGATGGCCGCGAGGAGCTGGCAGGCGAATTGGCGAGTGCGCCACCGGAGCTGCGCAAGGCGATCAGCGTTGCCTTGACGGAGCTTCTGGCCCATCCCGATTTTATCGGCGGGTTGCCCGGCATGATTGCCGAATCGGAGCGCGCGGCTATCGTCGAGCAGCGATTGCGGAGTATGGCTTCATGAGCTGGCTCAACTGACTTTACCCGGGCACGCTTCGAGGATCCGGTATTGAATCTTGAATTCACGGAGTATCGAAGGCCAGGTATGGCCGAATGATGCTAACTTTGGCTCGCCGCGCCTCGAAACGGCTTGTCCCAAACGTTGAGGGTCTGAATCTTGAATCGAGGCCGAGTGCACTGAGCAAGTCCGATTCGGCACCTTGCTGATCGCGGGCAACGCCCAGATCGAGAACTTGACGAAAGTAACATAAAGGTTACCATATGCCATGACATGGAAGGTCGAGGAATACATCGCCGAGGGGGGCTCCATCCCCTACCGGGACTGGTTTGATGGCCTAGCAGGCTGTTGAAATTCTACTCAGGCGGCACGATACGGCGGCAAAACGTGCCTCAAAATGCTCATTTACCGCATGTAAACTGCGCTTTTTCGGCCCGTTTCGCCTTGTCTCGCACTCGCCTGAGCGAATTTCAACAGCCTGCTGGATGTGCAAGCCGCCGCCAAGGTGGCTACTGCGGTGTTGCGAATGGAGATGGGTAATACATCTTCGGTGAAGTGGTTTGGCGGTATTGGTGAGTACAGGATCGACTGGGGGCCGGGCTACCGTATCTATCTCATGCGTGACGGACAAACGCTGATCGTGTTGTTCACCGGTGGCACCAAGGCCTGCCAGAGGGACGACATCAAGCGGGCCGTGCAGCTGAAAGATGCGTATCGGGCGCGCAAGGCGCGGGCAAAAAAGAGAGATGAATCATGACGCTGACCAGAGACTTCAAGCAGACCATCGTGGAGCGCGTGCAGCGTGAGCCGGCATTTGCCGCGGCGCTGCTGGACGAGGCCGCATCGCTGTTCCTCAACGGAGAACCGGCGACAGCCCGAGTGATCCTGCGCGATCTGGTCAATGCCACTGTGGGTTTCGAAGGCCTGGCCAAGGCGACGGAACGGCCCAGCAAAAGTTTGCACCGCATGTTGTCCGCCAACGGTAACCCCAGCATGGACAACCTTGCCGCGATTTTCGATGTGCTGCGCCGAAATCTGCAGGTGAATATCGAGGTTCGCGCCGCGTGACTGTCGAAAAATCCGGACTGGATGAGTGTAGTGCCGACTTCTATGCAGTTGCGGAAAAACGCTACGCCGCATTCGTCGAGTCCGGGGAAACCATCTCCTGGAACGACATGCGTGCCTACCTTGAAAGGCGCATCGCGGGCAAACCCGCACGGCGCCCGGTGGCCCGTAAGCTGGCGAAATAGCGTGGTGGGTATTTGAGTAATTTCGAGGGTCAAGTCCTGAATGTTGAATTTGGGCCGATGTTGCCGCCTAGGTTGATCAGCGATTCCGCCTACCTCTTCTGTTCAGGGCTTTCTCCGGGCAACTGATCTGAGGTAGTTCGGATTCGCCCCAGCCGCTGTGGTGCAGGAGGGTCGGTGAAATTGTGAGGGAATTCTCGCTACTCCAAAATTGCACGCACGGCATCGAGCGCCTCGGTAACCACGGCGAGCGGTGCGCGTTCAATTTTCTTGAACGTGCGAGCGCGGGCATCGACAGTTCGCGTCTGATCGCACAACACCACACCTTGCGTTCGCGTGCCGGCGCCCATCAGTGTCACGCTGAAACCCGTTTCGCGCGAGGCATTGCTGCCTTGGGTAATTGGTGCCACCAACAGCAAGCCCGAGGCGTTGTTGAACGCGTCGGCTGAAAGTACAAGTACCGGCCTCGATCCACGGATCTCTCGGCCTTTCACTAGATCAAGGCTCAGCTCCAGAATATCGCCGCGAGCGGGCATCCGGCTCACAGCAACTCGCGACCGACTGCGCCGTCTTCCAGTGAATCATCATCGCGCTGCCAGGCTGCCGGCGACTTGGGGCTGGATGCCAAACGGTCAGCCAGGCTGCGACGTGCGGGCGTGACAGAAAGCGTGCGACCTTCGACGACCAGCTCAACAACGGAGCCGGCTTCCACGGCCAGCGTCTGCGCGATCGATTTGGGAATCGAGAGGATGATCGATCCGCCGGATTGGCGAAGCGTTGCGGCACAGGACATGGCAGGGCCTCGTCGGGATGTTTTACTGGGGTAAAATAATAGGGCATGCGCCGTTACTCCACAAGGAGCGAAGCTGTGATCTGGCAATCCCTTCATTCTTTCGCGTCAAGGGTCTTGAATCTTGAATTCATGCGGATTTTGAATCCTCAGAGTGATCGGCGACCCCGCTGACCACTTCGTAGGATTTTTTCCGGGCAACGGTTATGAGGGAATTCGGATTCACCCCAGCCGTGTGTGGTGCAGGAGGGCCGGGATCTTGCCCCGGGAATCTTCGTTGACTGCTGTCATTCGGCGCTCCCCATCCAGGCCGGAATGTCTCGCTTCGTGTGCAGCACCCGGCCCACATCGATTCGTTCCTCGTGCTCCACGTAGAACGCAAGATGCGGGAAACCCTCGATTGGCCAGAACCGCAGCCGATCCAGCTTCAATGCGACCGAATAGCGTGTGGAACCCGTTTTCGCGTTTGCGCTTCTATGACGGAGTGCGACTTCAACCGCTGCGACCCAGCGCCGTGTCAGGATCGTCCCACCTTCTTTCTTGTACCCGTCGGTGGTTTGTCTGAGATCGAGCCGGGCCTGCTTGGTAAGGAAAACGTGCTTGGCAATCAAGGCTCGGATTTGCCGTCGGCGATATCCCGCAATTCGGCAAAGAACGCATCGTCCGCCACTTGCCCCGCCCCGGAGTTGAATCCGTCCAGCAGCATCGTGCGCAGCTTTTCCGCATCGCGCTGCTTTCGGATCAGTTCACGCAGATACTCGCTACTGGAGCCATAGGCGTGTTCGCTGACTTGTTCGTCGACGAATTGCTTGAGTTCGTCGGGCAGGGAAATGTTCATGGTGGCCATGGCGCGCTCCTATGGCAAAGTTTGCCATGCCAGTATGGAAGTGACCGTGACCGTCCGCAAGACCTCTCCAGTCTCTGGGGTGTGGCTACCGGGTTCTCTCCAAATCCGGTGTCAGCTTTTTCGCATCACTTGCTGACTTCACATGATTTTGCCGACGCTTCTGCCGGGCCAACTAAAAGGGATCTTCGTGGAAGCCAGTGGGTGATTCTGAAGCATTGGTACCGGCGAAACCGGTGCAGAACAGGGCTTTGCGGATTACAGAGTTGTCCGGAGATTTGACTTGCCTTGTTGACGGTGACTTCAGTGAGGCTTCCTCAGCGTTTGCTGGGCGCCTGTCGATTCCCCGTTCACCCCCACGGCTGACGCATCGTTCTGGAGTGCGGCGCATTCTTCGCACGCGGGTTCCGTAGGTTGGTGCTGAGCACAGCGAAGCCCAACGAGGTGCGATCTTTCCTCCGCGTGACGTAGAACGTGCCGGAACAACCGTTGGGCTTCGCTGTGCTCAGCACCAACCTACGATGGAAAGCGCTCACCGATAGTTTGCCGAAAAAGCTACGGATTGTGACCGAATGACCCACACGACTTCACGAAGACCCACTAAAAGATTGGTGGAACACGACAATCAGCAGCGCGGAATGCTGGTTTGCATGCGCATGTCGATTCCGCCAATGCTCGCGCGTCGTAAGGGTGAGAGTCGGATTTCGGACTCGTTTCCCAACTACGGAGAACACCAGATGAATATTCAGCCTTATCTCTATTTCGACGGTCGCTGCGAAGACGCGATCACGTTTTACCGCGAAGCCGTTGGTGCCGAACTGGTCATGCTGATGCGCTTTGGCGAAGCACCTGATGGGGAAGGATGTGCGGGGCCGATGCCGCCGGCGGACAAGGTGATGCACGCGTGTCTGCAGATCGGTGACAGCCAGGTGCTGGTTTCCGACGGCTTTGCCGCGGGGAATCCCGAGTTCAAGGGTGTTTCGCTGTCGCTGAATGCCGACGACGATGCGCACGCCCGAAAGCTGTTTGATGCACTGGCGCACGGTGGCCAGGTGCAGATGCCGCTGGCGGAAAGTTTTTTCGCGACCAGTTTCGGCATGCTGACCGATCGCTTCGGCGTGGCCTGGATCATCGTGGTGTCCAAACCCATGCCCGGCGCGTGATCTGCGCGAACCATCGCTAATCATTGGCATGTGGTGGCGCCCGTCTTCGGGGCCATTGCACTACCGCCGAACATTGAGGAAACCACCATGCGTTTCATGATGCTCATGATTCCCCGCGGCTATGACCAGGCGGCTCCCGGGACAATGCCGGAGCCGGAAGCGGTGCGTCGGATGATGGTCTACAACCGCGAGCTGCAACATGCCGGCGTGCTGCTCGGTTGCGATGGCCTGCATCCGCCATCGATGGGCGCACGGATCAGCTTCGCTGAAGGCAAGGGTCGCGTTGTCGACGGACCGTTCGCCGAGTCCAGAGAGGTGCTTGGCGGGTACTGGATGATCGACGTCGGCTCGCTCGCGGAAGCAATCGAGTGGGCGCGACGTTGCCCGGCCGGACCGGACGAAATCATTGAAGTGCGCCAGGTGCAGGAGCTGGCAGATTTTCCGCAGGAGATTCGCGCTGTCGTGGCCGGTGATGGGATTTCTGCCTGAGCGCATGGATGTCGATCGATCCGACATCGTGACTCAGGTTTCGCGATCGATCAAACCTGCGCAGTCCTGGCGCGTCTTGCACGACGACCGGGGTGATGCTTTGATCGGCGCCCATGCCCGTGACTGATGCTATCCGCCACCGAATCGAGGCCGTCTGGCGCATTGAAGCGCCGCGGTTGATCGGCAGTCTTGCGCGCACGCTGCGCGATTTCGGTCTGGCCGAGGAAGTGGCCCAGGACGCGCTGGTCGCCGCGCTGGAGACCTGGCCAATCAAGGGCGTGCCCGAGCGGCCTGGGGCATGGTTGCTGACCACGGCCCGCCGGCGCGCGATCGACATCCTGCGTCACGCCACCTTGGCCACCCGCAAGCACGAACTGCTGGAACACGACATGTCGGGATGGACGCAATCCGATGACAACGCCACTGACACGGAAGACGAGTTCGGTGACGACTTGTTGCGCCTGATCTTCATCGCGTGTCACCCGGTGTTGTCCACCGATGCGCGCGTGGCCTTGACCTTGCGCGTACTCGGCGGACTGACCACGCCGGAAATCGCGCGCGCCTTTCTGGTGCCGGAAGCGACCGTGGCGCAGCGCATCGTGCGCGCCAAGAAAGTGCTGGCGGAAAAACAGGTTTCGTTTGAATTGCCACCGCCGGCGGAACTGGGTTCGCGCCTGGCCTCGGCGCTCGAAGTCGTCTATCTGATCTTCAACGAAGGTTATGCCGCGACCAGCGGGGACGATTGGATGCGTCCGCTGTTGTGTGCGCAAGCGCTGCGCCTGGCGCGCACGATCCTGTCGCTGGCCGGCGACGAACCCGAAGTGCATGGCCTGATCGCGCTGATGGAATTGCAGGCTTCGCGTTTTGCCGCCCGCGTGGACGCCGCTGGACGACCGATTCTGCTCGCTGCACAGGATCGCTCGCGTTGGGACGCGGCGAGTATCCGTCGTGGTCTGGCGGCGCTGGCGCATGCCGAGGCGCTTGATGGCGCAGATGGTTCGTATGCATTGCAAGCGGCGCTGGCTGCCTGTCACGCGCGTGCCGAGCAGCATGATGCAACGGACTGGGCGCGCATCGTCGCGTTGTACACCCGGTTGGCGAACGTGGCACCGTCGCCGGTGATTCAGCTCAATCGCGCCGTGGCGCTCGCCATGCGTGACGGGCCGCAGGCTGGATTGGATGCGCTCGCTCCGCTGCTCGAAGAACCGAGGATGGCGGGCTACCATTTGTTGCCGGGCGTGCGCGGTGATCTGCTCGAACGACTCGGCCGACTCGACGAGGCGCGTGCCGCGTTCGAGCAGGCGGCAGCCCTCGCCGGCAATGCGCGTGAACGCGAATTCTTGCTCGAACGGGCCGCCAGCCTGCGCCCCGTCAGTTGATGATTTTTCCGGACTCTCAAACCAAGGAACCTGTTGCGCCATGGCCTACCTGTTGACTGTTCTTGAGCCGCGCGGACAGCGCAGCGAACGCACGCCCGAGCAGGGTCGCGAGTTGTATCAGCGCATGCTCGATTTCGGCGCCGGTCTGCAACAACGCGGTTTGCTGGTTGCAGGCGAGGCGCTGCGCTCGGAAAGCGAAGGATTTCGCCTGAGCCTGCATGAAGGCGAGCGCCGTGTTGTCGACGGTCCATTCACCGAAGCCCGGGAAATGATCGGCGGTTTTTTCCTCATCAACGCGGCCAGCCGCGACGAGGCCCTCGCCATTGCCGCGGAATGCCCGGCCGCGCAATGGGCGACCATCGAGGTCCGCGAAACCGGCACCTGTTACGAGTAGCGCCCGACGTCGACGGCGCAAGTTGCTATGCAAAAATTTCTGCAAGCGCTGCGTGGCAAAGCTGCTGAACGCGATTCGGGGAGAGCTTTCGATCCGCCGGGATCTGCGCCGCGTCGCGGATGACGTCGGTTACTGCGGAAAAGTTTTGATGGGCGCTTTCCTGGATGCTGCGAGCGTCGTTCTTGCTTAGCGCTGGAAAGATACGAGTCCTCCACAGCTCACTGAGGGCGGGCAGTTCCGCGCCGAACAGTTCGAGCGTGTCGTGAATATACAGCGTGTCCTGCGCTCGCTTGTTGGGTCGACGTGCATGCTGGATCAGCAGCTTCTGTCCAATGAAGGCAACCGGGTTGGCCATTTGCACTATGGTCGCACTCTGCAGCGGATAGCCTTGATCGGGTCCGACGACAATTGGCCATGGTTCGACAAGTAGAATTTCCAGGTGACGGAGCTTCTGCGCAGTAATACCTGCTGCTGATCTTGTCGAATCAGGTTCCTTGTTTCGTTTGATGCCACTTCCCATGAGTGGTGTGAGAAATTCAGCGTAAAAAGCGCCGTCCGAGCTCCCCAGTGCGTAGTGCGTGACGGGTGGGTGATCTTCGCCGAAAAACTCTTCCACGAAACCCGCTTCGAGAAGCGCGGACTTGATGTCGCCCTTGAGCGGTGGGCGGTCAGCAAACGCAATGTCCATGTCTCTGGTCAATAGCGGCTGATAGGTGGGAATGATTGCCAGCGGATGCAATCGATGCATGCGGTGGGCCCAACCACCCACAAGCACGACTTGCGCTTGCCACGGCGTCAGAGCTTCCAGCAAGCGGGAGAGGGCGGCCAGATCGTTCACTCGTCGTTTCCGTCGATGATATTGCGTAACACCTTCTTGCGGATCAGCTCGGCCTGTTCGTGTCCGCGTGATGGATGTGCGGAGACGTCGAGCCAGATTTGCAGGACATCGGCGATGGCGATGCCATCTTGATGTACAGCTCCGCGGAAGAGGGATTTCGGCGCAAGTGCTTGCTTGAGTATCAGGTCGACAGACTCATTTGGACCTGATCGAACCAGTCCCTTCCATGCTCCGTTGGTCGTGCGCGGAAGCCTGTCTACGTAGACATGGGGCTGCACTCCGGACACATGACCGAGTTTGAGGGCGTCTGCGGCTGCGAAGAGGCCGAGGCAGGCATTGCTGCCCGATACGACCTTCCGCAGCTTTTGCTCTGTCGCGCCGGGAACAAGGAAGCGCATGCGAACTTCCGGTGACGACCGGTACCCCGCGGATTGCCAGCGCTCGAACAGGGCTTTTCGACGAACGAGCTTCAGGCACTGGGACGATTCATCGAGAAATCCTCCCTCGCGCAATTGTTGCCCGAGCCGAAATGCGCTCATCACGGAAACACCCGCAGCTTTCGCAAGCTCCGAAACATTGCGATAGCTTGCTCTGGGCGCAGTCAGTAAATGTTCTGGAATCTCGGGAGCCAGCAGAACCTTCAACATCCACTGGTTGAGGTCAGAGAAAAGGTTGGACGGTTGGATCGCTGGTTTCCCGAGGGCTCTCGGAATCTCGCCATGCTCGACTTGTAACCCTTCGAAGCCATCGCCGATGAAATGCCGAACTCCGTTGTCGGAAATGACGCCGATCGCTACGTCCGGTGCATACTGCTTTGCGAATCGCTGCACATGCTTGAGAAGACGTTCCTTGGCTTCACCGACATGCACGACCGCCATCGGTCGAACAGCGCCGAGTTTCTGCGCTGCGGCGCGGGCCTGCAGAATGGCTTGGGAGAGGAGGGGGATCACCCGGTCAGGTCGCCCTTCCGAGACGGCCTTTACTTCGACAATATACGAGTAGGGCTTTTTCTTGATGAGAAGGTCGGCCCGAGATTTGCTGACGGCAGGCTCGCGCAGAACCTTCCAGCCGTTCTGCTCGAACAACGCAGCCAGAAGATTCGCTGACTTCAGCGCTGGATGGGTCAATGCGTCCTGGTTCATGGCCGTGACTTCCGAAAGAAATTCGCACGGCCATGATAATTAACATGGCCATGATTATTAACATGGCCAAGATATCACGGAACAAAGTGTCAGGCAACGTCCCGAAAGGACGGGGAAATTCGACAAGTCGGGATGCCGGGAGACCGCGTGAAGGGCACAAAATATCGAACCGCACTTCATGCGGTTCGATTCCCCAACAAAGCGGGATCTACGGATTTCTCTGGGAATTCGAGTCGTCGCGCAAGCAATGGTGGCCGGCAAAAAACTGCTCGGCAACTGCTCCTGCGTTGTGCTGCACAAGGATGTGCGAATGCCGCGAGCGCAGGCGACGGCATGGATGCCGGAGGTAGAGCAACGCAGGAGCAGTTGCCGGATGCGCTTGAGCGGCCTCTCGACGGCCGTTCCAGACGCCGTTCTCGACGCCGTTCTACCTCCCCCATCCATGGGGTCGTACCTCCTGCATCCCTGCAGTCGTCCTGCATTTTCTGCATTCACGCCATCCATGGCGTTTGGACGGACTGCGCAGGCAGGATGCCGGAGCGAACGGCGAAGCCGGCCCCGCAGGGGTAAGCGCCAGGAAGGCGCGCATCATCGAACCGCGCTTCATGCGGTTCGATTCCCATGGCAAGTGGAATCACACGCGGCCTGAATAACTGTGGGAATTTGAACGGAATGGTGGCCGGCAGAAAACTGCTCGGCAACTGCTCCTGCGTTGTGCTGCACACGGATGTGCGAATGCCGCGAGCGCAGGCGACGGCATGGATGCCGGAGGTAGAGCAACGCAGGAGCAGTTGCCGGATGCGCTGGAGCGGCCTCTCGACGGCTGTTCCAGACGCCGTTCTCGACTGCTGTTCCCGACGCAGTTCTACCTCCTCCATCCTTGGAGTCGTACCTCCCCCATCCATGGGGTCGTACCTCCTGCATCCCTGCAGTCGTCCTGCGTTTTCTGCATTCGCGCCATCCTTGGCGTTCGGCAGAAAACTGCTCGGCAACCGCTCCTGCGTTGCTCTACCTCCTGCATCCCTGCAGTCGTCCTGCGTTTTCTGCATTCGCGCCATCCTTGGCGCTCGGACGGACTGCGCAGGCAGGATGCCCGAGCGAACGGCGAAGCCGGCCCCGAAGGGGTAAGCGCCAGGAAGGCGCGCATCATCGAACCGCGCTTCATGCGGTTCGATTCCCATGGCAAGTGGAATCACACGCGGCCTGAATAACTGTGGGAATTTGAACGGAATGGTGGCCGAGGACGGAATCGAACCGCCGACACGGGGATTTTCAATCCCCTGCTCTACCAACTGAGCTACTCGGCCCTTGTGCTTGCATGCCGGGGCGCTGAAGGCGGCGGCGAAGGGGCGCGTATTAGAGCCATTGAGGCTGGATTCGTCAAGCCTTGACGTGGCTGCAAGGGAGGTTTCGCTTCTGGCTGCTGCGTTTGCCGGGAGGCGGCTCGGGTTGCCCGGCTGCGCCACGGCCCTGAAACCCGGGATAAATGGCTGACGCTGATGTGCAACGAAGTGGCGGTTGAATTCGTCATTTCGGGGTCTCATCCTTGTCCGCCCATTGGAGAATGACCGTGTTGAAGCCCCTGATTGCAATGTTTGGGTTGCTGCTGGCAACGAGTGCGTTTGCGCAGACTGCCGAGAAGCAGGAGAAGGCGCTGAGCCAATACCTTCCGTATGCCGGCGAGCCGGTGGATCGCTTCCAGTTCTGGGATCTGCAGCGCTGGGAACTGGTCGGCGAGTACAAGGTGGTTGTGTGGCCGCGCTTGAATGAGGCCTACCTGCTGACAGTTGACCCGCCTTGCCAGGATTTGCGCTGGGCACAGAAGATCGGGGTGACCTCGACGGCGAACTCGGTGAGCAAACGCTTCGATTCGGTGGTGGTTGGCAAGTTCAAGTGTCGCATCAACGAAATTCGTCCAATCGACTACAAGAAGTATCTGGCGGACAAAAAGGCGACGAAGGAGGCGGCAAAATCCTGAGGCGCGGAGCATCGCGGTTGAAACCGCTCCCACGGGATTGTGCGAGGTTGCTTCGTGTGAGGTTGCTTCGCGGGATCTTGCTTAGTGGACCTTGCTTCGTGGGAGGGACTTCAGTCCCGATGCGTTTGGGCTTTGCTGGTCGGGTCTGTTCGGCGATTGAACAGCAGGAGCATCGCGGTTGAAACCGCTCCCACGGGATTGTGCGAGGTTGCTTCGCGGGGCCTTGCTTCGCGGGACCTTGCTTAGTGGACCTTGCTTCGTGGGAGGACTTCAGTCCCGATGCACGGGCTTTGCTGGTCCGGGTTTATTCGGCGATTGAACAGCAAGAGCATCGCGGTTGAAACCGCTCCCACGGGATTGTGCGAGGTTGCTTGGTGGGGCCTTGCTTCGCGGGACCTTGCTTAGTGGATCTTGCTTCGTGGGAGGGACTTCAGTCCCGATGCACTTGGGTATTCTGGTCGGGTCTGTTCGGCGATTGAACAGCAGGAGCATCGCGGTTGAAACCGCTCCCACGGGATGGTGCGAGGTTGCTTGGTGGGACCTTGCTTCGCGGGATCTTGCATAGTGGATCTTGCTTCGTGGGAGGGACTTCAGTCCCGATGCGTTTGGGCTTTGATGGTCGGGTAACTTCGGGACTGGAAAAGCAGGGGCATCGCGGTTGAAACCGCTCCCACGGGATGGTGCGGGGTTGCTTGCGGGATCTTGCATAGTGGATCTTGCTTCGTGGGAGGGACTTCAGTCCCGATGCGTTTGGGCTTTGATGGTCGGGTAACTTCGGGACTGGAAAAGCAGGAGCATCGCGGTTGAAACCGCTCCCACGGGATGGTGCGAGGTTGCTTGGTGGGACCTTGCTTCGCGGGACCTTGCTTAGTGGATCTTGCTTCGTGGGAGGGACTTCAGTCCCGATGCGTTTGGGTATTGCTGGTCGGGTCTGTTCGGCGATTGAACAACAGGAGCATCGCGGTTGAAACCGCTAGATGGTGCGAGGTTGTTTTAGCGCGGCCTGCTTAGTGGATCTTGCTTCGTGGGAGGGACTTCAGTCCCGATGCGTTTGGGTATTGCTGGTCGGGTCTGTTCGGCGATTGAACAACAGGAGCATCGCGGTTGAAACCGCTCCCACGCGATGGTGCGAGGTTGCTTGGTGGGACCTTGCTTCGCGGGACCTTGCTTAGTGGATCTTGCTTCGTGGGAGGGACTTCAGTCCCGATGCACTTGGGCTTTGCTGGTGGGTTCTATTCGGAGATTGAACAATAAGAGCATCGCGGTTGAAACCGCTCCCACGGGATTGTGCGAGGTTGCTTGGTGGGACCTTGCTTCGCGGGACCTTGCTTAGTGGATCTTGCTTCGTGGGAGGGACTTCAGTTCCGATGCGTTTGGGTATTGCTGGTCGGGTCTATTCGGCGATTGAACAACAGGAGCATCGCGGTTGAAACCGCTCCCACGGGCATTGTGCGAGGTTTCTTCGTGGGACTTTGCTTCGTGGGAGGGACTTCAGTCCGGCGTTTGGGTTTGCTGGGGTCTGTTCGGCGATTGAACAACAGGAGCATCGGGTCGAACCTCTCCCCTTGCTCCCACGATGCTTGCTCACGATGCTTGCTCCCGACGCTTGCACCCACGATGCTTGCTCCCAGGACGCTTGCTCGCACGATGGTCGCTCCAACGTCGCTTGCTCTGACGTTGCATGCGCCGATGACGATTGCCCGGGGATATTCGCACCCTCGACTCATGCGCTGGTGACGAATGCTTGCCTTGATCAGCCCGCGCTGCGCATCGCGGCGACCGGGATCAGGCTGGCGAATCGGGTGCGGATGGCGGATTCGATGCCGGCGACATCGAGGCCGGATTCGGCGAGCAGTTCCTCGCGGCTGGCGTGATCGAGGTAATTGTCGGGCAGGCCGAGGTGCAGGATCGGCATGCTGATGCCGTGTGCGGCAAGCAGTTCGCCGACACCGGCACCGGCACCGCCGGCAATCACGTTGTCTTCGAGTGTGACGAACCCTTGGTGGCTGCGGGCGAGTTCGAGGATCATCGCGCGATCCAGCGGTTTGACAAAGCGCATGTTGACCAAGGTTGGGTCAATGTTTCGGCGACCTTCGCCGCCGGTGCCACCAGGGCCCCGAAGGCGAGCAGGGCGATGTGCTGGCCGCTGCGTCGCAACTCGGCCTTGCCGATCGGCAGTGTGGCGAGGTTCGGATCAACAGCGACTCCGCAGCCGACGCCGCGCGGATAGCGCACCGCGGCCGGCCCTACGTGCTGAAATCCGCTGCTAAGCAACTGACGACATTCGTTCTCGTCGGCCGGCGCCATGACCACCATGTTCGGGATGCAGCGCAGGTAGCAGAGGTCGAGACTGCCCGCATGGGTGGCGCCATCCGGGCCGACCACGCCGCCGCGATCGATCGCGAACAGCACGTCGAGGTTCTGCAGGGCGACGTCGTGGATCAACTGGTCGTAGGCGCGTTGCAGGAAAGTGGAATAGATCGCAACCACCGGTTTGGCCCTTCGCAGGCCATGCCCGCTGCAAGCGTGACGGCATGTTGCTCGGCGATGGCGACATCGAAATAGCGTTGCGGGTATTCCTTGCTGAAGCGCACGAGGCCGGAGCCTTCGCGCATCGCCGGGGTGATCGCGTACAGCCGCGAATCGCTGGCCGCCTGGTCACACAGCCAGTCGCCGAAGACCTCGGTATAGGTCGGCTTGCTTGCACCTTTCCGGACCAGGCCCTTGTCCGGATCGAACGGACCGACCGCGTGGTACTCGATCTGCGCGCGTTCGGCCGGCGCGTAGCCCTTGCCCTTGGTGGTGATGACGTGCAGCAACTGCGGCCCCTTGAGTTCCTTGAGCGTCCGCAGCGCCTGGACCAGTTGCGGCAGGTCGTGGCCATCGATCGGGCCGGTGTAGTGGAAACCGAGTTCCTCGAACAACGTGCGACGGCATGAACATGCCCTGGCGTGCTCTTCCCAGCGCCTGACGAAGCGCCAGACGGTGCCCTCGCGCTTGATCGAGCTTCTTGCCGCCCTCGCGCATGCGGTTGAGCGTGCGGACCGGCCATCAGGCGCGCCAGCATCTGCGTCAGCGCGCCGACGTTCTCGCTGATCGACATCTGGTTGTCGTTGAGAATCACCAGCATGTCAGGCTTGACATCGCCGCCATGGTTGAGCGCCTCGAAAGCCATGCCGGCGGTCATCGCGCCATCGCCGATCACGGCGACGATCTTGCGCGCGTCGCCCTTGCGTTGCGCGGCGATGGCCATGCCGAGCGCGGCGCTGATCGAGGTGCTGGAATGGCCGACGCTGAAGGTGTCGTAGACGCTTTCCTCGCGCTTTGGAAACGGCGCCAGGCCATCCTTCTGCTTGACCGTGGTGATGCGGTCGCGGCGACCGGTAAGGATCTTGTGCGGATAGCACTGGTGGCCTACGTCCCAGACGAGGCGGTCGTGCGGTGTGTCGTAGAGGTAATGCAGCGCGACGGTCAGCTCGATCACGCCGAGCCCGGCACCGAAATGACCGCCCGAGCTGGCCACCGACTCGATCAGATAGCCACGCACTCGCGCGCAATCTCGACAAGTTCGCTTTCAGGGAACTCGCGCAATTGCGTGGGACTTTCGATGCGCGACAGGCGCGGATACGGGTGGAATCGATCATCAGGTGCCAGCACAGCGGACAGGCCGCCATTTTCGGCTACCCGGAGGGGCGGAGCAAGGAATGGCATGTGAACGGGTTCCGACGAAATCTGCCATTCACCTGATTTGTCAGCACAAAACTTGTCAGACTGCGCATCGGAGTCCTCCAGATTGCAGACCATGCCAGCCGAAAAGAACGCGAAATTGATCCTGCGCAACGCAGTCCCAGGAGATATCGACAATCTGGTCAAACTGACCGCACGCGTCTATGGCGAGGAATGGAAGCACTCCGCCGACATGCTGCGTGGCCAGCAGGCGCGCTTACTGGTGGACAATTTGTCGCGGATCCGATGGACGGATCGTTGGGCTATGCGCGACATTTCGCATTGACGAGGCGGCCGCGATGGCTCAGCCCGCTGGAACGAGATCACCGGTGGCGCTATGCCGCGCGGCATGATCCTGAAGGCGACTGGCTTTACGGCATGGATGTCAGCGTCGATCCGGATTTTCGCGGTTGCATCGGCCGACGCCTCTGCGGCGCAAGAAGTTGTGCCAGAAGCTCGGCCTGCGCGGCATCGTTTTGGCGGTCGCCTGCCGGGCCTCGGCAAGCGCATCAAGGCATACCCCTCGGTCGAAGACTCACGTCCGCGCCGTGCGTGAAGGCCGGCATCGGGACGGCACCCTGAGTTTCCAGTTGCGCAACGGCTTCGAGATGATCGGCGTGCTTGAACGCTATGCGCCGGGTGACGCGGATTCGATGGGCTACGCCGCACATCTGGTCAGCGCACCCGAATCGCCACGATCAGCCGAGGGCGCCGACCCCGCGCAATGCCTCGGGTCTTCCCGATCGCGTGCGGGTGGCCACGATCCAGTACCAGCAACGGCGCATCGCGAGCTTTGACGAGTTCGCCCGGCAGGTCGAATACTTCGTCGATATCGCGCCGGCTACGAATCGGATTTCGTCGTCTTTCCGGAGATGATGACCCTGCAGTTGCTGTCGATCGAAAACTCGCCATTGCCATCGGTCGGGGCGATCCGCCGACTTACCGAGTACACCGCGCGGCTGAAGGGACATGTTCGGCGGACTCGCCATGCGCTACAACATCAACATCATCGGTGGCTCGCATCCCACCCTCATCGAAAGCGGCGCAATGCGCAACATCTGCTATGTCGCCCTGCGCGATGGTTCCTGCATGGCAGGGAGGATCCATCCGACCTGAACGAGCGCACCTGGTGGGGCATCAAGGGCGGCAGCGAGCGTCGACGATCAGAGACCGACTGCGGGCCGATTGGCGTAATGATCTGCTTGACGCCGAATTCCCGGTAGTCGCCCGCCATCTGGTCGATCAGGGTGCTGATCCTGTTTTGTGCCGTTCTGCACGGGTGAGCGCCGAGCTATCTGCGTGTGCGCCACTGCGCGCAGGCTCGGGCGGTCGAGAACCAGTGCTATGTCGTGCTGTCAGGAAATGTCGCAACCTGCCAGGGGTCAACAATTTCGATATCCAGTACGCGCAGAGCTGCATCCTGACCCCTTGCGATTTTCCGTCCGCGCACGATGGCGTCGCCGCCGATTCGACGCCGAACACCGAGATAGTGCTGTGGGCCGACCTCCGCCTGGAGGATCTTGCCCGCGCCCGCAACAATGGCACAATGCAGAACCTCCAGGGATCGCCGTCACGATCTTTATCAGCAACGCTAGGTCAGCGCGATTAGGGTTCTGTAGAGAGTAAGTTGGCCTTCAACCACTCCTTCACCAATGTCTGCGATCTCTCAGAAACGCGACATCGAAATCCGCCATGCTTGGCGGTGAGCGCCCGCGAATCCCAACGCCACGCGCTAATTCGGTCGCCGCTTCTTTCCAGCAGATGGTTGACGAGAAACTCCACTGGTCGGCGAGGATGTTGCGGTTGGACAGGATCAGGTGTTCGGCCAGCTCGGCCGGTAGGGCACTGCGGCGAGCAGCGGCATGTGCGCTTGCTGCGGGGGTACGTGAACCCTTTTGACGTTGCAGTGCAGGCAGGCCGGCGTGGCAACGTTCATCCAGTTGTCCTTGCCGCCCCGGAAATCGGTATGACGTGATCGCGGGTCAGCTCGCCGCGCGAGGTGGGTGCCGCAATACATGCAGATCACCGATCACGTGCGAACAGGGCGACATTGGTCAGCGCCGGGGCCGGATCGATCGAACCCATCCCGCATGGCCGGTGGTGGCGATGATCGGGTGCAGATCGAGTGTGCTTGGTTCGCCGAGTGGCGAGAGGTGCCGCCATGGATGGTCAGGCAGGGATCGCCGAGCGTCCACGCGTTGATTGCGCCACGCACGTAGAGGCAGGTTGCATCCTGCCAGGAGATCCAGTCCGTGATGCGACCACTCATCGAGCGATAGCAGCACGCAGTGCCGTGGATGGTTCCGATCGTTCGCACTTCCGCCAGCATTCCCCGACTCCTTTGGGAGATGGGTCACCGATCAGGCCGCTGCGGCCCCTGCGTTGCGCGAGCTGGCAGCACAAAGCAAGTTCGGGGCCATTGCG
>JADKJL010000006.1 GCA_016721015.1 Lysobacterales bacterium
CCATGCGTCGGAGTATCCGTGGTCCAGCTATCAAGGCAATGCGCGCAAGCCGATTCAACTCTTGACGCCGAATCTGCTTTACTGTCGATTGGGAAAAACAGCTGAGGAACGGCAGACGGCTACCGGACGCTGTTCCGTGGCAGGATGGCGGAACGAGATCTTGCTGCCATTCGCGAGGCAATCCACAAGGGTGCTGGTGACGACCGTCCAAGCAGCAGATTGAGGCAAAGACGGGACGCCGATCAGTCCCTGTGGGGCGAGGTGGTGACCGGAAGTCCAAGCCATATCGTGAATCCAGAAATCAATGACTCTGACCCTATCGATCCTGACCCTATCGATCACCCTATCGATCGCGGCGCGTAAGACATTAAGAGATTGGTTGTGAGCTTGTCTTTAGCTTGCCTTAAATGTCCAGGATCTCGAAGGGCAGCCGCGCGTGCGTCCGCGCTGCCGGCACTGTGGTGCGCAAATGCGCCACGGCGTGATGAACAGAGAAACTTGTTCAGCCCTCGCCGCATCGGTTGAAGGCGGGGATAGTCTCGCGTTATCCCACCATGACGTCTTTGAGCCCTTTCGGTGCCCGGTGCCCACTACGCAGCGTCCTGCAGAGGCTGCACCTTTGCTGCTTCCGCGCGGAGGCCAGAGCGAGCTCGCCAGTTGGCCTGCACCGTCCAGAACCGTGCCGTGCTGACGCCCGCCCGCTCCAATCGGAGCGCCAGATCTGGGCTGACGCCAGCCCCGCCGTTGATGACCCCGCGACAACCGTCGTTCGCGACAGGCCAAGACGCTGCGCGGCGTCGGTGACCTCGATGCCGAGTGGCACCAGCACGTCTTCACGCAACAAACCGCCGGGGTGCGGAGGGTTCTCATCATGGCGGTGACCTCCCGTCCAACGGTAGTCCTGATAATCAACCAGTTCGACATCAGGGCCGACAAATCGGAACGTGACGCGCCAATTGCCATCCACCCACGCTGACCAGTGGCCTTTGAGCGTCCCTCTCAGAAATGCAACTTGTAGCCGGGCTGATTCAGCTCGGCCCGCGTCGTGGCCGCATCGAGAGCGGCGAGAATGCGACTGAGCTTGGCGGCATTCGCCGCCCGCACCGCCATGAGTGGAGCCCGTAGTACAGGGCTTCCAACCCTTGTGGCGAAAGCCGATGATCATGCCAAAGCGTAGCGTGTTGCGATACGAGACATAAGCAACGGTCTGCTTGCAGGCAAGAAAATTTGGTTGGTCTATGGATCCCGAATCCATGCGCCTTTGGCTCAAATTCGAGTCGTGGTCCGATCGCTTCGCTTCGAATCCGCTGCGGCGCTGTATCACCTGACTGATCGGGGTGATTTGAGGGAGGATACTTTTCCCGATGCTGCGGGTCGGTTGATCGGACGAGGGAAATTCAGGCAGCGCTGTCGACTACGGATCCACGCATGATTCAACCCTCGACGGGATCCGCAACGCCTGTTCTACCGTTTTCTGTTTCCATGTGGTCGTCACTTGGTTCATCGAGCCAGCTTCTGCCAGTTGGAACAGACCCAACCCAACCGGAGTTCGGTGCCAATCAGGGAAGGGAAACGAATTCCGAGCTGGCGTCTGCTGACGCGGTTGATCTCTGTTCTCACCGCTTCGACGAGGCAAACCTGCCGCCCGAGATGGCAGCAGGTTCGCAATCTTGTCTCAGCGATAACGATAGCGGGCTGGGGATCGGCGACGAAGCCGTTGGGGAACGGCTGCGGCCTGCGGCTGGCGATTGGTCGGCGCGGGATGATGCCGCGGGCGGCCAGATTGCGGTAGCTGTCGTACCAGATGGCGAGGGTTTCGGCGGGCTGGTTGCTGGCGCGTTCGAACTGCGTCGTGCCGACATGTGAGTATTCGCGGTCGCCATGACCGGTGCCGAGGCGTCCCGCTTCGGCTCGCTGCGTGCGATCGCGCCATCAGCTTGTGCTTGGCCCGGCTGCGATTTCGCAGCGGCTCCGGCGACCGACTCATTGGCTGATGAGCCTCGGGCGGATTCGGCATCCTTGGCCCACGGTCGTGATGCCGGTGGCGGTGGCGCACGTTCAATGCGCTGCTGGGCGATCCAGCGATCATCGCGTTCGGTGAACACGGCCACGCCGATCACGCCGACATTGGCCGGTCGTCCGGTCTGGGCGGCATAGCTGTCCGGCAAGGAAGTGAAGTTGAACTGGGCGACTTCGTCGAGGTTCTTGCGCCAGCCGTTGATCTCGGTCGATTCCCAGGCATCGAGCACATAGCCACTCTGGTTGGCGCTCGCCGTTTCACCACTGACTGCATTGACCCCGTCGACCGAAAGTACGGGCGAGCACGCGGCCACCGGTACGGTTGATCATGCGAACGGCATAGCGGGTGACCGGGCGTGCCGGGAACGTAGAGTTTGCCGTTCTGCACATAGGTCGTCAGGGTGTCGCGCTGTCGCGATCGACGACGGACAGGTCGAGCAGGTTGCCTGCGCGGGCCGGTGAGGCAAGGATCAGGGCAAACAGGGCAGGGCAGAGCGGGCTACGCATGGGGCACCTCCAGGTGCGGTTGGTGCAGGGTTCAACGTGATGCATGCCCATGCGGGGTTTGCCCGCGCCGATTCGTTTCACCGCGGTTTATCCGGATAGACGCCTGAGCCGGGTGGCACTGACCTGGCGCCGACCCTTATATCTCGTCATCCCTGGCAGGGATCCAGTTCTCTCTGGGGATTTGCGCTGGCACCAAAGAATCTGGTTGACCAGCCATCCGGCTGTTTTGAACGGCTTCCAGCCTGCGCTGGAATGACGAGGGCCAAGTCTGTGCCATCCGCGCCTGAGCCTGCTTCGGCCGCCCCCGGTTCGTTAAACTGTGCGTTCTGATCCACGGGTTCGACCATGACCAACAAGATCCGCACGCTGACCGGCATCACCACCTCCGGTACGCCTCATCTCGGCAACTATGTCGGCGCGATCCGTCCGGCCATCGAAGCGAGCCGGCGCGAAGATGTCGAGTCGTTCTATTTCCTGGCCGATTACCACGCCTTGATCATGCGAGGATCCGGCGCGCATCGCGCGGTCGCGACTCGAAATTGCGGCGACTCGGCTGGCGCTTGGCCTCGATACCGACCGCGCGTTTTTCTACCGGCAATCCGACATCACCGAGATTCCCTGAGCTGACCTGGTTGCTGACCTGCGTCACCTCGAAGGGGCTGCTCAATCGCTCGCACGCCTACAAGGCCGCGGTTGATCGCAATGTCGCCGACAACGAGGACGATGATGCCGGCATCACGGCGGGTCTGTTCATGTATCCGGTACTGATGGCTGCCGATATCCTGATCTTCAATGCCCACCGCGTTCCGGTCGGTCGTGATCAGATCCAGCATATCGAGATGGCCCGCGATATCGGCCAGCGTTTCAATCATCTGTACGGCGATGCCTATCGCGCGGTCGCCAGGACAGAAGCCGATCCTTTCGTGTTGCCCGCGGTCTCGATGGCCGCAAGATGTCGAAGAGCTACAACAACACGATTCCGCTGTGGCTGTCGGCCAAGGATCTGAAGAAAGCCATCCTCGGCATCGTCACCGATTCGCGTGCGCCCGGTGAGGCGAAAGAAACCGAAGGTTCGAATCTGTTTGCGATCTACCAGGCGTTTGCGAGCCCTGCGGAATCCGCCGCGATGCGTCACGCGTTCGCAGATGGCATCGCCTGGGGTGAGGCCAAGCAGAAACTGTTCGAGCGCATCGATGCCGAACTCGCCGAGCCGCGTGACAAATACAATGCACTGATGGGAAAACCCGACGAAATCGAGGATCGATTGCTGGCCGGAGCGAAAAAGGCGCGTGAGCGCAGTGCACCGTTCGTTGCGGCATTGCGCGAATCGGTTGGGTTGTCCTCGCGCGTGACTGCTGCTGGTCATGCGCCAAAACGCGTCCAGGCACTTTCCGGGAGTGCCGCTCCGCCGCAATGGAAGCGCTATCGTGAAAAGGACGGTTTGTACTACTTCAAGCTGGTCGATGGTGAAGGCGCGCTGTTGCTGCAGAGCCAGGGGTCGGACGCCCTGAGGAAGTTGGACTTGTGATTGCCGAGCTGATGCTCGCGGTGGTCATTTTCCACATGTCGGCGCCGCGACGCTGGCGATGGAGGGACGTGTCGAAGTCTGCGCTGAAACAGAAGCCGTTCGCAACGCGCTGGTGGCTCTCGCTGAAATCGAAAAGGAAAAGCGCGCTGCCAAGGAAGTACAGCCTTGAAGGACGCGATCGATCAATCCTTGCCGCTGGCTCGAAGGATGGGCGTCAGCTTGTCGATCCAGATCCGGTAGCCCGCCCGATTCATATGCAGCTGATCCGGGCCAAACAACTCGGATCGTGGCTGGCCTTTCGCATCCAGCATCGGCGCGAACACATCGACGATGCGGATATTCTTGTCTGACTCGGCGAATGCGCCAATCAGCGCATTGGCTTTTTGCATCGCGTCGAGAAGATTCGCCCGTGCCGGACTCGGCTTGATCGTGATGAAGGCGATCGCGACCTCGGGAAGATCGCGGCGGATCCGGTCGACGAAGGCGACAAAATCATCGCGCACCTGTTCGGGCGACCGACCTGCGGCCAGATCATTGTCGCCGGCATAGAGGACAACCAGCCGTGGCCGATAGGGAACGATGATGCGGCCGGCGAAGCGTGTCGCATCACGGATTTCCGAACCGCCGAAGCCGCGCCGGGTGATGTGCGTGTCCGGAAAATCGGTTTGCAGCGACTCCCAGAAGCGGATCGAGGAACTGCCGATGAACAAGACCGTGCCTGCTTCCGGTGGGTGTGAGCGATCGGTCGCCTCGAAGGCGCGAATGTCGGCTTCCCAGGGATCGACGGCTTCCAGTTGCGCGAATGTCTGGGTGGCGAAGACGATGCATAGCAGGGCGAGAAATCCAGGCCGAACCCAGATTCGGCATTGCGCCTTCATGCGAGTCGCTGCTCGGTGGCGGGATCAAACAGATGAATGCGTGCCGGATCAAAACCGAGCTCGATGCGTTCGCCAACAGCGGGGAAGCGCCTGCGGCGGCACGCGGATGACCAGCGCGTCATCGCCAACGCGAACATTGAGAAAGATCTCGTTGCCGACCGGTTCGATCAGTTCGAGCTGGGCCATGAATGTTGCCGGTAGATTGCGACCTGCCGCGGGAACAAGATCTTCAGGGCGTAAACCCGCGACAAGATCTCGACCGAGGAACGTTCGCGCATTTGTCGCCGATTCGGTCGTCGCATCAATCGGCAGGCGCACGGTACCGGTATCGAGCCAGAGTCCGCCATCTTCCACGACTCGTCCGCGCAACAGGTTCATGGCCGGACTGCCAAGGAATCCGGCCACAAACAGATTGGCCGGTCGCGCGTAGAGATTCATCGGCGTGTCGATCTGCTGGATCTCGCCATCCTTGAGCACGACGATGCGCTGGCCGAGGGTCATCGCCTCGATCTGGTCGTGGGTCACGTAGACCATCGTCGTACCGAGCTTTCGATGCAGCTTGGCGATTTCGACGCGCATGCTCAGACGCAAGCGGGCGTCGAGATTCGACAGCGGCTCGTCGAGCAGGAAAACGCTCGGGTTGCGCACGAGGGCGCGGCCAAGCGCCACGCGCTGGCGCTGTCCGCCGGAGAGTTGTCCCGGTTTGCGATCGAGCAGCGCTCCCAACTCCAAGGTGGCTGCAGCCTCATTGACACGCCGTTTTATTTCCGCGCGTGCCGTGCCGCGCAGGGTGAGACCGAAGGCTAGATTTTCGCCGACGCTCATATGCGGATACAGGGCGTAGCTCTGGAATACCATCGCGATATCGCGATCCTTCGGTGCAACGTCATTGACGATGCGATCACCAATGCGCAAGGTTCCCGAGGTGATCGGCTCAAGACCGGCGATCATGCGCAGCAAGGTTGACTTGCCGCAGCCGGACGGACCAACCATGACCAGGAATTCGCCATCCTTGATCTCGAAGCTGGCACCGGCGACGGCCACTTGGCTATTGGCGTAGACCTTGCGGACGGCTTCCAGGGTGACACTGGCCATGGTCGAACTCCGGCGGTTCCGTATCGCTCACGATCGGCCTCTGCCAATCCGGCGACGCTTGGGATATCCTCAATGTAACCGTTTTCATTTCCCGTATCCAGTACTCATTCCATGACCCAGACAGCGATCGAGTTTCCGCCAGACTTCATGTGGGGCTGCGCCACTGCGGCCTACCAGATCGAAGGCTCTCCCCTGGCCGACGGCGCCGGGCCGAGTATCTGGCAGCGATTCGCGCACACGCCCGGAATGATCCGTGACGGACACACCGGCGACGTCGCCTGCGATCACTATCGACGCTGGCACGGTGACATTGCGCTGATGCGCGAGCTGGGTCTCAACGCGTATCGATTCAGCATTTCCTGGAGTCGCATCTTCCCCGAGGGTAAGGGACGCATCAACCAGAAAGGGATCGATTTCTATTCTCGCCTTGTCGATGGCTTGCTTGAGGCGGGCATCGAGCCGACCGCGACGCTGTTCCACTGGGATCTTCCGGCCGCGCTCGATGATCGCGGCGGCTGGCTCAACCCCGATATCGCCGATTGGTTCGGCGACTACGCAGCGACGATGTACCGCGCGCTCGATGGTCGCGTGAAGATGTGGTCGACGCTCAATGAACCGTGGGTGGTGACCGACGGTGGTTATCTCCACGGCGCGCTGGCGCCCGGCCATCGCAGCCGTTTCGAGGCGCCGATCGCATCGCACAACCTGATGCGCTCGCACGGTCGTGCGGTGCAGGTCTACCGCGCCGAGGGCAAGCATCGCATCGGCTTGGTGGTCAATGTCGAACCCAAGTATCCGGCTTCGCAGTCGCCCGAGGATCTGGCCGCGACGCAGCGCGCCGATGCCTACATGAATCGGCAATACCTTGATCCCGCGTTCTTCGGTACTTACCCCGAGGAGCTGCGCGAAATCTTCGGCGAGGCCTGGCCGGAATGGCCGGACGAGGACATGGCCCTGATCAAGCAGCCAATCGATTTCCTCGGCCTCAACTGGTACACGCGCAGCGTCACCCGGCACGACGAGAACGCCTGGCCGCTGAAGGCCAGTGGCGTGCGCCAGAAGTCTGCCACCTATACCGAGACCGGCTGGGAGGTTTACGCGCAGGGCCTGACCGATACCCTGATGTGGATCAAGCAGCGCTATGGCAACCCGCCGATCTACATCACCGAAAACGGCTCGGCGTTCTATGATCCGCCGGTCGCCGAGGACGGCGTGATCCAGGATCCATTGCGCGTCGACTATCTGCGCAAACACTTGCGCGCTGCGCATGCTGCGCGCGAAGCCGGCTGTGACCTGCGTGGCTATTTCGCCTGGTCGCTGCTCGACAATCTCGAATGGTCGCTCGGCTATTCGAAGCGCTTCGGCATCATCCACGTCGATTTCGAAACGCAGACGCGGACGTTGAAGGACAGCGCGAAGCTGTATGCGAAAGTCATCGCGAGTCAGGGCCGCATCCTTGCCGAACCGGTTGCCTGAACAGAAAACGGGTTGCGCACGTTGAAACCGTGGCTGTCGTCACACTGAACATGTGACGTGGGCAAGGGTCTGCGACAGTACACACTGCGCTATGGTGTCGTGGTGTCGAGACGGATGGATCGGTTCGATGCGTTCCATGGCCACGGGATGCCAAAGATGGACCGTTCAATCAAGCCTCTAACCAAGCTCGTTGCCTGCCTCTTTGCCTGCGTCGTGCTGATGGCTATTCCGGTCAGGCATGCAAGTGCCACGACCACGGTAAAACTTCCCGATTGGGTTTGCGCGCATCCCGATGCGATCTTCGTCGATGGCTTCCAGCCGGCGGCGGGCATCACGCGGCTACCCTCGAACGGCAGCGGTGGCGCGATCGGAAGCATCTCGCGCACGATCAGCGTGCCGGGTTACGGCTCGCACACCGTCTATCTGCGCGTGCCACCGTCGTATTCCCTCTCGCATCCGCTGCCGCTCGTGCTCGCGCTGGAAGGTCAGGCAGGCAATCCGGTGAACGCTGCACAAGACGTGCGCAATGCATGGGTCTCCGTTGCGGATGCAAACCAATTCATCATCGTTGCGCCGGTGGCCACAGGTGGATCCGGCGGATGGATTGCGCCGCCGCCGAATCCAAGCGACTACGACATCTTCGCCGCAGCGATCGCCGACGCCGAGGCCGCCTACAACATCGATCGATCGCGCCGCATCGGTTGGGGGTTCTCGGCGGGTGGTCATGTCATGCACGACATCATGCTCAATGACTTCGGTGCGCCAGTGTCGATCGATACGTTCGCGGCGTATTCGGTCAGCGCCGGGATCTTGCAAGGTTTGGCTTGCGACGGACTGGATGAAACACAGTGCAATGCGCTCGTCGGTTCCGCCTCGCGACACATTCCGCTCGATATCCATGTCGGCACCTCCGATCCGTTGCTGCCCTACGCCACAAGCGATCGCAACATCTTCCAGGCCCACGGTTGGGTGTTGTCAAGCGATCTCTGGTTCACGACCTTTGCGGGCGGTCACACCTATGCGACATCCCAGCTGGGCGAAGCGTGGTCACACCTGTGCCCGTTTCAGGCGCTGCCCTGAGCTTCACGCCGATCAATGCCGCAATCCCGGCGCGGGCCGTTTGCCCCGGGTCCATGCAAGCAGATCGTCGAATGCGCGGACGACAAGATCATCGCTGATCGTGCAGTGACCTTCGGCATCGACGAATTGCTGCACGAAATGGTCTTCATGGCCGGCGCGACGCGCAATGAGTGCGTAGTCGAATGCGCTCGATGCGGGCACCAGCGGATCGCCGGTTGTGTGCACCGCAAGTAGCGGACGCTCCAGCTTTCCGGTCGGTGTGTACCAGCTCGAAAGATAAGCGGCTGCTTTCGCATCGGCTTCATAGCGAGCGACGCCACGATTGAGCGCGGCATCGTCGAGCGAACCGGTATAGACGAGGTTGGCGTTGCCGAACGGATTGCCCTTGGCGCGTTGCTGCAATTCCCTCAGATCGCTGGTCGACGAGGCAATCACGTCGGCGAAACTGGCTTCGCTCCATACGCCAAACAAATGGTGTATCGATTCGGCGGCTCGCTGGTTTTTCTTCATGGCCTGCTCGATGCGCGCTTTGAGTTCGTCGCTTGGATTAAAGCTCGCCGGTACAGGGACGAGAGCACCAAGCAGATCCGGGAAATAGAAATCGAAAGCGGCTCGCAAGGCGAAATCGCGCGCGAACAGCGCATCTGCCGGCGTGATCGCCCCACACAACGAAAGTCCCCCGGCATACACCGATGGCCTGGATTCGAGTGCCTGCACGGTCAGCAATCCACCCATCGACATGCCAATGGCGAACGTCTGCTGCGCCTTGCCATGCGTCTTGACGAAGCGCTGGCGCAGGCGTTCGCTGTCGTCGATGGCTTGTTCGACCGCCCAGCCGGGTTCGGCGTAGGTCGACTGGATGACGGCATAGCCGCGATCCTCGAGTGTCCGCAGGAAGCCCGGCAATGGTTCGCTGTCGCTGAATCTGCCCATGCGATCCCAGGTGCCGTGGAAGAAAACGATGAGCCCGCGGTTCCAGGGTTTGGGCATGTCGATGCGATAACCGGCACCCGCCAGCATGCCGGTCTCGATCGTTGCCGCCCTGCCCGGGGCGCTCATCAGCGACAGCAACACGGCAAACAGGAGGACGCGCATGATCAGGGTCTCCGCTGGATTGATGCGTTGCCGATTTCCCGGCACTCATTGCTCAGTGTTTCAGTGGCGTGGATTTTTCGGCGCTGCTTTCCGGCTTGCAATCACTTCCGCCGGAACCTTGTCGATACGCAACTCGCCGTTTACCCAGGTCGAAGCATGCCCGTTGACGCGGGTGGCTGCCGGCGCCTCTTCAAACGGCCATACCAGCACATAGCCTCCAGCGGGCATGCGCGCCGGATCGGCATTGAGGGTCATGCGCAGCTGCTGCGCATCGGCGCTCAGGTGGTAGCTGACCGGTCCATCACGCGTCTGCAGATTAGCGATGGCGACGCCGTCACCGTTCAGCCAGTCCGACGGGAGGCCGGCGGCAAGCACGGTCGCGTTGTCTGCGGCGCGCTCGTAGGCGAACAGGTCGAGTGCCGAACGGATGAAATCCGAGGCAACCCAGCCATGCGGCATGTCGCCGATGAAGCGCGGCTCGCGATAATCCTTGCCGACGACTTCGGCCCACTGGTTCCAGGCCTGCGGCCGGCGATCCTTGAAGAAGTAGTCGATCGCCTCGTGTGCGCGCTCGCGCCAGCCAAGGCGAACGAAGGCGCCGACATTGCGCCATTCGTAGGGCGTGTAGTCCTTCCATTCACGCGTGCCATCGCGACGTGCGACGAACTCGTTCCAGTAACGCTCGAAGGTGTTGTGGACGAGATTGGCCGGCAATTGGTCGAGCTGGCCGGCGGGCGCCAGCGCGATCGTCGTCGATGTCGCATCGAAGTCGCCGAGGTCGGCGGCGCCAGGAATGTAGTCGATGTCGAATTTCTTCGCACTGGCGGCGAGCGATGCAAGGATGTCACCGCGGAACTGATCGCGGCTCGCGGTCAGACGCTGCACGTCCTCGTCGCGGTCCAGCATCTTCGCCAGCTCGATCGCCGAGTTGTAGCCGGTCAGCCCCCAGAAATTGTCCCAGTGCGAATAGGCCGGTTTCGATGAATAGCCTTCATGACTGATCGAGGGCGGCAGCAGCCCGAACTTCTCGGTGCCTCGATTGGCCTCAGTGCGCTCACTCGCACGCAACGTGTCCATGTAGCGCGTAGCCGAGTCGACATGCGGCCACATCTTTTCCGCCAGCGCCTTGTCCTGCGTATAGCCGGCGACTTCCGCAATCAGGTAGATCAGCTCACCATGACTGTCATTCTCGGGCACCGGATCCGATCCGCGCGCATCGACGCAGCACGGCACCTTGCCGCTGTCGAATTGATAGGGCGCAAACCATTCGAGAAAATCGCGCGCTTCCTTCGCGTGCCCCATGCGCAGCAAAGCCCTCGGCCGTCATCGCGCCATCGCGGATCCACGAGCGCGCATAAGGAGCGCGTGCCCGGACGGATCTGCACGCCGTCGCGGCTGATCAGGATGTGTGCGAGTGCGGTGCGCAGGGTGTCGATGATCGGTTGTGCATCAGGCGGCACCTTGAAGGTCACGCGATTGAGCTTCTCGCGCCATCCGCGCGCCACCTGTTCGCGCTGCGCGTCGACCCACGCTTGCATGTCACCTTGCTGCAGCGTCGACGCGGGTTCGCCGGACATTGGAATCTCAAGACTGATCGTCTTCGACGCGTGCGCCGAAAGTTCAATCCGGTAGATCAGCGCACCTGAAGCGAGCCCCGTTGCATCGCTGACTTGCCGCGCCACAGGCCAATTTTTTGCGGACAGATGCTGCGCCACCATGTCGCCGTCGAACGGGGTCGCGAAGAACGTTGTAGGCGTTTGCAATGGCCAAACGCGCGGTTGGTCGTCGACGTTGACACTCACCCGGCGAAACCGAGATCATGAATCGGGCTTACACCGCCGGGCGTGGTGAGAAACTGCACGGGCGGGTTCACCTGGAACGGCTGGATCGCGAGCGCAAGAGTCAGCGTCTGCAGAACGTCACTGTCATTCGCCAGTGATAGCTTGCAATGATGCCCTGGGTGTCGCCCGTGCCATGGGCGAAAGCGTCAATGCTCAAGCTCCATGCCTTTTTCATCGGGCCGTGCCAATAGCTCGATAACCCGGGACACCCAAGGAGGATTTCGAACTCCCATCGACCGTCCATTTTACGCTCGGCATCGGCAGGTAGCCTTCGTCGAGATTCTGCTTGATGTCGAGGTGGGCCCAACTGTTGAGTGATCCGAGTCGATAGTCGGTGCCGCACGAGTAGGCAAAGAATTCGGACGATCGGGTATTGCCCAGCCTCTCGCCATCGATCACAAAGGGCGTGATTGAAAACCCGCCGCGGGCGACTTCAATTGCACCATCCTCACCGATGAGACCGCTCTCGTGGCCGCCATCGACACCGACGAGAGTCCAGTAAGTCTGTTCGCCCGAAAAGCCGCGTGGGAACAGGCCTAGCGAAGAGTCCTTTGCAATTTTCTGCAAAAACTTGTTGGCATTGGTGCCGGTGTCGAGATCGAGCAACTTGATCCGGCCAGCGCATAGTGCGACCCGGGGCCATTCTGCAAGACGAGCCGCAGGTAACGCGTCTCGGATTCGGTCAGCAGCAGGTTATCCAGGCCACCGTTGCCCGCCGTGACGCTTCGAACCTTCCGCCAATGCGTGCCATCGTCGGAGTACTCGACGTCGTAGCTGCTTGCGTATTCGCCGATGTCCCATGCCAGAGCGATGGCACCAAACTCGCGTGTTCGCGTGAAGTCGATCGTCAACGTGCGCTCGCCATTCGCGGGCTTCGTTGTACGCCACGATTCGAGTTTCGCCTTGTGATCAAACCCTTGTATTGCCGTTGCCCGCAGTCCAAGGGGATGGAGACAGCCAGGAGGGATGTCGATCAATGTCGAGCAAGGGTGATGCTGATTTCATCGAAACGAGAAGCGTGGCAGGAACGACTCCCGCATCCGCTCGAATTTTCGGCGCTGGCCAATTCTCCGGAGGCGCCTCGCGCTCACGAAAGCGCAAGTCGTCGATACACACCTCGCCCTTGCCGCCGCTGTTGGCCGACACCGTGAATTCGATGAATTGCGTGTTGCGCAGGGTCTTGTCGGCCAGCGGTCCCCAGGCCGGTGTGATATGGCGCTTCTTGTAGCGAACCGGTGTCCAATCGCTGGAGAAGATCGTGTTCGGCTTGCTGACCCACCAGACATTGTCACCGCTCGCGTCGATCAGCTTGAACTCGAACGCATTCGCCGGGCCGCTGCCGCGCACGTTGAAATCGAATTCGTAATCGGCTGGAAACGTGATAGGCAGTTCGCGACGCATCGCGGCATATCCTGAAACGCCGTTGAAATCGTAGGCGAGACAGAATGCTTTGCCGTCGTCAGTGGCTAGCGGATGCAGCGACGAGGAGACCTGGTCGGAGGCGATGGCCTTCCAAGCGGACGGCTGACTGAAATCGTCGAGCAGGATATTCTGAGGTTTCGCAACAGCGGCGTTTGCGGTTAAAAGAAACCCAAGCAACACCCACCCCCGCAGCCCCTCCAATTTCATCAAATCCTGCAAACCCCTCACCGTCATCCCGGCGAAAGCCCGGAAGCGCTTTACAACAGCCGAATGGCTGGTCATCCAGCCCTTTCCTCGATATCCGAATTCATCCCAAGACTCAAGGCCTCCTTTTGGGCAGGGCAAGGGCGTTGCATTGTTAGCCATGCGACTGGGCTTCTGCGAAATCTTGAGGTCGCAAGAAGGCACTGGATCCCGGCCTTCGCCGGGATGACGTTGAGGAAGGTTTGGTATGCAACGAAATTTGTGAGTCATGCGTATAAATTGGCTTTTCACGCGTTGCGTTTGGCTCGGCGTGCGACGAGGTCGGATAGTCACGCATCACCCTTTTGCGGTCGTCGACCGCAAAAGGGTTCACCGACGTTCTTGGCGTGCACCGAGACGTCAGTTCGGAAGATCCGCCGGTGTCGACGTCGCCACTCATCCCTTCACGCTGCCGAGCAGCAGCCCTTCGATGTAATAGCGCTGCATGACGAGGAACAGCAGCAGCACCGGTGCGATCGTCACAACCGACCCGGCCATCATCAGTTCGTTGTCCATGACGTGTTCGCGCGACAGTGATGCGAGCGCGACCGGCAAGGTAGTTGGACTGATCGGCGAGGATGATCAGCGGCCACATGAAATCGTTCCAGCTGGCGAGAAAGGTGAATATTGCCAAGGTGACCACGATCGGCGAGCAGGGGCAGCACGATGCGCGCGAAGATGCGGCCTTCGCCGGCGCCGTCGATGCGTGCGGCTTCGAGCAGCTCATCAGGAATCGAACGTGCGTACTGGCGCACGAGGAAGATGCCGAAAATGCCAGCCATGGCTGGCACGATGACACCGCCATAGTTGTTGACCAGGCCGAGCGATTTCATCAGCAGGAACAGCGGAATCATCGCGACCTGTCCGGGATCACGAGCGCGCCAAGCAGGGTCTTGAACAGGTTCTCGCGACCGCGGAACTTCAGCTTGGCAAAGGCATAGCCGGCAGCAAGATTGAAGGCCAGCGAGAGCAGGGTGACGGCCGATGCAATCAGGGTGCTGTTGAACAGGTAGCGGCCGAGGCCATTGCGCTCGAACAATTCGCGGTAGTTGGCCAGGGTCAGCGTGCTCGGCAACAACGGAGGCGGAAAGACCGTCGCTTCGCCTTTGGCCATGAACGAGACCGAGAGCATCCACAGCAGCGGCGCGAGACTGACCACGGCAAAGCCGATCAGGAGACCATTGACCAGTGCCTTGGCGAGACGCGGATTCATGCGCCATCCTCACCGCGTCGACCGAACCTGAGCATCAGTGCGGTGACGCCAAGGATCAACAGGAACAGCAGGAACGCCACCGCCGATGCACGACCGAGGTTCCACCACCTGAAACCTTCCTCGAACATGAAAAGAGGACGCTGGTCGTACTCTGCAGCGGACCACCGCGGGTCAT
>JADKJL010000007.1 GCA_016721015.1 Lysobacterales bacterium
GGCGGAGGCCGGTAAGCAACCACGCGCTTCCAAAGCTCGCGGGTCAGTTCCAGCATCTGCTCACGGTCGAGACTTTGGCCGCTCATCGAGATCTCCATCAGCACTCCGCGCTCACCCAGCTCAACCTGGCTGATGTCATCAGGCACGTTGCCAAAGGCAAGCGCGAGCTTGGCCAAATCACCAAACTGCTTGGATCCAGGGGCGCCAAATGACTGCTCTGCTTCGGCTTGGATGTTCCTTGCCGCGCGGCCAAGATCGTCGTCACCCATGCCGCGGGTATACAGGTTGATCTGGAGACGCCGCTGCACGGCGCTGCTCTCGGCGGCGTGGAACACGCAAGAGCCGGGACTCGGCTCGGCGATCGGCTTTTCCTGCAGCACCGCCGTCACCGGATCCAGAGCCAGCGCACACACATCGACATTTTTTTCCGACGCAATCCGATAGTCGCAACCGGCCAACAGAAGGAGCACCAACAGGATGGCAGGCCGGGCCAGACGTCGGATGCCCGTCGAACCATTGGCGTCAAACGATGCAGCGTGGATGTCGCGCGCGACGATTTCCTTGCGCCCGTGCAGAAAATTCATTGACTCATCCCTCTTGTCGATTTCACTTGCCGCAAATCCGGCGCTTGCCGGGTTGTCGAAGTATCCACCGATTCGTGTTTGCGGTTGCATGGTCGGATATTGTCAATCTGCATATGGAGACTCAGGCTTCCCTGGGCCGCGTCGGTGCAGCCTCGAGCGAACCGATCGGCCAGCGTGGTTGCACGCCGAGTTGACATTCCAGGTGGTTTCCCGTCGACCGGATGGCGCGTACGCGTACGTTGTTCGGGCAATATCTTCTTTGCGCTAAGCCCGGGCAACTTCACGATCAATGGCCCGGATCTGATTTTCGCCAACGGTTTCGATTGATCCCAGGGTTTGTAGCAAGGGCGCCCCGCCTGATCGCGAGGCGCTCCTTTTGATGGTTCATGTCGATTCCGGCTCTGCTTGACCATCTGACCGGGAAGCAACGGATACCGCCGCGGCAAGCCGGCATTGCCGTGCGATGTTTTGTCGCTGGCCTGCGGGGCCTGCTTGCCCACTCCGGACATCGCGAGACCGGTGCGTGGCGAGCGCCCCGCGACGGGATGCCTGATTCCGGCACGACCTTCCCCATGCCCTCCAGCATCGCCGGCGGTTCGGGCCCGTGCCCTGTTCAGGGAAATCCCGCCGGCGCGCGGAATATTTTTTCGAGAACCGGTGGAAAGCGGTTGCGCGAAGGTCCGTAGAGGGAGACTATCGACAACGATCGCCCGCAATGGAGCGATCCAGGAGGGAATACCACCGCTTTGTCGAAGATTCCCGGCCTGCCACCTCCGTGGCGGGCCATTTTTTTCGATTTTGCTTCAACTCAACTTTGGGGATAGACATGAATTGGACTGCCACCGTGTTACGCGGTGCCGGAAGGCGTACGACGCCACTGGCGAGCGCACTTGCGCTCACATTGATGACGGGTCTCTCGTCATCGGTTGCCGCCACAAGCTACAACCCGATCATCAATTTCTCGGCAACGCTGCCCAAGCTGGCCCTGGCCAACACGGTGCTGGCTTCGCCGGCCGAGGGGATCCGCCTTCTACACCATCGTCTTCAAGGAATCATCGCTGGCCACTTATGGCGGCGAAATTCCGAGCTTGCGCGCCCCCGATCATGTCGTGCGCAATGGCATCACCAGCGCCAAGGTCGACGTCAATTCAGCACCCGCGCTTGCCTATGTGAGCTACCTTGCGAGCAAGCAGCAGTCCTTCATCGATGAGTTGAGCGGCAAGCTGCATCGACCGCTGGAAGTGATGGCGCGCATGCAGCACGCCTTGAACGCAGTCATCGTTCGCCTGAGCAACGATGAGGCGTCCGAGGTCATGAAGCGCGCCGATGTGATGTTCATCGAGCGCGAGCATGATCTCGAATTGTCGACGGATCGCGGCCCGGCCTTTATCGGCGCACCGTCGATCTGGGGCGGCATGACCGCAACTGGTGTCGCGACCGAAGGCGAAGGCATTCTGTTCGGCGACATCGATTCCGGCATCAACTGGGAAAGCCCGGCCTTTGCCGTGGTCGGCCCGGTCGATGGCTATATCCACCAGAATCCGAAAGGCAACGGCACCTATCTTGGCCAATGCGCGCCCGCTGGCGTCGATGCAGGCAAGTGCAACGACAAGCTGATCGGCATCTACAATTTCGCTGCGCCAGGAACCACGGGTACCGATATCGAGGGCCATGGTTCGCATACGGCGAGCACGGTCGCCGGCAACCACTGGAACGCGACCTACGCAAACGGCCCGTTCACGATTTCGGGCGTCGCACCGCACGCCAACGTGATCGCTTACCTGGCCTGCCCGACCACGAGCTGCCCGTCCACGGCGACCGCGCAATCAGCCAATCAGGCTGTGGTCGATGGCGTGGATGTCATCAACTATTCGATCAGCGGCGGAACCTCGCCGTGGACCGACGCTACCTCCACCGCGTTCCGCAATGCCGTGGCCGCCGGCGCCTTTGTCGCCGCTTCGGCTGGCAATACGAGCACGGCTACGCCGAATCCGCAGGGCCAGGTCAACCACATGGAGCCGTGGGTTGAGACGGTCGCAGCTTCGACCGAGGATCGCATCCTCGCGGTCAGCCTCGACCTGACCAGCGAAGCGAGCCCGCCGGCCAACACGCAAAATATTCCGATGCGTCCAGGCGGCGCACCGCTGCCAACCCAGAATCTGGTCGACGTTCCGTTGATCAAGAGTCCGAATTTCGCCAACGGTTCGACGGATGGTTGCGCGGCCTATCCAGCCGGCACATTCACCCGCGGCGCTTCACCGACCGAGCGCATTTTTGCCGACGGCTTCGATGATCTGCCGCCACCGCCAATCAACCAGGGCGCCGTGGCCGTGCTTCATCTCGACGGCACCGCCAGTTCCTGCGGGAGCGGCGCACGACGTACGGCGGCCCTCAATGCGGGCGCGGTCGGCGTGATCTTCGTCGATGCGGTTTACCTCAACCTCGGCGCGGCTGGCACCTCGTGGTCGATGCTGATGAGCGACTGGCTCAACCTTGAAGCCGGCTCGACTCCCGCCACCGCCACGGTATCGATCGACATCGCCGCACAGGCATTCCCCGGCCCCGGTGACCAGATCGCATCGTTCAGCTTCCGCGGCCCGCGCCTTGTCAGCGGCCAGGGCATGGTCAAGCCGGATATCACCGCGCCCGGTGTCGACATTCTTGCTGTCGGCGCATCGAGCCTGGTCGGCCCGAATGGCGTCATCCTGCTCAATGGCACCTCGATGTCGAGTCCGCACATGGCCGGCTCTGCCGTTCTCATGCGCGCGCTCAACCCGACCTGGTCACCCACCCAGATCAAGTCGGCCTTGAACATGAGCTCGAACAACTTTGGCGCGGTCAATCAGGACGGAAGCCCGGTGCGCCTGTGGGATTACGGCTCGGGTCGCGTCAATCTCTCGACGGCCTCCAAGGTCGGCCTGATCATGGACGAGACGTCAGCCAACTTCGTTGCCGCCAACCCGGCGATCGGCGGAGACATCGCGAGCCTCAACCTGGCCAGCATGGCCAAGGCGAACTTTGTCGGTGACACGGTATTCACCCGTACATTCCGCCGTGCGCGCTCTGGCAGCCAGACCTACACGCTGTCAGCCACCGGATTCCCGGCTGGCGCAGTCGAGTTCTCCCCGGCCTCGTTCACGATCAGCTCAAGCGGTTCGCGCACGATCACCGTGACAGCCCATGGCGCCTTGCTTGCGTCCGCGCAGTGGACACTCGGCGAGTTGACCCTGACGCCAAGCGCCGGTGACGAGCCCAATCTGCACCTGCCGATTGCACTCAACCCGGCTGGCCCGATCATCCAGATCACCCCTGCCTCAATCTCGGCCAGTTCAGATACCAGTGTCAGCACCGATATGACCATCGGAAACATCGGCAATCCGACCCTGAACTGGTCCGTGCTGACCACTGGCACGGCGCAGGTGACTCCGCTCAACACGGCAATCTCGGGCAATGGCCAGCAAGCGGGCTACTACTCGGCCGTGAGCGAAGGCTATTACTGGCTGCAAAACTTCGATATCGGCGGGGCAACCCATGTCACAACATTGCTTGCCAACGGTTTCGTCTACCCGTCGGGGACTTTGACCACGGCCAACACACCGTCGGTGACGTTCAGTGTCTACGCCAACAACGCCGGGGTTCCGGCGGGCGCGCCCGAAGGTTTCGGTGCCGCTCCGGTATGGACCTACACGAGCACGATCGGCACGGCGGCAACCACCGGCATCACCGCAACTTCCGGCAATATCCAGCTCACCCTCTCCGCCCCGGGCGTTCCTTCGCTCGATCTGCCGAGTGGCCGTTACTGGATGACCGTATCGCCAACCATGAACACCGCAGCGGCGAATCCGCTGTGGGCATGGCGCACCAGTGCGGATCCGCAGGTTGGCAATCAGCCGGTTCTTTATGCACCGTTTGACGATCCGCTCAACTTCCAGACCGACCCGGGCACCCTCAACATGTCGGCGTTCGTGCAGGGCACGGTCAGTTGCGTGTTGCCAAGCTGGGTCAATGTGACGCCGAATTCAGGCTCGCTGGGTCTCAGCGGATCGGAGATTGTCCCGGTCGTGTTCGATGCCACCGGCCTCGTTGCCGGCACCTACAAGGCGACCCTGTGCATCGGCAGCAATGCGACCAATGCTGCAACGGTTGCAGTCCCGTTGGCGTTCACGGTACCCAACGGTGGTCCGCAACCGCCGACCATCAGCAAGGCGTTTGCACCGACCAGCGTCGAAACCAATGTGACCAGCACGCTGACCATCACGTTGAACAATGCCGGCCCGGCTGCTTCGTCGCTCAGCGTGGATCTGACCGACATGTTCCCGAGCGGCCTTGTGGTTGCCGCCACACCCGCAGAGTCCACGACCTGCGTTCTTGGAACAGTGACGGCGGTTGCCGGATCAGGATCGGTATCGCTCAGCAGCGGAGCGAAGATTCCGGCAGCAGGCAGTTGCACGGTCTCGGTTGATGTCGCATCGGCAAGCGCTGATGTCTACGCCAACTCGATCGCAGTTGGTGCCCTGCAAACCGACACCGGCAACAATGCGGTCGCCGCCAACGCCAGCTTGACCGTCACCGCACCGGTGTACATTGCTCCGACCACGGCCGTCGCATTTGCGCCGACTTCGGTGGGCGCAGGCACGCCGAGCACGCTGACGATCACGCTTGGCAATACGAACGCGGTCACGGCAAACCTGACGGCTGCGCTGGGCGACTCCTTGCCCGCCGGAGTGTTGGTTGCTCCGACACCAAATGCAGCAAGTTCGTGCGCCAGCGGCACGGTGACGGCAGCCGCCGGCACCAGCCTGGTCAGCTTGGCCAGCGGCGCGCAGATCCCGGCAAGCGGCAGTTGTACTGTTACCGTTGATGTCCGCGCGGTCAGCCCGGGGATCTACACCAACACGGTTCCCGCCGGAGCGCTGCAAACCGATCTCGGCAGCAACACCGCGGCCGGCAGCGATTCGCTGACGGTCACGGCAGCCACCTTCCCCGCACCGTACTGCGCGCGTGCGTTCACCAGCGCGGTTGAGCCGATCACTCTGGTGCAATTTCGCCAACATCAACAACGCTTCTACGACCGCCACGGTTGGTGGCACGCCTGCGTTGGAGAACTTCCTGGCCCAGGATATCCACGTACTGCCTGGTGCGACCTACAAGGTGACGGTCAACGGCAATGCCGATGGCGCATTCCTCAACGTGTTCCGTGCCTATATCGACTGGAATCAGGACGGCGTCTTCTGAAAGAATTCCTCCGGCGCTATGAACTCGGATCGATTTCCGGATCCACCGGCAACAGTGGCGAGCAGACGTCACGCAACCATCGCGATCCCGATGTCAGCGGTCGCTGGCACACGCGCGTGCGAATCGTCAAGAACTACAACGCAGCGGGACTGGCTTGCACCAGCAGTAGCTTTGGCCAGGCGGAGGACTACTCGCTGACGCTTGATCCCAGCGCCCCGCCGCCGCCGCCAATCGCCACACTGTCGAAGGCATTCGCCCCCGCCATTGGCGATGTGTCATCACCAAGCACGCTGACGATCAGCCTCGGCCAAGCCAATGGCTCTGGCACGGCGACGACGACGGCCACCTTGACCGACACATTCCCGACCGGACTCACCGTGATTGCCGCCACACCGAATGCATCGACGACCTGCCCATCTGGTCGTGACCGCCATCGCGGCAGGGTCAACGGTTACCCTGGACAGCGGTGCGCAGATTCCAGCTGACCGGTTGCAGTGTGGTGGTCAACCTTCGAGGCGACTGCGGCTGGCTCCTATACCAACACCATGGCCATCGGTGCGCTGCAAACCGACATCGGCAACAACCCCGCTGCGGCGACAGCGATCTATCGTGCGCTGGCAACCGGGCCATCAAGCTATAGCACGGGCTTCGAGTCGCCGTTCACGGTCGGCGCAGTCAACGGCCAGCAGGGTTGGTTCGGCAGCAGCGCGACTGGTGCGGTGATTTCCGCTGCCTTGCCGGCGGCCGGCACCCAGCACCTGCGCATTACCTCGACAACCTCGACGACCACGTCGGTCACGTCGATTTCACCGACCCAGCCAGTGACCACGGCAGCTTATTCGGTGCTCAGTGCAAAGCTGCGCATCACGCGCAACACCAACGGTTCGAGTTTCGACCTGAATCCGCAGGACCCGGTCGCTGGTGTGGTCAGCACCTTGGTGCGCTTCGACAAGGCGGTCGCCCAGCAGATTCAGATCGTGAATTGGTCGACTGGCTTCTATGAGCCGACAGGCGCGACTTGGCCGACGGCAACCTACTTCGACATCAGCATGGCCTTCGACCGCGTCGGCGGCACGGTTCGGGTCTGCCTCAACGGTGCGTCGATCTACAACGGGCCAAACGCGGTCTCATCGCCGTACATCGGCAACGCCGTTGCCAAGCACGTCGCCGCTTCTGGCACCACGGCAGGCAATACGATGGATGTAGATGACATGGTCATCGCCAACACCGATACACCACCGGTTTGTACGCCCTGAACGGGCACGGGATTTCGATCCCGATAGCGTGATCTTGAAGGGCGCCCCAGGGCGCCCTTCTTTTTGGCAGCAAGGGGTTCGTGAGGTGGCGGTTAGCGCGAGCGAACCGCGACAGCCGATGACGCAAATTTTATATCACGCGGCTGGAAGATCGCTGTTTGCTGGAGCTTGTTGGCGCTTGCCCCCAACTGACGGGCGAACGTGCTGATCAACTTGTTGCCGGGATCTTGAAATCCGATCCCTGCCCAGTCGCTGATCCCGGTTGTTCCGTTCGATGATCGCCGATTAGGTGCGAATCGCATCGATCGTGGCAGGCGTGGCGGAAACATCACCACCATCCGACTGGAACCGTACGCGCAGCCTTGTCCGCGCGATTCGCGGTTCATTGGGCCCAACGGCCCGGCGATAACCGGCGATTTGCATATCTGTCCGGTCAACCCGACTTCGCTTGAAGCAACTGGAGTGGCGATCCCGAGGGTCACCGACGATCTTGATGGCCAGGATTGCGCGAGTTTGACGCCGACCGACATCCGCGCGCCGACGCAGGCAGCCACGTCCCGCAATCGCGACACATTGTTCCAATTATTCGAGGGCACCGCATGGCGCCCTCTTTTTTTTCGCCCATGCCTTGATTGAGCTTGCGACAAAAATGAAGGTACGCCATTCAATTCTCCACGCAATGAACGCCGCGGATGCGCGTTTGGTGAGCAAGGCCTCAAAAACTTGCGATCACTTCCGTGACGCTGCATATTCCAGAAACAAGACTTGAGGTTGTGCGAATGCGAGCGCTTGTGGTTCTTTTCGTATTTTTTTCTATCTTTGGCGCGGCACATGCGGCACCGGGCACGGTCTCCCTCGATGCGGGCGCGATGACCAGACTGGTTCGCATGCTGCCGGGTGGCCCTGCGGTGACGACTGAATTTCCGGCGGGGCCCGGTGTACAGACCGAAATCACGTTCAAGCGCATCGACGTCTATGCGGCAGACGCGCACGTTTTCGTCGTCGACGCACGGGGACAACATGAGGTTCCGCGAAGCCGTCGCATCCATTTGATCGGCTACAGCCATGATGGAACGACCCGCGTTGGACTTTCGTTCGACCCGGATCTGAAGTCGGAACCGTATGGCGCAGGCTCAGGGCCATCCGGGCCGTTCGAACTTCGCAGCGAACGCATGAATGATGGCTGGCGCTTTCACGCGATCAGCGCTGAAGCGGCCTTGCCGCCAGGAGTTACCCTGGAATTTCCATTCAACGAAGACTCGGCATACGGTCCAAACGCCGAACCGCAAGTGCTCGATCATCTGCTTGAGGCCGATGCTCCGTTCGGCGTACTCCGCAACGCACTGGTCGCAGTCGACACCGACACAACCTTCATGACCAGGCGCTTCTCGGGCGACCCTGTGCAGGCGACCGCCTGGATCGCCGACCTGTTTGCCCAGATGAACCTGATGTATCAGCGTGATCTGGACGTGAATCTGCTTCAAGGTATGACGTTCCTGCGCACGTCCTCGGATCCGTTTGCCAATGCCGATACGTCTGCCACCTCGGCAATGCTCAATGAATTCGGCACCTACTGGCAGAATAACTACAGCTCCGGGGGCAGCGCAGTAACCCGCGCGTTCGCCATGCTGCTGTCCGGGAATTCCTCGACCAGCAACTCCGCATCCGGCATTGCCTGGGTCAATTCCTATTGCCAGACCGCCAGTAGCGGCGGCAGCTATAGCGTGAACCAGATTTTCTGGGGTTCGGGTGTGGGCGTCGCATCCAGCGCATTCATTGTCGGCCATGAGCTTGGCCACAATTTCGGCGCCAGACATACCCATTGCAGCGATGCCAAAACGGGAGCCTTGGCCAGCACCAATACGATCGACCAATGTTTCAGGGCCGAGAGCGGCTGCTATTCGGGTGCCGTCAGCTGCCCCGTTTCAGGGCCGGGTGCGCCCAAGGGCAGCGTCATGAGCTACTGCCATACGAACGCACCCAACGGTGCCAATTGCGGTCAGAACGTGCAGCAGTTTCACCCGACGCACATCACACAACTGCGCAACCGCGTCGCCGCCAACACGCCTGGCTGCCTGACGCTGATCGTCGACCTGATTTTTGCCAACGGCTTCCAGTAAGCAGGCGAGTGCGTTCGGCGCTCAGCCTTCCGACTCGATTGCGCCCGCTCGCACGCATTCCGGTTCGCTGTTGCCCAGCGCGGGATGAAGGCGAACAAGCGGTCGCCGATATTCTGCGCGGCGGGGTTCACGTGGCAAGTCGAGCCGAATGCTGCTGCGCTCGATGACCCGGCGTTCGATGAGCTGGCGGTCGGCGCGACGGATGGTTTGCTCGAGATCCTCGCCGTCCTTGCGCATGGCCATGCCAAAGGTGAAGGCAGCGCCGGGTTGATTCTCGCGGGTGCTTTGCAGGCGAAGCGCGAATGATTCGAGCGTGGCCTGATCGCAACGACGCAACAGGATCGCGAATTGGTCGCCGCCGAGACGAACCACCGAATCGTCGCTGCGCACCATTCCTTCGAGCAAGCGTGCCGTACCCACGATCGCCTGATCTCCGACGCGATGTCCGTGGGTCTCGTTGCAGCGTTTCAGGTGATCGATATCGATGACGATCGCCGCCCAGCAGGCGGCTGGTTCGGCATGTTCTTCGAATACCTGCAGATGACTTCGGTTGTAGCAACCGGTAAGTGGATCCTTGTGCCTGGCCTCAAGCAAGCGACGTTCGTTGCGGCTGCGCTCGCTGATGTCGACAGCGCAGCACAGCACCGACTTGCTGCCATCGGCACCGATCCGCAAGCGGTTGTGGAACTCCCAGACCAGTTCACCCCCGTCGCGCTTGTGCAGGTGGATGATGCCCGTGCCGCCCTCATCGTGCTCGACGCCCGACCGGTAGCCGCTGAATGCGTCGCGTTGGCGCGGCAGCAGAAACTCGGCCAGGTTGCGGCCAATCAGTTCCTCCTTCGACATAGCCAGGGCTTGAGCGAAGGCTGGATTGACCATCTTCAGCGTGCCGTCGAGATCGTGGCTGAAGACGATGCCAAGGCTGAGCTCGACCAGGGTGAGGGCGAAACGCTCGCTGCTCTCAAGCTGCTGGGCGAGATTCATTCGCGCACTGACGTCGGTGACAATCACAAACCAGGCCGGACGCGCGTCATGTTCGATGCGCGATACCTGAAGTTCGGCCCAGAAAGCGCTGCCATCGGCGCGCTGGTGCCTGGCCAATCCAGCGGCCAGCGTATCGACCTTGGTTTGATCCAGCTTCGCCGAGGCGGACAACAGGGTGTTCAGGGACAGGCGACATAACGCGATCGGCGAATAACCATAGACTTCTTCAGCGGCGGGATTCGCGGCAATGATAGCCAGCGATTCGCAATCAACCAGCAAAGCGGGCGCTGGCGAGGCCATGAACATGGGCTCTTCACCGACATCGGATTGCGGAGTAGGCGCGTCGCGTAGCTCCGCTTCCCCCAGTGGGGCCAGGAACAGGCGCGGACGCAGGGAAACCAGCACGCCAGCGACCAGCGCGGTCAGCAACAAGGCGATCAGCGGCGGCCAGAAAACATGTCCGTTTCGACCGATCACGATCACCGTCGCAATGGCCAGAATCAGGATCGTGACGCACTTGCCGATTACGGCAGCGAATCGCGAAGGCGCATTGAACGCCGCCAGGCGCTTCTCTTGTCGATCAGTGCGAAGAAACATGTGCTGTGCCTGCCATCACCCTTGCGCGCATGGACTCCGACTGCCCTTTTCTGGAATGTCTCGTCGTGGATCGAGGGTCGGCAAGCAGCCAATTCGCCGATGCGGCCCCAAGCAAGGATTTCGCGCACGTCACATCGCATGTGACGTCAAACATCCAAGCAAGCCGCGTGCCATGTGCGGGAATCCGCTGCAAGGCAGCGAAACCGCCCCGCAACTGGCCTCTCAGCCCGACCCGGGGGCGCAACCCGGGTGCGCAAATTGTCAGGAAATCGCAGTGGCTGGAGCGGCCGGGCGAGGCCAGGGCCACATCAATCGCGCATCAGGGTGCTCTTGCCGAACAGGCTTTCGACCAGGTCGACGGCCAGCACCGCGGTGCGGTTGTGGTCGTCAAACGCTGGATTCATTTCCATGATGTCGAGTGAACCGATGCCGCACCGATCGGCGATCATCTCCATGCACAACTGGGCTTCACGGTAATTCGGCCCTCCCGGAATGGTCGTGCCAACGCCCGGTGCGATGCTGGGATCGAGGAAATCGACATCGAAGCTGACATGCACGTGGGTATTCTCATCGATGTCGGCCAGGGCTTCTTCCATGACGCGCTTCATGCCGATTTCATCGATGTAGCGCATGTCATAAATGTCGAGGCCGGCATCGCGAACCAGTTTTTTCTCACCGATATCGACCGAACGGATCCCGATCTGGCGGACGCAGTCCGGCGTGATCGCCGGCGCACTGCCGCCGAGTTCGGTCAGCTCCCGCGGACCGAGGCCGCACAGGCAAGCCACCGGCATGCCATGGATATTGCCCGAAGGAGTGACGTTGCTCGTGTTGTAGTCGGCATGCGCATCGAGCCAGAGCACGAGCAGGCGCTTGCCATGCTCATGACAATGCCGGGCCACAGCCGTGATCGAGCCGATGGCAAGGCAATGATCGCCGCCGAGCAGGATCGGAAGGCGCTGCTGGGTCAGCTCCGCGCTGACGGCACGCATGACCAGTTGGTTCCATTCCGTGACCTCGGCCAGATGACGATAACCATTGACGGGGCCGACCCACGGATTCATCGGGCCGGTCAAATTGCCTCGATCGACCACATCGATGCCGCGCTGGGTCAGCGCCTCGGCGATTCCGGCCACGCGCAGGGCTTCGGGGCCCATCGAGGCACCACGGTGCCCGGCGCCGATGTCGGTCGGTGCGCCGATAAGGGATACGAGGGTCTTCGCTTGCATGGGAGTGATCCGAAATCAGGGCGTGCAGGATAGCCTCCCCCTTCATGCATGGCCAATCGCCCAGCGGCTGCGGTTCAGCTCGGGACGAAGGAGATCACGCGACCGGGCACTCATTGGCGGGGTTCGAATCGATGCTGCGTTTCAACTCGACAAGCAATGCCTGGATGTCGTGCGAGAGTGTGTCGAGCATTGCGCACATGGCCGCTGCGCGCTGCACCGGATCCCCGCTGCTGCGCACCTGATCGAGCAACAAATCCATGCGCGCGGCGTGGCGCCCGATTTCCGCGAAGCCATAGGATTCGGCCGATCCTGCCAGCCGATGCACGAGCCGGAGCAGGGTCTGCTGGCTCTCGGCGTCGGCGCAGTCCATGCGCACCGCTTGCCAGGCCTGGATGATCTCGGCCCGCTTGCCCGGCAGTGCTGCGTGATAGCGGATCTGCAATGCCTCGAATCGCGAATCGACGTTGGTCATGGATGAGTCCCACCTGCGCACGGGCCCGATGTCCTGAGCCTACCTTGGATGACCTCGGTGATGATCCTCGTCACGATATTTGACGCTTGTCGGCGAATTCGCGCGCGCAGTCGAGCCGACGCAATGATAGCTTTGCTATCCCCCTGCAAGCGGATCATGGACATGAGCGAACTGACCTCGGCAATTTTTGCGCAAATGGATCAAGCCCACATCGAGTCCATTGCCGGACAACTCGGCATCGACCCGGCCCAGGCCAGCGACGCCATCCAGCAAGCACTGCCGTTGCTGATGGGTGGGTTGGCCCGCAATTCGACCTCACCGCAGGGAGCAAATGCCCTGCATTCGGCACTCGAGCGCGATCATGCGGGTATCGATATCGGTGGACTGCTCGGCTCGGTTCTTGGCGGCGGCGCCAGCGGTGGCGGTGGCGGGCTTGGCGACGTGCTCGGCTCGGTTCTTGGCGGCGGTTCTTCCGGCGGCAGCGCTGCCAGCGGCATCGGTGGTGCGATCCTCGGTCACATCTTCGGCGGACGCCGCGAGCAGGCCGCCCAGGGACTTGGCCAGACCAGCGGCCTGGGCGGTGCCGGCGCCGCCCGATTGCTGGCCATGCTTGCACCGATCGTGATGGCCGCACTCGGCAACATGACGCGCAAGCAGGGCCTCGATGCGAATGGTCTCAGCGGCGTGCTCGGCCAGGAAAACCATCGCCTGCAGCAAAGCGGCGTCGGCGGCTTGCTCAGCGGCGTGCTCGACAGTGATGGCGATGGCGAGATCAGCATGGGCGAGATGCTCAAGGCCGGCGCCGGTTTGCTGGGCGCGTTTGGCAAGGGCAACTGAATCGTCGGATTCTCCGACGCACCGACGGATATCAGTGCGTAGTCGGCGCGCGCGCTCATTCGAATATCAGGGGCTGATTGGGCCCCGACCGAATTCCGGAGTGATCCGATGTTCAAGAACCTGATCCCGAAGATCTTCTACGCCAACCTGCAGGATGGCCTCGATTTTTTCGTCGGCGGTCTCGGTTTTGAAATTCGCCATCAGGATGCCTCGCTGGCGGTCATCGAGCGCGAGGGCGCCAAGGCCTATCTCGTCGAGAACGCCGCGTGTGCTGCTTTGGATCGCCCGGAACTCTCGATCGACACCGACAACATCGACGAAATATTCAAGGAGATGTCGGCGCGTTCGCCGGGTCTCCTGCATCCCAACTCGAGCGTGGTCACGCGCAAGCCCTGGGGTTCACGCGAGTTCGCCATGCTCGACAAGACAACGGTATGCGTGATTTTCCGCGAGTGGCCGGTGGCCGACATGGTTCAGTGACCGGTTGCAGGCGACGGCCATACCTTGCGCATCACGTTCAAGCAGCCGTCTCCTCGCCGTCGACCGGCTGCCGCGCCGCAACGATACTGCTTGCCGTCAGATCGGCGCTGACATTGCCGACCGTGGCGAACACATCCGGGATGGTGTCGACCGCCAGCAACAGGCCAAGTGGATCCAGCGGCAAACCCATCGCCGAAGTCACCGGCATCGTCGTCGCCATGAAACTGACCTGGCCCGGCAAGCCGACCGAGCCGAGACTGATCACGACCGCCAACGCCGACGCGGCGGCAATCTGCGCCGCCGGCACATCGATGCCATAGATCCAGGCGATGAACGACGCCGCGCCGATGTATTGCACCGGACTGGTGATGCGGAACAATGAGACCGCCATCGGCAGCACAAGCGCGGCGACTGCTGGCGGATGCGCGAGTCGGCCGCGTGCACTTTCAATCATCGCCGGCAGCGAGGCGAGTGAGGATTGCGTGCTCGCCGCAACGATCTGGGCCGGCAGGATCGCCGCCGCAAACCGGCGCAAATTGACGCGGCCGGCGACCACGGCAATCGGATAGAGCAGCACGATGATGGTCAGGTAGAGGCTGCACAACAGCGCGATATACCAGCCCAGCGCACTGATCACGCTTGCTCCCGCCGTCGCGCAGACACCGAGTACGAGGGCAAACACACCGAGCGGCGCGGCCCACAGCACCCACTGCACGATCACGATCATGGTGTCGGCGATGGTCTGGAAGAAGCCGACCATCTTCACGCGCGGCCCGGCTTCAATGCGGGTCAGGGCGAAGCCGAAAAACAGCGCGAACACGACCAGCGGCAGCATCGCACTTTGTGCCGCGGCGGCAATGGCATTGGCCGGAATGATCGCAGAGAACCAATCGGACAGGCCGACCGGAGCGGCGATTGCGCCACCACTGGGAATGGCCGCGCGCAGATGCTCGATCAGGATCGGGTCACGTGGCAACAACGATAACAACATCGGTGCGGCGACCGCGGCGATCGCTGCAACGGCACTCAGCAATATGGCAAAGACGATGATTGCCTGGCGTGCCGTGCGCCCCGAGGCGGCGGCATCGTTCGCCGCGCTGACGCCGACGACAACCAGGGCGAGCACCAGCGGCACGACGGTCATCTGCAAGGCATTGAGCCAGAGCCGGCCGATCGGTTGCACGAGCGTCGCCACGGTTCTCGCCACGGCTGGATCGAACCAGGCCAGGCCGAGACCGAAGACGGCGCCGAGGGCGAGGCCGAGGAGGATTCTTGCGGTGTTCGACATGCGCGGGACTCGTCTCGGGATCAGGGTTGAGGAATGGCGACTTCAGTTCAATTGCGCAGGGAAGCAAAACCACCTGCTTGTCGCGCCGCTGTCGTCAATGCGCACCAGCATCTTCAAACAAGGGTAGCTGCCAGGCTTCGCGCAGCCGTTCGTACTCGTCACGTGGCAACAGCACGAACAACGGATGCTGCGCAGTATCAAGCCAGCCAAGCAGTTCGCGCATGACCGACTCGCTCATCGCCGTGCAGCCGGCCGTGGTCGAGTCCGCGTTTTTCCACAAGTGCGCAAAAATGCAGCTGCCGCCAGCCGGCTTTTGCCGGGCATTGTGCTGGATGACAAAGCCGAGCTTGTAGCGCTGGTCGCCCTCGGCGTGAAGGTCGCGCCGCATCGGCTCGGTCGAACCGGTGATCGCCTTTTCGCCAACTTTCCCGCTATCGACGATCTGGTTGTAGAGCGGTGAGTCGCTGACATCGATGCAATAGTCCTGCGCCGTCATGGCCTGGTATTCGAGCGCCGTCGACAGCGTTGGTGCGTAGCCGAACGCAGGCCCGATCGCGAAAATGCCGGCCGGCGCGCGGCCATCCCCTTCACGTTTCTGCTGGCCGGGTTGAGGCGAATGCAAGCCAAGCCCCCAGGCGGAGCCTGATTTGCCGATCACCACGGGCACCGCCGCCTGCAGCGCTTGCCATTCGCCGTCTTGGCGCGCAAACCGGCGCAGGTTCGCTCTCGAGGTGTTCCAGTATGGCGTGATGACCAGAATCATCTGTTTCGAGCCGGCAACGACATCGGCTTCAGTTGTTGCGCTGGCCAGTGGGGCAATCAGAAATGCCACGCAGGCAAGCGCGAACATCAAACCCACTCGAAAGTCATCCTTCGCGCGCTCAATCGTCATTCGATTTCCTGTGACAGAACCAGCCATGTGCTCTTCTCCGGGTTTGTTTCATCGACGTGAAAGCACGCGAAACGCATCGCGGCTGAAGCCGCTCCCACGACTCCACCGCTATATGCTTTATGTAGGAGCCCGTTCACGGGCGAGCTCCGTTCCATACCGACTGAAAAGCTCGCCCCCGAAGGGGCTCCTACAGGAGACTCCCCACTCACCGCTCACCGCTCCCCACTTCCCACTTCCCACTCCCGCACCTCATGGCTCCATCAAGTTGCGGATCCGCTCCAGATTCGCTTCCAGCTGTCCGAGCCGATCCCCGTCGCTTTCGCAGATCAGGACGAAAATCATGTCGAGCAGGTGGCGCAGCGCCGATTGATAGATCAGCGGCTCGATGTGGGCACGTTCGTCGTGCGCCGATACGAGCAATGAGTGGTCAGCGTGCGCGCGCAGCGGATTGGCCGAATGTCGGGTCACCGAGATCACGCTGCCATGGCGCTCGCGAAACTGCCGGCTGATCTTGCACAGGTTGGTTTGCTGGCCATGCTCGGAAAAGACCAGCAGCACATCGCCCTTGGTCGCAGTGGCGATGCTCGCGGTCATGAGCACGGCATCGAAATGGTGCACGGTGAGGATATCGAGCAAGGACAAGCGCATGGCGAAGGCGCGGGCCGGGATTCCATCCTCACCCAAACCGATGATGAAGACCTTGCCGGCCTTGCTGATCAGATCCGCGATCGCGTCAATACCGGTCGATGGATTGATCAGGCGGGTTTCCTGCTCGGCGCGGGTCTTGATGTACCAGAGGCTTTCGGCCAGGGCAGAATGGGGATCGTTGCGTGCCGGCTCGCTGGCAGCGGCACCATTGCTGTCGACAACATCGCCGCGGGCGAGTGATTCGCCAATCGAATACTTGAGATCCGGGTAGCCCTTGAAGCCGAGCTTCTGGCTGAACTTGACCACGCTCGACTGGCTGATCTTCAGGGCATTGGCCAATTGCTGCGAGGAGTAGTCGCGCAGCAGGTGAGATTCTTCCAGCAGGAAATCGGCGATACGTCGCTCGATCGCCGACATCTGGTCGCGTTCGGCGCGGATTTTCAACAGCGGTGACATGGTGGTGGGACGCGCTTCCATCAGGGAATCAGTTCAAGACCGCGAATATCGCGAATTCCGAGTCCCGGTGCATCCGTCACGCTGATTTCCGATTCGTTGAAGATGACCCCGCCATCGACCGGGTTGAACGCACATAGCGAGGGGCCGTCGAGATCAATCTTGGTGATCGCGCTCGATTTGGCCACGGCCACGTGCACCGCGGCCGCCACGCTGATGCTGGTTTCCAGCATGCAGCCAATCATGCATTCGACCTGATACATCTCGGCAATATCGGCGATGCGGATCGCGTTGGAAATGCCACCGGTCTTCATCAGCTTGATGTTGATGATATCGGCGGCGCGCATGCGGATCAGTTCGATTACCTCGGTCGGGCCGAACACACTCTCATCCGCCATGATCGGCGTGTGCACACGTTCGGTGACGTATTTCATGCCATCCAGATCGTGCGCCTTGACCGGTTGCTCGACGAGCTCCAGGCGCACGCCGGCATTTTCAAGAGTATGCAGCGCATACACCGCCTGCTTCGCCGTCCAGCCCTGATTGGCATCCAGGCGCAGCAGGGCGCGATCCTCGACAGCCGCATAGATCGCCTTGACCCGCTCGATGTCGACACCGATGTCCTTGCCGACCTTGATCTTGAGTGATTCGAAGCCGCGTTCGACGGCGGCCAACGAGTCGGCGACCATCTTGTCGATGTAGTCGACGCTGATCGTGATGTCGGTGGTGATGACCGGATCGCCGCCGCCGAGCAGGCGGTACAGGGGTGCGTTGTAGAGCTGGCCCCACAAATCGTAGATCGCGATCTCGACCGCGGCCTTGGCGCTGGAGTTCTTCTCCATCGCGCCCTGGATCAGATGGGTGATCCGGTTGAGGTCGGCAATGTCGGCACCGATCAGGCGGGGCGTGATGTAGTGACGAATCGCATCGATGATCGAGCCGTGCGTGTCGCCGGTGATCACCGCGGTCGCCGGTGCCTCGCCGTAACCGACATGGCCGCTGTCGGTATTGACCATGACAATGATGTCTTCGACCGCCTCGACCGTGCGCAAGGCGGTCTTGAACGGCGTCTTCAGGGGCACGCGCAGCATGCCGAAGCGGATATCGGTGATCTTCATGGGACGGGGCGAACATCCTTGGTGGGTGCGGGGCGCATCGTGACGATGCTGGTCATGCGATCGACATAGGTTTGCGTGTCGTTGAACTGCAGCGGCAGCAACGGCGACACCGAGACCTGGTTGAGGGTGACCCGGCGCAGACTGCCATCGGCGAGGCGGTAGCTGAGACCGGTGGTGTCATGGATCACATACGGCGCGCCATCGACGTTGCCGATAACCATCATCACGTGACCGGGGATATAGATCAGGTCGCCGGGCGACATGGCACGCGCCGCCTGCAAGCGCGTCGCGCGGTCATCCGCCTCGCTGAACAGGCGTTTGCGCAAAGCCGGACTGACGCTCTGGTCGCGTGTGTTGCGTGGCAACGTAACGCCCATGCTCTGGTAGACGTCGGAGACGAATCCGCTGCAATCGCGCGCATCGTAGGCGTGACCCCAGCCGTAGCGCTCGCCGAGAAACTTGAAGGCCTGGCCGATGATGTTGGCTTCGCTCAGGGGCAGATAGTCGCCGCGCGTATCGGTGTTCTTCTGCAGCAAGGCGGGAACCCTTTGCAAACTTCCATCGTCCTTGCGCAACGGCAGTTCGATGACATGCGCGGTGTAGGGATGCTGCCCATTGACCGGCTTGTCCGCCGGCCAGTCGGCCAGCACCGGCACACGCACACCCATGTCGAGGGGCAGTTGCGACACGCCAGGCTGCTCGCGGGTGAACACCGTCGGCACCGTTGCGCCGGTGACGATTCGATAAGCGTCGTGCGCGGCATAGTCGGCAACTTCCGCTGCAGTACCTTCGCCGATTGCCGTCGCCTCGACCCATGCCGCGTAGCGCGCGCTGACCACGAACAGCCATTCCTTGTCTCGGCTGCGATGCACGATCAACACCGGCGTGCCGGGAAACAGCGCGCTTTCCTGGAAGCGATCAATGTCGGTATTGCCCGCCTCACTGAACAAGCGCTGTGTTGTCGGCATCGAGCGCAGGGCGGCGCGATGCACCACCAGTCCATGGCGCTGCGTCTGGCGCTCCGGCACGCCATCGCGATCGAGATTGCGCATCAGCACATTGATGACCGCGTCAGTGACCGGCACGCCTTCGATATCGAAGAGCTCGCGTGTGGGCCGGCTCGAAAGGGCGTCGATCCAGGCGAGCACCTGCGCACGCGTCAATTCCTCCGGCAACGCGGCCAGATCGTGCATCGATGGATCCTTGTGCAGCACCTCGGCGTTCTGCGCGGCAATGGCGGCGCGATCGAGAATCACCCGGTCGGGGTCGGCCAGGCGCTTGATCCAATAGTCGGGCGAGAGCTGGGCTTCATCAACACCGATGATCCCATGTGCAGGAATCGTCGCGGCTGGAGGCTCCAGCGCTTGTCCGCTTTGAGCCGAGATCAGCCAGAGCAGGCTGGCGCCGATCAACAGGGGTTTGATTGCTCGAATCATCATGTCGGGGCCAGGGTCGAGAGCACGGAAGCCATCACGATACCGAGACCGGTGCCGATGACATAGCCGAGCAGGGCAAGCAGGATGCCGACCGGTACCAGCGCGCGCGAATAGCTTGCGGCGAGAATCGGTGCCGAGGCGACGCCACCGATGTTGGCCAGTGAGGCGATGCCGCACAGGTGCAGGTCGAAATGGAAAACGCGCGCGGCGAGCAGCATCAGGCCGGCGTGGATCACCAGGATGGTCAGGCCGCAGAGCAGATACAGCGGCGCCTGGCCGATGCCCTCGAAATTGCTTTGCGAGGCAAGCACGGCGACGAGGAAAACCAGCAGACCACCGGATATTGCCGAAGCGCCGGGCTGACGCGCCAGTGGCGTCTGGCCCGCGATCAGGCCGAGCGCCGTGGCCAGCAGGATCGTCCACGTCGTCGCTGAAATCATCGTCCCGACTGGCAATTGCGCACCTAGCCAACTGGACAGCACACCGGCAAACAGCGCGAGTCCAAGCCACAGCAGAACCGCGTCGGAGGTCGGGCTCGCCGTCGACACGGATTCCGCCACCTCGAGCGTGCGCTGCGGTGCGCGCGTCCAACGGTTGAACGCGGGTGCCAGCCGGGCGATTGAAAACAGCAAGGCAACCCACACCGAATAGCACAACGCATCAGTGAGCAAGGACATCGCCAGCAGGGAATCGGGCATGCCGATGGCTTGCTTGACCGCAACCATATTGGCACTGCCGCCCATCCAGCTTCCGCTCAATGCGGCCAGCGGCTGCCAGGCGTCAGCCGGCAACCAGCGTCCATAGATCAGGTAGGCCAGCGGAAACGCGATCAACAGACTCGTCGTTGCGCAGGCGAACACGCCGAGCACGCGCGGGCCGAGCTTCCAGATTGCGCGCAGATCGCAGTTGATCATCAGCAGGAACAACAGCACCGGCAGCAGGCGCGCGACGAGCAGCGATTGCGCCTCGCGGATGGCCGGCGTTACCGTCCATACGCCGGAAACGGCGAGTGCGGTGACCAGCAGATAGGTCAGCACGATGGGCGGCACGACCGTGAAAATGCGCCAGGCGTGACGCCGCTCGATCGCGGCAAAAACGCCCGCGCAGAGCAACATCAAGGCCAGCCACGGCCACACCGTCTCGATCATTGAAGTGCCGCTCCCCGGGCCGTCAAGGAATAGAACATTCGCGCTTAGTGAGTATGAAGCATAAATTATTGACCGCGCATTGCAAGCATGTTAAACAGCCATCATCGCAAGCCGGGGAATGCTTCCGTTGAATCAAACGACGTCAATGCGTTTGAGCTGTACACCGATACGCTTGGCCGGCGCATTGGCCATCCTGTGCGCCTGCGCGATCGGTTCGGCGACCCTGGCGGTCGCCCAAGATGCCAGCCGGGCCAGCGTGACGGACATCGTCGGCAGCATTGATGCCGGCCAGTTCGCTGCCGCCGAATCCGCGATTGCCAAGGCACTCGCGGACGAGAAGATTGAAGCTTCGACTCGCGATGCCCTGATCTTCGAGCGCGAGCGCATGCGCCGCATCCTGCTCGATTTCAGCCTCGACGAAGCGGCTCTCAAGGCACAACTGCAGAAGAGCATTCCCGATCTCGATGACGCCGAATTCGCGCGCTGGAAGGCGCATGGATTATTCGAGCGACAATCGATCGATGGCCTCACGCTCTACTTCAATCGCGCCGCCTCCAACCTGTTTCGCCTCAGTACCGAGGCGCTGGCCCGACGCAGCGAGCAGACGCCGTTGCGCGACGGACCGATGGAAGCCGCGAACGCTCACCATCGCGAAATCCTCGATGCAGCCGCACCCGGTCATGAGCGCGGCCTGGCATCGCGCAAACTGAAAGTCACCCAGTCGCTCAGCCTGCATGCCGATGCCGTACCGGCCGGCGAGACCGTGCGCGCATGGATACCCTATCCGCGTGCGCTGCCCGGCCAGCAGGACAATATCCATTTCATCGAAAGCACGCCGGGTAAACCCGTCATCGCACCTGAGTCCGCGCTGCAGCGTACGGTCTATCTGGAAAAAAAGGCCGAAGCCGGCAAGCCGACCAAGTTCTCGATCAGCTACGAGCTGACCGTCTCGGCACAGTCGCATGCGATCGATGCGGACAAGGTCGTCGCCGTGAAAATCACTCCGGAGCTGGCGCCGTTCGTGGCCGAGCGTCCGCCGCATATCGTCTTCAACGAAGCACTGCGCCTGTTCTCGCGACAAATCGTCGGCGATGAGAAAAATCCCTGGCGCATCGCACAGAAACTCTATGCGGCGGTCGATCAGATTCCATGGGCCGGTGCACGCGAATACTCGACGATCAGCAACATCAGCGACTACGCCCTGCACGCCGGCCACGCCGATTGCGGTCAGCAGACCTTGCTGCTGATGACCTTGCTGCGCCTCAACGGCATTCCGTCACGCTGGCAATCGGGCATGGTCTATTCCGATGGCGATGCGTACTGGAATCTGCACGACTGGGGTCAGCTCTACATCGCGCCTTACGGTTGGATCCCGATGGATGTGACCAGTGGGCGCCTGCACAGCGACGATGCGCGCGTCGCCGGTTTCTATCTCGGTGGGCTGGATGCGTATCGCATCACCTTCAATGACGACTACGGCCGCGATTTCATTCCGGCCAAGACATTCTTCCGCTCCGAAACCGTTGACCTGCAACGCGGCGAAGCGGAATGGAATGGCGGAAATCTGTACTTTGATCAATGGGACTACGACTTCAACTGGCAGGTGCGTCCGGCCAGCCACTGATCCGCAATCAACCGCAGGCACATGCGGAAACCATCAACCGGAGGGGAAATGAAGATGAGCAACAACAACCGCGCCTTGCGCAAGACCGCACTCAGCATGGCAATGGGCATGTGCCTGTGCGTGCTCGCATCCGCCCCGGCTTACGCGGGCAACACCGACGGTTCGGTGGTCGGACGCACCACGGCCGGTGCCACGGTCACCGTCACCAGCCCGGATACCGGCTTTACACGCTCGGTGACCGCCGATGCCAATGGCAACTATCGCTTCCCCTACCTGCCGATCGGGCAATACAAGATCGAGGCCAGTCAGGATGGCGCGGCGATCGGCAGCCCGGAACAGGTCACCGTCACGCTCGGCAACGCGACCACGGCCAATCTTGGCAGCGGAGTGCTGGCGCTCGATGTCATCGAGGTCACCGGCTCGGCCGTATCGGTCGTCGATGTCACCTCGACCGAGATCGCCACGAACGTGACCCGCGAAGATCTGGCCCGTCTGCCGGTCGACCAGAACATCAGCTCGGTCGCCGTCCTCGCACCCGGCGTCAACAAGGGTGTCGCCTCGTTCGGCGGTCTCTCCTTCGGTGGCTCCTCGGTGGCCGAGAACTCGTATTACGTCAACGGCCTCAACGTCACCGATTTCTACAATCGCAATGGCTTCTCGAGTGCACCGTTCGCGTTCTACCAGGAGTTCCAGGTCAAGACCGGCGGCTATTCAGTCGAGTTCGGCCGCAGCACCGGCGGCGTGGTCAATGCGGTGACCCGCTCGGGCACCAACGAATTCCATTACGGCGCGCAGCTGACTACCGAACCCGCGGCCTTGCAGTCAGCGGCCAAGGATCGCTACGACGCCGACGGCTACCGCTATATCACGGCCAGCAAGGACGAATACTCGCTGACCAAGCTCAACCTGTTCGCGTCCGGCGCGCTGGTGCAAGACAAGTTGTTCTTCTTCCTCATGTACGAAGGGCGCGACAACACCCCCCGCAACACCAACAACGATGGCACGACCTATACCTACAACAAGTCCGACGACGGCTTCTGGGGCGCCAAGCTCGACTGGCACATCAACGACAAGAACCTGCTCGAATTCACCGGTTTCTCGGACGCCAACGGCAACGTCGGCAGCGTCTACAACTACGATTTCGATGCGGCGCAGCGCGGCGACAAGACCAACGAGGTTTACAACGACACCGGCGGCCGGAACTGGGCGTTGACCTGGAGCTCGTACCTGACCAACGATCTTTCGATGAAGGTGATGTACGGCGAGAACAACCGCGAATCCTTCACCCGCTCGTTGAGCGATCTCGAGTGCAACCGGGTCGCTGCGGTCAACGCGATTCCGAACCCGGGCGTTCCGCTCGGCTGCACAACCAGCAGCAAGGTCGAGGCACGCAACGACGGACGTGAAGCCGCGCGCATCGATTTTGACTGGAGCCTTGGCGATCATCTGCTGCGCTTCGGCCTCGATCACGAGAAGAACACATCCGACTACGATCGCCACTATCCGGGCCCGGGCGGCTTCTACTACAACATCTACGCCGCATCACCCGGCGCCACCATTCCCAATGGCGGCATCCTGCCGGACGGATACGCAGGCTACGTGCGTGCGCGTCGCTACGAGATCACCGGAACTTTCGAATCGACCCTGGCCGCCGCTTACATCGAGGACAACTGGTCGATCACGCCCAACTTCCTGCTCAACTTCGGCCTGCGCACGGACAGCTTCGACAACAAGGATGGCAGCGGCGCGAGTTATATCAAGATGGACAACATGATCGCGCCACGCTTCGGCTTCTCCTGGGACATGAATGGCGACGGCAACATGAAGTTGTTCGGCAACCTCGGCCGTTATTTCCTGCCGGTGGCCAATGTGATCAACATCAAGCAGGGCGGTGGGCTGCTTGATGCGCGCACCTACTACGCCTTCGACGGGTATGAGTTGATCGATCGCAATGGCTCGCAATATGCGATGCCGATCCTCGGGCCGCAAATCGGCGACATCGATGATTCGCAAGGCGATGGCACAGTCGGCGACCTGCGTTCGGAAGTCGATCGCGACATGGATCCGGTCTATCAGGACGAATTGATCCTCGGCTTCCAGCAACGTCTCAACCAGAGCTGGTCGTGGGGCGTCAGCGGCACTTATCGCCGCCTGCACAATGCGATTGACGACATGGAGATCACCGCCACTGCCGCCTGTGGCGAAGATGGCTATGTCGGCTACGTGATGGCCAATCCCGGCAAGCCGGTCACGGTCTGGGGCGACACCAACTGCGACGGCGATGCGGATGGCTGGATCACTGTCGACACCTCGCGCGAAGGCTGGGCGCTGTATGACAGCGATGGCAACTACCTCGGCCAGCGCGGATGGGTTTCGCCGAAACGCACCTACAAGGCCCTCGAATTCCAGATCGATCATCCGTGGGATGGCAAGTGGGCAATGAACGCGTCGTACACGCTGTCCAAGAGCGAGGGCAACGCCGAAGGCCCGGTCAACTCCGACACGGAGTTCGATGACACCGGCCGCACCGAGAATTTTGATGATCCCTGGGTCAACTACGGCGGTGACGGCTATCTGCCGAATGATCGTCGTCACCAGTTCAAGGTTCGCGGCGCTTATGCACTGAATGACCACTGGCGCCTGGGTGGCGATCTCGATCTGCATTCGGGCACGCCGATCACCGGGTTTGGTGTCGGCAATCCGTTCGACGGCAGCAACTATCACAGCTACTACATTTGCGTGCAGAACTGCGAGGGGCCGTCGCCCGACCGCGTCTATGAGAGCTCGCCGCGTGGCAAGTACGGCCGCACCTCATGGACCTACGACATCGGCGCCAGCGTGTCCTGGGTCACACCAATCAGCAACAAGGGTGACTTGCAGGTCAAGTTTGCCATCTACAACCTGCTCAACCAGCAGCGCACGACCGCCGTTGATCAAGATCTGCAGACCGATATTTCCAGTTCGCTCAGCGAAACATTCCGCCAGCCGATCCGCTTCCAGAACCCGCGTTTTGCGCAGTTGACGGTAACGGCCAACTTCTAGGTGGTTTCACGGTGATCCGGCCAGCCCGGATCACCGACTCTTTCCCAGCGTGGCGGCCGGTCCCAAATTCTCCAACGCCGGCTTCGCCACGTTTTCTTTTGTGGACATAGTGAGCATGCTGATTTCAGCCGACCCTGCGACATCGAGCCGCCGCGCGGGAGAAACTGCAAACACCGGTGCCGCCTTCGATGGTGTCGATCTTGCGGCCTTGGCGACACGCGTCGGCACGCCGTGTCACGTCTATTCTGCCAGCGCAATCCGCCGGCGCATCCATGAGCTGCAGCGCGCCTTGAACGGGCTCGATGCGCAGATCTGCTTTGCCGTGAAGGCGAATCCGTTGCGGGCGATTCTGCAGATGATGGCCGCCGCCGGGATTGGGGCGGATATCGTCTCGGCCGGCGAACTCCGGCGTGCGCTCGAAGCCGGCATCGATCCGGCCCGCATCGTCTTCTCCGGTGTCGGCAAGACTGCCGAGGAGATGCGCATCGCACTCGGCGCCGGGATCTCCCGCTTCAATGTCGAATCGTTCGATGAACTGGAGACCCTGCAACACATCGCGGCCGAACGTGCGCAAATCGCCAACGTTGCGATACGAATCAATCCTGATGTCGATGCGCAAACCCATGCAAAAATCTCCACCGGAAGGTCAGAGAACAAATTTGGCGTCAGCGTGGATCAGGCGAGGCAATGGTTTGCCCAACGCCTGCGTTTTCCGAACCTGCGCATCAACGGCCTGCATGTGCATATCGGCTCGCAGATCCTCAATCTCGAACCGTTTCGCCAAGCGCTCGAACGGGTCGCCGCGTTTCGCCGCGAACTCGAGGCCGATGGTTACGTAATCCATTCGATCGACATCGGCGGCGGACTCGGCGTCTGCTATCGCGAAGGCCAAGATCGCGTGCCATCGGCCGTTGACTATGTTGAAACCGTCCGCGATGCCCTGCATGACTACAGCGGCCGCCTTGTGCTTGAACCCGGTCGCTGGCTGGTGGCCGAAGCGGGCATCCTGCTGAGCCGGGTGATCCGCATCAAGCGCGGCGGTGAGCGAAATTTCCTGATCCTTGACGCGGCGATGAATGATCTCGCCCGCCCGAGCCTCTACGACGCCTGGCATGACATCGTCGCGGTCTCACCGAATCACTTGCCGCACGTCGAGTACGACATCGTCGGCCCGGTCTGCGAAACCGGCGATACCTTCGCCCGTGGCCGGAGTGTGCCGGAGTGTGCCGCGGGCGACCTGATGATGATCCGCACCACCGGCGCCTATGCCGCCTCGATGGCCTCGACCTACAATTCAAGGCCACTCGCCGCCGAAGTGCTCGTCGACAGGGGTCGCTGGACGATCGCAAGGCAACGCCAGACTCATGCCCAGATGTGTTTCGGCGAATTGTCGGAGCCCGCCTGGCAGAAGGAGTGAAACCCATGCACAAGATTCGCGTCGGAATCTGCGTCCTGCTGTTTGCCGGCACCTCGGCCATCGCTGCACCGAGCAAACAGCGCCTCGACCAGGCCTTTGATGAAACCGTGCAGCGCTATCACCTGCCGGGCCTTGCCATCGGCGTCATCGACAATGGCGAAATCGTCTACACGCGCACGACCGGCGAACGCGCCGCAGGTTCGGGCAAGAAAATCACCCAACAAACCCTGTTCAAGATCGCCTCCAACAGCAAGGCGATGACGGCCAGCCTGCTCGCGCGCCTGGTCGATGCCGGCAAGCTGCGCTGGGATGATCCGGTCACCCAGCATCTGCCGCAGTTCCGCATGTTCGATCCGTGGGTGACGTCGAACATGCAAGTGCGTGACTTGCTCGTGCACAACAGCGGCCTGCCCGAGGGCGGCGGTGATTTGATGTTGTGGCCCGAGCCGAACGATTTCACCCGCGCCGATATTCTTGCCGGCCTCGGACACATCAAGCCGAAGTACAGCTTTCGCGCGGGCTACGCCTACGACAACCTGCTCTACGTCGTCGCCGGCGAAGTCGCGGCGGCGGCAGGCGGCGCGAGCTACGAGGAGCTGATGCGTACCGAGGTGTTCGCGCCACTCGGGCTGGATTGTCGCGTCGGAGCGTGGAAGTCCTTGGCCGACGACGATATCGCGCAGCCGCATCGCTATGGCAAGGGGCGCAACATCGTGGTCGGCGCGGATGGCGACAGCGTTTCCGAAATCACCTCGGCCGCCGCCGGTGGCATCCGCTGCAGCCTCGATGGCATGCTGCGCTGGGCCGGCAACTGGCTGACTCCCGATGCCCGGCAGAAGGAATGGTTGTCCGGGGAACAACGCGCAGCGATGTGGATGCCGCATACACCGATGCCGATTTCGGCGCGACGCCGCGCCTGGGATCGCACCCACGCCTGGCTCTATGCCTTTGGCTTCCGCCTCGGCGATGTCGATGGCGAATGGACGGTCTCGCATACCGGCACGTTGTCCGGAATGTACTCGATGATGATGCTGTTGCCCGATCGAAAGTCCGGCTTTGTCATCCTGATCAATGGCGAGGCCGGCGAAGCGAGAACGGTACTCGGCGAGGCCTTGGTCAAACAGTTCACCGCGCCGAAAGATGCGCGCGGCATCGCCGACTATGCCGCCGATCTCGCCGCCGATCGCTCCTCGACCACTGACCACGCCGCCCCGGATACACGCGCTCGCAAGCCGACTCAAGCGAGCCAGTTGAAAGGCTTGCTCGGGGTCTGGCGCGATCCGTGGTTTGGCGAAGTGTCGATCTGTGCGGTGAAACATCGCGTCCGCTTCCGCTCGGTGAAATCGCCGCTCATGCGCGGCACGCTGATGCGCGTGGGCGCTCGCGACCTGGTCGACTGGGATGTCGACAGCGTCGATGCCGAGGCCTGGCTCGATTTCACGCCCGGCGATGCGCCGGGTTTGCACATGCGCAAGGTCGACCCCGAGGCTGATTTCAGTTTCGACTACGAGGATCTCGCCTTCACGCGGGTTGGCGATTGTGATTGAGCGACTCACCCTGCTCCTCGCCCTGTGCACGAGCCTCGGCTTGCCAGGCATGCACGCGGCACTCGGCGCCGATCCCGTGCTGTCGAATGCGACCACGGCGGCAGAGGCCGACCTGGTCGACATTCGCCAGCTTGTCCCCGACATCACGCTCGACATGCGCTATGCCGGCAATGACAACTTCGTCGGCGAACCCATCGATGGTTATGAGGCCGCCCGCTGCCTGCTCAAATCGCCGGTTGCACAAGCGCTGGCCGAAGTTGAACGCGATCTGCGCAAGCGTTCCATGCGCCTGAGGATCTACGACTGCTATCGCCCGGCGCGTGCCGTGCGCCACTTTGTCGAATGGGCCAGCGACGCGAAGGATCAGAAAACCAAGACACGGCATTACCCGAATCTTGACAAGTCCGAGTTGCTCGGCGATTACATTGCACCGGTCTCGGGGCACAGCCGCGGCGCCACGATCGATCTGACCCTGCAGCAATGTGATGACCATGCAGCGCACTGCAAGGCGATCGACATGGGCACGGATTTCGATTTCTTCGATCCACGCGCGCATACCGATTCGAAACGGGTCAGCGACCCACAACGCGCCAATCGCCAGCGGATGCGCGAAGCGATGCAAGCGGCCGGCTTCCAGAATTACCTGATGGAGTGGTGGCACTACCGCTTCGAGCCCGAACCTTCGCCGGAGACGATCTATGACGTGCCAATTGAATGAACGTGATCGCGCAGCTGAAGTAAACAAGCGCCTGGCTGGGCTCATCGCGCGACTCGCGCTGCTGACGGGTTTTGTGATCGCGAGCGTAGGCTGTGCGAGCGGAGCAAAAACCATGACGGATGATTCCGCGATCGACACGATCATGCAGGCCTACCAAGGCGATGTTCCTGGTGCCTCGGTGCTGGTCATTCGCGATGGCAAGCCCATTGTGCAGAAAGGCTATGGCCTGGCCAATCTCGAAGACCACGAAGTCGCGACCGCGGCGACGAATTACCGTCTGGCCTCGGTGACCAAGCAGTTCACCGCGGCCGCGATCCTGCTGCTGGCCGAGGACGGGCGGCTTTCACTCGATGAGCCCATGCGCCAATGGCTACCCTCGCTGCCTGCGGTCACCGATGCAATCACGATCCGTCACTTGCTCAGCCACACCGGCGGCATGATCGATTATGAGGACGTGATGCCGGCGACACAGACCACCCAGCTGCGCGACAGCGATGTGTTGCATCTGCTGGAGGCGCAGGATCATCTGTACTTTGCTCCCGGCAGCCACTATCGCTACAGCAACGGCGGCTATTCGATGCTCGCGCTGATCGTCGAGAAGGCGTCGGGAATGCGCTTCGAGGATTTCCTGAAACGGCGTATCTTCGAGCCGCTCCGCATGAGCCATACCCTGGCCTACGTCAATGGCGGCCCGTCGGTCAGTCATCGCGCCTATGGTTACAGCGAAACGGCCACCGGCTGGTCGCGCACCGACCAGAGCACGACCAGCGCGGTGCTCGGCGATGGCGGCATCTACTCGTCGATCGACGATCTGGCACGCTGGGATGCGGCGCTTTACGACAACCGATTGCTCAGTGATGCTTCGCGCCGACTCGCCTTCACCGCCTGGACGCCCACCGACGACCCGGATGTCGCCTACGGCTTGGGTTGGCGACTCACCGGCGATTCGCTCTGGCACTCCGGCGAGAGCATCGGCTTCCGCAATGTCATCGTGCGCTACCCGCAGCGGCACTTGAGTGTGATCATCCTGAGCAACCGCAACGACCCCGAGCCCTACCGCATGGCGCTCGCGATAGCCCGCCATTTTCTCGGCGAGACCTGAACACATTCCGTTGATGGTGAACTGAGACCGCCTCCGATGAGTTCGCTCTCCTCTCGATCTTTACTCCGCTTCGGAGCGTAAAGAGCATCGCGACTGAAGTCGCTCCCACGAAGAACAACGCGTCGAGATCGAGCGGGTATCGCTTGACTTAGCATGTCGCTGAGGTCTCATTGCGCCGAGAACATCCGGCCAGGAGTGGGTTTACGTCGGGGCAGCGGTTTCCGCCAGATGAGGTTCGATGCAAATCAGCAAATAGGATCCACCCAATAGCGCCCGGCAAGCGCTTTCGTCACAACGACGTTATCCTTGGCGTTCGGCGAAGCTCGCCATTCATCAGCATGACGGCGACAGTCCATGGAAATCTTCAAGAAATTCCGCATCGAAGCGGCCCATCGCTTGCCGAATGTACAGGAAGGCCACAAATGTGCGCGTCTGCACGGGCATTCGTTCGAGATTGAAATCCATCTGCGTGGCGCGATCGAGCCGACGCTCGGCTGGGTCTGCGATTTCTCCGAGGTCAAAGCCGCCTTCGCGCCGCTGTTCGAGCAGCTCGACCATCACTATCTGAATGACGTTCCTGGTCTCGACAATCCGACCAGCGAGAATCTCGCCGTATGGATCTGGAACGCACTCCAGCCGACCCTGCCCCTGATCGCCCGCGTCGTGGTGCACGAGACCTGTACCTCGGGTTGCCGCTATGAGGGGCCGCAGGCCTGAAAGGCCCGACGGATATTGCGCTTGCACATCAACCATCATCCCTCAACTCACTGAATCATATCGTTTAATGAATGCAGCCTATCGTTCTTGGCAATATTATGTTGCGCTGCACCAAACTCTTTGCTAGAGTGCACCTCACCAACACTCTTAGAGAGGGAGTTACCCCATGTACGAGCAAATGAATTCGCAGTTCCTTTCCTTTGGCAAGAACATTGCCGACGCCGCCGTCAAGGCCCAAAGCGTTGCTCTGGCTGGTTTCGAGAGCATCGCCGGTCTGCAGCTGAAGGCCATGGAAAACCACGTCAACGCGTCCAACGCGTTCTGGGCCGAAGCTTCCGAGATCCGTGACTTCGAAGGCGCCAAGTCAATCTGGCCGAAAGGCATCCAGCTGGCCAAGGAATCGGCCGAGAAGCTGTACGCGACCAACCAGGAAGTGATCGGTCTGACTCTGAAGACCAACGAGCAGCTCGGCAACCTGATCAAGGGTTCGTTCGAAGCCACCAACGAAGCAGTGACCAAGCAGGTCAATTCGGTCAAGAAGGCCGCTTCGGGCAAGTAATCGCTTCAAGCAAGGTATTGCGTTGCGGCCCCCTCCCCAAGATTGGTCGCAACGCACTCAAACCGGACGGTTCGCCGTCCGGTTTTTTATTGCCATGGATGGCATGTATGTCTGCAATGCAGGACGACTGCATGGATGCAGGAGGTAGAGCAACGCAGGAGCAGTTGCCGAGCAATTGCAGACGATTGCCATGGATGGCATGTATGTCTGCAATGCAGGACGACTGCATGGATGCAGGAGGTACGACCCCATGGATGGGCTGTCTCTTGATCACAACTTTCGCAATCGGTCCAAGCTTTCGCAAAGCTTGGCAACCGAATCCCTGCCGCGGCAGAAAACAGCTTGTCGGCCCGACGCTTGGACAAGCTCATGTCAGACTTCAGGCGCAATCTCAGTATTTCGTGGGAGCGACTTCAGTCGCGATGCCCTCACCTTTTGTGCTCCCTCGGCGCGGGGCAGAAGAGCGTAAAACCAGAGCATCGCGACTGAAGTCGCTCCCACAAAAAAGCCTCAGCGGGTGGTGACGAGCCTGCATGCATAGGTTGCTGAATTGTCACAGCGCCAAAAAGTTGTGATCAAGAGACAGATGGATGGGGGAGGTACGACTCCAAGGATGGAGGAGGTAGAACCGCGTCAGGAACAGCGGTCGAGAACCGCGTCAGGAACAGCGGTCGAGAACTGCGTCGGGAACAGCAGTCGAGAACGGCGTCTGGAACAGCCGTCGAGAGGCCGCTCAAGCGCATCCGGCAACTGCTCCTGCGTTGCTCTACCTCCGGCATCCATGCCGTCGCCTGCGCTCGCGGCATTCGCACATCCTTGTGCAGCACAACGCAGGAGCAGTTGCCGAGCAATTGCAGGTGTTGCCCGCTTTTCAGTGAAAGATTCACTCGCCTCCGCGACCATGCGACACTGCCGCGATCATGCCGAACCTGACCATCACTGGCGGCCCGCTTGCCGGCCAACAATTCAGCTTCAGCGAATCTGCCGTGATCGGACGCGGAGCGTACTCCGATATCCGCATCGATGACTCCACCGTCTCGCGCCGACATGCCGAGATGATCTGTGGCAGCGACGGAATCTGGCGCATCCACGATCTCGGCAGCGCCAACGGCATCCTCTACCGTGGCCAGCCCCTGCGCGGCGAACTGCGTATCGAGGGCTCGGTCGACCTCGTCATCGGCGAAGTGGCAGTCACCGTGAACACGGTCGATTCGCAGACCCCGCGTCAGGGCGCGGAAAGTTCGTTTCCGCAACTCGTCGAACGCATCGAGCTGCTGGCATGGATCGCGGCGGTGCCGGCCCGGCGTGAAGGAGCGGCGGTGTTGATCAGCCAGGTCCTGGAGGCAGTCCGCGATCGATTCGTCGGCTGTCAGCGGATCAGCTTGTTTGTGACCCGACCAGGCAGTCGCACCCTCGTCGCCTATGGGCAAGACCAGGCAGCGAGCGATGCGCAGCGCGCGATCAGCCTCGCCCTGGCCCAGGCTTGCCTGCGCCATGTCGATGGCGTCGCCGGCGGCGCCTCGGTCATCGAGCCGTTGGGCGTTGCCGGTGCGCCGACCGGAATCCTCGCCGCGCCAGTCATCCTCGGCGGCGAAACAATGGGTGTCATGGTTGCCGAATCCGAGCGTTCCGACACCTGGAACCCGATGGATCGATCCTTGGCCAAGGGCATCGCCAGCGTCCTCGCCGGTCTGCTCGAAGCCGAGCGTGGCAACCATCCTGATCGTCGTGTCGCTGAGCGCGACCTGCTCCTTGCCCGACGTGTGCAGCAACACTTTCTGCCGCAAAGCACCGTGCGCCTGCCCGGCTACCAGTTGGCCGAAGCCTACGTACCAGCACGCGTGGTGGGTGGCGATCATTATGATTATTTTCATTTTACCGATGGCCGGGTCGGCATGGTCATTGCCGACGTCTCCGGCAAGGCCGTTTCGGCCGCCCTCGTCATGGCCCGCTTCGGCATGGCCATGCGCCTGTTGGCAAATCAGGCCGGCACGCCGCTCGACCTTCTGGTCACGCTGAACATCCTGCTGATCGAGGAGCTCGAAGCCGGCATGTTTGTCACTGCCCAGGTCATTGCCCTCGATGTTGAAAGTGGCGCTATCGAGATTGCCAACGCTGGTCACCCGCCGCCGTTGCTGCGCGCGGCGGACGGAAAGGTCGAGCAACTGGTGCTTGAGCCCGGAGCGGCTCTCGGCGCGAATGCACAAACCCGTTTCTGCTCATCGAGCATTATCCTGGCACATGGAGACTGCCTGCTCCTGTTCACGGATGGACTCGACGAGGCGCAGGACATCGAGGGTGAACAATTCGGCATCGAGCGGGCGATGACAGCGATGAAGCGTGCCGGCCAGGCGCCCGCGATCCTTGCTGAAATCAACAAGCAACTGGATGCGTTTGTCGGCAGCGCCGATGCCGCGGATGATCTGACCCTGCTCTTGCTCAGTCGCGACTGACGCAAGCCGCGTGCCTGTTGGGCAAGTCGCCGGGAGCAGACCCGGAGTCTTGGCGTATCAGCGCCTGGTCAGCAAGCGAGATGCGTCGGCAACCCGACCGGGATCATTCTTGGCACCATCGAATCCCGTCCGTGAGGCACCCAGCAGCCGGCGAGCGACGGCGGCCAGAGATTCAGCCGGGGTGGACTCCGCCGACGATGTTTTTGCCTTGTTGCGTGGCAAGACGGCAGCGCGGTCGGCGCCGATGACGAACAGCTGGGTGAAGCCGGCGACATCGAAGACCTGCCGCACCGTCGCATTCAGCCCGCACAGACGCAGACTGCCCTTGCCGTCGATCGACTTTCCGATCATCAGCAAGACGCGCAATCCGGCACTGCTGACATAGCCAACCCCGGACAAGTCGACGACGAAATCACGTGCCCCGGCATCGATCAGATCCTGTGCCGCCAGCTCGAGATCCGCCGCCGTGTCGGAATCGAGACGGCCGGTCAAACCGAAGATACGCACTTCACCGACCGCTTCCTCGCGTATTTCGAGTGCCATCTCAACCTTCGCGGAAGACGAACCGCGCCATTCCGATCTGGATCACATCCTCGTGCTTGAGCAGGCGTGTCTGGATCGCTTCGGCATTGACCCGGGTTCCCGACTTGCTGCCGAGATCGCTCAAGGTGTAGCCGTGCGAATCGACCGTTATGCGGGCGTGATGAACTTCAACGCCGGGGCCACCGATGCGGATCTCGTTGCTCGCATCGGCGCCAATGGACACCGGCTTCGGCGGCAATGGGATGGCCGCGCGTCCGGCTTCCGGGTTCTGCGGAACCAGCCGGCCGGTGCGCAGGGACATCGTCGCACTCGCACCAAACGCAGGTGGCTTGGCACCGGGAGCGGCGGGCACTCTTGGCGGCTCGGGCAATTTGAGCACCTGCAGGATCTGGGTCTGCGCGGCCGGAATTTCGAGGGCAGCGAGATCCATCGGAATATCGATATCCTCGGCAATCGGCATTTCCTGCGTACTCGCAGGCCCGTGAGCCGGCGCCTGGAGCAACTCGTCCTCGTTCGAAAACACTTCGAGGAATCGCCCGCGCAGTGCCTCGCCCTGTTTGTGCGCAGCCGCACGCTCGGTCAGGGCGATTTCGATCGCCTGCAGGCGCTTCTTGAATTCCTCCTCGCTGAACTCGCCGAGCTTGCGGCGCAATTCAATCTCCTGTCGATCGAGCTTGACCGCTTCGTGTGCGTTGGTGATCTCGGCCAGCGCCCCACGCAGCCGGGAATAGGATTCTCGTGCCTGCTGGCGCATGGGCTCGGCCTTGGCTTCGAGAACCGCAAGCTGCTTCTTGTAATCGGCACTGACACGGCTGAACACGGCTGGATCGAAATCGGCCTTGACCGCATCGAGACCGGACAGGCGATCGCGCAGGATATCGGCCTCTTCCTTCAGCGCCTTGAGCGCATCGATGACCCCGAGATCCACCCCGGACAGGGACTCTGGCAATTCGCGGCTACTCATCTTCTTCCCTCTCAGAGCCGCATCAAGCGGCAGAAAATTCGACTTCGACTGCACCGAAGCGCAGCGTATCACCGGGCTTGATCGGGACATCCACGCCCGTTCCGATTCTTGTATTGTTCACAAACGTGCCATTTACGGTGCGGGTTTCCTCGCGCACGAAGAAGAGCTGGCCCTTGCGAACAAGCTTCGCATGACGGCGGCTCAAGCTGCGCGTCGGATCGACATCGCTGAGATTGACTTCCGGGTTGACCCCGGCACCCGGGTCGGGACGGCCGACCAGGAATTCGTTGATTGCCGGGTCGAGCGCGAACGACCCGCCGCTGGCGTGCCTTAGCACGCAGCCGCCGCGCAATTTCGCGGCCGGTGGCGAGGCCCGTGGCGGCTCGATCGTGGTCCGCGATTCCGCGGGCATCGACTTTGCCGATTGTTTGACGGTTTCCGGGGTTGGCGCGGATGGCGGGGCAAAGCGTTCCGCTGACGCGGCATTGGCCGGCTTGCCCTTGCGGGAATTCGCCTCGACCAGCGCGGAGGCGAGTCGGATCTCGGATTGCTGGTTGCGCTGCGCCAACTTGCGCAGGAGGGCGATGGCAATACCGACATCCTGACCCAGCAGGTCGGCCAAAGCGGAGCGCTCGATCTTGAGCAGACGTGCCGGCTTGCGCACGATCGCCGAGCTGAAGCGCGGCTGGTCATCGAGCAGCGAGCCTTCGCCGAAGAAGTCGCCCGGACCAAGGCTGGCAATTGGATCGGCCCCGCGAACCGCCAGCATCAGGTCGACACTCCCCGATTCGATGATGTACATCGTCAAGCCGGGATCACCCTCGGCATACACCGCTTGTCCAGCCGGCAATTCGAGGTAGGCATCGGCAGATTGGCTCATCGGAACAAGGTCTCTGACGCAGCGGGGGTCGAGCCCGGACTCCTGATTATGCCGAGCGCACGGTGCCAGCGGCAACCGGCAGGCCGATCAACGACCGGATTGCTCGACCTCGCCCCATCGAAACGAGACGCCCGAGCGGAAATCGCCACCACCGATGCGGCACATGGACGCACGGTCGGAGACGTAGCGCCGCGCAATGCGCATCGCGCCAGCACCCTGTGAGCCTCCAGGCAAACAGCGACACTCGGCATTCATGGGTTTGACCAGAACATTTCACCGATTCGCAGGAAATCGCGTCTCGAACAGGCACTCAAGCAGGGCTGCACCGACGGCGATACTCGGTTGCGACCGCGAAGTCCCTGCTGATATAATTCGTCGGCTCTGCAGGCAGCGTTTTTGCTGGTTGTCCGTAATTCCTCCAAGCATTCGAGCAGGTTCAGGTGCGCAATTCCATCGCCTATGGCTGGCGCGTGGCGGTTCGCACCACGCTTTTGCAGATCGGGGTGACCCTTGTGGTGGCCTTGATCGCCTCGGTGTATGGCTGGCGAATCGGCGCAGCGACCTTCGCGGGTGGTGCGATCATCGCGATCGGCAACGGGCTGTTTGCCTTGCGCCTGTTCGGGCGGGGAGTCGCCCCGGCACGCGATGCATTGCGTTCCGCCTATGTGGCGGAAGTTATCAAGTGGTTTTGGCTGTGCCTGGCGCTGACACTGGCCATCGCAGTCTTGAAACTGCCTTTTGCCGGTCTGATCGCCGGCATTCTGGCAGCGCAGTTTTCATTCTGGATCAGCCTCATTGCAATCAGGTAGCACGATGGCCAGCGAACACGCATCGCCGAACATGACCGAGTACATCAAGCATCACCTGCATCACTTGCAGGTCCAGATGCCGGGTACTCAAGGCCAGTTCTGGCTGATCAATATCGACAGCATTTTCTTCATGCTGCTCTGCGTATTGGTATTCATCTGGCTGTTCATGAGCGTTTCGCGGCGCGCGACTTCCGGCGTGCCCGGCAAGATGCAATGCACGATTGAAATGGTTCTGTCATTCGTCGACGGCATGGTTCGCGAAACCTTCCACGGTCGCAGCAAGCTCATCGCGCCGCTGTCGCTGACCATTTTCATGCTCGTGTTCCTGATGAACTTCATGGACATGCTGCCGGTGGATCTGCTGCCCTGGGCCTGGGCGGGCGCCCACCAGTTGGCTGGCCACGACCGGGCGCACGCCTTCCTGCGCGTCGTGCCGACCGCCGACCTGAATACGACCGTCGGCATGTTGACCGTGTTTTCCTGCTGATCCAGTATGTCGGCCTCAAGCACAAGGGATTTTTCGGATTCTTCAAGGAGTGGTTCACGGCGCCGTTTGGTCCGTGGTTCGCACCGGCCAACCTGCTCTTGCGCGTGATCGAGGAAGCGGTGCGGCCGCTGTCGCTGTCGCTGCGACTGTTCGGCAACATGTACGCCGGCGAGCTGATCTTTATCCTGATCGCGGTCATGACCCTGGGCGCCTCGCTTGACCATCTGAGTGTCTCGACCTTTTTTCTCGGCGCAGGCCAGGTTATCGCCGGATTCGTCTGGACCGCGTTCCATATCCTGATCATTACCCTGCAAGCCTTCATCTTCATGGTGCTCACCATCGTCTATCTGAGCATGGCGGCGGAGCACCACTAGTTTCATCTTTTATCGCAACAATCCAACAGCGGGCACCCCTGCCCGCACGCTTCAACCAAAAGCTAGTCCCTATTTCATTCAACTTCAGAGACACGGAGAGAACCATGGAAACCATCGCAAACGTTGCCCAGGTCGGCGACCTGCTCAGCATGACGGTCATCGCCGCCGCCCTCCTGATCGGATTCGGCGCACTCGGAACGGCGATCGGCTTCGCCATCCTCGGCGGCAAGTTCCTCGAAGGCGCATCGCGCCAGCCGGAACTCACCCCGATGCTGCAGACCAAGATGTTCATCGTCGCCGGCTTGCTCGATGCGGTGCCGATCATCGGCGTCGCCATCGCCCTGCTGCTGCTGTTCGCGAACCCGTTGCTCGCCACCCTCGGCGTCAAGTAATAGATCAACACTGGCATCCGCGCGGCGGCCTGACGGTCGCCGTGATGCAGGAGCAAGAGCAATGATTCCCAATATCACACTGGTGATTCAGGGCCTGGCGTTTTTTGCCGTCGCCCTGCTAGTGATGAAATTCATCTGGCCGCCGATCATCGCGGCCATCGAAGAGCGTCAGGCCAAGATCGCCGAAGGTCTCGCCGCTGCTGATCGCGCCCGCCAGGAACTGGCCGACGCCGATGCACGCGTTGCCGACGAGATCCGCAAGGCGCGCGTCGATGCGGTTGCGATCGTTGAAAAGGCAACCCAGCAGGCCAGCCAGATCGTCGACAAGGCACGCACCGACGCCATCGTCGAAGGCACCAAGCAGAAGGCGATTGCGGCTGCTGAAATCGAAAGCATGGCCCATCGTGCTCGCGAGGAGTTGCGCACCAAGGTCGCCTCGCTGGCAATTGCCGGTGCCGAGAAGATTCTCAAGCGCGAGATCGATGCCAACGCGCACAAGGATCTGCTCGATCAGCTCGTGAGCGAGATCTAGGACCCATGTCGAGCGCACTGACCCTGGCCCGACCGTACGCACGCGCCGCATTCGAGACGGCGCTCTCGCATTCGGCACTGTCCGGCTGGGCCGAGAAGCTCGCCTTCGCCGCCGAAGTCGCTGCCGATTCACGCGTGGTTGCCCTGTTTGGCAATCCACGCCTGAGCAGCGGCGAACTCGCGTCGCTGTTCCTGCCGCATGGCGAAAAGGTCGATACCGATTTCGGACGCTTCATCAGCCTGCTTGCCGACAACGGCCGTTTGCCGGTAATGCCGGAGATCGCCGCCCTGTTCGAGCAGCTCAAGCTTGACTCGGAACGGACGCTGAAAGTGCGTCTGCGCACGGCGACACGGGTCGACGCGGCAGAACTCGAAAAGATCGGCGCCGCACTCAAGCGTCGCTTCAATCGGAACATCGAGCTGACCCAGTCGATCGATCCGAAGATGCTCGGCGGCGCGGTCATCGACGCCGGCGAGATCGTCATTGATGGTTCGGTGCGCGGCCGTCTTGCGCGCCTCGAACAGGCTCTTGTTCAGTGAACGGGGTAGCGGTAAGCGGTAAGCGGGGAGGGCAACAACCCGCCGCGCACCCGCTTTTCGCTCACCGCTGGTGGCACACAAAGAACATCCGCCACACACTCGAGAACCGGGAAACGACCATGGCTACCACGATCAATCCGTCTGAAATCAGCGAACTCATCAAGCACCGCATCGAGGAGTTCAAGCTCACCGCCGATGCGCGCAACGAGGGCACGATCACCAGTGTTTCCGACGGCATCGTGCGCGTGCACGGCCTCAATGACGTGATGTCCGGCGAAATGGTCGAGATGCCCGGCGACACGATCGCGCTGGCCCTAAACCTTGAGCGCGACTCGGTCGGTTGCGTCGTCCTCGGCGCTTACGAGCACCTGCGCGAAGGCGACACGGTCAAGACCACCGGCAAGATCCTCGAAGTACCGGTCGGCCGCGAACTGCTCGGCCGTGTTGTCGACGCACTTGGCAACCCGATCGATGGCAAGGGTCCGATCAATGCCAAGCACAGCGCGCCGATCGAAAAGGTCGCCCCGGGCGTGATCTGGCGCAAATCGGTCGACCAGCCGGTGCAGACCGGCTACAAGTCGGTGGACTCGATGATCCCGATCGGCCGCGGCCAGCGCGAGCTGATCATCGGCGATCGCCAGACCGGCAAGACTGCCCTGGCCATCGACGCGATCATCAACCAGAAAGATTCCGGCATCAAATGCATCTACGTCGCAATCGGCCAGAAGCAAAGCTCGATCGCCAACGTCGTGCGCAAGCTTGAGGAACATGATGCGCTCAAGCACACGATCATTGTCGCCGCCTCGGCCTCCGAATCAGCGGCCTTGCAGTACATCGCGCCTTATTCCGGATGCTCGATGGGCGAGTTCTTCCGCGATATCGGCGAAGACGCTCTGATCGTCTATGACGATCTGACCAAGCAGGCCTGGGCCTACCGCCAGATCTCGTTGCTGCTCAAGCGCCCACCGGGCCGCGAAGCCTATCCGGGTGACGTGTTCTACCTGCATTCCCGTTTGCTCGAGCGCGCTGCTCGCGTCAACGAGGAATACGTCGAGAAGCAGACCAACGGCGCGGTGACTGGAAAGACCGGTTCGCTGACCGCCTTGCCGATCATCGAAACCCAGGCCGGCGACGTTTCGGCCTTCGTGCCGACCAACGTGATCTCGATCACCGACGGCCAGATCTTCCTCGAGACCGACCTGTTCAACGCGGGTATCCGTCCGGCCGTCAACGCCGGTGTCTCGGTTTCGCGCGTCGGTGGCGCCGCGCAGACCAAGATCGTCAAGAAGCTTTCCGGTGGCGTGAAGCTTGCCCTCGCCCAGTTCCGCGAGCTGGCCGCGTTTGCCCAGTTCGCCTCGGATCTCGATGCAGCCACACGCGCCCAGCTTGAGCGCGGACAGCGCGTCACCGAGCTGATGAAGCAGAAGCAATACGCACCGCTGTCGATTGCCGAGTTGTCGCTGTCGATCTATGCAGCGGAAAAGGGTTACCTCGACGACCTGCCGATCGCCAAGATCCTGCCGTTCGAAGCCGCCCTGCACCAGCATTTCCACAGCAACCATGCCGAGCTGATGAAGAACATCGTCGACACCGGCAATTGGGACAAGGACATCGAAGGCCAGTTCAAGCGCGGCCTGGATGAATTCAAGACGACAGGAAGCTGGTGAGCTGTCAGCAGTGAGCGGAATAGGGAAACGGTAAGCCGATTCCCGATCACACTCACGATTCACCGCTAACGATATCCGACCCCCAAAATCCCCACGCCCGCACCCGATTCCTCAAGCTGCAAAGCGAAAGGCGAGGTAAACAATGGCCGGCGGCAGAGAAATCAAAACCAAGATCAAGAGCGTGCAGAACACCCGCAAGGTGACGCGTGCGCTGGAAATGGTCTCGGCATCAAAAATCCGCAAGGCGCAGGACCTGATGAAGGCGTCGCGTCCCTATGCGCGCCTGATGCGCCAGGCGATCGGCCATATCGCGCGTGCCAACAGCGAGTACAAGCATCCGTTCATGGTCGAACGCAGCGACGTCAAACGCGTCGGCTTTGTCGTCGTCTCGACCGATCGCGGCCTCTGCGGCGGGCTCAATACCAACCTGTTCCGCAGTCTGCTTGGCGAGATCCGCGGTTGGCTGGACAAGGGCGTCGAAGTCGACATGGTCTGCATCGGCCAGAAGGCGACTTCATACTTCCGCCGACTCAAGGTGAACATGGTCGGCAGCGTCACTCATCTCGGCGAGAAGCCGCAGATCGACCAGTTGATCGGCGTGATCAAGGTCATGCTCGACGCATATACCGAAGGTCGCGTCGATCGCCTGTCGCTGGTCTACAACGATTTCGTCAACACCATGACGCAGAAGGCGACGGTCGACCAGCTGCTGCCGCTGCCACCGTCGGACGAACTGCAAAGCACGCACGCCTGGGACTATATCTACGAGCCCGATGCCGCCACGGTTCTCGATCACGTGCTGACGCGCTACGTCGAATCGCTGGTCTATCAGGCGACTCTCGAAAACCTCGCCAGTGAACATGCGGCGCGCATGGTGGCCATGAAGAGCGCGTCAGACAACGCGACCAAGGCCATCGGCACACTGACCCTGATCTACAACAAGGCCCGTCAGGCCGCGATCACCCAGGAAATCTCGGAGATCGTCGGCGGCGCGGCAGCAGTCTGATGGGGGCGGGAAGTGGGCAGCCGATAGGAAATGGGCGGGACAAGCTCGCCTTTCGCTCCTCCCCCTCACCCCTAACCGCCCCGCCCCCACTCCCAAGAAATTAATGGCTTCCGGCAACCGCCACGCGAAACCAACAACGTTTGAATGCTACCGGAGTCACCAGCATGAACCAAGGCAAAGTCGTACAAATCATCGGCGCCGTCGTCGACGTCGAATTCCCGCGTGAATCCGTGCCGAAGATCTACGACGCGCTGACCATCGACGGCATGGCGATCACGCTCGAGGTGCAGCAGCAGCTCGGTGACGGCGTCGTGCGCACGATCGCGCTCGGCTCGACCGACGGCCTCAAGCGCGGCCTCGTTGCAAACAACACCGGCGAAGGCATCAAGGTGCCGGTCGGCAAGGAGACCCTCGGTCGCATCATGGATGTGCTTGGCAATCCGATCGATGAAGCCGGCCCGATTGGCGAGAAGGAAAGGTGGGTTATCCACCGCGCGGCTCCCGCCTATGACGACCAGGCATCGAGCAACGACCTGCTCGAAACCGGCATCAAGGTCATCGACCTGGTCTGCCCGTTCGCCAAGGGCGGCAAGGTCGGCCTGTTCGGCGGCGCCGGTGTCGGCAAGACCGTCAACATGCTTGAGCTGATCAACAACATCGCCACCCAGCATGCCGGCCTGTCGGTGTTCGCCGGCGTCGGTGAGCGTACCCGCGAAGGCAACGACTTCTACCACGAGATGATCGAAGCGGGCGTGGTCAAGCTCGACGACATCCAGCAGTCGAAAGTGGCGATGGTCTACGGCCAGATGAACGAGCCGCCGGGCAACCGCCTGCGCGTCGCCCTGACCGGCCTGACCATGGCCGAATATTTCCGCGACGACATCGATCCGGCCACCGGCAAGGGCAAGGACATCCTGTTTTTCGTCGACAACATCTATCGCTACACGCTGGCCGGCACCGAAGTCTCGGCGCTGCTCGGGCGCATGCCATCAGCCGTCGGTTACCAGCCGACCCTGGCCGATGAAATGGGTCGTCTGCAGGAACGCATCACCTCGACCAAGACCGGCTCGATCACCTCGATCCAGGCCGTCTACGTGCCGGCCGATGACTACACCGATCCGTCGCCGGCCACCACGTTCGCCCATCTGGATTCGACCGTGGCGCTGTCGCGCGACATCGCCAGCCTCGGCATCTACCCGGCCGTCGATCCGCTTGCCTCGACCAGCCGCCAGCTGGATCCGCTGGTCATCGGCAACGAGCATTACGACACCGCGCGCCGCGTCCAGGGCACCTTGCAGCGCTACAAGGAACTTAAGGACATCATCGCGATTCTCGGCATGGACGAGCTCAGCGAAGACGACCGCAACACGGTTTACCGCGCACGCAAGATCGAGAAGTTTTTCTCGCAGCCGTTCACGGTCGCCCAGGTGTTCACCGGCGCGCCGGGCAAGTACGTGACCCTGAAGGAAACCATCCGCGGCTTCAAGATGATCTGCGACGGCGAATGTGACCAGTTGCCCGAACAGGCCTTCTACATGGTCGGCGGCATCGACGAAGCCTTTGCCAAGGCCGAAGAGATGGCGAAGAAAGCGGCGTAGGCCGCTTTCCGGGAATCGAGAATAGGGAATGGGGAATGGGTTGAGCAAAGGCTGCTTCGCCTCCTGATTTCACCACCATCGAAGGATTGCCGGACAGGAAATAGAGATTGGAAGTCATGGCAGGCAATAATGCGCGCTTTACCCACTCCCCTCCCCACTCCCCACTCCCGTCGACCGAATGAAATGAGAGAGACCCCATGAGCACAATTCGTTGCGACATCGTCAGCGCCGAGAAGGAGATCTTCCACGGCAACGTCAGCATGGTCATTGCGACTGGCGAAATGGGCGAGCTCGGCATTGCGCCGCGGCATGCGCCGCTGATTACCCGGCTCAAGCCCGGCCAGGTGCGCCTGAAACTCGAGAATGGCGACGAGCAGTTCTTCTATGTCTCCGGCGGCATCCTCGAAGTCCAGCCCCAGGTCGTCACCGTACTGGCCGATACCGCAGAGCGCGCGGCCGACCTCGATGAGGCTGCGGCACGCAAGGCCAAGGATGAGGCCGAGCGCGCCCTGGCCAACCGCACTGACGCCATGGAAATTGCCGACGCGCAGAACCAGCTCGCGCAGGCACTTGCCCAGTTGCAAGCGCTCGAACACCTGCGCCGCAGTCTCAAGCACTGAGGCAGGCAAAAGCCCACGCGTAACCATCCACAGCGCCGGCCAATGCCGGCGTTGTGCGTTGAGCGGTCCCGAGAAGCCCAAACACCTGGTTCGCCCCTGAATTCGATTCCACCAGCCCGCCGATCCGACTGCCGGTCGGATTCAAACGACAATCGCCCTAATCGCTGTTTGCCGCATCCCGGATTTCCGCTAAGGTTGGTTGTCCAGCCCTGGAGATTCCGTAGATGCACGCCAACTCGCTGCATGTGGTCATTCTCGCTGCCGGCGAAGGCAAGCGCATGCGCTCGGCGCGACCCAAGGTGCTGATGCCGCTGGCCGGCAAACCAATGCTCGGCCATGTCCTCGATGTCGCGCGCTCGCTCGACCCGGTGGCGATCCACATCGTCTATGGCCATGGCGGCGACCAGGTTCGCGCGGCATTTGCCGATCCCGATCTCTCATGGGTGCATCAGGCCGAGCAGCGCGGCACCGGCCATGCGGTCAAACTGGCGATGCCAGCGATTCCCGATCTGACTCGTGTGCTCGTGCTGTACGGCGATGTGCCCTTGATCCGGTCCGACACCCTCCAACAACTGTTGTTGACCAAGGCAACCTTGACCGCACTGGTAACCGAGCTTGAGGAGCCCTATGGCTACGGGCGCATCATCCGTGATGGAATCGGCCGCGTGCACGCGATCGTCGAGGAAAAGGACTGCAGCGTCGAGCAGCGCGCGATCACCTGGGTCAACAGCGGCATCCTTGCCGCGGAAGCGCGTCGTCTTCGCGTCTGGCTCAACAACCTGTCCAGCGACAATGCCCAGGGCGAGTACTACCTGACCGATGTATTCGCCCAGGCCAGCGAGGAGGGCGAACCTGCCCAGGCCAGCCATTGCAAGAATCCCCAGGAAGTATTCGGCGCCAACGATCCGTGGCAATTGGCCTCGCTCGAACGCCAGTATCAACGCCTGCGCGCAACCGAACTGGCTACCGAAGGCGTGCGCTTCACCGATCCCGTGCGCTTCGACCTGCGCGGCAAGGCAACGGTCGGGCGCGATGTCGAGATCGACGTGGATGTCATCCTCGAAGGTCATGTCGAGCTGGGCGACGAGGTCTCCATCGGGCCATTCACCCGCATTGCCAATTCCAGGCTAGCCGCCGGCACCGTGATCAAGGCCCATTGTGATATTGACGGGCTGATTACCCACGGTCCGTGCGTGATCGGCCCGTTCGCGCGACTGCGTCCCGGCACCGAGCTGGCCGCCGGCACGCGCATCGGCAACTTTGTCGAAACCAAGAACACCCGGCTCGGCATGGGTTCAAAAATCAATCACCTGAGCTACATCGGCGATGCCGAAATCGGCAATCACGCGAACATCGGCGCCGGCACCATCACCTGCAACTACGATGGCGCCAACAAGCACCGCACCCACATCGGCGATGGCGCCTTCATCGGCTCGAATTCTTCGCTCGTCGCTCCGGTTTCAATCGGCAACCAGGCCACAATCGGTGCCGGATCGGTGATTACGCGATCCGCGCCCGAGGGCGAGTTGACCGTGGCCCGCGCGCGCCAGAACACGGTGCCGGGCTGGCACCGTCCAAAGAAAGCCTGAGCAGGATCGCAACAGCCGCCTCGCTGCTAGACTTGTTCGTTCTTCCAGCGAGCCGATCCCATGGCCCCAGCGTCTCTGCCTCCAGACGATGACATCCGCCCGGCCATCATCGGACTCGGTTATGTCGGCCTGCCGCTGGCGGTTGGTTTCGGCAGCCAGCTCGATACCCTGGGCTTCGACATCAATGCCCGGCGCATCGCCGAGCTCAAGTCATACCAGGATCACACGCTCGAAGTCAGCGCGGACGAATTGCGCTCCTGTACGGGCCTGAGATTCTCAGGCGATAGTGCGGATCTCGCCGGCTGCAACGTTTTCATCGTCACCGTACCGACGCCGATCGACGATGCGCGAAGGCCCGACCTCGGTCCGCTTGAAGCCGCCAGCCGCACGGTTGGCCGCGTGATCCGGCGTGGCGGCGTGGCGATCTTCGAATCGACGGTCTATCCCGGTGCGACCGAGGAAGTCTGTGTGCCGATCATCGAGCGCGAATCGGGTTTGCGTTTAAACGAGAATTTCTTCGTTGGCTACAGCCCCGAGCGGATCAATCCGGGCGACAAGGCTCATCGCCTCGAATCGATCGTGAAGGTGACTTCGGGCTCAACTCCGGCGGCCGCCGAATTCGTCGATGCCCTGTATCGGCGCGTGATCACTGCCGGCACCCACAAGGCATCGAGCATCCGCGTCGCCGAGGCGGCCAAGGTGATCGAGAACACCCAGCGCGATCTCAACATCGCCCTGATCAACGAGCTCGCCCTGATCTTCCATCGTCTCGGCATCGATACCAGCGAAGTGCTGGCCGCTGCAGGGACCAAATGGAACTTCCTGCCATTCCGGCCGGGCCTGGTCGGCGGCCACTGCATCGGAGTGGATCCTTACTATCTCACCCACAAGGCGCAGCAGATCGGCTATCACCCCGAGGTGATCCTGTCCGGACGCCGCATCAATGACGGCATGGGCAGCCATGTGGCCCAACGCGTGATCAAGCTGATGATCCAGCGTCGCATCCACGTCGCCCAGGCCAACGTGCTCGTGCTCGGCCTGGCCTTCAAGGAAAACTGCCCGGACCTGCGCAACACGCGCGTGGTCGATGTCATCGCCGAATTGCGCAGCCATCACGCGAATGTCGACGTGCACGATCCGTGGGCCGATGCCGATGAGGCGGAAAGCGAATACGGCCTCGCCCTGGTCGCCGAGCCCGAACCCGGCAAATACGATGCGATCATCCTCGCCGTCGCCCATCGACAATTCATCGAGATGGGCGGGCAGCGCATCCGCGAACTCGGCAAGCCGGGCTGCATCGTGTTCGACGTGAAGCAAGTCCTGCCGCGCGACGCGGTCGACGATCGCCTGTGGGGCCGGGGCGGGGGGGGGGCCCCGGGGGGGGGGGGGGGGGCGGGGGGGGGGGGGGGGGGGGGGGGGGGGGGGGGGGGGGGGGGGGGGGGGGGGGGGGGGGGGGGGGGGGGGGGGGGGGGGGGGGGGGGGGGGGGGGGGGGGGGGGGCCCCGGGCCGGGCCGGGGCGGGGGCGGGGGGGGGGGGGGGGGGGGGGGGGGGGGCGGGGGGGGGGGGGGGGGGGGGGGGGGGGGGGGGGGGGGCGGGGGGGGGGGGGGGGGGGGGGCCCCGGGGGGGGGGGGGGGGGGGGCGGCCGGCGGGGGGGGGGGGGGGGGGGGGGGGGGGGGGGGGGGGGGGGGGGGGGGGGCGGGGGGGGGGGGGGGGGGGGGGGCGGGGGGGGGGGGGGGGGGGGGGCCCCCCCCCGGCGGGGGGGGGGGGGGGGGGGGGGCGCGGGGGGGGACCCGCGCCGGGGGGGGGGGGGGGGGGGGGGGGGGGGGGGGGGGGGGGGGGGGGGGGGGGGGGGGGGGGGGGGGGGGGGGGGGGGGGGGGGGGGGGGGGGGGGGGGGGCCACGGCGGGGGGGGGGAACAGACCCCAGACACAGGGCCGCGATGCGAACCCTCGTGACCGGCGCCGCAGGATTCATCGGCTCTGCGCTCAGCCAGCGTCTGCTTGAACGCGGCGACGAGGTGCTCGGCTACGACAATCTGAATGCCTATTACGACCCGGCCTTGAAGGAAGCGCGATTGGAGCGCCTCGTTCCGCACGCCAACTTCAGTTTCATCCGCGCCAACCTGGAAGACCGCGCCTCCCTCGAAGCGGCGTTCGCGGACTTCCATCCGCAGCGTGTGGTCAATCTGGCCGCCCAGGCCGGCGTGCGCTATTCGCTGGAGAACCCGCACGCCTACATCGACAGCAATATCGTCGGTTTCACCAACATCCTCGAAGCCTGCCGGCATGGCGGCGTCGAGCACCTGGTCTATGCGTCGTCCAGCTCGGTTTACGGGGCCAATCGCAAGCTGCCGTTCTCGGTGCAGGATCCGGTCGATCACCCGGTCAGCCTGTATGCGGCGACCAAGAAGGCCAACGAATTGATGGCGCATACCTATAGCCACCTGTTCCAGTTGCCAACCACGGGCCTGCGCTTTTTCACGGTCTACGGCCCCTGGGGTCGACCGGACATGGCCTTGTTCCTGTTCACCCGCAAGATCCTCGCAGGCGAGCCGATCGAGGTCTTCAACCACGGCAAGCACACGCGCGATTTCACCTATATCGACGATATTGTCGAAGGCGTCATGCGTACGCTTGATCGGGTGCCGTCGGGCGATGCCAGCTACGACCCCCTGCACCCGACCCCGGCCTCGTCGTCCGCGCCGTATCGCGTCTACAACATCGGAAATCACCAGCCGGTCGAGTTGTCACGCTATATCGAAGTGATCGAGGAATGTGTCGGGCGCAAGGCGGAAAAGATCCTGCTTCCGCTGCAGCCGGGTGATGTCCCGGATACTTACGCCGACATTACCGAACTGACCCGCGATACCGCCTACGCGCCATCCACGACGGTCGAGCAAGGCGTTGCCAACTTCGTTGCGTGGTACCGTGATTTTTACCGGGCTTGAATGCGGTGTCGGCCATGATTCGCAATCGGCCTGTCTGGCGCTTGAATCGTGGCGACCTCGCGGCATGTCCGACCTCCACCCAGCGGGATACTGATCGGTGAAGTCCTCGCCATTGCGCACAATCTGAAACAGGTGCTGAATCCATGGCCGAAGCCACCTCACATGCAATCTGGCAACGCAACAACGACGGCGAATTTGTCATCGCCGGGAAAGCCTTGTCCGAAGTGATCGAGGCCGTAGGCGCGACACCCTGCTATCTCTACGATCGTCAGCGCATCGCCACGCGCAGCCGCGAACTGCGTGCGCGCTTGCCGGAATCGGTGCAGTTGCACTATGCGGTCAAGGCCAATCCGATGCCGGCCCTGGTCTGCCAGATGGCTGCCCTCGTTGATGGCCTCGATGTCGCTTCGGCGGGCGAACTGCGCATCGCGCTGGACAGCAGCATGGATCCGGCGAAGATCAGTTTTGCCGGGCCGGGCAAGTCGGATCGGGAACTGCAGCAGGCTCACGCCGCCGGCATTCTGGTCAATCTGGAATCGTTCCGTGAAATCGATGTCCTCGTCCGCGCGAGCGCACAGACCGGCAAGGCCGCGCGCGTGGCGATCCGGGTCAATCTTCCGTTCGAACTGAAAGCCTCCGGCATGAAGATGAGCGGGGGCGCACGCCCGTTCGGCATCGATGCCGAGCGCGTGCCCGAAATGCTCGATCAGATTCGCGATTGCGGCCTCGCCTTCGAGGGCTTCCATCTGTTCGCCGGTTCGCAGAACCTGAAGGCCGAGGCGATCGTCGACGCGCAGACCCGTTGCTACGAATTGGTGTTGGGCTGGCTAGATCGTTGTCCAAGCCCGGCAAAGCTGATCAATCTTGGCGGTGGTTTTGGCATCCCCTACACGATTCGCGACACGCCGCTCGATGTCGGCGCTATCACCGACAACCTCGGCATCCTTGCCGATCGTGCGCGTCGGGACATGCCGACAGCGAAGCTGGCCATCGAGCTTGGTCGTTACCTGGTCGGCGAGGCCGGGATCTATGTGGCGCGGGTCATCGATCGCAAGCTTTCGCACGACCAGGTCTTCCTGATTGTCGATGGCGGCATGCACCACCATCTCGCCGCATCGGGCAATCTTGGCCAGGTCATGCGCCGAAACTATCCGCTTGCGATCAACCGGATCACACCACAAAAGGAAATTGCCAGCATCTGCGGCCCGCTTTGCACGCCACTGGATCTGCTCGCCGATCGCGCCGAACTTGATGTCGCCGAAGCGGGGGACCTCGTCGTCATCTTCCAGTCCGGCGCCTACGGGCGCAGCGCGAGCCCGCGTGGATTCCTCAGCCACCCGGATGTGCTCGAGGCTTTGGTTTAGGCGTTGATCAGGACGGCACAGACTCGGAGGAAAGCTTGATTTCGCAGGAGCCCCTTCAGGGGCGAGGCTTTCATCAGCACGCGCCGATCGCTCGCTCGTAAACGGGCGCCTGCAAAAGCACCGAAATCTCGGCAGGAGCGATGCGTCACCCGGCTCCTGTGCCCTTCATCGTCAATCCTCAGCCACATCAGCCTCGGCCTGCAATGCGGCACGCTGGATCTTTCCAGTCGATGTCTTCGGCAACTCGGCGCGAAATTCGATCAGCCGCGGCACCATGAAATCCTCGAGCCGTGCCACGCAATGGGCGATCACATCACGCTCGCTCAACGATGCATCGGCGGCAACGACAAGAATCGCCTTGAGCGCGCGTCCAACGACCGCGTCGGGCACGCCGATGACGGCGGCTTCGAGAATGCCGGGCAGCGCATACAGGACATTCTCGATTTCCTTGGGGCTGACCTTCTCGCCACGCGACTTGATGATGTCGTCCGTGCGCCCGACGAAATAGCAGTAGCCTTGCTCGTCCATGCGAAACAGATCGCCGGTATGCAGGATCTTTTCCCAGGGATAGCGGCCGGGCCTGAGCGCTTTCGCGGTGGCTTCTTCGTTGCGCCAGTATCCCTGCATGACATGACCGCCGCGCACGACAAGCTCGCCGACCACGTTCGCCGCGACCCGCTCACCAGCCTCATCGACCACCCAGACCTCGGTACCCGGGATCGCGATGCCGACACTGTCGGGACGCTCGGCGAGGTTCTCCGGCGGCAACCAGGTGCAGCGCTTGGATTCAGTCATGCCATACATCGAATAAATGCGCGCCTGCGCAAACAGGGCCTGCAACTTGCGGATATGCGCGGGCGCCAGCGCCGCGGCAGTATTGGTCAGGGTACGCACGCTGGCCGCCCACGCCGGATCGAAGTTGCGCAACTGCACGATCAGCGCAGCCATGGTCGGCACCAGCGGGAACAGCGTCACTTTTTCGCTGGCCAGCAAGGGCAAAACCTTCTGCGGAAAGGCGAAGGATTTTTCCAGCACCAGGGTCGCGCCGACCATTACGCACATCAACAACTGGTAAAGACCGTAGTCGAAAGCGAGCGGCAGCACGCTGAGCACGACATCGTCGCTGCGCATTTTCAGATAGGTGGTGATCGAGGTCGCGGCGAACACCATGTTCCGGTGCGTCATCATCACGCCCTTGGGCTGACCGGTCGAACCCGAGGTGTACACCAGCATGGCCAGATCAATGTCGATACCCGCTGCGGCAATCGGCGAACCAGGCGCAGCCGCCGCGACGAGATCGGTCCAGCTCAGGCATGCATCGTCCGATTCGCCATCGACGACAACAATCCGGCGCAGGCTCGGCACCTGCGCCGCGGCGATGCTGGCGACGTGCAGCAGGCTGGCCTGGGTGACCAGCACCGAGGCCTCGCAGTCGTTCAATACCCAGGCCAGCTTGTCGGCCTTGGTCGAGGGATTCAGCACGCTGAACACGCCTCCCGCGCGCAGCGTGCCGAAAATTCCGATCGCCGCTTCAATCCGGTTGTCGAGGAAGAACATGCAGCGCTCTCCGCGTCGAAACTCCAGGGCGCCGAGCAGCCCTGCCGCGAAGCGATTCGCGGCAGCGTCAAAATCCACGTAATTCAGGCTTTGTCGTCCATTGATCACGGCGATCCGTTGCGGATCGTTGCGCGCGGATCGCGCCAGCAGTTCCTCGAAACGGATCATTCCCCGCTTCCGCTCACGCCCAGTTTGGCTGAAACATAACGACTCAACGGTCCGATCCCGTCGAAGTTCTCGGGGAGCACCTCATCATCGTCGACCATGATCGAAAACTCGGTCTCCAGCCAGGCGACCACGGTCATGACGCCGATCGAATCCAGGATGCCGGCATCGAACAGGCTGTCCTCGGTCTCCATTACCGCATGTTCGGGCGATGGAAAGGCCTCGCGGACGTATTCGCGGATTCGGGTTTCAATCGACGGCATCTGGCGCTCGTTGCCTCATTGCTCGGGGAATCCCTGTACTTGGGCGGATTCGATCCGCGCGACAGGCGCGGCAGTGTGCCAGAACGAGGCATTCGGGGCATCCCGGAGGCCATTTCAGGGCGAAATCATGGCCGATCGGGGCGCAAACGCGGGCATTGCAGCGACCGAGGTGCCGGTCGCGGCGGCCAGCGCTTATCATCGTCATCCCGCCGCGCCGCATGGCCTGCCATGCGCCCTATCAAGCCAAGGAACGATGCATGTGTGGAATCGTCGCTGCAACCGCCGAGCGTGATGTCGTCGCCATCCTGATTGCCGGCCTCAAGGCACTGGAATACCGCGGCTACGATTCCGCGGGTATCGCCGTGCTGGAAGGCGATCGCATGCGCCGGACACGCACGGTCGGCAAGGTGCGCGAGTTGGAAGCCCGGCTTGAATCCGATCCGCTCGCCGGCACGACCGGCATCGCGCACACGCGCTGGGCCACGCATGGCGTACCCAACGAGGTCAACGCGCATCCGCATTCATCCATCGATTCGATCAGCGTCGTCCACAACGGCATCATCGAAAACCATGTGGCCTTGCGCGAGGAGCTGAAAGCGCTCGGCTATCGCTTCGATTCCGAAACCGACACCGAGGTCATCGCCCACCTGATCCACCATCTCGGCAAGCAGGGAGCTGGCCTTCGCGCGTCCGTTCGCGCGGCGATCGTGCGCCTGCACGGCGCATTCGCAATCGCGGTGATCTCCAGCGGGGAGCCGGGCCATGTCGTCGGCGCACGGCGCGGCAGCCCGCTGCTGGTCGGGGTCGGCATCGGCGAGAACTTCCTCGCCTCCGATGCGCAGGCCTTGATCAAGGTCACCAACCAGTTCATCCATCTGGACGAAGGGGATCTGGTCGAAATCACGCGCAGCTCGATCGTGATCGAGGATGCCGACGCGCAGACGGTCGAGCGCAGCGTGCATACCAGCGAGCTGTCGGCCGATGCGGTCGAGCGCGGCGAGTATCGCCACTACATGCTCAAGGAAATCTTCGAGCAGCCGCGTGCCGTTGCCGACACCCTCGAGGGCCGCATCCTCGGCGACCATATCCTGCCGAATATTTTCGGTGTCGATTCCGATGCGTTGCTCAAGCGCGTGCGCCATGTGCAGATCATCGCCTGCGGCACCAGCTATCACGCCGGCCTGGTCGCACGTTACTGGCTGGAAGCCATCGCCGGCATTCCGTGCAGCGTCGAGGTCGCCAGCGAATACCGTTACCGCAAGGCCGTGGTGCCGGCGGACAGTCTTTTTCTGGCCATCTCGCAATCCGGCGAAACCGCCGACACGCTGGCCGCACTGCGCGAATCCCGCCGCCGCGGCTATCTCGGCTCATTCGCGATCTGCAACGTGCCCGAATCAAGCCTCGTGCGCGAATCGGATCTGGTGCTGATGACGCGTGCGGGGCCGGAGATCGGCGTCGCCTCGACCAAGGCCTTCACCACCCAGCTCACGGCGCTCGCCCTGCTCGTGATCGAACTGGCGCATATGAACGGCCTCGACGATGCCCGCTACGCAAAACTGGTCAACGATCTCAGCAGCCTGCCACGACACATCGCCGACGCGCTCGAACACGCGCCAGCGATCGCCACCCTGGCCGAAAGATTCGTGCAAAAGAGCCACGCCTTGTTTCTCGGTCGCGGCGCCAATTATCCGGTCGCCCTTGAAGGCGCACTCAAGCTCAAGGAAATCTCCTACATCCACGCCGAAGGCTATCCGGCCGGCGAACTCAAGCACGGCCCGCTGGCCCTCGTCGACGAGGACATGCCGGTCATTGCCGTGGCACCCAACAACGAACTGGTCGAAAAGCTCAAGTCGAACCTAGAAGAAGTGCGCGCACGGGGCGGCGAGCTGTTCGTGATCGCCGATGAAAGGGTCGAGATTTCCAATGGCGATTCGCGCGGCGCGGTCATAAAGATCGATTCCGGCAACGATCTGATCGCCCCGGCCGTGTTCACGATCCCGCTGCAACTGCTCGCCTACCACGTCGCCGTGCTGCGCGGCACCGATGTTGACCAGCCCCGCAATCTTGCAAAATCCGTGACTGTGGAATAGACCGTCGCTGCGAGTTCAACGTCCTGGCAAGCAATAATATTTGCTTTAACTAGACAATATTATCTTTAACAATCGAATCCCGCCTCGGAATAAAGTCTCGAACAATGCGGCCTGCGTCCTTGAACGAGTGCGAGCTGCTGCTTACCGTCATTTCAGCCACACGTATGCGTTGTCGTTGTCTGTTGGGAATAGAGCTGCGGTCAATAGCCCCTAGAGTGGGGCCAGCGAAAAGCGGGTCTTCGTGAAGTCGTGTGGGTCATTCGGTCACAATCCGTAGCTTTTTCGGCAAACTATCGGTGAGCGCTTTCCATCGTAGGTTGGAGCTGAGCACAGCGAAGCCCAACGGTTGTTCCGGCACGTTCTACGTCACGCGGAGGAAAGATCGCACCTCGTTGGGCTTCGCTGTGCTCAGCACCAACCTACGGAACCCGCGTGCGAAGAATGCGCCGCACTCCAGAACGATGCGTCAGCCTTGGGGGTGAACGGGGGAATCGGCAGGCAACCAGCAAACGCTGAGGAAGCCTCACTGAAGTCACCGTCAACAAGGCAAGTCAAATCTCCGGACAACTCTGTAATCCGCAAAACCCTGTTCTGCACCGGTTTCGCCGGTACCAACGCTTCAGAATCACCCACTGGCTTCCACGAAGATCCCGAAAAGTAAAGACTCTCCCCGATATTGACCCCAAATCGCATCTTGGGCCACCTTGGCTGATCTCAGCTCCGCCATACAGGTAACGATCCGGTGCCACGACCTCATATTGGAAGACGATCAATTCGCCTCTACTTGCCAACCTCGAGAATCGACTGAGCCTCCCGCTTTCCGATTGAGCGAATTGAAGCGAGCTTTTCGAGTTGCGCCCGACGCGGCACCGTTTTCCCAGCCTGCCAGTTATAAATGCTCTGCGGACTCACATCGAGGAGCTTGGCAAAATCCTCGATCGATAGACCAATGCGTTTGCGTAAAGATACGAGTCCCTTCGCCACAAATCGCAATGGCCGATCTTCCTCGGTCGGCTCAGAGGTTGCTTCGGGAATATTCTTGCGGAGATGGCCATTCTGTCGCTCAAGCTCGGCAATTCGTCGCTTCAACTCCGCAATGTCCCGACGATAGTTGCTCGAGGCACTCTTGATTGGTTCAATCTGGGAGCGGATCTCCTTTTTGCATAGGCGCGTGATTTCGTCTTTTAGGACAGAGGCGATATTCGGCAAGGTGATGCTCCACAGTGTGATGTCATGTAAGTATAGCAATCAAAAGGTTTCTGAAAGGTGTGGCCACGCGTCAGCCTCAGAGATTGTTGGCACTCGCTCAGCATTGACCAGGAATGTGCTGATTATTTCGTTTGCGGTTGACCATCGACATGATCAATACGTCGGGATCAGGTCTTGAGTGCCAGTGCTCACACCCTGGTCAGTCGAGAATGAGCAGCACTGGTCAACTTTGAGCGAGAGGCAACAACCGGCGAGGTTTTCCCGCTTGCCATGCATGTCGGGCGGTGATCGCGGCGGTTTGTTCAACTTCACGGAGGTATGCTCGAAGCAGGTTAGCGCCAGAGGACATTTCATGCGGCCCCAGCCATCGACACGCGACGGCCTGCTGCAACATCTGCAGTCTCACGCATTCGCCTACTTCCAGAACGAGACCAACCTGGTCAACGGCCTGGTATTGGACAAGACCGCGCCATCGTGGCCGGCGAGCATCGCGGCAACCGGGCTCGCGCTGGCCTCGTATCCGGTCGCAGTCCAGCGCGGGTTGATGGCGCGAGAGCAGGCGATCGAACGCACTCTCGCAACCTTGCGCTTTTTCTGGAACAGCCCACAGGGAACCGAGCCAGACGCCACGGGATATCGAGGCTTCTACTACCATTTCCTCGACTTGCACAACGGACGCCGCGCATGGGAGTGCGAGTTGTCCACCGTGGATACTGCCTTCCTGGTTGCCGGCATGCTGACGGCTGCGGCGTATTTCACTGACGAATCCGACGATCAATGCGAGATCCGTTCACTGGCCGAAGCGCTCTACCGTCGAGTTGATTGGCGGTGGGCGCAAGCGGGCGGTGAAACCCTTTGCCATGGCTGGAAGCCCGAGTCCGGTTTCCTCCACTTTCGCTGGCGCGGATACGATGAGGCGCTGCTGATGTACACGCTTGCGCTGGGTTCGCCGACTCATCCCGTATCGTCGGACGCATACGCTGCGTGGTGCTCGACCTACGCGTGGAAACGCTGCTATGACATCGACTATCTGTACGCAGGGCCGTTGTTCATCCACCAGCTTTCGCACGTCTGGATTGATTTTCGCGGCATCCAGGATGCCTTCATGCGTGAGAAGGGCATCGACTACTTCGAAAACAGTCGTCGCGCCACCGAGATCCAGCAGCGCTATGCAATGGACAACCCGCTCGGGTTCGTCGGCTACGACCACTGCTGTTTCGGGATTACCGCCAGCGATGGGCCCGGCCCCCGGGTCGAGATCATCGATGGCACCGAGCGGCGCTTCTACGACTACGAGGGCCGCGGCGCGCCGTTCGGCATCGACGACGGGACGCTGGCGCCATGGGCGGTCGTCGCATCATTGCCGTTCGCGCCGGAGATCGTGTTTGCGGCGATCGACCACTTCACGCAGACGCTGCGATTGCACGACGAACATGCGTACGGATTCAGGGCCACCTTCAATCAGACGCTGGACCAATCTACCGACCCGGCAACGGGAGAAAAACAGGGCGAATCGAACGGCTGGGTTTCCCCCTACCACTTCGGACTGAATGTCGGCCCCATCGTCCTCATGGTCGAAAATTATCGCAGTGGCATGGTGTGGGAACTGATGCGCAACTGTCGCCATATCAGCAATGGATTGCGCAAGGCCGGATTTCAGGGCGGGTGGCTGGAACATCAAGCGCCGCCACGGATCTAGTCACGGTTCGTTTCGCAAATGCGTTCGAATCCGACGCGGGATGGAAACCAAAGCCTGTTGCGTGCCGCACATGCGAGCAGACCCAACGGAACCAACGGGGCTGCGCGGACGAGGTGACCAGGTGTCCGTAAATTGTGGCTTCAGAAACTGCGGCGTAATCTTGCGACTCCCGACGATTTGGCCGCTGCTGCATGCCACGTCGTGTGCGAGTCGATCATGATCGTCATTGGTCGTCGGCAGCACCGCAGTCGACTACCACGCACCTGCCCATGCGCATCCGCATGCGAATCCAAGAGTCCCATGCAAACACCCATTGCCAACGCCAAATCGGATGCACTGGTCTTTTTTGGGGCCACCGGAGATCTCGCCTACAAGCAGATCTTTCCGGCATTGCTGGCCATGATGCTCGACGAGAGCCTCGATCTGCCGATCATCTGTGTGGCGCACTCCAAATGGACCCTGGATCAATTGCGCCAACGCGCCCGTGACAGCGTCGTGCAGTACGCGAAAGATCACGGCACTGATGTCGACGAGGCCGCATTCGGGAAACTCTCCGCACGTCTCCAATATATCGGTGGCGACTACAACGACATGGAAACGTTCAAGCTCCTGAAGAAGGCGCTCGGCAACGCTTGTCGGCCTCTCCACTATCTGGCGATTCCGCCGAACCTGTTCAGTACGGTCGTCACGGGCTTGCAGCAATCCGGCTGTGCCGATCAGGCGCGGGTGGTGGTGGAGAAGCCCTTTGGCCGGGATCTGTGCTCGGCGAGGCAACTCAACGACATCTTGAAGTCTGCGTTCCCGGACAACTCGATTTTCCGTATCGATCACTTTCTGGCCAAGGAAGCGATCATGAACATCCTGTACTTTCGATTCGCGAACTCGTTCCTCGAGCCGATATGGAATCGCAACTGCGTGGCAAGTGTCCAGATCACTCTCGCGGAGGATTTCGCAGTGGGTGCGCGGGGCTCGTTTTACGAGACCGCAGGATGTCTGCGCGACGTCGTCGAGAACCATCTCTTCCAGATCGTTGCCTTGCTTGCCATGGAACCACCCGCCTATCAAGGCTTCGGTGCGGTACATGTCGAGAAAGCCAAGGTGTTTCAGGCCATGCGTGCCATGCAGCCGGACGATCTGGTGCGGGGCCAGTATCGCGGATACCGCAATGAGCCGGGCGTGGACAAGGATTCGGATGTCGAGACCTTCTGCGCGCTGAGGCTTTTCATCGACTCGTGGCGCTGGCAGGGTGTGCCCTGGTATCTGCGCTCCGGAAAGTGCCTCGCGGTGACGGCGACCGAGGTTCTGGTCGAGTTGAAGCCGCCGCCGCAAAAACTGTTTGATGATTCGGCGCCGACCGACGGGCGAGCCAATTATCTGCGCTTCCGCATTTCACCCGGATCCGCCGTTGCACTGGCTGCGCGCGTGAAGCGGGCCGGAAAGGAGTTCGTCGGCGACCAGCGTGAGCTCTATTTGCTCGAAGGGCAGTCGGGCGTGGAAGCGCCTTACGCACGCCTGCTCAGCGATGCGACGCTGGGTGACGGTGCCCTGTTCACTCGCGAAGAGGCCATCGAAGCGGCGTGGGCCGTGGTCGAGCCCGTTCTTGAGAATCACCACCCGGCTTTGCCCTACGAGCGTGGCAGCTGGGGGCCAAACGAGGCGGATGCACTCATCGCGAGTGACAGCCGCTGGCGCAACCCCACGGCCGAGCCGTCACGAACATGACCGACCCGGACACCAACGTAATTTTTCTCGATGTCGACAACACGCTGCTCGACAACGACCGCATCGAGGCGGATCTGGACGGTCACCTCGAGCGCGAGTTGGGCGCCGACTGTCGGCGGCAATATTGGGAGATATTCGAGGCATTGCGGGCGGAACTCGGTTACGCCGACTACCTGGGTGCCGTGCAGCGTTACCGAGAGCGCGATTTGAACGATCGGCGATTGCTGCGCTTGGCGGAATTCTTGCTGGACTACCCTTTCGCGCAACGACTTTATCCGGCCGCACTCGAAGTCATCCGACATTTGGACCAGCAGGGCCAGACCGTCATCCTGTCCGATGGCGACGCGGTGTTTCAGCCGCGCAAGATCCAGCGTTCCGGCCTTTGGGACGCGGTCAGCGGCCGTGTCCTGATCTATATCCACAAGGAACAAATGCTGGATGCGATTGTCCAAACCTTCCCGGCGCATCACTACATCATCATCGAAGACAAACCGCGCATTCTGCAGGCGATGAAGGATGTTCTCGGCGATCGTCTGACGACGGTATTTGTGCGCCAGGGACACTACGCGAAGGAACCAAACCAGACCGCGTATCGACCGGCCGACCTTGCCATTGAGTGCATTGGCGACCTGCTCACACACGATATCCCCAGCCTGCACACCCGTGCGCGCACCCATCCTGAGATAGCGAGGCTTTCATGAAAGCGACAAGGCAACTGCATGATCTCGGTCAAAGCCTGTGGCTGGACAACATCACCCGCACACTGCTCAATGACGGCACGCTGGCGCGTTACATTGCCGAGCATTCGATCACCGGACTCACCTCCAACCCGAGCATCTTCGATGCCGCGATCGGCGAAGGGGGCGCCTACGATGCCGGGATTCGCGCGCACACGCTTGCCGGCCTCAAAGGTGAAGACCTGTTCATCGAGCTTGCCTTGGAGGATCTGCGCCGTGCCGCCGATCTCTTTCGATCGGTCTTTGAGGCTACCCGTCAAGTGGATGGCTGGGTCTCGATGGAGGTCTCGCCTTTGCTCGCCTCCGATACCAAGGCCTCGATCGACGCGGCGAGACAAATCCATGCGCGCGCCGGCCGCGACAACCTGTTCGTCAAGATCCCCGGAACCCCGCAAGGCATTCCGGCGATCGAGGAGTCGATTTTCCTCGGCATTCCGATCAACGTGACCCTGCTGTTTTCCTGCGGGCAATATCTGGCCGCCGCTGAAGCCTACATGCGCGGCATCGAACGCAGGATTGCGGCAGGACTGGATCCTCGCGTGGCGTCGGTCGCTTCACTGTTCGTAAGCCGCTGGGACGTCGCCGCCAACAAGCAGTTGCCGGCGCCACTGCACAATCGACTCGGGATTGCCGTCGGCCGGCAAACCTATCGCGCCTACCGGCAAATGCTCGCCTCATCGCGCTGGCAAAAACTCCAATCGGCTGGCGCGCAACAGCAACGATTGTTGTGGGCAAGCACGGGAACCAAGGATCCCTCGGCATCGGACACGCTCTACATCGGTGCTTTGGCCGCAGCCGATACGATCAACACGATTCCGGACAAGACCCTGATCGCGTTCGCCGATCACGGCGTGGTGCGCGGCGTGATGCCGCCGGATGGCGGGGATGCCGATGCCGTGATTGCGGAGATTGCGAAGTCGGGTGTTGATACCGACGCGTTGGCGACACGGTTGCAGGAAGAAGGTGCACAGGCTTTCGTTCGATCCTGGCGGCAACTGTTGGGCCGGATCGCCGACAAGGCGGATCAACTCGACACGAAGGCGAAAACGGCGGACGCGCAATGAGCAATCCGGATCTGACCAGTCGTCCGCAATGGCAAGCGCTCAGAAAGCACTTTGCCGAAATCAGTCAGCATCACCTGCGGGAGCTGTTTGCCGCCGATCCCACCCGTGGCGAACGGTTCACCGTGGAAGCCTGCGGCCTGTACCTGGAGTATTCAAAGCAGCGCATCAATGCCGAGACGCTGGAACTGCTGCGTGATCTGGCCGAGTGCACCGGTGTGGCACAGCGCATCCAGGCGATGTTTCGCGGCGACCACATCAACACCACGGAAAACCGGGCGGTGTTGCATATCGCCTTGCGCGCGCCAGCCAGCGAAAAGATTCTTCTTGATGGCCGCGATGTGGTTGCAGATGTGCATGCGGTACTCGAGCGCATGGCCGAGTTCTGCGAACAGGTTCGCAGCGGTGCCTGGCTCGGACACAGCGGCAAGCATATACGCAACATTGTCAGCATCGGCATCGGCGGGTCCGATCTTGGCCCGGTCATGGCCTACGAGGCACTGCGCCATTACAGCCGGCGGGACATGACGTTCCGTTTCGTCTCGAATGTCGATGGCACGGATTTCATGGAAGCCACCCATGATCTTGATGCGGCCGAGACGCTGTTCATCATCTGCTCGAAAACATTCACGACACTGGAGACATTGACCAACGCACATGCGGCGCGCACGTGGCTGCTCAAGACAGGCGCAACCGAGCAGGCGATTGCCAGGCATTTTGTTGCCGTGTCCACCAATGCCGAAGAAGTGCGCAAGTTCGGGATTGATACGGCGCACATGTTCGGGTTTTGGGATTGGGTGGGCGGTCGCTATTCAATGGATTCGGCCATTGGATTGTCGACCATGCTGGCGATCGGCCCGGATCAATTCCGTCAGATGCTGGCGGGCTTCCACGCGATGGACGAGCATTTCCGCACCGCTCCGGCGGAGCGCAACCTGCCGATGCTGATGGCCTTGCTGGCGATCTGGAACAACAATTTCCTCGATTCGGCGACCGTTGCCGTGCTGCCCTACGAGCAATATCTGAAGCGCTTTCCGGCTTATCTGCAGCAGTTGACGATGGAGAGCAACGGCAAGCACGTCACCCTGGATGGAAAGCCTGTTGACTACGCGACCGCACCGGTCTACTGGGGCGAGCCGGGCACCAACGGGCAGCATTCCTTTTTTCAGTTGATCCACCAGGGCACGCGCATCGTGCCTTGTGATTTCATCGGATTTGGCCAGCCACTGAACCCGCTTGGCGAGCAGCACGATTTGCTGATGGCGAACCTGATCGCTCAGGGCGAGGCGCTGGCGTTCGGCAAGACCGCTGACGAAGTTCGCGCCGAAGGCACCGATGAAGCGCTGGTGCCGCATCGCACGTTCGAGGGCAACCGCCCCAGCAACACAATTCTGGCTGCGAAGCTGACACCCCATTCACTGGGCTCACTGGTGGCGCTGTATGAACACAGCGTCTTTGTGCAAGGCGTGATCTGGAACATCGACTCATTCGATCAGTGGGGCGTCGAACTGGGCAAGCAACTGGCCCAAAAAACCGTTGCCGAACTCTGCCAGAAGACCTCGCCGGATCTCAGCCATGACAGTTCGACCAATGCCTTGATCCGTCGATATCGGCGGTTGCGCGACGGCGAGCCATCTGGAGCTGGCGCATGAGCCAGAAGATCAGCCCGCTGGCCGGTTTGCCGGCACCGAAATCGATTCTTGTCGATGTCGCAAAGCTGCTTGCCGCGTATGCCGATCTGAAGCCCGATCCCGGGCTGCCCGAGCAACGCGTGAGCTTCGGCACGTCGGGACATCGCGGCAGTTCGTTCGCTCGCAGCTTCAACGAATGGCACATCCTCGCGATCAGTCAGGCGATTTGTGACTATCGAAAGAGCAAGGATATCGATGGCCCCTTGTTCATTGGCGCGGATACCCATGCGTTGTCGCAACCCGCATTTGAAACGGCACTGGAAGTGCTGGCTGCGAATGGCGTGCACGCAATGATCTCGACAAACGGAGCGTTCACACCGACGCCGGCCATTTCGCATGCAATCCTGGTTCACAACCGTGGCCGCCGCAGTGGGCTCGCCGACGGCATTGTCGTCACGCCCTCGCACAATCCGCCGGACAATGGCGGGTTCAAGTACAACCCGACCAACGGAGGCCCGGCCGACACCGAAGTCACCGGCTGGATCCAGGATCGTGCCAATGCGCTGCTTGAAAGTGATCTTGGCCAGGTCAAGCGCATGCCTTTCGCGTTGGCGCGCAAGGCGTCGACGACGCGGCAGCACGATTATCTGAACAGCTATGTCGCGGATCTCACCCACGTCATCGATCTTGATGCGATACGCAGCGCCGGCATTCACATGGGCGTGGATCCGCTCGGTGGTGCCGGAGTGCACTATTGGCCAGCCATTGCCGAACGCTACAACCTCGATCTGACCGTCGTCAGCAACGAGGTCGATGCGCAATTTGCATTCATGAGCGTGGATTGGGATGGCAAGATCCGGATGGATCCTTCGTCATCGTATGCGATGCAAAGGCTGATCGGACTCAAGACGAAATATGACGTCGCCTTCGCCTGCGACACCGATCACGACCGTCATGGCATCGTCACCCGAAGTGGCGGATTGATGCCGCCGAACCACTATCTTTCAGTCCTGATCGACTATCTGTTCCAGCACCGACCGCAATGGAGTCCGCAAGCCGGTGTCGGCAAGACCGTTGTGAGCACGGCGCTGATCGATCGTGTTGCAAAGAGGCTGGGCAGAAAGTTGCTTGAAGTACCGGTCGGCTTCAAATGGTTTTCGCAGGGATTGTTCGATGGTTCGCTGGGCTTTGGCTGCGAAGAAAGTGCAGGCGCGTCGCTGCTGCGCCGTGATGGCTCGGTATGGACCACGGACAAGGACGGTCTTGTGCCCGCATTGCTGTCGGCGGAAATCACCGCGCGACAAGGCAAGGATCCGAACGAACTGTTCGTGCAACTCACCCGCGAGCTCGGCACGCCCTACGCGGATCGGGTCGAAGCAGTAGCCACGCCAGCCCAGAAATCAAAGCTGGCCAGGTTGTCGCCGGATCAATTGCACAGCGACCTGTTGGCTGGCGAGCAGATTGAACAAGTACTCGACCATGCCCCCGGCAACCATGCGGCGATTGGTGGAATCAAGGCGATTGCGGCCAGCGGCTGGTTTGCAGCGCGCCCTTCCGGCACCGAGGCGATCTACAAGATCTATGCGGAAAGTTTCAAGAGTGAGCAACACCTGCAGGACATCCTCAAGCAGGCCCAGCATATCGTCGACACGGCGATTGCCTGAAGCCTGATGGGCTCGACAGAAACCGCGCAAGGAATTCCCATGGCCACTGATCTCGACCAGCAATGCATCGATACGCTCCGCTTCCTGTCGGTGGACATGGTGCAGAAAGCCGGCAGTGGTCATCCCGGCTTGCCACTTGGCGCAGCACCGATGGCCTACGTGCTGTGGACACGGCATCTCAAACACCACCCAGCGAATCCGCACTGGGTCGATCGCGATCGATTCGTTCTCTCCGCCGGGCATGGTTCGGCCTTGCTCTACAGCTTGTTGCACATGACCGGCTACGATCTTTCGCTCGACGAAATCAAGAGATTCCGTCAGTGGGGCAGCCGCACGCCAGGACATCCCGAGCGCGGCCACACGCCGGGCGTCGAAGTGACGACCGGCCCACTTGGCCAGGGAATGGCGAACGCGGTTGGAATGGCGATCGGCGAAGCGAATCTTGCGGCCCGATACAATCGCGACGGTCACTCTGTGATCGATCACCGCACCTGGGCCATCGTCAGCGATGGCGACCTGATGGAAGGTGTGGCCTCTGAAGCCGCGTCGCTGGCCGGACACCTGAAGCTGGGCAAATTGATTTGCCTTTACGACGACAATTTCGTGATGCTGTCATCGGGCACCGACATCACGTTTTCCGAAGATCGTGCCCAACGTTTTCAAGCTTATGGCTGGCACACGATCAGCGTCGCCGATGGCAACGATGTTGCCGCAATCGACGCGGCCCTGAATGCGGCCCGTGCGGAAACCACACGCCCATCGCTGATCCTGATTCGCACCCATATCGGCTTCGGCTCACCCGAGCAGGACAGCTTCAAGGCACATGGCTCGCCACTCGGCGTCGAGGATGTGAAAAAAACAAAGCAGAACCTTGGCTGGCCGGCCGAACCTCCGTTCCTGATTCCGGCGCCGGCGCTTGAGCATTTTCGCCAGGCGCTTGAGCGCGGCCAGGATGCCGAGAACGAATGGAACCGACGTCTGGGGGCATACGCAAAGGCATTCCCCGATCTGGTGAAAGAACTGCAAGAAAGTCTGCGTGGCCAATTGGTCGACGGCTGGGACGCCGACATTCCGTCGTTTCCCGCCGATGCCAAGGGCATGGCTACACGCGTCGCCGGAGGCATCGTGATGAACGCCATTGCGGCGAAGGTCGCCGCACTCGTGGGCGGCTCGGCCGATCTCGATCCATCCACGCATACCGCATTGAAAGGCCTGGGCGACTTCAATCCACATGTGACAGCCGGGGAAGACACCCAAGGTTCCGACGTGGCCGGATGGAGCTACAAAGGTTGCAACCTGCACTTCGGCGTGCGCGAACACGCGATGGGCGCCATCGTCAACGGACTCGCGGCACATGGGGGCTTCGTGCCATTTGGCGCGACCTTTCTGGTGTTTTCCGACTACATGCGCCCGGCAATCCGGCTGGCTGCGTTGATGGGCCTGCATGTCGTCTTCGTCTTCACCCATGACAGCATTGCACTCGGCGAGGACGGGCCAACCCACCAACCGGTGGAACAGTTGGCCAGCTTGCGCGCGATTCCCAATCTCACTCTCATCCGACCCTGCGACGCGAACGAGACTGCGGTGGCATGGAAAGTCGCCATGGAAACCCGCGATCGACCGGTGTTGCTTGCGCTGACCCGGCAGGATGTCGTCACCCTGGATCGCAACCGCTACGCCGGCGCGGATGGGCTGCGGCGCGGTGCCTACATATTGAGCGACACCGGGCAGCGCAAGCCCTCGATCATCCTCATTGCCAGCGGTTCGGAAGTCGCCCTCATCGTGGCTGCAGCCGAAATCCTGCAAAAGGAGGGCATCGCCGTGCGCTGCGTATCGATGCCGAGTTGGGAATTGTTCGAGGCACAGACCGCGAGCTACCGTGATGAGGTATTGCCGCCCGAGGTAAGCGCGCGACTTGCCGTGGAATTGGGCGTTGCCCAGGGCTGGCAGCGTTATACCGGCGAGCAGGGTGACATGCTCGGGGTCGAACGGTTCGGCGCCTCCGCGCCGGCTGCGGTGGTGCTTCGCGAATATGGATTCACCGTTGAGAATGTCGTGGCACGGGCGCGTAAATTGCAGCTACCCTGATCGCGCAACAGTCTTGAACGCTATTTGGTCTCGCGCTTGATCGGATGGCCACCGAATTCGTTGCGCATCGCCGAAAGCAGTTTGTCGGTGAACGATTCGGTATCGCGGGAGCGCAATCGCTCGATGAGTGAAAGGGTAATCACCGGCGCTGGCACGTTGAGGTCAATCGCTTCGTTGACGGTCCAGCGTCCTTCGCCGGAATCCACAACGTATGGCGCAATGCCATCCATGCCCGGATTCTTGCCCAAGGCATCGGTGGTCAGTTCAAGCAGCCACGAACGCACGACGCTGCCGTAGCGCCAGATTTCGCCGATCTGGTGAAGATCGAGGTTGAAATCAGCTTTGTGTTGCAGGATCGAGAACCCTTCCGCATACGACTGCATGAGGCCGTACTCGATGCCGTTGTGGACCATCTTGGTGAAGTGACCGGAACCTACCGGCCCTACCCGTCCCCACCCCTGGTTCTTGCCCGGCGCCAGTGTCTCGAAGATCGGTCGCAGCGACTCGACGGTTTTTTCATCACCACCAATCATCATGCTGTAACCCTGCTCAAGACCCCACACGCCACCGCTCGTGCCGCAATCCACATAGCCCAACCCCTTGCCGGCGTATAGATCCGCGCGACGCAAGGTGTCCTTGTAGTTGGAGTTGCCACCATCGATCACGGTGTCGCCGGATGCCAGCAAGGGCAGCAACGCATTGACGCTGTCATCGGTTATTTTTCCGGAAGGCACCATGAGCCAGATGACGCGTGGCGTCGGAACGGCCTCGATCAGCGCCTGCAGCGAATCGCAGGGTGTAACGCCATTGGCATGCGCCTTGTTGCGTGCCTCGTTGTCGGGATCAAAGCCGGCGACCTTGTGACTGCCACCGATCAGGCGCTGTGCCATGTTGGCGCCCATGCGCCCCAAACCGACCATGCCAAGTTGCATTGGATTGCTCCGTAACGAAAACGGTAAACGAGACAGCCAATGACCTTGGTTGTCCCGCCTATAGTAAGTCCGCCCGATGACCTGCGGATAACCGGTGCACGCGATCCGCTGACGCCCGAGCCGGTGAGATCGCATTGCGCGAACCCATTCATTGAAGCGGGCATACCATGTAACGCACGCGCAAGAGTTGCGAGCGAAAATCAAGTCGTTGGATGACCTCAAGAGAGCGGACTCTCATGCCATCACAAATCCTGTTCGCAAAGAATGCACGCCTGCTTTCCAACGGAAACTACACGGTGATGCTCACCGACGTGGGATCCGGATTCAGCCGCTGGAAAGATCTCGCGATCACGCGCTGGCGCGAAGACCCGACCGTCGACGGGTGGGGCAGTTACATCCTGGTTGCCGATGTGGATAGCGGCGCAGTCTGGTCCGCTGGCGTGCAGCCGTGTGCGGCGTCGCTTGACCCTGCGGTATGTCATCCGATTCGATCGTGTGCTTCCAGCGACGCGAGGAAACACTTACGACGATGCTCGACGTCATCGTGGATGGCGATCGCGATGCCGAAGTGCGTCGAGTCACCCTCGTCAACCATGACGAGAGGATTCGAAATATCATGCTGACCTCGTACGCCGAACTCGTGCTCGGTTGCATGGCGGCGGATGCCGCGCATCCAGCGTTCTCCAAGATGTTCGTGGAAACCGAATGGGTGGCAGCCGACGGCATCCTTCTCGCAACACGGCGTCATCGGACACCCGACGATCCGCATGTATGGGCTGCGCACGTTGCCAGCGTCGTCGATGAGGATACAAAGACGATCGAATTTGAAAGCGATCGCGCAAGATTCATCGGGCGTGGGCGCACGTTGCGCAATGCGATCGCGATGCAGCCTGATTGCACCCTGTCGAACACGGCAGGATGCGTGCTCGATCCTGTCCTCAGCCTGCGTCGGTACGTTCACGTCGGGGCAGGCGCAAGCGTGCGGATCGAGTTCTGGACGTGCGCTGCGGCGACTCGTGAAGCGGCGCTGGAGTTGGCCCGCGAGCTGACCGCGGAAGCGGCCTTCGGCATCGCGCAGGCGAGCGCGGCGCGTTACCTGGCCAACGAGAGCGAGCGCCTCGCGATCGGCAAGTCCGCAACGCAGCGCTGCCAGAAATTCGTCCATCCATTGCTGTATGCAGATCCTCTGTGGCGCGCATCGCCCATGCAGATCCAGGCTGCAAGTGGCGGCGCTCCCATTCTCTGGGCGAAAGGCATTTCCGGAGACCGACCGATCATTTCAATGCGAATCGCCAAGATCGCAGATCTCGATCACGTTCGTGACTTGCTCGGTGCACAACGATTCTGGTGCGGGCGTCGACTTGATGTTGATGTCGTTCTGCTGGACGTCACGTCGTCGCGTGAAGAAGCACCGCTTCAGGTCGCCTTGCAGGCGCTTGCGAAAGAACGGATCGAGAGCTTGCAGGCGGAGCGGGAAGGCGCTGTGGCGGCGGTGTTCGTGTTGCGTGACCTGGATATCGATCAAGGCTTGCGCGATGGCTTGGCTGCGGTGGCACGCGTGGTGCTGGATGCCGCGTCGAGCGGCATGGATCGCGCAGTGGACAGCCACGATATGCGTGTTCAATCGGAGCAGATCGACGCTGCAGGGTTCCGCCGGCCGACCCTGCCATTGTCGAATGCCGCTGATGTCACCAGCGGCGCGCTCCTGGATCGGGGATCGAAGGCGACCGAGTTCGATTGCGGCTACGGCGGTTTCGCAGATCGCGGACGAAGCTACGTCATCACGCTGGATGCCGAGCGTTGCACGCCCATGCCATGGACAAATGTAATCGCGAATCCGCAGTTCGGCTTTCTGGCCACCGCGGAAGGTGGCGGCCACACCTTTGCGGTCAACAGCCAGCAGAATCCGCTGACGCCCTGGCCGAACGATCCGGTCAGCGATGCGCCCCATGAAATACTCTATCTGCGCGATGTCGATAGTGGGGCGCTCTGGAGCGCGACCGCACTGCCGATCCGGGTACCGGGAGCGAGCTACCGGATCGAGCATGGCAGAGGTTACAGCCGCTATGCCCACTCCGCGCATGGAATCGAAACCGAGCTGACCCAGCTTGTGCCCATCGGCGATCCGATCAAGTTGTCGCGCCTGCGTATCTGCAACCGCTCCGGTCGCGCACGGAGGCTGTCAATCACCGCCTACGTCGAATGGGCGCTCGGCGCGAACGGAACAACTTCCGCGCCATACGTGGTGACGCAGCTCAACCCGGCGACCGGCGCATTGTTCGCGCGCAACGCGTGGCGGCCGGAATTCGGCAAGCGGGTCGCGTTCGCGGATCTGGGTGGATTGCAGTCGTCATGGACCGGCGATCGCGCAGAATTTCTCGGCGATCTCGGTGCGCTCGATCGGCCCGCTGCACTTGCGCGTGACACGGCCTTGTCCGGCCGCGTCGGCGCGGCGCTCGACCCCTGCGCGGCACTGCAGACGACCGTCGACCTGGCCATCGATGCAGATGTCGAAATCGTTTTTCTGCTGGGCCAATCGGAATCTTCGATGGCTGCTGAAGCCCTCATCATGAAATATCGGGCGATCAGTTCGGAGCTCGTTCTGCAAGAAGTCGTTTCATTCTGGGACGACATGCTCGACACCGTGCAGGTACGCACCCCGGATCGGGCGATGGACCTGATGCTCAACGGCTGGCTGCTCTATCAGGTGCTTGCCTGCCGGCTGTGGGCGCGCACGGCATATTACCAATCGAGTGGCGCCTACGGATTTCGCGATCAGCTGCAAGACGTGATGGCACTGTGCGTCGCGAAACCCGGAATCGCACGCCAGCACCTGTTGCGCGCCAGCGCTCGCCAATTCGTCGAAGGCGATGTCCAGCACTGGTGGCTGCCGCCATCCGGACAGGGCATCCGCACGCGCATCACTGACGATCGAATCTGGCTGCCGTATGTGGTGCTGCACTACCTTGGCGTCACCGGTGACGCCGCCGTGCTCGATGAGAGCGCGCCTTTCCTGGAGGGCAAGCCGCTCAAGGATAGTGAAAACGAGTCGTTCTTCCAACCGGGCGTTTCCAGCCAAACCGGCAGCGTGTACGAGCATTGTGCGCGCGCGCTCGACAGCAGCCTTTCCCTCGGAGCACATGGATTGCCCCTGTTCGGCACCGGCGACTGGAACGATGGCATGAACCGTGTCGGCAGCGGCGGCAAAGGCGAGAGTGTGTGGCTGGCGTGGCTGTTGCTCGACACGATCGAACGCTTCGCCCCACTTGCGTTGAAGCGCAGCGATCAAACGCGCGTCCGGCGCTGGAAAGCGTTTGCCGCCACCGTCAAGGCCGCCATCGAGACCGCCGGTTGGGATGGCGAATGGTATCGACGTGGCTATTACGACGATGGTTCGCCGCTCGGCTCGAGCAGCAACAAGGAATGCACGATCGACACGATCGCCCAGTCATGGAGCGTAATGTCCGGGCAAGCCGATCCCGCTCACTCGGTCTCGGCCATGCAGGCTGTCGATGCGCGGCTGATCGATCGTCGCAACAAGATTGCGTTGCTGTTCACGCCGCCGTTTGAACACACGGAGAAGGAGCCGGGCTATATCAAGGGATATCCACCGGGCGTTCGCGAGAACGGTGGTCAGTACACGCATGGCTCACTCTGGTCGATTTTCGCCTGGGCGGGTCTCGGCGACGGTGACAAGGCCGGCGAGTTGTTTGACATCCTCAATCCGATCCGTCACGCCGACGGCCCCGAGGCCATCGAACGCTTCAAGGTCGAACCCTACATTTCCTGTGCCGACGTTTATTCGGTCGAGCCGTTGACCGGGCACGGTGGCTGGACCTGGTACAGCGGATCGGCTGGCTGGCTCTACCGCGCCGGACTGGAGGCAATTCTCGGCTTTCGTCCCTGCGGGGATCACTTGCTGATCGATCCCTGCATTCCGAAAACATGGCCAGCCTTCAGCATCGCGTATCGCTACCACTCGTCGCACTACACCATTGAAGTGGAAAACCCACTCGGTGTCTGCCGCGGCATCGCGCGCATCGAACTCGACGGTATCCCGGCAGACAGCATGACATTCGTCGGAACTGGAGTCCGCCTGCCCCTGACTGACGACGCGCGCGCCCATCATGTTCGCGTCGTCCTCGGCAGGAACGAACGGCACTGATGCAGGCGCGATCAGGCTTCGATCCGACGACGTTTTCCAATGCCCAGCTTTTGCGTTTCAAGAAGAGAAAATCAGGGTGGGGGCCGGCAACGTACAATAAGTCTCCTTCACCTTTTGGATGATCCCATGCGTATTTGCGTCTACTGCGCATCCAGTCAGGAGTGCGATCCGCATTACCACGAGGTTGCCTTTCGTCTCGGCAAGCTGCTCGCGGAAGGGGGCTGCAGCGTGGTCTATGGCGGCGGCTCAGCGGGTTCGATGGGAGCGGTTGCCAATGGAGCTCTTTCCGCTGGCGGCGAAGTGGTTGGCATCCTTCCGAAATTCATGGCCGACCTGGAATGGGGACATCCGGGACTGACTCGACTCGAACTGGTCGAGGACATGCGCGAGCGCAAGCATCGCCTGCTGACCGGATCCGACGCGGTGATTGCCCTGCCCGGCGGTTGCGGCACGCTGGAGGAATTGTTCGAGGCCATTACGCTGAAGCGGCTGGGCTTGTATTTCAATCCGATCATCCTGCTCAACACACGCGGCTTCTACACGCCGTTGCAGGGATTCATGGAGAGCGTGATCGAAGGTCAGTTCATGAACCGCGAGCATCTGGCCATGTGGAGCCTGGTAGATGATCCCGAGGACGCATTGCCGAGGATCCAGGCGACGCCACGCTGGCGCGAAGATGCGCGGGAAATCGCGGTGGTTCGGCGTGGTTCCGCATCGGCTTAGCGTGCTGTTGAGGTGAAGCCTGGCCAATCGCCTGATGCCTGATGGCGATCAGCAGTTCGTCACCGTTTTGCTGAACTGATCGAGCAAGACGGTTCGCGCGCTGGCCTCGACCGGTTGCCGATAACCGCCGGGTCCGTACTCGGCGATGAAATCGACCTTGTACGCCTGGAAGAAGCGCTCGATCAGTTCGTTCGCAGCAACGCCGGTGGCGGAAATGCTGTCGTCCAGCGGATCGACCTCGAGACGGACCGGGATGAGCGGCTGCTCGGCCGGGCCGCTGACCTTGACGGCGCCGGCAGCGGGATCAAACACGCTGCCATGTGCACAGCACACGATCATGCCCGGCTTTTCCGCCAGTTCGCTGCCGTCGCCGGCATAGCGGATCACGCTGGTGGCCTTGTTCGGGTAGCTCATCTGGTGCGTGCAGATGGCAATATAGGACACCAGATTGTGCTGCGCGCCGGCGCCGCCAGGCCACTCGTAGCTGCCGCTTTCTCCGCTGAGCAGTTGGGCCTTGGCACTGGGCTTGCCCAGGTTGATCAGGAAACAGGGGACGGCGCGAAACGGGTAGTTGAACAGATAGGCTTGATGCGTCGCCAGCGTGGCCGCCTTGAGCGGCACGCCCTGCGCATCGACGAGTTTGACGGCGGGAAATTCCTGCACGCCTGCGGCCAGGGCGTGCCAGCTGTGCGTGGACAACGCGGCTGCGCTTGCTGCACAGATTCCAACAAACTGGCGACGATCCATCCGGGCCTCTCAGGAAAATGCAGCCGCCGCATCGGCCGCGGTTGCACGATATCGAGATGGTCTGATCCGGATTGTCGTGCGTCCATGAAGATTCCGAATCTTCGATCGCGCAAGCATGAATCTTCCCATCGTTCGCGTTAAGCGTTGAAAATGTCCCGGTAGATGCCGCGCGCCCACTCCAGCGTAGCTTGGGCGCGCGCCGTGGAGCGATCGTTGAAAACCTTGGTCGTCTTGGAAAACCCGGTGATCAGGTCGGTCTTTGCATCATAGTCATATCCCGCATCGACGCTGATGGCTTCCATCGGATCGGCATTGACCATGGAATAGCAGATCGTCTGCGGTGCGACCCATTCCGGCTCCTTGCCCTGGGCGCGGGCGGCCAGCACCCTGGCGATGGTGTGCCCCTCGGTGTTGGATGTATTCGCACTCTTTGAATAGGGCTGATTGCGCGAATCGCCGGTCACATACACCCGCTCGTCACCGATGAAGTTGTTGAAGCGCGTGTCGATATGCGCTTCCTTCTGGTTGCTGTGACTGGAAGGTGCCATCAATCCGAGTTGTTCGATCAGGATCGCGCCGCGCACATTGGGGTAGATCGCCGCGTCGTCAAAGCTGATCGTCTCGACGTCGGTACTCACCTGCTTCTTTTCCACATCCACGCCGATGATAGGCGAAGACGCGCGCCATTCGATGATGCCCTTGTAGAGTTCATCGAACGCGGCATGGAAACCCTGAGCCTTGATGGTGATCTCGGGGTTGGCATCCAGGATCAGCACCTTGCCCTTGAGTTTGTTCTTCTTGATCACAGACGCGATCATGCAGGCGCGCTCATATGGCGCCGGCAGACAGCGGTAGTTGCCCGAAGGCACGCTCTGCAGGAACACGCCGCCTTCAAACTCGCGCACCTTGCGCCGGATGGTGACGTGCTCGGTACTCTGGGTAAAACCACCCGGATAGGTCTGGTGCAGTGCGGCCACCGCAGCGGCATCGGTTACCCCGATTTTCCCGTAGTCATAATCGATGCCGGGCGCCAGCACGAGATAGTCATAGTCAATTTCACCCTTGTTGGTAACAAGCTTGCGGCTCGTGCGGTCAAGGCCGGTCACGGTTGCGTTGAAATAGATGTATTTGTTGTTTACCGCCGCATCGAGAAAGCTGTGGTCGGCCAGGAACTCTAGGTCGACGAGCCCGGCATACCAGAGATTGCTGGAAAAACACGATGCGTACATGTCGCGCTTCTCAACCAGTACCACGTCGAATGTCGGGTAGTAACGCTTGGCGTACTTGGCAATCGTCAGACCGGAGGTGCCTGCGCCGACGACGACCAGGCGCGGGCCTTTGGCTTTGGGCAAGTCGGCCTTGATAGCGGTGGAAACAGCGGCTGCCTGATTTTTCGCCGCGCCTGGTGCGGTCGTTGCGGCCGCGGCGAGCCCGCTGGCACCCATGGCCAGCGCGGTTCCGCCGAGCTTCAGGAAATCACGTCTGCTCTGTTCGTTGCTCATTGTTGGTACTCCCTCAATGACTGACATAAACACTCAATATCACGCGCTTGATTTCTGCCCCGAAGATTCACGCACCGGGCAAATCCGCACGCTTGCCGGGTCTCCCGCCACGCTAGCACACGCCCACCGCAAAGGCGGACCGTGCCAGAACCCGCTCGCGTGGTTCACGCGCGAGCCATCAGCGCGCGGCACGATCCCGCTTCAAAGTCTCCAGCTATAACCGATGGCAAATGAGTTCTGGTACATCGAAATGCGCTCATTGCCCGCCGGCGCGCCACCCATGAATACCGGCAGGATCGACGCACCCTCAACGGTGTTCTTGAAGGCATGCATGTACGCGAATATCCAGGCACCCCCCGACGCGGTTGTGCGGGTCAGACCGAGCGTCACATGATCCGTGACCACGCCCGGTGCCAGAATATTGAAGGTCACGTCGCTGCCGCGGATCGGATTGCTGCCGTGATTGTAGCCAGCGCGCCAGGACCAGCGATCCGAACTGGCGTACTCGGCACCCAGTTTCCATACATCGACATCATGCCAACCGAAGCCGGGACCGCCGCTTGCTCCCAATTGCGCCTGCACCAGGCTGGGGTTGCTGACTGATTGCACGCCACTGTAGTTGATGCGTTCGTAGTCTGCGGAAAGGGTCAAGGCTGCCGTCGCGTTCCAGGCCACGCCCAGCGAATAGTTTTCCGGGATATCAAACTTTCCGGCTTGCGCAAACAAGCCGGCGTAGTCCTTGAACCGGCTCATGCCGATCTTGCTGCTGTATGCCGCGCCGAACGAAAACGCCGGAGAGATGCGTGCGAAATATCCGAAGCGGACGCCGACACCGCTGGACATCTCGGCACCGTTGTTGGTCACGCTGCCCGGCGCGGATGAGAGACCCGGCGTACTGGCAAACGCCTGCAAGCCCTTGGCTGCGAAACGCTGCAGCGCAATCTGCGGAGCAATGCCGATCGACTGGTTGGGCGTGATGGCGTACGCAGCGGTGGGCGCAATGATCAATTGGGTCAGATCCACCCCGATGGAGGTGTTGCCGCACAGAATATTTGCCGGTCCCTGGCCGCAGTTGAACTGGCCACCGGGGTAATCGGTATTCATGCCGCCATTGCCGTACAGACTGATTCCCAATGCGAGGTTGTCCTGCAGCATGTGGCTGTAGCCAAGTTCGGGAATGCCGAACCAGGTTCTGCCACTGTCGACCGAACCATCCAGTCCGGGACCCAGGCCACTGCGCTCGGCGCTGCGACGTGGACTGAACGCATCCAGATCCAGATCCAGTCGGCTGCCCGCCATCACCATCGTTGCGGGATTGTTGGCGCCACCAAAGGCGTCGGTCGCGATAGCCATGGCCGTGCCACCGCGGCCTTTGGCCTGGATGCCATAGCCGTGCTGGAAATACCCATCGGTTGCCATGGCCGTGCCACAGCAAAGCATGAGCACGCTGGACAAAACAACTTGTTTCTTTTGCACGATGCCACCCCCTCAGGTCAGCCAAACAGGTCAATGGGGCACAACGACTGGCAGGTCCGCCAGAATGCTTCGAGCATACCGATACCAATACAGGTATGCGTATGTTCGGGTTAGGCTAGCATAGAAATATCGGCTGCCGCGGGGCGAATCGTGACGGCAAAATCGGGATGGTCGATTACCGGAATTGCGGAGATCGCCGGTGACAATTCAATATTGCATCGCAACATCGACGGATGACTCGAGCCGCTCGGATGGCAGGCACGCAATCGGATTCCGGCGAATGCTGCATCAACATGCCGCACCGGGCTTTACCCGCCCGATCATCCATTCGTCCGGTTCAACACTACCCAGCAATAACCGGGTGAGGCAGAATGTAATTCATGCATCGCAACATTGGCGGAAACCATGAAGCACACAGTGGCCAGGAAAAAAACAAGTCCGGTGATCGCGGAGAATCCCGACACCGAACAGGCGCATCGACGCCATGTGATCAAGCGACTGGCGCGAATCGAGGGTCAGATACGGGGCATCCAGGCGATGATCGAAGAGGATCGCCCATGCGAGCAGGTGGCTGTGCAGATGACCGCCGCGAGGCGTGCGCTGGACAAGGCATTTTACGAAATGATTGCTTGCAGCCTGACCGCCAATATCGATGCTGCTGCGGACATGCACGAACTGCGCAGTTCGACGCAAAAGATGACCGAGTTGCTGACCAAATTCGGCTGAGTGGGTTTGCTGCGCGTTTTGCGCGCGACAAACGCATCGGATATGTCGCCTGTGCACGGCGTTCGGAATCCTTGCAGGAAGCGGCCGAAATCCACGCCGCTCCACTCATCACGCTGCGACCTATTCTTTGCCGCCCAGCATTTCCTGCTCCATCTGCAGATAGACGTTGTAGGCGTTGCGACGGTTGGCGGCATCAAAGGTCGGCTCGGCACTGAAACGACTCCAGTCGACTTTGTCATAAGCCTCGTCGAACGTCTCGAAATTCTGCGCGGCCGCACCCATTTGCTGGCGCAGGAATTTTAGGTAGTCGCGGGTCAGGCGGGCGTCGCGCTGCAGATCCATCGAAGCGGGCCCGTGTCCCGGCACCATGACGCGGGCCGGAATTGCGAGCAGGCGGTCAATCGCAGTCAACCAAAGCCGCGTGTCCGCATCGCCAATGAACGGTACGCGTCCGGCGTAGACGATGTCGCCGGAGTAGAGCACGCCGTCCGGCTCGACCAGCATGGTCAGATCCTCGGGCGAATGCGCAGAGCCGAGGTAGCGCAGCGAGAAGGTAACGCCGCCCATCGTGAAACTCTCTGGTTTGTCGAGCCAGCGATCCGGCATCGGCAGGCGGAAGTCCGGCCCCAGCCACGGCCCGATGATCAGCTTGCGTTGATCCAGGCGCTCGGCGGCTGCGGATGAATTCAGATACCCGTGCGCGCGGGTATCGGCCCAGATGTCTGCACCGATGCGGCGGAACGCGGGGATGCCATAGAAGTGGTCGGCATGGTAATGACTGACGATGACACGCCGGATCGGCTGTTCGGTGAGTTTGCGGATCTCCACGATCAGGCGATCGCCCAGCGCCGGCGAGCCGAGTGTATCGAAGACGACGACGCCCTCCCGGGTGATCACGAAACCGGCATTGGCAATGAAGCCTTCGTTGGCGCGACTGGCTTCTTCCAGCAACCCCTCAACGTAATAGCTCTGCGGCCCGACCTTGTGCACGCTCATGTTGATGTCGCTGGGCGCCCACGGTGCTGGTGCCAGCGGCGCGGCAGCCCATGCGTTCGGGATCAAGAGCCATGCGAACAGGGCAAACAGAATTTGGCGCGTCATGATCAAGCGATTCCGGGATCACCCTGCTCATCCACCAGCCTGGGCAGATTCAAGCGGGGTACGGGAACGGACTGGTGGGCCTTGAGATACGTGGCGACGACATCCCAGATGGCATCGCCACTGACGCCCTCGGCAACCGGTGCCCAGCCAGCCACCTTGTAGGTCCTGGCTGCATCGATCGGCTTGTCACCCAGTCGCATGTCGCTGATGCGCTTGCCCGCCGCGGCATGCGGGTCGCAGGTATAGGTCAAGCCACCGACCCGCACCATGTCGCCACCCTGCTGATAGTAGGGATCGGGATTGAACAGGTTGTCGCCGACATCCTCAAGGATCGCCTTGATGTGTTCACCGGTGAATTCGTTGACGGTCACCGTTGGATAGGTGATCGCGGTCTGATCCATCAGCCGTTCGCGCGTGATGGTCTCGCCAGGCAACAAGGTGGTACCCCAGCGGAACCCGGGTGAGAAGGCAATCTCGGCATCCTTGCCCTGCATCAGTGCGTCGAGGATAAGCTGGTCGAAACTGCCGTTGAAATTCCCGCGGCGATACAACAAGCCTTCGCTGACGGCAAACTTTTCGGCCAGCTTTTCCGCGTAGGGCTGCCGGTGTTTTGTAATCAGCGCCTGCATCGCCGGATCCGCCTTGAGCAACTCGGAAAACACCGGTAGCAGGGTGTAGCGGAAGTTGCGCAGCTTGCCCTCGCGCACATCGAAATCAAATACACCGACAAACTTGCCATTGCTGCCGGCATTGGTGACCAGGGTCTGGCCACCGGCATTCTTGACCACCACCGGTTTCAGCACCGCATCATGGGTGTGCCCGCCAAGGATGGCATCCAGCCCGGTGACCCGCGATGCCAGTTTTAGATCGCAATCCATGCCGTTGTGCGAGAGCAGGACGACCACGGCAGCGCCCGCCTTGCGCGCCTTGTCGATCGACTTTTGCAAATGCTCTTCCTGGATGCCGAATGACCAATCGGGGACAAAATGTGCGGGGTGCGCGATCGGCGTGTACGGAAATGCCTGCCCGATAACGGCCACGCTGACGCCGTTGACCTGGCGCATCGCATAGTCCGGAAACACCGGATCATCGAAATCGGAGGTGCGGACATTCTGCGCAACAAATTCGATCTTGCCTTTGAACGCGCCATCGACCACTTCCTTCACCCGCTCGGCGCCGTAGGTGAACTCCCAATGTCCGGTCATCACGTCCACGCCCAGTTCGAGCTGGGCGTCGATCATGTCCTGGCCCCGGGTCCACAAGGCCGTTGCCGAACCCTGCCAGGTATCGCCACCGTCGAGCAACAATGCACCAGGGCGATTCGCCCGCAGGCGTTTGATCAAGGTCGCCACATGGGCGTAACCGCCGACCTTGCCATAGCGCTTCGCCGCCTCGACGAAATCAATGCAGGTCAGGGCATGCGCCTCGCGTGTGCCCGACTTGATTCCGTAAAACTTGAGCAGGTGCTCACCGACCAGATGGGGCGGCTTGCCGCGCGCGGCACCGACACCAATGTTGGTGGCCGGCTCGCGGTAGTAAATCGGCATGAGTTGCGCATGACTGTCGGTCATGTGCAGCAGGCTGACGTTGCCGAATCGCGGCAGATCATAAAGGCTGTCGCCGTTGTCGGCGGCCCATGTACGCGCTGACCCGAGCGATACACCGGCGGCGGCCGCGGCCAGCATCAATTGCAGAAACTCGCGCCGTTCCATGCTCATCGGCCCATCCTCGACAACATTATTATTGATTGACCGGCGAGTCGGGATCGAACAACAGCGCCATGACATCCTTCAATTGCTGTTCGGTGAGAATGTCCTTGCCACCAAAGCGCGGCATGGCCGAGCACAAGATGTAGCCCTTCATGTCATTGAGCATGCCCCACGCCAGCTTGAGCACCGGCTCGGAGTTGCCGCGCAACTTGCCATAGCGGTACAGCGATGGCCCGATCGTGCCGTAGGCAATCTGCTGCGGGTCCAGCTGATGGCAGGCATAGCAGTTGCCGCCGGATGGTTCGGCCGGATCGTCCGACGACTGCTTGCCCCTGCCCTCCTCGGCAACGGCTTGACCGCGCTTCCAGTCACCCAGATAGTTTCCGTCGGCCGGATATTTGACCCTGTTGCGATTGTCTTCCAGCAACGTGGCAGCAAGGGCATCTGGCGGCATGCCCGGCGCATACAGCGAACAGGCGGCCTGCGTCTTGTCCTGCACCAACCGATCCATGCCAGCCTGACCCTTGGCGACAAACGAGGCCTGCATCACCGCGAATGCCTGCGCGTTGCGGTCGTCCTTGCGGGCCTTGTCCGCCGCAACCGCCACCAGTGGAAGCATGGCCGACAGTAGCAGTGTAGTGATCCAGATTCGCATGCTCGTCTCCTTAGCGCTTGAGGCCGGGGGCTGCCATCTTTCCGCCTTCGGCGTTCTTGGCCAGGAACATCGTCAGATCAATCGCCGCCTGCGACCCGAACACGAGTTCCGGTACGCGCTGTTGACGAAAGCAATCGCCAATGCGCCATTCCATCGTGCGCACCTCGCCCTGCGAAACGCGATAGGCGGGCCAGACGGTATAGGTGTCACGTGCATCGGCTCCGGCCACGGACAGGTTGGGCAGTTCCTGCAGGCGGATGCGTTTGCCGGATTGGCTGTGGCATGTCGCGCATGAGAAATCATGCGTGCCGGTGCGGTAGAAGAAAATCGCCTTGCCGGATTCGTAGGCAAGCCGCTCCTGCGCATGCGTCATCGGCAAGTCCATCGCGACGCCACGCGAGGCGTCGATGATGTAAGCCGACAAGGCTTCCAGATCCGACTTGCGATCTCCATCACCAAAGCGGTTCTTGACGATCGGGGCCTCGTCCATGCCCTGGCCCTTGACCATGCAGGTGAGCAAGCGCGACTCCAGATCCTGCACTTTGGCGGTGTCGGCAAAGTAGCGCGGCAGATGCGCATACGCGCCCTTGATCACGCCGTCGCCCAAGCCGAGATCGCAGGTGTCGGCCAGGCTCACCTTGCGCGAGCCACGCGCTTCCTTCCAGAGATCCTCGCCACGGGCAATCCACAGGGCTGCGGGATTGTCGTCACCGAACATTGCCCGATAATCGGCCAGCGCATCCTCCGTCGAGGTGGATTGCGCGCCGAGCATCGAGGCACCCAGCGCCGTGGCAATCACGCCACCGAGCAGCAACCTCTTGCGCATCTGTTGGATTCTTCTTCGCATACCGCAACCTCCTTGAAACTGTCATTGCGCCGGGTTCGTTGCCGGAATGTCATCTCGCCCGGCCCCTCGCCTTTGCCACTGTGCGCTGCTGCCGCCGGCGGCTGCCAGGCAGCCGTGCGGATCACTGGATTGCCGCTTCATCCGTACGCGTATCTCCCGCCGTATCGTGCCAGGTAACCGTAACCTTCTCGCCCTTGCTACCGCCCTTGAAGCGAAACGCCAGAAACGGGTTCTTGGAAACGGCCGGGCCCCATTCGGCGGTCATCACGTCCTTGCCGTTGTAGCTGGCCTTGACCGTGTCGATGTAGTGCGCGGGCACCAGCTTGCCGTCGGCATCTTTGCGCAGGCCGGTTTCCATCGGATGGGACATCAACACTTTCACCTCGACGGTATCGCCGGTCAGGGTGGCTCGAATTCGCATCGGATCTGCCATGGTATTTCTCTCCAGGTTCGATTCAGCCGCCGCAACCGCCAAGGGTGACCTTGACCAGTTGATCGGTATAGAAAAATCCCTTGTCGGTTTGCACAATCGCCGTGACCTTTGATGTCTCGGCAATCTTCACGCGCGTCATCACGTATGCCTCGGCTCCCTCCGGGATATTGAATACCGCGGACAGTGCATGCGGATTCTTTTCCGACACGATCGCGATCATGCGCGTGCCGGGCAACTTGCTTTCAATGACCAGGGGAACCACCGCACCGTTTTCGGCGATCTCTGGAGCCTGCAAGGCAATTTCGGAGGATTGCTGCGCATTGCTGCCGCCCATCGCCTTGACGACCTCGTCGAGGGTGTGTCCCTGGAACGGTTTGCGTGGGTCGGGCGCGGCCGCCGGCTCGGTCGCGGCGAGGCCGAGACGCGGCGTGAATCCCGCCGCCGCCACAACCAACAGAGCGGTAGCGCCGGCACCAGTTTGCAGGAAAGCCCTTCTCGACATACTCATGTTGCTTCCTCGGATAAGACTGCTTCGTTCATGACATGGAGCAACCGGCGCCACGCGCCAGCCGGTGTGGTTGATTTACTTTTCGCCGGGCAGGGTCGACAGCCACTCTACGACAGTGGCCAGATCCGCATCGGATGGCTCGGTTTGCGGGGGCATCGGCACCGTGCCCCACGCACCGGAGCCGCCATCGCGAATCTTCCGGATCAACTGCGCACGGGCGTCGGCGTTGTCCCGGTACTTGTCGGCCACGGAACGAAAAGCCGGTCCGACGATTTTCTTGTCGACCGCGTGACAGACCACGCAACCATGCTTTTGGATCAGTTCGAGGCCGCCTGCCACTTCAACCGGTGCGCTGGTAACCGGCGGCGCGAGCTTGTTCATGGTCGCCAGACCGCGGAAGTTGTCACGGATATCCCCGTACAGGTTCTCGACGAAGCCCGCGGGCAAGCTGGCCGTGACCTTCACCTCCTTCTCGCAATTCTGCATGCATGCCGTGTTCTGCACGTCCGCCTTGCCGTCCACACTCATCAGGCCAGAATAAGGTTTGACGCGGTCGCGGTAAGGCATCTCGACCTTGGGCAGGCTGTCCCGGTCGGCCACGAAGTCCGCCGGCACGACATCACTGAGATTGAGCACATAGGCGGTGACCGCATAGACCTCATCGGCACTCAGCGATTTCGAATGCGGGAACGGCATCGCCCGATTGATATAGTCATACAGCGTTGTCGCGTAGTTGAGCTTGGTCTTGACCCCGGTCAGGGCCAGATAGGTATTGCTCTCGCCAAAGGTGCCATGGCAACTCGCGCATTGGGCGTCGTAAATGTCATTGCCCTGGCTGACCGAGCCTTGACCCGCCGGCAAGCCCGCACCGTCGGGGCGGACGTCGATATCCCACCCGGCAATCTGCTCCGGGGTGGCTTTCTGCCCCAGATGGTATTTTGACTGCGCCGCCGCCGGGCCGGCCGCAACGAGCAGCGCAATTGCCGCCAGCGCACCGACAATCCGCTCAGACCTCGACATTGTGTACCTTGCCTTCGGCATCAACGAGCCAGGTCTGGATGGCATTGTTGTGGTAGATCGACGCCGTGCCACGCACCTCGCGCAACTGGCGCATCTTCGGTTGCACGTAGCCGGTCGAATCGATGCAGCGGCTTTGCAGCAGGGCCGGGCTGCCATCCCAGGTCCAGTCTGCGCGAAAGCGTGTCAGGGCCTTTTCCAGCACCGGCGTTTGCAGCTTCGCAGCGCGCCAGTTCTTGCCACCGTCGGTGGAAATATCCACGCGCTTGATATGGCCGCGGCCGGACCAGGCCAGACCGGTGATTTCGAAATAGCCGCCCTTGTCGAGCAGTTGCTGGCCGCCCGAGGGTGAGGTGATCACCGACTTGGCTTCCTGGATCCAGGTGTACTGGCGACTGCTGCCATCCGGCATCAGATCGCTGTACTGCAGGGTCTCTTCGCGGGTGTTGAACGGTTGGTCGCCAACCTTTATCCGGCGCAACCACTTGACGTTGGAAATCCCCTGCACGCCAGGAACCAGCAGGCGCAACGGATAGCCTTGCTCGGGACGCAGCATTTCGCCGTTCTGGCCATACGCGACAATCACGTCATCCAGCGCAAACCCGATCGGGATGGTGCGCGTGAGCCCGGCTGCATCGGCACCTTCGGCGAGCAGGTACTTCGCCTTCTTCTCATCGAAGCCGGCATCCTCAAGCAAGGTCGACAGCAGCACGCCGGTCCATTCCGAACAGCCCAGCATGCCGTGGGTATATTGCACGGTGGGCACGGACGGGTTGGCCCACTCCATCGCCGAGTTGGCACCGCATTCGACGAAATGGATGCGTGATACCGACGGCAAGCGCAGCAAATCTTCCATCGTGTACAACTTTGGCTCGCGTACCAGACCGTGCAGCAACAAACGGTGCTGGTAGGGATCGATATCCGGGCGGCCATTGTGGTTGCGCTCGAAATGCAAGCCGTTCGGGGTAATGATGCCAAACAGATTCTGCAACGGCGTGAACGCGACCGACGACTGCGTGGTCGTGGTCAGCCCCGGACTGCTGCGGCGGATGATGTTGCCCTCGAACGTTGCCGGCACGCCGTAAGGGTTGGCACCCACCGGCTTGCCCAGCGTCTGCGACCACGGCGGAACGCCGGGTGGAAAGCGGGTTGGCGCGGGCGTGCCGGCCGGGACCTCGGCGGCCCGCAGCGAGTTGGCGGCCAGCAGCGCCGCGCCACCTGTCAGCAACCCGCCCAGGGCGCGTCGGCGCGATTTGCCTGCAGGATCGAGAAAGTTCTCCGGTGCCGGCAGTACGCGTCCACGTTTCGGATCTTGCTGGTCCATCCGATTCCTGCCTGAGTCGCCCTGAGCAGCGTCGGTTAGGCGCGCCGCTGATTGAAATTTTCAACCCGCGCATCCCGGCTGAACCGGAGCGCAGGTCGCCATGGGTGGGTCAATGCTGCAAGCCCACGACGGGGCGCCCCTCCGCCGTCCATTCGAGCATCGATCCGTCATACAGTTTTGTGTCCGGATTCCGCATCACCTCGCTCTGGACAAACCATGCACCGGCTGCCAGATGTCCGGTATTGCAATAAGTGATGCTGGGTTTTTGCGCAGCAATATCCAGATGCTTGAAGACTTCGGTGTACTCGGCCGGCGACAGGAGATGGGTGCCATCGTCCTTGCTGAGCGTGCGCAGATCCGGCGGGAAATTGACCGCGCCCTTGATGTGTCCGGCCTGGCCTACAACGGGCTTCTTTGTCAGACCAAGGTAGAACGGCATCGGTCGCGCATCCACAATCTGCACGCCGCTGCCGATCGCCGCCGCCACGTCAGCGCTGCTGGCGACATAGCGCAGACGCGGCGCGGTTGCCAGCCAATCACCATCGGCGACCGGGGCGGGGCTGGTCGCGAACGCCTGGCCACCCTGCAGCCAGGCGCGGGTGCCACCGTCGAGCACGGCCAGATGGTCATCGCCGTAGACTTTCATCGACCAGTACACGCGCGCGGCCATGTCGAAATCTTCGCCGCTGGCACCATCGGAAACGATCACGGTCGGACGTCCGGCTTTCACGCCAATTCCGCGCAGCAGGCTTTGGACGTCCTTCTGCTCGGGCAGCATCCATTTGATCTCGCGGTTGTCGATCATGCGCGCCACGCGGGTCTTGCCGAAATCGAGCAGCAAGGCGCCCGGGATGTGCCCGCCGGCCGTTGTCAGCGATTTCTTGCCATCGGTGGTGGTGAAGGTGGGAGCAAGCGTGAACGTGGCCACGTCACTGCGCACGTCAACGATGTTGACCTCAGCCTGGTGTTGCGCAAGCCAGGCCGAGCTGACCACGGGACCGGGCAACTCGAGTGCGTGGGCCGCCGTGGCGGCAATGAGTCCGACCAGGGCGGCAAGCGTGACGAAGGTGATTTTGCTGGGCATATGCATACGGGTATCCCGATGGGTGGATGGCGGAGGGTCAGCGCTCAACTGCATCGAGCGCGGTCAACTGTTGATCGACAGACACCGGACATTGACTGATCACATACATGCGCCGGTCTTCGAACAAGCCGGGGCGGCACCCGCTGCGCTGTCGCGCACTCATGCGCCGATCACGGTGGCGCAGGAGTTTCGCAATTTGCGGCGCAAACACGCCCAGTTGCGCGCGCAGCCAGCGCTCCATCACGTCGCCGCTGTCGTCCGGCGCAGCAGCCAATTTCTCGATGAGTCCCAGCACCCGCCTTGCCGGCATCCAGGTTTCGCCAGTGACCCAGCGGTTGGTGGTGAGCAACCGGCACGGCATGCCGCGCGCATCGACGCCGATGGCGACCAGATGGGTGTAGCGCGCAACGCCCGCCGCATCCTTGCCGAGCTGGGCAAACAGGTGAAAATGCCCGTGCTCATCCGGCGCTGCACCCGGTGAGGGATGCGCGTGATAGTAGTAGTGCAACTTGCCCGGCGTGCCGTCGAGCGCACTCGCCGCCGCCGGCTGATAGTGCTCCCAGGTCTGCGGCGCAGTGGTATCTCCAACGGCCACGGCCAGCGGTACCTGACCGGCCCGCACAAAGCGGCGCAAGCAATCGATCAGGATCCCCGCAGCGCGGCGCGCATGACGACGGCGCGGGCCATCGAGTGCGCGCAAGCCCGCAGCAATGCGGGCCGGCGGAAAAGCCAGCGCAGCGCTATCGGTACGCGGACGCGGTGCATGCGACATCAGTTCGTGTTGTCCTTGTCGCAGTTGGGTTTCGGCGCGCACGGATTGACCGGGGTCTTGCAATCTTCCTTGGCCGCCTTTGCTTTGCTGTCTGCTGCCTTCGGCGCACACGGATTGGCCGGCACCGCCTTTTGCGGCGCGCAAGGGTTGGTTGGCGCGGCCTTGCGCGGTGCGCACGGATTGACTGGCGGGGCCTTCCGAGGCGCACAGGGATTGGCCGGCGCGGCCTTCTGTGGTGCGCAGGGATTGGCAGGCACGGTCCTGGCCGGTGGCTTGGGTGCGCAGGGGTTGGTCTGTGCGCGCGCTTCACCGACAAGACCAACCGCAGCCATAGCCGCGGGCAGCGGCGCCATGGCGGCCAGCGCCAGCGTCAGCATCGAAAGTTCGCACGCCAACGCCCTGCGCTTCGTGTTGCGGATCATTTTCATCGCCAAACTCCTTGTGCCGAATCGGTGGGGTGTCAGTCCGCGCAGACAATGCTGGGGTCGGCGTGACCCCGCCGTGTGAACCAGCCTACTCCAACAATAATCCCGGCCATGATGGCCAGGATGAGCCAGGCCGGTATGCCGAACAATGCATCAAGCGTCTGAGCCTGTGGCCCCGCAGCCGCGCCAAGCAGCGGCGTGATCGGATCATAGATGCCGGCAAAGACCATCACGCCGACGATCATGCCAATGAAAAACACGATCCCGTCAATGCGTCCGCCGGCCGCTCCCACTACCGAGGTGCCGGGGCAATAACCACCCAGCCCCATGCCGGCACCGACCAGCGCGCCACCCAGCAGGGTCGCCCAGAAGTAGGTGGTGGGGACGAACACATCCGAAAGCTGCAGCAAGCCGGCCAGTTCCAGAACATACAAGCCGGATCCGGCAACGACGATTGCCGTCATCATGACGTTGAATACGGTCGAATCCTGCAGGCGCAAGGCGGCGACCAGACGGCAGCCGTTGCCCAAGCCACCGCGTTGCAGAATGATGCCAAACAGCGCGCCGCAGATCAGCCCCGACAAAGGACCATTCCAGCCTAGGGGAAGCGTCATCGCCACATCCTCCGCGTCAGCAAGCCGGTGATCATGCCGGCACCAAAAAAACCGATCAGGAATACAAAGCCGGCAGTGGCGAGGGTGGCCGAGCCGGACAGGCCGAGACCACTGGTGCATCCGGCAGAAACCCGTGCACCAAACCCGGACAAGAGGCCAGCGCCGGCAGCCAGGGCCAGGCGACCGCCATTGGTGATCCGCGGCGGCCCTTCCACGCGCAGGCGCAGATGCCCCGACCACCAGGCCGCAGCCAGCGCGCCCAGAAGCACACCGATCACCTCCCAGACAATCCACGAATTGAGCGGATCGGCACCCTCCGCGACCATCCATCCCAGGTAATCATTGGACTGCGTCGCTGCCGGCGCGACGGCATTGGAAACCACAGCGGCAATGGCTGTGGGCGCGCCGGACGCGCCGAGGCCGTGCGCGGTCAGCACAAAGGTCAGCAACAAGGCGAAGCCGAGAGCCACGCCCGCCACATAGGAATTCCAGATGGGTCGTTGTTTCATCAATGCAGCCCCCGGATCGGGCAAGAGAAGGCCGACGCAGGTCGGATTCGGATACCCGCATGGGTATGTCAAGGCAGCATAGTGAGAATGCCGAGGGGTGTCATGCGGCATCGCACCAACCCCGCGCACAGCGTGTTGGCGATGGAGATCGTTGTGCTGAACGCCGCGTGCGGGTTGATCAAACAGCCTTCAGCGCGCCAGAACTTCCAAGGCCTGTTCTGTCTTTGCAGCGCCTTGATCCTGCGCCGAGCTGGAGCAGGATCAAGCCCGGCGGTACTCAGTCGAAGTCGCTGGAGGTGCCGGTCAGTTCGCGTACGCCGCTGTCGCCATCGCCGAAGCCGTCGCTGTCGGAATCCTCGTTGGCGGGTGCTCCGGTGCCATCGTTGGCGGCGCTGCGATCGGCCTGCTTTTCCCAGCGGGTCTTGATCGGGTTGTCCGATTCGGCGGCATCGAGTTCGAGGAGCAGGCAGCTCTTGCGATCGGCGGACAGATCGGTCCAATGGCAGTCGTCAATGGCTCCGGCCATCGAATAAAGCAGATTGAGGCTGGGCCGGAAGCCGGCGCGCTTGATCTTGAGGAAAGCCCCGACCGGACCGACCTGGAACAGATCTTCGGCCGTGCGCACCCCGACCTGGCGCAACCACGCCGCGGACTTCGGGCCGATGTTGCGAATCTTCGCATCCTTGTCGCTCATGCCGCTGCCTCCGACTTCAGCGCTGGCGAAAGCGAATGCAGGAACACCTCACAAAGTGCTTGCATGCCGCGCACGTCGTCCTCGTCAAAACGGCCCGGCTCCGGACTGTCGACATCCCAGACACCGAGCAAGGCACCATCGATGACCAGCGGCACGACAACCTCCGATCGGGAAGCGGCGTCGCAGGCAATGTGGCCGGGGAATGCATTGACATCAATCACAAGCTGGGTCTCGCGCGTCGTCGCTGCGGTTCCGCACACGCCGCGACCCAGCGCAATGCGCACGCAGGCGGGTTTGCCCTGGAACGGACCGACGACCAGCTCGTGGCCATCGAAGAAATAGAATCCGCACCAGTTGATCGTCGGCACGGCATGCCAGACAAGCGCGGCAAAATTGGCGGCATTGGCGATGCGGTCATGCTCGCCATGCAGGAGCCCGCGCGCCTGCTGGGCCAATTCTGCATAAAAGGCGACCTTGTCGGCCGTATCGATGGGTTTGGCTGCAAACGACATGGTTTGACTTCAATATTCCCCGGCAGTCGGACATTCTACCCGTCAATCCTGCTTGTCGCAGAATGCATGCCTGGCCATTCACGGTTGCGGCCACTCCTGAAACGATTTCAGCTGATCAACTACCCGCCATGAGATTTGCGAGCGTCTACATTACCGGCACCGATACCGGCATCGGCAAGACTCATGTCAGCTGCGCGCTGTTGCGCTGCCTGCGATCACAAGGCGTCGCCGCGATCGGCATGAAACCGGTGGCGAGCGGCTGTGAACATGCGCCGGCCGGCTTGCGCAGTGAGGACGCGCTCGGGTTGATCGCCGCAAGCGATCCACAGCTCGACTACGCCTCGGTCAATCCCTACGCATTTGTCGATCCGATCGCCCCGCACCTCGCCGCTGCTGACAGTGGAATCGCAATTGAACTCGGGCCGATCACGGCTGCGTATCGACGCCTGCAGTCGCACGCAAAGTTCGTCGTCGTGGAAGGTGTGGGTGGCTGGCTGGCGCCGTTGGGCGACCGTCTGATGCAGGCCGATATCGTCCGCGCACTCGATCTGCCAGTGGTGCTCGTCGTCGGCCTGCGCCTCGGCTGCCTCAATCACGCCCTGCTCACCGCGCGGGCAATCGAAGCGGATGGCTGTCGCCTGTTGGGCTGGATCGGCAACTCAATCGATCCCGACATGCGCCGCGTCGCGGACAATATCCAGACGCTCCAACGGCGGATTCAGGCGCCGTTGCTCGGCATCGTCGAGCATGGGAGTCATTCCCGTATTGCAACCGGCATCGATGCCCTCGACGACGCCGTGCGCACCCTGCTTGCCACGCAAGCGACTGACAAGGACAACACCATGGCCAAGGCCCAGCGCTATTTCATTTCCGTCGAAAACCTCACCGCTTCCCGTGGCGACTCAAGCGAACTCTCATTCGATGGAGAATCGCCCGAACATCTGGCCCGAGTGCTCGAATCCGCTCTGCGCGAAGCGGATTTCTCGACCCGTTGGCGGGCCATGCAGGACGATCCCGAAGGCGTCGATGCAGCCGCCAGCGCGGTCGATCCCACGGCGACGGTCAGTGGCAGCCTTGAAGCACAGCGCAGCGAGTTGATCGTCACCACGAGCCTGCCCCATGCGATCGTCAAGCATCGCCTCGACCTTCTGATCGGTCGCCACTGGAAACTGCGGGATGTGAGCACGCCTTGATCATGGCAAATCGATGAGGTGGGCAGATGAAGGGGGCAAGAGTTTAGGGAAACGCTGATCAAGTGGCGCAACCGTCACGACACCTGTCTGCGTGCAGATCGCGGCGCGCTGGCGCAGATGGACTGGCCGTCCTTCAAGGCGACGCAACAAAGAGATGCGCGCAGACAGGTGCCGCCAAACCGATTGATCTTTATTGAAACAGGTGGCTTCCAGAAGGCCGGCCAGCCGCACCGCGCGTCTTGTCAAGGCAACCAGCCTTCACTTCGCCTCGCAGCACGACTGGCCGGCCTTCTGAAAGCCATGACGGTTGTGCCACTTGATCAGCGTTGCCCTAGAATTGCCGCCCTTGTTCCAATCGCCCGAAGCGCCTGTGACCGATATCGCCCTGTCCGCAGGCACCGCGAGTGCCGCCCTGGATGCCCTCCATCACGCCATCAACACTGGCCAGGTGAAGCTGCCTGCCGACGGTCGTGTGTTGTTCCTGCGTGCGCGTGACGGCCATTGGTGGGGGGGCGATTCGCGCAGCAACTGGCTCTGCCAGCAAAGTTTCAAACCGTTTGCCAGCGCGCTCGAACGCTCGGGCCTGCAGGTTGGCGATCCGCAACCCGGACAACAATTCCCGCTTGTGATGATCCTGCCGCCGCGCCAGCGCGCCGAGGCGCGAGCCGTGTTTGCGCGCGGCGCGCGTCACGCCGAGGCCGGCGGCATCATCATCGCCTCGATGGCCAACGACGAAGGCGCACGCTCGGGAGAAGCGGATTTCCGGCGCCTGTTCGGCACCGCCCAGGTTTTGTCCAAACACCATTGCCGCGTGTTCTGGAGCACGCTCGACAAGTCCGCGATGGATCCGGCGCTGCTTGAGGAATGGAGCGGACTCGACGCGCCGCGGGCGATCGGAGATGGCCGCTTCGTCAGTCGACCGGGCCTGTTCGCCTGGAACCGCATCGATCCGGCATCGGCCCTGCTGGCCGCCCATCTGCCTCGTGACCTGTGCGGTCGCATTGCCGATCTCGGCGCCGGCTACGGCTACCTCGCTTGCGAAGTGCTGCAGGGTTGCAGCGGCGTCGAAGCCATCGATCTGTACGAAGCCGAAGCGCGCGCCCTTGAACCGGCCAGGATAAATATCGACAAGGCCCTTGCCCAGCTCGGTCGGCAGGTCGATGTTTCAATCCATTGGCATGACGTGTGCAGCGGACTGCCGCATCGCTACGACGCGATCATCAGCAATCCACCGTTCCATCAGGGACGCGCGGATCAGCCTGAGCTCGGCCAATCCTTCATCACCGCGGCGGCCAATGCCTTGAGGCCGGGAGGCAATCTGTGGCTGGTGGCGAATCGGCACCTGCCCTACGAGCAAACGCTCGGTGCTCGATTCAACAACGTGAGAACCGTCGCCCTCAAGCATGGCTTCAAGGTTTTCCACGCCAGCGGTGCGCGCGCATGAGACTCGTCCGATTGATTGCAAACCTCGGCTACGGCAGTCGCAAGGAAGTGGCGATGATGTTTCGCGAAGGCCGCATCACCGACCCTGCCGGGGACGTGCTGTACGCCGATGACAAGCGCGAGCATGCCGACATCCGCGTCGATGGCGAGCCGCTCGATCCTGGTGCTGGCTTGCGCCTGCTGCTCAACAAGCCGGTCGGCGTGACCTGCTCGACGAAGGATGTCGGGCGCATCGTGCATGACATGCTGCCCGAGCGTTTCCGCCTGCGCAATCCGACCTTGTCGACCGTCGGGCGGCTTGATCGCGACACCTCGGGCCTGCTCCTGTTGACCGATGACGGCGCCCTGCTGCATCGGATCATCGCACCGAAATCCAGAATCGCCAAAGTGTACGAAGCCGTGCTGGCCGAAGACCTGCGTGGCGACGAGAGCGCCGTGTTTGCCAGCGGCAGTCTGATGCTCGAGTCGGAAAAGACACCGCTGCTGCCAGCCGGCCTCGAGGTACTCGGGCCACGGCATGCGCGGCTGACCCTGCATGAGGGTCGCTACCATCAGGTTCGGCGCATGTTTGCCGCGGTCGGCAATCACGTTGTCAGTCTGCGTCGCCTGAGCGTCGGCGGCCTCGGCCTGGGCGAGCTTGCCGAAGGCGATTGGCGCATCCTCGATGATCGGGATTTGGAGGCGGTCTTCACCGGAGCAGAAACCGCATGAGTCCGACTGTCCCGAATGCCGGCAGCGAATCCGAAGCAGCCGACGCGCCATACATCGCCGATACGCGCAGGTGGATCGAGCGCGCCGTGATCGGACTCAATCTCTGCCCGTTCGCACGGGCGCCTTACCTCGATGGACGCGTGGGCCTGCGAGTCAGCCATGCGACCGACACGGATGCCTTGCTCGATGATCTGTGCGGCGAACTGCAAAGCCTGCATGCGGCCGATCCCCAGGATTGCGAAACCTCCCTGCTGATCGCGCCATTCGTGCTGGCCGATTTTATCGACTTCAACGACTTCCTCGATTCCGCCGACGCGGCTATCGATGTGCTCAAGCTCGAGGGCGTGATCCAGGTCGCCAGCTTCCACCCGCAATACTGCTTCGCCGACAGCTCGCCGCAGGACATAGAAAACTGCACCAACCGCTCGCCGTGGCCAATCCTGCATTTGCTGCGTGAATCCAGCATCGAGCGTGCGGTCGATTCGATGGCCGATCCCGACGCGATCTATCGGCGCAATGTCGACACCCTGAAAAAGCTGGGCTGGGACGGCTGGGCACGGTTGTGGCGCGCCGGTGCGGCGGGCGAGTAAGATCCGGATCGACCGTATTCGGCAGCAAGAGGCTCCGATCATCGGCGAGGGGAGACACTGACCAGTGCAGGAATCCCAGGATGGGGGGCGTTGGAATGAACGTGGGGTTTTCAGTCAGGGCAGTCATCGCGGCATGGGTGCTTTTTGTTGCAGGCTCTGCGACGGCGGCCATCGAGCCTGTCGTGTTGCAGCCAGCGGATGCGGAAATCGCCTTGGCCGCGAATACGCGATTCAGCATCGATGGAGGCGCGCGGACCACGCCTGAAGAGCAATTCCGCCTGATCGATTCGGAGTCCTTCCAGCCCTTGCCGCGTGGCAACGCGACCTTTGGCTTTGTCGACGGCGCCTACTGGTTTCACGTGCGCCTGATCAACCACGATGCGCAGGTGCATCGGCGCATTCTCGCCGTCAACTATGCCCTGCTCGATGAGATCGACGTCTACCTGCGTGGCGCGGATGGAGCGATCAGTCATTTCAGTTCCGGCGACTCGCACGTGTTCGCCCAGCGCGCCTTGCGTTCGCGCATGCCCAACTTCCTGATCGATCTCGACGATAACGAGCAGGCCGACCTGCTGGTCCGGGTACAAAGCCAGAGCTCGATGCAGGTGCCCCTGGTGCTCTACTCGCAGAAGGCGTTCTTCGAGCGCAGCCGGGATGGTTATCTCGAAATCGGCCTCTACTACGGCATTCTGCTCGCCCTGTTTCTCTACAACCTGATCCTGTTCGCTTCGCTGCGCGACCTGAACTATTTTTTCTACGTCCTCTACATTGGCGGCTTCGGTGTCGTCCAGCTGTGCCTGAATGGGCTCGCCTTCGAGTACTTGTGGCCCGGTTCGCCGTGGCTGGCGAATGTGGCCGTGCCGGTTTCAATGGCGCTCGGCATGCTCTTCATGCACCTGTTCGTGCGGGCGTTTCTCGACTTGCGACGGCGCCTGCCGGTTGGCAACCGGATCATCATCGGTTTCATAGCCTTCCATGCACTGATGGTCGTGCTGTCGATGCTGATCGATTACCGGACGGCGGTTCTGCTCGGCACGGCGTCGGTATTTCCCGGTGCCGCGGCGATCCTTGGTGTGTCGCTGATTCTCGCCCGACGTGGCGATCGGGCAGCGCAGATCCTGCTTCTCGCCTGGATCGTGCTGCTGGCCGGAACGGCCGCGTACGCAATGGTGTCGTTCGGTTTGCTGCCAAAGATCTTCATCACCGAGTACGGCATGCAGATTGGCTCGGCGCTCGAATTGATCCTGCTTTCCTTCGCCCTCGCCTGGCGATTCGCGTCCTTGCGTGACGAGAACATCCAGGTCGTGCAGCGATCACGAAACGAACTGGAAGTCCGTGTCGACGAGCGCACGCGCGAGCTCTCGTCCACCCTCGATGAACTGGCCAGCGCCAACGAGCGGCTGCGCGAATCGAACCTCAGGGACGGTCTCACCGGTGCCTACAACCGGCGCTACTTCGATGCCGCGTTCGAGTCGATGCTGACCGAGAGTCGAAACGCCGGACACGCCTGCGGTGTGCTGGTCGCAGACATCGACCACTTCAAGCGGGTCAATGACCAAGCCGGCCATCTGGTCGGCGATGATTGCCTGCGCATGACCGTTGCAACCATCGTCAAGGTGGTCGCTGACCGCGGCAGCGTGATCCGCTATGGCGGCGAGGAATTCGTCGTTCTGCTTCCGCGCATCGACGAGAAAGCGCTGCCCCTGATCGCGGAGGATATCCGCGCCGCGGTCGCCGGAACTCCACTGGTGACCAATGGAACGTCGATTTCGATGACCATCAGCGTCGGCGCGGCAATGTCCACGGTCGGCGAAGCGATCGCATCGACTACCCTGCTGCAAAGGGCCGACGAGGCGATGTACCGGGCCAAACGCGAAGGCCGCAATCGCGTGGTGGTTTACTGATCCGCAAGCTGAAGCTGTTCGGGAAGGTGGATCGTGGCGGCGATCGGCAGGTGGTCGGAAACCAGATGCGGCAGGGTGCGCAACTCGTCGACCTTGAGCGTCGAGGAAGCGAGGATATGGTCGATCGCGCGATTCGGTGCCCAGCTCGGGAAGGTCATTGGCGGCCGTTCCGGCGGTTGCAAGGAAGTGCGCGCGAACAGCGAGCGCAGTTCGGGGCTCTCGATCGGCGTATTCAGGTCACCGATCAGCAACGCGTTCGGATGTCCTTCAAGCAATTCGGTGATGTAGCCGAGCTGGTGGGCGCGTGCCTGCGGACCGAGCGAAAGATGCGCGACCAGCACGACCAGCGAATGCTCGCCCTTGCCGTAGCGGGCCCACAACACGCCGCGGCCACGGATTCGTCCAGGCAAGGGATAGTCGAGCACCTCCTCGGGTTTCAAGCGCGAAAGCAGGCCATTGCTCGAAGCGGCCACCTTGGCCACCTTGCGATTCGGCTGGTGGCTCCAGTACGGAAATCCCGCGCTCTCGGCAAGGTATTCGGTCTGGTTGAGAAAGCCCGAGCGCAGCGAACCAAAATCCGCCTCCTGCAGGGCGACCAGATCAAAATCACCCAGGATTCCGGCCAGTCCATCCAGGTTCGCACGCTTGCCGGTCGGCAGCACGTGCTTCCAGCTGTGGGTCACGTATTCCCGATAGCGCTTGACGCTGCCGCCAGCAAGAATATTGCAGCTCAGCACGCGCAAGGTGGCCGGGGCTGAATCCTTTTTTGACGGAGGCTTTCGAATCATTGCGCGATCACTGTGCCTTGTTGCTCACAGCAACAGAGTCTGACACAGGCGGCATGAACGCAAAGGCCGCCCAGCGGCGGCCTTTGTCTGGATCACGTTGATTGAGATTACTTCTTGCCTTTTGCTGCCAGGCGCTCGGCGTGCGCTTTCTTGACCAGCGTGTCGACCAGGGCAACCAGCTGCGGATAGCCACCCGCCGAGCCAGCGGTGATCCGGTACTTGCCATCGATGATGATGGTTGGCGTGCCATCGACGCCGTACTTGGGCACCATGCTGCGCGAGCGCGCCAGCTTGCTTTCGATCTCGAACGAGGCTGCGACCTGCTTGAACTTCCCGACATCCGCACCTTGCTCGCCGTAGAAAGCGACAATGTCGTCGAACGAGCGGATCGGGCGATGGTCGCGGTGCACGGCATCAAACAACGCCTGGTGGGTCTTGGCGAGCAATCCGAGCGACTGCGCCGTATAGAACGCGCGGGCAAATGCTTCCCACTGCTCGTTGAAGATCGCCGGCATATAGCTGAATTCGGCGTAATCGGGCAGCTTGGACTTGATCTCGTCGGCGTAGGGCTGGAAATGCGCGCAATGGATGCAGGCATAGCTGAAGACTTCGAGCACTTCGACCTTGTCGCCACTCGCCGTCGGCTCGGCGGGCTCGATCGGGAAATAGGTCTTGCCGGCTTCCGCGACGACCGGCGCGTTAGCGGCGGCCTCCTTCTGCTCCTGGGCACAGGCACTGAAGCTGATGGCAAGCAGCACGCCGACAAGCAGCTTGGGTAGGTGTTTGAGCATTGCGGATATCTCCTGGGATCGGGTTCGTCGTTCAGACAGCGGATCAGGTCGTGAGTTGCCTCAACCGCCCTTGGCTTCTTTCTCGATCAGGTAATGCACCAGCGGTTCGACCTTGTCGTAGCCGCCGGCGGACGGACCGGAAATCCGGTACTTGCCGTTGACGATGAAAGTCGGCGTGCCATCGACGCCATAGGCCTTGATCAGCTCTTCATTGCGCTTGAGCTTGGCCTTGACCGCGAACGAATTCGAGGTGGCGATGAAATCCTCGGCCGAGACCCCGTACTTGGCGTAGAAGTCCGCAATCGAGGCGAAGGTCGGCGACTTGATGTCGAGCTTGCGATCGACATAGATCGTGCGGAACATGTCCTCATGGGTCTTTTCGATCAGGCCGAGCGCCTGGGCCGTGTAGAAACCCTTGGCAAACGTCTGCCATGACGAAAACCCGAACTGGGCCGGCAACATGACGAATTCGGCGTTGGCCGGCAGGCGCTTCTTCAAGTCCGCCACCATGGGTGCGACTTCATTGCAATGCGGGCAAGCGTATGAGAACACCTCGACCACCTCGATCTTGTCGCCGGTGGTTGTCGCCTGCGATGGTTCGATCAGGAAATAGTTCTTGCCAGCCTCCCAAGTATCCTGGGCGCTTGCGTGGCTGCCCGCGACCAGACCAAGACCGACCGTCAGCGCAATAAGGGATTTCAACATTCCGGGTGACTCCGCAGCGAAGGGGGATGCGCGATCTCGCAATCGCGTAGTGTCTGTCAAACACGCTGAACGATGGCGGAAATCAGTCGACCTTGGCGGTCTGCACCTCGTGCAGGCCTTGTACGTAGGACGCCAGCGCGGCGATGTCCTCGTCGCTCAAGCGCTTGGCAATAGCCGGCATGATCGCGGCGGACGCGTCATCGCCCCAGCTCGTGCCACTGCGCCATTCGGCGAACTTGGCCGCCACGTACTCGGACCATTGGCCCGCCAGTTGCGGATAGGCCGAGCCGGCCATGCCGCGCCCGGAAGGACCATGGCAGGACATGCAGGCGGGCACGCCGAGTTTGCTGTCGCCGGCCCGATAAAGCTGCTCGGCACGCTTGACATAGGCTTCATCGGCCTGGCCCGGAGCCGACCGTTTGGTGGAAAAATAGGCGCCGACATCATGCATGTCCTGCTCGCTGAGCGTAGAGGCGAACGGCATCATGATCGGGTTTACGCGCTTGCCGCCCTTGAACTGGGTCAACTGGCGCGCGATGTAGGATTCGTTCTGCCCGGCCAGCCGGGGGTACATCGCGACCGCGGAATTGCCGTCCGCGCCATGGCAGGCACCGCAGACGGCGGCCTTGCCTTCTCCGGCGGCGGCATCGCCAAGTACGGCGGATTCATGGGTCTGGGCACTGGCCAAGCCGACACTGAACAGCATCGCCAAGGCAACCACTCGCGGAAAACTCATACACTGACTCCGGATAGACGGGGAATCCACGCGCTGCCGCAGGGTGTCTGGCAGGGCTGAGGCGATAAACTCCCGAATTATCCGTGTCAGCCGAAGGCCGGTCAAACACGGTCACTCCCGAATTCAATCAGCGAAGCCCTCCCATGCATATCCTGCACACGGCGAAATTCCTCAAAAGCGCGGCCAGCCTGCGCGACATGCCCGCCGACAATGGCTGGGAGGTTGCCTTTGCCGGGCGCTCGAACGCCGGCAAATCGAGCGCCCTCAATGCGCTTGCCTCGCACAAGGGACTGGCCCGGGTCAGCAAGACGCCGGGTCGCACGCAACTGCTCAATGTCTTCTCGATCGACGACGATCGCCGCCTGATCGACCTTCCCGGCTATGGTTACGCCAAGGTTCCAATCGGCGTGCGCGACCAGTGGCGCGGCATGGTCGATGGTTTCCTTCGTGCGCGCGAAGCGCTCAAGGGGCTCGTCCTGATCATGGACAGCCGCCACCCACTGAAGGACTACGACCGCCAGATGCTCGACTACGCCGACGGGATCGCCAAACCTTGCCATGTGCTGTTGACCAAGGCGGACAAATTGTCGCGCAACGAAGCGACGCGCACGCTCAACGCCGTGCGCAAGGAGCTCGGTGCCGATGGATCGGCCGATGCGCGGGTCAGCGTGCAGTTGTTTTCGGCCACGGCGAAGACCGGCATCGATGAAGCACGTGCGGTCATCGCGCGCTGGCTGGAACTCCCCGATCGGGCAGCGCCCGCAAGCGCCACGCCGCCGCCACGCAAGCAATCACCGAACTGACGGATCACTTGCGCCAATCCGCAGCGACCCCATATCGCCGGGCTGATCACGAGGATTTTCCCCATGTCTGGTCCCAGTGCGGCAAGCAGTGAACCGATTACCCGCCGCGAGCAACTGGTCGACTACGTCGCTGCGGGCGAAAAACCCGCCGCCAACTGGCGCATCGGTACCGAGCACGAAAAGTTCGGCTTCCGCCTTGATGACCTGCGCCCGCTGACCTGGGACGGCCCGCAAGGCATCGGCGTCCTGCTCGAGGGGCTGACCCGCTTCGGCTGGGAACGCGTGATCGAAAAAGGCAAGCTGATCGCCCTGCTCCGCGATGGCGCCTCGGTCACGCTCGAACCGGCCGGCCAGTTCGAACTGTCCGGCGCCCCGCTCGAAAACATCCACCAGACCTGCGATGAAGTCCACGTCCACCTGAAGGAAGTGAAGACCGTCGCCGACGAACTCGGGGTCGGCTTCCTTGGCATGGGCTTCCAGCCGAAATGGAAGCGCGAGGACATGCCGTGGATGCCGAAGGCCCGCTACGCGATCATGCGCCGCTACATGCCGACGGTCGGCGATCTCGGTCTCGACATGATGACGCGCACCTGCACGGTGCAGGTCAATCTCGACTTTTCCGATCAGGCCGACATGGTGCGCAAGTTCCGCACCTCGCTGGCACTGCAACCGATTGCCACCGCGATGTTCGCCGACTCCCCGTTCACCGAGGGCAAGCCGAACGGTTATCTGAGCTATCGATCACACATCTGGACCGATACCGACCCGAACCGCACCGGCATGCTCGATTTCGTCTTCGAGGAAGGTTTCGGCTACGAGCGGTATGTCGACTACATGCTCGATGTGCCGATGTATTTCAGCTATCGCGATGGCATCTATCACGATCTGGCCGGCCAATCGTTCCGCAAGTTCATGCGCGGCGAACTTGATGCGCTGCCCGGTGCGACACCGACCCTGACCGACTGGGCGGACCACCTGACCACGGCCTTCCCGGAAGTGCGCATGAAAAAATTCCTCGAAATGCGCGGCGCCGATGGCGGACCCTGGAATCGGTTGTGCGCGTTGCCGGCGTTCTGGGTCGGTCTGCTCTACGACCGTGACTCACTCGACGCGGCCTGGGAGCTGGTCAAGGATTTTTCCCGCGAGGAGCGCAACGCATTGCGTGATGGCGTGCCCAGGCACGGTCTCAAGCTGCCATTCCGCAATGGCAGCTTGCGCGACATCGCGATCGAGGCCCTGAAGATTTCCGCGCAGGGCCTCAAGCGTCGCGCGCGCCTCAATGCGCAAGGAACCGACGAAAGCCATTTCCTCGACCCGTTGATCGAGATCGTGGCGGCGAACGAGACTCCGGCCGAGCGCAAGCTGGCCTTGTACAACGGGCCATGGAATCACAGCGTCGATCCGGTGTTTCGCGAATTTCTTTATTGAAAGAAGAGGGGAATAGGAAAAGCGAAACGCCGTTTCACCGCTAAAATGTAGCGGTGCTTTTGCACGGAAGTGGGGAGTGGGGAAAAGCGAAAAACAGTTTTTCGCAAACCTTAGGAGCGCCTTCAGGCGCTCCTAAGGGTTTTGCGGCAAGCGGTAACGATCGCCCGGCCTCGCGGCCGGGCGAATCACGCGACTCTAAAACTTGACGCGTGCGGTCACACCGTAGGTGCGTGGCGCACCGATGAACGCGCTCCACGAGCCGGTTTGCAACGGCGTATCAAAGCCGACCTGCTGGTAGGTTTCGTTGGTCAGGTTCTGGCCCCACAGCTCAAGCATCCAGCGCCCGTCGCGAGCGCCAAAACCGAGCCGGGCATTGACCAGGGTGTAGGCACCCTGCAGCTTCTCGGGATCGAGGTCCGATCCGGTGTTGTACTCGCTGGTGTGGCGAGCAGCGATATTGAAGCGGCCGATCAACGAGTCGGTGAAGCTCCACTCATAGGTCATGGCCGCCGAGGTCTGCCACTTCGGCGCAAAGCCGCCGCGCGCTCCGGGCAACAGGACCAGACCTGCGTCCGGCAACGGATCATCGCCATAGCGTGAGCTCAGGTAGGTCAAGCCGGCTTGCAGCTTGAGACCCTCGATGCTGGTCTGCCACTGCACATCCATGTCGACGCCCTTGTTGGTCAGGGTCGGAATCGACCGCACGACGTAGCTGGTGCCGAGGAAGCTGTTGAGTTGGAAATCGGTGAACTTGGAATGGAACAGCGACGCGTTGACCAGCAGATTGCCGTCCATCAGGGTCGACTTCATGCCGAGCTCATAGCTGTTGACGAACTCACCCGGGAACGAGGTGTCGTCAACCGGGAAGATGCCGGCACCGCCACTGCTCAGTCCGGTAGCCGTCTGCACGCGGTCGAGATTGAATCCGCCGGCCTTGTAGCCGCGCGCGGCGGAAACGAAGGTCATGAATGATTCGTTCCAGCGATAGGCGCCCTTGAGCGTGCCCGACCATTCCGATTCGCTGCGTTCCTGCGCAGTGACGCGCCCATCGTGCTGCACGTTTGACCACGGCAGGCACATGTAGCCGATCAGGGTCGGAACGACCCCCGCGATATAGGGTGCAGGCACGCCGCGAGCAGCCAGAGCCGCCGCCAATTGTTGCTGGTTGGTCAGTGCCGCCGTGCAACCGGTCGATCCATTCGGATTGGTGAACACCGAGTCGAGGGTCTTCTTCTCGTGGGTGTAGCGCAGGCCGGCGGTCAGGTCGAACGCATCAGTGACATGGAAGGTTTCATTGGTGAACAGAGCGAAGCTCTTCGCATTCTGCTTGTAGTGATCATTGGAGCCTTGTCCGTTGAACAACGTGCCGTACGGTTTTCCGGCCGCCTGGGAAAGGAAGATCGCCGGGTTCGAGGTATCGATCAGGCCGGGCGGGAACAGGCCGGCAATGCTGTTGAGCAGGGCGATCGAAAGATACGGCTCGTAGGCCGAGCCGGTGGTCACCGATTCAACCCGCTTGAGATCCTCGTCACCGTAGTAGCCACCGAACATCCAGTCCATGCGGCCACTGGTGCCGGTCAAGCGCAGTTCCTGGCTGAAGGTGTCGAATTTGACCGACCCTTCATCCGGCGATCCGACGCGGTAGGCGATGTCGGCACCACCGTAGTCGATGTCGGTTCCGCTGATCGCATCCCAGCCACGTAGCGACGTGACCGAGGTCAGGGTCGCGTCGCCGAGCCAGGAGGTCAGCCAGTTGACCTCGGCCGAGACACCCTTGTCCTTGATGTCCTGATTGGTGTCGCGATTGGAAAAGGCGAGACGTTGTTCGGGATCGGCGAGTGGAATCACGCCATTGCCCCCGCTGAGCGCATTGACGATGGCGGCGGTCGGCCCCCGGACCGTGGTCACGCCGACGCAGCAGTTCTCGTCGCGATGGGTGTAGTCGGCGATGACGCGTATGTCGACCGTATCACTCGGCCGCAGCATGAGCTGGCCGCGCACGGAGTCGAAATCCTGATTTCCGTCTGTGTCTTCGGTGCGTGGCCCGACGCCGGTATTGACGTCGGTGAAGCCATCACGCTTGCGCTTGGCCGCATAGATGCGGAATGCGGAGTTGTCGCCGAGGCGGTCGTTGTAGCTCGCCGAGGCTCCGATCGCGCCATAGTTGCCGACGGTCACTTCGGCTTCGGTGCTGCGCTCGTTGGTCGGCGCCTGGGTAACGATGTTGATCAGGCCGGCCGAAGTGTTCTTGCCAAACACGGTGCCTTGCGGCCCTTTCAATACCTCGATGCGTTCAAGCTGGCCGAGATCGCTGAAACCCACGCCGGTACGCGCGCGGTAGACACCATCGATGACCACGCCAACGGATGATTCGAGGCCGGGATTGTCACCGACCGTGCCAACGCCACGCACGCGCGCGGTGGTCTGCGCCTCGTTGCCGGTGCTGGTCACGCTGAGACCGGAAACGAGGATCTGCAGATCCTTGATGTCATGGATGCCGGCATCCTGCAGCAACTGTTTTGGAATGACTTCCATCGTGATCGGCACATCCTGCAATGCTTCTTCACGCTTTTGCGCGGTGACCACGGTGGCGCCGAGCGTGGTGACTTCATTGCTGCCGTCCGGTGTCTGTTTTGTCGCCGCTTCATCAGCAGCGAAAACGGTTGCCGGCGCACTTGCCAGCGCGACAACGATTGCCCACGCCAGAGCATGGCGACTGATCTTGATCTTGTTCACGTGTTGATCCTCCCAAAGTGGATTGAAAGCCAGCGTCCCGATCCCCGCGATCCGGATTCTGGCCAAGCTCACCGCTACAAACTTCCAGACCTTCTATCCAAACCGGGTCTGGTTCCGAAACTCCAATGCGGCCCTCATACCGCGCAAGAACGCCGGTTTGGCGACGCTAGCACAGGCGATTCAACAACAACGAAACTTCATGCTTTCACCTGATCGACGACGGTCCAGTTCGGCGTACCGCAAGACCATCCCAGCGATGTTTCAATTTCACTGCATCCCGGTTTCACGACAGGATTGCCTGGCAATTCAAGATCATTCGCGCAAGGCCTCAACCAGTGACTCGCGCAATTCCGGACGTGCCGCAAACGGGTCGCTGGGATTGCGCAAGGCGACAATATCTTCGGCGCGCTGACGCACGCCATCGAGCGCACGCGGGTGCGAAGCGATATAGAACTGGCCCTCGCGCACTGCGTTGAACGTCATCCGCGCGACATCGACCGCGCTGACCTTGCCCGAACTGACCGCCTTGTCGAGCATCGCCTGGGCGACACGCTGCGAGCGGGTGAGTGGCGCCGCGTTGTCGAATTCGAGCGGCCGGTTGCGCTGCGACGCGCTGATTCCGGTCGGCACAAAGAACGGGCAGAGCACCGAGCAATGAACCTGTTCGGTAACCAGGCCAAGATCGTGATGGAGCGTTTCCGACAACGCCACCACGGCGTTTTTCGAGACGTTGTAGACGCCACTGGCGGGCGGATTGAGCAAGCCCGCCATCGATGCCGTATTGACGACATGGCCCTGGTAGGCAGGCGAGGCCTTGGCCGCCGCGAGCATGCGCGGCACGAAGGCGCGCATGCCATGGATCACGCCCCAGAGATTGACCCCGAGCGTCCACTGCCAATCCGCCAAACTGTTTTCCCAGATCAACCCTGCGGTACCGACGCCGGCGTTGTTGAAGAGCAGATGCACATCGCCCAATTCGGCTTCGGTGGCTGCGGCCAGCGCGTCGACCTGGATCGCATCAGCGACATCGAGTACACGCGAGAGCACGCGCGTGCCTCCCGCTTCGAGCTCACTGCTGATCGCCTGCAGCGCATCGGTCTGCACATCGGCGAGAACGAGCGACATGCCGAGCTCGGCACCAAGACGGGCGAACTCGCGGCCAAAGCCCGAACCCGCACCGGTGATGACGGCGACCTTGCCGCTGAAATCATCAAGGCTCATACCGCCGATACTCCGCCATCGACAGCGAGGATCTGTCCGGTGATGTGCTTGCCGGCATCGGACGCAAACAGCAGGGTTGCACCCTTCAAGTCTTCATCGTCACCGAAGCGCTGCAGGGGCGCGTGCGCCTTGAGCACATCGGCCCCCATGCTTTCGATCAATCCCTTCGACATCCTGGTCGGAAAGAAACCCGGTGCGAGCGCATTGACCGTGATGCCATAGGGGCCCCACTCGCCAGCCAGCGTGCGCGTGAAATTGATCAGCGCGCCCTTGGTCGTGTTGTAGGCGATGGTCTTCATCGCCCCTGGAGGATTTCCGCGCAGGCCGGCAATCGAGGCGATATTGATGATGCGGCCGCGGCCACGCGGAATCATCGAGCGCTTGGCAATCTGCTGGGTCAACAGGAACAAACCGCGGATATTGAGATTGAAGACCTTGTCCCAGGCTTCGACCGGGTAGTCTTCGGCCGCCGCACCCCAGCTCGCACCGGCATTGTTGATCAGGATATCGACATGACCGAGCTTGCCGATCGTGGCATCGACAAGTGACGCGATCGAATCTTCCTTGCCGGTATCTGCCGCAACCCAGTCGACCTCGATGCCACGCGCCTTGAGATGCGCCTGGGCCTTTTCCAGTTCGTCGGATTTGCGCGCGGAGATGACCAGGCGCGCGCCATAGTCGCCGAGAGCCTCGGCCATCTGCAGGCCAAGTCCGCGCGAGCCGCCGGTGATCAGCGCAGTGCGGCCATCGAGATCAAACAGTTTTCGTGTGGCAGTCATTCGTTGTTTTCCTTGATCCTCATTTCGGCGATATCGACGGGTTCACGCCGCCTGCAAGTTTGAGCGGCAAATGGCGAGATGTTCGTCGGTCGTGCCCATGCGTAGCTCGAACGCGAGCAAACGCTTGAAGCAATGGCTGACATCGAGCTCATCGGTCATGCCCATGCCGCCGTGCAATTGCACGGCCTGCTGGCCGACGTAGCGAGCGGCCTGGCCTATGAGCACCTTGGCCCCGGAGATCGCCGCACGGCGCGATTGCGCATCTGCATCGCGGCAACGCGCAGTCGCCAGTTGCATCATCGAACGCGCCTGCTCGAACTGGATCAGCATGTCGGCCATGCGATGTTGCAAGGCCTGGAAACTTCCGATGGGCACACCGAACTGCTTGCGCGAGCGGCTGTATTCGATGGTCGCCTTGAGGATGCGGTCGAGCACACCAAAGGCCTCGGCACACAGCGCGGCGATCCCCGCATCGGTGACCGCAGCGAGTGATTCGCTGACATCGTTGCCGAGACGCGCATCGGCGTCGAGCAGGACGTTGTCGAATTCGAGATCGGCCGCGCGCTGGCCATCGACCGTACGCAAGGCATGCCGCGTCACGCCAGCCGAATCTGCATTGATCGCGAACAAGCCGAGACTGCCATCGTCGACGCGTGCCGAAACCAGATACAGGTTTGCCATCGGCGCGTGATAGACGACGCTCTTGCCGCCGCTGATTGTCCAGCCGGCATCACTGCGTGTTGCCCGCGTCTTGATGCGACTGAAATCGAGGCCGGCCTTATCTTCATCGTGGGCGAGCACGGCGATGGACTCGCCGCTGGCCAGAGAAGGCAACCATTGCGCACGTTGCGCATCCGAACCGATCTGCGTGACTGCCTGCGTGGCAATGATCGCGCTGGAAAGAAACGGCTCCAGTACCAGTCCGTGGCCAATGGCCTGCGAAACCAGCATCACACCGACCGGTCCCGCACCAATGCCGCCATCGGCTTCGGCAATGTCGACCGCGAGCAGGCCAAGATCAGCCAGTTGCGACCAGATCGCAGGCGACCAGCCGCTCTCGGATTCGAGCAGCTTGTGGCGTTGCTCGAAGCCGTATTCGCTGGTCAGAAAACGCTGCGTCGTGTCGAGCAGCATCTGTTGTTCGTCGTTGATTGAGAAGTCCATGGGAATGCCTGTCAGACCTGAAGAATCATCTGCGCGATGATGTTGCGCTGGATCTCGTTGGAGCCACCAAAGATCGTCAGCTTGCGTTGATTGAGATAGGCCGCGGTGGCGCGTGGTACGTCCTCGCCAAGATCGCGATTCGGTGATTCCATGATCAAGGCGCGCGCGCCGAGCACCTCTACCTGCAACTCGGTGATTCGCTGCATGATCTCGGTGCCGCGAATCTTGAGGATCGAGGCTTCCGGCCCCGGCGCGTGATTGCGCTCCTCGGCGAAGATCACGCGCAGGTTGGTGATCTCGAGCGCCTTCAGTTCAAGTTCGGTCTGCACGATGCGCGTCGCGAACACGGCATCCTCGATCAACGGCCGACCATTGCGTTCGGTCGCTGCGGCCATCTGCTTGAGTCGGCGCAATTCACGCTGATTGACCCCAATGCCAGCAATGTTCGTGCGTTCGTGGCCGAGCAGATATTTTGCGTAGGTCCAGCCGGCATTCTCATCACCAATCCGATTGGCGATCGGCACGCGCACATTGTCGAACCAGATTTCGTTGACCTCGTAGCCGCCATCGAGCAGACGCGTCGGGCGCACGCTGATGCCGGGCGTCTTCATGTCGATCAGCAGGAAAGAAATGCCACGTTGCGGCTTGCCGCTCGAATCAGTGCGCACCAGACAGAAGATCCAGTCGGCAAACTGTCCGAGCGTATTCCAGACCTTTTGTCCATTGACGACGTAGTGATCGCCATCAAGCTCGGCCTTGGTCTTCAACGAGGCCAGATCCGAACCCGAACCCGGTTCCGAATAGCCCTGGCACCACCAGTCTTCGGCAGCGAGGATGCGCGGAAGAATGCGTTGCTGCTGCTCCGGGCTGCCGAAACGCATGATGACCGGCGCGACCATCTTGACGCCGAAGGCGAGCTGGGCCGGCGCATCGGCGAGCGCGCATTCGGTTTCGAAAATGAACTGCTCGACCTTGCCCCAGCCGGTGCCGCCGAATTCGGCTGGCCACGCTGGCGCACCCCAACCCTGCTTGTTGAGGATTTTCTGCCAGTTCGTGATGTCCTCCTTGATCTTGCTGTGGTCGCCGAGATGCGCACGCTGGCGCATGTCGGCCGGCAGCTTGTCGCGCAGAAAGGCGCGAACTTCTTCGCGGAATGCCTGCTCTTCTTGGTTGAAATCGAGATCCATGGGGGTTCCGGTTGGTGACTCAATGTTGATTCGATGCGGGGGTATAGCGCGCGAGCATCTGTGCGACGCAGGCGGGTTTGTCGCCATTTTCGACTTCGATGCTCACGGTCCAGTGCGCCTGCATGCCGCCTTTGACCTCGTCCAGTTTTTCAAGCGCGAGATGACCGCGAATGCGCTGGCCTGAAATCACCGGCGCCGGCAAGCGCACTCGATCAAGCCCGTAGTTGACCGTCATCGCGAGGCCGTCGATGCGCAGGCTGGTTTCGAACAGCATCGGGATCAGCGAGAGGATCAGATAGCCGTGCGCGATCGGCGCCTTGTACGGCGACTCGCGCGCGCAGCGTTCGACATCGAGATGGATCCACTGGTGATCCTCGGTGACATCGGCGAATGCCTCGATGCGCGCCTGATCGATCAGCAGCCAGTCGCTCACGGCTACTTCGTTGCCGATGAGGGTTTTTAGTTCGTCGAGACCGGTGATGATTCGGGGTGCTTTCGGTTTTTTTACTTGGGAGTTCATCAGAACCACCCGTCCTGCATGTCAAGCGTGGTGCGATCGAGGCTGGCGAGTAGATCGAGTTGCGGGCCAACCTTGGGCAATTCCCAACGAAAGAAATAGCGCGCAGCAGCACGCTTGCCTTCGTAGAAATCACCCTGTTTTCCATGCGCGGCGAGGGCCTGCTCAAGCCAGATCCAGGCAATTGCGATATGACCGAAGGCTTCGAGATAGACACTGGCATTGGCCAGGGTGACTTGCGCATCGCCTGCGGCCCAAAGCGTTTTGGTCACCTCGGCGAGCCGTTGCAGCGAGGCTTCGAGCGCATCGGCATGAGAGTGCAAATCCTCATGCGCCCGCGCCTTCGCGATCGTCGCTGTGACGCGCGCGGCGTAAAGCTTGAATGCCGCACCCTCGTGCATGACCACCTTGCGCCCGAGCAGGTCAAGGCCCTGGATGCCGTGGGTGCCTTCGTGGATCGGGTTGAGGCGGTTGTCGCGATAGAACTGCTCGACCTTGTACTCGCGTGTGTAGCCGTAGCCGCCGTGCACCTGGATGGCGAGGTCGTTCGCAGCCAGACACCATTGCGAAGGCCAGCTCTTGGCGATCGGCGTGAGGATGTCGAGCAGCAGGGTCAGCTGTGCGCGCTCGGCCGGATCCGTGGCGATTTCGGCCTCATCAAGAATGCGTGCGCAATACAGATTGAAGGCAAGTCCACCTTCGACGTAAGACTTCTGCGCAAGCAACATGCGCTTGATGTCGGCGTGCTCGATGATCTTCGATTGCGGCGTGGTCGGATCCTTGCCAGCGGCGCCGATCGGCCGACCCTGCGGACGATTGCGCGCGTAGTCGAGCGCATGCAGGTAGCCGGTATAGCCGAGCGCGACCGCGCCCAGACCGACGCCGATGCGCGCAGCGTTCATCATGTGGAACATGCAGGCAAGGCCCTGATGCAGGTTGCCGACCAGATAGCCGATTGCTCCTGCCTTGCCCTCGGGCCTGTAGCGCGTGCCTTCGCCAAAGTTGAGCAGGCAGTTGACCGTGCCGCGATAACCCATCTTGTGGTTCACGCCGGCGAGCTGGACGTCGTTGCGTTCGCCGAGACTGCCATCCTCGTTGACGAGGAACTTGGGCACGAGAATCAGCGAGATGCCCTTGACACCGGGGATCAGTTTTCCGTCCGCGCCGGGAATCTTGGCCAGGACCAGATGGATGATGTTCTCCGAGAGTTCGTGATCGCCTCCCGAGATCCACATCTTGTTGCCGGTAACCCGATAGCGCGAACCAAACGACGAATCGCCATCGGCTTCGGCGCGCGTGGTGATATCCGACAAGGACGATCCTGCCTGCGGCTCGGACAGGCACATGGTGCCGAAGAAACGACCGCTCAGTTCCGGTTCGACGAATGCCTTGATCTGCGCCGCATTGCCGTGCGCAAGCAGCAGGTTGGCGTTGCCATGGGTAAGCAGCGGATAGGCGCAGGTGCCGACATTGGCCGCATACAGCCAGCTCAGCGCAGCGGCTTCGACCACCTTCGGCAACTGCATTCCGCCAAGTGCGTAGTCATGCGCCGCGGTCATCAAACCGGTCGCAGCGAATGCTTCGAGCGCAGTCTTGACCTCGGCGATCATGCTGACTTTTTCGCCGTCGAATTGTGGCTCTTCGCGATCAGCTTTCTGGTAGTGCGGAGCAAAATATTCCGCCGCCAGTCGCTCACTCGTGTTGAGCACGGCATCAAAGGTTTCGCGGCCGTGATCCGCATAGCGCGCCGCTGTCGTCAACGATTCAACGTCCAGCCATTCGTTGAGGAGGAAGTCGACATCACGGCGCGAGAGCAGCAGATCACTCATGGAGTCAGACCACCTCGAACAGACCAGCGGCACCCTGGCCGCCACCGATGCACATCGTCACGACGACGAGCTTGGCGCCGCGACGTTTGCCCTCAATCAGGGCGTGTCCGACCAGGCGGGCGCCACTGACGCCGTAGGGATGACCGACCGCGATCGCACCGCCATCGACGTTGATTCGCTCGTGCGCAATGCCGAGCGTGTCCATGCAATAGAGCACCTGCACGGCGAACGCTTCATTGAGTTCCCACAGATCGATGTCGTCGACGCTCAAGCCCGCTCGCTTGAGCAGTTTCGGCACCGCAAAGACTGGTCCGATACCCATTTCGTCTGGCTCGCATCCGGCCACGGCAAAGCCGCGGAAAATTCCCAGTGGCTTGATGCCGCGTTTCTGCGCGACCTCGGCATCCATGATCACCGCCGCCGATGCGCCATCGGAAAACTGGCTGGCATTTCCCGCCGTGATCACGCCACCCGGAAACACCGTGCGGATTTTCGAGACGCCTTCATACGTGGTATCGGCGCGGATGCCTTCGTCGGCAGCAATCGTGACTTCGCGCGTGCCGAGTCGCTTGGTTTTCGGATCGGCGAATCCGGCGGTGACCGTCATCGGAACGATCTCGTCATCGAACTTGCCAGCGGCCGCAGCGGCCGCGGCGCGAATCTGACTCTCTGCGCCATAGCGATCCTGGCGTTCGCGATCAATCTTGTAGCGCTTGGCCACGGTCTCGGCGGTCTGCAGCATCGACCAATAAATTTCAGGCTTGTGTTCGACCAGCCAGCCCTCGGCGATCATGTGCATATTGGCGTGGTTCTGCACGCAGGAAATGCTCTCGACGCCGCCGGCGACGAACACTTCGCCTTCACCGGCGATGACGCGTTGCGCGGCCATGGCGATCGTCTGCAATCCCGAAGAGCAGAAGCGGTTGACGGTTGCGCCCGCCACGGTCACTGGGAGTCCCGCACGAATCGCTATCTGGCGCGCGATATTGCTGCCGGTCGCACCTTCGGGCCAGGCACAGCCCATCAGTACATCCTCGACTTCGCCCGCTTCAATGCCAGCGCGTTCGACAGCGTGCTTGACGACATGGCCGCCGAGCGTCGCCCCGTGAGTCATGTTGAATGCGCCCTTCCAGCTCTTGGCCAGTCCGGTGCGTGCGGTGGAGACAATGACGGCTTGTTTCACGATAGACCTCGATTCGGCAAAAATTGGTTTTTGTTTGCCGTCGACACTGCGCAGGCAGGAACGACGGGCAGTCTGGTCTTCATCAGCCTGTAAACGACTTGCCGGCCTCGGCCAGCTCGACGAGCAGCGGTGCGGGTTGCCAGCTGTCGCCCTGGTAGCCGCGCGAGAAGTCGCGCATCGTTGCGAGCACGTTGTAGAGGCCGACGTTATCGACATGGAACATCGGACCGCCGCGCCAGACCGGGAATCCGTAGCCGGTCAGATAGACGATGTCGATATCGGACGCCTTGGCCGCGATGCCTTCTTCGAGGATGCGCGCACCTTCGTTGGCCAGTGCGTAGACCAGGCGCTGGACGATTTCCTCATCGCTGATCGTGCGCTTCTCAACACCGAGATCACGCGTGTTCTTTTCAAGAATCGCGGCGACTTCATCGGACGGATACGCGGTGCGGTCGCCGGCCTTGTAGTCGTACCAGCCCTTGCCGGTCTTCTGGCCAAAACGGCCGACCTCGCAGATCAGGTCGGCGGTTTTCGAATAGACCATGTCGGGCTTTTCGACGTAGCGGCGCTTGCGGATCGCCCAGCCAATATCGTTGCCGGCGAGATCACCCATGCGGAACGGGCCCATAGCGAAGCCGAACTTCTCCATGGCCTTGTCGACCTGCTGCGGCGTCGCGCCTTCATCAAGCAGAAACCCGGCCTGGCGTCCGTATTGCTCGATCATTCGGTTGCCGATGAAGCCATCGCAGACGCCCGAAACTACGGCGGTCTTGCGAATGGCTTTGGCAATCGCCATGACCGTTGCCAGCACGTCTTTCGTGGTCTTCTCGCCGCGCACGACCTCAAGCAGTTTCATGACATTGGCCGGACTGAAGAAGTGCATACCGACCACGTCTTGAGGCCGCTTGGTGAAGGCGGCAATCTTGTCGACATCAAGAGTCGAGGTGTTGCTGGCGAGAATCGCACCGGGCTTGGCGACCGCGTCGAGCTGCTTGAACACGCTCTCCTTGACGCCGAGTTCCTCGAACACCGCTTCGATGATCAGGTCGGCGTTCTTCAAATCGTCGAAGGCCAGGGTCGGCGTCAGCAGACCCATGCGCTGCTCGACCTGCTCGGGCTTGAGCTTGCCCTTCTTCGCGCTGTTCTCGTAGTTGCCACGGATCGTCGCGACACCACGATCGAGCGCTTCCTGTTTCGTCTCGACGATGGTCACCGGAATGCCGGCGTTGAGGAAATTCATCGCGATGCCGCCGCCCATCGTGCCAGCACCGATGATGCCGACGCTGGCAATCGCACGCGGTTTCACATCGCTGCCCACATCGGCAATCTTGCTGGCTGCGCGTTCGCCAAAGAAGGCATGGCGCAAGGCTTTCGATTCGGTAGAGGTAACCAGACTGATGAAACCGGCGCGCTCCACGGCAAGTCCTTCGTCGAACGGTTTCTTGAACGAAGCCTCGATCGCATCGAGACATTTCAGCGGCGCCGGGAACGGTCCCGCCATTGCCGCGACGGTATTCCGCGCCACGTCGAGGAAGCCCTCGGCATTGGCATGCTCCACTTTCAGGTTGCGGATCAGCGGCAGCTCGCCGTTGCCGGCAATCTCGCGTGCAAAAGCGACGGCGCCATCGACGACATCGGCATCGACCACGCGATCAAGCAAGACCGTATTGGCCAGATGCTCCGCCGGCACCGGCTCACCGGAGACAATCATGTTGACGGCGATTTCGAGACCGACTGCGCGTGGCAGACGCTGGGTTCCGCCACCGCCCGGAAGGATGCCGATCTTCACTTCCGGCAATCCAAGCACGGCGCCCTTCACGGCCACGCGATAGTGCGCTGCCATCGCCACCTCGAGGCCACCGCCGAGTGCGGTGCCATTGATGGCCATGACGATCGGTTTGCTGCTCGCCTCGATCGCTGCGATCACGTCATGCAGGTTCGGAGCCTGCTCGGCGCGCGGCGTGTTGAATTCGGTGATGTCGGCGCCGCCGGAAAACATCTTGCCGCCACCGGTGATGACCATGGCCTTGACTGCCGCATCGTTGATCGATGCATGGATCGCCTCGACCAAGCCGCTGCGCACGGCAAAACCGAATCCGTTCACGGGCGGGTGATCAAAGGTGATGACGGCGATGCCGTCGCTGAGAGTCGTGTGCACAGTCATGGCTCGGGTTCCGTTGAATAGAGTTTGGATCGGCGTCAGCGGCCGAGAAATTCGATGGCGGTGTCAGCGAACTGCGGTTGACCGACAGCGCCGAGGTGATCGCCAGGTACGGTGGCGCTGGATCCGCGCGGAATCGCGGCGGCGAGGCGCTCGGGATAGAACGCCAGCGGATCCTTTTCACCGGCCAGCACCAGGGTCGGCGCGGCAATGCGTTGCAGATCGATTGGCTGGTCGTGCATGCGTTCGGCTTGAGCAGCGAGCGCCTTGAGGTCGGATCCATTACGCTCGGCGAAGCTGCGGAATGCAGCGACTCCCGGTGCCGTGATCGATGCGGGATCATCGGTCAGCAGCGCCGCGACGATCGCTCCACGATCCATCACGCGTAGATCAACCCCGCCGGTCGCCAGCACGCCTTCGCCGATGCCGCCGACGACGAGCCGTCGCACGCGCTTATCTTCGCTGGCCACGATCAGACTGACGATCGCCCCCATCGAATAGCCGAACAGATCGAATTCGCCTATCTCAAGATGATCGAGCAGGCCGATCAGATCGCGGGCCATGCGAACTTCGCCGTAGAACGCTGAGTCGTGCGGTTTCCCGGATTGGCCATGCCCGCGCGCGTCGATGCTGATTACCGGGCGGCCGGCCTTGAGCAAGGCAGCGACCAGCCCGGGCGCAACCCAGTTCGCTTCGGTACTGGCGGCAAACCCGTGGTGGAGAACCACGGGAATTCGCGTGTCTTCACTCCCCCAGCGATAAAAGGACACCTGGATGCCGTCATCAGTGACGAAACGACCGGATTGTGCCGGGGTGATCGCCGGGTCTCTCGATTCGCTGCGGGGCGAGGCCCTGCTCATGACCGCGCCTTGCGCGCAAATTGCCAGCCCAGATCAGCCAGCGGAGTGGCCAGAGCGCCGTGTTCGGCGGCACGCGCGCTGCTGGCCGTGCCGTCGTCCACGCGCTTGGCAATACCCTGGCAGATCGCCGCAAGACGGAACAGGTTGTAGGCCAGGTAGTAGTTCCAGTCTCCGCATACCTTGCGTCCGCTGCGCCGTTCGTAGGCGGCGATGCAGGTTGCCTCATCCGGAATGCCGAGCGCATCGATATCGACCCCGCCAAGCCCGTGCATCGTGTCGCGCGGAATATGCCGGCTCATCATGTGGTAGGCGAAGTCGGCCAGCGGATGGCCGAGAGTCGACAACTCCCAGTCGATCACGGCAAGCACGCGTGGCGCTTGCGCATCGAAGATCAGGTTGTCGAGGCGGAAGTCGCCGTGAACGATGGCGACCGCATCATCATCCGCAGGCAGGTGCGCTGGCAGCCATTCGATCAGGCGATCCATGGCCTCGATCGGTATCGTTCGGCTGGCCTCGAACTGCTTCGACCAACGCCGGATCTGGCGCGCCAGGTACTCGCCGTGCTTGCCATAGTCACGCAGCCCGATCGCCTCGGGATCGATGCGGTGCAAGGCGCTGATCACGCGATTCATTTCATCGTAGATCGCCGCCCGCTCGGCGCGGCTCGAATCGGGCAGCGCCTGATCCCAGAGCACGCGGCCATCGACATGCTGCATGACATAGAACGCACGCCCGATGACCGATTCGTCTTCGCACAGGCAATGCATGCGTGCGACTGGCACATCGCTGCCGGCGAGTGCCGACTGCACGCGGTATTCGCGTTCGATCGCATGCGCGGACGGCAGCAATTCGGCCACCGGCGCCGGCTTGGCCCGCAATACATAACGATGCGAATTTGTTTCGAGCAGGAAGGTCGGATTGGATTGGCCACCCTTGAAGCGGATTGCCTGCAGGGAATCATCGATGCCCTCGACGCGCCCATGCAGGTAGGTCCGCAACGCATCAACCGAAAACGGAACCTCGACGCGGGCTGAAGGCGCGCTCATGCCGCCGCCCTGACCAGGAAGCCATCGACCAGGGTCGGCACGATTTCGTGCGTATCGTGGCTGCTGGCAAAATCGACCTCATCGCCGAAATCGCGCTCGATCATCATCTGGCCGACCCGCGAGGCGGCAAGCGCCGTGTGCGTGTCGCAACCGCGATAGGCGTGCAATGCGGCAATCGCGGCATCGGTCAGCGCGTACTCGCCGCGTTGCGTGAAATGGGCGACCAGATGTCCTGCGCCGTGGAAATCCTCGAGATTGAAACGCGCAAGCGAACCCGAGCAGACGATCAGCACCGAAGCCTGCGTGTGCCGCGCGATGACGAGTTCGACGAGCGCCTTGCCGTTGAGCATCGAGCCGACATAAACGGGCGCGGCGTGGGAAACGGCGACCAGGGCCTGGGTGCCATTGGTCGTGCAATAGATCATTTCGCTGCCGTCGAGGCCGACCTCGGCGAGCGCCATCGGCGTGGCCGGGGCAAAACCGGGAATCGGCCGGGCGAGATTTTCGCCGGCCAGCACACAGGCGGGTATTGCCGCCGCCGCACGCAGGCCATCTTCGCGATTGCGCACGGGAAGGATGCGGCTGACACCTCTCGCCAGGGCATGCACGATCGTTGTCGTCGCAAACAGGATGTCGAGCACGATGATGACCTTGCCCTCAAGGCGGGCCGGATCGAGCTCTTCCCTTTTCAGCAGCACGTGGATTTTAGGCATCGGTTGAGATGTACCCATCAAGACGATACAGTTTCGTCAGATGAAATTCAGTTTCTTTATTTCGGAACACTCTAGCTCGGCAAAACGGATCACACAAGCCAACCATGGGCACGAAGAGCTTGCTGCAAAGCAACATCGATCGGCGAGTCGACTGTCTTGCATCGAAATGGCCACCCGACTACCATTCTTCAATATTTGGAACATTGTTTCGACTGTCGAAACTCTACCGACTCCGCTCCCGGGAACGCACATGGATTTTTCCTATTCCGCCAAGGTCGAGCAGATGCGCGCTCATTTGCAGGCCTTCTTCGATCGCCACATCACCCCGAACGAAGCCCGCGTCGAGGAGGAGATCGCCGCGAACCGTCGCGCCGGAAACCCGTGGGTGCCGATCCAGCTGTTCGAGGAACTCAAGGCCGAGGCGCGCGCGCAAGGACTGTGGAACCTGTTCCTGCCGCACTCGGATCGCGCGCCCGAGGGGCTGTCGAATCTCGAATACGCGCCGCTCTGCGAGATCATGGGCCGCACCGGCTGGGCTGCCGAAATCTTCAACTGCAGCGCACCGGATACCGGCAACATGGAGGTGCTCGAACGCTATGGCAGCGAGGCCCAGAAGGATCAATGGCTCGAACCGCTGCTTGAAGGAAAAATCCGCTCGGCCTTCCTGATGACCGAGCCGGCGGTGGCCTCCTCGGATGCGACCAATATCGAATGCTCGATTGATCGCGACGGCGACGACTACGTGATCAATGGTCTCAAGTGGTTCTCATCCGGTGCCGGCGATCCGCGCTGCAAGATCTACATCGTCATGGGCAAGACCGATCCCGACGAACACAAGCATCGTCAGCAATCGATGATCCTCGTCCCGGCGCACACGCCCGGCATCGAGATCGTGCGTCCGGTCAGCGTATTCGGCTACGACGGAGCACCACACGGCCACATGGAGATCCGTCTGACCAATGTGCGCGTCCCGGCATCGAACATCCTGCTCGGCGAAGGCCGCGGATTCGAGATCGCGCAGGGCCGCCTCGGCCCGGGTCGCATCCATCACTGCATGCGCACGATCGGAGTCGCCGAACGCGCCCTCGAAGCGCTGTGCCAGCGGATCAGCTCGCGTATCGCGTTTGGTCGCCGGATCAGCGAATTCTCGATCTGGCACGAGCGTGTCGCCGATGCACGCTGCATGATCGAGCAGGCGCGCCTGCTCACCCTCAAGGCCGCCGACATGATGGACAAGGTTGGCAACAAGGCCGCACGCGGCGAGATCGCGATGATCAAGGTGGTCGCCCCGAACATGGCCCTGCAGGTGCTGGACTGGGCGATCCAGGCCCATGGCGGCGCCGGGGTCAGTGGTGATTTCTTTCTCGCCCATGCGTATGCGGGAGTCCGCACCCTGCGCCTTGCCGATGGCCCGGACGAAGTACACCGCGGCACCATCGCGCGACTTGAACTGGCCCGCCATGCGGTGCTTGCAAAGCCAATCGAATAAACGGGAACAACGGATCGGACATGGGCAATCCACGACGCGCTGCCGGCAGCTATGGCCATTCGGTCAATGAGGATCATCCTCAATTCGTGACCTCGGTCGCCCGCGCATTCTCGATCCTGCGCTGCTTTGAGCACGGCGAACAGTATCTCGGCAACCAGGAGATCGTGCGCCGAACCGATCTGCCGAAGCCGACCGTGTCACGCATGACGTTCACCCTGTCCGCGCTCGGCTATCTCGAATATTCCCCACATCTGGAGAAATACTCATTGGGCCCGGCCATCCTGTCGCTGAGCCACGCTTATCTGAAAACCCACGATGTCGTGACCATCGCGCGTCCGCTGATGCGCGAACTGGCCGACTACACCCAGGCGGCGGTGATGCTCGGTGCCGCCGACGGCATGCGCATGGTCGTGCTCGAAGCTTGCCAGGGTGACGCCACCTTCCATCTCAAGTTGGATCCCGGCGCACGCGTTCCGCATGGTTCGACCGCGCTGGGTCGCGCCGATCTTGCCGCGCGTCCGCTGGATGTTTTCGAGACACATCTGCACACCCTTGAACAGGAATGCGAGCCCGCGCTTTGGCCGAAAATTCGGGCCGGGATCGTGCGTGCGCGTCAGGACTACGAGAATTTCGGCTTCTGCTTTTCGCTCGGTGACTGGCATCCCGATGTATTTGCCATCGGCGTGCCGATGATCTCGGCCGACCGCAGCCGCGTGCTTGCCTTCAATTGCAGCGGCCGGGTTTCGGCGATGACGCGCGAAAAGCTCATGCATGATTTCGGCCCGAAACTTGTTGCCCTGCGCAATACCGTGTTCGATCGAACCGAGGGGCGCTTCTAGAAGATTTACCTGTCGTGGGGCACAGACAGGGACGACTGGCAACGGCAAGCGATAGAAAGGAAAGCCATGAAAGCGATCATCTGCGAGAACTGGGGCACGCCCTCATCCCTGCAACTGCGCGACATGCCCTCGCCCCAGCCAGGGCCACGGCAGGTGTTGGTGCGCGTGCGTGTGGCCGCGGTCAACTTTCCGGATGCGCTGATCGTCGCAGGCAAGTACCAGGTCCGCCCCGAGTTTCCGTTTTCGCCCGGTGGCGAGCTGTCCGGCGAGATCATTGCACTCGGCAGCGAGGTCAGACACCTGGCGGTCGGTAACAAGGTGATCGGACTGGCCAGTCATGGCGCCTACGCGCAGGAAGCGCTGGTCGATGCCAGCCACATCATGCCGTTGCCGGCGAACATCAGCGATGCGGATCTCGAACTGGCCGGCAGCTTCATGCTGACCTATGGCACCTCCTTGCATGCACTCAAGGATCGCGCCGAAGCCAAGGCCGGTGAGACCCTGCTCGTGCTCGGCGCAGGTGGCGGCGTCGGCCTCGCCGCGGTCGAGATCGGCAAGCTCATGGGCTTGCGCGTGATCGCCGCGGCATCCAGCCAGGAGAAGCGCGATGCGGCACTCGCACTGGGTGCCGATGAAGTCATCGACTACAGCAGCGAAGTCTTGCGCGACCGCATCAAGTCGTTGACCGAAGGCAAGGGCGTCGACATCGTCTATGACCCGGTCGGCGGTGAATTCGCCGAGCCGGCACTGCGCAGTGTCGGCTGGCGCGGACGCTATCTCGTGGTCGGCTTCGCCGCCGGGGACATACCGAAAATTCCGATCAACCTTCTGCTGTTGAAAGGCAGTTCGCTGGTTGGCGTGTTCTGGGGTGAATTCGTGCGTCGCGAACCCACGCTCAATGCGACCAACATGGGGCAACTGTTTGCCTGGCTCAACCAGGGCAAGATCCATCCCCTGATCTCGAAACGCTATCCGCTGTCGCAAGCACCAGCCGCGCTCGATGCCCTGCTTGCGCGCAAGGTAGTCGGCAAACTGGTGATCCTGCCGCAACAAGTCGACTGAGCGACCATGCAGACATTGAAATTGTCCATCGCACCCGGAGGGCAACACCGACCATGAATCTGACCCATTGGCCTCCGGGCATTCCAAAGCATCTCGAACTGCCGGAAACCTCGCTCTGCTACAGCCTCGAAGTCTCGGCACAACGCTATCCGCAACGTGCGGCGACGCTCTATTACGGCGGCACCCTGCGCTATGCCGAATTGAAGGCCGAAGTTGATGCGCTGGCCGGCTATCTGCAACAGCATTGCGGCGTTCGCCGTGGCGACCGCGTCGCCCTGTACATGCAGAACAGTCCGCAATTCATCATCGCGATGCATGCAATCCTGCGTGCCGATGCGATGGTGGTGCCGATCAATACGATGAACCTGGGCCGTGAAGTCGCGCATATCATCCGCGACAGCGGCAGCAGGGTGGCCATTTTCGGCCAGGAACTGGCTGCCCATATCGCACCGCTGCTCGGCGCCGATCTTGATCACGGCATCGTTGCAACCTACTCGGAATATATCGATCCGGACACCGACCTGCCGCTCCCCGATATTGTCAGTGCCAGCGCCGAAGAGATTCCAGGCGCGATCGCGTGGCGCGCCGTTCTGGCCGAACATTGCAAACCCGCGCCTGCACTCGCCGGCCCCGACGACCTTGCGGTGATGCCCTACACCTCGGGCACCACGGGCGCACCGAAGGGATGTATCCATACCCATCGCAACGTCATGCATACAACGATCGCCGGCCCCGAATGGTGCTTTGTGCCGAAGGACTGCATGGTTCTCGCCGCGCTGCCGATGTTCCATGTCACCGGCATGCAGAACGGGGTGACCTCGCCGATCTTTGGCGGCGTCAGCATCGCGATCATGACGCGCTGGGACAAGCGCTGCGCGGCGATGCTGATCGAACGCTTCCGGGTGACCACATGGACGGCCATTCCGACCATGTTGTTCGACTTCCTCAATCAACCCGATCTGGCCACGCGCGACCTGTCGTCGCTGTACTGCCTGACCGGTGGCGGCGCGGCGATGCCGAAGGCCGTGGCCGAACGCATCCACGCGCTGTGGGGCATCCACTACATCGAGGGCTATGGACTCTCGGAGACGATGGCGCCGACCCATGTCAACCCGTTCCATCGGCCGAAGGCGCAGTGCCTCGGATTGCCGATCTTCGACGTGCACGCATTGATTGTCGACATCGAGACACTCAAGCCCGTGCCTGATGGCGAAGTCGGCGAGATTCTCGTGGATGGCCCGCAGGTGTTCAGTGGCTATCACAACGATCCCGAACGCACCGCCGCCGCGTTTGCCGAAATCGATGGCCGTCGCTATTTCCGCACCGGCGATCTCGGCTACGTCGATGAGGAGGGATATTTCTTCATGGTCGACCGGCTCAAGCGCATGATCAATGCATCGGGCTTCAAGGTCTGGCCAGCCGAAGTGGAATCATATCTTTATGCGCATCCTGCCGTTCTCGAAGCCTGCGTGATCGCCTGTCGTGATCCGCATCGTGGCGAAAGCGTAAAAGCCTTGATCGTGCGTCGCCCCGGCCAGGACGTCGACGCCGACAGACTGATTGCCTGGTCGCGCGAACAGATGTCGGCCTACAAGGTGCCGCATGCCGTCGAATTCGTCGACAGCCTGCCGAAGAATGCCGCCGGCAAGGTGCTTTGGCGCCTGCTGCAGGAAAAGGAGATGGCATGAACAGCGTCCCCTCGGGATTCGAACCGGTCTCGCGAACCAGTCCGTTCGCGGAGCTGATCGGACCGGTCTATCAGAAGCCAGACGCGAGCCTGCTCATCCTTGCGATCAGGGCCGAGCGTAAGCATTGCAACGTGCGCGGCCACGTTCACGGCGGCGTGCTCGGCACCCTGGCCGACATCGCCATGGGCCACAGCACAGCATTCTCGACCAATCCGCCAACCCCGCTCGTGACCGTCAACCTGAGCATCGACTTCGCCGGCAAGGCGGAGCTGGGTGACTGGATCGAGATTCACACCGACGTCCTCAAAGTCGGCCGCAACCTCGCTTTCGCCAACTGCCATTTTCAGGTTGGCGGGGCGCGCATCGCTCGCGCCAGTGCGGTGTTCAGCATTCCGGCCCACCAACCATGACGATCCGAACTCCATCAGGCCGAACATCGAGCATGAGATGAATATTCCATCCCTTGAAGGAAAAGTCAGTGCCGAGGAATGGCAGCTGCGTTGCGACCTGGCGGCGTGCTATCGCCTGGTCGCGCTGTACGGCTGGACGGATCTGGTTTTCACCCATATCAGTGCGCGCCTGCCAGGAGACGAGCATCGTTTCCTGATCAATCCGTACGGACTTCTTTTCGAAGAGATCACAGCCTCGTCACTGATCGCGGTCGACCAGGGAGGCAACAAGCTCAGCGAGTCGCCGTTCAATGTCAATCGTGCGGGTTTTGTGATCCACAGCGCGATCCATGCCGCGCGTGAGGATGCGCATTGCGTCCTGCACACACATACGCGCGCTGGAGTTGCCGTGAGCGCGCAAAAGGCGGGCGTGCTGCCCATCTCGCAGCAATCGACCTTTGTGCTTGCCTCGCTCGGCTATCACGACTACGAAGGCGTTGCCCTGCACGATGCCGAGAAACCGCGCTTGCAGGCAGACCTCGGCACCTCGAATTTCCTCATGTTGCGCAACCATGGTCTGCTCACTGTCGGCGCCTCGATCGCCGATGCTTTTCTTGCCATGTATATTTTCGAGACAACCTGTCAGATCCAGATTGCCGCGCAAGCCGGTGGCGAGCTGGGCACGGTCGATCCGCGCATCGTCGAAGGCGTTGCCGCAGCCATGCGCACACAAACCGATGGCGCGGGAGGCGCCTTTGTCTGGCCCGCCTTGCTGCGCAAGCTCGATCGCCAGGATGCGGGCTATCGATCCTGAGTGGAACCATCCGGCGCCCAGCCTGACGACTTCACCTTCGACGGCGCTGATTCAGATCCAACCATCGAAAGTCTGCACCGGGGAAATGCATGAGCCATCAGTCAACAGGCTGGCGCTGGGGTCCGTTCACGATGCGCGTGCCATTCCTGCACACGCGTCTGATCTGGCCGGAATTCCTGCAGGGCGTGTTCGTCGCGACCGCGACCGGGCTGGCCCTCGTCCCGATCCTTGAAGCCTACTTCGGCATGAGCTTCGAACAAGGGGTGACCTGTTCGCTGCTCTACAGTCTTTTCATCGTCGCCTCGCTGCACACCTTTGGCGAACCGTACGCGCCGGGCTGGAACACACCTGCGCTGCCACTCGTACTTGCCTATGTGCTGGTTGGCTATCCGGATCCGGTGCAGCGCTTTCAGGTGATGACCGCGCTGTCGCTGATGTTTGCCGGACTCGTCTTCGTGCTCGGCGCTTCCGGGCTCGGCAGCTGGCTGATGCGCTGGCTGCCATCGAGTCTGCGCGCGGGCATCATCCTTGGCGCGGCCCTGGCCGCATTCAAGAAAGTGTTTATTGACGACGCCGAAAAATTCCTTCTGCAGCAACCGATCTCGACCACGCTGGCTTGCGCGGCGTGCCTGATCCTCGTGTTCTCGGTGCCATTCCAGGCGCTCAGGGCGCGTTACCGCAGCCTGCGCCTGCTCGCTGCACTTGGCCTGCTGCCCGGTTTCATCGTCGCCGCGATCGTTGGCCCGCTGGTCGGCGAAGTGCACTACGACATCCAGTGGGCGTGGCTGATACCGCCGGTCAGCGAGACGATTGCGAAGATGTCGCCATTCTCGATCGGCTGGCCGACAGCCCAGATGTACGTCGCTGCGATCCCACTCGTGCTGATCACCTATGTGATCCAGTTCGGCGACATTGTCACCGGCACCGAAGTGCTGCGCGACGCCCAGCCATCGCGCAGCGACGATCCGATCGACATCAATATCCGTCGATCACATCTCGCCCTCGGTATCCGCAATGCGCTGTCGGCCGTGATCGCCCCGTTCTTCTCGACCCAGGGCATGCTCTGGACCGGCGTGCATGTGGTCATCGTGCAGCGCTGGAAGGAAGGTCCGAAGTCGATGCGTGACCTCAACAGCGGCCTGATCTCGTACTACCTGATGGGCCTGCCGTTCATCTATTTCATGTTGCCGTTGCTGACCGGCCTGAAACCCCTGCTCGGCATCGCCTTGTCGCTGACCCTGCTGCTCACCGGCTTCGCCTGCGCCTATATCGCGATGTCGATTCCGAAGTCGAATGCCGCACGCGGCACCGCCTTGCTGATCGGCGCGGCACTGGCCATGTTTCCGCCATGGATCGGCCTTGCGGTTGGCGTCGCCGCGAGCCTGTTGCTGGTCGGTCTCGAACGCGAGGGCGTGACTGAATCCATCGCGCCGATTGCCAACGCCAACGCCAGGACCGAGCCATGAACTCACGCGAAGATTTCATCCACTTCCTGCCGATCACGACACGCTGGAAAGACAACGACATCTATGGCCACGTCAACAACGTCGAGTACTACAGCTATTTCGATACCGTCATCAACACCTGGCTGATCGCCGAGGGCGGGCTCGATATCCACGCTGGCGGGGTAATCGGGGTCTGCGCCGAATCGCATTGCAAATACTTCGGCGGATTCTCGTTTCCGGAGACCATCGAGGCGGGTTTGCGCGTGGAGCATCTCGGCAATTCCAGCGTGCGTTATGGCGTTGGCCTGTTTCACCATGGCGAAGACACCGCATCGGCGGTTGGCTGGTTCGTGCATGTCTTCGTCGATCGCGAAACGCGCAAGGCCACGAGCATGCCCGAGCGCCTGCGCAATGCACTCGAATCCCTGCGCAAGGACACACCGGCATGAAGGTGCGTGCAGCCGTGCTTCGCGAGATGGGCAAGTCGGCGCCGTATGTCGATTCGCGACCGCTTTCGATCGAGACCTTGAACCTGTCCCCGCCCGGCATCGGCGAGTTGCGTGTGCGTGTGCTTGCCGCAGGGCTCTGTCATTCCGACCTGTCTGTGATCGACGGTTCGCGGCCGCGACCCATGCCGATGGTGCTCGGTCACGAAGCCACCGGAGAAGTCGTCGAACTCGGCGCCGACGTCCGCGATTTCAGCGTCGGCGATCGCGTGGTGTTCTCGTTCGTGCCGATGTGTGGCCATTGCCTGCCCTGCGCGAGTGGTCGACCGGTGCTCTGCGAACCGGGTGCGGCCGCGAATGCACAAGGCCATCTGCTGGCCGGCGGCAGCCACTGGTCGGATGCCGACGGTGCGCCCTTGCTGCATCACCTTGGCGTATCGGGTTTCGCCGAATACACGGTGGTTTCGGCGCGTTCGGCCGTGCGCATCGATGCCGATCTTCCCGCGGAAATCGCTGCGCTGTTTGGCTGCGCGGTGATGACCGGCGTCGGCGCCGTGATCAATACCGCGCGCGTGCAGAGTGGCGAGAGTGTCGCGGTGTTCGGGCTCGGCGGGGTCGGGCTTTCATCCGTGCTCGGTGCGCAGGCGGCTTCGGCATATCCATTGATCGCGATCGATGTGATCGACGAAAAACTCGAACTCGCCCGCGCACTCGGCGTCAGCCATTGCATCGACGCGCGCAGCGAGGATGTCGTGGCTGCGATACGCGAAATCACCCACGGCGGTGTCGACTACGCCATCGAGTCGGTTGGCAGCGAAAGCGTGCTCGCCCAGGCGTATGCGGCGACGCGGCGCGGTGGCACGACACTCACCCTCGGCCTGCCCGCGCCCGATCGCCTGTTCTCGGTACCTGCGGTCAGTCTGGTTGCCGAAGAACGTACGCTGAAGGGTTCCTACATGGGCTCGGCCGTACCGATCCGCGACATCCCGCGCTACATCGCCCTCTACCGGGCCGGACGCCTGCCAGTCGATCGCCTGCTCACGCATCGCCTCAAGCTCGATGAGATCAATGTCGCCTTCGACCGCCTCGCGCGTGCGGAGGGGATTCGCCAAGTCGTGCTGTTCGACAGCTGAGTCGAACTGGCAGACCGCGTGCCTGGCCCGGCAGTAGCGCTACCGGCAACGCGGATCAATGCAGTGATCCGCGAGATCCCTGTGCCGGTCTGTCCCGCTGAGCCAACGCAGCGTAATCCGCTCAGGGAAACCTGATCACCCTTTCAAGCTTTCGACAATGGCGCCAGCCCGCTACGATACGCGCTGTCCCAGCGGAAACAGCGGCCAATGTTTGATATTGCGCAATTGAAACCCGAACACTTCGAGACCCTGATTGGCAGCAATCTGCCGATCGTTGATTCCGATTTCAGCTTCACGATCCGAACGGTCGAACGACTGAAATCGCCCTCGCCGCGCAGCGAACCTTTCACGCTGAGCCTGACTGCACCGCCGAATACCCGTGGGATCCAGGGCATTTATCACCTGCGCCATCCGCAGCTCGGTGTGCTTGAAGTGTTCCTGGTACCGACGGCACCGGTCGACGGTCAGCCGCAGTTCGAAGCCGTGTTCAACTGATCCGCTCGGCCGCCGCCTCGGGCCAGCCGAGAAAGTCGTATACACCCCGATTCTCGATCAGGCGGAAGCCCAGCCGTTGATAAAGCCGCTGGGCCGGATTGGTCGGTTCGACATGCAACGTCAGCTCGACCGCCAGCTTCGCAGCTTCAGCCTGGAGCGTGCGAACAAGTCGTTCGCCGATACCCTTGTTGCGTTCATCGCCGCACAAGGCAATGTCCATCAAGCGGATTTCTGCCGCTGTCGTGCGCGCGTAAATTCGCCCTATCGACCGCTCGCCACGCGTGATGACCAGCAGATCCGCGCCCAGGTAATGCTTGATGTAATGATCGTGCTGCAACCGGCATTGCGCATCGAGGAACTCGCGCTTGGCCTGATCGGACCAGGGTACCGGTGCCAGTTCATCGTGCCGGACTTCGGCGTAGAGATCGGCAATGAAGGAGTAGTCCGCATCGAGCTCGGGCCGAAGTCCGAGCGTCGAGTCCTGGATATTGAGTGCTTGCGTCAGCGCGCGCGCAATCGATGACTCCGCCATCAGCCGATCTGGGAATCCACGGAAAATGTCAGCCAGGCGAAATCACACTCGCCACCCGAACGATCGCGCAACTCGTGGCCAGGATCGGCAGGCACGTCAATCGAATCGAATCGGACTGACTGGCCATGCGCACTCAAGGCAAGCACATAGCGTCCTTGCGCGAGCACCGGTCGCACCCTGCCGAGCAAGGCCGACGAGGCAATCGCGAGCGATCCCGAAGTCGTGCCGGCAAGTTCGGCACGGAAGCCGGCCAGGGTGGCTGAGTCGACTTCAAACGAAAACGGCTTGCTGGACGGCGAGATCGAATCCGGCTGATGGCTGGCGATCCGATACGGACGCAGACCCTCGTCGGTTGCGAACATCGCGTCAATCGCCAACGCGCCGAATTCCGACGGAAAACCGATCGCATCGATACGCAGACGGACACGCTGCGGCGGCGCACAGGCGTCGCCACTGCACTGATCCAGTGAACGCCAATGCTGCGTTGCATCGCTGCCCTCAAGACGCGCGAGTGAGGTGTGCAGCAATGGCGCGGCGCTTCGGCTGAGAGCGGCGTAGGCGCTTGGCAGAGCCAGCGAACAAGCGGCACCGGTGCCGAACAAGGCGGTTCTGACGAAATCACGTCGTTGCATGGAGATCACCGTTCCGCTCAGGTTCTTGGAGGATAGACGCCCTGGAGGGCGATACAGAAGTAGAAGGTGAGATAAGGCATCAGGTTGTTGTGTGGCTGATCCCCACCCGCCGGCGCCAATGCATTCGGGGACATGGGCACGAGGTTTGCGTTGGTGTCGGTCTGATAGAGCTGCGCACCCACGGATCGCGCCAATCCTTCCGAAGGATTCGCCTGGGCATCCTCACCCGGCTGGGTACTCGCCGACAGCGCATGGCTGTGGAGGGGAATCTCGGATTCCAGAAGCGTCACCGTATCGCTGCCGCCTGTTTCACCCAGATCGTGCAGCGAGAGGCCAGGCCCCTGGCCGGGATGCATGGGTGCCCGCCCCTGCAGGTCCGGCAAGGCGAAATTCGAGGCTCCATTTCCGCCGTAGGTTGTTCCCAGCAGCGAAAACAGGGCCGTGTTCTGCGACAACGGCAGCAATTGACCATCGCACCAGGCCCAACCCCTGGGCGCGAAGTTGAACGGGAAGACGCGAATTTCCGCGACGAATGGATCCATTTCAGTTCCTAGGTTGGGCTCGGAAAGATACCGAACAATGAAATGATGAAGTTCACGCACAAATAAGGCTGAAAATTCGAATGCGGCTGGCTGCCGCCAATCGGACTGATCGAGTTCGGATTCAGCGCTGCATTCAGCGGCATTCCCGAGATGTAGGGCGTATAGCTCGGTGTACTCGCCAGCACATTGCCTTGCGCGTTGGCCGTGGATGCATTGTTGGTCGAGGCGAGCATGGGGTGCGAATGGGAAGGAATCTGGCTGCTCGTGAGCGTGATTTCCTCGGCACCCCCGGTTTCGGCAAGGATGAAACCGTTGCCTTGATGGACCGGTACCCTGCCGCGCAGATCGGGTAGCGCGAAGGTGCTCTGGCCATCGCCACCGTAGGTCGTGCCGATCAGGTTGAACAAGGTTTCGTTCTCGGAGATCGGGAGCAGGTCTCCCGCACAGAACATCCATCCGGCAGGAGCAAAGTTGCCGCCAAACATGCGAATTTCACCGACATAGGGCTGTGCCATCGTGAGACCTCTAGTTCGGACTGGGGAAGATGCCCTGCAGGGCGATGGAAAACGAGACTGTCAAAAACGGCTGCATGTTCAGGTGTGCCTGGCTGCCACCGGTATTGCCAATCGTGCCGGGACTCAGCGTGTTCTGGGCCGAGGGGGGCGCATAGGAAAGATTCAACGGACTGGCCAGAACCGCATTCGTCGGTATCACCGCGTTGCCGACGGCGGATGATGCCGAGACCGAATGCACGTGGGTCGGCATCTCGCTGACCGACAGGGTATGCGCCTGCTCGCCACCACGCTCGCCCAGGGTGTGGCCGCTGCCCACATGTACCGGCACGCGTCCGCGCAAGTCGGGCAGCGCGAAATTGACTCGGCCGTCCCCGCCGAACGTGGTTCCAAGCAACGAAAACAATGCCTGGTTCTGGTTGATCGGCAATAGCTGGCCATCGCACAAGGCCCAGCCTCTCGGCGGAAACGAAAACGACATCAGACGAATTTCGGACAGGAATGGTTCTGCCATGGTGCCTCCCGTTATGGAATCTGGTTGCAGGTGTTTGCTGGCACCGTCGCAACGGTTCCGAACGATGAGATACCGGCCGGTGTGGTACCCGGATTACCCCCCGCCAGACCGGCTACGCCACCTTCAAGATTGAAGATCGACGTATTGGCCTGGCGCACGAGGATGCCGCAGAAGCCAATGCCACCGCAGCCACCGCCGAGTTGGGTTCCCGTGTTTCCGCTGATGCGTGCGCATTGCGTGCTGGTGGTGCGCGACTGCACACGGATCGCATCGAGGGCGGCGGCGAGCACCGTGACGTTGTTGTTGAGTACGCCGACCTGCATGCTGGTCGTCGATGGTGGAGCGCCGTTCTCGCCGGAGCCAACAAACAATCCATAGTCGAGACCTACGTTGGAGACGGTGTTGCCGTCCACCCGAACACGCCAGACCGCATCGCCAGCCGCCGGGAAAAGCCGGATGCCAAATCCGGAGAATCCTGCGCCGGCGTTGAACACCGTGTTGTTGCTGACGTTGCCCGTGACCGTGGGCGAAAGGCCGGTCGCCACGCTGCTGAAGAACACGTTGATGCCCGTATTCATCAGCGGTGCGTCAGCGCCTGCGTTCTTGCCGATGATATTTCCGGTGATGTTGAAGACCAGGTCGGAGCCGTTCGCTCCTGAAACCTCGATGCCCTGATTGCCCTGGTTCGGCGCGCCCGCAAAGATCTTGTTCGAGGTGAAGGTCGAATTCATGGCGCTGCCATCGGCCGCATCAGCGCGCAGCGATACCGTGCGGTTGCCATGGAACGTGTTGTTGCTGGCCGTTGCATTGACGACCGCCGTATCAGCGGACAGGAAGACGAGACCGACATTTCCGTTCGTCACGCCGTTGTCGGCAATCGTGTTCCCGGAGACAGTGACCGCCCCGAGTGTGCTGGTACCCCGATTCTCGAAGTGGATATTGTCTTCGAATGAACCACTGACGACCGAATTGGTGATCGAGTTGCTGTTGCCGGCGAGATTGAGGACGAAGATGCCTGCTTCGCAGCTTGGCAGATTCACCACGCTGCAATTGCTCGCGGCATCGGAATTGTTGGTCACCGTGAGGTTGGCGAGTGTCATCCCATTGACCAGCTCGGAACGGATACCGCTGCCGAGATTGTTCTGGATGACCATGCGATCGAGCGAAACGTTGCGCGTATTGATCAACTTGATGCCATCACCGCTGGCGCGCTGGATCGTTCCGCCGCTTCCTGCGGATCCCGTGCCGATCACGCTCAAACCGCCGACTGCACCGGTGTTGTTCAAGACGATCCCGTTGGTCGGACCACTGACGGCGGTGCCTGCGCTGATACTGCGGAACTTGAGTCCCGCCGCACCAATCGTCGTGTTGGCGACATTGAGCGCCGTCGCCGTGGTCGTGCTCGCGGTGCTGGACGTGTCGGTTGATGTCAGCGTGCCGCCACCGGTCGCCGTAAAGGCCGGGTTCGCACCAGTCGCCAGGGTCAGCGTACCGCTGAAGCTGATCGTCGCGCCGGTATTGCTGGTCAAGACGATTCCACCGCCGGTGTCGCCGATCGCACCACTGAGAGTCACCGTATCGCTGGTGCGGTTGCTGATCTGGACAGCGGCGCCCGAGTTGGAACTGATCGTGCCGGGGAAGCTGATGTTTCCAGTGCCGCCGTCGACGCGGAAACTCGCGCCCGAGGCCGCGCCAGGATCGCTGATTGAACCCGAGGTCGCCGAGAATGCCGTGAGCCCGGCTCCGCCAAACGCGTTGACCAGCGAGATACCGTTGGTCACCGAGTTCGTGCTGGTGACGGCTGCGAGTGGCAGGCTGGCCGAGGCTCCGTTGATGTCAATCGCTGGGCCGCCGGTCGACGCAAGATTGCCGACACCAGCCGCGACCGCAATGCGGAATCCGCTGCCGGCAGCCGCGTTGAGTGCGCCCGTTGAGCTGACACCGAGTCCGCTTCCGGCGTCATTGACGATATCGAGATCGGTAAAGGCCAGATCACCCGTCACGTTGCCGAGCAGCATGCCGCTTGCGCCGACGCCATTGCCGGCAGTGCCGATCACGGTGTTGCCGCCATTCACGGTATTGATCGGATTGCCGGGCGTGGCGTCGAAAATCGCGCCGTTGACGACGATTCCGGTGCCACCGTTGTTGCCGCTGATCGTGTTGCCGTCAAACGCCGTGATCGTTGCGCTACCCGCCGTGCGCGACACGTCGATACCGGTTCCAGTCGCCGTGACCGTATTGGTACTGATCGCGACCTGTTGGGTGCCGGTCGAACCGAAATTGACGTCAATACCTTCCGCCGTGGCGCCGCTGATCGTATTCGCGCTGATCGTCACGCCGACGTTGTTGGTGCCGGTCGCGGTCACATCGATCGCGTTCGGCGTGCCTTGCAAATCTAGGCCGCGAATTTCGACGTTGCTGCGGTTGCCAGTGGTTGCCGGTACCGACACCGCATCTGCGGAAGCGGCGACGATGCGCGGCCTCGTGCCGGCCGCGACCAGCGTGCCGAACGGCACCACCGTGAGTCCGTAGCCTTCACCCCAGAGCTTCTGACCATCCTTGAGTGTGATGCCGCCCGCCAATGGCGTCGTTGCCGAATTTCCGTTGAACACGAAGATGATGTCGCCGGCGCTGGTGGTCGCCGAGTTGAATGCGGCGATCGTGTCGAAGGCATTGCTCGAGCGACCGTCTCCGCCGGCGGGATTGTTCGCTCCGTTGGCATTGTCGATGTACCAGACCGTCGGCCCGACCGTGATATTGATCGTGCCGGTGACGTTGCCCGGCGTCGGCGTATTTCCGTCGGTGACGACATAGGTGAAGCTGTCGGCGCCGCTGAACCCGGCGGCCGGGACATAGGTGAACGCGCCGGCTGCATCGATACTGAAACTGCCGCCATTGACCGAGGTGCCCGATGCCGCGACGACCGCTGGCGCGTTCGGACCATCGGGATCGGTCGGTACCGCCTTGGTCAGCGCGCTCTGGGCATCGCTGATCGAGACCAGTCCCGGAATTGTTGCGCCGGCCACTTGCAGTTGCGTATTGCCGGCCGTTGAGTAGCTGATCGGATCATTGGTCAGGACCGGCACCGCATTGGCATGCGTGATGGCAATCGTGAACGACTGCGCGGACGACGCATCGATGCCGCCATTCGTGGTGCCACCGTTGTCCATCACATGCAAGACGATCGTTGCCGTGATGGTGCCGGTCGGCACGATGGCCGGGGTATAGGTCAGCACGCCGCTCGGCGAAATGCTCGGGCCGGCCGCGAAAATGCCCGGCGCCGAATTGCTGTCGATCACAAACGTGAGGGTCTGACCGCTTTCATCGGCAGGGCCGGCCGAGAGGGCTGTTGCCCAGGGATTGACGGTCTGCGCGCCAACATTGTCGATCACCGCCTGGTCGGCACCCTTGATGAAACTGGGTGCGTCGTTGACCGCTATCACCGTGATAGTGAACATCTGCACGACCGAGGTATCGATACCGCCGTTGGCCGTGCCGCCGTTGTCCGTCAGGCTGACCGAGATCGTCGAAGAGCCGCTGACATTGGCTGCCGCCGTGTAGGTCAGGGTGCCGCCGGAGCTGATGCTCGGGGCGACGCTGAACAGAGCGGCATTGGTGTTGCCGGTGATATTGAACGTGAGGCTCTGCCCGGATTCGTCGGCTGGCCCTGGCGAGATCGAGCTTGCCCAGCCAGCGACCGTCTGCGCGCCGGCATCTTCAAGCACAGTCTGGTCGCCGCCGCCGATGAAGCTTGGCGCGTCATTGACCGCATTGACCGTGATCGTCAACGTCTGCGCGGCACTCGTGTTGTTGTTGCTGCCGCTGTCGACAAGCACGACGTTGAACGTCGCGCTGCCCGAAACATTTGCGCTGGTGGCGAAGGTCAGCGTGCCGGTTGGCGAGATCGCCGGCGCCGCGCCGAAGGTCAACGTGCCGCCGGTCTGCGTCAGCGTGAAATTCAGCGTCTGCAGGCCGCCGTCATTGTCGTTGATCGCGCTGGCCCAGTTCGGAATCGATTGCGCGCCGGCATCCTCGTTGATGATGACGGCGGGGCCGCCGGTGAAACTTGGAATCGTGTTGATGCCCACCACGGCCACCGTCGAGGTAGCGATATTGCTGTTCGCCGAGCCGTCGTTGGCAACAAAGGTGATGGTGCGCGCGGTCTCATTCGGCGCTGTCGAGCTGTTGAGATAGGTGACTGAGCGCAGCACCGATTGGAAGTTTGCGACGGTATCCGGGCCGGTCAGGGTCAGCGTGCCCGATGCGGCGACGTAGTTGGCCGTGATCGCGGTGGCGCCGGTCGTTGCCGCCAGCTGCTCGAAGGAAACGTCGAGCAGGTTGCTGATCGTGACCGTCGCGCTGGCGAGAGTGGCATTGTCGACGTCGCTCACCGTCAACGCGGCCGCATCGACGATCGCGACCGCGGGATTGCCTTCGGTATAGCTCGCCGCGAAATCACTGCCGGCAGCCGGACCGTTGAGATCAAGCACAGGCGGATCGTTGACCGGCGTGACCGTGATCGTGAACGTCTGCGCGGCCGAGGTGTCGATGCCGCCGTTGGCGGTGCCGCCGTCGTCCATCGCCACCACGCTGATCGTGGCTACGCCACTTGCATCAGCTGCGGGTGTGTAACTGAGCACACCTGCGGAGGAAATCGCCGGGCCTGCACTGAACAGGGTGGCATTGCTATTGCCGGTGACATTGAAGCTGACCACCTGGCCCGCTTCGTTGGGTGGGCCGGCCAAAATCGCCGTGGCCCATGCATTGACCGTTTGAGCGCCAGCGTCCTCGGCAACACTCTGGTTGCCACCGGCGGTGAAACTTGGCGCGTCGTTGATTGCGGTGACCGTGATCACGAAGCTTTGCACGGCCGACGTATCGGCGCCGCCATTGGCGGTGCCGCCGTTGTCGCCGAGGGTCAACGTCACGGTCGCGCTGCCGTTCGCGTCTGGCGCTGGGGTAAAGCTCAGCGCGCCGGTCGGCGACACCGCCGGTTGCGCGCTGAACAGGGCATTGTTGTCGTTGCTCGCAGCGAAGCTCAGCGTCTGGCCGGATTCATCAGGCGGGCCAGCCGAAATTGCCGTCGCCCACGCGGTGATCGTCTGCGCAGCGGCATCTTCCGAAACGCTCTGGTCGGCGCCCTTGATGAAGGATGGCGCATCGTTGACTGCCGTCACCGTGATCGTGAACGTCTGCGACGCCGAGGTATCGACACCGCCATTGGCCGTGCCGCCATCGTCCATGGCAACGAGGGTGATCGTGGCCACGCCATTCGCGTTCGCCGCTGGCGTATAGCTCAGCACGCCGGTCGAGGAAATCGCCGGGCCCGCGCTGAACAGGGCGGCATTGGTATTGCCGGTGACATTGAAACTGACCACCTGGCCCGATTCATTCGGTGGCCCGGCCGAGATCGCCGTCGCCCACGGGTTGACCGTCTGCGCACCGGCGTCTTCGAGGATGCTTTGATTGGGGCCGGCCGTGAAGCTGGGCGCATCGTTGATGCCGGTCACGGTGATCGTGAAGGTCTGCGTCGGTGACGTATCGACGCCGCCATTGGCCGTGCCACCATCGTCGCCGAGGCTCACGCTGACGATGGCGCTGCCGTTCGCACCGGCTGCAAGGGTGTAGGACAGCGCGCCGGTCGGCGACACCGCCGGCTGCGCACTGAACAAGGCATTGTTGTCATTGCTGACATTGAAGGTCAGCACCTGTCCGGTTTCATTGGCCGGCCCCGCCGAGATGGCCGTGGCCCAGGGATCAACCGTCTGCGCGGGGGCGCCTTCAGGCACGGTTTGATCCGGGCCCTTGCTGAAACTCGGCGCGTCATTGACGCTGTTGACGGTGATCGTGAAGGTCTGCGCGGCCGAGGTATCGATGCCGCCGTTGGTGGTGCCGCCGTTGTCGTGCAGGCTGACCGTGACGCTCGCCACGCCATGGGCATTCGCAGCCGGGGTGTAGCTCAGCACGCCGGTTGCGGAAATTGTGGGCTGTGCGCTGAACAGCGCGTTGTTGTCGTTGCTGGCGATGAAATCGAGCACCTGTCCCGATTCATTGGCCGGGCCCGCCGAGATCGCCGTGGCCCAGCCGTTGATCGACTGCACGCCGGCATCCTCGTTGACAACCTGGTTCGCACCCGCCGTGAACGAGGGCAAATCGTTGACCGGGGTGATCGTCAACGCGATCGTTGCGGCCGCCGAAGTGACCTGGCCGTCATTGACAGTGAAGGTGAAACTGTCGCTGCCATTGGCGTCGGCATTCGGCGTGTATTGCACCGTTGCCGACTGCGGGCCGGTCGGCGTGATCGCACCAAGGCCACCGTTGACCGGCGCGCTGACGATGGCGAAGGTCAACGGATCGTTCTCGTTGTCGGTGCCGGTCAGGGTCAGCGTGACCGGCTGGTCTTCGAGCGTGGTTGCATTGCCGGAAACGGCGGTCGGCGCGTTGTTCTGCAGGTTGGCCACATCGATGCGCATGAACACGCGCTCGTTTTCGACCGCGGCAAAGAACGCGCGCAGATCGATCGCGCTTTCGCCACTGGTCGCGTCTCCAGCCGGATCGTTGGCGATCGGCGACACGCCGCTCCAGTCGCCGACCTGTCCATCGACCACGAAATTGGCTGCCAGGACGACGCCGCTGAACAGGAAAACCAAGGCGACCACGCGCAGCAAGCCGCGGCGGCGGGCAACGCGCGCGCCCACCATCGCAATCAACAGCGCCATCAGGATCAGGGCGGGAATGCCGAGCACGGGAATCGGAAATGAAGCCAGCCCGAGCCCGATCGGCGGGCCGCCGCCACCGTCAGCGCTGACCAGGAAATCTTCGCCAGCCGCACTCGTCGCCACGATCGAAAACACCAGCGAAGGCGCGCCCGGTCGCGTCAACTGACTGAGTGCATCGGACAGTTCGATGACATCCGATCCGGCCACCCCATTGTCGGCACCGACCGCCGAACTGCCCGCGATCACCGTTTCACCGGTGAAAATTCCGCCCACGCAGCGGGCGCGGGTCACCTGCACGACTTGCGGGGTCAGACCACCGCTGGCGGTGACACGCAGGCGCACTTCGGCGCCAATGACCGGCCCGACATTGCAGCCAGTGGCCGGATTGGCATCGGAATCCACATACACCGAGTAGTCATACGTCGATTGCGCGAATGCACTGGACGACAACGCGCACAGACTCAGAGCGCAGAACAGGAGCGCCAGCAAGCCTTTCGACTTCGATTCCATCAGTGATCCCCTGGTATTTCGGCCCAGCCCAGCCGGCACGAGAGCCGCCGTTGGCCTGACATCAGTCGACAAAGTCACTCGACCCAAGTGCGGCATTCTGCCACAGACACAAAATTTTGCGAACCGTTTCAAACAGGTCGAATCGGGTCACGGAATTCCCTGGTGAAGGAAGTCAGCGCGATGCTCGGATCGCGGATCTGACAAGTGCGAGGCAGCGATTCAGATCCGCCATGCAGCAGGCGTCAAGCCATATGACGCAGACGGGGATGGGCTTGCGCCTTTAAATTGCAGGCAAGGACGGTCACGGATCCGGCACTTGAAGTCGCGCGACCTCAATCCCGGGATCGGGCTGATCCGACCACGATCACCTGTCCATCATCGAGACTGAGCGTCCCCTCACGCAGATCTTCGATTTCGTCATCAATGGTGACAAAGCGGCCGACCAGCAGTCCGCTGGCTCGATCACCGGTTATGCGGTACGCAAACTCCTCGTCGCCCGGGGCATTGCCGGTGGCCTCGAAATCGATATGGATTTCGCTGATCTTGCCAACTGCATCGACGATCGCCGGATCGGCCCGAATGGCGGTGTAGGCCTGATCGTTGAAAGTGCTGATGCCGAACCAGGCCACACTGGCAACCGTGCCGAGCGCCAGCAACAGGACAGCCGCAACGATGCCGCCAATGATCCACGGAATTCGCGATCGGCGTGCATGTGTTGCTTCGGCAAGGGCTGGATCGGGCACGAGCATCTCGGCTTTTGGTATCCGTGGAGAATATCCGATAACCGTGGCGCGCCTTGTTCAATCGCTGGATAACACGTCGTGCAGTTGCCGATCGTGCACACGCGAGAGCAGGAGCAACGACGCGATCGCACCGATCAGGGCAAACAGCATGTCCGATTGGGTATCCCAGGGATCGCCCTGGGTGCCGAGAAAATCCTCTGCGCCCTGGCCAAGGGCGACCGCGGCGCCCCATTCGATCAATTCGTAGCCTGCGCTGATCGCCAGCACGATGCAGATGACGAGAAAGGCCAGCATTTTCCGTCCAATCCGATAGCCGCCGCGCAGCAACACCTCACGCGCAGCCAGCGCCGGCACGAGGCCCTGCATGAAATGGCCGATCTTGTCGTAGGGATTGCGCTCAAGGCCCAACCAGTTCTGCAATTCAAAACCGAGCGGGACCCGCGCATAGGTGTAAGCCCCGCCGAGCATCAGCACCAGTGCATGCACGAAGATGGCGACATAGAGCAGCGTGGTCAGTGGATAGCGTCGGTGTGTTGCATAAAGGATTGGCAGCACGATCAGGACGGGCGCCACTTCCATGAGCCAGGTTGCACGATCGTGCGGTTGCCAGCCCGAGCAGATCAGCAGCACGAGCAGGATGGCGATTCCGGTGGCGACGAGTCGGGTCGGTGGTAAGGCGTCGATGGCAGCAGTCATCCCGCGTGGTCTCAAGGGAAGCGTGGAAGCTACCAGACAACCAGGTGATTGCCACCGGACTGATGCCGCGCCGGAAGCCCTCATTCATGCCTGTCCGGCTTGCAGGCATCGCCGCCAACACGTCGAATAGGCCGCATGACGAAGTCACGCTGGGATTAAGAATCCCCGTAGCGCCCTCACGCCAGCCTGGGCCTCCAGGCGATGCCCTACCATTTCGTCGCCCCTCGTTCGCGGGTGTGCAGCAGTCCGGCACACAACTGGTGCCGATCGTTGAACAGCCGGCGAAATGCCAGCAGGATCACTCCGAGCGTACCCAGTGCCGTGGCGGCGGCGATCATGAACATGATCACGATCTGGTAGCGCACCGCGTCGGCGGGTGCCGCGCCAGCGAGAAGCTGGCCGGTCATCATGCCAGGCAGACTGACCACACCCATTACCATCATGCCGTTGATGGTCGGAATCATGCCTGTACGCAGGCTGGTGCGGATCAACGGGTGCGCCGCTTCCCAGCGGGTGGCGCCCAGCGCCAGGTCACTTTCGATGATGTCACGCCCGCGTGCGATGCCTTCCATGAAGTGATCCAGCGCCAGCGAGACGCCACTGAGGATATTTCCCAGCACCATGCCGAGCAGCGGGATGGTGTACTGCGGCGCATACCAGGGTGAGACATCGATGATGCCGAGTACGCCCGCCCCGGTAACCACAAACGCCGAGCCGAGGATGGTGATGATGCTGTCCCGATAGACGCCGGCAAAGCGCCGACCGGTGCGACGCACGGCAGCAATGCCAGCCAGTGCCGACATGGCCATGCCGATGCCGAGCACCGGCCACGGCGTCTGCAGCTCGAACACCCATTGCAGGATGAAGCCGACCAGGATCAGCTGGACCACCATGCGGGCACCGGCGACGAGCAGGGATTTCGCAAGTCCAAGGCGAAGCCAGACCGAGATGCCGACGTTGACCAGTACCAGTGCGGCGGCCATCACCAACTGGGCATTGCCGAGCTTCAGGTAATCCGCGTTCACGATGCGGGCCCCAACGCCAGCACGCGGCTGGCAATTCGTTCCAGTTGCGTGCGGTCGTGACTTGTCCAGATGCAGGCACGCCCGGGCGAGGCATCGACCCAGTGCAGGATCAGCGTCTCGATGGCATGCGCGGTTTCGCGGTCAAGCGACGCAGTGGGCTCATCGAGCAGCAACACCACGGGCTCCACCAGCAGCGCACGCACCATGGCGGCGACTTGTGCCTCACCACCGGACAGACGTTCGCTGCGCTGCTGCAGAAAGTGCTCGTCACGCCCCATCGCCTGCAACAACTCGCGTGCTCGCTGTTGCGGAAATTCGCTGCCATTTCGCACGTCAAAAGCAAACGGTGCGCGCAGGGCGGAATCCACCGTGCCTTCACGCCACGTCGGGCGCTGCGCCACATACACCACGCGTGCGCGGTAGGCTGGCATTGACCATTCAGAAATCGAGCGGCCCTCGAACACCAGCTCGCCGGACTGCAACGGTTCCAGTCCAGCCAATGTACGCAAAAGCAGACTCTTGCCGCTGCCGGATGGCCCCGTTATGCCGAGGCGCTCACCGGCGCGCAGGGTGAGTTCGAAGGCCTGCCAGAGGACGCGCCGCTCAACACGGAAGCTGAGGTCGCGTGCCGTCAGCAATACCTTCGCAAGGGCCAATGGCTGGCCTGCCCCGGGCGGATCCAGTAAATTGTTCACAACGCGAGAAATACTGGGCATGGAATTGAAATCAATTGGCCACTCCGATCCTGAGCCCAGCCAGTCGGGCGAGTCCAGACGCTGAAGCCATGGGGCGGCCGGATGACCCGCCCATTCCATCACAATGGCAGGCATGCCGTGCAGTGCCATCGGCTCTTATCCTGCGGATGCCTGCGCCGGGCCGGAATCGACCCATTCGCGCACGCTGCCTCAGCGGCGCACGACCCGGGTCAGCTCAACGCCATCGACGGTCATCCGCCACACCCCGTCGACTTCACGGGGTGGCGAGGAAACCTTGAACGTGGTTGTCATCGGGCCGATGCCGACTTCGAAATCATCGCCATGGAATGCTTTCAAAGGGGCCTGGATTTTGGTTGAGGCGCCCTTGCGAAAACGCCGGTAGGCCACGCTGCCGTCACGCGTGATCAGCAGGAACATTCCATCGGCTTCCCAGCGCCCGACATAGGCCGATTGGGTCAGCGGCACTTCGATGCCGCAGGCGGCCAGAAAGATCAGCAACAGGATTGGAACAAGGAATCGGGAACTGCGCATCGCGCCTGCATCGATTGCATGGACCCGATCGGAGGGCTTTTGGATCACCCTCGACATTTGGATCGAATCGGTCAAAGCGACCACTCACGCCTTCGCCAATGAATTACGCAACCGTCCGATCAAGCCATCCAGCGGCTGCGGCCGGCTGAACAGGAATCCCTGGTAGTTGTGGCAGCCGAGCGCTTCCAGGCTGGCGCGCTCGGCCTCGGTTTCGACCCCTTCGGCAATCAGTTCGATTTCCAGGGCGCGGCCGAGGGCAATGATGGTCTCGACAATGGCGCGGTTGCCAGCGTTCGAATCGAGATCGCGGACAAAGGCCTGGTCAATCTTGATCGATTCCACCGGCAGTCGGCTCAGGTAGGCCAAAGAGGAGTAACCGGTGCCGAAATCATCGACCGCGATCTCGACGCCCCGCGCGCGCAGCAGCGCCATCCGCGTTGCTGCTGCCTGGTGATTCCGGATCAGGGTGGATTCGGTCAGCTCAAGCGCGATCCGATGCGCATCGATGCCTGCCTCGTCGATGTCGGCGAACAGCGATTCGACGAAGTCCGGATGATTGAACTGGATCGCACTGACGTTGATTGATATGCGCCTGAAAGTCGGCGGCAGATCGCCTGCAAGCAAACGCTGGATATCCGCGCAGGCCTGGCGTATCACCCAGCGCCCGAGTTCGAGCATGAGTCCGGTTTCTTCGGCGACAGGGATGAATGTGACGGGTGAGGGCTCATCCCGATACGGGCTGTGCCAGCGGATCAGCGCTTCGGCGCCGATACATTCGCCGGCCAGATTGTGCTGGCTCTGGTAGTAGAGTTCGAACTGCTGTGGAGCCTTGAGCGCCAGCTGCAATTCCTTTTCAAGCTGGCGACGCAATTCGAGCCCCGCTGACAATTGACGGTTGTAGTAAACGGAACTGTTGAGACCGGCGAGCTTGGCCTGATACATCGCCGTATCCGCACACCTGAGAATCTGCTCGGCACTGCAATCGCCATCGGGGAAAATCGCGATCCCGATTGACGGCGTCACGTGCAGGCGGTGGTCGCCGGCTTGAAGCGCATCCGAGAAGCCCGCCCGAATCTCGGCCAGCAAGGCGTCCACGCGCAGCCTGATTCTGTCTTCATCGCCGCTCAAACCGCCCACAAGCAGGATGAATTCGTCGCCACTCAGGCGGGCCACCAGGCCATCACCCGCCATGATCAGGGTCAGCCTTTCGGCAACGGCGACGAGCAACAGATCGCCAATCGCATGGCCAAGCGTGTCATTGACCATCTTGAAGCGATCCAGATCGAGAAACAGCAGCGCACCGCAACGGCCCCCGCTGCGCGCGCTCAACAACTCGGCATCAAGCCGCCGCATCAATTGCCGGCGATTTGGAAGCTGGGTCAGATCATCGTGGAGCAACTGGAACAGGATCGTTTCCTCGGCTTTGCGCCGTGCGGCGATCGCCTGCAACAGGTTTTCGTGTTCGATCGAGGCCTGGCAGCTGAGCGCCAGGCGAATCATCAGTGGCTTGAGCAACTCGATGATCGGAGGATCGAGGGCGTTTCCGATGCGTTGCACGCTTATCGCCCCGAAATCGCCAAGCCGAAACGAGTAGCAATGATGTTCAATCCGCTCGGAAACGCGACGTTCAATGCGGACGACAGTTGCCTCGCCATCGAGACAGGATTCCGGCACGACGATGGCCGGAGCGTTGCGCGGAACACTGAGGAAGTGCTCGAGCCGGTCGGCAGGTTCGCTCGCCTGCAGCACAGGCTCGCCTGCGGCAGTCTGCAGAAAGTGAAAATGTACCGACGACATGCCGAGTCGGCGCAAGAGGATGCGCGAGAAGGTAGCCAGCATTGGCTGCAAACGCAGGCTGGTACCGATCGCCATGCCAAGCTCGTGCTGGATCGAGAGATATTTGAGCGTGTTGTTCATGGTCGTGGCGGGGTTCCGATCAACGCCACCACAGTCGACTTGTTCATCAACTCGATCACGCCCGCTTTCGAACTGGCGATTTCACCCAGGGTCAAGGCACCAGTGACGTCCCCGCATTCGGCCAGCACGGATTCGATGGCGGCAAGCTCGGTATCGAACGCCGCACCCAGAAAAAACAAACGGCTGATGCAGTCGAACACCAGCGCCATGCTGGCATTGGCAACATTTCCACGGTGCTGACATTGCGCACGGGCAGCGCGCGCCGCATCGCCAGCCGAGGCGATCAGCGCGCCGACCTCGCCCTTGAGCAGATAGACGGTTGCGTTTTGCGGAACCTCGCCAACGCAAATGAGAGCGTCACCCACTTGCTTGATTGGATCGCGCACGAGGAAATCGCCGTCAACACCCTCGATTCCGAGCGGAAACGTCTTCGCGATGGAGAAGAAATCGGTATCTGAAAACCGCTGTCCGGAATGCGCTTCGACTGCCGTGCGGTAGACATCGAAAGCCGGCTGATAATTGAGTTCGTCGAGCATGTTGCCCTGCGAGCGGGTGACTAGGAACGGACCGGACAATCGCTGCCAGCCATGTGCCATGCCGCGGTCGATGACATTGGACAGAGCCACCAGCACAGCAGAATCCTCGAGCACGCCGATATTGCTGAGCAAACAAGGGCGTTGCACGAGATCGAGATATCCTGCGCCGCCGCCAACAACAGCCGCGCGGACACCAACAATGGCATACAGGCTCTCAACGAAGGCTTCGAGATTCGGACACAGCCCGTCGAACAGCACGATCAGCGATTGCGCTCGTTCGAGCAGCTCTGCCGAGGCCAGCAGCTGTGGCTCCATGCCGGCGCGATCGGACAGCCGGTTGACGACGGCGATTTCAACCGTCTCGGAAAAACCAATGACCAGGGTGCCGTGCCGCCGGCATGTCGCGGCATGGATGATGCTCGGAAAGATCCCGCCAAAGACCGGCGCATCCACGGTGGCAAGCCAGGTCGAGAGAACTGCCGGATCCCAGCCGTCATCGGCGCAGGCAAGCAGCATGAAACTGCGCGAACCGTCCTTGCGCAGACGGTCAATGGCAGCGTCCAGATCCTCAATCGAGCGTCGCTCGACCAGCACCACGTGTTGATCTTTCACCATCATCCCTCAGTCCATCTGTGCCGGCGGCAGCGGCCACCAACCCCGTGCAAGAGCGCGTCCGCGATCCGGATCCGACTGTTGCAGAATCAGTCTGCCCATGATGGCTGGAGCACTCGAAAGCCACCCTCGCGACTCTGCCGAACGCTATCAGATTCCACCGAGTCCGACATGCGGAATTTTCATTCGGCAATTGCACAGAATCCCTGCCTGTCCCGATTGGCCCGGCAATGCCCGGCTCAGTCCGGATCTGCGCAATGGAATGCCATGGCCAGGACACCTCTGACCCAGTGGAAACCGAAGGCGGATCATGCCCACGCCCACGCCCGCGGCCGGCGAGGCGAGGATTGCGCCCGGAGACTCTTCGCGAGTTCCAGCCGCACACGCATGAATCGGCAATGGCCGGCGCAGATTCTGATTTAGGCGACACGCTGGCGGCGAACATTGAGGGCCGTCCTATCGATAGATCTGGTAGAGCAGCAGATAGACGACCACGCCGGTTACCGATACATACATCCACACCGGCCACGTCCAGCGTGCGATCGCCCGGTGGCGAACGTCCATCCTGCGCAATCCGAAGTAGGCGGTGACCAGGATCATCGGGATGGCCAATGCTGCGAGCACGACGTGGCTGATCAGCAGGAAGTAGTAGACCGGGCGAACCCAGCCATGCCCGCGAAACACGAAGATCGGCGCAACATAGTGATACGTGATGTAGGTGATCAGGAACAGCGTGGATACCGCGATCGCGGCGAGCATCGTGCGCTTGTGCCGCTCAATGCGCTTGTGCGCGATCATCACGCGCGCATACACCAGCAGGATCATCGCCGTCGCGTTCAGCGCTGCGTTGACATGCGGCAACAGGTTCGGAAGATCCATCGCGGGATGATAATCGGATGTGGGAGTGATACGGTCACACGCACGATGCCGGGTGAGCTTGACCGAAGTCAAACCCTACCGTGCGTGATCAGGATCAAGCGCGCCGGTGACAGGCACGCCCGGAGCGAGCGGTGAGCATTTCCGAATCAGCGCAAGGGATTTCGCTGTCCGTCGCGAATTTCACAGGCGCAAAATGATCCTCGATACCGATTTTTCCCATGCCGAATCCGCATCGCCGTTCCAGGCATCCACTTTCAAGCGGTTGCCAATGCGGAAAATCGATTGAACACAAAATTCCCATCGACTTGCCTTGTTGAATCATGAAACCAACTGCTTTGCGGATCGCCCTTCTGTCATCGCTGGTGCTGCTGGCGGGCATCGTCATCCTGGTGGCCGCAAGACGACCTTCCGCGCCGGACTGGGCTTCGGCAACGCCCGAGCTGCAGGCCATCCTCTGGCCTGCTGCACGCGATGTCGCCGACTTCGGCCTGCTCGACCAGCAAGGCCGGACGTTCCGCAAGGATGATCTGAAAGGTCACTGGAGCCTGCTCTATTTCGGCTACCTGCAATGCCCTGACATCTGTCCGACCACGCTGCAATCACTGGGCAGGATGCGCAAGTTGATGGTCGATGCCGGCCAGGTCGCCGTCATTCCACAAATGATTTTTGTCAGCGTTGACCCGAAGAATGACACGCCGGACCGGATCGACGCCTATCTGGCATTCTTCGACAAGCAACTGATCGGACTGTCGGGTGCTGCCGATCAGCTTCAGCTTCTGGCCGACTCGCTCGGCATCATCTACGCCGAACATGTCGAGCCAAATGGTGTGCGCAGCATGGAGCACACGACATCGGTGATCGTGGTTGATCCGCAGGGACACGGCGTGGCCGCTCTGACCGGCTCGCACCAGCCGCGCGTGATGTTGCAGCAGTTCAACGCACTGAGGGATTTCCTGGCGGACTGACCCTCCGCTGCGCGATCCCGGCAGGCCATTCGAAAGACCCGCATCGCGGTCGCGGGCGTGGATCAGGCCAATCCGCTCAACCGCGTTGTCCAGCAATAGCCCGCTGCGACCACGGCACTGAGCAGGAGCACCGCGCCACCCTGATGCAGGGTACCGAGCCAGGCCGGCACCACCCACAGCAAGGTGCAGATTCCAAGCGTCACCTGGATCATCGCCATCAACGCGAGTGCGTTGCGCGAACGGGTTTGCGCTCGATCACGCGCAAGTCCGCGCATGCGCCACCATGCCCAGAGGGTCACCGTCAGCGTGGTCAAGGCCAGAATCCGGTGCACGAACTGCACCGTCACCGGATTCTCGAAAACATTTCGCCACGCCGGTTGCAGGGCGAACATGTCCGGCGGCACCCAGCGGCCCGCCATGAGCGGAAACGTGTTGTACATCAAGCCGGCACGCAGACCGGCGACGAAGGCGCCAAAGACAATGGTCACGGCGACAAGGCCCAACAGGATCCTGCCCGGCCAGCGCCGCGCCGATTTTTCCGCGGCGTCCCTTGTTCGTGTCAGCAACAGGCCCAGCGCAACCCTGAACATCAGCGCATAGACGATCAGGGCCAGGCTCAGATGTGCGGCCAGCCGATAGGGGCTCACCCGTGGCACATCGACCAGACCACTCTTGACCATGTACCAGCCGAGATAACCTTGGGCTGCGCCGAGAGCAAGGATGCCGAGCAGGGGCCAGCGCAAGCGTGATGGAATCGCGCCGCGCAGCCAGAACCACAGCAGCGGCAGCGCAAACCAGAGGCCAAGCAGGCGGGCGAGCAGTCGGTGGAAAAACTCGAACCAGAAGATCACCTTGAAGTCGCCGAGGGCCATGCCCTGGTTGACCTCGGAGTACTGGGGACTGCTCTGATAGCGTGAGAACTCGGCCTGCCAGGCCGCCTCACCGATCGGCGGCAGCACTCCGCTCACCGGCTTCCAGTCGACAATCGACAGTCCGGATTCGGTCAGCCGGGTCGCGCCGCCAACCATCACCAGGGTCAGCAAAACGACGCAACAACTCAGCAACCACCAGCCCACCGCGCGCGGTCGTGCTCTACGCTCGGCATTCGGCTTCTGAAATTGCGCATTTCCCGGCATCACTCGCTCCAATCAGGGTCCGGCAGGCCGCGCAGGATCACCGACATCGCCGGGATTGTCACCCTCGGCCGGCGGGTATCTCCCTGCCACTTGATCCAAGTCATGGATCGAGTTTGTGAATAGTCCGTAAATATGAGAGACCTGCCAGCTCGGTAGACGGTCAAGCCCCAGGGTGGAGAACTCGATGGACAACACAGAGACAGACGACGAAAAGATTCCGATGATGCAGAAATTGCTCGACAACCCGTTCCTGCTCCTGTTTATCGGCGTGCTGGTTCCGATGGTGGTCTACATCCTTTGGGGCGTCATCGACATCCTGACCATTCCGCTCGCCAAGTAAGCGCGAACGTTGCATCAATCCGGGGAAAACTCATGAGCGCAATTTTACCTCCCACCGAGCGGCTCTGGTGGAAACACCCATTGGATCGCGTGGAGGGCACATGGATCGCCATCGCCTTCGTCTGGTGCATGATCATGTTCTTCATGATGATCTACTGGCACGCCTACGGTAAGCAGAACCTGTCGACCGAAACCTACAAGACCACGCCGGAGATGTTTGCAGGCAAGGCCCAGGCGGTGGTCGACAAGTACACCGTGCGCACCGAAACCGATCTCGAAACACCTGTCGTCGCGCCACCACCGGGCAGTGATGTGTACATGATCGCGCGGCTGTGGAACTTCTGGCCGATCCTCGAGCTGCAGCAGGGCCAGACCTATCGCCTGCATCTGAGCTCGATGGACTACAACCACGGCTTTTCCCTGCAACCAGCCAACATCAACATCCAGATCGTGCCGGGTTACGAGCACGTGGTGACCGTCACGCCGAACCAGAGCGGAACCTACTCGGTCGTGTGCAACGAATTCTGCGGGATCGGCCATCACACCATGGTCGGACGCATCTATGTCAAGGCGGAGACCGGCAATGTCAAATAAAACCACTTACCGGACCTGCCCCCGCTCGGGACTGCAATTCGAGGCCCAGGCGGAGAAACTCGTCCTCGCCAACGCCGTTGCGGGCGTCATTTTTCTGCTCATCGGCGGCATCCTCGCCATCGGCGTCGTGCTGACCCGCTGGCCGACCATCCACTGGCTCGAAGCCAGCACGTTCTATCAGGTACTGACCGCGCACGGTCTCGACATGCTCGTGTTCTGGATCATCTTCTTCGAGATCGCCGTCCTGTATTTCTGCTCATCGACCCTGCTGCGCTGCCGCATCGCCACGCCAAAAGTGGCCTGGCTCGGGTTCGCGCTGATGGTGATCGGCTCGGTCATGAACAATATCGCCGTCTATCAAGGCGGCTCCAGCGTGATGATGACCTCCTATGTCCCCATGATGGCGGCGCCCTCGTTCTATCTGGGGCTGATCCTGTTTGCGGTCGGCGCCTTGATCGGATGTTTCGTGTTCTTCGGCACCCTCGTCGTCGCCAAGCGTGAAAAGACCTACCAGGGTTCGGTTCCGCTGGTCACCTTCGGCGCGATCACGGCGGCGATCATCGCCGTGTTCACAATTGCCTCGGGCGCGATCATCCTGATCCCGACCTGGATGTTGTCGCTGGGCTGGATCGAGCATGTCGATCCGCTGATCTATCGCGTGATCTGGTGGGCGTTCGGCCATTCCTCGCAGCAGATCAACGTCGCCGCGCACATCTCGATCTGGTATTTCGTCGCGGCGGTCGTGTTTGGTGCCAAGCCGATGTCCGAGCGGGTCAGCCGCGGCGCCTTCCTGCTCTATATCGTGTTCCTGCAGTTGGCCAGTGCGCACCACATCCTCTCCGATCCCGGCATGAGCACGGAGTGGAAGGTGCTCAACACCAGCTACTTCATGTACTTCGCCGTACTCGCCTCGATGATCCATGGCCTGACCATTCCGGGCGCAATGGAAGTGGCGCAGCGCGCCAAGGGCTACAACAAGGGCCTGTTCGAGTGGCTGCGCAAGGCACCGTGGGGCAACCCGTCGTTCTCCGGCGTGTTCATCTCGATCATCGGCTTCGGTTTCCTCGGTGGCATTTCGGGCGTGATGATGGGCACCGAACAGCTCAACATGATCATCCACAACACGATCTACGTGCCCGGCCATTTCCATGCCACGGTGGTGGTCGGCACGACGCTGTCGTTCATGGCGTTGACCTACTTCCTGATCCCGGTGCTGTTCAAGCGCGAAATCATCAACCCGGCCCTGGCCAAGTGGCAGCCGTACCTGTTTGGTTTCTCGATGTACTTCTTCTGCCTGGTCATGATGGGAGCCGGCACGCTCGGTGTCGCGCGACGGCATTGGGACATGGCCTTCAGCGGCGCGGCACTGGCCTATGAGTGGCCGGGTGCGGCCTACCTGATGATGGGCCTGGTCGGCATCGCCGGCATCTGCGCGATCACCGGCGGTGCGCTCTACATCTACCTGACTGTCGGCTCGCTGCTCTGGGGCAAACGCGTCGTGCAGACAAAGATCAGCTCGGAGCCGACACCGATCCCGGTCGGGGCGCCTTCGGCGGCTGCACAGAGCTATGGTTCGCTGGGCTTCGCCGCGCCGGGCACCTTTGTCCTGGCCATGGTGTTCCTAGCTTCGTTCGTCCTCTACTACTTCATCAACTGGAAGTATCTGTCGACCTTGTGGGGCCTGAGCTGAGTTGATTCAGCGCACTGTCGCTCCGGATTTTCGGATCCGGAGCGACGATCCAAACGAGTGACTGCCAAGCAAGAGGTGCATCTGTCATGAATACCGTCTGCGTCACGACAGAGCGATCCGCCGCTGGCATGGTTCGGGAAGTGTTGAGCCTGTTCAAGCTGCGCATCGGCTTCCTGATCATGGTCACGGCCGTGGTCGGCTATGTGGCGACACCGGGGCATGCCAGTGCGATCCAGGTTCTGGTGATGGCCCTGGCCACCCTTGTCGCTTCGGCAGCGGCCGGCGCCTTCAATCACTACCACGAGTACCGCAGCGACCGGCTCATGGCGCGCACGCGGGCACGCCCATTTGCGAGCGGTTCGTTGCCCCATCATGCGGCCTGGCTGGTGCTGTTCGCCGGCATGCTGCTGGCTGCGGTGACCGTGGCCTGGCAGGTGGTCAATCCGCAATCGGCGATCTTCATTTTCCTCGGTGCTTTCTTCTACGCAATCATCTACACGGTCTGGCTGAAGCGTCGTAGCTGGACGAACATCGTCATTGGTGGCCTGTCCGGCAGTTTTGCCGTGCTTGCCGGTGCCGCTGCGGCAGACCCGCAACTCGGGCCGCTGCCCTGGTTGTTCGCCCTCATCCTGTTCCTGTGGACACCGCCGCACTTCTGGAGCCTCGCAATTGCCAACAGCGAGGACTACGCCGCCGCCGGCATCCCGATGCTGCCGGTCGTGTTCGGGCCGAAGCGCGCCGCCTCGATCGTCTTCGGCAGTACCGTCGCCCTGGTCGTCGCCTCGCTGCTGCCGGTCGGATTCGGCGCCGGGCCGGTCTATGCGGTCGGCGCGGCGGCGGGCGGTGCCTGGTTTCTGCACAAATCCTGGCGTCTGCTGCAGATCCAGAACCGCAAGACCGCAATCGCGAGTTTCCTTGCCTCGCTGGTTCAACTCAATGCCGTACTTGTCGCTGCCTGTGTGGACGCGATGCTCTAATAGCTGGTCATGCACGATTGCCGATTGAAACTTTCACGGATCCTTGTCGCCGCCGCGTTCACGCTCGGCCTCGGCGGCGTGTGCGCGCAACCCGTCGAGAACAACAGCAACCGGGTTGCCCCGCCGGCTGTTGAAAAACCGCAGGAAGCCAAGTTCAAGGGACTCGATCAGGAGGCCGCCTTGCGCGACAGTCTGGCTGTGATCGGCCAGCAACCTGGCGACTACACGATGCGCGACCAGAACGGCGATCCGGTTGCGCTGTCGAAGTTTCGCGGCAAGCCGCTGCTGGTCAATTTCATCTATACCGGTTGCTTCAAGATCTGCCCGACCAGTTCGCGGGCCCTGCGCAAGGCGGTCAACGCGATGCGCGATCGTTTCGGTGACGATCAATTCAATGTGGTCAGCATCGGTTTCGACCAGCCGACCGATTCGCCGATGGCCTTGCGCGAGTTTGCCGCCAAGCAATCGATCAGGGATGCCAACTGGCGCTTCCTCAGTCCAGCCAAGGTCGATGTCGCCGCGATCTCGCGCAGCTTCGGTTTCAGTTTCATGGCCACGCCCATCGGATTCGACCATACCCTGCAAGTCAGCGTTCTCGATGCTTCGGGACGCATCGTGCAACAAGTATTTGGCGATGCCTTCGGGCCCGATTCACTCGGCGAGCCGCTGAAGAAGCTGCTCGGTGGCACGCTGGTCAGCGGCAGTACCTCGTTGACCGACATGCTCTCCAAGGTGCGCATCCTGTGCTCGGTCTACGATCCCGTGACAGGCCGCTATCGGGTCGATTATTCCCTCTACATCGAAATTGCGGGCTTCCTGACTTTCGTGCTGATCATGTTCACATTGGCCGTGCAGGAGTGGCGTCGGCATCGGGCGAGGAAGCGCCAACCGGCCGCATGAAAGCGCATGCAATCAGGCGCCTGTGGCAGCGACTGGAAGATTCTCTCGATTTCATTTTCCCGGGTGGCAGCAATCCACTGCGCAATCTCGGAGCGATCGCCTGCCTGATGTTCGCCATCCTGCTGCTCAGCGGCATCTATCTGTATGCCGTGTTCGATACCTCGGTACAAGGTGCCTGGCAGTCGGTGGATGCGCTTTCGCGCGACCAGCCATTCGTCGGTGGCTGGTTGAGAAGCATGCACCGGTACGCCGCGGATGGCTTCATGATCTCGACCATCCTTCATCTCGTGCGCGAATGGATTCTGGGCCACCACTCGCGCTTTCGCCGCATGACCTGGCTGACCGGGATTCCACTGCTGGCCTTCATGTACGTGAGCGGGATCGGCGGCTTCTGGCTCAACTGGGACAGGCTCGGCCAGTACGCGGCCGTGGCCAGCGCCGAGTTGCTCGATGCCTTGCCGCTGATGGCGACGTCACTCAGCCGCAACTTCCTCAGTGCCGAAGCCGTCGGCGATCGCTTGTTCTCGCTGCTGGTCTTCGTCCACCTTGGCGTACCCCTATTGCTGCTGTTCGGACTCTGGTTCCATTTGCAGCGGATCACCCGTCCGAAGATTCTGCCGCCACGCTCATTGCTGATCGGTCTGCTCACCAGTCTCGGCATCCTCGCCCTCGCCTTGCCGGTCATCAGCGGACCACCGGCTGATCTTTCCCGCGCGGCGACCACGTTGCCACTGGACTGGATCCTGCTGCATCTGCTGCCCTTGGCGGATCTCCTCTCGGCGCGGCCGACCTGGATCCTGATCGCGGCCATCTTCGCCGTCCTGTTTGCGGTGGCCATGCGCCCTGCCTCTGTCGCGTTGCCGGTCGCCGTGGTCGATGCCGACAATTGCAACGGCTGCCGGCGCTGCGTGGAGGATTGCCCGTATTCGGCGATCACCCTCGAGGATCATCCGAACGGCAAGCGCGGACAACAGATCGCGGTGGTGGCGGCCGAGCGCTGCGCGAGTTGCGGAATCTGCGCGGGCGCCTGTCCATCGGCGACGCCATTTCGCAGTGTCATCGAACTGGTCAACGGCATCGACATGCCGCAGCAATCGGTCGACACGCTGCGGCGATCCCTGCTCGATACCCTTGCGGCGGCCAAGACGCCGCAGATCATCGCGTTCGGTTGCGAGCACGGCCTCGATGTCGAGCATCTCGGCGAAGCGGATGTGACCGGCTACAACCTGCTCTGCATCGGCTTGTTGCCACCTTCGTTCATCGAATACGCGCTGCGTGCCGGTGCCGCAGGTGTGATAATCAGCGGCTGTGCAGAAGGCGCCTGCGAATTCAGGCTTGGCAACACATGGACAGCGCAGCGCCTGCGCGGTGAACGTGAACCGCATTTGCGCCGCAATGTGGCGAGCACGGACTATCGTGTCGTGTTTGCCGGCCACCGCGAGCGCAGCATGCTGACCAAGGCAATCAACGATCTGCGCAGCAATGCGGCTACAGGAATCCATCCATGAACAAATTTGGTGTCTGGCTTGGCCAAGGACTTCTCTATGCGGCGCTGGCCGTCGTCATCGCAATCTTTTCGCGCTGGCCGGCCTATCAGAACCTTGCTCCGGATCGGGCCCTGATCAAGATCAGCATCAGTCATCAGAGTCAGTTGCTCGGCGATTGCGTCGAACAGAGCCCAGCCGAACTGGCCAAATTGCCGCCAAACATGCGTGCGCCGAAACGTTGCCCGCGCGAGCGTTCGCCGCTGACCGTCGAGGTCGATGTCGATGGCAAGCTGGCCCATCGTCAGGTCGCCAAGCCATCGGGATTGTCCGGTGACGGCGCCGCCGTCGTGTATCGGCGGCTCGAAGTGCCTGCGGGCAAGCATCACATCGAAATCAGGATGAAGGACAACGCGCGCAGCGAAGGTTTCGACTACACGCGCAGCGAGGATGTCGACCTCGCGCCCGCCGAAATCCTGGTTGTCGATTTCGATGCCGCTGAACGCCGGATCACCCTGCAATGAGTGAGCAAACCATGGCGAACCCGGCCGCGTCGACTGCATTCGCGAGCGCATCGATGGAATCGGCCTACAGCTTGTCCCTGGTCAGGCAATCCGATCGCGCCCTCGTGCGTGGCTGGCTCTGGCTGGGCCTGCTCGCACTGGTTGTTTCCGGTTTCTATTCGATCCTGCTGGTCGCCTCGCGCACACCTGGGGTGAATGCCCTGTTACCGGTTGCCAATTTTTTCCGCGTCGCCCTCGTCGTTCACGTCGATCTGTCGGTACTGGTCTGGTTCCTCGCCTTGTCCGGCATGTTGTGGAGCCTGAGCAGTCGACCGCGCGCCACGACCCTGGCATGGCTGGCGCTTGTGCTCGCCTATGCGGGCACGCTGCTGATCGGCATCGCCCCGTTCGTCGGTGGTGGCGAACCGATCATGGCCAATTACATTCCTGTCCTCGATGGCGGCGTGTTCCTGACCGGTCTCGGCATCCTCGGTGGCGCTGCCGCCCTGCTGGTGATCCGCAGCCTGATCGCCGCACCCGCACTCGGCCTTGAATTCGACGGTAGCGGAGCCCTGCGTTTCGGCTTGAATGCCAGTGTCGTCTCGACCGCGATTGCGCTGATTGCATTTGCGGCTTCGCTGGTGCTCACCCCGGCCAGCCTCGAAGGCCAGGCCTATTATGAAATCGCCTTCTGGGGCGGTGGCCACGCGCTGCAATTCACCTGGACCCTGCTCATGCTGGTTGCCTGGTTGTGGTTGGCCAGCGCGATCGGCGCGCGCCTGCCCTTGAGTCCGCGCATCGCCCTGCTGCTGCTCGCACTCGCCCTGGTCAGCGTGTTCGTGACGCCTTACGCCTACCTCGCACATGACGTCGCCAGCGTCGAGCACCGTGATCTGCATACCTGGGCCATGCGTCTGGGCGGCGGCATCTCGATCGTGCCGATTGGCCTGGCAGTGGTTGTCGGCTTGCTGCGTTCGCCGCGATCGCGCCAGCCTGGACATGACGCCCTGCGCGCCGCCCTGGTCGCTTCGATGGCCCTGTTCGCCGCCGGCGGCGTGATCGGCATCTTCATCAGCGGCAGCAATGTGAAGATTCCGGCCCACTATCACGGCTGCATCGTCGGCGTGACCCTGGCCCTGATGGGACTTGTGTACTTGTTGCTGCCAAAACTTGGTTATCGGACGCCACAGGGGCGCATCGCACGCTGGCAACCAACCCTTTACGGCAGCGGACAACTGATGCACATCATCGGTCTGGTCTGGTCAGGCGGTTATGGTGTGCAGCGCAAGGTCGCAGGTGCCGAACAGGTTCTGCACAGCAAGGGCGAAATCGCCGGCATGGGCCTGATGGGGCTCGGCGGGCTGATTGCCATCATCGGAGGATTGATGTTCGTGGTCGTGGTCTGGAAATCATTGCGCGGCAGCCCCCGCACGGAACAATCGGCGAGGAGCCTGACATGATCGCTCATCTGCAAAACGGCCTGCGTCGCGTCTTCATGCTCGCCGAGGCCTTGTTCAACCGGGCCTTTGGTGATCGCCTGAACCCGTTCTACCATCTTGGCTCGATCGCGTTCTTCCTGTTCTGGATCGTCGCCGGCAGCGGTCTTTATCTCTACGCATTCTTCGACACCAGTGTTCAGGGTGCCTACGGATCGGTGCAGGCGCTGACCGATGGCCAGTGGTATTTCGGCGGCATCCTGCGCAGTGCGCATCGCTATGCCTCGGATGCGATGGTCCTGATCATGCTGCTGCACATGCTGCGCCACTTCGCCTTCGATCGGATACACGGTTTCCGCACGTTCTCGTGGCTGACCGGCGTCGCCCTGATCTGGCTGGTCTACATCTCCGGTATCAATGGATACATGTTGCCGTGGGACAAGCTGGCCCAGTTCGTTGTCGTCACGAGTTTCGAGTGGCTCGACTGGTTGCCAGGATTCGGCGGCACCCTGATCCGCAATTTCATGGATCCATCCAGCGTCAATGATCGCCTGTTCTCGCTGCTCGCCTTCATCCATATCGGCGTGCCGCTGCTGTGCCTGCTGATGATGTGGGTACACATCCAGCGCGTGCCGAAAGCCAGCACGCAGCCACCGCGTCCGATCACGATTGGCCTGCTGCTGACCCTGCTGGTGATGTCCCTGCTGGTGCCGGTGCACAGCCAGGGGGGTGCGGCCGATCTCGCCAACGAAGTCGTCTCGGTCGGCCTCGACTGGTTCCTGCTGCCGGTCTATCCGCTGGTTCATCACTGGTCGCTCGGTGCGGTGTGGGCGCTGGTCGTGATTGGCACCGCCGTGCTCGTGCTGATGCCGTGGCTGCGTCGCCGCAAGCGCACGGCGGGCGAGCAGAGCATCTACCAGATGGCGATCCATCCGGGCCCCGAGCATGTCGCTGCGCGACATGGAGAAACCCTGCTCGAAGCCGGTCTGCGTGCCGGTCTTGCGCTGCCCTATGAATGCCGCAATGGCGGTTGTGGCGTGTGCATCTGCACCATCCTCAACGGTCGCGTCGACCACGGCCCGTATCAGCCGAACACGCTGACCGAGCAGATGCGCGCCGAGGGCAAGGCATTGATGTGTTGCGCGGTACCGCTGGAGGATCTCGAGTTCGAAGTGCCGGTGGACAGCCTGAGATCCGGCACCTCGGCGGCGATCGAGCGTTACCAGGGCCGGGTCGAGCGGATGGAAAGGCTCAGCGATACCGTCATGCGTGTGATGGTCTCGCTGCCTGGCAGCCAGCGCATCCCCTTCGTCGCCGGGCAATACATCAACATCCTGCTCGACAACGGCGAACGCCGCGCGTTTTCGTTTGCCAATCCACCACACGACAACGCCTTGATCGAACTGCATGTGCGGCTGATACCGGGCGGCCGCTTCACTACCCACGTGTTCGAGCAGATGAAGGTGGGCGATGCGATCGATTTCGAAGGCCCGCTCGGCCGCTTCACCCTGCATGCCGGAACCCGACCGATGCTGATGGTGGCAGGCGCGACCGGTTTCGCTCCGATCAAGAGCATTGTCGAGGATGCCTTCCATCGCGGCGTGCAGCGGCCGATTGAACTCTACTGGGGCGTCAGCGACGTCGCCGACCTGTACATGCTTGATCTGGCCGAAAGCTGGGCGCGCGAGCACGCCAATTTCCGCATCGTGCCGGTACTCTCCGATGCGGCAACTTCCGAGAGCTGGCATGGCCGTACCGGACTCGTGCATGAGGCGATGCTCGAGGATCACGCCGATCTGACCGGCTACGAAGCCTATGTTTGCGGATCGGTGAAAATGGTCGAGGCGGCCGTGCCCGATTTCCTTTCGCATGGTCTTGGTGTTGACGCCTGCTATTCGGATGCGTTCAATCCGGCGGCGAGCAAGGCCGGTGGCGATGTCGAGGACGGAAATGCGTCGTCGCCTTGATCGGGGTCAAGTTGACACTCGGCCCGCTTGACGTACTGTAGCGTCTCGCTCTTGACGGTACGTCAGGGTCGATCGGTCAGGCCAGGAAACGACCTCGCGCAGCGGATCGCCAGCAACAGTTTTCCAGGCGCGTTCTGCAAGAAGGGTCAGGCTTTGTCGATTGATCCCGGCAAGTTTGTTCCAGATTGAACGAACCACGAAACTCGACCAGCCAGCCATCCGGGAGATTCACATGAAAACCACCGACCTAGCCCGCCGTCGCTTCCTTCTCCGCAGTGCCGCCGCCACGGCTGCCCTGCCGCTGCTTGCACTGTTGCCGAAGCATGCACTCGCCGACTTGCCACCGCTGCCGGTCACCAATGCGCAAGCGAAGGCATTGCACTACATCGAAGATGCGACCAAGTCGGATCAGTCCACGCGCAAGCCGGACAGCTTCTGCGACAACTGCCAGTTCCATGTTGCCGCCACCAATGGCTGTGCGATCTTCCCGGGCTTCTCGGTCACGCCGAAAGGCTGGTGCTCGGCCTGGGCACTGAAGAAGTAAACCCGCCTGCGCACTACCCGCGCCTGATCGATCGACTGCCGGGCAATCCATCCGGCAGCGCTTGACGCAAATCAATGCGCACGCGTGACCGGCAGTCGACGATCGTCGGACTGCCGATCACGGAGCCTGCAATGGGCCAGCTCGATTCGATTTCCATTCTGCGTGGTATTGCCCGGCTTTTATTCTCCGTTCTGATCTTGCTGGCCAGCCCGACGCTGGCGCAGGCCGATCCGGTTCCGGCCACGTTGCGCGACTTCCATCTTTCCGGCACCCAGGTCGGCGACGCGCATGCCGGTTCGTTCCTGCCTCCGCGCGTCTGCGCGTCCTGTCATTCCAACACCGGCAGCAGCGGCGAGCCCTACGCGAGCTGGAAGGGCAGCCTGATGGCCAACGCCGGTCGTGATCCGCTGTTCTTTGCCCAACTCGCCACCGCCAACCAGGATGTCGCCAACGTCGGCTATTTCTGCCTGCGCTGCCATGTGCCAATGGCCGTGGTCAGCGGCAATGCGGAAGTCGCCGACGGCAGTGCGCTCAGCGAACGTGATCGCGATGGGGTGGATTGCCACTTCTGCCATGCCATGGTCGATCCCCGCTATGTGGAGGGTTCGAGTCCGCCGCGCGATGCCGAAGTGCTGGCCGCTCTCGAATCAGTCCCTGCGTTCACCGGCAACGCCATGTTCGTGCTCGATCCGGATGGTGTGCGGCGCGGACCGCGCACGGATGCGATGCCTTCGCATGAGCTGCTGGTTTCGCCCTACCACCGCAGCAGTGCCTTGTGCGGAACCTGCCATGACGTCGGCAATGTCGCCGTGTCGCGTCAGGTCGACGGGAGCTATCGCTACAACGCGCTGGACACACCGCCCGAGAGCGAGGATCTGGCCAGCCACTTTCCGCTGGAACGCACCTACACCGAATGGAAACTGTCGGCTTTCGCCGCGGGCGGCGTCGACATGGGCGGCCGCTTTGGCGGCGAAGGCGGTGGTGTCGTGTCGAGCTGCCAGGATTGCCACATGCCGGTACGCGCCGGCGCCGCCTGCAACATCGTCCCGCCACGCGCGGATCTGCGCAGCCATGATTTCGCCGGTGCCTCGTCCTGGGTACTCGACATCATCGGTCGCTATTACCCCGATGACCCCGCCGTCGATCAGGATGCGCTGGCGGTGGGCATGGCCGCGGCCAACGACATGCTCGGTCGCGCCGCCTCGCTGGATCTGGCCCAGGATGCCGGGGGCGTGCTGCGCGCACGGGTCATCAACGAGAGTGGCCACAAGCTGCCGACCGGCCATATCGAAGGTCGACGCGCCTGGGTGCAGGTGCGTCTGCGCGATGCCGGCGGCAATCTGCTGCGTGAATACGGCGGCTATGATCCGGCCAGCGCCGAGCTCGACGACGCCGGAACCATCGTCTACGAAATGGCTGTCGGCCTGTCCGATGCGGCCGCCGCTGCAACCGGAAATACGCCCGGACGCACGACGCACATGGCGCTGGCCGATACGATCGTCAAGGACACGCGCATTCCACCGCGCGGTTTCCACAATGCCGACTACGCAGCCGCCGGGGCACCGTCGGTCGGTCGCCACTACGCCGATGGCCAGTACTGGGATGACGCTCACTTCTGGATTCCGCCAGCCGCCGCGAGCGCCGAGGTCACCGTGCTTTACCAGACTGTTACGCGGCACTACATCGAAGCCTTGCGCGATGCCAACCACACTGACCACTGGGGCCAGAGCCTGCACGACTTGTGGGAAGAAAGCGGCCGCGCCGCGCCGATCACGATGGCCTCGGCCACGCTCGTGCTCGACGGCTTCCTGCGCGGCGACTTCAATGACAATGGCGTACTGGATGGCGAAGATGGCGCACGCCTTGCGGAATGCCTCGCGGCAGGCGCCGATTCCGAAAGTTGCCGCGCGGGCGACTTCAACGGCGATGGCATCATCGACTGCACTGATGCCGCGGCAATGATCGCGGCCTGGAGCGGCCCCGGACCCGCCCCTGTTTTCGACGCCTGCCGCGGCACCTCGGTGCACTCGATTCCGCTGCTGAATCCGCAGTGGCTGATCCTGCTCGCATCGTTGTTGCTGCTGATCGCGGGGTGGAAGCTGCGCTCGCGCGGGCCAACGCAACAATTGATGGCCCACGCGCCGAGTCGCTGAGCGAACTCGAACGTGGCCGCTGCAGCAGGCGTCTGCTGCCTGCGCTCAGTGGGGAAATACTCAAGGCAACGCCCGCGTCCTGCGCGGCCGATCGTCAAACGAAGCGATTCGCATTCGCTTGACCGCGGTCAATGCGCCATTGCGGCATGCCAACGACCATGCCTGCACGATGCCGCCAATGCGGCTCGCTGACATTCCATCCGAGCGACGAGGAAATCCCGACATGCTGTTCACCACCACCCAGCCGATCACCCAGTCGATGGCGATTGCCATCACCCATGCCATCCACGAGCTTGACCCCGCCGCCACGGTGCGTGCCGAGATGTCCAGCCAGCAGATCCTGATTGATGGCGACGTCACGGCCGAGCAAGCCCAAGCCGCCCTGGTGGGCGCCCGTTGCGAATTTGTCGAGCTTCAGCAAGACGCCGAACCGGTGCATATCCAGGGCGGGCACACCTGCTGCGGACACTGCGCCTGATCCTGCAAATCTGCAGACTTGCTGCGGATCTGTCGATTCAACATCGATGGATCCACAAACGCGTGCAGGGCAATCCGTCTGCGCGCGCATGCCTCACGGCGCATGAAGCCATCCACTGACTCGCGTGACATTCCGTGAGAATCCGCCAACGCCATGCATCCTTGTTGATTCGGCCCGTAAACATCATGAAATCAACGAACGATTTCCTTCTCCCGCCAGCGGCAGAATCACTGTGCGTTGATCCATTTTACCGGCCCAATCAATGGCGGGCTGTTGCGCTCGAATCCGTCGGCTTGTTGTCCGCCAGCAGCTGGCGCACGCGTCCTTCCAGATAGTCGAAATACAAATCGATGTAGCTGATGCCGTTCTCGTGGTCGATCAGGTACGGGTTCATCAGGGTATGGCGCAGGATCACGATGCGGTCATTGCCTTCATCGCCATCAAGGGTTGCCATATCCAGACCCAGCGCATCGAAGATGCGGCGCATCTCGACCTCGCCGAGCGCTTCGGGACGAAGGGTCGTGATCGAGCCGAAGAACTGCTTGAGTTGCAACGGCTGGCTTGGATCCGCGCGCATGTCGTCGTGCAGGCGACGCACAAAGACATTGGCGCCGACCACACTCGTGTTGCCGCGCGGATTGAGGGCAAGGCAGACCAGGTTGCTGTCCGGCTGGAAAGGCACGATCGCAGTGACGTGATCACGCATCTCCGCGGCGAAGCGCGTTGCGCGATGATGAAAGGCCTCGGCGGCGAGGATGGTCTGCCGGGTCAGGCGGCCAAAGTGCAGATGATCGAGCGGCAACACGCGATGGGTGACATAGACTGCGGCCGCATTCGCCCCGGACTTCGACCCTTCCGGGATGAACTGACCGAGCCCGCGATAGCGCTCCAGATAGCTCTTTGTTGCCGATCCGGAAAACACATAGTCGGCCTCTTCCGAGAGCAGCGCGGTGACGCGATGATCGCGACAGATGAAGGCGCCGGTGCCGAATGGCAGATAGCCGAGCTTGTGCGGGTCGATCGTCACCGAATCGGTATCGGCAAGCGCGGCAATCGCCGCATACACCTCCACCGGCGGGAATGCGTTGTAGCCCTTGGCAACTTCGTCGCGACTGCGCAGGCTGCCATCCTCATTGCGGAACACCGTGGCCAGATAGCCGCCCCAGGCCGCATCCACATGCACGGAATGGCCGAGTCCCGCCATGGCTGCGCGCTCGCGTGCGGCCAGCATGCGATCGACCGGATCGAAGGTGCCGTATTCCGTGGTACCGAGCACGGCCACCGACATCAGCACCGGCTGACGCTCGCGCTGGCAGCGCTCAAGGATCGATTCCAGCGCATCGGTATCCAGGCGCATGCCGCTCTCCGGCAACAACTCCAATTGTGCGCGACCCAGACCAAGCAGCTTGAGACCCTTGCTCCACGAGTAGTGCGCCGTCACCGGCGCCAGCACCAATGGCACCCGCAGGCTTGCATGACGGGCAAAGAATTCGACCAGGCCGAGATGCTCGATGCGCGCCGTTTGCACGCGCTGGCGCCACTGCTTGCGGGCGGCGGAAGGTTGCGCCGCCAGCCAATGCTGCCATTGGTCAAGCAGGACAGTGCCTGCGCGTGGATGCAGGTTGAACGCGCTCCAGTCATCCTCGGGCAAAGTCAGATCGGGCACGCCCGCCGCACGCAGGGCAACCGGAAACGCTTTGAGAGCCAGGGCCAGGCGCAATGCCTGATAGTTGGCCAGGGTGCCACCCGAGGTCAGATGGCCGAAGGCGCAGTCTGCCTGCAGCGGATCGTGCACATAGCCGATCATGCGCGCCAGTTGCAGTCCGACCTGAACCTCCAGATCGACCGTGACCGGCGCCGAATCCTCGCTGACGTTGTTCGGGTTGTACGGCAGGGTCAGGATCTGCGCGACCAGTCCGGGCAGCAACAGATCGGACACCATGTGGCCCATGTAGCGCGGGCTGTGGAACGGCACCGATTTCTTCAGCGACGCCGAAAGCTGATGCAGCTCGCGACGCATGCGTGATTCGAATGCCAGGTAATCCGGATGCCGCGAGGCCTCGGTCGAGATCGCCGGTGGATCCTCGGGATGGAAGTTGCGCCGCCAATAGACATGATCACGCAGAAACTCGACGACAAGCTTCTCGAGCAGACTGTCGTTTTCGCCATACGGCCCGAGAAAACACGCATCGATACGGTGACGGGTCAGCGGTGATTCTGCGGGCATGCGAAAAGTCGCTCGTTGCAATGATCGGGAACCATGCGAGCTTGGGCGTTCGATGCAAGCTGCAACGCCGCTTCAAGCCGTCAAGTCGGCCAGACAGTGTGCGGTGAAGCGAGAAACGCGGCCTTGATCCAAATCAGAACCCGCATTCACACTTCACGTTCAGCACTTCGTGGGGGCGATTCCGATCGCGATGCCCTGCCTTCCAGCCCCCGCGAGAAGCATCGCGGCTAAAGCCGCTCCCACGGGGATTCTTGTGGGAGCGATTTCAATCGCGATGCTGTCCCTGTCAACGCCAGCGAGAAGCTCGGGTATCTCTCTGCTCGGCCACACCATGGATCAATCGCTCGGCCAATACAGATTCAACCGAAAGCGGGAACGCAGGGATCTGCCGTTTAAGTCACCCCGATCACCATCAGAAAAGGGGACGGAGGAATTTTTCGTTTGAAACACGTCGTTTGCCCGCACACCAGCCTGAAAAATTCCTCCGTCCCCTTTGATCGGAAAAATTCCTCCGTCCCCTTTGATCGCTCTCCGTCCCCTTTGATCGCGTCCCCTTTGATCGTCCTCTTTGATGAAAAATTCCCCGATCAACTACGGAACACTTGCTGGTCTCGCGGTTGGTGCCTGCTTGATCATGGAAGATGGCCCACATTCGGATCTTCAGCGCTCCCGGCTGCAATCCGAGCTGGGTCAATATTCCACTTTCCGCACGGTGACTTTTTGCTTGTCGATTTCGCCGCGGCAGGCCCTTCAGTCCTCAGGATATCGCAACGACAATCAACGTCACTTTGAAGGCGGCTTGCGCTTTGACGCTCGGGCCATGGTTGGCTGAGTTGCCTTCGAGTCATGGGTTGTTTTGGCGGCAGGTTTGCCTGGACTGCTGAGGGCTCCGGGCTTGCCGCGATTGGACGAGGGTTTACGAACCAACGGCTTCACCGGCATCTCTTTTCTGATCGCCTTGGTCGTCTTGGTCGCCTTGGTCGCCTTGGTCGCCTTGGTCGCCTTGGTCGCCTTGGTCGCCTTGGTCGCCTTGGTCGCCTTGGTTGCCTTGGTTGCCTTGGTTGCCTTGGTTGCCGCAGGTGATTTGCGCGGAGTCGATGGCGTTGCAGCCGAGGATGGGGCCACTACGCTATCGGCCATCTCGATGCCGAAGACATCGCCGAGCGATGCATTGTCGAGCAATTTGCTGCTGGACGAACGCGGCCGCGGAACTGCGAGTCCCGCGCCGGCCTGACTGACAAGATCCTTGACATCAACCTTGCGCAAACTGAACAGCAACTCCGGTTGCTGGTCGAGGCGCGCGCCAACCCCAAAGAGCACCGCAGCGACGTGCTTGCACATATACGCCCAATCCGGGCAGCTACACTGCAAATCAATCTCTTTCGGGGCGGGAAACAAGCCACTCCCCGGCTCGCAGATGCGCTCCATCACGGCGTTGGAAATCTTGCCTTGCAGCAGCTCAACAAGACTGTCGATCGAACCCGAACACGCTGCGCCAATCTCTTGCCATCGCTTTTTAGGCAACGCCTCCACCTTGATCACGACCTTGTACAGCGAACTCCCCATCACCTGTGCCTGCACCTCGCCAGGCGTCACGCGCAAATCAATGACGGACCCGTTACGTACATAGCTGCGCCCGCGCGGCAGGCGATTGGAAAAATCGCTGTAATGCTCCAGATTGGCGCACCAGGCCTTGCCCCAGAAGGTCTTGGCGATGGCGCCGCGACTGGCGACGACAGGCGCCAACAGTGCGCCGCGCTTGTTCAACCTGGCAATCGTGGCTTCGGCCTTTTTCTGACGCGCACTGACCGATTGATAGGGCTTGCGACTCCAGAAACTCATTGCAGACTTCCTCTCATTTTCAATTTTCCTGCGCTGCGTGAATATCCAGCTTGACCAGATCAAGCAGTTCGCTGTCGCTCATCTCGACAAGCCGGTTTTCCGCACCGCCTTCCAGCACATCTTCAACGAGTTTGTGCTTCGTTTCGATCAGCTTGTCGATACGTTCCTCGATAGTCCCGCGACAGACGAATTTGTGCACCAGGACATTACGCTGCTGGCCGATCCTGAAAGCTCGATCTGTCGCCTGATTTTCCACCGCCGGATTCCACCAGCGATCGAAGTGGATCACATGCGAGGCCGCCGTCAGATTCAGTCCGGCCCCGCCCGCCTTGAGCGAGAGTACGAAGAACGGTGTCAGTTCGTCCTCCTGAAAGCGCTGGACCAGTTCACGACGCTTCTTGACCGGCGTGCCGCCATGCAGCACCAGGCCCTCGCGGCCAAAGATTGCGCCGAGATACGCGGCCAAGGGTGCCGTGGTCTCGCGGAACTGGGTGAACACCAGCAATTTCTCCTGCCTGGCCGCAATGACTTCAGCCAATTCACGCAGGCGCGCAAACTTGCCGCTGTCCCGAGCCTGCCAGGCCGCGTCACCCAACCATTGCGACGGGTGATTGCAGATCTGCTTGAAGCGCATCAGGAAAGCAAACACCACGCCCTTTCGGCGCATGCCTTCGGCCTCATCCAGTGCGGCGGCCAAATCGTCCACGGCACGTTGATACAGGGCCGCCTGGAGCGGACTCAAATGGCACCAGGCCTTGAGCTCGGTCTTGGCGGGCAAGTCATCAATAATGCGCTTGTCGGTTTTCAATCGACGCAGGATGTAGGGCCGCACCAGATTTCGCAGCGGGCCGAAGTGCTCGGTCTCAGCCAGCCGTTTGGTGAATTTTGCAAATAGTTTTTCTGAGCCGAGCAACGCCGGGTGGGTGAAGTCGAAGATCGACCACAAGTCTGACAGCCGATTTTCGACCGGCGTGCCGGTCAGTGCGATACGTGATTGCGCCCGGATTTTCTTGACCTGACGCGTTTGCTGGCTGCCGGGATTCTTGATCGCCTGCGCTTCGTCCGCCACGGCGATGCGCCAGTGAATCTCGGTGAGATTGGGCAAGCGCATCAAGCTGCCATAGCTGGTGATGACGAGGTCGATGCCTTCCAGCTGTGCCGCGTCGAGTGTGCGCAGCTCGGCCGCCGGCATGGCCGAAGCATGCGCAACCAGCACGCGCAAGCCGGGGGTGAAACGCTCGGCTTCGGCCGCCCAGTTGGCCAGCAAGGATGCCGGCGCGACCAGCAAACTCGGTTGCGCTTGCGAGCTGTCGCGCTTCAGCACCAGTAGCAAGGCGAGCACCTGAATCGTCTTGCCCAAACCCATGTCATCAGCGAGGCACGCGCCCAGACCGAGCTTGGTCAGCAGATACATCCAACGCACGCCCACCTGCTGATACGGCCGCAGGGTGGCCTTGAGTTCCTTGCCGACCTTGATCTGCGCCAGGCCTTCGGGGTGACGCAAACCCTCCAGAGTCTGCGCCAGCCAGGGACCGGCGACGACTTGCGACCAGTCTGCGTTCGGCGCCTCGTCGGCAGCGCCGAGCGAGGTGCCCGCCAGCAAGCGCATCGCCTGCGCATACGACACACCCTCTGCCGAAGCTACCTTGATCGCCCGAAAGCGTTCGAGCAGACCGTTCAACGCCTGCGTGTCCACTTCGATCCAGCGCCCGCGAAAAAACTGCAAACCATCATTGCCCTTGAGCAGGGCCGCGATCTCTGCGCCAGTCAGGCTTTCGCCGTCCAGCGACATCTCCATGCTGAAATCTAGCATGGCATCGGTGCCGAGCACCGAAGGCGTCTGCCTGCCCACATTGGCTTTCACCTGCGGCCGGGCCGGCCGCCCAAACTGCCAGGTGGCCGGCGTGCGTACGATGATGCCGGCGCTTTCCAGCGCAGCCAGATCACCGAGAAATCGACAGGCATCATCCGGCGTCCAGCGCAGCGGGTGGTAGATGTCGCCGCAATCCACCATCTCACGCAGCCACTCGCACTGCTCTGACGCGCGCTGCACCGGCACCAGCAGGGACAACAATTGAGTTTTGTTGCTGGCACCGGAGAATTCCGCCAGCGCCTGCGATAGCGGCTGATGTTGTGCCTTGCCATGCGCGGAAAGGCGCGTCGTGTAAGTCGCCAGAAAGGCGAAAGGTGCCTCCGCGTCCTTGCGATTCTCGGCAAGATTGAAATGCACGCGACCGACCAGATTCCACGCCGGATTGCGCGACTTCAGAAACGCCTGCAGCGAGAGGTCCTCCCGAGCCAGAATCTCGTTGAGTGCGGCGTCGATCTCGGCCCACAGGCGAGCCAGCACATCGACACTCAGATACTCCGCACCGATCATCGGCGGCGCATCGGCAATCAGGCGTTCCAGTTCCGCCGCCGCCGGCATCGCGACAGCGATTTCGCCACCTTCCGGCGTGGCACACAGGTTGCTGACGTAGCGCGCGGCGAAGTCGCGCCACCACGACCAGACCATCGGCAAGGCGCGTCCGATTGCGCTCGCACCCAGATCGAGCAAGCCATCTCCGGCACCACGCTCAAATGCGTCGATGGCACGCTTGCTCACTTCCACCGGCAGCGCCGAGGCTTCAGGGTCCGGCACCAGCAACAGATGCCCCTGGGGCGTCAAGCGTGGCGTGTACGAGAGTTGTTTCAGCGTGGTCATTGATTGGTCATTTACGCTCTGAATTCCGAAGTCGCAACTCGCTTATTGCGGCGGCACATTGAAGCTGATCGTTTTTATATTCCACCGAAGGCGGGCGGCAATGCGATTCATCCGGCCAGTGTACCGTGGGCCATCAGGTGTGTTCGCGCACCGCGATGGCCATCCGCTGTCAGGGCGGCAGGGTCGGGCATACGAGTACTGACGACAATCGCCGAGTGCAAGATCTTGCGCGCACCCGGGCGACAGGGAGGATGCAGCATCCGTCCCGGCTCGTTACGATGGCTCGTCGCCGCTTTGGATGAATCATGGAAAACCTGCAAACGCCGCTGGCCGGCCTCAAGGTCATTGAACTCGCGCGGATCCTGGCCGGCCCCTGGATCGGCCAGACCCTGGCTGATCTCGGCGCCGAGGTGATCAAGATCGAAGCACCACAAGGCGATGACACGCGACGCTGGGGGCCGCCGTTCTTGCGCGATGCCGATGGCAATGACGGCGATGCCGCGTATTTCCACAGTTGCAATCGTGGCAAACGCTCGGTGATTGCCGATCTGCGCAGCACGGACGGCGTTGCGTTCGTGCGCGAGTTGGTCGCCGACGCCGATGTGCTGATCGAGAACTTCAAGGTTGGCGGACTCGCGAAATACAGCCTCGACTATGCCTCGCTCAGTGCGCTCAATCCGCGCCTTGTGTATTGCTCGGTCACCGGCTTTGGTCAGGACGGCCCGTACGCGAAGCGCGCCGGCTACGACGCGATGATCCAGGCCATGGGCGGCCTGATGAGCATCACGGGTGAAGTCGCTGGCCCGCCGCAGAAAGTCGGTGTCGCCATCGGTGATCTGTGCGCAGGCTTGTATGGCGTGATCGCAATCCAGGCTGCGCTGGCCATGCGCGAGAGAACTGGACGCGGTCAACACATCGACATCGCCCTGCTCGATACCATGGTCGCGATGCTGGCCAACCAGAATCTCAACTATCTGGTTTCCGGCAAAGTTCCCGGGCGCCTGGGAAACGCGCATCCGAACATCGTGCCGTACCAGGTGTTCGCGGCGCGTGATGGCCACATCATGCTCGCAGTCGGCAACGATGCGCAGTTTGCCCAATTGTGTGCGGTGATCGATCAGCCCGGGCTGGCAAGCGATCCACGATTCATCAGCAACTCGGCACGTGTGGGCCATCGCGAGGCGCTCATCCCGATTCTCGAATCGGTACTCGGCCACCGCGATCGAGACGAACTGCTTGAGCAGCTTGAAAAGCGCGGCGTGCCGGCCGGACCGATCAACCGCATCGATCAGGTGTTTGCGGATCCACAGGTACGCCATCGCGGCATGCAGCTCGAGCTGGCGTCGGCCAGCCACGAAAACGACCACGTTCCCGGCGTGCGCACACCGATCCGCTTCTCGGCTGCCGAACTCGCGGTGTCGCGACCTTCACCGCGCCTCGGTGAACACACCGAGTCTCGTCATCAGCGAACTTGATCGCGCAGGCAAAAACTCATCGCCACAGAACTGACCACCGTTTTTCGGGGTTACCACGGTGAATAGATCAGGCTACCGTGGGTACAATTCTGCACAACGGATCATCAAATAGCGCATGCCCTTTTCAACCGAGCCACCTTGCTCGTCCTGCTCGCCAGCGAATGGTCAGCCGTCTGTGCCGACCAGTCCGCGTCGGGTCGCGACAAGGGTGGCTTCGGCGCGCGAGCGGACACTGAGCTTGCGATAGACATCCTTCAGATAGCCGGCCGCGGTGTGTCGGGACAATCCGAGCAGGCCGGCGACTTCGGCGACGGTGTGGCCTTTGGCGATCAGACGCAGCACGTCGGTCTCGCGTGCGGTCAAGGCGGGCTCGCTGGCATCAGGTGCGATTGGCTGGAAGTGGCGCAGCAAGCGACGCGCAATCGAGGGGGAAAGCGGTGGCTGACCGGCGGCAATCCCGGTCAGCATCTCGGCAAGATTGTCGGTGGATTGATCCTTGAGCACATAACCTTGCGCACCTGCGTGCAGCGCTGGAAACAAATGTGCATCGTCATCAAACACGGTGGCGACGATGCAAAGCGTGCCCAGCGGTTGCAGCTTCTCGATCAGGCGGATGCCCGAGCCATCGGGCAGGCCGAGATCGATCAATGCCAGCGGTGGCGCGGATTCAACATGTGCCTGCGCTTCGGCAAGTGAAGCCGCGAGGGCAATTTCAATGCCGGGAAACGCCTGGGCCAGCGCACGCGACAACCACTCGCGGCTGCTTTCAAGATCATCGACAACCAAGGCACGATCGTAGCTCGTCACGGCAGGTCACCGAGTGGCATGGTCAGCAACACCTTGGTGCCGCCCTGGGTACCGGGTTTCCAGTCGATATCACCTTCCAGTTCGGCCGCGCGCTCACGCATGTTCTCCAGTCCGCGGCCCTTCGATGCGGGCGCCGATTCGCTGCCGCCGCCATCATCGGTCAGGTCGAGCAACAGTTTGCCGCCCAGCGCCTTTGTTCGCACGCGCACCCGACCGGCACGCGCATGGCGGATGACATTGCTGATGGCCTCGCGCACGATTCGATGCAGATGCAGGGCACGCGCGTTGTCGAGCTGCGGATCGGGCAAGTCGTCATTGATCTCCCAGACCAGATCAATCTTTGCCGCGGCAAGACGCTGTGCGGTCTCGCCACGAATTTCAGCCAGGGTGTCGGAAAGAGACCCGGGTGTGCCGCGCGAGCGCGTGACCACATCGCGCAAATCCTGCAAAACTGCGCGAGCGCGATCGGCCTGCTCGGGTGATTCGGCGGAATGGATCATGCCGAGCAGGCGTGCGCCGATGTCATCGTGCAGATCGCCATAGATGCGCTCACGCTCAGCCAGAGTGGCTTGGGCATGCACCAGGGATTCGCGCTCGGCGAGGCGACTCGCGGCCGCACCACGTTCTGCAGCGAGTTGACGATGCAACTTGCGCAACTGCACGATCAGGGACAGCGCAAACAACCCGCAAATGATCGCAAAACCAGCAACGAGCAAGCTCATGCGCTGGGAACCGGCTCCGGGTTCAAGGCATCGGCCTTCTCGCTTTCACCGAGTCTTCGGTAGACCTCGGCGAGCCGTTCGGCAGCTGCCTGGGTTCGCGAATGCGCGGCACCAAACATCTTCAGCAGGCGCGCATGCGCATCCTCCGAGTTCCGCACGTGCTTCGGCCGTGCGGCCCAGGCGACTCAGGCACCAGCCCTCGTTGCTCATGAAGATCGCGGTCATCGCGTGATCATCGCCGACGGTGGCGCGCGAATGCTTCATCAAGGCTGCAAACTCGGCACGCGCCGCATCCAGTTGCCCCGCCTTCATCAGCAACATGGCCAGATTGTTGCGCGGTGCCAGCGTGGTCGGATGTTCGACGCCGCCGCGTGTCTGAATCTCGATGATGCGCCGGTAGGCTGCCTCGGCCTCGTCGATCTTGCCGCGCTCTTCAAGCAGGTAGGCCAAGGTATTCATTGACGCCAGGGTCTGCGCGTAGTCATCTCCGAACTGTGCTTCCATGCCTTTCAGGGACTCGCGGGTCAGCGCCTCGGCTTCGTCGTACTGCTTTTTGGCCATGAGGATATTGGCGAGGGTTTGCATCGATGTCAGTGTGCTGCTGTGGTTGTTGCCAAGCACTTCGCGCTGCAGACGAAGCGCCTCTGCAGCTTCCTTTTCCGCCTGCTCGTTGTCGCCGCGCGCCGCCAGCACGAGGGCAAGCTTGTTGCGACTCATCAGGGTCAGCGGCGCGCGCTCACCGAGCTCTTCCATGCGCCCGGCCAGCACGGCGCGGGTCAATTGCTCGGACTCATCCAGCGCACCGCGATCGCGCAACACGCCGGAAAGATTGCTGCGGGTCACTTCCAGCGTACTGCGCAAATCCGCATCGGCATGCACGCTTGCCTGCCCGATGCCGACGGCGGCGGCGAGGACACCGCGGTATTTGGCTTCGGCGGCCTCCGGGCGGCCGGCCTCGTCATCGATACGTGCAGCGGTCAGATCAAGGCTCAGCTGCTTGGCCAAGGGCGCATCCGGCCACGCCTTGCGCGACTCGGCCAAGGTCTCGATGGCCTTGTCGTATTGACCGAGCTCGATGTGGAGCGTGGCCCGGTGATGCAGCAGATCCGCACGTTGTGCCTCAGGCGCGCCAATCCGCTCGCCGAGCTCCAGCGCACGCGCATTCAGTGCCATGGCCGCGTCGTACTCGCCAAGCGCGCCGCGCGTGCGAGCGAGAGTCGTTGCCACCGCGCGTTGCACAGCCGGTTTGCTATCGAGACGATCGAGATCGCGCTCCGCTTGATCGACCACTTCATCGACCGTGAGCTTGCGTCCGGCCGCGAGCTCGGGATTCGCGGAAGCCAACATGCGTTCGAGAAATGCATTGACCGCGGCGGACTCCTGAGCACGCTGGTCAGCCTCGGCCCGCGCGCTCTGCTCGGCCAGGGCGAAACGCAGCGAAATGAGGCTCGCCGCCGCCAGAACGAACACCACGCTGGCCATGGCCGCCGTAAGCAGGCGATGGCGGCGCACAAAGCGCGATGCCCGATACATGCGGGTCAGTGGCCGCGCCATGATCGGTCGATGATCGATGATGCGCTGCAGATCATCGGCCCATTCCGCAGCGCTGGCGTAGCGCTGCTCACGCTCGCTGGCCAGCGACTTCATGATCACCGTGTCCAGATCGCCGCGCGCCACCGCACTGATCGTCGCCAGACGCGGCGGGGTGTCGTTGCGCAGGATGTCCAGCGCCTCAAAAATCGTCGAGGTATTCAGGCGTGGATGTGGCAAGCGTCCGCCGATCAATTCGTAAGCGAGCACGCCGAGCGAATAGACATCGCTGCGCGCATCGATCCGCGTGCTGTCACCGGCCAGTTGCTCGGCACTCATGTAGGGCAGCGTGCCGAGCACCTGGCCATCCTGGGTCAGGCCGTGCGCCGCATCATCGCGCAATCGCGCAATGCCGAAATCGAGCACCTTGGAGTGGCCCTCCTCATCGATGAGGATATTGCCGGGCTTCAGATCACGATGGATGACACCGCGCTCATGCGCGTAGTGCACCGCACGCGCCACCTCGATCAAAAGACGCAAACGCGCGACCAGGTCGAGATTGTTGTCCTGCGCGTGACGCACCAGATCGACGCCGCGCACATATTCAAGCGCAAGCCACGGCACGTCCACATCATCAATGCGCGATTCGCCCGCTGCATAGAGGCGGGCAATGCCTGGATGCTCAAGCTGGGCCAGCACCTCGATCTCGCGGCGCATGCGCTCGATAACCGCACTCGACAATCCACGCACGACCTTGAGCGCTACCTGGCGTTGCGGATGGATCTGCTGGGCCAGATAGACACGCCCCATGCCGCCTTCGCCGAGCAGACCCAGGATCCGATACGGCCCAATCGAGATGTTCTCGTCACCCAAAGGCTTCTTGTCGTCCAGCCGTAGCGTATCTGTTCCACTCTGTGTCACTGTTTTCCCCTGCACGGCGCATCAACGGCCCGAATTCAGCTCAGCCGAGAATACTTGCAAACGCCGTGCCGCGGGATTTGTCGGGACAGCGGACGCGTCCCCTGAGCAGGGATACTCCGGCCTGTCGGCGGCCATCGAAGCGATGGTCGTTCCAGATGCAACAAGAACGCGGACAAAGACTCACCTACATTCCAGCGCAATACACGGACCGATCACCATGGACATGCCGTCGTCGCAAGCGTGGAACGAGCTGCCAGTGCAGGATCAGATTCTTTTTCGCGAGCACACCGCGTCGGCACTGAGTCGTCACGGAAAGCACTTCATTCGGGCCAGGCGCGCGATGTGGAGCGACTGGATGCTGACGGGCGCGCTCGGTCTGCTTGTCATTTTCGTGCTCGGATGGTCAAGCATATCGGCTGCCCTGTTACTGATCGCCGGTTTCTGGCTGGGCTGGCTCGCGGATCTCGTGCTGCGCGTTCTCCGCTCAGACGGGTTGGCCATCAGCTACCGGCATGCTGGACTCGACCTGTGGTTCTGGCAGACGGTGGCCATTCTTCGCGGCAAGCGACGACAGGCAGCGGATGCACCTCAATATCCTTCCATCACGCTCTCGCTGATTGTCGATCTGATTGCCGGGGGAACTGCCACCGTCCTTGCCCTCAACGGGTTCGCCGACAGCGGTGCCAATCTCGGCCACCTGCTGCGCTCCCCTTCCATGCTTCTGAGCTTCGTCTCGATCGCCGCGTTCGGCGTGGTGCCGGCACTAAGGGCACGCATGCAGCCGGCAGACGACGGCAGCATCCAGTTACCGGTTTTTGCTGTCGGCCAGCGCGGCATCGGATTGCTTGTGCTGATTTTTGCATTGATGGGGTTCGGCGGCGGGCAAATCTCCGCTTCCATTCTTATGGCGGTCACTTATGGATTCTTCGTGATCGTGGCCACAATCGAATTCGTGTGGGGCATCCCGGAGCTCATCCGCGAACGCGAATGGGTCGAGCAGTATCGCTCCGATCCGCTGCATCTGTAGCCCTGTCGGCAACGGTTGTGCCGATCAATTTTTCGCATACGGGTTGTTGGCAATGCTTTTTATTTCGCTGTCGGGAATTAGCGTCATGATCAGCATGAGCAGGTAGCGCACGAGAACCATCAGGCTTGAGAGCAAGGCATCCACGTCGATGCTCCAGCCCAGCCAGGCGAGGCCTGCGACGATTGGCCGGCCGACAAAAAACGCAACAAACACCATGAAGAACAGGGCGAGAAATGTGGCACCGCCTTCCGCGAGGTTATTGCTTGCCCAGGTTACCCGTGGTTCGGGCGATGTCCGCGCCGAATGCAACGATATTGCGACATGCACAAGCAGGTATCCAAGCGCCCAGGAGATATCGGCCAGATCCAATCGGGCGAAAGCATGCAAGCCATGTTCCAACGCATTGCCGCTATCACCTTCACTGACGACACCGTAGGAAACGACAGAGAAAAACAGGACAAACACCGAGGCACCACCCAGCTTGAGCATGTCCATAAGATGCCGAAACAATCCACGCTCGGGGTAGAACGGTATCGTCGCCAGACTGACCAGGATCAATTCGACCACCAGCAGTGCCTGCACGACGACGAAGGGCAAGCTGCCCAGCAGCGCCGCAATCAGCAGGAACACATGCGAAATTCCGACGCGCAGGGCCGCGGCCGGAGAGACTTCACGCAACGACTTGATCAGGGAATTGCCCATGTCTTGATTCCCCCAAGGTGTTGCGATCAGCCGGCGTGCAGGATGGTACGTCGAAAGCGCAGTGCCCGCGCAACCGCCCACCTGATCAAAGAAGCGCTTTGCAGGCACCCCGTCGAACCCCGGATTTCGCAAACCGCCCCAGGATCTGATCCCGGGGTTTCCCAAGATCTGACCCTGCGGCTCCGATGCTCTCAGCGATACTTGGCCAGTTCGACTTCGATCGCACTTTCGGAGTAGCCATTGATCTTCTTGCCGTTGATCAGGATCAGCGGAGTACCCACTCCACCGAGCGAGATCCATTCCGTGCGGGCGGCGGGGGAGGATTCGATATCGCGCTCGTCCCATGCGACCTTGCGGCTGGTGAAGAAATCCCGAGCCTTCACACAGTAGGGACAGGCCTTGGTCGCATACATGACGACGTCGAGTGCGGGCTTGCCGGCGTTTACAACTTGCGAATCGGGTGCGGCCATTGCGAAAACGGGCCACACGCTTGCGACAACCAGGGCCACGCTCAACAGTATTCTGTTCGACATGTTTCACCTCTTCCGGATGTCGTGCGACTCACGACGGCAGATTGGGAGTGCATGGCGCGCGGATGGTTCCCGCATGGCGATTCGCTGCGCCGGGCCTGCCGGGGTTCACGGCTGACCGGAATTGGACTCGTCCGACTTCAGGTGGCATCGTGCAGGAGGGTTCGCGCGCTCGGAGAGTGGATCGGCGAAATCGCTGGCATCAATGTCGGTGAACGGATGAAGACGATCGATGGGACTCGATCAAGCGGGCGACGTGTGCGCCATCGACCCTGATGCAGGAATCATCGGGATGGTTGAAGCGACTGATGGCACATGTTCGGCTTGTCTCGCGTGAAGATGATGAGCGATCGCGGCGCTTGACACGCCGCTTGCCTTTCGGAGCCCCATTGAAAAAGCTATTTTTCAACGACAATCAAGGCTTGCGCAACGGTTGGTGGATCCTCATCTTCGTCTGCCTGTTCCTGATCAGTCGTGCCGCGTACACCCCTCTGTCACATGGTTTGAAGAGCGCCGGCGTATCGGCTCAATGGCTGGAGCCGCTGCGTTTCATCTTTGTCCTGCTGGTGACCTGGGTGTGCACACGATTGCGTCGCGAGCCGCTTTCGAGCGTCGGCTTCCGGCTCGATCGGCGCTGGTGGAAGGAATCGGCCACCGGCACCTTGATCGGCGCGGCTTCGATGCTCGTGATCGTCGGACTGATCTGGATGGCGGATGGAATCCGCCTGCAGCTTGATCCGCTGCGCAGCGCATCTGCCCTGCTTTATGGGCTGTACCTGTTCACGTGTGTCGCCTTGTTCGAGGAGACCTTGTTTCGTGGATTCCTGTTCCAGCGCATGGTCGATGGCGTCGGTGTCTGGGCTGCGCAAATTCTCGTTGCATTGCTGTTTGCGATGGGTCACTGGGGCAATCCCGGAATGAGTGGTGCGACCGAAGTGGTTGCCACGCTGGATTTGGGGCTTGGCGCGGTCATGCTCGGACTGGCCTGGTTGCGCACCGGCAGTCTGGCCCTGCCGATCGGACTGCATCTCGGCTGGAACTGGATGCAGGGCAACGTTCTCGGCTTTGGTGTCAGCGGCTTTGACTATGCCGGCTGGTTCAAACCGACCTTCCTCGGCCGGCCGCAATGGGTGACTGGTGGCGAATTCGGGCCGGAGTCAAGTGTCTTTTCCGTGCTCGTTGATGTCGTGGTCATCCTGCTGCTGTGGCGCTGGAAGGGGAGCCCCGGTCGCCCTGTCATCGCGAACGCACCGGAAACATTGGGCGCGCCCGCAACCGCCTGAGCCTTCGTCCGCCAAGTCACTGACGCAGGGCGCAACGCCTCGCAAGCAATTCGCGGGTTCTGCTGGCGAATACCGGAGGAGTTGATTTGGCGGGGCCGCACGCAATGTCCAAATCCCCCGCTGAATGTCGTTTCCCGATTTGCGCCGCCCCTGTAACGGCGCTTTCGAGGAGCATTCCATGTTCATCCGATTCATCCCACGGCCGCGGTCTGCGCTATTGATGGGATTGGCCGTGGCGGCGCTCGCAAGTCATTGCGTGGTTCAGGCATCGACCTATCTGGTTGGCAGCGATGGCCTGTGCGATTACTCCACGGTGCAGGAGGCCATCAATGGCGCCGCCAGCCACCCGGGACCGGACAGCATTCAAATCGCCAACAACACCAGCTACTCGCAGCAGGCACTCGTCATTGGCAGTCAGGACCTGATCATCGAAGGCGGTTTCGCCAACTGCGGTAGTGCCACCTCGACTGGCCTGACGATCCTGAATGGCGCTGGAGGTGCTGCGGCACCCGTCATCAGGATCAGCGGCAGTGGTGTGCGCGATTTCAGGAGGCTGACCATTCGCGGTGGCGATTCGACCGGCACCAACTACGGCGGCGGCATCCAGTTCAGCGGCAGCGGCGACCTGATCCTGCGCAGCGTGGGCGTTTCGAACAATTCGTCCAGCTACGGTGGCGGCATCTACTTCAATGGCAGCGGCGGCCCGGCAATCCTGACGATCGAAGGCGATACGGTCATCCTCAACAACACCGCGCAGAATTCCGGCGGTGGGATTTACATCAATGGCAGTGCTCGACTCTTCATGTTGAAGGATCGCACCACGGTGCAGGGCAACACCGCCGTGAGCGGCAATGGTGGCGGGATTGCCGTGGAAGGCCCCGCCCGTGCCGATATCGCCTCGCCCGGGTATCTCAATTTCGGTGCGGTCACCGGCAATACGGCGACACGGGGTGGCGGTCTCGCGATTTTCTCTTCAGGAAACGGCAATGCCCAGGTTCGCTTTTTCGGTGTCGATGCCAACAAGCCGGTACGCCTCAACAGCAATCGCGCCAGCGAATCGGGTGGCGCCATCTGGTTGCGCGGGTTTGCATTCGCAACGGGGGGATACGATTCCGCTGAAGCTTGCGCTGTCGACGCCCTGATTGACGGCAATACGGCAAGTGATGGTGCGGCGGTGTACTCGGCGCAGGACAGTTTTTCTCGGATCAAACGCACAGAGCCTCTTCATCTTCAACTTCGGCTGTTCAGACCCGGGCCCGGAACCCATTCAAAGCCTGGGCCGGGTCAGCTGCGCCACCGGCGTAAACAGCTGCAATTTCATTGCCAACAACCTCAGTGCCAATGCTGCAGGCGGAGAAACCGGCGGCGCTCTCGTGCGATTGAATCCAGGCGGCTACATGGCGATTCAGAAATCAGTGATCCTGGGAAACATCGCTGGCAATGCGCTGAGAGCCGCCGATACCTTGGTCGGCATCCAGATAGCCAATACCTTGATCGTGGGGAACTCATTGTCCAGCGATGTGCTGCGACTGGGAAATGACCATTTGAACTTGCGAGACAGCACGATCGCCAACAACATCAATGGTGGTGCCACCCATCTGATTCGCTTTGACGACACCGGCGAACTGGAGATGAGCAACAACATCCTCTGGCAGCCGGGCAAGCTGACCCTGCTCTATCCAGGCGGAGGGCAAAATCTGGACTCGAACGACATCCGCTACAACATCGTCAGTGACAACACCACATTGCCGCAAGGTCCTTACAATGTTCAAAATGACCCACAATTCATCGATCCCGAACTGAGCAACTTCGGTCTCCGGATCAGCTCCCCAGCACTCGATTTCTCGCCACCTGTCGCCGGCAACGATGTGGGCATCGATGGTCGCCCGCGCGACCAGCAGGTTCGCCCGGGACCGCCGCGGGCATTGTTGCGTGACGCCGGCGCCCTCGAACGGCAACCATCGGATCCCTACCTGATCAACGGCACGTTCGATGGCAGCTTGCGCCTGTGGCCAAACGATTTCCCCGACTACACCCACTGGGTGGCGCTGAACGATGGACCCGCCGGTGTCTCCGGATCTGCCGAAATGTTCATTCCCGGTGATCAGACCGGCGAACCCGGCGGATTCCAGATTGCCAGCATCTACGGGGTCAAGCAGTGCTTCAGAGTGCCGTGGCCCGGCAACTACACGCTCGCTGCGCGAGGGTTTTCCCGAGCGGATGGTTCGGTCATCTTCCCGGACACGCCGGCGCTAAATTGGCGCTTGCGTTACAACAGCCACAATTGCACCGGTTCGATCGACTTCGAAGGCGATCTGCTGTTACCGGGAAACATCGGCTGGAACAGCCCGCAGGCACCCGCGTTGATCACGGTTCCGGAATCGAACTGGGGCTTCCAGACCACGCTCGAAATCAGCCTGGGCGTACTGCAGAACTTCAACGATCCCGCCGCCCAGAATTCGCTGTTCGCGCGACTGGATAACGTCGTATTGCACTACCAGGATGACGCGGATGTAATCTTCAGGAATGGGTTTGAAATCCCGGACAACGTCATTGAAGTGACGAGTCCGACGTCATTTTGACGATCAGTGGCGCGGGCGTGAGTTCGCGCCATTCCGATGCATCACCTTTTGTGGCACTTCAATAACGATCAAAACCAATCTCCCCGGAACAATCACCGACTCAGCCCAAGGGGCAATCTCATGAACATGTTTCGATACGCAAGATTCCTGCTTTTGTTGATGCTTGGCGCAACCATGACCACCGGCCAGGCGAGCGCCCAGATCTGTGCCTTGCCGGGGATCCTGACGCCGAATACGTCTTTCGCCATGGATACATGTACGGGTGAACAATTCTTGCCGGTTGCCTGCGGCCTGTTCGTCTTGAGTGGACCCGCGGCGATCTTTCACCTGCCACTTGCTTACCCGATTGGCACCATTTCGGTGCAATCGCTGAATGTCCAATACGATCCCGCAGTGTTCCTGCTGCAATCGCACTGCAACAGCAATGTCCAATGCGGGATGGCTGTCGATTCGGGACAGGCAATGGACGTCCTGAATCTCGCCGAAGTCGATTCCGGCGATTACTTTCTGGCCATCGCTCCGATGGAAACTTCGAATTCGATTCCTTGCGCACCCGTCATCATCACCTATTCCGTAACCGCCGCGGAACAGGCGATCGCGCTGGATGGTGTTTTCCGAGCGGGCTTGAGCGCTCCGCCAACGGTTCCCTGAGCCTCGACGCGGGTCAGATACGAGAGCCCACCTGCAACATTGTCAATCTGCTTGTTGCTGCTTCGCCGCCCTGACAATACGTCCGACCGTCGTGAAGTGGAGCTCGAAGTGCTCGCCAATCTGCTGGTAGCTGTATCCGCCGGATGCATGCGCCGCGATGATCGCCTCGTCACGCGTCGCGTGCCGGGCGGCAATGCGATCAAGCGATGGCGGCGGCGCTCGGCGTTGCGCCCGTGGCACATTGACATCGTCGCTGGCTTTGGCATGGCGCAGACTCCTCGCCACAAAGGCATCGTCGCCGAGAAAAACCTGGCCGGTCACCTGCTGCCAGATCGAGTCGAAACCTTTCCCTTCCGCCACGAATTGCCGGTAGCGTCGACGCGCATCGCTTCGACGTTTGGCAAAGGCCGCCAGCAAGTCGTCGGTAGCCAGCCAGTCGGGTGACTCGACCTCACCCATCATGGCCCGATAACTGCTCCACGGCCATTTGGCTGGATCGCGCACCATGCGTGCCCGAACCGGATTCAGCACCACGTCGCGAGCCACCTCCAGCAGGTAACTGTCAGCTTCCACCAGGATGGCCTTGAAGCGGCCCTGAAAAAGATGGCCAACCCGGCCGTGCCGTCTATTGCTGGCTTGGGTGTACACGCCATTCAACTGGCGCATGCCCTTGGACAGATTGGCGTCCGGCGTTTCGATCAGCAGGTGGTAATGATTTCCCATCAGACAGTAAGCGTGACAGACCCAGTTGAAGTCCCTCACCACCTCCGCCAACACGGTCAAAAACCGTTCGCGATCCGCATCATCCTCATAGATCGCCTCACGACGATCGCCACGCGAGGTCACGTGATAGAGCGCACCGGCAAATTCAAGTCGGATGGGTCGAGCCATGGGGGCAGCCTACGCTTCGTCATGCTACATTGCTAGACCTGACCCCTTCTCCTGCAATCGGCTCGTTGAGGCTGCGCATGAACCACGACAGGTTACCCAGGCGTTGGCGACAGAGTGCAAGACGTTCGGCGTTGCCGAGCAGGGTTTGTTCTTTGGTTCGACAGGCTTCTTGATCCACATCACCGTTGACCGTGGCCGGAAACAATCGGATCCACCGCGCGGCGACTTCCTCATCAGACCAGGCGGCTGCGGCGCCCGGATTGATGCGCACCACGACGTGCACATGGTTGCTCATGACAGCGTAGGCATACAGCCCAACTGCAAAGATCTCGGCGAGTTCCAGCAGCCGCTGTTCCACCCATTCCCGTCGATGTTCGTAGGACGTCCCGTTGTAGGGATCGAGCCCGCACAGCCAAGCCCGCCGCACGCAGCGTGAGATGCAGTGGTAGAACCCGGGCGATTCCGGATCGACAAGTAGGCTGCGCGCAGAGGTCATGCATGAAGCGTGACTTGGCCGGGCGTCGTTGTCTGTAGGAAATCGCTGACTAACGGAGTAGGGAATAGGCGGGATTGTGGATGTCTTACAGCAACGCGCCTACGGCCGCGACGACTTTCGCGCGATGGTCGAGGCCAAGACCCAGCGCTTCGCGAGCGTGCGTCCGGCACATCGACCACCACGGACACCACCGAATCCGGATAAGTGAACCCGACCCCGTTCTTGGTTCAGCGTTGCCCTAACCCTTGTTCTCCGGATCCCGCGTCTCCGATCGGATCACCGATTGCATAGGCTCTGCTACCCCAGTACGCCCAGGCTTCTATCATTTTCTTCCTCGACCTCTCGTCCAGTGTAGAACTTGGTAAATATATTGGATATTTTGTCATGTGGGGAAGTAGAACAGCCACTAATTCACCACGCGTTCTAAGCCCATGATGGTATACGCCTTCTCTGCTCGGGTAGGGCGGCCGAAAGCTACCGACCGTCAATGTCGATTTAGACCCTATGGCGCGAGCTATGCACGCGAATTCCGAGGGCTTAAAGGGTAACGACCGGAAAAGCCCGTCGATCGCTTCTTGTTGATGTGAGCCATCCAGTCTTGAAAGTAGGCTCTCGATTTTTCTCGGGCACTCTGCGTTTCGATTCAGGAAGGCGACTGCGACGCGCTTAGCGGCTCGAATCTCTTCCTCAACGCCAACGTCGTCGTAACCTTCGGCGTCAAAGATTCCTATACTAGGAGACCACTGAATTTCATCCTGACCTGATTCATTAAAATACTTTTCAATTAGAAGAATTATTTTTTTACCTTCATAAATCGAAGGAAGAGGCTCATGAGCAGGATTGTTAAGAAGGAAGTTGCGCTTCCCGGCGTTACCAATAACGGAAACGACATAATTCGCTAGATTGCTATCAATGTTATATTCGTCAATAGACGTTATTTCACCGACAGTGTATGAACTTGCTAGAATTAGCCCAACCTCTCTATCAAGATTCAAATCCGACGCGAAAGAACAATGCGACCATACGAATATAGTCAATAACATTTTAAACATCATGATCTTCATTTTTTCTCCGCTGCTCGTAGGGATGGCTTCCAGCCCATTGAGGTGTTCTCCAAAATGATTCCTATTTGCTCATGGTTTAATTGAGGCGACATATCACCCATTAAATTTCCTCGATAACCAGGATCGGGCACCGAATATCCATTGTTTGGCGCATCACGGTACCTATCTATCAATCCAAATGCATGGGCCAACTCATGATTGAATGTTGAGTTCGAAGCAGCCGCGTCCAGATTCATTCCGAAGACTCTTTTTACAAACCTCGTAGTGATTGAATTGACTTCGCTTCTGAAGGTAATACCTTCAACTTTCACGTTTAAAGCATGCCTCGTTCCTGGCGCGACCTGGACGATATCAATTGGAACGCCTTGGGAAGCGTAGAATTGGCACCTTCATCAAAGTGGGCGTCGCGAGGCGAACCGGCCGTAGGTAAATGACCCGCGAATAGCCGCGCCCGAGCCTTTCCGATTGAGGGTTTTTGCAGGCCCCAATCCAACACCTACAGCTTACTATCTTGTCCGCCGGCTGCTGCAGCGCGCTCTTAATCTTGTTGAGCAGGTCAGCCCCGTTCCTCGGCCCCAATCCCGCAGGCGCGCCGCCCGCAGTCAGCGAGTTGCGCAAGTCACCCGCCGGGCCTCCCAGAAACGCTTTGTCTCTCGCTCGCTGACACGGTTCTGCACCCATGCAGCTACCCTGTTGCGCGTCAATCCTTTCCTGCATGTAACTCTCGATGCGGCTCATCATGAAGCCACTCGGATCCCTCCCACTCAATGGATTGTTCATGATGTAGGAGTAAGGATTCAGGCTCTGACTATTGCTCGGAAACTGGATAACCGGATCTACCGAATAGAACCTGCCAAGCTTCGGATCGTAGATGCGTCCGTTCATGTGAATGACGCGTGCCGAGTCGACGTGCTCGTGGCCGGTGAAGCCCCTCAAGGTGGTTGGCGCCAACCCCAAATTCGATGGCACTCGCGGCGAGAAGTCGCCGTTGGTCACCGCACCGAAACTGTCGAATCCGCGCGTCTCCGTAACACCGCTCGCGTTGGTTTGCGCCAGTGGTGAACCCAGCCGATCGCGCAACTGGCCGACCGCCACGAAGCTGCCGCCGTCGGTTTGAAGGATGGTCACCGGACCGATTTCGTGGCGCAGGTTCGTCGAGCCTCCATTCACCGACTTCTCGTAACCGCGCGCACCGAACCGCGTTGTCGTGGTCACGACTCCTTCCACCGCCACTTCCTGATAGCGCTGGCCGTTCGCCCCATAGCGGAAGTCTGATGAGCCCACCGCATAACGCTGCAAACGCAAGGCCTGATTCTGGAAATCATAAGCCGCAGCGGTCAGCGAGTTACCGCCGTTGACGTTGCCGTTGGCATCGCAGGTGAATGTGTCCGGGCCGCCCGGGCCGGTGTTGCCCTTCGGCACCCCCGTCACGAAATGCGGACGCCCGGGACAGCCGGCACCACCGTACTCGTAGAAACCCGCGCCGTAGTCGCTCTTGGAGGTCAAATTGCCGTTGGCAGCATAGGTGTAGCTGGTGCTCGATGGCCCGACCGCTGTCATGCGTTCCGCAAGGGTGAGCCTCTGCAGGCGATCGTAGCTGTATTGCTCATAGACCGGAGTTGCGCTCCCACGTTCCTGACGCTTGAGATTGCCGAAGCTGTCATAAAGATAGCCCACGCGCTCCATATCCGGAATGAATCTGCGCGACCATCAATGGCGACCATCAATGGGGTCAGAGTCATTGATTTGCGAAAAAGGGGACCGAAAAAGGGGACGGAGGAATTATCCGTTTGAAACTGCCTTCCTCGGCAAGCCGTTGGCCCATTCGTGCGTGACCTGTCTGCGCCTCCCCTTTCCTGATCATGACAAACCCGCATTTGCTATGGTGCGGAGCGATTCGGTATGACATATGTCCGATGCGACCACGATCTGGATCTGGGGCGGGCGATGCGAGGAGTTCTTGTGAGTGGCTTGATGCTGCTTGTGCTGGCCGGATGCGGAGTGCGCGACTATCCCGATGACTGGCCAAGCCCCGATCCGAACTGGTTGTCGAGGAAAGGCGGTTGCCCCGACCTCGCCGGCGATTACGATTCGGTCAATTCCGAGCTGAGCTGGCTGTTCAGTGCCAACCCGGATTACCACGTGGCGCGCAAGACGTGGACGGAACATCACGCACGCGTGGAGCAAGCCGATGACGGCAGCTGGCTCAGGATCACGACCAACTTGAATGCGCGAGGCTTCGAGGACTATCGCGAGCGCATGCTCAAGTTCAACCGGGAGACCAACGGCTTTCCGATAGATGGATGGCTCGAGCTGAAGGTTGGCGTGGACTATGAGTGTTCGGGTGGCTGGCTGAGAGGACTGCGCTTCGAGCAAGCGGAAAAAGTGGGAGGGCTGCAGCGCAAGTCCCTGCAGTTGCGCACGGACAAGAGCGGCGGCCTGATTGCCGGCGCGACGGTGGAAATCGATCAGTCGCTGTCATGGGGAGACAGCAGACCCATTCCACTCGGCAGCAGCAAGGGCACGCAATGGTTCCGCTGGCCGAAGCGTGATCCGGCCGACGACGAGGCATTGCTGGCGATGCAGGAAGTTGACGTGCGGCGTTATCCCTGGGCCAACAATGGAAACTTCGTTCCGATGCGTTTTACCAGTTTCTTTCTGGCGCCAATCTGCGTCCGCTTCTTTGACGGGGACTATTCGGAAGGCGTGCGTGGCCCGGAACAAGTCCGCTCCAGGGACGATCGCCGACCGCCTGCACCGGTCTGTCCGGAATCCTGGGGCAAGTTCGATTTCGGTGAAGTCTTTCGGCGCGAATTGACGGTGCCGGGTGATCATCCGCGCAAGTACCGCATCGAGTGGTTTGTCCTCGGCGAGGATGAAAGCAAACCCGAAGTCATCCGTATCGCCGACGTTCGCAAACTTCCGGTGATGCCAAGGCGCGACTGATCGAGCACCTAAAACGGGACGGAGGAATCACTTGTTTTAATTCTGGCTTTTTTTGGATTGTTCGGCGAGAAGTAGACCAATTCGTCCGTGGAGGTATCTCCTCCCACCTGCCCCGCATTCACTCCAGAGACGGAATGGCGCCTCGAATATCACGTTGCGACAAAACTAATTCTACGCCTGCGATTTCCGCTTCGTGTTGCAAGTCGTTGACTAGAGCTTGCGCTTGAGGGGCCACGCGAAACGAATATGAAATGAGAATCCGGATCCGTGATTTCATTTGGCAGCCATAGCGCTCTCGAATAGTCGGATTCGTGGCGCATAGAACTTCGTTGAGATAGCTTCTGATCTTTTTTCGAAGTGCGTTGAGTGTGAAGGGCGAGCCATCCAAATCTCCGACGCAAGAGATAAGCAGGTCCAAACCCCCATCAACTCGAACGCCCACCACGTCGATTGAATCGAATTTTGAAATCGTTGAATTCATTGGGTTTCTGCGCGACGTTTATTCGTCGAAGGCACCGATTGTTTGCGTCGGGTTCGACTACCGGACGTCAAAAAGAGGACGGAGGAATTATCCAACCTAAATTGGGCTCACGCTGAATCTTCCTGAAGTGATTACCTGCATCGGTCTTCGCTTCAGCAAATGCACCCTGCGCTTGCATCAGCGACGCATGGCTCAACGAGGCAATGCCGGGCTCGCTGACAGACCCGACGACGGCTCGGATGGCGACCTGACGGTCAGGTTGCCCAGCCGCCGATCACGATCACCGCGATGACGGCGATCCACGCGTACAACGCGCGACGCAGGATGACGCGCGTGTCGGCGAGTTCGGTGAGCGGATCTCCGATGCTCTCGATGCCACCATCGCCGGCGGCCACGTCGGCATCGACACCGGCACGCGCGATGGCGCCGAGAAAGCCGAGATCGAGCGTGAAATATCCCTGTCCATGGGAGGCGTGGTATTCGCGCCAGGCGCGCACGCTGGCATCGAAATCGGTGACCAGGGCCAACGTCCAGGCGAGCAGATGCGCGGGCAGCCAGTCGAGAATCCGCGCGGTTCTTTCAAAAGTTGGACGCAGATCCCCGGCCGCTTCGGCAAACGCCGGTGATCGGGCGAGCAGGTGCACGAGTCGATAACCAACAGCACCGATCGGGCCGATCAGGGAAAACCAGAACAGCACACCGAAACGTCGCGACAGGGCCGCGGCGAAGCTGGCTTCGACCACCGCTGCCGCATTGAACGGCAAAACCTGTTCGCTGATGCCATCGTTGAGGCGCTGTACCGCTGCCCGGCGTCGTTCGCTGTCCGGCGCCTTGAGCACGCCATCGATATCCTCATCCAGATCACGCGGTCCCCAGCTGAGGTAGAGCGCGACGACCATGAAGGCAAGCTCGAGAAAGCCGAACCAGTGTCGATGCAATGCCGCCTGGATCAGCGCCGTGGCCACCAGCAGCAAGCCAGTGATCCAAAGGGTTCGCGACGCATGGCCATGGCCACCTGAATCGGCCGGCGTCAGCCAGCCGCGCAACCAGCCGAAACGCCGGTAGCGAGCAAGATCCGGAAGCGCGTGCATGCTCAACAGCACAAGGAGAATCGCGATCAGGGACTTGGCCATGGGATCCGGCGCTGACGGGAATGTTCCGGATTGTAGCGGGCACAGCCCGCGCGTCCAGTCATTGCCGGAGGGTCGGCAATTTCAGTTCGGAAAGCTCCAGCCCTCCGGCCTGCTTGAGCCAATGTTCGATCAATCGCCAGGAAACCGACAACGGTGGCGGCAGGCCGAGCACGCCCGATGCCACGTCACTGACAAATTCATCGACTTCGAACCAGCGCGCCTCCTCGATCTCGTCACCGACCTTGATCGTCGGATCGTCCGCGCGCGCGGTGAACCCGAGCATCAGCGAGGACGGAAACGGCCACGGCTGCGAGGAGTGGTAATCGCTGTCGACCACACGCACGCCAGCTTCCTCGAACACTTCGCGGCGGACGGCATCTTCAAGCGTCTCGCCGGGCTCGACGAAACCGGCCAGTGTCGAGAAGCGACCCCTTGGCCACGCCGCCTGACGCCCGAGCAGACAGGCATCACGCCAGGTGACGATGACAATGATGGCCGGATCCGTGCGCGGGTAGTGCTCGATCGCGCAAGCTGGATTGCTGCAATGTGCGCGATGGCCCGCCCATTCGAGGGCAAGCGCGCTGCCACAGGCGCTGCACCAGTGCGTGCGTGCCTGCCAGTGGGCCAACCCGCGCGCATACGCAAACAGACCGGCCTCGAACGCGGGCAGCACCCTTCCGGCGCTGCGCAGATCGATGAACTGCCCACCATTGGCATCGGCGATGCGCTGCGCATCGGCGGCATCCGCTGCGAGCAGGAAATGCGGCGCATGGTTCTCGTCTACGCCGAGCAGAGTCGGTGACGCCTGCGCCAGCCACTCACCTTGTTGCGAGACATCAAGCAGTCGCAAGTGTTGCGCATCCGGCCCGGCCAACGCCTTGCCGTCGGGATCGAGAACCACGAACCGCGACTTGGGCGAGTGCAACGCCTGATCGAGCCAGGCCCGATCCGGTCGACGCTCACTGCAACGATCAAGGGCCAGCCCTGCAAAGACGTTCAGACGGCTGCGTGACTCGGCACTCATTGGCCCGCACTCCCGCCAGGTAGTCGCTGCAGGCCAGGCGTCCGTCGACTTTCGCCGGAGGCGGCGAGAATTCGGCTGTGCGAGCGCAGATTCTTGACGATTTGCAGGCCCATCGCGGTGCTACGGGTCAAATAGCGGGGGGAATAGGGATCGCACGGTCTCATTCGCAGCCCGGCCGAGTGAAGTCCGGCCGGCGCCTAGACCGCAAATGACGACCCACAGCCACAGGTCGTCTTGGCATTCGGATTGCGAATGACGAACTGGGCGCCGGTCAGCGACTCGGCGTAATCGATTTCGGCGCCGCTCAGGTATTGCAGGCTCAAGGGATCGACCAGCAGGAACACGCCGTCGCGTTCGATGGCCAGATCGTCCTCGGCGCATTCCTCATCGAAGGTGAAGCCGTACTGGAACCCCGAACAGCCACCGCCGCTGATGTAGACGCGCAACTTGAGTCCCGGATTGCCTTCCTCGGCAATCAATTCAGTGACTTTGCCCGCTGCCGCCGCGGTAAACACCATCGGTGCGTCGGTAAAGTCGAGGTAGGTTGGGGTCGCGGTTTCGCTCATTTGGACAGGATGCAGCAATCAACGCGGGGGAGCCATTCAAATCGTGCCGGATCGCCGAGTTTCAAGCTTGGGCCGGCTCGGCTTCGGCATGTTCGTCATCGCTTTGGTCTTCCGACTCCGCCTGGGCACCGGGCCCGCTCAACTGCCGCGGTGGTTCGGCCTGGTAGATCATCTTGCCGCTGAGCTGGGCGCCGGCAGCCATTTCCAGCACCTTGTAATAGACATTGCCATCAATGCGTGCGTTGGCGGCCAGTTCGAGGCGCTCGGAGACAATGATGTCGCCCTTGACCTGACCGTTGATCACCGCGTTCGGTGTGCGGATCTCGCCACTTACCCGGCCCTTGTCACTCAAGGTCAGCACCGCCTGGGGGCTCTTGGCGGTTATTGATCCCTCGACCGAACCATCCATGTGCAGGCCGCCATCAAACTCGATGTCGCCACGGATCGTGGTGCCTTCGGCGACCAGCGTGGTGATTGCCGACATCGAACGACTGCTGCGCTTTTCACTGCCGAACATTGTCTTTCTCCTCGGCCTGGGCCGCATCATTCCAGGGAAATTCCTGCTCACTGCGCCCGCTATCGCCGTCCGCGCTCGCGCGAACGCGATTCGGCTCGAAGCCTTCGGGCAGCATGATGGTGCCGTTTACCTGTTGAAAATACTTGAACGCGTATTCGATTCCGGCATTCTCGGGCGCCTGTCCAAGCTCATTCCACTCGAGCGTCTCAAGCTTGCCGGCACGGATGCCTGAGACCGACAAGGTCAATTTGCCTCGCGTTTCCGGGCCCCGCTTGAAGTTCTGCGTCAAGGTGGCTGAGAAATTCCAGGCGCGTGAATCCGGCACCGGCTTGAGACTCAATGCCTGCACAGCCAGGCCCTCGCGCTTGGCACCGCCGACCAGACGCCCATAGAAGGCCAGATCGGCGCGCACACCGGCGATCTCCTCTTCACGATCGCGAAGCGTTTGCTGCAACTCGGTCAGCGCGGCCTTGGCAACTTGCTCGGAGCGCTCGAGCACGGCAATGCGCATTTTCAGGGCCGATGTATCCAGGCTGTCGACCGGAGCATCCGCCACATCGGGCTGCCTGTGTACGAGGAACAGGCTGGTCATGACCACAGCCAGGGTCAGCGAGCCGAGCCAGAGCAACACCACGAACACCCAGATCCGGCGCGAGCGCGAGTGGTTGACCTGACGAATGACGAATTGAGGGGGAGCCATGGGAATGGACGAACCGGGGGCGGCCGAAACGGACTGCGCTTATAGCCATGGCCACGGCGCGAGGTCAAGCGCGGCTATACTCGCCGCATGTTACCGCGCAGATCGACCCGATGCTCTGGTTGAAAGCCTTTCATGTGATTTTTGTCGTGACCTGGTTCGCCGGGCTGTTCTATCTGCCGCGCCTTTTCATCTACCACATCGAGGCGGATGAACAGGTGGTTCGCGATCGCCTGAAGATCATGCAGCGGCGATTGCTGATGATCACCCATGTTGGTGGTGCGCTCGCCGTGGCCTTCGGCATCGCCCTGATGGTGTGGTGGTTGCTCAATTCGCCCGGCTACCTGCACAACGGAATCTGGTTCCATCTCAAGCTGGTGCTGGTGGCGTGCCTGATCGGCTATCACATTCTGCTCGTGCGCATGGTTCGCCAGTTCGCCACCGACAGCTTTGCGCGATCAAGCCGCTGGCTGCGCATATTCAACGAGGTTCCGGCCTTGCTGCTGATCGGAATTGTCATCCTTGTTGTCGTCAAACCATTGTGAATTCAGGCCCGGGCCCGTGCGCTGGTATAGTTCGATCCTGCTAGGGGGAATACATGCAGGTTAGGGAGCCGTCCTCTCGACGTCCGCGTTTGCGCGCGGCTCACGTCACCCAGATTCCGCTGCGCACGGGCGACCTGTGCCAACGCGGCAAGCGCCTGTGTGTATCGGGCTGGGACATCAACGCCGCCCTGCTGCTGGCCGAAGATGCCGAAGCACTGGCCAGTACCTGCCGCCAGCTTGACGAGCGCGCCACCGCCAGCCGGCTTGAGCAGTTTGCCGAAAGCCTGTGGACCGTGCTTGATCCACCGATTGCTCCGGATGCGCATCTGCTTGAGGAATTGGCGGCGCGATTCGAAGCCTTCGAGGCTGGCAGTGGCGGCGACACCGACTCCGTACTCGCGCAGGATGACCATCCGTCCGGCCTGTTCGGCTATGCCGCGAGCGAAGAAAACGGCTTCCCGTTGCTGACCCGGCCACCTTCACGCTACTGGCAACGCTTTGCGTCGCTGCCGATCCCCGATCGGATTGGCCCAGCCTTCGTGCAGGCGAGGCCAGCCACCCTTTCGCTCGACCTCGCCGAGGTCGCAATGGCGGCGCCGGCACAAGACCTTGAGCCAATCATTGCCCCGCTTGGCGAAGTCGCCATCGCCACAGCCGTTGTCGAGATCGTCGAGCAGGCACCCGCGAGCGTCGAAATCGATGCTTTCAGTCCCGCATCCGGCGAATCCGAAAGCGACGCCCCGGTCGAACCGGTGATCGAAAACGCGGCCCGAATCGCCTGCCACCTGCATGCGGGCAGCGACATGGCCGCCGCCATCGACCTGCAACTGGGCATGCTTGGGTTTTCGCTGATGCACGTGGATGGCATCGATGCGCTCAAGGATTGGCTGAGTCGATCCACGCCATCCCTGATCATGCTCGATGGCGAATACCAGCAATACATCGAGGAAATTGGTGCCCTGGTGCAGGCCGCCCGCAGCCGCAGCGACCAGCGCATCCTGCTGATTGCCCACGGCGCCGGCAAGTCCGACCTGGCCGCACGACTGCGCGCGATGCGGGCCGGTTGCGACGCCTATATCGTGCAGCCGGAAAGTGTGGATACGGTCATCGCTCGCGTGCGCGAACTCGACCTGGGCGCCGAAGCGGAGCCATTCCGCATCATGATCGTCGAGGATGATCGTTCGCAGGCCTTCTTTGCCGAGTCGATCCTGCGCAAGAACGGAATGCACACGCTCGCCGTCGGCGAAGCGTCTGCCGTGCTCGACAAGCTCGACGAATTCGATCCGGATCTGATCCTGATGGATCTGAACATGCCGGTTTGCAACGGCATTGAATTGACGGCGTTGATCCGCGAGCGCGAAGCATATCTGTCGACGCCGATCGTGTTCCTGTCCGGTGAAGGCGACACCGAGAAGCATTTCGAGGCACTCAGCGCCGGCGGTGATGATTTCCTCAGCAAGCCGATCGCCCCGCGCCACTTGATTACCGCGGTCACCAGCCGCGTGCGTCGGGCACGCCAGTTGGCACGACATCGCGCACCGGCAGTACGCGAACCGGTCAAGCGCGGGCATACGCCTGCCGAGATCAGTGCCCGTCTGACCGAATTGCTGGCCATGGAAGACGCCGCGACGCGCAATGGGGGCATCCTCTACATCGCGCTCGAATCCGCAGGCGACTTGCGCCGACGCCTCGGTGAGGCGGTTTTCAATGGTCTGGCAGGCGAGCTCGCCGCGAAAATCGAAAGCCAGCTCGGCAAGAACGACATGTTCGCGCGCAGCGGCGACAGCGATTTCCTCCTGCTCAATCCGGATCGTTCCGGCGCGGGACTCGATCAGTTTTCCGCGCAATTGCGCAAATTGGTCGCCGAGCACGTGTTCGCGGCGGGCAATTCACGCCCCGACGTGAGCATTGCCATTGGCATCTGCGCATTTTCAGCAACGGTCGGCGATGCACGCGCAATGATCGAAGCGGCCGAACACGCCCTGCTTGATGTGCCGCAGATCGCCGAAACGGTGGTCAAGGCGAATGTCGTCAGCATTGCGCCGATCCCCGATGTGCCGACGGATCCGATCGCCGAGCTCATCCGCAAGGCGCTGCGTGACGGGAGCTTCCGCGTCGTCTTCCAGCCAATCGTGTCCCTCCACGGTGAGGAGGAAAAACAGTTCCAGGCCCTGTTGCGCCTTTCGACGGACGACGGTCGCGTCTACTCGGCAGCGGAGCTGATCCCGGCCGCCGAGCATGCGCAACTGATCGGCGAAGTGGATCGCTGGATGCTGGAGAGTTGCCTCGACACGATTGCCGAGCATCGTCTCAGCGGCGACAACGTGCGACTTTTCGTCAACCAGTCAGCGCGCAGCGTGCATGATCCGGATCGCGTCGACTGGATGCGCCAGGCGCTGGAATCCCGCCGCATCCCGGCCGCGCAGATCTCGATCGACCTGCGCATGGAAGATGCCAGCAAGCATCTCGCCAGCTACATGGGTTTCGCGCTGGCCATGAAACAACTGGGAGTCAGCCTCACCCTGTCCGGCGTGGAAGGCGGCGACCGCGCCACCGACATGCTCATGCACATGCCGGTGGACTTCATCAAAATCTCGCCCCGCTACACTGGCGACGGCGGCGGCGAGCATCGCAGTGAACTGCGTGATCTGGTCAATCTGGCCCATGCCAGCGGGCGTCGCGTGATTGCGCCACGGGTTGAGGAAGCGCGCGTGGCAGCATCGTTGTGGTCTAGTGGAATCGACTTGATCCAGGGCAACTTCGTGCAGCAGGCGACCCGCGACGCGACCTACGATTTCAAAGTGGCCCACGCCTGAGCACCTCGATGCAGAAACCCTCTCGCCATTCTCCGGGTTCCGCGCGGCGGTCTCGTCAACGCAACATTCTGGTTGCCGGTTTGTCGATCGGCTGCCTGCTCGTGGCACTGACGATGATTGCGCTGCCAAAACTGCCTGTGCTGTGGCCGGCCATCGCCTTGATCCTGCTCACCTCGGCCCTGATCGTGCTCAGCCTGCTCCGGCCAAAGCCGGAAACGGTTGCCGAAGACGAAGCTCCGGAGATTGTGCTGGCGCAGCCAGCGCGCGAATCGGCGATTCCGCCAGCCATCCTGCGCGAGCTCGAGTCCCTGCGCGCAATGCAGGGCGAACTGCTTTCCGCACGCCAGGAGGCCGAGGCCGCAACCATGGCCAAGGGCGAGTTCCTCGCCACCATGAGCCACGAGATCCGCACGCCGCTGAATGGCATCCTGCCCCTGCTCGACATTCTGCGCTCCACGCCGCTGCAGCCTGATCAGCGCGAGTACCTCGCCACCGCCTACCGCTCGGCGATGGAGCTGCTGCGCATCGTCGATGACATCCTCGATTTTTCCAAGCTTGAGGCGAGCAAGCTCGAGCTCGAAAGCGTCGGCGTCAACCTCAAGGAGCTGGTCGATTCAGTCGCCAAGCTCATGCAGGGCAGCGCCACGGCAAAGGGCCTGCGCCTCGGTGTCGTCATTGATCCCGCCGTTCGCCTGGCCGTACGCGGCGATCCCGTTCGCCTGCGCCAGGTGCTGACCAATCTGGTCAGCAACGCAATCAAGTTCACCGAGCGCGGCGGCGTCACCATCCAGATTGGCAAGCGTGGCGAATCGCGCACCCACCATGAGGTCACGTTTGCGGTCCGCGACACCGGCATTGGCCTGTCCGAAGAAGCGGCCACCCGGCTGTTCAAGCCATTCACCCAAGCCGACGCATCGACCACCCGGGTATTCGGCGGAACCGGACTGGGACTGGTCATCTGCAAGCGTCTGGTCGAGCTGATGGGCGGCAAGCTCGGTGTGCGTTCCGAACTCGGCCGCGGTTCCGTATTCTGGTTCAACGTGCCTTTGCAGAAGGCCATCGGCGATGTCCACACGCGCTCGGATCTGGCCGGCGTACGTGCGTTGATCCTTAGCGGCAACGACGCCTTCCTGCGTCGCTCGGGCATTTTGCTGACCCAGCTTGGCATGAGTCATCTGCACAGCAACCTGGCCGTCGATGCGCTGAGCAAGCTGCGTGCGAGTTCGACCAAGGGTGAGCACTGGAATTACGAGTTCCTGCTCATCGATGTGGCCAGTGTTGGCGCTGCGACGATCGCCCTCGTGCGCAACATCCGCCGCGATCCTTCGCTTGACCAGTTGCGCATCGTGATCGCCGGCAGTCACGACAGCGTGCAGGACCTGCGCTCCGATGAACGCATCGCCGCGCTGTCAGCCAGCTTCGACGAACGCGAACTGCGCGAGACCCTGAGCCGTCTGCTCGGCATCAGTCATGCCGAAATCCACCGTGAAGGCCCGTTGCTGCACGCGGTTGGTGCCGGCCACGATGATTCTTCCGACCCCGGTTGGCCCGCCCTGCGCGGACGTGCCTTGCTGGTTGAGGACAACCCGGTCAATGCCAAGGTCGCCGGCAGATTGCTGTCCTTGTTCGGGATCGAAGTCGAGACCGCGACCGATGGCAGCATCGCCATCGGCAAGCTTGCCGACAGTCACTTCGACCTGGTCTTGATGGACTGCCAGATGCCGATCATGGATGGCTACACCGCCACCCGAAAGCGGCGCGAGGATGAGGTCGCCCGCGGCTTGCCGCGCATGCCGATCATCGCCATGACCGCCAACGCGATGGTCGGCGATCGCGAGAAGTGCCTCGCCGCGGGCATGGACGACTACCTGACCAAGCCGCTCAATCGGCAGCTGCTGCAGAAAACACTTGTAACTTGGTTGCCAAAGACAGTTTCGGCAGGGCCCGGAATTTCGGCACCCTCTCCGATGACGCCCGCAGCAGCCGACAGACCCACTGCAAAGGTTGTCGGCACCATCGAATTGCCCGCGACAGTTCAGGAGCCTCCGGTCGATCAGGCCACCGTGCAGGAATTGCTGGAAATCATGGGTGACGGTTTCGCCGAACTGGTCCAGGTCTATTTCGACGACACGCCTAAACTGCTCGCGCGACTGCGTGATGCGGCCAGCCGCAGCGATCACGCCACGATTGCCGAAGCAACCCACTCGCTGAAGTCATCGAGCGCTAATGTCGGCGCGCTGCCGCTGGCAGAGCTGGCCAAGCGCGCCGAGAGTGACGCGAAAGCAGGGCGCGGCGAACTCCTCGAATCGCTTCCGCAGCGTCTCGACAGCGAATATCAGCGTGTCGTCGCCGCCTTTGCGGGGATCGGACTGATCCCGGCCTGAGCCGCCTTCAACTGCCGATCTTGGTCAGCAGATAGTTGGCTTCGCCGAGTTGCTCGATCAGACCAAGCTGGGTTTCCAGCCAGTCGATGTGCTCCTCTTCCGACTCCAGGATATCGACGAACAGCTTGCGGCTGACGAAATCACCGCAGCTTTCGCAATGGACGATCGCCGCCTTCAGGTCAGGTAGGGCCTGCTTTTCGAGCCGCAGGTCACACGCCATCGCCTCACTCGGCTTTTCCCCGATCAGCAACTTGCCCAGCTGCTGCAGATTCGGCAAACCACCGAGAAAGAGAATGCGCTCGATCAGTCGATCGGCGTGCTTCATCTCGTCGATCGACTCCTTGTATTCGTGCTCCGCAAGCTCGGCATAGCCCCAATTGCGGTACATCCGTGAATGCAGGAAATACTGGTTGATCGCGGTCAGCTCGTTGAGCAGGGACTTGTTCAGGTGCTCGATGACCTTGGCATCGCCTTTCATGCGCGTGTTCTCCTTCCACAAACGGGGCGCCGCGAAACCGCGGCAAGAACGCAACTATAGCGCCTCGATCACTGCCCCGAAGCACCGTGGCGCGAGCCCGCGTATCAAGAAGGGACAGTCGCGCAGATGGTAACGCTCAGGCGGCGACTGCAAGCGAGAGGGCGAAATCCCGATGCGCGCGAGGCTTCGCCTCGGCGAGGATTTCGCGGGCCACCTCGGCACAACTGCCACAGCCACTCGCGCAGCCGGTACGCATGGTCAACTCTTCGAGCGTGTTGACTCCGCGCGCGGCGGCTTCGCGAATCGACTGGTCGGTTATGCCATTGCAGATACAGACGTACATCGCCAGAACCCTGTTGGGAGTGGCGCCATTCAAATGCAAATGCGAATGATTGTCAACTACTGCCGCGTTCCGGGATACGTCACCGCGAGTACGCGTTCAGCGGGCTGAACTCAGCGGCTTCACCTGTCTCACCCAGGGAAATCCGGCAAGTCGCCTCGGCCATCGGCCACAAATGGCGCAGCGCCTGTTCGTAGACCGCGCGCTTGAATGAAACCACATGCTCTCTCGGGTACCAGAAATCGACCCAGCGGAAGATGTCGAACTCGGGTTTTTCGTTCGCATCCAGCCGAAAATGCCGCTCCTCACCGGTGAAACGCAGCAGGAACCAGACTTGCTTCTGACCCACACAGGTTGGGCGCACATTGCGGCGGACAAAGCGATTTGGCAATCGATAGCGCAGCCAGCCCGGCGTCGCACCAAGCACTTCCACATGCTCGGGTTGCAAACCTGTTTCCTCGCCAAGCTCGCGATACATCGCCTCAAGTGGCGTTTCGTCCGTGCGCATTCCGCCCTGCGGAAACTGCCAACCGTCGCGATTGACCCGGCGCGCCCAGAACACGCGACCATCATCCCGGATCAGGACGATGCCGACATTCGGGCGGTAGCCATCTGGATCGATCACGCTGAAACTCCTTGTCCTGCAATCCCGCAAACGCGACGTCGCGCGCGAATCGCCGGACAGTTGGGTCGGCTCCGTGCCCACGAAGGCCAGCGGAACCTGCCGATATGCTCGATTCTTCCACAGCCCGAAAGACCTAAGCAAGGCAGACACCCGGCGCTCAAAGCCGCCTCGGGGTCACATTCACGCTTGACACCGACGACGCAGCCACTAGAATCCGATGCCCCCTCGGAGCCCCAAGCTCGCACGGCCCCGCCATCCGGCCGCTCGCAGCGCAGCACTCCAGGCGGGATATCGCGCTTCAATTTGGAATTCTGGCTATGTAGCTCAGCCGGTTAGAGCACGGCACTCATAATGCCGGGGTCGGTGGTTCGAGTCCACCCATAGCCACCAGAATCCTTTGATAATCAATGCTTTACACTCTAAAAGCCTGCTCGTGTAGCGGGCTTTTTTGTGCCGAGAATCAAACGCTCGACTGAAGACATTGCGTCGCCTGTGAGGTCGGCATCAAGGTTCCCCAGAATTTCCAGCGCCCGGCTCGTGTCTGATTCCACAAACGTGGAGTTCAAATCGGAAGTGCAGCGCGCTTAAGGCGAATCCGTGAGGGATGAAATTGCCCGGGCGGCTCAATGGCGCCTGCGAAGATGGAAATTAGGCGGCAATGGCGGTCGCTCGAATCCGCGCAAGCACCGCAACCAATTCATCCACCTGCGTCGCGGTAAACAATCCCTCCGGCCCTCGTGGCGCGATGTCGATGAATGGCGACTCGTAGAGCAGCGCCGCTTCCATTACGCCGTGCTCGGTGAGGTGGTTGACGATCAGGTTGAGGAACTCGATCTGACTGGCATTCAGGGCTTTGCCTTCGAGAAATTCGCCCAGGGATTGCTTTGCGGCCTCGCGATCCATCCCCACCAGCATCCTTACGAAAAGTCCCAGGCCGTGCGCTTCCTGCTCAGCGCGCTTGAGTTCGTCCGCGCTACCGACTCCGCTCTCCGCCAGCATGCGTTGCAATTCGGCGAGGTCGGCTGCTGTCAGTGCCTTGTTCATGCGCAGCTTGTGGATCGCGAGATGGTCCTGGTGCGCGCGCAGGAAATGTCGAGCCTTCAGGCGGAACCGCGTCAGATCGCTGTCCGTGAACACGCCGGGCAGTTCGACCACGGCCTCGTTGCCGAGCTCATCCTCGAAATCGGTGTAAAGAATCTTGCGCTCGCGCTTGTCGATCAGTCGAACCAGCATCCGCAGGCGCAGGCGCAACACCTCCAGCATCGACACCGTTGCATCCTGCCACCAGGTCTCGTCCTGTATGTCGTGGATCAATTGCAACTGCTCTCGAACCATGGGGATCGCGGACTTTTCCTCCAACTGGCTGGCGATCGTTCGCACTTGATCGCGCATGCGAACGAATTCTGGTTCTTTGCGGAGGAGTGCCAGTTGAAGGTTCAGCAGCAATAGATCGAAACGTCGCGCTTCCTCTGGGTCGCTCTCAATTTCGGAAGGCAAGCCGGCCACGTCGCTGGCCAGTTCCTGGATCGCCTCGGTATTCAAGCTCTGCCAGGATTCGGAGCGGGCAAACTTCTCGACCAAGCGCCGATGTGGCCGCACCACGAAATTGTCCAGATTCATGGCGGACACTTCGCTGTGCAGCAGTCCGCTTACTGACTGGCGCAGCTCTTTCAGCGATGGGGTGCCATATGGCGGCGGCTGTTCGTCAGTGCCGGCGACCAGCGCTGCGTCAAGGATAGCGACGAACTCAAGGCGACGTTTGAAAAGCCTTCCACCCAGAGATTCGCCCAGGCCGCCTTCCGTCGAGGGCAGATCCTGGCTGAAGAATTCAAGGTTCTGGCAATAGTCGAACACGTAGAAAAACCGTTTGTGTTCACCGGGCGCGAACAAATCCGGACACAACCGGGTACCGCGCCCCAGCATCTGCCAGAACTTGGTCTTGGAGCGCACGGGTTTGAAGAACACCAGATTCACCACTTCCGGCACGTCGATGCCGGTGTCGAGCATGTCCACCGAAATGGCGATATGGGGCGCGCGCTCCTTCTTTGAAAAGTCGTCAATCAGGCTCTGTGCGTACTCGGTCTTGTAGGTAACGACTCGGGCGAACTCGCCTTTGTAGTGCGGGTAATTCGCATTGAAGCGCTCAGCGATGAAGTCGGCATGCTTCTGGTTCTTGGCGAACAGGATCGTCTTGCCCAGCCGATCGCCGCCAGCCACTTTGAGTCCGCGCGTCATCAGGTGCGCGAGTACCTTGTCGACCGTATCCTTGTTGAACAGCCAGCGATTCATCGCTTCGGCGCTCACGCTATCGGGCGGGTCGTCATCCTCCTCACTCCAATCCAAGGCATCCCACTGATCCTTTTCCTCGTCGCTGAGCTGGTCATAACGGATGCCTTCGCGCTGATACTTCAGCGGCACGGAAACCGCCTCGGGCGGCACCAGGAATCCATCTCGTACCGCCTCTTCCAGCGAATAGGCATCGGTGGGCACGCCGCTTTCCAGGTCGAATAGCCGGTAGGTGTCGCGACTCACTTCGTCGCGCGGGGTAGCGGTCAGCCCGACCAGCAAGGCATCGAAATACTCGAAGATTGCTCGGTACTTCTGATACACCGAGCGATGCGCCTCGTCGATGATGATCAGGTCGAAGTACCCTGGCCCAAATCGCTTGCGGCCATCTTCACGCTCGTCAATCAAGCCCATCATGGTCGGATAGGTTGAGACGTAAACCCGGCCTTCGGTGTCCTTCTCGGTCACCAGATTTACCGCCGCAGCATCCGGCAGAAACGCCTTGAACTGCCCTGATGCCTGGTTCACCAGCGCCACGCGATCGGCCAGGAACAAGGCGCGCTTGACCCAGTTGCAACGCATCAGTACATCGACCAAGGCGATTACCGTGCGCGTCTTGCCCGAGCCAGTCGCCATGACCAGCAGCGACTTGCGTTCGTTGTCACGCTCAAACGCCTCACCAATGCGGCGGATTGCGCGGGTCTGGTAGTAGCGCTCGACGATCTTCGTGTCGATTTCGGCGGCAGCAAGCGGTAGTCGCGTATCGCGGCGCTGGATTGCCAGGGCCAACTCTGACTGCGTATAGAAACCTTGCACCTGACGCGGCGGATAGCGGGTGTCATCCCAAAGCCAGTGCTGGTAGCCGTTGGTATAGAAGATCAGCGGACGCTGGCCAAACTGCTGTTCCAGGCAATTCGCATAGAGCCTGGCTTGCTGCTGGCCCACGCGCGAATCGCGGCGCGTGCGCTTCGCCTCCACGACAGCGAGGGGTTTGCCATCGTCGCCCCACAGCACATAGTCAACGAAACCTTTTCCCTGATTATTGGGCATGCCCGTTACTTCGAACTCACGATCCCGAGGCTGATCCAGCGTCCAGCCTGCCTCGTGCAACAGCAGGTCGATGTAGGTATCGCGGGTTTCGGCTTCCGAATAATCGTGCGTGTCGGGCTGTGCGGTCGCCGCCTTGCGCGCCTCAGCCACCTCGGCGCGCGCGCGCTGAAGGGCAGAATCCAGCCCGGAACGATCAGCCAGAAGCGTCGCCAGCTTTTCGTCCCGGTCACGTAGCTGGGTTTCCAACGATTGCAACTGAGCCGCGGTTTGCGCAGGTAGAGGCGTTGTTTGAGGCAGTGCCGATGGGTCGAATCGAATTCCCGGCGCGGGTCGCTGACTCCGACCATAGGTGCGCGCCAGCCAATAGCTCACGTGAAACAACTCGCGTACCGCTGCCACGGCGTCGCTGGCGGGAATTGGCCGCGCGCTATGCACCGCCCGATTGCCCAGAGTCACGATCAAGCGGGCCTTGGTAAATACCGCCTCGCCCGCCGCCGTCTTGAAGCTCGGCTCGTGGATCAGCGCGCTGAGGTTGTCCTGATAGGGCAATTTGAGTGCAGGGTCGTGCTTGTACGACCAAGCCACCGCCAGCTCCAGCGCGCGCCGCGCATAGAAGCAGGCAGCACGCGGATCGGGATACGCCAGCGCCTCGGCGCGCATCGCCGCCGAAGCCACCTGCGGCCACTCCCCGCTGAGAAATACAAATTGACTCACCTCGACAATCCCCTTGCCGTGTCCAACGGTTGCGTCAGTGCAGTCCGCAGTTCTGCAATAAGCTCCGCCAGCGCGGGTGCCTCCAGCCGATTCTTGCGCAAAAACGCCTGCCATTGCGCCAGCTTTGCGACATCGCTCGCAAACTCGTCATCCAGACCGGTCGGCCAATCCTCAGGCAACGCCGTTTCGCGGCGCAAGCAGGTGGCGTGAATGGCTTGCGCCAACACTACCGGATCGAACGCGGCTTGACTCAACAGCACCCAGACATCGAAATAGTCCTTCATGCGGCTGTTGCGCATGCCCAGCACGATCATCGCTTCAAGTTTTTCGGCCAGTACGGTTTCGCGGGGATAAACGCGCAAGCGCGGTGCGGGCGTGTCCGCCAGCAGGGTCGGATAGTCCATTTCCTGTGCGGCCGGGGTTACCGCATCGCCAAATCCCACGTCCAGTTGCACGCTGCAGCGAGCGGTACCCAGCCAGCCCAACAAGTTCGCGCGAAAGCCGTCATAGCGGGCCTGCTCACGGATCGGTGCCACGTGTACTGAGTCCGCGTCGAAACGCATGCCGTCGTCACATGCCACGCGGCAGATTGCCTGTAGGCGTTCGCGCAACAGATCTGCATCGGCTACGCCGAAACCGAGAAAATCCGCGTCACGTGTTGGCCGATGCGGTTGGTCAAACCACAGCGAAAACAGCAATGCGCCTTTCAGAACGAAGCTGTCACGCTGATCCGATACTGAAAGACGATACAGCCAACGCTCCAACGCGTAGCGAGTCAGTAGCAGGTTGTAATCTTCGCCGCGCTGCCGCGCATGCTGTAGAAGTCGGGCGCGTACCGAGTCGGCGCGCGGGTCGCTCATGCCAGCGATTCCAGGTAAGGACGCATCACCGAGGCCACTCGGCACACCTTGGCCGCCGCCCAGATAGCATCCACCGTGGTGCGTCTTGCATGCACGGCTTCGCGCAGCGCTTCCAGCGCCACATCGAGTCCCACCTTGTTGCGGAACTTGAAGCAGTCGGCCACCGTCTTGGCGACATCGGTCACGCGCAGGGTGGCACCGTCGACGTGATGTTCGAGTACACCGAAGTCGAGTGAGGCCGGTGAAAAACGTTGTACCCGCAGCTTCGGATACGCCAGCCGTGGCGGATGATCCTTGTTGCCGATTGCAATCCACACCTCGAACGGAGCTTGCGTGGTCAGCTCATGGAAGCGCAGCGCGGTCAGCAGGCAAAACACCACCTGCGGCGCGCGGCGCGCCACCTCCACCAGCGAGGCATGTTGATTCGGCGCGTAGTCCGGCAGCGCGTAAATGCCATGTCCCAGCCGCTGCAGTTCACCCGCCGCCAGCCAGCGTGACAGTTGTACCCGCGACACACCACGCGCGGTCAGCTCGCGGCTGCGGAGCGTGCCGGTGCGTACAAACAGGCGATGGATCGGTTTGGGCAGCATGCCGACAGTGTTCCATAGTTTCGGTAGTTATGGGAATGTACCGAAGATCCGGAACAGTCGGGCATGCCAAATTCTCCCGTAGGACACGGGGCCCAAATGGTTACCGTTTATTGCCTGTACAACGCAACACGAGTACCTTGAGCAGTGAATCTGAACCCCGGCTAGTCTGGTTAGTAGGATTCCACCGGGGCCCCGCAAGGGGCCTCTCTTTTTACACCCGAACGATACCGCCGGTCCGAGGAGACGCCACCTTGCAGATGATCGGGTCGAGGCGATTGAAGGTGTTCTGACCCGCCTTGCTGCGCATGTAGTTGGATGGGGCAAGTTGCTGGTACAGCTATAGGGCCCAAGATCGGCCGCCTGGATGACCACGATCCTGATTAACCTCAAACCTCAGCGAAGAGGGCGTCGAGTTCGGCGAGCGCGGCGCGTTGGGTGGTCTTGAGGGCTTCGATCGCCGCAATGCGAGTAGCGAAGATTTTCTGAAGAGCTAACGGAGGAAGGATGACCTTCAATTTTTTTAGCAAGCCCGCATTGAGAATACCCATCGTTCCGCCGTGAGCCTGCCGCCCCAAGGCCGCCTGCACCGATGACTGTGTGAGCAAATGGCTCAAGAACATAGAGCTGAGCAAGGTTTCGTCAGGGGTGATTTTCAGTAGTCGCGGATTGATGATGCCCGGCTCGATGCCCGCTGGTACGACCAAAACTTTCCCAAAGGAGCCAACAAGACTGACCAGCAAATCACCTTCCGCAACCGCGCACGACTTGAGTTGCTGATACTTCCTTTCGCCAATGTAGTAGTCCCCGATGTCAAATCTACCGGCGATAACCTGCTCTTGCCCATAAATACGGTATCCCTTGGCCGTGTAATCCTCTTTCTTCAGTGATGAGCCAAACGGCCCCGCCTTCACGCCATACTTGCCGAAGACAGCATCTGCGAGGTCCACGACGGATTCAAGTTGCGAGTATTCGCCACGGTCGCCGAACATATCGAGGAAAGTGGATTGGGTGAGGTTGTCGAGTTGGGCAAGCGTGGCGCGGCGCTTGGTGCGCAGCGCATCCACCCGATCCAGTACCTCCGCAATCCGCCGTTGCTCTGAAATAGAAGGCAACGGGATCAAAATTTCTGAGGCACCTGCTTTAGTCAGCTTACCGCGAGTAGTTCCGGTGACGAATGGCGTTACGTCGTAGTTCTCAAGAACGCGACAAAGGTATGCGATATCGACTTGAGATGTAACTCGCAATACATGCGCATGGTTGTTTACCCACGTCTTACCGGAAATGCGGTACGCAATCCCACGTTGTGGATCGCCGAAATGACCTCCATCCTCTGCTAGAAGGATCAACGGCTCGTCAAAAATGAAATCGTCTATCCATCCCTGCAGACCATTGGCACCGTAGTACGGAAATGGGCCCACCCGCCGATCCGACTCAGTAATCGGCCGGCGCCTACTGTCCAGAAACGTAACAACATCCGCCAATTTCTTACATGGAAAGGACCCTCTTACTGAGATGCGAGAGATCACTTCAGCATTCCCTTCAACTCCCTCATTCCTTCCTCGATCTCAGCTTCCAGCTTCGCCAGCTCGCCTAGAATCTCCTGTGGAGCACGATGCACCACGTCCTTGTGCACCACTTCCTTATATCGGTTGAGGCTGAGGTCATAACCCTGCGTTGCAATGTCGGCCTTGGGAACGCAGAAGCTTTGCGCAGTGCGAGGGCGCTTGAGCTCGTCGGCGCCACGTTGTGACCAGCGGGCGAGCACGTCGGGCAGGTTGTTTTTGACGTGGTCTTCCGGAGGCAAAGGCGCTGGACCCCGGCCTTCGCCGGGGTGACGACAAAAAGCGGGTGTCGCGCCGAGCTTGTCGTCGCTGAGCAGCGGGTTGCGCTTGTCATCCAGACTCCAGCCGTCGGCCTGCATGTCGTAGAACCACACGTGGTCGGTACCGCCCACGTTGGTCTTGGCGAACAGCAGGATCGCGGTGGAGACGCCGGCATAGGGCTTGAATACACCGCCGGGCAGCGAGATCACCGCGTCCAGCTTGTGTTCCTCCACCAGCCGTCGACGCAACTCCTTGTGCGCCTTGCTGGAGCCGAACAGCACGCCATCGGGCACGATCACCGCGGCTCTACCACCGGTTTTCAGCAGGCGCAGGAACAGCGCCAGGAACAGCAGCTCGGTCTTTTTGGTCTTGACGATGTCGAGCAGATCCTTGGCGGTGTTCTCATAGTCCAAGCTGCCCGCGAAGGGCGGGTTCGCGAGCACTAAGGTGTAGGCCTCCTCGTCAGCCGAATTCTCTTGCGCCAGCGAGTCGCGGTAGCGAATGTCGGGGTTTTCCACGCCGTGCAACAGCATGTTCATGCTACCGATGCGCAGCATGGTGTTGTCGAAATCGAAGCCATGGAAGGCGCGCTGGTGGAAGTGTTCACGCAGCTTGGCGTCGTGCAGCAGGTCGGGGTTCTGGTCACGCAGGTATTCGCCAGCGGCGACCAGAAACCCGCAAGTACCGCTGGCCGGGTCACAGATGATGTCATTCGGTTGCGGCGCGGTCATCGCCACCATCAACTGGATGATGTGTCGCGGGGTGCGGAACTGGCCGTTTTGTCCGGCGCTGGCGATCTTGCCGAGCATGTATTCGTACAGATCGCCCTTGGTGTCGCGATCCTCCATCGGCACCTGATCTAGCAGGTCCACCACCTTGGCCAACAGCGCCGGAGTGGGGATCGTGAAACGCGCATCCTTCATGTGATGCGCGTAGGTCGAGCCATCACCGCCCACCGTGCGCAGGAAAGGGAATACGTGCTCACTGACCACGGCGTACATCTCGGCCGGCGCGGCGTTCTTGAAGCGCGACCATCGCAGTTCATCGTAAGTGCGTCCGCCACCCTTGCCGATACCGTCCTTGCCCTCGGGAAAGATGCGCCGCTCGATCGGCTTGCTCAGCCGGTTGGCCTTGTTCTCCGCAAGCAGCTGCAGATCATCCAGCCGGCGCAGGAACAGCAGGTAGGTGATCTGCTCGATCACTTCCAGCGGGTTGGAAATACCTCCGGTCCAGAAGGCATTCCAGATGGCGTCAATCTTGCTGCGCAGTTCACCAGTGAGCATGTTTGTCGGTCAATTGAGTTGTGAATGTGAGAGGTGTCGGCTTGGGAACAGCGACCTATTGGGAGTCCGCGCATCCAGAATCGAGATTGTGGGTGGCGCGCGACCAAGGTCAAGCGGGTTTGTGAGGATACGGGGTGTGGGCATCTTCGTGCGCGGTTTCATACGGTTGGCGCCACTTGTATCCATTCAGCGCTTTAGCGCGAGCGGGCATCAGCTGCCGGATTTCACCAGCCCCAGCGCCAGCATTTTCCTCACGAGAGCCTCCGCCATCTCGTCTGTGCGTTCACCAGCAGAGTTGACTGGGCAGTTGCCAAGCGAATGGATGATCTCGCCCTGCCTGCGCGCTGCCACCTCGCCATAGCTGGTAAAGGTGGTCAGTACGCCCTCGTGCCCCAGGTTCTGGCTCCGTGCCTTGAACTGCTCCGGGGTCTGACAGGTTTTCTGGCCCAGCCTTACCAAGGTGTTGCGAAAGCTGTGCGGATGGAAATAGGGGCAAATCCAGCTGGAAGCGAACGCCTCTCGAAAGATCCTGCGAATGGCGGCGGCGTTGCTCCAGTGCTCGGTCGAGAGCCCTTTTTGACTGTTGTCACCGCCCAGGATTGATCAGGAATGTACTTTTCGATGCAGATACATCGCAACGGGAGCGGCGATCTGATTCTGGAATGTCTAAGTTTCAGGTCGTTATCGACGTATCTGCCTTTGTTGGGCGATTTTTCCGGAATCCGACTTGTGTATCGATTCTATTATGCCTAATATAACGGGCATTGAATGGATATAATGCCCAGTTAAATGAGCACATTCATGATTCCCCTACAAGCCGCCGAACGAGTCGCTGAGCTGGGTCAGCGCATTCGCGTGGCGCGAATTCGACGCGGCTGGTCGGTCGTCGAGCTTGCCAGCAAGGCGGGCATCAACCGAAATACGCTCACGGCGCTGGAACTCGGAAAGCCAGGTACGGCGATCGGCGTCTTCTTCACGGTGCTGTGGGCACTTGGGCTGGACAAGTCCCTGGACGCCGTGGCGGATCCGGACGGTGATCTCCACGGCAAGGCGCTCGAAGCGTCGCGACGACCCACGCGGGCGGGCAAGGCTCGAAAGATGAGCGACGACTATGACTTCTGAGCGCGAAGCCTATGTCTACGTTCAACTGCCCGGTAGCTTGGAAACGGTACCGGCAGCGCTACTCAGAGTGCAGACACTGCCCGAGGGCACGCAGGTAGGGCGGTTTCGCTACGGCGACCGTTACCTTCAGCGCGAAGAGGCGATTTCATCTCGATCCGTTCCAGCTACCTCTTGCCAAGGAAGTCTTCGAGTTCACCCAGCTCAAGGGGATTCCCGGTGCGGTGCGGGACGCTGGTCCCGACGCCTGGGGACGGCGGGTGATTGAGCACAAGCTCGAGCGCAGCGCGGCTGACCTCCAGGAAATCGACTATTTGCTCTATGGTCCGCGAGAAGGGGCGGGATACCTGAGCTTTGGGCTGAAGGCCAAACCGCCGGCGCCGAAGCGCCAGTACAACCGCACGCACCAGTTGGCCGATCTGATCGAGGCCACGCAGGCGATTCGAAGCGGGGTTCCCAGTGGCCGCCCACCTGCTCGAACAACTCGATCCTGGCACCAGCATGGTGGCGCGCGGCCGAAGGCCACGATTGAAGATGCGCAATGTCTCTGGCTCGGAAAATTTCCAGCCAAAGATGACCGCTTCAACATGCAGCGAATTGAATTCGCGACGCTCGACTTAGCCCGAGATGGCGTGAACGTCGCGAAGGCACGACTGCAACCGGTTGGCGAGAGCGACGTGCTGATGCTGCAGCGGTTCGATCGCGACCACACCGAGAACGGCTACCTGCGCATTGGTCTCGTCAGTGGCCTGACGGTGCTCGACTGCAGCGATAGCCCCCTGGACAGAGCGCGTTACATCTACCCATTGCTGGCCGATAACCTGCGCCGCTGGTCTGAAAGCCGCAAGCGGACTGCGCCGAACTCTTCAGGCGGATGGTCTTCAATGCAGCCGTGACCAACAACGATGATCATCCACGCAACCACGCGCTCTGCTTCGCCGACAGAAGGGATGGCGACTGTCACCCGCCTACGACCTCGTGCCCACACCGATGGTCAGCCTGGAGAGACGCGACCTGGCGTTGACTGTCGGCGACTCGGTCGCACGGCCAGGCATCTACAACCTGCTCTCGCAGGCGGGGCATTTCGGTTTGTCGGAGGAAGAAGCGCGCGGGAAAATCGATCGGACTCGTCGAAGTCGTCCAACATTGGCGCGACAGCCTTCTTCGCCTGTGGCGTGTCGGCCAAGGACATCGAGTACATCGCGTCGGCCATCCTGCCCGACTGCTTCTTCTTCGAAAGGCGCCCCGATGCTTGAGTAGCGGTACTGCGGTGTTAAATGCAAAGTTCGGGTATTCCGATCGGGCAGTCATTGCGGCAGCGCTCAATCACCGCATACCGGTCATCGAATGCTTCGCGAAGTACGCTGGCGCGTCACTTAAAAAAGGTCACATCCCTTTTCAATCGCGTCCGTTCGCGCTTGATCCAGGCAACTGTTGCCCGCGGAGTTCCGCCACCGAGGAACGCTTTGGTTCCCATTCCCCAAGAGTTGGAACCTCCAAACCCGGAACAGTTCACCTCTCAGTCGCTGATAGCCCTACAAGCGACTCATGCCTTCATCGCGGATGTTCGTAGCCCTCATCTAGCGCAGCTTGATCCGTCGGGAAGTGGTCGTCCCATACCGTTGAGTTGTTGGATGTATCAACGGCTTCAAGCGTCCAACCCGTATCGGGGCCGCGATAAACTCGAGGCTTACCACGGGCCTTGTCGGTATTGGAGCGACTGAGTGGCGACAGTGTACGTTCGTATTCGGGATCCATTTTACCTCCAGCATCGAAAGTTGTGGTTTCTTCCTCTCTGACACCGGAGCAAATCCCCGAGCCGTTTGCACCCCATCAGATGGGACACGTAGTGCGAGCCAAGACTAGATGTACAGAAAGATTCGCAAGCCGATCGCAGATCCTTCTTTAGTTTTTCCGGAAAATTCCTCATTACTTGCTTGAGGCCGTGGTGCGTGCCGTGTACCAGCGCGAGAATCCACACGATGTTTTGCTCAGGCACGATCTCGTACACAAGACGATAGCTCTTGCACGATAAACTCGCGAGTCCCAACAATTCTTCCGACAGTCCGAGCTTCGGGAAGTCACTAAGTCGCGGCGGCATCACTGAACAGGTGATTCGATCCGAACTGCCGCCAATGGGTTGTCAGTAACAATGGTTTCCAAATGCGGTCGCGGTCTTGCTCGGCTTCCAGCGTCCACAGAACTTCTCACCCTTGGCCCGACGCTTTGACGCGATGGGCTGCGAACTTCGCCTCAACCTCGTCGTTGCTCGTCCACGGTTCTCTCGCATTGAGGTTCGGGCGACCTCGACTTTCTGTTGCAGAAATTCATCGTACTCGCGCAACTGACGCTGGCGTTGACGAACTCGCGCATCAGTTCCCGAATCCTTGTGATGCAGGGGCGATGCGCCGCTTCGGCTTCAGCCAGCGAACGCTCTCGCAATTCGGACTCCAGCTTCATTGTGAAAACGGATTCCTTTGACATAGCAACTTCGCAGACTAATGTGATGACGTAGTATATACGTTGTCATTAGATTGGGCGACGACAGGGATCCATCATTGGGCGATTCGTCCGCCCTTCACTTCACGTGTGAAGAGTACGTCCGATGTTCCCGCAACATGCGTACGGCCCGCTCACGCACTTCCGAGGAAAACTTTTCGACTTGTTCATGGCTCCATTCCCTCAAGAGTTGAACTCCACAAAACCCGAGCGGTTCAACCCACAGCGTACGCATGTTGTCTTGGATGCCCTGCGGGCCACGCCCCCAGCGAGCAGAGTGCGCATCAAACGGCCTCTCGTGCCTGCGCGCTGAGCCACGGAATTTCCACCGTGGGAGCGGCCGGCTTACGTCGCAATTCCGGCTGGTTACTGGTCAGGTCAGGACTTGTCTGCATCGCGACACTAAAGTTCGTTCAGGCTGATTCTCAGTGTGACTTCACTCGCTAAGTCCGCCTGAACACAATTGCTTAGGCGCCCTCTTCTCGGATTATTCAAACAGATCACATATCACGGTTGACGCCACCGAACCTAAGTGAAGCCAGCGCCGCCGTGAACAGATGCTGACTTGCAGCGCCTGCCGCCGCAGACCTGTTATCCGGGTCAATTCCCTATCATTGGCGGACCAATGTCGGCTTTGGGTTCATCAAGGAACACCCATGAATCGGGCAATTGAAATGGAATTGAATTGCTTCTGTCAATGCATCAAGAGCGATCCGCATTCGACGTCGATGCTCGAGAACTGAACCGTTGCAACGGACGCAGTTGCTGCAGCGCTTACGCGAACTGCAACGCGCGCCAGTCTTGATCGAGGGTGAAACCGGTACCGGCAAAGAGCTTGCGGCGCGGGAAATCCTTACCATGCGAGTGCGCGAAGTTCGTACTGTTCGTTCCGGTCAATTGCGGAGCGCTGCCGGATAGCCGGCTGGAGTCCGAGTTGTTTCGGCATCGCCGCGGCGCTTTCACCGACGCCAAGAGCAACGAGCCGGGCCTGGTTGAGTGCACGCCCGCGGCGGAACCTGTTTCTCGACGAAATCGACTCAGCTTTCATCACATGCGTGCAGACCACTCTGCTGCGCTTTTTGCAGAATGGAGAGTTCCGCCCGGAATGGGCGAACGACCGTTGCGTATTGCGGACGTGCGTATCGTCGCTGCGACCAATGTGTCGCTGAGGGCAGCTGTCGAGGCCGGCCACTTTCGCCATGCGACCTCTTCTATCGCCTGAATCCGCTCTATGTCTGTCGAAGGCTACGCGGTTGCGCGCGAGCGCGACGAGGATGTGATCCTGCTGGCAAGGCACCTGTTGAGGTTGGATGCGATCGGGCGCTACGACACGTATCCGCGTGGAATGGTTTCGACGATGCGCTGGAAGCGCTGAAGAGCCATTGATTGGCCAGGCAACGCGCGAACTGGAAAACGTGATCCTGCGTGCCTGCATGCGCTCGGGATCACGGCACGGTCAGCGTGGCTTGAGTTGGCCCACGCGCTGAGCCGGCGATCTGGGGAAGGATCAGTTCGCCAGCGCGAAGAACCAACTTGTACCGCGATCTCGTCGGGGTTCGCCGCGGAAAACAGCGTGCCATCCAGACCTT